>OY759717.1:0-3548583 GCA_963662525.1 Bacteroidales bacterium
AACTGGTTGAAATGGGTCGGAATAAAAGTTTTGCACTTTGCTGTGGTGCAGGGGGAGCACAAATGTTTAAAGAAGCTGAAAAAGGAAGTAAAGAAATCTTTATTGAAAGGACAGAAGAAGCATTGAAAACCAAAGCTTCCATTATTGCAACAGCCTGTCCTTTTTGTATGACAATGATAACTGATGGAATTAAATACAAAAATAGGGAAGAAGATATTAAAAATTACGATATTGCTGAGATTATAGCAATGGCACTTGATCTATAATTTATTGATAATTAATTAATAAAGCAAAGCATGGAAAAAAAAAAGGTTCTGAAAAGCGGAGAATTTCTAGTTGATGAGATAGAATTCAATGATATTTTTATTCCGGAAGAATTCAATGAAGAGCAAAAGATGATCGCTCAAACCTGTCAGGATTTTCTGGAAACCGAGGTTCATCCCATCATTGATAAAATTGATACTCCGGATATTAATCTGATGAAGAATACACTGAAAAAAGCCGGTGATTTAGGACTTATGGGAATTTCTTTACCTGAGGAATATGGAGGATTTGGCCAATCATTTATAACACAAATGCTTGCAGCTGAGACAATTGGCGCTGGGTACTCGTTTTCAGTCGCTTTTATGGCACATACTGGAATTGGCACTTTACCTATTATGTATTATGGGACAGAGGAACAACGACAGAGATATGTTACCCGTTTAGCTACTGGTGATTTATTAGGTGCTTATTGCCTGACAGAGCCAGGTGCAGGAAGTGATGCCAATTCAGGAAAAACAACGGCTATCCTGTCAGACGATGGAAAGCATTATATTTTAAATGGCCAGAAAATGTGGATTACAAATGCCGGCTTTGCTGATATTCAGACGGTATTCGCAAAAATTGATAAAGACAGGGTACTTAGTGCATTTATTGTGGAACGCAATCTACCAGGAGTAGTTGTTAACCCGGATGAACATAAAATGGGCATAAAAGGATCTTCAACGGCTCAAATTTTTTATAATGATGTCAAGGTTCCGGTTGAAAACCTGATTGGCGTCCGTGGTGAAGGGTTCAGAATTGCTTTAAGTATTCTTCATATGGGACGCATCAAGTTAGGAGCAAATGTTTTAGGAGCTTCCAAGAAGGCGATTACCGATTCTGTTAAATATGCCAACGAAAGAAGGCAATTTGGTGTATATATTTCAACATTTGGGGCCATCAAATACAAATTGGCAGAACAGGTGATCAGGACTGTTGCACTGGAATCAGCTATATATCGGTTGAGTAAAGATATAGATGACCTGATCGAAAAGAACAAGGCTGGGGGGATAGAAAAAGGCCAGGCAAGCATTGAAGGCATCAGCCATTATGCTGTCGAAGCGGCTATTCTAAAAGTTTATGGTTCTGAAGTTCTCGATTTTGTCATAGATGAAGCGGTCCAGATTCATGGAGGAATGGGCTATTCAGCCGAAATGGCTGTTGAGCGTGGATACCGCGATTCAAGAATAAATCGAATTTTTGAAGGAACCAATGAGATCAATAGGCTCCTGGTTGTTGATACAGCAATGAAACGGGCGATGAAAGGCGACTATGATCTTTTCGGAAAGGCAGAAAATTTATATAAAAGTGTTTTCGATGTTGCACCAGAACCTGTTTCAACTGGATCCTATTTCCAAGAGAAATTATCTTGCATAAAAAATTTCAAGAAGATAGCCTTATTGACTATTCATGGTGCATCAAAGCATTTTGATAAAAAACTTATTCAGGAGCAGGAAGTCCTTAATAATATTTCAGAGATTATCATGGAAATCTATATTGCGGAATCATTAATGCTCAGGGTACAGAAGCTTGAAAGCTATAAAGATCCTGACACTATAAACATATATAAAGCAATGCTCGATGTACTGGTTTATGATGCTGCTGATAAGATCCGTAAAGCTGCTCAGGATGCCATTAACTCATTTTTAACTGGTGAACAATGGAGTGGCATTAATACAGCGATTGGTATTTTATCAAAGGTTCCTGTAATTAACATTAAGGAATCCAGGCGAAAAATTGCTGATAAATTGATTGATGATAATACATACAAATTTTAGCTCATCCCGTTAAACAATACCAATGCTTGATCTGATACCGAAACTATCAATCATTATATTAGCAAGAACTTCCAAGGATACTACTTCTATAGATCCTACCATGATGTACCTTGTTTTGTCCCTGATGGGTGTCTTTGTTTTTTTTCTTATATTGATTTTTCTGAGAAAGACCCTGATCCCTCTATTTAATCTTTGGTATATTGTTCTGGTTTATGGTAAATTCAGTTTTGAATTTCTTGAATTTTTTAAAGCAAATAATCTGAGAAATCCACATAATAGTTGTATCAGGGATGAAATAACCATGCATTTTCTTGTATTTTTCAAGCATATAAAAAGCGCTGTATTTTATTCAACGAAAAATTTCCTGGAATATGGGGAAACGCCATTTCTAATATCCTATAAATTATTGGTTAAAAAGATGGGGAACCCTGAATGTATTAATATCACAAGATTCAGTGAATCAAAAGTGAGGGTTGTAGGGTACAATGAGATATTTAATGGGATTAATATGAAATCTTTGTATTATTTCATTGATGAAAAGTTTGTTATGGGAGAATATCTTTTTTCAGATGTTCATCGTGCTGATCCTGATAATATTATTAGTATGCTTTCTGCAAAATATCTGGATAAGAAAGAAATTATTTCTGATTGTTTTTATATCATTGATCCCTCCGGGAATAAATTGAATTATGAGAATAACGGATTTTCTGTTAATATCAGATATCTATTTTTAGGGGATGAAAGGATTAATGGAATATTAGAATCGATCTTTCTTGACGGCAACACTAGCGGACTTGGATTTCGAAAAGCCATGAAACACGAGGAACTACTGAACCGTTTCTAATCTGTCTTATCACTGGTTGAAACCGCTATAATTATTTCCTCCTTGTCTTTGTCAAAGTCTATCGTTATCAGATCGTTAAATGATAATTTCGTCTTTATTATTTCCTCGGCAAGTGTATCTTCAATATATTTTTGAATTGCCCGCTTTAATGGTCTGGCCCCAAATTGGGCATCCCAGCCCTTTTCAGCAATAAAATCTTTGGCTTTTTCTTTAATGATTATCTGATAACCCATATTTTTTATCCTGTCATAAAGTTGTTTCAATTCAATGTCAATGATTTTATGAATATCTTCTCTTTCGAGGGCATTGAATATAATTACGTCGTCAATTCGGTTAAGAAATTCAGGAGCAAATGCTTTTTTTAAAGCATTTTCTATCACACCACGGGCATGTTCAGAACTGGCAGCTTCTTTTGCTGATGTTACAAAACCAACGCCTTGTCCAAAATCCTTTAATTGCCTGGAACCGATATTGGAAGTCATGATCACGATGGTGTTTTTAAAGTCAACTTTTCTGCCAAAACTATCCGTGAGCTGTCCATCATCAAGTACCTGTAGCAATAGGTGGAAAACATCAGGATGTGCTTTTTCAATCTCATCAAGTAAAACTATAGAGTAGGGGCGACGTCTGATTTTTTCAGTTAATTGACCACCTTCTTCATATCCCACATAACCCGGAGGTGCACCAATAAGCCTGGAAACGGCAAATTTTTCCATATATTCACTCATATCTATCCTTACTAAAGTATCTTCAGTATCAAATAAATACTTCGCCAATATTTTTGCAAGATGAGTCTTTCCAACACCTGTCGGGCCTAAAAAAATAAAAGTACCAATAGGTTTATTTGGATCTTTGAGCCCCGCCCGGTTTCTCCTGATTGATCTTACAACCTTTTGAATAGCTTCCTTCTGTCCGATCACCGACTCAGCCAACTCATCTTCCATATTGAGCAAACGGTCGCTTTCATTTTTTGCAATCCGCTGAACAGGAATTCCAGTCATCATTGCAACAACTTCAGCTACATTATCTTCCGAAACTATCTGGCGGTTAATTTTTGCATTCTCTTCCCATTTTTTCTTTTCCCGTTCAAGGCTTTCCTGCAATTTACGCTCGCTATCCCGTAAATCTGCAGCTTCTTCAAATTTCTGACTGTTTATTGCCAGCATTTTATGTTTACGAGTTTCCTCTATTTGGTTTTCGATAGAAATGATTTCAGGAGGGACATTAATATTTGAGATATGAACACGAGCCCCAGCCTCATCAAGTGCATCAATTGCTTTATCTGGCAAATACCTATCGCTGATGTACCTGTTGGTAAGGCTTACACAGGATTTTATTGCATCCTCAGTATATTTAACAAGATGATGATCTTCATATTTTTCTTTGATATTATTGAGTATTTCAATAGTCTCATCTGCCGAAGTTGGATCAACAAGAACCTTTTGAAAACGGCGCTCCAACGCTCCGTCCTTTTCAATATATTGCCTGTATTCATCCAGGGTTGTTGCTCCTATGCATTGAATTTCTCCTCTGGCCAAGGCGGGTTTAAACATATTTGATGCATCCAGAGAGCCGGAAGCATTTCCTGCGCCAACAATGGTATGAATCTCATCAATAAAAAGAATTATGTTCGGATTCTTTTCAAGTTCATTAAGTACAGCCTTCATTCTTTCTTCAAACTGACCACGGTATTTTGTTCCTGCAACAAGAGAAGCAAGATCAAGAGAAACAATTCTTTTATTAAATAAAGCCCTGGAAACTTTTCTTTGTACGATCCGCAGTGCAAGACCTTCTGCTATTGCTGATTTTCCAACACCAGGTTCTCCGATCAAGATAGGATTATTTTTCTTACGCCTGCTAAGTACCTGAGCAATCCGCTGTAATTCTTTTTCACGGCCTACAATAGGATCCAACCGACCTTCTTCAGCTGATTTTGTAATATCCCTTCCGAAATTATCAAGGACAGGAGTTTTTGATTTTGTATCTTGCGTTTTTTTCTGACTAGTACCAAAACTTTTTGAACCTTCTTCAATATCTTCTTCATCATCGTCCTTTGGTAGGATGTCCTGTGGATCAACCTTTTTTTTGCTCTTACCGTTCGTTAATATCAGATTTAATTCATCTTTCACAACCTCATAATTAATACCAAAATTTCCAAATGTCTTGGTCACCAGGTTATTTTCATCCTTCAGTATTGCTAAAAGAAGATGTTCTGTCCCTATTAGTTCACTATTAAAAAGCTTTGCTTCAAGGTAAGTAATTTTTAAAGCCCTTTCCGCTTGCTTTATCAGGGGAAGATTTTCGGTATTATATGATTCTTCTTTATGGCTGGTAACAGCTAATTCAACTTTTTTTCGTACTTCAGAAAGGTTAGTGCCAAGGTTTCTCAAAATCCTGATTGCCAAGCCATCACCTTCTCTTAATATCCCAAGAAGAAAGTGTTCCAGCCCAATATAATCATTACCCAGACGTTGGGCTTCTTCTCGGCTATATATAAGAACGTCTTTAACACGTTGAGAAAATTTTGCTTCCATAGTTACAAAAATTGCATTATTGATATAGTGGGAGGAATAACAAAAACTGAACCATATACGAAAAACGGCATTTTGGCATCCCATTTCAAAAGTACGATTCAAATAATGTTTTTCTTCTTAAAAACCCTTAATTTATTAACATCTCCATGTTAGTAATGGGTCGAAATTATTCGATAGAATTACATGGTTATCCAGTACTTTTTCATTACCTTCGTTGAATAATTAGAATAATACTATATATCTGAATATCAAGCATATAATTAATATTTAAAATGGAAAACGGAGAAAAAATCATTCAGGTAAATATTGAGAACCAAATGAAAGTGGCCTACATTGATTATTCAATGTCAGTCATTGTGGCAAGGGCTTTACCAGATGTGAGAGATGGCTTAAAACCGGTTCATCGCCGGGTTTTATTTGGAATGTATGAGTTGGGGCTTTTTTCGAATAGAAGTTATAAAAAATCAGCAAGAATTGTTGGAGAAGTTTTAGGAAAATATCATCCACATGGTGATACTTCAGTATATGATGCGATGGTTCGTATGGCTCAATATTGGAGTTTAAGATATCCTCTAGTTGACGGACAAGGTAACTTTGGTTCCATGGATGGTGATAGTCCGGCAGCAATGAGGTATACAGAAGCCAGGTTCAAAAAGATCGCCGAAGAGATGCTAGCAGATCTTGAAAAAGATACGGTTGACATGCGATTAAACTTTGATGACACCCTGAAAGAACCTACAGTTTTACCATCAGGAATTCCAAATCTTCTGATCAATGGAGCCTCTGGTATTGCTGTCGGTATGGCAACAAATATGGCGCCACATAATCTTTGTGAAGTTGTGGACGGGATTATTGCATATATTGATAATCGCGATATTACTGTGGCAGAAATTATGAAGTTCATTAAAGCCCCGGATTTTCCTACAGGAGGGATCATATACGGTCATGAAGGTGTCAAGGAAGCATATGAAACAGGTCGAGGAAGAATTGTACTTCGTGGGGAAACTAAAATAGAGCAGGATGACCATGGCAGAGAAAAAATTATCGTAACTTCTGTTCCATACCAAGTCAATAAGGCTGATATGATTAAAAAAACGGCAGACCTGGTCAATGATAAAAAGATTGAAGGCATTTCTGATATCCGTGATGAATCTGATCGGGCAGGGGTCCGGATTGTATATGATCTTAAAAAAGAAGCAATTACGAATGTAGTTCTGAATAAGCTTTACCAGATGACTGCTCTTCAGACCTCTTTCAGTATCAACAATATTGCCCTTGTCAAAGGTCGTCCAGTTACCTTGAATTTAAAGGACCTTATTGTACATTATGTTGAACACCGACATGATATCGTGTTCCGGAGAACGAAGTTTGATCTTGCTGAAGCAGAAAAAAGAGCTCATATCTTGGAGGGTTTGCTGATCGCATTAGATAATCTTGATGCCGTTATTACCCTTATTCGCTCATCACAGACGCCTGATGAAGCAAGGAATGGGTTAATTGAAAATTTTAAATTGTCGGAAATTCAGGCGAGGGCAATACTTGATATGCGGTTACAACGTTTGACAGGATTGGAGCGCGAAAAGATAAAAGAGGAGTACGCTGAATTATTGAGACTAATAGCGTATTATAAAAACATCCTTGAAAATGTTACCTTGAGAATGGAGATTATCAAGAACGAACTGAGAGAGATCAAGGAGAAGTATGGGGATGAGCCTAGAACACAAATCGTTTACGCTGCATCAGATTTCAGGATAGAAGATACTATTGCTGATGAAAATGTTGTTATTACAATTTCTCATATGGGTTATATCAAGCGGACTCCCCTATCGGAATATCGCCGGCAGAATAGGGGAGGAAGAGGAGTGAAAGGATCCGATATCAGAGATGAGGATTTTTTGGAGCATTTATTTGTTGCTACAAATCATAATTATCTGTTATTTTTCACTGAAAAAGGCAAATGCTTTTGGCTCAGGGTATATGAAATCCCGGAAGGAGGTAAAACATCCAAAGGACGTGCCATTCAGAATCTGATCAATATTGAAGGGAATGATAAAGTAAGAGCATTTGTAAATATTAAAGACCTCAAGGATGAAGATTATATTAAATCAAATTTTATCATTCTTGCAACTAAAAATGGAACTATTAAAAAGACTTCTCTTGAAGCATACTCTAGACCCAGACAAAACGGAATCAATGCAATAACCATCAATGAAGGAGATCAACTTCTCGAAGCTAAGCTTACCAAAGGGTCTGACGAAGTTGTGCTGGCATTAAAATCAGGTAGGGCTATACGATTTAATGAAACTACAGTAAGGCCAATGGGCCGTAATGCTGCAGGAGTTAGGGGGATTCGCCTGCCCGACTCCAAAGATGAAGTAATCGGAATGATTTGTGTTTCACTTGACCGAAAATGTGAGATTCTTGTAGTATCTGAAAATGGATATGGAAAACGATCCAACCTTGATGATTATAGAGTTACCAACCGTGGAGGGAAAGGGGTTAAAACTATTAATATTACTGATAAAACTGGAGCTTTAATTGCCATTAAAGATGTCAATGATAATGATGATCTTATGATCATTAATCGCTCGGGTGTTATTATACGAATGGCTGTATCAGATTTACGCGTTGTTGGAAGAGCAACTCAAGGGGTCAGGCTTATTAAGATTGATGAAGGAGATGCAATTGCAGCAGTGACTAAAGTTGATGTCGACGAAGGTACTGAAAGTGATCCGGATTCGATAATTATAGATGCTGAAAACGTCAATGCAAAGACTAACCAACATGAAACTTTCTCAGAAACTGAAAATTAATTTATTGCAAATGACCCAGAATTTGGGCCTTATTTTCTATATTTGCACGTCAATAAATATCAACTTTAATATCACACAAATGAAAAGGGTTCTTATCAGTTCATTGCTGTTCTTAGCATTTACCTTAGCTAAAGGTCAAAGTGTTAATACTCAAACAGCTTACAATTTCCTTAAAGAGGCTACCCGTGCCAAAACCTTGGAGGATAAGCAAAAAAAACTTGCAGAAGCTAAAAAGTTTATAGATGATGCTTCTGCAAATTCTGAAACCGCTGCTGATGCCAAGACCTGGTTTTATAAATCCTTAATCTATATTAATTTATATAGAGAAACTCCTTCAGATACCGGTTATTTCTCGACTGCCTTGTTTTCCTTTAAAAAAGCATATGAGTTTGACTCTAAGAAAAAGTTTACAGAAGAAATTCAGGTTAATATCGATACTCTCAGACAACGTTTGTACCAGGAAGGTGTTGAGAAATTCAACGACCGCAAATATGAAGAATCAATGTTTAAAATTGAAAGGGCAGCAAATCTGTATCAAATTGTAAACCAAACAGATACAGCCTTATTATTAATTGCTTCTGTCGCTGCTGATAGAGCAGGCAGATATGATAAAGCTCGTGATTTTTACCTTATTGCCTTAAACGCTGGTAAAAACACACCTGAAATATATATTGGATTAACAAGTTATTACACAAAACTGAGGGATAAAACGAATGCTAAT
Organism: Bacteroidales bacterium; assembly: GCA_963662525.1. Lineage (GTDB taxonomy): Bacteria > Bacteroidota > Bacteroidia > Bacteroidales > FEN-979 > CAZSDU01. The sequence continues at coordinate 8,994 of OY759717.1, forward strand.
GCGATCATGAAAAAAGGACGTGAAATGTATCCCAAAGATCAGGATCTTATTAAAGCGGAGACCAATATGTATCTGGGTTTTGGAGAAGATGAGAAAGCGCTGGAGAGGCTAAAAGTTATAACAATTTCCGACTCATTAAATCCTTCTGTTTTCTTTGTGATGGGTACTTTATACGATAAAATATTTAATGATTCCACAAAATCCGAAGAAATAAAGCGTCAAGCATTTATAAATGCAATAAGTGCATATGAAAAAGCAATTCAAATTAATGCTAAGTATTTTGATGCATACTTTAACCTTGGAGCATTATATTTTAATACTGGTGCAGCCTATCAAAATGCAGCAAATAAATTGCCACTTGAAAAAGCGGAAGAATATAAGAAATTATCGGGAGAGGGTACACTCAATTTTGAACTTGCCTTACCTTTCTTGATAAAAGCAAATGAACTTGAGCCAACCGATCTTAATACTTTACTTTCACTTAAGCAGATTTATTCAATTCAAGGAAAGAAAGAAAAAATCGAAGAAATAAATCAAAAAATTCTTGAATTGAAAAAGAAATAGGGGTTCCCTTAATTTCATTAAATAAGCAAAGCCTTTCTAATTTATGGCTTTGCTTATTGACCAGATGAAATTTATTTTTACATTTTTCTTATTTAACATAATATTAATTATAAGACAAATATACAAACAAACAGGGCTGATATCCAACACGTTACAATAAAAAAAGAAAGCAATATATTTGAATGATGAAAAAAATAAAGATACGATCAGTCAATATGCGCGATAAATCAAGTATTTACCAAAAGCAAAACACTTATAGCATTTTTCTCGGAAATGATATAAAGCTTTCATACACAACAAAGAAAGATTTGAATTATGCTTTAGCAGAAATCAATCGCAGATTGAATGCTATTATTTTTGAACTTAACGAACTTTGGATACTCTCCTTTACGGAATATCGAAGGTTATGGTTTTATCTCCCTGGCGGGAACGCCGTTATTGCACAAGAATTTCATATCCTTGAGCTACAGGGAGAGCTTCACAAGTTTTTTACTCTCCTTTCTGACAGATCATCCTGGGTGAATGGAAATGTTTTTTCATTCAAATATCTATTTAACATAATTAAAGATTTAAACGAGATATTTTCCATGCTATCTGTAATCAGGAAAAAAAAAGGTCAATTTATAGAATACAATGTAATCCAGGTAAGGATTAGAACACTTAACAAGATCATGGATGATCTAAAAAATTTATCAGTTAATTCTCGTTATGCTGCAGGGTCAGAATCGACCAGTGAATAGCCAGCAAAATTCAACTTTACCAATATGCTTAACCATAGCTGTACGGTAACCTTCTTCAAATAAAAATGAACATACCTGGGTTTTAATATCCTCTGTGATCGGAATCATCTTACTAAACATCTCAAGTATTTCATCTGTGGAAAGTTGAAGATTTGATTCTTCAATATTTTCTGCTTTTGAAAGAACATCCTTAAATGTTTCTTTAAGCATTTCGAATAATTCATTTTCCATGGCCAAGAATTAAAAAACCCGGTAGCTGCTGCATACACATCCGAAGGTGTATATGTGGGATCTTACTTCCCACTCTACCGGGCAAGATCTTGCCCATCCTTCAAATGTGTATGCAGCATGACAAATATAATAAAAAAGGCGACCATAGGCCGCCTTTGAATATGAAAAACTAATTCGTTTTGAGAATTATTTATTTTAAAGGAAAGCATTATAATTATTTTGCCTCAACTTTTTTAGCCCTTGACAGAGCAGAGATCAGGGGATGAGCCTCTCTCCATGGGCGCTCAGATAAGTAATTAACAACTGCCTGAATGGTTTTTTCTTCTACTTCAACCATTTGAGATTGAGGGTTGATTTGCGTATTATTTTCTTGTGCCATTTTGTTTTTTATTATACGAGTTCAACTTTCCGGATAAAGTCCCCTACATTAAAACAGATATACGTTTTTGACGTGGAGGTTTGTTTCCAAAGACAGACTGCTTCTGACGTTAATTGTTCGGTGGTAGGCGCTAATTCTTGAAGGTGATATTTTAAAAACAAGTTTTTTGTTGAAACAATATCCATGCCCCGGACTTCTGTACCGGAAATGATATTACCGTTGATATTTGCACCTTCGTCCAGACTGTTTAAAAAATAATAATCACCATCTGCTAACTTGATAGCTCCTTCAGCTACACTAACTTCATCCCAAAAATACAAGTTATAAATATTATGCAAATTGATTTTTGTCCTTTCATCGTTGTCAAAAGTCCGTTGAATGAAAGTAACTTGCAGCTCCGGTGTCATCAAATCCATTGCAAATAAATCGGTTCCGAGTCCCATCCACCCATCTCCATCATCAAAAACAAAATATTGAATACCGTTATTTGAACCGGAAAATGCAAGCTTATTATCGCCTAAGATTGTAAAATTAAATTCAGCATCTTCCTCGTTGGCGCTGCGAATTTGTAAGTGCTGAATTCCAGACAGGTTAACACCTGGACGACTACCATCAAATATTGGTTCGATAAATTGAAAATGATCACCAGGAGCGTCATTTGTACCAGGAAGATAAACTCCATTTCGTGGAAGAACTAACGTTTGAAGTAAAAAAACATATCCAATATCGTCGTTAAATTCAATAAAATCCCCAGTATTATCTCCAGAGATAACAAATTTAAACGTGTCGGTATTTGTTATAATAAGGGTATCTTCTTGCAAGAGTATTTTTGTGTAAACACTCCACTTTGTTCCGTCCCAATATGTAATACTACCTATACTTGCTGCTACAGGTAGTTCCTTAATGGATGGAACACGGGAATAAATATATTCACTTAAATCGAAAACCAAAAGATCTCCGGGTTCGAACGCAACCGAACTACCATCCAGATCGACGAATCCAGCAATCGATATCATCCAAAATCCCGAAGTTTCTATCTGAGGTGGCGGGAAGGGGTTGTCTTCTGTTCCGGAAGAAACATCTAAAGAGCCGATGAAGCCCTTTAATAAATTGGCCAGGCCGGTTATATCTTCCGGTATATGGTTGTGTGCAACCATTTTTTTAAGAATAGGATCGAATGTAGGATTCATGCTTATTTATATGAGTATGTTTGACAATCAGAAAATTTGTGAAGGAAATCAAGTTTACCACCAAGGCTGTAAGCCCACTGGTATAACCAATCGCCATCACCATCTTGTTTTACACGGCAGATATTCCAGCCAATTGCTGTTTTAGCAATCCCGGGTTTACGGTACCCCATATAAAATTCTGTTGCAGATACCTGTCTTACGGCACCTACTCCTTTTGAAAGATCTTCGTTGATTAACATGGCTTATATTTTAAGATGATTCTGATTCTGAAGCTGATGATTGATCAATAATTTCAATATATTTTGAATAAAGATTGTTTGTTGAAGCCCTATCGTATTCAATCTGAAAATCATATAGGGTAATTCCGTCTTTAAAGAATGATGCTGATTTCGCAGTGATATTTACTACCGGGAGCAACCTCTCTCCTATTATTTCATAAACCTCAGTAGAGAGATACATTTCACGCAGATAATCCTTCATTTCCCGGGAAATAAATCCAGAATTCACTACCAGATGTTCTGTTTCTGAGTTTTCAAACGATTTTCTTACTGGAAGATAATTTGTCAGGCTACTTATTTCCTTTCCGGTAAGTCGTTCATATTCCAATCCAACCTCAGATTTACCAACGAAACGAACCACATCATAAGCAGAGAAAGAATTACGGAACATGAATATTCTTTCATATTCCCTGTCTATTTTGTCCAGGATAAAACGCCTTCTTTCAGTAATATCATTCACTGTTTCACCACCCTCTCCTGAATCGTCCAGCCAAACCTCCCAATAATCAACTGATTTCTCAGGGTTAAGATTACCAATTCCAAGGTGATCGTGTCCAACCATGCATTCGATCAGACAAGTATCTTGTGCTTGATAATCAATATCTGCATAATACTGAGTATTGGTCAAATCAGTGTAATAAACCTTAACTGCAAGGCGATAATGATAAGGATATCTCTCTCCGAAGATCAAAAAGAAAAGTTTTTCCGGAACAGATGTTCCTGAAATTTTTGTCGTCGGGGCCCAGGTAAGGAACTTGATAATATTTTCAGATAAATCAAAATATCCCTGTCCTAAAGCCGTGTATTGCGATAGCATTTCAGCGTTCAATCCACCTGCCAGGGCTCGCTTAACGGTTTGAAAGTGCAATGCCTGAACTACGCCTGAAATAGTTTCTGCAAATGAAACCGTGATATCAAGGATGTGTTCAGTAAACTCCCTGGTAAACTCTCCAGGTACTTGTGGCCAAGTGAAAAAATATTTTAACCGTTCACCGGTAACAGGCTCACGATATATTTCTGAAAGGATATACTCTGAAAAATTAAAAACAGCAATTCCGCTTGGTTGAACTTGTTCATATGCCAATACTCCAGAAAGATCAACAGGAAGAATATCTTCTCCAATCTTTATGTTTTCAACGTCTGCAAAGGTAGAGTAGTCGTGTCTCCAAATAGTTCCAACAATTCCAAAGTTTTCACGTACAACAGGATCTGTACCATCAGATGGATAAAAATTAAACGAAGAATCAAGAGTATCAGTTGGTAGAATATTAAACCGGGTACCTGTATATTTTGATTTTAATTGAATTGAAAAAGCCGGACTTTCCTCGTAAATTCTCATATTATAATAGGTGCGCAAATCATAATTCAGACAAAGCGCATCAAAAAGCCTTGCCCCCCAGGCGTTAAATGTTTCTCCTACCTCTGCAACCGGAAGTTGAAGCCCGGAGTCGTCCGGATCTGCAACAAGTTCAAATGTCAACGACTTGCCGTTAAAACCAAGTGTAAAAGCAGTATCCTCAACTGTACTTATAGCGTAAACGTTAATAAGCAAGCTGGCAGCCACTCCATTAGTTGAAAAAGCATTATTGCTTGAGACACTATAAATTACCGGATTCCTTGCCAGTAAAATATCACTATATGGAGGTACAACTGTAATCATAAGCTGCAATATTATACCTGTGTGAATGGAAAATAAAGGACAGAATTAATAACAGGTATAAGCCTTGATGGTTGCCGGCATGATTTGATCTCCATTAATTGAAACCTGTATCTCGCTTATCAGGTAGTTTATTCCATTAATCCGGTACTTTTTAGAAAAATCGAAAGTTGAAAGTTCCAAAAAACTCATTTGCCTTATGATTTTTACCGGCTTCGATTTCATCCTGAAATAAATCCAGTCCTTCCAGTATTTCATGAAAGAATTATTAGGCTGATTAAAGAACATGCCGTTATTTGTTGTCCTGTTCTTTGCGTACATGTAGTGTGGGTGATCTATTGAATTATAAGCAGCATAGAACATTCTTATTCCGATGTCCTTGTAATCGGCAAATGTATTTGAACAAACACATGCAAACTCATCAAAGTTTGCTGAGTAAAGCGATGACATGCCTATTGATATCTCGCTTTTCGCATAGAGATATAGAAATTTTGAAAAAACAATGCGATTAAATACGATTCCATCAATCCAAATCTTTTGTGGAGACATACCTTTAGTCATATCAATATCAATCACATACCTATATTCTCCAATTTCAGCGATTGGAAATTCAGGAAGATCACTTACAGACTTGACGGCTCCTTTTAATGATTTCAAATCATTCTCCTCGTTTTGGGATAATGTTTCAAACGATTTATCTCCTCCGTCCATGGACAGGGATAATGTATATCCAATAATTTGATCTTCTGCCTCGAAATTTATTGATAATACGTTTTTTGAAAAATCAATAATCTGTGTGTCTGAAAGTATGTCTTTTGCTGGAATTAATTTGACAGTTTTCGATTTATTATTTACGAAATAATAACTGTTAAAAAATGAAGAAACTGCTTTAAAGAAGTCACCAAGAGTAACATCAGGAACATGCAGATTAAAGTAAATATGCTCGAAACTATAAGTAAACTCATCCAGGATATCGTTTGCACAAAGGGAGTTGAACAAAGCAAGCTTATTGAAATCCGCATCAGAAGTAAACAGAGAATCTTCAAGAAAGTAACCAAGCTGGTCGAATATCTTTTCAAAAACGTATCTCACAAAAAGCATTGGAACAATAAGGTTTTTATTTCCAAGAGGTGTAGTTTCGTAAATGATTCCGTTCACATACCTGTTAAAGAACATCTGATCTTCATCTTCAGTTGGTGGATCAAAATATTCCTTGTTTTGGATCTGTGGAAAGCAACAGGGTCGGTCAGGATAATATTTATCTTGTGCAAGAGCCATATAAATCAACGCATCTGTCTTGTCGTCAAATTCCAGATCGCCAAAATCGATCTGTTTTAAATTCAGATTTTTGATTTTAAAATTCAGATCACCTTCATTACTGTAAAGAATGAGTTCAAAAGAATCATTATTTGCATTCTTTACCTTTAATGATCCCGAGAAATAAAGAATACCATCCCATTTTAACTCACCTGAAAAAACCTGATATTGGTCATTATTTGCCTCAATTCTATTGATAAAACTCAGAATTCTTGCATTATTCAGGGTATATGGAATTTTAAACGGGAAAGAATAATCACCTTCAGTATTAAAAAGCGGATTCTTCCGATTTAACGTGATGGATAATTTATCCGGAAGATCAAGGGGTTGCGAATTGACCGTTATTGACCACATAATTATAAAGTGACATCGTTAGAAATCATTCCTACTGTATTTTGCACATCTTCAACATCGCTGTACACAACCTTTGCACGAATTCCGGATTTAACAATAGCATTGAATTCTTTAATTGCGCTGGTGAAATCAGGATCAAATATCATTTGATTGCTGCCTGGTTGATTTATAATAGAGTTTGACTGAGGATAATTCCCGGAAGCAAATTGAGGTACCCTGGCAAACTTGATGGCCTCCAGGATCCCGGGATAATTCATCTGAATATTTCTGGTAGTCGGAGCATCGACTACCAACTCAGGTCCGGCTTCTGCTATTAAAGTTGGTTTTGCATATATCCCGGTTTTGGCAGATCCACCCCAATCAGCTGAATAAGCCTGACCATCATCCTGGCCAATTACATTATATTTTCCTCTTTTTGCCTGAGGAACTGGTTGAGCGGCTATTAATCCGATTTGGATTAAACCCAAAGCCCCTGCAACTATGGCCAGTGCGATACCTGCGGCCGGGATTGTCAATGCGGCCGTTACGGCTTGAGCTGTATTAATAACGGCCTGTACCAAAGCAATTTCTTTATTACGAACAGCTTGATCATGAACTAATTTTCGTTTTTTAGCATCCATTTCTAGATCAAGCTTTGCTATTGCAGCATCATATTGTTTTTGTGTAATTACCTTGCCGTCAAGCTGCTTTTTAAGATTTTGTTTTTTGTCATTATTTACCTTTTCGTCCCTTTCGAGCTGGTCCTGCTCCATAGCTCTCATGTAATCATCAATAGACCTGAGTGCATCCATTACCGGCTGGGCATATTCTGTAATGAATGCATTAGCCTTTTCAGCCCATATACTCGTTTCAGTACTTGTTTTATCTTTTTCTATTCCTGCTCCGGTTACTTCCGGACCAGCAACATTGCCAGGGGCATTGTCAGGAATTGTGGTTGGACGTCCAAGATCAATTGATCCTGTTTTACCTTTTACTGATGATGTGTCGCCGAGAGTTCTTAAATAAGCAAGGTGCTGGTAACTTTTAACAAGCTCATCAATCTTATCCTTTTCGGCCTGGGCCTTTTGAATTTTATCGGCTATAATTGCTGCCTGTTTGGGATTAGTCTCAACGACCGTTTGAAGTTCATCTATATAATCTTTTAAAGACTTCGAGAGTTCCTCATAACGTGTTTTAAGTTTTTTATCTGGATCACCATTTCCGGATGAATCAAATTTTGAAATTTCTTTGTTTGTTTCTTTGATCTTGTTCTGAATCCTATTATAATCTTCGCTTCCAGCGGTTGTGTTTCTAAGAGCAACCTGATATTTACCAAGCTTTTCATTCAATGCATCCAGTGTCTTAGCTGTTACCGAATCAGCTATTTGCTCTGAATTAAGAATTTGAACAAGATTTGATTTTTCGGTTCTGATCTGATTAATTGTAGCCTTTAATTTATCAATACCTTCATTATAAGGTGCTTCTGCTTCCTTTCTATTTTGATCAGCATAAAAATTAAGTTTCTCCTGCTGATTATTTGGCCCGCTTAAAATTGTTTTAACTCCCTGAAAAAACGTAGGTTTTGAAGCTTCTTTACCAATAGACTTTTGCTTTGCCTCAAATAAAGCAAGCTCAGCTTCTGCCTCCTTAAGTTTTAATTCGATTTTATCTTTTAAATCAATTTTCTCAGCAGCTGAAAGAGCACTGATATTGCGCATTTGGTTACTTAGGTCAGAATATGATTTATCCAGTTTATTATTTGCGCTGGCTAATAATACTGTAGTATCCACCTTAAGCTTATCCAATGCTACTGCCCTGGAATTATACATCTCATATGCTTTTATTGCAGCAACAAGAGCTGTAATGCCAACAATTATTGCCCCGATTGGATTTGCGGATATAGCAGCATTCCATAACCACTGAGCAGTTGCGGCCAGTTTACTAGCAATAGTTCCCTTTGCCTTCCATATTGTCAATAATTCTTCTTTTGCAATCAGTGTTGCCGATACTATTGAATCCTTTATTTTCAATAATATCCCTTCTTTCAATAGAATGTTGTTCAACAGCGATGCTTGTATTGATTTTGTTTTTGCTGCAACCCAGGCGAGCGTAATACCGGTGATAGCGATTAATGAAATTCTGTACTTTTCAATGAATTGTGGCAGATTTTTAAACCATGCAACCAGATCAATGACATGGCCAACCATATTTTTAAAGAAGGTTGTAACCCCGGGAAGGGTTATCAGGTTATAAAAATCTTTTTGCAGTTTAGCAAGTGCAGCACCAAGAGTAGCATTCTTTATATTGAATTCATTCATAATACTATCAGTATTCTGCAAGGATTTTCCTGAAAGGGCCACTTTTTCGGCCAGCATATCAGTATTATTCCCAAGCTTTGCGAATACTTCAGAAGCTCCTGCTCCTGCCACTTCCAGTTCTTTAATAATTCCGGCAAGTAGTGTTGCGCTTTGTCCACCGCGTTTTGACCCTTCAAGTACTTTTGTGAATGCTCCGAATAGGTCGGTATTAACCAGGTTGGTAAATTCTTTAACCGGCATTCCTGCAACCTTCGCAAAGTCTTTGGTATTGGTAGTCATTTTCTGCAGAATCTTTGTAACTGCAGTACCACCTCGCTCGGTACTGACATTTAATTCCTGCAGGGTTGCAGAAAGTCCAAGTACCTCGTCAGAAGTAAGTCCGAGGGTAATACCTATACCTCCAATTCTGTTCGCAAAATCAGTAATAACCGGAGCCGTAGCAAAACCATCAGCCCCCAGTTCATTAACTGCATTACCGATCCTGAGCATGTCATCGGCTATATTGCCAGATTTCATGTCAAGCAAAACATTGCGAAGGGTGCCCATTGATGTTGCAACCTCTTCAGCTCCACCTTTCATTTCATCGCCCAGAGCGACATTAAGTTTATCGACTGATTCAACGAAAGCAAAAATCTGATCTTTTTTTATTCCAAGTTGTCCGGCAACGACAGCCATTTCACGAAGTTCCTGTCTTCCGGTACGAGTATTTATTTTCCCAAGTTGAGTGTTTAACTTTTCAACTTCTTCGGTTGTCATCCCAGTTGTCTTCCTGATATTTGCCAGAGAGTCTGAGAGTTCAGCCTGTGCTGAAATCATATTTTTGATAGAAAGCGCCAATCCTGTAAATGCCGCAATTCCTGCCGTTGCCAATGCAAAATATTTATTGAAGCCATCGGCCATTTTTCCCATGCTTAATCCAGTAGCATTTACCTCTCCACGGATTTCGGACAGCCTTCCTTTTACTTTTTTCAGATCTTCTGACTTCGCTGCAAATTCTTTTGAATTTACAGGGAGCTTTCTCAGTTCAGCATTTAATTGCCTTGCGGATGCTTCGATTTCCTTCAATGTGGCATTCGCCTTCTGTCCATTTAAAATGACATCAACCCTTGCGGTTTCATTATTTGACTTTGCCATGTTTAAAGTTTTATATTTTCAAGATTCTCCTTTATCTGGAGAGCCGAGAGATGACCATATTCTTCTTCCATTATTTCACTCAGCCTGGCCACTTCATGGGCGAATGGTTTACTATACCATTTTTTTGGCCGGCGCCGGTTTCCCAACATCTTTCCTTCAAGCCTTCGACTGTTTGCATTTTCCTTTACATCACCGATCTTAACTCCTTTCCCAACCCCCATATCAATGAATTTACCGTAGTACAAAAAGGCAAATTCAATTTTGATAACATTGCCTCCGGCCTCTGCAATAACATCATAGATAAAGCTTTGCCATAGCTGTGAATGATCCACAGCCTTAAGCTTTACGATTTTATCGCGCCAAACCTTAATGGTAATTCGGGCCCAGTTATCGGCTACCTGTACTTGTGAAAGCTTTTCCTGAATGTTTCCCACGCTGCAAAGAAAAGCAGCGGGATGAGGGTTTTAAAGGACAAATATTATCAACAATGAGTACGATTTAGAATAAAATTATTTATATTTGTCTTAATCAAATTCCTTCCCTACAATATTCCATGGCATCTTTTGCGGAGATGCCTTTTTTCTCACTATTTATTTTAATACCTGCATTTGCAGAAAAAAACGTAATTCATTATGAATAAATCAATTATAAAATTTTTGGAGTTTAATGGAAAAACATTGCTTTTTCTCTCAAAAGATGGCACTTACTGGATTGCCATAAAGCCTGTGTGTGAAGTGCTTAATGTAAATTACAACAGACAATTTCAAAACATAAAAGAACATCCCATTATTGGGCCTGTATTTGCTATACAGCAAATGCGTGTACCGGGAGATCAAACCAGGAATATGGCCTGTTTACCGGAAATGTATATTTACGGATGGATAATGTCAATTAAAAGCGACTCGCCAGAATTACTTGAATATCAGAAAGAATGTTATAAAATTCTTTTCGATTACTTTCACGGAACAATTACAAGCAGGAAGGAGTTAATTCAACAAAAGGCGAAAATTCAGATTGACAGAAAAAGTCTTGAGAAAGAACTTAATGGTGATGATCGCTTCAAAAACCTTCAGACCCTTAAGGCAAGTGAAGCCAGGATAGGAATTGAAATGAAGCGAATTGATCAGGAAGAGCTAGAAACGCAGTTAAACATGTTTGTTAATTAAAACATAAAACCCGGCCACTGACCGGGTTTTTTATTGCACTTGGCCGACCTGGACTATATCCTACATAGTCCAGGTCTCTTTTTTCTACCTTGACCATATAGTGCACAGTCAAGGTGCCTTTTTCTTCACCTTGACCGTGTCAGACACGGTCAAGCTTTTACATTTCTCATGACATTTCCCGAGGTGGTAATAGAATTCATAAAGATTTTGAAGTTCAGCCAGAAAATCGGTTTGTACTTTAAATTGATAATCTGGTCCTATCATTTGATAATAGACCAGATCCATAATACCTCCAATGACATAAAAATTACGATCGCTGGGTGGTTCATCAGAAATTAATTTTTTAAGGTAGTTGATAGTGTCGGCATTGATGACAACGCCGTTGATGATGATTACCTCGGAATCCCGCAAAGATATCCGGGCATGCTGTACGGAAGGATTTGGCATTTTGACCTCCTAATGAAGAAACCCGCAAGCCTTGCTTCGGTCACTAGAACCGTCCGACCCTTACGGGTGCGGAAGACTTGCGGGTTTCCCCTATTTAGAAAGTGTAAATTCAACTGGACTAGTGTTAAAGCACTACAAATATACACTTCAAAATGGGAAAGTCAATAGTATTTTTATAGTATTATTTTATCTGATCAAAAACCTCATTTTCAAATTTACCTGTAGATTGTACGACTTTAATCCAATCTTCTCTGAACTTATCCTCTGGCCTTAGCTTATAATTCCCAATATTAATGTAATATGGAGTGAGGAATATTACAACATCTGTTCCTGTTTTAGCTGTTCTTATTGAAAAATTCAGGTTCATAAATAATCGGAATGGGATGGTGCTGGTTGTGTCAAAGTTCTTCGTCATCTTACATATTTCAAGATATCCAGGATTATACTTCCTGAAATCAATTTTTTTCGTTTTAATCATTCCTTTCTCTTTTGCGATTGAATCCCCAAAGTACTTTTTTGCGCCAATGAATGAAAGAGTATTATTCCAAACAGCATCAAAATCTTTTTGGGAATGAAAAGTATAAGTTTTGAGACCCGGATTACTCACTGGAATATAATGATAAGAGCATCCTGTGAAAAGAAGAAGAAAAATCGAGAGTAATTTTTTCATACCGAATTCTGTTAAAAATTGTTAAACACCATATTACCTTTTTCAAATTTACGGATTAAGCAGTAAAAACCATGAAATCAAAAAAGAAAAAGCAAAGCCTTATAGAAAAAATACGGTCTGAGATTATCAACCTTGATTTTCTTGAATTGCTCATAAAAGAATTTCCGATGCCCAAATATAAAAAATCCGGATGATATAAAGCATCAACCGGATGGAGATCGTTTGCTATAAGTGAGATAATGAGGTCGATTTTCAGGGAAGAAGAAACATTTCAAGTGGTTTTAGCGTAAAATCACCAAAACCAACATTATGGAAGAAAATCATAGGGTAATGCAGGATGAGTCCATGCAGTACATCTTCGAAACGTGCGTAAAAAATAAAGCCAGGATCGAAGCATTGACCAACGCCTTTTTTTCTTTTGTTTCTGCAACTTGTAAAACGGACATTGGGAACATACGGGATTCCTTTCAAACAACTTATGCATCTCTTCTTGCAAGCGAGCTAAGTCAGCTTGAACTTCTGGACTATGATCTTTGGAAAAGAATTCGGGACGATCTCGGATTGCCTTAAAATTAAGATTTATATATTCGGTGCTCATATTATCACATTCCAGGTACTTTCAGGTAATCATCATTCCCTGGGATCACTCTTGCCTCCTGCCACATTCCCTGTGCGAATATATCGTAATCAACATATGCCGGCACCTTCAGATTGAAGGTAAAGTTGAAACCGAAATCATTTTCAAACAGTGGGCCCATCATTTCAAATTTAACGGTATTGAGATCAAACTTGCCGATTCCTCCCCAGGTAAGTAATATTTCCTGATTATTCATTTCACCTCTCATCCTGGTAATGATATCGTTTCCAATCCGCATGGTTTTATCAAGGATAAGGGATTCATTAAAAAAGTCATCGGGATTATCCAAATGATCAATGATAAGGAATCCGCAGCTTGAAACTACAAGCACATTGTCGGCATTGATTTCCTGATATTTCCCGGTAATTGAGTTAAGGATAAGGGCAGGATATTTAATACCTGAGCGCAGCGCAGCCAGCGGCTCATTATAATCCATCACATAGAAATCATTGATTTCCGGATGGCGGTTGGCCAGGCGCTGAAAATACTTGATGTATGTCAGTACATTAATCATTGATCTTGTTTTTACTTTTGAATTCGTAGTACTCCCTGGCACTTTTTTCCATCCCGAAAAGAACATTATACATGTTCGATTTCATAACAAGCTCCAGGCTTTCATTATCTGTTTTCCCATCGGCCAACCCGATCACCAGGTCAACCCATCCGGATGATCCAGATGTGTAATCATCTCTTTTACGATAGAGGTTGGGGAACATCGCCGGGATGCTTTCCATTACTCCATTCACGAATAGAAAAATAGCCATATGGATCCGCTGGTTAGTTTTTTTCATCCGGACGATAGAATTTCCAAGGCGTTTTTCGCTGAATGGAACGCGTGGATCTGTGCCTTCAGTGAAGTGCTTACGGATCCACCAGGCAAACCTTCGCCGCCGGAACAGAATAGCAGTTATTTCCTGCAGCAGATTATCGCTTTTATCCTTTCGGTAAGCTTCAAGCCTTGACTGTATGTGAACGAATTCTTCAAATGTGCAATTCTTCATTTCATCTTCAGGTCCCCAGAAGCGACGGGAGCGGATATAAAAGTACCGGATGGTATTTCTGGTAAGTGTGGTTTCTTTCAGTAGGAAACTTAATGTTTCTCCGACAAAATAGGCATCTTCCGGAGATATTTTAAAGAATGTTTTTTTCTTCAGACCAAGGAAGGCAAACAGCAGCTTTACTTTAAAATCAACCACGGTGATTCCTTTATGAAATAATGAGGCTACCAAAAGCAGTTGTTTCCGGGAAAGTTCGTTCCAGGACGAGGGTAATTCACGTCTGATGTTTCCTATTTCGATTACATTCATAGCATTACACTGCTTTTGATGTATTTCTTCACCAACAGGATCCCCACATACGCGATAACCATAATCCAAGCGATTCCACCGGACCATGCAAGTAACTTAATAAATCCCGGGATAAATTTCACGGGAACAGTTACCACGGTCTTTTCTTTTACATTGGTATTTATCACTGTCTTTTCATGAATTCTTTTATACCAGGAATATACCGAAAAGCTGTCGACCTTGCATTTAAGGTAAAGAACATTCCCCGGGAGGATTACCACTTCAGGTTTCACGTGCGTGCCATATGAAATATCATTGATCTTTTTCAGGTACACACGACCAAGCGAATCGCAATCAAGTAGCGCCCTGAGTCCGGAACTGTCTGCCGGGACAGGAGTTTTTGCACGTGCTGCTTCTTCTGTGATCGTTGTTGTAGTGGTTGTAGAACTATCCCTGCTGGATGATTGTGCAGGAGGATGGTTTTTTTCACACCAGCGCTGCATATTACAACCGGTGATCAGAATTATTGCCAGGAGAATAAATACTTTTTTCATGATCAGGAGAATTTAAAATCATTTAACCGGTTCAGCCATCCGGCTTTAAATTTCATGTTCTTTGGCTGCTTAATAACAAGCTCATTAATGAACTCAATTCGTTCATGCATTATACTCTGGAAAAAAACTTGTTGATTGACTGCATTAACCATTTTCATAGTCATAGGACCTACAATTCCATCTTCTTTAAGTTGCAAAATTCGCTGAGGAAGAATTATTCCCCATTTCCCGGAGCACCAAACCCAATCAACCAGGATATCGGCGATTGATTGATTAATGATATGATCAGCCTTCCAGCGATCCCAGTAATATTTTTTCAGAACGATAGTTGCATCGGCTTTGGTAAGAAGTCGGATATCAAGAATATCAATAATTTCATCATCATTCTTATCATAACCAATCTGCTTCCAGGTGCCAAGGGTAACGCCCATATTTGTTGCTCCTCCTGAGTCGGATGGGTCATTAACGAATCCACCCTCCCACTTGAATATTTTAGGAGCAAGTAATTCAACTTTTGCCATTACTATTTATATTTTGATCATCCTCTCCCAATTCCTGAATAGTTTCAGCCCCTTTTTTCTTAAACAACTTGATTATTCTCAGGAATACCGGATCTCCTGTAATTCTGGAAATATTTTCAAAAACGGATTTGAGTTCAACAAAGCATATAAATCCGGCCGTAATGCTGGCAATGTTGCTCCATTCTATTTTAAATGTTTTTTCCATCATCCATGAAAGCATTACAGCCACTGTGTACCAAATGAATTTATATACTGTTTTTCGAAGCTTATGGCTTTCGATTTTTTGTCCTGATTTTAATGAAGCCCATATTCCCGATATTGTATCAACAGCCAGGAAGATTAGCATCACGTTTACCATTTCAGAAATTGGCGTAAAATAGGAAATGATACCGATGGCCAATTTTGTCAGAAACGACTGGGCCGGAGTGATACAGAGTTGGTTAATTAACATTATAGAATTATTGAAATGGTAAGACTTATAAACAGGATAAATTTTAACAACCAATATAAAACCTCATTATTGATGATACGATCAATGAGGCTTCCCGTCCCGGTTTGTTTACTTCCTTTATAATACCATGGTTTTTTTCTAAACAGATTGATTATTATATCGAATAATGTCCACGATATATTTGCCATGGCCAGCGTCCATGTTATTAATTCAGGCCAGTTACCCCAGAAGAAAACAGTAATCAGAACCACAGATCCAATACGAAGAAGAAATCCCCACCCATGCCATGCTTTCTCCCATTTGATTTTGGCCTTATAATTTATTTTTTCTTGTTCATCTTTTGCACGGAGAAATAGACCGTTATAAATTGCTACATAGACCAAAAAAACAATAGCGAATATGACATTGAATGTGCTCATGCTACAAAAATTCCTTTATCTGCTGTGTTTACAAACTGATTTTTCTTTTCTGCATAATCCGGACCCTGGTAAAGATCACAATTAAAATAGGCAGCATATTTTGTTGAGCAGGCGTTATTATCCAGATATTCCTGCAGCTCTTTTATCTCGGCATCTCCATCGTGCTGATTAACTTCAATCATTGATGCAATACGCTCAGAATTGGCAGACGATTTTGATTTTATATCATCAAATGAACTGGTGGCAGTTTCAAAAACACCCCAGTCCAGGACATCTACACTGATTTCGTGTAATGCCCTGGCCATTGACAGGTGAGCTATCGCGGGGCATATCAAATCAACCAATGCCTGATTATCGGAAGATAACTCTTCGCTGGCGCTATTATTAATAGCTTCCTTAAGTTCATTGAACAGATCCTCTCCCAGTGTAGCACGAATATATTTCTTCTCAATGGATCTCATCACTGGCTTAAGAGCCAGGAAAACCCTGCGGCTTTCGCGGATATTTACATACTTATTAAATTCTATGGCATTTGAGATGAAAAGGTCGCTATCCTGGTTAATCCAAAGCGGATAATCTGATTTACTTTTCTCCAGGAACTTGAGCATCAGGTCAGCATTCACATGAGCACGGCTCAGCCAGCGTTCCTTCAGGTTCACGATCATATATCGTGGTGCTTGTTTATGAGAAGGACTTTCAATAACCTGGATCCCGGAGGAGGAAACGGATACAGACATCTCATCAACACCAAGCCAGAGTGAATATAATCCAAGCGGTTTGATTACTTTTTCAATCAAGCCGGCGTACTGTGATTCTTCACTGGCACTACTGTTTGCTTCTGACTCTAGCAGGTCCATAAGATCATCACCAAGCAGTGGGCGGATGAATGATTCCTGGGCTTCGTCAATGTATGGCTGCCAGTTTTCCAGCGAATTGGAAATACTGATGGTAGAAAGCAGTCTTAACTGTGATATGGTGGTAATGAGGCTCATTATTCAGCGGTTTGATCGATTCGTTTTTCTGTTTTCGTGGGATGTTCTGATTGTGTCTGAGATGTATCAACGGTGAGATAATCGAACTGGATATCATTCGACCACTTATTGAAATCACGGACGAAATATAATGGCTCCAGTGAGATCACCCGGTCGGGACCCATATCGGCATTGAGCATCCAGTATGCCTCGCGCTTATCGCTTCCTGATCCGGCGCCAAGTTTCCCGCCCGGGATTCCGCTTCCGATCAGACAGGGATCAACACCCATGGCAAAGAGTATTTCAGAGTTTGCAGCCTGGCTATCCGGGAGGTAAGCATCATCCTTGAGTTTATTATCGATCACATCGATTTTCCATCCTTCCTTGAAAGTTTTTGTGACCTTATCATAAAACCTAAATGTGAAAAGGCTTTTCCCGGAATTCTCAACATCAGTGAGAAATTCTTCAATTTCATCCATGAGCTCTTTGGCCTTTTCTTTTCTATATTCTTTTGTATATTGAGGAGAAGGATATTCCTGTTCAAAATAATCCTGAGGGATTTGCACGTGGTATTTAAGCGTCATCTGGTTCTTCATTATCGCCAGTTTCAGCTTGGGAACCTTGTTTGCTATATCCATCCATCCACCGGTACGCACACCATTCCAGATGGCCATGTGATAGTAGGATTTATTGAATGACCTGTAAAACACAGGATATGCAAAATTTGCTCCATTATATTTTGATCCATCATATTTTGAGGGGTCAAAAAACGGGATTTCAGCGAGGGTACCAGCTTCTTTATTCGGGTAGTCATCCCAGCGAGCTGAATAAAACAACTTTTGTATTCTTCCTTTCTCATCCATCTTTGATATCCGGCAGTAAGCAGGATCTTTCACAAATAGCCTGTTAATTTTATCCTTTGCCTTATTGGGAATAAATTCGATCCATCCATTAGCAAACATCTCAAGAGAAAGGATCAGTTCAAGCCATTGCCGGTTGATCTGGTTGGTACGGAAAAAGTCAACCACTTCCGGATCCTTTACTACTTCCTTTTCCGGAAGTCCGCTTTTGCCAATTATTTCACGGTATGCAACGATTCCCCGGCCAAAGTGTACTCTGCGACGTTTATCCAGGGCACGATGAGCGATTGAATTTTTATCAAGATCCTCAAGTACTTTCTGTGGGAAAAGATTATCAGTTCCCCATTCCGACCATTCCTGCGGGCTGTCATCCCTGGGAGGAACTTCCTTTGAAACAGCAGAATCATCCTTGGTTGGTGAAAGTGTTATCAGCGCCTGTGCTTTTGGCGACACATAATAACCATTATCTATAATATTGGAATCACTTCTCATCAGAAACAAACTTTTTGACCATTAAATTCAATGATTAGGCGAATATGAACCTTACGGATTCTTCCGTTCTGCAGCAGAATGTTTCTGGTTGAATTAACCCAGTGATTGGGTTTCTTGTGAGGTTTATGTTCTGAAGTTGTTTTTCTGGTATCAAATACCGGTTTATCTCCTTTAATATCCACACACTTTCTGCCACCCTTTATTTCGATGATCTCTCCTCCGGTTCGTTCTTTGCGATTGGCTGTGACAAACTTTATGTCAAACTTCAGTGGTTTACCCTGGTCATCAAGCCGGTCCATTTCGCTCAGAACATCACTCAAACGGATATAGCTGCTCATAGCTTCAAATTATGATACAAGTTTAATCCGGTAGCATTGAGAAATAAAGGACAAAAAAAACCGATGTACGATCATAAAAAAAGGAGTCCCGCTTTTCACGGGACTCCCGAAGATCAAAACTTGATCTGAGATTCAACATCCTTGATACTTCCATCAAAGGATGATTTAAGGAAATCGATTACTTTCTTGATACCAGGAGTGAAACTGGTAGTGAAACTATTTCCGTCAGAATCTTTCATCTGCATTGTGCAGTTGAAATCATTGGAAGAGATCTGGAATTTCTCCAGTTCGCTGCGGGTTTGAACCAACTTTGCTCTTTTATTGACCAGGAGTTGAAGATTCTCAACCCTGAGGATACGTTCCTGGAGGGTCGGTTCAGACTTGGCATCTGGTTTTACTTCTGTCTTCACAATGGCCATGGGGGTCTTTGTGGTTTCTGCTGCAGGGCTGTTAATGGCTTTCTGTGCAACGGCTGTATTTACTTTAGTCATTTGAGTTGCCCCTGCCCTGGGGACTTGTTTAGGCATCTGGCACAGCCTGATTAAAAAAAATTTATGCTACTGGCCACAACCGGAATAAAAATTCTGGAACAAACATTCAGGTCATGATTCACGAATCTGAATGAACCCGAAGGGCGGTGGATCCATAAGGAGGCCGTGTTTAGTGACATGATATTTTCATGAGGTTATCTTTGCATGAAATTTTGAGTAACATGTGCGCTGGCCAAGGGTTTCTTCTTTGCTGACTTTCTGCTTTACCTTGATTTTAAAGAAGAAAGTCGCCAGAATGAGCCTTCAGCGAACATAAAAAAAGACCCGGTGAGTTTCACCGGGTCTCTGTTATTGATCTTTCAGAATGGTTGATCTGCTTCAACCAAGGCAGGTTCATCAACGTCGATCGGTTCATCCTTTTTTTCTTTCATCTCGAATGTCTGAGAGATATCAAAAACGCGGGCGACAAGGAATTTATCCAGTTCTTCCTGGGAAGTTCCGTCTTCCTTTTTTGTTTTCAGCATGGCAGGGATGAAAATGAAGTTTCCATGTTCACCCTTTTTAACGCATCGGCCATGTTTTAACCATTGCCTGAATCCTGCAACAACTGTGAATTTCATCTGTGATTGAAAAGCAAGGAATACCGTATTGGGTTCCGACAGATGGCGCCCTTCAGGATTCATTACCGGCATAGATTCGTAGATGGCTGTTCTTTTATTGCCATCAAGCTCCTTGTAAAATTTTAAAAAATCCATTTGAATTGAATTCATTTTTAATGCCCCTGCCCTGGGGACTTATTTAAGCATCTGGCTCTGCCTGATTAAAATTTTTGCCATTTACCACAACCAGAATGGAAAATTCTGGAACAAATGTTCTGGTCAGATCCGCCATGGTCGGAATGAAAGAACCCGGAGGGCTTCGGATCCATCAGGAGGAAGCGTTTAGTGACATGATATTTTCATGAGGTTACCTTCGCAGAAAATTTGAGCAGTAAAGTAGTGCGTTGGCCAGCACAGGTTTCTTTTTCGCTTCCTTCTTATTTTCCTACACATCAAAGAAAAAGGAATTCAGAGAGCGAAAGCGAGCATAAAAAAAAGAGTCCCGGGAACCCGGGACCCTCTGGTCATTTAAACATTTGCAAGAATTCTTTCCATTCGAATTCAAAGCGGGATGGATCAGAGATGCTGAGCGTTTCAGTATATCCTTCGTAGAAGATCTGATCATTCATTTCAACGAAGAGTTTCATTAAAGCTTCCATATTACATGATCCCCTCATCTGCAAATGAATAAAAATTATTATCGGTCATTATCAGGTGATCCAGAACATTTATGTCAAGAAATGAACCGGCTGATTTAATTTTATTTGTCAATTTTCTATCTGCATCGCTTGGTGACAGTGATCCGGAAGGATGATTATGGGCCAGGATGATACCGGTAGCATTTGTTTTTAATGCTGTTTGGAAAATCACTTTTGGATCGACCACACAGGATGAAATTCCTCCTTTAGATATCTGAGCATATCCCAATACTTTATTGGAACAATTCAAAAGCAGGATATAAAATTCCTCTATATGTTGTAAAGAATTACTCCAGATAAAGCGAAGAATATCGTTTGCATCCTTCGAACTTGAGATCTGGCGCATTTGTGATGTGGGAACGGTGTTGTGATATAAAATTTCAACTTCAGCAACACCTGAGTTAAACAAGTTCATTGTTTTCATACGGCAATTGATTTATGCAGCCATTGAAGGCCACGGTTAATAATGAAATTTTTGCCGTAAGGCTTACACTGAGGAAAATAAATAATGTCAGGGGTTTGGGTCACTTCCGTAAAACCGGAATGAATAAACCAGAAAGGCGTACAAATTCCATGAGGAGGTCGCCCTTGACAGTTTTAACCCTTCGTTTTTTCCGCAAGTAACTTTGATTGAATTTCGAGTATTAAATAGTGCGCTGGCCACCGGTATTCCTTTTGCTTCTTTTACTTTGCCGTTGATAATCAAAGGAAAAGAAGCCGAGTTGCAAAAAAATATCTTTAGAAATCACTTTTGCAGAAAATTAAAGGCCATTATGCCTTAATTTTCTTGCAAAAGGTGTGAGTTGACCCCGCCACGCCCTGTCGAGAAACACAATTGCATGACAAAAAACCGGATGGATATGTGAAATGGCGCATCTGAGGAGCGACAATGCGCTCCCCTATGCGTACAATGGTGGTGATCCGCTATTATTTATGTTTGCTAATGAACAGGCCAAAGGATGGGTCAGGATCCTCCAGGAGTGGGCTGAGTATCCAGTAGTACAGATTGTCAACAGCATCGGACAGGTCGGTGGCCTTCCATCTTGGTTGATCTGTTTTCTTTTCTGATGACTTATCCTTTTTAAATTCCTGTGGGTGGACAGGTGCATTATCCATGGAAACAAATGTCTCCATGGCATTATTCATATTGACAGCAAAGGCTGGAGCATTAGGATACTCTCCTGATAGAAGCTTCTGCCAGAATATAAACTTATCCATATGTTGAGCCTCGTACAACTGAGCTCTCAAATCTACATCCCAACCGGCTTTACCAAGCAGATCCATTACCTGGTCGAAGTATGTCTCCCTGCTTGATGCATCATTCTTTCTATTGCCATCGCTGCCGCCGTACAAATATATCTCTCTGCATCTATGAGGACCGTAATAGTCAATGAACATCTTGACAAGAACAGGAAGAGTTTCATTCTCAACATAGAAGTTCTTGATTACAGGGAACGTGTTAACAGATGTGTGCCATTGTGCTACAATCAAACAGTTCTGGGTGCTACCAAAGTCGAATGATATATACAGTGGCTCATCCTTAAGGCAATCCTTATCGCTCATGCAATTGAGTGATGTGCCTTGAATGGTAACCTCATCTGCACCATCAAGATAACTGTAATCGTATGAATCGGAATAGCAATGGGATTTTTTGAGTCCAGGATAAAACCCGCTGATATTACGCTTTCTTCTTTTATTATCCACTTCAAGATCATAAACGATTACGGGCAATACTCTTTTAAGATCACGGAAATAACGCTCTCCAAGAATATAAATGTTTTCCCTGGCCGATGCCTCCATGAACATGTACTCCGTGGGATATTCTTCCTTTAATTTTTCATATTCAAAAACCCAGTCTCCATCAGCAGTTAATGGCTGGCTTCCCATGAATAAGGTGCCATGGTGAAAGCGAAGATGGCCAAACCTGTCCCGGTTTCCACGATTTGCCGGCAACACATCACTATCTATTGCAGACTTCTTAAGTTTTGTGACCTCATCAAATATCATGAAGTCATATGATCCTGACCTGGCCATCTCCGGCCGGTCAAAGGAATTGAATTCTACAACAAAACCATTCCAGAAATGAATACAGTTTGTGTAATCCAGCGGTGGTTGAAACGGTTCATCCCATCTGAGTTTCTTTGGCGCCTTGGTTCCAATGAAATAGTGAATATTCCGATAAAGTCCACGACGTTCAAGGTGGTCGATTATCGGAGGCATTGATTTGGTACGAATATGGAAATAGGTAAGACCATTCAGGCTGATCTTTCCCCGGGGCATGTAAGTAAGTTTTTGAACAAACTCATCAGCTATAATTGTGGTTTTTCCACTTCCACGTCCCCATATAAGCATTTTATTGGGTATTGTGCTTAATTTAACGGCCAGCTGAGGATTATTATAAAATGGTGCAGGTTTTATTATCATTTAACCTCCTGATGATCAACATCTGTTACCTGGAACATATCAAGATAATCTCTGGCCGGAGATTTCTCAACCAGTTGCAATATTTGTTCATGAAGCCTGAGCAACTCTGTTTTAGCCTTTTCATCAATATATTTAAAGAATTCACTATCAATGAAATTGAAATTTATCGTCAGAAGCTGTACCGGTGGATGTATCTTGGATGGGTCCGGAAGATCCTGATCCTCCTTATCCAGGTTATTTGCTTTGGTGATCCGTTCCAGGGCTTTTTCCATTCCCTTAAAATCCTTCTTTTCTCGAGCCAGCCGGAAAAGTTCCTTAGCCCATTCCGTAACCATATACCTGAGGGCCTCTTTGTTTGAATTTCGGATATCTCCAAACAGAACCCTGGCTGCAGCAATATCCCGGTAAGCCTGAACTTCAGATATAGAATATTCCTTCATCAGAATGCTCACCACGTTCTTGTCGCTCTCATGATCATTAAGCATGGAAGAGAACGCGGCGGAATATCTCTGCCGGAGATCTTCTTCCTTCTGTGTTAAAACGAAATCTTCCTCCAGGTAATACCTACGAATGCGTTCAAGTGTTGATTCTGCGGCTATCTGTTTCATATATCATCCATTTTTGCATTTTCGATCAGCTTTATGGCAAAATTCTGAGCTGGAGAAGATCCGTTCTGTGCCAGGTCGAATATTGATTTCCTTACTTCTGCCTCTCTTTTCAATCTTCCTCTTTGAAAATATTTCCACGGCTGCTGAGTTTTATCATTAATTAATTTCAAAAAGTCGCCCTGATCCATTTCCAGGATGATTGCAATTTCCTTTTTTGAGAACATAAGTGCTGCATATGATTCAATATCAGCAAGGAGTTTAGGTGTCAGTTCCATGAAAGCTGCTTTGTCCTTTTAGTTCATTTAGTATCCATGTTTTATGGAAATCAGCAGCGGATTTCGAAGCGCATATTACTCCGGCTTCAATCCGCGGATTTCTGGTAAAGTTGGCAGATCCCACAATGGCTATTCCCCATTGGTTATTATCGATCACAGTTACCTTTGCATGACATTTAGCAGCTTTGATGTCAGTGGTAATTTTTTTAAGAAATTGAAGCTCTGCCGGCTTGCGGATCCCATTGCGATAATCGAATATTCCTCTCAGTTCGAGGATTATTCCAAGGTCAATAAATTGATACAATTTCCTTATGGCATATTCTGAAATCGCCCAGGTGGAAAAATAGACTTTGGCAGGTCCGGTAATTTGAAGAAGGTAAAAAAGAAGATCATGGGTCGACCAATCGCCCATGGAAGCATAATGTTTACTTTCCCCGGTATGTATTTCCCCAATGATATCTTTTAACTTCTGATGGCTTTTACCAATAAACATAGAAGTGCCAGAGGAATCATCCATGGCACAGGATAAATTTATCGAACGCTTTTTATTGCCAATATCTGTTACTGAAAAGAGGCTCATTTTTTAATAATATCCTCGATTTTCTTAAGTTCAATCTTGTATTTATTGAGTTTATCCTGATTTTTTACTAATGTTTCAGGTTTTTTACTTTTCTTGACAAGACCTTCATATCTGGATACATATGTTCTGAGCGTTGTCATGCGCTGATATAATTTCCCAACGTCAGACTGATCAAGTTCAGGCTTTTCTGCATTGGTCTTTTCTAAAGGAAGAATTCCATGTTTATCATAATGTGACAGGCGTTCATAGGCCTTATCAATCTTGTCTGAAAGATCAAGAATGGTATGTGCTGCAGTACACCTGTCTGCATCGGTTGGCAGCAGTTCAAGAGTACTTTGAAGAGATGCCCGGTGCTTTTGCATCATCTGAACCGTGCTATTCAATTCATCTACTTCCGGAGTGTTTTGTCTGCGGGATGATTGCTGATGACCAGGTGTTACATTTGGATTACTGTGTTGTTTCTTGGAAAGATTACCAGCCTTTTTGTGGGCGGTAATTTTAACAGATCCGGAAGTACCGGCAGAAGGTGGTTTAATGTTGCGGATAAGTTTTCGCAGCTCGTACTCCAGTGCTGATTTATTTCTGGAAGTAGCTCCTCCTTTATTCAACAATCTTTTAAGTGATACACTATGACCATAGCGGTTATAAAGAGCGCAGCCCTGAAAATATTCCTTTGAGGAATTAAGCCAGGAGTTAATTTCTTCATACATATTACAAGGATTCTTTTTGGATTTTTAAAAACTCAAACCATTCCGAGGATCTCCGGTTTGGTGCTGTTGAAAATGTTTTTTGGTGAACGCGATAATCTACCAGGATCTCATCACGATTATAAATTGTGTAACCTGCCCTGAGAAATTTTATCCAAAGGGCATAGTCTTCCGCCAGATGGGCAGGAACATCTCCATATCCTCCCAGTTCCATCACTGTTTCTCTGCGATAAGCGATGCCGGGATGATTAACAAACCAAAATCCGGACGTTTCAAGAGCAAACTCCCGGGTTATTACACGCGGATGATGGCTATGCCATACTCTTCCGTCACTGAATAATTTGATTTGAACACCGCATATATGCCTGGCGGGAAACTGGTCAAAGAAATCAGCATGTTTGGAAATAAGCTTTTCGTTGGCAATATCATCAGCATCCATGCGAATAATGATATCACCCTGGCAGGCCTTAATACCGACATTCAGGGCTGCGGCTATTCCCCTATTCTCGTTGGTTCTGATTATGTCTGTTTTACACTCGCAGGTTGCCTGTTCATAGATATAATCACGAAGTTCACCCGGGGGATTATTATCATCGACAATGACCAGGGTAATTTCATCCCCAGGCCGCTTGCGCTGTGCCCGTATAGATTCAACAGCCCGCCGGCACCATCCGACAGGCGTTGAATACACCGGCATTAAAACAGAGATCTTCATTTTCTGATTTTCTTTGACTGTTTTACCGTTTTTTTCCTTAAGATTTCAGAAAATTCCTCGACAGATACCGGATTTGTAATTATGACCCGGTTAAGGTCGAATTCCGGGAAAGGATAGTAATCTTCAGGTTTACCTTTAAGCTTGATATTCTTTTTGCCTTTGAAGATCACGGTGATACCATTGGCTTCATCGCTTTCCATGGGAATAGTATATATTTCAATACCATCAACGGCGAAAATGGCATCAATTAGGGCCATGTATGCTGTATCACATCGATCAGGATGGGTAAACCGTTCATTTGGTGGATTTGTATCATGCATTATGATACAGCCATTATCGCTGATGATACTAAGCGAATTTTGAAGGTCTTTGATAACCTGTGCATGTTTATGATCTCCATCAATAAAAATCATTTCATACTTGGGGAACTGTTCTGTTTCCCTTTCAAAGAACTTATCAGATGCCAGCTGATAAGTCGGAATATGTCCATTCGTTATGGCCGGATCGATGGATTCTTTTGTTTGACAGTTTATTTTATCAAAAGTTGATCCATCGCGAAGGCCAATCTCCAGGTATGACTTATAATTAAAGAATTCGATGATGCTATTCATTAATGATGCTCTGGCTGTTGCTGGTCCATCAGCCGTTGTGTTGGTATCGGAATGCCCCGGTGAAGAATTGTTCTTCAGGAGCTTCTGATCTTCTTTATTGGCATGATGGATCAGCTTGAAATATTTATTATCATAAAGATTCCCCGGGATGATATCAGGAGTGATCCGGTGAACCCGGCATACAACCGGGAGTGATAACTGGTCCTGCCAGGAAAATTTAATAATTTCATGCCACCAGCTCATCATAAGCGCCTTAATGCGCTCAGTTGGTTTGCGGATGATCACCCCGGCGGCATATAACCCGGATCCTGATGGATGGAATTTTCGATAATATTCGGCCTGTTCATGGATCTGTTCATCCTGGTACTTTATCATGTTTTCTGATGCCTTTACCTCATCGTAGATACATTTACGCTCAGGATGGGAGAAAACAGCAATATCTGATTTGAGGCTTTCAAGGCAGAATGCAACGAATTCAGCAGATATTTGTATGCTTCCATCGATGAAAATTATTACATCATACGCCCTGATTTCTTCATTTTCCCACGGGAATATTTTATACCATTTTGCCCTCATCCTCGGATGCAGATCCTTTCTCGGCTGATTCACCTGGATAATTTTCCATTGTTCACTATCCTGATCAGTATTAACTAATTCCTGGGGACGGTCTGTAATACAGATGAAATCGGCCTGATGTGTTTGTTTTGGAACAGGAAGCAACCTGTCATAACCTCCGAAGATTGTGGTATAAACAACAATTTTTTTCATACTAATTTGTGTTTTTTTATTGATATTTAATTTATTGGATATGATTTTTCTCCAGGATGCACCATGTTTCTGAGTCATCCCCCGGTTCATTTCAATATTTGCCCTGTAACTGTATTCCTTTAAATCACCAGCATTGATTATGCTTTTATGTATAAGATGTAAAAAATTGCTTCCGTCATCACAATAAAGCTTTATGCCAGCTTGTTTGGCACGCAGGCAGAAATCAAAGTCAACACCTGATCCAAGATTAAACCGTTCGTCAAAAAATCCGATTTTTTCAAAAACATCACGGTGGATGATCGGGGCCGTGAATTCCATGCAATCTACTTCTCTTACCGTCCCGGTACCACTATTTCTGCATTGATGCATCCAGCAATTATATGATGGGGTTATCATGGTATACATACCAGACTCCATAATGGTTAAAATTCTCTGAACTGAAGATTCTGAAATTTCGATATCAGAATTCATCAGCCAGAAAGCATCATATGAATTGATCAATGATTTGATTGCCCGGTTCCAGTTTTTAACAAATCCAAGATTATCCTTGAATTTTATCTCCCCGGGGAAGATATCTTCGGATCCATTGTTAACCACAATGGACCCAGGTACCATTTTAGAAAGATTGGCTGTAAGCTCTGGAGTATTAAAGTGAAGGATGAGTTTTGCTATTTTCATATCTCGTACATGGATTTTTTCGGGAACCGGGTCATCAGAAACTGCTTGACATTTTCAGTCAATCCAGTGTTATTATGGTTGAGAAAATATTTTCCTGCACATTTTACATTAAGATCACCATCGGGTGAAGAATAGAATTTTCCTTCCTTATCGGAATAGAATTGAACTGCCCAGGATTTATCAAAAATAATTGGATCCTGATTATTCAGGAGATTCCAGTACATGGATGATAACAGGTATCTGTTCTTTAATGCTTCAACTTTAATCACCAATGAAAGCATTTCATCACCTTTAAAGCATTCAGGAAAATGAGTTTCATAATTCCAAACCGGCCTGTTGATTTTAAGATTATGAAATCTGTTCTGAACGAAAAGGAGAGTTTTTCTAAGCTGATCGAACCATACTCCTGAGCGGTTTGGGATTTCATTCATTAAGCACAATGCCCTTGGGATTGACAGGAAATTATGATCGACAGGCCTTAGAATATATGTATCATCATAGATCCTGATAAAATGATCGCTTCTGCTTTTCTGATGAAGGTATATTTCAAGTTTTGTGATTGCATCAAATAGTGTATTTTCCCTCATTCCCTCACATCTTTGATGAGGTATATACAGACAATTTTTAGAATCATTAAGCCAGTCTGGCCGGTCACCAATAATCACAAGCCGGAAGTCTTCCTGCAGATTTTCACACACAGAACGAACAGAGTATTTCAGTTCATCCCAAATAGCTTCACGTTTAAAATAAGGGTAATAAACATCGATCATGTAACGAAACTAATACTGCAATTGCAGTTAATAAAGGACATAAAAAAACCTGCCGGAATGCCCGGCAGGAAAAACAAATCAATTATGGATAGAGAGTCCCGTTACCAGGAAGAAGAACCAGGATCATAGGTGACGGCTCCGGAATATATGGACATCGGTTGTGACTGTTTGCCTTTAAAAATGAATTTTGTTCCCTTTTCTTTGTCAACTTCTTCACCCCACATTGATTCCAGATCATCGACAGATATAAGGTTGCAAGGTTCCCCAAGCAGATATTTGACTGATCCGGCACAATTCTGGATGATCACAAATCCCTCGAATGCAAATCCGAAATTTGCGATCCACTTTTGAACGGCTAATTCAAGGCCGGGATAGAATCCTTCAACACCGATCTCATATCCCCCGGAGTCCTTATTGGCGCCCTTAAGCTTTTTCTGAGTTGGCTTAATGGTTCCCTGGGTCATATAAAACCGGTGCATGTACTTCCCGTCTTTCATGGGTATGTCTGAAGATATAGTAATTCCATCAGCACTTCTGGCAGGGAAATTAGACATATCAACATCTGCAGCATTTAAGAGAATAATTTCAGTATCCAGGCCACCTCCTGCGCCAACGTTATTTCCGGTTGGTCGTGCAAGATCAAATAGGGCAACGGCCATGGATCCTGATGGTATTTTTACATACCATCCTGCAGCGGCCAGCACTCCTGCGATAGGCAGAAGCGGAAGGCCGGTTGCAAAGCTGAGAATAGAAGCTCCAATAACAGAGAACAAGATCAGCGATATGATCGAAAATATTTTTGCGGTTTTCATTTCTTATTGATTTTCAGATTGAACGTTCAGTTAATTTCCGGTTATTCGCTTGCGCTTTCAGCAGCAGGAACATAAGCAAAAAGTGCTTCTTCGATAGCGAATCCAACGGATTCATGCCAGTCGGCATAAACGAAGACCTGACGTTTGGCCTGTTCGATATTGATTGAGCTGGCTCCATCGTTTGCCTTGATCAGGCGGATGAAGTTTTCCTGAGGGGTGCAAAAGATGATGTCTTTGCTTGCCATGGAGGGAAGCGGAACCAGGGTGAGGTTTGTTCCATCGAGCTTCACATTCTCAAATTTATCGAAATTCGAGTCCGTTCCATGCAGATCTCTGCGTTTGATCAGATACTTGCGGAACCATGCGCGTGAAAGATGCACGTTCATTGCCATGTCCTGATAAACCTCACCGATTTGCCCGGCAAATTCTTCAATCTGGTCAAAGATATTGTCAGCGGTAAGTCCTCCATCGAGGGTGATGAAGTTCACATTTGATGTTCCGGCAGTGAACAGTGATTCAATGATGGTGCAAAAACCGTCCATGGAAAGACCAACGGCCTGGGGCGTGTCGGGCACTGTTGCTGCATAAACACCTTTCCCGATGAGATTCAGTTCACGGTTTTGAGCAACCTTCTCAAGCATGAGCTTGTAGATGATATACTTTGTGATTGGCCATTCAGCGCGTGTTTTTGACTCATCAGCCAGGAATCCGAGCCAGCTTCCGACGATTTCATCGGGATAGAACTCAAGATCCACTTTATGCCGGCGATGCACGATCTCAATCGGGGTGAAGGTTGCGTTTCCTTTAGCTGTCCATGCTTTCTGGAATCCCTGGACAAGGTCATCGATCACGGCTTTGGATGCTTTGTAATTCTCATCCTGTTTTACGGTGGTCATGTGGTTCATGGATATCGTTTTCTGCAGGAGCAGGCGTTTGATATCCTTTTCGTTTTTACCCAAGAAGGTCCCGAATTCGGAAATTATCTCGGAGATATTGATTGTCAACATTTTATTATTGGTTTTTCAGGTTAGTATCTTTGTTTACTGGCTGTCAGCAAGTTTGTTGTGAGCAAACCCTGCAAGGGCATTCTCATCCACGATGACATCGGAGTCCTTCTTCCCTATTGTTTCATCGGAAGCATCTTCATTTTTTAATGCTTCCAGTTCCCTTGTTTTTTCATCAAGTGATGATTTTGCTTCGGCCAAATCTTTCTCCAGTTGAATTTTTGCCTCATGTTCCTCCTGAAATGATTTTTCAAGATCATTATTCTTCTGTGTCAGTGAAGCAAGATGGTCATTGATCTGACCAACCATTTCTGAATTCAGTTCCTTGCCTTCAACTTCCTCGGCTTTGTACCCGAAAAAAGTTGCGATAGCCGTCCATATGGCCAACATTTTAATTTTCATATCAGTTGAATTTGAATTGTTATCAATATTATTATCAGGGTCTGTGTTCCCCGGGATTAAATCAGCTTGTTCAAGTGCATATTGCATTGAACCTATCTCATCAATTAACCCAAGGGAAATGGCTTCATTTGCAAAATAGATTTTACCGGTCAGTGTTTTTTCATCAAGCGATGGCCGGTTTGACTTTACAGCTGCATGAAACTTCTCATTGATTTTGTCGAGTGTGTTTTTCCTGTAGTCGTCATATTTGCCTTCAAGAACATCATTGATATCCTTATTTTTATCCTTACTCTTACTTGCGTAGATTTCATGGAATTTCACTCCCATTTCTTCGTAATAGGGTTTCAGGTCAGCAAAAAAGAGCATGGTACCGATTGATCCAATACGATCAAGATCAGAGCTGGCAATTATTTTTGAAGCAGAAGATGCAATCCAATAGGCGGCACTTGCTGCCATTCCTTCGACAAAGGCAATTACTGGTGTTTTGCTTTCCTTGATTGTTTGAGAAAGGATATCGGTATGAGTAACCTGGCCGCCCGGGGAGTCAATAATTAAAAGGATTGACTTTATTTTTTGATTCTGATCGGCTGCCTCAATTTCCTTTGTTATTGTTGCTGATCCCCTGGGCCCACATGCTTGATCATATTTCATGATTTCGCTACGGATAGGAATGACGGCAATTGATCCCTCAGGGATATTGGCATCATTTAATGCCCAACGATCAACAGATTTAGAACCGGATATTACATATGACCTGTTTTTTGCCCTTTCTTTACTTGAGTCTTCATCACTCAGTTTTTCACCGTTTAATAATGACATGAGCAATGCGGCATAGGCATCCTTACGTTCATTATTAATCAGCCAGACAGAAGTAATGATTTCAGCAAGAATTGGATTCATTGTATCCTTCAATTTGAGGATACAATATTATAATGGTGTAATCGCTGAATAAAGGACTTAAAAGAATCAGGCGCTTCATCCTGTTTCAGTATCTTCTTCTTCTATGGGTCGTTCCCTTGGTAGGTCGCTTCGGCTTACTGAAATATATGATGCGGGAGCTGAGAACTGTCCTGAAATTATTACTTCCCATCCATTATATCCAGGAACATCAGCGGGTTTAAGAAGCTTCGAAGAAAGCTTCATTGGATTTTCAATTTCACCAAATAGGCGTATTATTCCATTTTTATCATGAACTTTCGTAATTAGTCCCTTTGATTTTAATCTCATCAAAGAGGCTTCAACATCGGCACGGTCCTTAGGAATAAGAAGTTTTACCTGGTATGTGTATTTTGTCCCGGCATCCGTATCATCCTCTTTGCATTCAATCTGAATGGTTCCATCTGTACCGTAAAGATATTGCCATTCCTTCCCGGATAATAGCGTTATTAATCCGGCAAGGGTATTATAATCAATAGTAATAGATTCCACATCTTCTGTAAAAACGAACTCGACGGGATTTATCCCACCGATGTTTGGACCTGAATGTTTAAAAATATCTTCCATGTTATTCTATATTAAAAAAAAGCAGGCGCATTTAAGTCGCATTGCAGGGACGGAACGTGATAAATTATTTTTATCCTCTGACTTTCTTCTCCGGTAGTAATCCTTCTTCAATGATTCATAATATTCGTGCTTGAATGGAACATTATAATCATAGCAAAACTGGAGAATAGACTTTTTAAATGATTTTGTGAACCTGACCTTATCGTCCATGAAATTGTAAAATAACTCCTTAAAATGCCTTTCAAGAATTTTTTGAATAGACTTTTGATTTTCTGGAGAAATCCATATAACACCTTTTTTTACATCAAAATCATTGTAAAGTGGCAGTGGGAATGTGATGAATTCAGGACCATGTTCCGGAGTATACTGAATGCTACTGGGTCTTGATTCTATAAATGGGCGTATCACCTGGCCAAAAAGTGTTTGAGCATTGACATACTCTTTATTGAGTACATTAAAATAAAAATCCTGTAGGTAAGGCTTAAGCCTGATTGTTATCGTAGGTCTGTTATTTTGGTCCATCGGTTCAAAGTTAGTTTTAAGGAAGTTATTACTAAAGGTCATTCTCATGGCGTTTATTTCATTTTTGGGAGTATATCCGCAATATTGCGGCTATCGACTCATTGGCAGTAATAAAAATTCATTGAGAAGCACGAGTTTTCTTTTTCGCATACTCGATCTGACTTTTTATCACATCAATATTTTCCTTGATATATGATTTCACTTCTCCGTAGCATTTATTATTCTCATAAAGCCAAAGAAGATAATCTGCCGGTACATCTGCCATTTGTTTATCGGCATACTTGCCAAACGGCATAATTGATTCGTCTGTCATTTCATAAACCCTTTCTTAATAGCGTTTATTCTCATTTTCCAAAACAACCCTTTCTTTTGCTCATTAAAGATGTCGTTCTTTTTAGTAGTCAAAAATGAGGGTGTCAATGGCTGATGGAACGATAAAAGAGATACCCACAACTTTCCGGTAAGCAATAACCTGAGCCTTTCCGAAAAGGTTAAGTGCCAACAGGATATTACTTCTCCCTGCTCCCCTTCGCTTCTGTATGCTGGCAATGGAATATATGGCGGTTGATTTTCAGCAAATGTTATATTTTGTTCTTTAAATTTTATCGGTTTCATGCTTTTTGAGTTTTAAGAGTTTGAATTTTTACTACTTCCAATGTGCGGTCAACCGCCATGCAGGCACGGCGGCTGCCCGCCGAGCCATTAGCGGAAATTATGTAGTCGGATCAATCATTTCAACTGCTGCTGCCATGAACATTATCTGCATTTCAGCACTGAATGACGCTGACGATTTTGTAAGAATATCCATGAGTGCAGGTAAAACATCAATGTTATTTGCCTTCATTACAGCTTTTATCAAATGCTGGTGAGGTTCAATTTTCTTGTGAAAATCATTACCAAATAACGATTTCACTGCCTCCCTGCACTTTTTTAATTTTTCTTCGATCCCAATCAATTTTTTCATAACTGCCACTAATGTGCCGGCAAGCAAAAGCCACCAGCTGTTTGATTTTGCGAAGTCTTACAACCGGCCTTCGCTTACCGGCTGCGCATTATGGGCAATTTTGATCAAACATCTGGGTTTGCCCTTTATTTTCATAATCATAGTTCATCCAAATACATTCTTGCACCTGCGATGAGCGAATATTATTGAACTTGATCGGAAACTTATGCATCCGCCAATCAGAATATAGCCTTTGCATTGTAGGCCCATCATATCCCGAAACCATCGCTTTCCCTTTAATTGAATGAAGCCTTTCTGCGAGATCTTCATGGTCCTTCATGGAAAATTCAAACCGATAATCATTGAAAGAGCATCGAACATCCTTTGGGTAAGGTGGATCGCAGTAAAAAAACGCCTCTGAAAAATCTAATGAATTAATCAAATCGCGGAAATCTTTATTTTCAATCTGAATATGGGTGAGCTTCTGAATTACTGGCCAGAGTTTTTCAATACCATGATGCCACTTCGAAACAGTTTCGCCCATATTTGCCCTAGACTTGGTTTTAACCATATGCCAACCCTTGTTTTTCCTTTGTGCTCCCATTCCACAGAACGATTGTCGAATGCGAACGTAAAACCGTCGAGCTCTTTCTATGTCTGAAACATTATCGGTATTCCATGATTTATTGAATTCATCCCTGGCAATAGGAGTAAGAATGAGCATGGATATCAACTCATCAGGATATTCACGAAGAATTTTAAAGAAATTAACGATATCGCCATTGATATCATTGGCTGTATCAATTTCCGAATACTTTTTGTTCAGCGTAACAACCATAGATCCACAAAATACATCAACAAAATGAACATGTTTCGGGAAGAAAGGTTGTAGCTTATCGGCAAGGCTGAATTTTCCCCCGAAATAATTAAATGCGATTAGTTTTTTAGTATCTCCTGACATTGATTTATATTTTAAAAGCCCATAATGTTGCTGCATGCGCAACCGGTGGCTGCGCATGCAGCCGGTTCATTATGTGTAATGTTTTTCTTCAATTGGTTCAAGTTCATTTAAAGCATCTTCAATATTGATATCTTCTTCGTTGATATCAAGCAGGGTGATACCTAATTCCGGAGCTTTGAATATTCCACCCTTAATTGAATCTTCAATAGAATGACCACAGACTTGACAGTTCTTACGTGAATCCTTTACATACCTGTGGCATCCACTACACAATACATGTCCTTCAACTGGCTTTATGTAGTATGGCTTTCCTTCGTATGCCTCTCCTGCCTGAACAGGTGGCAAATTCATTATTGCCTCCATGACAGTAACATAATCTTCTTTCCCGGGACCATGAGTTGTATCGGGAAATGTATATTTGAAGGTGCTTTCCTTTCTGACAGCAATAAAAATCACCCTTTTTCTGCTTTGAGGAACACCAAAGTCTTTTGCATTAAGGACTTCATATTGCATATCATATCCTGCATCCTCGAAAGCATCCCTTATCCACGGAATGAATGGGCCTTCTTTTTCACCTTTCTTTTTCCCCAGGGAAATGATACCAGGAACATTTTCCATGAATACAATATCTGGTTTGCAGACTTTGCAATAATAGATGAACCGTAATGGAAGATGGTTTCTTTCATCGCCAATATGTCTGTTTGAATTTGAGTGACTGAATCCCTGGCACGGAGGACCACCGGCGAAAATCCTCACGTCTCCGGGTCTCACTCTGCAAAGCTCCATCCAGTACTCAGGCTCAAGCTTCATTATGTCCATTACGAATAGGTTCAAGCATGGAGAAGGTTTATCACTTGTCAACCAGTTATCATCAACTCCATCCGGAAAAAGAAAGTTTAAGGTTTCACGACCCCATTTACTCATATTTTTTATTGTCTTCTCATCTTCCGGATCAACCCAAACGTGTGTCCATCCCTCAAGACATAAATTTGTATAGAATGTGTGCGCAGCTGCTGCATCCCTTTCAAGTGCTGAAATACACTTCAGACCTGCCTGTTCAAAACCCAACGACAAACCACCGGCGCCGGAAAAGAACTCAGCGAAGGTAAATTTGAAGTCAGGTAAGGGTATTTCTAATTGCATTTTCAAATTTTTACGTAAAA
Organism: Bacteroidales bacterium; assembly: GCA_963662525.1. Lineage (GTDB taxonomy): Bacteria > Bacteroidota > Bacteroidia > Bacteroidales > FEN-979 > CAZSDU01. The sequence continues at coordinate 45,181 of OY759717.1, forward strand.
ATATACCTGTCGCTTTCCTGTATTATTGTGGTAGCAAATGGAAAACCTTTTGCCGGGATCTGCTTTATGACATCAATCAGTGCATTGGCAGAAGTAAAAACAATATGCATATCTTCGTTAATAGAGATCTGCATATAAAGACATTTTCCAGCTCCCCTTTCCTGGAACGCTTTTACCTTTGAATCCTCAAGTTTAAAAGCATGAACAATAATTTCCCGGTTCAGGATCTTCGACATTTTAATATTGTCTCCCTCAAACCCTTTGGGTGGTGTGTTGACATTAAATTGATTAAACCTATTCATGAATTAATTTTTTTAATAAATGCCTGCTGTCACAATGCGATGCCCAACCGTTATATGATGCGATTGATTGAGGATTCCTGCTTGTGGCCATCATCCTGGCAAAGCTTTTTTTTATGGTTTTCCTGAGCCGGGTATGCGAATGAAAAAATACATAGCCCACGAAATCAATTCCCCGGGACTCAACCGGGAATACCTGGTAGTTATCTTTTACGGTAAGCTTTAACTTCTGCTGAAGGTAATTTCGGATCTCTGAAAGCAATTGATGTAAATAAGGTTTGCTATCTGACAAGATCACCAGGTCATCTGCATACCGGAAATAATACCTTACCCTGCGGTCCTCTTTCATCCAATGATCAAAGTAGCTCAGATAGAAATTTGCGAAGTACTGACTGAGGTAATTACCGATTGGAAGGCCATCTGTGCTATCGATTATTTCATCCAGCAGCCATAATAGATCATGATCCTTTATTTTTCTGCGCAAAAGCTGCTTTAAAATTTCATGATCCACGCTTGGATAGAACTTTCTGATATCAAGTTTCAGGCAGTACCTGGTTCCGGTATAATCCTGTAATGCTTTTCTTACTGCATAGGCCGCCGCATGGATGCCGCGCTTCTTGATGCAGCTGTACGTGTCGGCCGTGAACGTGGATACAAATATCGGCTCCAGGATGTTCATCACAGCGTGATGGGTGATCCGGTCTGGAAAGTATGGAAGCCGGAAGATCAGGCGTTCCTTTGGCTCGAATATCGAGAAGGTGGTATATTCTGACGTTTTATAGGTTTTATCCCTGAGCATTTCATGAAGTGCCAGGATGTTTGCTTCCCTGTTGCGATCATGATCAATCACACCAGGCTGGGTCAACTTTCCCTTTCTGGCAATAGAATCTGCCAGTTGAAGGTTTTCAACGCTGCAGATCCTTTCATATAGAATATTTACTCTCTTCATTGCCTTTGCATATTAAAAGATCGCATTCTCCGGATGGGTACCAGCGCTCTTTCTGTTACTGTCGTTTTTTGCCATGTGGGCAGGGTTTACACTGCGAATATTGCATAGGTGAGAACTGACATTCGTATTCGTGTTATCGTAGTTGTAATTCGAATTCGAAAAGTCGAACCTGGAACTGGAGGAAAGAACTATCAGCTGATGCAGCATACAACCTTTCATTATTGTTATAACCAGAACTTCTTATACAGATCCTGGAATTTTTCAAAGGCATGTTCTGTCTGCTCTGAGTTCTTTGTGCAAAGGAGAGAACCGACAGTCGTACCCGCGTTATCGTAGCCGCAACCCGAACGCGAAAAGACGAACCCGGAACCGGAGGAATTGACACGTGCCCAGGGGAAATATTTCAATTCTCTATTTGTGAAATCAGCCTTCCAATTATCATTTATGGCCTCAATTCCAACAAACAACTGATAGACGGCAAGCAGGGGTTCTCTGAACCTCTCAGGGATAGAAGATCCATTCAGGAATTCTTCAAACTCCTTTACCGATTGAAATGGAATCTCCTTTCTTTTGAAAGCATCTTCGATGGTTTCAATTGTCCTGTAATCAAATTCAGGAACTTTCTCAGTAGATTTTTTTGTTTTTGCTTTCATAATTAATTGTTTTTTAATAAATATTCGTTGTGAATTTTAATAAATTGTTTGCCAAAATGATCGCTCGTTTCTTTATCTGGAAAGCAAAAGCGAGAACCGACAGACGTATACGAGTAACCGCATTGATTTACCGGTTAAAGTAAAAACTCACCGTATTCTTCACGAAACTGTTCACCGATATACTCAGCCTTATCAGACGTATCTGTGCAAAGGCGAGAACCGACAGTCGTACGCGCGTAATCGCAGTCGTAAGGCGAATCCGAAAAGTCGAACCCGGAACCGGAGGAATTGACTCTTAACCATGGGAAATATTTCCACTGATTTTTATTAGTGAAATCAGCGATCCATCCATTATTAATTGCCTTAAAAATGATGAAGAGTTTATAAACAGCAATGATTGCCTTGCGTAACTCTTCAGGGATCATTGATACATCCGGCAGGGATGTGGGATCAATATTCTCTTTTTTACAGGCATCTTCAAATGATTTGATGGTTTTGTAATCGAATCCCGAAGATCCTTTTGCTGAAATGATTTTTTTCTTTGCCATGGCGTTACTTATTAATAATTAAAATCTGATTATGAATATCTATAAACTGCTTTCCAAAATAATCTGATAATTCTTCTGTTGGAAAGCAAAGGCGAGAACCGACAAGCGAATTCGCGCAAGCGCAGTTGCAAGCCGAATACGAAAAGACGAACCCGGAACCGGAGGAATACCGTAAGTATGGGAACCATTTATTCTGACCTGAATTATTCCAATCAGGAACCCAGTCCCCGCGAAGTACATTGGCAATGAGTTTTAGTTTTTTGTAAGCGATTACATCTTCCGTGTCCGTAGGGAATGTTTCACAATCCATGCGTGTTTCTTCGTCTGCCTCTAAATAGGCATCCTCATAGGTTTTCACACGATCAATGATATTCTTTGAAAAAAACTTCTTTCCAAAGGTGTTGATTAATACTTCCTGAAACCATTTCGGGGATTCAGGATAGAGCTTTTTAGCTGTTTCTTTTTCTAATTTTAAAGTTTCCATGTTGGTTAAAATTGATTTGTTACTTTTCTATTTGATTATTACACTATGAACTTCGTTCAATGACTGATGAAATCCCCTGGCTATTTTTCCGGCGATGGATCCGGCCGTCTCAGGGAAAAAGAATATCATCACAAACATTGCTGCAAAACATGCGAATATTGCAAGGTTGGCAAGCGTAGCTCCCATTAATTCAATTTTTGATAAGACTTTCATTATTCTGCTTTTTAATAAATACTCTGTTTTCATCAATAAACTGTTTTAACCATGCAGATTTTAAATTTTCATTCACAATACACACCTGGTAATATTCCTTGTCAGCCCATTTGACAAGAAACTCAAGTCCGAATTTTTTTCGACCGTTAAAATGGAAGTCATTAATCGTTGCCAGACGATATTCAACTGGCAATTTGTCATAATGCTCCCATCCATTTTGATCTACTTTTTTCATTTATTCTTTCAATTTCATCTCAATTCTGAAAAAAAAAGATGTTTTTTTCCATTTCCCAAATAGAAAAACCTTGTCCAACAGTCCAACAGTCCAACAGCGACCAACAGAATCCAACCCTTTCCAACAATGTTTTTATACTTATTACTTTGATTTTCATTATATTATATTTTTGTTGGACTGTTGGACAGAAAAATCCGTTTTTCCTGAAAAAACTTCCAAAAAATATATACTGTCAGAATGGCAAATCATCAGGTTGTTTATTTGATTCTGTAAATTGATCCGGATTTTGTGTATTATCAGTCTCTTTTATTCTTACCAGATTGACTCCAAGATCTTCATACCTGAAAAGATATGCACTGGTATTCGTAGTATTAAACCTGGTGGAGTCGATTGCACCCACATAAGCACGGTGATGCTTAAAATAATGAAGAATGCTCACCATATCCACTCCATTTTTTCCATATTGCTGCCGGTGAGTTTGAAGATACAGCGGGTGAATAGTTGTGAATCTGATGAATAGAAGCTGAACCGGGCTCTCTGAAAAATCAACTTCTACCTTCTTACCGGTTTTATCAGTGACCTTGATTTTTTTAGCATAGCTTTCTATCTTGAAGTCATCGCCTTCATGAACATCTCCATGATCAAGCATAAATTCAACCAGGTTCCAGAAGCTGGCCACAGCTTCGCTGCTGCTGATCTGAATAGATAATTCAGAGATCATCTTCTTTGCCAGTAAATAAATTTGATCGTATGTAAAGCCAAAGTCCAGCGGATCTGTGGTATTCAAAATTATTTGCACCGGAGTGAGGATGGAAACAAAGTTCCGCAGGAGTCGTTCATCGAATGGAAGATTTTCCTGAATGAGTTCATCTTTCAGCATATCAAGGATTGCCGAGAAAGTCATCCCATAAGACCTGTCAACATCTTCCCGGAAACGGAGCACATCACCAACGAGTGAGCTGATCCCCTTAAGTTCCATATCTTTTAACCGGTCATAATTATGGATCTCTTCATCGGTATATTTTTTCCGCTCGAATGATAAAAGGATTGACCTGGTAAAAAGGGCATTATCATCACGGGTAGGAAGATATTGACCGCTGATCACGCAGGATGAGTTAACCTTTGTGATCTCAGTGCGATTATCTTTTGTCATCTTGCCCTTTTCATGTCCCATGCCATCATAGGCGCTCTTGAGGCTCTGAAATCGTTTTTCATCAATATCATTTGTGTATTCGTCGAACCAGCAGATACAATTTTTAACCCTGGAAAGTCTTCTGAAAAATCCGACCTGGGTACCTGAGTTGAGGTTAAATGCCGGAAGGTTATTAAAAAAGACATTTGACAATGACCAGGCCAGCTGACTCTTTCCGGATTGCTTTTCTCCAAAGAGGAACAGATGTGGAAATATCTTGTATTTCTCATAGATCAGGTCCCGGAATATTGAAGCGATTAAAAATGCAATGGCAATGATGGCTTTTTCATCATAAACTGAGATCATAAGCTTACACCAATCGCCAAACTTAACAGAGGAGTCCTGCCAGATGAAATAACGATCATTTTCATATTCATCATCATCTTCTCTCACATCAGAATAAACCACAGAGAAAGCCGGTGAAAAATACTTTGATTTTTTATGTTCGGTAATTCCGAACTCATCAGTAGGCTGCCATTTGCCATTATAGATACCATTAGCGAAAGCATAGAAACCTTCTCGCTGCCATCCCAGGGTTTTCAATTCATTGCAAACCGGGAAATCATTTGAAATGTGTTCTAGAATTTTCATAAAGTGAATTTTAGTTCCAAAGAAAATATAGCATCCCTCTCCGTACACGGCCTGTTGAAACTGCTCAACTGAAACAAAGCTTTTGGATGGGATGTCAAGGATTCGCTTAAATCCATGTTCATTCGATATTTCAACCAGGCGCTTATTATCGCTCTTTGAGTAGATATGGAATAATGGTTTTACTGTGAAATTTGAAGCTTTGAAAAGTCCATCTTTTGTAATGAAGTAATATTTGCCATGGTGGGCAAAGAACCCGAATTTCTTAGCCATCATTTCGTCGGCTCCTTCGGGCAATTCAACTGAGCTGGACTGCTCATCAACCTGGCGTGAAGAGTCGCGGATGGTCTTTAATTTCTCAGTAAATATTTTTTTTGTGAGATGAAATTGTTTTGACAGGTAGGTTATAAAGATATCTTCCTTAACCGGGTCATTCATTTCAAAAAGTTGCTGGCAAACCTGATTAATAGCATCTCCCCTCTTGCTTAAGTTTTCACCGGCTTCAACCAGTAATTTTTCGGCAGTAATGATGAATAGTTCTTCATCAACGATCTTTGGATCGATCAGATCTACATCTACTTCAATTTCACCCATTATGTTCTTTTGATTTCAGATATTCATCAACCTTAATAATTGTTTCTTCAAGTGTACCCTGGATGCGTTCCTGCCTGATTATTTCATATTTTTCAAGCTTATTTGAAAGGTCCGCGGCCCATTGCTTTAAAAAAATATTTTCCTGTTCCAGAAGTTTATTCCTTTCAAGGATCCATTTAACATTCATACAATAATCCCAGGTGAACTTCATCACATCACTCACCTTCTTCCAGAACTTATAGCTTTCATTTTCGCCACTTTTCGCTTTTACTTTGGTAAGAAGTGCATTAACATCAGCAATGCAGTCAAGAAGCATATCCGGAGCTGATTCGTAGAAACTATGGGTAATTTTACTATCCCTATCCATCGATTTTGTTTTATTTCCCCCGAGGGGGTGCCGGTCTTTCCCGGCTGCCAACCTCCCGGTTATCTTAAGGGAGGGTTTTTTATGGTCCGAAGACCTTTCATTTGGTAACGGGTTGTTGCGCCGGAGGGATTCGAACCCCCGTCCTCCGGGTTATGAGCCCAGCGAGATAGACCACTTCTCCACGGCGCGATATTTTTAAGCCATTTCGGGCTGCAATTCTTCTTGTTCTATCAGAGATTTGATTTGGATCTTCTCCTCTTTGCGAAGCAGGATGAAGCTTAACAATTGCGTATTCCAATCAATATTTTTCACCTGGTACATTCTTTTTATTATTTCCTTGCATTCTTCAGCAGAGTAACCTGTATCCAGGCCGGCAATAAATTCATTTATTTCAGTAATCTTGATGTGCCGTATGCCAACGATGGAAGCCACAGAAAGGAACTGAGATTCTTTACCTTTTCTGAGGTGAATCTCATAGGTTTCTCCATGACGAAACCTGCGGACGTCCTTCAGGCGAATGGTCGTAAAGTATTTACCGGACAGCTTATTGTTCCAGTTGTAAGAAAACCGAATAATATCCATAAAATCTATTTTTACGTTTTTTTTCGACTGTTCTGTAAACATTAATGCCTTCCTTTTTGAATGAATCACTGATAACGTCGGCTATCATCACTACTTCTTTAACCGTAAGCTGATACATGGATATGGAAGGATCCATGGCAGCAACAGCTACAGCCTGTCTGATTACATCGTTATCTGAGTGATAATTCTGCATTGATTGCATCTATGAGTTGATTTATACGATCGATCCGTTGAGCCATAAAGCTTTTCTCTTCCTGGGTATATTTCCCAATCACTTGCACGCTATTAGAGATATGAATCTTTGAATGATCAAAACAGGATAATGCGAGCTTCAGGTCGGGTGTTGACCAGTTTGAGAAATATGTCATTTAACTGATTATTGATCTGTGGAAAAGATGTTCTTCTGAAATTGGAGGTTCCTGGGCCGAAAAGTGAAGTTCACAATTCACTGAAGATGTTTTTTTCTTTCTATTGGATATCGAAATAATGATTTCATCTATAATCATAAAAACAAGGAATATGAAGCATAAAGCCAATAGTGGCAGTACTTTAAAAATCCCGTTAAATAACATTGTCAGAATTGTCTTCATTTTCTTCCTGGATTAATGCCTGAAAATTTTTGGAAACAAGTGCCCTGCTCTTGCGGTGCAGGGCACCTGATAGTTTCGACTGAGCTTCATTTAAATCAAAAGCCTTCCGTACACCGGAACCTTGGTCCGGCTCGGATCCGACAGTTGGATCCCTGGTATGATAAGCTTTGGTTTCATCGGCGGAGTGATACGATGAAATATCTTCCTGAAGCTCACTGGAAGATTCTTTACCAAAAATATCAAGTTGGTTTGGGTCCTGGATTTCCGGAACCGCAGATAATAAAATCTTCATATGAGGTTATGTTGAGAAGCGAAAACAGCGATACCCACTTTAGAATGACAACCAGTTTTCCGCAAAATATTTGTGCGATGCACATTGACTGTATTTTCTGAGATGCCAAGTCTGTCTGCTATTTCTTTATCTGCAAGGTCCTCTCCTATTAGCTGAATAATATCTATTTCCCTGTTGGTTATATATCCGTTTTTAGCTTTTATAGATTTACAAAGCTTTCCTTCATGTTTACAAATACCCCTGAGAGTACAAATTACGTATTCACTTGTAATAACCCCATCATCTGTAATGTCTGCCTGAAGATCAAAATCACCGAAACGGCATAGAATATATTTTCTTAGTTGATCTTTAGGATCTGTTATTTTCAGATCATCTAGCGCCTTAATGGCCCTGGCATCATCCTCCAGTGCCATCCTGACAAAGTCAAGTATTCTAACATCACAATTTAAAAACGTATCCATCTTACCGTTGTTGATGCAATATATCTCGCCATCTTTTGAAAAAAACTCAATATTATTGTCAAGAAGGCCGGCCGGAATATGTGTTGATCTGTCCATATATAAATTATTGGTTTACGGAATCAAGGATTCTTCTCTCTTTCTGATGATTCAATATTGACAATTCTTCCAGGTAATTAATCGCCTCATCAATTATAATGGTGTTGTAATCGTCACTATCTGGATCCAGCACCCTGTATATATAGGATGTTGAAAAGATATTTCCTTTCTCATTCAATCGTTCTTTAATGCTTTCTGCGGATCCGGCCGGTAGGCTCTCTCTCAATTTTATAAGTACATTCTTTTTGATTTTCATAGTGTTATTCTATTATTGACTTTAGTAGAAAAAAAGTATAAATTTGCTTCTCAATTACGTACTAAACAGGTACAAAAATAGTCAATAAATTGCCAAAGTCAATATTTATAGACATTATTTATTGACTTGATAGATAATTTATAATCATTCTAATTTTATAGTATTGGAAATCAGCTTTAAGGAATTATTTGAAAATTATCTTTCTGTAAGTGGACTTAATGTTCCAGCTTTTGCAAAGAAAATAGGGATCGACAAACAGGCGATCTATAAATGGATCTCAGAGGATAAAGAAGGAAGGACTTCACCAACACATACTTCACTTGAAAGGGCTTTTAATGCGGATCCAAGCTTTAAAAAGTTTTACCTGGAGCAAACATCTCAGCATATAACTTATGATGTTGAGGAGCCAATTGATGATTATTTGCCACCAAACCTATTGAAACTCATTGAAGAATTAGAAGGAGAGATTAAGGCAATACGGCGTGAATTGCAGAAAAGGGAAGCTATGTTAAAAATAATGGAACTCTGTAAAAATGGTAAACTGAGAGAAAAAAAGAAAAGCCATTAACTGATTTGCTTTTTTTTTCGTAACTGCAACTGGGTGACCTATTAAAACACTTAAGAGCATTGTTTACAAAGTCCTTTGTCGATAATTTTCAAAGGCCCTTATTCTTAATTAGATCACATTTTTCATACTATTAATTATAAGATATTATTAGTCCTATCAAGCCATTCTTTTTTTTTTACTTAATCAACACCATTTTCAGAGTGTCATTTTCACTCAAGGATAATGAAATATTACTATTTTTGCAACTCAATAAAAGTTATCGATGATCATTGCTGTTACAGGCGCCAATGGACATGTTGGCGTTAATCTCTGCAAAGCCTTACTGGACCAGGGTCATGATGTTAAGGCATTTACACACAATCACACTCAGGGTTTAAAAAACATCCCAGTTACTATTATTCAAGGTGACCTACTATTAAAAGATTCAATTCGGCCACTACTTGATGGGACTGATATCGTTTTTCATCTTGCTGCCCGAATTTCAATCACGGGTGATCCAGATGGAATGGTAACTAGGGTCAATTCTGAAGGCACGAAAAACATGCTGGAGGTTGCGCTGGAATGTGGGGTTAAAAAGTTTATTCATTTCAGCTCAATTCATGCCTTCCAGCAACATCCGGCCAGCCAACCTCTGGATGAAACGAGGCCTCTGGTAACTATTGATGGCTTTGCATACGATCGCTCGAAGGCTGATGGTGAACGGGCTGTAATGGATGCAGTGAGCAAAGGTTTAGATACTATGGTACTAAGTCCGACCGCAATCATTGGTCCTTCTGATCCTGAGCCATCTTTAATCGGGAAAGCCGTTCTTGATCTGTTTTACAATAAAATTCCATCTCTTGTCCCGGGAGGTTATGACTGGGTTGACGTCAGAGATGTTGTTTCTGCAGCTATTTCTTCTATTGAAAAAGGCCGAACAGGAGAAAAATACCTTCTTTCCGGGCATTGGCATAGTTTAAAGGAATTTTCAGGTTTGATCCAACAGCATTCTGGCCGTAAAACGGTTAAAACTGTTCTTCCTTTTTGGTCTGCCCGACTCGGTTTGCCTTTTATCACATTTTACAGTAAAATAGCCAGAACTCAACCTCTTTATACATCTGAATCCTTAACGATTATAAGTGAAGGGAACCGGAATATCAGTAATTTAAAAGCACGCACAGAACTCGGTTTTAATCCCCGGTCATTAAGTGATACAATTAAAGACATGCTCGTATGGTATAAAAAAAATAATTTTATAAAATAATGAAATAAGTTAATGAAAGAATCTACTTTTTATTTTATTGTTTATGCGTGGATTGCAGTAGCAATTTTTATTTTCCCTATCGTTATCCGTGTTGTAGCACCTTACGGCCGACATACAACAAAAAGATGGGGTGCCATGATTGGAAACAGAATTGGCTGGATACTCATGGAATTACCTGCACTACTAGTTTTTGCCTGTTTTTTTCTTTTTGGTTCAGGTGTACACACAATTGTAACATGGATTTTTTTTGGACTTTGGATATTTCACTATATAAACCGTACTTTGGTCTTTCCTTTTCGCTTGCGAACAAGAGGAAAACAGATGCCCCTTGCAATTGTTTTCATGGCCATAGGTTTTAATTTTGTCAATGGATTTATTAATGGGTATTTTCTTGGATCTCTTGCCACAGAAGCCCAATATCCACTCTCCTACCTTACTAATTTCAGGTTTATTATAGGGATAATCCTATTTTTCTTTGGAATGTATGTAAACTGGCAGTCAGATAACATTCTGATTCATTTACGCAAGCCTGGTGAAACTGGGTATATTATTCCAACGAAAGGTTTTTTTCGGTTTGTATCCTGTCCTAATCATTTTGGTGAAATAATAGAATGGTTTGGTTTTGCGATGCTTACATGGAGTTCGCCAGCCCTTGCGTTTGCCGTGTGGACCCTAGTGAACTTAATGCCAAGAGCCATACATCATCACAAGTGGTACTTGTCTATTTTTCCAGACTATCCTAAAAAGCGCAGGGCACTTATTCCCTATTTGTTATAATCAGTTTTTTTACTAAAAACACTGATGGGAACTTCTTCTGGCCGAAGTAGTTCCCATCCCGTTATCCAAGTGACCGTAATCGCGTGGCACGTTCAAGCTACGGTTATTTTGCTGGTCTAATTGTTCCGGGTTTCCCCTTCCCTTTTCTCCCCGGTTCCTGGACTTGGCCTTCCTTTCAGTCAGCTTTATTTTGGAACCCCACTTTGGAATCGTCCTCAAGTCTGCACGATTCTTGCGGTCTCGGCATTTTTATGGACTGGATTATGAGTGCAGCCATCTTGCGATTTTTGCTTTCAACCTCCTGATCTCAACCTGGGCTTTTTATCGCTTGCTTGAAAAACAAATATACAATAAGCATGACAGTAAAGTCAAATACTTTCAAATTTTAATAAAAACAAAGTATAAACCATATTTATTAACAAATTGTTCAAAAATATCTAAGTTCAAGTAATTGTTTATCAATAATTTAATAAATATAATAAATTTGAATGTTTGCAACTTGTGAGGAAAGAGTTCATTAATCTATGGAGACAAATATTCCTTATTACTTTTATGACTTCCAATAGTACAAATAATCTTCGGCTCAAAATTGTACCTTTAACACGTTTTTTACAAAGAGTTATGAATTTCGAAGTATTTACTTCAAAGTTAAAAGCCGAGTTGGAAAAACCCTTACCAGGGCTTCAAGCACAATTGAAGATGTCATCATGTAAGAGAATAGTTGAATTATTTATAAAAGAACCGATCAACCCAACTCAAAGCAGTGTTTTAATTCTTTTATATCCAAACGATGGAAACATATGGTTTGTTATTACTTTACGCCCTGATTATGATGGAATACATTCGGGTCAAATCAGTCTGCCGGGTGGAAAATTCGAAATTTCTGATCAAAGCCTTTCTCAAACTGCACTTAGGGAGGCCAAAGAAGAAATCGGTATTGATCCTGACAGTGTTAAAATTCTTGCACCATTAACACATTTATATATTCCTCCCAGTAACTTTCTCGTGAGTCCATTCATTGGATACACAGAAAGTCGTCCAGTATTTAAGGCTGATCCAACTGAAGTGGCAAAGATTATTGAGATTAAGCTTTCCGATTTAAAAAATCCGGATAATATCAGAAGTAGAAAAATAACATTGAAAATGGGCATCAATATTCGTGTCCCCTGTTGGGAGATTAATGGAAATATTATCTGGGGAGCAACAGCCATGATTCTTTCAGAATTTCGTGAACTCCTTCTGAGAAATAATAATCCTATATTGTAAGGGAATCAGGGGGTAAAGCAGAAGGAACCTGGAATGCGGCCAGCAGTATATGATTTAATTTGTTGACCAGTTCGAGGGCTGTATTGGTAAACCATTCCATTCTGAACGTAATCCACTGCATCTGAAACAAAAATATCACCTGTATTCGGATGTATTGAAAGCCCATAGAATAAATGACCCTCGCTAGCAATCAAAGCTTCTTCCGGAAGAGCTGATGAAGTAACAGGCATCTGATAAACCCCACCTTTAATATAGTATATTGTATCGGCGGTAGGATTAATGCACAGACGTGAAGGAAGAGCACTATTTACAGGGAATGTAAATACTTTTTCAACAATTCGCAGTGCTGGATCGATCCTGATTAAACTAGGAGCTTCAAAATGGTCATACCCTCCGGTACACATAACCCAAACTTTTTGTTTTTTATCAATTACAATGCCTAAAGGTTCTTTACCGGTGAGAATACTATCGACAATCATATCTTTTTCTGTATCTATGATATAGATCTGAGCTTTTCTGTTGATATTAGCCATGTAATAATCTCCAATACTGGTCACGAAAACAAAATGATCAAATTTAACTAGTCCCTCCGTCCATGTCGGGGTCTTAATAGTTTTCTCAACCGCTAAATTTTTCAGGTTAATGACACTAATATCCTTTTGAAGATTAGACACATAGGCCTTATTTGAGTCAATTACTTCAAGATACCTGGGAGATGAAAATCCGGAAATTGATCTGACCGACTTGAAATCTTTCAGAGTGACAACCTCAACTTTATTCGAATTATTAACTAAAATCAGTCCATAATTTTTAAAGATTCTCATTGATTGAGCAACGTCTCCCAAATTTCTTTGATTGGCTATTTCAAAAATATTTTGTTCTATGCTACCAGTTTTCTGATTAATAAATGAGACTGACGCATTACCCCAATTAAAATTACCTTCATTCACAATAAAAATTCCATTGGTATAATTAATCGTTGCTGGAATGGAATCAATTTCATCTGTTCTTTCACGGATAGGATCTTTGGAACAGGACACTGAAAAAACAGTTAGGATTGTAAAGAAGGAAAGAATTAAAAAACTATATAGAGTGCAGATGGTTGTTACCTTCACTGATTTAGATTTTGGTTATACTCTTATCTGTTTTCCTTGCCCAATGAGGCTTTTATTGTTACTGCATAATTTATTCCTGGCATTGGCCTGCTTTTTATTGACTGATAATCGAGGTTAAACAGGTTTTTTATTTCAACTTGTAAAGTTAAACAAATATTTCTCAAATTGATATTTTTCCCTAAAATAATATTTGATAAGTTATACGCAGGCATATAAAATAAGTTATCGGTTGATGTATATCTTTTCCCAACAAACATCAGATTATACCTGAAGTAAAATTTCCATTTTTCAATGGAAAAGAGGCTGTTAAATGCGTTAACCGGAGTATAAATCAATTGTTTTCCCAACTTTTGATCATTGATGGAATTGGATTTTTCATACGTAGAATGGTTAACTGTATAATTACTTTTTATGCCAAGGTCAAATCCGAGGATTTTCCATCGAATATTGAGTCCAATCTCACAACCTCTGGATAATACCTCACTAACATTTTCGGGGCGCCAGAAACTGGTATTATCTTCCATAGGAGTCCACACGATCATATCATTGATCCATGAATAATAACAGGAAAGGGTTGTCTCAAGAAAGAAATTACGCTTACCTGTTGTAGTATTAAAAATTGAGCCAACTTCCACAATATAATCCAATTCAGGATTTAAATTCGGATTTCCTCCTGGGTCCCAATAAAGTTCATTTAGCGTCGGGAACCTGTAATTTCTAGCAATATTAGACGATAATGCTAAATTTATCTTATTAAATGGTTTATATTCAATACCCAGGGTCGAAATTACAGGCATGAATTTACCATCGATCATTTCTTCACGAAGTACCAGTGAGGTCTTTATTTTTCGTGAGATATTATAATTGATTTCAGCGAAAAAACAGGTAGTTTTTCTGGTTTTCATTCCGTCATATCCATCTGATAATGCCCAATCATAGTTGAAATCCAATCCAGGTTTCAGACTCAGGTTTTTGATTCGATTATATGTGAATCGTGCCCTATTGATCCAGGTATATACCTGATGATTGGAAGTTTGACTTGAAACAGAGTAGCTCATGAACTGATCAGATAAAGCAGAGTGGATCATGAGATTATAGTACTTTTCGATGTATTTATACTCAACAATCGCCCGAAGGATATCATCTTTTTGTTTTTCAATTTTATTGGGATCAGCATCGGTAGTAGGCGGAAGGTTTCTATCAGCCTTGTTATACCATATTCTTGCAGTAAAAAGATGCTTATCCTTTATTTTCAAGTAAAATTCCTGAGTAACACCAAACTGCTTGTAAGCGGCATTTTGCTGAAAGACCCGTTCCGCCTGTTGGTCGTTATAATATGGAAAATCATTTAATCCGGAAGAGTAATTAACTTTTGTATGCGACTGGATTTGACGATTACCTATTGCCATGGTGAAAATCGTGGAATAATTATCAAAACTAGCAATGGTCTGAGCTGCCATCAGGTACAATTTGTTGTTCCAGTCGGGTGAAGTAACCATATTGATAACACCTCCAAATGCTCCGCTGGTCAATGCAATACCTGCCGCACCATATAAAATTTCAATCTTTTCAAATTGGGCAACAGGAACCTGCGACAGATCAATCTGTCCGAGCATTGGAGAATTCAGGTTAATCCCATTCCATTGCACCTGAGTGTGCTGTGAAGTAGTACCACGAAAAGAAGGGGTTGCCAAGGTACCATTCCCATATGATTTAATAAAAATGGTGGAGTATTCAGAAAGAATGGTAGATAAATCCGCAGTAATATGAGGTACCAAGGTAATAGAATCCAATTTCACATGTTTAAAACCCTGATTATCCAGAATAAAATTTGATTTTATTATTTCAAACTCAGGTAAATACAATGTATCCCCTTTGCGCTGGCTATAAGCATTAGCCAGCAAGAGGTAAAGCACAGTAAAAAGGAGAATTAATTTGAGTTTCTTCAGAAGTTTAATTCTTGAATATCTTTCTAAATACTGATTGACCCTCAGCTGTTGAAAAACGCAAAATATAGCAAGCCTGAGAATAAGCAGTCAGGTTAATCCTAATGTGTTCCTTCAGAATAAATTGATTTATGACTCTCCCTGACAGATCAGATATTGTCAAGATTCCGGGCTTGATTTCTGAAGTGGTAATTGTCAACCAATTTGAAACAGGATTCGGGAATATCTGTATATTAAAGTTATGTGCAAGGTCACTCACACCTTGGTTAGCAGAATGAATAACTCCTATAGCATCAAGATCAAACCCTCCAGTATCAAAGGGGGTAGGCCAAGGGTCATTAATTTTATGGCCAAGCGCATCTCTTGTGGCAAATTCATCTTGAATACTTCCAACAACATCAATAATTCTAATGTCAATAATATGGTTTAAATCAATTCCAGAGCTATCTTTCAAATCTTCAAGATCGAATGGAGTCCCATATAGGTATCTGTATTTTCCTGCCAGGTTGTTAATTTTAGTAGCATCTGTGATTCCAAATGTACTAGTCTGAATTGAATCCTGAGTTAAGGAAATAGCTGGAAATCTTATAAAATGAAATCCATCAGAGCTAACTTCAACAAAAGCTAATTCAAGGAAATCATCGCCAAAACCGTTTTCAAAAACTGCAAAATCAAAACCAGGTTTATTCGTTATCGGATCATCAAAGCCTATCTTAGCCGATCCTCCATCACCAAGGCTAAGGACAAAATTATCAGCAGTATCTGCTGTCATAAACTCATTTCCATATGAGGTTCTATTCGAGCCACCAAAAACTTCATTGGTATCGGAAATGTTTATAAAACCCCTAATAACGGAGCAAGTTTTTGCCCAGGCGATAATGATTGAACTGTCACGATGTATTGCTGTTGATCCAGATTGTCCGGCTGGAGGGGGGAACTGGGGAAAAACAGCAACGGGTATAACAAACATACTAATGAAAAGCAATGACGAGAAAAACAGTCTTAACCTCATAGTATTTTTTCAAAGTTTGAAAGAAAATACAGCATAGCTGTTAATTCTTGATAAACTTATGGGTCATTTTACCTAAGGATGTTTGAACAGTAAGAAAATAGATACCAGGATTTAATCCGGAGCAATCGATGTTTAGATTCTTGTTATCAGGCACTGGAACAACCTGAAATGCCCTTCCTGTCAGATCAGTTACTTTTACATTGTTTATTGTCGTATTCCCTGGTAAACTGGTCCAAAGATTGTCCTGAACTGGATTTGGGAAAATTCTGAAGTTAAACTTTACAACCCCATTCTCTATACTCACCGGGGTTCTGTAATCAAAAGCGAGGGCATCAGTATTAATCCCTGTATTATATGAGGCTAATAAATCTCCAGTAGAAGAATAAACCTTGCATGTTCCATTGGAGATCCTGTTGCCTACATTGACATAGATATTACCATCGACATATTCGATGCCGGCAGAAGTAATAAAAATCCTGTTGACAAATCCTGGATCTGGAACAATTTCAGGATCAGCAATTTGAAGTGAAGTGAGGTTAATGGAACCAATTCCATGATTAATATTCAAATATAAAAAATTGTTTTTAATTCCGATCCCATCGCCGAAATTCATTTCAAAAATTGTATTAGTGAAAGTATTGGTATATAGTGTATACCTTGAAATACTTCCGGTTTGTGGTCCACCATCAATGGTCCGATTAACTGAAAAGATATGTCCATTATAGTTATATAAATTCCATATTCCGACCGCATCCGGTCCAAGGTTGATTTCTCTGCTCAACAACCAGGTATCGGAAGGAATTACTGCAAGTTTACCCTCGGGTGTGCCATAGGTTCCTGGCACTGCGACATAAATACTGTCACCGTTAGCCGTGATTCCACCACAATCACCAGAAATATTCTGGATTCTGGCAATAAGAGAAAGATTCGTGGCATCTAAAACTTCAACAAAAAAACGCTTGATAGGTCCTTGTTTACTCACAATCAGACGATCATTATAAATAAATAATTTACTGATGCCAGAATCGGCCTTTGCAACAACACGCTGGTAATTATCTAAATTATATTTGATAATGGAATCGCCCGCAGCGACATATGCATATTTTCCGCTAATTACTACATCTTGGGCGGATTGGGTATAAATAATGCCAAAACCAACCGACTGTTGCGAAACAGGGTTATACGTTTGAACTGTGACATAGTCATTGTATGGTGGTGTAGATTCGTATTTACCACTGTTCACCGTAATGACCTGGTTGACCCATTCATTTCTTTGGGAATAAGAAGTAAATGAAGAAAAAAGTATGATACAAACAAATATCCAGGGAGTAAGAGTTGATTTTTTCATATTCATTATTTTTGTTTCAATATTCACCTTATGTCAATTGGTGGCATAAGTAATAGTACAAAAGTAAAATATTTTTTCTTCCCGAAGCCAGATAATTTATAAATTTGTCAGTGGAAATACATCTTACATGCCATCTATGAAGTATAAAGGTTTCTTGCGTTTGATTTTCTTTCTTTTTTTTGTTTTTCTGATGGCCTCAATTATGATCTCCTGTAAATCCAGAAAAGCTGTTTGTGATGCGAACCGTTCACAAAAAATCATGAAATTAAAGAAGAACCGTAGTAATTACAAGGTCCGTTACGATTACAAATCAAAGCCCGTCAGAAAAGATTATGTAATCAGAAATGGACGGTAAAGTAAATTTTTTCCCAGTTATTATTTTTCTTTTTGCCGGATTAATATTTGCCCTTGTTTCATGTCATGTAGCTAGGTCTATATACTGGAATGTAACAGATCTTAAGGATTATAAAAAGTTCCCAGTTGACACTTTAATAAAGTCGGATCATCCATGGAAATTTCATGAAGCTCAGGACTCAAAAAAAATCCGAAACAGTATTAATAACAGATTTCCGGCAGATTCTGTTTCCTTCAATGAACTGCTTCAGCGAAACAACACTGTCGCATTTTTGATTATAAGAAATGACACCATCATTGATGAGCGTTATTTTAACGGATACTCCAGAACTTCAATTCTTCCCTCCTTCTCCATTGCAAAATCTTTTGTTTCAGCGCTTGTCGGGGTTGCAATTGAAGAAGGAAATATAAAATCGCTTGATCAATCTATTAAGGAGTTTCTCCCCGAACTTAAGGATTCTGGTATGATCAAGGTTACACTTAAGAACCTCATAGAGATGCGTTCTGGTCTGGATTATAATGAAGCCTATCTGAATCCCTTTGGGGAGGTAGCAAAATTTTATTACGGGTTGAATCTGCGAAAATATGTATATCAATTAAAAACTGCTTCGGAGCCTGGCCATAGTTATCGGTATCAAAGCGCTAATACCCAGCTTTTAGCAATGGCAATTGAGAACACTACCGGGAAAACTCTCCATCAATATTTCCAGGAAAAGATCTGGAATTTATTGGGACCGGAATACGAGGCTTCATGGAGTTTTGATAGTTATAGAGATCATGAAGTCAAAGCATTTTGTTGTTTTAATGGCAGGATAACAGATTTTGCCAAATTCGGACGATTATTTTTAAATCAGGGCAACTGGAATGGAAAAACTGTTATTCCATCCTCCTGGGTTTCTGAATCATTGACTATCTCAAATAATTCAAGGGATTCGGATAGCATTCCATATACCTATGGCTGGAGGGTAACACGTTCGGGTGATTTTTTTGCGAAAGGTGTGGGCGGTCAATACCTATATATTTGTCCACACCATCATATTCTCATTTTACGTTTTGGGTCGCAATATGGGACTATTCACTGGGTTGATTTCATGGAAAAAATTTGTCATAATCAACCTTAATCAGCTATTGCCATCAAAAAAGGTTTCATGATCAGGGTAATAAAGAGATTCTTTGGCTTTTTTTTCAGTAAAAGTGTAAAATGTAAAAAGTCCTTCAGATGCAAGAACGTTATTTGAAGTAAAAAGTTTGACCGAGATATCTGCAAGATTACGTCGAATTCCAACCACTCTGGCTTTAAGGATAACAGGTCCCTTATCAATATGCACTGTTTTTCTGTACCTGATTTCGGCCTTTGAAGTCACACCAGAGGTTTTGACTTTTACATATACTGTCCAACTCGCAATTTCATCCATAAGTGCTGCCTGAATTCCTCCGTGTAAAACCTTATGATAACCCTGAAAAAATGTAACAGGATCCCATTCGGATACAATCTCATCCTCTTCTTCACGAAAAGTCATATGTAGGCCCTGGGGGTTATCGGGGGAACATCCAAAGCAATAATAACCCTCCAGGTGAATGAAAGGATTATTGATTTTTCTCATTTTGTGATACCTGCTTTGTATTTTTGAATTTTTATGGCTTTACCGGTTTCATCAAATTCTGTCCATGTTCCTTCCTGAAGATCATTGATATATTGACCTGAAGTTTTTACCATCCCGGTTCTGAATAACTCCTTGTATGGTCCCGATTTCACATTATCTTTGTAGGTTACAATGGTTTGCACGCTATCATTTTCATAAAATGTTTTTTGAAGGCCATCGAAGTTCCCCATCTTATAATTATATATCGCAATGGTTCTTCCAGATTTATTAAACCATTTTGATGTTCCATCTTTCATATCGTCCCTGTAATATGATTCTTCCTGAAGTTTATTATTATCATAATATAATCGGGCAACACCATTTTTCTTACCGTATAAATAGTTTGCCTCTGAAGTTGGTGATTCATTAAACTGGCTATAAGTAATAGAGGACCCATGTAACATTCCTTTCTTATAATAATCAATTTGCGTAATCTTTCCTTTTCGATCGAACTGTATGGAAATACCGTCTTTTAATCCTTTTGAAAAATACTCTAACCTGGCAGGCATTGAATTGATATAACAGGAGATCCAGTTGCCTACCTTTACATTTTCCGAATACTCTCCTTTCATTAGGAATTCTCCCGATTTTTCTTCCCAATAGCCTATTTTCATGTTATATTTATCAAGTCTGTTAATGGAATCATTGTTTTTTTGTTCTGTGGTAAGCTGTGCAAATAAAACAGAATTAACCATGAATAGCATGGCTGACATCAGAAGCAATATTTTTTTCATAGGATTATAATTTTGATACAAAATTAAACGAGTTCTGCATATAATTCAAAATTTTCGGCATTGATAATTTTCACATGATAGAACGCACCGATCTGAAGAGTATTGTCAGATTTTTTTATCAGGATTTCATTATCTATTTCAGGAGAGTCAAATTCTGATCTGGCAATATAATTATCATTCTCTTCAGAGTCAATAAGCACTTTCAGTGTTTTACCGATTTTATTTTTGTTTGATTGCAAAGATATTTCTTCCTGAATATGCATGAGCCATGCTGCCCTTTCCATTTTTATTTTTTCTGGTATATTATCCAGTAAATCATAAGCGGAAGTGCCTTCTTCATGTGAATATGTGAAAACACCCATTCGTTCAAATCTCGATTCCCTTACAAATTGTTCAAGCTCAGCAAATTCCTGTTCTGTCTCTCCAGGGTAACCAACAATAATTGTTGTGCGTAGCGCAGCTTCAGGTAATTTTGACCTGATTTTCAGGAGAAGGTCCCTGCTTTTTTCGAGGGTCATATTCCTCTGCATTGATTTTAATATTCTGGTGCTTGCATGTTGAAGAGGAAGATCAATGTAATTGCAGATAGTTGGAGCATCTCTCATAACATCAAGGAGTTTCATAGGAAACCCATAAGGGTAGGTATAATGTAATCTGATCCATTCAAGGCCAGGTATTGAAGCAAGGTTTTCAAGGAGTGGTGCAATTAATCGCTTCTTCGACAAATCAAGTCCATAATAGGTTGTATCCTGGGAAATCAGAATTATTTCCTTGGCTCCGTGATTAACAAGTTTTTTAGCTTCCATTATGATGTCATCCATAGGACGGGACACATGTTTTCCCCGAATCAGTGGAATTGCACAAAAAGAGCATACACGGTCACAGCCTTCAGCAATTTTCAGATAAGCATAATGGGAAGGTGTTGATATTTTTCTCTCTCCGACTAATTCCTTTCTAAAATTCCCTCCTAGTCTGGCAACAATTTTCTCCAAATCACTTACTCCGAAGAATCCATCGACTTCAGGAATTTCAATAGCAAGCTCAGATGCATAACGCTGTGAAAGGCAACCCATGACAAAGACATTTTTCAGCAATCCTGATTTTTTTGCTCTGGAAAATTGAAGAATTGTATCGATGGATTCCTGTTTAGCATCAGAGATAAATCCGCAAGTATTGATAATAGCTGTATCGATTGATTTGAAATCAATGGGGTCAATAATTACTTGAAATTGATTGGCATCCAGTTGACGTAACAAAATCTCAGTATCAACCAGGTTTTTAGCACATCCCAGAGACACGACCCCGATTCTATGGGGATGGAAATTTTTTCTCATTGGGATGAAATTAATGGTTTAATTGAAAAGGCTATCAACAAATTCAAGCCGGTTGAATACCTGAAGATCTTCAATTGCTTCTCCTGTTCCAATATATTTAACGGGAATTTTAAATTGGTCAGAAATCCCGATTACCACACCACCTTTTGCGGTTCCATCAAGTTTTGTAAGGGCAATGGCATTCACTTCCGTGGCAGCGGTGAACTGCTTTGCCTGTTCAAAGGCATTCTGGCCCGTTGATGCATCGAGGATTAGCAGTATTTCATGAGGCGCATCAGGTACTATCTTTTGAACAACTTTTCTGATTTTTGAAAGTTCGTTCATCAAGTTGATTTTATTGTGCAGCCTGCCTGCAGTATCAATAATTACGACATCAGCACCCCTTGAAATGGCAGATTTGACTGTATCAAATGCAACAGAGGCGGGATCTGCACCCATGCCCTGAGTGATAATGGGAACTCCAACTCGTTCAGACCAAATTGTAAGCTGGTCGACAGCTGCGGCCCTGAAGGTATCGGCAGCTCCCAGTAAAACTGATTTTCCTGCTTTTTTAAATTGATACGCCATTTTTCCGATGGTAGTAGTTTTACCGACTCCATTCACTCCAACAACCATGATTACATATGGTTTTTTTTCTTCAGGGAATGAAAATTCAGTAAAATCCTGAATGCTGTTTTCTTGCAGTAATGACGCAATTTCTTCTTTCAAGATGACATTTAAATCAGAAGTACCGATAAATTTGTCCCTGGCAACTCTGGCTTCTATTCGGTTGATGATGCGAAGAGTAGTTTCAACGCCAACATCAGAAGTGATCAGTATTTCTTCAAGTTTATCAAGGACTTCATCGTCAATTTTTGATTTTCCGATAATTACCTTAGAAAGTCTGGTAAACAAATTTGTCTTGGTTTTCTGAAGCCCCTTTTCCAGGTTGTCTTTTTTGTCTTTTGAAAAAATATTAAAAAGACCCATATTAAGAATATTTTGAAGAGGGTGATGAAAATAATGATATAAAAAAAGCTTTTTCCCTGAAAGAAAAAAGCTTTTCCCTACAAACAGAGATAAGGGTTAATTGTCTTTGTTTGCTAAAAAGTCTTTTACCATGTCATTGGCAACGATGGTTTCTCTAAATATATAAGCACCTGATTTTGGTGACTTAACCATGCGGATAACTTTTGTAAAATCTTTACCCGTGGAACTTTTAAAACTAGCAACTACTTTCTTTGCCATAATACATTATTATTTAATTTCTTTATGTACAGTCACTTTTTTCAGGTAAGAATTGTACTTTTTAATTTCCAATCTTTCAGGTGTGTTTTTCTTGTTCTTGGTAGTTATATATCTGGAGATTCCAGGTACACCGCTTGTTTTCTGCTCCGTACATTCAAGAATAACCTGAATCCTTTGATCTTTACTCTTCTTAGCCATTTTATTCCTGCTTTATTTTAAGGGACTGCAAAATTAAATAATTTCGGGGAAATAACAAAAATATTTTCTTACTTTTATTTTTTTGTATTTGAAAATATAATTGTTTAATAATCAATTAATGGCCGATTGGAAATCCTATTTAAGAGGATTTAAGGCATACCTTCAACTTGAACGGTCTTTATCAGAAAACTCCGTTACAGCATATATACATGATGTGGAAAAATTATGCCAGTACCTTGAACTTACCAAAACAAATCTGCTTCCCGGACAGGTTGAGTCTACACATTTACAGAATTTCTTAAGATGGATTACAGAACTTGGGATAACTCCCAGATCTCAGGCAAGGCTTATGTCAGGATTAAAGGTTTTCTACAAGTATTTATTAATTGAAAACCTTGTCAGCCATGATCCTTGCAGCACGCTTGATGCTCCCAAGGTTGGAAGGAAGCTTCCGATCTTCCTCAGCATTGAAGAAATTGAAAGCATTTTAGGTGAGATAGATTTAAGTACTCTGGAAGGGAACCGTAACAGGGCCATGCTGGAAACATTATATGGTTGCGGGCTGAGGGTTTCGGAGCTAGTTAATCTTAGAATCTCCAATTTATTTTTCAATGACGGGTTTATAAGGATTATTGGAAAAGGAGACAAAGAAAGGTTGGTTCCTATTGGTAGTATTGCACAGAAGGAAATATGCAGTTATCTGGATGCAATCAGACCTCGGATTTCCATTAAGTCCGGGCAGGAGGATGTTTTATTTTTAAACAGGAGAGGATCACGGATTTCCCGTATTATGGTATTCACTATCATTAAAGCACTTGCTAAAAAAGCCGGAATTAGAAAATCAATAAGTCCGCATACTTTCCGCCATTCCTTTGCCACTCATCTTGTTGAAGGAGGTGCTGACCTGAGAGCCGTTCAGGAAATGCTTGGGCATGAATCTATTACAACTACTGAAATATACACCCACCTGGATCGTGACTATCTGAGAAGCACGATCATTCAGTATCATCCAAGAAGCGGGTAACATGGCGAGGAGGTGACAAATTTAAATAGTTTCTGAATTTACTTAAATGGTGAGTTGGGTTCCTTGGCCATATGATTGTAGACCATTTTATCTATGAATTTCGGGAAAAACATATTTAGAATTACAGTTAGTTTACCCTGGGTGGTAAGAACAATCCGGTGTTTTCTTTTTTCGATGGCATTAGCAATACTGATTGCAACTTTTTCAGCCGACATTAATTTGCTTTCATCAAGAGGGGTTTCTCCCTGCTGGCTTCCATCTTTTGATAATGCCACATTTCGAATATTGGAAGATGTAAACCCCGGGCATGCAATGAGAACATGAAGCCCTTTTTTCATGTTTTCAATCCTAACCACTTCAAGAAAACCCTGCATGGCGAATTTTGAAGCAGAATAACCCGTTCTTCCCGGTAATCCTTTATACCCCGCAACGGATGAAATACCTACCAGCGAACCATTTGTTTGTAAAAGGTAAGGAAGTGCATATTTGGTACAGTAAACGGTGCCCCAGAAATTTGTATTCATCAGGTTATGGATCACTGACAATTGAACATCAGCAAAGAGTGCCCTCATGGAAATTCCAGCATTATTAATCAGGATATCAATTTGTCCATATTGTTCCATTGTTTTTTCAATCATTCTGCGGCAATCCTCTTCTTTAGAAACATCAGTTTTCAAGTATAAAATACCTGGAGTATTTTCAAAAAATTGCTCGTCTTTTCCTGCATTGCGAGAAGCAAGTGCCAATTTTGCACCTCTGGATGCTAATTCCTGTGCCAGGGCTTTTCCAATACCCGAAGATGCACCTGTAATGATGATGACTTTACCTTTCATAAATATTTTCTGAAATAGTTAAATAGCGAAATTAAGAAGTTTTAGTTTTATTTTCATTTAGTATCTTCGTAAAAAAATGGAATGACAGAACGTGATTTGTTCTTCAGACATTTAGGATTGCCATCATTTTCCCCCATGGCTTTGGACATTGTTAAAGCCGAGGGTATACGAATGTTTGCCCGAGATGGGAAACCATACATAGATATGGTATCGGGAATTTCGGTGAGCAATATCGGTCATCGGCATCCTTTAGTTTTAGAAGCCATCAGGCATCAAACAGATCAATATTTGCACCTGAATGTTTACGGGGAATTTATTCAAACACCTCAGGTTCTGTTTGCCAGGCGCTTGGCTGAATTACTTGGTGAGGCTTTAGATACCATATATTTTGTCAATTCGGGAAGTGAGGCCATAGAGGGGTCCATGAAACTTGCCAAGAGATATACTGGGAGGCAAGAGATTATTTCCTTCAGGAATGCCTACCATGGTTCCACTCAGGGTGCTTTAAGCATATTGGGTAATGAAGCACTTAAGAACGCTTTCAGACCATTATTGCCTGATATCAGATTACTGGATTTTAATGATTTTACGGGCTTGCAATACATCACCGAAAGAACAGCATGTGTTGTTTGTGAAACCATTCAGGCGGAGGCTGGTATTATTCTTCCCTTGCAAGAATTTTTATCGACTTTAAGAAATCGATGTACTGAAACCGGTACTCTGTTAATTATTGATGATGTTCAAATGGGATTCGGGAGAACAGGAAAACTGTTCAGTCATTCGAATTTTAATATTATTCCCGACATCCTTGTTTTAGCAAAATCCATGGGGGCAGGATTACCCCTGGGTGCCTTTATATCTTCCAATTCGATCATGAGCACCCTGGCATCTGAGCCAGAACTCGGACATATTACGACTTTTGGTGGACATCCATTAAGTTGTGCTGCAGGGCTTGCCGGGCTTGAGGTTTTATTAACCGATAACTTAATTGGATCAGTAGAAAATAAAGGTCTGATTATTCAGCAAAAAATTGCTGATCATCCGGCTATTAAAGGAATCAGACGTATAGGACTTGCAATGGGAGTAGATTTGAAGGATAATGAAAAGCGTAGGAAGTTCTCGGAAGAGACTCTCAGAGAAGGAATTATTATTGATTGGTATCTTTTCAGGCCTGCGTTCAGAATAGCCCCACCCCTGACAATTACCATTGCTGAGATCGATGAAGCCTGTGATAGACTGGTAAGAGCTTTGGACAGGGTATCATGATTTAAATACTTTCACCCAAAAACCACTTTGATCTTATAAATGATGCATTGAAACAGGAAACTAAAAAAATCTCCGGGACCCTCTAACAAGAAATTAATTATTTCAGCCCCAGTTTTTGACGTATTTCTTTTGGAATAGAATTTTTATTTACCATAATATCCATGGTTTTTAGCTTTATATAAGCTTCTGAAACGTAAATAAAGCCCTTATAAGGATTATTTTCTATTCCCCAGGAATTTTTAACAATATAGAATTTTTTTCCTTCCTGATCCTGTGCAATCCCTATTAAGTGAAGTCCATGGTCGTCGGTTGTCTGGTAATTATCGAACTCAATCTGGCGCATTTCCTGAGTGATATTTCTTTCAGGAACCGGTTGATCAAATTTGAACAGAAGTTTTTCTTTCTCTGTTTCACTCATCTTTGTCCAACGGTCCTTGTCGGTTCCTGATACTTCAGCAGCATTTTTATCGGGGATGATAGCCACTCCGTTTTTCCAGGAAAAACCTTTTTCACTAACATCTGCTCCCCAAGCAACTGTATATCCACTCATGATGGCATTATCGATAATCTGGATCAAATCTTCCATGGGTACATTATATACTGAACCCATCTCCCAGTTATCAGGAATTTCAATAATAAACTGTGAATAAAAGGGATGATGGTTATATGATGTAATTTCAACATAATCATCAAGATTTAACCCAAGATTATCACAAAAAGTCTTCGGGGTATATTCTTTGCCCTTATAGGCAAACTTATCAGGAATCTCCCCAAGATAGGCATCTAAAAGTCCGTTAAACCCTTTTAACCAAACAGGAGTGAGTTTTTTATTCGGATTTTTTAAAACTGCGTTGACATCGGCTTCCAATACTGCATCCATCTCAGCGTGGACAGGATTAACCTCTCCTATCACATGCCCGGAATAAGCAGATTCAGGAGTAATACCGTATTTTTTCATCATGCTGATTACGTCATGAGCTGCACCTCCGGGACCAAAATTATGTTTTCCATTAAAGCGAATATACATTATAGCTTTTTCAGGATATGACTTATGAACTGGGAACATATCTGACAAATCAAATGTATCCTTACCCATACGAAGAAGCTCTGATTCCAGAAAGGAAATAGTTGAATAACTCCAGCATGTGCTGGAACGGAACTGGTTTTTTACCGAAGTTGCAGGGAGTTGTTTAACGATTGTAAACTGATACCCGGAATCGGTTTTTTTTTTCATTATCCTGTGCATTAATCATTCCACCTGGAATGATTAACAAGGAAATTAACATGGAGGATAAAAGAATTCTCATATACTTTTAGTTTAAGTTGTCAAAAATACTTAGTCGGTAGTTCGGAAACAAATATTTTATTTTATTATACTGAAATAAACGATTAAACCCACTAAGCGGATGATTTTATTCAAGAAATAACTGTTCAGATGTTTTCAAAGGGGTGATATTTTTCAAAATCAGGACGATAATCTATCGCACTTTCAAATTCCTGAATCCAACCATTTTCCATTTCCAGTTTCTCTAGTTCATCAATCGCCTGCATATATTCATTCTTTGTAATCAAACGATCAAGCATAGCCCGGCCTTCTATTTTTGAAATGGGAAAATATTGAGACATTAAAGACACATGGACCCTGGGTGATAATTCTGATGCCAGATAACGGATAACAGATAAACTATTTTCGACTTGACCCGGCAAAACAAGATGCCGCACAATCAGACCGGATTCAGCGGTGTTGTCTTCATTGAGAATCAGGGTGGCCCCTTTCTGACGAAACATTTCTTTCAGCGCCAAACCTGCAATTTCAGGATAATCCTTTGCATCAGACCAGGATTCAGAAAGTCCTGAATCCATATATTTCAAATCAGGCAGATAAATGTCAATAATACCTTCCAGACTTCGAAGCGTTTCCACTTTATCATATCCATTGGAATTGTATACCCAGCGAGGATGGTACCCACATGCCTGAATAGCATCGATAATTGCCCGGGTATGAGGAATAAAATGCGAAGGCGAAACAAACCCGACCATGTCAATACCTGTATCAAGAATATCCATGATTTGTTTCAGGACATCTTCAAAACGGATATTGCTGAATGTTCTGCTGACCCTACGGTCGCTGATCTGATGATTCTGGCAATATAGACATTGGAGATTGCAGTTCGTAAAAAAGATATTGCAAATCCCTTTAGTACCGCTGATGGCCGGTTCCTCTCCTTTATGAATACATATCGAAGAAATATTGAATGATGCATCACTTCTGCAGTAACCTGTCTTTCCTGTGAATCGGTCCACGTGACAATTACGCGGGCAAAGGGAGCAATCATGAAAAACATCCAAGTGTTTAAGAAAGGGAGCCAGATTCATTAGAAGGGTCGGTATTTTCCTTATTTTTGAAAACACAAAAATACGATTTACGATGATTTATCCTTCAAAATACTCTCATATTATATGGGACTGGAATGGAACATTGCTGAATGATGCCTGGTTATGTGTGGATGTGATGAATTCGATCCTGAAGGAATGGGATTTACCATTAAAAACACTGGTGGAATATAGGACTTTGTTTGATTTTCCTGTGAAAGATTATTATGTAAAGCTTGGGTTTGATTTTGAAAAAGAGCCGTTTGAGGTTGTGGGAATGGAGTTTATGGTTCGGTACAATAACAGACAGAAGGAAAGTGTACTTCATCAGGATGCGGATACCGTATTAAAAGCATTTTCTGACAAAGGATTCCATCAGTCCATTCTTTCTGCAAGAGAACAAAACGAGTTACTTTATGAAACACATTATTACCAGGTTAATTCGTACTTTGATCATATTTTCGGGCTTGATGATCATTATGCACATGGGAAAACCGATGTGGGAATCAGGCTGATGTCTGCGCTTGGAATTCCCCGTGAGAAGATTTTATTCATCGGGGATACTTGTCATGATGCAGAAGTTGCAGCGGAATTAGGTATTTCCTGTATACTGATTCCCAACGGGCATCATTCCCCGGCAAGATTAATTCAAAGTAAAGTGCCCATGGCATCTTCTCTGTATGATTTAATCAGGATGATATGAAATCAGTAACATTCTCCCTTCTGTTCCTTTTCCTCACGTTACAATGGTCGGAATTAGCCTCAGGACAGTCAATTAAAGGACAGAGTATGAAAATGCATACTTTTTCCCTGAATAAAAAAAAATCAGGCCATAATGTGAAAGAGCTACGTCCCATCATTGGTTTCATCAATCGAAGAACGATTAAGGAAGCTGATTCTGCCACAGTAGCTGCATTTGCTTTTCTTAGAAGAACAGAGGATTACAAAGGAGAATTTCTTACGCTGGATAAAATCAGGATGAAACTGATCCGGAATTACAGCCTGCTCTGGTTTTATGATGCGGATACAGCGTCATTTAATTATAGTGAAATCGATCCTGAAGTGATTCAATCCTTAAAAACCTATGTTGAAAATGGCGGAAACGTATTACTATCGCTTCGTGCTTTTCATCTTATAAATACCCTTGGCGTTGAACCAGTAATTCCTTATGATAGCCTTAAACTGGTTATTGATGAAGGATTAGGAAGAAGGTTGGGTTTGCATGCATTCCGTGAACACCCTATTTTCAGTGGATTAAATAACGGTGCATATATTTTCAGACCGGATAAAGATATATCGGTTCCCATAACCGGGTATTTTAGCGGACATATTCCCCTAAAAGGGAAAGTCATAGCCGTGGATTGGGACTATATTCATCTGAGGGAAAGTTCAAAACTGATTCTTGAGTACTCATTAGGAAAGGGAAAGATCATAGCCGTCGGCGCCTACATGGATTTTCTTCACCCCAATCTGAATAAGTCACATCTAGAACTTTTTACACGGAATATTTTCGATTATTTAAATAGAAAACTCGACAGCCAAAAATCGTTTTACTGGGATTATTCACCCTTGCAGGTTCTTACTTGTGATCAGACCAGTGTTCAGACAGAAGAAATACCAATCAACCCTCCTAACGCTTTACCCTGGAAAATTCCTGAAGATTCAATGACACTAAATAAAAGATTTGCAACGGATAATTTCTGGGATGCTTCTGGTGAAAGGATACTCTGCATGGGATCGGAAAAAGGGGGATTGGAAGAAGTCTGGGCTCATCCTTTCATGGCTTTTAGGGATTATGAAGTCGGAATTCGTTTTAGTTCCAAGGATTCAATTTATTGGTTGACGTATGAATGCCCTGATATCCATGTGAATCCCGCTTATTTCATGCGTGTTTATAAATTTCCCCAGGCAAATCTTAAGGAAATTGTCGTTACTGACCCTGTAAAACCTTCCGGAGTGATACATTATGAATACAGAGGCGTTTACGCGGCGGATGTTTTTATACGCTTCAGATCTGATTTAAGATGGATGTGGCCTTATTCTGAAATTGTTACAGGTTCCATATGTCATTCCTGGAATTCGGATTTCAAATCGTTTACCATAAGAGACAAATCAGGGGATTTAAACGTTATCCTGGGTGGGAACAGAAAACCTAAAAGCTATCAATCAGGACAATTCAGCGGGTTTAGATATGAACCCGAGGTGACCTCTTTTTCCGGTATTCCAAGTGAGCATTGCGAAGTAAGCTGTCTCCTGCAATATTCTATGTCAATGAATGACAATCTTGACATTGCTTATGCGGCGACATCTGAAGGTTACCATGAAACTTACAACGCATATAAACAGGTGATCAATGAACCTTTAAGAGTCTTTGAAAAAGCTTACCACAGCGTACGTGACTTATTCAAAAACAGCCTCATCATTTCAACCCCAGACAGTAATTTCAACCTGGGTTATTGTTGGGCCCTGGTCGGCAGCAATCGTTTCTTTGTTAACACACCCGGGATGGGCAAATCTTTGGTAGCCGGGTATTCCACAACACGTCAGGGTTGGGACGGAGGACATGCAATCAGCGGAAGACCAGGGTATAGCTGGTACTTTGGACGGGATGGGGAATGGAGTGGTTTTGCCTTG
Source organism: Bacteroidales bacterium (assembly GCA_963662525.1). Lineage (GTDB taxonomy): Bacteria > Bacteroidota > Bacteroidia > Bacteroidales > FEN-979 > CAZSDU01. The sequence goes on from OY759717.1 coordinate 76,475, forward strand.
CTTGATTACGGGGACTTTGAGAAGGTTAAAGATGAGCTTGAGTTCTTTAACAAATACCAGGACCTCAATGGTAAAATTTTCCACGAGGCGACCACTTCAGGTTTTATCCATTATGATGCTGCAGATGCGACCCCATTGTATATTATTCTGGCCGGTAAGTATTTCAGGCATTCCAATGATACGGCCTTTCTTAGAAAAACCTGGCCCAATATCATTAAAGCCCTCGATTTTTGCTTTTCTACAGACACAGATCAGGATCATCTGATTGAAAACACGAATGTCGGACATGGCTGGGTCGAAGGTGGTATGTTATATGGATCTCATTCAACCATATATATGGCTGGTTCTTGGTCGGCGGCATTGAAGGAGGCAGCTGGCATGGCAGATGTTATCGGCGACCCCCGAAAAGATACATTTGAAAAGGAGTCAAAGAATGTCAGGAAAATCATCAATTCCAGTTTCTGGAATGAAAACAAGCAATTATTTGCTTACGGGATGAACAAAGATGGCTCCTTTCGTTCTGAACCCACTATCCTCCCGGCTGTTCCTCTTTATTTTAAAATGGCGGATCCGGAGAAATCAAAACTCCAGTTATATCAATTTGCCGGGAATGCTTTTACGACGAACTGGGGAACACGGATTGTCAGGGATGACAGCCCTTATTTTAAACCTACAGGCTATCATTACGGAAGTGTTTGGCCTTTATTTACAGGATGGACTTCCCTTGCTGAATATGCTTATGGAAATTACCTTCAGGGTTTCTCACATGCCATGAACAACCTGAATATATATAAAAACTGGGGGCTGGGATTTGTTGAAGAAGTGATGAATGGAGCAGAATATTTGCCATCCGGTGTTTGTCCTCATCAATGTTGGTCGGAGACCATGGTTCTACAGCCATTGATTGAAGGAATGCTTGGATTAGAAATATTTGCACCACAAAAAAGGATTATACTGTCTCCAAAACTTCCAGCTGACTGGGATTCTATAACAGTATCAGGGATCAGGCTGGCTGACCAGCGACTTGAATACAGATACAAACGTATCCAGGGTGAATATAATTACGAATTTCAGCTGTCAAATGGTTCTCCTATAGATTTGGAATTCAATCCTTTATTCCCAGCTGGGACCCTGGTTAAAAATGTTCTTGTTGACGGTAGTGAAATCCCGTTTACCGTTAACATAAACAATCAGTATGTTTCCATTTCCGTTACATTAAACTTGAGAACATTTCATCAGATTCTGGTTCAGACAGAATTCGGCATTTCAGTACTTCCGGTTGTACCTGATCCGAAGCCAGGTGATCCTGCTTCGGGTACAAGATTACTTTCTGCCAGTCTCAATGGAAATGTTTACAGTATTATACTTGAAGGCATACCCGGATCAAGCGAAGAAGTATGCCTGTATTTGAATACATGGAAGATCGAAAAGGTAGATGGGGCTTCAATAAAGGGACAAAATGGAAAAATCTGCAGATTATCTGTTCCTTTTGGACATTCGGGAAAACGCTACCAGATTGAAAATGTACATGTACTATTGAAATAAGCAGTCATGAAGAGTATTGTTATCCCTACCTTCATTAGTATAGTTTCTTTGCTATCTGAATGCTATGTCCAGTAATGTCCTGTATACAACTTTTATGATACGAATATTTATATGAACCTTGTCATTGGACGTCAATTCCTGCAAGAAAAATCGTAATTTCACCGAAAATTATCCTGAGTATATTGAGTCAAGTTGCTGAATTTAACCTGCTGGCAAAAACAGTTTTTGGTCTTGAACAAACCCTGGCCCTTGAACTGGAATCCCTGGGGGCGAGAGAAATTAAGGTTCTGACCAGAGCCGTTTCCTTTAAAGGTAACCAGCGATTACTCTATTCCTCAAACTACTGCTGCCGGACTGCCCTTAGAATTCTTAAGCCAATACTGATTTTTGAAATTAAAGAACAACAGGATCTTTATGAAATGATCCGCGATTTTCCCTGGGAAAACTTCCTGGATAATACCGGATCCCTGGCTGTTGATGCGGTGATCTCCTACACTGTTTTTACCAATTCCCAGTATGTTGCGCAGAAAACCAAAGATGCCGTGGTAGATCGTCTTCGTGATAAATCAGGAAGTCGTCCCAACGTTGACCTTGATAAACCTGATCTCCGGATCAACGTTCATCTCTATAAGGACCTTTGCACGGTATCCCTCGACAGTTCCGGCTCTACGCTCAATAAACGAGGCTATCGGAAAAGCATCGGTTTGGCGCCCATCAATGAAGTACTGGCAGCTGGATTAATAAGCCTTTCCGCTTGGGACAAAGAAACACCCCTGCTTGATCCAATGTGCGGATCGGGAACATTCCTTACGGAAGCTGCAATGATGCTGAGAAAAATACCGGCCGGACATTTTCGCCAGGAATACGGATTCATGAAATGGAAGGATTTTGATCAGGCATTATGGAGTTCTGTCAGGGCAGAAGCCGATGCTGGAATCATTTCTTCCGCCATAAGACTTTTCGGTATGGACCGAGCCTCCCGGGCTATACAATCAGCTCTTGAAAACCTGCAAGGAGTAAGCCTGGGCGATGCAGTAAGTTTATCTCAGGTTAATTTTGAAGAATCCAAAGCACCTTCATTAGAAGGTTTAATAATCACTAATCCACCATACGACGAACGCCTGAAACTTGACGACAGCATCGCCTTTTACCAGATGATCGGGAATACCCTGAAGCGGAAATATTCCGGCTGGGAAGCCTGGATCATCTCAGGTGATCTCCAGTCAATTAAATTTATCGGGCTCAAACCATCAAAAAAAATCCCTGTATTCAACGGCCCGATCGAATGCCGCTTCCTTAAGTTTACACTCTATTGAAATGTTGTAAGCTGATGAGGAATTGCTATTCTTTGATTAAAATGGATGGATTGGATGCTACCAGTCAATTTCTTTCCGGTCCCTGAAAAATTTCCCACTGGGAATTTCCGTGGCAGTAGCAAGCCAGACAGCAGTATCTGCACCTTCGCTGACGGTCCTGGGGGCATTCGGTCCCCCCATTTCTGTTCTGACCCAACCCGGACACATGGCATTTACCTTGATCCGTGTCTCCTTCAGCTCATTCGAAAACATAATGGATAGTGCGTTCAGGGAAGATTTTGATAAGCTATATGCGGGATAAACTCCGGATAGGCTTTTTAATTCGCCCATTCCACTACTCATGTTAATAATCCTTCCTTCCTCACTTTTCTTCAATAATGGAATAAAAGCCTGAATCATCCGCCATGCTCCATAAAAATTGGTTTCCATCAGATGTTTTACGCTGCTTAATGAAATATCCTCAGCCCCTTTAACCTGAGAAATAATACCCGCTTTTCTTAATCCGGGCATTGAATTTCGGATCTTTTGAGCAATTCCGGGAAAATTCGTGTCCATAAACTTCCTGATATTTGATATATCCAGCTTCCCAAAGTTTGAATGGCTGGTCCATATCCCGGCATTGTTGATCAGGATATCCAGTTTTCCGAATTCCATCTCTGTAAATTGACGCAGTTTCAGGATGCTGACTGTATCTGTCACATCAAGTTGCCTGACTACGACATGTTTACTAAAAGTCCGGGCAGCCAATTTTCCCTTGTTTAGATCCCTCGATCCCATGATAACAAAGAACCCAAGTTCCTCCATTTGCCGGCAGATTTCCAGTCCAATTCCCCTGTTCCCGCCAGTAATTAATACTATTGTCATTTTCTTAACCGTTTTCATCTTATTCCTCTTCAATAAAAAAATATTCCCTCTGCTTAAAGCCTTTTTGACATCTTCGCTACTAATCTTTTCAATATTAATGGAAGCATCCGGATGAGTATGCGTCTGTTCTGCAAGGGGTATTTCATTATAGATGCAAGCATATTCCTGCTGAAATGATGGCAGCATGCATCACAGCAATCAGGGTACCTTTCATATTGAAGATCATTGCGGAGATCTTGTGTTGCAACTAACCACATAGCCATTAATCCAAGATGCCTGTTCTCCCTGATGTTGATATCGGCAAGAACCAGACCACAAGGCTGTATGCCTCCATCATAAGCGATATCAATGATGGCATCAATTTCCCTGCAATAAAACTTTTTCAAAGCTTTTTTAAAAAACCGTTCCCCACTCAGATTGGCAGACTCTAGGTAAAACCGGATCCAGGGATAAAGCCTGTAAACATTGGTTTTAATTCTGTGACTTCTTTCGAAGTGCAGTATTTTTTCTAATTCTGTCATCAGGATATCAAGTTGATCTATGCCGACGTTTAAACCTGACTTGTTATCTATTGCCTGACGATCAGGGTAATTTGAATAAAAGATGACCGGCTGAAACAATACCTGCTTAATACCCTTCTCAAATGCAATTGCAAATATTTCCGACAAATTCCGGAAGTTATAGATTGAAATAACGGTCAGCATCGTAACCGGGATATGATTTTCATTCAGGACCTTTATTGATTTCAGAGCATTGGATAGGGCTACAGTTGTTCCCCTGGTTATTGACTGAACGCTAGCATCGAATGAGTCGATAGAAATATTGATTTCGGTTTTATATGCTTTCAGGAGGTCAAGATCCTTTCCCTCAAGCAGGTGAACTGTCATCCCGTTGCTTGTGATCGAGCATCGGATATCCTTCTCTCCGGCGTAAGCAACAGCATCAAAAAGACCATCAAACAGAAATGGTTCTCCTCCGCATAAAGATATTTTAGGGATTTTATTGATGGACATCTGGTCAATGATCCACCTTAGGTCATCCAGTGTCAGTGCCTCTTTTACCTTCGACGGAATATCCTTTCCAATTTCACAATAAATGCATCGCTGATTGCATAGGGTCGTGAGATTTACCGTCACCATGCCTGGTTTCGAACGTCGGATACCCAGGGCAAATAGTTCAGGAAGGTAATTTGTTCTAAGTTTAGAGGCCATACCCTGGAATTTTTTCTTTACTTAGAGGAAATCAACTGTTGATAAAATTGCACCATCTGGTCGCCGATATGAGCTATGCTGTAATTTTTCATGGCAGACTTTCTGGCATTAAAACCAATTTCTCTGCAGAAAGATGCTGAACTGGCGCACCTGATTATTTGGGAGGCAAATTGATCAGGATCATCAGCAATAAGGATGCTCTCATCATCCACTGCAATAATTCCCTGGGCTCCGACAGAAGTCGTTATAATGGTTTTTCCCAGGGACATTCCTTCCAATATCTTAAACCGAATGCCACTGCCTGATAGCAGGGGAACGATCATGATCTGCTTGTCTTCCTGGTATTTTTTTGCATCCTCAACCACTCCATCAACCTTAAGGTTACTACTGCTCCTGCTGAAAAACCATTCAGGCATATTCCTGCCTGCGATGCAAATCCGAATATTAGCGTTAGCTTTAATGACAAGGGGCAGCACTTCTTCAACAAACCAGGTAAGTCCCTGAATATTCGGACGCCAGTCCATAGAGCCCAGGTGATAAAAAACCGGAAAGTTTTTGTAATTTCCGCCATCGCTTGTGAAAGATATACCTGTAAAATCAACCCCTAAAGCGATCGCAGCTATTTTTCTTCTTCCGGCAATTCTTCTGAAATATTCTGCATCTGTTGTTGTCAATGCCATGATTCCATCAACTTTTCCGGCCATCTGCCTTTCAAACCGCTCCAGTTTTCGGGTTTCCACCTTTAGATACTGCCTGATTAATGGGTTGCGGAGCTTTCGGATGTATTCATACCAAACCCGGTGCTCCACATTCTGAGCCCTGAGCACTACTTTGGTTTTAGTGACTTTCCTGATATCTTCCAAATAATGGCAAAGATACAAATGCTCCAGCTGAATGATGTCAAATTCATTTTCATTCAGTATTTCCTGGAGTTTGTTTCGAAAAGGGAGGGTGTAAAACCTGCTAGAAAAATAGGATATGTGGCTGAAAATTCTCCGGAAGGCCTTGAATGGCTTGATCCTGTTATCTACGCTGATGAATTCCAACCTGGTTTCCTTGATAAAATCAGGGGGGATCAATTCCAATTTTCCAGGTGCTTTATAGGGATTCATGGCCAAGATACTGAGGTTGATCCCCCGGTTTAGCAGGCTTAAGGATGCAGCGTAAATCGCACAGGCTCCTCCATCATGCATCGGGAATGGCATTTTATAATAAACCTGAAGAACTTTCATGACCCACTTTTTTAAGGTTTATTCTAAGCCTTGAATACCTCCTGACAATTGTTTTATGGAGTCCGAGATATAATTGATCTCCTCCAGACTGATGTCATGGTATAACGGAAGACATAATATCCGTTCTGCCATATCTTTTGCTATCGGCAGGTCAACTGTTTTATAACGGCTGAATTCCGGAAAATCACTGACCAAAGGATGAAAATATTTCCGGGTACTGATCCCTTTTTTTTCAAGATGAATGGCCAGATCATCCCTGCCTGCAGAAAAATCAATAGCGTTAACGAGTATCGGGAAATATGTATAATTATGCTCCACCTTTTTATTGCAGGTTATCGTATCAATCCCCTTAATACCTGCTAATGATTTGAGATATTCCAGCGTAGCTTCTTTCCGCATTTTAATGACTTTGGCGACATGCTTCAGCTGGACCATGCCGAAAGCGGCTTGGAATTCATTCATTTTTGCATTTAACCCACAACCAGGGTTACCAAGCGGACGATCATATCTAAACATTTTCAATGCATCTATACGTGCTTTCATTGCAGGGTCGTGGCAGATAATTGCGCCTCCTTCTATGGAATTGAAAACCTTGGTGGCATGAAAGCTTAATACTGAAAGATCTCCTGAGTTGCAAAGCGGAATTCCGTTCACTTTTACTCCGAAACAATGGGCAGCATCGTACACCGTCTTTAATTGATAACGTCCGGCCAATTCACTGATACCATCAACATCACAGGGATTCCCGAAAACATGCACAGGGAGAATGCAGCAGGTATTTGACGTAATAGCTGCTTCAATATTTTCAGGATGAATATTCAGATCTCTGCGGCTTATATCCGCAAACACCGGTTTCAGATTATTCCAGTATATTGCCTGCAAGGTGGATACAGAGGTGAAAGGCGTTGTAATGACCTCCCCTTTCATCCCAAGCGCTTTCAGCGCTGCGATGAGGGCAAGGGTTCCATTGGCAAATAAGCAGATGTGTTGTACGCCAAGGTGCCTGCACAAGGTTTCTTCAAATGCTGAATGGATCTGCCCATCATTTGTCAGTTGTCTCGACTCCCAGATTCTGTCAAGATAAGGCTCAAATTCTTCCTTGTCAGGCATGAATGGCCGCATCAGTAATATTTTCATACTTTTCTAGCCCTGGTTTGGGAAATTGATTTAGAATAAAAACGCCGTATCGTAAGCGAAATCATCGAAATAAAATAGTAGACATTGATCCGGAAGAAGGCGTTTAAATTCGTGAAAATGACCATCCGGTTAGCAAGGATACTCAAGAGGAATATGATTGAGATACTTGTAAAAAGCATGGCAGCTCCTGAATTTCCTGGTGAAAAAAAGGCGGCTGTCAGGTAGCATAAGACAACCAGAGGAGGTATCAGTAACCTTAAATATTTATGCCATAACAACATGATCTTGATTCTGAATGGCAAATTCCCGACCAGGTCTTTCTTTACCAGGATCTGAAGTAAACCCTGGAGATATCGCTTGCTGCGGTTGAAATCGTAAAGGTTGATAAAATCATCATCCACTATTCTGCAAGCTTCAATCAGTACGATTTTTTTTTCATCCAGTATTTTCAGGCTTAAAAATAGATCATCCAGAATTATATTATCATTTATTCTGCTAAAGCAACTTTTTTTGATTGCATATAGAGGACCATAAACCCCGACCAGGTATCCCGTCCGGCTTTCACACTTCTTGATAAAATTCTCGTGTTTCCTCAAAAATGAAAGGTGATTCCCATTACCACGGCAGGATATAATGCCGGATACTGCACCAATATCATCATTCTGGAGAGGATAGAGAATTTCTCTGAAAATATTGCCCGTAAATTGCTGTCGCTGATCACAAAATACAATGAAATCGTATCTCGCCATCTGGACACCGAGGTTCATGGAATGTGGAATCCCTGAGTGCTCTGTTTTTAAGACCAGATTGATGGGATAGATGCCACTTAAAGATTCCAATAATTCACGGGTCCCATCTGTACTACAATCATCAACCACGATAAACTCATATGCATGAAAATGTTTAATTTCTTCAGCCAGCCGCGAAATTTTTTCTTGAATACAGGCTATTCCATTGTAAGTAAGCAGAATCAGTGTGAAAGCCTGTTCAGTAAAGGCATTTTTAGGGCTGGGGACCTTATATTTGGGACAAACCATCAGATAAACAGGATACAGAAAGTAAAGTAAAACGACGGCAGAAGTTATAAATAGAAGTATGACCATTCCTGCATTGTGCTAATTAGATGTTATTCTTTTTTACCATTTTCAGCTGATAAATTGATTTCAGAATTAGAAATATTTTCTCGCCAGTTGAATCCGGCAAACTATTCTGTATCAGTCTTGCTGTCTCCTTGGCGAAATCAAACAACCAGCTTTTTTTATCCTTATTGCTGTAAAATCCTTCTTTTCTGACAAGTCTGATGGCCTCCAACCTGTCTTTATAGGGAAATTCCGGTGTTTCAAAAACAATTTTTGGCTTAATGTTATGAAAATCATGGATGTGTTCCGCAAGAAAAGTTCCATGTTTTTCAACATAATCCCATTGTGACGTTCCCTTGAAAGGAAGGACAGTGTAGAAATTTGAGTAATCACATCCGGAGTTTTTAGCAAATGCTATAGATTCTTTAATTGTTTCTAATGTATCATGAGGACTACCAATAACAAATTGTGATAATACTTCAATACCAGCGGTTTTCAGCATGGCGATTCCGGCACTTATTTTCTCAATATCCGTCGATTTTTTCATGTACCCCAGGATTTTATTATTTGCCGATTCTATCCCAATAGCAACATTATAGCATCCTGCTTCTTTCATTTTAAAAGCCAGTTCCTGGTTCATGTTATCAGCACGGATAGATGCTGACCATAAAATTCTAATCTTTTTCCTCTTCAATTCTTCGCAAAACTCCTCCACCCATCTGAGATTAATGTTAAAGCTATTATCACCAAAGACAAAAATCTTCCTGTCATAATTTTTGAGTAATAACTCAATTTCTTCAATAACATTTCCGACTGTGCGCTGCCGGTAGCTATGTCCCCATAGGGAACTCGAATTACACCATGCACAGGCATAAGGGCAACCCCTGCTCGTAACCATCCTGTGGAGTGGATACTTCTCCATCGAAAACACATCATATGCCGGAAAAGGAAGGGCATCCAACAAGCTTATTTTCTCCCTGTCTGCATTTCTGATAATTTGATCTTTTTCATCTTTATACATTAACCCGCGGATGTCCTTCAATCCTTTCCTGCCTTTTAGATGATCAATCAGTTCAGAAAATGTAACCTCACCTTCACCGAATACGGCAAAATCAGCAGGAGTCTCTGCAAAGATTTCTTCCATGATGGTCGTGACATAAGGTCCGCCCAGACAAACTTGTGTATGGGGATACCTCTTTTTGATCTGGTTGAACAATGCAATCGCTTCAAAATAAACAGGAGAAAAGACAGTCATTCCGATCAGGTCGAACTTGGTTGAGAAGAAGTTTTTTATTTCTTTTCTGCCAGCAACCCTGGTATCAAGAATCCGGAAATGCAAATCCTCATGTTTTGTGCGGGCATATGCAATAAGATATCCCAAACCAAGATGTATGGTTTTATATCTTCTGTCCTTATTCGGAAAAATCAGGCCGATATTCATTCCAATTAAAAATGGAAAATATAAAGGTATAAAAAAGTGACTGAAAATGTCTGTAAATTGTATTTAAATAAAATTTTGGAGATGAATTCAGATTACTGATCTGTCAATCCTTAATGCATCTTACTGAATAACCTGCTTTTTTCATGGGAAATAAGGAATATATATCACAGGTGCACCACCTCAGGCTCCGGAACCATGCTGAATTTTCATTGTAGGCAGTGGCTGTCCAGAAACAATCATCGTGATTATCATTGGGAGCAAGGCTCCAGGCCCCGCTTGAAACCCTGTAATTTGTGCAAAGAGCAGTAAACCCAGCTAAATTCAAGCCGTATGTTGAATCTAAATATTGCCAGCGTGTGTTACATCCCTCTTTTAAAATTCTACCGATGATGCTGCCTGTGCCTCCGAGTGCCGTTGTATCAACAGTATTATCGAGAAATTTTTCCATGATATTCCACTCCCCGTGGGAAGGAATATGCCAGCCAATGGGACACATGTTCCGGCTATCGGCTACTGCATAGTAATTATATAAATGACCATAAAAGGCACCTTCTGCTGGAAGGTTATGATAATCACAATAGGCCCCGGTAGTTAGATTTCCCCATGTGGCACTGTCAGGCACGTTTGGAATGTCCGATCCATCCCGGTACTTGTTGGTTTTTAGGTTTTCCTGCATCCATAATTGCGGTCCAATCTGCACAACTGCATAATGATTGCTGCTGGCATCAGTACATTCGACAAAATTGAAAGTCACCGGCTGGCTTTTATCCGGAAACAGCATGCTGACGGTCCGGTTGTCTCCTGATTTTCCAGTTAGTTTTATGGTGTCGCCAGCATTGAATTGCATTTCAATAATTGATCCGCAGCCTTTAATATCGTCCTTTCTCGTTTTACCATAAGTAGCCATTCGCATATTTGAATCAGGTAATGATGATATATTCTCAATAGAAGGAGAACCCTGAGTCTCGAAATTGCTTATTAGCCTTGCTGTATGCTTGTAGCGATCTGATTCAATATTCAGGGTGTAAATACCGCTTTTTAGATCCATCAGCATAAACTTATAATATCCTTTAAATAAAAACTCGTTTTTGAACATGATCATTTTACCCGACAGGTCAAATAATGCAATGCATGCATTACCTCCGGATGTTGCCATAAATTCAATGGAACAGCAACCATTCGCAGGATTCGGATAAATTTTCATGCCGTCCGTCTGATCATTGCTTATCTCATTGAACCCGATGGTTGCTGTCAGGTTCAAGGTGTCACTTCCGGCAATGTTCAGGCTTGTGCATTGTGACAGGTTTTCAATTTTAACGGAATCAACCATTAAACTTGCACCTGTCGCTGCAAAATAAATTTGATAATTCTGTGCTCGAATGTGTAAGGTTATAAATATCAAGAAAATTGAAAATGGTAGTGTTTTCATTTTTTTTATTTCTGAAAATTTCTTTATCTACCTTGTTATTGTCATGAATTTATCATTCTTATCTATCTGATCTTTCAATATATAGATATCTTTATATGTTACACGGCGGGTCAGTTTACCTTTGTTGGGAAGATACAAAGAACTGATTTTTTACTCCTTTAAAAAATAAATATGAATTTTTATAATAGGTTAAGGAATCCATATTGACGGCTCCATTGATGGCATCTTCACCATTATTATACGTTAAGAGCACGATTCCACTTTCTCCACTATTTAATGTAATTCCTAAATAAGTACTAACTATATAATTGGCGGGCCACATCAGCGTTCCTAGCATATATAGGGAAGTTGAGGATTGTTTTGTTATCTCGACATGCCCAGTGCCGGAATAGAGAATGATCAGATATTTGATTTTAGTTTCCATGTCCAGTCAAGGATAGGATCCAATGATCGTTTTCGACTATAAAGACAAATTTACATGATATTCTCTGAATAGCACAAAGACGAATAAAAATCCAGCCCATATCCCAATCTCTTTCGATATTTTTCTTTATGCAGCCCAGCTTAAGCCTTTCTGAATCTCTAAGATATTGTTTGATTTCACTCAATTTCAATTTTTTTGGTATGAGTTTGTTTTCTCAATGGATTGCTTTTCTATTCATCGGATTTCTTTTTTTTTTAAGTTTATTGAATTTTAAAACAGAAGAGACAAATTAAAATGAATTTCAATCCTATGAAAAAGCTGTTTATTTTTATTTACATTGCTATTTCCCCCTATTTCATTTTGTGTGCCCAGCAATTTAAACCGGTAGAGGATTATTTAAGGATTTCCGCATGCAATGCTGATCCCTTATATACAACGTATGCAGCATCCATGTTTCGTTCCAGGTTATATGGAGATAAAGCCTATAAACTGGATTATTATTCTGATTGCCGGCCAGTAAGTTATTCCAGTGATCAGGCAGGCAGTATGTTTTGTATCTGGAAAATTGACCAGGTAGTCATTCCTGGTATCGGAGAGTATATTAAAAAACCGCTTATCAGTTTTTCATTTCCGGATATGGTGATCATGGAATATGAACCATTTCGTGGTATCCGTGTGAAGGAGACCTTTTTTGTATATAGTTCAAAAATCGCGATTGTGGATATGCTGATTACCAACACAGATGCAGTTGACCATGTCATTGCAGCGTATCCCGTGTTGAAATCGGACAATGATTCTATGGAAATTCTTCGTTTCGACAAGGAACTTAATGGATTTGTGACTAAAAGATATGAAAGTCCTTATCGTTTGATCAGCAGTTTGAAGCCTGAAAACGGTTATCCGACAAAGGTTTGTGATTTTTTTTCCTGCAAACAGGATATTCATTCATATGGCGGATATTCAGGAAATATCAGTGATCTCTACAATCTGATTAAAACCGATTTCTACACCGACAGAAGATCTGATTCATTAAACAGTAAATCATCTGGTATCGTATCGTTTATATCACTTCAATTACAAAAAAGATTGAAGCCCGGAGAAACAGTAAATTTCAGATATCTGAGAGGTAATCAGTCAACAGTTGAAAATACCGAGCAATTCATCCATGAAATAGATTCCGTTAAAAATTTATTGTTAAAGACCTATTATGAAGACAATCTGATTTTATTTTCAAAAATTCCCAGGATCAGTTTTAAATCAAAAGCAGAAAAACTGGTCTATATCGGTGCTTTCAATCTGGCAAGGGGTTGTATGTTAACTTCGGAAGGAAAAACGAAGTACAATTTTTATGTGTTTTCCCGCAATCCCCTTTGGGGTTGGGGACACGGACATCAGGTTTTGCATGAATCCCAGGGTATGCTGGCCTATGCTTACCTGGACTCCAGGTCTGCCGGAAATTCACAAAGGGTATATATGGAGCAACAGCGTGAAGACGGGTTAATAGCATACCGTCATGGCCCCAGGGGATTACAGGATTATCCGCATAATAATGTCCCGACTACCTCTGCTCCATTTTTCAGCTGGATTAACTGGGAAATCTACCAGGTGGGCAAGGATAAGCAGTTTCTGGAGGATGCTTACATTTCAGGAGCAAAGTACACGGAATGGCTTATCAAAAACCGGGACCAGGATAAGGATGGAACATTTGAATGGGGTCCAAATGGAATTATTGAAAATGTCAGAGACTGGTATAATGTTGTTTTCCAGGTATCTGCTGAACGATACCTGGATGTTGACAAAGAAGATATCTCCGATGAACTGGAATGCCTTGATCTGACATTGATGATCATTAAAGAGGAACGTTCCCTGGCCAGAATGGCAACTGTCTTAGGGAAATCACAGCAGGCAAAGGAGTGGCTGTTGAAAGCTGAGCAAACCAGCAAGCTTGTCAATGAACGGATGTGGGATGATTCATCAGGGTTTTACTATTCAGTCAACAAATCAGATCATTCCTGGAAGTTTTTAGACCGTGATCTCCGCAGGCAGGAGATCATTGGTTTTCTCGCATTGTGGGCTGAGGTAGCGCCAAAAGAAAGGGCGGACAGGCTGGTAGCCATACTTTGTGATACGACAAAATTCTGGAGGAGATATGGCATTCCGACATTATCTGCCACAGATCCCTGGTATAATCCCAATGTTGACTATTGCTGTAAATGGAATGGTCCGGTCTGGATGCTCTGGGATTATATGGTATATAATGGTCTTCGCCATTATGGTTATCAGGACATTGCCCATCAGCTTGCAGGTAAGATGGTTACCTGTGTAACTAGTCAATTGTCAAAGAATCATAATTACTGGGAATCATACAGCCCGGATAATGAAGTGTTGAATTGTCCCTCAAATTATATTTGGGATGCGATCCTTGCCAGATTATTGATTGATGAATATAAGAAGGAGTAAAGTCGTAAATTTGCAGCTAATTTTTCTTTCATGAAAAAAACATTTTTTCTGTCCCTGGTTCTCTTTCTAATATCCCTGTATTTCCTTATTTCATGTAACCCGGGGAACAGGGCTGATATTGAGCGGCTTTTATCTCCAGCGGCTTTACCTTACTTAAAGCAAAGTAAACTCATCCAGGTGTCTAGTCATGATACGGGTGGTGGCAATGAAGACCATATCATCATTCCGGCAGGAAAGAGAGCGGCCATTTTTAATGTTGAAGGTCCGGGGATGATCACAAGAATGTGGTTTAGAGTAGATTCACCCGACCCGTATTTTCTTCGCCGCATTGTAATACGGATGTATTGGGATGAAGAAACAAAACCTTCCGTAGAGGTCCCGCTCGGTGATTTTTTTGGAAACGGGTTTAAATACCATGCATTTATCTCACAATACCTGGGAATGACCAGTGGAGGGTATATTTGTTATTTTCCAATGCCTTTCGAGCAACATGCCAGAATTGAGATTTTGAATGAAACCAATCTCGATGTTTATTCTTTTTCATACCAGATCGATTATCAGAAGTTTGAAGGAGCTTTAGACCGGGAAGTAGGTTATTTTCATGCTTACTGGAACCGGAATATCAGGACTAGTTATGATTCTAATTACATTCTCTTACAAACCACCGGGAAAGGTCACATCGTGGGGGTCAACCTAAATATACAATCTTACTCAGGCAATCTGGCATTTTTAGAAGGGGATGAAATGATTTATGTAGATGGAGAGAAGAAACCGGCCATTTATGGGACAGGGACGGAAGATTACTTTTCGGGTGGATGGGCATTTACCCTGGGAGAATTTGCAGGGCCTTATAGTGGTCTTATATACAAAGATGATTCAATGCGGAGAATAGCTGCTTATCGTCTGTATATTCCGGATCCGGTTCCTTTCAGAAAATCAATTAAACTCACTATTGAACATGGTCATGGGAACCGGGAAGTTGCTGATTATTCCAGTACTGTTTACTGGTATCAAATCGAACCTCATAAATCATTTCCGGCTTTTAAAAAGGCAGGACAAAGAATTCCTTTACGTGTTGTTAAACCAAGTCGTTTTCTGGAAGCAGAAAATCTTAAATTTGATCTTGGCGGACTTAAATCAAGGGTTTCTGATATGTCGGATTATGGTCCGGATTGGAGTAATAACAAGCAGTTATTAATTTCAGCAAACAATAATTCATCCTTTAAATTAACCTTAAACGGATTGAAGGAGCCGGTTTATAATTTTACTTTATATTATACTAAGGGACCTTCCTATGGCAATGCTGAAGTTTTCATCAATAATGAAAAAGCCGGAGAAATAAGGGGATATTCACCCTATTTGCTGCCTGATGGTAAAATTATTTTGAATAAGCTGAAAAACCAAGGGCAGGTTCTGGATATAAAATTTGTTGTTACCGGGAAAGATAAAAATGCTCAGGGTTATGAGATTGGGCTTGACGGGTTTTCTCTGGATCCGGAAAGAATATTTATCCCTGAATGGAATATTCTTGGACCTTTCC
The DNA here is from genome assembly GCA_963662525.1 of Bacteroidales bacterium. GTDB lineage: Bacteria > Bacteroidota > Bacteroidia > Bacteroidales > FEN-979 > CAZSDU01. Next base: position 92,153 of record OY759717.1, read on the forward strand.
CGAATCTGAAAAAACAAAATGGTGAGAGATCCGGACTTGATTCCGTTTTCCCGGTTGAACAGGAAGGCTTTGACACAAACAGGATTTTTTCTGGTGTAAACGAGAAACCAATTCGCTGGAACTACGTAAAAACTCCTGAAGACGGGTATGTTTCTTTTTTAGGAAAGTTAAGCCCCCATGAGTCTGTTGTTGCTTATGCTGTTACATTTTTTTATGCAGCTTCAGCGTCTCAGGTGAATTTGTTTATTGGTTCAGATGATGGTGTTAAAGTATTTTTTAATGGGTTGCAATTGTATCGCTATCTTGGAAACAGAATAGCGGAGCCTGATCAGGTTGAGTTAATATTAAATATTAAACCAGGGTGGAATAAACTGTTGGTTAAAATTGAAAACAATTATGGCGGATTCGGCTTTTATGCAAGAATTTTAGATCGCCAGAATAATATAATAACCAATGCATTTGAAAAACTAATATTAAAATAAGCAAATGGTTCACCTAAGAATCATCTTTATTCTTGCATTAATATGCCAGCATTTTTTGGTTCCGGCTCAACAAGCAATAAAAAGTTCCAATTTAATTCCTGACGATTTTTGTATTAGTCAGGCTGAAATGCAATTGTACAGAATGATCAATGACTACCGTAAACGTTACGAGCTCCCTCCTATTCCTTTGTCAAAGTCTTTGAGCTTTGTCGCAGTATCCCATTTAAAGGACCTTTTCTTTAATCATCCTGACCAGGAGCCCTGTAATTCATATTCATGGTCTGACAAAGGTCCATGGAAAGCATTCTGTTATCCGACTGATGAAAATAAAAAGAATTCAGTTTGGGATAAACCAAAGGAATTCACGCCATATAAAGGAAAAGGCTATGAGATCATTTACTGGGAAAACAATAATGTTGTTCCGGATAGTATCATTTCCATCTGGAAATCGATTGATTATATTAAGAACTACCTTTTAAACACTGGTAAATGGCAAGGAAAAAAATGGAATTCGATTGGGATAGGCATATATGAAAACTATGCCTGTGCCTGGTTTGGTGAGCTTATTGATCCTGCTGGTCCGGTATTTTTATGTGGTAATATTCCGGTTCGTCTCCCTGCAGATACGACAAAGCAGTTTACAAAAGATAAGGGAATAAATGGCATTTACCATATTATCATCAAGAGCAACTTGCCCATTGATGTAGCTTCTAAATTGATTCCCAAATTAATATCTGAGGGGTATTCTGCAGCAAAGATTCTTGAAAAGGACGGTAAAGCCAGGATTTCCGTTTATGAGTCAGTAAATAAATCAGAAACCATGATTCAGCTTCAGGTGATCAAAAAAAAGTACAAGAATGCCTGGTTGTTGAAAAATTAAGCTTTCCCATAAAAAAGATCCCGCTGGGCAAAGGCGTGTTCATGTTCCAGTAACCATTTTTTCCTCCAGAGTCCTCCTCCATAGCCAACCAGTTTTCCATCCTGACCGATTACCCGGTGACAAGGAACAATTATGGAAATGGGGTTACTCCCATTGGCACCACCTACAGCCCTGAGCGCTTTCGGGTTTCCCATACGATTGGCGATTTCATGATAGGATGTGGTTTTACCATATGGGATTTTAAGGATTTCCTGCCATACTGTTCGCTGGAACGGAGTTCCCAGAGGGTCAAGCTGTAATGAAAAGGATTGGCGGTTTCCTTCAAAATAATCATCCAGCTGGTCAATACAATCCCTCAGTACATGCGGTACCCGTGTGATCCTGATCCGGAAATCAATGAAAAACAAACTTCTGATGCCCGCTTCCGATCCGGTAACTTCGAGATAACCTATTCGGGTTTTTAAAAAGGCCCGTTGGAGGGAGCTCATATCATTTCTTTTTTTGTTTCTGTGTAATGAATGCAAGGACCAACATAATCAGGCCGAAGATCAGCATTCCGATACCTGACCACAGGTTTACATTTATTCCCAAAGACCGGCTGTACAAGGCAGTATCTGCACTGGTAAAAATACCATAAAAAGTAAGTAACAGTCCAAGAATAGAAAACATCAAGCCAATTGGAAATTTGATATCAATGCCCATATTTTAGAATATTAGTGACAAGGTAACAAAGTGACAAAGTAACAAGGTGACAGGGTGATAGTGTTTTCATTTTTACCAGAATAATACCGTCAATACTGTTGCAATGGTCAATACTATTATGGCGAGTGTGGATGAGCGGAAATACCAGGGAACATGCTCTTCTTTGAATTTCGGTGTCAGTGAGTATACCAATCCTTTCAGATCCCCATCGGTTTTCTGCTGCTTAGTTACCAGTGAAATGAAAACAGTGATAAGAGTTGCTGTAGTCCAGGCAAATATGGCAGTCCAGAAGTTCTGCGCCATTTCTACCGGATAAGTGTACACATTGCAAATCCATCCGCCTTTTACCAGGGTCGCTGCTCCCAGTGGTGTAGTGAGTCCATGGTGTATAAGGGCAATAAAGAAACCTGATAGCAAACCGATGAATGCTCCGTGGCCTGTCGTTCTCTTCCAAAACATCCCCAGAAAAATAACCGCAAACAATGGGGCGTTAATCATAGAAAAGATAGTTTGCAAAAAGTCCATGATATTTCCAAACAGGCTGGCAAGGTATGCGGCTGCGATGCTGACAATAACTCCGAATATGGTGGCCATTCTTCCAACGAATAAATAATGCCGGTCGTCGGATTCTTTATTTCCGGTAAGCGGGCGAATATAGCTCTGGTAAATATCGTAAGTCCATACGGTATTAAATGCCGAAACATTACCCGCCATACCTGACATGAAAGAAGCTAATAATGCAGTGATCCCAAGACCGAGGACCCCGGCCGGGAGATATTGTTTCAAGAGGGCGATAATGGTATAATCATAATTGTAATGTCCGGGAGAAATCTCAGGTAAAATGAAGCCTGATCCCTGCTTGTTTAACAGCACAAGAGCAGCAATTCCCGGAACGATAATAAGAAATGGAATGAACATTTTTGGCAGTGCACCGATCAGGGGAGTGTTTCTGGCAGCCGTAGGAGATTCAGCTGACATGGCTCTTTGAACAATTAAAAAATTGGTGCACCAGTATCCAAAGGAAAGGACAAATCCCAGTCCGGCAAAAATTCCATACCATTCTACTCCCAGGGGATTTGCAGTCGCCGATCCGGTATATTTCCAGGTTGTTGTCCAGGTATCAGGGGCAAATCCCTTGGCAGAAACGATGGGTGCTAACTGCTCTTTCATACCTGTCCAGCCTCCCAAGTCTTGCAGACTAAGAATGACTACCGGCAAAAGGCCAATAACAATGATGAAGAATTGAAGCACTTCATTGTATATCGCAGACGACAGTCCTCCCAAATAAGTGTAACCTAAAACAATGGCTGCCGATAAAACAAGACTCAGGTGGAAATTCCATCCCAGGACCCGTTCCATCAATATTGCCAGGGCATACATGGAAATTCCAGAGGCGAGGATGGTCATCACTGCAAAAAGGATGGCATTTAATCCACGTGTCTTTTCATCAAATCTCAGTTTGAGATATTCAGGTACAGACCTGGCTTTGGATCCATAATAAAACGGCATCATGAACAAAGCAAGAAAAACCATGGCAGGGATTGCTCCTATCCAGTAAAAATGCGTGGTCAGCATACCATATTTTGCTCCGGATCCGGTCATCCCCATCACTTCAAGGGCACCAAGATTGGTAGAGATAAAGGCTAATCCCGCAACCCAGGCTGGCATAGCACGACCTGCCTCCAGAAAAGCATTGGCAGTTTTCATATATCGTTTCAGTGCCCATCCGATACCGAGCACAAAAACGAAATAAACAATCATGATGGTGTAATCAATCCAACTTAAAGAAAAGCCTGAATTCATATTGAACTTGTTTCGGTGTTACATTCCTTATACAAACTTACATAAAATCAGTTTTGAAAAGGTATCTTTGCAACATTAATTCAAAGATTGGATTCCTGAAAGCAAGTATATTTATCATTTTCATCAGTATTGTTACCGTCATCTATGGACTGGTCAACTATTACATTTTTTCACGCGGAGTACAGGTTTTTTCTGCAGGGAGCCAGGGTAGATTATGGTTTATCATTTGTTTCTGGGCTATTGCCTCTACCTTCATCCTTGCAAGGATTCTGGAACGCACCTACCCTTGTTTATTTACCGGAGTCATTACCTGGATAGGATCTTTCTGGCTGGCATTCCTGTTATATTTTACCCTTCTTGTCATCCTCATTGATTTAAGCCGGCTGTTAAACTATTTTTTTTCTTTTTATCCTTCCGTTTTCTTTATTGACCTGGCGAAAACAAAAATGATTGTATTCATTATGTCCGTTACCCTGGTTTCGGTCATTGTCACCGCCGGATTTATCAACGCCAGGACCCCCCGCATTAAGGAATTGAATCTCCAAATCAATAAGACTGTTGCCGACAGTAAAACACTGAATATTGTCATGGCTTCTGATATTCATCTTGGAACACTCATTTCAAAGCAAAAAGCCAATAGGCTCGTTGCTGCCATCAATTCCCTTCATCCTGATATTGTACTCTTTGCAGGTGATGTGGTGGATGAAGATCTGGCTCCCGTCATTAAGAACAACCTGGGCGCCAACCTCGTTCAGATTAAATCAGAACTGGGAGTATATGCCATACCGGGGAATCACGAATATATTGGTGGAGCAGAAGAGGCCATAAAATATCTCGGGGATCATGGGATCATTATGCTCCGTGATACGGCAATCCTCATTGATCAGCGGTTCTGGTTAATAGGCAGGGATGACCGTGACAAACAGAGATTTTCGGGAAAAAGCAGAAAGGAAATCTTCTCTCTTCTGGAAGGAGTTGACCCCTCCTACCCCATCATCCTAATGGACCATCAGCCGTTTTCCCTGGGAAAAACTGCAGCAGCTGGAGTTGACCTGCAGTTATCAGGACATACCCACCATGGCCAATTATGGCCATTTAATTATATCACCAATGCCCTTTATGAACTCAGCTGGGGATATAAGAAAATAGGGACAACCCATTTTTATGTTTCTTCCGGCTTCGGAACCTGGGGACCTCCTGTACGCCTCGGGAACAGTCCGGAAATCGTGCATATTAAAATCACTTTCAACTAGATATCAATGAGGAAAATATCAATAAAACCCATCGGCCTTATATCCCTCGTCATTCTTCTGCTATTGATATTGATCATTGTATTTTTCTTTCCTCATTTTATTAATAAGAAGCCCGACACTGAAACACCTTTTGTAAAACCTCGTTTTGCATATAAAATTAACCTTGAAAATCTTGACATTCAATATGGAAAAGTAACAACCAATCAAAACCTGGCTGCTATTTTATCCCCCTATATCTCCGCTCAGCTTATTGACCGGATTGCCCGGACGACCACGGGTCTTTTTGATGTCAGGAAAATAAAGGCCGGCCATTCCTATGCCAGGATTGTCAAAAAAGATTCCACCAGGAAAACACTGTATTTTATTTATGAAATCAATGAAATTGAATTTATCGTATATGATTTTTGCGACACTTTAAAAGTTTTCAAGGATAAAAAGAAGGTGGCCAAACGCATTAAAACGGCCAAAGGGCAAATCAATTCTTCTTTATGGAATGCATTTTCGGAAGGAAAGCTGGATATGAACCTGGGTATGAATATGGCTGATGTTTATGCCTGGACTGTCGATTTCTACGGGCTTCAGAAAGGGGATGGATTTAAGGTGATTTATGAAGAAGTGCTGGTTGACAGCATTCCCATTGGTGCCGACAGGATCCTCGCTTCAGTATTCACAAGCAATGGGAAAGACTATTATGCTTTCTATTTTGAACAAAGTGGTAAGGGAGATTATTTTGAAGATAAGGCACAGAGCCTCCGGCGTTCTTTTTTAAAAGCCCCTTTGAAATTTTCCAGAATCAGTTCCAGATTTACCAAATCAAGAATGCACCCTATTCTCCGGATTGCGCGACCACATTTTGGTGTGGATTATGCAGCTCCCCGGGGTACACCCGTCGTTTCACTGGGAGACGGCCGGGTAGTGTCAGCAGGCTGGCACGGAGGGTATGGCCGCTTGATCAGTATTCGTCATAATACTGTATACACAACAAGCTATGCGCATCTTTCCAAAATTGAATCCCGGATCAAGCCGGGTGCTCATGTCAGTCAGGGGGAAGTAATCGGATATGTCGGCAGCAGCGGGCTGTCAACGGGAGCTCATCTTGATTTCAGGGTATATAAAAATGGAAGTCCGACAGATCCTTTAAAAATGGAATCGCCTCCGGCAAAACCTGTTGAAACAGTCAACATCCCCAATTATCAGAAACTGGTTTCAAGGATGAAACTGCAGCTGGATTCTATCCATTAAGCTAAATTAGTTTCTTCTTTGCCGGACATAAATCACTTCCTTCGTACCAACGGCATTTGGGTTTACAATTCAGGCAGGTGTTTACGGGTTGTTTTTCTTTTACATGATACACCCACTGAGGATCGGCTAATATAGGTCGCCCGATCAATACGAAATCAGCCAGTTCATTTTGGATCAGCCAGGAAGCCCTTTCTGCTGTTCTGATTTCATTCACCACCATGACTGGTATATTAACCTCTTTTTTTATACTGATTCCGCTGAATACGATCCAGTTGTATTCAAAATCTTTAGGTGGACGAGGTAAGTTGATCAGCATTCCTCCATGAGATATACTTAAATAATCCAAACCCAGAGTTTCAAGGTACCTTGACACCTGAATCCCATCTTCAAGGAATGGGGTATTGGCACCTACCCTGCAGCCAATGATAAATGTATCCCCGCATTCCAACCTGATTCCCTGATATATTTCCGAGACAAGTTTCATCCTTCCGTTGAAATCCTTCCCGTATTCATCCTCTCTTTTATTCATTAAATTATTGGCAAACTGATTGAGCAGATATCCATGGGCTCCGTGTAATTCAACTCCATCAAAACCAGCCTTCCGGGCTCTGATCGCACCATAGATAAAAGCATCTCTGATTTCTTTAATTTCTGCTATTGACAGTGCTTTTGACCTTGGATTTTTCTCATCAGCATTCGGACCCATGGCCAATGCGCATACCTGCTCTGGGGTTACCAGTCCCGCATGATGTAATTGAATCAATGAAACAGCACCATTGGCTTTTACTGAAGAAGAAATTTTCATCAGGCCAGGTATATGTTCATCCGACCAGATCCCGAGCTGGGAAAGTGTTGCCCTGCCGTTTGGCATGACCGCAGTCGCTTCTGTAACAAGGATTCCAGCTCCGTTGACCGAACGTTCAAAGTAATGCTGAACATTGCGCTGGGTCACAAATCCATTTTCAACCGCATAGCCAAAACAAACCATGGGGGGCATAACCACCCTGTTTCTGATGAGGTGACCCTTCAGCTTATCCGTTAAAAACAATGGTTCCATCAGGATTCACGGGTAAAAGGATGTTCATTTTTCCACATCTTCCATATCAGGAAGACAGGGAAAAGCGCCCAGGGTGCATTGGCGAACAGCACCAGGGGAAGATTCAATGCCGGTGTAGGCCCAGCTATTTCCTCACTGCAGATAATAAAAACATTGGTAAAAAGTATCGACATGATGATGAAAGTCGGAATCCGTATCCATTCTTTTCCTTTGATGAAAGCATAGACAGCTGCGGCATAATATGGGCCGAAAAGGATCACATCCAACCAGATTGTCGCTTTCCACCAAACCGGACGGGCGGACTGAAGGGGGTCAAAAGTATTTCCCCACCAATGGACCATGTCAACAAGAAAGGGTAAGGGCCATAGGGGATATTTAAAATTATGGACATCTTGAATCACCAATTGTTCAAGGTCAACGATATAAGTGATATACAGCAAATTCAATAAGAAAAATGCAATATAGATGTAATCTGTTTTTCGTTCATTTAAAGGAATGGTTTTTCTCATTTTTTTCAGGTTTTATTCATTTTTTTTCTGGCTGTTTTTGCCATTTGTTTTGCAATAATAAGACGAAATAAAGGAAAATTTGAAATAAATGCGCCCATTCTGACCTTAAAGGAGGAGCACATCAGCAGGCGGGGTCTCAGGGCAAGCTGAACCAACTGGCCAGCAACTTCCTCCGGAGTTTGTGGCCGTGTAAAATGCCTGGCAATGAAACCCTGATTTTCCTCCATCAGAAAATCTTGGTGAACCTCTCCTATCCGGGATTCCGGATCAGAATCAGTGCGGATATACCCCGGAAAGTACTCTGAGATTGCCACACATGAATCTGCCCATTCTGCCTGAATGGTACGGGTCCATGCAGAAAATGCTGCTTTAGAGCATACATAGGGGGAATAAAAGGGTATCCCCATCATAAATCCCGGAGAACCTATATTTATAATTTGTCCCTCGCCCTGTATTTCCATCTGTTTCAAAGCCAAGCGGGTTGTGACAGCAGGTCCGCAGAGGTTCGTTAAAAAGGCTTTCAGGAAATCTTCCGTCGTAACATTTTTTGCAGGCACGACAATGATGCTTGCTGCATTATTGATGAGTATATCCAGCCTGCCAAAATGAGCAATGGTTTTCCCGATAATCATAGCAGCCTGAGTTTCATCGCTCAGATCAGCTTTTATTACCAGGCTCTCCTTTAATTCACAAGCAAGCTTCAGGAGTTTATCCTCCCTCCTCGATACCAGGACAATCTTAGCCTTCTGTCGGTCAAATGCCCTGGCTGCTGCCTCGCCAATACCTCCTGAAGCACCCGTTATCACAACAACTTTTCCTGTCAAACAGGTGGAATACTCTATTTTTTTCATTCAACAGAATTATTTCTTATTCACTATACCGGAATAGAGTGCATTCAAAATTTTCAATTCGGAAAGGAGCTTTATTAATATTCCAGAGATAAAGGACCAGAGTTACTGATCCGGAAGGAAGATCATGGAGGATCAATCCGTTTTTGATATATGATGAGCCCCCTTGCCAACTGTTTTTATGCCAGTTTAAACCGTAATTGACGTACCTCATTGAATTTCCTGCGGCATCCTTAACATCCGCCACAATCCAGGCTTCAAACGGAACCATTATGCTTTGGATTTTCCCTTTAAATCCTATATACAATGATCTCCCAACCAGTGAATCAACATTTGCAATAAAAAGATTAAAATATTCAAAATTGGTTTCATCCTCTGTATGAATTCCTTTCTGGCCGATGATTAATTGCTTTTTAATTGGGTGAACCCTTTTCATCAGGTATCTAGAGCTTTCATTATATTCACCAACGACCCGATAATCATTATGAAATAAAGGGAGTTCCTTTTTATCGATGATTTGAAAATCAGCAATTTTCCCGGGGTAGTCCTGCCAGCTAAGGGCACTTTGCGTACCATTGTTAATATAGTCAAGGTAAGACCAGCATAGAAGGTACAACCGGTGACCCCCGACAGTTGGTGGATAATCACCCGATAATTGCTCATTTGCAATTTTATTATAAAATTCGACGGAAACAGGATCTTTAAAATACGATTCTGTAGTGGTAAAATTAATTTTAAGGGGAAATATTGCAGGGAGTATAAGAAAAGGCAGGAGGAGAAATAGAAATATCCGTTTTCCTGTCATTGCCATTAAATCATCCAACGAAAAACCCAGGGCAATAAGGAAAACCGGCAGAAGGTATACGACAACCCTGTTTTCAGGATAATTAACGCCAAAAATTCCGTGAAGCAACCAATAAGCAATCAGGTTTCCCGCCAGAAAAATAAACGACAATACTGTCCGCTGAAAAAAAACATGTTGAATACAAACCTTATAGAAAGTATACTCCAGCAGCAGGATGAAATAAAAGCCAAGTATGTAATGTGCTTCAGAAAAATCGACCCCAATGAAAATCAGTAATAAACTTTTCAGGGTTACTGCATTAAATCCTTCTGCACCCCCTGTATACAGCAGTCCCAATTCCCTTGCTTTAAAAGAAATAACAGCAAAAAAAACAGTTGAAAACAGGCTGATGACAATAACAAGTAGGAAGGGAATTATTCTTTTTCGGAATGGATAATTTTCTTTTTTTAAGATCAATAACAAGAGTAACCAGCAAATAACGATTAACCAGATATTGATCAGGGCAAGATTTGAAATAGTGGCTATCAGAGCCCATAGTAAAGTTATAAACACCCCTTTAATGCTGAATTTGTCAGTGACTTGATACAAAGAGTAAAACAAACCAAGTAAAAATGTCATCGACATACCATACCCCCTTGAAAGGCTAAAGAATTCTATAAATCCCTGTGTAAATAAGAGGCAAAGAAATATCCACCACCTGACACTCCTGTTTGCAAATAGACCTCCCAGCTTCCATAGAAACAGGCAAAAAAGAGGAAAAGAAATCAGATTAGCCAATCTAAGGACAAGCGGTGAAAAACCGAATAAATGATAAAATATGGTGGAAAGTCCGGAATTGACTACATGATTGTTCATGTCCCAGTGAGAATAGAAAGGAAGGAATCTCCCTGTCTGAACATTATAATAAAAAGTGGCAATTTCATCATGAACCAGGGGTACATAGATAGCACGAAACCAAAGATATACCCACAAAATGGAGCAAAGGAAAAGAAAAATAAAATGTTCTCGTTTTTTCAATGGAAATAGATCATTCTTGGAATTTGCAAAGGAAACAAAGATATTGCCAATTTGTGTTAATTTATTGTTTTGAATTTAAAATTTTTGCTTTGAAGATATTTTTATTTATCTTTGGGATCAGAAATGATTATCTTTGAAATAAAAATTATTTATTAACCTAAAATTACGATTATGAAAAAACTTTTACTCTTTTCATTTATGTTGCTGGCCTTTGCTGGCTTTTCACAAGACCCTGTTGTTAACTTGAATGTTGACATGCATGGATCAGGACTCGTATTGGGTGAACTTGTTTATTTTTCCGGAAATTTTGGTGGCATTTATGGCAGTTGGGATGCACCAGGTAGTAATGCCAACAACGAACTAACGGATACTGATGGAGATTCCATTTATACCGTTACTATAACTGTTCCGGATTCTAACTATTATCAATTTAAATTCTTCAAAGGAGCTGGCTGGGATGGCGGTGAATGGACTGGAGATCCCAACCGTAAAATTGCTATCCTTGCGGATGGTGATTTTAATTACACATGGGGTGTAAAACCGACTACAGTTACTTTTAATGTGGATGTTAAGGGTTCCGGTCTTGCAGGTGAAAAAATATATATTGCCGGTAATTTTGGCGGTATCGGTGGTGTTTATGGCACCTGGGCTACTCCTGGTACCAATTTAAATGATACTTTGACGGCAGTTTTACCATTAACCGACTCCATTTATACCATTACCCTTGCCCTTGATTCGATTGGCATGTATGAGTTTAAATTCTTCAAAGGCGAAGGCTGGGATGGCGGAGAATGGACTGGTGATCCTAACAGAAAGGTTACGGTACTTGGAGATACGACATTTGCTACTTTTATCTGGGGAGAAAAATTTAATCCCGGCATGAATGAAATCTCTTTAATTGGCAAAATTCAGACTTATCCTAACCCGGTTTATGATGTTCTGAATGTTGTGTCTGCAATTGAATTGAACAAGATTGTCCTGACCAATATGATAGGACAAGAAATTTCACGACTTGAAAATGTTGGAATTGGCCGCAGGGTAATTAATGTTTCTGATTTACCTTCTGGAATCTATTTCGTCACTTCCTATGCAAAATCAGGTGGTCAACTTACTCAAAAAGTCATGAAGTATTAGACTTCTGATCATCATATGATAAAAAGAGCTTCTCTCAAGGAAGCTCTTTTTTTTCCATATCATAAAACCATTTGTTATGATAAAGCAAAAACTTCTCCTCATACTGCAAGGTATTATCCTTTCCATCCTTATTTCCTGTGACAACAACGGAACAATAAATGTAAAATTTAATGATCTGGAAGACATAGAAACGCTAAACACTATGATCAAAAAAACCGAATTCGGAAAGGTTGACAGCACTGATGTGTTTTTATATACGCTCACCAATGCCCTTGGAATTAAAGTCAGGATCACAAATTACGGAGGGATAATAACCTCGATTTTAATGCCTGATAAAAACGGTAAAGAAGGTGATATTGTTCTTGGCTACGATAGCTTGAGTCATTATCTTGCTAATAATAGCCCGTATTTCGGAGCTATGGTGGGCAGGTATGCAAACAGAATTGCAGGTGGAAAATTCAGCCTTGACGGAAAAACCTATAAACTTGCTGTTAATAACGGTAAAAATAGTCTGCATGGCGGAATCAAGGGTTTTGATAAAGTTGTATGGGACATCAGGGAAATTAATGACAGTACCCGGGCAATTCTCGAATTGACTTATATCAGCAAATCAGGAGAAGAAGGTTATCCCGGAAATTTGAAAGTAAAAGTGACTTATACCCTGGATGATTATAATGAATTAATCACGCTTATTGAGGCCGAAACAGATCAACCCACACCGGTTAATCTCTGTAATCACACTTATTTTAATCTAAGTGAGGCCGATACGAATATCCTGGGGCATATCCTGACCCTGAATGCTGAAAAATACACTGAAATCAATAATGAATTAATTCCAACCGGGCGTCAGATTGATGTTCGTGGGACTGCCATGGATTTCAATAATTCTATCCGGATTGGCGAACGGATTAAGAGAGTTCAAGGCGGATATGATCACAATTATGTATTAACCAAGAATCCAGGGGAATTATCCCTTGCGGCTCAGGTGTTTGATCCCAGAACTGGAAGACAACTTGAAATTTTAACCACCCAACCTGGAATCCAGTTTTATACTGGTAATTTCCTGGACGGTAGTATCCGGGGCAAGAGTGGTAAGATTTATCAACAGCATTATGGATTTTGCCTTGAAACCCAGCATTTCCCTGATTCACCAAACCAACCATCATTCCCAAATACCATCCTCAAACCAGGAGAAAAATATACGGAGAAAACGATTTACCGATTCACTGTTTATAAATAGATCCAGGAATATTTACTTAAAATTTATTGGGAACAAAGGTTTGCTCCGACATGGGAGGACGTACATAAGCTTTGTCCTTCTCGAGTGGCGGGAGGATAATTGTTTCCCTGGGTACATCTTTATACGGAATAAGGCTTAGCAGGTGGCTGATACAATTCAGGCGGGCCCTTCGTTTATCATCGGCTTCAACCACATACCAGGGAGATTGCTTGGTATCGGTATAAGCAAACATTTCATCCTTCGCTTTTGAATAATCCACCCATTTCCCTCTGGATTCAACATCCATGGGACTTATTTTCCAACGTCTTGTAGGATCATTGATTCGTTGCCGGAACCGGTGTTCCTGCTCTTTATCACTTACCGAAAACCAGTATTTGATAAGAATAATACCGGAACGGATCAGCATATTTTCAAAATTGGGGCATGACCTGAGGAAATCCCAGTACTCTTCTTCTGAACAAAAACCCATTACCCGTTCAACTCCGGCCCTGTTATACCAGCTTCGGTCGAAGAGGACCATCTCGCCGGCAGCCGGAAGATGGGCCACATATCGTTGAAAATACCATTGCGTCTTCTCTTTTTCAGTCGGAACACCCAAAGCAACAACCCGGCAAACCCTGGGATTCAGGCTTTCTGTAATCCGTTTAATGGCACCACCTTTCCCGGCAGCATCCCTTCCTTCAAACAGAACTATAACACGGAGCCCCTTGTATTTGATCCATTCCTGAAGCCGGACAAGCTCTGTCTGTAGCTTAACAAGTTCTTCCTCATAAAGATGACTGGGGAGTTTTTCAATTTCAGGTTTTTCTTCCATTACATTCCTTGATTCTTTTTCTTTTTTGTCTTTATGTCCCATAGTAATTCAATTAAGAATGAATAATGAAGAATTAAAATTTATTTGATTTCCTTAACACCGTCTGAGACCTCGGCAAGGTAGAATTCAGCAATCAAACCGGTTTGCACCTGATAATTGGCTCCGACCCTGCTGATAAACTCATTTACCCTATCATTTCTTACGAGATTCACGGTACAACCGCCAAAACCTGCTCCTGTCATCCGGGCTCCGATCACACCTGGGATTTTCTGAGCTTCATCGACCAGGGTGTCCAGCTCAAATCCGGTTACTTCATAATTCTCTTTCAGGGATTCATGAGAAGTATTCATCAAAGCACCAAACTGCGTAAGATCACCTTTCAAGAGGCTGGAAACGGCGTTCAGTACCCGCTGATTCTCTGAAATGACATGGCGGGCACGTTTTCTGATCAATTCATCTGGTATTCTGTCCTGAATTTTAAAGAACTGCATGAAACTGATTTCTCCCAATCTGGAGATCGGCATGAACTGGCTCAGGTATGTAACTGCCAATTGACATTCAGCTACCCTTTCATTATATTTAGAATCCGCAAGTTCTCTTGACTTTTTTGAATTCGCAATGATCAACCTGAATTCCTTCAGGTCCAACGGTACACTTTTATACTCCAGGGTCTGGCAGTTCAGAAAAAGAGCATGTTGCTTTACACCCAAACCAACAGCAAACTGATCCATTATACCGCAGTTGACACCAACAAAATAGTTCTCTGCTTTCTGGGATATCTTTACCAGGTCAATTAGGCTTAGCTCAAAGTTGAACATCACATTAAGGGCATAGGCAGTGACCATTTCAATTGAAGCGGATGATGACAGCCCTGAACTTTTTGGAATATCCCCGGAAAACAACATCTCAAAACCTGAAAGGGGAAGATTCATTTGCTTAAATTGGTGAAAAATACCCAGTGGATAATTCACCCATTCTTTATTGGGTTGAACTTCGATTTTGTCAAGAGGGATTTCAGCACAGAATTCATAGTTGGCAGAAGCCATCCTGATGAGATCATCCCGCGTCTGCCGGATGACCAGATATGTCCCATATTGAAGAGCACAAGGAAAAACATAACCTCCGCTGTAATCAGTATGTTCTCCGATGAGATTTACCCGTCCGGGAGCAAAGAAAACCTTGGGCTGCTGGTCAGTACGACCATATCTATAAAAAAACCGCTGTTTAAGTTGGTCTAGGTCCATGTTTCTTTATTAAATGATTGGTGAAATTAAGAAATAAATTCTTTTCTGGTAATTTTGTAAATTCTATTTTTATTCAAAATGAAAAAACAACTTATTATATTTTCAATCCTGGTTTTTCTTTGTTTTCATGGAATGTCCCAGGATTTATTCACCAGGAGTCTTGACGGCGACTGGGAATTCAGGAAAGCCGGGACAAAAGAATGGTTGCCTGCCATTGTACCTGGCTGTATTCATCTTGATCTTTTCAGGCTGGGTATAATCAAGGATCCTTTTTACAGGGACAATGAAGCCAGCATTCAATGGATCAGTGAAATCGGATGGGAGTATAAAAAAGTATTTCAGTTTGATGAAGACGCTTTTTCAGCAAGGCATATAGAATTGGTTTGTAAAGGTCTGGATACCTATGCCAATGTTTATATTAATGATAGCCTGGTAATCGTTGCCGATAATATGTTCAGGGAATGGGTCAAGGATATCAAACCATATTTATATCAGGGTAAAAATGCAATACGGATTCAGTTTCCGGCCATTGGTCCAGAAAACAAGGCCAGATATGAGAAGTTAAGATATAAGTTTCCGGGAGATGAGAAAGTGGTATGCCGGAAGGCTGGTTATCATTTTGGTTGGGATTGGGGACCAACCTTGATCACCAGTGGAATATGGAAAACTATTTACCTGCGCTCATGGACGCAGGTAAATGTACTTGGTGTGCAGTGTATTCAAAAAAACCTGACAGATTCGCTTGCAAATATGGCAGCTGATTTCAACCTTGTTTCCGACCTGGCCGATTCTGCCTATTTTAAGGTGATGATGGAAAATGGCAGGGTTTTCAAGAAAGCAGCAGTAATTAGAAAAGGAAATAATTTAGTTCGTTTGGATTTTAAAATTGAGAATCCGCAGTATTGGTGGCCAAACGGTTTTGGCAAGCCTGTTTTATACAATCTCAGGTATGAAGTGACATTTGCCGGAAAAAAGGTTGGTGAAGGAATGAAACGAGTCGGATTACGAACAATATCGCTTGTTCAGAGGTCGGATTCTACCGGCAAAACATTTTATTTCAAAGTCAATGGTCATCCGATATTTGCTAAAGGAGGCAATTATATTCCGCAGGACAATTTTCTTACCAGGGTAAGTGATTCATCGTATCGCAGGGTCATTGCCGATGTGAAAGCGGCGAATATGAATATGCTGCGTGTCTGGGGGGGAGGAGTTTATGAGAAAGATCTTTTTTATGATCTATGTGATGAAAATGGGATCATGGTCTGGCAGGATCTAATGTTTGCTTGTGCCATGTATCCTACTGAAAAAGACTTTATGCGAAATGTTTTATCGGAAGTAGTCGAAAATGTGTACCGTCTGAGAAATCATCCTTCCATTGCCCTGTGGTGCGGCAATAATGAAATAGACGAAGGATGGAAAAACTGGGGCTGGCAAAAGCAATATAACTATTCAAAAAAAGATTCCTTCGACATATTTAGTACTTACCTGTTTTTATTTAATGGAAAAATACCGGAAATAATCTCAAAAATTGATACACTCCGTCCATATATTCCTTCCTCTCCAATGACCGGCTGGGGTAGAGACGAAAGCCTTAAAAAAGGAGATGTTCATTATTGGGGAGTTTGGTGGGGAAAAGAGCCTTTTCAGGTTTTTAATAAGAAGATTGGAAGATTCATGTCAGAATATGGCTTCCAGAGTTTTCCTGAATTATCCACCATTAAGAAATTCACTCTTCCTGACGATCGAAAACTTGGTTCTCCTGTTCTAAAATCACATCAAAAACATCCCGCTGGCTACGAAACTATTGATGAGTACCTTTTAAGGGACTATCACAAACCCAAGGATTTCGAATCATATATTCAGGTAAGCCAGTTGCTGCAGGCTGAAGGTATTCAGACTGCCATTGAAGCCCATAGAAGAGCTAAACCATATTGCATGGGTACTTTATTCTGGCAATTGAATGATTGCTGGCCCGTTGTTTCCTGGTCAGCAATTGATTATTACGGAAAAAAGAAAGCAGTATACTACAGGATTAAGAATGCATTTCAGCAAATCCTTCCATCGGCTGTTGTTGAAAATGGTCGTGTAAAAGTATATGTAATTTCAGATAACCCTATACCAGTAGATGCGAAACTGAGCCTGAACCTGACCAGCTTTGATGGGAAAAGTATCTTTCAAAGAAATATTCAGATTAGCATTCCTGCCCAATCCTCCAAGGTGTATTTCGATACCCTGAGGAATGAGTTGCTCGAAGGGTTAGATTCAGCAAAGGTTTTACTGGTTTCAACTATTCAAGGTGATGATGGTTCATTGGCAAGGAACCTGTTTTACTTCGAATCTCCCAAAAACCTCTTAATGACTACACCAACTTTTGAAAAAAAGGCTGAAAAAATTGAAAATGGTTACAGGATTGTTCTAAAAACAGATAAATTGGCAAAAGGTGTATATTTATCAGTTCCTTTGGAAGGCGAATTTTCTGACAATTATTTTGATTTGCTGCCTGGCGAATCCAGGGAGATCTTCTTTGAAACTGACAATAAAATCAAGGATATTCTGACAATATTATCCATTACTTCCCTCATTGATACCTATCCCAGAAATGAAAAATAAGTGGCTGCAAATTCTTACCCCTGTTTTATTTTATTCTCTGTCTGCATATACCCAACTTCCGCTTTTTCCTGTCAGTGATGTTAATCCATTTATCGGCACCGATGGTCATGGACATACTTATCCGGGAAGCAGTATGCCTTTTGGGATGGTTCAGCTGAGTCCGGATACAAGGTTGGATGGCTGGGATGGTTGTTCAGCATTTCATGATTCTGATACCATTATTTATGGTTTTAGTCATACCCATCTCAGCGGGACCGGATGTTCTGATTATGGAGATATACTGGTCATGCCTTTCACAGGCAATATCAGCCTGAAGGATTATGGGTTTGCTTCTTCCTTTTCCAGAACCTCAGAAACGGCGACACCGGGCTACTATTCCGTCTTCCTTGAAAAATATCATGTCAAAGCAGAATTAACGTCTACTAACAGGGTCGGCTTTCATCGCTATACATTTCCTGCTAACGGTAAGGCCGGAATCGTTGTGGATCTTAAACACAGGGATAAAGTTTTAAAATCCGGAATTACTCTTGTTACCAATGATGAGATCGAAGGATATAGGATTTCTCAGGCATGGGCTGCAAAACAAATGATATATTTCGTGGCAAAATTCTCCCGGCCTTTCAATGAAGTGAATATTGACTCTTTACAAGCCTTTCTCACTTTTTCTGACAATAAGAACGAACCCGTCCTGGTGAAACTAGGAATTTCCGGCGTAAGTATTGAAGGGGCCAGGAAGAACATGGAAGCAGAGATCCCTGAATGGGATTTCGATTCTATCCGTTTGCAGGCCCAAGTTACCTGGAATGCTGAGCTTGGAAAAATCAGGCTGGAAGGTGCGACAGATGAGAAACAGGTTGTTTTTTATACCGCTATATACCATACCATGCTCCAGCCAAATATATATAACGATGTTGATGGACAATACCGGGGCAGGGATTTCGAGGTACACAAGACCCAAGGTTTTAGTTACTATACCGTTTTCTCTTTATGGGATACCTACAGGGCTGCTCATCCCTTATATACGATTCTGGAAACAAATAGAACCAATGATTTCATTAAAACTTTCTTACGGCAATACAAAGAAGGAGGAATGCTTCCGGTATGGGAACTCTCGAGCAATGAAACGGGTTGTATGATAGGCTACCATGCCATTCCTGTGATCGCTGATGCCTACCTGAAGGGGATCCATGACTATTCTGCCAGTGATGCCCTGGAAGCAATGAAACACAGCGCCATGCAAGACCATCTCGGATTGAAATATTTTAAAATAAAAGGCTATATTCCTGCTGATAAAGAGGGTGAATCGGTATCAAAAACCCTGGAGTATGCCTACGATGACTGGTGTATTGCAATGATGGCAAAAAAAATGGGTAAAGAAGATGACTATAGAACCTTTATTGCCAGAGCACAATATTATAAAAACATTTTCGATCCATCGACTGGTTTTTTTCGGGCAAAAGCAAATGAAACCTGGTTCTCCCCTTTTGAACCTGCAGAGGTCAATTTTAATTATACTGAAGCAAATGCATGGCAATACGCATTTTATGTTCCCCAGGATATTGAAGGATTGATGGAATTAATGGGTGGCCGTGAAAAATTTGCAACAAAACTCGATGAATTATTTTCAACAGACTCCCGAACAACCGGTCGTGAGCAGGCCGACATCAGCGGATTAATTGGTCAGTATGCCCATGGCAACGAACCAAGCCATCATATGGCTTACCTTTATAATTTTGTACTGCAACCCTGGAAAACCCAGGAAATTGTTCACCGGATATGCTCAGAATTTTATAAAAACAAAGCAGATGGCCTGATCGGTAATGAGGATTGCGGACAAATGTCGGCCTGGTATGTATTTTCAGCCCTGGGTTTTTATCCGGTTAGTCCCTGTTCTGGAGTCTATGCATTGGGTAGTCCAGTGTTTCCAAAAGCAATTATACAGCTTGAAAACGGAAAGAATTTCATAATCCTGGCTAAAAATGTAAGTGATACTAATTTTTATATTCAATCGGTGGTATTGAACGGGAAACCATACTTTAAAAACTATCTCAGGCATGAGGATATCATCAATGGTGGTGAAATTATTTTTAATATGGGACCATTGCCAAATAAGGCCTGGGGCAACAGTGTGGGATCTGCTCCTGTTTCCAGGATCAACGACAATTTTATTACTCCTGTACCCTCTGTGGAGATGGGAGAACCGATTTTCTTTGATGCTACCTATGTTTCCTTGGCTAACCCCATCAAGGGGACTGATATATATTACACCTTGAATGGTTCGACACCTACCCTTAAATCGGAACCTTATACTGGTCCTTTCAAATTTGAAAAAACAACAACGCTGAAGGCGATTGCATCGCAGGCTGGTATCATGCAGAGTTTCCCGATTGAGTCCCATTTTATTAAAATTAAGAAAAACCGAAAAATCGCGCTGAATACGGTATATGCAGGTCAATACTCAGCAGGTGGTGATATTGCACTCATTGATTATATTCGAGGCGGAGATAGCTTCCGGACAGGCAGCTGGCAGGGATACGAAGGTGTAGATGTTGATGCAGTCATTGACCTGGGATCAGAACAACAAGTGCATAAACTGTCTAT
The DNA here is from genome assembly GCA_963662525.1 of Bacteroidales bacterium. Taxonomy (GTDB): domain Bacteria; phylum Bacteroidota; class Bacteroidia; order Bacteroidales; family FEN-979; genus CAZSDU01. The sequence goes on from OY759717.1 coordinate 112,394, forward strand.
AGGCTTCCTGCAGGAACAGACTTCCTGGATATTCATGCCTGAGGAAGTAATCTTTTCGGTATCTACTGATGGGAAAATATACACCAATGTTGGCAGGGTAACTAACGATACGGATGAACACCTTGCCGGAACTATCATCAGGGCTTTCACCCTAAATGTAAAAGCGCTTAAAACCAGATATATACATGTGGTGGCTAAAAACAAGGGATCCTGTCCATATTGGCACCCTGGTGCCGGGAAGAAGGCATGGATCTTTGTGGATGAAATTAGTATAGAATAGTCATTAATCCAGAATCGTAAATCGCGGCAACAATAATAAAAATATGCCGAACAGCAAACTAAAATCAGACCTTATCCTCCTTCTAGCTGCGTGGATATGGGGATTCGCTTTCGTTTATCAACGGCTGGGTATGGAATATGTGGGACCATTTACCTACAATGGTGTTAGATTTTCCCTTGGAGCTATCATGCTCCTCCCCTTTCTCTGGTTCAGGGCCAGGAAGAGCGAACCCATGGTTCATTCCGTACATCCTTCCGATCTCAGGAAAATCCTGATCGGAACATTAATGACCGGGCTGTTTCTCTTTGGGGGTGTTTCACTCCAGCAGCTTGGATTGCAAACAACAACGGCCGGGAAAGCAGGTTTTCTGACTGGACTTTATGTAGTGCTTGTTCCTTTCGTAGGATTGCTATTCGGTCAACGGTCCACTGTTTATATGTGGATAGGAGCGATACTTTCTTTTTCGGGACTTTACCTCCTGAGTATCACCACCGGATTTCATATCGATCCCGGCGATAAGCTGGTTCTCCTCTGCGCCTTCGTTTTTACTTTTCATGTGTTGTTTATCGGATGGCTTTCCCCTGTCATGGACTCCTTTTTACTCGCTGTTATCCAGTTTGCCATCTGTGCCATCCTTAACCTTGCTGTTGCTTTTACGATTGAAAAGGTTGCTTTTAATACGATCATACAAGCTTGGATACCAATTACTTACGGAGGTATTTTATCGGTTGGAATTGCCTATACCCTACAGGTAATCGCTCAGAAAACAGCACATCCTGCTTATGCTTCCATTATTCTCAGCCTTGAAGCTGTTTTTGCCGTTCTTGGCGGCTGGCTTATCCTTCATGAACAACTGACAACAAAGATGCTAATTGGTTGTGTGCTTATGCTTGCTGGGATGATAGTAGTACAAGTAAAAAATGTCCTTATAAAGAAATAATGAAATAAATCAACCATGAAGTTTACGTCATTTATTTTACCGGTTTTTATCCTGCTACATATTTCGGGATTTACCCAAACACCTGGATTCGATGCCTGGTTTTCTCCTAATGCCCTGAGGGTCGATTATTTCCTGGCAGGAAACTCAGTTGAAGAAACAGTCTATTTCAGGGAAATGAAACAGGAACCATACTGGGGCGGTTCAAAAGAAAACCTGATGGATCCAAATAATTACGGAACATACAGGTATCTGGCCTTTGATTCGGCCTCGAAAAAACTAGTCTTTTCAAAAGGGTTCTGTTCCCTCTTTCAGGAATGGCAGGGAACCGATGAAGCAAAGACGATCAGGCGGGCTTTTCCCATGAGTGCTATAATTCCATTTCCACAAAAAACCATCCGGTTTGTAATTGAAAAGAGATCTTTCACCAGTGGGGAATTCCAACCCATGTTTGAGCGCTATATCAATCCTGGTGATTATTTTATTATCAGGGAAAAACCTCATCCGGTTAAGGTCACAAGACTAAGCTATCACGGTGATCCGCAGAACCATGCTGATATTGTTTTTATTTCCGAAGGTTACACCCTAAAGGAAATGACTAAATTTTTAAAGGACGCCAGACGGATGATAGATACACTCATCCGGACAAAGCCATATTCAGATTATAAAGACAAGTTCAATTTTTATGCCATTCAGTCACCATCTGATTCTTCGGGAGTGGATATTCCTGGTCAGGGAATTTATAGAAACACAGCAATCAACAGCCATTTCTATACTTTTAACATGGATCGCTACCTTACCACCTTCGATACCAAATCCATTTATGACCTGGCTGCCAATGTTCCCTGTGATGCCATTGTGATCCTTGTGAACAGTAAGCAATACGGCGGAGGTGGATTTTATAATTTGTATGCCGAAACAACTGTTGACCATGCCCTTTCTCCTTTAGTTTTCGTACATGAATTCGGACATTCTTTTGCCGGACTTGCAGATGAATATATTGGAAATGTTTCCTATTCCGGTTTTTACAATCTGAATCTGGAACCCTGGGAACCAAATTTAACAACGAATATTCAGTTTGAAACGAAATGGAAAGACATGCTTGATCCCGAGACGCCTCTTCCAACTCCCCGGATTGAAGCTTATCGGAATACTGTTGGCATGTTCGAAGGCGGAGGATATGAGAAAAATGGAATTTTCAGTCCTTATATGGACTGCCGTATGAATACCAATGAGGCGCCTGGCTTTTGTCCTGTATGTCAGTTGGCCATAAGGAAAATGATTCTTTTTTATGGAGAATGAAGGACTGGTTTTTGACATCCGGCGTTTTTCAGTTCATGATGGTCCTGGAATTCGAACTACCGTATTTTTAAAAGGATGTCCCCTGTCCTGCTGGTGGTGTCATAATCCGGAAAGCCAGGAGGTAAAATTCGAAGAAACCATAAAAAATTACAAACTCTCAGACAAAGTATTTCAACAGACAGAAATTACAGGAAAATTCATGTCAGTGGCTGAAGTAATGCAGGAAGTGATCATGGACCAGGTTTTTTATGAGGAGTCAAAAGGAGGAGTGACATTTTCAGGAGGAGAGCCACTGATGCAGGAATCATTCCTGCGGGATTTACTGAAGTCATCAAAATCTCTAGGTTTGCATACTGCCCTCGATACTTCCGGGTATGCCACCCTTCAGGCAATTCAGTATATTGCACCCTGGGTTGACCTTTTCTTATTCGATGTGAAGATTATCAACGACCAACTGCATCAGCAATATACCGGGGTATCAAATGTTACTATCCTTGCCAATCTCAGATACCTTGTTCAGAACAGGTTTAAGGTGATCCTCAGATTTCCGGTCATTCCCGGAATTACCGATACCATGGAAAACATCAATGACCTGAAAGAATTATTAAAATCCTTGTCCCCCTGTCACCCTATTACTTTAGATCTATTACCATATCACGATTCTGCCCGGAATAAATATTGCCGGTTGGAAAGAAAGAATAAACTGCCTGATCTTCGAACCATGAAACCAGAAAATCTGCTGATGATTGCTAAAGAAATTGAATTAACCGGTATTCAGGTCAGGCTTGGTGGATAATTTATCTTTAAAGAATATCATTTCAAAAATGATGATTGTCCAGATCAGCAGGCAAGGAACTACTTTAATTACATAAGGCACCAGAAAATCATCACGGAAACTTTTGGGAAAAAGGTCTGAGGTTGAGAGTGATGTTAAGATGATTGCAAAAACCAGCAACGAAATTTTCCATTTTTTCAGATCCAATGACAAACTCCACAAAGCCACACCGCTCAAGGCTATGATGAATGTCGGAGACTCTGCTTTATGATTGAAAATAACCACCCAGATCAATATCGAAGCAAGTGCCAGGATACGGAATGAGAATTCCCGGTATTTTCTGATATTCAGATAAGGCAGCATTAGTATTATAAATCCTGATATTATAAAAATCAGTTTGTCGAGATTCAGACCAAACCAGGCGTATACCAGGCCAATAGCAGAGATTCCGCTGGAAACAGAATAATCAGATTGCAAGAGTTTAAACCATCTGATATAATGAAATTGGAGTTCCCCGAACCCAATTACAAGAAGCGGAGCAAATAGGAATATGAAAAACCAAATCAGGCTATAACCTATAAGCTTCCATTTTTGTGGATAGAAAAGAAAAAATGCCAATGCCAGCACTCCGAATATTTTGATATAAACCATACTTATTAAACAAAAACAGGCAAGAAGATAATGTCTTCTTTCCAATAGTCCGAATGTGAATATGATCAAACCTGCCATTAACCCATTGGCCTGGGAATTCTGTAAGGAGGTCATTAATTCCAAAGCAATCACCATCAGCATCAGTATCTTTCTTTTCATGTCAAGGTTGGGTAGATATAAAAAAGAAAAGAAGAGAACCAATGAATTTAACAAGTTCCAGATAGTAAGTCCAAAAACATCCGGTATTTTAGAAAAAATCCCAAAGGATAAAGCAAAAGTCGGACTGTATTTATATAGATCTTCATAGTCGCATGGATATGCCTTGTAAAGGTCTTTCCTTTCCACCATATGTGCATAGGACTGTTTGAAGATCATATAGTTATTATACTTAAAGTAAGGATGTCTGTGGGCATTTTCAGGCTTTCTCCCAAGCATAATGGATTGTGTACTTGAAATCACAGCCAAGAGGACATATACCACAAGTATAAATCTGTAATTTTTAAATAAAATATTTCTTAGTGACATAAATCAATGTTTATTTTTCCAGGGAAAAGTACAGGAGAAAAAAACCGATGTTCCTGTTCACGGAAACAGAATCCAGTAAATAATCACTTTGGTTTTGTAGAAGGTACTCAGCCACCCGGGTATATGTACCCCGGAAACCAAGCTGAATGCCGATTGAATTTTGAGCATAAACCTGAATACCAATGACAGCGGTAAAAAAAAACAGGGTTAATTTTCTCATGTATTAAAAATTCAGCAAAACGAAAGTATAAAATATTCCACTATCTTAGCTTTACCTATCTGAGTCCAAATTATTAAATATGGCTGAAGCACAATTTTCTTCAATAAAAAGGATGAAAACTATTTGGAAAATTGTCATTGGTTTTTTCCTGGTCCTGATTTTATTTGCAGCAGGAGTATTTACTTATGGGTATTTTCATTACGGGAAACTGATAAAATCGTTTATCATTGAATCAGTAGCAAAAGAAAGCAAGGGATTGTATCATGTCAGCATCAGGCAACTTAACCTGAATGTGATTGAGGGAAATCTGATCATCAAGGATCTGGAACTTATACCTGATACTGTTTTATATCATCAAATAGTGAATCAGGATTCGCTGTCTCCAATGCTTTTCAGTCTGAAAATCGACCGTTTTATCATTAAGAACTTCAGGGTAATGGATGCACTGAAAAATCAAAAAATTGATATTTCCGGTATTCGTTTGATTGCTCCTGACATCACTGTTTTTAGAATGAATGCTTCCAGGCATGCCACTGAAGATAAGCCAGAGCATAAGCTCTTGTCCATCCCGCTACCCGCGGGATGGAATTCAATCTCAATCGATGAAATTGCCATTAAAAAAGGGAGAATTGATTATTATGATCTCACAGGTGATTCGTTAATCCATCAGGCAATTCCTTCCTGTGAAATCATGATAAAAAAATTCCTTGTCGATTCTGTTCATCAGGGTAAGAAAAGATTATTTAATGCCGATGATATCAGCATCAAACTCGACAGTATTTCTTTTAAGACAAAGAATGGGTTAAACGTAATTTCTTTGGGAGAAATCGGACTTTCCACTGGGATGAACCAGATTTACATTAAAAATTTTCGTCTTATTCCGCAGCATAACCGTTACGATTACACCCGGAAACTTGGGTATCAGACAGACAGGATGGACATTCGCGTTGGCCTGATCAGACTTCAACGGCTCAATCTGCGCGAACTCATTCTCAATAAAAGATTGATTGCCGGGCTTTTGGAGATTGACAGCCTGATCGCGGACAATTACCGTGATAAAAGAGTTCCCCTGAAACCGGGTTTCCATCCACCCATGCCGCAGGATGCTGTCAGAAATCTGAATATGTATCTTAAAATAGACACCGTTTCCTTAAGCAATGGAAAAGCAGTTTATGCTGAACAATTGAACAAAGAAGCCGGAACAATTTTCTTTGATAAGATTAATGCTACCCTTTCCGGTCTGACAAATGATTCAATCTTGCTGCAGGCCGGACTCGTTTCGGAACTGAAAGGAACGGCCTACCTCATGGGAGTTGGTAAACTGGATGCAATGATTGGGATTAATTTCGGAGATAAAAATAATTTATTCACATTTTCAGCCAGTGTCGGAGCATTTGACCTCACCGAAATCAATCCTATGCTGACAAAACTACTGCCTGCTGAAATAAAGAGTGGCAAAGTCAAACGACTAATAATCCCAAAGGTCGTTGCTGATGATGATCTCGCCCGTGGAAAACTGCTTTTTTATTACAATAACTTATCGGTCTCCATGAAATCAGAAAAGGTTTCAACCTGGAATTCGATCAAAAAAAACGTCATCAATTTTGTGGCTAACGATATTCTGATCAACAACGATAATCCTCCAAAATCAGGAAAGATGAAAACGGGAATCATTTTCTTCCGGAGAGATAAAGAGAAGGGAATTATCAACTTTTTATGGAAGAGCACATTAAGCGGTTTAAAATCCACCATGGGATTCAATTCCAAAGAACAAAAAGCGATTAAAAAAGCTGGTAAAAAGTGAGGCTGGGCTTTTTTTTCGCCTATCTTTGCTGACAAATCTGAATGATGACAGACCGGATTAGAAAGCTAAGGGAACAAAGCCAGAATGCGATAAACCGGATTTCAGCTGAGCGGGCGTTCCTTGTCACCGAATTTTATCAGACCGGGATTGAAAGAGAGGTATCAGTTCCTGTTTTGAGGGCGATGACCTTTGAATATATTTTAAAGCATAAACAAATTTGCATCAATGAGGGAGAATTAATTGTCGGAGAACGCGGGCCTTCACCGAAAGCTGTCCCTACATACCCTGAAATTACTGTTCACTCCCTTGAAGACCTGGATATTCTTAATTCCAGGCAAAAAGTCTCTTTCAAGGTTGATGCTGAAACCAGAGAAATCTACCAAAATAAAATCATTCCTTTCTGGGAAGGAAAAAGCAACCGTGATCGCATCATGCATTCTATGGACCAGAACTGGATTGACGCCTACAAGGTTGGTATTTTCACTGAATTTCAGGAGCAAAGGGCACCGGGACATACCGTGGCAGGGAATAAAATCTTTGAAAAAGGAATGCTGGAAATCATTGATGACATTCATGAATCCCTTGAAAAGCTGGATTTTATCAATGACCCTCATGCCCTTGAAAAACAGGAAGAACTCAAGGCCATGGAGATCGCTGCCCAGGCCATTATCCTATTTGCCAACCGGTATGCCGATCATCTTGAACTACAAGCTAATAAAACAGGAGTACAGAAACTTTCATCCGGTATCTGTCATCTGTCATCTGACATTGAACTGCTTCATCTTGCCGACATTTGCCGCCATGTTCCAGCTCATGCGCCCCGCACCTTCCACGAGGCACTGCAATACTACTGGTTTATCCACCTTGGGGTGATTACCGAACTAAATCCCTGGGATTCGTTTAATCCCGGCAGGCTTGATCAGCACCTTTATCCTTTTTATAAGGAAGAAATTGAAGCAGGAGCATTAACCAAAGAACAGGCAACTGAACTTCTTCAGAGTTTCTGGATCAAATTCAACAATCATCCTGCTCCTCCGAAAGTCGGAGTTACCGCACTTGAAAGTAACACCTATACTGACTTTGCCCTGATCAACCTGGGGGGAGTCAAACCCGATGGTTCAGATGCCGTCAATGAACTCAGCTTTCTAATCCTCGATGTGATCGAGGAAATGATTCTGGTACAGCCCAGCTCAATGCTGCAAGTGAGTAAAAAAAATCCGGACAGTATCATCCATAGAACATTACAAATCACAAAAACAGGTTTCGGACAGCCTTCTTATTTTAATACAGATGCCATCATTCAGGAACTTGTTAACCAGGGAAAGGATATCGTGGATGCCAGGAATGGTGGGGCCAGCGGCTGCGTGGAAGCCGGTGCTTTCGGCACAGAAGCTTATATCCTGAGCGGATATTTCAATCTCCCGAAAATCCTTGAATTAACCCTATATAATGGCATGGATCCCATGAGCGGAAAACAGCTGGGTCTGCTGACAGGAGATCCCTTGTATTTTCATTCCTATCAGGACTTGATCAATGCATTCAACCTGCAGCTAAGATATTTCCTGGATATTAAAATTAAGGGAAATAATACTATTGCCCGCATTTTTGCTGATTATATGCCAGCTCCTTTTCTTTCGCTCATTATTGATGATTGCATCAGCAAGGGAATTGATTATAATGCCGGTGGCGCCAGATACAATACCACCTATATCCAGGGTGTCGGCCTTGGCAGCATCACTGATTCTCTGACTTCACTCAGATACCATGTTTTCGATCATCAAACCATTACCATGAAAGGGATGCTGACAGCCCTTAAACAGGATTTCAGGGATTTTGATGAATTACAGTTCGAACTGGTTTATAAAACTCCAAAATACGGCAATGATAATGAATATGCAGATATGCAGGCAAAGGAGGTTTTTGAATTATTTTATGCAGCAGTCGATGGGCGCCCGAATGCTTGTGGAGGTGTTCATCGCATCAACCTTTTACCAACCACATCTCACATTTATTTTGGCAGCGTAACAGGAGCACTACCTGATGGCCGTAACGCTAGACAGCCTTTGTCGGAAGGAATTTCCCCATTTCAGGGGGCAGATACCAAAGGGCCAACGGCGGTACTTAAATCGGCTGCCAAGATCGATCACCTGAGAACCGGTGGCACCTTGCTAAATCAGAAATTTTCGCCTGTTTTCTTTGAAGGAGAATCAAGTATTGTGAATCTTACTGCTATGATCCGTTCTTACTTCCGTATGGACGGCCACCATATCCAGTTCAATGTTGTTTCAGCTGAAACACTTAAAGAAGCTCAGAAGCACCCAGAAAAATTCCGGGACCTGATTGTCAGGGTTGCAGGTTATAGTGATTATTTCAATGATCTTGGTGAAGATCTTCAGAATGAAATCATTCGCCGGACAGAACATCAGGCATAATAATCTTACAATTTGCAATTTTATTTCATTAAAAATCCCGAATTTTGAAGTTTGGTACTATTCTATTAAACCTGGTAAATAAACTTATCCAATGAGAAGTATAATCCTGATTTCACTGTTCTTTTTTGCTCTTTCATCCTTGGCACAATATGATCAAATAAGACAACCCGGGGAAATAAAATTCTTGAAAAAAATTGAAAATGGGGTCATGATCAAGGCCAGCAATAGTAGCATGATCATCCTCGTATACGCACCACAATTATTAAGAATCAGGCTAACCCGTTCAGATTTTACTAAGGATTTTTCTTATGCAGTAATTCAAAAACCCTGGGCAGATTTTAACGAAATCAAAGAGAACAAGGAGTATTGGCAATTATCAACAGATTCGTTGAAGCTGATCATTAAGAAAAACCCGTTATCTCTGAAGATTTTAAATCTTAAAGACCAGGTTCTCTGTGAGGATTACCAGAATTTCTCCTATACCTGGCAGGGTACCGAAGTATGTTGTTATAAAAAAATATTTGCCGATGAAAAATTTATCGGTCTGGGAGAAAAGACAGGGAATGTAAACCACCGGGGTGAAAATTTGGAAAACTGGAATTCCGATGTTCCGGCCTATGCATTGAATGAGGATCCTCTGTATCAGAGTATCCCTTTTTACATGGGGATTCATGACAGGGTTACCTATGGTATTTTTCTTGATAATACATTCCGGACTAAATTTAATTTCGGTGCCTCGACAGATGAACAATATGCTTCTTTCTCAGCTGTAAATGGTGAATTGAATTATTATTTTTTCGGAGCTACCAGTATTACAGGCCTTATCAGGGATTATAGCTGGCTTACCGGAAGGATGCCGCTGCCTCCGATCTGGAGTCTTGGTTACCAGCAATGCCGCTGGAGTTATTTTCCTGAATCGGAAGTGGTAACTCTAGCCAATACCTTCCGTAATAAACAGATTCCCTGTGATGTTATTTACCTGGATATTGATTACATGGATTCCTATAAAATATTCACCTGGGATAAAAACAGGTTCCCACGACCCAAAGCCATGATTGGAAAACTGAATGACCTGGGATTTCATGTGGTCAGCATTGTAGATCCGGGCATTAAAATTGAACATGGTTACTTTGCTTATGACGATGGGATTAAAAACGATTATTTTGTAAAATATCCAGGCGGGGAATATTACATCGGGAGTGTTTGGCCAGGTCGCTGCCACTTCCCTGACTTCACCAATGAAAAGGTTAGAAAATGGTGGGGAAATGCATTTACCCAACTCGTTGAACCTGGAGTGGAAGGTTTTTGGAATGATATGAATGAACCCTCAACCTGGGGCCAGAGCATCCCGAATATTGTACAGTTTAGTTTTGATGAGAATAAGGCATCCATGGCGGAGGCGCATAATGTTTATGGTCTGAATATGAGCCGCGCAACTTTTGAGGGAACAAAAAGCCTCCTAAACGGGAAACGTCCGTTTATCTTGACGCGGGCCGGATATGCCGGAATTCAGCGTTATTCTGCTGTCTGGACAGGGGATAATGAAGCAACCGATGATCATATGTTATTATCGGCGAGAATGGTTAACAGCCTGGGATTATCAGGAATAACTTTTGCTGGTCCGGATGTAGGTGGTTTCATGGGAAATCCATCGGATGAATTATATATTCGCTGGCTTTCCATGGGCGTTTATACTCCCTTTTTCCGGAATCATTCAGCCTGGGGCACCAACCATAAAGAACCATGGTCATTTGGAGAAGAAGTAGAAAAACTAGCCAGGAATTTTATCAATCAACGATACCGTCTTATCCCCTACCTGTACTCCATGATGTACCAATCCACCCTAACTGGCCTTCCGGTAGCCCGAAGCCTTACGATTGATTATACTTTTGATGAAAGAGCCTATTGGTATATCTACCAGAATGAATACCTTTTCGGTGATAACCTCCTTGTTGCACCTGTTTCCAGTCAGCAAAAAGCGGTTAAAGTATTTCTGCCTGAAGGTGGCTGGTACCGTTTGAGTTCAGATGAATACTATCAAGGAAACAGTGAAGTCACCGTCGAAGCTCCACTAAATGATCTTCCGGTATTTATTAAGGCTTCAGCGATACTGCCTATGCAATCGGTGATCCAGAATACCGGCCAGCAACCCTCCCCTGTACTTGAGCTGCATGTATATCATGGATACAAGTCAAGTTCATTCACCTATTATGAAGATGACGGTTCCTCTTATAACTATGAAAAAGGGGAATATTATAAACGCTTTTTCAGGTTTAATCCGGAAGGACAAAAAATAAGCTTTTCGAAGCCAGAAGGATCCTTTCATACAAAATTCGCTTCAATTCGATTGATCCTTCATGGCTTTAAAGAAGTTATGTCCATAAAGGCCAATGGACTGGACCTCACCTTGAAATTGCAATCAAATGGCACAAAGGCTGCAGAGTTTCCCATGATTTCATCGGAATTTGAGGTGACTACTTATTGACAATTAAATCTTTGATTCCTGATCTGAGAAAGATTGAAAGTTTCTGAAAAGAAATGAGAATTACTAGAAAAAATAAAATATTTTAAAATGAATATCATCCAACAGTTAATCTCCTTCCGTGGAATAAGTTTTTTTTTCTTGTTCAGTCTTTTATTTTCATCTTGTCAGCAGGGCAATCATTTCATTACTGATAAGGCCTATCGTAAAAAAGTTGAAATCCAGTTTGAAAAACAAAAGAACATGGCAGAACATCGCTCTGACCAGCTTTTTAAAGTCTTTGATCAGGATTTGACGACCCAGGAAGAAGAAGCATTGAAATTCCTTTATGCCTACATGCCGCTCAGTGATCTTGCTGATTATCATGGTGATTTTTATCTTCAGAACGTAAGGGCAACACTTGCTGCCAGAGATTCATTCTCCTGGGGAAAGCAAATTCCCGAAATAATTTTCAGACATTTTGTACTGCCAGTCAGGGTAAATAACGAAAATCTCGATTCGGCAAGATGGGTGTTTTTCATGGAGCTCAAGGACCGGGTGCGGAATTTGCCCATGAAAGAGGCGGTTCTGGAAGTCAATCACTGGTGCCATGAGAAAGTCACCTACCGGGGAACGGATAGCCGCACATCTGCACCACTGGCAACTGTAAAAACTGCATTCGGAAGATGTGGAGAAGAATCAACCTTCACCGTTGCTGCTATGCGTTCAGTTGGAATTCCGGCAAGACAATGTTATACTCCCCGCTGGGCACATACCGACGATAATCATGCCTGGGTGGAAGTCTGGGTTGAAGGGAAATGGCATTATATTGGCGCTTGTGAACCTGAACCTGATTTGGATAAGGCATGGTTTACAGAACATGCAAAAAGGGCCATGCTGGTAAACACCAATGTATTTGGAGATTATGAGGGTCCCGAAGATGTGCTTATGAAAGATGAGCGTTACACGAAAATCAATATCCTTCCCAATTATACACAAACCAGAAGGATTATTGTTAAGGTAACGGATACTGCATTCCAACCTTCCGACAGTGCCAGGGTTGAATTCCAGTTATACAATTATGCTGAATTTTATCCCCTTCACACTGCATATACAGATAAAGCAGGTCTGGCCTCATTCCGGACCGGGTTTGGCGATCTGATCATCCGCGCTGCAAAAAACGGATGCTTTTCCTATAAAAAGCATGCAGGAACAGATCAGGATACGATACTGATCGTTCTTGACCAGAAGCCGGGGAATGTGTTTACTGAAGAATTCGACCTGGTTCCTCCTCCAGAGCTGAAGATCTCTCAACATAGTCAGGATTCGGCAAGTAAAGCAAATGCTGAGAAACTGGCTTTTGAGGATAAGATCCGGGCCAATTATGAATCCACTTTTATAGATTCATCAAAAACGTTCAGGCTGGCTTCAACCCTGAAAACAAATCCGGATACTTTGTGGTTATACTTAAAACAAAGCCGCGGGAACTGGCGTGAAATAATTGATTTCATATCGGCAACCCCGACTGAGTTCAAACAATGGATCTATCCTTTGTTGTCTTCCATTCCGGAGAAGGACCTAAGGGATATTGACCCAGAAGTTCTTTCAGACAATCTTCTTCATTCCGGAAAATATCAAAATAAAACCATTCACCGGGAAATGTTCGTGTATTACATCCTTTGCCCAAGGGTTGACAATGAATACTTGAAGCCATACAAAGAATTTTTTCAGGAGAAATTTGATTCTGCTTTCATCATTCAGGCAAGAAATAATCCAGAAAAAATCATTGACTGGATCAAATCAAACATTACGATAAACAAAACCGCGAATTATGGCAGGGCCCCGCTTACACCCCGTGGAGTTTATGAACTCAGGATATCCGATGAACATTCCAGGGATATCTTGTTTGTCGCCCTATGCCGGAGTTTTAACCTTGCTGCCAGGCTGGAGTCGGGTACGCGTGTTCCACAGTACTTTTTCAAGGGAAAATGGGTAGATGTTTTCTTTGAAGAAGCCCCTTCAGTATCCGGAGAGCGCGGAACATTGGTACTATCGTCAGATCCCGGGAATAAAATCAATCCCGGATATTATACGCATTTCACGATTGAAAAATTCACCAGCGGATTCTTTTCTTCACTCGATTTTGAAAATGATCCCTTGCTGAAATCATTTCCCAGTTCACTGGAACTGTCACCTGGATATTATTCCCTGGTGAGTGGGAACAGGCTGTCAGGTGGAACAGTGCTGGTGCGGATACAATATTTTAACATCGAAGCCGGAAAAGTAACGAAAGAGACCATCCGGTTGCGTAAAGACAAAACACCTGTCAGGGTTTTAGGAAATCTTGACCTGAGCACCTTCCTCCTATCCCTTGACCAGGGGAAGAAATTAAATATCAATACCGGAGAAGGAAATATACTAGCATGGATGGAGCCTGATAAGGAACCAACCAAGCATTTTGTGGCTGAGATAAGAGCTCAAAAAACTGATTTTGATAAATGGAAAGGAAACATACTGCTCCTGTTCTTCAATGAGAAAGAAAAGAACAATTTTCAGCTGAAGTTTAAACCTGAAATGCCTTTAATTACCGATTACCTAACGGTCGATCCCAAAACAATAAGAACACTTGCTGCAACAATAAGACAACCTGATTTGCAGCAGTTACCGGTAATCTGCTTTGTAAACAGCAAGGGTGAAATTCTTTACTTTTCCGAAGGTTACCGCATCGGAATCGGAACCGATCTGGTGAATATTATTTCAGCAGTTTCGCATTGATTTCAGCCAGCTTGGCATCTGTCGACGTCCACCTGGTTTTCAGCTTTTCTTCAATGGCATAGATCGCTTCTTTCTGTGATTTATCTGCTGTTTCAGCGGCCCGGTTGACTTCATCAATCTGATCCTGCAATTTAGTGGTAAATGCCTGTTGGCTTTTTACATATTCTGCCTGGTTCATGGAAATGATTTCCTCAAGTTCTTTAAACTTGATTTTCACCTCATTATTACGATGGGATAGCAATTCATCAAGTTCCTTGATCGCTGACCTTACTGTTTCAAACTCGGTATCGATTTTAGCATTTATAGCTTGACCTGTTTCCAGAAATTCAGTCTTTAGTCTGGTAGTTAATGATTTGAAATAGAAAAATACAATGAGAACAAGAACAATGGAAATGAGAAGAACGATATAAAAATAAACCTTAAAGGAATCGGCCTTTTCCTGAGAAATAGAGAGCTTTTCCTGTAATTCGTTAATCAGAAAAGATTGCCTTTTCAGTAAATCTGTCAAGCCAGTAACCTCAGTATTCTGCAAAGCCTGAGCTTGTTTCAGACTATCCTGGAATTTGTACTGGGTCGCCAGGGATTTTCTTATCCCATTGATATTTTCGGAGATCTTTTTTTTCTCCGCCAGGAAATCTTTTTTCTGCAGGTAATCTGCATTCTGGGCGTATAAACCCATGCAGATAACAAGCAATGAACCAAAGGTCAATAATTTTTTCATGGTTTACCGGTTTAAATTTATTGCGGTAAATATACGATATAAATTACTGGATGTCAAACGGATTTAACTATTCAAGGGATAAAAAAAGCCATCTGCATTGTTCCTGCAAGTGGCTTATTTTAAAGTGACCCTGGAGGGATTCAAACCCCCAACCTGCTGATCCGTAGTCAGCTACTCTATTCAGTTGAGCTACAGGGCCTTTTCAATTGACGATTGACGATTGATCGCCTATCGCATATCGCATATCGCATATCGCATATCGCCTATCGATTCAGACTGCAAAGATAAGTTCTTTTTTACTATCTGCAAATGTTAAAAAAGTTTTTACCTTTGCAAACCTGATAAAAAGGCAGGATTGCCAGACGCAGATAAATATGGTAAAACGATGATAAGCGTAGGAGCACAGAGAATCACACCCGAAGATTTCTATAAAATTATCTTCACCGGAGAAAAGATCGATTTAGATATTACCGCCAGAAAAAAAGTCAAGGAAAATTACGAATTTTTGAAGGAATTTGCCAAGGGAAAAGTAATCTATGGCATCAATACCGGCCTTGGACCTATGGCTCAATATAAGATCAGCACCGCCAACGAACTTCAGCTCCAGTATAATCTGATTCGCAGTCATAGTTCTGGCTGTGGAGCCCCCCTTCCCGAAATGTATGCTAAAGCAACCATGCTGGCGCGTCTGAATACCCTGATGCAGGCAAAATCAGGCATCCATCCGGAAGTTGTGGAATTGCTGAAAGAACTGATCAACCGCAATATTAATCCGTATATTCCCGAACATGGAGGCGTTGGCGCCAGCGGCGACCTGGTTCAGCTTGCCCATCTTGCCCTTAACCTTATCGGGGAAGGAGAAGTTTGGTACAAAAAGAAACTGCAACCTACTACCAAAGTTTTTGAAAAGGAAGGACTGAAACCCATCAAAATGCATATCCGGGAAGGTCTTTCCCTGATCAATGGAACTTCAGCCATGACAGGCATTGGGATGATCAATATCGTGCATGCGAAAAACCTGTTCGACTGGACCATACTGGCTTCATCCATGATCAATGAAATCGTGGAATCCTACGACGATCATTTCTCCGATGGACTGAACCGGGTCAAATGCCATTACGGACAGAACCAGGTGGCCAGGATGATGCGTTACATCCTGAAAGACAGCAAACTTATCCGTCGCAGGGCCGATCATCTGTATAACGGCAAAACCGAACAGGTCGAGGTTTTTAAACACAAAGTGCAGGAATATTATTCCCTGCGCTGTGTTCCCCAGGTCATGGGCCCGGTACTCGATACCATTCTGAATGCCGAGAAGGTACTAATTAATGAGGTGAATTCCACCAACGATAATCCCATCATCGACAGTGAAAATAAGAATGTTTACCATGGTGGAAATTTCCACGGGGATTATGTAGCCCTTGAAATGGATAAACTGAAAATTGCCATCACCAAGTTGTCCATGTTAGCCGAACGCCAGCTGAACTACCTGATGAACGACAAGATGAACCAGATCCTCCCTCCTTTCGTAAATTTAGGAAAACTGGGGTTGAACCTGGGAATGCAGGGCGTTCAGTTCACTGCTGTTTCCACGGTAGCCGAAAACCAGACGCTCTCTTTCCCTATGTATGTTCACAGCATTACCAATAACAATGATAACCAGGATATCGTCAGCATGGGTACCAATGCAGCCCTGATAACTAAAAGAGTGATCGACAACACCTATCATGTGCTGTCAATTCACATGATCACCATTTTGCAGGCCATTGACTACCTGAAATTTACATCGAGATTATCCGGTTATTCTCAGAAAAAATTCGAAGATCTCCGTAAACTGGTACCGAAATTCACTGAAGATTCTATAAAGTACAAGGATATTCAGAATATTACTAACTACCTGCTGGAGAATAAGCTGAAGTTCCCATTAATGGATTAAAGGTTGACTATGAAATATGCACTTGTAACCGGTGGGTCAAGAGGGATTGGGAAAGCCATTTGCCTGAAATTCGCCGAGATGGGATTTTATGTCCTTATCAATTTCCAGTCGAACGAAGCTGAAGCAGAAAATACCCTGCAACTCATCCGTGAAAAAGGCAGCGATGGGGAATTGCTGAAATTCAATGTCGGCGATCCTGTTGCTGTTGAACAAGCATTGACGGGCTGGCAATCGCGCAATGAAGGAAAATACATCAGCATTCTGGTCAATAATGCGGGAATCCGCAAGGATGCGCTGGTAATGTGGATGAAGAATGAAGAATGGCATGATGTGTTGAATACCAACCTGAACAGTTTCCTGTATGTCACCCGCGTGCTTATCAAAGACATGCTGTTGGGGCGGTTTGGCAGGATCATCAATGTAGTTTCTTTATCAGGATTAAAAGGCCTGCCCGGACAGGCTAATTATTCTGCCGCCAAAGCCGGCGTTATCGGTGCCACAAAAGCCATGGCACAGGAAGTGGCCAAGAAGAATGTGACCGTAAATGCTGTAGCCCCAGGATTTATACGGACCGATATGACCCAGGATCTGGATGAAAGCCAGCTTAAGGCTATAATTCCAATGGGACGCTTTGGCAAACCCGAGGAAGTCGCCGAAGCTGTTGCCTTCCTGGCATCGGAAAAAGCCTCATATGTTACCGGTGCTATTATAAACGTAAACGGAGGACTTTACACCTAAAAGAATTTGCGATTTACGATTTACAATTTTAAAAATCACTTTGTT
Organism: Bacteroidales bacterium; assembly: GCA_963662525.1. Lineage (GTDB taxonomy): Bacteria > Bacteroidota > Bacteroidia > Bacteroidales > FEN-979 > CAZSDU01. The sequence goes on from OY759717.1 coordinate 129,996, forward strand.
ACCTAGTCACCAATAACATATGAATCGTGTCGTAATTACAGGCATGGGCATTTATTCTGTCATCGGGAAAAACCTCGATGAAGTTAAGGAATCCTTGTACACAGGCAGATCCGGCATCATCTTCGATCCTGTCAGGAAAGGGATGGGGTTTCGTTCTGGGCTTACCGGCATGGTAGAGCGGCCTTCGCTGAAGGGGGTTCTGGACCGGCGAATGCGGGTCGGATTGCCAGTTCAGGGAGAATACGCTTATCTTGCCACCCTTGAAGCTTTGAAAAATTCCAATATCGACCAGGATTTCCTCGACCGGCATGAAATCGGTATCCTTTACGGGAATGATAGTTCGGCGGTCCCTGTTGTTGAATCCGTGGATATTCTTCGTCAGAAGAAAGATACCATGATGATTGGATCTGGATATATTTTCCAGTCAATGAATTCGACGGTATCAATGAATCTTTCGGTCATTTTCAAGCTCAAAGGCGTGAATTTCACTATCAGTGGTGCCTGCGCCAGCGGTTCCCATGCCATTGGTATCGGTTATCTGTTGATCAAGCAGGGGCTTCAGGATATCATCATCTGCGGTGGAGCCCAGGAGATTAATCCGGAATCTACTGCCAGTTTCGATGCACTGAATGCATTCTCTACCCGGGAATCAGAACCCACCCGGGCTTCCCGTCCCTTTGACAGGGATCGCGATGGGCTTGTTCCCAGCGGAGGTGCAGCAACAGTTATTCTGGAAAGCTATGAATCAGCAATAAAAAGAGGTGCTCCTATTCTCGGTGAAGTTGTTGGTTATGGATTTTCATCAAATGGAGAACATATTTCCGTTCCTAATGTGGAAGGTCCGGCCAGGGCGATGTCAATGGCATTGAAAGTTGCAGGCATGGAAAATTCTGCTATTGATTATGTCAATGCTCACGCTACTTCCACACCGGTGGGCGACAGTAATGAAGCCCAGGCAATCCTTTCCGTATTTGGAAACAGCCATCCCCTGGTCAGCAGTACAAAATCAATGACCGGGCATGAGATGTGGATGGGCGGGGCCAGTGAAATCATCTATTCGACCTTGATGATGCAACATTCCTTCGTTGCTCCGAATATTAATTTCGAAAATCCGGATGATATTACCAGGAACCTTAACATTGTCCATAAAACGACTTCAAGAAAAATCCAAGCTTTTCTTTCCAATTCCTTCGGTTTCGGTGGAACCAACTCAGCCCTGGTGGTCAGGAAATTTAATCCTTAAAAATTAATAAATTTCTTTATTTTTGCATTTTGCTAATGGAATCAGTAAGATGCAAAGTGAAGATATCAAAAGGAGAATAAATCAACTTCTGATTGACGAAATCGAAATTGAAGAGAACCAGATAACCCCTGCTGCCAACCTTAAGAATGATCTTGGGATTGATAGTCTTGATTTTGTTGACCTGTTTGTGATTATTGAAAATAATTTCGGCTTTAAAATGAAGGCCGAAGAAATGGCTGATGTAAAGACCATTCAGGATTTTTACGACTATATCATTAAAAGAGTTCAACCAAACTAATCATTAATGTCGTCATGGGAAGGCAAAACCCGCGGAGGGGTTCTGGGATATAAAATATTTGTCTGGACGTTAAAGTACTTTGGTATTTCCTTTGCCTATTTCCTGTTGTATTTTGTAGTTAGCTATTTTGTTTTTTCCTCCGGGAAAGCCTTTAAAGCAATCTTTTGCTATTTCCATAAAATTTTGGGATACGGTATTTTCCGTTCCTTTATTTCCGTTTACCGGAATTATTATCTTTTTGGTCAGGTTTTGCTGGATAAAATTGCGATGCTTGCCGGATTTCAAAGCAAATTCAGTTTTGATTTTGAAGGAGAAGAATATCTTCGTCAGATGGAAAACGGCGGAATCCTGATCAGTGCTCATATCGGGAATTGGGAAATTGCCGGGCAATTGCTGAATCGCCTGGATAAAAAAATCAATATCATTCTTTTTGATGCGGAGCACCAACGGATCAAGGGTTATATGTCGGAAATACTAACCCGCCGAAATGTTAACTTCATTGTGATCAGGGACGATTTTTCACATTTGCTTGAAATTAAACAGGCGCTTGCAAATAAAGACATCATTGCGATGCATGGTGACAGGTTTATCAAGGGAAATAAGACTATGTGGATGAACTTTCTAGGGAAACCAGCGGCCTTCCCTATCGGACCTTTAAATATGGCAGCCAAGTTCGGCGTTCCGGTTTCTTTTGTTTTTGCAGTCAAAGAAACCCGTTCCCATTACCATTTTTATGCAACTCCTTTGAGCCATATCCCCTATTCTGGGAACATCGGAAAACGTGAAGCTATTTTCAGGGAGACCCTGAAAAGCTATGCAGGAGCCATTGAAAAAATTGTCAGAAAGTATCCCTTGCAATGGTTTAACTATTATGATTTCTGGCAGGTTCAGGAACCAATAACGAATGAACAGCAAGCATGAGTATAAGGAAATTTCTATTGATCAGTGCTAACAGGCATGCCATCCCTTACCCGGTTTACCCATTGGGCATTTCCTATTTATTCTCCTATCTCCGCGACCGTTTACCTGAACATGATATCCGAATTTTTGATGCCAACCTCGATACCAATGATGAACTGATAAAAATCATCCACGAATTTCAACCTGATTATACCGGCGTTTCTTTCAGAAATGTTGATGATGTAAATTTTTACAGCCAGGAAAGCTTTATCCACGGATACAGGGTTATGCTCGAAACGATCCGTCAGCATAGTAAAAATACCATCATTATCGGGGGTTCTGCATTTTCAATTTATCCTGAAGAACTATTTTCCTTTTTCAATCCTGATTATGGGATTTTCGGAGAAGGGGAAGAAAGTCTTTACCGTCTGATTCTCAGCCTAGATTCCGGTATTCCTGACCTCTCCGTAGAAGGGCTTGTATACAGGGATCGGGAAAAAGTTATAGTGAATGAACGAAAGAATTATATTAAAACACCTGATTTATGTTTTGATAAGCAGTTGATCAATTATTACTGGGATAAGAGCGGGATGATGAATATCCAGACAAAACGCGGCTGTCCTTATCATTGCATTTACTGTACCTACCCCCTGATCGAAGGGGCTAAGGTCAGGACCCTGGATCCCGATAAAATCGTTCATACCCTGAAAGAACTAAATGAGAAGAATCAGGTTGATTATGCCTTTTTCACCGACTCAGTATTCAATATTCATAATCCCTTCAATATCGAATTGGCTGAGAAAATCATAAAATCAGGGGTTAACATGAAATGGGGCGCATATTTCTCACCCCATAACCTGGATGCTCCTTTGCTGGAACTTTTTCACAGGGCAGGGTTGACACATATTGAATTTGGAACTGAATCTCTCTCTGATTCGACCTTAAAAAATTACGGAAAAATTTTTTCAGTCGATGAAATCGTCGAAATTTCCAGGCTTTGTAATGATATCGGCATATACTTCGCCCATTTTATGATCCTTGGTGGTTATGGCGAAACCGAGCAAACCATTGATGAGGGTTTTGAAAATTCAAAACGGATAGAAAATACTGTATTCTTTCCTTATATCGGGATGCGGATTTACCCTGGAACGCGTTTACAGGAACTGGCCATCAAAGAAGGAATGATCCATGCTGAAGATAATCTGCTGGAACCAGTATATTATGTTGCAAAAGGCATTAATTACGAATCCTTAAAGCAAAAAGCCGAAGCGACTGGTCGGCGCTGGGTTTTTCCGGATGAAGATGTGGCTACGATCATGAACCGCATGCGTAAACGAAAAAGAAAAGGCTCCCTATGGCACCATTTGAAGAAATAAATATTCCGCAGAAGCCACCAATGGTGATGATCGACAGGGTTGTTTCGGTCGCCGGCCAGGAAACAGTGACATCCTTTATCGTAAGGGCTGGCAATGTTTTCTGTGAAGATGGATATCTTCGGGAGCCCGGGCTTATTGAGAATATGGCCCAGACAGCTGCTGCCGGAGCAGGACGAAAACCTGGTGTGGAAAGTGGTAAACCTCCTTTAGGTTTTATTGGCGGCATTAAGAATTTGCATATATATCATCTTCCCCATATCGGAACGGAACTAACCACGAAGGTATATGTTGAACACGAAGTTTTTGATGCGACGGTGATCAACGCAAAAATATTTTCCGCGGAAACACTGATCGCTGAATGTGAACTGAAAATTTTTTTAATTAAGACCTGAAATATGGAAGAAAAACAAAAGGAACCGAAGTTTGAAAACCCTCGGGAAGAAGATCTTTTATATAAATATAACCGAGAGTTGTTTTATAGTTTTGACAAAGACCATAAATTTTCGCGTAAGCTAAACTACCAGAACAATTCCAACCAGATTATTATCAAACAAAGCTGGGATGCAGCGGAAGAACGTCTGGAGGAAGTCAAGCAAAAGGTTCTAGACGGTAAACTCTCCCCCATCGCATTCTTTATGGAAAAAAACCTCATGGATGTACCCATGCTCGCGGCTTATATGGAAATATGGAAAATGAAAGTCCGCCGGCATCTTAAACCAAGTGGATTTTCCAAACTTAAACCGGAGGTGCTGAAAAAGTATGCCGATGTCTTCGGAATATCTCCGGAGGAATTGAAAAATCCCCATTACAGCAAACACCAATACCAAAACACGACAGCATGATAAAACTTGATTTTGAACATCGCCCGGCAGGACATTGTGAAAGCGGTGTCACTTCGAATATGTTACATTTCCATCATTATGAGATTAGCGAACCAATGGTTTTCGGGATAGGAGCCGGTCTGTTTTTCAGCTACCTCCCCTTTCTGAAAATGCAGCATGCGCCAACCACTTCATTCAGGGTATGGCCGGGAATGGTTTTTGAGCGGGCAACTAAGGAACTGGGGGTAAAGACTCAGGTCCATCATTTTAAAAACCCGAAAGAGTCCATGGACAAGCTGAATGAGGTTCTTGACCAAGGTTTTCCGGTCGGACTTCAGGTTGGGACATTTCATTTGCCTTTTTTTCCGCCGGAATATCGCATGCATTATAATATGCATAATTTGGTGGTCTATGGATATGAAGATAAAACTTATTTTGTCAGCGACACCCTGATGGAATTCAAGGTGGAAATTAGTTATGACGACCTTATCCGGGTCAGGTATGCCAAAGGCACCTTTGCTCCTCAGGGACGCATGTACTATCCTACCTTTGTTCCCCGGGAGATAGATCTGAAGCCAGCCATCATACACGGGATTAGGAAAACTGCCAACAATATGGTGGGAGTTCCTTTTCCGTTGATCGGGGCTAAAGGCATCCGCTTTTTATCAAAGAGCATGCGTAAATGGGAAAAGAAACTTGGACCCGAAAAAGCATCCTATTATCTGGGCCAGGTGCTTCGGATGGAAGAAGAAGTAGGGACAGCTGGAGCCGGATTCCGGTTCATATACGGGGCATTTCTGGATGAAGCAGCAGATGTTTTAAAACAGGATTGGCTCAAGGAATCAGCCTATGAAATGGGTGAAAATGCAAATAAATGGAGAGAATTTTCATATATCGGCTCAAGAAATTGCAAGAAAAGGGGAAAACCAGAGCAATCATATGATTTTCTGGCAGATATGCTGCTTGAAATTGCCGATGGCGAAGAGAAGATTTTCCGTAAACTCTCAAAAATCAAATAAATTTTCTACTTTCGCAACATATAATCTGCATTCCTACACCTAATACAGAATTCAGATGGAAGAAAACGCAAATCCTGTATATAAAGATCAGCGATACGGTCAATCCAAAGAACTGATTTATTCTTATGATGAGCATGGACAGTTTCAACGCAATGTAGGGTTTCATGGAGAATCCGATCGCGTAATCCTCCAGCAGGCCTGGGATCTTTTTAATGACCGCATCGAGGAAGCCCGGCAAAAAGTGCTGGCTGGGAAAGTCAGTCCCATTGTTTATTATATGGAGAAAAACCTGGCTGACCCCATGAACCTTTCCATGATGGCTGGTATTTCTTTATGGAGGGTCAAATGGCACTTCAAGCCAGGCGTTTTTAAACGATTGAATGAGAAAATCCTGAAAAAATATGCGGATGCATTCAACATCAGCATTGACCAGCTCAGGAAGGTCGAATAGCCTAATTACATTTCTGATGGAACAAAAAATCATGATCGATTATACTCACCGCCAGGCGGGTCATTGTGAAAGCGGTGCCACTTCCAATTTATTCAGGTTCTATGGCCATGACATCTCTGAACCTATGTCTTTCGGAATCGGCAATGGTTTATATTTCAGTTATATTCCATTTCTGAAGATCCAGTTTGCACCAATGATTTCATTCAGAAATCTACCTAATACTGTTTTTCACCGGTCGATGAAGTACTTCGGGATTGATGCTACAGTAATCAAGAAAATCAAAGACCCGAAAGAAGCCATGCTTATTCTTGATCGCAACCTTGAGAAAGGAATCCCTACAGGGATGCAGGTTGGTGTGTTCAACCTCACATTTTTCCCTCCCGAATACAGGATGCATTATAATATGCACAACCTTGTTTGTTTTGGCAAGGAAGGCAATCTTTATCATATCAGCGATACGGTATTAGAACATCCTCAGGTATTGACTCACGAAGACCTGCTCCGGGTTCGTTATGCCAAAGGCGCTTTTGCTCCCCAGGGAAAAATGTACTGGATCAACAACATGAAAAAAGATCTGGATATCCGGTCCGCAGTAAATTCAGGGATAAAGAAAACCGTTCATGAGATGATTAAGATTCCTTTTCCATTAATTGGGGTTAAAGGAATCCGCTGGATGGCCAAAGATCTTAAAAAATGGCCTGCAAAGCACGGCAATGAAAAAGCTTCCTTCTACCTTGGTCAGATCATGCGTATGGCAGAGGATTTTGGTACAGGTGGTGCAGGATTCCGGTACATTTACGGCGCTTTTCTGAAAGAAGCCGGTGAAAAGTTTAATCATGACGGTCTTCTGGAAGCTTCTGTTATGATGGGAAAGACTGCCAACCGCTGGAGGGAATTCACCTACATCGGAGCCCGGAATTGTAAAAGCCGGTCTAAACCTGAAGAAGACTATGGTATGCTGGGAGATATTATGAGAGAAATTGCTGAAATGGAAGAACAAGTGTATAAGAAACTGGATAAAATCAAGATTTAATGTCTGAACGGCCAATCATTGAAATCAGGAATCTGACCAAGGTATATAAAGGGAATGATGAACCTGCCATCAATTCGATTTCGCTGGATATTTTCCAACATGAGATTTTCGGATTGCTGGGCCCGAATGGTGCAGGAAAGACCACAACCATTTCTATCCTGTGTGGACTATTCCCTCCCACTAAAGGACATGTCAGCATCGACGGACTGGATATTCATAACAGCCTGGACAAAGTCAAACATATTATAGGGGTAGTTCCCCAGGATCTGGCCCTGTACCCAACCCTGACCGCCGTGGAAAACCTGACTTTCTTCGGCAATATGTACGGACTCAGAGGCGTTGAACTTCACGAGCGAATCTTCGATTGCCTGAAGGTTTTCGGTTTGGAGAAATCGGCCAGAAAAAAGGTATCCAGCTATTCGGGAGGTATGAAACGAAGGGTTAACCTGATTGCCGGACTGCTTCATAAGCCCAAAGTATTGTTTCTGGATGAACCTACCGTTGGCATTGATGTGCAATCCCGTATTGTGATCCTTGATTATTTGAAGGAAATAAATAAGCTTGGAACCACCATCATTTATACTTCCCATTACATGGAAGAAGCCGAAAATCTTTGTACCAGGATAGCCATTGTAGATCGTGGGAGAATCATTTCCATCGGTAAACCAAAAGATTTGCTCAAAGAACATCCTGAATTTAAAAATCTTGAGAATATTTTCCTGTATCTGACCGGGACTGATATGCGCGACTAATACGATTTTATGTTTAAATTTTATTCTGCCTTTAAAAAAGAATCCCTGATACTGCTGCGCGATAAAGCAGGTCTGATGCTACTTTTCCTTATGCCAATGGTACTTATTGTTGTCATGTCGTTACTTCAGGAAGTAGGATACAGTTCAGTTACCAGGGAAAACAGATTAAAAGTTTTATTACTGAATCTTGATCAGGACAGCCTGGGTATCAACATTGAAAAAGGCTTACGGTCATCGAACTTCTTTGAAATTGTGGATTCACTAAACAGTAAGCCCCTGAACGAAGCAGAAGTAAAAAACGCGGTCAGAAAGGGAGATTTTATCATCGGAGTAATTATCCCCAAGGGTATTACAAAATCCATCCGGACCAATGTGCGGATTATGGTTGCAAAGACACTCGCTGGTTTTGGATTCTATGACCAGAACCTGGTCGGTAATATCCCCATGAAAGATGCTGATACCGTCACCATTTACTTTGACCCGACAGTAAAGAAAACTTTTAAAAATACAGTGGTAAGCTCAATCAAAGAATACAACCATAAAGTGGAAGCTGAGATGGTATTTCGGACTTTCAATATTGAGATGGCCAAGCTTTTTCCAAACTTTGCTCCTCCGGATGTTCAGTATAAGGAAGTGGTATTTTTCAAGGAAGTATTTCCCACCTTTAAAACCGTTGAAGAAATACCTACAACGGCGCAGCACAACGTACCGGCATGGGCGGTTTTTGCCATGTTCTTCATCATCATTCCTTTTACCAATAATATGATCACCGAAAGACAGGAAGGAAGTTTGTTCCGACTGCAGTCGGCCCCCGTTTCACATGTCACCCTCTTACTCGCCAAAGTGGCCGTTTATCTGATTGTTTGTGTAGTTCAAACAGCATTGATGATCCTTTCAGGAATTTTTATTCTTCCCTTATTCAATGCTCCAATGCTGATTCTTGGAACCCATTATTTCACCCTGATCTTTTTCACGGTTTCTGTTGCCCTGGCTGCCCTCGGTTTTGGACTTATGGTGGGCACCATCGCTACAACGCATCAGCAGGCTTCCGCCTTCGGGGCAGTATCAATTCCCATTATGGCTGCCCTGGGCGGACTTTTTGTTCCAATGTACCTGATGCCGGGATTCATGCAGCATGTTGCTTCATGGAGTCCACTGAACTGGGGCATCTCAGGCTTTTACAATATTTTTATCAGAGGCGGGGGCTTCGTGGATGTATTGGGAGATGCATTTAAATTACTTTCATTTTTTATTGTCACCGTACTCATTACTTTCATTTATCGTAGAATTAAAAACCCCATGAACAAATAAATAATGGAATTAGTTGACCGTAAGGAAATATTGGTTAGGTTCTCTGAGGTCGATTCCATGAGGATCGTATGGCATGGAAATTACCTGAAATATTTTGAAGACGGAAGAGAATCATTCGGATTGAAATACAATCTGGGTTACCTGGATGTATATAAACATAAGGTGATGATCCCCATTGTTAAAATCAATTGCGATTATAAACATCCGCTTGAATATGGCGATATGGCTATTGTTGAAACCCGGTATGTGCCTACCGAAGCAGCAAAAATAGTTTTTGAATATTCCATTTTCAGGAAAGCGAATAATGATATTGTTGCCACAGGGAATTCAACGCAGGTATTTTTAACGCCGGAAGGAGAGTTATTACTGACATCCCCTGATTTTTATTCTGGATGGAAACAGAAATGGGGCATTCTTCAATGATCTGATGAAAAATATATATGTAATTGCCGATAGTATAATCTCTTCTCTGGGTTTTTCTTCTGCAGAAAATTTCCAGGCACTAAAAGAGGAAAGAAACGGGATCAAGCTAGTATCTGACCCCATGCTTTCGCTCACCCCTCTTCCCCTATCGCAAGTTGATTCCACTTCACTTCATGAACGATTCACCCTACTCTTGCAAAAATCGGGAAAACAGGCAATGGCTGATACATATACCCGCCTCGAAAAGCTTTTCATCCTATCCATCCAAGATGCACTGTCCACGCTTTCATTTAATCTGAGAAATGACCGTTTACTGCTGATTCTTTCGACTACAAAGGGTAATATTGATTTACTGGAAGAACAATACAAGGCTAAGGTCAATCATAAACGATTGTACTTATGGGAACTCGCCAGGATTGTGCAGGACTATTTCGGCTTCATTCATCCTCCTCTCATTATTTCCAACGCCTGTATTTCCGGTTTACTTGCATTGATCACGGCAAGCAGGTATATCCGCTCTGGGCAATATGATCATATAATTGTTGCCGGTGGAGATATTGCCACCGGTTTCGTAATCTCCGGATTTCAATCCTTCCAGGCCCTGAGTCCCGACATCTGCAGGCCTTACGATAAACAACGTAACGGCCTCGCCTTAGGTGAAGCTTGCGGGACCATGGTAATTTCAAACCTGAAACAGGAACTCAGGGGAAAAATTATTGAAGTTAGCGGAGGTTCCACTACCAACGATGCCAACCATATCTCCGGTCCTTCCCGTACGGGCGAAGAGCTTAGCATGGCCATCAATATTGCGATAAATGAATCCGGATTACAACCTGCCAATGTTGATTATATTTCGGCCCATGGTACAGCAACTCCCTACAATGACGAAATGGAATCAAAGGCTCTCGCACTCAGTCATCTCATCGGTGTACCTGTAAATAGTTTTAAAGGCTACTGGGGGCATACCCTGGGTGCAGCCGGAATAATTGAATCCGTAGCTGCCATTCAGTCTCTTAGTGAAAACTATCTATACAGGTCGGCCGGGTTCGAAACATCCGGAGTCCCGGAACCGATTGAAGTCATTGCACAAGCAAGAAAAGCAGATTTAAATTCCTGCCTTAAAACTGCATCCGGTTTCGGAGGCTGCAATGCCGCCATCATTTATCAAAAAAGATAATATGGACCTTTTTATTACCTCTTATTGCCTGATTAAGGACCAGAAGGTCATGATGAATGACCAACTTCGTTTTTATAAGGAAAATTTTATTAATTTTGCAGACTTTATAAAATCATTCTTCAAGCAGGAAGGCATCGTTTATCCGAAATTCTATAAAATGGATAATCTGAGTAAACTTGGCTTCATGGCTGCCGAATTGATTTTAGGGACAAGCGAAGCAAACAGCTGCAGGAAAAAAGAAACAGGTGTCGTTTTAGCCAATTCAAGTGCAAGCTTGGATACCGACATCATTCACCAGGAATCAATTAAAGATCATTCCCGGTACTTCCCAAGTCCTTCTGTTTTTGTGTACACTTTACCCAATATCGTGATTGGTGAAATCTGCATAAGGCATAAACTAAATGGGGAGAACGCTTTTCTTATTTCAGAAGGATTTGAACCAAGAATGCTTGTGAAATATGTTAGTGAGCTGATGGAACAAAAAAGGGTTCAAGTATGTATCTGTGGATGGGTTGAATTAATGGGGGATAAATATGAAGCGCTGATGTGCCTGATTGAAGAGAGTAAATCTCCCCGGCCTTTTACCGCTGATGTAATGAAACAATTATTCGAAAATAACTGACAATAATATATATGGAAGAGTTAATAAACAAACTGAAGAAAGAAGTCATTGAACAATTAAATCTGGAAGACATTTCCGTGGATGATATCAATCCTGATTCTCCGCTGTTTGGCGAAGGATTAGGCCTCGACAGCATCGATGCACTTGAACTCATTGTTTTACTTGAGAAAAATTACGGCTTAAAGATCGAAGACCCCAAAGACGGTAAAAAAATATTCCATTCCATCCGGACCATGGCAGAATATATTACTGAGCACCAAAAGAAATAATGGATGCCATCTCGGATTTTCATTACCGGTTCCGGAATCATTTCAAGTATAGGTAAAAATCTTCAGGAAACCTTGACTAGCCTTATGGAAGGACGGTCAGGAATCGGAAGGATACGCCTGCTTGAAACTGCATTGAAGAATGAAATTCCTGTAGCGGAGGTCAAATTTGATCATAAAGAACTTTTTGAAATCGCCGGAATTCCTTTACAGGAAGGTTATTCAAGAAACGCCCTCTTAGGCATCATTGCAGGTACTGAGGCATTCCATCATGCCCGCCTTGAGTTATTCAAAAATTTGAAAACCGGCCTTATCTCCGCTACTACGGTCGGAGGAATGGATCGTTGCGAATTGTACTACCATGATTTTCTGCATAACGATTCCCGGAATATCTATATCGATTCCTATGATTGTGCTGATAGTACGGAAAAAATTGCTGACCACCTGGGCATCAGAGACTTTATTACAACCATAAGTACAGCCTGTTCCTCGTCAGCAAATGCCATCCTGTTAGGTGCAAGAATGATTCAAACCGGAAAACTTGACCGGGTCCTTGCAGGAGGATGTGAATCACTAACCAAATTTCACCTCAACGGCTTCAATGCCCTGAAGATCCTGGATAAAGAACCCTGCAAACCCTTTGATGAAAATCGTAACGGGATCACCCTTGGAGAAGGAGCTGCTTATGTTGTCCTGGAATCGGAAACATCAATAAAACAATCAAAAAATGTAATCCTTGCCGAATTGGTTGGATGGGGTAACGCTTGTGAAGCATACCACCAGACTGCTTCCTCGCCAGATGGTGTAGGCGCCTTTCTGGCCATGAAAAAAGCCCTTGAGATGAGCAAACTCCGGCCTGATCAGGTTGATTATATCAATGCTCATGGCACAGGTACGGATAACAATGACCTTTCGGAAGGTAAAGCCATTGAAAAACTGTTTGCTGGAAATATTCCCAAAGTAAGTTCTACCAAGCCCTTCACCGGACATACTACAAGTGCTGCCGGATCGACCGAAGCCATTTTATCCATGCTTTGTTTGCAGCATCAGGTAATCTGGCCAAACCTGAACTTCCGGACACCCATCAGTGAATTGAATTTTTTACCGGTTGAAAAACTTCTGACAAATGTTCCTGTCAATGCGGTAATGTCAAACTCCTTCGGCTTCGGCGGCAACGACACCTCCCTGATTTTCACCAGCTCACCAACTCACCAACTCACCAGCTCACCAACTCGCTAACTCATGAGCTATATTACTGGCATTGGTCTCATCTCCCCACAAAACACCCTGGTAAAAGGGGAATTCCTTCAGAACATTGTAGAGTATAATGCCGATTTCCTGCAATGTATCGAACCCGTTTATAAAACTTATATTGATCCGATATTAAGTAGGCGGATGAGCAGGCTGATTAAAATGGGTATCAGCTCTGCAAAAATCTGCGTGGAAGATTCAGGAGGAATTCAACCTGATGCCATTATAACCGGCACCGGCCTTGGTAGTGTTGAAGATACAGAAAAGATCCTGGGTGAAATTACAAAAGAAGAAAAATTTCTCAATCCAACTCCATTTATACAATCCACCTACAATACCATCAGTTCCCAGATCGCAATCAACCTGAAATGCCATGGGTATAATTCCACCTATGTTCACCGGGCTTTTTCTTTTGAAAGTGGTTTGCAGGATGCTTTGATGCAATTTGAAGAGAAATCAGCTGATCATATTCTTGCAGGCGGTGTTGATGAAATGACCATGAACCATCTCCTGATCACCCGGCGGATAGGACTCTGGAAATTGAATTCGTTCAGCAATCTACGTTTGCTTCAGGAACCAGGCCCTGGCGCCCTGGCGGGTGAAGGTGCTGCATATTTTATGCTTTCCCGGGAACAAAACAGGAATGCTTATGCCAGATTAACTGGCGTGGAAACAATTTATCAACCGGTAGACCATGACATGCTTGATAAGCAGGTATTAGCCTTCCTGGATCAATATGACCTGAAACCGGAAAATATAGACCTTGTGCTTACCGGAGTCAACGGAGATGTGAACTGGGATAAGGTCTATCACGCTTTTCTTAACCGCCTTTTTCCCAACCATGCCACTGCCTGGTTCAAACACCTCAGCGGAGAATACCATACCGCCACTGGTTTTGGATTGTACACAGCAGCCAATGTTATTCAACGTCAGATCTACCCCGAAATTCTGGCATTGAATAAGATAAAACCGGAAAAACTTAAAAATATTCTTATTTACAATCATTTCCGAAATATCAATCATTCCCTCCTGCTGGTTCAGTCAACAATCTGAGATTAAGCAAATTGCAAGTTCATTTTCCCATTTGATTTAATTCCCGTATTTTTGTCGCGGATCGTTTAATTTCTTGGGATGTCAAAAAGAATTTATATTACCGGTTTCGGGATCATCTGTGCCATTGGAAATAATACGGAAGAAACCTTGCAGTTTTTACTGTCTGAAAAATCAGGGATAGGGGAAATTACCTTATTTGATACTATTCATAGAGGAAAACTTCCCATGGCGGAAGTTAAAAAAACAAATCATGAACTGTGCGACTTTCTCTCGCTTGGTAGAAATGAAAATTTCACAAGAACTGCATTGCTGGGGATGGTCGCAGCCAGTGAAGCGATGAAATCGGCAGGGATCAGTGATCCGGATATATATCCTACCGGGCTGATATCAGCTACGACCGTTGGAGGAATGGACCGCAGTGAGAATTTTTTTGAACAATTTCTGGAGCATAACCAAAAAGGCCGCCTTAGAGAAATCGTCAATCACGATTGCGGCGATTCAACGGAAAGAATAGCTGATTTTCTGGGAGTCTCCGCGCTGGTTACCACCATCAGTACCGCATGTAGTTCATCGGCCAATGCCATGATGCTTGGAGCTGACCTGATCAAGGCTGGCAAGCTTGACCGCGTGATTGTTGGAGGTACAGATTCTGTTACCCGGTTTACCCTAAATGGATTCAATACCTTGATGATTCTTGATAAAGGAGGCTGCCGGCCATTTGATGAAAACCGGGCAGGGCTGACCATTGGAGAAGGGGCAGCCTATATCGTTCTTGAATCGGAAAAAACAGCAAAATCGCCTGGAAAAAAGATACTGGGAGAACTGATCGGTTATGGCAATGCCAATGATGCCTATCACCAGACAGCCTCTTCTCCCGAAGGGACCGGCGCCACATTGGCCATGCAGAAAGCCCTGGCCATGAGCGGACTAAAACCAGAACAGGTCGATTATATTAATGTTCATGGAACCGGTACTCAAAACAATGATCTATCAGAAGGTGTGGCCATAGAAAAGGTCTTTGGATCAAATGTACCTCCCTTCAGTTCAACCAAAGCCTATACCGGTCATACCCTGGGTGCCGCAGGAGCCATTGAGGCTGTGATTTCAATTCTCTCCATACAAAATGACTGCATTTTCCCCAACCTGAACTGGTCAGCACCAATGAAGGAGCTGCATATTTCCCCGGTGATTTCTCTGCAAAGCAATCTTGAGGTCAATACTGTGCTTTCCAATTCCTTTGGGTTCGGCGGTAATAATTCGACGATCATCCTATCCAAATGCACCAATGCAACAATGCAACAATGCAACAATGCAACAATGCACAATGGAGCTATGGCAGTTCCTGTCTTTATTAACGGTCTAGGACTGATCTCACCACAGAAAACAATTGATAATACTCATTTTCTGGAAGAAATTGTAAATGTCGAATCGAGGCTTATCAAATGCCAGGAACCTGTTTATAAAGAATATGTAAGTGGCGATATGGTAAGGCGTATGAGCCGGCTGATTAAAATGGGCGTAGCATCTTCAAAAATTTGCCTTCAGGATGCAGGATGTATAATTCCGGATGCCATTATAACCGGTACCGGCCTGGGATGTATTGAAGATACTGAGAAGTTCCTCACTAACATGATCCGGAATAAGGAAGAATTGCTTACCCCTACTTCATTTATACAGTCGACACACAATACCGTAAGTGCACAAATAGCTTTGCTGCTCAAATGCCATAACTATAATTTCACCTATTGCCACAGGGGGTTTTCGTTTGAGACCGCATTGCTTGATGCGATCACTAAAATTAAGCCCGGTGAAGCAACTGATATTCTGGTTGGCGGGATGGATGAACTAACTGAGAATTCTTTCCGGATCACATACAGGATGGGACATTGGAAACGTAAACCTGTTAATTCAAATGAACTTTTCAAACACCAGACCCCCGGAAGCCTGGCAGGTGAAGGATCTGCATTTTTTCTTCTTAGCTCAAAAAAAACAGAGAATTCATATGCTGTTCTTGACGGGATCAATATGCTTTACAAACCTATCAACAAAGATTCTATTATGAACAACCTGTCAGCGTTTTTATCAGCCCATGATTTAAATTTTCATGATATTGATCTATGGATTACAGGGAATAATGGTGACCCCAAAGGAGATGAACCCTATCATCACCTTATCGGTACGTTACCGCTAAAAACGAATGTGGCTGCCTTCAAGCATCTCTGCGGAGAATACCATACTGCAGGAGGGTTCGGACTCTGGCTTGCATCCATGATCTTAAAAAATGGAAGAGTTCCTGAGGTGGTAAAACTACAGGGAGATTATCGGATGCCAATTCAAAAGGTACTGTTATATAACCATTACCGTAATCTTGAACATACATTCACGTTACTAAGCCGAGGTTAAAGGATGAATTTCCGCAATACGACACTGCTGTTTTTCATTCTTTTGCTGGTATTAAACCTGGTGAAGCTTTTTACTTGCCCCTGCGAATTCCTGTTCACCGGTTTCTTTTGCCAGTATCCTGAATTTTTTTATATTCCACTCCTCTGCCTGTACCTGATAATCCCGATCGTACTTTCCTTTCGTCCCTGTTCTCAATTTCATTTTAAACCGGTTATCTGCCGGGGGGAAACGAAACTGAAAGAGATTTCTATCACTTTTGATGACGGGCCGGATCCTGTTTTTAGTCCTCTTATTCTCGATATTCTTCATCAAAAGAATATCAAAGCAACCTTTTTTCTCATCGGCCAACATATTACCGGCAATGAGGGTATCGTTAAAGCCATGGATGAAGCTGGGCATATCCTTGGGAATCATTCCTACTCCCATTCAAACTTCTGGGATTTCTGGCCCCCCTTCAGAATATACAGGGATCTGATAAAAAATGAATCCATCATCAGGGATATCACTGGAAAAAAAATGAATTTTTTCAGGCCTCCTTATGGCGTTATCAATCCAATGGTAAGCAGTGCTCTCCGGAGGACAACCTTCCAGGTTATTGCCTGGAGTAACTGGTCAGGAGATACGATAACCCGTAACCCTGAGGTTCTGATCAAGAAAGTGACCGGCAATCTGAAGCCAGGCGATATCATTTTACTACATGATAACCAGGAAATAACAACAGTAATCCTTGAAAAATTGATCGAGGAAATATGCAGCAATGGATTCAGGGTAATCCCCCTGGACCAATTAATTAATAAAGAGAAGTATGCATAAAATAATCCTTCTGTTTGTATTGTTTTTTTCACAGCTTGCCATGGCTCAGCAGAAACAAATGGCCTCTGCTCAAGTTCAGGAAGTCAAACAGAAAGTTCAGGAAACGGCCCAAAAAACTCGGACCATTGAAAGTGATTTTGTTCAGGTCAAGGAAATGAGCGTCATGGCTGAAAAGATCACTTCAAAGGGAAAATTCTACCTTAAAAAAGAAAAATTACTGCGTTGGGAATATGTGACCCCTTTCCCCTACCTTATTATTATCAACAATGATCAGCTTCTGGTCAGAGACGAAGATAAGGAGAACAGGATCAATCTTCAATCCAATAAAGTATTTCGTGAAGTAAATAACATCATCATGGGTGCTTTGCAGGGAACACTGCTCAACGATACTAAAAACTATTCGTCTGTCATCTTGGATAGCCAGGGCTTTTTTCTTTGCAAGCTGACTCCAATCAACCTGAAAATAAAAGAATCCGTTGGTGAAGTCTGGCTGTATTTCAATAAAACTGATTTCACCGTCGACAAATTGGAAATGAGAGAATCTTCAGGTGATTATACACGAATCGTTTTTTCAGCAAAAAAAATCAATCAACCCATCCCTGATGAAAAGTTTGTGCTTAAGTAGTCTCATATTCCTGTTGATTTTCCTTCATTGCAGTCCGGTCAGGGACATAAGTACCCCTTGGAAATCGCCATTTTACGGTTCATTCGAAAAGGCCCTATTCAAAACTACACTGGACATCAGAAAAAACCATCTGAGTGGTTATACCATGATCAAAAAAACAGAAGATTCAACCTATCACATTATTTTTTCTAATGAGATGGGGATGACGATATTTGATTTCGAAATAAACCCGGGAAATTTCAAAGTTAATTATCTTTTTGAACCCATGAATAAAAAAGTTTTAATCAGGATCTTTGAAAGGGATTTCAGCCACCTTATTTTTGGGAAAATAATGCCGGGACAAAATTTCATAAATAAAACTGTTGTTTTTACGGAAAGCGGCAGCGGCTCATGGCCAAAAAAAATCATACTGACCAACCCGGGAATCAAACTGGAAATACAGTTACGGCATATGAATCTCTAGGCCTGTTTCCGTTCTTTGCTTATCATTTTTCGTATTTTTACATTTTAATTTCGTGTCATGCTACAAAAAACCTTTTATAAGCTGCTCAAGGTCGATGAGATATCGGATAACCCGGGAATCGTCCGGAAATTTCACACCCAGGTGGAACTTATGCCTTCACACCCAATTTTCGCCGGTCATTTTCCTGGCAACCCCATTGTCCCCGGAGTTTGTCAGGTTGAAATGATCAGGGAAATCGTAATGGAAATTCTTGAAAAACCCCTTTTCCTGGGCAAATCAGATAACATCAAATTTCTTTCTATGATCAATCCACTATCCCAGCCGGTACTGGATATCGATCTGGATCTGAAAACCAGCACGGGAAATGAAACAGATGTGACCGCCCTGATCAAATCGGAACAGTCTGTATTTCTTAAATTCAAAGGAACACTTCATGCTGAAACCAATTCATGAAACCACATACTACCAGTTTGAAAGTAAGGGGATATGAACTGGATTCATATCAGCATGTCAATAATGCAGTATACCTGAATTACCTTGAACAGGCTCGCTGGGAATTTTTCCAGGAAATGAATTTACTCGAAATGATCAATAGAAACAGGCTTTTTCTTGTCGTAATAGAGATCAATATCCGTTATCAGCGGGAATTGAAACTACTGGATGAGATCGAAGTTAAAACTACCATTAAAAACAGTTCCCCTTATCTTATATTTTCGCAGAAGATTTATCATAAAAGCACAAAACAGGCTGTTGCCAGGGCAAACGTGAAGACAATATTTGTTGATGAGCAAAGGCTTCCTCAGGACATACCTGCTGAGATCGAAATGAATATTAAGTGACTTATTCATGGAAAAGATTGATAAAATTAGTTGGGAAATTAAAAATGATATCGGAATCATCACCCTGGATAACCCTCCTGAAAATTACCTTTTCAGGCCTGATTTCGTACCCCTGGAAATATTACATAAATGGACTTCCTATGATTATCTGAAAGGGATTATGATTACCGGCGCCGGGAAACATTTTTCAGGAGGCGGAAAACTGGAGAATCTGTTTGACATGATCCGTTCCATGGAAAATGTATCTGAAAAGCTGGAACAGGGTAAAGCCGTTCTCAGCCACCTCGAAAATCTCGATATTCCTGTACTTGCTGCTATCCAGGGGATTTGCTTCGGTGGTGGTCTGGAAATTGCCCTCGCCTGTCATATCAGGGTGTGTACGGAAAATGCCCTGTTTGCCTTCCCGGAGGTTAACAATCAGATCATGCCCGGCCTCGGAGGTACTTTACGCATGCATGAACAGGCCGGCTTCCCGGCATCCCTTAAGATGATTCTCAGCGGGGATATGATCAACGCTGAAGATGCACTGGAAATGAAGATCGTCGACTATATAGTAAGTAAGCAGAAACTCTTTGACTATTCTTTTAACTTCCTGATGAAAATGACGCACGACCGGCCATTAAAGGTAATTCACGCTGTGATGAAAGCATTAAAAAACGGAAAAAACCTGAATTCAGCCGATGCCCTGAAAGAAGAAACACGCTTATTTTGTGAACTTGCAATGGACGAAGCCCACCGCAGAAACATGGCTGAATGACGACTGCTACGATTCAATATACAGTGGATAATAAAATCGGGCATATTATACTGAATCAGCCTCCTTCGAATAAAATGTCACTTGAATTCTTCCTTGAATTCAATGATATAATCGAAAAGATAAGTCGTACCGGGAGTATCCGTGCTCTGGTCATCAGCGGAAAAGGAAGACATTATTCTTCAGGTGCTGACCTCCCTTTGCTTCTTCAGGAAATACATTCCAGATCGGAAGTCGATCAGCAGGGAAAAATTATCAGTGCACCCGATTTTCTTGCTGAGAATGATAATGCATTTATGACCCTTGACCAGCTTCGTATCCCGGTTATCTCTGCCATCCGGGGTGTCTGCCTGGGTTCTGCCCTGGAACTTGCCCTTTTCTGCCACTTCAGGTTTTGCGGAGAAGATGCTGTATTTGGTTTGCCTGAAGCCTCCTTCAATCTCATTCCCGGCCTGGGTGGTGTCAGTAAAGTCGCATCCCTGGCAGGGAAAGCCAATGCCATAGAACTCGTATTAAGGGGAAAAACTTTTACTGCAGTTGATGCATACCGGCTGAATCTGATCGACAGGATTCTTCCAAAAAGAGAAGTACTTCAACGGTCTATGGAGTTTGCCAGCAGTATCTCCAGTGATTATTTCAAAGAGAAAAAAAAGTTGTACCTCAGGAATTATTTTAACTTATGAAAGAAGCGCCAACCGGGCATGAAAAATATGTTCAGCTTGCAGGGAGTGGCTCTTACCTGCCAGGAAAGCCAATTCCCCGAGAGGAAGTTGATGCATACCTCGGAGAACTAACCTGTGCACCAGAAAAAATCCGGAAGTGGCTGAAACGGATCCGACCCCTGATGAATGAACTGCTGGAGGTGGAATATTATCATTTTGCCCTCGATCCATCCACCCGTAAATTCACAGAAGACAATGTGAGCATGTCGGTCAAAGCCTCAAACATCGCTATTGCCGATGCAGGATTCAGGCCTGAAGACATCGAACTTATCGTCTATGGCAGCGCCCACCAGGATCAGATGCCTACAGCCTCGGTCCGCATTCAGGAAGCCCTTGGAATCAAGGAGTGTGCCGAACTGTCCATTCATGCCAACTGTACTTCGGCCTATAAAGCGTTATTACTGGCCACCGATTTGCTACGGAACGGGAGATATAAAACAGCCCTGGTTATTTCCTCCAGCATGTCGTCATCAGAACTTGTTGCTGAGTATTACAACCAGCCTCTGGTAAAAAAAGAAGAACTTTTTCTCCGGTATTTTCTCTCCGACGGAGCTTCTGCACTGGTGTTGAGGGTATCAGATGAAAAGCGGAAAGGACTTTTTGTTGATTATACATACATGGAATCCATCGGTGGTAAAAAACCTTCAGCGATGGGGAATAAACGCCCGGCCTACTGGATGAATCCACGAGAAGAATTTGATAAAGGCTATCATCATCTGGCCCAGATGTTCCAGGAAGAACTTCGGGCCAACTTTCATGAGCCAGGGGGTACTGTTTTTTTCAAAGGCTTACAGCGTATGCTGAAAAAGCATCCCATTGACCTGAACCGCTTGCGGTTTTTCCAGATCAATTTCCCTTCCCGTCATATTTCAGCACTGATCATGGAGGAATGCCAGGCAATTGGCATACCACCAGAAACCTTGTACTCAAAAATGGCGAGCATGGGATATATCGGACCTCCGATGGCTTTCCTTTGTCTGGATAAGATCAGAAGAGAAGAAAAATTGCGGGATGGTGATATTATTCTGAGCTTTGTTACCGAGGTAAGCAAATTTATGCAGGCAGGATACATGCTCTCAGTAAGGAATTAGGAATTAAGAATCAGGAGTTCGTGTGAAGAAAAAATATTTACTTTTTCTGATCAGTCCGCGGCAACGGTTCATCAATTACCCTGCACACAGCGAGCTGGCAAAAATGTTCGGGAAGCGAAGGTTTATGGTTCCCCTGGCGTTGCCGACCATTGCTTCTTTTACTCCCGGCCAATACGACATCCGTATTTATGATGAAGAAATTGAAGACCTGCCTTCGGGTCCTGTGCCGGATATTGTCGGGATCACAACCCTGGCTGCCACCGCCCGCCGGGCTTTTGAACTGGGTGATAGATACCGTAAACTCGGAGCAAAAGTGATCTATGGAGGGCCATTTGCCTCGTTCAAACGCGATGAAGCCCTGGAACATGGAGATTCCGTAATCGTAGGAGAAGCTGAAGGGAAATGGGAACAATGCCTGGATGATTTCGAAAAAGGGCAAATGAAAACGGTTTATGAAACCAGTTCATTTGTTGAATATAAGAAACAAGCACCTCCCCGTTGGGATCTGGTCAATATAAAACGGATCTTCCAGGTAGCGATACAGGTATCCAGGGGCTGCCCTTTCAATTGCGATTTCTGCCTGGTATCAAAAAATTTCGGGCGGAAAATGAGATATCGCGATATCGATAATGTGGTAGAAGAAATCAGAGCCGCTCCTTCATCGTATTTCTTTTTCGTGGATGATAACCTGACCATCAATAAAAAATATGCCAAAGACCTGATGAGAGCCATCAAACCTCTTGGAATCTCCTGGGGTTGCATGTGCAGCCTCGATGTTGCCACGGATGATGAATTGCTTCAACTTATGGCCGAAGCCGGATGTTTTAATATTCTTGTTGGTTTTGAATCACTGAATCCCGAAAGTCTTGACGAAACCCATAAACACCATAACCGGGGAGGAAAAATTTATGCAGAGGCGATCAAAAAGATCCATGCTGCCGGGATCCATATCAATGCCAGCTTCGTGGTAGGCTTTGATAACGACGGATTGGACGAGTTTGATCGCATTTTCGATTTTACCATGAGGCATAACCTGCCCAATGTCAATCTTCATTTATTGAATGCTCCTCCGGGAACAGAATTGCATAAAAAACTGGAGACAGAAGAAAGACTGATGCATTGTGACCCCGAACTTGGTGTCGGGCATTTCCCTACAATTCAATACCTGAAAATGAGTCAAATCGATATCTTCGACAAATATATGGAAACCATTGCCCGGCTTTATTCTTTTGATACCATCAGGAAAAAGGCAGAAATTTTATTCAGCAACGGAGCGTTTATTCGGCCAGGAGGAAATATCTCTCCCCTGACCAAAGCCCGGCTGTCATGGATCACTTTCAAAGAATTTGTACTGACCACAGATCCTGACCGGAGAAAATTATTTGCATTCATCCTGAAACTTATCAAGGACAAGCAAATAGCCATCGACAAAGGGCTGGCCTTTTTACTCTCCATGCTTGGCTATCACCGGCATATCCTTGCCCATAAAAGACATATGGAAGAATACCGCAATATTGTCCTCGAGCAGGAAAAGAATCACACTAAAGGATGAATGCTGACCTTCATCGGCCATCCCTTCTAGTCCGTCCGGCAGGCGACATCTGTTGCATCGGGATCATAGGCGAAGGTAAAATGGGAAGCAATATCTTCAATTACCTCCTTGACTTTGATTTCACTCTGGTCTGGATTTGCAGCCAGGATGCAGACCCTGAAGGGCTTCAGAAAGGATTTCTGAAAAAGATCAGCCGTAAACTGGCTACCGGGATTATTACGAAAGAACAATTTCATACAAAGAAAACCGGAATTACCATCACAAAAAACCTGAATGCCGCGGCCGCCTGCGATCTTATCATTGAGGCTATCCCCGAAATACCAGAAAAGAAACAAGCCATTTTTCAGCGTCTGGATGTGATTACCAGGACTGACTGCCTGTTCACTTCCAACTCTTCTTCTATTAATCCTGGCGGCATGATCCCTTCAGAGGCCAGGAAGCAGACATTTGCCGGATTGCATTTCTTTTATCCTGTTGGACTGAAAAATATTGTCGAGATCACTTTCCCGGAAACTGCATCAGATGAAACCCGAATGAAATTGTATAAGTTCTGCGACAATATTCAGCGAAAATTTCTGGTTCTGAATGAAAAAAACAGCTTCATCCTGAACAGAATTTTTCTGGACTTTCAGAATGAAGCCTACCAATTGGTGAAAAACGGCCATATTTCCATGAAAAACCTGGATGAACTGGTCAGGAATAATTTCTTTCCTTTCGGCGTATTTGATTTCATGGATAGCGTAGGACTGGATACCATGCTTTCGGCCATTAAAAATTATATTGCAGATTATCCTCACCAGGATTATTTTTCCTCATTGATCAATGAACTCAACGAGAAAATATCACAAGGGTATCTGGGCCAAAAGTCAGGTCAGGGATTCTATCCCTTACCTCAAGATGAAAAAACTGATTCATTCACAGATCAGGAGAACATTGTTTACCATCTGCGTCAGACTTTTTATTCCTCTGCAAAGAGGTTCACCTTGCAATCACACGCTTCGCTTGATGAAATGAATCATGCCATCAGGGAATATTTTGGATTGGAAAAAGGACCTTTTGAAATATAATTTTCCTTTTTAATACGATTCTGCTTACCTTTACCTGCGATAAACCCTAAAATAAAAATAGTATGAAAAAAGTATTTGCCATCATCGCATTTATTGCTGGCATTGCCTTGGTTTTAGCCATTACTTTTCAGACACAGGAGGCCAGGGGATTGAAAACAACGTCTTTTAGCAAACCTGTACCTTCCATCCCTGACTCCGTGATGAAAATTTTCCAGAAATCCTGTATCGACTGTCATTCCAGCGACGGTAGTGGAATGGCCAAAGGGAAAGTGAATTTCGACAAATGGCAAACATATTCTCCTGAGAAGCAAACCAGCAAGGCAAAGGATATCTGTGAGGAAGTAACGAAGGTTTCTATGCCTCCCAAAGGTTTTCGTAAGAATAATCCAGATCTGGTTCCAACGGAGGCTGAAATTAAAATAATCTGTGTCTGGTCACAAACATTCCAGAAATAAAGAATTCGAATGTCAAGAAAAGTTGTTGTTACCGGGATGGGCATGATTTCATCCCTGGGTTTTGAATTGCAGACAATCTGGAACAACCTGATTGAAGGAAAAAGCGGGGTCAGGAAGATCAGTCTTTTTGATCCTTCTGATTCAGCAACTCAGATTGCGGGAGAGTTGCCTGGCGGATTTGATGAATATTCCCGCACTTATATAAAAAAACGGGCTGCCAGCCAAATGACCAGGGTTACCCGTATGTGTCTGGTTGCGGCCAAGGATGCGGTGGCCGATTCGGGAATTGATTTTTCCCACCTCGACCGTACCCGCTGCGCTGTGATTATGGGCGTTGTAAATACAGGTAATTCCAGCGTTGAAAAAGATACGACATTCCAGAATACCGTTTTTAAAAGCATGACGAATTCTTTGCCCGCCTGGGTTTCTTTGGAATTCCAACTGTTCGGACCAAGTTATGCAGTAAATACCGCCTGTGCTTCATCTGCCTATGCCATTTCATTTGGTTTTGATATGATCCGGAATGGTATGGCCGATGTGGTCATCGTTGGTGGCGCTGATTCCATTATCAATAAGGAAGAAATTGCAGGTTTTAATGCCTTATATGCGCTCTCTGTGGCCAATGATTTTCCCGAGAAGGCCAGCAAACCATTTTCTCTTGACCGCGACGGATTTGTAATCGGAGAAGGTGCAGGGGTGATCATCCTGGAAGCCGAGCGTGCAGCTATTGCGAGAAATGCCCGTATTTATGCTGAACTGGCAGGCTTTGCCCTGACCAGTGAAGGATACAACATCATGGCTCCCATGAAAGACGGGGAAGGAATGGCAAGAACGATGGAACAAGCCATTATAAATGCCGGTATTTCAAAAGAAGAAGTGGATTATATCAATGCCCATGGTACTTCTACTGAGTTGAACGACCGCTATGAAACCTTGGCCATTAAAAAAGTTTTCGAAGAAAGGGCAAAGGATATTCCGGTCAGTTCTTCAAAGTCCATGCTTGGTCATACAATCGGCGCTGCCGGGGCCATTGAAAGCATCATAACAGTACTCAGTATAGAGAAGGAATTGATCACGCCGACCATCAATCTCAATAAGCCAGATCCCGACCTGGATCTTGATTTTGTGCCACATCATGCCCGTCAGAAAAAAATCAAAGTCGCTCTTTCCAACTCATTCGGATTTGGTGGACATAATGCCACCCTCGTATTCAAAAAGTATGAGAAGTAAATAGATCATAAAAAAAACTAATTTTGCAAAAAATTTGACGAATGGCTAGAATAACTGAAAATACACGAAACGAGGTGAAGGAAATCGTTTATAATTTTTTTGCTGATGAATGTGAAGTCGAAAAAAGCAGGATCCATGACCAGACCAGCATTATTAATGATCTGGATGGAGACTCCCTGATGTTCCTCGAACTAATTGAGATCTTTAAGAAAAAATACAACCTCGATATTGAACTGAAAACCATCGGGAAATATGCTGTCAAACATCCCGTTGCCACCATTGGTGAATTGATCGATATGCAGATGCTCATCATTGAACATGAAAACCGTTTGCTTGAATTGGAAAAATAATTATATCCATACCCTTGACCGCAGCTAAGGTCGTTTTCGTTTTTCCTGCTTTCGCCACCCATTACCGGGAGGATTTTTTTCATCAACTCACTGGATTTCAATCCATACTGCAATGCTTACTGGATGATGCCGCGCTGATCGTTGACCCTGCATTAAAAGAATTCCACCCGGAGAATAACAACTTCCTTGATGACGAGCTTCGTAACCAGTACATGGCCTATCTGTTCGGTTGCGCCATTTCAGAATACCTGAGAAACAGAAAAATTTTCCCTTCTTTTCTTTCAGGACTAAGTATGGGATTATATGCTGCCTTAAAGGAATCAGGGGCAATTTCATTCAGCAATGGTTTGTTACTCATCCGTCAGGCTTTTATAGAAATTCAGAAGATCATCCATGATCAGCAATTTGCCATGGGTGTAGTGATCGGATTAAATGAAGCAGATATCAAACGAATGATTGATCACATTGATCGGAAAACCCAGGTCTCAAACCAGATGGCGCCTTACTCATTTGTTCTTTCCGGAAGAAAAAAGTCGATTGAAAACATCCTGGAACGGGCAAAAGAGGAAGGTGCTTTCCATTCCAGGATGTTGAATGCTTCAGCCCCCTATCATTCCGGTTTTCTGCTAAATACACGGGTACCTTTTGGAAATTTTGTCCATAGCCTGGATATTGCCAATCCCAGTATTCCTGTTGTTTCCGTCATTAACCAGAACCCTCTCATCACTTCATCTCAGGTAAGCATGGAAATTATCAGGAATCTTTACCAGCCTTTTAACTGGTTTAAAACCCAGATGAAACTTCAGGAATTGGGAGCTCTTACCTTTATCGAATGCGGTACCTCCCAAAACCTGGTAAAAAATGCAAAATTCATCCCCGGATCCGGAAAATTCTATTCAGTGAACAATTACAGATTCTAAGCTTTACAACCTGATAATATCCATTTTTTTCTGATCCTGAGCAGGGTTCTGAACATGGGCTCAGTAAGGTGGTTGATTTGCCGGAATTTGATCGCCTCCTGTAACATTTCCTTGGGCGGCGTGGTTTTGGATGAAGGAAGGCAATTGAAACGAGTTTTAACAGCTTCTTCTATCAGCTGATCAAGTCCTTCTTTCCCTAATCCTTTTGAAAAATAATAGGCTGAAGGATAAAATACCGGATCACCATCAGAAATCAGGCCTTCTTTGATGGCTTGTGCGTACAAGGCGGTTCCGGGATAAATCCGTAAACCTGCCGAAAGATAGACCAGGTCTTCGGGATTCACATATTGATCAATGAAATCGATGGATTCATGAAACGTTTTTTCTGTCTCTCCCGGACCTCCGAATAAAAAGAACCACATGGCTGGAAGGTCGAACTCCCGGATCAGATCAGCTGTGCGGTAAATATCTTCCAGACTGAATCCTTTTTTCATATTATGGATCATCGTTGGTGATGCACTGTCGGGAGTAACATCAATCTGAGCAAAACCGGCGGAAACCATCAATTCAAAAAGCTCCCTGCTGGTGTTGCGTGGATTAATACCCATGGTACGCAAACGGGTTTTCAGTTTCTTATTGATGATGGCTTTACACAATGCTTCAGCATGCTTCCCGGGCTCATTGAAGGTGGAATCGACAAACTCAAAAGTGATATCTCCCAGACGTTCACTGGCATGCCTGATTTCTTCCGCAATTTCATCCGGATCACGCAAACGGTAATGCTTACCTTCAATACAGGGATAAGTGCAATAAATACATCCGAGGGAACATCCACGCTTGGTCTGAATGCTGTATACCCCTTTCTGACGGTATGGATCAAAAGAAATTTTCCGGTCAATATCAGCGCTGGGTGTCGTGTTAAACCTGAGCCAGGAAGAAGTTTCAGCGACCGTCTTCCCAGATACTGTCTTGCAATATACCCGAGGCAAATCCAAAATTGGTTCCCCTGCATCAAGCCGGGTAAGCAATTCAAGCATCACCTCCTCCCCTTCCCCGGCAATTCCGTAATCTGCTCCGGTAAGCGTCATCAGTTCCTTCGGAAATATGCTGAAACCGCTTCCCCCGATAATGAGCGGCACTTCTGTAATGGACTGGACAGGGTGGATAAAATCACGAATGATAAAGTCAGGATAAAAGATCTTCCGGTCGGCCACAACATCATCAATGTTGCGTATGCTGAATCCGATATAATCCGGGTTGAAATCCACCACCAAACCGGGAAGACTCTTACCCTCATCAAACATTCCATCATACACTTTAACCTCATAATAAGGATCAAGATACGATGCGATCAGACAAATGCCCAGCGGTGGTACCGGGTAAGGCAGTTTTTCCGTATTGGTATTGACAAGCAGTACTTTCTTCATCGCTTTTCAGATGACATCCGTTCCACGTTTTAACAACCACAATCGTCCTACTGCTTCATGAAATTTCTCATAAGGCAGGCTGGTTTTCATCAATGCATTAAAAAAATTATACCGGTCATAGTTTTTTTCTGTGATCTGCTTCCTGACCTGCTGATAATACACCGTTCCCGGCATAGGGCTGAGGATTGTGTAACCGGCATAAACAACGCGGTTCTTATCAGCATACGCCGACAAGGCTTTAAAATCGTCTGCCGTATAATCACAAGGGATCACATAATTTCCCCTCACCATAATTCCATTGGCATCAAATACTTTAATGGCATCCAGATTATCAATGGCAGGAGAATCTTTATTGTACTTTTTTAGTTCTGAATCCCGGAACGACTCAAATCCGCATATCACTACCTTCAAACCACCTTTAGCCATCTTCTCAATAATGGCCGGATTTCTGGCTGCAACATCGGCCCGGATATCCATGATAAAAGTTTTACGGATGCCTTCTTCCTGTATCCTGTCAAACAAATGCGTTATAAATGCAATATCCACCACGGTATTAGCATCAGCAAACCGCACCACAGGGTAATCATCCATGGATTTCAGTTCAGCAATCAGGCTCTCTGTGCTGCGTTGATAGTACCTGCCTTTAAATTGTGTCCAGATCGAACAGAATGTGCATTTGTAGGGACATCCCAAAGAAGTAAATATATAGGTGCTCGGAAATGGGCTGTCGCCGACCTTGTAAGTCTCAATCCAGGGCTTCAGATGATTTCTATCGGGTCTGAGATAATCAGCATCCGCAACATCCCAGTCCCTTGACTTCCCTTTGGTCTGATGAAATCCCTCTTCAGAATTTAAAAACAGCCCGGATATACCATGAACCGGATTTCCCTTTTCCAGAGCCAGAATCACATCCCTGAAAATATGCGGACACTGTCCGGGTATAACAATATCTGCCTTCGAACCTGCAAAATCCTTCGGACATAATGTGGCATGAAGTCCGCCGGCAATCGTCACAATATCCGGGTTAAACGATTTTACTACCCTGAAAATCTCCAGGGTGCTGTTGAATTCTGATGTTATTGCAGTTACCCCAACCACATCCGGTTTGTATGCTGCCAACAATTTCTGAACGAGCAAAGGTAATACCGGGGTCTCCGGATTCAGGTCATATTCTCCTTTTGAATCAAACACCCTGACATCGAAATCCTTCACAGCTGCAGCAATCGTCAATAAACCCAGGGGCGGTCCGATCAGCTTCTTATGGATGAAGGGTTTGGCTTCATCTGGAGCATACCGGAGTATATTGTTTTCCGGCGATCGGGGTGGATTTATCAGTAGTATTTTCATACTTGCAAAAATACTAAAAACCATGACCTGCTTTTTTGCTAAATTTGTCATCCATGACTTCGCGAAATTTCATTGATCTGCAATGTTGTGTCATTATTCCAACTTATAATAATGGCCGGACCCTGGAAAATATCATCCTCAGGGTCATGGCTTATACAACGCAGATTATTGTTGTCAACGACGGAAGCACGGATAATACTGCTAAAATTCTGAGTAACTTCAGGGAACTGGATGTCATCACCATCAGTAAAAATACCGGCAAAGGAAACGCCTTAAAAAAGGCCTTCGCCCTTGCCATTGAAAAAGGGTATCGGTATGCCATTACCATCGACAGCGACGGACAGCATTTTCCTGAAGATCTACCTGAATTTCTGAAAAAAATTGAAGAATATCCCGACTCCCTGATCATCGGTGCCAGAAATATGAATCAGGAAGGGGTTCCGGGTACCAGCAGTTTCGGACATCGTTTCTCTATTTTCTGGTTTAAAGTTGAAACTGGTCTCAATGTCCCGGATGTGCAAACGGGATATCGACTGTACCCGCTCCGGTATGTTCAGGAGATCAGACACTTTTATTCCGTCAAATACGAATTTGAAGTCGAGATTTTAGTGCGTCTTGCCTGGAGAGAAGTGAATATCTTATCCATCCCTGTCCGGATCTATTATGCCCCGAAAGAAGAAAGGATATCTCATTTCCGGAAATTCAGGGATTTTACCAGGGTCAGTGTGGTCAATAGCATTCTTGTTTTTATGGCCTTACTTTGGGTTCGGCCGTTTACTTTGCTGCAGCAAATCAGAAGAAAAACACTGAAAGGCTTTGTCCGCGAATATATTCTTGAAAGCCATGATTCCAACCAGAAAATTGCCTGGAGTGTGGCCATGGGAATACTGATGGGCATTATGCCTATCTGGGGATGGCAGATGATTGCTGCGGTCGGACTGGCTCATGTTCTGAAACTGAATAAATTTATTTCCCTGGCTGCTTCCAATATCAGCATCCCACCCCTTCTCCCCCTGATCCTGTTTCTATGCTATATCACGGGCGGCTGGATACTCGGAACTTCCGGAGAACATGCTCAATTCACTTCTGAGATAACCCTTCAATGGGTGAAGCAGAATCTATTACAGTTTATTGTTGGTAGTATTATTTTCGGACTTGCACTATCAGCAGTTTTTGGCTCTGTGACCTACCTGTTGCTGGAAATATTCCGCAAAAGAAAACCAGCCAGTACCCGATAATATGGCAAACTTCTTCACTTTTATATACTTTTTTTTTCAATCCCGGAAATGGTTATTTTATCTTTTTCTCCTTGCACTGCTGATAAGCATTATTGGTCTGGCCAGCCGTATCCATCTGAAGGAGGACATCTCCGGTATGACCAACAGCGATGCCGGTTTAAGCAAGTACGAATACGTCATCAGGAATTTCAAATTTGCGGAAAAACTGGTGATTCATATTTATCAGAAGGATTCGCTTTCCCCCGCTGAACCTGATTCGCTGATCAGGGTTGCAGGCACTTTTTCAACTCAGGTCAGGGAACGCTTTGATTCAACTTACATCCAAAGCCTGTTTACCAAAGCTGAGGATTCGACGTATATCAACCTGACAAACACGGTTAATGATCACCTCCCCTTGTTTTTATCCCCTGAAGACTACCGGAAGATGGATAGCCTGATCCTGTCCGCTAACCTGAATTCCCTGCTTCGCCAGAATTTCAGGATGCTCATTTCACCGGCCAGCATAATCATAAAAAACCAACTGGTTTCAGATCCATTAGGAATCAGAGGCCTTGCCATGCAGAAACTAAAATCCCTGCAGATTGATGACAACTATATCCTGATCGATGGCTATGTATTTTCCAGCAACCAGAAACATCTGTTCCTGTTTCTTACGCCAGCCAATCCTCCCAGCGAAACGGAAAAAAATTCCAGGCTGGTCGAAGGAATCGATCAAATCAGCCAGTCACTCGTTGAAAAAAACCAGGGTATCCATATTGAATACTTCGGGTCCATCGCTGTTGCAGCCGGTAATGCCAGTCAATTGAAAAGTGATATTCTGTTCACACTGTCCATCGCCATTTGCCTGATTTTCCTCTTCATCGGATGGTACTTCAGAAACTGGCTGATCCCTTTGCTTGGTTTTTTGCCTGCCCTTTTCGGAGGTGGTTTTGCACTGGCTATGCTATACCTGATTAAAGGAAATATTTCTGCTATCGCCCTTGGTGTCGGTTCAGTAATACTGGGACTTATCATCGACTATGCCCTTTATCTCATCAACCAGTACCGGCAAAAAAAGTCGGTTGAGCAGGTACTGAAGGACATGTCGCAAACCATTGTCGTTTGCTGCCTCACCTCCGCCGGGGCTTTCCTGTGCCTCATCTTCCTCGGCTCAGCGGTATTGCATGACCTGGGATGGTTTGCTGCCCTGAGTGTGACCGGTGCCGCCCTGTTCACCCTGATCATTCTGCCACATTTTCTGCATAAAAGATTGATCCCGGAAGAGTCTGATATGCATCCGAACATCATCGATAAAATAGCAGGAATTCCATTTGAAAAGAACTGGGTACTCATCTCCATCATTCTTCTTGCCGGAATTCTGAGCATCCATTTTAGCCAACAGGTTAATTTTGAAAAGGACCTGAATTCCCTGAACTACATCAGCAGGAAACTACAGAATGCAGAGAAAAATCTTGATATTTCAGGAAATCCGGACTTAAAAAATGTATATGTGGTGGCTACCGGAAAGAATTTTAATGAAGCATTGAAAACCAATGAATCCGTACAGCAAAAACTAGCAGCACTTCAAAGCAAAAATGCCATCAGTAAATATTCAGGCATTCAGCACCTACTGATGTCTGATTCCCTTCAGCATGCCAGGATGAACCAATGGAATAATTTCTGGACCAATGGGAAAAAGGCATATTTAGCAAAAAATATCCCGGAAGCTGCCATGCATGCCGGGTTTAAAAAGAACACCTGCGATGAATTCATGAACTGGATGGATCGGTCGTATCCCCTGCTCAATGAAAAAGGTTCCCGCGATTTCCAGACCCGCTTCTTTTCCGATTGGATCAATGAAAAACCGGAAATGACGATGATCTCCAGCCTGGTTAAAGTAAAAGCTGAAAACAAGGATAAAGTTTACACCGCATTTAAAGATCAATCTGCAGTCATTGTTTTCGACCGTCAAAACCTGACAACCAAATTTGTTTCCGGCGTTAAAACCGATTTCGACCTTCTCGTTAAACTTTCCATGATCTTTGTCACCCTCCTGCTCCTTATCTCCTTCGGACGGATTGAAATGGGAATAACCACAGCCCTGCCCATGTTTCTGGGATGGATTATCACCCTGGGTGTTATGGGCATTTTTGGTCTGACCTTTAATATTTTCAACATCATTCTGTCATCCTTCATCTTTGGACTGGGCGTCGATTATAGCATCCTGATGATGCGCGGACTACTTGAAGAATATAAATATGGCAACAAAGTACCGGATACCTCTAAAGTCTCCATTTTCCTGTCCTCAGTCACAACACTTATCGGCGTAGCTGCGCTTTTCTTTGCCAAACATCCTGCCCTGCGCTCCATCGCCCTTGTTTCCATGATTGGAATACTTTGTGTAGTCATCATCACATATACCATCCAACCCCTCCTTGCCGGCTGGTTTTTCCTTCATCGCCGGAAAAAAAAGGAATTCCCTGTAACCGCCAGGATCTTTATTAAAACTTTTGTTACCTGGGGAAACATCGTTCTTATCTCTATCCTTATGTCTCTGATCGGTCTGATGATTTATACCCTGCTTCCAATTCCCAGAAAAAAGAAGGAGTACCTGTTTCATACCATCTTCTCGAAACTCTGCAAACTTTACATTTTTGTCACTTTCCCAACCAATGCCAAACTCATTAATCTTCCAGGGGAAAATTTTTCGAAACCATCCATTATCATCAGCAACCACCAGTCACTGATTGAAACACCCGCGTTTCTGAGACTGGCACCGAAAATTCTTATCCTGACCAACGACTGGGTATTCAAATCTCCTGTTTTTGGCCCGATTGCCCGCCTGGGAGGTTTTATCAATGTTGACCATGGGCTGGAAGCCAATCTTGAAAAACTGAAATCAAAGATCGAGGAAGGCTATTCCATTCTGGTTTTTCCCGAAGGTCACCGCTCCCGTGATCAGCATATTCAACGGTTTCACAGAGGTGCATTTTACCTGGCCGAAAAACTTCAGACTGATATTCTTCCAATTGTTGTATTTGGTTCGGGTGATTTCCTGGGGAAAGGTGCTTTCTGGGGAAAACCCAATGGATTCAGGATGAAGATCATGAAAAGAATTCCCTGGGATGATACCTCTTACGGTGAAAACTATTCCGAACGCACAAAGCAAATCAGGAAATTCTATATCAGGGCTTATGATCAGATCAGGAGCGAAGAAGGAAATGCTTTTTATTACCGTAAAAAATTGCTGCTGAATTATGTATTCAAGGGTCCGGTCCTGGAATGGTACCTCAGGGTGAAATTATCACTGGAAAACAATTATCAGATCTATCATGATCTCCTTCCCCATGATGGCGATATCCTTGACCTTGGATGCGGATATGGATTTATCTCATACATGCTCTTGTTTACTTCAGGAAGACGATCCATAACAGGGGTGGATTATGATGCTGAAAAAATTGCCGTTGCAGCCTGCTGCTTTTCAGCAAATGAACGGATCAGGTTTGTCTGTGCAGATATTTCATCCTATGAAATCAGCCCTAAAAACGGTTTCATGCTGGGCGATATACTTCACTACCTCACACCGGAGAAACAGGAAGCATTGCTCCGGAAATGTTTTTCCATGCTGATACCCGGAGGAACGATCCTCATCCGTGAAGCCAATGCCGAATTACTGCAACGACATAAAAAATCAAAAATCACCGAATTTCTTTCCACCCATATTGGTTTTAACCTGACAGCAGATCCCGGAAAGGAACTTTATTTTACTTCAGCATCCGGAATCAAAGCCATTGCTGTTGAATATGGACTTTCCTTCGAAACCATCGACAATAAGAAGCATACCTCGAACAACCTCTTTGTGATACGGTCACAGTAAAGCTGGTTGATTTTTCTTTACCATGAGGCATTTCCAGATATTGAACCAGGAATCTCCTGAAAAGCGTTACAAAAATTCACCGGGCCGGGATGCAGGTTTCCGGCGGATTCATTGTCGGGTTCGATAGCGATACCCCCGGCGTTTTTCAGCAGCAAATCGATTTTATACAGCAAAGCGGTATCGTTTCGGCCATGGTTGGATTGCTGAATGCGCCAAAAAACACAAAGCTCTACAAACGGCTGGAAGCCGAAAACAGGCTGACCATTGAAGCCAGCGGTAACAACACCGACTCATCCATGAATTTCATTCCTAAAATGAATGCCAGTGAACTGATGACCGGGTATAAAAAAATCATCCATGACATTTATTCCACAAAACCTTACTATAAAAGGATAAGGCGTTTGCTGCTGAATTACAGACCACCGGATAATAAACCGGGAAAAATCAATTTCGTGGCCATCAACGGCTTCCTGAAATCAATTTTCATCATTGGACTTTTTAACAAAGGCAGACGGGATTACTGGAAGTTTTTCATCTGGACCCTCTTCCGCCGCCCAAACATGGTCGTAGATGCCGTAACCTTCTCAATCTACGGCTATCACTTCAGGAAAGTTTACGGATTAATGAGGTGAAACGCTGATAACTCACTTTTTTGTTTCACCAAAACCCTGAAACACCGCTCCGATATATACCTGATTGGTCATTCCCATTAAATACCGCCAATTCTCCACAATGTCTTCCTCTCCTATAGGGACAAGAAAATCTATGAAAATAGTTATGTCACTGGATGTATATTCCTCACAATAAGGTTTGGCAATAATCTCCCAGGGGTCACCGGTTGACCAGATCCCTTCTGCTTCGGTTAAGGGAATGGTCGCTTTATATGGATTAAGGTTATCCTTATAATAAAATTTGGCATAAGCTCTCAGCCAGATCGGTTTGATCTGGTTCTGGGCCTGATCAACAGTGATGGTGAAAATAACCGGAGAAATGACACAGATATCCTCTTCAAGATCAAATTTAAAGGTATAAAGATGGTAACCGTTTTCCACTGACTCCTCATAAATAGGGAATGGATGTTCAACACTAATATCAGTATATGACTTCTCTTTGCTCATTGGTATATACCATACACCGCATTCATTTGTATCTTCCGGCTCAGCTTCCTTTTGCTTGAAACAGGAAGTGTTCAGGGTGAACAAAAACAGAACTAACAATAGAAACATCAGCTTTGCTTTCATGACTTTTATGATTTGTTATGGTTTATTTAAATCCACCTCATATCCTTTGACCTCGGGATTTTTCTTGAACCTTTTCTCATCCTTGAACATGGCTTCACTTTCGGGAATGGTAAAAACAAATACCGATCCTTTTCCTTCTTCGCTCTCCAGACTGATCCGGCCGCCCAGCATTTCCACATAGGCTCTGGTTATCGCCAGACCCAGTCCTGCACCCTCCATGGCCATCCTGTCTGAAACATCAGCCTGTATGAAACGTTCAAATATGGCTTCCTGCTTTTCAATTGGAATCCCTATCCCGGTATCTTTCACAAAAAACTCAAGTTCACTTCCGATCTTTTTATATCCCAGGGAAATGGATCCTTCCCGGGTATATTTAATGGCATTTTTAACAAGGTTGGTCAGAATGGCAAAGACCTTTTCGCGATCCGTGATAATGCTGGCTTCCTCAATTGGTAAAGGACAATGACAGAAAAATGCGATTCTTTTAGCCTCGACCTCCGGTTTGAAAAAGTTATAAATAAAGTCGAGTTGTTCATTGATATTTGTTTCAGACAGAGTCAACTTCATGGCCCCGGATTCAATTTTCGAAATATCCACAATTTCATTGATGATATTGAGTAAACGGTTCCCGCTTTTCTGTATGATGCCGATGTACTTGTCTTGCTCATCACCTGAAAGACCCGGCTCTTTCAGCAACTCTGCAAACCCTAAAATACCGCTCATGGGTGTTCTGATCTCATGCGACATATTCGCAAGGAATGCTGATTTCAGCCGGTCACTCTCTTCGGCTTTATCCCTGGCTTTGATCAGTTCTTCCTCATTGCGCTTACGTTCAGTGATATCCTGAACCTGCAACAAATATCCATCGATGGTTTTCCGCTCAGAATTTGACAAGGGGGTGATGATATAGTCAAAATTTGCTTTCCCATTTTTCAGGGTTTTATACTGTCTGAGTTCTTTGACTTTCTCAAAATTAAAAAAGGACTGATAGGCCACCGGCTGACCATTTCTCAGCTTCTCCTTTTTCTCTTCATCCAGGCTGGTTCCATCAAAGAGGTTAAATTTTTGCACTTCAGAGAAATCGGGAATCCCGAACATATCCAGGGATGCCCTGTTCGCATTAACCTGTAATCCGTCAGCATTGTATAACTCAATCCCGATAGGTGATTCTTCAAAAATGGTCCTGAACTTTTCTTCACTCTCCCTGAGAGTCTTTTCTGCTTTTTTCCTTTTTGCTTCTTCTTTTAAAACGGTTCTCACCTTTGAAAGCGAATAAAAATAATAGGAGATCACCATGAACAGGAATACAAAAATCAGAATTAAACGGTTACGCAGCCGGGCAAGTGAAAAGTAAACATCTTCTTCCTGATAGGATATAAGAATAGTCCAATATGTATTTCCAAGCGAAGTTCGGTAGAAAACAACATATTTTTCTTTGAACTGCATTTTCCCCTCCACCCTCTCCCCAATGTGAATACTTTCAACATCGCCTTTAATTTTTACTTTAACCTTTTCCAGTAGTTTGTAAGCGGAAGAATCATGCTGCGAATTATCCAGAAATAGTTTTCCTGTATGCCCCTCCACAGGACAGTATATTTCTATTCCGTT
Organism: Bacteroidales bacterium; assembly: GCA_963662525.1. Lineage (GTDB taxonomy): Bacteria > Bacteroidota > Bacteroidia > Bacteroidales > FEN-979 > CAZSDU01. Next base: position 167,993 of record OY759717.1, read on the forward strand.
TTCGCTAAGCAACCATATATGACCGGTTCCCCTAATACGGGTTTTTCCCAGGTAAATTTTCCCCAGTTTATCGATCGATATCAGCATGGCCAGGCTTCCTGCGTATTCTTTCCCCCGGAAGATAGGAACATGCAATGCGATGGCATAATAACCCTGAGCAGAAAGAAACACATCGCTTATCACCGGTTGGTGGTTAATCATGATCTGCTGAATATGCTTTTGATAAGAAATATTCTTCCCTATAATAGATTCATTCGAAGGACAGGTATATAATATTTCCCCATGCGCATCAACCCGGGTGACAGCCTCAATATAATTTTTATGATTTATATGAAAGCCTGCAATTAATGCTTTGCCTTTGTCATTAAAATCAATGATATCGTTCAGCTGTGCTAAAAAAGTAAGGTCAGATTGGTAATCCCGGAAAAAAGAAGTTATTCCTTGAGCTGCTGTACCGGCTAAAATCAACTGCTCATTATTGAATTCACTGATCGTTCTCTCTTTGATATCTTCATAAACAAGATAAAAAAGAACAAAGAAAACCAGTAAAACTACAGGTAGAAAAAGGTAACGCTTCGAAAATTTCAACTTTATCACTTCGGTATTATTCCATTGCTGCTCACCTGGAGCAAATTTATTCAAAATCGAAGTACTAAAGTAGGAAATTATTCTCAACTGCTACTTAATTCTTGGTTCCCAAACTGTTTTTGCAGTGGCGCAAACCTTATTATTCAATCTTAATTTTATGGTATGAATAAAAGAATTATCCCCTTTGTCCTTCTCATTGAACGATAAAATAGTATCCCCATATTTAGCCTCTGAAATAAAGCGCCCGTCGATTGTTTTCAAATAGAAATTATCAGTAATCTCTTCAGGCGTCGACTCCAGTAACCATTGCAAATATTTAATATTGTTCACATGATTGTACATATCCACATCAAACCAATTGGCTGTAAATTCCTTAGAATGAATGGAAGAATTACAGGATTCTATTTTCTGAGTCAGGTCATGATTAATACATTCCTCATGATTACTGGACCATTTCTCCCTGATTTCATTAAAAATCCGAACCGGCCTTTTCTTTTGTATATCAAAAAAAATCCATAATCCTTTGGCCTTGCCAATAATATTCATTTTTTCATCCAACAAAATATTTTCCCGAAATCCTTTGATAGGCGAATACCTTGATAACCATGTCCGGATTGTTATTTTCTCCTTGTAAACAGGATAGCGATCCATTACCATAATTCCGGAGAGTAATATCCATCCAATATTTTGTTTTTCCAGGTCATACAGACTTTGATTTATTGTATAGCAATGATCTGCAGCGGTTTCCTCCAGCAAGGTTAAGATATGAGTCGGTGAAGCTTCTCCGAATTTATTCATTTCGAAATACCTTAGCTCAAATTGCTTTTCAAAAATATTTTTCAAATCCATGGTTTGACTTTTTACATCAGTTTTGTCCATTGGTCTGTTTTCTTCAAGATTCCCGATTTGACACAAATATTCAGAATATCTCTGCTCGTTTCAGGGTTGATGTTCATGGTTTGGGAATCGATCATTTTATTCCTGTATGGCTGGTCGTCGCATAATCTCAGCGCCTGTTTTACCTGCTCTGATATATCGCTGCTGCTGTATGACATTCCGTGATAATGAAAGAACTCCGCATTTTTTGTTTCGCAGCCTGGAATAGGTGCAGTATGTATGATGGGGATTTTTTTCGCAGCTGCTTCGGTACTTGATAATCCACCAGGTTTGGTAAAGAGAACATCACAGGCATCCATTAATTCCGAAATGCGATCGGTGAATCCCAGTATGGTGATGTTTTCATGGCAGCTAAATTCTTTTATTAACGTTTGCTGTAATTTTGTATTATTTCCACAGACCAGAAAAAGTTCTACATTCATACCACATTCGCCGATAATCTGTTTTACAAGATCTTTCAGATTACCAAATCCCATACTGCCCGACATCATCAGTAACCATTTCTCATTTTCGTTAATTCGTTCTCCGAAAAGCTGTTGGCATTCCATCCTTATCCGGGTTTTAGACCGTGAGGTATAGAATGTTTGTTTTACTGGTATTCCGAATGGGAGGATTTTCTCCCGTGCCAATCCTTTCTTGACACATTCTTCTGTTAAATGGTCATGAGGAATAACATAATAATCCAATTGGGTTTCTTCCACAAAAGGAATACAAGTATAATCGGTCATGATAAAAACAGTGATGGCAGGAAGTTTCTTTGATCTTATTAATGCCGTGAGCGCTTCTGCCGGAAATAAATGAGTGCAAATAACAGTGTCATAGTCATTTTCCTTGATGTACTCCAGCAACTTGCCACAATAAAGTTTGTTTGCAAAATACACCGGAGACTTTGATCTATGGCCGCTTACCATGGTGCCGGCTTCATACAGTAATTTGAACAGGCGTGTTCTGGTTGAAAATATATAGATATCAGAGGCGGTTTGCGAAAAAGCAGGACTTACCAATGAAAGCGTATCAGCTACATCACACGCGATGTTTTGCATCTGAAAGTATTCCTGGATTGCTTTTGCTGCCGAGTTATGCCCTTCACCGGTTGCACATGATAAGATTAAAACCCTCATATAGCTGATTTCATTGCTGTTTTTATATCTTTAATTGCGTATCAGTGATATGTTTTTCTTTAAACGGGAATTGCTCTTCAAATTTACTTAATTCAGCAGAACCGACAGAATATGATTCGTCCTCATAAAATTTTCCTTGAATTTCTTTTAATCCGTCTTTTCGTAGTTCTTTAACCATAAAAGGATCGAAGTTCATTCCTTCCCTGGTTTGAATGCCAAATTCTTCAGCATTGATAAATCCGAACCGGTGATAATAGTCCGGATTTCCAAAAAGGATCATCCCTGGATAGCCTGATTCTTGTGATTTCGTGATACAATAATTTATAAGCAGTGAACCATAACCCTTATTCTGATAATTTTTCATTATTGAAAATGGTCCAACGCATAATACGGCATATTGATTATTCCTCGCGTCTATGACCTTTGCTTTCGTACAAATGATATGACCAATTATTATTTCGCCATCCACCGCCAATAAATCAAGTTCACGGATATAACATTTGCTTTTTCTTATTTTATTCAGTACTAAATGTTCATCACAGCCGGGTTTATAAAGATCCCAGAAAGCTTCTCTGGTCAAGGTTTCGGTTTCCCGGAAATCAATGTATTGTGCTTGCCTGAATTTTATTTCCATCGATTCGTTATTTATGCTGACTTCGTGTTGCGTGAAATCTCTTTAGAAATTGATTTTAATAATAGGTAAACGTAATAATTTCATGATTCATTAAAAATGGGATAGCAAGCCAAGTCAAAATTGTAATTAAATATAGTATAGCCTACAGTTTGTGTATAAAGAGTTTCTGAAATACTGGTGAGCCTGTCAAGGATATCATAAAAATAAGTACCTGACAACATAATATTGCCAATGGAGTCTGATACACTAATACTCTTCACCAGGGATTGAGTGGGATTATTCTGTGGTGGATGAATGTCTTCGTTCTTTTTACAGGAAATATGAACGAAAATAATCAGTGCTGGAATTACGAATAATGATTTGTTCATCATAAAAATCTAAGTTCATTTTTTTTCCTTTACAGGGTGAAAAATAAGTTCCCCTTTCTCCCTTTTAGGAATACTTAATGTATGATCAAAAGTAACAATAAAAAAGCGATATCAAGTAAGATACCGCGGAGTCACTCATTTTGGCTCCAAATGAACATCTTCATTATACTACGGATATTTCCTTATTTTTGTCTCCTGTTATTCACCAGAAAAAAATTACCATGCCATCTCCCAGCCACCTCCACCCTACTTTCCACGAAATCCTGCATCGAACAGATAAAGAACGCCTGCTGAATCAAAAATCGAAGGTCATCTGGATGACCGGGCTTTCCGGTGCAGGGAAAACGACCCTGGCCAAGCACCTCGAAAAAAGACTATTCAGTCTCGGATTCCTTACCCAGATCCTCGACGGGGATAACATCCGCTCCGGGATTAACAGCAACCTGGGATTCTCTGATGAAGACCGGTATGAGAACATCCGAAGGATCGCTGAGATCTCTAAATTATTCCTTGATTGCGGCATCATTGCCATCAACTGTTTTATCAGTCCCACCGAGGAAATCAGAGACATGGCAAAAAGAATCATCGGGCCTGAAAATTTCATAGAGGTATATATCAATGCACCTTTCAGCATATGCGAAGGACGTGATGTTAAAGGTTTATATACTAAAGCCCGCAGGGGTGAAATACGCCAGTTTACCGGGATCGACTCTCCTTTTGATGCACCGCTTTCCCCGGATATTGAGATCAGAACTGACCTTCAGACCATTGAAGAGTCCACCGAAAAACTGCTGGCTTTCATTCTTTCCAGAATCAAGGCCTTAGAGGTGAATGATGGAGCCAGATCCTGAAATATGAGAATTCACGACAGGATTGCCCAGATACAGAATATTTCCGCTGCCTGAGATCGTACCATTCAGCAGTTTTTCTGCTGTTACCGATATACTGCCTGAACCACTGATAGTGGCATTGACGGTATCCGAAACCGGCCCCAGAAGGTCGATGCTTCCGCTTCCACTGATTTTCAGTTCTTCATTCGAAACGGTACCAGCAGCCACAGAAATACTTCCGGATCCGCTGATGTTGGTACAAAGTCCGAAAACAACAATACCAGGCAGCTTGATATTTCCAGATCCGCTGATGACCAGATCCAGATAGGAAGCGGAAATCAGCGTATTCCCCTCCATAGATCCGGATCCGCTGATATTCAGAGAATTCACGACCGGAGCCGAAACGTATACCGTTATGGCATCATGTGGACCAAGGACGGTATGATCTTTCAATTTCACAACGAGTGATCCTCCTTCCACAGGGGTTTCAATGACGTCCAGAATATTTTGCTGTGCCAGGATTTCAACTTTGTAAACCGAATCCTGACGGATGTAGGTATAAGCATCAAGAGACAGGCTGATACCAGAAAATCCGGTAATATTCCGGGTTTCCTTCACCACATCGCCTTTGCCGTTGATCTTCTTACAGGAAACAAATACCATACTAACAGCAAGGAGAATTATTAAAATTCCAATCTTATTCATATATGAATTTTTGGATAATAACGTCATTCATATTAAAATGTTACAAATATTTCAGGGAAGATTATTTACCTTTACAAAATCCGGAATGAACAAGAAGCAACAGACGCCCTTCCGGAAATAAAAAGAATATTACAATCAAAAGGAATCCTTGAATAATATGGAAACAGAAGTCATTCAATCCGACAAAAAATTATTGAAGATCGCGGTATCCGGAAAACTGGATGCCAATGAAGTGGGCAACCATGCCTGGCAACTCTACGGGCTGCTGAACAATTGTAAAACCCCGGTCATCCTGAATTTGTCAGGGGTCAGTTTTCTCTCCTCACTGGGCATCAGAATGCTGATTACAGCAGCAAAAGACATTCAAAGAAATGGACATTCACTGAAAGTCGAAAATCCTTCTCCCGAAGCCGAAAAAGTGATCCGATTGGCAGGGCTGGATGAGCTTATTGCTCCTTTGGGCTAAACCGGAGCATATTTGGTGTCGGGTTTATCCCTGATGGGAATGATACCGGCCATTTCGCCAAGCACATTGACCAGGTCAGAACCTGCCGGGACAACAACCTTGGAATTATCCTTCAGAGAAGTTTCCAGTGCCTGAATTTTCCTGAGAATCTGGGCATTCCCAATAAAATACTTTTCAGCGGCTTCATTGACCAGGGCAATGGCCTGAGCCTCGCCTTCGGCCCTGAGGATCTGACCTTGCTTTACCCCTTCCGCACGCCTGATCTCAGCCCGTTTCTCCCCGTCAGCTTTTGTTTCTGCTGCGGTAGCATAATCAACGGCAGCAATTTTTTCATTTTCCGCCTTCACAATTTTATTCATCGTTTCCTGAACATCCTTGGGAGGATCAATTTCCTTCAATTCGGTGCGCACAATCTGAATTCCCCAGTTCTTCGTTTCATCCAGTAAGGTTCCATGAAGTTCTTTGTTGATTTTTCCGCGCTCGCTGTTCGCAGACTTCAGGGTCATGGTCCCGATAATGTTACGCAGGGTAGTTCTGGCGAGGTTAACAATCTGATACTCAATACTGTTTACGTTGTATTGTGAATTTTTCACACTCTCCTCATCGCTGTTAATTTTAAAATAAACCTGGGCATCTACCTTGGCATTCAGATTATCATTCGTGATGATCTCCTGAGGCTCAGCATTGATCATCTTTTCAGTGATGTTAACCTGGTACATTTTCTCGATGCCGGGTATGATCCAGTGAAATCCGGGTGCTGCAAAGCGATGGTATTTCCCTAACCTTTCGATAAGGCCGCGGTGTGTGGGACGGATAATCCTGATTCCGCTGAAGAATAACAGGACGATGATGGCAATCACGATTAAAATAACAGCTTGGTTCATGGTTTTAAAATTTAAATGTTGGTTTAATGCAGGGATAAAATTCCTTACAAACCTAAGAAAAACCATGATTAAAAGCAAACAATTCTATAATTTAGCAGAGTGAAAATTTTTAAATCAAATACCCTTATGAAAAAATTATCAAACCTCATGATCCTTGCATCCATAATGCTTGTCCTGATCGTCAGCTCCTGCAATCAATCCGGAAAGAACAGTATTGTTCTGAGCAAAGAAGATTCCCTGATGCAGGCAAAAATCAATGAGTTTGCCCATGTAAGGCTGAATACTGATCTAAGCAAACTGACGGAAAAAGAAAAGCAGATGATCCCGATCCTCATCGAAGTGGCAGAGATTGTCGACGGACTTTACTGGCAACAGACCATTGGCGATAAAAATACTTTCCTCGACAGCATTAAAGACACTATTTTCAGGCAATTTGCAGAGATCAATTATGGTCCATGGGAAAGACTGAACGGAAATAAACCATTCATTTCCGGATTCAGTGAGAAACCTGCAGGAGCCAACTTCTATCCGAAAGACATGAGCAAAGAGGAATTTGATAAATGGACCGATAAAAATAAAACCAGTCAATACACCATCATCGAAAGAAATGCAGATAAAAGTCTGAAATCAGTATGGTACCATGAAGTTTATCAGGAAAAGATTCAAAAAGCTGCTGAACTTTTGCAGAAAGCATCTGCCCTGGCAGAAGATGAAGGCTTGAAGAAATATCTGGAACTCCGCGCCCAGGCTTTTCTTACCGACGATTACTTTGCCAGTGATATGGCCTGGATGGATATGAAAACGAACACCCTGGATTTTGTGATTGGTCCTATCGAAAACTATGAAGATGAATTGTTCGGATATAAAACTGCATATGAGGGTGCATTGCTTGTGAAAGACAAGGACTGGAGTTTAAAACTGGCCAAGTTTGCTGCTTTTCTGCCAGAACTGCAAATGAACCTCCCGGTGGATGGAAAATATAAAAAGGAGAAGCCTGGTACCGATTCAGACCTTAATGCCTATGATATTATTTATGTTTCAGGACAGTCCAATGCAGGGAGTAAGACCATAGCCATCAATTTACCCAATGATGAAAATGTTCAGTTAAAAAAAGGTTCCCGCCGTCTGCAATTGAAAAATGCCATGAAGGCGAAGTTTGACAATATTCTGGTACCCATTTCCGGTATCCTCATCGATTCTTCCCAATTGGGTAACATTAAATTCGATGCTTTCTTTTCTAATGTCATGTTCCATGAGGTAGCCCATGGCCTGGGCATTAAAAATACCATTACTGGGAAAGGCAATGTCAGGGAGGCCCTGAAGGAAAAATATGCTTCCTTTGAAGAAGCCAAAGCGGATATCCTGGGATTATTTTTAGCAACCAGTCTGATCACCAAAGGTGAAATCAAGGATATTACGGTGGAAGATTGTTTCGTCACCTATATGGCTGGTCTTTTCCGTTCTGTACGTTTCGGAGCAGCCAGTTCCCATGGAAAAGCAAACATGATGTGCTTTAATTTCTTTGAAGAAAAAGGTGCTTTCGAGCGTCTTGAAAACGGCAGGTATAAAGTTAATTTTGAAAAGATCCGGATTGCGATGAATGAATGGGCTGCCAAAGTACTGATGTTTGAAGGCGATGGTGATTATAAGGGTGCTTCGGCCTACCTTGAAACCAATGGCATGATTCACGAATCTCTGCAATCAGATCTTGACCGTTTAAAAACTGCCTTCATCCCGGTTGACATTGTTTATGACCAGGGACTGGAAATCCTGGGAATAAAAAAATAGTCGGTTTTCTCCCTATTCATTGCCCTGAATTTGTTTTCCCCACTTATTTGTTATATTTTTATAACATAATTAAAATACTATGTCAGAAACCCTTATTGATAAAGCAAACGAGATTCTGGAAAAAGCCCTTTTCGCGGCCGCCGAATTTCATCAGTTTGATCAGGAACAAACCGACAGGATAGTAGAATCAGTGTATAAAGCGGCATTCAATGCCCGGGTGAAACTGGCCAAAATGGCACAGGAAGAAACCGGCATTGGCATCTGGGAACATAAGGTCTTAAAAAACGTCATTGGGTCACAACTGGTATACGAAAGCATTAAAAATGAAAAAACAGTAGGTGTCATAGGGTATGACCGGCTGACAGGCATTACTGAAATTGCCCAGCCCCTGGGTCCGATTTTTGCGGTAACCCCGGTTACCAATCCCACATCCACCGTGATGTACAAGGTTCTTATTTGCCTTAAAACAAGAAATCCCATCATTATCAGCGCCCATCGTTCAGCCATAAAATGCTGTACTGAAACTGTCAGAATTTGTTATGAAGCCGCCCTGGAAGCTGGAGCTCCGGAAGACTGTATCCAGATTATTTCTGCCGGTTCGAGGGATTTTACCCAAATGGTGATGGCCCATCCGAAAATGGCTTTGATCCTTGCTACCGGAGGAACAGGCTTGGTCAAAGCAGCCTATAGCTCCGGAAACCCCGCGATCGGCGTGGGTCCGGGAAATGTACCGGTATTCATTGATGAAAGTGCGGATATCCCCTTTGCCATAAAGAATATCATTGATTCCAAAACACTGGATAACGGAACTATATGTGCCAGCGAGCAATCCATAATCGTGGAAGAAAAGATTGAAGCCAGTGTAATGGCTGAATTTAAACGTCAGCATTGCTATTTCCTGAATCCTGAAGAAATCAGAAAAGTAGAAAAAATCGCTGTGGTACCTGACACTTTGGGCATGAACCCTTTAATAGTGGGACAATCGGTCAGCGTTATCGCTCAGAAAGCAGGTATTACTGTGCCGGAGGGTACTAAAATCCTGATTGCTAAACTTGAAGGTGTGGGCAAAGATTATCCTTTATCAGTGGAAGTGCTGGCGCCAATTCTGGCATTTTATTCCGCCAAAGACTATCATACAGCCATCAATCTCTGCATCGATCTCAATTATCTGGGTGGCATCGGCCATAGCGCAGGAATTTATGCCAATGATGAGAAACGTATCATGGAATTTTCGCAACTCATCAATGCCGGCAGGATCGTGGTAAATACACCAACATCGCAGGGTGCTGTCGGGGGTACTTACAATAAACTGATGCCATCCCTGACCTTAGGTTGTGGAACCGGTGGGAAAAATATCACGACAGAAAATATCACGGCACGCCATCTCATCAATATCCAGAGGGTATGCCGCCGCCGGCCCAATGAAAAATGGTTCGGAATTGATCTCGAAAAATACTTGGACGAGTCGCTGGATGTTGAGACCCTTGCCCGAGAATATCATAAAAATTTTTAGGAGGAAAACACATGCTTCATATTGATAATAATACCAGGGAAAATTTGACCATATGCAGGTTTGAAGGTCGTCTGGATACCATCGCCTGCCTGAAATATACGGAAGAAATAAATTTGTTAACCTCAAACTTGAAAGCCGAGACTGATACCGGGGCAATAATTGAACATCCCCTGGTCTTTGATCTCAGGGATGTCAATTATATATCCTCGTCTTTTATCAGGATATGTGTAAATACGGCAAAGCAAATTCAGAAAGGAAAATTTTCGATCATTCATTGTGATCCCTTCATCAAGAAAACTTTTAAAATTGCTGGACTGGATGATCTGTTGAATATTTCATGACCTTGGATCCTTCTGCAACGGCATCTTTGCCATCTTCTCTACTTCCAGGCTGGGGAAGCCGAATTCCTCGATAATCTTTCCCAGGATAAGGTACACTCCTTCTCCACGAAAAGGATAATCATTGACTGCTTTTGGAAAGTGAACGGTATCGAAAAACTGACCTGTTACATCGATGAAAGTGCCGAAATGCATCCATTCTTTCCTCACGGTACGGACATATTTAATGGTGACCAGCAAGCCAAGCATACGTATCTTCTTTCCCACGAAGCGGCTCATATCACCAGCCATGATCTCTCCCCTGAAAGGGGTTTCGAGAAGGTCGAACCAGGTATAGGTAACCGGCCATCCCAACAGCTCAATTTCATCATAAACCTCTTCCAGCCGGCTCTGCCAGAGTACGGGCAACTCAAACTTTTTCGGAGGAAGCTGAAAAATTTCATCATTTTGCTGTTTCGATGTTTCGCTGCTTTTTTTTAACATATGTGCTTCCCAAAGAAGCTGTGTCTTTGGTTTGCCGGTAAACCGGAAAGACCCTACACGGATCAGAATGATCAGCTGCTCCAGGGTAATCGGTACATGCTTGATAAAATCCTCCAGGCTGGAATAGGGTCTCCCTATCGCCAATCGCCAATCACTAATCTCTTTCCCAACATGGTTTTCCAGGTTGTTAACATGAATAAAACCGACATAAATATCACTTCCCATGATGCAGGTTTTGTATTCGCTCCGGTTAACACAGGGAAGGTGGATCTTTGCACCCAGATTGCGTGCTTCATTGAAATACACCCAGCCGGGATAGAAACCACCAAAGTTATTGATCACACCTACCATAAATTCCAGTGGAAAATGGGCTTTGAGATAAAGGCTCTGATAGCTTTCCACTGCATAGGAAGCCGAATGAGCCTTGGAAAAGGAATAACCGGCAAAGGATTCGATCTGTCGCCACACTTCCTTGGTAACTTCTTCAGGATAACCGGAATTCCTGCAGTTCTCGAAAAATTTATCGACAATGCGTTGCAGTTCCTTCTTTGAACGGTATTTCCCGCTCATCGCCCGGCGTAATACATCTGCATCAGCCAGATCGAGCCCGGCAAAATGATGACAAATCTTCAGTACATCTTCCTGATAAACCATCACCCCGTAAGTTTCCTTTAATTGTTCTTCCATCACGGGATGAAGGTATTTGAACTTCCCGGGGTGATGAAAACGAAAAATGTATTCCTTCATCATCCCCGACCGGGCGACACCAGGCCTGATGATAGAACTGGCTGCCACCAGGCTGAGGTAATTGTCGCAATGAAGTTTTTTCAGCAATCCACGCATAGCCGGACTTTCTACATAAAAGCAACCAATGGTTTTCCCGTTCCGCTGAAGTTCCTTCACTTTTTCATCCTGCTTGAAATCCCCGACACGATGCACATCCACATTCATGCTGCGATTCTTCCGGATGATCTCGGCCGCTTCATAAATATGTCCAATGCCCCGTTGACTCAGAATATCCAGCTTCTCAAAACCAACATCTTCTGCTACATACATATCCCATTGGGTCGTGGGAAATCCTTTTGGTGGCATATCCAGCGCGGTATAGCAGGTAATCGGCTCCTCTGAAACCAATACTCCCCCGGCATGTATGCTGCGGATATTGGGAAAGTCGGCCATCATTTCTCCCAATTCACTGATCTTACGAATGATTGCATTCTGATGAATGGCCTCCTCCGGATGTTTTAAAAATGCATCCATCTCCTGCTTCGGTAGCCCATGAACTTTCCCTAGTTCCCTGTAAATGGACTTGTCTCGGAAAGTTGACATGGCCCCGAGCAAGGCAGTATGTTCACGTCCATACCTTTTAAAGATATAGTCGAGCACCTCGTCACGCTCCTTCCAGGAGTAATCAATATCGAAGTCGGGTGGTGAGGTACGTTTGGGATTGATAAATCGTTCGAAATACAGATCCAGTTCAATGGGATTTACATTGGTGATTTTCAGGCAGTAAGCAACAATACTGTTGGCTCCGCTTCCTCTCCCGACATGATAAAATCCCCGCGACATGGAATAGCGGATGATATCCCAGGCAATCAGGAAGTAAGCAGAGAAATTCATTTTCTGAATGATGCCGAGTTCATGCAGTATACGTTTCCGCGCCTCTTCATTGTGTTTCCCATAGCGATATACCAATCCATCCATGGCCAGTTTTTCCAGCAGTATACGATCGTCATAATGATCGCCTGTAAATGTTTGCTTATTCTTACAAGACTGGAAATCAAAACTGATACTGCATTCCTCCATTAGCTTTTCTGTATTCCTGACAATCTCCGGAAACTCACGGAAAGGTTTAAGCAGCTCATCCGTTGGAAACATGATCTCGTCGGGAGAGGCAATCTGGTTTTCCTGTAAGCGTGTTAGCAAAACGTTGTTCTCAACCGCCCTGAAGTTCCGGTGCAGTTCATATTCCAGCCGGTTCCGGAAGGTTACAGGCGCCATGATCACCATGCGGGGAAAGAGATCGCGGTAACGGGAAATCAAAAGCGGGTTGAGTTCCGAAGGGCGGATCCCGAGTACCTCACCCCCGCCTGCGGCTCCCCCTCTCCTGAAGGAGAGGGGGACGGAGGGTGAGGTGAAAGGATAAACAACAATAACATTGCTGAACTCAGGCGGCCGGTCTGGTAAAGCTTGATCATTCAGGTTATGGTAGCTCAGAAACTCGTTCAGTTCACGGAAACCTTCATTATTCCTTGCCAGTCCTGTATAAAGCAACTCATCTCCCCTGCGAAATTCAATGCCGGCAATAGGTTTGATTCCATTCTCCTGAGCCAGTTTCACAAAGTCCATGATACCGGTGGAATTGTTGATGTCGGTGAGTGACAGCGTTTGCAATCCACAGCGAACGGCTTCCTCAACGAGTTTTTCAATCGATAATGTACCGTAGCGGAGTGAAAAAAAGGAATGACAGTTTAGGTACATGCGACTCCCCTCCTCACAATTTTCTGACCGTACCTCCGGCGGATATGGTCGAGCGCCTGGTAAAGGTTGATCATCTCCGTGTTGTCGTCAAACATATTAAGTTGAGGATTACCGGAAATAAGACTGCTGAAGCGCACACCGATAAGGCGGATCAGCATGCGGCGCTGGTAAAGGCGGTCAAAGAGCGCTTTTACCAAGGGGATTAGCTGATGGTCGAAAGCCGTGTACGGGACATGCTGCTGCAAGGTATGGGTGTCGAAATTTGAATACCGTATTTTCACGGTAACACAGGAGGTAAGTTTCTGTTTATCGCGCAACTCAAAGGATATCTTCTCCACCATCCTGACCAGGAGTTCTTTCATACGAGTAATATCAATGCTGTCCTGATCAAAGGTGGTCTCAGTGCTTACCGATTTGGCTTCATGGTAGGGATAAACCGGCGTATGGTCAATGCCATTGGCTTTTTCCCAAAGCAGGATGCCATTCTTTCCCATTACCCGCTCCATCATTTCCAGCGGGATCAGGCTCAGTGTTTCTATGGTGGAAACTCCCATGGAGCGAAGCAAAGGATAGATCTTCTCTCCTATGCCCGGGATCTTACGGATGGAGAGTGTCGACAGGAAAGGCTTTACAAGATCTTCCGTCACCTGTAACTCCCCATTGGGCTTGGCTTCACCCGTGGCAATTTTCGATACTGTTTTATTCACCGACAAGCCAAAAGAGATTGGTAGTCCGGTATTTTTAATAATGGACTGTCGCAATTCATGAGCCCATTGCAGCGACCCAAAAAAACGATCCATCCCCGTGATATCAATATAATGCTCATCGATGGAAGCCTTCTCGTATAGCGGAGCCTTTTCAGCAATAATATCCGTAACAGTATGTGAATATTTGGAATAAAGCTCCATATCACCCCTCACGATGACAGCATCACGGCAAAGCACCCTGGCCATCTTCATCGGCATGGCGGAATGCACCCCGAACTTCCTTGCCTCATAGCTGCAACTGGACACCACACTCCGGTCAGAAGTACCGCCAATGATCACAGGCTTGCCCACCAGATCAGACCTGATCAGGCGTTCCACCGACACGAAAAAGGTGTCGAGATCAAAGTGGAGGATATTTCGGTTCGGGAACAACATAATAGTGAAAAGGTTTTTTGCTTAATCCGCCATCAAATAAAAAGTAATATATAAATTTTCTTTTTTATTTTTGCCACGTTTCTAATCATTTTTTTGATCACAATATAATCATTATATTTGCAATACAAAAAAAATTCTACCATGTTTTTCAGCAGCAATATAAAATTCATGCGTAAGCGCCGCGGGCGTACGCAGGACGATGTGGCCATCTCCATCCATACAAAACGGTCGACCCTCAGCGGATATGAGAATAATGTAGCTCATCCCGGATTAGATGCATTGATACAGTTTTCTAATTATTTCAACATTGCCATCGACACCCTGATCAAGGTTGATTTACAAAAATTATCAGAAAGTCAGCTTCGCCAGATTGAACGGGGGTATGATGTGTATCTGAAAGGAAGTAATCTGAGGATCCTGGCAACAACCATCGGAAACGACAATGAAGAAAACATTGAACTGGTATCGGAAAAAGCAAAAGCAGGATATAAAAGCGGATTTGCTGACCCTGAATACATCAGTATATTACCCACCTTCCGTCTTCCATTCCTATCGAAACAAAAGAAATACCGGGCCTTCCAGATCAGCGGGGATTCCATGCTCCCCATTTCTCACGGAGCTTTTGTGACCGGCGTTTTCGTCCAGGATTGGAACAGCATTCGCGATAAGGATGCCTGTATCATACTCACTGCCGAAGAAGGTGTGGTATTCAAGGTGGTTGAAAACAGAATCATGACAGATGGTAAGCTTATCCTCCACTCCCTGAATCCCCTGTATGATCCTTATGATATAACGGTTAAAGATATACGCGAAATATGGCAGTTCGTAAACTATATAAGTCCTGAACTTCCGGAAAATCCACAAACAGAAACCCATTACCTGATCGAAAGTGTAAAACACCTGAAAGAAGAGGTCAGGGCCATTCAAACCCGGTTGAACCTTTAGGTTTTAACAGAAGAAATTATTTTGCATCATTAAGTATCTTTCTTATTATATTTGTTCACGATTCATCAAACCCAAAAACTACAGAATATGAAAGTCGCTATCGTTGGTTCCGGCTATGTAGGCCTTGTCACCGGAACATGTTTCGCTGAAGTAGGTATTGATGTCACCTGTGTTGACATTGACCAGAAAAAAATTGAAAATCTGAAACAGGGCATCATCCCTATTTATGAGCCAGGTTTGGAAGAAATGGTTCACCGGAATATGAAGAAAGAACGTCTTCATTTTACGACCAGTATCGCTGAAGCCCTCGATGAATGTGAAGTGATCTTCAGTGCAGTTGGAACCCCACCGGATGAAGATGGCAGTGCCGATCTTCAGTACGTGATTTCAGTCGCCAGAGATTGCGGCAAACATATGAAAGATTATCTGCTCATTGTGACAAAAAGTACGGTTCCTGTTGGCACCGCTCAAAAAGTAAAAGCTGCTGTACAGGAAGAGCTGGATAAACGGGGTGTGAAAATTGAATTTGATGTTGCCTCCAATCCTGAATTCCTTAAAGAAGGTGCAGCTATTGATGATTTTTTAAAGCCTGACCGAATTGTTGTAGGACTTGATTCTCTCAGAGCCGAAGAACTGATGAAGAGTCTTTATAAACCATTTACCCTGAATGGTCATCCGGTCATCTTTATGGATATCACTTCTGCCGAAATGACAAAATATGCCGCTAATTCTATGCTGGCTACAAAAATCAGCTTCATGAACGACATTGCCAATCTTTGTGAAATCGTTGGTGCAGATATTAATATGGTAAGAAAAGGTATTGGTTCCGACTCCCGGATTGGTAATAAATTTATTTACCCCGGGATTGGTTATGGTGGATCCTGTTTTCCGAAAGATGTCAAAGCTCTCATTCATACTGCGGATGACTTCAATCATCCTCTCAGGGTACTCAAAGCAGTGGAAGCTGTTAATGATGATCAGAAAGCTGTAATGTTCAATAAAATATCAAAATTTTACCAGGGAGATCTGAAAGGAAAGACAATAGCATTCTGGGGGTTATCATTTAAACCTCAGACCGATGACATGCGGGAAGCTCCTTCTCTGGTCATGGTTAAAAAACTGATTGAAGCCGGAGCAAAAGTAAAAGCCTATGATCCTGTCGCCATGCATGAAGCCAAACGAATTCTTGGAGAAACCATTGAGTATGCAGAAGATCAGTACGATGCCCTGATCGATGCCGATTGTCTTTTACTGGTCACCGAATGGCCTGAATTCAAATTCCCGAATTTCAATGTCATAAAAAAATTGTTAAAAGATCCGGTGATCTTTGATGGAAGAAATATTTATGAAGTTGCCGAAATTAAGCGGAAAGGATTTCAGTATTTCTGCATTGGCGTAAATACAAGCAAATGATCAGGAAAAAAATATTAGTCACCGGCGGAGCAGGCTTTCTGGGGTCTCACCTTTGCGAACGGCTGCTCAAGGAGGGTAATGAAGTAGTATGTCTCGATAACTATTTTACTGGACAGAAACAAAATGTAGTCCAATTGCTCAGCAACCCTTTTTTTGAACTTGTCCGGCATGATGTGACCATGCCATTCTTCATCGAAGTGGATGAAATATATAACCTGGCCTGCCCGGCTTCCCCTATTCATTATCAATACAATGCCATTAAAACGGTAAAAACATCGGTGATGGGTGCCATTAACATGCTCGGATTGGCCAAACGCATCAAAGCCCGAATATTGCAGGCAAGTACCAGTGAAGTTTATGGTGATCCTGAAGTACATCCACAGGTGGAATCCTATTGGGGGCATGTTAATCCCATCGGTCAAAGATCATGTTACGATGAAGGGAAAAGGGTTGCGGAAACCCTCTTCATGAACTACCATGAACAGAATAACGTACGAATTAAAATTATCCGGATCTTCAACACTTATGGCCCACGCATGCACCCGAATGATGGCAGGGTTGTTTCTAACTTTATCGTCCAGGCATTGAAAGGCGAGAATATCACAATATACGGTGATGGGTCTCAAACGAGAAGTTTTCAGTACGTTGATGATCTCATTGAAGGAATGATCCGGATGATGAACTCAAGAGAAGAATTTACCGGGCCGGTCAATATTGGAAATCCAAATGAGTTTACTATCCTGCAACTCGCAGAAATGGTAATCCGGCTTACCGGTTCAAAATCAAAGATAGTTCATATGCCTTTACCATCCGATGATCCCACTCAGCGACAACCAAATATTACACTGGCGAAGAAGGAACTTGATTGGGAACCAAGGATACCCCTGGAGGAAGGTTTGAAAAAAACCATATCCTTTTTTCAATCAGTAATCTAAGGACCTCTGACTATGAAAATCCTGGTAACCGGTGCCAACGGACAATTGGGAAATGAGTTGCAGATCCTTGCAGGAAGCTATCCCCAGCACCATTTTATTTTTACCGATATCGATACCCTCGACATTACTGATCCAAGATCTATTCATGATTTATTTTCCAAAGAACAGCCTGGTGCAGTAATCAACTGTGCAGCTTATACCGCTGTAGATAAAGCAGAATTGGAACCCGATAAAGCCAGGCTGATCAATACCCTGGCTGCTGCCTACCTGGCAAAGATTTGTAAAGAATTTCATTCCCTGCTGATACATATCTCAACAGACTATGTTTTCGATGGTAAAGGATATCGCCCCTATGTAGAAACTGATCCGGTCAACCCACTTTCAGTATACGCTCTGACAAAATGGGCTGCAGAAGAAGAAATCCAAAAAACAGACGGGAATGCAATCATAATAAGAGCCTCCTGGTTATATTCATCTTTCGGAAATAATTTTGTTAAGACTATATTGAAATATGGCAAAGAAAGAGGTTTGCTGAATGTTGTCTTTGACCAGGTTGGCACGCCCACTTATGCCAGGGATCTGGCAGATGCGATCCTGAAGATACTTTCTTCAAAACACATTGGAACCGGAATAGAAACCTATCACTATTCCAATGAAGGCGTTTTAAGCTGGTACGATTTTGCTAAGACCATCCTTGAACTATCAGAAATTTCATGTGTGATCAATCCGATTGAGACCAGGGAATATCCTCTTCCTGCTGCCAGGCCGTTTTATAGCGTATTGAATAAAGCGAAAATCAAGCAACGCTTTGACCTGAAAATCCCCTTCTGGAAAGATAGCCTGAAGGATTGCATTTTATTAATAAATTAATCGAAAAATCCTCTCCAGCCCCTCCAGCTGCAGGAGGATAATTATTTGGAGTGATAATATTGAAATTATGACTGTCGATAAAACTATTTTAAACCGTGCCCAGAGCTGGCTTGATGGCAAGTTTGATGAAGATACTAAAGCGAGAGTGAAAGACCTCCTAGAAAATAATCCGGCAGAATTAATCGATTCTTTTTATCGTGATCTTGAGTTTGGGACCGGAGGTTTACGGGGCATTATGGGCGTGGGCACCAATCGCATGAATAAATTCACGGTTGGCATGGCCACCCAGGGATTGGCAAACTACCTGAAGCAAATGTTCCCTGATGTAAAGCCGATAAAAATGGCCATTGCTTTCGACAGCAGGAACAATAGTCCATTTTTTGCCAGGATCACAGCTGAAGTGCTTTCCGCCAACGGATTCACAGTCTATATCTTTGACGATCTCCGTCCTACCCCTGAGTTGTCCTTTGCCATTCGTCATCTCGGATGCCAGAGCGGGGTTATGCTGACTGCTTCCCACAATCCGAAAGAATACAACGGATACAAAGCATACTGGGATGATGGAGCCCAGTTTATCGCACCGCATGACGAGAATGTTATCCGGGAAGTTCAGAAAATTTCTTCCGTTGATGATGTTAAATGGACAGGAGTTCCCGAAAGAATCATCACCATAGGGACTGAAATTGACAAGATTTACCTGGATAAAGTAAAAGCATTATCGCTTTCACCTGATGCCATTCAGAGGCAGAAAGACCTGAAAATTGTTTACACCCCACTCCATGGAGCCGGAAGGAAATTGGTCCCGGAGATCTTAGCCATGTATGGGTTTACGAACGTGACCATGATTAAAGAGCAAGCTGTAGCCGATGGCAATTTTCCCACAGTCCGCTCCCCGAATCCGGAAGAACCTGATGCACTGAACCTGGCTATTCAAAAAGCGGAAGAAATACAGGCCGATCTGGTTCTTGCCACAGACCCCGATTCCGACAGGGTTGGGATTGCCATTCGCGATCATCATAAAAAAATGATCATGCTCAATGGTAACCAGACTGCTGCCCTGTTGTTTTATTATGTGCTCAACCAGTGGAAGAAGCATGGAAAAATCACAGGAAATGAGTTTATTGTTAAAACCATTGTTACAACAGAAATGCTGGCTGATATTGCCAATTCTTTTAATGTTGAATTTTTTAATGTGCTTACCGGATTTAAATTTATCGCTGATGTTATCCGGAAAAATGAAGATAAAAAGCAGTACATTATCGGTGGTGAGGAAAGTTACGGCTACCTGATCGGTGATTTTGTCAGGGATAAAGATGCTGTAAGCGCCTGTGCCATGATTGCTGAAACTGCAGCATGGATGGCTGACCAGGGAAAATCATTATTTGATCTTCTGATCATTCTTTATCAACAGTATGGATTCTACAAAGAACATCTCATCTCCGTAACAAAGAAAGGAAAAAGCGGCGCAGATGAAATTCTGAAATTGATGATTGGCTACAGGGAGAATCCTCCTCAAACAATACATCATTCCAGGGTTATCATGACCAGGGATTTCCTGAGCCTGAAACAAAAAGACATGTTGACAGGCCTTGAAACACCCATCAATATTTTTTCTTCAAATGTTCTTCAGTTTGTACTTGAAGATGGCAGTGTCATCAGCGTTCGTCCCTCCGGAACCGAACCAAAGATCAAGTTTTATTTCAGTGTCAAGGAAAACCTGAAAGCATTAAACGATTTTGAACAAACAGAAAAAAGATTGATCGAAAAGATCGAGGGGATCATTGCTTCGATGAAGCTAAAATAAATGCAGGTAAGGATTATACTGCTGATTCCTATCCTTTTCTTATCTGTTTATGCTGTTTCCCAGCAAGCAGAAAAGAAACAGCGGGATACAGCATTCTACTCGCGTTCACAAAAGTTTTATGATTCCGTATATCATAAATTTTCACGTCATCATTTCACCAGATTGTTATATAACCTTGCCTTTGTAGAACCCAGGGTTTCTGATTTTCCGGATTCTCTGCAGGTGGAGAAAACTGAAATTGCTTTCAGCAAGTTTTCCGGAAAAATAATCCGGAAAATAGCCATCAAGACTTTAAATCCTTTCGGGGCTAGCATTTACGACACTTCATCAGCAGCCATTACATCCATTGGGAAGGCCCTGAATGCCGTTCACATCAATACACGGAAACATGTGATCAGGAAAAATCTCCTGCTTCATCCCGGAGATGCAATCAAACCGGAAATACTCGCAGATAATGAACGTATCCTCAGAGACCTTATTTCCATCGATAATGCCAGGATCATTGTCACCCCTTGCGGAACAGAAAGCGATTCCGTTGACCTCCTCATTGTAGTTAAAGATGTATGGTCTATAGGATTCGATATTCCAACCATCACGACAAACAAGGTTTTGTTTCGTTTATATGATGCTAATTTTCTAGGCATGAATGACTATCTTGGTACAAAATTCTCCATTAAAACCGGGAGGTCTCCGTTTTTTCGCTTCGACGGTGGAAATTATTATTATACCAACATTAACGGTTCATTTATTGATGCCTCATTAGACTTTTCTACATCTGATAATGGTAATCTTGATCTGACTTTTTCACTGTACCGTTCATTCCTGACCAATTATACAAAGTGGGCCGGAGCATTGTCACTGAGATTTTTAAAAAATTCCGCCTGGATCAATGATACCCTGGAAGCAACAACCTATTTTAATGATCAGAATATTTGGAACGGGTGGTCTCTGACACCTGTCAAGCCACCTGATTTCACCCGGTTGATTATCTCAGCCGCTGCTTACAGGCGGCACTTTACCTCCCGCCCGCTGATTACAATTGATTCTAACCGAATGTTCTACAACCAACTACATTTACTGGCATCCTTATCCATATCAAAGAATCAATATTACCTGACTGATTACCTTTCCTCCTTTGGAAAAACAGAGAACTTGCCTTATGGTTATCTTTTCCAACTTACCATTGGCAAAGAATATACAGATTTTTATCAGCGGTTTTATTCAGGATTCACAATATCTGCAGGTGATTTTTTCAATAAAATAGGATATTTTCAAGCTTCTTTGAAATTCGGAAGCTATTTATATCACGGTGGATTTGAGGATGGTATTCTAAAACTTAGCACCCTTTATTTTACACCACTTAAAACATTCGGTCATTCACGATACAGATTAAGAACATTTTTTACAACTGAATATAGGTACGGGTTTAACTTCAGGAGCAATAACCGGGATTATTATAATGTCAATGACAAATTGAAAATCGATAGGTACAAAGATTCTGATATATTTAAAGGGACTCAAGTAATTTCAGCCAGATTATCAATGGAAATTTATACTCCATGGTATCTTTATGGGTTTCGTTTTGCACTATACGGACAAATCCAGGGCGGCATGTGCTCTGTCATTCACCAGCCTTTATGGACATCACAATTCATTTGCGGATTTGGGGCAGGCGTGATTATTAAGAATGACAATCTTGTCTTTCCAAACTTCATGATAGGTGGGTATTTCTATCCAAATACTTTTGGTGGTATCAGCATGTTTCAGGGAGTACTTTCTTCTGACACTGGCGATAACCTGTCCGATTTTAATGTTGGTGCACCTCATGTTGAAATACTTGGAAATTGAAATATTCCAGCAATTTAATTAGTTTTGAAAAAAATATGGAGAAGATAAATATGCAACAAAATGAGCCGGTTCATACCAGAAAAGTACTTGAAATGATTACTGTTGCCAATGAATTTTGCCTTTTCCTTGATAAAGCCGAAGAATATTCTAAAAATGAAATACTCGGATTCCTGCAGAAAGTACTTCCCCTGATCTATATTAAGGCATCACTGCTTCCCAACATTGAGGTTGATGATGAAGATGCAACTGAGCATTATGTAACTGAGGAGCAATGGGAAAGTATGTTTAATTTACTGAGGATAAAAACTGGGGAAGATGATCTCTTCTTTTTTATCGATAACAATGAAAAAAGCCATACTGATCCTGTAAAAGGAAGCATCGCAGAAAATATTACAGACATTTATCAGGATCTGAAGGATTTCCTGCTTCTCTACCAGCATCCTGTCAACACCTATAAAGCTAACGCCATCAGGGATTGCAAGCATTTGTTTGAAACCCGTTATGGTTATAAAATAGTGAACACTCATATGGCCATTCATTATTGTCTATTCAAGGAAGCAGAAAATGAAATGTTTTTTTGATTCACAACCAGAGTAATTCTTTGCTATATTTGTATAAAACCATGCTGCTATGATAAACCGGCAAAAAATGAACGAAAACTTCCAGTATTTTGATAAGGAAATTGTCGTTGAGATTATAGATATTTTTATTTCTGAATTTGAAAACCGTTTCGAGAACCTTCAAAAAAATGTGACAGAAAAGGATTTTATCCAGCTGAAGTTCAATGCCCATAGTCTTAAAGGAGTCATCGCCAACTTCATGGATCCTGTCACAATCGATTTAAGCAGAAGGTTGGATGAAATGGCAAAAACTAAGGAAGAAACAGGTTTAGAAGAATTGTATGATAATCTCCATGAGGCATCCCGAAAACTGCTTGAGGAGTTAATCGGAATTAAAAAAGAACTTACTTCCTGATCTTCATTTTGTCCAGGCGATTCAAACCTTGAATTGCTTTGTCATAATTTACTTTTATCTTCAAAGTCGTTTGGTAATCTTCGTAGGATTTTGCATAATTGCCCATTAATTCTTCAGCATAACCACGGTTAAAATAGGCCTCAAAATAAGCAGCATCTTTTTTTATTGCCTCCGAAAAAAACCTGACAGCCAAAGGGAAATCCTTTAAATACACGAGATAAATATATCCAATATTATAAGGTGCATTGCGGAAGGTGGTATCTGCCTTCTGAAGCCTTTGATATGTGGTAATAGCTTTATCGAACTGACCCGTTTCCTGGTAAAACATCCCAAGCATATAAAGTGCTTCCCGACTCTCAGGCTGAAGAGCAAGTGCATTCTTGAGATAATCTGCAGCCATTGGGTCTTTCCGGAGGGAAAACAGCTCTCCCAATTGAATATACGCTTCATAGAACGACTGATCCTGATCAACAGCTTTAATCAGGTCATTAACTGCCAAACTGGTATCTCCCTTTTCAAGCAGAGCGATTGCTCGAATAAAATATGCTCGGGGGTTAATCTGATTCAAATCAATGGCCCGCTTTACATAATCAAAGGTTTTAGAATAATCTTTGAGAATCAGATATAGTTTAGCCATTTTTATAACTGCATCCTGATTTTTCGGATCAACCGATATGGCTTTTACCAGTGCATCGTTGCAATTATTTGTTTGCCCCTGAAGTAAATATATATCCGAAAGTGTTATATAAAATACAGCATTACCGGGTTCAAGGGTAATTGCCTTATGAATATCCTTCAGCGCATTATCATAATGATGCTCGGCAAGATAATAACGCGCACGGGCATGATACAAACCCGGATTGGTAGCATCATCCTCGATCTGGCTTGTGAGCGTTTGTAAAACAATACCTGAAGAGTCAGAACCGGCATTCCGATCGGCCTGATCTTTCATGTTGGTATTACAGGAAACAGTAATCAAACAGGTCCAGAGAAGAAAAGTAAGGAGTTCCTTGATTTTACGAAACATGGTTTACAGTTTCTTTAATTTTCTTTTCGAGTTCATCAGCCAGTTCAGGATTGTCCTGAAGAATTTTTTTAACAGCATCCCTGCCTTGTCCCAATTTGGTCTCCCCATAGGAAAACCAGGAGCCACTCTTTTTAATAATATTCAACTCTACAGCCAGATCAATGATCTCATAAGGCCTGGATATACCCTCCCCAAACATGATGTCAAATTCAGCTTTGCGGAATGGAGGTGCAACTTTGTTCTTCACTACTTTAACCCTGACATGGTTACCGACTGCTTCATCTCCTTCTTTAAGCTGGGTCACCTTTCGGATATCGAGACGCACAGAAGCATAAAACTTCAGCGCATTCCCACCAGTAGTGGTTTCCGGATTCCCAAACATCACACCGATTTTTTCCCGCAACTGATTGATGAAGATGCAACAGGTCGCTGTCTTGCTGATGGTGGAAGTCAGCTTTCTCAATGCCTGCGACATCAGTCTTGCCTGAAGTCCCATCTTGGAGTCTCCCATTTCCCCTTCAATCTCACTCTTCGGTGTAAGGGCCGCCACAGAGTCAATTACAATAATATCGATCGCACCGGAACGGATAAGATTATCGGTGATTTCCAATGCCTGTTCTCCATTGTCGGGTTGCGAAACCAGTAAATTCTCTACATCCACACCAAGTTTCTGGGCATAAAAACGGTCAAATGCATGCTCAGCATCAATGAAAGCAGCAATACCCCCGTTTTTCTGGGATTCTGCGATAGCATGCAAGGCAAGTGTTGTTTTACCTGAAGATTCAGGTCCATAAATCTCAATGACTCTTCCCTTTGGGAATCCTCCAATACCCAGCGCAATGTCAAGCCCAATAGAACCCGATGGGATGATATCCACAGCTTCGATGGCACTATCACCAAGCCTCATGATGGTACCTTTTCCATAAGTCTTTTCCAGCTTATCCATGGTAAGTTGCAAAGCCTTGATCTTTTCTTTGTTTACTTCTGCACTCATAATTACCTCCTTTTTTTGGGATGCATTCACTGCATCATTATTGAATACCCATTGCATCCAGAATCTGCCGGGTAGGGTTTTTTGTATCTACTTTAGTAAATATCTGTTCGATAATACCATTTTCACTTATTACGAAAGTCGTTCTCAGAATACCTTCGTATTCTTTACCGTATAACTTTTTTAATCCCCATACGCTATAATCCCGGATGATTTTTCTTGCTTTATCCGGGATAAGTGCAAAAGGTAATACATTTTTTTGAGAAAATTTTTTATGAGACAGTGCATTATCGGCACTTACACCCACAACATCGAACCCTTTCTCACTCAATTTCAGATAATTATCTCTAAAATTACAAGCTTCAGCCGTACAACCTGGAGTACTGTCTTTCGGATAAAAGTAAAGGATGATCTTCTTACCATGATACTTATCAAGAGATACCTCATTTCCTTCCTGATCTTCACCATAAAAAGCAGGAGCCTTATCGCCGATTTTTAACATTGCCTTAAAAACAAATGAAGAGTCAAAGTTAAAAATTTATCAGGGATCAAGCCGGAACAGGGATGCTGAGTTATCAACAAATTACGGTTTTGATTTTTTATCGAAGTACTTGCATAACAGCGTCAGACCACATTCCTGACATCTGGGTTTTCTGGCCTGACAAATATACCGGCCATGAAGGATTAACCAGTGATGTGCAATAGGAATCAATTCCGGAGGAATATGCCTTATTAACTGCAACTCCGTTTGCAGGGGTGTTTTAGCATTGACTGTCAGCCCGATTCTGCCAGCCACCCGGTGTACATGTGTATCAACAGCTAATGCCGGCTTATTATATATTACAGAAGCGATCACATTGGCTGATTTCCGCCCGATTCCAGGAAGGGTTTGTAAAAGATCTACATCAGAGGGCATTTTCCCGCTGAATCTTTCCACCAGTGTTTTCGCCATTCCAAGCAGGTTCCGTGACTTATTGTTGGGATATGAACAGCTTTTAATCAATGAAAACACCTCTTCCTGTGTACCAGTTGCCAATGTCCAGGCATCAGGAAATTTTTTGAAAAAACCAGGTGTAATAATATTCACCCGTTTATCTGTACATTGTGCCGACAGAATCACAGCGACTGCCAGCTCATAAGGATCACAGTATGTAAGCTCCGTCTCTGCAACAGGCCTGTTTTCCATAAAATATTCTATCACTTTCCTGAATCTTTCTCCCTTTCTCATCTATTTTTAATTTTCCACAAAAATACCGGAAAAAACATCAGGGGAAAAAAGTAAGTTTGCAAGGTATTCATCTGACATGAGTGAACTGTTTGATCTGATCATTGTGGGAGCAGGCCCGGCAGGGCTGACGCTTGCACTGAACCTGGCTGAAACCGGTATGAAAATCGGCATACTGGAAAAGGATATTTTTCCCCGGAAAAAGATCTGCGGCGATGCCTTAAGCGGAAAAGTACTGAATATCCTGAAACGTTTGCCTGAACCCGCTTACCATAATTTCCTTCTTGAGGTTCCTAAAATTCCTTCACAAGGTATTTGCTTTACCGCTCCAAACGGGCTCAAACTTGATCTGCCATTTTATTCTTCAGGCGAAAGTCAGAAGGAAGCCGCTGGTTTTATCTGTCCCAGGGAAGAATTTGATCATTTCCTGTTAAAACAAGTCAAACGTTATCCCAATATTAAAGTTTTTGAAGGGATAAAAGTCACAAACGTCACCACCAATGAAAAAAACGCAAGCATTCAAACCGACAAGGGACAATTTCTTTCTAAAGTTGTAGTCGGTGCCGATGGTGTTCATTCAAAAGTCCGCTCTCTGCTGAGTTCCAGGAAAATAAGTAAAACCCATTTTTGCCTCGGCATCAGACAGTATTATGAACAGGTTAAAGACCTTCACCAGGATAATTTCATTGAACTGATTTTCCTGAAAGAACTCTTACCCGGGTATTTATGGATTTTCCCAGGCCCGGACGGTCGTTCCAATGTTGGCTTGGGAATGCTCCAGTCTCAGGTTTCCCGAAAAAAAATCAATGTATCACTTCTGCTGCATCACCTTCTCAGCACTCATCCCTTGCTGAAATCCAGATTCAGCTCAGCCATTCCAATTGGAAAAGCAGAAGCGCATAGCCTGCCGCTGGGGCCATTAAATATGCCGTTATCAGGAAACCGCTTCCTTTTAACAGGGGATGCTGCTTTCCTGGTAGATCCGTTTTCGGGTGAAGGAATCGGAAATGCCATGGCCAGCGCTGAAGTTGCTGCCAGGATATTGAAAAAAGCATTCCTCGGGGATGAAATTCACCCGGAGATATTAAAAGAATATGATCTTGGAATTCAGAAAAGAATGGGCAATGAATTGAAAACAAGCGCTATGGTTCAGCGACTTGCCCACTCGCCCTGGTTATTTAATTTCGTGATGAATAAAGCCGGCAGGAATAACAACCTCAGGGAAATATTCAGGGAAATGTATATCAATGCGGAAACAAAAAAGAAATTGACCCGTCCGGGTTTTTATCTGGGATTATTATTGAGATGAAGGATTGGATCTGAAGATCGTCACTGAGCCATGAAAAATGTCATTTCCATATTGGCCGATCCCCTTGAAAACATAGTAATATACTCCATCCCCAAGATTACCTCCGTCCCAGTCACCGCTTTTATAATTTGTTTGTTCAAACACTTTTCTCCCCCAACGGTCAACAATGACCAGTTCATTGCTCAGGTATACTTCTAACAAATCTATTTCCTTATAGTTTTTATCGGCGATTTTTTCTCTGATCTCGAATTTGTCATTTTTACCATCTCCATTGGGAGTGATAACATTCGGGATCATCAGGTTCAGAATTTTAACCACAACCTCGTGAAGAATGGCAGTATCACATCCGTTTAAATCAGTAAAAGAAAGAAAGACAGGGAAGGTTCCGGTCTTTGCATAAGTATGACTGGCAGGGTTGATATTTGCCACCTTGACCTCATCGCCAAAATCCCATTCCCAATTAGTCATCAAAGGTTTCAGAGAATCTGCGAAATTTACAGTAATAGTCGGATTTGTCAGATAAACAGTATCCAGGGGAAGAACTGTAAAATCAATTTTAGGAGCTTTAAGCACATCCACAAAATAATTGCTGTCTATAGAACATCCGTTGGAATCAGTCACAATAAGATTGTAATGTCCGGGACAAAGTCCAAAAACAATGGTATCCTGGGAATGTCCCCCTCCCCAGTGATAATCAAAAGGGGGTAAACCTCCTGAAACCAGGGCTTTGAACTGCCCCTTGCAGACTCCGTGACATCCCAGTTCATTGTAACGGTAGAGGGTATCCAGTTTCATTTTCGGGTGCATGCGCAAATGGGCCGGGTTACTGGTATCTGAATTTGTTCCGTTACTGACGATACATCGATAGATTGCAGTATCTCTGATATCAGCTTTTGGGAAAATCAATACAGAATCAATGGCACCCGGAATATTGATGCCATTTCTTTGCCATTGATAATAATAGGGCCGTGACCCGGTAATGGTCGTGGTAAAAGCCAGACTATCCCGGTAGCAAAAGGTAGTGTCGGCAGGACTTACAGTGACCGTTATCTGGCAAACCGAAGTTAAAGCAGTGAAAAAAAGGAAGAGAAGGATTAACTGTCGCATCAGGAATTTCAATTCGAGCGTAAAATTATAAAATTCTTTGAATCCGGGAAAGGATTATCGTTCCTGTATAAAACGCAATATTCAAGTGTTTAGTGTTTTTACTCAACTAAAACCGTCAAAATGACCGGATTAAATAATAATTTATGACAGATCAGCATACAAAACAAGCTGGCAAGTATTTTGAGAAACAATAAAACATCAAAAAAGATTTATATATGAATTTTAGCAACTACACTATCAAAGCTCAGGAATCAGTGCAAATGGCTCAGGAAATCGCTCAGGCCCTTCAGAGTCCATCCATTGAAAATGGCCACCTCTTAAAAGGAATCCTATCAGTTGATGAGAATGTCATTCCGTTTTTACTAAAAAAACTCAATGTCAATATGGGTATATTCCAGCAAACCCTTGATAAAATTATTAATTCATTACCCAAAGTCAGTGGTGGGGAATTATTCCTGTCACAGGATACGACTAAGACATTGCAGAAGGCAACTGCAATAGCCCGCGATATGAAAGATGATTTTGTATCCATAGAACATTTGCTGCTGGGAATCCTGTCAGTCAGCGATACGGTATCCCGGCTGCTGAAAGATAACGGAGTGAATGAAAAGGACCTAAAAGCAGCCATACGTCAGCTCAGGCAAGGCAGTAATGTAAAAAGCCAGACAGCAGAAGAGACCTATAATTCCTTGAATAAATACGCACGTAATCTAAATGATTTGGCCAGAAGCGGAAAACTGGATCCGGTCATTGGTAGAGATGAAGAAATCCGGAGGATACTCCAGATTTTATCGAGACGAACCAAAAACAACCCCATTCTGATCGGGGAACCGGGAGTCGGAAAAACCGCAATTGCAGAAGGTATGGCTCACCGGATCATCGATGGTGATGTTCCCGAGAACCTGAAAACCAAACAGATTTTTTCTCTCGATATGGGGGCGCTGATTGCTGGGGCTAAATATAAAGGGGAGTTTGAAGAACGATTGAAAAGTGTAGTCAGGGAAGTGATTGCCGCGGATGGTGAGGTCATATTGTTTATTGATGAAATTCATACCCTTGTCGGCGCCGGTGCAGGAGAGGGAGCCATGGATGCCGCCAACATCCTGAAACCTGCCCTGGCCCGCGGGGAGCTTAGGGCCATCGGAGCAACCACTCTGAAGGAATACCAGAAATATTTTGAAAAAGACAAAGCCCTGGAACGTCGGTTTCAACCGGTCATGGTCAATGAACCGGATACCCTGGATGCTATTTCCATTCTACGCGGATTAAAAGAGCGTTATGAATCACATCACCATGTCAGAATTAAAGATGAAGCCATTATTGCCGCTGTTGAATTATCACAACGGTATATTTCCGACCGTTTCCTGCCAGATAAAGCCATCGACCTGATGGATGAAGCAGCGTCCAAACTAAGATTGGAAATCAATTCGCTCCCAGAGGATCTGGAAAAAATTGAACGAAAAATCCGCCAAATGGAAATTGAACGGGAAGCAATAAAACGGGAAAATGATGCCGATAGGCTTCAAACACTGAACGTGGAAATTGCCAACCAGAACGATGAGAGAAACCATCTGAAGGCAAAATGGCAGGCAGAAAAAGACCTGGTTGATCAGATTCAGACAAATAAAAATGAAATTGAAGCCCTTAAACTCGAAGCCGACCAGGCAAACCGCAGTGGCGACCTGGGTAAAGTAGCTGAAATCCGTTATGGAAAAATACCGGAAAATGAAAAGAAAATTATAAATCTTAAATCACAATTATCTGAAATTCAAAATGATAATCCACTTGTAAACGAAGAAGTCGGTGCTGAAGACATAGCCCACATTGTTTCACGATGGACAGGAATCCCTGTAAGCAGGATGCTGGTAGGTGAAAGACAGAAACTGCTGAACCTGGAAACAGAATTACATATGCGGGTTGTTGGACAGGAAGAAGCCATTTCCGCGATTGCAGATGCTATACGTCGCAGCCGGGCAGGGTTGCAGGACGGCAAACGCCCCATTGGTTCCTTCATTTTTCTTGGTACCACCGGGGTCGGAAAAACTGAACTGGCCAAAGCCCTGGCTGAATTCCTTTTCAACAACGAAAACAGTATGGTCCGCATCGACATGTCGGAATACCAGGAACGCCATACTGTTTCACGACTTATAGGAGCGCCTCCCGGTTATGTGGGTTATGAAGAAAGCGGACAACTGACAGAAGCGGTTCGTAGGAAACCATATTCAGTTGTTTTACTGGATGAAATTGAAAAGGCTCATCCTGATGTTTTTAATATTCTCCTTCAGGTTCTTGATGATGGGAGACTGACCGATAACAAAGGCCGGACAGTAGATTTTAAAAACACCATCATCATTATGACATCGAATATCGGGTCTCATATTATTCAGGAAAACCTTGAAAAGGTGAATGATAAAAACAGGGAGAGTATCCTTAACCAAACCAGGGAAGAAGTTTTTATTCTTTTAAAAAAGAGTATACGCCCTGAATTTCTCAATCGTGTGGATGAAATTATCATGTTCCAGCCTTTATCCAGAAAAGAGATCAATAAAGTTGTTGAACTTCAGCTTAGCTTGATCCAGCGAATGCTGGAGAATAATGACATCAGGTTATCGGCTACAAAAAATGCCATCGACCTGATTGCCGCCATGGGTTTTGATCCACAGTTTGGTGCAAGACCCATCAAGCGGATAATACAAAAGCAAGTACTCAATGAATTGTCAAAAATGATATTAGAAGGGAAAGTAGATAAGGAAGCCGACATCCTGATCGATGAAAAAGATGGAAGATTAATTTTCACCAACGAAGGACAGGATTAGTTTTCCTCCTTCTTCATGAGTTTGCCATTTTCATCATAATAAATCCATTGACCAGCCTGGTGACCATTTGAATATTTCCCGGTGAACATTACTTTCCCTGACATATAAAAGGCCTGAAAAACACCAGCCTTTTCATTGTCCAAGTATGTTCCACGGAATTTAATCTTGCCATCAGAATAATATTGCTCCCAGGGACCGGATTTAACTCCATTTTTCCAGGTGATTATTTCAGCAAGTCCGCCTTCCGGAAAATAAGTTTTTGATATCCCATCTTTCACACCCATTTTATATATCTCTTCTGATATTAATGCCCCCTCAGTTTCGTTAAAAAACTGCCAGGTACTGTCTTTCTTTTCATTGAGATATTTTCCTTCAGCCATCTTTTTCCCATTAGGATAATAGGATACCGTTCTAGCTATTTTACCTCCATGGCTGACAACTGATTCCGTTTTAATTGTCCCACTGCCATAGTAATAGCGAAATAAACCATATGGTAGTCCGTCTCTGAACTTCCCTTCATAAACTTTTCTCCCGCTTGAATCGGTTTTTCTCCAGAAACCCTGTTTCCGTCCTCCGGCATCAGTCAGGTTTAAAGTATCCTGCCCGAAAAAACAAGTTGAAAAAATAAGGAATAAAAGTAAAAGGGAAATGCGATTCATAATGTTTGAAAAATTACTTTTGCAAAGCTAAATAAATATTTCCTTGTATACTTTTCCATCCAGACTGCTTGAAAATGCCGTAAATGAACTGGCAAAACTGCCCGGTATCGGTCGTAAAACAGCCCTGCGTATGGCACTTCATCTTCTAAAAAGCAATCCATCGGAAGTGGAAAGTTTTGGCAACGCCATAATAAAAATGAGGAACAGCATTATATATTGCAGGGACTGCGGCAATATTTCCGATAAGGAGGTTTGCGATATCTGTGCCAGCCAGAAACGGGATCACAGCCTTGTTTGTGTAGTAGAAGATATCCGTGATGTTATGGCTATAGAAAATACCGGTCAGTTTAGCGGAGTTTATCATGTTCTCGGAGGAATTATTTCCCCAATGGAAGGTATTGGTCCGCAGAATTTAAATATCGAAAACCTGTTGACCCGTATTGCAAAAGGAAATATTAATGAGATCATCCTGGCTTTGCCCACGACCATTGAAGGAGACACTACCAATTTCTATTTGTCTAAAAAAATCAAAGATTTTAACATCATATTAACGATGATTGCCAGAGGCATTTCTATTGGCGATGAACTTGAACACACGGATGAAATTACCCTGGGGCGGTCAATTCAGAACAGGACACCTTATGAAAATTTCATGCCAAGGAAGTAATGCTATTTAATTTCCAACTCAAATAATTCCAGCTGGTTAACCTTCTCTGCATGAACTGTAACTTCAAGATTAGTGTAATTCTGCAATAAAGGCCGGATCGCTTTTTTAATTATTTTATTCGGAGTAGTTCTTC
This sequence comes from Bacteroidales bacterium, assembly GCA_963662525.1. GTDB lineage: Bacteria > Bacteroidota > Bacteroidia > Bacteroidales > FEN-979 > CAZSDU01. Next base: position 200,955 of record OY759717.1, read on the forward strand.
TTGCCTTGCAGAAGTTGATTAGTGATCTTTTTTGTCGTGAAGTGACTTTCAGGGTAATGGTTTTATACCGAAGTCCTTTACGTTTCATTTTTGTCTTTTTCGCGGCCATACGGATTAACGGTCTTTGAGTATTTCCCTGAAGTCTTCAATGATCTTCCTGGCGAGATTATCAGCCTTGGTGAGCACATCACTTTCAGCATAAATTCTCACGATGGATTCTGTATTTGAACGCCTCAAATGTACCCATTCATTGTTAAAAATTATCTTAACTCCGTCAATGGTAATGATTTGCTGGTCTTTATACTTTTCAATAATTTTTTGCAGGATCTGATCAATATTCAGATCAGGAGGAAACTCAATTTTATTTTTCGAAATAAAAAAGTTCGGATACTTATCGCGTAAGGCAGAGCACTTTTGACCTGATCTGGCCAGGGATGTCAGAAATAAGGCAATCCCAACCAAAGCATCCCTTCCATAATGCAATTCCGGGAGAATCACTCCGCCGTTCCCTTCACCGCCGATTATGGCGTTTTGTTCCTTCATTAGACGCACCACATTTACTTCTCCAACTGCTGAAGCAAAGTATTTTCCACCGACCTTTTCGGTCACCACTTTAAGTGCCTGGGTTGAAGACAGATTTGATACGGTATTTCCGCAGGTATTATTCAGCACAAAATCCGCTACAGCCACCAGGGTGTATTCTTCGCCAAAGGGCTCACCCATTTCGTTGACTATGGCAAGTCTATCTACATCAGGGTCAACTACAAAGCCAATATCAGCTTTGTTTTGTAAAACACGTTCACAGATATCCCTGATATTTTCAGGAAGAGGTTCAGGATTATGCGGAAAAAGGCCATTGGGTTCGCCATACATTACATCAACCTGTTCAACACCTAGGGCAGTTAGCAGTGCTGGTATTGCAATACCTCCAGTGCTATTGACAGCATCCAGAACTACCTTGAAATTCGCTCTCCTAATCGCAACTGTATCTACCAACGGGAGATTCAATATTTTTTCAATATGTTTCTTGAGTTGTGAATCATCTTTTGAATATTTACCTAAATCCTGGATTTCAGCAAAGTTGAATTCCCCGGCTTCTGAAATTGAAATTATATTTTCTCCCTCTTGTGCCGAAAGGAACTCTCCCCTGTAATTCAACAACTTGAGTGCATTCCATTGCATGGGATTATGGCTGGCTGTAAGAATTATCCCGCCATCAGCCTTGCAATCTGTCACCGCGAGTTCAGTGGTCGGCGTAGTGGTGAGACCAATGTCAACAACATCAATCCCCAATCCAAGAAAAGTCCCGACAACAAGGTCATTCACCATTTCCCCGGAAACACGGGCATCCCTCCCTACAACTACCTTGAGTTTTTTTTCAGGATTTTCCTGTTTTAACCAGGTTGCATATGATGCAGTAAATTTTAATAAATCTATGGGCGTCAGCCCTGCTCCTGCTTTTCCTCCAATGGTTCCCCTGATTCCAGAAATTGATTTAATCAAAGCCATGCCAAACTTTTTAGGCAAATGTAAAGTTTTTCTAAATAGCAGATTTATGATGTTGATAAAAAGTGAAATCAACCCTTCCCTGCCCATTCTGCATCGAAATTTTTTATTAATTTTGCAATGATTTAAAAGTCTTGCGGTAAGATTTACCACACGGAAAGTATGGAAGACCAGTTTGATCCTTTTTTTGACCGGGAAATGATCGCTTTAGTCAAGCGTTTTGAGGGAATGTTGCAGGATAACGAACACTTTTTCTTTGATGTTAATGAGTTTGAAGACCTGATTGAATACTATTTTTTTCATAACGAATTGGAAAAAGCTAACGTATGCATCCAGCTTTCTCTGGAGCAGCATCCTGGATGCATTAGTCTCATGCATAAGCTTGTCCAGTATAATATCAATACCAATAAGGATTCCGAGGCATATAGAATTCTATCAGAAACGGCAGCTGTATCTATTCATGATTTTGATCTGCACTTTTCCCGTGGCAACCTGTTCAGCCAGCTGGAAAAACCTGAAAAAGCCATTGAAGAATACAAAATGGCGCTGGGTGGTTCTGAAGATCTTGATGAACTTTATTCAAGCATTGCTTTTGAGTATGAGAACCTTGGAAAATATGATAAAGCCATCGAATATCTGTTACAGGCACTCGAACTGAACCCAGACAATGATGCTGCCCTTTATGAGTTATCTTTTTGTTGTGAAGTATCCCAGCAAACGGAGCGCAGTATTGAATTTTTGAAAATCTTTCTTGATCAGCATCCCTATTCCAAAGCCGCCTGGTTTAATCTGGGAATAGCATACAGCAACTTGGAGATGTTCAAACTCGCCATCGATGCTTATGATTTTGTCATTGCCATTGATGAAACTTATGCATCAGCATATTTCAACAAAGCTAATTGTTACGCCAATATCGGCAATTATGAACAGGCGGTTGAAATTTATTTTGAAACATTCTATTACGAAGAGCCTGAATCAGTTACATATTATTACGTCGCCGAGTGTTACGAGAAAATGAAACATTTCGATTCGGCCATAACCTATTATAAAAAAGCACTGGGTCTTGATCCTGAATTTGCTGATGCATGGCTAGGAATTGGAATTTCTTACGACGAGCTTGGAAAATCTCTGAATGCCCTGCCCTATATAAAAAAGGCCATAAAACTTTCACCGACAATACCTGAGTATTGGTTTATCCTGGGAGATATTCAGATTAAATTATCAAAGGTTGATGACGGCATAAGTTCTTACCGGAAAGTGATAGAACTTGACCCTGAAGATCCTGATATATGGCTGGACTTGTCAGTAGTATACGCAGATATGAGAGATTTCGACAAAGCTTATAACATTTTGCAGGAAGGGCTTCACTGGCATGGTGATCATGCTGATTTCCATTATGGTATTGCCTATTATTTGTTCAATTCAGGAAAAATCAAACAGGCCAATGAAGTTTTGTCCAAAGCACTTATCATGGACTACGAAGGACATAAGCGCCTGTTTACTACTTTTCCTGATGCCCGGAATCATCCGGAAGTCCTTGAAATTATCGAAGCTTTTAAAAAATGACCAAACCCTTAACTTATGATAAACATTGATCTTCCCCATTTACCTGAAAGGACAACCAAACCCCGGCAAACAGGAATTAATATGGTTATGGATAAAGGACTGAGTACAAGAGAAGCAGAAGATTTTCTCAGCACTTCAGCAGATTATACTGATTTCATCAAACTGGGATTCGGAACTTCTACCCTGACCCCTAATACCAAGGAAAAGGTCAAAGTTTACCAGAAAGGGAAGATGAAGGTATACGTTGGCGGAACCCTCTTTGAAGCATTTATAATCCGTGGACAATTTGATGGATATCGCAAATATATTGACAAACTTGGACTTGACACGGTAGAAATCTCTGATGGATCAATGGTTATGGATCATGATGTTAAATGCGAGTATATTCATAAACTGGCCAAAGACTATACAGTCCTCTCAGAAGTTGGATCAAAAGAATCGGGTATTCTGATCGCCCCTAACCGCTGGATCGAAATGATGCAGAAAGAATTGCAGGCTGGTTCAATTAAAGTCATCGGAGAAGCCCGGGAAAGTGGTAATGTGGGCATTTATCGACCCACGGGCAAAGCCCACGTTGCCCTGATCAATAAAATTCTGGTTAAAGTACAGAGTGAAAAAATACTTTGGGAAGCGCCGCTGAAATCACAACAGGTATGGTTCATCCGGAATTTCGGAGCCAATGTTAACCTGGGAAATATCGCTCCTGCTGAAATCATTCCTTTGGAAACTCTGAGATTGGGACTGAGAGGAGACACTTTTTTCCAGTTTCTTCCGGCAAAACTGAAGAAATTTCAACCCAAGTGACGAAAGAATGAAAATTTATGGCCTCATTGGATATCCCCTGAGCCATTCCTGGTCCACCCAGTATTTTACAGAAAAGTTTACACGGGAAAGCCGGAAAGATGAGTCTTACCGGCTTTTTCCATTGCAGGATATCCGGGATTTTCCCGTCTTCATTTCGTCCATTCCTTTCCTCAAAGGACTGAATGTCACCATCCCCTATAAAGAAAAAATTATTCCGTTTCTTAATGAGTTAGACCCTGAAGCCAAAGAGATAGGAGCTGTAAATACCATTAAAATAATCCGCAAGGGAGGTAAAATAGTAACGCGGGGGTATAATACCGATGCGAACGGATTTATCAGATCATTGCCTTCCCCTTTCAGGTATAAAAATGCCTTGGTTCTTGGAACCGGCGGTGGTTCAAAAGCCATTGTTTTTGCCCTGAAAAAGCTTGGAATAAATGTTCAGAAAGTATCACGCAATTCTTTAGATGATCATACCATATTATATCAGGATGTGGATGATATGATTATGAATAAATTTACCATGATCATCAATACAACCCCTCTGGGTATGTTCCCTGAAACCGAACATTGCCCACCCATTCCATACCAGCAGATCAATGGTTCACATTTTTTATATGACCTTATTTATAACCCCGTACAGACCCTGTTTCTCAAAAACGGAAAGGCCAGGGGTGCCAACGTACAAAATGGCCTGGAGATGCTGACAAATCAGGCAGACCTTGCCGATCAAGTATTTCAGGAACCCTGATCCGTTGACGTATCTTCCTTCGGTGGCTCTTCATTCCTGACAACTTCGATTTTCAGATTGGCCACCATGGCAGCAACTGCCCCAACGGCAGCAAGCATAGGAGCAACCAGAGCGCCAATTACACCAAAAGTAACCGGTATTTCCAAATAAACTTTTCCGTCTTCATCCTTGATGATCAGTTTTCTGACATTTCCTTCATGGATGAGCTGCTTCACCTTCTCCACGATTTCTTCACCTTTCACCTTAAACTCTTCTTTTATATTTTCCATAACCATCTGAATTATTGATTCTATTTGATAATCATTTTAATCAGTTTGTGTTTCATTTTATAAGGGGGATACCTTAGCGGAATATCTATCCAGTTCGCTTTTTTCATGATGGATCGGGAATGTGAAAAAGTGGTAAAACTATATTTGCCATGGTAATTCCCGATCCCGCTGTTACCAACACCTCCGAAAGGCATGTGATCATTGGCTATATGCATGACCACTTCATTAATGCATCCTCCGCCTGAAGAGGTCTTCATCAGGATCTCTTCCTGTTTATGGTCATCCTGGGAGAAATAATAGAATGCCAGGGGTTTTGGATGTGAATTTATATATTCTGTAACCTCCTTAAGGTCATCGAATTCCATAACGGGTAATAAAGGACCAAAGATCTCTTCCTGCATGATGGCATGATCTGGACTGATACCTGTCAGAATTGTCGGAGCAATATACCGTTCCTGCAGGTTTATCTCACCTCCGGTGAAAATTTCTCCATCCTTCATTAATGCAATGAGGCGGTGAGTTTTCGGAACTGTTGCAATTCTCACAAAATCAGGGCTAACTTCTGGATTTTCTCCAAAATATTCTGTTATCTTTTTCTTCATCAACTCCAATAATTCCAATTTAACCGAGCGATGAACATACAGATAATCAGGAGCAATGCATGTCTGACCTGCATTGATAAATTTTCCCCATACGATCCTGCTGGCAGCAATTTTTAGATCAGCATCACTGTCAACAATGCAGGGACTTTTGCCACCGAGTTCAAGGGAAACCGGTGTGAGGTGTTTTGCAGCAGCTTCCATCACTACTTTGCCAATGAAAGGACTGCCGGTAAAAAAGATGTAATCCCAGGGGTGGGCAAGCAGTGCTTCGTTCGCAGTCCGGCCTCCTTTATAATACGAGATGTATTCAGGGGAAAAGAATTCAGCGATCATTTGTCCCATGACCTCTGCCGTATTTGGTGTATATTCAGAGGCTTTTAATGCCACACAATTACCTGCAGAGATAGCTCCAACCAGTGGATTGATTAAAAGCTGGAAAGGATAATTCCATGGAGCAATGATCAGAACCAAACCATAGGGTTCTTTTAGTATCCTGCTTTCCGACCAGAAATGAATCATCTGGTTGGTTGAAACCTTTTCCGGCTTAGCCCATTTTTTCAGGTTTTTAATATGCACTCCTATTTCTGTAAGTACCAGCCCTAATTCAGTGGCATAAGCCTCGAACTTTGATTTATGAAGATCCTTCCACAGGGCTTCATACAAGCGGTCTTCATAGGTTAATATTGCCTTTTTTAGTCTTTTTAGCTGTTCTATCCTGAAATCAAGTGATTTCGTTTTATGGGTTAAAAAAAACGCACGCTGCATCTCATTTGATGATTTCACGATTTCTTCCATACTAACAAATTTTGATAAAATTTCTCATTCCTCATTCTTTATTGTTTTCATGTCCTTTAAATCCTGCCATGGATTTGTAAATGCCAAGCCATTTACCCACGATCAGATCAAAGCATCTGACAGGCAGAATACCTTTCACAAATGGCAATGTTCTAACCATAAATGGAGCCCTTACAAATAACTTGTTAAATTTAATAGCCCTGATCACTTTGGCAGAGAGACTCAGTGGTTTCAACAAGGGCAGGAGAAAATTTGTACTGACACCCTGAAACATACCGGTATTGATATAGGATGGATTCACTGTGGTAACCCTTACCCCGGTTTTATTTAGTTCCAATTCCATACGCATGGCTTCTGACCAGCCGAAAACAGCCCATTTGCTGGCACAATAAACCGACATCCTGGGATTCGACAACATTCCAGCTGCAGATGAGATGTTCACAATATGCCCATTTTTTTGTGCCATCATGCCGGGTAAAAACTCTAGAGTAACGTGCATCAGCGCATTGGTATTTATAGACATCGTGCGGTCAATCTCAATATGTGAAAAATTGCCGAATTCCTTATTCCCGGTGATAATCCCTGCATTATTGATGAGAATATCCACGGTTCCGGCTTCCTCCCTGACTTTTTTCGCAGTTTTAATCACCTGATCTGTATCTGAAACATCGATAACATATGGATGAACGATGAACCCAAGGCTCCTGATCTCCCGGGTTGTTTGTTCCAATTTTCCCGGGTTAGAATCCCAGATTACAAGCTGTCTGGCTCCTTCCTGCATGCAAATATCACCCATCAAACGACCGATTCCGGATGCCCCCCCAGTTACAAGTATAGTTGCATTTTTAATCCTGGTCATAGGCTATGGTTTAAAATTTAAAGTCAAAGTTAAAACAAATCCTGATTTTTAATACTTTTATGATGTTTTGTTTTGGTTTTAGCAAACTAATTCGTAATTTTGCACCCCATTAAGTTTTTATAAATAAAAAACAAATTTGTCCGACCAATGAATTTAACCTCTGAAGTAAAGAAAAAAGCCTTTAAAGAATACGGAAAGTCAGAATTCGACAGTGGTTCAACTGAAGCCCAGGTAGCCATGTTCACAATGAAGATTCAACATCTGACCGAGCACCTCAAGATCAATAAAAAAGATATGGTAACCGAACGTTCTCTGGTTCTCATGGTTGGAAAAAGAAGGAAATTGCTGGATTACCTGAAAGGAAAAGATATCGAACGTTACCGCACTATTATTAAGAAGCTGGGTATCAGAAAGTAAAAATAAATATTTCCTGTTTTAACCAAAAGAGGCAATTCTACAAATTGCCTCTTTTAATATCTGAAAGAAACTAAACAAATGAATGGAATAACAAAAATTATTAAGCTGGCTGATGGCCGGGAAATAACTCTCGAAACTGGAAAGTTAGCCAAACAGGCCGATGGTTCTGTTGTTGTAAAGATGGGAGACACCATGCTTCTTGCTACTGTTGTTGCTTTGCAGGATGCCAAGGAAAATGTGGATTTCATGCCGTTATCGGTTGAATACCGCGAAAAATATGCCGCAGCCGGACGTTTTCCCGGTGGTTTTTTCAAACGCGAGGCTCGTCCATCCGATTATGAAGTATTGATCTCACGTCTTGTTGACCGTGCTCTTCGCCCCTTATTTCCGGATGATTTTCATGCTGAAGTCCAAGTTATTGTTACCCTGATCTCTGCTGATAAAAATGTTTTACCCGATGCACTTGCCTGCCTTGCCGCATCCTCTGCCCTTGCAGTAAGCGACATCCCATTTCTTGGCCCCATTTCTGAAGTTCGTGTTGGCCGTATTCATGGGCAATTTGTGATCAACCCCAATATTTCCGACATGGTAAATGCTGATATGGACATCATTGTTGCAGCATCCATTGACAATATCGTCATGGTTGAAGGCGAAATGAAAGAAGTTTCAGAAGCAGATATGGTTGATGCCCTGAAATTTGCCCATGAAGCCATCAAACAGCAATGTAACGCCCAGTTGGAACTGGCATCAATGATTGAAAAATCGAAGGTAAAAAGAACCTATTGCCATGAAACCAACGATCCTGAATTTAAGGCTAATCTCCGTTCAGCAACTTACCAGAAAATCTACGATCTAGCTTCAACGGGTAATGCCAACAAACAGGAACGTAAAAAAATTCTTACGGCAATCAAAGATGAGTTTATCACAACGCTGACGGGAGAAGACCAGCTTGCTAAAAAGCCGCTGATCGACCGTTATTATCATGATGTTGAAAAGGAAGCTATCCGAAATGCCACTTTAGATAACCGTAAACGTCTTGATGGCCGTAAACTTGATGAAATCCGTCCAATCTGGACTGAAGTTGACTACTTGCCCGCAGCTCATGGATCAGCAATCTTTACCCGTGGAGAAACCCAATCATTGACCACCGTGACCCTGGGAACAAAACTTGACGCACAGATTATTGATGGGGTCGTGATCGAGGAAAAAATCAATTTTATCCTTCATTACAATTTTCCCTCTTTTGCTACCGGTGAAGTTAAACCGATCAGAAGTACTGGACGAAGGGAAATAGGTCATGGAAACCTGGCTTTGCGTGCATTAAAAAACATACTCCCTGCAGCTGAAGATAATCTTTATACCATCCGTATTGTATCAGATATTCTTGAATCTAATGGTTCTTCCTCCATGGCCACAGTTTGTGCCGGTACTATGGCACTGATGGATGCAGGTATTAAAATCCGCAAGCCTGTTTCAGGTATTGCTATGGGCCTGATCACTGATAAAAAGAGATATGTTGTTCTTTCCGATATCCTGGGGGACGAAGATCACCTGGGGGATATGGACTTTAAAGTATGTGGTACCCGTGACGGGATCACAGCCTGCCAAATGGACATCAAGGTTGAAGGACTTTCCTATGAAATTCTTACTGAAGCTTTGGCCCAAGCCAAAGCCGGACGCATGTATATCCTTGGGGAAATTGAAAAAACCATCAGTGAACCACGTCCCGATTTCAAACCTTTTGTACCCAGAATCGTTCAGATAAAAGTTCCCAAGGAATTTATTGGTGCGATTATCGGACCTGGAGGGAAAGTTATCCAGGAAATGCAACGGGAAACCGGAACAACCATCGTCATCGAAGAAGTTGGTGACTTTGGCATTGTTGATATTGTAGCTGATAATGTTGCAGCTAAAGATGCTGTCATTGAGCGGATTAAACGCATCGTTGCTGTACCTGAAGTAGGTGAAATCTACAGGGGTAAGGTTAAAAATATTATGCCATTCGGTGCTTTCATTGAAATTCTTCCAAACCAGGACGGACTTTTACACATATCGGAAATTGAATGGCGACGTCTTGAAAAGGTGGAAGAAGTTCTGAAAGTCGGTGATGAAGTAGAGGTGAAACTCATTGATGTTGACCCGAAAACCGGTAAATTAAAACTTTCCCGGAAAGTTCTGCTTCCTAAACCAGAAGGGAAGTAAAAACATTTTGGGAGACATTGGCCCTAAAAAGCCTTAATTTAATGTAACCCTGACATCATTTATACGTAAACGATTTACTGAACACTTATCGGTCAAATAATTTGGCATTCGCATGAGGCAGTTAAAAATTACCAAGCAGGTTACCAACAGGGAAACTGCTTCCCTTGATAAATATCTTCAAGAAATCGGCAAAGTGGAGTTAATCACTGCTGATGAAGAAGTCGCCCTTGCCCAGCGTATCAAACAAGGCGATATGGCTGCGCTCGAGAAGCTCACTAAGGCAAACCTGCGTTTTGTGGTTTCCGTTTCCAAACAATATCAGAATCAGGGTTTAAGTCTCCCCGATCTGATCAATGAGGGAAACCTCGGACTCATCAAAGCTGCGCAGCGTTTCGATGAAACCCGTGGATTTAAATTCATTTCTTATGCAGTATGGTGGATCCGGCAATCTATTCTACAGGCCCTTGCCGAACAATCAAGAATTGTAAGGCTGCCCTTAAATAAAATCGGTTCTATCAATAAAATTAACAAGGCTTATGCTCAATTGGAACAACAATATGAACGTGAGCCTAATGCTGATGAAATTGCCAACATGCTGGAAGTTTCTGAAAATGAGGTCAAGGAATCTCTAAGGAATTCAGGCCGACATGTTTCCATGGACGCTCCCCTAGTTCAGGATGAAGATAATACTATGTATGACGTTCTGAAAAGTGAGGAAAACACCACCCCGGATAACGGTCTTCTATATGAATCCCTGAAAAAGGAAATAGAGCGTGCTGTTTCAACACTTACCCAAAGGGAAGCCGATGTGATCCGTTTATATTTCGGTCTTAATGGCAGTCATCCAATGACCCTTGAAGAAATCGGTGAAAAATTCGATCTCACCCGTGAACGTGTTCGCCAGATTAAAGAAAAAGCCATCCGACGACTGAAGCATACCAGTCGGAGTAAAATACTTAAAACATATCTCGGCTAACAACATACAAAGCAGTAAACCAGTGAAATAGCGAAATATGTCTGTTTTAGTTGCACCATCGATGCTATCTGCTGATTTTCTTCATCTGGAGAAAGAGATTGAATTGGTAAATCAAAGTGAAGCTGACTGGTTTCATCTCGATATTATGGATGGCGTTTTCGTTCCTAATATTTCCTTTGGATTTCCAATTATTGAAAAAATAGCATTAAAAGCCAAAAAACCACTGGATGTGCATTTAATGATTATTGAGCCCGACCGATTTCTTGAGCGTTTTAGGGCTGCAGGTGCTAACCTGATCAGCATACATATTGAAGCATGCCACCATCTTCACCGTACGGTTTATGCCATTAAGAAAACCGGGGCACAAGCTGGACTTGTACTGAACCCTGCAAGCCCGGTATCCTTATTGGAAAATATTATTACAGATGTGGATTATATCCTGTTAATGTCGGTCAACCCAGGTTTCGGTGGTCAATCCTTCATCAAGGGGACCTTTGAAAAAATTACTGCCCTAAGAGAACTTATAACCAGAAAAAATTCCAGAGCCCTCATTGAGATTGACGGAGGAGTTGACCTTTCGAACTCCCGGCCACTGGCAGAGGCCGGTGTTAATATTTTAGTTGCCGGAAATGCTATTTTCGCATCCAAAGATCCTATTACTACTATTAAAAAACTCAAACAGTTTTAAAGTGTAACCACATTTCACGTTTCACTTCCTTAAATTCGCCAGCCGCTTCTTCTTTTTTTCTATTTTTACCAAAAATTCGGTTTTCATTATGGATTTTGATGGTGCGAAAAAATACATTCTGAACAGGCTCAGCGACGAACTTAAACCCACACTTTATTATCATAGTGTTGGTCATACAAAAAGTGTTTTGGAATCGACAGTAAGGCTTGCCGGAATGGAAAATATCACCGGAAATGAACTTCATCTACTCGAAACAGCATCTCTTTTCCATGATTCAGGGATGTTGATCCAATATACTGATCATGAAAATGCTTCCATTCATCTTGCACAGGAAATTCTTCCTTCATTTGATTATACAGCGGCAGAAATCGATTTTATTGGAAGGCTGATATCCATGACAAAACTTCCGCAAAGTGCACAAACACTTTTAGAAGAAATCATCTGTGATGCCGACCTGGACTATCTGGGAAGGGAAGATTTCTTCATCCACTCGTTTGAACTTCAGCTGGAATGGAAATGCTATGGAGTGAAAGATACAAGCTTTCTGGAATGGATGAAGATTCAGGAGCAGTTTTTATCAAGCCATCATTATTTCACAAAATCAGCAACTCAACTCCGGGAGTCACAAAAAATGATTAATCTAATGGTAGTTTCTGATATCCTTAAAAAAATCAATCATTTGTAATTAAAAATCCTTACAACATGGCAGCAAAGCAAAAAAATGAAAAGAAGTACAACAATATCATTCTGATTCCAACTGATTTCTCAGAAGTATGTGGAAATGCAATATCTCATGGAGTCAGACTGGCACAATCTCTCAATTATAAAGTCTGTATCCTTCATGTTATCAATAAAGAGACCAAGGCAGCTTTGAAAAAAAAGAACGTGGGTGTTGACTATGTAGAAAAAAGATTAAAAGAATTCCGTACCTATTACGAGAAGAAATATGATGTAAGCGTTGGGACCATGGCCCTGGAAGGAAGTATTTTTACTACCATCAATGAGGTTGCCATTAATATCGGGGCGAACCTGATGATTCTTGGTACTCATGGAAAAAAAGGCTTGCAGCATGTTTTCGGGAGTTATGCTCTCCGTGTTTTGATTGAATCCCCAATTCCGGTTGTCGTTGTTCAGAAAAGATCCTTCAAACATGGCTATCGCAATATTATTTTCCCCATTCACAATGATGTGGAACCTCGGCAAAAAGTCCAATGGGCAAAACTAATGTCAAATTTGTTCCATTCGAAAATCATCCTTTTCCAGTCACTGGAAAAAGATTCTGGTCTGAACAGCCGGGTAAAAATTATTACACGGCAGATAACTGATAGTTTTGATCAGGAGAAAATTCCTTATGAAATCAAACAGGCAGAAAAAGCAGGAAATTTCGCAGAGCAGGTTATCACTCAAGCAACCGCCAACCATGCTGATTTGGTTATGATTATGACCCGCCCGAATATTGACGTACCGGGTTTTAGTTTTTCGGCCTGGGATGAACGTCTGATGTTCAACGAAGCTCAGATACCGGTAATGTGTATCAATCCTGTTGAACTAGGTGATTTTTATTTTGAATGGATTACCTTAATTTAAAATCTGGGACTTGAAAATAATCCATGGAACGTTCAGCAGCAAAGCAAAAGATTTGGGAACTTACTGGTGAATTAAACCGTCATAATTACAATTATTACGTTTTATCGAAGCCCGTGATAAGTGACTTCGAATTTGATTTATTGCTCCATGAACTCATCCATCTGGAAAATAATTATCCTGAATTTGCCTTGCCCGATTCCCCTACCCAACGTGTTGGCGGTGAAGTGACCAAAGATTTCATCCAAGTGGTTCATAGGAATCCGATGCTTTCGCTCAGTAACACCTATTCAGAGGAAGAAATCCGTAGTTTTGAAGACAGAATTCACAAACTTATCGGTGACGATGTTGAATATGTTTGTGAGCTGAAGTTTGATGGTGTGGCAATCGGACTTACCTATCACGGCGGACGATTGGTACAAGCGGTTACAAGAGGTGACGGAGTGATGGGTGACGATGTTACAACAAATGTCAAGACCATAAAAAGCATTCCACTGCACCTTCATGGTGATCAGTTTCCGGAGGAATTTGAAATCCGCGGTGAAATCATTCTTCCCCACAAGAGTTTTAAGAAAATCAATGAAGCCCGTTTGGAAAATGGTGATGAACCATTTGCTAATCCGAGGAATGCAGCCTCAGGCAGTTTAAAATTGCAAAACTCTTCCGAAGTTGCACATCGCCATCTTGACTGTTTCCTTTATTATATCCCAGGCCAGGGCTTGCCCTTCTCAACTCATTATGAATGTCTTCAGACTGCAAAATCATGGGGTTTTAAAATCTCTGATTATATTGTTCGCTGTAAAACTATTGCAGATATTTTCGATTATCTCTCCACTTGGGATAGGGCAAGAAAGGATCTTCCATTTGATATCGATGGGATAGTCATCAAGGTAAACTCATTAAGACAGCAGGAAATGCTTGGTTTTACTGCTAAATCACCTCGATGGGCCATTGCTTATAAATTTAAGGCAGAGCAGGTTTCAACCCGGCTTCTATCTATTGATTTTCAGGTAGGCCGTACGGGTGCAATCACACCAGTGGCCAATTTACAGGCTGTTCGGCTTGCAGGTACGATCGTTAAACGAGCCACACTGCATAATGCAGATATAATTTCATCCCTTGATGTTCGTACCGGTGACACCGTTTATGTAGAAAAAGGAGGTGAAATAATTCCTAAAATTGTCGGGGTTGATCCCGGTCAAAGACCTGAAGACTCAAGGCCGTTTTCATTTCTGACACATTGTCCGGAATGTGGTTCTATTCTTCGACGACAGGAAGGAGAATCAGCATGGTACTGCCCGAATGAATCAGGATGTCCTCCTCAGATTAAGGGAAAGTTGGAACATTTCATTTCCAGAAGAGCAATGAATATAGATAGTCTTGGTGAAGGAAAAATCGGGATCTTGTTCGACCACTATCTAGCAAGCAATATCGCCGATCTTTATGAATTGTCCTCAGACAACCTCCTTGGACTGGAGAAAATATATGAAAGCACACAAGACAGGAAGGAAAGAAAGATTGGCTTTCGTGAGAAGACCGTGACCAATATTCTCAAGGGTATCTCCGATTCTAAAGAAGTTCCCTTTGAACGTGTACTATATGCCCTCGGCATTAGGTTTGTGGGCGAGACTGTTGCAAAAAAACTCGCAGCTCATTTTAAAAATATCGATGCTTTGATAAAGGCGGATCCTGACAGTTTAACTGAGGTAGAAGAAATCGGCGAAAAAATTTCCACATCCATCCTGGCATTCTTCTCAAACCCGGAATCAAGACTATTGATTGAACGTCTGAAAAAGGCTGGTCTAAAATTTCAACTGAATGAATCGATCAAAGTCCGGAAGAGTGATAAGTTAAACGGGTCCACTTTCGTGGTCAGTGGTATTTTCAAGCGGTTCTCAAGGGATGAGATAAAAAAGCTCATTGAAGAAAATGGGGGTAGAATCACCGGATCGATTTCTGCTCTGACCACCTATATCATTGCAGGAGAGAACATGGGACCCGAAAAACGAAAAAAAGCAGAATCATTGAAGATTCCGCTCATTTCAGAACAGGACTTTATTGCATTATTGGAATGAAATCTCTTTAATTCGATTTTTTAATGGTTCCTGCTCCTGATACACTTTGGTCAATCTGGGCTGGAGAACCCTTGTAAACAACATCTCCTGCGCCAGAAACTTCTGCAACCAGGCTTTTTGTAACGTTTATCTGAGCTTTCCCGGCACCGCTTAATTCAATTGAATACGTTTCTGCAGGAAGATCAAAGGCAAAAATGTCAGATGCTCCTGACAAATCCATGCGAACATCAACAGCCATCCCTGAAAAATGCATCTTGCTGGCGCCACTGCAATCTAGATTCAGTTTTTGAACAGCAATATCAAGTTTTGACTCCGATGCTCCACTTGCATCAATATTTAGTTCATTTAATGTCATCCTGTTAGTGGTATTCAGATTCACGGCACCGCTGACATCAATTTTATTAAGATCTTTTATTGTCACATAGACTTTCATGACCGTTACGTGATGTAAGGAATGATCCTTGGTGTCAATCCTTAATTCATTCCCAACAACAGCAGTGCGGATGAAAGGAAGCAGGTTCTCATCAGCTTCTACTGCAACTGTTTCAGTAGTTCCTTGGGTCAGGATGATTTCGAAGGCTCCTGAAACATCAATTGCATTGAATGAAGTCACTTTACGATCCTGTTTTATAACTTTCCCATTCCCATGTTCACCAATAACGTTGCAGGCAGCAAAAATGCTTGACATTCCCATTAAGAGGGAGAATAATAATACGATACTAAAAAATCTGGTTTTCATAATTATAGGTTTTAAAATTAATGTAATGAGATATTTCCAAATTCACTTTTCACTGTTACTTTCGCTGCAGGAATTGAGGACCCTGCGCGTATTGTACCTTTATATGCTTTCTCTGTTGCAGAAACAGACCGGAGGCTGAATTTTGCATCCTTTTCAGGATAATCAAGATCGCAGAAACGCAATTCCGCATCGAGATTATATGCAGCTTCATCGGATAGTCCAACAGACACATTTCCATATTTATTTTTAATATTGAGCGAAGTGAAAGTAGCGGGCATTTCATCAACATCACAACTTCCATACTGAATATCCAGATTCAGGCTTTGGTCGATACGATGAATGTCAAGATCAGAGAACCTTGTTTTACTGTCAACCGCATAAGAATTTTCCATTTCCAGATCTCCTCCTTCGAAATTTGCATTCAACACCAGGATCTTCTGAGCTTTCAGATTTGAATATTTCGAATCCAGTCGGAGACTGCCGGCATAATCCAGGTCAAGGTTTGAATATTTTAAATTAACTACTGCTCCCTTCATCCATTTAATATCTGCATTGCCAAAGCTGATCTCCAGCAGATTATCTGAATTACCAAGCTTATTGGCATCAATACTTCCATACCCAAGATCGATCTTTGTTTTTCCCGAAACCTCATTGATAAAGATATCTCCGAATTTGTTGGTCAGATCAAGACTAATACCAACAGGCATATTGACCATATAATCGATAGAAAAATGACCTTTCCCGGGAAATTTAACATCATCTATCATGGTTTTAGCTTCTACTATTGAAGACGTGTTATTAAATGAGATATTTATTTTATCCATAAGTTTATTAGCAGCTGATTGATCATGAGCAGTGACCATAATCTTTACGTCTATTGAAATCGTATTATTCTCCCAATTAGTACAATGAATTTTTCCAAATTTATTATTAATGATCAGCTGGGCATCGGCAGCTACCTGAAAATCCTTTTTTATGGTACGTGTAAACTCGTCATGAGCTTTGACCCCTTTGATTCCAATCAGAAGGATAAAAAACAACAGAAACAGGCATATTTTCATACAAGTTTTCATAATGGAAATGATTTAGGGTTATTTCTTTTGATTATTTAACTGAGTAACTATCGTATTTAAGACTCCTTCTTTCATCTTTTGATTCTGAAGAATGGCGTCTTGAATTCTGCCATTGCCGGGATTTTCATTAAGATTTTTTCTCAATTCCAGCGTATTATCATCCAATGCTTTGATTTGCCGGAAAGCTGACTGACATATTTCTTTTGCTTCCATGCTGGTATTTGCCAGTCTTTTTATTTCACCAAGTTGCAGATTAACCTGTTGATCATAGTATTGCATGGCTTCTCTGACTTCCAATGGAAGTTCAGCCATGACTTGTCCCTTGAAAAACCGGTCCCTGATTTCCCGGGTTGTCAGGTCGAAAACAAGGACTGAGGCCGTAATAAGGAATAAAATAACAGCGGCGACTTTCAATAATTCCCTCCTTTTAAATAAGAATGTTGGAGAGGGAGACATTGTTTTCAGTCGTTTCTCAAATCTGTCGAAATGTCCGGGATCAGGCTCCTGTTCATCAAAAGCAGAACGATTCTTATGGATAATATCTTCCAGTTCAGTCATGGTTAGTTGTACTGATATAAATTTCTTAGTTGTTTTTCTTTCAATATAATCAGAAGTTTCTGTCGTGCCCTTGAATACCTTGTTCGAGAAAGTTGATTGGAGATTTGTAAAATTTCCGAAATCTCTTCATGATCATAGCCTTCGAGTAGAAATAGGGAAAGTACAACCCGGTACTCATCCGGTAGTTCGTTAATTGCGATCCTTACTTCCTTAACCTGGCACTGTATTTCTTCTTCCAAAGAAACGTCAGAAATATCAGGTATCTCAAAGTGATCCTCTTCAAAAGGTAGCGTTTCTCTGGTTTTTCTTAAGGCATCTAAAGAATTATTAACGACAATTCGTTTCAGCCAGGAGCCAAAGCTTGCTGTCCCGCTATAGGTGGATAATTTCCGGAATGCGTCTAAAAATGATTCCTGCATGATATCTTCAGCTTCAGCGCTATCATTTACTATTCTCAGGCAGGTATTGTACATTGCTTTATAATATAATTTGTAGATCTTGAATTGTGCTTCCCGGCTTCCCTTGCGACAGGCCTCAATAAGTTCATGATGAATATCGATGTAGGAACTATTCAAAATTTCCAGATTTAGTCAATAGACCGGCGAAATTTATAAAAGTTACAGCATTATAAAAAAATATCGAAAAAAATTACCTTTGCACCTGATTGAAAAATGTCCACATACCCGCTTATTTTTATGCCATTGCTGCCATGCTTTTCTGGGGGATGTCGTTTATCTGGTCATCTATCCTGCTCAGATATTATCAGCCTGTCACGATTATCTTCATCCGTCTCTTTCTTTCAGCAGGATTTCTTTTTCTGATCATCCGGTTTTCCGGAAAACAGGAAAAGGTATTAAGAAAAGATTTTCCCTGGATTTTTCTAAGTGCCCTATTCAATCCTTTTTTATATTTTCTGGGTGAAAATTACGGGTTGAAATATTCCACACCCATCATTTCATCTGCTATTATTGCCACTATTCCTGTGTTCTCACCGATCATTGCTTATCTGGTTTTAAGGGAAAAACTCAGCATCGTGAATATTGAGGGTATATTTATTTCATTCATCGGGGTATTAGTGATGCTAATAGCACCAAATTTCAGGTTTTCGAGCGACATCAGGGGTATCCTTTTTCTTTTTGGAGCTGTGATCACTGCCTTGTTCTATTCAGTCCTGTTACGGCGGCTGACTGTTCAGTATTCAGCGCTGACATTGATCGCGTATCAGAACCTGATCGGTATATTCCTTTTCCTTCCCTTGTTTCTAATGTTTGAAATGAGAACAGCTTTTGCCATTAATGTCAATGCTGAAATCGTTTCATCTTTCATACTGTTGGCCGTTTTCGCCTCTTCCATATCTTTTGTTTTTTTTGCCCATTCCGTGAAACTACTTGGGGTCAGCAAGTCGAATATTTTTTCTAATCTCATTCCGGTTTTCACTGCATTTTTTTCATATCTGCTATTATCCGAAGTTATCACCCCTCAAAAAATTGCCGGAATTTGCCTGGTCATTGGTGGGGTTTATCTTTCCGAGCGGAACAAGAGAAAAACCGAATAGTACCACCAATATTTTTGTAATTTTGTTTAAATTAAAATTACCGAGGCATGAAATTTGAACCAGAAAAACTTAGAATCAAAGATCAGCGCATGAAGCCTTTCATTGATGCTGATGAAATATGGGGGTTAATCAATAATACTTCCTCTCCCAAAGAAAGGGTCAGGGAGGTGATTGCAAAATCGCTTGATAAGAACCGTTTGACTTTGGAAGAAACTGCAATTTTAGTCAATGCCTCTGATCCTCAGCTAATTGAAGAAATTAAGCAAGGGGCCCGTGAACTCAAGGAAAAAGTCTATGGACAGAGAATTGTTTTATTTGCGCCTTTATACATTGGTAATCTTTGTACAAATAACTGCGTATATTGTGGGTTTAAAGCTTCAAATGAAAAAATCAAGCGTGTCACACTGACCAATGAGGAACTCATCAATCAGGTTAAATCGCTGGAAGACAGCGGACAGAAGCGGCTGATTCTGGTTTATGGCGAACATCCCCGGTATGATGCTAATTTCATTGCGGACACTGTTCGTACCGTGTATGGCGTAAAAAGTGGTCCCGGCGAAATCAGAAGGGTGAACATCAATGCCGCTCCTATGGATATTGACGGATTCAGAATCATCAAAGATGCAAAAATCGGGACTTATCAGGTATTCCAGGAAACCTATCATGAAGAAACATATAAGAAGGTTCATCCTTCAGGTATGAAAAGAAATTTTGAATGGAGGCTCACGGCTTTAGATCGGGCACAGGAAGCCGGTATTGATGATGTTGGTATTGGAGCCCTTTTCGGATTATACGATTGGAGGTTTGAAGTTCTGGGTTTGGTCAGGCATACCAATCATTTTGAGGCTGTATATAATGTCGGGCCGCATACCATCTCCTTTCCAAGGATACAATTTGCCTCTCAGCTGGATATAAATAAATCACACCTGGTCAGTGATGCTGAATTCACGCGGTTGGTTGCAATTTTAAGATTGGCGGTGCCATATACAGGACTCATCCTTACTGCCCGCGAACCTGCCGCCATTCGGGATGAAATTCTGCAGTTCGGCGTTTCACAGATTGATGGTGGTACCAATATTGAAATGGGAGGATATTCAAAGAGAAAGGAAAATGAAGATCAGGATATTGATCTGGAACAATTCCAGATCAATGACAATCGCAGTTTGAATGAGATTATGGATGAACTGATTGAGCATAAATATATTCCTTCGTTCTGTACCGCCTGTTATCGTTTGGGACGGACGGGGGAACACTTTATGGAATTCTCTGTACCCGGATTCATAAAAAGGTTTTGCCAACCAAATGCATTGCTGACCATGGTGGAATACCTGGAAGATTATGCCCCGCCGGAAACAAAAGTTAAGGGTTATCAGCTTTTACAGGAAAAACTAAATGAAATGGAAGAGGACGGAAATAAGCAAAAATTACTGGAAAAAATTCAATTACTGAAAGCGGGAAAACGTGATCTTTATTTTTAATTTCTAATGCCATTAACCTATGAAAGAGATAAGAATTCTTGGTTTATTGATAACCGACCGTATTAAAGAAGCGGGTTTGACCCAAATGGCCTTGTCGAAATACGCCTTCCTTATTAAATCCAGGCTTGGATTTCATGAAGTTTCCGAAGAAGTATGCAGCAGGGTAGGTGTGATCATCCTTCAACTATCAGGAAAGCCTGAAGATTGCGATCAACTGGAAACTGCTCTTTCTTTGATCGGTGGTCTGGAGGTGAAGCGGATGGTATTTGTCTATTAATTCAGCGTAAATATGGAAACCGGGTCGAATAAAGGTCTGAACAAGGAATTCCTTGATTACTACCTGAATTCCAGCCTGCCCAGTATGCGTTCCGGCTTGTTTTTCACTTTCGGCCTTTTTCTTGTATTTGCCTTGCTGAATCACTTCCTTTTCCCTGATACCCCTGAGCGGGTATATTACATCAGGTTTGGAGCTATCGTTCCATTCTTGCTGATCTCTGTTCTTGTCATGTATATTCCAGCATTCAGAAATCGTTTACACTATACATATGTAATTATAAACCTGTTCATTTGCCTGGTTATTTTCGTGGTTGGTGTTACTTCTTCACCTGATCAGGAAGGTTATCAATATTATTATGCCTGGGTGATGCTGGTAATTATCGGTTTTTACACTTTCTACCGGTTACAATTCCGTACCCTGATTATTATCGGGGGGATGCAGTTATTTGCCTATATTTTGGCAACCTTAATCAATGGTACATTCCGGTCTGACCATTACCTGTTTATCAATGATCTTTTCTTCGTAATTTCCATGTCGTCCCTGGGTTTTTTCATGACATACATCATTGAAAAACTGAACTGGAAGAATTTCCTTCATCAGAAAGCTGTTTCCGATAATTATAAAAAACTGCTTTTTGAAATGAAGGAGAGAAAGGAAGTGGAGGCGGCCCTTCTCCGGTCAGAAAGCCTATATCAGAATACCCTGAATTCTATTCCCGACTGGATATATGTGATCGATGAAGATCTGCGGTTCGTCATGTTAAACGCCTCTTTGCGCAATGAACACCTTCGCCAGGGGTTCCCTCTTGATTGCATTGGAAAAAAAATCAACCGTGTTTATCCTTATATTTCTTCAACGACCCTTGAAGAATTAAACTTTGTTTTCCGGACGGGCGAGATTCTGATTGGAGAGCAGAAACTTGATCTCGGGAATAAAACAATTTATGGAGAAACAAGGAAAGTCCCGATTTTTAAAGATAATAAGGTTATCCAGGTGATGACTATCTTGCGTGATAAGTCGAAGGAAAAAGAGGTGGCAGAGTTAAAGCTAAAGAATGCCGAACAGAAGGAAATTATGCTTCGTGAAATTCATCACCGGGTAAAAAACAACCTTGCTATTGTAATCAGTTTACTTAACCTGCAAATCCAGAATAACTCAGATCCTGACCTGATTCGGATCATGAAAGATATTGAATTGAGGATCCGATCCATGGCCCTGATCCATGAACATCTTTACAGAACGGAAAACCTTGACAGGATTCCGCTGGCTGACTACCTTCAATCACTTACAACCATCATCATGGGCACCTTCAGTGGAAGTCACATCAACATAGTGACAAGGCTGGAACCGACAGAAGTCAGCATTGAGACAGCTTTACCCATTGGGCTGATTACCAATGAGCTTTTAACTAATGCTTTCAAATACGCTTTCCCTGATCATGCGGAAGGAGAAATTCATATTCTGCTGGAGAAAATCGACAACGACCAATGTTGCCTGACAGTATCTGATAACGGAATTGGTCTTCCTGACAACTATTCATTCCGAGACCAGACTTCCCTTGGAATGTTTATTATCAGGTTGCTCGTTGAACAGCTGGAAGGGAGAATCGAAATCAAAAACGATAATGGGGCCTCATTTATCATTCATTTCCGTAATCAGGAAGCCGAAAAAAGCAATATATCCATAAAATAATAAAAAATGAAAGATACCTGGATTTTAGGAATCAGAATTACCAACAGGGTAAAAGAAGTACGTGAAGTTCAAACTGCTTTATCGAAGTTCGGATGTTCAATCAGAACCCGGCTGGGACTTCATGAAATAAATGACAGCAGTTGTTCAGGCTGTGGTTTGATCCTCCTCGAGCTCACGGGTGATCAGAATGAATTTATGAAACTGGAAAACGAGCTGCTAAAAATAGAAGGACTCGAGGTCAGGAAAATGATCTTCTGCGAATAAAAGCTTTTAAACCAGGGTGATCCTTGTTCCTCCATTATCGATACCAAGCATGGTCGTCTTTGTAATAATGGTATCCTTACCTGAGTGTTCAACAAAATGTATGGCAGCTTTTACTTTAGGGCCCATGCTTCCTTCAGCAAACTGACCTTCTTTCAGATATCTTTTGGCTTCAGCGATGGTCATGCGGTCAAGGGCTTTTTCCTGGGGGGTATTATAATTCAAACAGACCTTGGGCACATCAGTAAGAATAAAAAATTTATCAGCATTGATCTGAGATGCCAGCAACGCAGAAGCAAGATCTTTATCAATAACTGCATCGATTCCTTGTAGTTTATTGGGTTCGACATAAAAGACGGGAATTCCTCCGCCTCCCACTGAAATTACAATATGGCCCTCGCGTGCAATCTTTTCAATTGTCTTTTTATTGATGATTACCAAAGGTTTAGGGGAAGCAACAACTTTCCTCCATCCACGGCCTCTCGGATCCTCTGCAAATGAAGATCCGGTTTCCTGAATCATTTTATCTGCTTCTTCTTTGCTGTAATATGGTCCAACCGGTTTAGTCGGATGCTGGAAAGCAGGATCATCTTTATTCACTAGGACCTGGGTAGTGATCGTGATGATGTCCCGTTCCATATCATTGAACTCAAGCACATTCTTCAACTGTTGCTCTATGATATATCCGATGAATCCCTGGCTGTAAGCCACACAAATATCCAGAGGCATCTCTGGAAGTCCATACATTTTATGTCCTGCTGCATTGGCCAGCATAATATTGCCAACCTGAGGTCCATTACCATGAGTAATTACAATATTGTAATCGCGCTTTATCAGTTTGACAAGACTCTCAGAGGTGGAATATGCATTTCCTTCCTGATCTTCAATGGTTCCTTTCTGATCGCCTCTCAGCAAGGCATTTCCACCAAGGGCAACAACAGCTAGTTTTTTCATGGGACATTAGATTGGCTGGCAAAAATATGAATTTTTTTCATTGATTGACTATCTTCGCAGGCTGATGAAAACTCAGCACAAAGCATATTTTTTTGCCTTTTCAGCCATTGCCTGCTGGTCGACCATCGGATCTGCATTTAAAATCAGCTTGCGTTATCTTGATCCCCTTTCCCTCCTGCTCATATCTTCACTGGTAGCATGCTTTGTATTGCTGATACTTTTACTGGTCAAGGGAAAGTTGAGTTTGATCACCCAGGTTTCTGTTAACGAAATAATGAAATCTGCCTTTCTTGGATTATTAAATCCTTTCCTTTATTACCTGATACTGCTGAAAGCATATGATTTACTCCCGGCCCAGGAAGCAGGAACCCTGAATTACATATGGCCCTTATTCCTGGTACTGCTTTCCATCCCCATGCTCAAACAGAAGATCAGTTTCTGGAGTATCGTTGCAATTCTCATCAGTTTTTTCGGGATTATCCTTATTTCAACCCGGGGAAAAATATTCAGCATGCATTTCACGAGTCAAACCGGGGTAATACTTGCCGTTGGCAGTGCAATTTTCTGGGCTCTATACTGGATTCTGAATGTTAAGGATAAAAGAGAACCTGTGATAAAGCTATTTCTGAATTTTTGTTTTGGGTTTCTTTACACGATGATTACTGCATTAAGTACAGGCCATCATCTCTTTATTTCCTGGCAGGGGGTTGCCGGAGGAATTTATATCGGGGTTTTTGAAATGGGGATCACTTTTGTTCTTTGGATGAACGCATTGAATCTTTCATCCACAACAGCAAAAGTATCCAACCTCATATATCTCTCCCCATTTATTTCATTGATCATCATTCATTTTATCGTCGGTGAAATCATTCTGCTTTCCACCATTACCGGTTTGTTCTTTATAGTAAGCGGTATCATTCTTCAGCAATATCTGAAACGCTGAACCTTACTGGAAAAACGAAATTCTTGTGGTCCGGGTATAATTCCAGAATGGTATGTATATTTTTTCTTTCATTACCTCAATCCTTTGTAACTTTGTCTGATGAATCCCAAATCGATTGCATTTCACCATTTCGGTTGTAAAGTTAATTTTGCGGAAGCTTCCACATTATCAAGGCAGTTCCAGGAAAAGGGATTAGTATTAAAAGATTTTCATGATCAGGCTGATATATACGTGATCAGTACATGCATGGTGACTGCTGTGGCAGAAAAAAAATGCAGGGCAGCTATTCGTCAGGCTCACAAATTGAATCCAAAAGCAAAAATAGCTGTTATTGGCTGCTTCTCTGAGCTAAAACCACAGGAATTAGCAGAAATGGAAGGTGTCGATCTTGTCCTTGGGCATACGGGAAAATTCAATCTGATGGATGAACTGGAGAAGCTGGAAGCAGTGCATGATTATCACGGAGGAATTTACCCCGGGGAAACGGAAAGCCGGAATACCTTTATCCCTTCCTATTCCTACGGTGACCGTACCCGCTCCTTTTTAAAGATTCAGGATGGATGCGATTACTTTTGTACCTATTGCACCATTCCATTGGCGCGTGGACGAAGCCGCAGCGACAGCATTGAAAACATTCTGAAAAATGCGAAGGAAATCGCTTCCCATGGAATAAAGGAAATCGTACTTACCGGAGTAAATATCGGGGATTTCGGAAGACACTCAGGAGAATCATTGCTGGAATTGATCCGCTCGTTGGATAGAATTGAAGGCATTCCACGGTTGCGAATTTCTTCCATTGAACCAGATTTACTTTCTGATGAGATAATTGAACTTATATCCACTTCTGATCATTTCATGCCTCATTTTCATATTCCATTACAATCAGGATCTGACCGGGTGCTAAAAGCCATGCACCGAAAGTATAAGCGCGATCTCTACCAAAGCAGGGTAAAAAAAATCCGTTCAATCATGCCGTATTCCTGTATCGCCGCAGATATTATTGCAGGTTTCCCCGGAGAAACAGAGGACGATTTCAGGGATGCATTGGCATTTATCCGGGGTCTTGACATTTCCTACCTGCATGTATTCACTTATTCAAAACGTGAGAATACTCTTGCTTCAAAAATGGAAGGGATGATCCCTGACAAGATTAAGAAAGAGAGAAGTGAAATGCTGCACAGTCTTTCAGAAGAAAAAAAGAGACTCTTTTACATAAAAAATACAGGAAGAGACGTCAACGTACTTTTTGAGTCAGCAAATTCACAAGGATTTATGCATGGATTTTCGGAAAATTATCTGAAAGTTAAAACACCTTTTACCCCAGAGCTCATTAATAGGATTACAACTGTCAGGCTTGATGAGATGGATGAAGATGGGGTGTTTATGGGTTGAGAAAGGATATGGGATGCGGGCAGCAGGATTCGGGATATGATAAAGGGGAACGATCAAAGATCATTTGCTTAATTGATGATTTGAATATATGTTGGACTTAGAAAAATTAACCAAAGAAATATCTACGCTGGCGCTGGAAACCGGAGCATTTATTCAATCTGAAGCAAGCCGCATAAAAGCCAAAGACATTGAAGTTAAAGGACTTAATAATTTTGTGACTTATGTTGATAAGGCATCTGAAACCAGGATACTGGAGAAATTGTCGCGGTTGATTCCGGAAGCCGGTTTTATTGCAGAAGAGAGTCCCGGTCTTCAGTCGGCAGAACTTTGCTGGGTTGTGGATCCGCTGGATGGTACTACCAATTTCATTCATGGAGTACCGGTGTATTGCATCAGCATTGCACTTATGAATGGAAATGAAACAATACTTGGAATTGTTTACGAAATTAATCTGAAAGAATGCTTCTATACCTGGAAAAATGCTCCCTCCTATTTAAACGGAAAATCCATTCATGTCTCAGGTCCAAAAAAAATTATGGATGCTTTATTTGCGACAGGGTTCCCTTATTACGACTATGGTCGTCTCGATGATTATCTTCAGGTTTTCCGTTACCTGATGCAACACTCTCATGGTATTCGACGTCTGGGTTCTGCTGCAGCCGACCTAGCGTATGTTGCCTGCGGTCGGTACGATGGCTTTTATGAGTATGGGTTAAGTCCATGGGATGTTGCCGCAGGTTCTCTCCTGGTTCAGAATGCAGGTGGAATAGTCAGTGATTTCAGAGGCGGCAATAATTTTATTTTTGGCAAGGAAATAATATCAAGCAATCCTATTATATATCAAGAATTTCTGAAACTATTTAAATTATGGAAACACGTATCGAATTAATTCAGGGCGACATAACCAGATTAAATGTTGATGCCATTGTGAATGCCGCCAATCCTTCGCTGCTTGGTGGCGGTGGTGTTGACGGAGCCATCCATCGTGCCGCCGGTCCCGGTTTGCTTGAAGTCTGCAGATTGCTGGGAGGCTGTGCTACTGGCGAAGCGAAAATTACCAAGGGTTACAAGTTAGCTGCCAAATTCGTAATTCATACTGTTGGTCCGGTCTGGGGTGTAGGCGATCGTCAGGAAGAAATCCTGCTGGCCAATTGCTACCGCAACAGCCTAACCCAGGCTACCGTTCATGAATGCCACACCATTGCTTTTCCAAATATTTCCACTGGAATTTATCATTTCCCCAAGGAACTTGCTGCCGAAATCGCTGTCGGAGAAGTAAAGAACTACCTTGAAAAGAATAATGTTCCTTCGAAAGTAATTTTCGTCTGTTATGATGAAGAAAATTATGCAATCTATAAAAAGCTTCTGAATGTTTAGTGCTGTTGGAAAGGATGAGAGTAATTTGTACTTCTTCCTCACCTGCCTTTAACAGCTTTTCCATAAGGATTTTATATTACCTGGATGCACTTTATTTTCAAGAAAAGAAAAAAGGCCCCAATGAACTGAGGCCTTTTAATCCTTTGAGCGGTAAATGGGGATCGAACCCACGACCCTCAGCTTGGGAAGCTGATGCTCTACCATCTGAGCTACTACCGCAATTGCTATGGCAAAAATAATCATTTTTATGAATATCTGCTCAGGGTTCAATCCAAAGAACGGAATTACCGGTACCATATTCATTCTCTTCCCATAAATCATTGCCCGGATCCAGGATCCATTTGCCATCAACAACAAACTTATAAGTGTATTTCCCGGGTTTAAGCCTGATCGGGAAAACCCATTTGAAGTCCTTGCGAATCATCTGGTAAGCATTTTTGTTCCAGCCATTAAAACTTCCCGCTACGCTTACTTTTTTTGCATCAGAATAAGGAATCAACGTAAAAGTATAATTGGGCTGAAAGACAAAGACGGAATTTGCACCCTCCCCTGCTCCCACTTTTAAAGGATTATCCGGGTCAGTAATCCATTCTCCGTCAACAATGAATTTATACTCATAAACGCCAGGTGCCAGGGCATAAGGGAGACACCAACCTCCTTTCGTTTTGATCATATAAAGTTCTCCGGCATTCCAGGCATTGAAATTACCGGACAAAACAACCTTCTTTGCATCGGGATATCCTTTCAGAACAAATAAGGCGCTATCCCCAATTCCTAAAAATGAATTCATATGTCCGGCTCCATCGGGCCTTGCAATTTTACAGGCAGGATCCATCATCCAATTTCCATCGATCAGGAATTTATACGCATGTGTTCCTTCCCTTAAATACATCTGGAGCATCCATCCGTTCCTGCTTCGAACCATTTTCAACTCATGCTCGTTCCAGTTATTAAAGCTGCCGGCGACAATCACTTTGCGGGCTTCCAAATGATCACCCAGCTTAAACCAGTGATTAAAGCAGAAAACAACAGAGTTTTCACCTCCATTTAAGTCATTTTCCCGCTGTCGGTTATAAGGATCGGGTGTCCATCTTCCATCGATGATATATTTATATTCGTATTTGCCAGGCTTCAGTTTCATCTGGATGGTCCATCCAGAATCATTACGCGTCATAGGCATTTGCAAGGTGCTCCAATTGTTGAAAGTTCCTGACAGAATGATATGACTGGCATCCTGATGCCCGGGAATAAAAAATCTCGCTTTCCCTCCTAAATAACTGAACACATCGTATCGGGTAAATTTATTGATCCCATATGGTACCGATTCTCTAGTAGATTCCATGACAATTCCGGCCATCTGGTCATCAATCATGATTACATTATCAGAACCTCCTGATACTGTTGGTCCTCCAAGTGGTTTTGATAATTCTATCAGCCTGTCTGATAGTTTTTTAACGCTCCATACAACACCTCCAACCTTCAATTCCTTTTTACCCGCCCAAACACCAGCCATTAATGAACTGTCAAGGTCAAAAAGCCTGGCAAGTTCTTGTTTCTGTCCGATCGTCCATTTGGTATCCAATGTGAAGACAAGTCTCCCCTCATCCATATGGCAGGCATCCTTAGGTTTCACTTGAGCATGGCTGGTGATTGTGCCTAAAAATATTAACAGGATCAAAGCTATTTTATAAAATTCTTTCATGGCTTCTCCTTTTTTGCTAACCAGACTCCCAACTCATTTTTTACCATGTTGATACAAATCTCACCCTGACAAAAAAAGTCATAACCCAGCATGCCATCGATGGTGATTCCATAACTTTCCGACATACTTTCAAGATTGGTGATTATTGTTTGCATATTTGTAAAGGTACGATCTCCGAAGGTAAAATCGTTCATAACCCCGTATAAAACTTCTGAACGTGCTGCCCCTACCCCGACAAGGTCAGATCTTCGCTGAATAGATATGGTGCTCAGCACTTTTCTGGAAGCAAAACAATTTAAAACGTTTGATTCGGCACCGGTATCCAGGCAAAAATCGAGCATCTTGCCACCAATTTTCGCCTGAACGAAAATTATATTCTGATGTTTTTCTATTTTCTGAGTTATATCGAATTTTCCCTGACGGGAATTATTGATCCGGTTTCCATACTTGTCAATCCGGTATAGACGTAATTCATTTCTATTCACGTCGATAACAATTTCAAGGTTTTTCAACAACGCAAAACCAAATAGCCCGAGAATCTTCACTCCCCTCCGGTTTTCAATATGACCCAGGTTGGTGACATCTGCAGTAAGGTTATCGTAACCCAGACCGGCAATCTGCAATCGCTTTATCTGAATATGACTGATTGCTGCAGTAGATCCGGTAACACCACCGGAACTTTCGGATTCGGAGCAAAGGTATTTCCTGAAATATGTTTTATTGAGAACAAGTTTTGATGATCCGGTATCAAAAACAAAATTTCCGGTCTCGTTATCAATTCTGGCTTCGATCAGGAACAATTTACCGACACGTTTTAACGGTATAGTCACCGATTCAAGGTTACCCAAAGGATCGGAACCGAAAGTGTTGACAGCAACAATGGAGATCGTTTTTGAAATGATGAATTCTGTTCTCTCATTAAGATCAATCGCCAATACAGTGCCGGGGATAAAAAGAATAAGGAAAACGAGGATTGCAGCGATCATCCGTTGATGTACTATCCTGCAAACCGAGTTGAGAATCATTCAGCGTATTTTTACAAAAGTATAATTTTTTTTCCTCCTATGTTTTCAACCACTTTTCATCTTTCTTATCCCTCTTTTTCACTCAGCTCCATCCAGCGGCCAGTCATTCCTTCTATTTCCTGAAGGATAATCGCAAACCGTTCGGAATATGAGATTAAGTCGACAGAAGAAAGGGTTCCCTCATTCATGGAGGATTCGATGGCAGTCCTTTCAGCTTCCAACTTTGAGATTTCTTTCTCCAGCATTTCCAACTCGAGTTTTTCCTTAAAGGTTAATTTATTGGAGTCAGATGAGACCGGGGTTTTCTTTTCCTTTTTCGGGAGTTCAGCCTTTCGCTGCATTTGAGCACGTTTGCGCATTATTTCGCTCCATTCCTTGTACTGGGTGTAGTTACCCGGAAAATCTTTGATCACTGCCTCACCATTAAAGACAAATAAATGGTCCACAATTTTATCGAGGAAATACCGGTCGTGAGTCACAACAATAACACAGCCATTGAAAGATGCGAGATATTCCTCCAACACATTAAGGGTAAGGATATCCAGGTCGTTGGTGGGTTCATCCAGGATCAGAAAATTCGGACTTTTCATTAATACCGTCACAAGGTACAACCTCCTTTTCTCACCCCCGCTCAGCTTGTAAACAGGCTGGTGATGGGTAGGATATGGGAACATGAAATAATTAAGAAATGCTGAAGCTGAAATGGTGTCTCCATTGCCGAGTCTGACGATTTCAGCAATCTCCCTAGCAACATCAATCACTTTTGTTTCCTCATTGAAGATCAAGCCATGCTGTTCATAATAACCATATTGAATGGTTTCACCAGTCTGAATATGCCCTTTTTTAGGACGAATCCTGCCTGTAATTATATCAAGGAATGTGGATTTACCAGAACCATTTTTCCCAACAATGCCAATTTTCTCGAATCGCTTAAATGTATAGGTAAATCCCTTAAGAATCTGCAGGTCGCCCCAGTTGAATGAAACATCGTTGATCTCAAGAATTTTCTTCCCCATCCTGGCACCTTCTATATTCAGGTTAAGCCGTTCTTCATTGATCTTATTCTCTGCCTTTTCCTTTAATTCATAGAAGTTGTCGATGCGGGCCTTGGCCTTCGTGGTTCTTGCTTTTGGCATCCGCCGCATCCATTCCTGCTCTGTCCGCAAGAGGTTCTGAGCCCTTTCGGTTTCTTTGTTCAGGTTTTCGAATCGTTCAGCCTGCTTTTCAATAAAGTAGCTATAGTTCCCCTTATACCTGTAGATGGCTGCATTCTCCAGTTCTAGTATTTCATTACAAACACGATCGAGAAAATATCGGTCATGGGTGACCATAAATAATGTAATATTCCGCTTAGAAAGATATTCTTCCATCCATTCGATCATTTCCACATCGAGATGGTTGGTAGGTTCATCAAGAATTAAGAAGTCAGGTTCAGTGATCAGTACTTTGGCCAGAGCAACCCTTTTTCTTTGCCCCCCAGACAATTTACTGATCGCTTGGTCAAGGTCAGGCAGTTTTAGCTGGGAAAGAATTTGTTTGACCCTGGTATCATATTCCCAGCCATCAATGGAATCCATTAATGCCATGGACTGATCGATGGCCTGCTGATCCTGAGTTTTAATTATATGTTCATAGTTCAATATAGTCTGCTGAATATAGTTGGCATGGGAATAAACTTCCTCAAAAACTGTTTTAGCTGAATCCAGGGATGGTTCCTGCATCAGGTACTCCATTGAAACCCCTGAATGAAGCAACACTTTTCCATCATCAGCAGGCTCAAAGCCCGCAATAATATTCAGTAAACTTGTTTTCCCAGTACCATTTCTAGCGATTAGTGCAAGTTTTTCTCCCTGGTTGATGGTAAAAGAAATTTTTTCGAATAGTAATTTTTCACCATAACTCCGGCTTAACCCTTCCACCTGTAAAAATGTTCCCATTTGATTTTTCTGAGGTACAAAGATAGGCATCTTATATTTTACAATTATTCGTTACCTTAGCAAAAAAATACCAATCATGCACCGGTATTTCGTACTTGCTGGTTTTAGCCTGCTCGGGATATTATTCTTTTTGATAGTATTGATATACCGGAGAAAAGGAATTCGCTTTATGGGCATTCCTTCAATTGAGAAGTTTTATTTCATAACCGGAAAGATCACCTTATTTATTCCCTGGGCACTGTTCCTGTTCAAAGCCATTTCTCAAAAATCAGGCTACATTATTGTTCCTTCTGCTTTAAGCTGGATTGCAGTAGTTTTGCTTTGGATTGGATCATTTATTTTACTGCTTGGGTTATACACATTGAAAGAATCGCTGAAAATCGGTTTACCTCTGGAGCCAACAATTCTCAAAACAAAAAACATCTACCGCATCAGTCGTAA
The DNA here is from genome assembly GCA_963662525.1 of Bacteroidales bacterium. Lineage (GTDB taxonomy): Bacteria > Bacteroidota > Bacteroidia > Bacteroidales > FEN-979 > CAZSDU01. The sequence continues at coordinate 233,453 of OY759717.1, forward strand.
TCCAATTTATACCGGCGCCTTTCTGATCAGTTTCGGATCATGTCTGTATTTTCCTGATCTGATCAATATTTCTTTCACTCTATATGGGATATATCTTCACCACAGGATTATTCTGAGTGAAGAAAAATTTCTTCAAGTAAGATTTCAGGACCAATGGACACAATACCAGTTAAAAGTCAGAAGATACATATAAAACTCCAATTATGCCTACCCCTGCTGATTCCTTAAAACATATCGAAGATCTCCTGAAGGAAAATGACAATATACATATCCTTTTTAATGCCATGCCATTTGGCCTGATGTTAATGGATGAGCAAAAAAGGATCCGAATGGTCAATAAAGCAGCATTAAGAATGCTGGGATTTGAAACGCCGGAGGAGATAATCATGCATCCTTGCAGGGATTATATTTGCCAAAAGGATGAAGATAACAGCCCGATCAAAGACAGAAATCAGGGAGAGGATAAATCGGAATGCCTGATGATGCATAAAGACAAGCATAAAATCCCTATCCTGAAAGCAGCGATACCGATCTGTTTAAATGAAGAGAATTTTATTCTGGAATCTTTTTTCGATATCACTCACCGTAAGGATGCAGAAAAGGAACTGTTTGAAAGCCGCCGGGTTTTGCAAACCCTGATGGGCAATCTTCCCGGTCTGGTGTACCGGTGTAAAAATGATACCAGGTGGACCATGGAATTCATCAGTGAAGCATGTCTTGAGATTACTGGTTATAAGCCCGAGGATCTACTTTTAAATAAAGTTATTGCTTATGCCGATCTGATTGCTGAAGAAGACCGTCTTCATGTTTGGGATGAAGTTCAAAAACATTTAAGTCAAAATAAACCCTATACTATTGAATACAGGATAATTTCAAGGGATGGAAAAATAAAATGGGTATGGGAGCAGGCCAAAGGGATTTATGACACCCATGAGAAACTGCTTTTCATTGAAGGTTATATTACAGATATCACAGAAGAGAAAAAACTGGAAATGGTCCGCAGGTTAGTTTTTGAAGTATCCAAATCGGCATTTACTTCAAAGAACCTGGATGAATTTTTCACTGGTATCCATAAGGAACTTGGTACCATCATTGATACCAGTAATTTTTTCGTGGCCATGTACAATCCTCTGTCGGATACCATTACCCTTCCTTATCATGTTGATAATAAGGATAAATTCACTGCTTTCCCGGCCGGGAAAACCATGACCGGTTACGTGATCAGAAAAGGTGCTCCTATTCTTGCCTCTGAAGATCAGATCAGAAAACTGGCCCTTCAGGGAGAAATTGAAATTGTTGGGACTCCTTCAAAAGTATGGCTTGGCGTGCCATTGATAATCGCTAAAGATGTGATCGGTGTAATTGTAGTCCAAAGCTATACTGATCCTGATCAATTCACCGAAAAAGATCTGGAACTTTTAAAGTTTGTTGCTGACCAGATCGCTGGAGTGATTTCACGTAAAACTTCAGAAGAATCCTTGCTGAAGGAAAAAGGCTATCTTGACCAGCTGTTTGAAGGAAGCCCTGAAGCCATTGTCATGATCGACCGGGAGGGGATTGTTTCCAAGGTAAATTCCGAATTTTCCCAATTATTTGGATATTCCAATGCAGAGATATGCAGTCATCATATTGATGATTTCATTGCAAATTCTGAAGTTGCTGATGAAGCCCGGGCGATAACTGAAAAAGTAGGTCAGGGTGAAATAACCGAAATCGAGACCAAAAGAATGCATAAAGATGGACATCTGATCGATGTTTCAGTGCTGGTCACCCCCATTCGGATTAACGGTCAATTGGTCGGAAGTTATGGAATCTACCGCGACATCACTGATCGAAAACTGATCGAAAAAAATCTCATTACTGCCAAAAACAAAGCCGAGGAATCAGACAAACTCAAGTCTGCCTTTTTATCCAATATGTCACATGAAATCAGGACCCCGATGAATGCCATTCTTGGTTTTTCCACTTTGCTATCCGATCCTGGTGTTTCAGAAGAGGAGAAAGCAGAGTTCGTGAGAATCATCAAAGACAGAGGCAATGACCTGATGAGAATAATCGATGATATCATTGATGTCGCAAAAATAGAATCCGGTCAGATCAAAGTTGAAATCAAAGAATGCCAGGTCAACGTTCTGCTCACGAACCTGACGGTGACATTTAATGAGATCAAGCGAAAGCAGGCAAAAAGCAACATCATTTTAAATTGCCTCCCAGGGACAACAGATAAAGATTTTACCATACTCAGCGATGGCAACCGCCTTCGGCAGATTCTTACCAACCTGATTGAAAACGCCTTGAAATTTACCGAACAGGGCTTTGTTGAATTCGGATATACTTTAAAAAATATAGGGAACGATTCTTTCATTGAATTCTTTGTTCGTGACAGTGGAATCGGGATCCCGAAAGAGATGCATGAAGTTATTTTCGAACGATTCCGCCAGGTTGACGATACAAATACCAGGAAATACGGGGGTACCGGACTCGGACTCACCATTTCAAAAAACCTCGTGAAATTGCTGGGTGGTGATATCAGGATTGAATCTGACCGGGGAAAAGGAACACACTTCTTTATCACCCTCCCCCTCCAGATAACTTCCTTGCAAATTTCACCAGTTATTAATAAAGAAACAGATCAGCAAGGGTTGCAAAACTGGAGTAATAAAAAAATCCTTGTCGTGGAAGATGAAGAGTCCAACTATTTTCTCCTTGATCGTGTTTTAAAAAGGACCGGTATTAAAATGTTTTGGGCCAAAAACGGAATCGATGCTGTCGAAGAATGTAAAAAAACAAAGTATGACCTTGTCCTGATGGATATCCGCATGCCTTTGATGGATGGCTATGAAGCGACACAGCTGATAAAAAAAGAAAGGAAAGATATTCCCGTAATCGCTCAGACTGCCTATGCACTCAAAGGAGAGAAAGAAAAAAGCCTGGCTGCAGGATGCGATAATTATATTTCAAAACCTATTGATGCTCAAGAACTGAAGGCAATGCTTAGCAAATACTTGAATACCTGATATCTGCAATGAAGTCCGATGCAAAAAAAAAATTCTCACTGACAGCTCGTTTTAGCAGTTTTTCTTATGCTTTTCATGGATTGAATAAGATAATCCATGACCAACATAATTTCCGGATCCATCTTGCTGCTGCTGTTATTGTTGTCACTTGTGGTTTTATCTGGAGAGTTTCTCCCCTGGAGTGGACAATTTTAATTCTGTGCATCGGCTTTGTGCTTTCCATTGAAGCCATAAATACAGCCATAGAAAGCATCGTAGATTTTGTTTCACCAGAATATCATGAACTGGCAGGAAAGATCAAGGATATTGCAGCAGCAGCGGTCCTGATTGCGGCCTTTGTTTCAGCTGTTGCTGGACTTATTATCTTTATACCGAAAATAATATATGGGTTTTGTATATCATAAATCTTGATTAGTAATTGGTAAATATTAACTTTATTTTTATGAAGAAGATTTCTTTTTTTATACTGACTTTAATAGTCATTGGATTAATTTCCTGTTTATCAAAGGAAATAAAGGAAAAACCCTCAGATGCTCCCATAATCGGGAAACCCAGTATGGATGTTAAAAGTGATCTGATGACACCAGAAGTACTATGGAGTTTCGGACGGTTAAGTGAGCCTGAGCTTTCCCCGGATAAAAAATCAATCCTTTACGGAATCACTTATTATGATATTGCACAGAATAAGGGCAACCGGGAACTATATACCATTGGTGCCGACGGACAAGGAATGAAACAAATTGCAAGCACGAAATTCAGTGAGTATCAGGGTATGTGGACCCCGGATGGAAAACGAATTTCATTTATTTCGGCCGAAACGGGTTCCATGCAGCTGTGGGAGATGGATTCCGATGGGAACAACCGGAAGCAGATCACTGAGATTGAGAACGGAATCAATGGTTATAAATATTCACCGGATGGGAAGAAAATTCTTTTTGTAGCAGAAGTTTTCGCCGATAAGCAACTCAAGGATTTGTACAATGACCTCCCAAAAGCCAGTGGTAAAATCTATACTGATCATATGTACAGGCATTGGGATACCTGGGTTGAGTCATATAGCCATGTGTTTTATGCTGAAATTTCTCCCGCCTTGATTACATCCGGAAAAGATATTCTTCAGGGAGAACCTTATGAAAGTCCTTTGAAGCCCTTTGGCGGGATGGAGCAAATTAACTGGAGTCCTGATGGTAAAACAATCGCATACACCTGCCGGAAAAAAGTTGGTGTCGCATATACCCTGTCTACAAATTCTGACCTCTATCTTTACGAGTTGGGAAGTGGGAAAACAAGCAATATTACAGAGGGAATGATGGGATACGATGTTGCCCCAACCTACTCTCCTGACGGAAAAATGATTGCCTGGCAAAGCATGGACAGGGATGGTTATGAAGCAGATAAAAACAGGCTTTTCATCATTGACCTGGCCACGGGTATAAAAACTGACCTGACCAAGAACTTTGATCAAAATACCGATTTTTTTGTTTGGTCAGACGATGGTCAATCCATCATTTTCATCAGTGATTATCATGCCACTGATGAAATTTATAAAGTAAATCTGGCCGATAATAAAATTAATAAGATCACGGAAGGAGTGCATAATTATAAGACTGTTGTGCAGGCAGGCGATAAACTGATTGCTTCAAGAGTATCCATGTCGATGCCCGATGAAATTTATTCCATTGATCCTGTCACCGGTAAAGACACACCATTGACTACAACCAATAAGGATCTCCTCGACAAACTTAGCTTCGGAAAAGTGGAAGCAAAGTGGATCAAGACTACGGACAATAAAGACATGCACACCTGGATAATTTATCCCCCTCATTTTGATCCGGCAAAAAAATATCCCACTTTACTTTATTGTGAAGGAGGACCTCAAAGTACAGTAAGTCAATTCTGGTCATATCGTTGGAATTTCCAGATGATGGCAGCTAACGGATATATTATTGTAGCTCCTAACCGTCGTGGTCTTCCGGGGTTCGGGCAAGCCTGGAATGAACAGATCAGCGGTGATTATGGCGGACAGAACATGAAGGACTATTTAAGTGCGATTGATGCACTTTGTAAAGAACCCTATGTTGACAAGGATAAACTTGGTTGTGTTGGTGCAAGTTATGGGGGATTTTCAGTATACTGGCTGGCAGGGAATCACAATAAACGTTTCAAGGCATTTATTGCACATGACGGGATGTTCAATCTGGAATCACAATACCTTGAAACTGACGAGATGTGGTTCGTGAACTGGGATCTTGGAGGTCCGTTCTGGGATAAAAACAATAAAACAGCCCAACGTTCTTTTGCGAATAGTCCGCACAGGTTTATTCAGAACTGGGATACACCCATCCTTGTCATCCATGGAGAACTGGATTACAGGATAACAGCCACTCAGGGAATGCAGGCATTTAATGGTGCTTTGCTGCGGGGGGTCCCGGCTGAATTTCTTTATTTCCCCGATGAAAACCATTGGGTTCTGAAACCTCAGAATGGGATTCTATGGCAACGTACATTTTACAACTGGCTTGACAAATGGCTAAAATAAATGCCGGTGGAAGAGGAATTAAAACAGGCGGCCAAACTGATTAAAGACGCGAGATTTACAACGGCATACACAGGTGCTGGCATCTCGGTTGAAAGTGGTATTCCTCCATTCCGTGGGGATGCTGGTTTATGGAGCAAATACGACCCGAAAGTTCTTGAGATCAGTTATTTTAAAGAGAATCCATCAGAATCCTGGAAGGTCATCAAGGAAATATTTTACGATTTTTTTGGAAAAGCCAAGCCAAATAAAGCCCATCAGGTACTCTCACGGCTTGAAGCCTCCGGGATGCTGGGACGGACGATTACCCAGAACATCGACAATCTCCACCAGGAAGCGGGATCAAAGCAGGTGTACGAATTTCATGGGAATTTAAAGAACCTGATTTGTTTGACCTGCCATCGGAAATACCGGGCCGATGAGATCAGCCTTGATCATCCGCCTCCGACCTGCAGGGAATGCGGTGGGTTGCTGAAACCTGATTTCATCTTTTTCGGTGAAGCCATTCCCCAGGGCCCATTGTCTGCAGCTTATGAAGCAGCCTCCATTTCGGATGTTTTTCTGATCATTGGAACAACAGGTGAGGTAATGCCTGCCAACCAATTCCCGTATATGGCAAAAAGCAATGGATCCAGCATTATTGAGATCAACCTGGAACCTTCAAGTTATACGGCACCCATCACAGACATCTTCATTCAGGCGAAAGCAACGGAAGTAATGATAAATCTGGAGGCCATACTATTTTCCTCTTCCCTGGATAATGATCAGGAAGGTATAGATTAAAATTTTGAAATCCATTGCCAGTGACATGTTTTCGATGTAAAGGATATCGAATTTTAATCGTTCCACCATTTGTTCAAGATTTTCCGCATAGCCATATTTAACCTGACCCCATGAAGTAATACCCGGTTTGACTTTATGCAGAAGGCGGTAATGAGGAGCACGCTGGGTAATCAATTCTATATAATAAGGTCGTTCAGGACGCGGGCCTACAATGCTCATATCTCCTTTCAATACGGTGTAAAACTGAGGAATTTCATCGATCCTGAACTGGCGGAGAAACTTTCCAAAACGGGTAATCCTCGGATCGTCTTTTGAGGATAACTGGGGACCATTAGACTCGGCATCCCTGTACATGGTGCGGAATTTATGCATAATGAATGGTTTCCCTTTTAATCCCATTCTTTCCTGGGAATAGAAAACAGGCCCGGAAGAGGTTAGTTTAATGATGATACCAGTGATCAGCATGAAAGGTGATAATAAAATCAGACAAAGTATTGATACAACAATATCGATGATACGTTTCAGCGACATTTGCCAGTCGGGCATCAGGTCGGGATAAATCTGAATCAGAGGGGCATGAAAGATGGAAGTAGTTTTTACAGATCCCATGAGAATATCTTGCATGGCAGGAATTATTTTTATCACCACATCCGTATCTTCCAACTGGGTGATTATGTTCTCAATAGTATGATTTTCAGAATGTTCAATAGCAATAATTACTTCCTCAATATTTAATTCCTTCACCAGCCTGTTCAGGTCATTAAGTCCACCGAGATGAGGGATAAATTCAGCAAGTTTATAGCTGTTGTAGCCTTCTACATTGACAAACCCAACGAAATTGTTTCCTGAAGATTTTTCCTGGTTTTCAATTTCCTCATAGATAGAGACGGCATTGCCATTGCTTCCGACAATAATCGTACAAAAGCCGATTATTTTATGGTGGATTTTAAAGGCGGCCTGAGAAGTAAGAATGAACCTGAATCCGGCAGTAAAAAATAAATGGAGAAAAAACAGGATAAAAAAGAATTCGGCATAAGTCCTCTGTGTTTTGATCACATCATCAAGAATAATAGTAAAGAAGATAATGGTCACTCCGATAAATGTAATCAAAATGGTCTGAGCAAATTCCTTCAGCCTGGCTTTCCGGAATATCTTCCTGTACGTTCCAATTAAGGTATATAGCAGAAGCCAGTAAAAAGGGATTATGATGATTCCGAGATATAGGTTTGTATCAAAAAAAATATCCTGAATATGTGATAGAGCGGTATGGTCAACAGCAAATTTTCTATAAATAAAGAATGTTGTCCAGGCAATGAGGGCAGCAAAATAATCGAAAGCAATATACTTTATAACCTGTAAACGTTTATTCATTTTGTGGTCACGAGTTTAAGGTTATCAAACAAGATGGTAGTTTGCAGGGCATCTTCATCTTTGAATGTACCCATGTATAAGCGATAACTGAATACGTTGGGATAGGCATTCATGCTGGTTGTAAGGTCAACATAAATTTTTTTCCAGGTATTATTGGTTTTATTCAGATTGATGATAGGTACCGTATAAATATTCGTGGTGGAATATAAAATAAGACCAACGGTCAGCACATTTGAAGTATTAAAATTCATCTCCAGAAAGACCGGTGCATAGGGAATAATAAAATCATTGTGGGTCTGGCATTCGAAGAAATCCATGGTAGTATCCATGACAACCATTCCGGAATGTGATCCTTCAAAAGTGAGAGGGGACCCGATTGGAGTTTTCTGTATATAGGCTGTACTTCTTGAAGTTGTATCCAGGGAGATAGAGATATTATCAAAATCTTCCATCCAGGTAAAACCGGCAGCAGTAGTATATGTTGTTTTCATCACCCCCAGATGGGTTGTACTATCTTCGGTTAACCGGATCTGCTTAGAAATCTCAGCATAAAATATATAGTTAATCCTTGTCGAAGCAATTCCGTTCTTTTTTATTCCTGGAAGAATTTTCACCGTATGCATTCCATTTTTAAGAACGGGAAATCTTGCCGGCAGTTCAAATGCACCGATCAAATCATCGTCAACATATACCCAGGCATCAGTAATATTTTGTGAAGCGGTGCCCTGAAGATAGTAATCGGTAGTTAAATAGATAGAATCAATTGATAGATAAGCAGGAATTGTCTGGTCACCGGAAAATTTCTCGCATGTCGTTAGAGAAAGTAAGAGGATAAGCAGAAAAGACAAGAGTGGTAAAGGTTTCCAATAAGTCATAGATGAGGGTAGCTTAATCCCGTAATTTGTAACGGTCGTTTCCGGCGTATATTGTTCATGAAATCGAGAAAAGTAATTAACAAAAAAATAACATGAATTCAGATTAGATTTGTACCAGCCTGTTCCACCTTTTCAATGATCCTATGTGCCACTTCCAGTGCACTGTAACCGTCGTTAATGGTGACAGAAGGAATGGTATTGTTGACGATGGCAGACTGAAAACTTTCAAGCTCCTTTTTAATTGCATTCAGGGGTTTGATTTCAGGTTTATCAAATAAAATTTGTTTGGTCACTTTTCCATGTCCAAGCTCAAGAATCATCCCTAAAGGTGCCTGTCCTGGATCCAGATCTTTTATCCTTACTACTTCTACTTCCTTTTTTAAAAAATCCACGGAAATATAGGCATCCCGTTGAAAAAAGCGTGATTTTCTCATGTTTTTCATTGATATCCGGCTAGCAGTAAGGTTGGCCACGCATCCATTATCAAATTCAATGCGGGCATTGGCAATATCCGGGGTATCGCTTACCACCGACACACCACTCGCATTAATTTTCCGTATATTGCTTTTCACTACACTCAGGATGATATCAATATCATGGATCATCAAATCAAGGATAACCGGAACGTCTGTACCTCTTGGATTAAACTGGGCAAGACGGTGGCTCTCAATGAACATAGGGCGGTCAAGATGTGATTCTGCCGCAAGGAAAGCGGGATTGAACCTTTCCACATGGCCTACTTGCACTTTCACATTGGCTTCTGCTGCAATTTTAATCAGTTCCCGGGCTTCATCAAGGCTTGTAACAATCGGTTTTTCAATAAATACATGCCGGCATTTTTTTAAGGATTTTGATGCACATTCAAAATGAGAAATGGTAGGGGTAACAATATCTACAACATCCACTGCATCGATAAGTTCTTCAATGGATGGATATTTTTTCACTTTATATTCAGCTTCCACTTTCCCAGCAACATGTTCATCCGGATCAAAGAAACCAACCAAATCAAATCCGGGAATTTCCTTGATACAGTTAATGTGAATTTTTCCCAGATGCCCCGCCCCTAATACACCAATTTTAAGCATAAAACATTTTTTTTGCAAAGGTAATTTTTTACGCTGATTGAATTTAGTATTTTCGTGAAATATTTAACGATAAACATACATGACCGAAGCTCGTCCTGTTGATTCATACCGCCACCAGGGTTTAAGAAAACTGCTGATTGATCATATTAAGCAAAAGGGTATTCACGATCGGAATGTTTTATCCGCCATGGAGAAAGTGCCACGGCACTTCTTTTTCGATTCTTCTTTTCTCGAATATGCCTATGAAGATAAACCATTTCCCATCGGCGCTGGTCAAACGATTTCACAACCCTACACCGTTGCATTCCAAAGTGAATTATTACAGTTACGTAAAGGAGAGAAAGTCTTGGAAATCGGTACCGGTTCAGGTTACCAGGCCTGTATACTCATGGAAATGGGAGCTAAGGTATTTACCATTGAACGTCAGAGAACTTTATTTGATAGAACCAGTAAATATCTGCAATCCCTGGGCTATCTTTCCATAAAAACCTTTTATGGAGATGGATATAAGGGCCTGCCTGCCTTTGCTCCCTTTGATAAAATTATTGTCACTGCCGCAGCGCCATTTCTTCCTGATCCCCTGATTGAACAGCTTAAACCGGGAGGAATTCTTATCATCCCCCTGGGTGAAGAAATACAAATCATGACAAGTTTTAAAAAAAATTCGAACACCGACTGTAAAAAAGAAGAACACGGCTTATTCCGCTTTGTGCCGATGTTGGAAAACAAAGCGAAAGACAAATAATGTAAACCATGAAACAAGTTTTTCTATTTGCACTGCTGTTTACCCTGGCAGGGTGTGCAGCTAAAAAAGTCAACTTTGATCAATTGCAGGATCGAAACGGACTTTATTATCTTGTAAATGACGACAAACCTTTCAGCGGACAAGTTGTTTCCTATGTTGCAGGCAAGGTCGAATTTGAAGGCGAAGTTAAAAACGGACTGAAAGAAGGTAACTGGACTTACTATTATCCGACCGGACAGAGAAAAATGGAAGGGAGCTTCAGTGACGGGCTGAAAGAAGGGACCTGGAATTACTGGAAGGAAAATGGCCAGCCAGATGTAATAGAAATTTACAAAATGGGCAAACGTTTGGGTAATGATGGCACTCCGGAGCAAGAAGTGAAAAAGGATTCGGTTCCACCACCTGCCCCGGCCAATGCAGTGAAAACGGAACAAAAACAGGAGGTTGAGAAAAAAGAATTGCCAAAAAAAACCTTACCTCTGGAGTGGGAAAGACTCCGTGGCGGACCTGTTAAGTATCTGGATGGGATACCTTATACCGGCTCCGTTGTAAAACACTACCGCGAAGGTGGTCTGGAACTGCAAGGCCAGTTTAACTATGGACACAGGAGCGGTAAATGGACCTTCTACGACCGGCTGGGAAATATCCGTGACGTCAGATACTACTAGATCCTTTTTGACGCAACCTTTTCCAGAGAGCGATCATAAAACCGATGGTCATCAGGATAGATCCTGTCCATAAAACATTGATATTCGGATTCATGATTACTTTTATTATAATGTATTCCGGATCTTCTCCTACATGGGAAATGTAGGTATAATAGTCGCGATTAAAATAATGCTTTGTTGCCGGATTATATACATTTCCCATTCTATCGTTACGATTTACTGAAGGAAACAGAATGAATTCCCGGATAAACTTACCGTTTTTCATTTTCAGGAAGTCCACCTGATACTCTGTCATATTTCCCTTCTGCTTTTTATCTACATAGGTCACATAAAACCCACCCATATACAAGGTATCATTTCTAACCAACATCAGATTCTCCGCATTTGCTTTTTCATCACCCAGATCAAAACGAGAGGTATTGGAGGAAATAGTAGTGGAATTTGAAAAAGTTACCAGAACTCCAAGCAAAAAAAGCAGGAAGCCAATATGGGTAACCATCGCGCCGATATTCCGAGGTTTGGCTGTTTGAAAAAGCAGATTAGTAAAAGAAGAAAGCAGTGAAAACAGGATGAAAAATAAAAATAACAGGAAATTGGTTTGAGTCAGTACTCCGAAAACAGCAAACGGGATACAAAGCAGAAATGCCAGAATAAGGGGCATGATCAGTTTCCGGAAGAACCTGCCTGGCTCATTGGCATGATAATTCAAAAATTGTGTGAATGCAATAAAACCTGCTATTAAAAGAGAATAGGGCATCTGCCAGCGATTAAAAAAGCCGGTACGGTCTGAAGGAGGCGCAATATCGGTACCGAAAATACTATTATAAACAGGGATAGATGTTGTAAACGCAATTTGAAATGCAGCCAGAACAATAATGATGGCTCCAATAAACATCCAGAATTCACGGGAAAGCAGAATATCGTTCTTTTTTTCATACAGCTTCCTGAAATTGAAAGAAATTAAAAAAATCGTCAACAACAGGAATGAAAGCAGGTATACCAGTAGTTGTAACGTCATCCCATTATCGCCGAAGGAATGGGCGGAAGAATTAGCCAATACACCGCTTCGGGTTAAAAAACTTGCATACAGTACTAAAACATAGGACAGTCCGAGGAATACATATGATGAAAACAAGGCAAAATTCTGTTTTCTGGAAATCAATAAAAAATGAAGTGAGGCCACCAGGGTCATCCACGGCACCAAAGAAGAATTTTCAACTGGATCCCAGGACCAAAATCCACCGAAAGTCAGTGAAACATAAGCCCAGGCTCCTCCAAGAAGGATTCCTGCTCCTAATAATGCAAGCGACAACAAGGTCCAGGTTGTTGCTGGTTTTATCCAGCCGGAGTAGTCCTTTTTCATTAACGATGCCATGGCATAGGAAAAAGGAACCAATGCCAGTGCATAGCCAATAAAAAGTATAGGAGGATGAATGGTCATCCAGATATTTTCAAGCAGGGGATTCAGTCCATTACCATCAGAAATCATGCTCAGGTAATTTGGCTGGGAAAATATGGTACCATTGATTGTTGCAAGCGTATCTCTGAGTAAAGTAAAAGGGTTTCCTCCAATTTTAACGCCTAAAATAGTGATGCCTAGAAGCATGGATGTGACAAAGAGCTGAGAAAAGGAAACAATGGCCATTACAGGTTTTTCCCATTCTCTGGCAATGAAAATCAGTATCAAGCCTAAAAAAGCCTGACCAAGAGCCCAGACGAGAAAACTCCCCTCCTGCCCTGCCCAAAAACAGGAAATAATATATGACACAGGCAATAATCGTGAGGAATACTGCCAAACATAAGCATATTCAAAATAATGGTGAAAGATCAGGTAATATAGAATGATAGCTACAATTAAGAGAGAAATGACATGTGAAATATAAAAACCACGGCTGGCAGGTAGCCATAACTTTCTCCCTTTTTTTTTAATATAAAATGACAGTAAATAAAACAAGGTTGCCAAAATAGCAGAAATGAAGCTAAAAAAAATAAAAAAATTACCAAGAATTCCGGGAAGCAGGTGTTCACCGATATAATGTATTTCCATGAATTTCAGATATAAAAGACAAAAATACACATTTCGGAAATACTATATGATATAAAAAAAACTGTTAATAACTCAGGAAGTTTTGTTATTAATAAATCTGATTAGCCTTGAAAGACTAGCCGATTTCTATTATATTCGCTAAAATTTTGTATGATGGTCAGAATAGGCTTGATTGGTGGATCAGGTTTGGAAAAGCTTAATTTGTTTGAACATGCACGGGAGATAGAGGTGGACACTCCCTACGGGAATCCGAGTTCATCCTTTTTAACCGGCAAGACCGGGAACTGTGAGATTTTCATTCTGTCTCGCCACGGGCGACATCATGCTATTACGCCTACCCATGTTAATAATCAGGCCAACATTGATGCCTTCAAACAGCTGGGTTGTGATTTTATTATCGCTACTACAGCCTGTGGAAGTTTAAAAGAGGAAGTTGGAAGAGGCGATTTGGTTATACTGGATCAGTTTATAGATTTCACCCGGTTTCGTAAAAACACCTTCTACGATCACTTTGAACCAGATGCCCCGGTACACACACCCATGGCTGATCCCTTTTCTCCTGTTTTACGGAATTGGATCATACAATCAGCAACAGCCCTTGAACTTCGTTACCATTCCAGAGGCACAGTAGTGACTATTGAAGGCCCCCGTTTTTCCACGAAGGCAGAATCAAATATGTTCAGGCTATTGGGCGCTGATGTTATCAACATGAGTACAGCCCCTGAAGCAATGCTTGCCAATGAATCTGGTATTCCGTATGCTGCCATCGCTCTTTCCACCGACTATGATTGCTGGAAACAGGATGAAGAGCCGGTGACCTGGGAGAGTATATTACAGGTATTTAATGAAAATGTAAAGCATGTGACAAATCTGTTGCTTTACCTAATTACAAACATTATTGTTTAACCATGATACTGATGAAGAGGATTCTTATCTTATGTATAAGCTTTTTTCTGTTGCAAACTATGACAGGTCAACCCTTGAGTCAGCCTTCAGCTAAGCCTCAGGTTAATACCATCGAACGTTCCATGTCAAATTTGCCACTGATCAGTGAAACCAGGGCATTTATAGAGCTTGCCACAGGATGGATGCTTCAGGATAATGGCGAATGGCTTTCGGCTGAGAACCGTATTCCTTATAAACAAGCCGAATATAATAGATCTTCCAAGGCATACTACAAACTCGGTAAAGAGAATTTTCAGATACTGGAGATCAGAGATGTCATGATTAATAATGAACTCTTCGCTATTTTCATTATCCGCTTTAAAACAGGATGGTATGAGTTTCCTATCCTGATGGACGGATGGCATAAGCAGGAAGGACTCAGTTATTTCGTGTTTAAAGCCAGTAAGCTGGCACAGATAGTTCCCGATAAATTTGAATATAATCAACCGTATATTACAAACCTCGACGTGGTTTGTGATGGGACTATCATCGATTATGATTTAAAGACCTTGAATTCTACGGTTGCATATCAGATACAGAAAACATTCAACGATAAAACGATAGCATCACATAATTTACTGATTGCATTTATGCCCGTGCAACTAAACGGGGAAAACCTGGCCCGTTTCCGGCTGATTCAGGTCATGAACAAGAAAAAACTATATTTACCTTACCTTGACCCGAAAGATCGGGATAAACTATTCCGGAGTTCCTATTTTGAGACGAGTTTCGATGTTTTCCGGAGTTTAATCCGTTATAATGCCGGATCAATTGCTGTTCCTCAATATACGGGGACCCCGAAAACAGCTGAGGAATTTTATAAAAGAGGAGTTACCAATTATGCTATGGACAACCATCGTGAAGCCATTATCGACCTTACAGAGGCCTCCAAGTCACCCCCTTACTCTGATTTTTTTCTGACCTATGCTTACCGTGCCAATGCCCGACAAAAAATGGGTGATTTATTACCTGCACTTCAGGATTTTGACAGAGCAGTTTCGCTTAAACCCAATGACCAGAGCTATTATTCAGCCTGGCTTACCACAATATACAACAGAGGAGTAGCTCGCTTTAACTCAAAAGATAACGCCGGTGCCTGTCAGGATTGGCAAACGGCTATTCAACTTGGATTCAAGGATGTCGCCATGGATAAAATGATCCAGGAAAATTGCAAAGGCTATAAATTTTCACCAAATGCACTCACACTTTCTACTTTACCCTCCAGTACACCTGGTATGTCAAGCCCAGCGCCTGAAGTCCAGAATGACTATTACAAAGTATATTGGGAAGGAATATGGAAATACGAAAATGGAAATTACAGTGAAGCCTTGAAAAATTTCAACCGGGCTCTGGAATTAAAACCTCAGACCAATATCACTTCTGTTTATAATTACAGGGGTAATTGCCGGTTGAAAATGCAAGCCTATACAGGTGCCATTGCCGATTTTGATGTAGCTATCAATTATGCCGTTCAAACGGATTACAATACCTTAAAAACCATCTATTACAACAGGGGTCTTGCCAACTATTTTCAGGGAAATACGTCCATTGCCTGTTCCGATTTCAGGAAAGCAATAAGTCTGGGGCTCAGCGATCCTGAATACATAAAATTTATCGGGCAAGTTTGTAAATAAAAGTGGAGTGAAATTCAATCAGGGGGCTACACTGTGATCGCGAATCCCATTTTTATACGCGACTACAAAAGCATCATGAATACCTTGTTTGATCAATGTCTGGCATAATTCCCGGGCATACTCCAGTTCTTTATAATTTCCCACCAGAAATCTTTCCATGTTTCCCTCTTTCTCCATTCTCACTGGTTGAGAAATCCTATATCGCTTGCGTACCCATTTCGTACTGTATTGATGACGATTAAATGCACATACCTGAACCGAATAAAGATAATCTCCCTGGGTGATTCCACCTGCGGGAGGGGCAATTTTCGGGTAGAGTGTATCCTGCTGAACAGGATAGATTACTGGAACCTGGGATACAGGATATGCATAATCCAGCACTTTAGGTAAATGTTTCCCGTGGCCTCCCAGATTGATCGTGATACCTACTGCCAGATAATCGTAAATATCAAATTTAAATCCTCCTACTGTCTGATCAACCATATCCGAAAAAACCATACGGAACGTCCATTCAAGGCCGATATTTACCTTATTCCCAATCTTATAAAAAGCGCCAAGTCCCAAGGGCATTATGGCCGCTGTTTTCCACTGAAGGGGGTTTTCAATGGGAGTTACACCATCGATTTCGGGACTAACCCTTAATGTTCTCCAGTTGGCAATGCCGATACCAATGGTGCCATATACAAAAAAACGCCTCGACGTTTTATAGGGACTTATGAAATTCGAAAAATTGATGGTTGCATTGGTATTAAACTCCAGGACGCTCCCCGAAAATGACTGGGTTACATTATCGTTACCCAATTGATAATTTTTCTCACCCCTGATGCCTCCGTATAGAAGTTGAATCCTCAATCCGATTACATTGGTAAACTGCCGGCCAAAATAAATACTTCCGGCTAAATTGATGTTTTTCGACGGAGTGATCTTATATGTACTCAGGTCGCCATAAAAAAAATCAGGCCCGATGTTCGCACCCAATTGCCAGGTACCGGCAAACTGATTGCTTTTCAATTGCTTTTCTGAAACGGCAGTTTGTGCAAAAAGGTGAACTGAACCTGCCAACAGAAAAACAAATAAAATAGCCCTCTTATACATTTTATCAAAATTAGAAATCCCTGTCAATTCTACGTAAAAACAGAATGCTAATATATGAACACTTTTTCAACAAAAAAAGCCCTTTTCAAAACAGAAAAGGGCGAAGTATAAGTCAAGAAAAATTTCTGTAATCCTAGTTATCGGACATATTTGAAATCGGTTCCAAGATATTTTGCAGTATCGCCCAATTGCTCTTCGATGCGAAGCAACTGATTGTATTTTGCAATCCGGTCGGTACGGCAGGCAGATCCGGTTTTTATCAGTCCGGTATTGAGAGCCACTGCCAAATCAGCAATAGTAACATCTTCCGTTTCCCCCGAGCGATGACTGATCACAGTGGTATAACTGTTACGGTAAGCCATATTGACAGCATTGATGGTTTCCGTCAAGGTGCCGATCTGGTTTACCTTGATCAGAATAGAGTTCGCAACACCCATCTTGATACCTTTTGCCAGGCGATCGACATTGGTCACAAAGAGATCATCCCCGATAAGCTGGATTTTATGGCCCAGTTCTCTGGTCATCTTTTTCCATCCATCCCAATCATCTTCAGCCATTCCATCCTCAATGGAAATGATCGGATATCTGCTGACCCAATCCTTCCAGAATGATACCATTTCAGATGGAGTTAATTTTTCTCCACTGGATTTCTTCAGATGATATACATTCTCTTCCGGCAGGAAATACTCTGATGAAGCAGGATCAAGGGCAATATAAATATCTTTACCAGGTTTATATCCGGCAACCTCTATGGCCTTCATAATAACTTTCAGGGCTTCCTCATTCGATTTCAGATTGGGTGCGAATCCCCCTTCATCTCCTACATTGGTAGAGTATTTTCCTTTTTTAAGGACAGCCTTTAAATGATGAAATACTTCAGAACCCATGCGGATGGCCTCGCTAAAAGAAGCAGCGCCGACCGGCATGATCATAAATTCCTGAAAGTCGATAGAATTATCAGCATGTGATCCCCCGTTCAGTATATTCATCATGGGGATTGGTAACGTCTGTGCAGAAACGCCACCAATATAGCGATAGAGCTCCTGTCCGGTTACCTGGGCAGCGGCATGCGCTACAGCAAGGGAAACGCCCAGAATAGCGTTGGCTCCCAGTTTTGACTTATTCGGGGTTCCGTCAAGTTCGATCAATTTGTTGTCAATCTCAATTTGATCGGCAACATACATACCAGTAATTTCTTCAGCAATAACCTTGTTGACATTCTGAATAGCCTTCAGAACGCCTTTGCCCATGTAGAACTTTTTATCTCCATCACGAAGTTCAACGGCTTCATGAATTCCGGTTGATGCTCCAGAAGGAACGGCAGCACGTCCTATAACACCGGTATCGGTAATCACATCCACCTCAATGGTAGGATTTCCCCTTGAATCCAGGATTTGTCTTGCCCTGACAGAAATTATGGCACTCATAATCTAGCTTTCGATCTTTGGTTCTTCCGACTCCGGTTTTGGTTCAGGAATAGATTCCTTGTGAACAGCAACTGCAGTTTTTTTAGGTGCTTTTTTTTGTTGAACTTCTGCTCCTTCTTTTTTCTTAGTGGTTCTTTTTCTACGGGTTGATTTTGCTTTGCTATCATCTTTAGGATTCAGCATTGCTTCATTATAATCCACCAATTCAATAAAACACATTTCGGCATTGTCACCTTCCCTGAATCCAGTCTTTAAAATCCGGGTATAACCGCCCGGACGTTCAGCAATCTTTTTAGAGATTTCACGGAATAATTCTGAAACGGCTTCCTTATTTTGAAGGTAGCTAAAAACAAGCCGCCTTGAGTGGGTTGAATCCTCTTTTGATTTGGTTAAAAGGGGTTCAACGTATGTACGTAAGGCTTTTGCCTTAGCAAGGGTAGTATTGATCTTTTTATGAATGATCAGAGAGGCGGCCATATTTGAAAGCATTGCTTTCCTATGTGCACTCTTTCTTCCCAGGTGGTTAATTCTCTTCTGGTGTCTCATTTCAATTAATCCTTATCTAATTTATATTTTGTAGTATTCATTCCAAATTCAAGACCTTTTGCCTTGACAAGTTCTTCCAGCTCTGTCAGAGACTTCTTTCCGAAATTCCTGAACTTCAGTAAATCATTTTTATTGAAAGCAACCAGATCTCCCAATGTTTCCACATCAGCTGCTTTCAGGCAGTTCAGTGCCCTGACTGAAAGATCGAGATCGACCAATTTTGTTTTGAGCAGCTGGCGGATATGCAGGGAAGTTTCATCAAATTCTTCAGTAACCGTTTTTTCAGCAGAATCAAGGGTGATTTTTTCATCCGAAAACAGCATGAAGTGGTGAATAAGAATTTTAGCTGCTTCCTTCAATGCATTTTTAGGATGAATTGACCCATCGGTTTCCACCTCCATTAAAAGTTTCTCGTAGTCGGTCTTTTGCTCGACCCTGAAATTCTCAATGGTAAAAGTCACATTTTTAATGGGGGTGTGCACAGAGTCAATAGCAATTCTTCCCAGGGATGAAGTAAGGGTTTTATTTTCCTCAGCAGGAACATAACCACGTCCTTTATCTATAGATAATTCTACTGTCAGCTTGACCGTTGGCTCCATATGGCAGACTATCACTTCGGGATTAAGCACCTGAAATACAGAAAGGAATTTATTGATATCACCGGCTCTAAATTCTTTTTGTTGGGCGATGATAACCGTAACTTTTTCCGAGTTTTCGGTATCGATCAGACGTTTAAAGCGGATCTGTTTCAGATTCAGGATAATCTCAGTCACGTCTTCGATGACGCCTTTGATTGTTGAAAATTCCTGATCCACTCCTTCCATTTTCAC
Organism: Bacteroidales bacterium; assembly: GCA_963662525.1. Classification (GTDB taxonomy): domain Bacteria; phylum Bacteroidota; class Bacteroidia; order Bacteroidales; family FEN-979; genus CAZSDU01. The sequence continues at coordinate 253,057 of OY759717.1, forward strand.
AGAAGTAATGGCAAAGCCTTCCAATGAGGAAAGCAATATTCTTCTGAGTGCGTTTCCAATGGTCACACCAAAACCAGGCTCAAGCGGACGAAATTCAAAAACACCGCGGCAATCATCGGCTTCCACCATGATTACCTTGTCAGGTTTCTGGAACGGTAATATTGCCATATCTTTCTTTTTTGGGTTAAAAGTTGTGAAGATTCGACGAATCTTTTTTAATGATTATTACTTCGAATACAATTCGACGATCAGTTGTTCCTTAATATTTTCAGGAATCTGATCACGTTCCGGGTAGCTCATAAATTTCCCCGTTAACATGTTGCGATCCCATTCCAACCATGAATAAGGATTGCCATGAGATGCAGTACATTCAGTTATAACTTCCAGCGATTTGGAACGTTCCCTTACGGCAACGATATCTCCTGGTCTAAGCTCACATGAGGGAACATTCACAACTTTCCCATTCACAGTGATGTGTCTGTGCCCGATAAGCTGACGGGCACCACTTCTCGTAGGAGCAATTCCCAAACGGTATACAACATTATCAAGACGTGATTCGATAAGTTGTAAAAGCACAACACCTGTAATTCCACCTTTTCTTGCAGCTTTTAAAAAAGTGTTTTTAAACTGCTTCTCCAGAATGCCATAAGTGTATTTAGCCTTCTGTTTTTCCATCAACTGGGTACCATATTCCGATGCTTTTGCACGTCTTTTGGTTTGCCCATGCATTCCGGGAGGATAATTCTTTTTCTCAAAATTTTTATCAGGTCCATAAATAGGGTCCCTGAATTTTCTTGCAATCTTTGACTTTGGGCCAATGTATCTTGCCATGGTAATGGATATAATTAAATGTTAAACTCTTCTTCTTTTCGGAGGGCGACATCCGTTATGAGGTAATGGCGTGATATCCATGATTTCCATCACTTCTATCCCTGCAGAATGCAGAGTGCGGATAGCGGACTCACGACCGGCACCTGGACCTTTTACAAACACTTTTACCTTTCTCAGACCAAGATCATAAGCTACCTTGGATGCATCCTGAGAGGCCATCTGAGCTGCATAAGGGGTATTTTTCTTTGAACCCTTGAAGCCCATTTTACCTGCAGAGGACCAGCTGATCACCTGTCCAATATTGTTGGTCAGGGTGACGATGAGATTGTTGAATGAAGCATTGATATAGGCTTTCCCTATTGCATCAACCTTCACTACCCTTTTCTTTGAACTTTTTTCAGTCTTTGCCATATGTTACGCTTACTGTCTTCGTTAACCATTAACCTTTCGTTGCCTTTTTCTTGTTGGCAACTGTTTTTTTCCTACCCTTACGTGTCCGGGCATTATTCTTTGTACTTTGTCCGCGAACCGGTAATCCCAAGCGATGACGAATGCCGCGATAACAGCCGATATCCATCAAACGTTTGATGTTCATCTGAACTTCTGAACGAAGAGCCCCCTCAATTTTAAAATTATCATTGATGACGGTTCTGATCTTGTTCTGCTCATCATCAGTCCAATCCTGGACTTTTTTGTTCAGGTCTACACCTGCCAACTTCAGGATTTTCTGAGCATTACTTCTGCCAATACCGTAAATATAGGTTAGCCCAATTTCGCCCTGCTTATTTTTAGGTAAGTCAATACCTGCAATTCTGGCCATATTGATCGAATTTTATGTTTGTTTAATCTTAACCTTGTCTCTGTTTAAACTTAGGATTCTTTTTGTTAATAACAAAAAGTTTACCCTTTCTGCGGACGATTTTACAGTCGGCCGACCTTTTTTTAATAGATGCTCTTACTTTCATTTTACGTTATATTAAACTATTGATATCTGAACGTAATTCTACCTTTTGTCAAATCATAAGGTGACATTTCTATCCTTACTTTATCTCCGGGAAGTATCTTGATATAATGCATACGCATTTTACCAGATATGTGAGCGGTGATCACGTGACCGTTTTCCAGTTCGACGCGGAACATCGCATTTCCCAGTGATTCGATGACTGTGCCATCTTGTTGGATGGATGCTTGTTTTGACATGGTTATTCTTTATTTTTTTTAGCTTCTAATACTTCCTCCACAAATCTAAACGTAGAAAGCACATCTGCTTTTTCCTTCCCCACTGCCACTGTCAGCTCAAAATGTGCTGAAGGCATTCTGTCGGCTGTCCGTATCGTCCAGCCATCATTTGATTGAACCACATTTTTCGCCCCCATGTTGATCATGGGTTCGATACAGATCGTCATTCCCTCCCTCAATTTAACTCCGGAACCTCGACGCCCGTAGTTTGGAATATCAGGTTTTTCGTGCAACTGCATGCCAATACCGTGTCCAACAAGTTCTCTCACAACTGAATATCCAAACGATTCCACATGCTGTTGAACCGTTTCACTGATATCGCCTACCCTCCGCCCAGCCAAAGCTTGATTTACAGCTAAAAGCAGGGACTCTTTAGTACGTTTCAGCAGGTTGATGATTTCTGGTTTTACTTCACCTATAGCAAAACTATAAGCTGAATCCCCATAATATCCTCCTTTCCTGCATCCGCAGTCAATCGAAACTATATCACCATTTTTAAGAACTCTTTCCCCCGGAATTCCATGTACCACTTCCTCATTGACCGAGATACACAAGGTGGCCGGAAACCCCCTGTACCCTTTAAAGCCGGGTACCGCTCCTTCAGACCTGATAAAGTCTTCTGCTATTTGGTCAAGTGTTATCGTTTTAACACCAGGTTCTATATACTTTGCGACCTCAGCAAGGGTTTTACTTACAATGATCGCATTCTCTCTCAATATTTCGATCTCATCCGCCGATTTTAATGATATCTGCTTGCTCAGCATTTTTTTTAGCCGGTAACGGAATAAGAAGAACGGCCCTTTATACGGCCTGATTTGGTCAGACCATCATAATGCCGCATCAGCAAATGACTTTCAACCTGCTGCAAAGTATCCAACACAACACCAACAAGAATAAGCAGTGATGTACCTCCATAGAACTGTGCGAACTGGTTTGTAATTCCTACCAATCTTACAAGGGCAGGCATAATGGCCACAAAACCAAGGAAAATTGAACCGGGTAAAGTAATCCTTGACATTACATTGTCAATAAACTCAGCGGTCTTCTTCCCGGGCTTGACACCAGGAATAAAGCCACCGTTCTTCTTCATATCCTCCGCCATTTGAGTTGGATTGACTGTGATAGCGGTATAAAAATAGGTAAAGAAGATGATCAGAATGAAAAAGGTAACATTGTACCCCCAACTGTTAAAATCAGTAAAAGTCCGTGCAATACCAGTAAGGGTTTCGTTGCTGGCGAAGCCTGCAAGAGTAAGTGGCAGAAACATAATGGCCTGGGCAAAGATGATCGGCATTACACCTGCAGCATTGACCTTCAATGGAATATACTGACGGACTCCACCATATTGTTTGTTTCCGACAATTCGCTTTGCATACTGGACGGGAATTTTCCTTGTTCCCTGAACCAGTAAAATAGTGACAAGAATAACCAAAACCAGGAAAGCAAGTTCAACTACAAAGAATACGAGGCCACCTCCTTTTTGTTCCATTCTGGAAACAAGTTCTCCAAAGAGGGCAAAAGGCAGACGGGCAATAATACCAATCATGATAATGAGGGAAATACCGTTTCCTATTCCTTTATCAGTAATTCTTTCACCCAGCCACATGATAAACATCGATCCGGCTGTTAAAAGGATGATAGATGAAATGCCAAAGAAGGAGAAAACAGTATGAATCGTAGTATTCGGACTGAAGGGATAGATCGCTTCAGCTGGTAACTGAGATGCAAGGTTGACAATATAAGCCGGGGACTGGAAAATCAAAATAATGACAGTCAGGTACCTGGTCATCTGATTGATTTTCTTTCGGCCGCTTTCCCCTTCCTTTTGTAATTTCTGGAAATAAGGAATAGCCATACCCAATAGCTGCATCACAATTGAGGCAGAAATATAAGGCATGATACCAAGAGCAAAAATAGATGCATTAGAGAAGGCACCTCCGGAAAACATATTGAGTAACCCAAGTAAACCACTTTTCGTCTGGTTTTGCAAACTTGCCAACATGCTCGGGTCAACACCAGGAAGAACCACATAGGCACCCAGACGGTAGATCAGAATGATTCCGATCGTATAAAGGATACGTTTACGCAGATCTTCAATTTTCCAAATGTTCCTTATGGTTTGAATCAGCTTTTTCATTCAAACAAGTTTAAAGTATGTTAGCAATTCCACCAAGATCTTCAATCGCTTTCTTAGCGTTGGCTGAAAAAGCATGGGCGGTGATGTCCAACTTTGCTTTCAGCTCTCCGCGGGCAAGAATTTTCACCCGGTCACTTTTTGAAATATAACCATTCTGCAGTAAAACCTCCAAGTCAATCACTGTGATGTTTTTCTTATCAGCTACTTGCTGAAGAACATCCAGATTGATGCCTTTGAATTCTTTCCGGTTTATATTTTTAAAACCAAACTTGGGGACCCTTCGCGTTAATGACATCTGCCCCCCTTCAAAACCAAGTTTCTTGGAATACCCGGAGCGGGATTTTGCGCCTTTATGACCACGGGTAGAAGTTCCTCCATGTCCGGAACCCTGGCCTCTGCCAATGCGCTTTTCTTTTTTTGTTGAACCTTTTGCCGGTTTAAGATTACTTAAATCCATTTCAATATTTTTTATCTGTTTAGACTTCTTCTACTGTAACAAGGTGAGTTACTTTAGCAACCATGCCCAAAATTTGGGGTGTGGCTTCATGTTCCACCGTATGACGGATCCTTCTGAGACCCAATGCTTCGAGGGTGCGTTTTTGGCGCAACGGCCTTCCGATGCCACTTCGAACCTGTGTGATTTTTATTTTTTTCATTGCTTATAGCAGCCTTTTATTGATAAAATTTTTAACCATTAAATACATTGTGCAGGTCAACTCCACGAAGTTGTGCAATGGTGTATGGGTCGCGCATCTGAATCAATGCATTGATGGTCGCTTTCACCACACTATGAGGATTAGAGCTTCCTTTTGACTTTGCCAGCACATCTTTAACTCCTACACTTTCGAGTACGGCACGCATAGCTCCGCCGGCAATTACACCGGTACCGGGAGCTGCAGGTTTAAGATAAACCAATGCGCCGCTATATTTTCCTAATTGCTCGTGTGGGATAGTACCTTTGAGTACGGGAACCTTAATCAGGTTCTTTTTGGCATCATCGATCCCTTTGGCGATTGCTGCTGTTACTTCTTTTGCCTTACCCAGTCCATAACCCACTACGCCGTTTTCATTTCCCACTACCACGATAGCAGAAAAGCTAAACGTACGTCCTCCTTTGGTCACTTTCGTCACCCTCTGGATACTGACGAGGCGATCTTTAAATTCGATCTCGCTTGATTTTACTCTTTTTACGTTAGCGTTTGTCATATTTTAATTAAAATTTGAGGCCACCTTCCCGGGCTGCTTCAGCCAGAGATTTGACCCTGCCGTGATATAAATAACCATTCCGATCGAAAACAACATTCGTTATGTTAGCTTGCTGTGCTTTTTCAGCGATCAGTTTACCAACCAGCTTGGCAACATCAGTCTTTGTTCCCTGGGCATCTTTCAACCCTTTTTCTGCAGAAGAGGCAGAAATGAGTGTTTTTCCGGCCAGATCGTCGATCAATTGAACATAAATCGCCTTACTGCTTCTGAATACTGTCATACGAGGCCTGTCAGGAGTCCCTTCTACGATTTTACGTACCCTGTGCTTGATCCTGAACCTCCGAAATTCCTTTTTATTCTTGATTGCCATTTTTTTTGTTTTTATCTGTTGGGGCGGGTCACAAACCCGCCATTACAAAGGTATCGACGGGGTGTCGCCTTAATCTCTTATTATTGTCCGGCAGCTGATTTTCCGGCTTTCTTCTTAATCTCTTCACCGGCAAAACGAATCCCCTTGCCTTTATATGGTTCCGGTTTACGGAAAGAACGAATCTTGGCAGCAACCTGTCCGACTAATTGCTTATCGGCAGATTTCAATATAATGGTATTGTTTTTTCCCTTTTCAGCAGTTGTCTGAACAGTAATTTCCACCGGAATTTCCAACATAAGGTTATGTGAATATCCCAGGGATAATTCAAGTAGCTGTCCGGTAGCCGAAGCTTTATAACCGACACCGACCAACTCCTGAACAATCGTAAAACCTTCAGAAACACCTTTTACCATATTCCAGAGTAAAGAACGATAAAGTCCATGTTTTGACCGTTCATCGCGTTCATCGGTATCGCGTTGAACCAGCAGGGTTGAACCTTCCACTTTAACAGTGATTCTCGGATCAACCTGTTGTGTCAGTTCTCCAAGTTTCCCTTTCACAGTGACCAGGTTGGTATCGGAGACCGTAACCTGCACGCCATCGGGTAATTGAATTGGTAATTTTCCTATTCTTGACATGTTTGTGCTCTCCTAATTAACTGATATAACATAAAACCTCACCGCCGACTTTCTTTATTTTTGCTTCCTTATCGGTCATAAGTCCATGGGAAGTAGAAAGGATTGCAACACCCAGACCATTGAGTACGCGAGGCAGATTGTCGGCGTCTACATATTTTCTTAACCCTGGCTTTGAAATTCTTACCAGCGAATTGAGGGCTGAAACTTTCGTCACCGGATGATATTTTAAAGCAATCTTTATAATACCTGGGCGAGGTTCATTTTCCACTTTGTAATTCAGGATATACCCTTTTTCAAAGAGGATCCTAGTGATTTCTTCCTTGATCTTCGACTTTGGAATTTCCACAACCCGGTGGTTGGCCAAAACGGCATTCCTGATTCTTGTCAAATAATCTGCAATGGGATCCGTAACCATTATTTTTTCTTTTGTTTGTTTGTTTTTTATTTCGTATACACTTCTTACCAGCTTGCTTTTTTAACTCCGGGGATCAGTCCCTTATTGGCCATTTCCCTGAAATTGATACGGGAGATACCAAAAATACGCATGTATCCTTTGGGCCTGCCAGTGAGTTTGCAACGGTTATGAAGGCGAACCGGAGATGCGTTTTTGGGTAATTTCTGCAAGGCAATATAATCTCCTGCTTCTTTCAGGGCTTTGCGCTTCTCGGCAAATTTTTCTACCAGCTTTTCCCGTTTGTGCTCTCTGGCTTTGATGGATTCTTTTGCCATAACTTTATTTATTTTTAAATGGAATTCCGAATTCTTTTAACAAGGCATAGGCTTCCCTGTCAGTCCGGGCTGAAGTCACAAAAGTGATATCCACCCCATTGATCCTGGCTACTTTATCGATATCAATCTCAGGGAAAATAATCTGTTCCTGAACGCCCAGAGTATAGTTACCCCTTCCGTCGAAACCTTTGTCATTGACACCACGAAAATCACGTACACGGGGAAGAGCGACTGAAATAAGGCGGTCCAGAAATTCATACATATGTTCACCCCTTAAGGTAACTCTGACACCAATGGGATTTCCTTTTCTCAGTTTGAAGTTGGAAATATCCTTTTTGGATTTGGTGGCAACTGCTTTCTGACCAGTAATCATAGTCATTTCGGAGATACCATTATCGATAAACTTTTTATCGGTATTGGCAATCCCTAATCCTTGGTTTAAGCAGATCTTGCTAATTCTCGGTACCTGCATCGGGCTTTTATAGCTGAACTGCTGCATGAGCGCAGGAACAACTTCCTTCAGGTATTTATCTTTTAATCTTGGTGTATAAGCCATTATTTTATAACCTCCCCTGATTTTTTAGAAAAACGAACCAATTTTTCTGTTTTGCTGTCGAGTTTTCTACCAGTACGGGTGGGTTTCCCAGAGGAATCCACCACTTTCAGGTTAGAAATATGCACGGGAGCTTCTTTTTTAACGATTCCTCCCTGAGGGCTTTTTGCATTGGGTTTGGTGTGTTTTGAAACCAAATTCACACCTTCCACAATGGCCATCTGCTTATCGGTATCAACCTTGAGCACTTTACCCTGCTGGCCTCTCGAATCACCGGTAATGATCATCACCGTGTCGCCTTTGCGTATATGTAACTTATTTTGCATGATATGATTTTATGCTTAGAGCACTTCAGGTGCTAAAGAAACGATTTTCATAAATTGCTTTTCCCTTAATTCCCTAGCTACTGGACCGAAAATACGGGTGCCGATCATTTCGCCGGCATTGTTAAGCAGTACAACTGCATTATCATCAAAACGGATATAAGAACCATCACCCCTGCGGATTTCTTTTTTAGTTCTTACGACCACGGCCTTGGAAACTGTACCCTTCTTAATATTTCCGGAAGGCAAAGCGTGTTTTACCGTTACAATGATGCGATCACCGACGGAAGCATACCGTTTGCGGGTCCCGCCGAGTACTTTGATACACAGGACTTCCTTGGCGCCACTGTTATCTGCTACTGTTAATCTTGACTCTTGCTGTATCATGGCTATTTAACCTTTTCAATGATTTCGACAAGTCTCCAACACTTATTCTTGCTGAGTGGCCTGGTTTCGGCAATCTTCACTTTATCGCCTTCGCTGCATTCATTTTTATCATCATGAGCCATAAAACGGGAAGTTTTTTTTACAAACTTTCCGTATTTTGGATGTTTCACCTTACGTTCGACCTCAACAACCACAGATTTCTCCATTTTATTGCTGACAACGATGCCAGTTTTCTCTTTTCTTAATTTTCTCGTTTCCATAATTATTTCTTTATTGCCTTGGTAATTTTTTCACCGTTGAGAACGCGGTGACGCAATTCAGTTTCAAGACGGGCAATAGTTTTCCTGTATGCCTTGATTTTATTAGGGTTTTCCAAAGGTGAAACGGCATGATTTAGTTTCAACTTAGTCAGTTGACGCTTTTCCTCATCCAGTCTTTCCAGGACTTCACCCGTTGTTAATTCTCTGATGACTTTCTGTTCCATTTTTTCTTTTGTTGTGACAATCTTATAATTGCCCTTACGAAACTATATTGCTTCTTCTTCGTAGTCTTTACGAACTATTGTCTTGGTGGCTACAGGAAGTTTCTGTGCACCCAGGCGCAGTGATTCCTTGGCTATTTCCAAATTGACACCTTCGATTTCAAACAAGATACGTCCCGGGGTTACTCTGGCAACAAAGTACTCAGGAGCACCTTTTCCTTTTCCCATACGCACTTCAGCCGGCTTTTTAGTAACCGGCTTATCGGGAAAAATACGAATCCATAACTGACCTTCACGTTTCATATGACGGGTGATGGCCTGACGGGCAGCTTCAATTTGCCGGCCGGTAATCCAGGCTTCTTCGAGTGTTTTAATACCGAACGAGCCAAAAGCAAGCTGGTGTCCACGACCGGCATTGCCCTTCATTTTCCCCTTTTGCTGTTTTCTGTATTTTGTCTTTTTTGGCTGTAACATTGTGTAGAAATATTATGATTTCAACTATTTACGGTTACTTTGATTCCGGGGTCTCCCTCCACCGTTACGGGGACCACGGTCACGATCGTGATCACGGTCACGGTCTCCACCACTCTTGGGACCACGCTGCTGTGAAGGTTTCAGCTTTGTACTTGCAGCACTCGGCATCAGGTCGGGGCGACCATAAATCTCACCTTTACATATCCATACTTTAATTCCGATCCGGCCATAGGTGGTATGCGCTTCGGCTGTAGCATAATCAATGTCGGCACGAAAAGTATGTAAAGGAATACGTCCTTCTTTATACTGTTCGCGACGAGCCATTTCAGCTCCGCCCAGACGACCCGAGATCATGATTTTGATTCCTTCCGCACCGATACGCATTGCTGATGCAATAGAAGTTTTGATAGCCCGGCGGTAGGATATACGGCCTTCAATCTGACTTGCTACAGTATTGGCAACAATGACGCCATCGAGTTCAGGACGCTTGATTTCAGAAATATTAATCTGGATCTCCTTTTTGGTGATCTTTTTCAACTCTTCCTTAAGTTTATCAACTTCCTGTCCACCTTTTCCAATGATGATACCCGGACGCGCCGTATGAATAGTCACCGTAACCAGTTTCAATGTTCGTTCAATCACAATTTTGGAGATTCCAGCTTTGGATAAACGGGCATGAAGATATTTTCTGATTTTATCGTCCTCAACCAGTTTAGGTTCAAAATTCGTTCCGCCAAACCAGTTTGAATCCCAGCCGCGGATGATGCCTAACCTATTGGCGATCGGATTGGTCTTTTGTCCCATTAATAATTCGTTTTATAATTTCTTACTTATTTTCAATTTTAACTTCCTTGGTCTCTTCCGCTATTGCTGCAGCTTGTGTACGACTGTCGAGCAAAATGGTAACGTGGTTGGAGCGTTTGCGAATGCGGTGAGCACGTCCCTGTGGAGCGGTTCTGATTCGCTTTAACTGACGTCCTGAATCAACAAAAACTTCTTTGATAAAGAGATCGCTTTCTTCAATTCTGGATCCTTCATTTTTTGCCTGCCAGTTTGCAATTGCAGAAAGTAAAAGCTTCCGAAGATTTTCGGCAGGTTGCTTGGCATTGTGCTGCAAAGTATGCAGCGCTAATTCAACCCTCTGCCCCCGGACCAAGTCGGCGACCAGTCTCATTTTACGAGGGGAAGTGGGGCAATTATTGAGCCGGGCAAAAGCCACCTTCTTTTTGGCCTCCTTACGATTCTCGGCTCTGGTTCGAGTTCTAACTCCCATTTTCTATCTTATTATGGCGTTACTTCTTTCCTTTATCTTTATTACCTGCATGACCCCGGAAAATACGTGTCGGGGCGAATTCACCCAGTTTGTGTCCAACCATGTTTTCTGTAACATAGACCGGAATAAATTTATTCCCGTTATGCACAGCAATAGTCTGTCCAACAAAATCAGGAGAAATCATGGATCCACGCGACCATGTTTTGATCACCGTTTTCTTTTTGGAATCAAGCAGTTCTTCCACCTTTTTCTCCAGCTTGTAATGGATATACGGACCTTTTTTAAGCGATCGGCTCATATCTGATTCAGATTAAAAATTACTTCTTCCTTTTTTCAACTATATACTGGTTCGATTGTTTTTTCTTCGAACGTGTCTTATATCCTTTTGCAGGAATTCCTTTACGAGATCTTGGATGGCCACCGGATGCACGGCCTTCACCACCGCCCATGGGGTGATCAACAGGGTTCATGGCAACACCGCGGTTTCTTGGACGTCGTCCTAACCAACGGTTACGACCTGCTTTCCCATGGGATTCGAGGTTGTGATCCAGGTTGGAAACCATTCCAATGGTAGCTTTACATGCCTGAAGAATCATCCGGGTTTCTCCCGAAGGCATCTTGATAATGGCAAACTTACCATCGCGCGACATGAGCTGGGCATGCGAACCACCGCTGCGAACCAGCTTGGCTCCCTGACCTGGCCGTAATTCCACATTATGGATAACTGTTCCAAAAGGAATTTCACTGAGGTACAGTGTATTGCCAATCTCAGGAGCAGCGCCTTTTCCTGAAATAATTGTCTGTCCGACCTTTAATCCATGAGGAGCAATAATGTAACGCTTTTCGCCATCATTATAGGTAACAAGAGCAATTCTTGCTGAACGGTTCGGATCATATTCTATGCTCTTCACCACGGCAGGAATATTTTCCTTTTCCCGTTTAAAATCGACAATACGGTACATCTGTTTATGACCACCACCAAGGTAGCGCATGGTCATTTTACCTTCATTATTTCTTCCACCGGTCTTCCGGATAGGAGTCAACAGGCTCTTTTCGGGTACGGAAGCGGTAAGCTCATCATAAGTACTGATGACTTTGAACCGCTGACCGGGCGTTGTGGGTTTATATTTCTTAAGCGCCATTTATTTAAATATTGCTGTAAAAATCAATAGTTTCACCTTTGGCCAGTGTAACGATGGCCTTTTTATATGTACTCGTTCTGCCCGAGATAACACCGCTTTTAGTAAAACGGCTTTTGTTCTTACCGGAATAAACCAGGGTATTAACCGTTGCGACATCCACACCATACAGATCCTTGATGGCCTGTTTGATCTGGAGTTTATTCGCCTTCCGGTCGACCAGAAACCCATACCGGTTGAGTTTCTCGCCCATCTGGGTCATTTTCTCCGTAATGATCGGCTTTTGTATAATTGTCATTGCTGTATCGAATTAATCGGTTTAATTCTGATGGATCTTTTCAATTTCATTAATAGAACTCTCTGTGATCAGAAGTTGAGTGGCATCCAGGATTTCATAAGTATTTAAATCTGCTGCCTTCACAACTTTAACACGTTTGAGGTTACGGGCAGATAATACCACATTTTCCTCCGCATTGGCCATGACCAGCAAAGTTTTCTTCCCTGTAAGCTGGAAGTTTTTCAGAAGTTCACTGAAATTCTTTGTCTTGGCTGTCTCAAAAGAAAAGTCTTCCAAAACAGTAAGATGATTGTCTTTCAGCTTATAACTGAGTGCTGATTTTCTGGCAAGCTTTTTCAGTTTCTTATTTAATTTAAAACTATAGTCGCGGGGATGGGGGCCAAATACGCGTGCACCACCACGAAAGAGTGGGCTTTTAATACTGCCTTTACGCGAGCCGCCGGTACCCTTTTGTTTGTGGAGCTTTTTGGTACTTCCCGAAATTGTCGACTTCTCCAAAGTATCATGTGTACCCTGACGTTGATTGGCCATAAATTGCTTCACATCCAGGTAAATGGCGTGATCATTTGGCTCAATTGCGAATACCAGGTCGTCCAGTGTGACCTTCTTGGCGGTCGCTGTTCCTTTTATATTATAGACTGCTACTTCCATCGCTCAATAATTACATATGCACCATTCGATCCCGGAATTGCACCTTTTACTAATACAATGTTCTTATCCGGGATAATCTTTAAAATCTGAAGATTGATCACCTTAACACGATTTCCTCCCATGCGTCCTGCCATTCGGAGTCCTTTCATAACCCTTGAGGGCCAGGAAGACGCACCGACAGATCCAGGAGCCCTGAGACGGTTATGCTGTCCATGGGTTGCTTCACCAACACCCTTGAAATGATGTCTTTTTACAACACCCTGAAAACCCTTTCCTTTCGAGATACCAACCACATCAATGTATTCTCCTTCTTCAAAGATGTCGACACGTAAGATATCTCCAAAGACTTTCTGATGACCCGGTTCAAAACGGGTAAACTCAGCAAGTACTTTTTTCGGAGTAATACCAGCTTTTGCAAAATGCCCACGTTCAGCTTTGGTCGTGTGCTTTTCCTTTTTATCTTCAAAAGCCAGCTGGATGGCATCGTAACCTTCCTTTTCTTTGGATCGGACCTGTGTAACAACACAAGGACCAGCTTCAATGACCGTGCAGGGAACATTTTTCCCGTTAGCATCGTAGATACTGGTCATCCCGATTTTTTTACCAATTAATCCAGACATTTCTTAATTTTTTTACTTTAGGTTCAATTACCGATCACACCTTGATTTCAACTTCCACGCCACTGGGAAGCTCGAGCTTCATTAATGCATCAATTGTTTTAGAAGTAGTGCTGTAAATATCCAGCAACCGCTTGTAGGTGCATAACTGAAACTGTTCCCGCGATTTCTTGTTCACGAAGGTTGAACGCAACACCGTGAAGATCTTTTTATCCGTTGGCAAAGGAATGGGGCCGCTTACAACAGCTCCGGTAGCCTTGACGGTTTTTACGATCTTCTCGGCTGATTTATCAACCAGGCTGTAATCGTAAGACTTCAGTTTAATTCTAATTCTCTGGCTCATAAAAAATTAATATGCGGGAACGTATCCCCTGATTTTATATAAAACTTCATTTTGAATTTCCAGAGGAATACCTGAATACCTGAAAAACTCAAGCATTTCAGTAGCTCTTCCGGAGGTAAGACTGCGAAGGGTGGTCACATAACCGAACATCTCAGCCAATGGCACCCTGCCACGAATGACCTGATTTCCGATTCTTGATTCCACTTCTTCTACATGTCCTCTGCGTTTGCTTATATCACCGGTCACTTCTCCCATATATTCACTGGGGGTAATGATCTCAAACTTCATAATGGGCTCAAGTAAAACTGACTTTGCCTTTTTACAGGCCTCCCTGAATGCAATTCCTGCAGCAATCTGGAAGGAAAGGGCATCAGAATCAACACTGTGGTATGATCCGTCAATCAGCCTGACTTTGATGCTTTCCATGGGGAAACCAATAATAGGTCCGTTGGTCATAGCAGCTTTAAGGCCTTTTTCAATGGAGGGGATGAATTCTCTGGGAATGCTTCCTCCTTTGATATCATTGATGAACTGCAATCCCTTTATTCCTTCATCGGCAGGCGATACTTCGATCACCAGATCAGCAAAGCGGCCTTTGCCACCAGATTGCTTTTTATACACTTCATGATGCATTACCGTATTGGTAATTGCTTCCTTGTATGCAACCTGGGGATTGCCACGGTTAACCTCAATATTGAATTCACGACGCATGCGGTCGCAAATAATATCGAGATGCAGTTCGCCCATACCACTGATCAGGGTCTGGCCTGTCTCATTATCCACCCTGACCTGGAAAGTAGGATCTTCCTCTGTCAGCTTATTTAAAGCAACAGCAAGTTTTTCCACATCATCCTGAGTTTTAGGCTCAACAGCCATATTAATGACAGGTTCCGGAAATGCCATGCGTTCAAGGACAATGGGATGCTTGAGGTCGCAAAGGGTATCACCAGTATGAATTTCTTTAAATCCAACGGCAGCGCCGATTTCACCGGCTTCTATCCGTTTCAGTGGATTTTGCTTGTTGGCGTGCATCAGCATGATGCGGTTAATGCGTTCCTTTTTATTGGTATTTCCGTTAAGTACGACTTCGCCTGCATCCAAAGCACCGGAATAAACGCGGAAGAATGCAATCCGCCCGACAAAAGGATCGGTGGCAATCTTAAATGCGATGGCAGCAAAGGGTTCCTGAGGATCGGGACGACGAATTTCTTCTTTTTCCGTATATGGATTAATCCCGATAACGGGAGGCATATCATAAGGTGAAGGCAGGAATTTGATAATGCTGTCGATGAGCAACTGAACTCCTTTATTTTTAAAGGAAGCCCCACAGATCACAGGCGTAATCCGGCTTTGTAATGTTGCTTTTCTTAATTCTGTAATGATCTCATCTTCCGTAATGGAGTTATGATCATCCATGAATTTATGAAGTAAGGTATCGTTCTCCTCGGCAGCACCTTCGATCAGTTTCATACGGTATTCATCTACCAAGGTAGTCATATCTTCCGGAACCGGAATTTCAGCATATTCTCGTCCCAAAGAATTCTCGTCCCAGCAATAGGCTTTCCCTGAGATAAGATCCACAATACCGGTGAAATTATCTTCTGCTCCGATGGGCAACTGAATGGGGACAGGATTGGCGCCCAGTTTTTCCCTGATCTGCTGAACGACGTGAAAAAAATCAGCCCCGGTGCGATCCATCTTGTTGACGAAACTCAAACGGGGCACTTTGTATTTATCAGCTTGTTTCCAGACTGTTTCAGACTGAGGTTCCACCCCACCAACGGCGCAGAATATTGCTACGGCTCCGTCGAGCACGCGAAGGGAGCGTTCCACTTCCACTGTAAAATCAACATGTCCTGGGGTGTCGATAATATTGATACGATACTTTTCATTCAGATAATCCCAGTAAACGGTTGTAGCGGCTGAAGTGATGGTGATTCCGCGTTCCTGTTCCTGGATCATCCAATCCATGGTCGCAGTACCATCGTGAACCTCACCCAATTTATAGTTGATGCCGGTATAATACAGGATGCGCTCCGTCGTCGTGGTCTTACCCGCGTCGATGTGCGCCATAATGCCAATATTCCTTGTATTTTCCAGCTTTTCGCTCATATTAAAAACGGAAATGGCTGAAGGCCTTGTTGGCTTCTGCCATGCGGTGAGTATCTTCTTTTTTCTTGAATGCGGCTCCTTCTTCTTTAAAAGCAGCAACGATCTCGGCAGCCAGTTTCTGTCCCATGCTTTTTTCATGACGCTTGCGGGCATAATTTACAAGGGCTTTCATGCCGATGGACATTTTGCGCGAAGGACGTATTTCAGATGGAATCTGGAAAGTTGCACCACCGATGCGGCGGCTGCGTACCTCCACTGAGGGAGTAACATTGGCCAATGCTTTCTTGAAAACCTCGAGGCCATCTTCTTTCGTTTTATCAGCAACGGTCTCAATGGCTTCGTAAAAGACATCATAAGCAATATTCTTCTTACCCCTGAGCATTAAATTGTTTACGAACTTGGTTACCAAGGTATCGCTAAACTTTGGATCAGGAACTATGGGTCTTTTTTTTGGTCTGGCTTTTCTCATATTATTCTACTTATATATAAGTACGGGCGTCCTGACAGGTTGCCCTTTCAATTTATGATTTCTTTTCTTTGGGACGTTTGGCACCATATTTCGAACGACGCTGCTTGCGGCCTTCCACACCTGATGTATCCAATGCGCCACGGATAATATGATAACGAACACCGGGAAGGTCTTTCACACGACCACCCCTGATCATGACGATGGAGTGCTCCTGAAGGTTATGACCTTCACCAGGAATGTAAGCATTTACTTCTTTCCCATTGGTCAGCCTGACACGGGCAACTTTACGCATGGCAGAATTTGGTTTCTTTGGAGTGGTCGTGTATACGCGAACGCAAACACCACGACGCTGCGGACAGGAATCCAGGGCAGGAGCCTTGCTCTTATCCGTTAATTTCTTTCTTCCTTTACGAACCAATTGCGAAATCGTAGGCATATCTGATAATTTATTTAATTTTTATGGTTTTTTGCCCCAAAAAAGGGAGTGCAAAAGTACAAATTAATATTATACAACCAACATTTTGATTGAAAAACCAAACAAAAGTCTTTCAAATCAATTTAATTTACGGGAATGTTTAGCTTGAAAATGCAAAGGAAGGTGATAATTTCAGGGAGACTTTTAATCGAAAACAACGGAGTGTCTGCGATTGGAACCTATAGATGTCTCACTTTATCAGGTTTCCTTGCCGTTTCCGGCGGATATTCCCTACGAAAACAAAAAACTATTTTCGAGGGTGCAAAGGTATAATTTATTTTGACTCAACCAAAAAAAATGTTAAAAATTTATAAAAAAATCATTTCCCTTTTATAATCATCACAGTACCTTCCATATCCGGGATTTGGATGATTGATTCCGGGATCTCTTTTAAAAATTTATCTACTGCTTTCAGAACACCTCCCCATTTTTCATTGTAATCGTGGATGAGTATCACTCCTCCCTGCGACAACCGGGGATAAAAAAACTCCAGCCCGTTTCTGGTCGGATGGTAAAG
The DNA here is from genome assembly GCA_963662525.1 of Bacteroidales bacterium. Classification (GTDB taxonomy): domain Bacteria; phylum Bacteroidota; class Bacteroidia; order Bacteroidales; family FEN-979; genus CAZSDU01. The sequence continues at coordinate 270,319 of OY759717.1, forward strand.
GTCTGCATCAATATTGACCAGGGCAAAAATTTCATTTTCCAGACCAGAAGATGTTTCGGGAAAAACGCCCGGATGAATAAGCAGGTTCCCGCTATCGCCAATCTTTTTAATCACCCTGGCAATGGAAGTATCAGCAAAATCATCAGGTGAATAAGTGGCCGCCACCCCTGTTTCAGATTTCAGTTCCGAAAGGGTGAAGCCTTCGAAGGTATCGAAAAGATGAAATTTCCGGTCCGGATCCATCCGGTGGAGTATCCTGGCGCTATCGCCCCTATAAACGCCCAATTCGGCAAACGCCCCCCGGATATTTTCCCGTTTTAAGCGTTCCACCTGGAACCACCAGTTGAAAAAACGCACCTTATCCGGATAATTTCTTTCTAATCTTATCAGATCCCGGCTTACTTTTCCAGCTTTTTTAGCATGCTGCCAGACCACTGGCTGGTAATCCCTGTCGAAGATCATATCCCAAGTATACCTTATTAATATAATAAAGACTACCAGGATAAGCAGGTAATTGATCAACTGAAAGATGGGTAGATTCATGAACGGGCAGGTTTGCAGGCAAAGGTAAAAAAAAGAAGGCAACCATTTCCGGATTGCCTTCCTGTTGAAAAAAACTATGGTTAAATTTTCGATCAGGGATCGATTTTAATAAACATGGTCTGTATGGTGGGATTCGGAGCATTGGGTAAAGTTCCGGTTGGGATGAAGATTATACAAGCCCATCCGCCTGAAGGAACTTTATAATTATCCCCATATAATTCAGCATCATTGTACATCTGCTGAGCCCATTGCATGCTAGCTAAGGCACGCACGCCACTGTGAGCCTGGCCATTCCAGGGTGGTGTATCATATAACCAGATGGCACCCTGGAGGTCATCCCATAAATATCCCGGATACCAGTCCAGATGGTTGAGTATCCAGTTAATTTTTGCCCATTTTGCACTTTGTGCAAAGGCAGGTAATTGAGAAGGATACATAGATGAATAAACATCCATGGGATAAGTTTGGCCAACATTGATGGTTGTCTGGTGATCAGCGCACCATGAAGCTACAGTTGAATTAACTATTTCATATCCTGAAGGAATTCCAGTTAAACTTGCATCAACATAACCGCCCTGTGATCCGGGTGCATAAGCACCAATAATCTGGTAACTACAAGAGGAAGGAAGGTTCATCCAGGGAGGAATGACCAGGTCGGCATTCGGAACACAATTTCCAAGAGCAAAATCAACTACGCCATCGGTACCTTGAGGAATAAGATTATCATCGGTAATCAGCCAGCTGTGGAAATAAACATAATTGAAACCCGTACCTTGTCTGACCAGGATGTATAATTTGAATTCAAAGGAATCCAACTGATGTAGATTATCACCATAAGTTACTGCCAGGGGTTGTCCTTCACCTTTCCAGGCCTCGTTATTAAATGTTCCTGTCAATATACCATTCCGGTAAACCTCAATTTTAAAAATAGCCGGCATGTCAAGCTGCAGTCCCTGCGACTGTTGGGCATATAATGATCCGATATAATCATTGACATTCTTGATACAGATATCACCGAAGAAAGTTTCTTCCCTGACCACGATCTCGTTAATCTGGAAATAGGTAAATCCGAAATCATCATAATGATCAGCTTCGTAACATACTACTTCAATAGGAAACTCAAGTTTGGTAAATTCGTCAACTGTGAATGGAATATTGATCGGAGTTACCACAAACCCGGCATAAGTACTTCCGGAATGCGGGGTTGCTGCCAACAATACATCATCTGTCAGGTTATTGGGCGTGTTATTATCGCTCCAAAGGGTAAATTCTTTCACCGTATGCGCTCCCACCGATAATTTGATGGTATTGGAATACGGAATATCACTGATGTAGAAAACATCAATTTTGTATAAGCTGTCATCAATCTGTACCTTGACATAATCTGCCTGCACTTCAAAGCATGGCAATGCATTGGTTGATTTGACGTTGCCCAGAAGTTCACCGGCCTTGATGGTAAAACTGACTTCCTGGCTTGGCTGCTTCGGGTCATTATCGGGCAACTTGTTACAACTATAAAGTGTAACCAGCCCAAGGGCGAATAGAAGAAAAGCAAATGATCTGAATTCTAATAACCTTTTCATAATTTTTTGTTTTTGCTTTAATTTGGTTTTAAAATAATTATAAAATTTATACAATGTCAAAGATAGGGTTGTTGTTACCTTGAAATCAACTTAAACCTCGTAAATGTGATAATCTGCTTTGTAACCGTAGCTTTTTTATTAGTATGCGTTACCATTTATTAATTTTTAAAATACTAATGGGTATAAATATTACCATTATTCCTGTATCCGGTCTTATTCATATACCAATCAGGGAAAATGATTCCTACACTTGTCGCCCATTCCACAAAATGGTTGTAAGTATTGATAATATCCATCTTCTCCTTCGGATAAGCAAAACTGTCATAGATATTAATAGCCCAAGGAAGATTGTTGACCGTTTTATAATATCTGCCATGCTGTGGCTGGCTATTGTCCTGTGCCTGTCCGAAATAAGCAGAATTTGCCAGGCTGGTAGGAGGATAGTCCGGTAAATGGACTTCCAGTCCCCGGTTCTGGTCAACAATAATAAATGGATTGAAGTTTGGCAAATTGATTTGCGCCATGGTATACTGAGGAGGATTGAATGACATATGAATAGTCAGGGTTGCAGGTGTGATATAAGGTGCTCCGGGGGTCGTATTAACCCCGATTCCCATACCCGGAGCGGGCATCAGGTTATAAGCATCATCATATACAATAACGGTCGGTTTTGCCTGTCCTGCTTCTAGTCCCTGGGCATTCAAAACGATATAATTTTCCTGTAAATCATACCCGGTCACCACCATAGTGCCGGAAGCAATATTGTTGTTCGGAAATTGGAAACCGAACCCATTATGCAAAGCTGCTCCGAATGCCTTTACTGTAAAAGTTCCGGTAATTTCAACCACCAAGTTAGATGCATTGGTGGTAGAGGTGAACTTATAATCACAAACGAGATCGTTAAAATCATAATCCCCCTGTCCCGGCCATAAGTCTTCAAAAGCCAGCGTACCTGTTCCAACCGCAGGGAAATCATTATCAAAACATTTTGCCGGATCATTTGGATATTGATCCACATCATCAGGACATCCATCATTATCAGAATCACCAGAAGGAATAGTCACAGTAATAGTGGCAATATCGCAAAGACTGTTCACGTCGCAAACCTGGTAGTTAATGGTAGCCGTACCTGTATAGTTATTGGCAGGTGTGAATTTTACAATACCAGGACTGAGGATAATAAATACGCCAACATTGACGGGTGGTGCTGTTCCTGATACAAAAGTTACGGAAGATGGCACCAGAGGTCCGGATCCCGGTATATCATTGGTAAGGATACTGATATTGACCGGGGTGTTCACTGTTGTCGTTGCATTATCATTTATGGCGTCAGGGCCTGTAACAGGCGTTCCGCAGGCTGTATTATTACAATTCATTACTGAAGTAAATTCAGCCACAGTAAAACTGGCAAGTTGAGGAAAAGCACCTGCTTTAGCTGAAACCTGTTCATCCTGTAATGGACCAGTTAATGTGTATGTAACTGTGAAAGAACCGGCTAAGCCATCTCCGATGCCTGAAACGCCATCAATCTTAAACCCCTGAAAAGGATCCGATCCCAGATTGGGTCCTAAATCAATATTGCTATAAGTCATTCCACCACTTGTAACCTGAACACTTACATTGGAATAAGTGCCAGGGTCGGCTTCAACGGAATAATGTGATAATGCTTTGCAAAGCGGTCCCTGACAACCGTTGTGATTGACCAGGAGAACAATGGCATATGTACCATTGGCATTGCATACTACAGATTGTATAGTGGTGGAAAATCCCCCTCCATTATACTTATTTACACTACAGGGGGTTTTCTGAGAAAAACCGGAGTTGGTACAAACTATAAACAAGATCAAAATACTTATCCTGCTAATACTATTTTTTATTATCGTTCTCATTTTTTCTATGTCTGATTAAAAGGAATATGAAATTTTTTCATTCAGAATTTTAACAATATGAGGCTGACCATTGCAGGTTATTGTCAGCTCTGTTTCATAGGTTGGTATCGCAATGATGGTATTATAGGTTTGATGTGGCTGCACTATCGCTTTTTCGTAAACCGCACCTGAAGATGATTTTAAAAAAACAACTGTTTTCGCTGTACCATAAAGCTCAACCTGTACATCCCGAAAAGTCTTCCAGTTAAAATCCGAAGCAACTTTTAACTCTGTCATCGATTTCAGGTGCCCCTGGGATATATCTGATTTGGTAACTTCAATATCCTTCCTGCAGGCAATCATAGAAAACAATATAACAAGGCAAAATAATCCCGTTCTAAATGCGGTTTTATATTGACGAATATTTAGCTTTTTCATTTCTATTCTTTTTATAGATTGTAGCAAAAGTATGGCATTCTGCATGTTACAAATAATAATAATAAGTAAGTGTAGACTATTTTGCTGCAGGTGTTGACAGCTTATTAGCACCTGTGGTATTTATAAACCTGATGTATTTTTGTTAATATGTTGTTTTAAGCTCAGCCCTTCTGTGTTACTGAATCCTGTATTTTTGCGCTTCAGTAAATTGCCATGGCAAAGCAAATCCTTGATGAATTGAATGAGGCCCAGCGGGCAGCGGTGGTCGATACCGAGGGACCGGTAATGGTCATTGCCGGCGCCGGTTCGGGTAAGACCAGGGCACTCACATACCGCGTAGCTTACCTGATCGACAATAATGTGGATCCGTTTCACATTCTGGCACTGACTTTTACCAATAAAGCAGCACGCGAGATGAAAGACAGGATCATAAAATTGGTTGGGCCTGAAGCACAGAATGTCTGGATGGGGACCTTTCACTCCATTTTTGCCAGGGTACTCAGGGTTGAAGGACACCGTCTGGGCTACCCTTCCAATTTTACCATTTATGATACAGATGACACTAAACGCGTCATTAAAAACCTCATTAAAGAAAATAACCTCGATGATAAAGTGTATCAGCCCGGATATATTCTAAACCGGATTTCCTCTGCCAAAACCAGTCTGATCTCGGCTGATGAATACAATGCCAACCCTGATCTCCAGGAATATGATTCCACATCTGGAAAAGCTCTGACCGGCAAATTATATTCCCAATATCAGAACCGCCTCATGAGGGCATCAGCTATGGATTTTGATGATCTTCTCTTCAATATGAACATCCTGATCAGGGATTTCCCTGATGTGCTTTATAAATATCAGCAGAAATTCAGATATATTCTGGTAGATGAGTACCAGGACACCAATTATGCCCAGTACCTGATCATTAAGAAGCTCGCAGCCAACAATGAAAATCTATGTGTTGTGGGTGATGATGCCCAGAGTATTTATGGCTTCCGCGGAGCTAATATCCAGAACATCCTGAATTTCAGGAATGATTACCCGGATCATAAGGTTTATAAGTTGGAGCAGAACTACCGTTCCACCAAAATAATCGTACAAGCTGCGAACCAGGTGATCCTGAATAATAAAAATCAGATATTCAAGGAAATCTGGACGGAAAATGACGATGGTTCACGGATCCAGGTTATTCATGCCACCAGCGATATGGAAGAAGGAAACCTGGTAGCTCAGGCTATTTTCGAAACGAAAATGAACTTCCAATTGATGAATTCGGCCTTTGCCATCCTCTACCGAACGAATGCTCAATCCAGGGTACATGAAGAAGCGCTCAGAAAATTGAATATTCCCTGCAGGATCTATGGAGGTTTGTCGTTTTATCAAAGAAAAGAAATAAAAGATGTACTTGCCTACTTTCGTCTGACCATCAATCAGCGCGACGAGGATGCATTATTGAGGGTGATTAATTATCCTGCCAGGGGAATCGGTAAAACCACCATCGAAAAACTAATGGTCACGGCCGACCAGTTGAAGAAAGGAATTTTCGACCTGATTGAGCATCCTCCTTCTGGATTTCATCTGCCTGAATCAACCTGGACCAAAATCAGCGGTTTTACAACCATGATAAAAAGCTTTGCTGTACAGATTAAAAGTCGCAATGCCTTTGAAATGGCCAAACACATTGCGTCCTCATCAGGCTTGATGAAGGAGATGCACGATGACAGAACACCGGAGGGTGTCAGCCGCTTTGAGAACATGGAAGAACTCCTGAATGCCATCAAGGAATTTTCGGAATCTCCGCGGATCAACCCCGAGACAGGGGAAATTGAAACCAATGTTGTACGCACTCTTGATGAATTCATGCAGGATGTTGCCCTCATTACCGATGCCGATAAAAATGATGAAAATGGCACTGACAAGGTGACTCTTATGACCGTCCATTCGGCAAAGGGCCTGGAATTTCCCTGTGTTTTTGTTGTTGGCATGGAGGAAAACCTTTTCCCTTCCATTCAATCTCTGAATTCAAGATCAGATCTGGAAGAGGAGCGGCGGTTATTTTATGTCGCCATCACCCGTGCCCAGAAAAAACTCACCCTCAGCTTTGCCGAAAGCCGTTACCGCTGGGGCAACCTGACTACCTGTGAACCCAGCCGTTTCATCCAGGAGATACCAGATGAGTTACTTGACTTTCCGAAAAAAAAAGTACAAAAAAAGGAAAGTTTCAAGGAAAAGGACAACTTTTCTTCTATTTTGCCTGGATTAAACCTCCCACCTAAGAAAATTACCTTACCTGCTAATTATAAAAAAGTAAGCACGGAAAAAACCGGCATTATTCCGGAGGCCACTGCAGGCCCTCCATCCAATGCTGAAGAAATACAAGCGGGGATGGAAGTGATCCATGAGCGGTTTGGATTGGGAAAGGTTGTTGGTATTGAAGGTAACGGACCCAATAAAAAAGCAACTGTTTTCTTCCAGGAGATAGGTCAAAAACAGCTGCTGTTGAAATTTGCAAAACTCAGGATCATTTACTGATCAAGGCTCCGACACTTATTGTAAAACGACATCACTGGTAAGGACTCCGATCAGTTGGCCGCTTTTATCTTTCAATGGCATAGCATAAGTCACCATAACAACACCACCTCCACCACCATCATAATAAGGATCAGACCATACCGGTGCATTTTTTTCGAGGGGAAGCCGGTACCAATCACTCTGAGTATAATCATATGATTCAGGCAAATTCACCAATTTAAACGCATTATTCTGCCGGTAAAGATAAGGAGCTGCTCTGTGGCTGTTCTGACCGGTCCCTTCCGGAGCAAAAGCCAGGGTTGCCCCATAAATTTTCGGATAAATTTTTAAAAAGGCCGTTAAAACCGATGGCATATTTTCCGGGTTAAGTTTTCGCCCGCTTAATTCTTTAGCAAAATTCCCCAAAGCGTTTTCTACTGTTGCCTTGGTACAGGGATCGGGTAAACTAAGCCAGGATTCATGGAAATGAACCACCCTCCATCCTTCGGAATTTCTATGCCAGATCCAGCTTTCGCCCAGCCATTGTTCAGACGCTTCATCTTCGGCAGAAACCAGTCTTGAGTGCGCAACACCTGTCCATACGACAGCATCAGCAGAAAGGACCTCGGTTTTTGACCAGATGGCTTCAATAGACTGGCTTTTAAATTTTTTATACATATCCCGCATCATGGCATGGATACCCTGATTTGAATACGACATGCCCTGGGAAATAAATACAGCTCCGCTGTCATCACTCAGCCATTGATAAGCAGAATCCGCATCAGGTATGGCAGCGAATGCCATGATTCTGTCCATATACTGATTGATGCTGTCAGCGAGGGCTGTTTTTTCCTGAATTCCTGTTTCTTTTACCTTGTTCTTACAAGAGCTGAAAGAGAAGCCAAGCGATATAAGGATCAAAAAGGAATAAATCAGATGTTTTTTCATAGAGAAAGTCATTTTAAGATTTTAACGATAAAAGTACATAAAAATCGTATCTTTGCAAAAAATATCAATTGAAAGAGGAAATGGAGTACAATACTACACGGGAGCCGATGTTAATTCCGGAATACGGTAGAAATATTCAGCAGATGATACAATACATTTGTACCATTGAAGACCGTGAAAAAAGGACAAAAGCCGCAAAATTCATCGTGAATGTCATGGCCCAGATGCATCCCAACGTGAAAGAATCCGGAGATTATAAGCACAAGCTATGGGATCATCTGTTTATCATTGCTGATTTCAAACTCGACGTGGATGCTCCTTATCCTCCACCTCCGCCACTTTCGCTGAGCACAAAGCCGGAACATCTGTCCTATCATGATAAAGAGATTGAATTTAAACATTACGGGAAAAATATTGCCCTGATGTTGGAAAAAGCCATGGAATATGAAGAAGGACCTGAAAAAGATGCCCTCGTTCATGCCATCGCCAACCACATGAAAAAATCGTACCTGAATTGGAACAGGGAATCTGTTTCTGACGAATTGATTGAAGCACATCTTTCAACCTTATCAAAAGGAAAAGTGAAGCTGCATCAGGATTTCAAATTCACCAACACCAACGATATCCTGGCCCGTAATAAAAAGCGTAAACCCTTCCGTCCCGCTACAAACGGTAATGTCCAACCAAGACCCAGAAGAAGCCAGCCATGAGTTCTTTTGAGATCACTGGTGGTGTCAAACTTAACGGTGAAATCCTGCCTCAGGGAGCAAAAAACGAAGCTCTGCAGGTTATTTGTGCGGTACTGCTGACCCCTGAAAAAGTAACTATTCATAACATCCCAAACATCAGGGATGTCATCAAACTTATCGATCTTCTCCAGGCATTAGGAGTCAAAGTTGAAAAAATTGGCGAATCTACTTATACTTTTCAGGCAAGTGATGTCCATTTCGACTATCTGTTAACCCGGGAATTTCGCGATAAAGCGGCCAGCCTGAGGGGTTCCATCATGATTCTTGGACCCATGCTTGCCCGTTATGGCAAAGGATTCGTTTATACACCCGGGGGTGATAAAATTGGTCGCCGGCGTTTAGACACGCATTTTAACGGACTCCAGAAGCTGGGGGCTCAATTTCAATACCAAGCTAAAGAACAGCTTTTCACGGTTGCAGCTCCGCAATTAAAAGGCAGCTATATGTTGCTGGATGAAGCTTCCGTAACAGGTACCGCAAATATTCTGATGGCCGCCGTAAAAGCCAGGGGGACTACAACGATCTTCAATGCGGCATGTGAACCATATATATCCCAGCTTTGTAAAATGCTGGTGAGTATGGGAGCAAGTATCCAGGGGATCGGGTCCAACCTGCTGACCATTGAAGGAGTTGAATCCATACACGGATGTACCCATACCCTTCTTTCGGATATGATCGAGGTGGGCAGTTTTATTGGTCTGGCAGCCATGACCGGATCAGAGCTAACGATAAAAAGAACAGATTATACCCAACTCGGCCTCATTCCTGATGTCTTTCGGAAACTGGGAATACAGATGGAAAAAAGAGGCGATGATATTTTTATTCCTTCTCAGGATCATTATGAAGTAGAAAATTTCATGGATGGATCCATTATGACAATTTCAGATGCACCCTGGCCCGGGTTCACCCCTGACCTGATCAGCATAATTCTGGTAATTGCCACACAGGCCAAAGGCAATGTGCTGATTCATCAGAAAATGTTTGAAAGCCGCTTGTTTTTTGTTGACAAGCTCATTGATATGGGTGCCAAAATAATCCTATGTGACCCGCATCGGGCCACAGTTATCGGCCTTGATCACCAATATTCACTGAAAGGAATCCGGATGTCATCACCGGATATCCGGGCCGGGGTTGCTTTGCTTATTGCTGCATTGTCGGCAGAAGGAACAAGCATCATCGACAACATAGAACAAATTGACCGGGGATATCAGGAAATTGATATCCGTCTCCAAAAACTAGGAGCCCGTATAAAAAGGATACCGGACTGACATTTTGTCTCAAATCTCCCTCTGGCAAGTTATTTGATCCATGCGCACGAAAGAAAATTCGAAGAAGAAATCTGATATGTCTAAAAAAGAGCATAAATCTGAAAAAACAGAATCCCAAAACGAAATTCCGGAACTAGATAAAAAGCAGGAAAATCAGGCTGATGTTGTAAGCCGTGAAGAGGAACTCAGTGCCCAGGTGGCAGAGATGAATGATAAATTTCTTCGCTTGTATTCCGAGTTCGATAATTACCGCAAACGTACGCTGAAAGAAAAGCTTGAGTTGAGTAAAACAGCCTCTGCTGAAATTATCACTAAATTACTTCCGGTTCTTGATGATTTTGAAAGGGCGATTAAAGCTATTGAAGGCGATGCTGAGGTAAATGCTGCCTTAAAGGACGGTATTGTTTTAATTTTTAACAAATTTTTCACCATCCTCAACCAGCAAGGCCTGGAGCAGATGAAAACCATGGGAGAAGTCTTCAATACTGATTTCCATGAAGCCATTACGAATATTCCGGTAAGCAATCCAGGGTTGAAAAATACCATTGTTGACGAAATTGAGAAAGGCTACCTGCTCAATGAAAAAGTGATCAGATATGCAAAGGTAGTGGTTGGGAACTGATATGTATTAGGAATCAGGAGATAGGAGTCATTAAATAAAAAACTGCAGGTTGACAAAGAGAGACTATTACGAAATACTTGAAGTCAGTAAGGATGCAAGTGCTGAAGAGATTAAGAAAGCTTACAGACAGCAGGCTTTAAAATATCATCCGGATAAAAATCCAGGGAAGAAGGATGCGGAAGATAAATTCAAAGAAGCAGCTGAAGCATATGAAGTACTAAGTAATTCCGACAAACGGAGGAGATATGATCAGTATGGACATGCTGGCATGGGGAACAATGGTGGTTTTTCAGGATTCGGCGGCGGCATGAGCATGGAGGATATTTTCTCACATTTCGGGGATATTTTCGGAGGTGGCGGCAATGACCCCTTCAGTTCGTTTTTTGGCGGGGGAAGAAGCAGGGGAAAAACCGTCAATCGTGGCTCAAACCTCAGGGTTAAAGTAAAAATGACCCTGGAGGAAGTCGCCCACGGAGTTGAGAAAAAAATTAAAGTAAACAAATTCATTTCCTGCACGACCTGTAAAGGGACAGGTGCCAGGGATGGCAGTTCATTCACAACCTGCTCAACCTGCAAGGGCAGCGGTCATGTTACCCGGGTCACCTCAACTTTCCTTGGGCAGATGCAAACCACAGCAACTTGTCCGAATTGCGGAGGTGAAGGACAGATCATCACAGATAAATGTCATGATTGTGCCGGGAACGGAGTAGTAAAAGGAGAAGAAGTAATTTCCATAAAAATCCCTGCCGGGGTTTCTGAGGGCATGCAATTATCATTGGGAGGTAAGGGAAATGCAGCTGCAAGAGGTGGTATTGCCGGTGATCTCATTGTTCAAATCGAAGAACTCAAACATTCGATTTTTCAACGCGATGGGAATGATGTTTATTATGATAATTTTATTTCCATTGCAGATGCTGCTTTAGGTATTACCCTTGAAGTTCCTACTATTGATGGCAAAGCCAAAATAAAAATCGAACCCGGGACCCAAAGTGGAAAAGTGCTGCGTTTGAGAGGAAAAGGTATTCCCAGTGTCAATGGATATGAGAATAAAGGCGATCAACTGGTAACCATCCATATCTGGACACCCAGGGCCCTGAGTAAAGAAGAGAAGATCATGTTGGAAAAGCTGGGAAAATCACCCAATTTCCAGCCCTCAGAGGAAGAGAAGGAAAAAAACTTTTTTTCACGGATGAAAAACTATTTTGAATCATAATATGGATATTTTTTCCGCTCATCAGGTCTCCAAACAGTATTCCAATCATCGGGCTCTTGACAAAGTCAGCATTGATGTTCCTGAAGGGAGTATTTTTGGCTTACTAGGACCAAACGGAGCCGGTAAAACCACACTTATCAGGGTCATCAATCAGATCATCGCTCCTGATGAAGGGGAACTCTTCTTCCAGGGTCATCGATTGGAACCTTCCGATATTGAAAACATCGGCTACCTTCCTGAAGAAAGGGGGCTGTATAAAAAGATGTCGGTTGGTGAACAGGCATTGTATCTTGCGCAACTCAAGGGTCTCGATAAGCATGAAGCACAGAAACGACTGAAATTCTGGTTTGAAAAATTTGAAATGAAAGGATGGTGGAACCGCAAGGTGGAAGAACTGTCGAAAGGAATGCAACAAAAAGTTCAGTTCCTGGTTACAATCATTCACCATCCATCCCTGCTTATTTTTGATGAGCCTTTCAGCGGGTTTGATCCCATCAATGCCAATATGCTCAAGGATGAAATTCTGTCCCAAAAAGAAAAAGGTGCAACCATTATCTTTTCTACCCACAATATGGCTTCTGTTGAAGAACTTTGTGATCATATCGCTTTGATCAATAATTCAAAAGTCATTCTGCATGGGCCGGTAAGAGAGATCAAGAGGACCTATAAAACCAATACTTTTAATCTTACTTACAACACCTGTGAAGAGGATTTGCAGGCATTCCTGCCACCTTCTTTTCAGGTACTCAATACGGAGCGGGATGCAGATCATTTCCAGACCAATATCAGGATCCCGGCAGAAGGAAGCCCGAATGATTTACTCAGCGCACTTATGCCCCATGTTACGGTTTACGCTTTGCATGAGGTCGTTCCCAGCATGAATGATATATTCATTCAAACGGTGACTGAACAAAATTCTTTGCTTAAAATGAACTCCTGACATGAAAAAGATACTCCTTATCATTCAACGTGAGTACCTTACCCGGGTAAGAAAGAGATCCTTCATGGTCATGACCATCCTGGGACCATTGCTCATGGCAGCGATCATGATTGTGCCCATATATTTAGCCACCCGGACGAATGAAGTAAAAACCGTTTCCGTCATCGATGAGAGTGGTATTTTTTATGAAAAATTCAAGGATTCCGACAATATCAAATTTCATTACCTGATCAGTGATATAGGCTCCGCCAAAGCAAATTTTAAAAAAAGCGGTGACCATGCCCTGCTTTATATTCCCAAAACTGAAGTGACCCTGCCGTCCAATGCAATCCTGTATTCGGAAAACAGTGTCAATATCAATGTAAAGACCTATATAAAAAATGTCATGTCTAAACACATTGAGGAGCTCAAACTGGAAGCGAAGCTGAAAGATCTTCGGAAAGAGGGAGAACCACCGGTGAATGTAGATGATATTTTACGGTCAATTAAAACTTCGGTGGACATCAATACCATGAAAATTGGTGATGACGGGAAAGAATCGAAAAGCTATACAGAGGTTAGTATGGCCTTAGGGATGTTTGCGGGAATCCTGATCTATTTCTTTATTTTTCTTTTCGGATCACAGGTTATGCGCGGTGTGATAGAAGAAAAGACCAACCGTATCGTCGAAGTCATTGTTTCCTCCGTGAAACCCTTCCAACTCATGATGGGAAAGATTATCGGCGTCGGGCTTGTCGGTTTAACGCAGTTCCTTTTATGGGTAGTGCTGACCTTCGGGATTGTTACCGTTGTCACTTCCACATTTACAGGGAAACCAGGAAAGTCATCTGTTACTGCACAAACCATGATGCAGCAAAACCCATCCCTGAAACAGATCCAGGATAACCTTCCGGAAACTGCAAAAAAGGATGCAGGAGAGAGTATGAATGAGGCCATGGATGTAATCAATACCATCAATTTTCCGGTAATGATCGCTGCCTTTCTGTTTTTCTTCATTTTCGGTTATCTGATGTATGCTGCCTTGTTCGCTGCCATTGGAGGTGCAGTGGACAGTGAATCAGACACCCAGCAATTCATGATGCCCATAACTTTACCATTGATCCTTGCCATCGTCATGGCTCAGTTTGTCATCCAGAACCCGGAAGGCCAGGTATCTTTCTGGATGTCTGTCATTCCGCTTACTTCCCCAGTTATCATGATGATCCGGATTCCCTTTGGTGTACCCATTTGGGAGGTTATTTTATCCATGTCATTTCTGATACTGGGATTTCTTGGCACTACCTGGCTTGCAGCAAAAATCTACCGCACCGGGATCCTGATGTACGGAAAGAAAGTAAGTTATAAGGAGCTGTGGAAATGGGTCAGGTATAAGAACTGATCTTATTTATCCAGCATTTTTGCCCACCCGTATTTTTTTCGTTTTTTCCAGTCGTTCCGATGGTAAACATAACTGATGATTAGGGGAAGCACTGAGGTAGCTTCAGCATATACCATCTTCTCATAAACGGTATCCACTTTACCCCAGGAAGCAGCTTCCTTCAGTGTGGAACTGGAACAGGCCCCGTCTCTGGCATCAGCTACGGTGATCTGAATGGCATACTGATGCATGGGAACTTCTTTCCCAAGGACTTCCGCACAAATAACCGTATCCTGCACGAAATTTTTTGGCACCCCTCCCCCGATCATAAATAATCCTGAGGTTTTAGCAGCCATTTTAATTTTGGTCAGTTCAAGAAAATCTTTGACTGAGTCGATGGAAACATGTTTTTTGGGATTGTCCCACTGATGCCTGACCAGTCCGAAACCAGCGCTGCTGTCGCTGAATGCCGGACAGAAAATCGGGACATTATGTTCATAACAAACCTGAACCAGAGAATCTTTCTTTTTTGAATTTTTCACCAGCCATTTACCCATTTCGCGGATAAATTCGCGGGAAGAATACGGGCGTGGTTCAAGTGAATTGGCTATTTTATTGATTGTCATATCGCAAACCTGCAGCTGCTCTTCATCGATGTAGGTATCATAGATCCGGTCGATATAATTATTCCTCAGATCGCAGTCATCTACATTATAAGAGCCCTTGTAATGTTTAAACCCCAAAGCTTCAAAGAAATCCATATCCACAATGGAAGCACCGGTAGCAACAATAGCATCAACCATATTGTTTTTCACCATATCCACATATACCTGCATGCAGCCTCCTGCGCTGGTGCTACCTGCCAGGGTAAGAAATATGGTACATCCCTTATCCCTGATCATCCTGTTCAGGATATCGGCTGCAGCAGCGGTATCCCGCGACGTAAATGACATATCGCGCATAGCGTCAATAATCGGAGTAGCATCAAACGATTTGATGTCTATATGCTTTACGGGGTCTTTTAATAGCGCCTTTTTCTTCATAGCAATTTTTTTTCAAAATTAATCAATATCCCAAAATCTTCAACATCGATTTGTAACTCTGTTCTTTGGAGAAAAGTTTGGTAGTAATTTCATCATTTTCATCGAGATCGATCAGTACATGCTTGGGTGCAGGCAGGAGGCAATGCTGTATGCCCCCGTATCCTCCGATGGCTTCCTGGTAGGCTCCGGTATGGAACATGCCGATATACAAAGGCTCATCCTGAGTGAATTTGGGAACAAAAACAGCATTGGAATGTTCTTCTGCATTATAATAATCCTCGCTGTCGCAGGTAAGTCCACCCAGAAATACCCTTTCATATTCAACATCCCAGTTATTTACTGCCAACAAAATAAATTTCTGGTTTATGGCCCAAGTATCCGGCAAGGTATTCATGAAGGATGAGTCGATCATGTTCCAGATCTCCCGGTCATTTTGTCTTTTCTGGTCGATGATGGAGAAAAGCACGGCACCGCTTTCACCTACGGTAAAAGATCCGAACTCGGTAAAGATATCCGGTTCAGGTACTTCATTCCGCTCACATATACTCTTAATCTGGGCGATGATTTCCTCCGCCATGTATTCATATTCATAATTGAAAGCCAGGGAATTTTTAATGGGGAATCCTCCACCGATATTCAATGCAGTCAGTTCCGGACAGATTTTCTTGAGTTCACAGTAAACATTGACACTCTTGGTAAGTTCATTCCAGTAATAGGCTGTATCTTTTATTCCTGTATTGATAAAAAAATGAAGCATTTTCAGTTCGAACTTCGGATTACTTTTTATTTTTTCGAGGTAATAGGGTAAAATATCATTATACCTGATACCCAGCCGGGAAGTATAAAAATCAAATTTTGGTTCTTCTTCCGATGCAATCCTGATCCCGATCTTTGTTTTATATTTGATTTCCTGCTCATATTTATCCAGTTCAAACAGGTTATCCAGTACCGGAATTGTATTGGAGAACCCATTATTGATCAGGTTCACAATATATTCAATGTATTGAGGCCGCTTAAAGCCATTGCAAATAATGAACTTGTCCTTCGTAAACAAGCTCCTGCTAACCAGATCTTCAATAATCGGCATATCAAAAGCGGATGAGGTCTCAAGATTGACCTCATTTTTCAGTACTTCTTCCAGTACAAAGCTGAAGTGAGAACTTTTGGTACAATAACAATAATTATAATCGCCCTGGTAATCCACCTTGGCCATGGCCACATTGAACAATCGCTTGGCTTTCTGTACCTGGGAACTTATCCTGGGCAGATAACTTATTTTCAATGGAGTACCATATTGTTTGATAATATCCATCAAGGGAACATTATGAAAATAAAGCTCATTGTCAATCACTTTAAATTCATCCTGAGGAAAATCAAAGCTTTGTTCAATAAGATCAATATACTTATTTTTCATGACATCATTTATTAAAGCAAGTCACCCGGATTAACATTTTTTAATCAATGTAAATCACTTACATTGAAAATATTTTGCAAAAGTAAATCTTTAAATGAACTTTTATTAACAAAAATTTTAAAATCGCACGAATTGAAATAAATTTGAATTTTTATCCCTCTTTAAAGATGATGATCCGATGAATGAACCTGAGACACTGGAAGATCTTCTGCTGGTTGAGATGTCAAGAAGAAACACCGACCTGGTGGCAGACCTGATCATTCAAAAGCCGGATTTATTTGAGGATCTGTTTGAAATATTCCTGGGTAATAATGAACCTGTAAGCCGAAGAGCTGCCTGGGTTATTGACACCGTTTCAGAGAAAATCCCCTCCTTGCTTGAACCCTATTTGAATTACATGACGGAAGCATTACCCGGATTTACACATGACGGGTTGAAACGTCATGCTGTGCATATGCTATCGCGGTCACCATTGCCTACTGAACATCTGGGTGAACTGATGAATATTTGCTTCACCTGGTTAACTTCACCAAAAGAATCAGTAGCGGTCAAGATATATTGCATGGATATTCTATATAATATTTCAAAGTCAGAGCCGGATCTGAAGAAAGAACTGGCAGATTCCATTGAATGGAGGATGCAGGAAGAGACTCCAGGATTCCGGAACCGGGCCCGGAAAATGCTTCATAAACTGTATCGTGAGATGCAATAAACGATGAATTAATCCTATGTTTGTAAAAAATTCTGAAATGAAAACCCTTCGCTTTCTGTCACTGGGTATTTTTATGTTCACAAACACCTTCCTGAACGCTCAGATTACATTTACCAATGCTCATTCCGAACCGGTTTATGTGGCTTTTGCACATTATGTTGCTAAAACTACCGGTGGTTATTGGATGACGCAGGGCTGGTGGACAGTCAATTCCGGCAGTTCTCATCTTGCCTATGAAACCATAGGTCCGAATGACAGCATCGGATATTTTGCTGTGACTACTTTATCTGATACAGAATTTCCCGGGGGTAAAAACCTGCTGGTTCATCCTGATGAAAAATTCACCCTCAGAAATGCAGATCAAGAATCGGTTCAACAGCAAAATCCCCAGTATGAATGGAGAAAATTCAGAATTATCAGGATGCCGGCCGGGACCACATCCGGCACGATCACCCTGAAAAAATGAACCTGATATCTTTTCCGGGGATTCTTAATTCCTGATTCTTCCATCCTAATTCATATTTCTATTGGTTTTTTCGCCGGAATGTTCTATTTTTGCACGCTCAAAAAAAAGGCTTAGAAAAAAAAATACAATCTATTTAAAATCACAGACTCATGCAGAATAAAGGCGTTGTTAAATTTTTTGCGGTTACATTCGTTTTAGTTTGTTTGTTCCAGTTATCCTTTACTTTTATCAGCTATCGATACTCCTTAAAGGCTGATGCTTATGCCAATGCCCCATCAGTGAAGGAAATGGCAAAGGTAATGGCGAAGGGTGATCCGATCAGGGAAGAGTATTATTTCGATTCTATTTCCAAATCCCGCCTGGAATATTTTAACGATTCCCTGGCAAACGTAAGTGTGTTTAATATTCTTTTAAAACAATACACTTTAAAGGATGTCCGTGAACGCGAAATAAATCTGGGGCTCGACCTGAAAGGCGGGATGAACGTGACCATGGCGGTTTCTGTGCCAGATGTAATCCGCGCTTTGTCAGGATATAACCAGGATCCTACCTTTAATAAAGCCCTGGCAAAAGCCATAGAAAAAGAAAAAAACAGCACTGCTGATTTTGTAGATCTTTTTTACACTTCCTTTAAAGAAGCAGATCCCAATGCGAAGCTTGCATCGGTCTTTAATACTGTTGAATTAAAAGACAAAATCAATTATAATTCCACCAATGATGAGGTTATTAAGGTTGTTCGTGAAGAGACCAACGGTGCTATTGACCGTACGTACAATATCCTTGCTACCCGTATCGACCGTTTCGGTGTGGTTCAGCCGAATATCCAGAAACTTCAGACTGCAGGTCGTATCCTGATTGAATTACCGGGTATCAAAGAACCTGAACGTGTCAGAAAGCTTCTGCAGGGAACAGCCCAACTTGAATTCTGGGAGACCTATCAGTATCCACAGCTCTTTCCCTTTTTCAGTGAAGCCAATAAAAAGCTGGTTTCCATTTTAAGTACCGGACTTGATACTTTAAAAGCCGATAGCACCCTTGCTGCTGACTCTGCCGGAAAGATCAAAGCCATCACTGAAAAACAGATTCTTGCCGAGAAGAAAGAACCAACGAAGAAAGAAGCAATAAAAGAAGAAATAAAAACCGATACTTCAAAAGAAAATGCCTTATTGAAAAAACTGGGCAAAGACACTTCCAGGACTTCAACTGAAGCCAAACGTGATCAGTCGTTTGATGAATATTCCAAGAAGAATCCCCTGTTTGCTTATCTCAACCCGGCCATTTATCAAACCAAAGACGGGCAATATCAGCCTGGGCAGACTGCCATGGTCGGCCGTGCTTTTATTAAAGATACTGCCCGTGTTAATCATATGCTGCTCTTGGTGAAGAACATGTTTCCCCGAGATATGAAACTTGCCTGGACAGTCAAGCCCAGAGATGAGGAAAAAGATATCCTGGAGCTCGTCGCGTTGAAAGTTACTTCCAGGGATGGTTCCCCTGCTCTTGGAGGAGATGTAATTACCAGTGCACGCCAGGATTATGATCAGAACGGACGCGTTGAAGTCTCCATGTCGATGAATTCTGAAGGTGCACGGATATGGAAACGGCTAACTGGCGATAATATCGGGAAGCAGATAGCCATCGTCCTTGATGGATATATATATTCCTATCCCAATGTAAACGGTGAAATTCCGAATGGAATGTCGTCCATTACTGGTGGGAATATGACGGTGGAAGAAGCTCAGGACCTTGGTAATATTCTTAAGGCAGGAAAGCTGCCGGCCCCGGCACGCATCGTGTCTGAAGAAATTGTCGGCCCATCACTCGGTCAGGAGTCTATCAATGCTGGTTTGTTATCCTTCATCATTGCCTTTATCGGTGTTCTGCTTTACATGTCACTTTATTATAACGGTGCCGGCCATGTGGCTGATATTGCATTGTTTGCCAATGTATTTTTCCTTTTCGGCGTTCTTGCCTCCATCGGTGCCGTACTTACCTTGCCAGGTATTGCCGGTATCGTATTGACCCTGGCTATGGCGGTCGACTCCAACGTTATCATTTATGAGCGTATGAGGGAAGAAATGCGAGCGGGTAAAGGGATGCGACTGGTGGTCAAAGATGGTTTCCATCATGCTTTGTCGGCCATTATCGACGGGCACGTGACCACTATTCTGACAGGTATTGTACTGTACATTTTTGGTTCCGGTCCTATCAAGGGTTTTGCTACTACCTTGGTTATTGGTTTATTACTTTCCTTGTTCTCCTCCATTTTTATTGCCCGCCTGGTTTTTGAATGGATGCTTAACCGCAACATGAAGATCACCACAGGGAATAAATACACCATGAATCTTTTCCAAAATCTCCATATCGATTTTATCGGTTTAAGGAAGAAGATGTACCTGCTCTCACTGCTGGTTATCTTACCCGGCATCATCAGTATTTTTGTCAGGGGATTAGATCCGGGTCTTGATTTCACTGGAGGACGCAGCTTCATTGTTCGTTTCGATCAGAATGTCTCAACCACTCAGGTTAGGGAATCACTTCGTAAGCAATTTGGGGAATCTCCTGAAGTAAAGACCTTCGGGCCCAAAAATCAGGTCAAGATCACCACCAAATATCTGATCAATGACCGTGATCAGAAAACCGATTCCATTGTTAATGCAAAATTGTTTCAAGGTGTGAAAGGATACTATAAAGCACCTCTTTCCTATACTGATTTCAAAGCCACGGATGCGAAAAAGATCATCGGTGAACTCAGCTCCCAAAGGGTCGACCCGACCATTTCCTATGCCTTGATATGGCAGGCTGTGATGGCTGTTATCTTCTCGCTGGTCATCATCTTTATTTATATTGCCATCCGGTTTAAAAACTGGCAGTTTGGTATCGGAGGCGTGGTGTCACTCTTCCACGATACCCTGATCATCATTACGGTATTTACTTTGTTCCATGGTATTCTCCCATTCGGAATGGAGGTGGATCAGTCATTTATTGCGGCCCTTTTAACGATTATCGGTTATTCCATTATGGATACCGTTATCATCTTCGACAGGATCCGTGAATATAGGGCCCTTTATCCGAAGCGTGAACTGGCTAATAATATCAATGCCGCTATCAACAGTACCCTGGGTCGTACCATCAATACTTCTGGCGTAACCCTGGTCGTACTGATCGTCATCTTTATCTTCGGAGGTGAAGTCCTTAGAGGATTTACCTTTGCTTTGATCATCGGGGTTGTTTCCGGAACTTATTCTTCAGTGTTTAATGCCACCCCTATTGCCTATGATATTTTAATGTGGCAGAACCGGAGAAGAGAGAAGAAAGAACTTGCAGCCAATAAAAAGAAATAATGCCTTTTATTAAGTTAAAAAAGGCCGTCACGGTAACCCGTGGCGGCCTTTTTTTTTATTTATACATCACACTTTTATATATCTTTGTACGTTAAACCAGCATTCAAACGGCAAACCCATGCGGTATCATTTTCCGGTTTTTCTTCTATTCATATTCCTGGCTTCCAGCCTGGTTTCTTATTCCCAGAACAAACATTCCAAAGCAGCTGATGATGCTTTTACAGATCAGATGTATCTGCAGGCATTGCAACGATATCAGAAAGCTTATTCCAAAGTTAAAAACAACAAAGCGGAAAGAGAACGTATTTCGTTCCGGATGGCAGAATGTTACCGGATGATGAACAATACCAAAAAATCAGAGGTCGCTTATAAAAGATGTATTGGCAGTAAGTATTATACTAAGGAGCCCCGTGTTTATTTATATTATGCCGATGCCCTGAAGGCCAATGGAAATTATGATGAAGCGATCAAGCAATATGAAGCATACAAAGAAAAAGTTCCCGGCGACCCCAAAGGAGATATTGGTATTGAAACCTGTAAGCTCGGAAAAGAATGGATGGCTAACCCTTCAAAATATGATGTAAAGTGGGTAAAATCCCTGGCATCGAAAGAAGATGATTTTGCCCCTGCTTTTGCCGACAGAAAATATGGATCGATCATCTTCACTTCCGACCGTGGAGCGGCTAAAGGCAGGGATATTGATAATTGGACCGGCCTGGGCTTCTCCGACCTGTTCTATTCCCGTATAGACCGTAAAGGAGAATGGAGCAAACCTGTGCTTGCTGATGAGGCAGGGATGCTGAATTCCAAGGCTAATGATGGTGTCGGCCAGTTTAATCCGCGTTTTTCAGCTTTTTATTTTACCCGTTGCTGGAATGACCCCAAAAAAAAGAATGGTTGTGGGATCTGTAAGGTGAGCCGGCAAGGACAAACTACCTGGGGTGAGCCGGAAAAAATTGATCTGGGGGGCGATAGTTCCTATGTTTTTGGTCATCCTACGGTTAGCAATGATGAAACTATCTTTTTTTCTGCAGAACTTCCCGGAGGACATGGGGGAAAAGATATCTGGATGACCAAGAAAAAAGCCAAAGGCGGAGGTTATGCAAAAGAAAATCTCGGTCCGGAGATCAATACAACCGGAGATGAGTTGTTCCCATTTATCCGGTCCGACAGCATTCTTTATTTTGCCTCCAACGGACTTCCCGGCATGGGCGGATTAGACCTATTCCGTTCGGTTAAAACCAACGGAAAATGGGGTAAGCCGGAAAATATGAGGTACCCGATAAATTCTCCTGCCGACGATTTTGCCATCGTTTTTAATTTGGATGAACCGGAACAAGGTCTCTTTTCATCCAACAGGCCTGGTGGAAAAGGCAAGGATGATATATATTCCTTTGTGGTTCCACCCGTCTATTTCACGCTGGAAGGTACTGTAACTGATGACAGAACCCTTCAGCCCGTTCAGGGTGCCAATATACGCATTGTCGGAACGAATGGAAGAGCGTTGGAAGATAATACCGACGATAAAGGATTTTACAGTTTTAATAAAAACCAGATCTCCACCAATACAACATATGAAATTCTGGTGACCAAAAAAGATTATTTTAATGAAAAGGGACGGGAAACCACTGTCGGATTGGAAAAAAGCAAGGATATAACCAGAAACTTTATCCTTCGTCCCATTCCAAAAAAACCAGTTGTACTCCCCGATATCCTCTACGATCTGGCCAAATGGGACCTGAAGCCTCAATACCAGGATTCATTGCAGGGACTGATTGAGACCCTGGATGCCAATGAAACCATCATCATTGAATTAGCTTCTCATACCGACTCACGCGATTCGGATGAAAGAAATGATATCCTTTCTCAGAAACGTGCCCAGTCAGTTGTTGATTACCTGATTTCAAGAGGCATTGACCCTGACAGGCTGGTAGCTAAAGGTTATGGCGAACGCGTTCCCCGTGTGCTTAACAAGGATATCACCAAAGAAGAATTCACGTTTAAAGCAGGAACCATTCTTACGGATTCTGTCATTAATCTTATGCCCAATACCCTGGTTAAAGAGGCCGCTCATCAGATGAACCGACGTACCGAATTCAGTATTTTAAGAAATGACTTCGTTCCAAAAACGATGATCGGGAAGGCAACTCCAACGAAAATTGAAGTCGTCGTGAACCCCGAGGAAAACAATGTACCTTTCACTCTGACAAAAGAAGGATATTTCGTTGCGGAATGCTTTATCAATGGGTCCACCATGACCTTTAACTATGATCCTAAAGAAAAGGAATTTTATATTTCCCCGGATTATGCCTTGAAACTGCTGAAAGATGGTTTGATTGAAAAGACCGACTTCCAGGGCGATGTGACAAAAATCATCGGGGAAGGCATCATTGCTGACAAAGCTGTTTTCAATATTAAGGAAATGCGAATCGGACGTAATACAGTAAAAGATATCCAGGCTACCGTTAACCGTAAAATAGCACTGATTCGCCTCGGAGAGGCCACATTGAAAAAATTTGGTTCATTCTCCGTGGATGACAAATTGGGACTGATCATTTTCGAATAATACGCATTAATTCATGAGGATTCATGGCTGAAAATTCCCGTTATAACCAGAGAGGTGTTTCTTCGGGGAAAGAGGAAGTTCATGCCGCCATCAGAAATCTGGATAAAGGATTATTTCCTAAAGCTTTTTGTAAAATCATTCCCGATATCCTTGGAGGTGATCAGGAGTGGTGTAACATCATGCATGCCGATGGTGCCGGCACCAAATCCTCCCTGGCTTATCTTTACTGGAAGGAAACCGGTGATCTGTCGGTATGGAAGGGAATTGCCCAGGATGCTGTGGTCATGAACCTGGATGATCTCCTGTGTGTTGGAGCAACCGACAATATCCTGATCTCATCTACCATCGGCAGGAATAAAAACCTGATCCCGGGCGATGTGATTTCTGAAATTATCCGGGGAACCGAAGATTTCCTGACCTTGCTCAGAAGCTATGGAATCGGAATATGGTCGACCGGCGGTGAAACAGCCGATGTCGGTGACCTCGTCAGGACGATTATCGTTGATTCCACGGTCAGTTGCCGGATGAAACGCCATGAGGTCATTGATAACGGGAATATTCAGGCCGGGGATATCATTATTGGACTGGCATCTTTTGGTCAGACTATCTATGAAAATGAATACAATGGAGGCATGGGGAGTAACGGACTTACATCCGCCCGTCATGATGTCCTGAACAAACCATATGCCTTCCGTTATCCTGAAAGTTTCGATGACCGGATACCGGATCCCCTCGTATATACCGGAAATAAAAACCTTACGGATCCCAGCGAAATCCCCGGTGTAAACATCGGAAAGCTTATCCTGTCCCCTACGCGTACTTATGCTCCGGCCGTCAGAAAAATACTGGATCTTTACAGGGATCAGATCCATGGCATGGTCCATTGCAGCGGGGGTGGACAGACAAAGATATTGCATTTCGTTGATGAACTTCATGTAATCAAAGATCAACCTTTTCAAGTTCCACCGTTATTCAGGCTGATACAGGATGAATCCGGCACTCCCTGGAAAGAGATGTACCAGGTATTTAATATGGGACATCGCCTGGAATTATATATTCCAGAACATATAGCTCAAAGCATTATCACAATAGCGGCAGAATTCAATATCGATGCCAGGATAATCGGACATTGTGAAGCTTCCTCTGAAAAAAAACTCAGCATACACGGCGAATTCGGCTCCTTTGAGTATTGTTAGCACCCTGATTGGCAAATTTCTTACCTTTGCACTCCCATTTATATTCAAAATGCTAGACAAATTAGAAGCCATCAAACAAAGGTTTGAGGAGATCCAGACCCAGATGAATGATCCTGCGGTTATGGGCGATATGAAACGGTACATCAAGTTAAGTAAGGATTATAAGGAGCTTCAACCCATTATGGCTGGGTATGAGCGTTACAAAGACATCCTTGCCAATATTGACCATGCCAAGGATATCATTCACAATGAAAAGGATGAAGAATTCAGGGTTATGGCCAAAGAGGAACTGAATCTTCTGACTGCAGAAAAGGATACGCTTGAGGAAGAAATCAGGCTGATGCTCATACCTGCCGATCCTGAGGACGGGAAAAATGCCGTCATCGAAATACGAGCCGGTACCGGTGGGGATGAAGCCAGCATCTTTGCAGGCGATCTTTTCAGGATGTACAACAAATACGCTGAAACCAAACGCTGGAAGGTCGATTTGGTTGATTTCACCGAAGGAACCATGGGTGGATACAAGGAAATCATTTTCAATATGACTGGTGAGAATGTTTATGGCCAGATGAAATATGAATCCGGGGTTCATCGTGTACAACGGGTTCCCCAGACTGAAACCCAGGGCAGGGTTCATACTTCGGCTGCAACGGTTGCTGTACTGCCAGAAGCCGATGAGTTTGACGTAGAAATCAAGCAATCGGATGTACGTAAAGACACTTTCTGCTCTTCAGGACCTGGCGGACAATCAGTAAACACCACTTATTCTGCCATCCGGCTGACCCATGTGCCTTCAGGGATCGTCGTATCCTGCCAGGATGAAAAATCCCAGATCAAGAATTTCGAAAAAGCCATGAAGGTACTTCGTACCAGGCTTTACGAACTGGAACACCAGAAATACCTGGATGAGATCTCCAGGAAACGGAAAACCATGGTATCTACCGGCGACCGCTCGGCCAAGATCAGAACCTATAATTATCCTCAAAGCCGGGTGACCGATCACCGGATCAATATGACCCTGTATAATCTCCCGGTGGTTCTGGATGGTGAGGTTCAACCCCTGATCGATGCCCTGCAGCTGGCGGAAAATGCAGAGCGGCTGAAGGAGGCAGGGAGCAATTAATATTGGCGATTTACGAGTGAAAATAGCTGATAGTGATTCCCCGATTGGAAAATTCAATTTCAAAATATGAAACGAGCTGACCTGATCAATCTGATATTCAAAAAAAAATCCTTTCTATGTATCGGCCTGGATACGGATCTGACAAAAATTCCGGAACATTTGTTGAGCTCAGATGATCCGGTTTTTGAATTCAATAAAGCCATTGTCGATGCAACTCACGACCTGGCAGTCGCATACAAGCCCAATTTTGCCTTTTATGAATGTGCCGGAGTGAAAGGATGGAACAGCCTCACAAAGACCATTCAATATATTAACGCCACTTATCCCGGACAACATTTCACCATTGCTGATGCCAAACGTGGCGATATTGGAAATACTTCTCAGCAGTATGGGAAGGCCATGTTTGAACCTTCATCCTCGGGCATGAATTTCGACGCTGTTACTGTGGCTCCATACATGGGTGAAGATTCCGTTAAACCTTTCCTGTCCTACCCTGATAAATGGATCATTTTGCTGGCCCTGACCTCGAATAAGGGGGCCGCTGATTTTCAATTTTTCAATGCTGCCGGACGCCGGCTTTTTGAGCAAGTGCTCTCAAGTTCCCAGGCATGGGGCAGCAAGGAAAACATGATGTACGTCGTCGGTGCAACCCAAGCTGAGATGCTTGTAGATGTTCGCAAAATTGTTCCCGATCATTTCCTGCTGGTCCCGGGTGTAGGGGCCCAGGGCGGAAGTCTTCAGGAGGTTGCGAAATATGGCATGACCAAAGAGTGCGGGCTGATCGTGAATTCATCCAGGAATATCATTTATGCATCCACCGGTCTCGATTTCGCTGAAAAAGCCAGGGAAGTTGCCCAAGGAATGCAAAAGGAAATGGAAGCCATCATCAAGTTAGTGAGCTGGTGAGCTGGTGAGTTGGTGAGTTGGTGAGTTGGCGATTATTGTCAGTCAACGAGGGTTATCCAGCCATGCAAATCAGGTTCAAGTCCTTCCTGAATGCCCTTCAGTTTGTTATAAAGTTTGGTGGAAATCGGGCCTGCATGGCCATCCTTGCAATATTGATATATTTTTCCGGTATCCCTGTCATGAATCTGACA
This sequence comes from Bacteroidales bacterium, assembly GCA_963662525.1. Taxonomy (GTDB): domain Bacteria; phylum Bacteroidota; class Bacteroidia; order Bacteroidales; family FEN-979; genus CAZSDU01. Next base: position 297,320 of record OY759717.1, read on the forward strand.
GATCGGAGAGATGACTGCAGCAGTGCCACAGGCACCTACTTCATCAAATTCGGATAACTCTTCCACGGGAACATGCCGCCGTTCTACCTTCATCCCTAATTCTTCCGCGAGCAGACACAGGGACTTATTGGTGATGGAAGGCAATATTGAGGTGGAATCAGGTGTAACATATATTTTTCCTTTAATGCCGAAGAAATTGGCCGGACCAGCTTCATCGATATATTTTTTCTCCCGGGCATCTAAAAATATACAGGAAGCAAACCCGTCATTATGAGCACGGTCGCCGGCCTGTAAACTGGCTGCATAATTTCCACCCACCTTGATATGGCCTGTTCCTAATGGCGCTGCCCGGTCGAAATCACGGACGAGCTGCATCTTTACCGGGTTGAACCCCTCTTTAAAATAGGGCCCGACAGGACCTACGAACACCATAAACAAATATTCTTTGGCCGGTTTAACCCCAACCTGAGCTCCTGTGCCAATGAGCAGAGGCCGGATATACAGGGATGCACCTTCTCCATAGGGAGGAACATATTTAAGATTCAGTCTGACTGCTTTAAGCACAGCTTCTTCAAAAATCGGAGTCGGTACTTCTGCCATCATCACTCCTCGGGCAGAATTCTGCATTCTTTTGGCATTTTCCACCATCCGGAAAATCCTTATCTTTCCATCAACGCCGGTAAATGCCTTCATGCCTTCAAAAGCTTCCTGTCCGTAATGAAGACAGGTGGCAGCCATATGCATTGTAATTGTCTCAGAATCAGAGACTTCAAGATCTCCCCATTTTCCATCTTTGTAATAACAACGTACGTTATAGTCTGTTTTAAAGTAACCAAAAGGCAGGTTTTTCCAATCTATCGGGTTCATATAAGTAGGTTTTTAGTTTGTTTCTCAGGAAGAAAGACCATGTAAAATTATAAATTTTCTGCGTCGGCAAACCAGTTCACAAAAAAAAATCACGGTAATTGAAGTTAAGGAAAGTTATTTGTCATTTTGTCAGATTCAAGCTCTTGGCATTTCATTTGATCAGCCTCTGGAAAACCAATAAAATTTAATCCCTATGCAACAAGGTAAAATCAATGTTCAGACTGAAAATATTTTTCCGATCATCAAGAAATTTCTCTATTCCGATCATGAAATCTTTTTACGTGAGCTGGTCTCCAATGCAGTTGATGCCACACAAAAGCTTAAAACACTGGCAGCCATAGGCAAATACAACGGTGATATCAGCGACCTTACCATTGAAGTGACGCTGGATAAAAAGAAGAAAACGATTTCTGTCAAAGATAAAGGCATTGGCATGACAGCTGCCGAAGTGGATAAATACATTAACCAGATTGCCTTCTCCAGCGCCGAGGAATTCATCAAGAAATTCAAAACCAAATCGGAATCAGAGATGAATGCCATTATCGGTCATTTCGGACTGGGATTTTACTCGTCATTTATGGTATCTGAAAAAGTAGAGATCAACACCAAAACATACCAGACAAGAGGCGAGAACAAAGCCGTTCACTGGGAATGCGACGGAAGTCCGGACTATACCATGGACGAAACTGACAAGAAAGAAAGAGGGACAGAAGTGATCCTTCACATTGCCGAAGATTCAAAGGATTACCTGGAGGAACATAAGATCCTCGAGATCCTGAAAAAATACTGCAAATTCCTTCCGGTACCGATTCGTTTCGGCAACGAAAAAACCTGGGAAAAAGTTGAAGGTGAAAAAGACAAGGATGGGAATGATAAACAAGTGGAGGTTGAAAAGCCACGCATTATCAACAATACGGATCCATTATGGAAAAAGAAACCGGTTGACCTCAGAGATGAGGATTATAAGGCCTTTTACAGGGAACTGTATCCCTTTTCGTTTGATGAACCTCTTTTCTGGATCCATCTGAATGTGGATTATCCTTTTAATCTTACCGGAATTCTCTATTTCCCGAAAGTAAAAAGGGCCCTGGAAGTTCAGAAAGACAAGATACAGCTCTATTGCAACCAGGTATTTGTTACTGATTCGGTGGAAGGAATTGTTCCTGACTTTCTCACCCTGCTTCACGGGGTGCTCGATTCTCCGGATATTCCTTTGAATGTTTCACGCAGTTATCTGCAGAGTGATCCGAATGTCAAGAAAATATCAAATCACATCACCAAGAAAGTAGCAGATAAGCTCGAGTCGCTGTTTAAAGATAACCGCCCGGATTTTGAATCCAAATGGGACGATATCAAAGTATTCATCGAATATGGGATCATTTCACAACCGGAATTTTATGACAGGGCAAAGAAATTCTGTCTGCTGAAAAATGTGGATAACAAATATTTCACCTTTGAAGAATATGAAAAGCAGGTCAAGGCTGTTCAGAAAGATAAAGAAGGAAACCTGATCTATATATATGCCACAAATTCGCAGGAACAATTTAGTTTCATTGAGTCGGTGAAAGAAAGAGGCTATGATGTATTGCTTCTGGATGGGATCATTGATGCCCATTTCATCAACACCCTGGAGCAGAAACTGGAAAAAACACGGTTTACCCGGGTTGATGCCGACTCGGTAGAAAAACTTATTCATAAAGAAGAAAATCTTCCATCCAGACTCAATGAAGACCAGCAGAAATCGTTGAAAGAGATGATTGAAAAGCAGATCGATGCGAAGAAATTCACAGTCGTGTTTGATAGTCTGAGTGAAAAAGAAGTTCCTTTTCTGGTAACCCAGAATGAATTCATGCGGCGCATGAAAGACATGTCGGCCCTGGGCGGAGGATATAATTTCATGGGAGAAATGCCGGAAAATTATAACCTGGTTGTGAATTCAAACAATCCTGTTATCGGAAAACTACTGATTGAACCCGATGGTGGCAAACAGTCGGCAACCATCCAGCAGCTTTTCGACCTGGCATTGCTTTCACAAAACCTGCTGAAAGGCAGAGAACTTGCAGATTTCGTTAAACGCAGTATCGAACTGATAAAATAATATTAATTTAGCCATCATTAACCAATAACCATAGAAATCATGAAACTAAGTAAAGGCTGGATCATTCTGATCGTTGTCGTAGTTGTTGTCATTCTCCTCGTTTCCTGGGGAACAGGCATCTATAATAAACTGGTAAGCCAGGAAGAAGGTGTTAACCAGGCATGGGCCAATGTTGAAAATGTATATCAGCGCAGGCTTGATCTCATTCCCAATCTCGTCAATACTGTGAAAGGTGTCGCCAATTTCGAAAAGAGCACCCTTACTGCAGTTATTGAAGCCAGAGCCAAGGCAACCAGTGTACAGATCAACCCGAAAAACCTGGATGAAGCATCCCTTCAGAAATTTCAGGAAGCACAAAATGGAGTTAGTTCTGCACTCGGTCGACTGATGGTTGTAGTAGAACAGTACCCACAGTTGAAAGCCACGCAGAATTTCTCTGAATTACAGGCACAACTTGAAGGAACTGAGAACCGGATAACCGTTGAGCGCATGAAATTCAACGAAGCTGCCCAGGCATATAATACCTATATCCGAAGGTTCCCGGCCAACCTTTTTGCCGGTATGTTCGGATTTCAGAAAAAGGCCTATTTTGAAGCCCAGCAAGGTGCAGAAAAAGCACCCGAAGTACAGTTTTAGTTGAAAAAAGTAAAAATGGGAACATCTGCTAAAGATTTTTTCAGCGTACAGGATCAGGAAGACATCCAGCATGCTATTATGATGGCTGAACTTGACACTTCAGGAGAAGTCAGGGTACACATTGAAAATACCTGCTCGGGGGATGTGATGGATCGTGCCGCCTTTCTCTTCAAGCAATTGGAAATGCACAAGACTTCTTTGAGAAACGGCGTTTTGATATATCTTGCCATTAAAAAAAGGCGTTTTGCAATCATCGGGGATACAGGCATCCATCAGGTGGTCAAAGAGAAGTTCTGGGATGATATCAAACTGAAAATGCTTGATTATTTCCGTGACGGACAATTTGCCGATGGTTTGTGTTATGCCATAACGGCAACCGGAGAACAACTCAAGAAACATTTTCCGCATCAAAAAACCGATGTGAATGAACTTTCGGATGAAATTTCTTTTGGGAAAGACTGATTTTTAATGATTTGAAAATTTGAAAATGGTTTCTTTGAAAAAAATATATGAATATATATAAGGGTTTTACTGTCATTTTTTTTTGGATATTATCCCTTACGGGATTATTTCCTGCCAGCGGACAGGATATTCCTGTCCGTCCGGATCCTCCCAGGCTGGTGAATGATTTTACCGGAGTACTTTCATCTGATGAAATACAACAACTTGAGAACAAACTTGTGGCATTTAATGATTCCACATCCACCCAGATCATGGTAATCCTTGTCAAATCCCTCAATGGCTACGACCGTGCTGATTTTGCCTATCGTATCGGCCAGCAATGGGGTGTAGGTCAAAAGGGGAAAAACAATGGAGCCGTAATTTTAATCAAGCCTAAGGTTGGTAATGAAAGAGGTGATGCCTTCATTGCCACAGGATACGGTTTGGAAGGAGCCATACCTGATGCCCTGGCCAAGCGGATTACAGATAATGAAATGATTCCTAACTTCAGGGAAGGCAATTATTATAAAGGGATTGATGCTGCAACCACTACCATGATCGGGCTGGTCAAGGGAGAATTTACGGCAGACCAGTATAATAAAAGACATGGTGGAAAATCGTCTCCTTATGCTTTTCTGATCCCCCTGATCATTATCCTGGTCGTTTTTGCGATGATCAGAGGCAGCAGGGCCCGCAGCTATTCGGTCGGGAAACATCTGCCATTCTGGACTGCATTCTGGTTACTGGGCTCCATGGGTGGCGGACATAGCGGCTCCTGGAATAATTTCACTTCCGGTTCAGGTGGATTTGGCGGTGGTGGTGGAGGTGGCTTCGGTGGTTTCGGCGGTGGCAGCTTTGGTGGTGGAGGGGCCGGGGGAAGCTGGTAAAATCCAATTTACGATTTACGGTTTACGATTTACATTTGAAAATTGTTAAGCAAATCTGGTTTTTTTATTATGATGGGTTCAGGAGTATGACCATCGGGAAAAAACTTTGGATCATCATACTGATTAAACTTTTCATCCTTTTTTTCATTTTACGTTTATTTTTCTTTCCTGATTTTCTGAAATCCAGATTCAGCAATGACAAGGAAAGAGGTGATTATGTCAGAGATGAACTGATAAAAAGACATTAGCAATTTTATTAAAAATATTTATACAGATTTTTGCATATTTAATTCTTTTCATACATTTGACATCATAATCACCAATCCGAATTATTATGATTGATAATATTGATCTTAGCCTGGTTGACTGGTCAAGGGCACAGTTCGCACTGACAGCCATTTATCACTGGCTTTTTGTTCCGCTTACACTTGGATTATCCTTCCTTGTAGCGATATTTGAATCTATCTATGTGAAAACCGGGGACCCGGAATGGAAAAGGATCACAAAATTCTGGATGACCCTATTCGGCATAAATTTCGCCATTGGTGTCGCTACCGGAATTATTCTTGAATTTGAGTTTGGCACCAACTGGTCAAACTATTCCTGGTTTGTCGGGGATATTTTTGGTGCACCTCTGGCGATTGAAGGGATCATGGCCTTTTTCCTTGAATCGACCTTCATAGCGGTGATGTTCTTTGGATGGAACAAGGTGAGTAAAGGGTTTCATCTTACTGCCTCCTGGCTGACAGCCATCGGTGCAAATCTTTCTGCCCTTTGGATCCTGGTTGCCAATGCATGGATGCAAAGCCCTGTCGGGATGAGATTTAATCCGGAAACAGCCAGAAATGAGATGGTGAACTTCTGGGACGTTCTTCTCTCTCCTATAGCTATAAACAAATTCCTTCACACTATTTCCTCAGGTTATGTCACAGCAGCTGTATTTGTGATTGGTATCAGTGCCTGGTTTTTACTTAAAAAGAGGGAAACTCATTTTGCTAAAAAAAGCATTCTGACTGCAGCAATTTTCGGATTGATCACTTCCCTGATACTTGCCTTCACCGGAGATGGGTCTGCCTACCAGGTCACCCAGAAACAACCCATGAAGCTGGCTGCTATGGAAGGTCTTTATCAGGGAAAAACAGGAGCAGGACTGGTGGCATTCGGGTTTCTTGATCCTTCAAAAAAACAGGGTGACGGGAAAGATCCATTTGTCTTTAAAATGGAGTTTCCTAAACTTTTATCCATTCTTGGTTATCGAAACCCCGATGCTTTTGTCCCCGGAGTTGATGACATTCTAAAAGGAGGATTCAAACCCCAGTATAATTCTATTCCTTCCAATGAAAAAGAAGCCGCTTTATCGGCAGAACAGAAAATCATCAGGGGAAGGCTTGCACTCAGTGCACTTGCCACATATAAGGAAGCAAAAAAAAATAATAATTTTGTCAGGGCCGACAGTGCGGAAACCCTGCTTCGCCAGAATTTCTCCTATTTCGGTTATGCCTTTCTGAATAGTGTTGACAGTCTGGTTCCAAATGTTCCTCTTACTTTTTACAGCTTTCACATCATGGTTATACTCGGGCTGTATTTCATTTTTCTCTTCATTTTTGCCTTATATTATGCTCATACAGACCAACTGGAGAAACGACGATGGTTGCTGCGGATGTCGCTATTCACCATTCCCCTGGTTTATATTGCTTCACAGGCTGGCTGGATAGTTGCCGAACTTGGGCGACAACCCTGGGTCATTCAGGATCTGCTTCCAACAATGGCCGCCGTTTCCAAAATTGATGCATCGGCAGTTCAGATAACTTTCTGGCTGTTTGCCTTAGTCTTTACGGCCCTTTTAATCGCCGAGATCATGATTATGATAAAGCAGGTCAAAATCGGACCAAAACATGGAGGAACCAGGTAATGTTTGAAAATATGTCAATGGAAACTTTACAGGCCTACTGGTGGATTATCGTCTCCCTCCTCGGGAGTATTCTTGTATTCCTGATGTTTGTACAGGGGGGTCAAACGCTCCTATATACGCTTGGTAAAACTGAGATGGAACGAAAAATACTGGTTAATGCCTTAGGAAGAAAATGGGAATTTACCTTCACCACCCTGGTCACTTTCGGTGGAGCATTCTTTGCCTCCTTCCCACTATTTTATTCCACCAGTTTTGGTGGGGCCTACTGGGTATGGATGGCCATTCTCTTCGCCTTTATTATACAGGCAGTAGCTTATGAGTTCCGCAGTAAACCCAACAATTTCCTGGGTCATAAAACCTTTGAATGGTTCCTGATAATCAATGGGCTCCTGGGAACTATCCTCATCGGAGCTGCCGTATCCACGTTTTTCACCGGATCAGCCTTTTCAATCAATAAAATGAATCTGACAAATATTTTCGACCCGGTGATCTCCCGTTGGGAAGGTCCTGCCCATGGTCTTGAAGCAGTACTGAATTGGAGAAATGTCGCTCTCGGACTGGCTGTATTCTTTCTGTCCCGAATCCTTGCCATCATGTATTTCCTCAATACCATCGCCGACGAGGGAATTCTGGTCAGGGCAAAAAAACAATTACCTTTTAATACTGTACCCTTCCTTGTTTTCTTTCTTGCTTATGTTTTTGCACTCATCCTTTCCAAAGGCTTTGCGGTTAATCCGATAAACGGAACTGTTTATATGGAAGACTTCAAATATCTGCATAACCTTATACAGATGCCGGTTGTACTGATCCTTTTCCTACTGGGCGTCAGCCTGGTGCTTTTGGGTATCGGCAGAGTGATGTTCTGCTTTACAAAATGCAGCACGAAAGGAATCTGGCTGGTTGGTCCGGGAAGTATTCTTACCGTTTTTTCATTGTTTATGCTTGCCGGGTTTAACCATACAGCCTATTACCCTTCAACTTTCGACCTGCAAAGTTCCCTGACCATTTATAATAGCTCATCGAGTCATTACACCCTGACAGCCATGAGTTATGTATCCCTGTTGGTTCCCTTTGTTTTTGCTTATATCTGGTATGCGTGGAAATCCATCAACAATAAAAAAATCGATTCAGAGGAAATGAATTCGAATGAACACACCTACTAGAAATAGCAAGACCTGAATTCAGTCAGGCAAGTAGTGAATTAACAAAAAATAAAAATTCAGATCGTGATTGTTATGCTGTTTTTCAACATGCGTACAATGATGGTTTTTTTTATACTTTTGTACCATAACCTCCAACTCATATTTCTCATGAAAAAATCATTCATTTTATTAGCCATTGCCCTGTGTTATGTTATGTCATCCAAGGCACAGAATAATCTTCCGTTGATTGCCAATGACACATCGAACAATCCTTACTGGATTCAGATGATGCAGGACCCTCAGGCAAATTTCTTCCAGACCCAGAGAGCATTTAACCTTTACTGGCAGAATCGTCCGATCACAAAAGGCTGCGGCTGGAAAGTCTTCAAACGCTGGGAATACATGATGCAAAGCAGGATTAATCCTGATGGAAGCCGCCAGTCTCCTTCGGAAACTTATGATGCCATGCAATCTTATGAGAAAAATACAAGGTCGGTTACCGGAAACTGGGTCAACCTGGGGCCAACGTACATCCCATCACCTGGCCCGGCAGGATATGAAGGCCTGGGCCGATTAAATGTTATCGGATTTCATCCTTCCAACCCGAATAAAATATATGCTGGTGCTCCTTCCGGAGGATTCTGGAAGTCGGATAATGCAGGAGATACCTGGATTACAACAACCGATACCATACCCACGCTTGGGGTTTCAGCTATCGCTATCGATCAGTCAAACCCTGAGAGAATATTCATTGGTACTGGCGACAGGGATGCAGGAGATGCTCCCGGGCTCGGAGTTTTTGTCAGTACAGACGGCGGAAATACATGGGCCCCATCTAAAACAGGAATGGGAGATAAAACTGTATGCCGAATTATTCAGCACCCCTCCAATTCGATGATTTTCCTTGCCGCGACAAGTTCCGGGGTTTATCGTTCAACCGATGGGGGCACAAACTGGTCACAAAGCAAGAGCGGAGGATTTAAAGACATTTGTTTTAAACCGACTGATCCTTCTATTGTATATGCTGCCTACAATGCTGATTTCTACAGATCCACCGATAATGGTGAAACTTTCACAAAAATCAGTTCAGGGCTGCCATCCGGCCAACAAAGGGGAGTTATTGCTGTCACCGCGGCAAATCCAAATTATGTTTATTTTTTAGTGTCTGATAACAATAGCGGATACAAAGGATTATACCGTTCGACGGATGCCGGACTTACTTTTACAACAAGATCGACTTCTCCCAATATTCTGAACTGGGATTGCGGAACAACAGCTAGCGGAGGACAGGGCTGGTATGATTTAGCCCTTGCCGTTGATCCGGCAAATGCTGAGGTCATATATGTAGGTGGAGTTAATGTCTTTAAATCGAATGATGGAGGAACTACCTGGAATATTAATTCCCATTGGTATGGGGGTTGCGGTGTTCCTGCTGTTCATGCGGATTGTCACTTCCTGACCTTTTCTCCGGTTAACGGTAAATTATATGCTTGCAATGATGGAGGGTTATGGACCAGCAGTAATGGAGGCGTTACCTGGTCTGACCGTACTGAAGGTATGACAATAGGGCAGATATATAAACTCGGCCAATCTCAAACTGTGAAAGAAAAAGTGATTAACGGCTTTCAGGATAATGGAACTTATACTTACCAGGCTGATGGCTGGCAACAAACCGGAGGAGGTGATGGCATGGAATGTGCTATCGATTGGGCAGATGCCTCCTACATATATTATTCTATCTATAATGGCGATATTTTCAGAAAACATAATAGTAGTGAAAAACAGGTTGCCGGCTACAATGTTAATGGAGAATCAGGTGCCTGGGTAACGCCTTTCATTTTAGGAGAAAACAAATCGAAATTCATGTTTGTCGGGTTAAAAAACATCTGGAGATGTAATAATGTTAAAGTCAACAACCTGAGCTGGACGAAAATTTCCGATAACCTGGCAGGCAGCAACAATACTGATCTTGCAGTCCTCGAACAATCACCGGCCGATACCAATGTTCTATATGCAGCCCGCTACGACAACAAGCTTTTCAGGACCGACAATGCATTGGATGCATCACCTGTATGGATTAATATTTCATCCAATGTTCCCGTTTCCGGAACTACATCCGACATTGAAGCCTCCCCCATTGACCCCAACATTGTCTACATAACAATAAATAAAAGGGTTTATAAATCAACCAATAAAGGACAGAGCTGGACCAATATTACCGGCGGGCTCCCAAGCATCAACCTCAACACAATTGCATATTATAAAAACAGTAACGAAGGCTTATATGTAGGCACTGATGCCGGAGTTTTTTACAAGGATGCAACGTTAAGCGACTGGATCCCATACAGCGATGGGCTTCCGGATAATGGCAGAATGACTGAACTGGATATTTATTATGACAATGATTCTGTTTCTTCCGATGCAATCAGGGGCAGCACCTATGGGCGGGGACTCTGGAGTTCTTCCATGTACAACGCCTCCCCCACCGCTGATTTCCAGGCCAATAACACACTTATTCCTATTGGTTGTTCAATAGATTATACAGATCTTTCAAGCGGAGTTCCAACAAATTTTGAATGGACCTTCGAGGGTGGTATACCATCCACTTCCAACGTGAAAAACCCTGCCGGTATTCAATATAATGTTGCCGGAAACTATTATGTCAAACTTAAAGTGTGGAACACATCCGGTTCGGATTCAACGACAAAAATAGATTATATCACCGTTAGCAGTACACTTTTACCAGAGATAGATTTTATTGCCGATAACCGTGTACCCTGTACCAATGATACTGTCCGCTTTACAGATCTTACCATCAATTGTCCGGTAACATGGAACTGGGAATTCACTCCGAATACAGTCACATTCCTGGAAAGTACCAGTAACACCAGCCGTAACCCTGTTATCAGGTTCAACCAATCGGGACCCTACGAGGTCCGTCTGAGCGTCAGCAATGGTGCCGGATCCAATTCTCTCACCAGAACTGCCTACATCCTGAATGGAGGTTACAACCTTCCCTTTGATGCAAGCTTTGAAAATGGCCTGAATGGACAACACTGGCAGATATCAAATCCCGATAATTATATTACCTGGGATACGATTTCCGTTCCCGGTACTGTTTCAGGATCGAAATCTGTCTGGATGAATCTCTTTAATTACAGTGCGCTTAACACCCGCGACCAGTTAATCAGTCCGCCGATGGATTTTACAAATTATATTTTAGTTACCCTGAATTTTCACCATGCCTATGCCCAGCGTGGTTCCTTAAAAGACTCTTTGATTGTGAAAATATCCGATGACTGCGGAATCAATTGGACCCCGCTGCTTGCAACAGGACCCAATGGCAGCCCGGATGTTTTCGTGACCCATGCTCCGGAAGAAAATGCATTTTATCCGGAATCAGCCAACGACTGGTGTGGCGGAAGCTATGGTGTCGGTTGCTATTCTTTAGACCTCACACCCTGGGCCAATAAGAAAAATATCAAGATCATGTTTGAAACTTTTAATAGAAGTGGGAATAACCTTTTCATCAGCGATATACAGGTAAACGGCCCCGTTGGAAAACCAGAGGCAGAATCCGGAAAACTTGGTTTCCGTATTTACCCGAATCCATCAAACGGACTGTTTACTTTGGAAAACATTCATAGCGGTCCCTCTTCAACTGTCAGCTTATATAATTCACAAGGAATGATTGTTTACACAGCTGATTTACCTGAACATCATACGAGTCTGGCAAGAACATTGAATTTCAGCAAGTTCGCTAAAGGTATTTATTATATCCGCTTGATGTCGGAAGCCTGTGTTCAGGTTGAAAAAATTATCATAGAATAATCCTGATACTGAATGCATCTTTTTTATTCACCTGGTATTCATGGTAATCTTCATACCCTGAACGAGGAAGAATCGTGGCATACAGCAAAAGTACTGCGTTCAAAAGCAGGCGATACCCTTCATCTGACCGATGGAACCGGGAATTTCTATGAAGCTGAATTGACCAAGGTACATCCGAAAGCCTGCGAAGTATTGATCAAGAAGACCATACATGATTCCTTCAAAAGGCCGTGGAACCTTCATGTCGCAATAGCTCCGACCAAGAATATTGAACGGTTTGAATGGTTTCTGGAAAAGTCGACTGAAATTGGAATTGAAGAAATTACTCCATTAATCTGTGAACACTCGGAAAGGGATACAATAAAATTGCCAAGACTTGAAAAAGTGATTATCTCGGCCATGAAACAATCACTAAAAGCCTACCTCCCGAAACTAAATTTGTCTCAGAAATTCAAGGATCTGATTCAAATGCAATTTCCCGGTCAAAAATTCATTGCCTATTGCGAAACTGGCAACGGGAATAACCTTCATGAGTTGTATAAAAATACCAGTGATGTGGTCATCCTGATTGGACCTGAAGGAGATTTTTCTCCGACAGAGGTTGAAATGGCAAAAATCCATGGATTTGTCCCTGTAAGCCTGGGAAGAAGCCGTCTCCGGACAGAAACCGCAGGAGTGGTAGTATGCCAGACAATTAACTTAATGATATGAAACTCTTCTTTCCCCACTCCTCGCTCTTGGTTCAATTCCGCCGGAATATATTGATTTTTATCCTGCTTATACCTTTTATTACCTCCTCCTTTTCTCCTCCTTCTTATCAGATTGCTTTGCTCAAGTACAACGGAGGGGGTGACTGGTATGCCAACCCAACATCCCTGGTTAACCTGGTGAAGTTTAGCAACCAAAACCTTGGCACAAATATCAGCGAAAACATTGCAACAATTGATGCCGCAAGTGCTGAAATCGTTAATTATCCATTTATTCACCTGACAGGTCATGGCAATATTGTTTTTTCAGATCCGGAAATCAAGAACCTGCGCAATTACCTTATTGCCGGAGGTTTTCTGCATATCGACGACAACTATGGACTGGACAAATACATTCGCCCACAAATGAAAAAGGTATTTCCGGAACTTGAATTTATTGAACTCCCCATTGATCATCCCATCTATCATCAGAAATACGAGTTTTCCAGGGGCTTGCCAAAAATTCATGAACATGATGGGAAAGCACCTCAGGGGTTCGGGTTGATCTATGAAGGCCGCCTTGTTTGTTTTTATACCTACGAATGCGATCTGGGAGACGGATGGGAAGATCCTGATGTTCATCATGATCCGGAGATAACACGCCAAAAAGCACTGCAAATGGGAGCGAATATCATGCAGTACGTGTTTACCGCAAAATAATATTTGGTTATCTTTGTTTTTCTATGGGAACACTCTATGACCAGTTATCAAAGGATGTCAGGTTTGTGGAAGGTCTTAAAGCCTGCCTGAATTGCGGTACATGTACAGCCATATGTCCGGCCGCTGAATTTTATGATTACCAGCCAAGAAAGATCGTTGATGTTTGTCAAAGCCGGGACGATGTTCAGATTGAAGTTTTATTGAAAAGTGAAACTATCTGGTATTGTGGCGAATGTATGTCATGCGTGACCCGCTGCCCGAGAGGAAATGCACCGGGTTTACTGATTACAGCACTTCGATCGCTTTCACAGGAAATGGGTTATTTTATTGAATCTGAAAAAGGCCGGCAGCAACTTGCTGTGAAAAGAACCGTTGGTGACTGGATTTTGCATTACGGATACTGCCTTTATCCCTCAGAAATTTCACCCGATATGCATCCGGAACAAGGACCTATATGGGAATGGGAGCATAAAAACATAGATGCTGTTATGGACCGCCTTGGGGCTAATTATAAAAAAACAGGCCCCGGTATTTTAAGGAAAATACCTCAGGAAGATCTTGATGAAATTAAAAGAATTTTCGACGAAACCGGTGGAACTGAACGCTTTGAAAAAATTGAACGTTTCTCCAAAGAAAAAGCATCTGAAATGGGAATGAGCCTTGAAGATGGATTTGATAATGATTATTTCCGCCATATTTATACCACTAATAACAACAAGCATACGCAGTCACATGAAGATTGAAGGAAAGCGGCAAATCTGGAATGATTACCAGAAAGATATTGCGGATGACCGATTTTTTTACGTCAGGAGCTGCGTACGTCAAAACTTTTTTCCGGGTTCTGAAAAAACATTTCTACGCATTTTTAAAGAGGAATTACACAAAGATATCTATGAAAATGCCGCCCATACAACCTGTTCAGGTATTGGTTATCACAGTGATGTCGTTCCATTTGAAACAGCCATGACCATGGTTGCCCGGCAATTTGCCCTGATGACTGAATCGGGATATGAAAACTTTACTACCTCCTGCATTACATCTTTTGGTCTTTACACAGAGATCCTTGAAACATGGCAACATTTTCCAGAAGTTGAAAATAGGGTCAGGCAGCATCTTTTTAAAGCCACAGGAAGAGAATTTAAAAAGCCAAAAAACCTTTCTCATGCCAGTGATATCACCTTTAAATTCAGGAAAGAAATTGCTGAAAAAGGTCCATATCGCCTGATCAACCACATCACTGGAGAACCATTGAAAGTGGTGGAACATATCGGTTGTCATTATTCCAAAATGTTCCCAAGTAAAGGAGTTGGCGGCGCAGAATATCCTTATGTACTCATTGGAATGATTGAAGATTGGGGAGGTGAAGTCATCGATTATCCAGAAAGACGACATTGCTGCGGATTCGGATTCAGACAATACCTGGTCCAGGCAAACCGGGGATATTCTCTCGCTTGTTCGAAAAAAAAATTTGAATCAATGTCACCCTACAAGCCTGATTTCATGCTGACCAATTGTCCGGGTTGTCCAATGTTCCTGGATCGGTGGCAATATGCCCTGAGTGAAATGGAAGGGGTAACCTACGGTGAGAACGGACAGGGAATTCCGGTGTTAACGTACGAAGAGCTTGCCGGAATAATTCTGGGTTACGACCCCTGGGATCTTGGTTTACAGGTTCATCAGGTTCCCGTTGAACCCCTGCTGGATAAAATTGGGATCCCTTATGATCCATCAAAAAAATTCCTTGATAAGAGCGGCAACAGCATCGGGAAACCGGAATCACCTGGTTTTCTTAAGTTTTACTGATATGACTAAAAAAATCCTTATTATCGGTGGGGGTATTTCCGGGATGACGGCTGCAACTGCCCTTTCTGAAGCCGGAATGGAAGTTGAACTTTTTGAAAAAGAAATTCATCTGGGTGGACATGTACATCTCTGGGACAGGCTTTTTCCCACTCTCCGGCCAAGTTCTGAAGTAACCGGATACATGGAACATAAAATCAACAGTAAAATTTCCATACATTATCAAACAGTTATAAAAAATATCATCCGTAATACTCAGGGATTTACTATTATTCTTGAACATGAAGAAAATATCAGCGGCGAAGTTATCATACTTGCTACCGGTTACGAACTGTTTGATGCCAGAAGAAAAGAAGAATATGGTTATGGGATTTACGATAATGTAATCACATCCGCTGAACTGGAAGACAGATTTAAAAGAAAAGTAAATATTACAACTACCAATGGAGAAGCGCCGAAAAGAATCGCCTTTATCCATTGTGTAGGTTCACGGGATGAAAAAGTAGGGAATCTTTATTGCTCAAAAGTCTGTTGTGTAACCGGGGTAAAACAGGCCATTGAGTTAAAAGAAATGCTTCCTACCTCGGAAATTTTCTGTTTCTATATGGACCTCAGGATGTTCGACAGGAATTTTGAAGAACTATATTTTGAAGCCCAGAAAAAATGGGGAATTAACTTCATCCGTGGCCGCCTTTCAGAGTGTGCCGAGAATCCAGATCATAGCATTGTCATGAAAACCGAAGATACCCTGACCGGGCGTCCATTGAAAATGACTGTTGATCTGATGATTTTACTGGTTGGCTTCGTACCTTCATCTGAAACCCTGAGATTTTCAAAAATGCTTGGACTTGAAACAGGAACAGATGGTTTTTTAAAACCTGAGGACGAGCATATACTGAATAATACAACAAATGTTCCCGGAATTTTTATAGCAGGTGCCGTCAAAGGCCCCTCCTGCATTGTGGATAATATTGCAGATGCCAGATCCACAGCACTCCAGGTGATTTCTTATTTACAATCAAATGCATAGGCCGTGAAAAAATTCGGATACAGTTTGCTGCCCGACCGGTCCATCGACTATGATAATAACGATAAGCGGTTCATGGAATACCTTATCCTTCATGAGCCAACCGTGAAGACATGTATCGGTTGCGGAAGTTGTACAGCTACCTGCAGTGCCGGACAATTTGTCAATTTCAACATTCGCAGGGTGCATACCTTCTTGAGGCGCGGTGAAATGCATCACCTGAAAGAAGAAATGCAGAAATGTATGCTATGCGGAAAATGCCAGCTGGTTTGTCCCAGAAACGTCAATCTGAGAAACCTGATATTAGTTATGAATCAAGCCATTGAACGTATCGGATGATCAACTTCAACCTGTTTGTCCTTCCCTTTTTCCTGGGGCTGCTTTATGTGGTTTTTGCTATTGGAAAAAGCTGGTTTAAATGGGTCAGAGCATTGCCCAACATCGATAAGGTCAAATTTTCCTCTGGAATCCGTAATCCCCGCCTGGTTCTTTCTGCATTGTATGAAGTTTTCATGGAAGGATTAATCCATCGCCGGATGTGGAAAAAAAATCCACTGCTCGGCTATATGCACATGAGTTTTGCATTGGGGTGGTTCCTTCTGATCGTCATGGGCAATTTCGAAAGTCGTGTTTATAGCGGAACCCATCTGAATGCTCCCTATTATCCTATTTTTCTTAAATTTTTCATCCATGACCGCCTGGTCCTTTTCTTTGAAATTTTCACGGTTCCTGGATTTTTCAGATTTATCATGGACTTTCTGCTTCTTTTTGTCCTCAGTGGATTATTGCTGGCTTTTATGAAAAGAAAATATTCGAAGTGGTTCGGGATGAAGCGAACAACGGAATATCAGCTAACCGACAGGGTTGCATTGACCTGTCTCTGGCTGATTTTTCCAATGCGGCTACTGGCAGAATCTTTTACCGCGGGGTATTATGGAAGCGGAGGGGGATTTATGACTCAACCCCTGGGGAATTTCCTGGTCAAGATTATTCCCCTGCCCTCCGATTTTGTCGCCTATACAATGTGGTGGGGTTATTCCCTGATCCTGGGTATCTTTTTCATTATGCTGCCTGCTTCACGTTATATGCATATACCGACTGAAATATTATTGATCTTTTTCCGCCGGTTCGGCATTCAGCCAAAGAAATGGACTTCAAGCTATTCAGAGGTCGAAATTCAATCCTGCTCACGTTGCGGTGTATGTATTGATGTTTGCCAGTTGAATTCAGCTGCAGGCATCACCGACACCCAGGCGGTTTATTTCATTAGGGGCATGCGCGACCAGTTTGTCAGGGAAGACATTACCATGAAGTGCATGATATGCGGCCGGTGCCAGGAAGCATGTCCAGTCGGGATACATACCGACTCATTAAGACTGATCAAACGCAGGGAAATTGGAACAGGCCAGGCTACCAGCTTTTCTTATTTAAAGGATGAACATCCTTCGACAGCAGAAGTTATTTACTTCGCCGGATGCATGTCACACCTCACTCCTTCCATTCCCCGGGCAATGATAAATATCATGAAACAGGCCGGTATCGATTTCCTCTTCCTGGATAAAGATGGAAGTGTATGCTGCGGCCGTCCCCTGATGTTAGCTGGCCGTGATAAGCAAGCCAATGAACTCATTGAATACAATAAAAAACTGATCCGGCAAACCCGGGCCAAATTATTGGTCACTTCCTGCCCCATTTGTTATCGTATTTTTCGAGAAGAATACAATCTGCCCCTGCGTATTCAGCATCATACCCAGTTTCTCCTTGATCTTGTAAACGAAGGTAGGCTTTCCCTTATCAACGGATTCCCGAAAATTGTTTATCATGACCCTTGTGATCTTGGACGGGGAAGCAGAATTTTTGAAGCACCACGTGAACTTCTTGGGAAAATATCAATCCTGCTTGAGGTTGAGCAGGAAGGGAAAGATGCCCTTTGCTGTGGCGGAAGTCTTGGCTTATTTTCCGTAACCAACGAACAAAAAGATGCAATTGCCATGAAAGCAATTGATTGCCTGATCAAGGACAGCCCAGACATTCTTGCAACGGCCTGCCCCTTGTGCAAAAAAACATTTGCAAAACAGTCGAAAATACCGGTCATGGATATCGCCGAACTCCTCAGTCAATCCTTACCACAGTCAATTAATGCCACTTGAAAATTTTTAATCCGATCGTAAAACAAATGATCCCAGTCATGGACATTACCACCACCGGAATTGCAACATCCATGATCCCGGCACCTTCAATAAAAATGCTGCGGAAACCATCTGCCATCATGGTCAGCGGAAGTATCTGAATAAACGCAATACTCCAGTCCGGGAAATTATGGTAGCTAAAGAAAATGCCGGATAACACCATCATGGGCATGACCACCAGGTTGATCAGTCCATTCCCAATCTCAGTATTTGAGGTATGACAGGAAATCAGAATGGAAAGTCCGGCAAATGCAATATTACCTGCCACAAACAAGCAAAACAGCGCCATGATATTCCCCTGAATACTGATTCCGAAGGCCATCCACGAGAATAGAAAAAGTAAACCTCCCTCTACCAGGTTCATGAAGAACCTCACCGTAATAAGTGCTACAAGAAAATACGATCTCTTCATGGGTGTAGCTATCATCCGTCTTAATAGTTTTTTACTCCGTTTTTCAATGATGCTGTAACTGATACCCCACATCGATGACATCATGATGCCCATGGCAATCAGTCCGGGAACCAGAAAATCGATATAACGGGTTCCCTGGACGGTAAGTGATTTTATTTCGGGATTATCATCCTTAGAGGTCAATTCTTTCATACCAAAGATCCTCGTCAATTTTAAGTAGACCAGCTGGGCATCAGGGTTCAAGGGATCGAAATGGTAAAATGGCTTTCCCTTTTCCAAGGTAATAGCCAGGCTTACATTGCCCCGCTTAAGCAATACCATGGCCTGATTCCAGCTCATTCCCCTGAAGATAAAAGTGGTATTTCCCAGTTGGGTATCAGGAACAACCAGCCTGATCATCTTGTTTTTTTCTTCATCAACTGTTTGTATGGCATTTCTGACAAGAAGAAAATCCCGTATAAATAAATCCACATCCTGACGATTTCCTTTGAACCCGCTTTTTTCAATCAGTGCAATGTTTACCTGAATATCTTTTTTATTGGAGAATGCAATACCTAGCCCCAGCGACATCAGGATGGGAAAGACGATACCCCAGAACAACACCCCGGGTTCCCTGAGCATTTCCCTCAAATGTGAAAGGAAAAGCTGAATTAACTGATGATTATAAAACCTGTTATTCATTAAGATGCCTCCCGGTTAATTCAATGAATAATTCATCCAGCGTTTTTCTTTCTACGCCCTCTCCAAGCAAATCATCCAAGGTACCCTCTTTAAGAATTTTCCCAAGATCCATAATGATGATATGCTCGCACAACTGCACAGCTTCTTCCATATAATGTGTAGTAAGGATCATGGAGGTCTTCTGGTCCTTCAGTTTCCGAAGTATTGACCAGACTTCGCGCCGTGCGTTGGGATCTAAACCAGTGGTAGGTTCATCCAGCAGCATGACCTTCGGATTATTCAACAAGGCTATCCCCAATGCCAGCCTTTGCCGCTGCCCCCCGGATAGATTCACAACATATGATTTTCGCTTTTCCTCTAATCCTATAAGATTAATAACTTCCTCGACCCTTTTTTCTCCCAGATGAAAAAAACTGGCGAATAAGCTTAGGGTCTCGACAACCCGAAGCTTGTCAATGAAGCGGGTTTCCTGCAGCGACAACCCGATATTATTTCTTAAATACTCCTCATTCCCTTTCCATTCTTTACCCAGGAGGTAAATATCACCCCTGTCGGGTTTCTGTATACCTTCTATCATCTCAACAAGGGTAGTTTTACCGGCTCCGTTGGGACCCAGGATGGCGACAAACTGTCCGGGCTGAATATCTATACTTACTCCCCTGACAGCATGTACTTTTTTAAATGATTTGTGTACATCAACGACTTTAATCACTGAATCTGGATTCATTATTGTTTTTTTTTCTTACTGCAGTTTTTCTCAGATCTGATGCCAGAATATAAACCCGCTCCCTCACCCTGTTTCCCCCACGATAAATTCCCAAAATTACTGATGAGGTGATCGAGAGTAACCTCATGGAATTCAGTAATATTCATAATACATACAGGAAATTACATGTAAATGTAGCCATTCGTATAACACAAAATCTGAGGTTTTATTACCTATTCCCACATATTATTTAGAATAATTCTTATCATTGCTCGTTGACTTTCTTCTTCTCTGTCCTGGTATCTTCATTTTAGGTTTTAAATTATAATGTACAAAATCAATTATATTTGCAGCCTAGATAATATTCGGTATGAAAAAAGCTATCCTTCTCCTGATCTTCTGTTATTCAATTATATCAGTGAATGGACAATTTATCATTCACAAAATAATTAACAAGGAAAAAGAAAAACAGCAGGAGAGCAAACCAACTCCAAACATAGGAATCGATTCATCTGTTTATAAAACATACATCAGGGTGAAGTATGAAAATTTACCAAAGCAAGTCAAAGTAATAATGGATAGTATTCATTGTGGTGAGATTGATGCTGAACCCAGCAATATGAATGACTATACAACCAACATCGATTACGGTTATTCGATTGATCTGAATCATGATGCCAAACCAGAATATGTTTTCTGCTGCATACAGCCAATGCATGGGCCCTGTAGTGCAAAAATATATTCATGCATTAATGGGACATGGAGAATAATCCTATCAGATTTTGCCGGGTTTGACAATGAGGACCCAATGGTTAATATCAGGGTACTTGAATCCAGGCATGAAGGATTTCAAGATCTGGAACAGAATGATCACCTCCTGATTTTTAAAAACCGAAAATACCAGGTATCTGACACAAACTGAATCTGGAATATTATTTCTTATAGGATTCCAGTTGATCCTCCAGGACTTTTATTCTGGCTATCGCATCTGACTGTTTTTTTCGCTCGGAATCAACCACTTTGACAGGGGCATTTCGAACAAAATTATTGTTGCTGATTTTGTTCATAACAGTCTCCAGAAATCCGCGGGTGTACAACAATTCCTCTTCCAGCTTTCTGATTTCTGCTTCAATATCAATATTACTGCTGAATGGAACAAAGAATTCTGTTGCACCCATGGTGAAGCTTAGTGCACCGGCTATTTTTTCATCTGTATAGTTCAGATCGGAAATATTGCAAAGTTTTTTTACAACACCATCAAAGCAGGTATCTGACTGTTCGTTGTTATTCTTTTTAATATAAAGACGAATAGAATCTTTCTGTGCTATGTTTTTTTCTTTTCTGATATTTCTTAAGGCCATGATGACCTCTTCAGCCATCTCAAATTGACGAATGAATTTTTCGGTAAAAGGCATTACTTCCGGCATTGCTTCAAGCATAATGCTTTCCCCATCTTGTCTATCTCCAATAATCTGCCATATCTCTTCCGTTATAAATGGCATGAATGGGTGTAATACTTTGATCAGGTTCCCAAAAAATGCCAGAGTGGCATCATAGGTTTTGCGGTCGATCGATTGCTGATATGCTGGTTTGATCATTTCAAGATACCAGGAACAAAAATCATCCCAGATCAGCTTGTAAACGGTCATCAGAGCTTCCGAAAGGCGATAGCCTGTATAAAGGGTATTAATATTCTGCAGGGTAGCATTAAACACGGATCCAAACCATTCAACCGAAACCAGGCAAACTTCAGGTTGAGGTAGAGTTGGATCAACCTGCCATCCTTTTACAAGCCGCATGGCATTCCATATTTTATTGGAGAAGTTTCTGCCTTGTTCTATCAGGCCTTCATCGAATAATAAGTCATTGCCGGCCGGAGAGCAGAGTAGCATCCCCGTACGGACTGCATCTGCTCCATATTGTTCCATAAGGTGAATAGGATCCGGAGAATTTCCCAAGGATTTAGACATTTTCCGACCCTGTTTATCCCTGACCATTCCGGTGAAATAAACATCTCTGAATGGGATTTCCTTACGATACTCCCAGGAAGCCATGATCATCCTTGCCACCCAGAAAAAAATAATATCAGAAGCAGTAATCAGTGCCGAGGTTGGGAAATAATACCGGATATCGGGATTTTCAGGTTCCCTGATGCCATCGAAAACCGAAATTGGCCAAAGCCAGGAAGAAAACCAGGTATCCAGCACATCTTCATCCTGCTTCAGATCTTCCATATGTACCTCTTGTCCTGCCTGGACTGCTAATGCTTTTACCAGTTCAAATGCTTCTTCCCTTGTTTTTGCTACAATAAAATCTCCATTGGGAAGATACCAGGCAGGGATTCTTTGCCCCCACCAGAGCTGCCGGGAGATGCACCAGTCAGTGACATTTTCCATCCAGTGACGGTACATATTCTTGTACTTGGCCGGATGAAATCTGATACGGTCATTTTCCACGAGGTCGAGGGCTGGTTTTGCCATCTCTTTCATCCTCATGAACCATTGAACAGAAATCCTGGGTTCTATCACTTCATCGGTACGCTCCGAATATCCAACCTTGTTGGTATATTCTTCAATTTTAACAATATGTCCTTGGGCATCCAGTTCCCTGGTGATCTTTTTCCTGACCACAAACCGGTCTTCCCCGACAAAAATCTGAGCAGCAGAGCTGAGGGTGCCATCCGCATTAAATGTATCGATTACATCCAGTTTGTATTTCAGTCCCAGGTTGTAGTCGTTAATATCATGGGCAGGGGTTACCTTCAAGGCACCCGTACCGAATTCACGATCTACATATTCATCAAAAATCACCGGGATGGAACGGTTTACTAAGGGAACGAGAATCCGCTTTCCCATTAAATTCCGGTAACGATCATCTTCTGGATGAACACAAATGGCAGTATCACCCAGGATAGTTTCCGGACGGGTGGTTGCAATAGTAACCCAGGAATCCCCGCTTCCTTCAACCTTATACCTGACATAATAAAGTTTTGAGTTGACTTCCTTATAAATTACTTCCTCATCAGAGACTGCAGTTAATGCTTTCGGATCCCAATTTACCATTCGTACACCCCGATAAATCAGCCCCTTTTTATATAAATCAATGAACACATCGATCACTGAATCGTATAAGGCTTCATCCATGGTAAAACGGGTACGGTCCCAATCACAGGAGGCCCCAAGTTTCTTAAGCTGTTCCAGGATGATTCCTCCGTGTTTTGTCTTCCATTCCCAGGCATGCTGAAGAAATGATTCACGGTCGAGACTAACCTTCTCGATTCCTTTTTCCCGGAGCATAGATACTACTTTTGCTTCAGTAGCAATGGATGCATGATCAGTTCCGGGGACCCAGCATGCATTTTTTCCCAGCATCCGGGCCCGGCGGATCAATACATCCTGGATGGTATTATTGAGCATATGTCCCATGTGCAGAACACCGGTGACGTTGGGTGGGGGAATGACGATGCAGAATGCTTCCCTGTCATCAGGGACTGACTTAAAATACCCATGATCCAGCCAATAAGCGTACCACTTGTCTTCCACATTCGTGGGATCATATTTGGAGACAATTTCCATGATTTAAGCAGATATTATAGAGGCGCAAAATTAGAAAAAAAAACGAAGGAAGCAGAAACAAGATAATTGGAGACAGTTACAATTGTCAATACCTCACTTACAAAACATGGTTTTATATGACTAAGATTTGAATTACATTTGCTACCTTATTTAACTAAACTTCTTGTACAATGAAAATTCAAACCCCCGCCATTTTAATCCTGTCCATTTTATTCATACTTTCATTTTCTTCCTGTAATAAAAAAATTTCAGAAGATCCCAAGCCTGCGATTACCATGGACGATTTAAAAGTTCCGGACGGTTTCAATTGGCAGACTACAAAAGAAGTAAGCCTTAATGTGACCATGCCATCAACAATCGATTATACCAATTACAGGAGCAGTATTAAAATCATGACAGCTCCGGAAACCGATGGAGGAGTGATACTATATACCGGGGCAGCAGATCCCCTGGGAAAATATCTTGCCACTTTCAGAATTCCGGCTGATCTCGAAAACCTCTACATCTCATCTGATGTCGGTGGTATTTCTTATCGCATAGGGCAGCCCAAATCTTCTTCTGCTATTTTGGATGGAATAGTTAATCTCGGTGAAGGTTTTGACACCTTGCCTCCACCAGTGGCAACCGGAGCAAAAATGAACACTCAAACAAGAAAAGGCGGGATTTCAGAAGGCCTTCCCCTTACAGACATGATGTTTAATTCAAACCTCGTTCAAAACGGGACTTTTGATATTAATAGTTTTGGTTCCATCCCCAGTTGGAGTTCTCCAATGAATGCAGACGGGAAATGGTATTATACCGGTGAATTGAGTGGCGTAGTTAGCCAGTATAACGACAATGGAAATAAAGTACTGAGAATCAGTACTCCAACCTCATCATCATACCGTTCAGGAGGAGTTGCCCAATTGATTGCGGCTAATCCCGGGGATTTGATTACCTTCTCTGCAGACATGAAAACTCAGGGAGCCAATGTAAGCAATAATGCCTGGCTTTACCTCATCCCTCGTTCTTCCAGTGGAACATCCCTGAATTATTACAGCTATAATATAACTCCCGTGACCAGCCTGACCAATTGGGCAAGATACACAGTTGCAGCTACCATGCCGGCTGGAACTGCCTATGTCCAAGTTCTTTTCTGGCACTGGATTTTTGGAGGATATTTTTATTGGGATAATGTCGTTGTGACAGGACCGAACCCTGATTCAGATGGAGATGGAGTCGTAGATTTATCTGATGAGTATCCCAATGACCCTGCCCGAGCATTCAATATATATTATCCCAGCCAGAACGGATTTAGTTCCCTTGCTTTTGAAGATAACTGGCCAGGTAAAGGTGATTATGACTGTAATGACCTGGTCGTCGATTATCGTTACCAACAGGTAACCAATGCCAGCAATGCCCTTGTGGAATTATTCGGAAAATATATTTTTAGGGCAGCGGGTGCCAGCTTTACCAATGCTTTTGGCTTCCAGATGGAAATTGACCCTTTTAAAATCAATAATGTAACCGGGATATCAAAAACTGAAAACTACATTACCCTATCAGGGAACAATACTGAAGCCGGTCAAACCAAAGGAACCATTATCCTTACCGATAACGTTTTTACCCAATTACCTTTTCCGGGAGGTGGGACAGGTGTTAATACGACTCCCGGACAACCCTATGTAAATCCAGACACAATGGATATCCATGTCACCCTTACGCAGGCTATTCCTATTGCTCAGGCAGGAACGCCCCCATACAATCCATTTCTAATTGTAAATAAAATAAGAGGACGTGAAATTCATCTCCCGAATTATCTACCTACAAGTCTTGCTGATCCTACATATTTCGGAAAAGAAAACGATAACTCTGAACCGGAAAATAACCGCTACTATAAAACATCCAATAATCTTCCTTGGGCACTTGATATTTCAGGAAAATTTGATTATCCTATCGAAAGGGTCCCAATTATTGAAGCCTATTTACACTTCGCTTCCTGGGCTGAAAGTAGTGGTTCACTCTACCCATCATGGTACAGCAATGCTTCGGGAAACAGAAATAATGCTTATATTTTTCAGACACCTGCTAAGTAGCAAGCCTGGGTTTTTAAAACAATTTTGACCTTTTCAACAGAAAAGGTAGAAGCACCTGTTCAAAACCAGTGTTGATATCGGTTTCGATAATATCAATATGGAATTGACCGCACTTCAGGATCAGGTCTTTTTTAAATTGACTGATAGCTTCAATGTACCGTGCGCGCATTTGTGAAGGGTGAACTTTTAATTGCTGCCCGGTTTCCATGTCGATAAATTTGTAAGGACGATTGGCAAAGTCAAAGTCAATTTCCTTGCCTTTATCTACTACATGAAACAACACCACCTCATGCTTATTATGCTTTAAATGCTGCAGCGCAGAAAAAAGTTCTCCTGATTGATCTGAATTTTCAAACATATCGCTGAAAATGATGACCAAGGAACGCTGGTGAATGCGCTCAGCCAATAAATGAATGGCATTTGCCACGGCTGTCTTCTTCCGATCCTGAGGAGAAAAAGGGATAAGGAGATTCTCCAGTTGCTGATATAAGTATTTGATGTGAACCAGGCTGGATTTTGTTTGGGTATGCAATATAATATCATCTGAAAACACACTGATACCTGCTGCATCTCGCTGCTTGTGAAATAAGTATATCAGGGCAGCTGCAGTATAAACCGAAAAGGTTATTTTATTGGGGTGGTCAATATCAGCTTGATCTATAACCGGAAAATGCATGGAAGAAGAATAGTCAATAAAAATCTGGCAACGCAGATTTGTTTCTTCCTCATACCGTTTTATGTAAAGACGGTCACTACGGCCAAATAACTTCCAGTCTATATTTCTGATCGATTCCCCTGTATTATAAAGCCGGTGCTCGGCAAATTCGACCGAAAAACCATGAAAAGGACTTTTATGCAGACCCGTAATAAACCCTTCAACAACCTGTCTGGCGAGAAATTCCAGCGATGAAAACTGTTCAAACCTGCCCTGATCAATAGATGGACACATATTGCGCTATTTCGCCAATTCGAATTTCGCTTAAATATGTTTTTCGATCAGCGCTTTAAAGCTTGCCTTGGGAACTGCTCCTACCTGTTTATCAACCACTTCTCCATTCTTAATATATAGAACAGTAGGAATATTCCTGACTTTAAACTTCCCTGTTGTTATCGGATTTTCATCGACATTAAGTTCACCGGCGACTATACGTCCATCATATTCTGTTGCCAGTTCATGGATTATGGGAGATACCATCCGGCAAGGGCCACACCATTCGGCTGATAAATCTACCAGAGCCAGCTTGGTGGTCTTCATTACTTTTTCTTCAAAATTTGCATCGGTAAAAATTTCGAACATGGTAATTTCATTTTAGGGTTAAACATCGATTCGATGCTACGAATTTACATTTTTTTTTAATCGGTCAATATTCTCATTTGAATCTCAGGGTTCAAGGCAAGGGCAATAACCATTTCTTTAATGTTTACCCTGAACTTCCTGGAAGGAAGGTCAATAAGAAGGTTTTCATCCTCATCACTGATCCTTATTCTTAAATAACCTTTCCCTTTATTCTTCTTGACCAATTGTTGCAGCACGACAATTAAATCCGGTATCAGTTCATTCAATCTTAAAGTAACCAGCAGTCCCCGGGCATTCTTTTCTATGACCTCCGGTAACAAGGTTATAGTATTAACCCTGACAACCAGCTGATCAGGGTTGTCGAATCTCGGTTCTATGCGAGCTTTGATAAAAACATACTGTCCTTCATCAAGGAAATGTTTCCATCTCAGGTATTCCTCCGAAAAAACGGTCAGCGACATGAAATTATAATAATCTTCCACAATGAATGAGCCATAGGGTTTTCCGGTCTTCCCAATTTTGTGGTTCGTTTCGATAATAATACCGGCAAAAGCAACTTCCTTGCCTTTAAGTGGACGAAGATCCGATTTCAGGTTTTCGATGGTTACATTGCAAAATTGATCCATTTCCAGCCGGTAATCATCCAGGGGATGGCCGCTCATATAAAACCCCGTGATTTCTTTTTCAAATTTAAGTTGCTCCAGCTTCGACCATGGACGGCATTCCGGAAGACTTAATTCTTTCAGCTGGACTTCTTCAGCTTCCCCGAATAAAGATTGCTGCATGGAATCCTTACGGGCATGATATTCCGTTGCATGTCTGATGATCTTTTCAAGAAAAATCTGGTCATCGCTGTTTTCCTGGTAGAAATACTGTGCCCGGTGGGTGTCTTCAAAACAATCAAAAGCTCCGGCTTTAGCTAGAGATTCAAGGCATCGTTTATTAAGCGTATGGGAATTGACCCTCCGGGAAATATCAAATATACTTGTATAAGGTCCGTTTTTACTGCGCTCTTCAATGAGACTCTGCACAGCTGCTTCCCCCACATTTTTTATTCCTGCCATGCCGAAACGGATCTCCCCCCTTTTATTCACCACAAAAGTCGATACACTTTCATTTACATCCGGTCCCAGAACAGGGATCTGCATCCGTTTGCATTCATCCAGAAAAAGAGTAATCTCTTTCAAATCATTC
Source organism: Bacteroidales bacterium (assembly GCA_963662525.1). Classification (GTDB taxonomy): domain Bacteria; phylum Bacteroidota; class Bacteroidia; order Bacteroidales; family FEN-979; genus CAZSDU01. Next base: position 325,496 of record OY759717.1, read on the forward strand.
AAGTTACGACTTAATACAGCAGCCATGAATTCGGCCGGGTAATGGGCTTTCAGATATGCCTGTCGGTATGCTACATAGGCATAACAAGTGGAATGTGATTTATTGAAAGCATAATTGGCAAAAGCTTCCCAATCCTTCCAGATTTTATTGACAATGGCCAAATCATGACCATTTTTCGTACAACCTTCAAAATATTTCGGTTTCAATTCGTTCATCAGGTGCTCGATCTTTTTCCCCATAGCTTTACGCAGGGAATCTGCCTCCCCTTTTGTAAAACCGGCAAGTTGCTGGGAAAGCAACATAACCTGCTCCTGATAAACTGTGATACCGTATGTGTCTTTCAGGTATTTCTCCATTTCAGGGATATCGTAAACAATCTTTTCCCGTCCGTGTTTTCGGTTGATAAAACTGGGAATATACTCCATCGGACCTGGACGGTACAATGCATTCATGGCGATCAGATCTTCTATCTTGTTCGGTTTTAATTCACGAAGATATTTCTTCATCCCATCTGACTCAAACTGGAAGATTCCGGTAGTTCTCCCCTGGCTAAAAAGAGTATAAGTCAGTTCGTCATCCAGGGGAACAGATTCAATATCCAGATCTATTTCTTTGGATAATTTTATAATATTCAATGCATCATTGATGATGGCAAGGGTTTTCAAGCCAAGGAAATCCATCTTCAGCATCCCGACTTTTTCGATATAATCCCCATCGAATTGGGTGACCAGTAAATTAGAGTCCTTGGATGTGGTAACAGGAATATGTTCCATCAGGTTATCCCTGCCAATGATAATTCCACAGGCATGCAATCCTGTCTGACGGATAGATCCTTCGAGACTTTCTGCATATTTAAGTGTTTCAGCTATCAGTTTGTTTGAGGAAGAACGAGCTGCTTTAAGCTCAGGAACCTCCTCATAAGCCTGCTTAAGAGTAATTCCGGGACGGGAAGGGATCAGTTTGGTAAGGCGGCCGACTTCATCCAGCGGCAGTTTATGTACCCTGGCTACATCACGGATAGCGCCTTTGGCAGCCATCGTCCCAAAAGTGATTACCTGGGCAACCTTATCAATCCCGTACTTTTGAACAACGTATTTCAGTACTCTTTCTCTGCCATCCTCGTCGAAATCAATGTCAATATCCGGCATCGAAACACGGTCGGGATTCAGGAAACGTTCAAAAAGTAAATCATATTTAAGTGGATCAACATCAGTTATACGCGTACAATATGCAACAACAGAACCAGCAGCCGAACCACGACCAGGGCCAACAGCCACATTCATTTCCCGGGCTGCATTCAGAAAGTCTTGAACGATCAGAAAATACCCGGGATAACCCATTTTTTTTATGGTTGCCAGCTCGAAATCTATGCGTTCTCTGATATCTTCCGTGATAACCTGATATCTTCTTTTCGCTCCCTCATAGGTAACATGTCTCAGAAAATCATCCGGATCATTAAACCCATCAGGAAGCGGAAAATTAGGCATGATGGGATCATGATTAAGCGGAAAAATTTGAATTTTATCAAGGACTTCAAGAGTGTTTTCCAATGCCTCCGGCAGGTCATGAAACAGCTTGCTCATCTCATCCCCCGACTTAAACCATTCCGAACCAGTATAGCGAAGCCGGTCAATATCATCCATTACCTTGCCTGTATTAATACACAGGAGCCGATCATGTGCTTCTGAATCGGTTTCATTTAAAAAATGAACATCATTGGTCGCTAATAACTTTACCTTAAGTTTCCTGGAAAGCTCAACCAAAGCCTGACCAACAATATTCTGTCGTTTCAGAACCTCTCCATCCCTGCTTGAATCAGCGGCAGGATGACGCATGACCTCAAGATAAAAGTCATCCCCGAAAATTTCTTTGTACCCGAGAATAACCTTTTCAGCCTGCAATATATTTCCTGCCTGAATTGCCCTGGGTATTTCACCAGCCAGGCAAGCGCTGGAAGCAATCAGACCTTCGTGATAATCACGCAAAAGTTCTTTATCAATCCTGGGTTTGTAATAATGACCATCTTTCCAGGCAAAGGATATCAACTTAACAAGATTATGGTATCCGGTAAGGTTTTTGGCAAGCAAAATAAGATGATCCCCTTTCCGGTCAATCAATTCGGTCCTATCCTTATGACTGCGACGTGCGACATACGTCTCACAACCAATTATAGGCTTGAAATCCTGCTGAGCAGAAGCTGCCTCATGAAATTCTTTGAGTCCGAATAAATTACCATGATCGGTGATAGCCACACCCTTCATCCCAAGACCGGTAGCTTTTTTGATCAGATCTTTAATTCGGCAGGCACCATCCAAAATAGAATATTGAGTATGTACGTGTAAATGAATAAAATCGCTCATTATTTCAGTAAAAGAAAGGGTTTCTTTGGATTTGTAAAATTACACAAAATCGCTGCAAAAAGTCCGGTGTTGAAAACTAAAAGTACTTGACTAATATGAAATATTCTCATTATATTTGAAGAAAAAAAGCCATGTTCAATGTAAGTCATTTGCATCCCATGATGGTTCATTTCCCCATCGCCCTGATCGCGGTCGGTTTTTTTGCAGATCTCGTGAACCTATTTACAAAAAAAGAGCCTTGCCTCTCCAGCATTGGTTATTATCTTGAAATCCTTGGGATGGCCGGTGCTATTGTCGCCTGGGGAACCGGATATTTTCTTACCAGCCCCATGGAAGGGGAAGCTGGTCTAATGCGGGATCAGCATGAACTGTTTGCAACCATTACACTGGTTACTATTATCATTGCTACCATTGCCAGAATCATTCTAAACTATCTGGGTACAGACCACACTAAGTTTAAATATATTCCGCTTACACTGTATTTCCTGGCATTTCTTTTCGTTTCCTACACTGGATTTCTCGGAGGATCTCTGGTTATGGATTTTATGATCGGGTTATAATAATTCATTATTCTTTATTCAATTTATTTTAATATTAATCTATGAAAACTCCCCTATTTATCTCTCTTTCTCTCCTTGTATTGGCAGGAATCAGTGGTTTTACTGGTGCAACAGATAAAACAATTTCAAACCTTCAGGAAGCCTTCAAAGGAGAATCAAATGCCAGCGCCAAATATGCAGCATATGCAGATCAGGCAAGAAAAGATGGATTCCCTCAAATCAGCGCCATGTTTGCTGCCACTTCAAAAGCTGAAGCCATTCATGCTGAAAATCACAAGAAAGTCCTTGAAAAAATGGGACAGAAAGTAGAACCCTTTAAACCTCAGTTTACGGTAAAATCAACAAAAGAGAACCTGGATGATGCTATTAAGGGAGAAACATTTGAGATGACTACAATGTATCCTGGATATATAGTAACAGCTAAAACTGAAAATGCAGCAAACGCCGTTAAATCATTCCGCTGGGCCATGGATACTGAAAAAAAACACCAGCTTATGTACCAGAAAACATTGGCTGCCCTCAATGGAAAACTGACGAACACCCTCCCGAAAGTTTATTGGGTTTGTCCAAAATGTGGTAATACTTATGATGAACTCAAACCTGAATCCAGTTGCTCATTCTGCAGCACCGGCAGAGATAAGTACATCAAGTTTGATCACTAGTCTCCATGGCCGAATTCTTCTGCATCCAGTATCTTCATTCTGCAATAATGAAACATTTCTTGTCTTTTGAGATAAACTAAAGGGTTTTACAGATAATTATTGGTTAATTCAAAAAAAAATACGAATTTTGCACCCTTTAATTCATTCAATCAATAATTCATTCAATCAACAAATTAACCAATGCCAACTAAAATCAGATTACAAAGAAGAGGTAAAAAAGGACAAGCTTTTTACCATATTGTTATTGCGGATGGTCGTGCACCACGTGACGGAAAGTTCATCGAACGAATTGGCAGCTATAACCCGCTTACCAAACCCGCTGAAATAATACTCAATTTCGAGAAGGCCCTTGATTGGGTCAGAAAAGGTGCACAGCCAACCGATACCGTTAAAACCCTTCTGGCCTTCAAAGGAGTCATGTACAAGCATCACCTGCTAAAAGGTGTTCAAAAAGGTGCTATGACCATTGAACAGGCTGAGGCAAAATTTCAGACCTGGCTGCAGGAAAAGGAATTAAAAAACTCGAGTAAGAAAAAAGAACAGGAATTGAGTATAAAAGATTCCCGTAAAAAAGCGCTCGAAGATGAGAAAAAAGTGAATGAAGCCAAAGCTGTTGCTGTAGCCAAGAAAATTGCCAAATTACACCTTGACGAAGCTGCACAAGCCTCAGAAGCTGCCATCGAATCTAATCCTGAAGCAGCTCTTGAGACTGCTTCTGATACAGTAGCTAAAGATGCTACTCAGCCTGAAGAGCCTAAGCAGGAATAAAACATATAATTCCATTTATGGCCAGGGACGATTTTTATTACCTCGGCAAAGTCCTTAAAACTTTTGGCAATAAAGGTCAGGTAATGGTCAACCTGGATGTGGATGATCCTGAGGATTATCTTGAAATGGAATCTGTTTTTCTGGATCTTGAAGGAGAACGGTTCCGTTTTTTATTGAAACCCTTGAGCTTAAAAATAAACGGAAAGCCATTATCCGTTTCCAGGATGTTACAACCCTGGAAGATGCTGAAGTATACATAGGACGTGAAATGTATCTTCCTGTTTCCATCTTACCCCCGCTTAAAGGAGATCAGTTTTATTTTCATGAAGTAATCGGATTTAAAGTACTTGATTCCCGGCACGGTGATATCGGCATCCTGGTGAATATCCTTCCTTTGCCCCATCAGTCCCTGTTGCAGATCACAAAAGGTAAAAGAGAAATTCTTATCCCTCTGGTCGACGAAATCATTCAACAGGTTGACCGGAATACGAAAACCATATTTATTACTGCTCCTGAAGGTTTGATAGAAATTTACTGCTGATACTATGCCATTCCGCTTTAAACACTTCGAAGTGGAAGATGAACAAAGTACCCTCCGGGTTAGTACTGATGCCATGCTGCTTGGTGCATGGGCAGAACCTGGCCCGGTAAAAACAATCCTGGATATTGGTACAGGTTGTGGTGTCCTCGCTTTGATGATGGCTCAGAAATCAGAAGCAAATGTTGAAGGTATCGATATAGATAAACAATCTATTGATCAAGCCAGGGAAAATTTCATCAAGAGTAAATGGAGTGAACGTCTGAAGGTAACACATAAGTCATTATTTGAATTATCCGTTCATGCTGAAAAATGCTACGGTTTTATCATTACAAATCCACCATTTTTCTCCGCTTCCATGAAATCACCTTCAGACCGAAAAAACAGGGCACGCCATGAGATTGACATGACCCATTCGGCCTTGCTTGAGGGTGCAACCAAACTGATGGAAAGAGATGGACGACTTGCACTGATCCTGCCGGCTAGCATGGGGCCTGGTTTCGAAATGGAAGCAGGACGATCCGGACTGTTTCTTTCCCGTTCAATGCTGGTAAGTTCCCGGGAATACCACCCTCCAAAAAGAATCCTGCTCGAATTCTCATTCTCCAGTCCCATTTCAGAAAAAAGGGAAGATATGTTTATTCAAAATAAAAATTGCACATTTTCTGATTTTTATCTCCACCTGACCCAGGAATTTCATCAGTTTTAATACTTTTGTTCTGAAAATTGCCTCTCATGACTATTATTAAATTCAGAAGTATCATTCCAGTTCTGTTTCTTAGCCTTTTAACCGGTCTCTTCTTAGACTGTAAACCCATAAAACCAATTCAGATAGCTTTATCAAGGTCATCAAAAAATTACGTCAGCTGGCTCAAACAATGTGATTCCACCCTCGTTCTGAAAGACCTTGACAGCATGCCAATTCCCATGGCATTAAAGACTTTGAATAAATGCAGCGGCTTACTGCTAACCGGAGGTGAAGATGTTTACCCCGGATGGTTCGGCAAGACTTCTGATACAGGACGATGCACGGACATGAACCTGCTTCGAGACACCCTCGAAATGGCACTGATCGCAAAAGCCATTGAGATGAAAATGCCCATTTTCGGGATTTGCCGTGGGCACCAGATACTAAATGTCTACCTGAATGGCAGGAACATTATCGATATCCCAAAAGACTTTGACACGACCATTCAACACCAGTGCGAAGATTATCTGCATTGTTTTCACCCCGTATATGTCATCAGGGAAAGCTATCTGGCAAGGATTTCCGGATGCGATTCCGCTGAAGTAACAACGAATCATCACCAGGGCATCGAAATACTCTCGCCTTTGCTGAAAGCTAGCGCCAGAACTAAAGATGGACTCATCGAAGGCATTGAATGGGCGAATCCTAAAGAAAAATCCTTCCTTATCGGCGTACAATGGCATCCCGAACGTATGGAAAATTCTAATCCCTTATCAGGAACTCTAGCCAAAGAATTTATTTTCAACGTATCAGTCTTTTCAAACAGGATAAATAAACAATAATATTATGCAGATCCAGGATGTTTACCTTCATGCCATTACTGTTTTTATGGGGTTCTTCGCCATGCTGAATCCTATCGGAAATGTCCCTGTCTTTCTTGGAATGGTTCAGGAATTCGATGAAAAGACACAAAAAAGAGTTGCTTTTAAAGCAGTTCTTTCAGCCTTCATCATCATTGGCATTTTTTGTATTTTCGGACATATCATTTTCCGTCTTTTTGGCATCACCGTCCCCGCATTCCAAATCGCCGGAGGAATTATTGTCTTTATTATTGGTTTCCAGATGCTCAATGCTAAAGAAAATCCAATTCATTCACAAACTCAGGAAGAAAAGAACAATATGGACAAAGCCGCCAATGAAATGGCCATCTCACCCCTGGGGATCCCTTTGCTTGCAGGACCTGGGACAATATCCACAGCCATGAATTTCGTTGGTGCTGAGAAATCAATACGAAATGTTATTCTCGTCATTGTCATTTTTGGAATCATGTGTGCGATTACTTATATTTTATTCATCTCCTCAAGGCTGGTGGCAAAAAAGATCAGTACAAGCCTGTTGAAAGTCGTTTCAAGAATCATGGGGCTAATTCTTGCCGTTATAGCTGTTCAAATGCTGATCAATGGCATTGAAGGGACCATAGTTCTTTTTCAAAAGTGACAATTATGCGTTCCACCGCTTTATCCGCACTGTTCCTTCTGATTCTGCTATTCATTGCCTGCACCAGGGTGGAAACCGAATCCTGGCCTGGTGGAAATAGAAAATCAGAGATACACATGAAAGGCAATATCTACCATGGACCTGCCAGATATTGGTATGAAGACGGACCATTGCAGATGGAATGTAATTATAAAGAGAACAAACTGAACGGAAGGCTGATCCGGTATTTTTCCAATGGAAAAAAAGAAGAAGAAAGATTTTATAATGACGGTCTGATCGTTGGCCTAAAGAGAACCTGGATTCCCTCAGGCACCCTGGTTTCTGAATCAATATATAACCGCGGGAAACTGCATGGATCTCATCATGATTTTTATCCCAGTCAGAGGTTAAAAATTGAAGGGGAATATATAAACGGGCAGATGGAGGGCAGATGGCTGTATTACGATGAATTGGGAAACATTATTCAAATTACGGTTTTCAAAAAAAATCTCAAAGATGGTTGGGAGGTCACCTATAACCAGGACGGCAGCATTAAATATAAGAGAAATTACAAGTTGGGACAAGTAATACAATAAATTTTCAATAGATTAGGTTGGATTTTTAAAACCGGACAGCGAAAAGTTGTTTTTTCCATTTATGTCCAGTAATTTTATTCCTGAATATTAAATTAACTTTTAAACACTGATATTATGAAGAAATTATCTGTTTTCCTTATCTTATGCCTTGTCTGTTTATTTATAATCCTTTCCAAAGGTTTAGTATCCGGGCAAAAGCCTTCACAATCCACGGATATAAATGGAGCTTCAATGCAGGAAAAGGTGAATGTTAAACGACCATCCGTTGCGAATGCTAAATCGTTTATTGCTGATTATTTCGGTGACTTCCGGGAGGGATTATGTGCCGTTAAAAAAGGGGAAAAATGGGGCTTCATCGACACCCAGGGAAACCTGGTAATCGATTTTGTCCTGGATTTTTATTCCTTCAGGTATGAATATCCATTTTTTTCTTCTGGTCTTTGCATGCTCACATACAGCAAAGGGGGAAAGAAAGCACTGAGGTACATCGATAAAAAAGGACAGGAAGTAATTAACAATCAAAATTTCATTGACGGAACTCCATTTATTGATGGCTACGCCCTTGTTAACACTAAAACGAATAAATTCATCTATATCAATACGAAAGGAGTGCAGCTTTATAATTCCATTGCTTCAGTCCAGGAATTATTCGTTCAGGTTAAAGAACCCAAACCATTCAGGGAAGGATTAGCCGCATATTTTGATTTTGCAAAAAAACTTTACGGGTTTATCGATCCAAAAGGAGTTATTAAAATCCCCCCTCAGTTCCTTGAAGCTGAGGATTTTTCAGAGGGTTTGGCAGCCGTTAGGAAAACGACATCCACCCGGGAGGAAAAATGGGGATTTATTGATAAAAACGGAAAAGTTGTCATTGATTTCATTTTTACAAATAAACCAGGTAATGTATCCGATGGTATGATCGTTGTAACTTCTGCTGAAAATAAGAAAGGCTATATGAATAGCAGCGGACAGGTAGTGATTGATACTAAGTTTGGTGAAGCTTATCCTTTTTATCAGGGGTCGGCGTTTGCTGTCGAATGGTCAAAAAGTTATCCAATCGCGATTAATAAAACGGGCGAAAAAATCCGTGATATTCCAGTTAAACAATTTGGTCTTATCGCTCCCTTCCATGAGGGAATTATTGTCTATTCCGAGGGATATGGCTATTCCTGCGGAACGATAAAACCCGATGGAGAGATTGTATTACAAAGTTTTGTTGATAAAGCCGGGATAATTTACAAGGTGATCAGGCCATTCAATAGCGGGCTGGCATACTGCATCGCTCCTGTTGATAAAAAAATGACAGAAGGCTTCATTAATCCTTCAGGAGATTTCGTAATTATTAAGGGGGAATCAAAATTCTAAACCTGGGCGTCATCCAGCATTTCCTTGGCGGATCGTTGATAAAACGAAGGTGGTACACCAGCAATTTTTTAAATGCGGCATTGAAAACTGATTTCGAATTGAACCCTGCTGTCCGTGCAATCCCACCGATGGAAAAGTGTTGTTGTTTGTCTATCAGCAGTCTTTTCTCATCATTGATGCGGTACTTAATGAAATTATTGAAATTGGTGGCAAATTTTTCGTTGATGATTCTTGACAGATATCTGCTTTCACCATATTCTCGGCCTACAAATAACCAGTTTTTTCAATAATAAAATATGGATTGAAGATACTCCTTATTTGCGAGATAATATTCCCCGAGGGATTGGCAGATAATACCAATGCAAAGCAGATCCTTGATTTTTTCTACAATTTTTTCAGCCCGGGTCAAAGGCCCAATTGCATTAGAGTAATCCTGCCGACAAGAAAAATTTCTCCGATATTGCCCAGTGTAAATACCTGTCCTTGTATATCATTCCAAGATTATTCAATACATAGGCATAGGCTTTTTGATCCAAGGCACGCTTCAGAATTTCCAATGCCCTGAGATTAAATGCAAGGGCAGAATCTTTTTGCAAAAATACCCCCTAAATGCCGGCAATATTTGAAAGGACAACATCCATTTTGACACTATCAGGGGACTTCTCCAATAGATGAATTGCCTCCAGATATGCCTGCAAAGATATATTTGCCCATCCCATATTGCCATATACCGCCCCAAGCATATTAAGTACATTAAGAGTTCCTGTACGATTGAGAACCTGGAGGAAACAATCAACGGCATTATTCAACTTTTAGATCGCCAGGATAAGCTCACCAGTTATGAAGAATAAAAAGACAAGTAAAAAGTAAGGCCTGGCTTTACTTTTTTAATTCACAAACATCTCTGAATGTGATCTGGCAAAGATAATGGGAATCAGAAAGAAAAAATACTCGTTTTCCTTTGTAAATTGCTTATAATAAAATAATTTTGCACTTTCTTGAAATGCTTAATAACATCCTATTATATCTCAAACGTTTTTTAGTAACCTACAAAAACTGAATCAACATGAACTTAGAGAAAATCATGAACGACCTGGAAAAAAAGAATCCGGGTGAAGTGGAGTATTTACAAGCAGTTCGGGAGGTATTGGAATCCATTGAAGAGGTCTATAATGAAAATCCTCACTTTGAATCGGCCAATATCATCGATCGTATCGTTGAGCCCGACAGGGTTTTAACATTTAAAGTTTGCTGGGTAGATGATAACGGGAAAGTGCAGGTGAATCGCGGCTACCGTGTTCAATTCAACAATGCAATTGGTCCCTATAAAGGAGGTTTGCGTTTCCATCCCAGTGTAAACTTGAGTATTCTTAAATTCCTCGGTTTTGAACAAATCTTCAAGAACAGCCTTACTACCCTGCCCATGGGCGGTGCAAAAGGAGGTTCAGATTTCGATCCCAAAGGAAAATCAAATGCTGAAATCATGAGATTCTGCCAGGGCTTTATGCTTGAACTCTGGAAACTGATCGGACCTGAAACTGATGTCCCTGCTGGCGATATCGGCGTTGGCGGACGGGAAATTGGTTTCTTATATGGCATGTACAAAAAACTGGCTCGCGAAAATACCGGTGTTCTTACGGGGAAAGGTCTCAGTTGGGGCGGTAGCCTTATCCGTCCAGAAGCAACCGGCTTCGGTGCTGTTTATTTTGCCAAAGAAATGCTGGCTACTAAAAACGAAACCTTTAAAGGAAAAATTGTGGCTATTTCCGGTTTTGGCAATGTTGCATGGGGAGCTGCCCAGAAAGCTACTGAATTGGGCGCTAAAGTAGTAACCATTTCCGGTCCTGATGGGTATATTTATGATCCCGATGGTATTTCCGGAGAAAAGATCGATTACCTTCTTGAACTCAGGGCATCTAACCAGGATATCGTTAAACCGTATTCATACGAATTCCCGAATGCCCAGTTCCATCAGGGTAAACGCCCGTGGGAAGTAAAATGTGATATTGCTCTTCCCTGTGCAACGCAGAATGAATTAGGCAAGGAAGATGCCCTGAACCTAATTAAAAATGGTGTCATTTGTGTTGCTGAAGGCGCCAATATGCCAAGCACTCCTGAAGCCATCGAATTATTCCTGGAAAATAAAATCCTCTTTGCTCCTGGAAAAGCTGTAAATGCTGGTGGGGTGGCTACTTCAGGACTCGAGATGTCGCAGAATTCCATGAAACTCAGCTGGCCGATGAAAGAAGTTGATGAACGGCTGCATCAGATTATGTGCAGCATCCATAGTGCCTGTGTGAAATATGGAAAAGATAAATCAGGATACGTGAACTATGTCAAGGGAGCTAATGTTGCTGGTTTCCTTAAAGTTGCCAATGCCATGCTCGATCAGGGTGTGATATAATTCTTTTTTTTAAGAAAAGGCGGCCATAAGCCGCCTTTTCTTTTTTAATTTTGATCTTGGAACATGCATTTCGTTCACCCCTTGCTTCTTTTCGCTTTAAGTTCACTGGTAATCCCAATCCTTATTCATCTTTTCAACTTCAGGAAGTTTAAAAAAATTTATTTCACCAATGTCAGATTTTTAAGTGAAATACAACTGGAAACTCGGCGACAATCAGAGCTGAAACAACTTCTTATTTTATTCTCCCGGCTTCTGGCCTTTTCAGCGCTCGTTATTGCTTTTACCCAACCCTATATTCCGGGAGATATGTCTCCCAAAAAAAATAATGAAGCAAAAGCAGTATGCATTTATATTGATAATTCATTTTCGATGGAAGCCCTGACGACGAATGGGAAACTGATTGATATTGCCAGGGCCAAAGCCATTGAAATCGCATCTTCCTACCAAGAGTCAGACATTTTTCAACTTCTCACCAACGATTTTGAAGGAAAACATCAGCGATTTGTCAATAAAGAAGAGTTCCGTAAAATGGTTGAAGAGGTACAACTCTCAGGTGCAGCCAGAAAATTATCAGGGGTCATTACCCGTCAGAAAGACCTCCTTTCCTCTGCATCCATGAAAAACCTGGACGCGTTTCTGATTTCCGATTACCAGCAACAATTCGCCGATTTCAATGCGATCCGTCCCGACTCATCGGTTTCCTGGTTTCTTGCGCCCCTGAGCGCTCAGAAAAGAGATAACTTGTACATCGATACGATATACTTTGAATCTCCTATCCATCAGCCTGACCAGCAGGTCAGATTAAAAATCAGGATCCGGAACGCATCAGCTGAAACCCTTGAAAAAGTACCTCTAAAACTAAAAATAAATAATATCCAAAAAGCCCTGACCAGTTTTTCAATTCCTCCTGAATCATCCATTGACCTGGGTATTCCATATACCGAAAATCCTACGGGAATTCAAAACGGTTTACTGGACCTGGTTGATTATCCTGTAACATACGATGATCCTTTCTATTTTTCCTATCCCCTTCACTCATCAATTATGGTACTTGCCATAAATGGAAAAAGTGAAAACCAATACTTGAATCTTATTTTCCGCTCAGATTCTTCCTTTCGCCTAACTACAACTTCCGATAAAAATGTCAATTATGGTTCCCTTCCAGAATTCCCCCTGGTGATCCTCAATGGTCCTGAAGAACTATCATCGGGTTTGATACAGGAACTCACAGGCTATTTAAATAATGGAGGAAACCTCCTCATCTTTCCACCAGAGAATCTGAGATCTGAAACTTACCGTAATTTTCTTTCTTCCCTGAATGTGCCTGTTTTTATAAATCAGGACACCATCAGGCAAATGGTTTCCGAAATCGCCCTTAAAAGCAATATTTTTTCTGATATCTTTGAAAAAAATGCTCAGGGTGAAATTAATCTTAAGGAGAATCCTGATTTTCCGATGGTTTTTAGACATTACTCACTTAGTTTCACTACAAATACCAATCAGGAAGTGCTAATGAAACTACGGTACGGACATTCTTTTCTTTCAACCTGCCCGGTTGGGAAAGGGAGGATTTACCTATTCACTTCACCCTTGAACGAACAATGGACAAACTTCCCGAAACACATGCTACTTTTACCAACAATTTATAAAATTGCTATACTTAGCATACCTGCCCCCAGTCTATTCTATCTGTTGGGAAGTGATCCGAAAATTGAACTGCCCCCAGACACCCTGGATGAGAAAAAACTCATAACCATTAAAAAAAATGATGAAGATTTTAAACTGATCCCAGAAACTAAATCCCTTGCTTCCAGGATATATATTTATCCTCATGATCAGATCAGGGAACCGGGTTGGTATACAGTATTTAGAGGCAATGATAAGCACCTGGGTCTGGCCTTTAATTATAATAGGAAGGAATCTGATCTTAAATGTTTTACTCTAAAAGAAATACGAGAACAAATGAACAGATTTCCGGCAAAAACAATATATCTGCTGGATGAGAAAAAGTCAACTTTCGCAATACAATTGGATGAAATCAACCAGGGAACACCACTATGGAAATATTTTATCATTTTAGCCCTACTATTCCTTTTCGCAGAAATTATTCTTATTCGCATTTTAAAATCCTAAAAAAAAAGTTATGAAAAAAAATCTGATTCTCTTTGCTATTCTGTGCATGGCCCTCACTACTTTCGGGCAAAGCAAAAAGACCGTCGCAATCCTTCCTTTTAAATCGGATTATCTTTTCAATGCCTCTGACCAAAACGCAGTTGCAGATATGGTAGCAATGGTATTTGGTAATTCTGGCCGATTCACTATTTTCGATAGCGATCGTTTAAAACAAATCATTAGTAAAAACGCTCTTCAGAACAGCCAAATTGACGAATCCAATGCAAATAGCTTTCTTGAATTGGGAAACTCCCTGGGGATTCAATACTTTATTGCCGGCAACATTAAAAATATTGCAACCAAATCGACCCTTGACCTCACCAATTCAGTAGCATTTACAGCTCATATCACTTTTTCTCTTAAAATTATAAATGTCAGTACTGGAGAGATCGGAAATGTGAAAGATTTTGATAGTTTCGGATCCATTGGTGGAATCGTTAGCCTGACATATGATACTGAACAAAATGCCATTCTGAAGACCATACAACTCATGAAAAAGAGTGTGTCAAATTTCGTAAATGACAATTTCCCAATCACTTTTTCACTGATGAGCATTATTTCTGAAAAAAACGGCGAAGCCGAAATGGTTGAAATAATGGGAGGAAAAAGCATGGGACTAAGCAAAGGTGTAAAATTAAAAGTAATTAATATTACCCAACGGGAATTCAATGGAAAAATCATTGAAAAACGTAAAGAAATTGGTATGATAAAAATAACCGATGTTCAGGGTGATGATATATCAGAAGCAAAAGTTGTTACTGGAGGAAAAGATATTACTGCTGCATTCAAGGAAAAGCCGACAAGCCTGGTCTGTGAAACTGAGTAAACTCCTTCTCTAATCCTTCATTTAAGCCACTATCCCACGGCATTAATTTTAATGGTCTTTTTTGAACCTTGCTGTCCTTTTCAGCAAGGTTTTTTTTGATGATTACTTTACAGTAGTGTCTAATTTTTTTACACTATAATTATAAAAAAAGGTTGTAAATATTTTTTATATTACTGAATATCAGTATATTAAAAATATGGCATACATTTTGCTTAAGGTCCTTGTATACGCGGATGCCGAAAAGCAGATCAGAGTAGGCAAAAACATAAAAACTCAAGTAAAATGAAACGGTTAAGTTTAGTAAATCTTTACAAGGCAGAAATTCAAAAGAGCATGATGTCCCAGATTAAGGGTGGAACAGATGTGAAATGTAATTGTGCTGTTAACAACCCTATTGTTACAACTCGTGAAGCGGGCGGCCCCATTGGAAATTATTGTATTTGCAATATCAATGATGCTTCAAGTGCTGGCGTTCAGAATAAAGCCATTAATCTGTAGCCTTTGTGATTCTTTCCAGCTAAAAAATTAACTTTGTATATAATTTCCAAGGTCAGAAAAGCCATGGAAATAAAGGTTTATGAAACATGCTTTGACCTTTTCTACCAATAAGAATAATACTTATCTGTACAGTCCTTCCAGGAACCAACTTTTACTTTGTCATCCACTCATCAGATATTTTAATCAGATTGATGATCACAATGCAAGTATTAAAATTTTTAAAACTGAACTCAGTGGTAAAAAAGTCATAGACATTCCAGATATTGGTACTTTCCAGGTTTCCGAAATAGAATACCAGCTCAGGAAATACTTCTTTCTTAAAAGACAGGGCTATTTCAAATCCGTTCCGGGTAAAAACCTCCACGGGAAACTATACCCGGCAATGATTGAAGAGAATATTGGCAATCTCAAGCAGATCATTTTTGAGACCACAGAAACCTGTAATCTTTCCTGTACTTATTGTACATATAGCAAATTCTATATCAATAAAGAAAGAAGCCGGAAGAAATTCAGGCTGGAAGATGCACAAACCATGCTTGGGTTCCTTCTCTCCAAAAAAAAGCATCAATGGCAAAAAGAACTAATCATTAGTTTTTATGGTGGCGAACCTTTGAATAATTTCAAATTTATCCGGAATGTAATCCTTTTCCTCGAACCCTATAAACAAAAGGGCCACCGGTTCAGATATACCATGTCGAGCAACGGATTATTGCTTTTAAAACATATCGACTTCCTTGTGGAGTATGCAATTGATGCAGCCATCAGTCTGGACGGTGATGAAATTGCGAATTCCTATCGTGTTTTAAAGAATAAGAAAGCTTCCTATAAACTGGTCACGAAAAATCTCGATAAGGTAAGAAAGGCCTACCCTGCTTATTTTGACAAACATATTTCTTTTCTAACGGTAATGCATAACAAGAATTCTTATCCATCGGTTTATAGGTTTTTTAGCGAGAGATACCAGAAAACACCTCTGATGTCGGCCATCAACACTTTAAACATTAACGAAGAATTCAAAGAGGAATTCCGGGATACCTTTTTTACAGACCGCCCCAGTGACTCCATGGACCACGGAATCCTTGAAGCCCTATTCACATCCCATCCACAGGTGAAATCAATGGCTGATATCGTTGAGAAGTACTCTGGTTATTATTATAGTGATTTCCGGGAACTGGCTTCTGCAGACCGGCTAAGAAAAGACCAGAAGAAATATATCCCTACGGCTACCTGTCTTCCGTTTTCATTAAGGGTCTTTCTATCCGCCGATGGAAGCATTTTACCCTGTGAACATATTCCCAGGATTTTCGAGCTTGGTCAACAAAGACAGAACAATATTCTATTAGATAGCCACAAGATAAGCGAAGACTTCAACACCTGGTATGAAAAAATAAGGCCTTTATGCGAAAAATGCTTCATTCATGACCATTGCAAGGAATGTATGTTCAATACAAAAATTGAAACCGATCGCCCTGAATGTGAATTTTTCACCGATGAAAATAAATTCACCGGATTTCTTTCTCAAAATATGAGCCGTATTGAATCAGTTTACTCTATGTATCTCAGAATACTTAAAGAAGGGTTGAATGTCTGAAACGAATGATTTCTGGTTGATTATCGAGCCTTATATTCAAGTGCTGATGAAAGGGGATAAAGCTATTTTCTACAATACCTTATCAAAAAAGATTGTGGAAATTGCCACGGATCGCCATACCCGGAATCTGATCAGTAAATTAATTGATAAAGAAAATGCCTATGTGGCCCGGATCCACAACAAAGACGTTAACCAGTATTCGGTTAAAAAAATGATCAAAGCCCTGCGAAGGTATTACATGGCAGATATCTGGCCTGTTTATTGGTCTGAGGGGAAACCGGTCAACCTGCTGCCTGAACCTGTCATAAAATTCGGAATTTCAAATCCGGAACCAGGACTTCAGGAATATTTATATGAGATCACATTACACCTGAATACGATACACTGCCAGGATAAAAACCATATAGCAGTCAAAGGATTTAACCAGTTTTTGTATCCAAAGGTCACCCGTGAACATTCGATGGAGATGGATTTCAGCATTATTCACTCTTTGTTTGCCCAACTTTCTGGTCTCACAAAATTAAAAATCAACCTGGTTGGGAGGGATATTCAGAAATATACAGAATGGAACGCTTTACATTCCCTGCTTAAAAAAAATCAATGTTTAAAACATTATCATGTTCAGGTTCCCGGATGCCATCCGGAAATTGTGGATCAATTGAAAAAAAATTCTTACCTGGCTCTCATGATCTCCCCTCAATTATGCAATGAAACAATTGAAATATTAAACGTTTTCAGGGCCAAATGCAAGAACAGGATAAAATGTGACTACAATTTCATTGTCGAAAACAACGGGGATGTTGAAAAGGTGACAGCAATTATTCAGGAACTTAATTTGTGCAATGCTTACTTTCGTCCTTATTACAATGGAAATAATCAATCCTTTTTTAAAGAAAACGTTTACCTCGGGCCAGAAGAAATTTCCGCTTCAAGACCAAGCCAGTCCCAAATTTTTTCCAGAAAATCAGGCAATGAAAATGATTATGGTAAACTGACTGTCTTACCTGATGGTTCGGTTTATGCAAATGTAAATGACAAGTCATTGGGAAATCTTAATCAGTATTCGCTGAAGGAACTGATAACCAAAGAACTGAAAGAAGGGAAAAGCTGGAAACGCAGTCGTTTACACATAAAACCATGCAGGAATTGCATATATCAATGGTTATGTCCTCCAGTTTCCAATTATGAAATATACATGAGGAAATTCAATTTTTGTCATCTTTATCAATAGCATGGTCCTGATATGCTGTTTAATACTCTGATCACTTCCGTTCGTTTTCTGCTCAAGAGTAAGACTTATACTGCTATTAATCTGATTGGGTTAGTGCTTGGTTTAACTGCATCCTTCATCCTTTTTATATTCATCGTCAATGAGCAAAGTTTCAATAAAGATTTTATACATTCAGACAGAATATTTCGTGTGGTTACAAAAATCCAGGCCAGGAAAAATATAAATGCCCTGACCCCATTCAATCTGGCTGGCGACTTAAAAAAACAAATTCCCCAAATTGAACTGAGCTCGCGGGTTATCAACCTGGAATATTCATTTGGTACCGTGAAAATTCAAACAGGAAAGGTCTTCCAGGATATTTCAGGCTTTATAAGTACTGATCCTTCTCTCTTTCCTATGCTTGGAATAAAAATCAAGGGTCCTTCCTGGGATCATCTCCTGAAGGATTCTCAGGCTTTACTGATTTCCGATAGCGCTGCAAAAAGAATATTCGGAACATCTGAACCCCTGGGTAAAAAATGCAAGGTAAGGATCAACGGTAAATCATACTCCTTCCGTATCGAAGGTGTTTTCCAAAATCTTCCCTGGAATTCAACAGTCCGAGCTGACTTCTTTACCGGAATGGCTTTTTATCTGGAAATTCTGAAAGAAATAAGCGAGCATCCTGAAAATACGCTCTCATCATATTCAGAAACCACCAATGAGACCTATATTTTGCTCAGAAAAAATGTGAAGATTGCAGATATAAGTAGCAAAATGGATTCATTTATTCAACGCAATGGGCTGAAAAATCAAGGCATAGCTTTCATCTTTCAACCTTTTACTGATATCTACTTTCATTCAACTGACTTCATGAATGACTTTAATCCCAAGGGAAATACATCAAACACATGGATTTATTGCATACTGGCCTGTTTTATCCTTTTTCTTGCCGGTATGAATTATGCCATTTTAAGTACAGCCCGTTCATCATTACGATATAAAGAAATAGGGGTTAGAAAGGTATTCGGAGCCACCAAGAACCAATTACGATTGCAGATTATCATCGAGTCTGTCCTTCTTACTTCAATTGCTTTTCCATTATCCATTCTTTTATTGGGGTTGATTGACCCCTTTATGGAGAAACTATACGGATATTCCATTGCCATGTATTCCAGTAATCTACTGGTATATTTATCCATTTTTGCCGGGATAACCATTTTGATCGGCCTATTTTCGGGAATGTACACAGCCATTTACCTGGCTTCCCTAGATCCTCTATTTGCCTTGAAAATGAAGCTGTTCTCCTTTAAACGTTTTACAATAAGTAAGTTTTTTATTGTTTTTCAGCTTTTTATTACCCTTTCACTGCTTATTGGGTTCATCACTGTTTACAGACAGATCACTTTTTGTCTGAACAGGGATTTAGGCCTAAAAAAAACCAATTTGCTGATAATTCATTTTAATCCGGAAGAATTTACTGCTGCCGAACAATTAAAGGATATCATTTTCAATCAACAGGCAACCATAAACGTTTCAGGTTGTTCCGTTACCCCCCCTACAACGGCCTCATCTTCGGTAATTATTAATATTCCCGGGA
Source organism: Bacteroidales bacterium (assembly GCA_963662525.1). Lineage (GTDB taxonomy): Bacteria > Bacteroidota > Bacteroidia > Bacteroidales > FEN-979 > CAZSDU01. The sequence goes on from OY759717.1 coordinate 344,810, forward strand.
AATCAAATAAAAAAATAAGTCTTGAAACATACTTTGTGGATTATAATTTTTTCGAAACCATGGGAATCAAATTAATTTCAGGACGAGTCTTTAATCCTGATGACAGTGCAAGGAATAAAACCATGATGTTGCTGAACCTCGAAGCTGTAAGAGCCCTTGGTTTTAAAGACCCGCTGGCTAAACAGATCGGACCTTTTCAGACAATCGGTGTTGTAGACAATTTTAATATCCGTACCCAGCATGAGAAGATTCAGCCAGCCATGTTCTGTTTCATGCCATCGGCCTGCCAGAATATTCTGGTCAGATATAAAACTGGTGGCAGGGAACAACTGATTTCAGTCATCGAAAAATCCTGGCAACACCTTTCGCATGCAATTCCGTTGGATTATTCCAATTTCGACACTGAACTTGATGCCTTGTATATCCGGGAAAAAAACTTCGTAAGGGTTGTCGCAACCTTCACCATACTAGCATTTGTCATAACCGGAATGGGAATGTTCGGACTTGCTTTACTGATCACCGAGAGAAGAAGGAAGGAGATAGCAATTCGAAAAGTTTTCGGCGCATCCAATGCCCATATCATCATCAGGATACAAAGAGAGTTTTATTTCTATATTGGCATTGCAACCCTGATCAGTATTCCGGTATCCTGGTATTTTATAAACAAATGGCTGGATACTTTCTATTACCATATTCAATGGAATTCCGGTATTTTTGCGATCTCAATTTTCTCTGTTTTCCTATTCGTTTCATTGATCCTGCTATTCCGAACGATAAAAGTACTGAGAGAAAAACCCATTGATGTGCTGAAATACGAATGAAAAGTTTTCCATTTTTTCACCAGCATGATTCCACCGACTGTGGCCCTGCCTGCCTTCAGATGATTGCCAGGTACTATGGAAAAAGAATCAGCCTGGAATCCCTGCGCATCAAATGCCATGTTACCAGGGATGGAACCTCCCTCCTCAGTCTCAAGGAAGCTGCAGAAACACTTGGATTGAAAGCCCTTGGTGTAAAGATCAGTTTTACCCAGTTGGTTCATGAAATGCCCTTGCCCTGCATAGTTCATTGGGATCAACGCCATTTTGTCGTTGTTTATGCTTACAAACGTTTGAAGGGCAGACATATTCTCCTGGTAGCTGATCCGGCACATGGAAAAATCAAACTAGGAGAAAAGGAATTTCTGAGTTCCTGGATTTCCCGGAATGATGAAATTGATAGCGGTTACTGCCTTGCACTTGAAACAAGTCCGGAATTTCAGGAACTCAAAGAAGAGCAGAAAAAATTTAATTCTTCCCGATTTTTCTTTTCATACTTTCATCCACACCGGAAACAAATGCTGAAGCTGGCTGCCGGTATGCTACTTGGAAGTTCGATACAGCTTGTATTTCCTTTTCTTACCCAGGCCATCGTTGATCAAGGGATTAAATATAATGATCTGAACTTCATAACCCTTGTTCTCCTGGGACAATTGGTTTTGTTTTTAGGTCTAGGCAGTGTTGAGTTCATCAGGGGAAGGATATTACTTCACCTCAGTACTCGCATAAATATCTCATTGATTGCCGGATTTCTGGTTAAAATCATGAAACTTCCACTTGGTTTTTTTAGCTCCAGGATGATTGGCGATCTGATGCAACGCATTAATGACCATCACCGCATTCAGTCTTTTTTAACAGTAAGCTCACTGAACATTTTATTCTCGGCCGTCAGCTTTCTTGTTATGGGCATTGTGCTGCTATTTTATAACGGACTAATTTTTCTGGTTTTTCTTATCAGCAGCCTGCTCTATACCCTTTGGATCTACTTTTTTATGAAACGCAGACGGGAACTGGATTATTTACGATTTTCAAGGCTTTCCGAGAACCAGAATACCCTGATCCAGATGATTACTGGAATGCAGGAGATCAAACTGAATAATTGTGAAGAACAAAAGCAGAGAGAATGGAAAAATATCCAGGATAAGCTCTATAAATTAAGTATTAAAAGTCTTACAATCAGCCAGTATCAGAGCCTCGGAGCCCTGATTTTCATCCGGACCAAAGATATTTTGATCACTTTTCTCTCGGCATCCCTGGTAATGAAAGGCGAACTTACCCTGGGCATGATGCTGGCTATCCAGTATATCCTCGGACAATTAAACAATCCCATCGAGCAAATGGTCAACTTTCTCAGGGAAGCCCAGGATGCCAGTATAAGCATGGAAAGGCTCGAGGAAATCAACAAACATCCAGATGAAGAAGATACATCGGCAAGGAAAATTCAATTTCTTCCAGTCAATCGCAGTATTCATCTGACCAAACTTTCATTTCAATATGAAGGGCCTCACTCTCCCTGGGTTCTTCATCATCTGGATCTCGAGATTCCTGAACACAAGGTGACCGCTATCGTTGGCACCAGCGGAAGCGGCAAGACCACCCTGATTAAATTATTACTGGGTTTCTATCAACCTGTTGGCGGACATATTACCATTGGAGATATACCGGTATCTGATATTTCCTGCAGGTTCTGGAGATCGGTCTGTGGATCTGTTATGCAGGATGGATATATATTCTCTGATAGCATTGCCAATAATATTGCCCTTAGCGACAATCTTCCTGATAAGGCCAGGTTGAAGCATGCCTTGCATCTTGCAAACTTGCAGGAGTTTATTGACCTGATGCCCATGGGTCTGGATTCACGTATTGGCCAGGATGGAAATGGAATCAGTGAAGGCCAGAAACAAAGGATATTGATAGCCAGGGCCGTTTACCGTAATCCGGAATATCTTTTTTTTGATGAAGCAACCAATGCCCTCGATGCGAATAATGAACGCATCATTATAGAAAATCTGAATGAATTTTTTAAGGGTAAAACCGTAATTATTGTGGCGCACAGACTGAGTACCGTGAAGAATGCTGATCAGATCGTGGTCCTTGAAAAGGGAAAAATCATTGAAAAGGGAAATCATGAGAGCCTTACAAGAAAAAAAGGAGCATATTATGAATTGGTAAAAAACCAGCTTGATTTAGGATAAAAATGTAACAACTAACAGCATGATAGAAACAGTTTCGCTGACAAAATTATTTTACACCGATGAAGTTGAGACCCTGGCTTTGAATAAAGTAAGCTTCTCTGTGAATTCAGGCGAATTTATTGCCATTATGGGACCCTCCGGCTGTGGAAAATCGACTTTACTGAACATTCTTGGTTTGCTTGACAAGCCAAGTTCAGGAGAATACCTTTTCCAGGGAAAAAATGTGGCCGGCCTGAATGAAAAACAAAGAACCCGTCTCAGGAAAGAAAAGATAGGATTTATTTTCCAGAATTTCAACCTGATTGATGAATTATCAGTCTATGAAAATGTTGAACTTCCGTTAATTTACTTAGGCATTCCACCGAATGATAGAAAAGCCAGGGTAAATGAAACCCTAGAAAAATTAGGCATTCTAGCCCGACATCGATATTTTCCGATGCAAATCTCCGGAGGACAGCAGCAAAGGGTAGCCATTGCCAGGGCAGTGGTAATGAGACCAGCTCTGATTCTGGCCGATGAACCTACAGGGAACCTCGACTCAGCCCGTGGCGAAGAAGTTATGAACCTGCTCACCGAACTTCATAGCGAAGGATCGACCATTATTATGGTGACCCATTCTCAGCGGGATGCAGAATTCAGTAACAGGATCGTAAACCTGTTTGACGGTCATATTATAAACGAAAGGGTATGATTGATTAAATTTTTATAACAAATACTGTTTTCCCTTCCCGGGATGACTGTATGTCGAGACTTCCACCATGAAGGCGAATGATCTGCCGGGAAAGACTCAGGCCTATCCCTGATCCTTTTTCCTTGGTCGTGAAAAACGGAACAAAAATATCTTCCAGCACACTATCTGGAATTCCTTGGCCATTATCTTCCACCTCTATGATCACATGATCCATTTGAGACTGTCCGCTTAAGCGGATCTTCGGTGAAGGATGGTCTGAAAAAGCTTCGATGGCATTTTTAACAAGGTTGATGATAACCTGTTCGAGCAATTTCCCGTCAGCCTGAAGAAGCAAAGATGGATGACATTCAACCTGTAGGTCAATTTTTGCTTCAGCAACCTGAAAATCAAACAATAGTGCAATCTTGTGAAGTAGATCCTTGACATTGACTACCTCAAACATGGGTTTGGGAAGTCGGGTAACCTCCCGGTAATTCTGTACGAACTGAACCAGGCCATTTCCCCGGCCTTCAACAATATCAAGGCCTTTCAATGTTTTCATTATATTCTGCTGAGATATTTCATCAGGTGTTTTTACAATTCCTGTTTCCTTATTCCTGAACATGCGGGTGAGTGATGAAACCAGGGAGGTTATGGGTGTGATGGAGTTCATGATTTCATGGGTCAGAACACGGATTAAGCGCTGCCAGGATTCAATTTCTTTCTGCTCCAGTTCTGGTTTAATATTCTGAAGGGAAACCAGGTGAATGGTCTTTTCGTCGGTTTTAAAAAGGACCTTGCGGATAGCTAACTGAATCAATTCACCTTTGATAATGATGGGGATTACGTCTGTATGGTGCGAAGCCTGATGCAACAGATGATCGCTCAACCCTTCCTTGAAGCGATCGAGTTTCCTCAGATCATTGACCACATGTACATTAAAGATCCGCTTTGCTGCATCATTAAAAAACTCAACAATTCCACCGGAAGTAAAAGAAATCAAACCAACAGCAGCATGATCGACCAGGGTTTTAAAATAATTATTCTGTATTTCATTCCTAACCCTGGCAGACTCAAGATTGTGATTGAGCCGGTTAAAATAATCGTACATCCCGGCAAATTCATCCTTTCGTTTATTTCTGGTAAAGTTTGTGGTGACTTCCCCGCTAAGGTGTGCAACGAAAAAATCTTCCAATTTGGTGTTGATTTTATTCAGATATCGGATCAAAGAGATGACCTGATAAAGAAAAAAACCGGCAATTATAATGATCAGAGAAATATTCGGAAAGTAAAATATTGCCAGGAACAGTAACAAACTGGAAATTGCGATGAAAGATATCCGGATGATCAGGAAATAATAGTAATTCCTAGAGACCATATTTTTTCATCTTGTTGTAAATGGTCTGACGGGTGATCCCAAGTTCCTTGGCTGCGATTGAAAGGTTACCCATATTCCGCAACAAGGCCTTTCTGAGAATTTCCTTTTCATAATCATCGAAGGCAAGGGGAATATCTGTTGAAGGATGTTGAAAGGGAACTTTTTTCAGAAAAAGATCATCGGCCTTGATTATATTTCCTTCTGACAGGATCACGGCTTTTTCGATCGAATGCTCAAGTTCTCGAATATTTCCGGGCCAGGGATAGCTTCTTAAAGCCGTCAGAGATTCCTTATTAAATGACATCTGTCCTCGTTCGTATTTGACGGTGAATTTATCCAGAAAATAACCGGCCATCAAGTCGATATCATTCCCCCGTTCCCGCAGCGGAGGCATATCGATCTGTATGGTATTGATACGGAATAAAAGATCCTGGCGGAACAGACCTTCCATAACCATTTTTTCCAGGTTTTTATTGGTAGCACAGATCAGGCGAATATCAATGGGTATTACATTATTTGACCCCAGCGGAATGATATGCCTTTCCTGAAGCACATTCAATATTTTTGTCTGCATGTTCAGGGATAAGTTTCCGATTTCATCGAGAAATAGCGTACTATGATTGGCCGATTCGAACCTGCCGACCCGGTCGGCCTTGGCATCGGTGAAAGCACCCTTTTTATGTCCGAACAATTCACTTTCAAACAAGGAAACCGGGATGGATGACATATCAACAGTGACCATTACCCCTTTTGATCTATCCGATAAGCGGTGAATTTCTTTAGCGATCAGTCCTTTTCCGGTACCATTCTCACCAGTAAGCAAAATATTGGCATCGGTATTGGATACTTTTTCAACAATTTCCATCACTCTTTTTATGGAAGGACATTCCCCTATAAAATCAGGAAATTGTTGTTCCAGGTCGGCAGCAGAATCAGCTGAATTGCTTTTAAGCTTTTTCAGCTCAATCGATGAATGCCGTAGTTTCAATCCGCCTTTCAGGGTAGCCAGCAATTTATCATTATCCCAGGGTTTCAGAACAAAATCGGTGGCTCCATATTTCATGGCTTTTACAGCCAGTTCAATGTCTCCGTAGGCTGTCATCATGATCACGCAAAGAGTAGGATCCAATTTTATGATTTCGCCAAGCCAATAAATACCTTCATTCCCATTGTTGATCCCAGCCGTAAAATTCATATCAAGTAATACCAGATCGTAGGGAGTACTCTTCAGTGCGCCGGGAATTAAATTTGGATTAGTGAGTGCATCTACCTGATTGAATTCATCCTCCAAAAAGAACCGAAGTGCTTCAAGAATTTCCGGGTTATCTTCCACGATAAGTAAATTGCCTTGGGGAGCCATGGTGTAAATATTTTTACCAAAATTAATAAAAGTGTAAAATTATTAAGCACCACTGTCAAATTTTTTTACACTTCTTTCAATAATTATTTAGCTTAATAATGCTATGTCGCTGATTATTAATCATATTCATTTTTGGTCTGTTTTTTGTTTAAATAATATTAAAAATAACTGTCATGATCTCAACTAGTATCCTTCTAATTGTTTTACAAATTATTCTTATTCTGATTGTCATATTCCAGATTTTCAGATTCCGGAAAATTGGTCTTTTTCTGCAAAGTAAGGATTTTTCCGACTGCAGTTCAGACTCTGGTAACAAGCAACTTACAGCAAACCTTAATCTGATCACTAACAAGGAGCATATGCGGTCGGCTGAAAACCGTACGGCCCTGATTGACTTTTTCACGCAATTAAATGAGTGGATCTGGGATGGGTTAAATATCGGGGTTCAGGATTATAACCACACAAATTATTCTGAATTGAGCGGGAAGATCATTCATCTGAGGGAATATTATAACCGGGCAAATGTCTCATTCGGACGACTTCAGCTACTCATACAGGACGATAAAATTCTTAAGATCGGGTATGAAGCTATTCTGGAGGCTCTAAAACTTCATCATTTTGTTGAAACGACCCTAAAGAATTTTCAGCGGACTTTATCCTGGGAAAAAAGTCTGCTCGACAAAATCACATCCACGGATTATGATTTTTTCAGCATGACTCCAGATCTCACAGGCTTATATGAAAAACAAGCCAAAGAAACCGAAACCGAGCGTAAACAGATCTTAGATGGATACAATGAAAGGCATTGGGAATTATTCAATCCCGTGATCCGAAAAAGAAACGAATTCAGAGACCTGGCCAAACAAGAGATTTCGGAAGAGAGGAAAGAAACCACCAACGGTCTGACACAAAATCGCTGGAACGAATTCTTCTAATCAGATGAAAAACTGATCTCAATATCAGAAATAATTATAACTTTATCATTTTTGATTATCTTAGAATTATTCATTTAATTCAAAACCAAGATGCTAAAGATATATTTTGCCGGTTCGATCCGTGGTGGCCGTGAAGATATTGATTTATATAAGAAGATCATCCGGCATCTGCAACTCAAAGGAGAAGTATTAACCGAGCATATCGGGTATGGTGAAATCACCCCGGAAGGTGAAACCGGATTGAGCGATTATGAAATATATTCCCGTGATTTACACTGGTTATCAATCTGCGATATTATTGTTGCAGAGGTGACCACACCAAGTCTAGGGGTCGGGTTTGAAATAGCGAAAGCGATTGGTTTAAAGAAAAAAGTGTTATGTATGTTCCGGATTCAGGATGAAAAAAAACTTTCAGCCATGATCAGCGGATGTCCTGATATTCTGATCAGGGAATACCAAACTTTCGAAGAGGCGATGCAAATAATTGACATGTGTATTATTTAGTTGAAAATAATACACATTCAGGGTAAAAAGAACAAGGTTTCGCCAAGTTGACCTTCTAGAAACCCTTGATTTTGCTGTCGGGGTAGCAGGATTCGAACCTGCGACCTCCTGCTCCCAAAGCAGGCGCGATGAACCGGGCTACGCTATACCCCGAAATAACTGGCGGAGAAGGGGGGATTCGAACCCCCGGTACAGTTTCCCGTACGACAGTTTAGCAAACTGTTGGTTTCAGCCACTCACCCACCTCTCCAGCTGAACATTTTCCGGATTAATCCGGTCAATGGGGCTGCAAAATTAGAAAATCCTGCGGGTTTAGCAAAATATTTTTATTTTTGTTGCGTCAGGAACCTCTAAACCATACACTATGAAAGGAAAGACCTTTGCTGAAAAAATTTTCGGAGCTGAAAAAGGAACCATTGTTTTTGCACGCCCCGATATCATTTTATCTCACGACAACACCTCGAGCATTTACAGCACCTTTAAAAAAATGGGGGGCACAACCCTTGCCAACCCTGATGCTTTGCTCATCACACTGGATCACAATGCCCCTCCTACCAACTCTAAGTTAGCCAATGATTACCAGGTGATCCGGGATTTCGTCGAACAATTCGGCATAAGAAAATTCCATGATGTGGGTGATGGAATCTGTCATCAACTCATGTCATATTACGCCAGGCCGAAAATGATCATCGTTGGAAGTGACAGCCATACCAGTACTGCCGGGGCCTTCAACGCTTTTGCGGCAGGGATTGACCGTACTGAAACAGCCGGTCTCTGGAAACAGGGTGAGACCTGGTTCCGGGTTCCAGAAAGTATTAAAATCAACCTGACGGGTAAACTACAACCGGGTGTATACGCGAAGGATCTGGCATTGTGGATCATCGGCATGATAGGTTCCAGCGGAGCTGATTATATGTCGATCGAATACCATGGTGAAGGTGTGAACACCCTGACCATATCTGATCGGATGGTATTATCCAACCTGGCTTCGGAAATGGGTGCTAAAAATGCCGTATTCCCTGCCGATGAGATACTGGAGAAACATCTCGGCCATCAGGTTGACGGACTATGGGCAGACCAGGAGGCCTACTACCTCAATGAGATTACGATCCACCTGGATGGTGTTTTCCCGGTGGTTGCCGCCCCGCATCATGTGGATAATGTGAAAGCTGTATCTGAAACCCAGGGGATTAAAATAAACCAAGCTTTAATCGGAACCTGTACCAATGGTAGGCTGCAGGATTTAAAAGAAGCTGCTGCTGTTTTAAAGGGAAGAAAAGTTCCCCGTTATATGCAATTACAGATTATTCCTGCATCGAAAGAAATCTATATGCAGGCCATGAAAGAAGGTCTTATTGAGATCTTCATGGAAGCAGGTGCCAATGTTCTCTCATCATCCTGTGGCCCCTGCCTCGGAACCGGGCAAGGCATTCCTGCTGACGGATACAATATCATCTCAACAGCCAACCGTAATTTCAAAGGCCGTATGGGTAATCCTGCTTCCAGTGTTTACCTTGCTTCCCCTGCAACAGTTGCCATTTCTGCATTAAAAGGGGAAATTACTGATCCCCGTGAAATCATTGCTCATGACAAGTACCCTTACCATGCTCCACAGAGTACTACTGTTGATATCCGTGTAGGAGAAGATCGTTTCGCCGAAGGAACATGGAATTACAAGGATGTGGACAATCTGAATACCGATCAGATGTTTGCCGGCAACCTGACTTATAATGTTCAGAGTTCTGAACCAGAAAAGATCATACCTCATTTATTCAAAGGCTTTGACAACAGTTTTTCCGAAAGGGTAAAACCTGGTGACATACTGATGGCAGGCAATAATTTCGGTTGCGGCAGTTCAAGGGAACATCCTTCCGTAGGACTGGCATATGCTGAGATCAAAGCGGTGATTTGCAAATCCGTTAACCGGATATTTTACCGTTCGGCTGTCAATCAGGGCCTTCCGATCATTCTGGTACCTGAGGCCGTGGATGCTTATATGCAAGGTGATCAAGTTGACATTGATTTTGAAAATGGTTTTGTACAGATTAAACAGGAGAAATATACTTTTACGCCACTGCCTGAAAAACTACTGGAGATTTTCAAAGCTAAAGGGCTTGTCAATTATGTGAAAAACAAATAATGAAAAAAAATCTGATACCGTCGACAGTCATTATTCTGTCGCTGGTTCTTTTTTTCATCCTCCGTGCGACTTTCCCAAAAAACACGGGCCCAATAAATTTTCTGCTGATCTATCTTTTCCTGACTTGGTATTTATGGAGAAGTGTTCAAGCTTGTTGCAGAAAACTAAGAAAAGTATTCCGGATCCTGTTTACTTTTTTTTTCTGGCTACCTGTTATCATCCTCCTTGGTCTGGTTATCTATGGATTTTTTATCCCATTCATTCAATGGAATCTTTTTCTGAAGATCGAAGTGGTAAGTCTTTTTCTTATCACCTTCTTGAGTACTTTTTTACCTATTACAGGATTAATTATCGCAGATATCCTAAGGATTGCCAGGTGGGGCAGATTATATTTACTCGGAAAATCCAGGCTTAAGTTCGGAGAAATTAAACGTAACCGATGGCTGATTTTAACTTCCTGGTCGCTTGGAGCCATCTTTTTTCTCCTGCTTCTTATGGGGATGAAATGTTGGAAATACGACTTCAGGATCAAAGAACAGCATATCAATCTGGCTGATCTGCCACCTTCTTTCAAAGGACTCAGGATCATTCAGGTTTCCGATATTCATTTGGGAAGCTGGCTTTCAAAGCAAAAACTATCTGAAGCCGTCAACCTGATCAACCAGACAAGACCGGATATTGTCTTTTTTACGGGAGATATGTTCAACTATTGCACAGAAGAGGGAAATGGCTTTCAGGGAATTCTCAAGGGCATAATCGCTCCCATGGGTGTTTATGCCATTCTCGGAAACCATGATTATGGGGATTATATGCACTGGCCAGATGAAGCATCCAAGGTAAATAATATGAAGGACCTGGAAAGCTGGTACCGGGAATTAGGCTGGATTTTATTGAGGAACCAGCATGTTATCATTTATCGGGACAATGATAGCATTGCTTTGATCGGAGTTGAAAACTGGGGTTCAACAAGGAGGTTCCAGCGTTTCGGGGATATTGACAAAGCAATTAGAGGAACGGAAAAAATAGCTTTACAAATCCTTCTGTCGCATGATCCCACTCATTGGGATAGCATTATCAGTAAAAGATTTACCGGAATAGATCTTACTCTTTCCGGACATACCCATGGTGGACAATTTGGAATTGAAGATTTTGGAATCCATTGGAGTCCCATTTCCCTGGCTTATCAACATTATTGCGGTTTATATAAAAATCCCCATAGCATTCAACCTCAATACCTTTATATCAACCAGGGGCTCGGAACGATCGGATACAGCGGACGAGTTGGGATACGACCTGAAATAAGCCTGATTATTCTTGAATAATATTCAAGAATAATAACCTAACACGAAAGAAATTTTCCTATTTTTATCCTCTATTGTTGATATTGTAAACAACACATGCTACTCCCATGAATCCGAATGATTATTCGCAGCCTGTCTCATTCAACGATCTGAATGAACCATCCAATCAGATTATCAGGAAGCAAAATATTCTTTTAAAATTTTCAAAAATGGCTTTCGGAGAAGCCAGTGAAATATTTCATCACATCACAGAGACAGTGGCAGCATTTTTTGAAATAGAAAGAGTAAGTATATGGCTTTCACGTGAAGAAGAAGCTGGGATTGTGTGCGTGGATCTCTTTGAGAAACAAATCAACCGTCATCAATCAGGTGCAAAACTTCAATTCCGGGATTATCCGGTATATTTTAATGCCATGCAGGAAACACGTTGTATCGCGGCAGATGATGTTTTCACCGATACCCGAACCCTGGAATTCAATCAAAATTACCATCTTCCTCTGGGTATAAAATCAATGATGGACATGCCTTTACGTATTGAAGGAAAATTCAAAGCGATTCTATGTTGTGAAAAGATCAATAATCAAAGAAAATGGTCATTAGAAGATCAGGATTTTGCTTCTTCTGTTGCAGATATCATCTCACTTGTCATCCAGACTGAGGAAAGGCGAAAAGCAGTAATTCAACTCAAAGAAAGTGAGGAAAAATATCGTAAAATCGTTGATAATGCAGTGATCGGAATATACAAGTCGAACCTTGCCGGGCAAATGCTATATATCAACCAGGCCATGGCTGAAATGCTTGAATTCGATTCGGTGCAAGATGCGTTGAATTATGATATTAATAAAATATACAGGAATCCGGAGGAGCGTAAGAAATTTCTGTCCAGATTAGTGGATGAAAAATCCCTGAGCCATTATGAGCTATGCCTGGTCACAAAAGAAGGAAATTTAAGGCATGTACTACTTAATTCCTTTACTGAAGGGGAGAATATTCTTGGGATGATTTTGGATATTACCGACCGAAAAAATGCCGAGGAAGAATTTCAGCGTGCCAGGGTGAAAGCAGAAGAATCTGATCGGCTGAAGACATCCCTGATGGCGAATATGAGTCATGAATTCCGTACTCCCATGAATGCGATTCTTGGATTTTCGGCATTGATTGCAACCGAATCACAGGATCCTGATGTTGTTTTCTTCGCAAAAAAAATACATTCTTCAGGACAACGATTAATGACTACTTTGAAATCAATTCTCGACCTTGCTGACCTGGAGGGAACCAAATCAAAATTAAAGCTTCAGGAAATCAACGTTCAAAAAAGCATTCAAATCATATTACAGCCATTTTATCCCGTTGCCAATGAGAAAAATCTGCACCTGATCACTGAATTCAAGGATAATATCGTGGCCCTTGCCGATGAGAATCTGCTTCAGATGATTCTTTTTAACCTGATCGATAATGCAATAAAATTCACCCTTACCGGAGGAGTCACCATTGAGACCGACTTGAAGAATGTAAATGGAAATTCCTGGGTTTTAATCCTTATCAAGGATACCGGTATTGGAATTCCCAGTGAACATTTTCAAGCCGTTTTTCATGAATTCCGGCAATTAAGTGAGGGTTATAGCCGGAGTTATGAAGGTACAGGGCTTGGCCTAACCCTTGCCCAGCGGATGGCTTCAATGATGGAAGGGCATATAAGCCTGGAAAGTGAAGTCGGACTGGGCTCCATTTTTACCCTCTGGCTGCCTGCCTCATGGCATGAGAATCAAAAAGACCAGGAGGAAGTACATCAGATTCAGGACAGAACGAAGGCTCCTGTAGTTGATCTGTATGAACCCCAAGAAGTTCCCTTGGTCCTTGTAGTTGAAGATAATGATGATAATGCGGAAATAATAAAACTATATTTAAGGGGAAAATATAAAACTGAAAGAGCTGCTGATGCATTTTCTGCCATAAGCATGGCCTCTGCACAGCAATTCGCCGGAGTTTTAATGGATATTAATCTGGGACCCGGGATCGATGGATTAAAAGCGGTGAAGGAAATACGGAAACTTGACAATTACCGCCATGTTCCGATTATTGCAATAACTGGTTATACCATGGCCGGTGACCAAGAAAAAATCCTGGCGGGAGGGTGCACTCAATACCTTGGTAAACCCTTCAGCCAGCAAAGTCTGCTTGAAATAATGAAGGAAGTAATAACGAGAAGCTAATTTGCTACCAAAATCTGAAATCCATGCCAAGATCGCATCAAACAAATGAACAATTAATTTTAGATACTATCATTAATCATCTTCCCGCCATGGTATTTTATAAGAATCTGGAAGGTGTTTACATGGCTGCCAACAAGATGTTTTGCAAGCAACTTGGTACTACTCCTGAGGAAATTGTCGGTAAAACTGATTTCGATTTTTACGACGAGCAAAGAGCATTAGGCTATAAAAAATCTGATATTCAGATAATTAGTACCGGAGAAAAAATTGAGGGATTTGAAGAAGAGATTACCTTTGAAGGCGAGAAAAAAATTTATGCTACCCGCAAGGTACGCATTGAGGATAATGAAGGAAAACCAACCGGAATTATTGGATTGGTATATGATGTTACTGAAACCAATAAAATTCAGGAGGAACTTCTGGAAAGCCGGGCCAAGTATAAGTACACCTATGAAATGTTCAGGTTAATGGCTGATAATATGCCTGACCTGCTTTGGGCAAAAGACTTAAAAAAACGATATCTGTTTGCAAACAAAGCCATATGCGATAAATTACTGATCGCGAAGGATACAGAAGAACCCATGGGAAAAACTGATTTGTTCTTTGCAAAAAGAGAAAGAGCCGCACATCCGGATAATATAAACTGGCATACTTTCGGAGAAATCTGTTCTGACTCGGATGAGTTCATTTTTAACAACAAATCAGAAGGGAAATTTGAAGAATACGGTAATATTCAAGGAGAATTTCTGTTTCTTGATGTAAATAAAGCCCCGATTCTTGATGCAGAAGGTAATATGATCGGTATTGTTGGTAGTGCCCGGGATATTACAAAAGAAAAGAAAATTGAAAAGGACCTGGCCATGGTCAACGAAAGAAATACTGCAATCCTTAAGGCACTGCCCGATCTCATGTTTCTTTATGACAAAGAGGGGAACTTTATAGATTGTTATGCTTCCGATCCCAGTCAGTTACTTGCCCCGGCGGATCAGATCATTGGTCATAATATCTCCGAATTCTTTAGTCCCGCTTTTGTTACAGCCATAAAAAGTGTTATTGCCCAGTGTATTGAAACCAGGGAAGTATTATCCATTGAATATGAACTGGAGTTAAACGGTGAAACAAATTATTACGAGTCACGTCAGGCATATGTGGGCGAAAACCAGGTTCTTTCTATCAGCCGAAATATAACCGAGCGGAAACTGCTTCAAAAGGAAATCCTTAATGCAAAGGAGAAGGCCGAAGAATCTGACCGTCTCAAATCCACTCTACTGAATAATATGAGCCATGAACTGAGAACCCCCTTAAATGGCATCCTGGGGTTTTCGGAGATCCTCGCTCACGAACTGGGAAGTATTGAATATGCTGAAATGGCAAAACATATTCATAATTCCGGGAAACGGCTGATGCGCACCCTGGATTCCATTATGCAGCTTTCCCAGCTGGAATCAGGCCTCAACGCATTAAATCCTCAGGAAGCTAATCCAGACAAGTTGTTCAAACAGATGATGGAGATCTATCTCCCACAAGCCCGAACGAAGGGATTATATCTTGAATTACGCGAAGTCACCTCAAGTCCCGGATTTCTTGATCTTTTCTTTTTTGTGCAGGCCATTACTAACATCCTTGACAATGCTATTAAATTCACCCGAGAAGGTGGTGTTTCAATCATCGTTAATGAAAAACTGAAAACGAAACAACGATGGCTGTCAATACTTATTGAAGATACAGGCATTGGGATTTCAAAAGAAAATATTCAGATCATCTTTGACGAATTCCGTCAAGTTAGCGAAGGACAAAACCGGGGATTTGAAGGTACTGGTATCGGGCTCACCATTTCCCGGAAAATGATCCATCTCATGGGTGGAACAATAGATGTTCAGAGCAGCATTGGCAAAGGCACTCGGTTTCTGATTGAACTCCCTTTCCCTGATCAACAATTTAACCTGCAGGAAGCGGTGAACTTCTCGGATCACAAACCAGAGGAATCTTATAATACCGCCATTATTTCAAACTCCCGGCAAGTTGTTCTTCTGGTTGAGGATAATGAAGTGAATATGCAACTTACCCATGCCTATCTAAAAAATTATTGCCAGATGGACTGGGCAGCCGATGGCCCTATGGCGATAGAAAAGGCGAAGAAGCGAAAGTACGCATTGATCCTTATGGACATCAACCTCGGGTTAGGAATGGATGGGATTCAGGCAACCCAGGCAATCCGAAAAATTACCGGATATGAGAATGTTCCTATCATTGCATTGACCGGATATACACTATTTGGTGACAGGGAACGTTTAATTGAGGGAGGATGTAATGGATACCTTCCAAAACCATTTACAAAAAATGAAATTTTGAAAGTGCTGCGTCCCATTCTCGACCATACATAAAAAAACGGCTATGTTACAGCTTCGTTATAAAATCATGGGATTGATCATTCTTACTGCCATCATCTTGTTAGGCAGCACATTTGCTTATCATTATGCCAGGACAAAAGAAGAACATTTCTTTAATTATATATATCTTGAAAATTCAAAAGCCAGTATTGAAAGCATTCTGAATATAAAAAAAGAGAGTTTTCTCAAGAGCACCCTGAATGATGCAGCATGGGATGAATTAGTCAGTTTTATCGGGAATCACAAATCAAAATGGGCAGATGACAACTTAGCCACAATCTACAAAACCCTTGATTTAAGTTTTATCCAGGTATATGATCCCCGATTTAATTTATTGTTTTCTGTGATTGATTCATCACACTTTTCATATCCAAATTTAGCTATTCCTGTTGTCAAGCTAAAGGACGCTGCCCATAATCATAACAGTTTTCATTTCTTTATTTTTCATGATAACCGGGTTATGGAAATCTTTGGGGCATCCATTGTACCAACTATTGATATTCTCCGCCAGACAAGACCTCAGGGTTTTCTTATTACAGGCCGGTTATGGGATCATAATTATATAAATAATTTACAAAATGCGGCTAATTCCGATTTGGAAATCATACCGGTTGAAAAGCTCAATGATCCTAAAATAATAAATGACCCACGAGAAAAGGATTTTATTGTTGTGCATAGATTCCTTCATGATGAATCAGGGAAGTCAATCGCCCGACTTGATTTTATACCCCGAACACAACTTGGGCTTGACCGGAAACTTTTCTTCTACTTCACTATTGTTCCGATTTTTATTGCTCTTCTTGTGATCCTGTTTTTTTTCCTTTCTATTCGCAGGTGGATTAGTTTACCATTAAGCCGGATCGCCCAAAGTCTTAATAATGAAGACCCCTTACCCCTGAAGCAAATTGGAGAAAGGAATAAAGAATTCCATGCTATTTCTGAACGGATGGAAGCTTTTTTTGAAGCAAAAAGGAATCTTGAGAATGAAATCAGGGAAAGGAAACTTGCCGAAGATAAGATTGATCAGTATGCCAGAGAATTAAAAGAATCGAATGTCAGCAAGGATAAATTCTTTTCTATTCTTGCTCATGATCTGAAATCGCCCTTTCACTCAATTCTTGGTTATTCGGAAATATTATCCCATGAATACGACACCTTAAATGATACGGAAAGACGCAAGTTCATTGACATTCTAAGGGATTCCGTGAAAAACGTTTTTGACCTGCTTGAGAACCTGCTTCAATGGTCAAGAATGCAATCAGGACGAATGGAATACCATGCTGAAATTTTTAATCTTTCAGGTTTGATAGAGGAAGCAGCCGACCTTTTACGGGGCAACGCATTAAAAAAGAATATCCGGTTTACCTATTCCTCCAGCCCGGGCCTCATGGTAAATGCAGATAAAAACATGATCAGATCTGTCTTACAAAATCTGATTTCCAATGCATTAAAATTTACTTCCGGTAATGGGGAAGTGTCTATATCCAGCATTGAAACAGACAATTTTATTGAGGTCATCGTTAGGGATACAGGAATCGGCATGTCCCCGGATGATCTGAACAAGCTATTTCGTATTGATGTTTCATATACCCGGAAAGGGACTTCTCAGGAAGTCGGGACAGGCCTTGGGCTCATTCTCTGCAAGGAATTACTACAGAAAAACAGAGGAAATATATGGGTTGAAAGTGAAAAAGACAAAGGGACCGTCTTTCACTTCACCTTGCCAAAAGAATGATCAACGGGATCTAGAAACCTGGATGAAAGTCACTTCAATATCACCTCCCTGAGGATAAAGACTAATCCAGTTATTATCCAACCTGTACCAGCTATCCTGATCCATTACACTGATCAGGCGTTCATTAACTCTTCCGTCTGTGCTAAGATTCTTAACCACAACCCCTCCACCCGCTTGTTTGTCCTTTCCATATCGTAAAAGAACATTGAACGATTTATTGGAGAGGTTTTTCACTTTGATATAAATGAAATTATTCTTTCTGGAAGCCATATTTACAGGCGTAAAGGGGAATTGTTTTTCCTCGCCCGCAGCAATGACCACAGTTGATTTAAACACATCGACAATGGCATTTTCAGAAATAATCTTTCTGATTTTAGAGACCATTTCCCTGGGATAATTCTCCATTGGAAGGTAAGCGATCGCTTCATTATAAGCATCAATGGCTTTATCATATTCATAAGCATTGAAATACCGGTCGCCATCACTCACTACCTTATCGTACTTCCCTTTATTGGCGCGGTATATAGAGTCGATCTTCGCATTCACATAAGCTGTTTTTTCTTTGGGAGCTGATTCCTCCGGAAATATTCCAGCTGCTTGTTTGTATGAAGCTAATGCTTTGGCATAATCTTTTTCATTCAGAAAAGTATCTCCGCCAGTCAACAGGTTTTCAAATAATTTACGTTTACCGAGAATTTCCTCCAATATCTTGTTAATCTCTGCCATCTTCTGGGTTGGATAAGCTGATTCAGGTTTGATAACTGAGGCATTCTCATATTCCGATCTCGCTTCCTCATATTTTTTTGCAAGCATTAATCCATCGGCTTTGGTTACAGTTGCTTTGTACGCTTCTTCTTTTGCTTTGATATTTGAGATAATACCTTCAAGTTCCAAAATCCGGTCTTTGGGGTATTGCTCTTCAGGTTTTATTTTGGCGGCATTTGTATAGTCCAGCTTGGCTTGCTCAAATGATTTATCCACCATCGATTTATCTGCTCTTGCCAAAGCTGCCTGGTATTGCTGATCGAGAACTTTCTGCCGGGTCAAAGCAGCTGCAATTTCATTATCGATTTCAGTAATCTTTGTTTTGGGATATGTTTCACCAGGTTTCAGGTCAACAGCTTTCTGATACTCAGTTTTAGCCAGATCCAATGATTTCCCTGCAAGTAATTTATCTGCTGCCATGATGAGCAGCCTGAACTCATCATCCACTGCCTGTTTCTTGACTATTTCAGACAAGGCCTGATCAATTTCGGTAATTCTGTTTTTGGGGTAGGCTTCCTCTGGTTTCAGTGTCAGGGCATTCTGGTATCCGGCACGGGCCTGATCATAGTTTTTTTCAACCAACAATTTAT
This sequence comes from Bacteroidales bacterium, assembly GCA_963662525.1. Lineage (GTDB taxonomy): Bacteria > Bacteroidota > Bacteroidia > Bacteroidales > FEN-979 > CAZSDU01. Next base: position 363,804 of record OY759717.1, read on the forward strand.
CAGCATTTGCAATCACCTTGGCGTACTGTTCATCCAAAGCTTTTTTAGCTGCAATTTCTCCGGTAATTTGATCAATTTCGGCGATTTTATCCTTGGGATATTGCTCGGCCGGTTTTAAATTTCCTGCATTCATGTATTCCCTCCTTGCCTGTTCATATATTTTGGCAAGTATAAGTTTATCTGCATTGTCCAGGAATGCTATATACTTATCATCAAGAACTTTCTGCGCAGCTATTTCTGCAATAATTTTTTCAGATTCAACAATTCTATCTTTAGAATACTGCTCGTTTGGCTTGATCGCTCCTGCTTCCTGGTATGCTGTTCTGGCAAGAATAAATGATTTTTCTGCAAATAGCTGGTCGGCTTTTTGTAAAGCAGCAGAATATTGATCATCCAATGCCTTTTGTTTCTGGATGTCCTGCAGCGCAATATCAATTTCCCTGATCCTTGACTGGGGATAAGCTTCCAGAGGTTTACTTTTCAGTGCCGCCTGGTACTGCAACTTAGCCAGGGCATAGGATTTATCAGCCAATAACTTATCTGCCGTTTCGACAAACTGATTATACTGTTCTTCCAAAGCTTTCAGCCTGGCAATTTCAGCAATCATCTTATCAGTCTCCGCCATTTTTGTTTTCGGATAAGCTTCAGCAGGTTTCAGGTCCAAGGCATGCTGAAATTCCTCCCGGGCCTGGTCATATTTTTTCTCTGAAAATAATTTATCGGCATTTACAATTACCTGGGAAAATTGCTCATCCAGGGATTTTTTGGCAGCATTATCAGCCTCGATTTTATTGATGCTGGCGATTTTATCCTTGGGATATTGCTCCTCAGGTTTCAGGTCCAAGGCATGCTGATATTCCGTCCGGGCTAGTTCGTATGTTTGATCAAGAAAGAACTTATCAGCAATTGATAATATTGATTTATATTTCTCATCCAGTGCTTTACGGGCCGCAATTTCTTCAAGAAATTTATCCGTTTCTGCAATTTTTTCCTTGGGGTATTGCTCGTTTGGCTTGATCGTTCCTGCATCCTGGTATTCTTTTCTGGCAAGAATAAATGATTTTTCTGCAAATAGCTGGTCGGCTTTTTGTAAAGCAGCAGAATATTGATCATCCAATGCCTTTTGTTTCTGGATGTCCTGCAGAGCAATATCAATTTCCCTGATCCTTGACTGGGGATAAGCTTCCAGAGGTTTACTTTTCAGTGCCGCCTGGTACTGCAACTTAGCCAGGGCATAGGATTTATCAGCCAATAACTTATCTGCCGTTTCGACAAACTGATTATACTTTTCCTCCAAAGCTTTCAGCCTGGCAATTTCAGCAATCATCTTATCAATCTCCGCCATTTTTGTTTTCGGATAAGCTTCAGCAGGTTTCAGGTCCAGGGCATGCTGAAATTCAGCCCGGGCCTGGTCGTAATTTTTCTCTGAAAATAACTTATCGCCGTTTACAATTACCTGCGAAAATTGCTCATCCAGGGATTTTTTAGTCAATAATTCATCTTCCTTCTGCCTGGCAATATCTGAGAAGATGCTGTCCAACTCGTGAATCTTGCCTGCCGGATATGGTTCTCCTGGCTTCAGTTTTAATGCCTGCTCATAGGATACCCGGGAGAGCTGGTATTGCTTACCGGTATAAAAATTGTCAGCTTTTGCAATAAGCGATTTGTACTGATTTTCCAAAATCTTTTGTTTGGATTGAATTTCCAGGGTCATTGAAATATCTGCCAGTTTTTGTTTCGGATAAGCATCTGATGGATTTAGTTTCAATGCCATCTGGTATTCAACCCTGGCAGCCTCAAATAAATTTAAGGTAAGCAGACTGTCACCCTTAGTGATTATTGACTTATAATTCAATTCTTCTTTTCTTTTTGCAGCCTCAATATCATTATAGATACCTTCAATTTTACTTATTTGTTCAAACGGATATTTTTCACCAGGTTTCAGCGCAGATGCTTTCTGATATTCTGTCCTTGCAAGGTCATAGCGCTTTTGAGTAAGCAATTTATCAGCGCTGGCAATACTTGTTCTGTAGGAGTCTTCAGTCGCTTTTTCAACGCCGATGAATTTACTGATTTCTTCAATTTTATCCTTTGGATATTGTTCCTGTGGCTTTAAACCTGACGCTTTCTGAAATTCTGTTCTGGCTTGTTCATAAGATTTGGAATTAAATAATCTATCCCCGCTGACAATGGCTGCCGCATATTGTTCATCCAGCGCTTTGGCCATAGCAGCTTCCTGTCCGGTGAGCAGTCCTTCCGATTTCTGAACCATTTCCCTGGGATATGCTTCATTCGGTTTAACCGATAATGACAGCTTATAATTTTCACGGGCTTTTAGATAATTTTTTGCAATGTAAAGGCTATCACCCATTTCGATATATCGCTCATAATCATCTCTTAATTGCTTCTGCCGGGCAATCAGGGCATCAATTTCACTTATTTTCGTCCTTGGATAAACCTGCTCAGGTTGAATGATGGCCGCTTCTCCATATGCTTTTTTTGCTCCATCGTATTGTCCTGTTTTAAATAACTGATCAGCTTGGGAAACCGCTTTATTATATGCATCATCCTTGGCTTTCAGTGCCTTTACAATAGCTGTGAGTTCGGACACCCTTTCAGCCAGATATTTTTGTTCCGGTTTCAATTTGGCTGCTATCAGATATTCCGGGAGAGCAGCACGGAAGTTGGAATCGTGATAAAAGGCATCAGCCTGAGTAAGGGCCTGGGTGTATTTTTCTTCAAGTACCTGCTTATCTACCTGGATCTTTATAATCTCATTGATCTTTTGTTTTGGATATGATTCTGAAGGCATCAATTTACCTGCATTTTCATATTCCAGCTTAGCTCTCTCAAAATCCTTTTCCTGAAATAGCTTATCGGCACTGGCGATTGCCACATCATACAAAATATTCTGGGCTTTCTGCGACCTCAGTAAATCCATGGTTCTGCGTAGTTTCGACTTGGCCAGTGTATCACCGGGGATCAAATCAATGGCAACCTGGTACGATGCTTTGGCATTAAGATAATCCTTGTTGCCAAAATACTTATCACCACGGCATAAGGCACGTTGAAAAGGAGTTGAATCAAGAGCAGCAGAAGCAAATTTCTGAGTTCCGACGGGATCTATATTCAATGGCAGTGATGCTGTCCACCGGGAAACTGCAAAGGTAATTCCAATGACCAAGACAAAGCCTAAAATAGTAGCAGGTTGAATAAAACGGGGAATGTTCATGCGTCAGGTAAGCTTGCAGTTACTGATGGATAATACCATCTTTAATAGTAAGTTTTCGATCGGCCATATCTGCCAGGTCAAGATTATGGGTTACAATCACATAGGTCTGATTATACGTTTCCCTTAGCTGGAAAAACAATTGATGTAAATCCACGGCCGATGATGAGTCCAGGTTTCCTGAAGGTTCATCGGCCAGAATCATTCCCGGATCATTGATCAGTGCTCTTGCCACGGCAACCCTTTGCTGCTCTCCTCCCGACAACTCCGATGGTTTATGGGTTACCCTGTCACTGAGGTTCATAAATTCAAGTAGTTCCATGGCTTTGCGCTCTGCTTCTTTTTTACTTTTTCGTGCAATAAAAGCCGGGATACAAACATTTTCTAGGGCAGAAAACTCCGGGAGTAAATGATGAAACTGAAAAACAAATCCGATATGCTTATTTCTGAATTCTGCCATTTTCCGGTCTGATAATCCCTGAATCTCAATCCCATTAAGTTTAAGGTTGCCAGCATCTGCCTTGTCGAGTGTTCCAAGAATATGCAACAGGGTTGACTTTCCTGCTCCGGAAGCCCCCACGATGGAAATGATCTCTCCTTTCCTCACTTCCACGCTGATTCCCTTGAGTACTTCGAGCGGACCAAATGATTTCCTGATATTACGGGCAGATATCATATTTTCGTGCTGAAACTGCAAAGGTAATAAAATCCCGGGTCAGGGTTTTGTTAATCCGCAATAAACTGCTATTTTTGGTTTTCTAAAGCAATCTGTTTTCATATGAATTTACATGAATTTCAAAGCAAGTCAATCCTGAAGCACTTCGGTGTCGCCGTTCCTGAAGGAGCATTGGCATATACCGAAGAAGAAGCCGTGAAAGCAGCGGAGTACCTGGCAGGAGCAACAGGCACTGACAAATGGGTTATCAAGGCCCAGGTTCATGCCGGAGGGCGGGGTAAAGGTGGTGGTGTTAAAGTTGCAACATCCATTGAAGAAGTGAGGCAGATTGCCAGCCAAATTATTGGCATGAAACTGATCACCCCTCAAACAGCCGCTGAAGGGAAACTGGTCAGAAAAGTATATGTGGAGCAAAACATTTTTTATCCGGGGCCCACTGCACCTACAGAAATATACATGAGTGTATTGCTTAACAGGCAGCGCGGACATACCATCCTGATGTATTCACCCAGGGGCGGAATGGATATTGAGAAAGTTGCCGAGGAGACCCCGGAACTGATTTTTACTGAAGAAATCGACCCAAAGATAGGACTTCAGGCATTCCAGGCCAGAAAAGTGGCTTTCAATCTGGGACTGAAAGATGATGCATACAAGAACATGGTCAGGTTCGTTTTTGCCGTTTATAAAGCATATGAGCAAAGCGATGCATCCCTGGTAGAAATAAATCCCGTGTTTAAAACCTCCGATAATAAAATTCTTGCCGCGGATGCCAAGGTCGTGATCGATAACAATGCCCTTTTCCGTCATCCAGATATTGCTGTTATGCGTGATTATGATGAGGAAGACCCCATCGAAGTGGAAGCCACCCGACATGACCTGAACTATGTCAAACTCAACGGAAATGTAGGATGTATGGTCAATGGTGCAGGGCTTGCCATGGCCACGATGGATATCATCAAGCTATCCGGTGGAGACCCTGCTAATTTTCTTGATGTCGGTGGATCTGCTAATGCCAAACGGGTAGAAGAAGGATTCCGGATCATTTTAAGAGATCCGAAAGTCAAGGCCATATTGGTTAATATTTTCGGCGGGATTGTACGATGCGATCGGGTAGCCCAGGGGATAGTAGACGCCTATAAAAACATCGGTGAAATCAACATTCCAATCATCGTAAGGCTACAAGGAACCAACGCTGAAGAAGGGAAAGCCATTATTGATGCTTCCGGATTAAAAGTCCATTCAGCCATCACTCTGCTGGAAGCAGCCAACCTGGTAACTAAAGTTTTGAGGTAATTACCGGTCAATCTTTAATTTATCAAATAAGCTGTCATCATTGATCACCTGGATGGCTTTTTGAACCTCATCATCACTCTGGTTGACAATGGTATAAAGTTCCTTCATGTCCCATAGCTTCTGGGCAACCAAACCTTTTATCTGTGATTTGATCAATACTTCTGAAGCTGTATATCCTTTCTCATCTTTCTTGATTCCCTCTTTTTCTGCAAAGTCGAAAAAGGTCCTCATAAAATCATCATTCAGGATGAAACTCTTATCGAAGGCAGTGAAAACAGGATAATTCTGCTGAAGGGATTTTCTGTTGCGGTCGACAAAATCACCGACAAATAAATTGATTACATTTTTACGCCGGAGATCAAGGTAATAATCGCTGATTTTCGTCGAATCCCAGGGAATAAAAACATCGGGCATGATACCCCCTCCGCCATATACCACTCTTTTTTTAGAAGTATAGAATTTGAGTGAATCCGGAAATTTAATGCTATCCGCATGCAAGAGTTCTCCATGTTTGACACGCTGGCTGAAATCCTCATAATATTTATCTACTCCTCCCTGGTATGATTTCTGAATGCATTTGCCGGAAGGGTTGTAATACCTGGCAGTGGTCAATCTCATCTGGGAACTGTCGGGAAGTGAAAAAGGTCTCTGTACCAACCCTTTTCCGAAGGAACGTCTTCCAACAATAATGCCCCTGTCCCAATCCTGCACTGCACCTGAAACGATTTCACTGGCAGAGGCAGAATTTTCATTGATCATGATGACCAGTTTCCCTTTTTCAAACAGTCCCCTGGATGTTGAAAAATAATCTTCCCTGGGACTGCGAAGTCCCTGGGTATAAACGATCAGGCGGTCAGATCCAAGAAATTCATCTGACAGTTCGATGGAAGTGCCCATATATCCACCAGAATTATTGCGAAGGTCAAGAATAAGGTTTTTCATTCCTTCAGTCTTAAGCTTGAGGATGGCTTCGGAAAATTCCTGCATGGAAGATTGGGAAAATTTATTCAGGTTGATATATCCCGCATCGGGAGTGATCATATAAGCCGCATCTATGCTGTTGATTGGAATTTTATCACGGGTAATAACATAATCGATCAGTTCTTTTTTGCCCTTGCGGTATATAGAAACACTCACCCTGGTTCCTCGTTTTCCACGTAAATGATCCAGTACAAACTGATTGCTGATTTTTTTTCCCACAACTCTTTCAGTATCGATTTTAATAATTTTGTCACCCGACATGATACCCAGTTTTTCAGAAGGCCCACCGGGTATGGGATGAACAACGGTAATGGTATCCTTTAATATTTCAAACTGAACGCCGATGCCGTCAAAATTACCTTCCAGTGGCTCATTGGCCCTTTGAACCTCGCTTTTAGGAATATAAACAGAATGTGGATCTAGTTCCTTTAATGTTTCAACAATGGCCTTTTCAACAAGCTTTCCTTCGTTGATGGTATCCACATAGGCATATTTGATAATCTGCATGGCTGTATTGTACTTTTTCAGACCAGCATTCGGATCAACTTTCTGAGCCTGTATGGCCGGAAAAAAGATTATATTGCATAAAAAGGTGATCAGAATGAGAATTTGTCGTGAAAAATATTTTCTGTTCTTCATGAATAGCTTATTAATAAAAGGGTTTGAGCGATCAAAGGTAATTTATTTTCAGATCAGGTTCGGGAATCACTGTCAATTTTAACTTAATTTTAACTAATTTTAACGAGAATTAGTAAATCCTTTGGCTGAAGCAGAAAAAATAAAATTTTACCGGAGCTTTATCTTCCCCTCCCTGTTTGTACTTCTCCTATGGCTGATCAAAGGGGTAGATCTCGTTTTCAACCTCGAATTAAATCAATATGGCTTATACCCGCTTGAACCCAGAGGCTTGCTTGGAATAATCACATCTCCTTTGCTCCATGCTGATTTCTCGCATCTCTTTGCCAATTCGGTTCCCCTGCTCGTGCTGGGAGCGCTGCTTTTTTATTTTTACAGGGAAATTGCCTGGCTGATCCTGATCCTGCTTTACCTGATCACTGGAATCTGGGTATGGACATTCGCCAGGGGTGGGGCTGCCCACATCGGGGCCAGTGGCGTGATTTACGGACTTGCAGCATTTCTATTTTTCAGTGGGATCATCAGGAAGGAACCAGCACTGATGGTCATCACACTGCTGATTTCCTTTTTGTACGGGAGTCTGATCTGGGGAATTTTTCCCGAATTCTTTCCTCACCAGCAGATCTCCTGGGAATCACATTTCATGGGTTTACTGGCCGGATTAGTGCTGGCTATTTATTACCGAAAATCAGGGCCTCAGCGGAAAACACATCAATGGGATGATGAAGATGATAATGGGATAGATTATACCGCCCCTCCCTCTGAAGATTCAGGGCCCGACCCTGACATAGGGAAAGATCCTGCCGAAAACTGAATCATTCACCCCCTGAATATTCCTAAGTTCTTCGACAGTTTTAAACTGCCTGACCTTCTGCCGGTACTGCATGATGCTTTTAGTCAGCTCAAAAGAAAAGTATGGATGACGAAGCAATTCCTTAAAAGCAATCTGATTGAGGTCGACTTTTTTTACTGAGTCCATGGCAACTATTATATTTTTCTCAATCAAAGCATAGCGTATGGTATCCATCCCCCAGACTTCCAGTAACTGCTTCTTATACAGGAAGCCGCCCAATCGTTGCCTGTACGCGATTATCCTCCTTGCAAAACCGGGACCTATACCCCTCAGCCTTTGCAAATCAAAAGAATCTGCAGCATTAATTTCAACAGTAAAAGTGATCAAGGATTCAGTTTTTCTATGTTTTAAGCTATCCTGCTGATAAAATGCAGGGACTTGCATTTTAGACAGGTATTTATTCTTTTTCATTTGTGATTCTTCCTCTCTGGCTTTTTGCCAGGCACATTCGAAAGCCTTTGTTTCCTTTTCAAATGATGTAAAGTCGATGGGCTGCCTGCAGATTTCTGAAGGTATAAAAGCATGAGCCAGGATCAATCCGACCAGGATTGAAAACAGAACAAAAACACCTCTTAACTCAGTCCTGTTAAATGACAGGTAATCCCTTATCATTGCTGCTTTTTTCATACCAGTTGGCTTTAAGAATTTTATGACCAATCCTGCATTCAAGGCAACGTTTTACATCACAATAGTTGCGCTTTAGCTGAATCAATGCCTGAGTATGCAGGGCCGTTCTGACAGATAAGCCAGCATTTTCCCACATTTTAATGTCAAAATTTATTTCACCCGGAAGTTGTTCCAGAAAAAGAAGAACCTTATCCGCTAATGCCTTATCTGACTTTTGACGGGAATAAAAGAATAGAAAGGGAACCAGGGCATTCATGATGATAAGATCGATGGATGATTCTCCCAGCAGTTTTGGCTTTGGATAAGAATGTTTATCGAATATAAAATGGTCATCCCAGTACACTGAAGCCTTGACCCTGAATTTCTCATGCCAGGCAGAAAGATCTTCAGCACATAACATTTCGAACAGATTACCCTCATGCTGATGAAGAAAAGCAGCCCATTGGCTCAAACGAATAGTCGGGAAATTGGAAGGCCGAAGACGCAGAAACTTCCAGAGACCGGAAGAGACGGGACTCAGTTGATACTTATCCCGGAGAAATTGGAATTCGCGGGCAAGTGCCCGTGGATAATCATCCTTAGCATTTTGACTCAGGAGGCCCGACATTCCGAACAGCAGAGCTTCCTTCCTGAACAAACTATTTCCCTGCCGGGTCAGAAACTTTAATGGCAGTAATTTGGCAAGCAATTCAAATGGAAGACCATTGATCCTGAAGCCAAAATTGTAAGCAAGAAAACGGTATAAAGTTTCTTCCCAGTCATCTCCACAGGAATTAAAGAGTGGTAAAATAAACCTGGCTTTTTTCTCTAATCGTTCCAGTATTAAAACGGTCATCCACAAAGAAATATCCTGTTTATTCAGATCATTTAATAAGAGCTGGCAAGGAATCCATCGCTGACCAGACATCATACCCCGGTAATGTCGGATCAAGGTTTCAGGGTACTGGTCTTTAATTTCCAGGGTGGGAAGTATACGGTTATTTTCTGTCCTGACTTCCCTGTCGTTTTCAACAACCACATGTAAAACAACATTCTCATAAGCTTTATCCAGATGGTGTCCATGGCGAAACCAATCTGAAGACTTACCATGAATCTCGATATTCCCAGCCCAGGTAGTGTCGCCAATACGAATCCTGGCATTAAAAAAATCGGGCCCTCCATCCCTGTTATAATCACCTGGATGAAGCACAGTCAATATCTCTCCACTGGTCAGCCTGAGTTGCGGAAACAGTAGACGGAACTTCCACAAGTAGTGAAAAAAACGTTCATCCATGGGAACAGGTTTTTAGATTAATATTGCTTAATCCGGTAAGCATGATAAAGGTAGTACCCTGTTGAAAAAAAATTATCTCTGATTTGGTGTTGTTCTTCAAATATTGAATGCTTATCTTTGCATAAGAATTAAAATCCATCCTCATGGGAGATGTCTCTACACTGGTTTCCGGCATTGAATATAAAGTCAGGAAATTAAAGGAAAGAAATCAACTTCTGAGATTGGATCATGAAAAATATTTACAGGAAATTCAGGAACTCAAAGAAAAATTAAATCGACAAAAAAACAACATAGATCAATTAGAAGAAAAAATCAATATACTTAAACTAGCTAAAGCATTCGAAACAAAAGAAGGAAACGTTGAAGCAAAATTAAAAATCAACGAATTGTTGCGGGAAATTGATAAATGCATTGGGCTTTTAAATACCTGAAATGGATGAACTTTCCATATCGCTAGCAGTTGCTGAAAGAAATTACCGATTGGTCGTTGAAAAAGAACATGAGGTATTATTCCGAAAAGCAGCGAAATTGATTGAAAAGCGAATTAAAGATTATTCAACCAGTTATGCTTATAAAGACAAACAGGATCTGCTTGCCATGGTTGCCATTGAATATGCTACCAGTTTCTTACAGGACGAGCAGTTACTGATGGAGAAGGAAGATCAATGGGAGTCGAGACTCATTGGGATTGACCGGACACTGGATGAACAACTACAGGACTAAGCCACTACGTTCTTTGAAAAAATATTAAAATTTACCCGCAGTAATTCAGACAGTTTGTAAACCTAACATTACAAATATTAGGGCAAGCTCATCAACCTGTAGGACAGGCCTCACTCCCGCTTCGGTGGAAGATCCGGGTTAATTCTCGGACAGTGGAAGTTCGAAAAGTTTGGCAGCCCTATTCGTGTCGATTGAGGTTTATCAATACCTCGCTGATTATTGCGGGTTTTTTTTTAACGATCCTTCATCATTTATAAACATCAAGGGTGTATAAAATCCACCCTTTCCTAAAACAAACGTACGATGGAAGGCATGTTATTATTTGTGATCATTGGTGTAACGGGCATCATCATTGGAGGTGTCATCACCGGAACTATACTGAACAAGGCGCTGGAACGTAAACGCGACGCCCTGCTCAAAGAAGCTATGGATAAAGCAGAAGTCATTAAAAAAGATAAAATACTCCAGGCAAAAGAGAAATTCCTCCAGCTCAAGACTGAACATGAAAAATATATTCATGAAAAAAATGAGGAAGTCAATAAAAATGAGAACCGCCTGAAACAGAAAGAATCCACAATGAACCAGCGGGTTGAAGAGCTGGCCAAAAAACAAAAGGAGATTGGTGCCATCAAACAGGGCCTGGCCCAGCAGATGGAAATTGTAAATAAAAGGCAAACTGACCTGGAAAAAGCCATGAAGATCCAGGTGGATAAGCTGGAAGCCATCTCCGGGCTTTCAGCCAACGAAGCGAAGACCCAGCTGGTGGAAACACTGAAAGAAGAAGCCAAATCAGAAGCCCTGGTGCATATCAAGGACATTATTGATGAGGCAAAAATGACCGCCAATACGGAGGCCAAAAAGATCATCATCGAAACCATACAACGTACTGCTTCCGAGCATGCCATCGAAAATACGGTATCTGTTTTTAATATCGAGAATGAAGAAGTCAAAGGAAGAATTATTGGCAGGGAAGGAAGAAATATCCGGACCTTGGAATCGCTCACCGGTGTTGAAATTATCATTGATGATTCACCAGATGCCATTATTCTTTCAGGTTTTGACCCGGTACGCAGGGAAATTGCCCGACTATCACTTCACAAACTGGTCACCGACGGGCGCATACATCCTGCCCGTATTGAAGAAGTCGTAGCCAAGACCCGTAAACAAATTGAGCAGGAGATCATCGAAACCGGTAAACGGATAACCATCGACCTGGGTATTCACAACATTCATCACGAACTGATCCGTATGATTGGGAAGATGAAGTATCGTTCCTCATACGGGCAGAACCTGCTCCAGCATTCCATCGAAGTAGCCAAGCTTTCCGCCACCATGGCGGCAGAACTTGGATTAAACCCAAAACTGGCGAAGCGGGCAGGTTTGCTGCATGATATTGGAAAAGTTCCCGACACAGAACCTGAATTGCCTCATGCCATACTGGGTATGAAGATGGCTGAAAAATTCAAGGAAAAGCCGGAGATCATCAATGCCATCGGAGCTCATCATGATGAAACAGAGATGGACAATCTCCTCTCCCCCATCATCCAGGTATGTGATGCTATCTCGGGTGCAAGACCGGGAGCCCGTCGTGAAGTGGTAGAAGCCTATATTGAACGGTTGAAACACCTTGAGGAACTTGCCCTGAGCTATCCTGGTGTGGTGAAAACCTATGCCATCCAAGCAGGACGTGAACTAAGAGTCATCGTTGGAGCAGATAAGGTCACCGATGTTGAAGCCAATACTATCGCTTTTGACCTTAGCAAAAAGATTCAGAGTGAAATGACTTATCCCGGTCAGATTAAGATCACCGTGATCCGTGAGACCAGGGCGGTGAGCTATGCAAAATAACTCAACAGCATTAATGGTGGTAGATGTAGGTTGAATTGCGATATCCTGGCTGATTCTGGTACCAGTTTGGATACAGAGTTCCACTGCTCTCACCCCATTCTATGAAATGAAGGTAAGCATTGTTTATCGGAATTCTTTCAATCGGATAATCAAAGCTTTCATAAATATTGATCGCCCAGGGAAGGTTATTTGATGTTTTATAATACCTTCCAGTTGGAGGATCACTCGTGTCGTCAGCCGCTCCGAAAATGGCCTGATCTGCCAGAGAAGTTGGCGGATAATCCGGTAAATGAACTTCAACAAGCCGATTTTTATTGCAGATGATAAATGGATTGAAATGAGCAATATCCACATCTGCAATGGTATAGGAGCCTCCGGTAAATACCATGTGAATGGTTACAGTTGCCGGCGCAACATAGGGGGTCGAAGGATCGGTATTAACCCCGATTCCTGCTCCGGGATTTGCCATCAACTCAAAAGGATCAGCAAGTACGATGATGGTTGGCTTCAGCTGCCCGTTTTCCAGACCACTGGCATTCAAAGAAATATAACTGCCACCCTGTAAATTATACCCTGTGACCTGAAGGTGGGATTGGTTCACAAGACTACTGGGAAACTGGAAACCAAAACCGTTGTGCATTCCTGCCCCAAAAGCTTTAATTGTAAATGTTCCAAACATCTCGACAATGATATTGGATGCATTGGTGACCATTTTAAACTGGTAATCACAAACAAGATCATTAAAATCATAATCTCCTTTTGAAGGCCACAGGTCTTCGAAGCCCAAGGTTCCATAACCACTTGCCGGGTAAAAATTATTAAAAGCCCTGGCCGGATCAGCCGGATAATCATCATCCACATCAGGGACTCCGTCACCATCAGCATCTGCAGGAGCGGGCATGAAATACTCATAGGGGCCCAAGTCAACTGTACCATTGACGATCCTTGGATTTCCGTCAAGGTCTGGTACCGTAACCATCCAGGCAATATTCATACCTGCATCAATACAGGGAGATCCAGCCGATAAATGATAATCTTCTGACCCTGGTGTTGTACTTATAAATACAGGGATTGAAGAGATACAATTTGAACTACGTCCAGGAGGTAAAGCCGGGGTTGAACAGCAATTATAATAAAAATAGCTGCCACCTTCAACTTCATAGTTATCACCCAGGTTGTAATAAATAATTGAATTGTAAACAGATGAATTGTTCCTTGTTCTTATCCCGGCACCATGAGGCGCAGTATTTCCTGAAATCGCACAATTCTTTACAATACCTGTTTCCCAGATATTGACTCCCCCGCCATAATATATGGAAGTATTATCTGTAATCAAACAATTCCTGATTTCACCTCCGAAAAGCAAACGTACGCCTCCTCCATATCCTGCTGAGCCATTATCGCTCGCAAGATTATTTCTGATAATACAATTCTGAATCAGTCCGCCATTATCAAGCGCAACACCGCCACCATCACGGGCCTGGTTGTTTTGAATGATACAGTTTTCGAGCGTACCTCCATTTACGATATTGACTCCTCCACCAAAACCACCCGGGTTATAGCCGTGTTGAATTGTAAATCCCCTGAACACGGCGTTGGCATTATTCAAACGGACACAAAGGGTAACATAATTTCCGTCAATAATCGTAAGGGAAGGACCAAAAATACTTTCAATGGTCATTGCCTGCGACTGTGGAATGGCGCCTGTCAACACATAGGTCCCCTGATCGACAAGGATAAGATCGCCGGGGTTTGCAAACATCATGCAGGTTTCTATATTATTGGCAGCAGTGGCAAGAGAGTAAAATCCCGGGGTATTGCTTCCTGACAAAGAAACATACCGTGTTGCAGCATTTACCAGACCGGTAGTCAACTGTGACAGCACTAAAGCTATTAAAAGAACTCTTGTTTTCATGGCGGATATCTTTATGGGAATCTTTTATCCCTTTATTGCAGATTAAATGTGAGTTTTTTTCCGGTAATAGCTACCTCGTACACATTACCTTTAAATGACAATTTAAGCTTATCCACATAAACAGGAATGGTAATTTTAGTAAAATAACCTGAACCCTTGGATATAAAACCTTTATGATAATAATAGTCAGCATCAACCGGCCGGATATAGACCACTCCAGATTGTGAACTGTTCAGGTTAACATCCAATGTTTTGGCTGTCTCCCAGGAAAACGCACCATCCACCTTGCATTCCTTCAAAGTTTTAGCCTGATCATTTGTCATATCCTTTTGTTCAACTTTATGACAAGACCAAAAAGAAAAGCCGATAAAAACCAGCAATAATAGAAAAGCCACATTTGTTTTCATGGAATAGCGCTTATTTGTAGCGGTAAAATTACTCTACTCCACGAAAAATAAATATTCTCAACTAGTAGGTGTGACTGATTTACGGGTAAGTGTATCTGTTTTTTAAGTAAGTGTAGAAAAAATTAATAAAAGTGCAACCTCTATTTCAGGTAAACGTAAGCTTTTTTCTGGTAAGTGCCACAGTTAAATTAGTATGTGAATAGATTTTTACCTCTCTGCATTATTCATCTGCAAGCATTGTTTCTGTACTTTGTTACCCATAGTAATTAATTCATTAAATCACAAATTTGGTTGATTTTAATTCATATCCAGACATAAATCACCTACCTGCAAACCGTTAATAGTGTATCGCGTCTTCAGCCATTAATGTTACAACCTCATTTTCGAAATTGTAAAGTTTTACATGGGTTTGAGAGGATGCATCAAGGTTCTGGGGAGTTATGACAACAAAATTCATTGTTGTTTGGTTTGGGTTATTATCAATCCAGGTTCCGGAATTAGCGTAAATACATTTTTTACTATCATAATTAACACCCGCTACAATCCTGGGTTGGTGAGTATGACCAAATACAACAATTCTTTTATCTGAGGCGGGGTTCAAAAAGTACTGCAGATTTGCCTGATGGTCGATGTCGGTATTTGACATTACCGAATCGATTGCATGTGAAGTTGTACTGTGTATAGCAACATGATTGTATGTTTGTCTTGCTTCCCAATGATCCTGGATCCCTTGATAAAGGTTCACATCTATATATCCGCCGGGATATAATTGATAAGGAACAAGATCGTCAACTGAATAATTACCCGTAAATCCATTCATGTTAGTAATAATGATTGTCTCATCAAACCGGTATGTGATGGGGAACATATTAACCGATATTGCCCACATCTTCCAATATTTATATAATAAACTCTGGCTTTCATCTCCCGAACTATTTGGAGTAACAATGGGTAAGGTATCTGCGGGTGGCGGGTTATGTTGTTTTGCGCAGAGTGCAGCTATTCTTGTAAAAAAATAGCCCGGAGGCATGATGGTCCCCGGAGCAATATCCTGGTTTGAAAATGGATCGGGTGCACAGAAAAAATTGTAGCGGTGACCATGTTCAATAGCTATTGCAGGACAGGCAGCCGGGGAATAGGTACCTAACCCCTGCACATTATCCCGTGCCTGATTTACCCCCGGAAGGATAAGTTCAATACTTGCTTCCGTAATTGCCAGATCGTGGTTTCCGGGCACATACGTAACTAAAATTTTCCCTTCCTGAATAATGCTGTTAAAAGCATCAAACACCCCTTTGTTTGCTGTCGCAAGACGCTGTACAAAATCCGCCTGATCCTTCCCCTGATATGTGTTTATTGTCGCTGGTACAAACCATTCATCAACCAAATCTCCGGCGATAACAAGTTCTTTGACATTCGGAGCCGCTTTTATCTGTTTAAGCAATTTTTCAAGAGGCCCAAGGTTTACTTTGCACTCAGCATAGGAGGAATCGGCCCCAAGATGCAGATCGCTAATAATAACAATCATATTTCTCTCACTCCCGCCATTGCTAAACGGGTTAATTGCAGTATATGTTTGATCTGATTTTTTGCATGATGCCAATGCAAATATGATTAATAGCAAATAAGATACGCTTAATAATCTCGAAATAATTTTCATTTTACATTCATTTTTAATTCTTTCTACTTGTAAAACTGTCAGGAATCGGCTCCATTTTTTAATGATATCTGAACTTCACTTTTTCTGATACATACCTGTATCTTTTATTACTTTGGTTGATCAAACCTGTTTTTTTTTCTTGACCTGTTCTTATATTTGGCAACGTCAGTTAGTTGAGCCTATATTCCCAAAATTGATGATGGAAATATAAAAATGGGGTGATAGCTGAATTATCACTGCAAGCTGACCTATGATTTGTGATTAAGGGTCGAATTATTTTCATGACCCTTACAAAATTTGAAGGCAGCAGAGCAAATATATGAATTTTCATTTTATATTATACATTGGATGACAGCTATCTTTCATCCTTAAATGAATAAGGTAAATCGGGAGGATTAAAATCCTTGTTAATTCTTGAAGAAGGTTGACAGTCAAACAGGGATGGTGGAATCTTACTACCTGGCCTTTTGGAATTCCTTATTCGAGTTGACCTATGCTGATCGGACCTGATTTTGGCTCAGGTTTGCTAATTCGCTGTATTCTGATTTGTACCTGTACCAGTGTAAGCTATACGCTTGGGCCCACTGATGGATTAAAGGGTGTAAGGTGGATAAAAAAAGCCCCGTGTTGGGGCTTTTGCGGACCGGACGGGACTCGAACCCGCGACCTCCGCCGTGACAGGGCGGCATTCTAACCAGCTGAACTACCGATCCTCAATTGGAGGTGCAAATGTACATTTATTTTTCTAAAATGCAAGTATCTTTTTAAAATTCATACACGAATGCCCCATCCCGGCTGACAGCATGACAACGAATACCCAGCTTTCCTGCTTCCGACACCCACCTTTCAATCCTCGTAGTATAATTCGTGGCGTCAATTATTATAACTTGAACCTTGTAAACTCTCAAAACATCCTGCAAATGGATCATTGGGTTACCACTGATGATCAAAAAATCAAGATTCAATTTTGAATTTACATGCTTAGGAATTTTCCCGTTCAGAATTCCAATCCTTTTTGTTTCAAATTGAATATAAGAACCATTTCTTATCCACCTGGACCGGAGGGGATCCTTATAATTGTTCATACATGCAGATCCGAGCCAGAATAAACTTCTTTGTTTAAGATCCAGGGCATCCCAGGCCGGCATGATGGATTCCACTGCCTTATCAAGTCTAGTGGCAAAGGATTCATGATCCCTGAAATCATACATTAAAGCAGCCCTGCTATTCCCACTGAACTCGAAGCAGGCCATTCCTTTTATATTGTAAACTGTAATGCTGTTGCTCATCAGTCTTCCGATCTTACGATACAGGAAGGAAGATTCCAGAACAATAAGGCAGATGATTACAGGAAAAATTATTCCGAACCTCCTCTTCATGAATAAAATATAAACAAGGATAAGGATGAGGTACAGCATCAGCATCTCATAAAGGGTCAGGTAGATGCCCCGGGAAGTGGAGAAAGGAAGTTGTTCAATTCCCTGTATGACGAAATTCAGAATCCAGACCAGGCCACCCAGGATTTTTGTCAGACATATGGATATTATCGGTACTGTTCCAAAACCCAGGGCAAGAATCCCGAGATAAATGATCAGGCTGGATAAGGGAACAACGAAAAGATTTGTAAGCAGAAAGAAATTGGGGAATTGGTGAAAATAATACAAACTGACAGGGCAGGTAGCCAGCTGTGCAACAATGGATACTGCAAGTACCGACCATATCTTATCCCATAACCAGCCTGAAGTCACAACCCAATCGTAAACCGGCTGATATAACAGACAAATGCCTCCCACGGCCAGATAAGAAAGCTGGAACCCCAAATCGCGGATGATCAGCGGATCAAGAATAAGGATAAAAAGCAGAGAAGCCGCAAGGATGTTGAAGGTTTCTGGCGTCCGGCTGAGCGCCTTTCCTGTGATGATAAAACTCAGCATGGTAGCGGCCCTCAGAACTGAAGGGGAAAGGCCGGTAAGAAAGGCATAAAACCAGATGAGAAGCAACATCAGTATGGTTTTGCAGACACGAAGAAATTTCCTGCGATCCATATAGCCAAATATAACATTAAAGAACAGGTATATGATACCGACATGCATTCCCGATACCGAAAGGATATGCATTGCACCTGTCGCGGAATAAGCCTTTTTCAAGCCGGGGTCCAGCTCGTCTACATAGCCCAGTAACAATGCAGCCGCCACGGCGAACTCCTGCCCTTCCATACTATTTTTTCTGAGCACTTCGAGCAGACGATTACGGAGTGAAAAAGAAAAGGAACGGATCAGATCTGCTGTCCTTAAATTCACTTTGATCCAGTCCCTGTTTTCGATCCACGACTGATAGTATATCCCCTTTCCTGCGAGATAAGCAGCATAATTAAAGGAAAAAGGGTTGGCCGTATTCCTGATTTTCTGCCAGACGACATAGGCATAAAGAAAATCTCCGCAGAACAATGGCCGTTCAGAGAAATTCATCTTCAGCTGGAGGGAGTAATTTCCATTGACCGGTTTCCATTGATTTTGCTGATAAATAAAACGACCGGCCACCATAACCTTAACAGAAGCAGTTCGTACAAGCGGTGGTTCGGATATTTCCAGCAGGTACCATCCCTCTTCCGGGATTTTTTCCGGCCGGTCGGCAGACTTTAACGCAGAGCTGCTTAATTCAGATCCCAGGAAAAAAGAAAATATAACAATCACCAATCCCGTCATCCCGCGGAAAGCAAATCCATACAAGCGTTTTGAAAGCAGAATCAGGCAGAAACATACGAAAAGAGCCGGCGGAAATACGGTGACCGGCAATGAAAATACCGACTGATAACAGATACCGGAGATAATCCCTGAAAGGAAGGGCAGGAGAATACGTAAGAGCGGATAAGGACGCCAGGGATTCATAAAAACCTTTTCCGCTTAATCCGGAAAAACAGAAAAGGTAATATGCTGATCAGTTACAATATTTCAACAGGAACTCCCTTGCTTTGGCAGAGCCCATGTCGGAAGCCGTTTTCCAGTCTTCGCATGCCGCAGGCAATTGGCCAAGGTACTGCTTTGCTACTCCCCTGTTGGTATACGCTTCATCGATCGATGCATTTTGCTCCAGAATACGGGTATATTCATCCAGGGCATTCTGATACTGCTTCAGATAAAGATAGGCCAGTGCCTTATTTAGCCGGGGGTTAATTTCTCCGGGATTGATTTCAGACGCTATAGAAAAATCGATAAGAGCATCCTCATAGCTTCCCATGGCTGCTTTAGCAGCTCCCCTGCTGGAGAAATAATCCCCTTGCACGGTATCCAGCCGAATAGCCTCGTTGAAGTCCTGGATGGCACCCAGGTAATCCCTGAGATTAAAACGGCTTAATCCCCTGTTATAGAATGCTTCCGCGAATTCAGGCTGGTACTGAAGTGCCCGGGAAAAATCCATTTGGGCCTGGGTATAATCTCCCAGGTCGTATTTTGCCAGTCCGCGGTTATGGTAGGCCTCAGGATAGGTTTCCTTAAGGGCGATGGCCTTGGTATAATCCCGGATGGCACCCTGGTAATCCTTCAAATAATCCTTGGCCAATCCACGGTTGTAGTAGGGTTCAGGATAAGATGGCCGAAGCTGAATGACTTTAGTGAAATCGAGGATGGCTTTCTCATATTCATTTTGCCCGGTATATGCGACCCCCCGGTTATAAAATGGTTCAGCAACAGTGGAGTCAATTTCTATTGCAAGGTTAAAATCCTTCAGGGCAGCTGAAAAATCGCCCATTTTTGCCTTAACGATCCCTGAACTGATCAATTCCTTCTGTGAATTTTGCTGAGCAAAGCTGGTTTCAACGAAAAATAAAAACAGCAGACTAAGCAGTAAAAAGCGAGTCGGCTTGCAAAAGAAGGTAAGAAATTTCAATTCTGGCAGTATTTTTCAACCAATTCCTTGGCGGCTTCTCCTCCCAGTGACAGAGATCTTTTCCAGTCGGCACATGCACCTTCCAGATCGCCCTGAAGTTGTTTGACCCTTCCACGGTTATCGAGGGCATCTTTATATTCCGAATTGATCATAAGGGCTTTATCCAGGTCTTTCAGGGCAGCGGCAAGATCGCCCAGGGCCATTTCGGAGGCAGCGCGGTTATTATAAGCATTAAAATTGATGCTATCGACTCTCAGGGCTTCATTATAATCCAGGATAGCATTTTCATACTTCCTCATATAATGATTCATCATCCCCCGGTTGGTGTATACTTCAGGATAATTCGGGCTGATCCGGGCGACGGAATCATAAAGGTCGTGGGCTCCCTGGTAATCCTGACGGAGAAAATGAATAGCAGCAAGGTAATTAAATGCCATGGAATTTTTGGGATCATGTGATAAAGCTTGTTTTAATTCTTTTTCAGACAGTTCATAATCATTCAGTTCATAATGGGAAATACCTAAAATCAGGTAAGGCTGACCTCCAATCTTTGAAGATAGCTTCAGGGCTTCATTGGCATCTTCAATTGCGGCAGGATAGTTTTCCATCATGATGTATGTATACCCGCGCTGGGAATAGGTACGGGGGTTTTTCACCAGTTCGATGGACTTTGTAAAATCCAGAATGGCAGCATTTAAACTCTTCTTTTTTAGTTTCTCATTTCCTGATTTAAATAGCTCCATGGCTTTCCTCTGGGTTGAATCAAGCTGAGTTTCTTTTTTCAAAGGAACCCTTATAATTTTATCTTTCTGCTGATTCTGATTTTTCGGATCAGCGGTAACCGGAGTAGCTCCTGTTCCCGGTGTCAGTTTGTATGTTTTCGTCGCCGGTTCCGCAGGTTTCTTTGGATTGGTTTGCGCCATACCACTATTGCAAAACAGGAAAAGAAAGATAAGGCAAGAAAGCAAAGATATTTTCATACTAGTTTTTTTATGTTAACTCACTATTTGTTTAAATATTGTATCATCAGACTTGCTGCACGTATTGAAGCACCTGCACCTCCGAGTTTTTCCAGCAGGTCATTATATCCCTGGATGATCTTACTTCGTACAGGACCGTCACCGAGTATATTTTTCAATTCGGTCGTAAGATTATCCAGGTTCAGATCCGATTGAATTAATTCTTTTACCAGGGGCTCATCAAGAATAAGATTCACCAGTGAAATGTATTTGACATGGACAATTCTTCGGGCAATAAAATAAGAAAAGGCATCTCCCTTATAGCAAACAACCTGGGGTGTTCGGATAAGTGCTGTTTCCAGGGTTGCAGTTCCTGATGTAACCAGGGCGGCTTCGCTATGCTTTAATAAGGTATAGGTTACATTAAAAAGTACCGGAATTTTCTGATCTTCGATAATATTACTGTAAAATGCAGGTGGTATCGCGGGAGCGCCTGCTATCACAAACTGATACTCAGGAAAACGGGGTATGACCCGGATCATTTGCTGAAGCATCTTCTGTATTTCCATTTTCCGGCTTCCGGGCAACAGGGCAATTACCGGACGGTCAGGAAGGTCATGGGTCTTTAGAAATTCATCCCGGCTGACCATGGTCTTTTCCATGCTGATCACATCCAGTAAAGGATGTCCAACAAAATCAACGGTATACTGAAAACGGGCAAAGAAGTCTTTTTCGAATGGAAGAATCACAAAGGTATGTTCCACATATTTCTTCAGGATTTGAACCCTGGCTGAACGCCAGGCCCAGAGCTGCGGAGATATATAATAAAAAACCCTGATGCCATGTTTTGCAGCATATTTAGCCATCCGTAGATTAAATCCAGGATAATCGATCAGGATAAGGATGTCGGGCCGAAATGAAAGCAGGTCTTTTTCGCAAAAATCAAAGTTTTTCTTTATGGCAGGGAGATGGGTAATGACCTGGAAGAAACCCATATATGCCAGGTCGCGATAGTGTTTTACCAATTCAACCCCGGCTGCTTCCATTTGTTCGCCTCCCCAGCCTTTGAAGACGGCTGATCCATCCAGTTGAGCGAGTGCACGTATCAGGTTAGCGGCATGTAAATCGCCCGAAGCTTCACCGGCAATCAGGTAATAACGCATTAAAACCAGTGTTGAATTGGCTCAATGGCCATATTTGCAGTAAAATCAAACTGAACAGGAACCAGGGCTATATAATTGTGTTCAACTGCCCATTGGTCAGTATCGGGTCCATCACCGGTTTTCGCAAACACTCCTTTCATCCAATAGTATTTTCGGCCGTTGGGATCTTCCCTTTCATCAAAATCCTCCAGCCATGTGCCTTCTGCCTGACGGCAAACCCTTATTCCCAGAATCTGATCTTCAGGAACTGCAGGGATATTGACATTCAGGCATACTCCCTCAGGCAATCCGTGAGCTATTACCTTTTCAATAATAGAACGGACATACTTCCCGGAAGGTTCAAAATCCGCTTTCATGCTATAATTGTCCAGGGAAAAACCCACGGAAGACACTCCTGCCATGGCTCCCTCAAAGACAGCCGCCATGGTCCCGGAATAGATGATATTGATGGAAGCATTCGTTCCATGATTGATCCCGGAAAACAGGAAATCGGGGCGGCGTTTAAGAATAACCTTGAAAGCCAGTTTCACGCAATCAGCAGGAGTCCCATTGCAGCAGTATTCCTCGTAATCCTCCTCCTGCCTGATCAATTCGATCCGTAAAGGAATGTTAATTGTGACCGCATGGGCTGTTCCAGACTGCGGGCGATCAGGAGCCAGAACGACCACTTTGCCGAAAGGGCGAACAATATCGATGAGTGCGCGAATACCCGGAGCTTTGATACTGTCGTCGTTGGTGATCAGGATCAGGGGTTTATCAGCCATACTAATAGATTTCCAAGGATTAAAATCATTATTTTTCTGCAAAATTAGGAATAATTCATGTAGCTTTGAGGACAGATTCTATAAAAAGCCCGATGCTCAGGTACCTTTTCTTCATTCTGTTCCTTGTTACGACACTGCCATTGATGGCCCAGAATCTTATCCTCAATCCCGGTTTCGATCAGAACAATGGTTGTCCCAAACAAGCCGGCCAAATCTCCATGGCTAATTTCTGGTTCAGCCCGAATAATACAACCCCCGATTACTTTAATGATTGCAGTACTTCCTTTGATTTCGGTACAGAATTCAATAAAAAAGGAGGCCAGGTCCCACATTCAG
Source organism: Bacteroidales bacterium (assembly GCA_963662525.1). Lineage (GTDB taxonomy): Bacteria > Bacteroidota > Bacteroidia > Bacteroidales > FEN-979 > CAZSDU01. Next base: position 387,032 of record OY759717.1, read on the forward strand.
GTCATGCCTATGCCGGTCTTCAGGTATATAATATGAACCGAAATGAATATTATGAATACCTGGAGACCCGGCTCGATAGTGCGCTAATAGCTAACCAACATTATTGTATTCATGCCTGGGTCAGCCTTGGCCAATCAAAATATGCTCTCCATGAATTCGGGGTAGTGCTTTCGGTGAATGAAATAAAGTCTCCAAATCCGAATAAGATGAAACTACCTTATACCCGGCTTGGAAATTCAAAACCATTGTCCGATGGGAATCAGTGGATATGTATACAGGGTCTTTATATTGCCAAGGGGGGCGAACGGTTTATCACCTTCGGGGATTTCTCGACCAATGATAACTTCCTGGGTATTCAGATCGACGACAGCAAAGATACCCTGTTCAAATCGGCCTACTATTTTATCGATGACATCTCCGTAGAACTCCTGGAGGGATTAAAACAATGTAAATGCCTGGAAAGCAAGAATTAAATTCAAAATTTAAGCAATTCCTCATAAAGTTCCTTTACCGGTAGTCCCATCACATTAAAAAAGGATCCTTCTATTTTACTTATCCCGATGTATCCTATCCATTCCTGACAGCCATATCCGCCCGCTTTATCAAACGGTTGGAAATTTTCGATATAGTAATCGATCTCTTCAGTACTTAAAGTCTTGAAGTAAACAGATGAGATATTATGAAAAGTGACTCTTTTTTTTCGCGATTTCAGGCAAACACCGGTTATCACTTCATGCCGGCACCCCGATAATTTCTCCAGCATGCTGAATGCCTCCCTATAATTGGCTGGCTTTCCGAGTATTTCGCCCCCCAGGCTCACGATGGTATCCGCAGCAATAATAATGTTGTTTTCATGAAGCCTGCCCACATCAAAACTATCTGCCTTGAGTTCAGCCAGAAACCGCGCAATCTCAGCGTGTTGAAGCCCGGCAGGATATTCCTCCTGCACATGGGTGGTAAGAATCTCAAAATCAAGACCCAATTCTTTCAACAGATACTGGCGACGGGGTGATTGCGAAGCAAGGATTAGGTGTTTCCGTTCAAATCTCTGGTTGAGCATATAGCGTTATTTCGGGATAAGAAAAAGTAACATGGATAAAATACCATTCAGCATAATGAGCTTGGAAATATTGCTCATCAAATGAAAGCCATTTTTGGAATGGGTAAAAAACAGCATAAAAATCAGGATTATCAATGGTAATTGTATCATGATCAGCAGATACCAGAAGAGCAGTTGCTGATCCAGGTGGGAAAGGATTATTTGGATAAATCCCATGAGCAGGAGTGTAATAATTAGTAATACCAGCACTATCAAACTGGTCATCCTGTTCCCTATTATGATAGGCAGAGTGCGGCAATCCAGTGCTCTGTCGCCTTCCTGATCTTCCATATCTTTAATGATTTCCCTGGAAAGTGACAGCAAGAATGCAAATACAGCATAAGCGATAACCAATCGGCTCACCCAGGCTTGTCCGGGTATAACGCCGGTAAAAATATCAGGAGAAAGACAGAGGAAATAAAAATCAAACAGCCAGACAACGAAAATTACCGTTGCGGAGAGCAATGCAACAAGAAAATTACCCCAAAACAACATTCTTTTATACCGGGCAGAATACAGCCATAACAATCCGGCAATAAAGGGAAAAATAAAGCCAAAACTCAGAACCTTAACCCTGAAAGCAAGGAAGAAACCTATCAGTATTGCCATAAAATTCAATAATAAATGAAGTTTAATGGCGCCACGATATGAAATGAATCGGGTAACGACCGTTCTACCAGGTTTATTGATCTGATCGATTTTTACATCATAATAATCGTTGATCACATAGCCTCCCATAGTAATAAGTATTGTTGCAAGGACCAGCAGAATAAAATCCATAAAAGGAGATATTGCTTCCGGATGTCCGGTGTAAAGAAAGTTCTGTAAAATACAATAGCGTATTAAGACCTGGGTAAGAATAATAATCAGCAGATTAGGCAGGCGTATCAGCTGAAATAAGAATTTCATCCATTCAAGCCCAAAGGTAGTTTGCTGTTTCATATATGAAGATTTAGGCTGATGCCCTACCAATGGTAAGCATCATCATTCATCCATTTACCCTGTACTTTTAGTACCTGTTCGATCACATCCCTTACACAGCCCTTTCCGCCTACAAGGTGAGAGATATATTGTGCCACTGCTTTAATTTCTTCGGAGGCATCAGCAGGACAGGCAGAAACTCCTGCTGCTGACATAACTTCGTAATCGGGAATATCATCGCCCATATAAAGAACCTGTTCAGGACCGAGATTATACTTGACCAGATATTGCTTATAAACATCCAGTTTATTTTCCACGCCCAAAAACACATCGGTAACCTGAACAGATTTCAATCGTTGCAGCATGGATTCCGAGTGTGCACCAGAAATAACGGCAATCCGGTACCCCTTCTTGATGGCCAGTTGAAGAGCATAACCATCTTTCACATTTGAAATACGATAGGCTTCGCCTTTATCGGTCATGAGGATGGTTCCATCTGTCAGTACCCCATCGTAATCAAAAATAAATGTGTTAATGTACTTAAGTAATTCCTTGTAATTTCCCATGGATCTTTTTGAATTGAATTATACTTTTACTGATCTGTTGATAAAGGTGTTTATAATCCGGATGATGGCCAAGCATTTCAAGATGACTTTGCATCACTTCTAAGTCATCCCTGACTGCAGGCCCAGTTTGGTGGCAGAAGGGACAACCTTCCCCAGCATTGATTGCTGTCTGGTGTATCAGTGGTTTCAGCAGATCAAATGAAATATTTTTTTCCTGAAGAAGATCGCCGGCAATAGTGTACATATAATTGGTAAAATTGTTGGCAAAGACTGCTGTCAGATGCAGAAACCTTCTTTGTTCGCTGTTCATGAAATGAACATTGTGAGAAAGAAGATTTCCCAGTTCTTGCAGTCTTCGTCCGTCCTTCTTTTTCTCAGCTTCAATACACAAAGGAATACCATGGAAACTAATTCGTTTATGCCGGGAAAAAGTCTGTAAGGGATAAAATACTCCGGTTCTGGAGGAAGCCACTTTCAGTTCAAGCATATCCACTGATCCGGAAGTATGGACCAGAAGCCTGTTCTTGATATTCAGACCTGCGGCAATCGATGGGATAGCTGCATCACTGACAGCAATAATATATAGATCAGCATCTTTTTGAATGGCAGAAAGGTCTGAAATATAAGAAGCTCCCAACTTGATTGCCAGCTTATTCCCCCGTTCCGGATGCCGGTTGAATACCTGAGATATGGCAATATCCTGCTTTTTCAATGCAAATCCAAGTTGAGTTGCTAGTTTTCCTGCACCAATCAGTACAATACTCCGGATGGGTTTTATCTCCATGTTGGAAAAATGTTGCTAAAAATACAAATATATGGCATTCACATCATACTATCTGATTCAAAATCGCCGTTCATCTTTAAACCATATCCAATGAGAAATTTCCGCTATGCTTTACTTTTCATCCTGTTTCTTTCATTTTCGAATGGTTTCAGTCAAAATCGCTCCATACAGTTTCTTGAAAAACCCTGGCAGGAAATTTTACAAATTGCAAAGAAAGAAAATAAACTGATCTTTATGGATGCTTATGCCGTATGGTGTGGTCCATGCAAGTGGATGGCCGCAAATATATTCACCAACGATACCGTGGCAGATTACTTTAATAAGACTTTTATTTGTGTCAAGGTTGACATGGAAAAGGGAGAAGGCCGTGTATTAGGAAAAAAATTCGAAGTGAAGGCTTATCCTACCCTGTTATTTATAGATACTGCCGGTGCCTTGATTCATAAGAAAGTGGGTGCTGACCGTAAGGCTCAAGATTATATCAAAATGGCCCTAACAGCACAGGACCCTGAAGAATGTCTAGCACATTATCTCAGCCAATACAAGGCAGGTAATCGAACACCAGCATTCATGATGACCTATTTTGATCGGATTTCGGATACTTATACACCAGTCAATGAATCTCTTAATCAATATTTTTCCACAGTAGTAGAGGCGACATTGTCAGACAGGATCAACTGGAATATTATCTACAAGTACGTGAATGATAAAAATTCAAAGGAATTTTCTTACCTGTTAAAAAATGCTGATAAGTATGAACGACTTTATACGATTGATTCTGTGAACCAGAAAATATGGCAGGTTTACACGAATGAATTTATCCAGTTGATAAGGAGTCAGCCATTCTCACAAGAAAAATATTCCAGACTGAAAGAAGAAGTGTTGAAAAGCGGATACAGATTAGCTATTGAAGTAACAAATACCGCTGATCAATGGCTTCAGCAGTTTCGGGAACAAAATAAATAAAAAAAACGTCGTTTCAGCCGGGACGGTTTTAATTTCTTATGCCTGACCGGCAGGTGGCATGGGCAAATTGAACGGTATCTCACCCTCCGCATCCCTGATCTCCCCGTGCATAGCTTCATATTTCGCCACATTTTCCTTCAGGGCTTTAAATAACCTCTTTGCATGTTGGGGTGTCAGGATAATCCTGGATTTCACTTTTGCCTTGGGAACTCCGGGCATCATTTTCACAAAATCGATGATGAATTCGGCAGGAGAATGTGTAATGATGGCAAGATTTGAATAAATGCCTTCGCCAACTTCATCGGATATCTCGATATTGATCTGGTTTGCCTGCTTTTTATTGTCCTGCATATACCTGGTTATTTATTCTTCCTCTTTGGAAGCTAATAAAGTTTCATATTCTTCCTTGCTCCCGACGATCAGGTTTTCATAATCGCGTAAACCTGTTCCGGCCGGGATTAAGTGACCAACAATAACATTTTCCTTCAGACCCATCAGTTCATCCTGGCGTGCATTAATGGCAGCCTGGGTAAGGACTTTTGTTGTTTCCTGGAAGGAGGCTGCCGAAATCCAGCTTTTGGTTTGCAGTGATGCTCTGGTTATCCCCTGCAGTATCTGGAAGGCAGTAGCAGGTTTGGCATCTCTGGCATCCACCAGCTTTTTATCCTTACGTTTCAGCATGGAATTTTCGTCCCTAAGCTTACGGGCACTGATGATCTGTCCAGCTTTAAGATTAGGTGAATCACCTGGATCTTCTACTACTTTTTTACCATAAATCCAGTCGTTCTCATCCTGGAAATCGATCTTGTTGATCAATTCCCCTTCCAAAAATCTTGAATCACCCGGATCTTCCACCTCTACTTTTCGCATCATCTGGCGGACGATGGTCTCAAAATGCTTATCATTGATCTTTACTCCCTGTAGACGGTAAACCTCCTGAATTTCATTCACGATATACTCCTGAACTTTCATGGGTCCCTTGATGGCAAGGATGTCACTAGGGGTAAGTGCACCATCTGATAAGGCGGTACCAGCTTTCACATAATCATTTTCCTGAGCAAGGATCTGCTTGCTTGTAGGGATCAGATAACGCTTTTCTTCGCCTGTTTTAGAGGTGATAATAACCTCACGGTTACCTCTTTTCAGTTTCTTCGCAAAGGAAACCACCCCGTCGATTTCAGAAACGATAGCCGGATCCGAAGGATTACGGGCCTCGAATAATTCTGTTACTCTGGGCAAACCTCCTGTGATATCACCGGCTTTTCCGATTGCCCTTGGGATCTTCACCAGAATCTCACCTGCTTTGATCTTAACCCCGTCTTCAATAATAATATGAGCGCCAACGGGGATATCATAAATTTTAATGATCTCACCGGAAGCAGAAAGAATGTTAATGGCAGGGTTTTTTGCCTTTTGGCGGGATTCAACAACAACCTTCTCATGGTAACCGGTTTGTTCATCAGATTCAACCCTGAAAGTGACCCCTTCGATGATATTTTCGAAGCTGATTTTTCCGGCAACCTCTGAAAGAATTAATGCATTGTATGGATCCCAGTCGCTGATCAGTTCACCCTTTTTAACTGCATCCCCGTTTTTAAAGTAAAGACGTGCACCATATGGGATATGGGCAGAGGTCAGTGCAATATGAGTATTTTTATCAACGATTCTCATTTCGGCAGAACGGCCGATAACGATATTAGATTTTTCTCCTGAAGCATTGGTATATTCTACTGAACGAAGTTCCTCGATCTCCAGCAGCCCTTCAAACTTGGCCTCAATGCGGGATGCACTGGCGATGTTAACACCGGCAACCCCACCCACGTGGAATGTACGCAAGGTAAGCTGTGTACCCGGTTCTCCGATGGATTGAGCGGCAATAACACCGACAGCTTCTCCCCTTTGAACCATGGTTCCATCAGCCAGATTACGTCCGTAACACTTGGCACATACTCCCTTTTTGGATTCACAGGTTAAAACAGAACGGATTTCAACACCTTCAATCGGTGAATTACCAATGACTGTGGCGATTTCCTCAGTGATTTCGCTACCTGCATTGATGATCAAATCACCCGTATGAGGATGGTAAATATCATGCAGAGTAACACGACCAAGAATCCTATCGTAAAGTGATTCCACAACTTCTTCTTGTTTCTTGAGTGCGGTAATAGTCAATCCTCTCAATGTTCCGCAATCTTCCTCAGAGATGATAACGTCCTGGGAAACATCCACCAAACGGCGGGTCAGGTAACCTGCGTCAGCAGTTTTCAGGGCGGTATCGGCCAGACCCTTACGGGCGCCGTGAGTAGAAATGAAGTACTCAAGAACCGAGAGTCCCTCTTTAAAGTTGGCAAGAATCGGGTTTTCAATAATTTCACCTCCGGAAGCACCTGATTTCTGCGGTTTTGCCATCAAACCACGCATACCGCTCAGCTGCCTGATCTGTTCCTTGGAACCACGGGCACCAGAGTCAAGCATCATGTATACCGGGTTGAATCCCTGTTTGTCTTTCGACAGTTGGTTCATCAGCATCAGTGTCAATTGTGAATTGGCATGCGTCCAGATATCGATGATTTGATTGTATCTTTCATTGTTGGTAATGAAACCCATATTGTAGTTACTTACTACTTCATCTACTTCTGCGGAAGCATCCGCTACCAGTTTTTCTTTTAAAGCAGGGACGATGACATCGTCCAGGTTAAAGGATAACCCACCCTTGAAAGCCATACGGAATCCAAGGTCCTTGATATCATCCAGGAATTTAGCTGTTTTGGCTGTTCCTGTTTTCTTCAGAATCTGACCGATGATATCCCGAAGTGATTTTTTCGTTAGTAACTGGTTGATATATCCGAATTCTTCCGGTACGACCTGATTGAACAGGATACGTCCGACCGTAGTTTCAAGAATACGAGTGACTTTTTCGTCATTTTCCATGAAAGTGTGACGAACCCTGATATTGGCATGGAGGTCAACAACTTTTTCATTGTAAGCAATGATCACTTCCTGGGGAGAGTAAAAAGTCATTCCTTCCCCTTTTACGACCAGGTCACTATCGGTTTTTCTGGCTTTGGTCATATAATAAAGACCCAGTACCATATCCTGTGAAGGAACTGTAATGGGAGCACCATTGGCAGGATTCAGGATATTATGGGAGGCAAGCATAAGCAGCTGAGCTTCCAGGATAGCAGCATTTCCCAGGGGAACATGAACCGCCATCTGGTCACCGTCGAAGTCAGCATTGAAAGCGGTACATACCAGCGGATGCAGCTGTATTGCTTTTCCTTCGATTAATTTAGGCTGGAAAGCTTGAATACCCAAGCGGTGCAAGGTAGGTGCACGGTTGAGTAATACGGGATGCCCTTTCAGGATATTTTCCAGGATATCCCAGACAACCGGGTCTTTCCTGTCAACAATTTTCTTGGCAGATTTAACCGTTTTAACGATACCACGTTCGAGCATTTTACGGATAATGAATGGCTTAAATAATTCTGAAGCCATATCTTTTGGCAATCCGCACTCACTTAATTTCAATTCCGGACCGACAACGATAACAGAACGGCCGGAATAATCGACACGTTTACCAAGAAGGTTCTGGCGGAACCGGCCTTGTTTTCCTTTAAGGCTATCGCTGAGTGATTTCAGGGCACGGTTTGATTCGGTTTTAACTGCACTGGCTTTGCGTGAATTATCGAATAAGGAGTCGACTGCCTCCTGGAGCATACGCTTTTCATTACGAAGGATTACGTCAGGAGCTTTGATCTCTATCAATCTTTTCAGACGGTTGTTACGAATTATGACCCTGCGATAAAGGTCGTTCAGGTCGGAAGTTGCAAAACGGCCTCCATCGAGGGGAACGAGAGGTCGTAATTCGGGTGGTATAACAGGAACTACTTTGACAATCATCCACTCAGGACGATTTTCCAGGCGCTTCTGTGCATCACGGAAGGATTCAAAAACCTGCAGGCGTTTGAGCGCTTCGGCCTTTCGTTGCTGTGATGTTTCCGTATTCGCCTTGACGCGGAGGTCAAAGGATTCTTTGTCGAGGTCGATACGTGAAAGGAGTTCGGCAAGAGCTTCAGCTCCCATTTTGGCAACAAACTTATCCGGATCAGAATCATCCAGGTATTGATTTTCCTGGGGAAGTTTATCCATGATATCGAAGTACTCTTCTTCCGATAAAAAGTCGAGATAATTGATCCCATCGGCTTTTTTCACACCAGGATTAATGACAACATACTTCTCATAATAGATGATGGCTTCCAGTTTTTTGGTGGGCAGGCCAAGCAGAGATCCGATTTTATTCGGCAGGGATCGGAAGAACCAGATATGTGCAACAGGTACAACCAATTGGATATGCCCCATGCGTTCCCTTCTCACTTTTTTCTCAGTTACCTCAACACCACAACGGTCGCAAACGATTCCCTTGTAACGGATACGTTTATATTTTCCACAATGACATTCCCAGTCTTTTACCGGACCGAAAATCCGTTCGCAGAACAAACCATCGCGTTCAGGTTTATAGGTCCTGTAATTGATGGTTTCCGGCTTTAGCACTTCACCGCTCGACATTTCAAAAATTTTCTCCGGTGAAGCAAGACTTATGGTAATCTTTGAAAAGCTGCTGTTTATCTGACCGTCTTTTCTGTAAGCCATATTTTATTATTTGACATTAGAAACACAAAAAACTCACTTTAACAATAAGCTCAGGCTGGGTTTAATCAAACGTTAGGTTGAGACCCAGGCCACGTAATTCGTGGATCAATACGTTAAAGGATTCCGGAATTCCCGGTATTGGCATGGATTCACCTTTAACGATGGTTTCATAAGCTTTGGCACGACCGATGACATCATCAGATTTCACAGTCTGGATTTCGAGCAGGATATTGGCAGCTCCGAAAGCTTCCAATGCCCAGACTTCCATTTCACCAAAACGCTGTCCGCCGAATTGAGCCTTACCCCCCAGCGGTTGCTGTGTAATAAGTGAATACGGTCCGATAGAGCGGGCATGCATCTTATCATCCACCATATGGTGAAGCTTCATCATATAAATATAGCCAACAGTAGTTGGTTGATCGAACCGATCACCGCTGAGGCCATCATAGAGGTATACTTTGCCATTTTTGGGTAATCCTGCAGAAGCAAGGTATTCATTGATCTGGTCAAGACTAGCTCCATCGAAAATTGGAGTCATAAACCGCTGCCCAAGTCTTTTACCTGCCCATCCGAGAATGGTCTCATAAATCTGTCCTAGGTTCATACGGGAAGGAACGCCCAAGGGGTTGAGTACCACATCAACGGGGGTCCCGTCCTGGAGGAATGGCATATCTTCTTCACGCTGTATGCGGGCAACAATACCCTTGTTCCCGTGTCGACCAGCCATCTTATCACCAACTTTCAACTTGCGTTTTTTGGCAATATACACTTTAGCCATCTGAACGATTCCGGCGGGAAGATCATCTCCGACCACAGCGACAAATTTCTTGCGGTTGTGGATGCCCATGATTTCCTTGAACTTGATGATATAGTTATTGATCAGGGTCTTGATCTGATCATTCTTATCCTTGTCGGTCGTCCATTTATTCGGATTCACGTTCAGATAGTCGATGTCCATCAGATTCTTCTGCGTAAACTTGGCCCCTTTGGCAATAATTTCCTGTTTGAAATTATTGTAAACGCCCTGAGAAACCTTACCATTTACCAGAATATTAAGTTTTTCAACCAATTTGGTCTTTACTTTTTCAACATCTTTCTGGTAATCGTCATCCAACTTTTTAAGATCATCCTTTTCCTTGGCTTTTGCCTTACGATCTTTGATGACGCGGGAGAACAATTTCTTTTCAATAACCACGCCCTTCATGGAAGGGGGTGCTTTCAGGGAAGCATCCTTTACATCACCGGCTTTATCGCCGAATATCGCCCGGAGAAGTTTTTCTTCCGGTGTAGGATCGCTTTCTCCTTTGGGAGTAATTTTTCCGATCAGGATATCGCCTTCATTAACCTCGGCACCAATGCGGATTAATCCGTTTTCATCCAGGTCTTTTGTTGCTTCAGCGCTGACATTGGGAATATCGTTTGTCAATTCCTCAACCCCGCGTTTTGTATCACGGACTTCAAGGGTGAATTCTTCAATATGAATGGAAGTAAAAATATCTTCCTTAAGCACTTTTTCTGAGATGACAATAGCATCCTCGAAATTGTACCCTTTCCAGGGCATGAAGGCAACCATGAGGTTACGTCCAAGGGCCAGTTCTCCATCCTTTGTGGCATAACCTTCACAAAGTACCTGGCCTTTAACAACCTTATCGCCTTTACGTACAATAGGACGAAGGTTAACGCAGGTATTCTGGTTGGTTCTTGCAAACTTGGTGAGCCTGTATGACTTGATATCTTCTTCAAAACTTACCAGGCGTTCCTTTTCATCGCGTGAATAGCGGATAACGATTTCATTGGCATCCACGAATTCAACAATTCCATTCCCTTCTGCGTTGATGAGAACCCGGGAATCACGGGCAACAAGGCTTTCTATACCGGTACCTACAAGGGCAATTTCCGGATTAAGCAAAGGGACAGCCTGGCGCATCATGTTTGATCCCATCAGTGCACGGTTGGCATCATCATGTTCCAGGAAGGGAATCAGAGATGCAGCGATGGATGCAATCTGGTTAGGTGCAATGTCGATAAGGTCAACCCCGGTTTTTTCAATAATAGGATAATCAGCCAGGTAACGAACTTTCACCTTATCGTCTGTGATATTTCCCTTTGAATCCATAAGGGTGCTGGCCTGGGCGATAATTTTATGTTCTTCTTCTTCGGCAGTAAGGTAGATTGGATCATCCTCCAGGGCCACTTTCCCCTGTATCACTTTATGATAAGGAGTTTCAATAAACCCAAGTTTATCGATCTTGGCATATACACAGAGCGAACTGATCAAACCAATATTAGGTCCTTCAGGGGTTTCTATAGTACAAAGACGGCCGTAATGGGTATAATGTACGTCACGAACTTCAAACCCGGCACGCTCACGGGAAAGACCACCAGGTCCGAGCGCAGAAATACGGCGCTTATGTGTCAACTCCGACAGGGGGTTGGTCTGATCCATGAATTGGGATAACTGGTTGGTGCCGAAAAAGGTATTGATTACGGAAGACAATGTCTTGGCGTTAATCAGGTCCATGGGTGTAAAAACTTCATTATCGCGAACATTCATACGTTCACGAATAGTCCGTGCCATTCTTGAAAGGCCCACGCCGAACTGGTTGTAAAGTTGTTCTCCAACGGTACGGACCCTGCGGTTACTCAGGTGGTCTATATCATCGACTTCCGCCTTGGAATTAACCAGTTCAATAAGGTATTTGATAATTGAGATGATATCTTCTTTTGTAAGGACTTTCGTCTCCGCTGGAGTATTGAGGTTCAGTTTCCGGTTGATCCGGTAACGGCCAACATCACCCAGGTCGTATCGTTTATCAGAGAAAAAAAGTTTCTCGATAATCCCGCGTGCAGTTTCCTCATCCGGTGGTTCTGCATTACGAAGCTGACGGTAAATGAACTCCACAGCTTCCTTTTCAGAATTTGCAGGGTCCTTCTGAAGGGTATTGAAAATAATGGAATAATCGGTAGCCAGGGCATCTTCACGATGGATGAGGATGGCTTTAATACCAGCATCAAGGATCTGGTCGATATGTTCATTTTCGAGGATGGTTTCCCGTTCAATGATCACTTCGGTACGCTCGATGGAAACGACTTCACCGGTATCCTCGTCCACGAAATCTTCGATCCAGGTTCTTACCACCCGTGCTGCCAGTTTAGAGCCGACGACACGTTTCAGGGCTGCCCTGCTTACTTTAACTTCCTGTGCAAGCCCGAATATTTCAAGGATATCCTTATCTGTTTCGAAACCAATGGCCCGCAGCAAAGTTGTGACCGGCAATTTCTTTTTCCGGTCAATGTATGCATACATGACATTGTTGATATCGGTTGTAAACTCAATCCAGGATCCCTTGAAAGGAATAATGCGGGCCGAATACAATTGGGCTCCGTTGGCATGGAAACTGGTACTGAAAAATACGCCAGGTGAACGGTGAAGCTGAGAAACAACAACACGTTCTGCACCGTTGATGATGAAAGTTCCCCTGGGTGTCATATAGGGGATCATCCCAAGGTAAACATCCTGAATAATTGTTTCGAAATCCTCATGCTCCGGGTCAGTGCAGTATAACTTGAGTTTAGCCTTCAGTGGTACACTGTAGGTCAAACCACGTTCAATGCACTCGTCGATAGAGTACCGCGGAGGATCAATAAAATAATCGAGGAATTCCAGCACGAAGTTGTTGCGTGCATCAGAAATTGGAAAGTTTTCCGCGAATACTCTGTATAATCCTTCGTTGACCCTGTTTTCAGGATTTGTTTCCAGCTGGAAAAAATCCTGAAAGGACTTTACCTGGATATCGAGAAAATCAGGACATTCAGCTTGTATCCTGGTGGACGCAAAACTGATTCTTTCGATTTTTTTTGAAGCCAAGGTTTGTTTATTTTAGGCCCCGCCAAACAGCGGGACAGGTTAGAAATTAATGTTAACTTTCAATATCGTAAAAAATAAGTTACAGACTACCCCTTTCGGGGCAGTCTATATCCTATTATAAGAATGAGAAAGTAATGTTTTACTTAATTTCAACCTCTGCTCCAGCCTCCTTTAATTGATTAAATAAAGCGTTAGCTTCATCCTTGGAAACACCCTCTTTAATGGCTTTAGGTGCAGCATCAACTAATTCTTTGGCTTCTTTCAAACCAAGGCTGGTCAGTTCTTTAACCAATTTAACGACGGCTAATTTAGCCTGGCCTGCATTTTTCAAAATCACATCAAAAGATGATTTTTCTTCAGCAACAGGAGCGGCGGCGGCGGCAGGGGCTGCAACTGCAACAGCTGCAGCAGCAGGCTCGATACCATAATCATCCTTTAGGATCTTTGCCAATTCGTTAACTTCTTTTACTGTTAAATTCACTAACTGTTCTGCAAAAGCTTTTAAATCTGCCATTTTCTTACTATTTAATATGATTACTAAAATTTACTTTTTTATTCAGGTTTTTCTGATAAGGTCTTGACAATCCCTGATAATTTGGTGCTACCTGTCTGTAAAGCCAGGATAACGTTATTTGCCGGAGATTGGAGCAGACCTATCAGATCGCCGATTAATTCAAATTTCGACTTGACATTAACCAAGGTATCCAGTTGATCATCGCCCAGGTAGATGGTTTCTTCAACATAAGCGCCTTTTAAAACCGGTTTGGTTGATGTACGCCGAAATTCTTTGATTAGTTTGGCCGGATCGTTAGCAACTTCCGAAAACATGATGGAAGTGGGTCCGGTTAATACCGGGTAGAAATCTTCAAAAGATTTACCGGCTTTCTCCATGGCCTTTCTTAAAAGTGTATTCTTGACTACCGTCAGCTGTACATTCCTTTTAAAGCAAGTTCTTCTAAGCCTGCTGGTTGTTTCTGCATTCAGATTAGAAGTATCAGCCAGGTAAAAGGTATTGCTTTTTGTCAGCCGTGTTGCCAGGGAATCAATAAGCTGGGTTTTTTCGTCTTTTCTCATGATTTAGTTCTCTCAAAAGTTCAGTAATTAGGCGGAAACCGATTTTGGGTCAACCTGAACACTCGGGCTCATGGTACTGGATAAGTATATACTTTTCACATAGGTACCTTTTGCCGAAGATGGTTTAAGTTTGATGATCGTATGCATAAGTTCCTTGGCATTTTCCACAATTTTTTCCTGATCGAAAGAAACTTTCGCAACGGAAGCATGGATAATACCAAACTTATCAACTTTAAAATCGATCTTACCGGCTTTCACCTCTTTTACGGCCTTTCCAATTTCCATGGTAACAGTCCCCGTTTTTGGGTTGGGCATTAATCCGCGTGGTCCGAGGATTTTTCCTAATGCACCAACTTTGGCCATAACACTGGGCATGGTAATAATTACATCGACGTCGGTCCAGCCACCTTTGATTTTCTCAATAAATTCATCGAGTCCGGCAAAGTCAGCGCCAGCCTGTCTGGCCTCTTCCTCCTTATCTGGAGTACAGAGAACGAGCACACGGATAGTTTTACCGGTACCATGCGGAAGCGTCACGATACCTCTGACCATCTGGTTTGCCTTACGGGGATCAACCCCAAGGCGTACGTCAATATCTACGGATGAATCGAATTTGGTATTACTGATTTCTTTCACAATACCTGCTGCATCCGACAGCGAAAAAACGGCGTTCTTATCAAATTTTGATAAGGCAACCTTCCTCTTTTTTGTCAGCTTTGTCATTGCTTTATTTTTATGTTTAGTTGATGAGGTCTGATTTGAACACTAACCGGCTGCGGAGATTAGCGTTTTGAAGGAGTTTCACCGGTAATGGTGATACCCATACTGCGTGCGGTACCGGCTACCATTTTAATGGCTGAATCAACGGTAAAGGCATTCAGGTCAGGCATTTTATCTTCGGCAATTTTTTGAACCTGTTCCCAGGATACTGATGCCACCTTATTGCGGTTTGGCTCAGGTGATCCCTTTTGAAGCTTGGTAGCTTCCATTAACTGAACAGCAACAGGAGGCGTCTTTAAAATAAAGTCAAAAGACTTATCCCTGTATACCGTTATGATCACCGGGATCAGTTTCCCGGTCTTGTCCTGGGTACGTGCATTGAACTGCTTGCAAAACTCCATGATGTTGACCCCTTTTGCACCTAATGCAGGTCCAACCGGAGGTGAAGGATTTGCAGCTCCTCCCTTGATCTGTAATTTAATAATACCACTTACTTCTTTTGCCATTGCTATTAATTTAAATGTCTTCTACTCCTTTTGTACTTGCATGAAACTCAATTCAAGGGGGGTTTTTCGACCAAATATCTTGACCATGACCTTGAGTTTCTTTTTTTCTTCATTGATTTCTTCAATTACCCCGCTGAAACTGTTGAAAGGTCCATCGATAACGGTAACTGTTTCTCCAACAATGAAGGGGATATTCATTTCTTCCCCTTGTTCCGATAATTCATCAAACTTTCCAAGGATACGTTTCACTTCGGAAGGACGAAGCGGATGTGCTTCTCCTTTGGCTCCCAAAAATCCGAGTACTCCTGGAATATTCCTTATGATGTGGGGTACTTCACCAGTAAGTGCAGCCTCAATGAGCACATAACCCGGGAAGTAATTCCGTTCTTTACTCACTTTCTTTCCATTCCGGATCATATACACTTTCTCCGTTGGAATCAGCACTTGTGAAATGTAATCCTGTAGTTTCAGATTGGCAATTTCGCTTTCAAGGTATTGCTTCACCTTCTTCTCATTACCTGAGATAGCGCGGACAACATACCATTTTTTAGCCAATTCACTCATGCTTTTTGTGAGATTGATTCTTGATTTATTTTGTTGATTAGATAAACAACCCTGGGTACGTTTAGAAAAGCTTATAAAACTGTATGAGTACGTTTCTGAAAACTTCATCCATTGCAAAAACAATAACTGCGATGATGAGCGAAGCGACGGACACGACAATTGCACTTCCCTGTAATTCTGCCCAGCTGGGCCAGGAAACTTTATGCATCAATTCATCGTAGCTTTCCTTTATATAATTTACTACTTGATTTTTTGCCATTTATCTAACATTTTGCACGGGTGGTAGGAATCGAACCCACAGCCTACGGTTTTGGAGACCGCCACTCTACCAGTTGAGCTACACCCGTGTGTAATTAAACTTTAATTATAATTAGTCAAGTATTTCTGTTACCTGACCGGCACCAACAGTACGTCCACCTTCGCGGATAGCAAAACGGAGACCCTTGTTCATGGCGATTTCAGCAATCAGATCAACAGTAATCGTGATATTATCACCAGGCATACACATTTCAACTCCTTCAGGAAGATGAATTTCGCCGGTAACGTCTGTGGTTCTGAAATAGAACTGAGGACGGTATTTGTTATGGAATGGGGTGTGACGTCCACCTTCCTGGGTCTTCAGAACGTATATTTCAGCCTTGAATTTTTTATGAGGCGTAATGGAACCTGGCTTTGCAATAACCATTCCACGACGGATAGCATCTTTATCGATACCACGGAGCAATAAACCGGCATTGTCGCCAGCTTCACCCCTATCGAGGATCTTGCGGAACATTTCCACTCCGGTAACCACTGATTTAAGTTTTTCGGCACCCATACCGATGATGTCAACGGGATCTCCGGTATTGATCACACCTGTTTCAATTCTGCCGGTAGCTACTGTACCGCGGCCGGTAATGGAGAATACGTCTTCAACAGGCATCAGGAAGGGTTTGTCAACGTCACGGGTCGGCAGCGGAATATAGCTGTCAACGGCATCCATGAGTTCCATAATCTTATCCACCCATTTAGGTTCCTTGTTCAGTCCACCCAATGCAGATCCCTGGATAACCGGGGTATTTGCTCCGTCAAAACCGTAGAAAGTCAGCAATTCACGGATTTCCATTTCAACAATCTCGAGTAATTCGGGATCATCAACACTGTCGCATTTATTCATAAAAACAACCAGTTTGGGTACACCAACCTGACGGGCGAGCAGGATATGTTCGCGGGTCTGAGGCATGGGACCATCAGTAGCTGCTACGACGATAATAGCGCCGTCCATCTGGGCAGCACCGGTAACCATGTTTTTAATGTAGTCAGCATGACCGGGGCAGTCAACGTGCGCATAGTGACGGGCAGCTGTTTGGTACTCGATATGAGCAGTGTTGATCGTGATTCCACGTGCTTTTTCTTCCGGTGCATTGTCGATAGAGTCGAACGACCTGAACTCGGATAAACCCTTATCTGCCAAGACTAAGGTGATGGCAGCGGTCAAAGTAGTTTTACCATGATCAATGTGGCCAATCGTGCCAACATTGACATGAGGTTTGCTGCGATTGAATTTTTCTTTTGCCATTTTATTAAAGTTTAATTACAATTTGATATTTTGGTTAATTAATCTTGAGCCTTTGAGCAGAATTGAACTGCTGACCCCTTCCTTACCAAGGAAGTGCTCTACCCCTGAGCTACAAAGGCGAAAACAGAGCGGAAGACGGGGCTCGAACCCGCCACCTGAAGCTTGGAAGGCTTCCGCTCTACCAAATGAGCTACTTCCGCATTGTGGGGAGAGGAGGATTCGAACCTTCGAAGGCTGTGCCAACAGATTTACAGTCTGCCCCATTTGACCGCTCTGGTATCTCCCCATGAATTTCCGACTGAGTCGGATGCATATTTTCATTCTTTCAAAGAACTGAGCCGATGGACGGATTCGAACCGCCGACCAGCTGATTACAAATCAGCTGCTCTACCAGCTGAGCTACATCGGCAAAGCCTTTTCTTTTTAAAAAAGGACTGCAAAAGTATAAACAATTTGAATAGGAAACAAATATTTTTTCACAAAGACTATGCCACAAACAAAGAGAGGTAATCAAAAAATAGATTACCTCTCTTATAATCAATCATTTAAAATTACATATGGCGAACTTTTTCTTTATACTTAACCAACTGTTTTCGCAATGCATCAACCGCCGAATCGATAGCCGCTTCAAAAGTAGTGGCTTCTTTTTTTGCAAATAGGTCGTACCCCTTGATAATCAATCGGATTTCAGCGATTTTATTTTCTCTTTCCTCTGAATTCTCAAGTTTTAGCATGACTTCACTACCGATTACTCCTTCAAAAAAAGTATGCAGTTTTTCTAATCTTTCTTTTACAAAGGTGTCCAGTTTCTTATCTGCCTTAAAATGAACTGCGTTGATCTTAATATTCATTCAGACCTCCTTTTTTATGCCTTTGGATGGGCTTGTTTATAAATTTTTTTTAACTTATCTATCGTATTATGTGTATATACTTGCGTTGCCGAAAGATTTGCATGTCCCAATAATTCTTTTACAGCATTCAGA
This sequence comes from Bacteroidales bacterium, assembly GCA_963662525.1. Taxonomy (GTDB): domain Bacteria; phylum Bacteroidota; class Bacteroidia; order Bacteroidales; family FEN-979; genus CAZSDU01. The sequence goes on from OY759717.1 coordinate 405,291, forward strand.
TCTGCCCCATTATTGAGTAAATGGGTGGCGAAGGTATGCCGTAGTACATGAGGACTTTTTTTATTCAGGGTGGTAACCTCCCTCAACCGGCCCGTAACAATCAGGTAAACCAGTTTGGGATAGATTTTCTTTCCTTTATTGGTAAGAAAAAACTCAGGTCTGCAGCCAAATTCCTTATCCTTAACAGAAATATACTCCAGGATCAAGCCTTCTAGTTTCTTATTGAACGGTATCAGGCGCTCTTTATTTCTTTTTCCCAATACTTTAATTGTGCTATGATGAAAATCGAAATCGGAAACCTTAAGATTAACCAATTCCGACAGACGGATTCCGGTTGCATAAAACAGTTCCACAATTAGTTTGTCCCGCCTTCCAGGATAATCATCATTCCAGACATTTTCATCCAGCAGGATATCCATTTTTTCACGTTCAATAAAAGCCGGAAGCCGTTTGGATGTTTTTGGAGAATTGATTTTCAGCAGAGGATTTGTTTCCACCACACCTTCCCTGATAAGAAAACGATAGAAAGATTTCAGTGTTGTCAGTTTGCGGTTAACCGAACGGGTTGAGATTTCATGCTCCATCAGAAACACCAGCCAGGAGCGGATCATGGGAGAATCAACGTGGCGTATGTCGGTCTCGTCGTATTGTTCCAGTAAATACTTGAAAAATTGATTCAGATCGCCAGTGTATGCAACTACTGTATGAGGAGAGTAACGCTTTTCGAATTGTATGTATGCTATGAACCGATCCTTCACTTGCCAAAAAAAAAGAAATCCTGTTGATGTCGTATCGACGGATAAATATACAAAGATATTTACCTCAACAAAATTTCTTCTGCAAAAAAAATAATACCTGGTTACCCGGCTTCTTCTTCAGTATGCAGTTGCTGAATGTAAATCGCCTTTTGAATACCATCCCTTTTTTTTACAGATGGCTTGGTGAACTTCTGACGCTCACGTAACTCTTTAACAACACCAGTTTTTTCGAATTTACGTTTCAGTTTTTTTAATGCTCTGTCGATGCTTTCGCCTTCTTTAACAGGTACGATAATCATAAAAATACGCTCACTTTCTTGTTAAAATGAATACTCATTATTATTTTAAGGGCTGCAAAATTACAATGTTAATACGAGAAATCCAAATAGTTTCAGATGCAGGATTCAGGATGCACGATTCAGGATGAAAAATAAAGAAGTTTTCATTCATAACCGGTCCTCCTGGGTATTGCATCTTGCATCTTGTATCCTGCATCTTTTACAGATTCTTCAAAATAAAATCCGTCATCCGTTTATATAGATGATAAGTCGTATTGGAGCCGGTATAAATTCCATGGTTGCTGTTCGGATAATACTGTGATTCGAATTGTTTGTCGGCACCAACCATCGCAGTCATGAAATCATATGAATTCTGGGGATGCACGTTGTCGTCGGCCATTCCATGGATCAACAGTAATTTACCTTTGAATTTGTCCACATGGTTAATCGGAGAATTCCGTTCATACCCCTCAGGGTTTTCTTGGGGTGTTCTCATAAACCTTTCAGTATATATATCATCGTAATACTTATAATGAGTCACCGGCGCCACTGCCACACCCATGCTGAAATAATCCGAAGCCCTTGTCAGGCAACTCAATGTCATAAATCCTCCGTAACTCCACCCCCAGATACCTATTCGTTTCGAATCTATAAAGGGCAATCCGGAAAGGTATTTTGCTGTTTCTACCATATCCTCCGTTTCATATTTCCCAAGCTGCAGGTAGGTGAGTTTTTTAAAATCAGCTCCCTTTCCGGCAGTTCCCCTGGGATCGACATTGATGATGATCAATCCGTTCTGCGCGAGATAACGGTTCCAAAAGGATGCGGTTCTCCAGGTATTTAAAACATTCTGGGATCCGGGACCTCCATAAACTGCAAAAAGAACAGGATATTTTTTTAATGGATCAAAATCCGGAGGTTTAAGCATCCAGCAATTAATTTCATATTCCTTGGAAGTTTTGAAGGTAAAGAATTCTACCCGGGACAAATTGTACTCCTTCATTTTACTGATCAGTTTCTCATTACTCTGCAAAATCCGGATGATATCGCCATTTGCCCTGTTCAGCGTAATATAAGGCGGTGTGTTGGCATCTGACCATCGGTTGATGAAATATTCATAAGTCGAAGAGAATTCCGGGGTATTGGTCCCAGGACGGGAAGAAATTCCTATTTTTCTTTTCCCATCCATGGATACCGCATATAAGTCCTTATTCAGGGGCGAAGATTCTGTTGACTGGTAATAAATCAGTCCCTGGCTCTCATCAATCCCATATAATTCGGTGACTTCCCATGTTCCGGAAGTGATCTGGCGGATCAGATTTCCCTCCATGTCATAATGATAAATATGACGGAAACCATCTTTCTCGCTGTTCAGGATGAAACCCTTGCCATTTTTAAGGAATTTCAGATGGTCATTGATTTCTAAATAACATTTGTCTTCCTCCTTGTAGATTACTGTGGTCAGCCCCGTTTCAGCATCGGCCAGGAGCATTTCCAGTTCGTTCTGATGACGGTTCATGCGGTAAAGTGCAAGTTTGCCGGGATCTTCCGTCCATTTTATCCTTGGAATATAAATGCTCGAATCCTGTCCTATATCAACTTTTAAGGTTTTCCCTGACTTAAGATCATAAATATGAATACTGATGATGGAATTGGCTTCTCCAGGCACCGGATATTTATAGCGGTAATGGGAGGGATATAGTTCTCCATACAGTTGAAGGTCGTACTCTTTGACCTTAGATTCATCGAATCGGTAAAAAGCAATTTTTAACCCATCCGGCGACCACTCGAAGGCTCTGATGAATTCAAATTCCTCCTCATTCACCCAATCCGGGACTCCGTTGATGATTTCATTTTCCCTGCCATCGGAGGTAATCTGTATTTCGTTGCCAATAGCTGAATTCCCGATTCCGGCGGTGATATCCCTGATAAAAATATTATTTCCCCTGACAAAAGCTATTTTGGTATCATCCGGAGAAAATGCGGACACTCTTTGTTTTCCCTTATCCGAAAGAGCTGTGAGAATACCTGTTTTCAGGTCAAAAATATAGTTATAAACCCACTCTGAATACCGGTATATTTCTTCAGATTCAGTTGAAAAAAGAATTTTTGTTTCATCATTACTGAAGCTGTACTTTGACATGCCGATGGACTCTTTCTTTCCGGTCGGGATGAGTTGGGCAGAAGTCACAATGACCCTTGACAGCTTTCCGGTTTCATAATCATATTCATTCAGGCTATCTTTTTTCAACACACAAAAATGCTTTCCATCTTTCATGGAATACAAACCATCAATCCCCTTGGAAGCAAATGTTCTGGATTTTAAGATATCATTGAATTCAATATTTTTCTTTGTTTGCTGGGCTAAAAGAAGCAATGGAAAAAGAAAATAAAGGCCAATCAATGAAAATTTTGTCTGTAAACTGGTCATTGCGGAGTTTTAATGAAAGCCTTAACTTTGGGCACCAAAAATAGGAAATTATGAGAAAGGAAATTGGAACATTCGATGTATTCCATGAAACCCTAGATAAACTCAAAGGAAATGGCATTATTTTATTGACAGGTAATCCGCCGAATCCTATGACTATAGGCTGGGGTACGCTGGGAGAGATATGGCATATGCCTGTTTTTACGGTGCTTGTCCGCCCTACCCGCTTTACATTCAAGCTGATGGAAGAAAGTAAAACATTTACTGTTTGCCTTTTTTCCGATAACTATAAAAAGGAACTCGCCATTTGTGGTTCCAAATCTGGCCGGGATACTGCTAAAATGAAAAGCTGTGGTTTTACCCTGGAAAATGGAATACGCATTGACACCCCGTTTATAACAGAAGCTGACATTCATTATGAATGCCGGATTGTTCATAAACATCCACTGGATGCAAACATGCTTGATGCTAAAGTTGATCAGAGATTTTATCCTAAAAAGGATTACCATATGGTCTATTACGGGGAGATTCTGGGGGTTTATGGAAAAATGTAAATTGGTAAAAAGGTAAGATGGTGGGATTTGGAAAGTATTTTTATCTTTGCAGGCCATATGGGATGTTAGCTCAGTTGGTTTAGAGCATCGCCTTGACAGGGCGGGGGTCGTGGGTTCGAATCCCTCACATCCCACAGCAGAATTTACGATTGACGATTTACAGATTCTGGGAAATTAATGAAGATAGAAATACTTCCGGATTAATCCCAGCAATTCATTTTTACCAATGGGTTTTGAAATATAATCATTGCAGCCAGCGCTCATGGCTTTCTCACAATCGCCCGAAAGGCCGTATGCTGTCTGGGCAATGATGATCACATCCATATTAAACTGCCGTATCTGATGCGTGGCTTCATATCCGTTCATATCGGGTATTCTGATATCCATAAAAACCAGATCAATATCTGGGTTGTCCCTGCATAGACCAATAGCCTGGATACCTGTCCTGGCATCAAGGATTTCCCGGCAGGATTGTGCAATCATCGTTCTGATCAACAGGCTTGACGTTTCATCATCTTCGACGATCAGTATTTTCAGATTATTCATCTGACCCTCCATTTCCGTATTTGTATCAGTATTGCCGTTTTTACCTTTTTCAGGGGTGGGGCAATGATAAGGAATCGTGAAATAGAATGTTGAACCTTTACCCGACAGGCTATCTACCCGGATTGTTCCCCCAAGCATTTCAACATAGGCTTTGGTGATTGACAACCCCAGACCAGCGCCCTGGAGAGCATGCACATCGGAAATATCAGCCTGAATAAAACGTTCAAAGATGGCTTCCTGCCTGTTTTTGGCAATTCCGATGCCGGTGTCTTTTACAAAAAACTCGAGACAGTCTCCCTTTTTCTCATATCCAAATTCTATTGCGCCTTCGTTGGAATATTTAATTGCATTTTTAACGAGGTTGGTAAGGATGGCAAATATTTTTTCACGATCTGTTTCAATCAATGCTTCCTTAGCCGGCAAGGAGTTTTTAAATGAAAAACGCATGCCCTTCGCTTCGACTTCCGGTTTGAAAAAGGTATAAACATACTCTATCTGCTCGTTGATGTTAGACTCCTCAATATCAACTTTCATCAGCCCGGATTCAATTTTTGAAATATCAATAATATCGTTGATAATGTTCAGCATACGGGCTCCGCTTTTCTCGATGATCCGGATGTATTTTTGCTGCTCTGCCCCTGTCAGTCCTGGTTCTTTCAGCAAACTGGCGAAGCCAAGGATCCCGTTCATCGGGGTTCTGATTTCATGGCTCATATTGGCAAGAAAAGCTGATTTCAGATGATCGCATTCTTCGGCATGTTCTTTGGCTTTCCTTAATTCCTGTTCTGTATTTTTAAGATCGGTAACATCGGCAGCGGTTAACAGCCCGATTTCTTCCTTTTCAGATGCAATGCCGGAAAGCTGAACATTGATTTGCCTGCTGCTGCTTTTCAGCAAGGATACTTCACATGATTTTTTTTCATTGCTGGCAAATACTTCCCTAAGAAAGAGATTGAAGATTTGCCTTGTATCTGTGGAAATAAAAAGGGCAAAAGAACAATTTATGGCATGCGAGCGTTCCTTGCCAATCATTTCAGCACCTGCCAGGTTTAAATCAATAATTTTTCCATCTTTCCCAAGCGAAAAATAACCTGAGGGGGCAAAATCGTACAATTCGGTATATTTTTCAAGTATTTCCAAGGCATCTTCCCGGGATTGCAACAGTTCCTGGTTTTGCAATTCCAATTCAATCTGGTGTACTTCAAGTTCATGAATGAGCCTGTTTAAGTCAAGGTCTGAATGCTGAGAAACACTTTCAGCTAACTTCCTTTTAGCCAATTCTTCAGCCTTTTGACGAAGGTCAGTGGATCCTGGGATCCCTTTTTTATTCATTTCTTCTCCCTTCGTCTTTTAATTATGTCTCCGGTCAACTTTGGATCAGTATTATTACGAATCTGACACTGGATCACCTTCACGTTATTTTCCGAATACACATTACTGATAAATTCGACATTGATGTTTCGTCCGTCAGATGTTTCAAGGGGTAAATTTTCATATCTGACCATTTCCTTCATCTGCAATTCCTGAAATTTATCCTTATTGGCTATGATATCTTTCAGAAATCCGATCTCCCATATTGCTTTTTCAAAAAATTGTTTTTTTGAATAACCTAAGAGCTCAATTAAAAACGGATTCACGTCTTTAATCATCCCTGTTTCGGCATCGAGAATAAGAATCCCGTCCTTTGCTGATTCAAACAGGCGCCGGTACCGGATTTCAGAAACAGCCAGGGCATCATTGGTGGATTTTACATCCTTTTCAAGCTTTTTGGCTATGGTGATATCGATAAATGTCATGACCAGTCCATCGATGCGATCATCGATTGTGCGATAGGGCATAATCCTGGCTATTAACCACTTTCCATCATAGGTTGTTATGGTGGTTTCAACAGGCACAAGAGAGTCAAGCACCTGCCTGGCATGGTCATCGATTTCGGGATACTGCAAACTGGTAGCCAATTCTGTGAAAGGTCTGCCAATATCAGTATTGCGTAATTTAAACACATGGGTAACCTGATCTGTAAATCGTCGGATATTTAGGTCCTTATCGAGGAAAAGTGTGGCAATCTCAGTACTGTTAAGCAGGTTTTTCATGTCATCACTCGCCCGTACAAAATCATTTATTTTGGTTTGCAGTTCGAGGTTCATGGCCTGAAGCTCCTCATTCAGGCTTTGCATCTCTTCCTTGGAAGTTGTAAGTTCTTCATTGGTTGATTGTAATTCCTCGTTTGTTGATTGAAGCTCTTCATTGGTGGATTTCAGTTCTTCCTGAGAGGTCTGCATTTCCTCCCTCGTGGTCTGAAGGTCTTCATAGCTGCGTAAAAGTTTACCTTCCAGTTCTTTGAACTGACCTTCCGGCATTGATTTTCCTTTTCCCGGTTTTGAGATTTCCTGAACTGGAGCTTCCGGAACATCCGTAAATACAAACATCACCATATCTTTTACAGGCCCCGGGTTTTCAATGCGCTGAACAGTGATATCGATAACCCAGGTTCCGCCGTTGGTTCCTATTTTAATATTCCGAACAATTACGGGTGCATAGGTTTGCATTGCTTTCCGAAAGGGGGCTGAAAGCACTTCGCGCAAACCTTCGCGGGCCATGACATAAATATTATAGTTCGCTTTTCCGGCAACCGGTTCAAGATACTTTCCGATGTGACCGGTCATGTATATTATATCTCCGTTATTATTGACAAGGACACTGGCAGGAGCAAAGCGCTGAAGTAAAATCTGATCGGCGTGGGATTGTACGTTTTCAACCGGTTTAAAGGAAGTCAATTTTTCAGACATAATTGTTTTTTTATGGTGAAAGGAGCTTGGGAAATCAGTCAGATCAGGTAATATCGGAGAAAATGAGCGTTTGAAAAACTTGAGCCTGGTATCAAGTTCGTCAAACCCTGCTTTAAAATTTCCAAGGGCTTCAGCCGTTCCGAGAACCATTAATCCACCAGGATTAAGGCTGTAATTAAAAAGCCTGATTACTTTTTTCTGTAATTCCGGTTCCATGTATATCAGCATATTGCGACAAGTCAGGATTTCGAGCCGGGTAAAAGGGGGATCCTTGATCACATTCTGGGTGGCAAACACCACCATTTCCCTTATGGTTGTGTCCACCCGGTAGTTTTCACCTTCAAGAATAAAAAACCTGCTGATCCGTTCCGGAGATACATCGGCCACGATATTTTTAGAAAAATACCCTTTACGGGCTATCTCAATGGCTTCATGGTCGAGATCGGTAGCGAATATCTGGAGGGTCAGTTTTTTTTTCTTTTTGGTTTTTTCCATGGCCTCCTTAAAAACAATGGCCAGCGAAAAAGCCTCTTCGCCTGTCGAGCAGCCTACCACCCAGGCCCGTATGACATGGTTATCCGGCAATTCATCCATCAAATCAGGAAGGAAATTATCTTGAAGTCTCATCCAGACATCGCCATCGCGAAAAAAGCTGGTAACACCTATCAGTAACTCTTTAAAAAGGATCTCAACTTCCTTGGGGTTTTCCTGTAAAAAGCGGACATAGTGCTGTATCTTGTCAATCTGGTGAATGCCTTTGCGACGTTCAATGCGTCGAAACAGGGTATTTTTCTTATACAGGGAAAAGTCATGGCCTGATTGTTCCCGCAGCAGGATGATAATTTTATCCAGATTACTCCTGCTTTTGTTGTCAATTTCCGGATCGGCTTTAACTGCCGGAACATATTTCAGGAAGGCAATCAGTTTCCCTGCTAATTCATCTGCAGGCGCAACAATATCCGCAACGACTGCTTTTATAGCGCTGCCGGGCATACCATCATATTTTGCCGAGGCCGGGTCCTGCACCAGAACGATGCCGCTTTTTTCTTTAATGGCTTTCAATCCCAAACTGCCATCCGAGCCCATACCTGAAAGAATTACTCCTATTGACTTTTCCTGCATGTCCTCAGCCAATGAACGAAAAAAAATATCGACAGGCAAACGAAATCCGCGGGATTCAACAGGATTGAATAAATGCAGGGCACCATTCAATATCGAAAGGCTCCTGTTCGGGGGGATTACATAAACGCAGTTTGGTTTTACTTTGAGAGCCTCGGTTGCCTGAGTGACTTTCATCGGGGTGATCCGTTGCAATAACTGGGGCATGATACCTGCATGGGTTGGGTCAAGGTGCTGAATAACGACAAAGGCCATGCCGCTGTCCTTCGGTATATTTCCGAGAAACTGCTCTAATGCTTCAAACCCACCTGCCGAAGCACCGATACCGACAATAGGAAATGGTTTATCCGGGTTTTTCACTGCTGCTTTTTCTTTACTTTGTTCTCCTGATTCCGGATTATTAATATTTGTGGGAGTGAGGTTAGAGAATGAGTATCCGGACCAGGATGAATAAATCTTTATAAAGATAAGCTAAAAATTACAGAATTGAATATAATATCTTGATATTGTATAAAATAATTAGTATTCCCGAATACCGGCCGATAAAATATTCAAACTGATTTCCATTGAATATATTTATTCACAATGGTTTGTTTACAATTCCTTTGACCAGAACCAATTTCCCGTATAAAAAAAATGCAACTTGCTGAAAAATAATCACGTCTATGAATCCCGAAGAATATAAAATTTTAGCGGTTGATGATAATCCTAAAAATCTCAAGGTGCTAGCTGCATTGCTATCAAGCAACAGTTTTATTGTCGACTATGCTTTTTCAGGGTTTGAGGCACTGAAGCTGATTGAAAGTGAAGACTATGACGTGATCCTGCTCGACATCATGATGCCGGAAATGGATGGCTTTGAAACCTGTGAAAAGATCAGGCAAATCGAAAAAAATAAAGATGTTCCCATTATTTTTCTGACGGCAAAAACCGAAACCGACAGCATTACCCGGGGATTTCAGGTTGGAGGATATGATTATGTGACCAAACCTTTTCGCAGTGATGAATTACTGGCCCGGGTCAGAACCCATGTTGAGCTGAAGCGTCACCGCGACAAGCAGAAAGAAATCAACCGCTGGCTGGAAGAAAAAGTTGAAGAACGAACCCAGGAACTAAGCCAGGCCAACCTGCAACTTGAAAAAGCAAACCGAGAGCTCACCGCTCTCGACCGGGCAAAAAATGAATTTCTGAGGATGATCAACCATGAAATCCGCACCCCACTCAATGCGATCCTGGGCTTCACTGCTTTTTTAAAGGATGAACTGAAATCAGAACCGATTTTGGAAATGGTTGAATTCCTTGATATAGCTTCTGTGAGATTGGAGAAATTTTTAATGGTTGTCCTCCAGATTACTGAATTAATAACCAAGGATAAACCTGTTCAGGCTGAATTGGTCGTCGTTAAGGAGATAGTCTCAGAAGCACAATCAAGGCTTAAAAATGCGATCATTGAAAAAAAGCTTAGAGTAGGCATTGAAGGTGATGCATTTAACATAAAAATCCCTGGAAACAAAAAATTGCTTTTTACCTGTTTTGAATGTATTCTCAACAATGCCATTAAATATTCACCCGATGAAAGCGTTATCAGTATCCAGTCATTTATCGAGGAAGATAAGGTTGTTGTGGAATTTATTGATGAAGGATCCGGGTTCAGTGAAGAAGCCATGAATAGTCTTTTCCAGTTTTTTGCCGTGGGAGAGCAGCATGTGGATCAAAATGCCGGACTTGGACTCGCGATGGTAAAACTTATCATGGATACCCACCAGGGAAATATAGAGGTCTGGAACAATGAAATCAGGGGAGCGACTGTGAAACTAAGTTTCATTCAATAATAGCCAAATGATATGAAAATAACTTTGTATGGGGCTGCAGGAGATGTTACCGGGACAGCTTATTATATTCAGAATGATACCGTTGCAGTTATGGTGGATTGCGGAATTTTCCAGGGTGGAAAAGAAGCAGCATTAAAAAACAAGGAGGCTCCACCGGTAAACTACCAAAGTCTGGATGCCATTATTCTGACTCATGCCCACCTGGATCATTGCGGAAGACTGCCGCTGGTCATTAAGAGAGGATATCATGGCCCTATTTATGCCACACCCGCTACCATGGATCTCGTGGCACTCATTCTCCGTGATGCCCTGAAAGTACAATCCAATGACCTGGAAAAATGGAACCGCATAAGGGTTCGCCAGGGAAAAGAAAAAATAGAGGCAGCCTATGATGAAAAAGATGTCGAACAGGCCATTGGCCTGATGAAACCCCTGCCCTATCACCAGGAGTTTGCCATTGCGGCAGACATGACGGTAACTGTTGATGAAGCCGGACATATCCTGGGATCAGGTAGTCTGAAACTGATTGCCAAAGAAAATGGTCTCAGAAAATCTGTAGTATTCTCCGGCGATCTAGGACCCAGTGGTTTACCTATTGTCAGGGACTCAGAACCATTTAGAGAAGCCGATATGGTCTTCATGGAATCCACTTATGGCGACCGCGACCATAAGCCCCTTCAGGCAACGATTGATGAAACCATCAGCATCATCAATCATGCTTTACAAACCAAAGGGAAGATCCTGATTCCATCATTTGCCGTAGGACGCACCCAGGATATCCTTTATTATATCGAACAGGCTTTCCGGAGTGGAGGACTACCAAGGTTTCCGATATACATTGACAGTCCGATGGCGATCGAAGCCACCCGCATTTACATGAGTCATGCCGAATTATTTGATGAGGAGATGAAAGAGTTTATCAGCAGCGGAGCAATGCAGCGTGACAAAGGATATATCCATCCGACAGCCAGCGCCGAAGATTCCAAGAAGCTGAATGAAGTTCCCGGACCAATGATGATCATAGCCGGAGCAGGTATGTGCAATGCGGGAAGGATCATGCACCATCTTCGCCATAATCTTTGGAAACCAGAAACATCAGTGCTGATCGTGGGTTATCAGGCTGAAGGAACCTTGGGGCGGCAACTTGTTGATGGCGCTGAATCTGTTAAAATATATGGAGAGACTATTGCCGTTCGGGCACAAATTCATAAACTGGGTGGTTTCAGTGCGCATGCGGGTCAAACTGATCTGCTGCACTGGTTTAATGCACTTGCTCCCTGCAGACCGAGGGTTGTTCTGACCCATGGCGAGGATCGCGCGCGAATTCCTCTGGCAAAGATCTTTGAAAATCGATATGGAATCAGGGTGCTCATGCCAAACTACGGAGATATCATAGAATTATAAAAGCCATGAAGAAATTATTTCTCGTTTTCAAAATACTTTTTAATCAGATCCAGCATTTCATTAGCTCTAATCGGTTTGGCAAGAAATTCGCAACAACCGGCTGAGATAGCAGCATTCCGGTCTTCATCCGCGGCATATGCGGTTTGGGCAATCACCGGTAGGTTTTTTCTTATGGCCAGGATTTTGCGCGTGGTTTCAAGTCCGTTTATCCCGGGAAGTCTTATATCCATTAATACAATGTTAAAAAAAGAATTCTTCCTGCAGAGTTCAATGGCATCCTCCCCTTTTTCAGCGTGATAAATCTTTGCTTTCGTAGGTTTCAGTAGTACATCCAGGTAATTAAAGTTGATATGATCGTCCTCCACCACGAGGATTGATTTTCCCTTCCAGTCGTATAGCCATTTTTTATCCATCGGCAGAAATTTTAGATCCGGTCAAATATAATACATTTCCGGTATTTCACTATTTCACTATTTTAATATTTATTACCTTCGTCATTCAAATTTTTTATCTGATGCAGAACTTTTCCCGCCGCACAAAAATAGTTGCAACCATAGGACCAGCAAGCAGTTCCCCGGAAATGATCCATAAACTCATTAAAGCAGGGATGGATGTTGCCCGGCTTAACTTTTCCCACGGAGAATATCAGGACCATGCCCTTGTTATCAAAGATCTGAGAAGTATATCAGAAGAACTCGACAGGCCGGTCACTATTTTGCAGGATCTTCAGGGTCCTAAAATTAGGGTTGGACAGCTGCCTGATGGGAAAATTGAAATAAAAGCAGATGAAATAGTCACCTTATTACCAGCATCTGAATATCAAGGTCGATCGGGAACAATACCCATCGATTATCCTTATGTCGCGGAAGAAGCTAAACCGGGAATGCAGGTACTCTTAGCAGATGGATTATTTGAGCTGGAGGTCACTGAAATAAGGGGCATGGATGTTCTATGCAAGGTCATTGAAGGAGGATGTCTCACCAATCACAAAGGCGTGAATTTTCCCAATCTGAATTTGCGTCTGCCATCCCTTACTGAAAAAGATATCCGGGATCTTGAATTCGGGCTTTCCCAGGGTGTGGATTGGATATCCCTGAGTTTTGTCCGATCTGCAGAGGATGTGAAAGAATTAAAGAAACTGATCACCGAAAAAGGTTACATAAAACCGGTTATCGCTAAAATTGAAAAGCCACAAGCCATTGATCACCTGGAAGACATCGTAAATGAAGTGAACGGGATCATGGTGGCCCGCGGAGATCTCGGCGTGGAGATGTATCCCGAAAAGGTTCCGATGCTGCAAAAACGCATCATCGAATTATGCAATCGAAAGGGAATTACAGTGATCACCGCCACCCAGATGTTGGAGAGCATGATCCATGAACCCCGTCCTACACGGGCTGAAGCCAGCGATGTGGCCAATGCTATCATTGATGGTACCGATGCCATCATGCTTTCAGGAGAAACAGCCATGGGAGATTTCCCGGTGAAAGCTGTGGAAATGATGGTACGTATCGCCCTGGATGTGGAATCAAAAATCGACTTTAAAACTTATCCTCCCTGCAGCCAGGCTGAAGTATATGCATTAAGCCAGTCGGTAGACCATATGGAAGATGTGGTCCAGGCTCGTTGTATTGCAGTGCTCACTACTACTGGAAAGACAGCCCAGGCCTTGGCTGCGAATCGCCCTTCGTCTCCTGTTTTCGCCCTGACCACACATGAGCCGGTATATCATGCGCTTAACATGCTCTGGGGAATCAGACCAGTACTGATACATGAACACCCTGATACATTTGAAGCGATGGTTTCGTTGTGTGAATCAACCCTGATGGAAAAAAACATAGTCATCAGGGGTGATAAACTGATTGTACTGGGCGGTATTCCTGCACACCAATCAGGTGGAACCAATTTTATAAAGATTCATACCGTTGGATAATTTGATATTATTTATAGTCAACAAAAAACAAGTAATATGAAAAAAAAATCACTGATTGTTATTGCAACCTTGTTTCTACCATTGATGTTAATGGCACAGACAGTCGAAGTAACCGCATTTGGAGGGTACGTCTTTCCCGGGACCTGGAATGGCAGTGAAGGACAGATATACATTAGGGGAAATGCTCAGTACGGAGGTCAGATCAGCATTGGCGTGAGCCGTGTAATGGATATTGACCTGATTTATAACCGTTCGGATACCAAAGCGGAAGCCCGACTCTACAATACTATTTACACGAAAGATACGCCCATAAGTGCGAACTATATGCAAGTCGGTTTCACTAAGAATTTCAGGATTAATCCGGTGGTTTCCCCTTATCTCGGACTGAACCTAGGCGCCTGTCTGATGTACCCGAAAGAAGGTCAGTACAATGAAGCCTGGTTTTTCTCTGTCGGATTAAACGGAGGTGCAAAAATTTATTTCTCAAAAAGAGTAGGGCTGAAACTTCAGGCTCAGGCTTATGTTCCAATACAGGGAGCAGGGTTCGGCTTTTATTATGGAACCGGTGGTGGCGGATCGACAGTGTCACTATATTCAACCCTGGTTCAATTCGGGTTTACGGGAGGATTGGTTTTCCGCCTTGGACGGGTTCAATAACAATTAAGAATTAGGAATTAAGAATGAAGAAAAAAACCCGGGTGTGAATGCATCCGGGTTTTAATTGGCAAAACATATCCTGTCAGCGAACGATCAAACAAAGGCCGACTTTCAGGTTAAACATGGATAGATCTTTGGTAATACGGTCATTGTATAATTCAATCTGGTTGGTCGTCCATTTGTAATTAAAGGCAACCAGGGCTCCCCAGCTGGAAAAGTTCCCGAATTTAATCAGGGCACCTACTTCCGGAGTAAGTGAAAAATCCCAGCGGGTGGTATAAATATCATACTCCTGTACCATCAGATGATGTTCCATATAATCGCCTCCGATTCCGAGGCTGATATAGGGAGAAATCATTTTATCCGGGATAAAATGATATCCGATAACTCCCTGGAAAGGAACCATCCAGGTAAACCGATAGTTGGTGGCTGTAATAGCATCTCCTTCATCTCCATAGAATGTTTCATATCCATAATTTTGACCCACCCGCTGCCAGGCAATGTTGAAACCGGCAGTAAGGCCATTCAGAACGAGGAACCTTCCACCGAGATCAAATCCGGCCGGACTGGCATTGCCAACCCATTTATTAAAATCACCTATGGTGAATGTGGTATTCCATGAAAAGGAATAATAGCTCTTTGGTGCAAATCCAAGGCCAGTCTTTTCCTGAGCCCGGGTATTACCGGCTAACAGAACGAAAACTGCAAGAATCAGTATGATCTTTTTCATAGTGCTTTTCTTTTTAGTGATTAATTTTTACTGAACGCCTTGGTTTGGATAAATGCCTGATCAATACTTTTTTCCAGTTCTCCAATCGTATGGTAGCCTGTCAGCAAACTTCGGATATATACGTTCCAGCGAATAAAGAGAGTATCTCCCGGTTGGATGTTCTTCCGGTCTACCATATCAATCAATAGGGTTCCGGTGGAATAGGAAGTAATGTAAGTAGGATAGTAGGGATAATAATATCCTCCGCCGCCCCAATACCATGGAGGATAATAACCAGGGTATCCCCAATACCAGCCTGGATAGTAGATCTGGGTATTCACATTTTTAATGGCAACCACATTAATCCCCAGGTCAGGATTCTGGTTCTTTGTAACCTTGACATAGCCCAGGTTCGTCATATTTTTCGAGATTTCATTCAGCACTGCTGCTGCATTGGCATCAAGAACCTTCCCACTGTCTTTGGGAGAAATATACGAAATGGAATCAACAATTGAAAAGGTTGTGAATGATTTAAAGTTGATGCTGGTATCATACTTGGTATAGATAACCAGATCTTCCAGCAATCGGTCGGATGCCGGGGGATACTTGGTGCAGGAAGCAATAAAGATTAGTCCTGCAACCAGAAAGGATAAAAATAGTTTTGCTTTCATAGATTTGATTTTATGTGACAAATATAAATTAAATTTTCATTTTCACAAAAATCCTTCCCCAGTATCAGACTGAATTAACTCATCAATACGGAATAAATTGACTCCCCATGCAGGTAGCTCAACATACAGTCCGGGCTGATGCATCTCATCGCCCCTGCGATTATATTGAACTCCTGACAGCAGATCATCGAGACTCCAGTTTTTGCCCAGTAATTCCGGCCAATAAAACCTGACCTTCCCCTGGGAATATTGATCCCTGTAATTGATGACCGAAAGATAATATTCCTTTTCCCATTTCCAGGTCCATGCCAGAAGGTATTTGTAATTATCATTATCTGCCCAACCGCAGCATTCGCAAAGCTGCCAATGGCCTTCATGAAATGCCGGAGAAGAAATGATCTCCATTATCCTTTTATGATAAGTCAGACTATCTTCATCTGTCTGTTCATAGGGACGGCGGCGGAGAAAAACAGGCAGTTTCGTTCGCCGGCCTTCAAATTGTCCTTCATAAAACAGATGTGCCCCCGGTAAAGTAGCCACCGCCAGAAATGCAGCTTTCCGCTTATCATTTTGAAACACCGAGGCTGCCCTGGGTTCATCATGATTTTCGATAAAGCGGATCAACTTTGACTGGTAATCGGTATCTGCATATAAATGTTGACGGATTAAAGAGACATCACCCGTTTCCAGGCGATCATATAACCGTTTATCATAACAATAGTCAAAACCCTGCTGCTGCAATTCCCATTCCAAGTCCCAGTAGGCCTCGGCCATGAATTGAAAATCAGGGTGAACGGCTTTCACTTCGCGTATCAGGCTTGTCCAGAATTCCTCAACCGGGCGGTCTCCGGCATAAGGTCCCCAGGTGCGTTCAAATACATCATTGATCAGCAACATGGCCATATCACAGCGAATCCCATCACACCGGGAAGCGATATATTTTACGGTTTCCAGGGCTGATTTCCGGAATTGAGGATGAAAGGCATTGACTTGCAAAACATCCTGCCAGGCCGGATAATATGGGTCTTTCCCACAGGCGAATATAATATCCCCGATTCCCGTAAACGTAACGGAATCGAGTAATAAATCTTCCTTTGTTCCCTGAACAAAACATTCAGGATGCGTGTCAACCCAGATATGATCATGAGCCAGGTGGTTCGGCACATAATCAAGAATCAGGCTGATCCCGCGCCGGGCAAGCTGTCTGCGGGCTATGGCCAGTCCGGCCTCTCCACCCAGACGGGCATCAGCAATAAAATTTCTCACACAATAAGGCGAACCAACATTATCTTCCTGGCAGAAATCAGGTAAGACCCGGTGAAAATCAGCCAGATTTCCACTATGCCGGTTGGAAATTTCTCTCCCGGCCGGACTGCGTTCCCATACCCCCATAAGCCATATTGCATCCGGTTTTAAAGCATAGAGAGCATCCCATACTTCCTCAGGAACATTAGCTAAGGTAATGTTTGTAAGGTGCTTCAGGCTCAGTTCCTCCAGCCATACCCAGGTATTGATCTCGTATATGACAGGATTTTTTTTCCATGATTTCATGAAGGGAAATTACATAATTTTTTTTTTCATTGGACAATTTTGTATTTTTACGATATGCATAAGCTGATTCAATCCAAAGATATATTCCGGAAATCATTTGACTCTCATCCCGGTATAGTTGGCATAAGTACTCTTTTGGATGGAAGATACCTTGAAATCAATCAGCATTTTACCGATATTCTGGAATGGTCAAGAGAAGAAGTAATCGGAAAAACTTCCCAGGAGCTGAATATTTTTGACGATTACGCTGCGCGGGAGGAAATGTTTACCCTGTTAAAAAGAGATGGAAAAATTCAGAACTATGTGGTGAATTTACGAACCAGGAGCGGGTTGCTAAGGATTGGCGATTTTTCAGCCGAGATCATCAATATTAAAGGAAAGCAATGTTTGCTTGCCCAGATCATCGATATTACGGAACGAATGCATCTGGAAGAGGAGCTGAAGGCTAATTATACGCTTCTTAAAATGGCAGGGGAAACGGCCAAATTCGGGGGATGGAGCGTAAAAACTACCGAGAACAGAGTAATCTGGTCGGATGAGGTGGCAATCATCCATGGCATGCCTCCGGGATATTCACCATCTGTTGAAGAAGGCATTCATTTTTATGCATCTGAATGGCGGGATAAAATCAACCGCGTTTTTTATGATTGCGTCAAGAATGGAGTATCCTTTGATGAAATAATGCAGATCATCACGGCCAGTGGAAATCGGGTTTGGGTAAGAACAACCGGCAAAGCCATCAGGGATAATAGCGGGCAGATCATCAGCGTCCAGGGGTCATTCCAGGATATCAGTAACCTTAAGCAGACGGAGGAGGCGTTGAGACTTAGTGAAGAACGTTTCCGGAAAATATATGGCTCTGCCCCGATTGGCATTGCGCTGGTTGGCAAGGATTTTAAATTTTTACATTGCAACCCGTCATTTTCCCATTTCATTGGGTTCACTGAACATGAATTACTGGATTTGACTTTTAAGGATATCACCCATGCCGAGCATATCGCGGGAGATATGGATTCACTGAAAAAACTTATTTCAGGTGAAATAACCGTTTATCAGACTGAAAAAAGATACCTGCGAAAAGACAAGCAGGTTATATGGGGGGAAGCACATATCTCTGCCATCTATGACAGCGAGGGGAATTTCCATTATTTTTTAGCCATCGTCAAGGACATCAGTGAGCGTAAAGCCGTGGAAGCCGGGATTCAAAGAATCAATGAAGAACTGAAGGAATTAAATGCAGCCAAAGATAAATTTTTCTCCATCATTGCCCACGATCTGAGAAATCCTTTCAACAGTATTTTGGGATTCAGTGAATTATTGAAAAATGAAGCCAGGAACCTTGATATCGCTTCCATCGAGCGCTATTCCGAAACCATTTTTTCCGCCTCACAACACACCTTCAATCTGCTTGAAAACCTGCTTACATGGGCACATATTCAGCGGGGTAAAATTGATTTCAATCCCAGGTCCATTTTTCTGGACCAAATCATTATGCAAGAATTTGCATTAAGTAAAAACAATGCCAGTCAAAAAAATATCCGATTGATCAATGAAATCACGAAAGACTATATTGTAACCGCCGATAAGATAATGCTTCAAACTATTTTGAGGAACCTGATCACCAATGCTATTAAATTCACGCCCAAAAATGGTCAGGTTCAGGTTAATGCAAACTATCAGGACGGAGCAGATGTGATTTCAATTTCTGATAATGGATTGGGAATGGCTCAGGAAACTATCAACCAACTTTTCAAGATCGAAACAAATTTCACTACCCGGGGCACTGAGAATGAAAAAGGCACCGGGCTTGGACTTCTCCTTTGCAAGGAATTTATTGAAAAACATGGGGGGAAAATTCAGGTGGAAAGTGAATTGCATAAAGGAAGTAGGTTTTTCTTCACCTTGCCCGCTGTTTGCCGTCAGCTACCCAATGAAAAATAGAACGTTGCTCCCTCCCCGGGTTTTCCCTCTGCCCAGATTCGACCCTTATGCCGGTGAATGATCCGCTGAACAATGGCCAGACCTACACCGGTTCCTTCAAATTCAGTAATACTATGCAAACGCTGGAAGACACCAAATATTTTTTCCACATATTCCATTTCAAAACCAACACCGTTATCCCTGATATAATAAACTGTTTGTTTCTCTCTGATCTGAGCTCCCACCTCTATTATTCTGTCATACCTGGGCTCGGTAAACTTGATTGCATTGCTGATAAGGTTCACCCATACCTGCCTGATCATAGGAGCATCGCCCATTGACCTGGGCAGAGGAAGCATGACAAACTGAATCCGGCTTATATTTTTCTCATTCATGGCATCCCGGTATACCTCCATGACGATTTTTTCCATATCAATTTCAACCATGCTGATTTCCTGTCGGTTCAGTCTGGAAAAAGCGAGCAGATCATCGATCAGTTGTCCAAGGTTCCTGGCATTTTCCTGAATGATATTAAGCAAGCGTTTACCCTCATGATCCAGGGAACCAGCGTATTCATCCAAAAGTATTCTGGCAAAGCCATTCATGGCGCGAAGCGGAGCACGCAGATCATGGGAAACGCTATAAGCAAAGGCCTCCAGTTCCTGGTTTGATGCCTGGAGCTGAGCAGTACGATCCAGAACCCGCTGTTCGAGCAGGATATTCAACTGACGGATTCTCTCCTCATCAAATTTCCGCTCGGTGATATCACGGGTAACACTGATAATACATCGCCTGCCCTGAAGAATAATGATCCTGGCCGACATCAGCCCGATCAGTTCCGTTCCGTTCTTACGCCGGAAAATAGCCTCGAAATTATCACAGAATCCCTGGGACAGAAGTTGTGAGACTACTTTCTTCCGATCCTCGTGGTTGGTCCATAGCTCAATGAACAAACTTGATTTTCCGACAGAATCGTCTCTTGAATAGCCGGTCAGAGAAATAAAGCCATTATTGATGCTGAGGATCATACCATCGTCCAGACGGGTGATCACGGCTGCATCGGGACTGGTATTGAAAATGGTCTCAAAATGATCCTTGGCCTCCGTCATTTCTGAATTCAATCGCTGGTTTACCATGATAATAAAACCAAATGACCATAAAAGACTTACAACAAGGGCATCGAAATAAGGAAGAAAATTAAATAAAGTTGGTGAAAATATTTGGTTGACAGGAGTTCCAGTGACGATCATCAGGGTGCGTGTTAAGAAAATACAGCCATGGATAAAGAAAATCGCTGCATTGAAATTTGCCGTTGTCCTGATCGAAGGGGTTTTATTATTGAATAGACTGATTGCCGTAATCCAGGCAATGCCAGCAAGGACCGCATTTGTAATGATCGAGCGGAGTTGTATGTCATCCCTGACAACAACGAAAAAAACCAGGGCAATAAAGTAAAGCCCGAAAAACAGGGCAATGGATAATTGATTCTCCTTTTTTCCCAGGAATCGCTGGACTCCGATTAAGATGAAAATGGTGCCCAGAACAATGGCTGTATTCTGAATAACAATCACCAAAGAGAGGATAGCTGGTATATCGCGGAAAAGAATTACGACAAACCCTATCGCCTCTGCAGCGCTCCACGACAACCACCATCCTATTCCCTTGTAAGCTTTATTGACTTTATACTGGTGAAAGAATACAACAACCTGCATGATGTGGGTGACCGCCAGAATAAAAACAATTGTTCGAATGTCGATGGCCATAATTACAGTCTTAAAAATCGCTTATGGAAACAATAAATTTACTGATGCCCTGAATCGCCATCCGGGTGCATTAAAATTACCAAAAAAATACTTCGGCCCAAGAACCAGGTTGATCATTTGTCCTCCTATCTTAACCAGTTTCTGTGCAGTAAGGATAACTGCCCCGTTCGTGATTCTCGTTTTCCATTCAAGCCCTATTTCAGAAGTCAATCCAATTCCCCATCCGTATTTTAAATTATACACCAGCAGGGGCTGGAAATAGGAATAACTGAAATCGGGACGTTTGCTGCTTCCGGCAAAACTCCACAAATGAAAAAGCAATCCGGCAACCAATAATTTCCGGGTTTGTATGGCTGCTATACCACCGGGGCCTGCAGCCCATTTCTTGGCCGAAAGTTCCTGGGGATAACCTGTTGGAAAATAAAAGGAAGGGCCTATACCCCAGACTAATTTTCCTGTTTTTGGAGCAAGAAAGGTGTTGATCAGCAGATCCCCTATGCCTGTCTGGCTGGTGTTTCCATAGATATGGGTTTGCGTAATAACCGGAAAAACAACCCTGTTGATGATCTCAAGTTTCTTCCCCAGGGAAACAGGAAAAATGGGCATCAGGTTCATGGTCAACCGGAAACCATGATTTTTCGGAATATTGAAATCAAAATTATGCTGAAAGGGTACACTAATATAGCATAGGGGGTTTATTTTCCTGGGAAGGAAAACATCTGATTTCTGCGAAAAGACTGAACCTGCCTGAGCAAGACAAAAAACCATTCCCAAAAATGCTGCTTTCAATTTTTTTCCAATTATTCTATATGCGGTAATTATTAGAGAGAAACACAAAAATATAATTGTATAAATATAGCTCAAATAGTTCAAAATCATATAATTCTTTTTATATTTGATACGATTGAAAACATCTATTTATCTGATGACAAGAGAAAAATCATTTCCAAGCTAATGAAAACGCAAAAGAAAATAAGTGTACTCCTGGTGTCCGTGGTGATGATTCTGGTAATCATTTTCACCATTTATCAATATATACGCTCAAGGGAAACCATGCTATATCAGAAATCACTGCTGCAAAGCGACAAACTTGTAATTGAAAAAGTGCTTGAATTCAAATGCCAGGGTTTCCTGAAACCGACCAAAGATAATTCCGCCTGGGATGGCATGGTGGACTTCACTAAAACGAAAGACTCAGTCTGGGCAAAAGAGAATCTCGATGCAGTACTGATCACTTTTGACATGAGTTTTCTGGGGGCCTATGATGTCGAAGGCAACCTTATTTATGCTGCGTATGATTCTGTATCTGATGGTTTGTTCCTGGAAAAAAGGCAGATAGCAGGGTTCTTCTTTCATGACAAAGTCATTCATACTTTCATGCTATTTCAGGGTCATCTGTACGAAATATTCGGGGCTGCCATTGTTCCAACCTCAGATATTTTTTATCATACGTCTGCCCAGGGATATCTGGTCGCCGCAAAACAATGGAATGACCATTACATCTCAGAACTAGAAAAAACAACCGGTTTTAAGATACTCATGGCTGAAGATGAAAATGGTCTGAAACAAATGACAGAAAGAGATTCGGAAAACATCATTCACCCTGTAACAAATCAGCAGGGAAAGGTGTTGAGGTATATTCAGTTTTCAAGAAACAGCATGTTCACAAACGAATTGAAGAAATTAGATTCGGTCAAATTACCGGCAACAATATTAATTCTTATCTGTTTCCTCCTGTTTTTCTTTTTTACTTCAAGGTGGTTGAATAAACCCTTAAAAATGATCACAAAAAGCCTTGCTAATGATGATCTTAAACCCATCTCATTTTTACTGGAACAAAAAGGAGAATTCGGTGATATTTCGAGGCTCATCAAGCAATTTCATCTTCAGAAGAATGATTTACTGATTGAAAACAGGGAGAAGAAGGAAGCCACTGAAAAATACCGTGCCTTGCTCCGTGCTCAGCCAGATATGATGTTTATACTTGACCGGTCCGGAAATTTTCTCGACTACTACGCTGCCGATATAAAAATGCTTCTCAAGGCTCCTGAAGGCTTTTTAGGTCAGAATCTCAGCGGTATTTTCTCGCCTGATCTGGTTCAGAAGCTTATGAAAAGCCTGAAGGACATTGAGTACGGGAAAACCATAAAACCGATAGAATATGAGATGGAGGTCAATCATGTAGTGTATTCCTTTGAGGCCCGTCTGACTGCCATCGATCAGGAAAGGATACTCGCTATCGTCAGGGACATAACTGAACGAAGAGTGATTGAGGCCAAACTTATCAGTGCGCTGGAAAAAGCAAGAGAATCGGACCGGCTTAAATCTGCCTTTTTAGCGAATATGTCGCATGAAATCAGGACCCCTATGAATGGCATTCTCGGCTTTTCTGAGCTACTGAATGATGAGACATTATCAGCGGAAGACCGGCAAAAATATACAGGTATCATCAACAGCAGCGGGAGGCAACTGCTGGCCCTGATCAATGATATTCTGGATATTTCAAAACTCGATTATAATCAGATGGCTATCGATGCACATCAGTTTTCATTGAACCGGCTCCTTGACTCTATCCTGATTTCATCAGAAAAAGAAAAATCCCGTCTGGGAAAAAAGCATATCGGTTTGGAATTAGTAAAAAACCTGGAAGACGCTCAGAGTTACCTGGAAACTGATGAACTCAAGTTAATGCAAATCCTTCAAAATCTGATCGGCAATGCTCTGAAATATACAACAAAAGGCTTTATAAAATTTGGCTACACGGTGAAAGAGAACCATCTGTTGTTCTTCGTGGAAGATTCAGGTAAAGGCATTTCCGGAGAAAAACTGGAAATAATTTTCGAACGATTCCGTCAAGAGGAAGAATCGAATTCGCGCACTTATGGCGGAGCAGGTTTGGGTTTGGCAATAAGTAAAGGTCTGATTAATTTACTGGGTGGTTCTATCTGGGTTAAATCAGAAGTAAAAAAAGGGTCAACCTTCTTTTTCACATTACCATTCAATCAGCAATTGGAACCAGTTCCGGTCAATCCTGTTTTCATACCAGCCGGTAATAGCAATGATTTTACCGGAAAAATCATTCTTATCGCCGAAGATATATTAGAAAATTTCGAATTGATGGAAGCTATGCTAATCCGTCTGCATCCTACGCTGATCCATGCAGAGAACGGGTTAAAAGCCTTGGAGATTGTGGCATCAGGTAAGTCGATAGATCTGATTATCATGGATATCAGGATGCCTGTGATGGATGGTTATGAAGCCACCCGGGAAATCAGGAAATTAAAACCTGATATCCCCATCATTGCGCTGACTGCCCATGCCTTCGAGGAAGATAAAATAAGATGTACGGATGCAGGTTGTAATGATTTTATTTCCAAACCTATCAACAAAGAAAAGCTGATCCGGATACTCAGAAAATTTCTTTTATGAGTAATAAAAAATCCAGTACCATGCCCGTAACCGGGATGTCTTGCTCCAATTGCTCCGCAAACATCGAACGGAATGTCAAGAAGATACCGGGAGTGGATTTTGCCAACGTTGATCTTTCAGGAGAGAAACTTTCTGTGACATTCGATCCTGACAGAATTAAAGAATCGGATATTATTTCTGTCGTTAATCATATCGGTTTTGGCATTGCTACCAGTAAAACAGAATTGCCCATCAAAGGCTTGCATGACAATGCCGATGCACTTGCCCTGGAAAAGTTACTGCTCAGGCAGAATGGAGTACTCACAGCAAACGTCAGCTTTACAACAGAACATGCCGATATTGAATATATTCCAGGTATGACCAGCATAGCTGAAATGGCTGGATTAATCCGTAAAGCCGGCTTCGATCTTGTCCAGGCGGATGGAACTGAAGAGCTGGAGGATGTAGAAACCAGCCTGCGATCATCAGAACTTAAAAAGCAAAAACATTTGCTTATTACTGGTTTGGTCTTTACATTGCCTTTAATTACCTATAGCATGCTTCACGACTTTGGCCTTGCCGGGTTCAGTCATGACCAATGGACCATGCTATTCTTCTCAACCATAGTGCAGTTCGTCGTTGGATGGCAGTTCTACATTGGGGCTTTCAAGAGTTTAAGAGCAGGCAGTTCAAACATGGATGTCCTGATCATGTTGGGATCATCGGTAGCCTATTTTTCCTCTCTTTTTGTCACCCTGGGTATTATTCATAGTCCACACGTTTATTTCGAAACCAGTGCAGCCATTATTACCCTGATCAGGCTTGGAAAATATCTTGAAACCCGTGCCAAAGGCCGTACTTCAGAAGCATTAAAAGCCCTCATGGGCTTACGCGCCAAAACTGCCCATGTAATCCGGAGCGGGAATGAAGTGGAAATAAATATTGAAGATGTTTTGGTCGGCGATATCGTGCTGGTCAGGCCTGGTGAGAAAGTACCCGTGGATGGGATAATCAGCGAAGGGCGCTCTGCATTTGAAGAATCAATGATCACAGGGGAATCAATGCCGGTAAATAAAGGCCCTGGCGACGAAATAATTGGGGCAACTATAAACCGGGAAGGATTAATCCGGTTTGAAGCAACAAAAGTAGGAAAGAATACTACCCTGGCACAGATCGTAAAAATGGTACAGGAAGCACAAGCCAGCAAAGCGCCTATCCAGAAACTTACTGATGAGATCGGAAAGTACTTCGTTCCCATCATCATAGGCTTGGCTGTCATGACATTTATCGGATGGATATTCGTCGCCAATAGCCCATGGACAATGGCCATGATGAATGCCATAGCTGTACTGGTTATTGCCTGTCCCTGTGCCATCGGACTGGCAACGCCTACTGCAGTTATGGTTGGAACAGCCAAAGGGGCCGGAAACGGGATCCTTTTCCGGAACAGCGAGACCCTTGAAAGAGCCGGACGTGCGAACGTCGTTGTTTTCGACAAAACAGGAACAATAACCCGCGGAGAACCTGAGGTGACTGATATTGTCGCTTTGGAAAGTTACCAGGCGGATGAAATTCTCCGAGTTGCAGCCAGCGCGGAACAGGGTTCAGAACACCCCCTGGGCCGTGCCATTGTCAAAGCAGCAAAAGAAAAGGGGGTTCAGCTTTCTTCTCCTGAAAAATTCGCCGCAGTCAGTGGATTCGGGATACGGGCTACCGTTGAAGGTCTGAAACTGGTCATTGGGAATCCGAAACTGATGCTGAATGAAGGAATACCAACTGATGCCTTTACAAATAACATCCACAAACTTCAGGCAGAAGGTAAAACAGTGATGATCGTAGCATTGGGCTCACCAGGTGTTCCACCCCTTCCAGCCGGCCTGATAGCCGTTGCTGATACCGTTAAACCGGGCGCTAAAGAAGCCATAGATGAACTTCAGCAGCTTGGTCTCGACATTGTGATGATCACCGGCGACAATCAATTCACTGCCAATGCAATCGCAGCCCAGGTAGGGATCACAAGGGTTTATTCCGAGATCTTGCCTGGCGGGAAAGCGGAAACGATAAGAAAACTACAAACCCCGGGTACGCTTGGAAACCTCACCCGGCCGGTAGTAGCCATGGTTGGTGATGGCATCAACGACGCTCCTGCACTGGCACAAGCCGATGTAGGGATTGCCATTGGCACAGGGACAGATGTTGCCATGGCTGCTGCCGGGATAACACTCATCAGTGGTGATTTAAGGGGTGTGGGACGAGCCATTTCCCTGTCACGAGGAACTTACAAAACCATTGTGCAGAACCTTATCTGGGCACTGTTCTATAACGTGGCACTGATCCCGGTTGCGGCCTGCGGATTGCTTAGCCCTATGTTAGCAGCCGGTGCAATGGCCTTCAGTTCCATATTTGTGGTAACAAACAGTCTGAGATTACGCAGGTTCAAAGTTCAGACATCTGCTCCACCCAAAAGAAAAAGAGTCGGTTTAAAGTTTAGAAATTTTCTTTAGAATACTACCCCATCCATTCATTATTATGAGGGAACTGAAAAATAAAAAATCATGAATAATCCGGTTGAAGTCGAATTAAAAGAAAAAAATAAAAGTCTGCATTTCCTGAACAAACTGGCCTGTGAACTGGCTGAACAGGTCACATCTGAATATTTAACCGTATTTCTGGCCAGAAAACTAAAGGAATTTACTGAGGCTGTCTTTGTCACTTATTCTGTATACGACCGTGAAAGAAAAGTCCTGGTCATCCAGCATATTGAAACCGGTCAGTCGGTTTTAAACAATGTGACCAAAGTCGCAGGCCGGAAGATCCTTCAGACCAACTCACCGGTAAGTGATGAAATATACCGCGAGATGGTTCATGAGATTATCGGCATCCGTCATTCATTGACGGAAGCCTCTTTTGGAGCAATATCCCCAAACATTGACAAAGCACTTAAAAAAGTTACTGGCATTACTCACTTTTATGGGATCAGTTATGTGATAGCCGGCGAACTTTATGGAACATCTCTGCTTGGATTTAAAGCAGAACAAGCTGTTCCATCCAATGAACTGTTGGAATCTTTTGCCCATATGGCAGCCATTTCATTACGCAGGAAGAAAGCAGAGGACCTTTCCCGCGAAAGAGAAGAGAAGTACAGGCTGCTGATCGAAAACCAGGGAGAGGGTATAGGGATTGTTGACCCCGATGAAAACTTTTTATTTGCAAATCCGGCTGCAGAGCAAATTTTTGGCGTTTCTCCCGGCCAACTGGTAAAACGGAATTTAAAAGAATTTATCGTGCCCGAGCATCTGCCCATGATAATGACGGAGAGCAAAAACCGTATTAAGACAGGCAAATCTTCTTACGAAATGGACATAATAACGCCTACCGGTCAGAGGCGGAATATACTTTTGACTGCCACACCCCAGGTTAACGAAAAGCAGGAACACATTGGATCTTTTGGTATTTTCCGCGACATCACCGACCGCAAACAAACGGAGCTTGCATTACTTAAAAGCGAAGAACTTTACAGAAATTTAGTGGAAAGGATGCCGGATGGAGTATATAAAAGCACCCATAACGGTAAATTTATTGAAGCGAATAATGCGATGGTGAGAATGCTTGGATACGACAGCAAAGAGGAATTATTAGCGATCGATATTAAAACCCAGCTTTATTTTCAGCCTTCAGACCGGGAAAGCCTGGCTCTGCAGGAAAAACTCGAAGAATTGGGCATTTATCCACTGAAAAAGAAGGATGGTTCAGCCATCTGGGTGGAAGACCATGGCTGGTATATTCAGGATGAAAATGAAAATATTATTTTTCACGAAGGAATACTCAGGGACGTTTCCGAACGAAAAAAGGCCGAGGATGCCCTGCACGAAAGTGATGAACGTTACCGAGTCTTCATCAATGCGACAAAAGATATGGCCTTCATGAAAGATGAAAGCTTTAAATATCAACTTGTAAATCATGCACTAACCGAATTCTTCGGAAAAGAGGAAGCACTGATCCTTGGGACAACCGATTATTCGCTGATGCCTTATGAAGCAGCTGTCCAATGTCACATTACTGATGTGGATGCCCTCGAATGTGATACAGTTGTCGTAAGCGAAGAAGTCATTGACGGACACATCTATGAAACACATAAATTTAAAATTCCATTGAGCAATGGCAGGTCTGGCATTGGTGGCTATATCCGGGATATTACGGAACGGCGTGAGGCAGAAATAAAACTCATCAAACAGGCAGAAGAACTGAAAGCATTGAACTCAACCCGGGAAAAATTCTTTTCCATCATTGCACATGATTTAAAAAGTCCGTTTAATGCAATTTCTGGTTTTTCCGAATTATTGTTGGAGAACTACCATGAGCTGGATGGTGATGCTGTAAAAAGAAGCCTGCAGGCTATCTCCGGGGCATCCAAACAGGCATTCTCATTACTCGAAAACCTCCTGATATGGAGCCGATCACAAACCGGACAGATTATTTACAATCCGGAGGAAATAGACCTGCACGAAAAAGTATCAGGAATTTTAAATCTCCTTGAAATGCAGGCAGATAAAAAACAAATTCATATGGAATCTGCCCTTTCTTCTCCCTTTACAATAACAGCCGATAAAAATATGCTCGGAACGATAATGCGCAACCTGCTTTCCAACGCCATAAAATTCACGCCTAAGGGAGGGAAAATTAGAATTTCTGCTGAAAAGCAAGCTGGCTTGATCATAATAACAGTCCGCGACACTGGTGTAGGTATTCCCCCCGAAAATCTGGAAAAAATTTTCAGGATTGAGAGCAAAATCAGCACTACAGGTACAGAGAAGGAAAAAGGTAGCGGTTTGGGACTGATATTATGCAAAGATTTCATTGAAAAACACGGCGGAAAAATATGGGTGGACAGTGAAGAAGGGCAAGGCAGCACATTCAGGTTTACAGTACCGAACATCAATTAAACAAAAATATTGAGTCTATGGAGGAGTCAATGAAAATTCTGGTCATTAGCCACAATAAGGATTTTATCCAAGGAATCAGGATGTTGTTTTCAGATGAGCCTTATGAGATCCTCGGAGCATTCAAGGGGGAAGAAGGACTCATCATGGCCGGCGAACATCAACCCGATCTCGTACTGATGGATGTGGTGATGCCCGGGTTGGATGGTTATGAGGTTTGCCGACAAATCAAATCTGACCCTGGACAACACGGGATATTCGTAGTTCTGATCTCAGGTATGAAAACAGCCACCGATCATCTTTCTGACGGATTTGAGAGCGGAGCCGATGGATACCTCACCAAACCCATCCCGGATCGTGAATTGCATGCCAGAATCAACGCGTATGCCCGTATTATCCGGAGCGAAAAAGCACTCAGAAAAAGCGAAGAGATGTTCCGCCACATTTTCGAAAATTCACCAGTTGGAAAGTCTATTACCGGGATTGACGGTTCCCTGAGAGTTAACAGGGCTTTCTGTGAAATGCTTGGGTATTCAAGGGAGGAATTGCTTCATAAAAACT
The DNA here is from genome assembly GCA_963662525.1 of Bacteroidales bacterium. Classification (GTDB taxonomy): domain Bacteria; phylum Bacteroidota; class Bacteroidia; order Bacteroidales; family FEN-979; genus CAZSDU01. Next base: position 435,112 of record OY759717.1, read on the forward strand.
GGAAAGAAATTACACATCCTGATGATATTGAAAAAAGTGATGAGGCAGTTGGCCTGTTATTGGGAAACAAAATAGGTAAAGCTGTTTTTGAAAAACGCTATATTCACAAAAATGGTCAGGAAGTCTGGGCGGAAGTAAGTACCACCACTCAGAAAGACGAAAACAGAAAACCCCAGTTTTTCATAACCTGTATCAGTAACATCACCCCCCGTAAGAAGGCAGAACACCAATTCCAAACCTTATCAGCACGCAATGAAGCCATATTATCTTCTGTTCCCGATATCGTCATGGAAGTTGACAATAAAAAAGTTTATACCTGGGCCAACCAGGCTGGACTTGAATTTTTCGGGAAAGACGTAATCGGGAAAGAAGCCTCTTTTTTCTTTGAAGGTGAACAATCCACTTATGAAAAAGTGGCACCTGTTTTTTATGGTAGCGAGCAAATTATTTATGTTGAAAGCTGGCAGCGCAGAAAGGATGGTGAAAAAAGGTTATTAGCCTGGTGGTGCCGGACACTTAAAGATCACGAAAACAAAGTAACAGGAGCTTTATCAGCAGCCCGTGACATTACGGAGCAGAAACTGGCAATTGATGAAATCAGGCATAACGAAGCACAATTAAAGAGTCTGATCAGTATATTGCAGCATGAGTCAGCGACCATACAGGAGTTTTTGGATTTTTCCCTGAATGAAGCCATTACCTTAACAGGCAGTAAAATCGGCTATATATATTTTTACGATGAAAAGGAAGAACAATTCATTCTGAACTCCTGGTCAAAAGAGGTAATGAAAGAATGCTCCATTCCTGATCCGCCTACCTGTTTTGAATTGGCTAACACAGGTATATGGGGAGAGGCCGTCCGTCAGCGGAAACCGATCATCATCAATGACTTCCAAGCATTTCATCCCTTAAAGTGCGGATATCCTGAAGGTCATGCCCCCCTCATTAAATACATGACAATCCCAGTTTTTCATGAAGGGAAAATAAATGCCGTGGTAGGTGTTGCCAATAAAGCGAATGATTATACGGAGACCGATATGCTGCAATTAACCTTGTTAATGGATAACGTTTGGAGAGTTGTTTTGCAGAAAAGGTCCGAGATAGCCATCAGGGAAGGTGAAGAAAACTTCCGTGCAATCTTTGAAAATAATTCCGCCGCTGTAGCTATTATTGAAACAGATACCAGGATCTCCATGGTCAATGAGGCCTATTGCCGGCTGAGCGGTTACTCGTCAAGCGAGGTGATTGGAATGAGCTGGACAGAACAGATTCACCCAGATGATCTAGAACGGCTCAAAGATTATAACAAAAAAAGACTTCTGGATCCTGATAGTGCACCGGATAAATACGAATTCCGCTTTTTCAGGAAAGACGGTTCAGTGAGAAATGCCCTGATGTCGGTTTCAATGATCATGAAAAGCCAGAAGATCATTACTTCATTTATTGATATAACGGAACAAAAACAGGCTGAAAATAACTTGAGACGGATCGAATGGATGCTGGGAACGGAAAAAGAAAATGCGTCACCTGCCTCTGAAAAAGAAATTATTGAGCCGGCCTATGGCGATCTTATAAAATTGAATTCCAACCGGCTGATACTAAATTCAGTGGGCAGCAATTTATTGTACGACATTGCTGATGATTACCTTAGTCTCCTCGGAACTTCATCAGCGGTATACGAAAAGAACGGTGATTATGCCTTGGGAATCTTTTCTTCAGGCTGGTGCCGCTTCATGGATCAGGCTTCACGAAATCTTTGTGATACTGATGATAACCGGGAAGCCCTGTCATGCGGCAAGTGGCTTTGTCATGAATCATGCTGGACCAGAGCCTCAAAAACAGCCATAGAAGAAGGGAAACCGACAGATATTGAATGTGAAGGAGGAATTCATCTTTATGCTGTACCCATCCTGGCGGACCGGGAAATTGTCGGCGCCATCAATTTCGGATATGGCGATCCGCCCCATGAACCTTCCGTGCTTATCAAACTTTCCGAAAAATTCGGAGTTCCGGTTGAAACGCTGCAAGAACTTTCAAACAAATACGAATCACGACCCCCATTTATTATATCCCTGGCAAAAAAACGGCTGGAAGTTTCAGCCCGGCTTATCGGTGAAATCGTTGAGCGGAAACGAGCAGAAGAAGCGCTGAACATTTCCGTCTCACAGTGGCAATCAACCTTTGATGCTGTTAACGATGGTATTTGCCTGATTGATCTGGACCAGCATATCCTTCGTTGCAACAGCGCCATGGCCGATATGTTCCATCTGTCGGAGTCGCAGATGATAGGAAAACACTGTTTCCAGATCGTGCATGGAACGTATACACCTCTTTGCGAATGCCCGGTACTTAAAATGAAGGCAACAGGAAAGCGGGAAAATCTTGAGGTTCATATCACCGGTCAATGGTATGATATCATTGTTGATCCCCTGTTCGATGATCATGGACAGCTTGTGGGCGCCGTTCATATCGTACGCAACATAACCGAAAAGGTAGAAACCCTGAAGTTGCTGGAAGAGATGAACATTACCCTTGAAAAACGGGTAGCTGAGCGGACATCTGCGCTTCAGACCAGCAACGATGAACTGGAAGCGTTTGCCTATTCTGTCTCTCATGACCTGCGCGCTCCTTTAAGAGCGCTCAATGGCTTTTCCCATATCCTTCAGGAAGAACATACGGACAAATTGGATGAGGAAGGGCTTCGATTACTAAAAGTGATCAGTGAAAATGCTAAAAAAATGGGACACCTGATTGATGATTTGCTAGCCTTTTCGCGTCTGAATCGACAGGAAATAAAATCAGCCAGGATCAATATGAAGTTGATGGCCAACGAGGTATTTGAGGAATTCAAATTGGAGGCAGGCAACAACACGGAATTTCATATCCTGTCAATTCCGGATGCTGACGGTGATCCTTCCATGATACGCCAGGTATGGAGAAACCTGATCGGGAATGCCATTAAATTTTCCGCACCCAAACCTCACCGCATCATTGAAATCGGAAATTATGATGAAGGCGATCAATCCGTTTACTATATCAGAGATAACGGGGTTGGGTTTGATATGGAATATGCTCCCAAGATGTTCGGTGTTTTTCAGCGGCTTCACAGCGCTGCGGAATTTGATGGAACCGGAGTCGGACTGGCCATTGTTCAACGCATCGTGCATCGTCACGGCGGCCGGGTATGGGCCGAAGGGAAAGTAGATGAAGGTGCGGTGATTTATTATACCTTAGCAACTCAAAACAAAGAATAATATGGAAACGAATGCGATTGATATTTTACTCGTGGAAGATAATCCGAATGATGCGGAACTAACCCTCCGTGCCCTGAAAAAGAACAACATCATCAATAAGATCCATCATATCACCGACGGGGCTGAAGCGCTGGAGTATTTCTTTTCATCAGGTCGCTATAAGGACCGTGATATAACCCAAAAGCCTAAAATCGTGATCCTTGATCTTAAACTCCCGAAAGTCGATGGGATTGAGATCCTCCGCCGGATAAAAGCCGATGAAACACTTAAAACAATACCCGTTGTTATCCTTACTTCTTCCAGGGAAGAAAGGGATATCATCGAAAGTTACAAGCTGGGAGTAAACAGCTATATCGTAAAACCGGTCGATTTTGAAAAGTTTGCCACTGCCGTCAGGGACCTCGGTCTATACTGGCTGTTATTGAATCAACCACCATTATAATGTGCTGAGTTAAAAAAAAATCCAATGAAAGAAACCTTAAGGATTTTGCTCGTTGAAGATCTGATGACAGATGCTGAAATTGTCAGGTATGAAATTAAAAAAGCTGGTATTCAATATGAGGATCAGTTAGTCGAGACCAAAGAAGCCTATGTTCATTCATTGCAGAATTTCGTACCTGATCTTATCCTTTCAGATTATGCTCTTCCTCATTTCAATGGGATGAAAGCGCTTCAGATCAGAAATGAATTAACACCCGGCATCCCGTTTATCCTTGTAACCGGCTCTACCAATGAAGAAATTGCCGTGGAATGTATGAAAGCAGGCGCCGACGATTACCTGATCAAAGGGAATCTCACCCGCATGGTTCCTGCCATCCATGCTGCCATGGAGAAATGGAGCATCATCCACGCCAAAGATAATGCCGAAAAAGCCCTTCAGGAAAGCGAAAAAAAATACCGTAAAATATTTGAAAGCATTCAGGATGTTTTTTATCAGGTCGATGTTTCCGGACGTATCACCGAGATAAGTCCTTCCATTTTTAAATATTCCGGTTACACGAGAGATGAGCTGATCGGAAAACCGGTTGAGGAAGTGTATCACAACCCGGACGACAGGGAAGCACTGATGACCGCATTGCAGCATAAGGGAGAAGTAATTGATTATGATGTTCAGTTAAGAACAAAGGATGGCATGATTAAATGGGCCTCTTTGAATATTCATCTCATGCTTGATGCTGAGGGAAAAACGGCCGGACTGGAAGGTTCCCTGCGTGAAGTCACTTCAAGAAAATTTGCTGAAGAATCGCTGAAAGAGAGTGAAGAGAAATTCAGAACCTTGGCAGAATCGGCGCCCTATGCCATCATGATTTACCAGAATGATTATTGGGTTTATACCAATCAGGCTGGAGAAGAGATCAGCGGATACACGGCGGATGAACTTTATCAGATGAAGTTCTGGGAATTTGTCTCTGAAGAACACAGGGAAATGGTTTTTCTGAATGGGAGAAACCGTGAGAACGAAAAAATTAGAAAATCCTCCTATGAATTTAAAATTGTAACTAAAAGCGGTTCTAAAAAATGGGTTTATCTTACTGGAAATGTTATAAAATACATGGGTATTCCATCCGGGATTATTTCAGTCATTGATATTTCGGACCGTAAACATGCAGAACTGGCTTTAAAGCAAAGTGAAGCCCTCCTTCAGAAAATTTTCGATATTCTGCCCATCGGATTATGGCTTGCAGATCCCAGCGGAAAACTGATCAGGGGAAATCCTGCAGGCGTTAGAATCTGGGGTGCTGAACCTACCGTTGGAATTGAAGAATATGGTGTATTTAAAGCAAGAAGGCTTCCGGAAAGAATTGAATTAGGTCCTGAAGATTGGGCCCTGGCGCAAACCGTCAAGGAGGGGGTCACTATCGAAAATGAATTACTTGAAATTGATGCATTTGATGAAAAAAAAAGGATCATCCTCAATTTTACGGCTCCTGTTCTGGATGATGCAGGGAAGATGCTTGGTGCCATCGTTGTGAACAATGATATTACAGACCTGAAAACAATTGAACAGGAATTGATCGATGCCAGAGATAAAGCCGAAGAATCCGATCGTCTGAAATCTGCTTTCCTGGCCAATATGAGCCATGAGATCCGAACACCAATGAACGGTATCATTGGGTTTTCCGAGTTGCTTGATGATGAAGATCTTTCTCAGGATGAACGCAAGAAATTTATCTCCATCATCAGCAGCAGCAGCAAACACCTACTTGCCCTGATCAACGACATCATTGACCTGGCTAAAATAGAAAGTAATCAGATGGCATTATGCCAGGCTGATTTTAACCTGAATCACCTCCTGGATGAGCTTTTCCTGAGCTTCCAAAATGAAATGAAAAGAATGGGAAAAGATTCAGTGGAACTGATCGTTGAAAAACCATGGAAAGATGGAGACAGCATTTTGTATTCCGATGAAATCAGAATCCGCCAGGTTCTGAATAACCTGATCGGGAATGCCATTAAATTTACCAGCAAGGGATCTATCCATTTCGGTTATATGGAGCAGAAAGGGAAACTACAGTTTTTCATCAAAGATACCGGGAAAGGCATAACCGACAATAAAAAGAACCTCATTTTTGAACGCTTTCGCCAGGAAGAAGAATCCAATACCCGTCAATTCGGGGGTAGCGGGTTGGGACTTCCGATTTCCAAAGGCCTGATTGAACTTCTCGGGGGTGAACTGTGGATGGATTCAACCGAAGGGATGGGATCGACCTTTTTCTTTACCCTCCCGACAAACCCTAAAGAAGCGGGAAAACAACCGGTAATTCAACCGAAAACATTGTATCATCCAGCCTCTTTTCAAGGTAAAACCATCCTTGTCGCTGAAGATGTGTATGATAACTATGAACTGCTCGAAATGATGCTAAAAAAAACCCAGGCCGGATTCCTTTATGCTCCTAACGGAAAAGAAGCAGTGGAGCTGCTTAAGCAGCATAAATCCATTGATCTTATCCTGATGGATATTCAGATGCCTGTTCTGAATGGTTATGAAGCTACCCGGGAAATCAGGAAGGAAAACCAGACAATTCCCATCATTGCCCTCACCGCTCATGCTTATGCTGAAGATCGTCAGAAATGCATGGAATCCGGATGCTCTGATTTCATCACCAAGCCCATAAAAAAAGAAGAACTGCTGAATATGATCAGCCGGTACCTGGTTGCTTAATTACCCAGGAAAATCTTTCGCATCAAACGATCTTTTCCGCTGCTCAGGGTGAGCAGCCCCACTGCCTCTCTTGGCAAAATAGCCAAGGTGGGGTTCTGTATACTGATCTCCGCATCGGCAATGAATTTCCCGCTCAGATCATATAATAATGCCCTCCCATGAAAACCGGCGGGCAGGTTGCCGAAAGAAATACCGGTTTTATTCATAAGGATACTGATCTGATTCATGGGATTCTCCGGAATGGCCACACCGGTCTGTCCTGCAGCAATTGATTTTCCTTCCACATCATTCATGGCTGCTTCATAGAGGTAGAATATTTTATGAAAGATGTCAAGTTTCAATGAAATCCAGCCATAATAAATCTTATCATTTAACACATCAACCAGGTTGAAACCAATGTAAGTAACTGTGTTTGAAGGCATGTGTAAGGAATCCATATGAACCAGCAGAAAGTTCCCTGCCGTAAAATCCATGGATCCGTTGATGGAATCCCCCCGCTGGAAAAAATGTAAAAGATCCGGATTGGCCCCGTAACAAAGAGATGTATTCTCTTCCTGCTCCAGCAGCAGGTCGTGAAACATGAAGTTTCCAGAAAACGTAAAATCTGCTACTCCATCCTTGTTCACATCAATGGTTTTTCTCCAATCGGTGGTAAGTGGATTGGTTTGGCGGAAATCAATCTCAGTCAGTATAATCCCAGCAAAGGAATTGAATGAGAGCATCATAAGGATAAAGAGAAACAGTAAATTATCTGGCCTGATTGTTTTCATAGTACTATTTTATTTATAAAGACAAAGGTAAGCTGCATCTGATTCTATCTTCAATTTAAATTTCAGATCCTTTCCGACAATAAAAGTATCATAGGGTCGGAATTCTTTCCAGACCGGTTCACCCGGTAATAAAACAGACATCATGCCTGATACCACCGTCATATATTCTGTGGTTGAAGTTCCGAATTCATATTCTCCGGGAGCCATAACACCCAGGGTCGCCGGTCCTTCTTCAGTGGAAAAAGCAATAGATTTGACCTTTCCTTCAAAATACTCATTGGTTTTGAACATAAGATTAGTTTTTACAAATTTAAGAAAAAAACATAAATTTGCTCTAAATAAGTAGACCCATGTGGCAATTCAATCTTGCCTCTTATTTGTTATTAGCTTCAGGCCTGATGTCGGTAATTACGGGCATTTTTATTGCCTCAAAACCATCCTTTCCGGGCAAGATGCCTATGATGCTGATGATGCTTATGGGGGCAGAATGGGCTATTGCCGCCGGTCTTGAGGCTGCAGCGCCAGATATCACTTCAAAAATATTCTGGTCTCAGGTAGAATATATCGGCAGCATGACCGGGCCTGTATTTTACTGTTACTTCATCTGGGGTTTCCTGCAAAAGAAGAGGGATGGAGCTGCCCGCTTCATGTGGATGATCTGGATCATTCCCATGCTTTCGATCTTCATTGCTGCCACCAATCAAATCCATTCACTTCTGTGGACAGGTTTTGAATGGGAAAACAGGGAATATAACAGCATTTCCTATGCACACGGTCCCTGGTTCTGGGTAGCTGTTTTGTACGCATTCATCTTGGTGATATCCGGAAGTTCTCTGTTGATCAAGGCTATTGTTCAATTTCCAGCATACTTCCGGCAACAGGCAATGTACCTGATTACAGGCTCTGTACTACCAATTCTTACCACGATCATTTATGTAACAGGTTTAAGTCCGTTAGGGGGATTCGATATTTCTCCGATCGGTTTTTTATTTGCCGGCCTTTTATTTATTTTCGGTATTATCCGGAAACAAATGTTCGATCTTCTTCCCATTGCCCATCATGTCATTCTTGAAAACATGATGGCTGGCATGCTGGTCCTGGATGAAAAGAAACGCATCCTCGACACCAACCCGGCTGCCCGTGACATGCTTCAGATGAAAGATAATAACCAGGGAAAAAATGCCCTGGATCATATTCCGGTACTGACTAATTTTCTTGAAAAGTTGCCGGACTCCGGCATGAGAAGGACTGAAATCAGGATGGAGGACCCTGAGAGGTGGATAGAAGTCAGCTATACTCCTATCCTGGAGGAAAACAAGCATATGGAAGGAAGCCTGATCATGCTTAGGGATATTACTTCCCGAAAAAGGTATGAAAACAAACTGACTGAATTAAACCTGCAATTATCTGATTCTGAAAAGAAACTTAAAGAGCTCAACACCCAGAAGGATAAACTTTTTTCCGTCATTGCCCATGATTTGAAGAATCCGTTCAACGCTTTGCTGGGATTTTCCAGAATACTTCATGAGGAAAGCTCTGAAATGGATGCTGAAGAAATCTTTAAAATCAGCGGACATATTCATAAAGCGGCCCAGCAGGGATACGATATCCTGCTGAACTTACTGGAATGGTCGCGCTTCCAGACCAATCGCATTGAATTCATGCCTGAACCATCTTCCCTTGCTGAACTGCTCAACAGAAGTATTCAGCAAATTGACTATATGCTGCAAGCCAAAGAGATCAGGCTGGAACTGATTCCCTTTACGGATGCTAGCATCATGGTGGACCACCATATGATTGATACAGCTTTACGTAACCTGCTGTCGAATGCCATAAAATTTTCCCATCGCAATGGAAAAATATTCATTTCTGTTGAACCCCGGGATACTTTTTATTCCATCTCCATCCAGGATTTCGGGGTTGGCATGTCGGAAGATGAACTCCGGAAAATTTTTATCATGGATTACCTCTATACATCCAAAGGCACCGAAGGAGAGCAGGGTTCAGGACTTGGATTGGTACTTTGTAAAGATTTTATCGAAAAAAACGGAGGGCATATCCGGGTCGTCAGTTCTTCCGGTCACGGAAGCACATTTACATTCAGTATTCCAAAAGCCTAATGGGAATAAATCATGTTCAAGTCATACCATCACTTCAACATTCTCCTGATTTTTATCTTTATTGTTTCTTTCAGGAGTACAGCTCTGGCAGCAACAGGCAGAGATTCTATCCAAGCCGGGGCTGATTCAGCGAAAAATACGCGGACAGGGATAGCCGTAAAACTGTTGGGAAAGAAAATTTTTTCCTTTTACAATTCATTTGGTCCCTTCTCCGCATCCGACAGGGCCAGTTCCCTGGAGCAAAAACTTCTCACCTTCGCTGAGGATCCTCTATTCGATTTTGATTCATTAAGAATTAGTACTATCAACAACCAGGTCAATATCGTTTACAGTAGTGAGGTGGTAACGACAATCTCCATCCTGGATTCCATTTCCGAACAAAAATCAAGAGTGGATATCGCCAGGTTCAGATTAGAAAAAATAAGGGAAGCCCTGCAAGAGGTTAAAAAATACCATGAAAACGGATCTATTATAAAAAGTTTAATATTTTCTGTCATCATCCTCATCCTTTTCATTTCTATCCTTCTATTGCTGAACAAACTGTTCAATTTTGCCCGCAAAAAAATCGACAGCTGGAAAGACTCACCACATCAGATCTTCAATTTCAATAACTACGAGTTTATCAATAAAGACCGACAAATCAAAATTTTACACTTTATCCTCAAGGTGTTCCGATTATTATTCAACATACTGCTGGTTGTGATTGCCCTGGTATTCATGTTTTACCTTCTGCCCTGGACAAAATTCTATACCCTGCAGATCATTGATTTTATTATCCAGCCTGTCCGGAATTTTCTCCATGCTTTATGGGCGTACCTGCCTAATTTTCTAAGCGTTTGTGTGATTCTTTTCATTACCATCAGCATCAACCGTTTATTCCGCTATTTAAAACATGAAGTTGAACGTGAGGCATTGAATATACCCGGGTTTTATCCTGAATGGGCACTCCCTACCTATAACATCATCCGCGTCATCGTCTGGATATTCACGATTATTGTGATCTGGCCTTACCTTCCGGGTTCGGATTCAAAAATCTTCCAGGGGATCTCGGTATTTGTCGGTGTGCTTTTTTCACTTACTTCAGCCAGTGTTCTATCGAACCTGATGGCTGGATTCACCCTGACTTTCACCCGCGCCTATAAAATCGGCGACCGGGTGAAAATTGGAGAAATAACCGGAGAAGTAGTTGAGAAAAGCATGATGGTTACGAAAGTGAAAACCATAAAAAACGAAGAAGTGACCATTCCAAACAGTAAAATTATTGGAAGTGAAGTAATGAATTACAGCAGTCATACCAGTGGCATCGGGCTGATCCTGCATACCACGGTGACCATTGGATATGATGCTCCCTGGCGGACTATCCATCAGTTACTGATCAATGCGGCCTTGTCCACTGAAGGTTTGCTGGCCGACCCATTACCTTTTGTGCTGCAAACAAGCCTGGATGATTTTTATATTTCTTACCAGATCAATGCCTATACCAAAGAGCCCGCAAGAATTGCGGAAATCTATTCCAGGCTGCACCAGAACATTCAGGATAGGTTTAATGAGGCAGGAATGGAAATCATGTCGCCGCATTATAAAGCCATGCGTGACGGAAATACTATCGCTATTCCGGAAGAATACAGAAAAAAAGAGGGATAAGCGGATTACATATTCAGCATCTGCTTTAAGAGCTTATATCCTGTCGTGCTGGCCCTGAGTTTGGCTCCGTTTTTCATCAGTACTGCATAATTTTCTTTATCGTAATATTCAATGCGATCGATGAATTTTGCATTCACAATAAATGAGCGGTGAATCCTGATAAACTGCCCCGGATCAAGGTGGGTTTCGAAATATTTCATCGTCTTCTCCTTCAGATGCCTGGCATCAGCAGTATGAATCATCACATAATCCCCTTCTGCTTCGAGGTAAATGATGTCTTCAACCGGAACAACATTGACTTTATGGCGCGATTTCACTGCAATCCGCTGAAGCATCTCTGTGGCATCATCCAGCGTCTTCACCAGGTTCAGCATGGCTGATGCCTGTTTATTTCCGCCCTGCAACTGGTTGACGGCCTTACTGACAGCCTGCGAAAAACGTTCTTTTGAATAAGGTTTCATGATATAATCTACCGCATTCATTTCAAACGCTTTAATGGCATACTGATCGTAGGCAGTACTGAAAATAATTACCGGTGGATTTTCCAATAAGTCAAGTAATTCCAATCCAGTCAGTTTTGGCATCTGTACATCGAGAAAGACCAGGTCGGGTTTTAACTCCTGAATTGCTTTAAGCCCTGAGAACCCGTCTGAAAATTCACCCCGTAATTCAAGTTCGGGATGTTCTTTCAAATAATGTCTGATGACATCTCTGGCAGGTTGTTCATCATCGATAATGAGCACTTTATAGGCCATAACTGAATGATTTATGATTGATTACTATTATTTACCGGGATACTCAGTTTCACCTCAAACCGGTTATTCAGGATAGCAGTTCTAAGCAGATTACTATCATGATAAAGCAAACGTAGTCGTTCCCTGATATTTTTCAAACCCAGGCCTGAACCCTTTCTGCCATGAGCATTAGGGTCAAAGTCATTGACAATACGGATTTCCAGGAAACCTGCTTGATACTCGCAATCCATCTCAATTTCCACTTTTTCAGTACTTTCATAAACGCCATGTTTGATTGCATTCTCGAACAAAGGCTGAAGCAGCATCACAGGAATTTCATGATCCTTGCATGTTCCTTCGAGTTTAAAAGCAAATACCAGTTTATCACCGAACCGGACTTTCTCTATTTCAAGGTAACGCTGGATGTTGGCCATCTCTTTTTCCAGGGTCGTAAAACTCGTATTGTTTGTGGAAACAGAATAACGGAGAAAATCGGAAAGCATAATAACCATTTCACGAGCCTTTTCAGGATTGGTAATGGTCAATGAGCTGACCGAATTGAGGCTGTTAAAAAGGAAATGTGGATTGATCTGTGATTTCAGCATATTCAATTCGGTTTCCTTCAATACCTCACGGAGACGGCTCTCTACTTTGATCCTTTCCTGCAGGTTGATATAATACACGTAGAGATAATAGATCAAAGCCAGAACCACATAAAAAATTGAACCGCTAATGATCTTATTGGGTATTGAAATAATGAGAAGATCCTTGTACACTTTGCTTTCACTGAATAAATTGCTTAAAATCGCATAGCCCAGACCGGTCCATATTACCAGTGAAAGTGCAAGGAAGGCAAGATGATTCAACACCACATTCCACAGGTTCCTTTTATCAGGGCTGGTATATCGTACAATATACCACATAGCAATCCCGATGATGCTGAAGAGAAAATTATAAACGAAACTGTCAGCGAGTGAAATGTTGAGCGGAAAACGATAGAAGAAAAAGAAAATGGAAAAGTGGATCCCCCCGATGAGGACCCACAATCCGAAATAAATGGAAATTGAACGAAGATTTTTAAAAACCGGATGGTCCATTCGTACGCCTGGTTTACCTAATAACTTTTTAATTCCCCTCCACCAAAAATTGTGCTGCCTTTAATAATCAGCTTGCGGGATGGATCCAGATTTTCCTTGATATTCACTCGTTTATCGCTGAACCCGCCAAAAACCGAAGTAATCTTTAATTGTACTTTCCAGTCGGATGGAACGATCATATTGACTCCACCGAAAATAGTATTCACTTCCAGCTCATTCACACCTTCGGCTAAAGAAGCCTGGGTCAGGTCGATCTCAGCGCCGCCGAAAACACAATTAACATATCCTCCATGAAAAGTCTGATGTATGATCCTGTGCTTGGAATGACTGAAGATATTATCCTCACGGATATAACCTTCTTCGATCGGTTTCTCGGAAGAAACCATATGGCGCCAGGGACGGCGGGAGGAGCGTTTGGTAAGTAATAAAACACCAATGGCAATCAACACCAGCGGCCAGAACACATGGGTCATGTTAAAAGTAACCAGGAAAATTCTCGGTAACAGAAAGAACCCACCAATGATCAGCAGGATATATCCCGGCATACGGCTTTCACTGCCGAACAAACTGATGATACCGATGCAGATCAGGAGCATCGGCCAGGAGAAAAAGACATGTTCCAGGGGGAATGGTAAAAAACCAGAATTAGAGAGGAGCAGTAAAAAGCCTGCGAAAATAACGATGACAGCCAGCACATATTTACGCATCTGTCTGCTGTTTGAATATTTGTTGTTATCTGGATCCATGGTATAGGGATTAAAAATACGAAATTTTATAATGCAGCAAAAATAGTTCAGATATGATATCCTGTATATGATTTATCGACAGAGTACGGAAAATTCCCGTTTAAAATATCTCCTGTGCCTGCAGGTAGAACCCATAGGATTTCTGTCCAAGAGCAAAATCAATCAGGATATTTGTCCTGTCATGCTTGCCTACCATGATCCTTATTCCAAAACCAACGCCCGGTCTGACGTATGTAAATAAGGGAACACGATGATCACGATCGGAGGCGGTAGTAATATTGGCAAACAAGACGCCTCCGACAATTCCTGAGCATGGCGATATCGGGAAGCGGTACTCCGCTTCTGCATAAACATAATCCTGTCCCCTCCACCGGCCTTGTTTATATCCTCTGCCTGAAGAATTCATCTGGTCGAATCCGGAAGCCATCAGATCAAGGTAAGGAAGCTGACCACTCACCTGGAAACTGCCGTATGCCCAGAATGCGATCAGGTGCCGGGGATTTTTTTTCGAAAGCCCGACGTAGGTGCGAAATTCCGTCCATAGTTGTGACCCGTCATGGTCACTGCCCAAACACCGGAAATTATACCGGTAATTAATATTGACATAATACCCTTGGTAAGGATTAATAATGTTGTCGCGGCTGTCGAATACGAAATTGGCGCTAAGACCTGAAGCCAGGTTATGAGCGAGATTGAATCCATGCGTCTGACAGTATTGGGAATAAGGTGTTGACAGATTATTCACACTGTCAGTTTCCGAACCAATATCCCTGGTATTGTAATAGTAATCGAGGTGGTATCCGATACCCAGATAAAAATTTCCGGTAATTTTCCGGGAGATGACATTATGAAATTTGATCCAGTTAAAAATCATCGGATAGGCCTCCCCAGTTGCTCCGGTTCCAAGCCCCCAGGTATCCATACGAAAAAGGTACAGTCGCCAGTCAGTCTGCACATACCATTTATTCAGGTCTGTATAAACATTGTTCTTGATCTGGGCTATAAACTGACGCTCTGTCGTATATACCGCCTGTATCATGCCTGCCGAAAGCCGGGTGGCTGGTTTTTTTCCCCAATTCCAGGAAATGCTGGCTCCGGCACCAAACTGCCATCCTGTAGTTGGGGCATAACTGATTGTCGGAATAGCCAGTATCCTGAGTTTACGGTCATATACCGGCTTAGGTAAATTTTTACTGGGAAAAACCACATCGAAAATGTCCTGCTGAAAGCAATCCACTGGTTTGCCAACACTATCGGTGTTTTGCTGCGAATAAGCGGAAATGCAATGGATTAATGTCAGATTAATCAGAAATATCAGGGATACGAATGCCTTCATCGGCATCAAAAGTAAGAATTTAATTGCTTTTTCTGTAGCTTTGCAGCAAATGAAAAGAGTATGATTATTTCATTTACGAAATATCATGGCACTGGCAATGACTTTATTATTATTGATCATCGGAGAAAGGACTGGGAACCGGAAACGGATGTGGTTGCAAAACTTTGTGACCGGCATTATGGGATCGGGGCCGATGGATTAATGCTGCTTTCCTCCAGTCCCGGTTATGATTTCTCGATGAAATACTACAATTCCGATGGAAGGGAAAGCACCATGTGTGGTAATGGCGGTCGCTGCATCACGGCGGAAGCAGCAAGACTTGGCTTGATCACTCACAGGGCAAGGTTCCATGCCATCGATGGGCCTCATGAAGCCATTATTCTGAACCATCAAGAACGGCTGAGCATGGTTCAATTAAAAATGACCGACAGCAGAATAAATACCACCTTCGATGATGGTTTGTTCCTTGATACCGGCTCCCCACATTTCATTAAATTTGTTGAGAATATAGCTGATGTTGACGTATTTGCTGAAGGAAGAATTCTGCGCTATGAAGAACGGTTTGCACCCGGTGGAACGAATGTCAACTTTGTTAAAATACATCCCGACCATTTGGAAGTAAGATCCTATGAACGTGGCGTGGAAAACGAGACCCTTTCCTGTGGCACCGGAGCAACTGCTTCAGCCCTTGCAACCGCTGTCATGCAACCCGGTAATGCCGGCTTTTTCCGCGTAAAAACCCGGGGCGGAGAGTTGACAATCAGTTTTATTCAATCAGGAACTACTTTCCGGGATATCTGGCTTGAAGGTCCAGCCAAAATGGTTTTTTCCGGAGAAATAGTGATCAAGGATAAGTGAAAAGTGAAAAGTGAAAAGTGAAAAATGGCCAGTAATTTTTTAGCAGGAAGGTATATTCGGCTTCGTGCCATGGAACCCTCGGATATTGAGATATTATATTCCTGGGAAAATGATACTTCCATCTGGAAAGTAAGCTATACCCTCGCTCCTTTTTCCCGTTTCCAGATCGAAGAATTTGTAGCGAATTCCAAACAGGATATTTACGCGACCAGGCAGATGCGGCTAATGATTGACCTTGCCGGACCAACCGTCCAAAAAACAAGTATCGGCAGTATCGATTTGTTCGACTTTGATCCTTTTCATCTCCGGGCAGGAATCGGAATCCTGATCCGGGAAGATTACCGTCAACTCGGATATGCCACAGAAGCCCTGAATATTTTTCTTGCTTATGTTAAAACAACACTCCATTTGCATCAGGTATTTTGTAATATCCAGGCAAATAATGAGGGAAGCATCCGTTTATTTGAAAATGCCGGATTTATAAGATGCGGAATAAAAAAAGAATGGATTAAAGCCCAAAATGGCTTTTCAGATGAATGGATGTACCAGCTATTGTTAAAATATGAGTAGGTTTATTACTCATAAAACAAAGCATGTCAAGCGGCATCTCCTGGGCGATTTAATGCCCTGGATCCTGACAGTGACTGTAGTGCTCATCATCCTTTTTTCGATATTCAGGTTTTATATTTTTCTGACCCGACCGAATGTAAAACTGAATGGAAAACCCTATAGTTACCTTTTTATTCCGAGCAATTCCTCTTACGGCGATGTCAGGAAAATACTTATCGGCCATGGATATATTTCCAACATACGGACTTTCGATTGGTCAGCTCGCCGAATGAATTATGCCGGTCATATCAAAGCAGGAAAATATAAGATCAGAGAAGGAATGAGTAACCGTGAGTTACTTCAGATGCTGCGTTCGGGACGTCAGGAGCCGGTAAAAATCATCATCACCAATGCCAGGAACCCACAGGAAATTGCAGGGAAAGCCGGCCATTTGCTTGAAGCTGATTCCTCAAAACTCATGCGTTTATTCAACGACTCCTCATTTCTGGCCCGTTTCGGTTTGAATCGTCAAACGGCCATGGTCCTGTTCATTCCCGACACGTACAACTTCTTCTGGAATACATCTCCGGCACAATTTTTCAAAAGGATGTACCGGGAATATCAGAAATTCTGGCAGGGCGAGCGTCGGAGGAAATGTGACAGTCTGGGATTCAGCATTCCGGAGGTAGTTACCCTGGCATCCATTATTGAAAAAGAAACTGCAAAAAATGATGAAAAGCAGATCATGGCGGGGGTATATATCAATCGCTTGCGAAAGCATATTCCTTTGCAGGCTGATCCGACCATTATTTTTGCATGGAATGATTACACCATCAAAAGGGTATTGAATGAGCATTTACAAATAGACTCCCCTTATAATACCTATAAAATTGCCGGACTGCCTCCCGGGCCCATCTGTCTGCCTTCTGTTGCTTCGGTGGATGCCGTGCTTAACTATCAAAAGCATACTTACCTATACTTTTGTGCCAGGGAAGATTTTTCGGGATATCATAATTTTGTTGTCACCCTGTCGGAGCATAACCGGAATGCCAAACGATACCAGGAAGCCCTGAATAAAATGAAAATAAAGTAGAAAAAAGCAGATGTGGAAGAAATGTTTATTTACGTTTATTTCCATTTTAATATTTCAGCCATTGATCCTGAACGCCCAGCATCAGGATTCTTCCATCGTTCAAAAAAATGAAATAAAAAAAGGCCGGCTGATCGGTGTTTTAACTGCCCAGGGCTTAATTTCGCTGGCTTCTTTCGGAGGATTATATTTCGCCTGGTATAAAGATTACGCTCAATCCTCCTTTCACTTTTTCGACGACAATGACGAATGGATGCAGATGGATAAATTCGCCCATGCGACAACGGCCTATTATATCAGCCGGATTGGTCATGCCTCCTATCGATGGGCGGGGCTTGATCGGAAAACATCAACATGGCTGGGCGGAGCACTGGCATTCGGGTATATGCTGAATATTGAATTGCTCGATGCTTTCTCTGCCGAATGGGGATTTTCCGCTGGTGATCTCACAGCCAATACCCTGGGATGTGCTATATTCATCAGCCAGCAGCTACTCTGGGATGAACAGCGGTTCAACCTGAAATATTCCTATCATCCGACCGATTATCCTCAATACCGTCCGGATCTGCTTGGGCGCAACCTCATCCAGTACCTGCTTAAGGATTATAATGGGATGACCTTCTGGCTTTCCGGCAATATTCACGCATTTCTTCCGAAATCAAGCAGATTTCCCCGCTGGCTGAATATTGCCGTGGGTTACGGGGCTGAGGGGATGACCGGGGCAAACGGAAATACAGGCCCAAACAGTGGTCAGCAGATTCCTCATTTTGACCGTTACCGTAAATTCATGCTTTCGGTGGATGTTGACCTGACCCGGATACCTACACGGTCAAAAGTCCTGAAAGGAGTTTTTCTGATCCTCGGATTTATAAAAATACCTGCGCCGACCATTGAGTACAATACACTTGGTCAATTTAAATTTCACCCTTTTTATTTTTAATTTTTTTCTTACCTTTACTTTTTGGTTGGTATAAAATCATTCCAGCATGGAAGCTCAAGAAGAACCCAGGGTTCAGGTAAACCAACAAGACCCGTTTTATAAGGCTGCCCCCAGGAATTTGCCAAATTCCACAACCATCCTGGTCCTTGGAATTTTATCGATTCTTCTTTGCTGGTGGCACCTTGTTTCTTTTGCCGGTATCGTTCTCGGACTGATTTCGCTAATCAAGGCAAAAAGGGAATTATCTGTTTACCATGCCAATCCTTCCGCCTTTACCCTGAGTTCGCTGAACAATGTCAAAACAGGTCGTATCTGTGCGATCATCGGGCTTTCCATTTCTGTCATTATCTTCCTTTTTGTGATCCTGTTAATCCTGGGGATTCTGGCCTCCCTGCCATTCTGGGGGATGATGAACCAATGAAAATTCTGACCATTGATAAAGTCCGGGAAGCGGATGCCTTTACCATACAGCAGGAACCGATTGCCAGTATAGATCTGATGGAAAGAGCTGCATCAGCCTGCTTTTCCTGGCTCATTTCACATCTTCCGCGAAAGGGTCAAGTCCTGGTATTTTGTGGAAATGGCAACAATGGAGGGGATGGGTTTGCCATTGCCAGAATGCTGAAAATCAAAGGCTTTTCAGTTACCGTATTCATGGCTGGCAATGTCCGTCAGTTATCCGCCGACTGTCAGATAAATGCTGATCTTTGGCTGCAACTCCCGGAGTCTATAATAACAAACCTGCCTGAAAATGAAATATTACCTGCTATTCAAAATACTGATATTGTCATCGACGCCATGCTTGGGAGCGGGCTTACACGGCCTGTCGAAGGATTCCTGGCCAGACTGATAGATCATATCAATAAGCAGAGAGCCATGGTTATTTCTATCGATGTTCCCTCCGGCCTTTTTTGTGATATAAGCAATCGTGACAAGCATTCCCCGATTATTAAAGCGGATTATACCCTCACTTTTTCCCCTCTAAAACTTGGTTTTTTATTTCCTGAAAATGATCCGTTTATCGGGGAATGGCAGCTTCAGGACATCGGCTTAATGCCTGAATTTATTGAAAAAACAGAGACCAGGAATTTTTATATTGATTCCACGGTTGTTCAAGGAATATTACATAAACGGAATAAATTTGCCCATAAAGGTAACTTTGGCCATGCCATGCTGATTTGTGGTTCTCAGGGTAAAATGGGTGCGGCTGTACTTGCCGCAACAGCTTGTCTGCGTTCAGGCCCGGGGTTGGTTACCGTGAGGGTTCCCGCCTGCGGAGTATCCATTCTGCAGACTGCTGTCCCGGAAGCCATGCTGAGCATTGACCCGGATGAAAAGATTTTTTCGGAGGTTCCTGATTTACGGGCCTACGGATCAATTGCCCTCGGACCAGGTCTTGGACAAATCCGGAGAACTGCAAATGCTATTAAATTGCTGATCCAGAATACGCGGGTTCCTGTTATTTTCGATGCTGATGCTGTCAATATACTGGCAGAGAATAAAACCTGGCTTTCATTTCTGCCAGAAGGCTGTATCTTCACACCACATATGAAGGAATTTGAACGACTGGCCGGAAAGAGTAACAATGATTTTGAACGGAACAGTATGCAACGGGAATTTTCCTTCAGATATCAAGCTTATGTTATTCTCAAGGGAGCTCATACTGCAATTACTACTCCTGATGGGCTGTGTTTTTTTAATTCGACCGGAAATCCGGGGATGGCCACCGGAGGCAGCGGGGATGTTTTAACCGGAATTCTGGCCGGACTTCAGGCTCAGGGTTATTCTTCGCTGGAAACTTGTTTACTTGGCGTATATTTGCATGGTCTGGCAGGCGATTATGCGTTTGCATCAAACGGCAATGAAGCATTAATTGCCAGTGATATTATAAATAATCTGGGGGAAGCATTTCAATCACTTTATGGAAAATTTTGAAAAGGATTTACTGGTCAATATGGTTATTGCCCCATATGTTCAAAAAGCTACGGCCCTCAGGGGAATTAAAAGGTATGTTGGAGGCAACCAGTTCCGTCATGCGCTCAGTACCTATGCCATCCTGATCGATTATCATTATATTGATCCCGTTTTATTGAAAGCATCGGTGATCCACGACTTAATTGAAGATGTCAAATGTACTTCCTATGATGAAATCCGGGCTATCGATGCCGATGGCTCCCTTGTGCTGGAACTTGTCCTTGAAGTAAGCCGGAGAAAAACTGAAAGCAAAGATGATTTCCTGAAAAGGATTCTTGAACATGGATCAGAAAAAGCCAAGACCTTGAAGTGTGCTGACAGGATCAGCAACCTCACCGATCTTCATCCTGATATTTTTGACAAGGAATTTATCAGGAATTATATTGCAGAGACCAAAAAGTGGGTCATTCCAATGGCTATCATGGTGAACAAAGACATGCTTTTTGAATTACAGGACCTGATCCACCGCCGGGAGACGAACCTCAGGTTTTCATCGCATATCTGGCCCCTCAAAAGAAAAAACGAAGATTAAACTTCATCAACCGTTTCCAGGATATCAGCTTCTACTTTCAGGTTATCAATAATAAAATTCTGACGTTCCGGGGTGTTCTTTCCCATGTAGAATGACAGCACTTCCTGTAAGGAAGAGTCTTTGGTAAGAATAACCGGATCAAGCCGCATACTGCTCCCGATAAAATTCACAAACTCATCCGGTGATATCTCACCCAGACCTTTGAATCGGGTAATCTCAGGATTAACGCCAAGTTTAGCCATGGCAGTGAGTTTTTCCTCCGGAGAATAACAATAGATCGTCTTTTGTTTGTTACGAACCCTGAATAAGGGAGTTTGAAGGATATACAAGTGTCCATTGCGTACCAGGTCGGGATAGAATTGAAGGAAGAAAGTCAGTAACAATAAACGGATATGCATGCCATCCACATCGGCATCAGTTGCAACTACAACATAATTATAACGCAGGTTTTCCAGCCCTTCCTCTATATTGAGCGCAGCCTGGAGCAAATTAAATTCCTCATTTTCATAGACTACCCGTTTGCTAAGCCCGAAACAATTCAGCGGCTTCCCCTTGAGGCTGAAGACAGCCTGGGTATTGACATCCCTTGCCTTGGTGATGGAACCGCTGGCCGAATCGCCCTCCGTGATAAAAATGGTGGATTCATATTTACGATCATCATGATTATTATAATGGATGCGGCAATCTCTTAATTTTTTATTATGAAGGCTGACTTTTTTAACACTTTCCTTGGCAATTTTTTTGATATTTGCCCATTCCTTCCTTTCTTTTTCCGACTGCATGATCTTTCTTAACAGTGCTTCGGCAGTATCGGAATTCATATGAAGATAGTTGTCAAGATGCTTCTTGACAATATCCATGATGTAATTTCTTATCGTAGGACCATCCGGCTCGGTATGCAGTGATCCCAGTTTGGTCTTGGTCTGAGATTCAAATACAGGATCCTGGACTTTCAGACTCAGGGCGGCAACCAGAGAAGCCTTGATATCGTTGGTGTCGAAATCTTTCTTGTAGAATTCACGGATAGTCTTTACCAGTGCTTCCCTGAAAGCAGCCTGATGGGTTCCTCCCTGTGTTGTATGTTGTCCGTTAACGAAAGAATAGTATTCTTCGCCGTATATTTCACAGTGAGTAAAAGCAAACTCAAAATCCCCGTCATGGATATGGATGATGGGATAGAGCACCGGAGTATCAATATAACTTATCAGGAGATCCATCAGGCCATTCTGGGCATGAAATCGTTCCCCGTTAAAAATGATCGATAGCCCGTTGTTAAGGAAAGCATTGTTCCAGAGCATTTTCTGGACATATTCAGGGATATAATGAAATTTGCCAAAAACTTCCTCATCGGGAACGAAAGTTACTATGGACCCCTGCCTCAGATCGCTGTCCTTTTCAGGTTCATCACTCACTTTTTCTCCCCGGCGGAATTCCACGATCTTTGTTTTCCCTTCACGGATTGCCTGGATTTTAAAATAGGCAGAAAGGCCGTTGACCGCTTTGGCCCCAACTCCGTTCAGGCCCACTGCCTTTTTAAACACCTTGGAATCATATTTCGCCCCGGTATTTATCTTTGAAACACATTCCTCAACCTTACCCAAGGGAATTCCACGACCATAGTCGCGTACGCATACCTGCTGGTCCTTGATGGTGATTTCAATCGTTTTTCCATACCCCATCACAAATTCATCGATAGAATTATCAACAATTTCCTTGATGAGCACATAGATACCATCATCGGGTGAGGAACCATCGCCTAATTTACCAATATACATACCAGGACGCAGCCGGATATGTTCTTTCCATTCAAGGGATCGTATACTATCTTCGTTATAGGTGTTTTCTTCCATCTGCATTTAAACCTCTCTATTTGGCCGGCAAAGATAATAGTAACCCTTGTCAGACTTAATCAATTTAGCTAAAAGTTATAAGTTTATTTATTCACAACAGAAAGATTCCTTTACTTTGTAAATGGAAATATTCATTATAATTATTGATTATGGGACTCGTTATAACGGAATTAAAAGATGGCATTGGTTGGATTACTTTAAACCATGATGCCAAACGAAATGCTTTGAGCTATGATTTGCTCCTTTCATTGATCCAGGGACTGAAAACCCTGAAAGAACAGAAGGCCCGGGTGGTTATTCTCAGAGCCAATAAAGGAGCCAGGGTGTGGTCATCGGGATTTAATATTGATGAATTACCCCGCGATGGAAGTGATCCATTGGCCTATGACAATCCCCTTCAAAAGGTAATACGGTCCATCCAGGGATTCCCTGCCCCGGTAATCGGCATGGCGGAAGGAAGTATCTGGGGCGGAGCATGCAATATTGTATTTGTCTGCGATATAGTCATTGGCACCAAAGATACCTGCCTGGCCATTACACCAGCGAAAATCGGGGTCCCCTATAATACCTCCGGGATCCTGCAGTTTCTCGACATTATCGGTTCACATATTGTAAAAGAAATGTTCTTTACTGCCGACCCTATTTCTGCTGAAAAAGCGCATAGTCTTGGCATTATTAATCATATTGTTAACGCCGAAGAGCTGGAGGAGTTCACAACCAGTCTGGCCAGGAAAATCATCGCCAATTCCCCCTTGAGCATTCAGGTCATCAAAGAGCAGCTGAATATCCTGGGAAATGCCATGCCCATGACTCCTCAGACTTTTGAACACATCGATATGTTACGCAGAATTGCCGGGACCAGTAAGGATTACCTGGAAGGCATTGAGGCATTCTATGAAAAACGAAAGCCGGTTTTTAAGGGCGAGTGATTTTCTTCAGTTCACTGATCAGTAGCTTTACCTCATTTTTTCTGATCATGAAATCTTTAATTTTCAGCTGAGATAATCTTGAAAACACAATGAACTGGTAGGCCGTTGCTGCCGTATATGAGATGCTGGCTGCAATACCGGCACCGACAATTCCCCAGTGCGGGATCAGCAACAAACCTGCGCCCAGCGTAAAAATCAGCCCGATGGCAGAGGAAAGAGTATTGTGGTAAGGACGGTTAATTCCAGAAAAAAACTGACTGAAAACCATAGAAACGCTGAGGGTGATTATTCCCACTCCAAGTGAAACGATAACCGGCCTGATCTGGCTGAATTCTGATCCGAAAACGAACTGGAAAAAGAATCCCGGGATCAACAATAGCACAATCATGGCCAGGGAAGTAACCACCCAGGTAATTTTAGCCAGGGTAAGGGTAAGCCTGTTCGCATAAAGGGGATCCATCTGGTTTGAAATACGGGCATATTGAACCATCCCAATACTTCTGGGGATCAGCCATACCCCTTCTGAAACCTGAACACCAACAGAGAACACACCCAAAGCCAGTCTCCCAGAAAAAAAATCTATAATATAATAGCTTAAGCGATAGTTCAGCTGTTGAAAAAGATTGGCCACCTGAATATAAGAACCAAATCGGAATATCTCCTTCAGCAATTGTTTCATCCCGCCAAGAGGAACAATTTCCACCGAAGGAAGGATATATGATAGACCGATGATAAATGCCAGAGAATGGGAAATGAACAGCGCCCAGTAATAGGCCATCACTGAATGGTTGTGAAATAAAAAGATGAAACTGCACAGGCATGCAAGGGCTAGAATAATATGAAGGATGCTGATCAGGTTAAAGGCTGTGACCTTTTCCAATCCGAGAAGGAAGTTTAAAGTCATCGATGCAAGGGAAATGACAAGGGCAAGCGAGAGTACTTCAAAAAAATAACCCTCAGGGATGATCTCCAGTTTGTGAGAAAATGAACCCAATGCGAAGAGGAAGAATGAAACGATCAGGGTGGAAGTAAAAGTCCATACCACTGCCGGAATTATAAGCCGGAAAACGCCGACCCTGGGAGTCATATATATAAGTGCTCCCCCTGCAACAAAATTATTGACGAGCTGAATGATCGTAACTGCAAGTATGATCAGGCTGATGGTTCCAAGATTTCCGGCTCCCAATTGTCGTGCATTGATAACAACGATAATCAGCGTAAGGGCAGCAGTAAAAATGCGGGTAAAAATAGTAGTAATGATATTTTTAAACATCCGTTTTCCGGGATCTAGATAATTTTCTTCTGAGTTGGTTCAGAAAGTGATAGTAATTAAAACGATAGCATTTCCCGTCGATTAGCGTAAATTCCCCAACCCCGGAAATGGTATGTAATGCTTTCGGGAAAGGAGTACCCTTGATTGGTTCAACCACACCGACACTAACTTCTTCAAATTCATCGGGAGTCAGCTTCAGCACTTTATTGATATTTACTCTTCCTCCATATGTTCTGGAACAATCCTGTGAAGGCCGGTACAACACTCCGTCTCTGATAAAAGGAGTCCCGGCAGGACGTGAAGAGCGGATATCGATTTTCACGGGATTCATGACATGAGGCCTGTAATCACCGAAAAAATTATCGGCATAATAAATGTACAAATGCGTAGCGGAATACGGCCTGGTAGTAAAAAAGAGCCACCAATGGTCTCCATATTGAAACAATGTCGGATCAACAGCATTGATGTTACCCACCAGAATACGCTCTTCAATAAATGCCTCCTCGGAGAAATTCCGTTTATAAAGCCCTACATTGCCCTCCCTGAATGATTCGGGTACACAGTATATATTTTTATTGTCTTTAACGATGAAAGGATAGGATAAATGCCTGTGTCCTTCAATTGTTGTTATAGGAACAGAAAAACTATTTCGCGTACAATCCCAGATAACTTCTGAAATACTCGCCTGTTGTTTCAGGTAACTGTAATCTTCCACCAGTATGTGCAGCATTCCGTATTCGATGAACCCGAAGGGATCTGCCAGGTATTTTCCCCTCCCAAATTGCCTTAACCAGGTAATATCTCGGGGCAATATTTGTTTTTCTCCCAGGGCAATTTCCTGCATCGGAGATATGATCAGGCCGACATTCCAGATTTCAGCAGAAAATAATTCATGGTAATAGAACATTATTTTATTCCAGAACAGCTGCAAAAGGAAGAGAAGCATCTTCCAATTACCAGGAATTTTATAAATTGGTCCTGGTTCTCCGCCCTCAATCTGCTTAACATTTCCAGTACGAAGAATCTCACTGGCAACTTCGGCAGGCCAGGTCGAGGAAATACTTAACAATTGATCAAGGTTACCGGAGTAGGAATGATGAATGGTTTTCAGGAATCCCTTTTTTAAAATAATGCCATGATCCAGTTTATCCGTCAATTTCTGAAGCATCAAACCATTGACAGGGTCCTTAAAATAAATTTCCCAGAATCCGGCCGGCCCTCCCCGGTAAAGGGTTTCATCATCGTGGTGAAATGACCAGATACCAAATCTGGCAACAGATAAGATCTCTCCACGAATAATATTAAAACCAAAACGGAGAATAAAATCAAGATTTTTTGAACGGATATATTGAACATCCCCTGGCTCAAAGTATTCGGCTTTGGCTCTTATTCCGACCTGACAGGTAATTGAATCAGCATCTGCGAGGTCGGTATTTAATTTGACAAGGCGCCTTGATGAAGGATGAAAAAAATACAAGTGACAGAAATGAAAAAGTAAACGGGGGCCACAATGATTCCATAGCCGTTTAAAGAAACGGTGTTTCTCAGGTTCCCTGCCATCATTAATCAGCAATACCAGTTGATGCCCATCGGACAGAAGTTCCCTGATGGCGTCCGATTGCCATTGCTGGAATGACATCCCTGAACACATAACACCAAAGCGCAGGAAGGGCGTGGATTCCGGTTGTGACTGAATATCCATCCGTCAGTTCTTAATTATTGCTGTTTCAAAATCATTTGATAGATTTTCAGTATCTCTTTGCCAATATTTTCTGCCGTATACTTTCCTGCTATATCATCCCGGATCTTCTGGCGGTCATATACCCTGCAATGCTCCAGCATTTTAACCATGGTCTGTTTCAAATCATCTTCGCCCTGACCGGGTGCAATCATCCCATTACCCTCATGAATCACTTCAGCAACAATCCCAACCGGAGTTGCCATCACGGGCGTACCACAACATAAACTTTCAATCACGACGGTACCAAAGGTTTCATAATGGCTGGATAAAACCAGGAAATCAGCCTGATTAATCAAATCCACTAATTCATTACCGGTTTTCAGTCCGGTGAAGGTAATAAAAGTATCAATAATTCTTAAAAAACTGGCCAATTCTTTCATCTCTGCCAGGTCCGGTCCCTCCCCTACCATCAGACAATGAAAATCACGGCGTTCCAACGACAAGGCCTGAACTGCCCTGAGAAAACCAGAAATATTTTTCGACCTGTCTTCAAAACAAGAGATGTGGATCATGGTTTTCTTTTCATGATCATGTTTGAGAAATTGTAAACGGAACAACCCGGGATCAATAATGTTGGGAATGATCTGATAGTTTTTATTTTTAAGTCTATGATCCAGCATGGCCTGCTTCAGTCTTTCAGAAACAACAAGTATCGCAGCAGCATTTTTCACAATTCTCCGGGTAAGCATTTTCTTAAAAAAGCCATTGAATTTATCATTCTCGGAAAAATACCTCGACCAGTGCTCTGAAATTACATAAGGAATATTTCTTGTGGTGCTCAGCCTCATCGCGATAAATCCCATCCGCGTAAGAACATGGGCATGGACCAGGTCGGGATGAAAATCCTGAATGCTTTTCAAGGCTCTCGCCTGAGTTTTGTAATACCGGTAGAAATTGGCCAGCTTGTTGAGCAACGGGAAGCTCCCTGATGGTATCTGATAATAGATGCGCATCACCCTTACCTTGTTTTCTTCCGCAAATTCAACTTCCAGTTTATTCGGACAATGATTTTCGGCATGTACATAAAGTACAGCAACATCGCAAAATGGAGTCAATGCTTCTGCCTGGCGCTGAATAAATAATCCCGGCATGGGATCCTGCCGGTGCGGATACCAGCGCGGAAGAAAAAGAACCCGAATTTTATGATCCAAAACAGGATGATTTAAAAGTAAAGCCCAAAATTAATCATTTGACTTAAATAATTGTTCAATGGCCAGAATTGCATTGTTCAGCCGTTCGATTCCATAACCGGAAACAACCTGGAATGGTCGTCCTGTATTTTCAAGCTCCCGGGTATAATAATCAAATAAAAATTGCCGCTGACCGGGATGTTCTCTCAGGGGATCATATTCCCAGGGAAGATCGATATTGCATAACAGGTAAAGATCATAGGGATTATCCTTTATATGTTCGCTGATCCAGGAATTGCAGCGATGATATTTCACTTCGCTCCAGATCTTGGTTACAATCGGTTCAGTATCACAGAAGAGAAAGAAATCTGCCGCTGACAGGGCAGATTTCTCCCTTATCAACTGTCCTTTGGCGATTTCCAGGATATCGGACTCCACATATGGTCGGCCAATGAATTCCAGGTATTCCCTGGCATATTCCGGCACCCAAACGGTATGGTAATGCAATGCAAGTTGCTGGGAAAGGACTGATTTCCCGGTGGATTCCGGACCGGTGATGGCTATTTTCCGGATCATTTCATCAGTTTTATTCGCCATTCGAAGAACCCGAGGACTGCAATGATAGTAAAAACAAGATATTGAAAACTGGTGAAATAAAGATGTTCAACCGCACAAAGCACAATCATGATTGTGTCGGCAGCGATCCACAAAACCCAGTTTTCGATTTTTTTCCGGCTCAACAGCCATTGGGCAATCATATAAACAGCGGTGGTGATAGCATCCCAGGAAGGCAACTGACTTGTGGTGTAGCGGATTAAAAGCCAACGGATAAGAAAAAAGAACAGGATAATTGCAAGACTGTTGAACACGAGTTCCGTTTTTGAACATTGAGAAATTCTGAGTGTTCCCTTTCCCCCGACTTTTCGCGTCCAGTTGTACCATCCATACACGCTCATCAAAAAGAAGAAAGCGTTGATCCCGGCATTCGCATATAATTTTGACTGAAAAAAAATATACACATAGATGAGTACATTTAAAATTCCAAAGGGAAATGCCAGTGTACTCTCCTTTTTCATTGACCAGACACTCAGCATGCCAAAAAAAACAGCGAATAATTCAATGGCAGAAGTTTGCACCAGGCCGATCTGGAAAGGAGAGGTCAAATCCATGGCTGCAAAGATAACTTTTCTGTAATTAGTGCTTATTCTCGGAAAAGGATTAATTTTGAATCATCTTTCTGAAACACTCTGGTCATGTTTCACCTCTTCCATACTTCGCCTCCTTTTATTGTCAGCTTACTTATTTTATTACTCACAGCGAAACTCCTCGGGGAATTGCTGGAACGTTTCGGACAACCCTCCATGATCGGAGAAGTGCTGGCAGGTGTCATCCTGGGACCATCCCTTTTCAATATTATCCCGGTTCCGGGCGACCTCAAAGTGATTGCTGAACTGGGTGTATTCATGCTTATCGTAGTAGCCGGTATGGAAATCGAAGTGGAAGAGATACGGAAATCCATCCAGGGAAGAAATTTATGGATTGCACTGCTCGGTTTTATCATTCCATTCATCAGTGGTTTCCTGATCGGGCTTGGATTTCACTTTAGCTATACCTTCACCATTTTCCTGGGTTTATGTATTGCCATAACTGCTTTGCCTGTCAGCATCAGGATTCTGATGGACCTGGGGAAACTGAATACCGATATCGGGCAACGGATCATTTCAGCCGCTATCTTCAATGATATTATTTCCCTGCTCATCCTGGGTATCATCCTTGACTTCAACAACACTGCCCTAAACCTTCGCGACCTGACCTTTTCCATCACATTCACCGGGATCAAGGTCATGGTATTTATCAGCATCCTTGTTATGGCCTATTATTTGTTCCGCCTGGCCAAATCGAGAGTGAATGTGGTGAATCCCAAGATGAATAAGTTCATGCATTTTCTCCGTGGCAGGGAATCCATGTTCGCACTGGTCATGCTGTTTGTGCTGGTATTTTCGAGCACGGCGGAATTGCTGGGATTACATTTTGTTGTCGGAGCTTTTTTCGGTGCCATTTTATTACCAAGGAGCATGTTTTCCAAAGGTGATTTTGAACAGGTAAAGCGATCCACTTCTGGGATTACCATGGGATTCCTCGCACCCATTTTCTTTGCCACCATGGGCATTTCATTTAATCTCACCTCCCTCAACAATCTCTTATTGCTGACTGTTGTTCTGATCGCCTCATTTATCAGTAAAATTTTCGGAGGCTATTTCGGAGGCAGGCTGGCCGGTTTCGACAATGCCAAAGCGATCACCATCGGACTCGGACTCAATGCCAGAGGCATCATGGAACTTGTCATTGCCAACATTGCTCTCCAAAAAGGATTTATCGATGTTTCCATGTTCTCTATCCTGGTGATGATGGCTTTGCTTACCACCATCATCACCCCATTTATATTAAAGGATGCCTTCAGCCGGATCGAAAAATTAAATGAAGATACCGGTAAAACTTTTACATAATTTTTAACAATCATTTGCCGGTCGGGATAAATGTCTTAATTTTCCAGTTTCAGATTACATTGCCATTGCCGAATTAAGTCTTTAAATTTCATTACATGTTTGGTCTCGATGCTTTATATACTTTTCTGCTCATATGCTGCCTCCTTGCTGCCTGTGCATTTGAATTTATCAATGGATTTCATGATACGGCCAATGCAGTTGCCACTGTAATTTATACACATTCTTTAAAACCGACAATCGCTGTTGTATGGTCGGGGCTTTGGAATTTCATCGGAGTGAATGTCGGGGGTATCGCAGTGGCTATGGGAATTGTAAATCTGCTTCCCATGGAAGTTATCGTTGATCAGAACCTTCGTCATAATATTGCGATGATCCTTGCCCTCATTGTAACAGCCATAGTCTGGAATCTCGCGACATGGTACATTGGTATTCCTTGCAGCAGTTCACATACTTTGATCGGTTCAATTTTCGGGGTTGGGATTGCCTTTATGATACTACCTGGCAGTCATGCTGTTGCATTGAACTGGACCAAGGTCCTGGATGTTGGACTCTCCCTTCTCATTTCTCCTTTATTCGGTTTCGGTCTTGCCTTTTTATTAATGGTCATCCTTAAGAAAATTGTTAAAAATAAAATCATTTTTAAAGAACCCCCGGCAAAGAAAGCCCCTCCGTTATGGATCAGAAGTATTCTCATTCTGACTTGCACCAGTGTCAGTTATGCCCATGGATCGAATGACGGACAAAAAGGAGTTGGTTTGATCATGCTTATCCTTATCGGATTTGCTCCTGTATTTTTCGCCGTGGACCGGAACCAGAAAGCAGAACAGCTTCTTTCACAAACACAAACCATTGAATGGGGAATAAAAAAAATTGATACCACCCTTTTATCCGCTGTCGATAAAAAAAATTATACTGCTGTCATCTCTAACCTGGATATTATTAAAAAAGAATTGAAGGGCATCAAATCCTTTGACGATCTTGGCAAAGCCCAACATTTTAACTTAAGAAAATCTATCCTGGTTGTTGGAAAGAAGACAGATCCCATCCTTAAAAACCTGGCTGAAAAATCGCATAAAACGCTTAAACCAGTTCAAATTGCCGTTTTGAAAAGTAACCTGAAAAAATTCAAAGCTAATACCGAATATTCTCCCCGATGGGTGATTCTGCTTGTTTCCATTTCACTTGGGTTAGGAACCATGATAGGTTGGAAAAGAATTGTTGTGACTATTGGTGAGAAAATCGGCAAGACTCATCTGACTTATGCCCAGGGTGCCAGCGCTGAACTTGTGGCTGCAAGCACCATTGGCGTTTCCACCATGTTCGGTTTACCAGTAAGTACTACCCATGTACTTTCCTCGGGAATTGCTGGAACCATGGTAGCCGGAACAGGCAAACAAAACCTGCGTATGGGAACCATAAAAAACATTCTTATTGCCTGGCTGATCACCCTGCCGGTGACTATTATCCTTTCTGGGATTCTGTTTTTCATTTTACGAATGATTCTCAATTAATTTTTTACTATGCTTGAGCTTTTAAAGGATCTCCTTGATATTATCCTTCACATAGATGTCCATCTCAGGATCTGGGTCACCGAATACAGAACCTGGACCTACCTGATCCTTTTTGTCATCATCTTTATGGAGACAGGATTGGTAGTAACCCCTTTTCTGCCAGGTGATTCACTATTATTCGCGGCGGGAATGGTAGCAGCATTGGACGGGCATCCGCTCAACATCATCCTCCTGATCCCATTGCTGATAATCGCTGCTTTCACAGGCGACAACACCAATTTCTTTTTCGGAAAATTTCTTGGTCAGAAGGTTTATAAAAAGAATTACCGCCTGATAAAAAGGGAATACCTGGATAAAACCCATGCTTTTTATGAAAAACATGGGGGTAAAACCCTGATCATTGCCAGGTTCATGCCCATCATCCGTACTTTTGCTCCTTTCGTTGCAGGTGTTGGAACCATGAGCTATTTCCGTTTCATTTCCTTCAGCTTTGCCGGGAATTTCCTTTGGGTCGTCTCATTCAGCCTGGCCGGATTTTTCTTTGGGAACATACCCATAGTAAAAAATAATTTTACCATTGTCATTCTTGGTATTATCTTTATATCCCTGTTGCCCATGCTCTTTGCCATGGTGAAACAGTTACTGGAAAAACGAAAAAAACAAACAGCTCCATGAACCATTCTCCAAGGAAAAGTCATATACAAAAACTCACCGCCGGGGGCGTACTCGTCACCCTTGGAATAGTTTTTGGCGATATCGGTACTTCTCCTCTATATGTCATGAAAGCGATCGTTGCCGGTGGTGATTTTATCACTTCAGATTATATCATGGGTGGCCTTTCCTGTATTTTCTGGACACTGACCATACAAACAACACTGAAATATATCATCATCACCCTGCGTGCTGACAATAAAGGGGAAGGAGGCATTTTTTCCCTGTTTGCCCTGATCCGGAAAAGGGCTAAATGGGCATATATATTTGCTATCATAGGTGGATGTACCCTTTTGGCTGATGGCGTTATCACTCCTTCCATCACCATTGTTTCAGCGGTTGAAGGTTTATTGGCTGTAAATCCCCGAATACCTATCCTTCCAATCGTGGTAGTGATTATTTCAGCCCTCTTTTTTATTCAGAAATTTGGCACAAAAAAAATTGGGGAATCCTTTGGTCCCATCATGTTCTTCTGGTTTATGATGCTAGGTGTGCTTGGGTTTTCCCAGATACTTCATCATCCATCCATCATTAAAGCCCTTGATCCTGTTTACGCTTACCGCTTTCTGACCCAGTCGCCCTATGGGTTTATCCTGCTTGGGGCCGTCTTTCTCTGTACTACGGGTGCCGAAGCCATGTATTCCGACCTTGGCCATTGCGGAATAAAAAACATCAGAATTTCCTGGATCTATGTTAAAATCTGTCTGATTCTCAACTACCTGGGGCAGGGTGCCTGGATACTAAATAATACCGATACAATAAATGAATGGGTCAATCCTTTCTTTGCCATCATGCCCCATTGGTTTCTGATGACCGGCATCATTGTCTCCACGGCTGCTGCCATTATCGCTAGTCAGGCTTTGATCAGCGGCTCATATACGCTTATCAGTGAAGCCATATCCCTGAACTTCTGGCCAAAGATCAAGATCAATTATCCGACCAACATCAAAGGGCAGATGTACATTTCCAGCATCAACTGGATGCTGTATTTTTCCTGTTTGTTTGTCGTGATATTTTTTCAGCGTTCCTCAAACATGGAAGCTGCTTACGGACTTTCCATTACGATTACGATGCTCATGACAACACTTCTTTTAAGTATTTATCTGTACTATAAAAAAGTTCCGTTATATATTGTTATAGTTTTTCTTCTGGTTTATCTCAGCATTGAAGGTTCCTTCCTGGTGGCAAACCTGAATAAATTCCTCCATGGAGGCTGGTTTACGATAATGCTGGGCGGACTTTTATTCATGATCATGTATGTGTGGTTCCATGGCCGGAAAATTAAAAACAGCTTCATTGAATTCATCAGGATCGAAAAATACTTCGACATTCTTAAGGAATTGAGCCAGGACACATCAATCCCGAAATATGCCACCAATCTTGTATTTTTAACAAAGGCCAATAAAATCACTGATATTGAATCAAAGATCATTTATTCCATACTCAATAAGCAGCCTAAACGAGCCGATACATACTGGCTCCTTCATGTTGATATTCTTGATGAACCACATGTGCTCGAATACAAGGTGACAAAACTGATCGAAGGAATTGTCATTAAAGTCGATTTCAAAATAGGGTTCAAAGTACAACCGAGGGTAAATCTTTTTTTCAGGCAGGTTCTGGATGAAATGGCCCACAACCAGGAAATTGACCTTATTAGTCACTACACCTCTCTGCGGAAATATAATATACTCAGCGATTTCCGGTTTGTCGTCATCGACCGCATTCAGAATTATGATTTTGATTTCCCGCCCAAGGAACAATTCGTGATGGACATGTATGCCATCTTCAAGCAATTTGGCATTACGGAAGTCAGGGCCTTGGGACTGGATACCAGTAATGTGACTGTTGAAACTGTTCCCTTGTATATCGACAAAGAAATTCCGGTATTACTTACCAGGGATGATTTTACAAAACGACAGGGATAAATGTTTCTACCGGTTTTTCCGGTTTAGTACTTTCATGACTGAGTTAACGATGTTAACTGTCTCCAGACCAAATTTTTTCATCAGTTCATCTGGCGTTCCGCTTTCACCGAAATGATCATTCATTGCGACCATCTCCATAGGTAACGGGAGCATCCTTACCAGTAACTGGGCAATGCTGTCTCCCAATCCTCCGTTTCTCATGTGTTCCTCTGCCGACACGACACAGCCTGTTTTACGTACCGATGAAAGAATGGCTTCCTCATCCAGGGGCTTGAGGGTATGAATGTTCATGATTTCCGCTGAGATTCCCTGTTGTTCCAGCAGTTTACAAGCCTCCAGGGCTTTCCAGACAAGATGACCGGTGGCAAAAATGGAAACATCCTTCCCTTCATTGAGCAGCAAGGCTTTCCCGATTACAAAGTCAGATGAAGGATCAGTAAAATTTGGTACTTTGGGACGACCAAACCGAAGATAAACCGGTCCCTGATGCCGGGCAACAGCAAGCGTTGCCGCATAAGTCTGGT
Source organism: Bacteroidales bacterium (assembly GCA_963662525.1). Taxonomy (GTDB): domain Bacteria; phylum Bacteroidota; class Bacteroidia; order Bacteroidales; family FEN-979; genus CAZSDU01. The sequence goes on from OY759717.1 coordinate 470,023, forward strand.
TGAAATCACAGGGATTAATCACCGTCATTTTGGGCAACATTCTCATCATTCCCAGGTCTTCCATATTCTGATGGGTGGCTCCGTCTTCTCCCAGTGAAATCCCGGCATGTGAGGCACATATCTTTACATTTTTTTCTGAATAGGCGATGGATTGGCGGATCTGATCATACACCCGGCCGGTGGAGAAATTGGCAAAAGTTCCCGTGAATGGTATTTTTCCTCCGATGGTCAACCCGGCTGCAATTCCCATCATGTTGGCCTCAGCAATTCCAACCTGAAAAAATCTTTCTGGGAAAGCTTTGGCAAAAGCATCCATTTTCATGGAACCTGTAAGATCTGCACATAAAGCAACGACCTGAGAATTTTTCTTCCCAAGTTCAAGCAAGGCTTCGCCGAACCCTGAGCGGGTATCTTTAGAGCCAAAATTCTGGTATTCTTTCATGATTTAATTCGGATAAAGTTTCAGGTTAATGGTTTGCCCTGGTTCAACCCTGAATGATTTTTCAATGGTATAAGATGCTTTATTGGAATACTTCGACCGGAATACGACCCGGTAGGAACCAGGCTGCAGGTATAGGGTTTCCTGCTGTTGCGGGGTATCTCTCAGGTTATACAACCAGACCAGGCCGGTTTTTGATTCCAGATAAATACTGCCATAACCATTGGTTGATTTCTGTATCACAGCGATACCCGGAAGCGGAATTTCAACGGTTGTGGTCTGGCTTTGCTGGATCTCCACTGCCTTTTGCTCAATTCTGGGTAAACAAAGGATCTCTATATCGTATTTTCCCGTCAGGTATTTCTCTACCTGGTCAAACTGCTGGATGTTAATGGTAATTCCGCTTCCGTTTTTCCGGATGATTACCGGAAGATATTTCAGGGTACTGTTCCCGCCGGCTTTGAACGTCAGATAACCCTGAGGGGCATCAATCCCTACAATGGTATGTTTACCCGGAGTCAGTTTCACCGAATCCAGAAAGACTGGAGGAATGGTATGGACGACAATATCATAAGTGATCAGCGGATCGATGTCAAGGGTATCAGGTAATCCTTTTGCATTGAATGAATGGATGAAATTGTATTTAACCAGACCCGAAAAATTATCATAAAACGTCATGTTAACATTGGTTTCTGTGGGCTTACCATAGATATCCAATAGGTTCACCTGGACAGTTGTCGGATTCAGGGCACGGGAAATGATCACTTTAAGGGCATTCCTGAATTCTTTTTCGTTGGAGGCATCGAAATAAGTTCCTACACATTCAAACTGATCCCTGAAATTCTTTCCGATGCCAACGATAAATGGTTTCAGGGTAATTCCATGCTTCTGAAGTTCTAGTGAAACAGCGCATGGATCTCCTCCGCATTCCTCCAGTCCGTCAGTGATGAGGATGATAATATTCCGGCAATTCTCGCAAGGCGTAAAATCCTTTTTAGCCTGGGAAAGAGAATAGGCAATGGGAGTCGTCCCTTTCGGACTTATGGTTTTCAGCACATGTTTGATCCGTGAAATATTATCCCTGGCAAAAGGGACTTCAAGCCGGGTATCATTGCAATCCTGGGGAGGATATTGTTTCTGATGTCCATAAACCCTGAGGGCCAATTCAAGGTTTTGCTGGGTTCTGAGACTGTCAAGCAAGCTTGAAAACAGTTTTACTGCAATATTAAATTTGGTATCGCTCTGCCATTTCCCGTACATGCTCTGGGAAGCATCAAAAACGAATAGAATACGGGTCGTTGGTTTCGGCTTTTCCTTTTCATTCGTTCCCTGGGCAAAAACACCGGAAAATGAAAGCAAAAATATCAATAAAATGACCAATGGCCAATGACGAGTGACAAATTTAATTTGTAATTCGTAATTCGTAATTCCTAACTCGTAATTATTGTCAGTAGTCTCCATCAGTCTCTTTTAATTGCTCCAAGGCTTTCTGCATTTGTTCATTGTTTGGCGGAACTCCATGCCACTCATGCTTATCCATCATAAAATCAACGCCAAAGCCCATGTGCGAATGCATCAGGATGATGACCGGTTTTCCTTTGCCCGTGCGGTCTTTCGCACGATGAAGGGTACTGACTACTTCGGCCATATCGTTTCCATTCATTTCGACGACGATCCAGCCGAATGCTTTAAATTTTCCTGCCAGGTCGCCCAGGTCAAGCACTTCAGGCATAGGACCGTCAATTTGTTTCTTATTATAATCCACCACGGCCACGAGATTATCGACTCTCTTTGCTGAAGCATACATAAAGGCCTCCCAGTTCTGACCCTCCTGGAGTTCTCCATCGCCCATCAGGCAAAAAACCAGGTGATCATCACCATTGAGTTTTTTGGCTAAAGCAGCTCCGATGGCAACCGACAAACCCTGTCCCAGCGATCCTGAACTCATTCTGATGCCCGGTAATCCTTCACAGGTAGCCGGATGGCCCTGCAGGCGGGAATTCAGCCTACGAAAGCTTGACAGTTCCTTGATGTCAAAATATCCGTAGCGGGCAAGGACACTATACCAGCCGGCTGACAAATGACCGTTGGAAAGGAAAAACACATCTTCTCCTGTTCCGTTCATATCGAACCGCCCCGGGTCAGGCTGCATCATTTCAAAATATAGTGCTACCAGAAAATCAGCACTGCCCAGAGGACCTCCCGGGTGACCGGAAGCAGCGCTGTTCACCATACGGATGATATCACGACGTACCTGGGAAGCAATGTCTTGAAGATCTTTTATAGAATGCATCCAATAAAATAATTAACAATGAATAATGATTTAATTATTAGAAACTCATGGCAAACAAAGATATTGCAAATAGCCTGCCAGATTTGACCGATGTTAATAAAAAGGAATAAGATTTGCCGGACATGTCTTCCTTTTTCTTTCTTTTGCAAGTACTGATTATTCCAGTCAAATGAAGAAATTTATATTGCTGTGTTTTACTCTTTTCATAATCACTTATGCCAATGGAAGTCATCCGCTTTCCGATTCCTGCTTTTTAGATTCAGTCTTCCGCTCTCTTGGCCTTGAGCAAAAGATTGCCCAGCTAATCATGATCAGGGCATATTCCAACCGGGATTCCGTTTATGAAGACAGTCTTACGCAGGTTATTCAAACCAACCAGGTGGGCGGCGTCTGCTTTTTTAAAGGGACTCCGTATAATCAGGCCCGACTGACAAATGACTTGCAAAAAGAAGTAAAAATTCCCCTGCTGGTATCCATTGATGCTGAATGGGGACTCGGGATGCGTCTTGACAGCGCTTTCTCCTATCCCCGTCAAATGGCCATGGGAGCCCTGCAAGATGACTCATTGATATACGCGATGGGGACACAGGTCGCACAGGCATGCAGAAGGCTGGGTATCCAGATTAATTTCGCTCCGGTGGTGGATGTGAATAACAACCCGAATAACCCGGTAATCAACTTCCGCTCCTTCGGGGAGAACCCGAAAAAAGTGGCTGTCAAAGGTTCCATGTACATGAAAGGTCTTCAGGATCATGGTATCATTTCCACTGCCAAACATTTTCCGGGACATGGAGATACAGAAACGGATTCCCATAATTCATTGCCGGTGATGGAACATACCATGGCACGCATGGATTCCATTGAATTAATTCCCTTCCGGACCTTGATAAATGAAGGAGTACAGGGTATCATGGTGGCCCACCTTTATATTCCAGTCCTGGATACCTCCAAAAATATCCCATCCACTTTATCTGAGCCTGTAATTTCGGGTTTGCTGAGAACGAAATTGGGGTTCAGTGGTTTCGTATTTACGGATGCCCTTGACATGAAAGGAGTAACAAAATATTTCAAGCCTGGTGAAATAGAAGTCAAGGCATTACAAGCAGGCAATGACATCCTTTTATTACCTCAAAATGTTCCCAAAGCCATTCAGGGAATTAAGCAGGCGGTTGACAGTGGCATCCTTTCCATGGAAGTGATTGATCAGAAATGCTGGAAAGTACTTAAGCTGAAACAAACATTGAATCTGTGGAATTCACCTCCCATCAATTTGAATGGAATAGCTGCTGATCTTAATTCCCCTCGTGACGCAATGCTTACCGAACAGATCTTCCAGAACTCCATTACCCTGGTAAAAAACGACTTGCAGCTGATCCCGATGACCTCCCTGGAACGCCGTAAAATTGCTTCATTGGCGATTCCTGATACAGCTGTCAATGTTTTTCAGTCAACCTTGGCGCGTTATGCAAAAGTCGACCCCTTTTTCCTCCGGAAAATTCCTGAAAAACCTTTTGCAGATAGCCTTATTAAAGTACTCGCAGATTATGATATTCTCCTTATCAGCCTTCAGCGAATGGGCGGAGCACCCAGGGACAGTTTCGGGCTGAACCGTAAAACCTTACGATTTCTTGACACACTCACCTGTCAGGGTCGTAACATACTGACCATTTTCGGAAATCCATATGCTTTAGGCATGATCCCTTCGGTGAAAAATACTGAAAGCATCCTTGTCACATACCAGGATAACATTTATACGCAGAAACTCGCCGCAGAGATGGTTTTCGGTGGGATCGCATCCCGCGGGATGTTACCGGTGACATCAGGGTCCTTTAAAGCCGGAACCGGAGATAAGACAGATAAATCCAGGATGGCATTCGTCATCCCGGAAAGCATGGGCATTCCTTCTGATGCGTTGCAAACTATCGATTCTATTGCCCTTAGCGGAATCGAGAAAAGGGCTTATCCGGGATGTGAAGTTCTGATTGCTAAAGACGGAAAGATCTTTTATGAAAAAAGTTTCGGTACACCCCGTTATGAAGACACGGCAAAAGTCACCAACGATCAGATCTACGACCTGGCTTCCGTGACCAAAATAGCCGCAACGACCCTGGCTGTCATGAAACTATTTGAAGAAGGGAAAATACAACTGGACGACAGTCTGGGAAATTACCTGCCGATGCTGAAAGGAAGTAATAAGGCAGGGTTGAGAATACGGGACATAATGACGCATCAGGCCGGGTTGCAGGCCTGGATCCCTTTTTATGAAAAAACCCTGAAGACCCAACACAGTTTTCCTGCCGATAGCATATACCGGGACATCATCAATTCTCCTGTTCGTCCCGGTCATGAATATAAATACAGTGATCTCGGCTTTTATTTACTTCGGCTGGTGGTCGAAAAAACGAGCGGTAAAAATTTCCAGGATTTCCTGCAAAGCACATTTTATCAACCTCTGGGATTACAAACTATGGGGTTTAACCCCAGGCAGCTGTTCCCGCTTTCCAGGATCATTCCGACCGAATATGATACCCTTTTCAGGAAAAAACTGATCTGGGGAGAAGTTCACGATCCTGGTGCTGCCATGCTCGACGGCATTTCAGGACATGCCGGTCTTTTTTCGGATGCTTATGATCTGGCCGTAATCATGCAAATGCTGATTCAGGATGGAAGTTATGGCGGAAAGGAATACCTGAAACCTGAAACTATCCATGAGTTTACCAGGATTCAATTCCCTCAGCACGGTAACCGCAGGGGACTTGGCTTCGATAAACCCATGATCCACTTTATTCCCGATGGTCCGGTATGCGAAAGCGCTTCAGCAGCCAGTTTTGGACATTCGGGTTTTACAGGAACATACGCCTGGGCCGATCCTGAAAACAAACTGGTTTACATTTTCCTTTCTAACCGGGTTTATCCGAATGCTGCTAATCAGAAGCTTTCTTCCCTGAATATCCGGACCAATATCCACCAGGCTATTTATGATCTGTTGAGAAAATATCCTGTGAAATAAGTACTTTTGCAAAAGTTCAAACCATCGAAATGAATCCGACTTTAAAACATATACTTATCTGGTTCTTTGCCTTTTTTTTCACCGCAGCCATAGCGATTTACCAACGAAGGACCGGTCCATCCTATCCTGTGAGGGGGACGGTGAAAATAGAAAAACAGGAAATCAAATTCCGGCTGATCCGGACTTATGATGGGAACGATGATGCAAAGGTGAAAATCGTTGTTGCCGATACATCAGTCAGGGGAGAAATTACTTACCGTCGTTTTAAAAGTTATGACAAATGGATAACAGCAGATATGGAACGCAGCGGCGATACCCTCGTCGGGGCGCTGCCTCATCAGGATCCTGCCGGGAAAATCATGTACCAGGTGAGTTTACAGAAAGGAGATCGGCACTTTTTGCTGAACGAACATCCTGCTGTTCTGAGATATAAAGGATTTGTCCCTGGATACGTGCTGTATCCTCACATACTGTTTATCTTCATGGCAATGTTTTTCTCAACGGTCACGGGATTAATGGCCATTACCAGAAGTAAAAAAACAACTATCTATGCCTGGATTACGATGATCACCCTGCTACTGGGGGGGTTGATCCTTGGCCCTATTGTTCAGAAATTCTCTTTCGGTGCCTACTGGACCGGATGGCCATTTGGGCATGATCTCACGGACAATAAATCGCTGGTTGCCTTTATTTTCTGGGCCATAGCCCTGTTCATCCTGCACAGGAACAAGATGAACCGGATCTGGCCGGTTCTCGCTGCTTTGATTTTGCTCATCATCTTTCTAATTCCGCATAGTATGCTGGGATCTGAAATCGATTTTACCAAAGAAACCCAAACCCAGACAACCCCATAATTTCACTATTTCGCTGTTTCCAATGCCAATAACATATATCATCATTTTCCTTACTGCTGTAGTTTCAGTCGCTGCCTTGAACAATGAGGATTTATTTTCAAAACTGAAATTCAATGCCTATGATGTAAAGCACAGCAACCATTGGTACCGGTTCTTCACCTATGGTTTTCTGCATGCCGGGTACTTCCATCTCTTTATCAACATGCTGGTGTTTTATTCCTTCGGAGGGGTGGTTGAAACTTATTTCAAGGTGTATTTTCCCGGGAAGGAGACATTATATTACATTCTGCTTTATGTTGGCGGATTGCTGCTTTCCATTATTCCGGCTTTCGGAAAACATAAGAACGATGTTTTTTATAATGCCGTGGGTGCTTCCGGAGCCGTGTCGGCAGTTATTTTTTCAAGTATAATATTATACCCGACAGGGAAGATTTTCCTGTTCCTGTTTCCGGTTCCTATCCCTGCTCCGGTTTTCGGTATTCTTTATTTGATCTATGAAGCCTATATGAGTAAACGAGGGAAAGATAATATAGGACATGATGCCCACTTGTGGGGAGCCGTGTTCGGAGTGGTATTCACCCTGGCCTTGAAACCAGGACTGGCGCTGATCTTCCTTCAACAGATCGGACTTTACTAACTCTGTTACTCTGTTACTTTGTCACCTTTTCAGACAAATCCTTGCATCTACCGCAACTACCCTGTCTTTCCGTCCCAATAAGGGGTTAAGATCGAGTTCGGAAATTTCCGGTGCAATGCAGAGCAATGCCGACAAGCGTACCATCACATCGGCAAACTTTTCCTCATCCACTCCTTCCTGTCCCCGCACTCCCTGAATAATTTTATAGCTTTTCAGGCTACGTATCATGGTCAGGGCTTCTTCTTTCATCACCGGTGAAAGGCCGGCTGAAACATCCTTCAGTACTTCGATGAATATTCCGCCGAGTCCGCAAAGAATAAGGTGACCGAATTTAGGTTCCATTTTTGCACCGATGAAAAGCTCTGTACCGGAAAGCATGGGCTGGATCAGAATGGCTGTGGTATCTTTTATTTTCATCATGCGTTCAAACTCCCGGCAAAGTGTGGGTTCATCTTTTACATTGAGAACGACCCCTCCCACATCTGACTTATGAATGGGGCCGACTACTTTCATCACTACTGGAAAACCAAAGGAACCAGCAGCTTTTTTAGCTTCATCCATGCTCCTCACAACCGCTTCTCCGGCTCTTGGTATTCCGCATGCATCCAACAGACCCTGGATTTCAGCAGGGGAAATATAACCATCCGAAGCATGATCAATAATGCGCCTGATGTTTTTTTCATCTACCTGAGGCAGGGTTGTATCCATGGCTGCCGGTCTGGCCGTATGATAAACCCTGGAAACAGCATTGCCGAAAACAACTTCATCAGAAAAAAAGATACGGCCCCGGGATACAAATTCAGCAATTTCTTCCCTGGCTGTCAAAACAGAAGGTAAAACAGGATAGATGGGTTTGGAAGAGGTACGAATCTTTTCATCCAGCAATTTGTAAACGTCGAAAACCGGATTCAGTCCGGGGGTTCCAAAGATTACAGCCATGCCATCGATCTCCCTGAACTCCTTTTCCGTATAATCAATAATTTTCCCCAGTTGTTCAGCGGTTCCTGTAGCCAGGAAATCGATCGGATTGGCGACTGATGACCCGGGATAAAGCTGTGTCAGCAATTCGGCTGCTGCTTCCCCTTCGATATGAGGAACCGACATACCCCCGTTGGACAAGGCGTCGGTGAGCATGACAGCCGGCCCCCCGGCATGGGTTATAATAGCTATGTTTTTCCCTTTTAATTCGGGATACATGAATACTGAAGCCACGCTGATCAGGTCCTGTCGTCCGTAACATCTGACTATGCCCGCTTTGCGGAAGAGCGCTTCAACCGCCACATCGGGACTTGCCAATGCCCCGGTATGGGAAGAAGCAGCACGACTGCCGGCTTCAGAGGACCCGGCTTTTACAGCAGCAATTTTGCAACCTTTCCGGATCAGGGAAGAAGCATGTTTCAGTAACAGCTCAGGTTTTGAGATCGTTTCGATATACAATAATTTTACCCGGGAACTGGTTTCCGGATCAAAATGCTCATCCATATATTGGAGGATTTCCTCCACCCCCATCTGTGCGCTGTTGCCCACCGAGAAAACCCGGGCAAAAGTGAGTCCATTGGGGATTCCTGCCTCCATAATGAAGCAGGCTGTAGCTCCTGATCCTGAAATAAAATCGCAGCCCTTAGGATCGAGTTTTGGTATTGGTTTGGTAAAAACTCCTGCATAATGCGGTGTAAGCACACCGATGCAATTCGGTCCGATAAGTGCTCCATTTACCTTGTTGACAAGCTCAACTACGATATGTTCTAAAATTCTTCCTTCTGCACTTTCCTCACTGAAACCTGCTGATAAAATAATGAAGGCCCGTGTGTTTTTCCGTGTTGAAAGGAGTTCAACAGTCTCAGGAATGAATTTGGCCGCGATGGCCAGAATGGCCAGATCAACATCCGGCAATTGTGCGGGGTCCTGGTAACTTTTTATCCCCTGGACTTCAATTTCCTTCAGGTTTGTAACATATAGCTTTCCGGGAAAGGATGATTCCAGCAGGTTTCTGAGCACGGCACCTCCCGGCTTCTGCACATCATTGGATCCCCCAATTACAACAATGCTTTTGGGTTTGAGTAGCTGTTCGTTGATCATACAAGAAAATTTCGGCTAAATTATTAAAATATAGCGAATCTGTCCAGTCCAGTTATAAGTCCGGATTGTAAAATCTACAGGAATTTAACAAATGGGACAAAGGCAGCAGTGTTCGACTTATATTCCTCCCAATCGGGTCTGCCTTCATATTTTTTCTCGAGCATAGGTACGCCGGAAATATAGCGAAGAAGAAGTGTAATAACGACCGGGCTGATGAGGGTCATCCACCCACCAGGTATACTTAAGGCATAAAAAGAAATTCCCCACCATACCAGGGCTTCTCCGAAATAATTCGGATGACGTGTATATTGCCAAAGGCCGGTAGTAATTATTTTACCATTATTAGCGGGGTCTTTTTTAAATACCGTCAATTGATAATCGCCGACAGTTTCAATCAGAAAACCAATCCCGAAAACTACCAGTCCGAAACTATCCCACATGCCCGGAGGCCCGACGGATTTGAAATTGATATAATAAACAGGGGCAGCAACAATAAGCATGAATAAACCCTGTAACATAAAAATCTGGAAAAAACTGCGAAGAACGAAAAATTTCCAAGTATCCCGCCAGTGTTTATAACGAAAATCTTCAGGCTTATCTTTATTCCTGAGATATATATGCATCGAAATACGCATTCCCCATAGAATTACAAGCAAAGTAACAATGAGTTTGCGGAAATCAATAACGGGATTTTGAAGCAGGGAGAATAATGCGATGACAATAAAGCCAGCTCCCCAGAAAATATCAACGATGGAATTATCCTTCCTGATCAAAGCGAAGATAAAAATGATCGTCATGTAAAGAAAAATGACTACCCCAACTTCCAGTATCATATTAAAACAATCTTAACAATCACCCCAATCAGCACTTACAGATTACTATTTTACTCCATCATAATGGCAATGCATACTACCCCGGTTCCTGTATTCGCAACGAGGGCCGGAGAAGCGTGATCAATAAAAACAGGTCTTTTCCCGGTTAGTTTCACCATTTCATCTACATAAAAATCGACAGCTTTCTGGTTGTTTGCTTGGGTAATGGCATATTCCCAGACTTTCTTTCCCCGGATCATTTTAGCTACGGAAGCAATAAGCTTCTTCGTACTCGATTTTTCCGTGAAGGATTTTCCGAATAGCTCGGTTTTCCCTTCTTCATTAAGCATGATGATGGGTTTGAGGTCAAGGGTCTTGGCAATAAAACTCTTGAAAGGGCTAACACGACCGCTTCTTACGATATATTTCAGGCTTGGGACGCTGACCAGAATTTTTGATTTACTTATCCATTCTTCCATGCAAGCTGTAATGTCCTCATGCGCAGCACCGCTTTCAACAGCCCTTGCTGCCCTCAGGACGATCAATCCAAGGCCTCCTGTAAGTGACTTCGAATTAAATACATTGATGCGTTTTCCAGTGCGTTTTGCAACATCAGAAGAAGCAATAAGGCTGTTTGAGAAAGTACCGCTCAAACCCTGACTGATATGCATGCCAAGAATAGACTGATAATGTGTGGCAAGATATTCATATTTATTCTGGAAATCTCTGGATGCGGGCTGAGCTGAGGAAGGATTTGTTTCAGATTTTTCCAGCAGGGAATAAAATTGCTGGGGCTGAATACTCATCCGGTCAAGATAGTAACTATTTCCGAAATGAACGCTCAGTGGAACCACATGAATCTGGTATTGATCCAAGATTGCTTTGGGCAGATCACAGGTAGAATCAGTCATTATGGCTATATCCGATTTACGGTTCAGCAGGATCTCATTCTGCATAACCATATCATCGACTTTCTGATATGTGATATTCCCGAAATGCTGCAATTGCGAAAAAACCTCAGCAGGAAAATCGGTATGGATATGAATCCTCATTTTCTTTGGCGAACCGGCAACAACCAGTGAATCGCCACAATGAGAAATATAATTGATCATCTTTGTTTTATCCAGGTTCTCTCCCGAGATTAAAGCTTCTGTACAAAACCTGAAACTGATTTCGTCGTGTTGGATCTCAACTTCCCCGGCAGAAACTTCTGCACTGTGAACCATGTCGATCAGCTTCTGATCAGCACCTTTGGTGAAGAATTCAACCAGCCCTTCGAGAAAGAAAACAAAACCTTTGGCACCGGCATCCACCACATGCGAGCGGGCCAGCACTTCAAGTTTTCCGGTGGTCATTGCCAGTGATTCCAGCGCTTTATTATAGGCTTCTATCAACAATTTGATGAAATCATCGATACGATCCTTGAAGGCATCCATGTATTCGGCCCAGTCTTTAATCACGGTAAGGATAGTTCCTTCGACGGGATTCGCGATGGCTTCGTAAGCATAATTCACAGCCCGTTTCATGCTACCAGCAAAAGCCTGTATATCAAGGGCCTGCTCGGTTTTTATTTCATTGCTGAAGCCATAAAGAAACTGGGCAAAGATTATCCCTGAATTGCCCCTGGCCCCGGTGAGTGCGGCATCAGCAAGCGCAGTAGCAGTCAGTTTAGGATTGTCGGTAGGGATGATGGCATCTATGATGGAACGCATCGTGGATGCGAGATTTGTACCAGTATCGGCATCAGCTACCGGAAATACGTTGATTTTATTGAGCAGTTTCTGGTGTTCGAAAATGCGCTGAGCGCCCGCAAGAAATGAATAATAGAGCTGTTTGCCATCAAGCTCTTTTATTTTTTGTACAGGATCAGTCAAAATTAATAGGTTTAAAAAACATACAAAGATAGGAATAAAAAATAATTCACTATTTTAATCGATTGCAATCCTTAAGTCTGCCAAGTGAAATCATTTCATTCAGTGAATGGACCGGGTCGGCATACTGATTTTTCTTCCCGCATTGATACAGCTCAAGTAAAGGATCTATCTCCAGTAAATTCTGCATCAGTTCTTCTGCCGTTGGTGTTTTACCCAGCCGACTGTATTTCTCATAGGTATAGGTCAGAAAAGCAACATCCGGCCCAATTCCCCGGTTATCGAGCAAATATCCATCTTTCAGGGTGTCAGGGTAGGAAAATTTTCCCTGATAGTATAAATCATGAATGTCAGGAAATGATAAAATCTTTGATTTATCAGGTGAAAGGATCAGCGGAACCTGCCTGGAATAATCGGCCCTGGTTTTATAAACAAAGCAGGCCGGGCCGGGAATGTCGGGTCCGGCTCCCGTTATTGTTGTTGAAGAGGTCCTGACAGAGGCAGAAGTTCTACTGCAAGAATATAAAAGAAAACATGGGAGCACCAAAATAAAACCGATGAAAACACGCTTGTACATCATATAATTTTGAAAAAGACATCTGCAAAATTAAAATAGAATTTCAGAATAATTCATAATTTTGCATTCAGTTCACAGATTGTTAAAACAAAATATCTAATTTATCATGCAAAAATTAATGTTGTCGTTCGTTCTGCTGGTTTTTACTTTCATCAGCGTGAATGCCCAGGATGCCGCTCAGCCGGTAAATCCGAATGCACCGGAAATTTCTTTTGAGAAAACTTCCCACGATTACGGTACAATAGTACAGGGAGGCGATGGGACATGTGAGTTTAAATTTACCAATACAGGGAAAGAACCCCTGATTTTATCCAAACCCCAATCTTCATGCGGTTGTACTATCCCTACCTGGCCCCAGGAACCTATTCTTCCGGGAAAAAGCGAAGTCATCAAGGTAACCTACAATACACAGAATATAGGCCCGATCAATAAAAGCGTGACTATTACCTCCAATGCAAAAACCAGCCGTATTGTTCTCACGATCAAAGGCAATGTTGTCGCTAAACCTGCAACTACCCTGCCGGAAAAGACCAATGTACAGAGTGCGACACCTGTAAATAAATAAGACTGATGCCAGCAATTTCAAACCGTGGACAGATTGTCCCGCCATCTCCCATCCGTAAACTCGTTCCCTTTTCTGATGAAGCCAAGAAAAGGGGGATTAAGGTGTACCATTTGAATATCGGACAACCCGATATCCCAACACCTGAGAATGCCATCGATAAAATCCGTAATCTCGATATGAAGGTGATTGAATACAGCCATTCGGCAGGGATCCCTTCTTATCGTAAAAAACTGGTGGAATACTATAAACGCTATGGGATTGATGTGAGCGCCGAGGAAATGATCATCACCACCGGTGGGTCAGAAGCTATTCTTTTTGCTTTAATGACCTGCCTGGATCCTGGTGACGAAATCATCATCCCCGAACCATTCTATGCCAATTACAACGGGTTTGCAGTGGCTGCCGGAGTAGTAGTTAAACCCATAGAGTCGTTTATAGAAGATGGGTTTGCCCTTCCCCCGATGAGTGCTTTTGAAAAGGCAATCACGCCTAAAACAAAAGCAATCATGGTATGTAATCCCAACAATCCTACCGGTTACCTCTATTCAAGGGAAGAGCTGGAATTGCTGAGAGATATCGTTAAAAAGTACGATCTGTATTTATTTGCCGATGAAGTATACCGGGAGTTTTGTTATGATGGAAAACAGCATTACTCCGTCATGCAACTCCAGGGCATTGACCAGCATGTTGTCCTTATGGATTCCATCTCCAAACGGTACAGTGCATGCGGAGCACGCATCGGAGTACTGATCTCCAAGAATAAAGAACTGATGGGAGCTGCCATGAAATTTGCCCAGGCCCGTTTAAGTCCGCCTACTTTTGGTCAGATTATCGGTGAAGCGGCTATCAGTACTCCCGACTCATACCTGACCGGTGTATTGGCAGAGTATGTCAAACGCAGGGATGTCGTGGTAAATTCCATCAATAAAATGCAGGGATGCTTCTGCCCCAATCCCGGTGGCGCTTTCTATGCCGTTGCTCGACTCCCTATAGATAATGCGGATAAGTTCTGCCAGTGGCTGCTCGAAGACTTCAATTTTGAAGGAAAAACCGTGATGCTGGCTCCTGCTACTGGTTTCTATTCAACCAGGGGACGTGGTAAAAATGAAGTCCGTATCAGTTATGTATTGAATGTCGACGACCTGAAAGCCTCCATGAAATGCCTGGAAGAAGGTCTCAAAGTATATCCGGGTAAAATATAAGCTCAATCCGGATACAAGAGATACTTCTTTCTTATTGTCTTAAACCTGACAAGGTCATCCTGCCAGGTTTTTTTTATCTCCGCCTCCGACATACCTTGGATGATCTGATTTCTTAAAACATCGGTTCCTGCCAATTGGTCAAAATAGGAAGAAAAAAAATCTGGTCTGTTTCCCAGTATCTTATAGGCAGATATCAGCCAGAAAAGGTTAATCTGCCCGGCAATTTCCTGATTATTGTCTGTGACCATCTGTAAATTAGTCCCATGGCAAACCTGGTTTTCAAAAGGGGGATGTAAACTCATCCCAGGAATACTGATCGGTATAAATGTGTAAGAACCCGTTATAAAATCAGGATGGCCAAAAACTTCAAATGGATGATATGTACCTCTTCCGACGCTGATGATGGTCCCTTCAAAAAAACATAAGGAGGGATATAGGAGAATGGCATTCATGCAGGTAAGATTCGGTGAAGGTTTGGTTAAATCATTTATCCTGGTAGGATGTGTATATCCTTCCAGTGGAATGATGGTGAGGTCACAATGTATATGCATCTTCAACCACCCTTCTCCGTTAACCATCCTTGCATATTCCCCGATCGTCATTCCATAAACAACCGGAACAGGATGCAAACCGATAAAAGAGGAGAACTTTTTATCCAGGAGAGGACCATCGATAAAAAATCCATTGGGATTCGGCCGGTCGAAAACGATGAGGGGAATATTATTCTCGGCACAGGCTTCCATGACATAGGTCAGGGTGGAAATATAGGTATAGAACCTGACTCCGACATCCTGCAAATCAAAAATCATCAGGTCTATTCCTTTCATATCGATAGGCGAGGGTTTCTTCTTTTTTCCATAAAGTGAAACTACCGGCAGACCCGTTACAGAATCCCTGATATCCGTGATATTTTGTCCCGCTTCTTCACTTGTTCTGAAACCATGCTCAGGAGAAAAAATCCGCTGAACCTGAAATCCTTCCTGCAACAACCCATCTACCACATTAATCCCGGCAGCAAGACTGGCATTATTGGCAACTACACCCAAAGATTTTCCCAGCAGCAAGGAAGCATATACCTCACTTCTTTCAGCACCGGGTTTCAGTGGCAATTGTGCAATCAAGGTTAGAGAAACAGATAATAGAGAAAGAAAAATACCTGCTAAGCGAAAATTTCTGATCATACTATTATCCTCCTGTTTTCTGCCTTTACCGGCATCTTAAAAAAAACTACTTTTGCAAAATAAATGAATTCCCTGAATTGAACATTGAATTTTTTATCGCCCACCGCATTGTTTCCAGGACCAAAGGTAACTTTTCTAGACCCGTGGTCAGGATTGCCATCATTGCCATTGCACTCGGGTTTACCGTGATGTTCATTTCCGTTGCCATTCTGAAAGGTTTCCAGCAGGAGATCAGGGAGAAAGTAATTGGGTTCGGAGGACATATCCAGATTTCCAGGTTTACGGAAAATTCCACCCTGGAACCACAGCCAGTTGAAAAACATCAGCCTTTTTTGAAGGTCCTCAATCAAACACCGGGCATCAGACACATTCAGGTCTATGGGATCAAAGCCGGAATAATAAAAACCCGGGATCAAATCCAGGGAGTAGTCCTAAAAGGTATCGGTAAAGATTTCGATTGGACCTTTTTCAAAAAGAGGATCGTGGAAGGCAACACCTTTACCGTGGGGGATACAGGTCGTACCAACGACATCCTGATTTCCAGAAAACTGGCTCAATTGCTGAGCCTGAAACTCCATGATGACTTGCGTATGTATTTCATTTCTGGAAACAATACTCTGGCCAGAAAATTTAATATATGTGGTATCTATGAAACAGGTCTCGAAGAATTCGACAATTTGTATCTGATTGGAGACATTCATCATATCCAGAAGTTAAATGGCTGGACCCTCGACCAGGTTGGCGGGTTCGAAGTACTGATCAATGATTTTGACGATATCGACCGCCTGGGAAAATTTGTTTATCACCAGACCGGTTTCAGTCTCGATGCATCCACCATCAGGCAACGTTACCCTCAGATTTTCGACTGGCTGGAACTACAGGATATCAACGTGCTCATCATCCTTATCCTGATGATCATGGTATCAGCCATTACCATGATATCTACCTTGCTGATCCTAATCCTGGAGCGAACCAACATGATCGGTATCCTGAAATCGCTGGGGATGACCAGTTCAGGCATACGTGAGATCTTCCTTTATAACGCGATCTATATTATCGGGATAGGATTGCTGGCAGGGAATATCCTTGGATCCGGATTTTGCCTGCTGCAAAAATACTTCGGGTTGGTTACCCTCCCCCAGGAATCCTATTATGTTTCGGTAGTACCAGTCTATCTTGGAGGATGGAACATAGTCCTGCTGAATATCTTCACCATCCTGATCTGTTACCTGATGCTGGTCATTCCCTCCTTCATTGTAACCAGGATCAGCCCCGTAAAAGCTATCCGATTCAGCTAATCAGTAGATTAGATTAAGTACTTTGGTCAGCTCTTCCAATTTAAAAGGCTTGGTGATATAATTATTCATTCCAGCCCGGAAACATTTTTCTTCATCTTCAGCGGATGTATTGGCTGTAATGGCACAAATATATGCAGGCAGCCTGTTTTTATCTGCCGCCTCCAGATCTCTCATTTTCATGGTTGCTTCCAACCCATCCATTTCAGGCATGAAGATATCCATAAGTACAAGGTCATACGTTTTCTTGCTGAACATTTCTACTGCAATCATACCATTTTCAGCCAGGTCGGCATGATGACCTATTTTCTCCAAAGTCACCAAACCTACCTTCTGATTGATAAGATTATCCTCAGCAAGCAAAATATTCAAAACTTTTTTCCTGGAATCCATGAACTCCGGTCCCCCTTCTTCCTCCAGTCTGGAACTTCCTTTCTTCACCTGAGAAAGAACTTCAATGATTCGGTTTTTCAGACGGCTGAACGTATATGGGCGAACAAGGCAAACCAAAACGCCGGCAGCAGCCAGTTCTGAAGAATCAACCGGGAACAACCGGGAGGTAGTAAGAAGGATCTTTGACTGCTGAAGAAGGCTGTCTTTTTTAATCTGAGATGCAAATTGCAATCCGCTGGTTCCGGATATTTGCTGTTCAACCACAATGAGCTGATAAGGCTTTTTTATCTGAGCCTGTTGATGAATTTGTTTGAGGGCTTCCTCCTGATCTGAACAAGTATCAATATTGCAATCCCAGCGATCAAAATAATTACGGAGAAGCCGGGCATGCGTTGACTGAGGATCAATGATTAAAATCTTCAGTCCTTTGAGAAGGTCTTTCATCCCATCGGCGGTTTCAGAATCCCTGTAACGATCATAATCAAGGATGATAGAAAACACGGTTCCTATGCCAGGGGTGCTTTCCACACTTATTTTCCCATTCATCCGGTCAATCAGATGCTTGGCAATGGCCAGCCCCAATCCGCCTCCGCTGTATTTCTTTGCATCAGGGGATTCCAGCTTGGAAAAGGAAGAAAATAGTTTTTTAATGCCCTCCTCGCTTATCCCGATTCCGGTATCAGCAATATTAAAACGGACACGAACTATTTCTTCGTCCCATTCCATGAACTCTGCCTCGATCCTGATCTCGCCTTTTTCAGTAAATTTTAATGCATTATCAGTAATTATCCTCAATACCTGACGAAGCCTGGCCGGATCACCCACCACTTCATTCGGAATATAAGGATCCTGGAAAGAAAGGATCTCAATCCCACGTTCAATGGCTTTTTCAGCGTAGGCAGCAGCAATTTCTTCTACTACCTGGTGGATACTGAATGGTTTTTCATGAAACTCAACCTTACCTGCTTCAATTTTGGAATACTCCAAAATGTCGTTCAGAATCGACATCAGGTCAGTAGCTGATTTTGTAATTACATCCAAATACTCATTCTGCTCCTGATTGAGTTTAGATTGTTTCAGTATCTGAGCCATCCCGATAACGCCAGCCATGGGGGTATAAATCTCATGAGACATACTGGATAAAAACAAACTTTTTGACCGGCTATCTGCTTCTGCTTTTATCATGGCATCCCTGATCTCCTTCTCGTTTTTCTTGCGTTCATCCATCTCCAGTAGCACTCCGGCTACCCGAAGAGGATTTCCAAGGATATCGGCTTCAATAATTTTTCCTTTGTCAAGGAACCATTTCCAGTCCCCTGTCCTGGACTGTAAACGAAATTCTGCTTCATACACCGGCAGCTCGCCCTTCAGGTGAAGATCTAGTTTTAGCATCGCCTGATCATAATCTTCTGGATGAATCATATGGGTGAGTTCTCCAAAGGAGTTGGGAAGGTCATCCGGTTTCAATCCCAGCATCATTGCCCTGCTCTCATGGAACTTCACTTTTCCGGTCTTATAATCCCAGTCCCACCATGCCAGGTTGCCAGCCTTCATGGACAATTCCATCTGCTCATTGGCCTGAGTAAGCACCCCTTCAATATCCTGAAGCTTTGTATTGGCTTCTTCATATAACTTTGATATCTGATCCCAACGCTTTGAGGCAGATTTCAGGATGCTGTTCTCCTTTTCCAGCGCCTGTATTTTTTGTTTTAGTTCTTCAGACATCGGACTTATTTTACTTTTAGGTGAGGATAAATAAGATCTACGCCGCACTTAAGATTGGATAAATAGTTCAAAGCATCCGGGACAAACTTACCAGGAATAACCGAACCATGCTGAGGGAGGATCGCATCCATGGCAAGATTACGGATGCGGTCGGCAAAACCACGGGCAGCAATATTGCCTGCCATATAATCCAGGTGAAATAGATTGAGCTTTAATACATGGCGGGAGAAATTTTCGACAACCAGTTGCCATTCCATGTCGATTGCAGCCCAGATATCCCCGGAAAACAAATAACGGGAAAATTCATCATAGGTTGTAAATGCACCGGGAAAATGCAGAAAAGGACTTTCGATGAAGCGTAAAATCCGCCCTGAACGGAAATAATACAAGGGTTCATCTGTGATACTGATAAATGAATAGTTGGAGTTTCCGTAGTTGGGTAATAATACATTGGTCAGCTGGGAAGTAATCACTTTCAATGCAGGATTGACTTCCAGCCAGTTGTCCATGGAAGCTGCCACATCAGGGTCCTGATGACAAAGGATCATACCGCCGATGTTCTCAGGGGGAAGAACCTGTGAAACCCGTTTTTTTACAAAATCAAATGACTGCCGTCCACCCGGATCCACGATCAATGCATCTTCCTTATCTGTGATCAGGTATGCATTACACCGGAAAGCTGTATCTTCCGGAATACCCAGCCAATAAATGGCATGATCCTCATCCTGGAACAAAATGGTCGGTTGATCAAAGCATTCCATGAACGATTTTCCAAGTTCAATCAGATCGATTTTATTCATTCTTCGTCATTTTTATCATGTGTATGTAATCCGCATTCCCTGTGAAGGGGTGATTCCCACCACCATCTGCCGGAACGGATATCTTCACCCGGAACTATGGCCCGGGTGCATGGCTGACATCCGATGCTTGTGAAACCCTTATCATGCAAGGGATTGTAAGGTATTTTGTGGGTTTCAATATAATGGCTGACATCTTGATCCGTCCATAAAATCAATGGATTCAGCTTGATGATCTGATAAGCTTCATCCCATTCCACCAACTCCAGATCTGCACGTGTGACCGATTGAGCCCTGCGCAAGCCATTGATCCATATCTTCTTTCCCTGAAGGGCACGTTGCAAAGATTCAATTTTACGGATCTGACAACATAGTCTGCGGTTTTCCACACTGTCATAAAAAAGATTGATCCCCTTATCCTGAACCATCCGCTCAACTTTCCCAGCATCAGGAAAATAAAGCCTGATACCGACACGATATTTCTTCCTCGTGATATCAAGCAAATCATATGTTTCAGGGAATAACCTGCCGGTATCCAGGGTAAAACAATGAACATCATTCGGGATCACGGAGAGCATGCGAATGATCACCTGGTCCTCCATGCCCAGACTCGTGGCAAAAGCGATCTGCCCACGGAATTCATCAGTAAAATAAGTTAAGACCGTCTCTGCTGAAGACTCCCGGAACTTCAAATTCAATGCTTCAACGCGATCTTTCATGGTTCGCTTACTGCCTCCCTGGTGATCATTGTGATTAAACTTTCATGATTCTTGGGTGAAATTACAAAAAAAAATATAATTTTGATACAAATCAATAGATTTATGTTTGTTCATTTTATTGCTATTGGCGGAAGTGCCATGCATAACCTGGCCATTGCCCTTCATGAAAAAGGATACCGGATCAGCGGATCGGATGATGAGATCTTTGAGCCCGCCAGATCCAGGCTTGCCGGCTATGGCATTTTACCGGAAACCGAAGGCTGGAATCCAGGAAAGATCACGCCTGAATTGGATGCGATCATCCTGGGTATGCACGCCAAGGCCGATAATCCGGAACTGATGAAGGCAAAAGAACTGGGTATAAAAATATATTCCTATCCCGAATTCCTTTATGAACAGTCGAAAAACAAAAAACGCATTGTAATCGGCGGCAGTCATGGCAAGACCACCATCACGGCCATGATTCTGCATGTACTGCAAAAGGCCGGGATGGATTGCGATTACCTGGTAGGGGCTCAACTGGAGGGTTTTAACGTGATGGTAAGACTCTCGGAAGAAGCGCCTTGGATGATTTTCGAGGGGGATGAATACCTGACTTCCCCCATCGACCGCCGTCCTAAATTTCATCTTTACAAGCCGGATATTGCATTGCTGAGCGGCATTGCCTGGGACCATATCAATGTATTCCCCACTTTCGAAAACTACCTGGAACAGTTTTCCATTTTCATCCGGCAGATTACTTCCGGAGGTTCTCTGATCTATTGCGAAGATGATATGGAATTAAAAAAAATATGTCAGGAAATTAGAACCGATATTGACCTGATTCCATACTCCCTGCCCGAATACCGCATTCGGGACGACAAAACGCTGGTCATCCATCAGGGAAAGACTTATCCCCTGCACATCTTCGGTAAGCATAATTTACTGAATCTTAACGGAGCCTGGCTTGTATGCCGGCAGTTGGGAATTTCTGAATCTGTCTTTTTTGGAGCCATACAATCCTTTAAAGGAGCATCGAAAAGACTGGAACTGCTGTCAAAAAATGAGCATACCCTGGTATTCAAGGATTTTGCTCATGCGCCTTCCAAAGTTAAAGCTACGCTTCATGCGGTGAGAGAACAATTTTCCGGAAAAAAAATCATTGCCTGCCTTGAATTGCATACATTCAGCAGCTTAAGCCAGGCATTTCTAAGTCATTACCACGGAACCCTCGACGAAGCAGATGTCGCCCTGGTTTACTTCAGCCTGCATGCCCTTGAACTCAAGCGGCTTCCGCCACTCACAACTGAAGAAGTGAAAAATGGTTTCGGAAATGCCAGCCTGGAAGTTTTCAATGACTCAGCCAAGCTCTTTGAACGATTGTTGAAGGAAAACCAGGAAAATTGCGTATTTCTGATGATGAGCTCAGGAAACTACGATGGGATCGATCTCGTTGAGTTTGGTAGAAAGATTTGTGAAAAGTGATTCGGGATCCAAGATACGGGATGCGGGATGCGGGATAATCTCGTATCCCGGATCTCGTATCTCGTAACGGGAGTGCAGCGACCCTTATCCGTTCATAGATATCAGAAACTCCTCGTTCGTATCGGTAAATTTCATCCTTTCCTTAAGGAATTCCATGGCTTCCAGGGGATTCATATCGGCCAGGTGATTCCGGAGGATCCAGATCCTTTGCAATACATCTTTTTCAAGTAAAAGATCTTCACGACGGGTGCTGGACGCCACAATGTCGATGGCAGGGTAGATCCGCTTGTTCGACAGTTTACGGTCAAGCTGCAATTCCATATTACCGGTCCCCTTGAATTCCTCAAAGATCACTTCATCCATTTTCGATCCTGTCTCGATAAGGGCGGTTGCAATGATAGTGAGTGATCCACCGTTCTCAATCTGGCGGGCAGCGCCAAAGAAACGTTTGGGTTTCTGAAGGGCATTGGCTTCGACTCCTCCTGAAAGTACTTTTCCCGATGCAGGCGCAACGGTGTTGTAGGCACGTGCAAGGCGGGTAATGGAATCCAGCAAGATGACCACATCATGTCCGCATTCAACGAGCCGTTTTGCTTTTTCGAGGATGATGTTGGATATCCTGGCATGGCGTTCAGCCGGTTCATCAAAAGTGGAGGAAATGACTTCCGCCTTGACGCTGCGCTGCATATCCGTTACTTCCTCAGGACGCTCATCGATAAGCAGGATCATCATGTAAACATCGGGATGATTAGAAGCAATGGCATTGGCAATCTCTTTCAGCAATACAGTTTTCCCGGTCTTTGGTTGAGCAACGATTAATCCCCGCTGACCAAAACCAATGGGAGCAAACATATCAATAATACGGGTCGACATGGATTGATCCTTATGACCGGTCAGCTTGAATTTCTTCATGGGGAAAAGTGGTGTCAGAAAATCAAAAGGAATCCTGTCACGTACTTCTTCCGGTTTACGACCATTGATCAGTTCCACTTTAATCAGAGGAAAATATTTCTCCCCTTCTTTGGGCGGGCGTATGGTTCCCCTGACGGTATCTCCGGTTTTCAATCCAAAAAGCTTGATCTGCGATTGGGAAACATATACATCATCGGGTGAATTCAGGTAATTATAGTCTGAGGAACGGAGGAAACCGTAGCCATCAGCCATGATTTCAAGTACTCCTTCAGAAGTGATAATACCTTCAAATTCGAAGGTGTATTCGTCCCGCTGGCGTTCCTGGAATTTTCGGGGATATTCGCGGAATTTCTTTTCACCGGGATGTATGGGAGGCGTCCCTTCAACAGGAGTGGCCGACTGCGAGGCATCCAGGTTCTCTTCGGTACCGGCAACAATGACGGGAGCTTCATTGGAATGAATTACCGGGGGTTCAATAAATGGTTTTTCCTGTGGCTCCTGAAAAGCAAATGAATCATCAGTTGCTTCAGGGATATCACGAATTTCTGGTTTTGGTTGCTCATTGATGGGCTTTTCAGCAGCAGGTACAAAAGGCTTGCGCTCCTTTTTCTTCATATCAACCTCTTTGCGCGGACGACCGCGAAATGGTTTATGTTCTGTTTTCTTTTCCTGGTCAAGAACTTCCGGGGAAGGGTTCAGGGCCTGGTAATCCAGAATTTTATAAATGAGTTCCTGCTTTTCGAGGCGATCAGCCTTGGGAATGTTTAATTGGCGGGCAATGTTTTTTATCTCTGACAGTTCCATACCATCGAGGGAAATAATATCATACATAAGAGTTGGAATTTAAATTCAAGGATTGAATAAAATAGAATGCTGAATGAATTTTTTAGTGAATAAAATAAGGTGTTTGAAAAACAACCGGAAAATCTCGGGGGATTAAATCATGGCAAAGATAATACATTAAAACGAATTGTCAAATTTTTTTATAATTTCGCTTCAAATAATACTATCCATATGTTACAACGAATTCAGACGGTTTACCTGGCATTGGCAGCCATTGCCGGTTTGCTTGTGTTTTTCTTTCCCCTGGCCAGTTTCTACAATGAAATTCAGGGCAACTACAAATTTTTTGTCTGTGCCATTCAGTCCATGGATCCCGAACCTGCCATCCATTTCACCAAATGGATTACTTTACCCCTGATCCTGCTGATGGCCCTATCACTGATATTCTCCATCACCACCATCTTCCTGTACAAAAAGCGTACGGTTCAGCTCCGGCTGGTGGCTTTCAATGTGCTGGTCAACATTGTATTTATTGTGCTGATTTTCTTTTACTACGTATCGAAAATTAAAACCCTTACCTTCATAGAACCATCTTACGGGATCGGCATTGTTTTTCCGCTTGCTACCCTGGTTTTTCTGATCATGGCCAACCGGTCCATCCGGAAGGATGAAGTCCTCGTCAGATCGACGGAAAGACTGAGATAAATTAGCAATTAAGAATTAGGAGTTAGGATGCACCTCATAATTCCTGGGGATGTCGAGAATTTCCAGGTCTTTCATTCCCGTTCCGTCGATGATCAGCCGCACAGCCGTGATGGAACGGTGAAGTCCGGATTTCCCTGCTGCACCCGGATTGATATGCAACAGCTTGAGCCTGGGATCGTATATGACTTTCAGGATATGGGAATGGCCACAGACAAATAATCCCGGTTTTTCATTTATAATAAACTGACGGGCTCCGGCATCATATCGCCCGGGATAACCGCCGATATGGGTCATCAGTATTTTAATCTGCTCTACCTGAAAAATGTTGAATTGCGGGTAATCCTTTCTCACTTCCTGCCCGTCGATATTTCCGTAAACCGCCCTCAGTGGTTTGAAAGCTGCCAAAGTCTGAGCCGTCTGTATGTTCCCGATATCGCCTGCATGCCAGA
Source organism: Bacteroidales bacterium (assembly GCA_963662525.1). GTDB lineage: Bacteria > Bacteroidota > Bacteroidia > Bacteroidales > FEN-979 > CAZSDU01. The sequence continues at coordinate 494,785 of OY759717.1, forward strand.
TTTCATCCGCATCCCTGAAAAAATTCAATACCTTGGGATGGATATAACCATGGGTATCGGAGAGAATGCCGATGTGCAACATGAGGCAAATTTACGATTTACAGATGACAATTTACAGATGCCGGATAACAGATAAAAGTGAAAAAATATTTGCATTTTCCCGTAGAATATCTTATACTTGTAGCTTGTAATAAAAGCCTTCAAGTTGCTCTAACCTTTCTCTGACCTTTCTCTTACTTTCTTCTGATTTACTTCTGATTTACTTCTGGTTTTCCTCTAAAATCAAAGCATATGCGAAGCATATACGGAACTTGATCCCTACTTGACACATGCTTACCTTCCGATTACGGTTTGTTTACCATGAAAATTATAAAAAAAAATATTAAGTTTGGAACCATAAACAAAAGCACATGAAAAGAACGATGTTTCCTTCGACCATTATTCTCCTCCTGCTTTCTTCAACTCACTTAGAAGCCCAGATCTTCCAGGATACTCCTGTCTTGCCCGGCCAAAACAACGGTCTGGAAGTTTATCAGTAATCAGGGAGAGTCAATGATCAGAACGGTTATTATGGTATCTTACAGAAAAATGATGTTATGATCTCGCTGTATGTTATTGATGACCACTTTTTAATTGGTTCCGGTTTTAAAGAAGAATTTCATCCGGAAACCGACGGAATTGAAGTTTTCGGTTGTTCGGAAAATGTCAATGATGCCATTGAAAAGATAAAACCCTCAAAGATAAATATCATCGTTCTTGATTTATTCATAAAATTCATTGATCCGGTAACCAATATCCGGCGCATACGCGCAAAATTTCCATCCATTCCCGTTGTCATACTCTCGTTTGAGAACGCTCTTGAATATCAGGTTAAAATGTTCAATGAAGGAGCCAGGGCCTTTCTTTCTAAAAATGACAATAAGGAAACCATGAAAGATATTTTTCGCCAGGTGGCAATGGGAAAGGTTATAGTTCCTGATGAAGTGCTGAAATCAAATGATTCAACCTTTCATATTATTCCCAAAACTGTACTAACGCCAGATGAAAGAGAAATCATCGTGGATCTGTCGGAAGGAAATACCATAAAATCAATTGCCCATTCCCGTAACAGGACGCCATCAGCCATTGAAAAAGTTTTAAAGAAGATCCGCGAGAAATACAACGCCAGAACAAATTACGAATTGCTGGTATCATTAGTCAAAGCAAAAAAAATCTAGTCTTCACAACCCGATTATTCTGCTGTAATCACGCAAAGTTTCCAGATAAATTCCATAATTCGGAAGACCATTTTCCGGATATCTGAAGTGTACAATTCCTGTTTATTTCTATTGATAGATTAAAGCAATCATTTTAGTTTTATTGGCTCATTCCGGAACAAAAATGGAGGTTGCCTATGGTCACATTCCATGCTTCCGGACGAGGCTGTATCAAGGATTCATCCATGTTAAATAACCATAAATGTCAACTTAAACCTTAAAACCATGAAAAAAAGTTTATTGATTTTTCTGCTTGCACTCATTTCTGCGGCAGGATTTCCGCAACGGTATGAAGTTGTTACCTCAGATCCCTTGATTCCATTTAAACGTCATTTCTCCTACTCTATTGAAAAAGGGCAGGTGAATGGTCAGCCGCGTCATTTCATGGCCGGGAATCAAACCGACTGGCTGGTAAACAGCAAAGTGATTAAAGGGAATAGCAGTACGTTTTTAACCGGGAGAGCCGTGGAGTTAACCAATGAAACAGCCAATATTCTGTTGACCGACTTTGTTGTTTCCCCTGAAAATGAAACTTCACAATATGCTGCCGGAACCGGTATTTATTTCCCCAGCGGGCCTACCGGGATGGGTTACGTTTACCTGGGCATTTACGAAAGAGGTACCATGCAGTTAAGCACCCTGGTTTTCTTTGATCTTATTTATCCCGGAGCAGATATTGGAAATACTGCAGGAACAAGGATCAAATATTCAGCCAGGGAAGGCGCCTATTATATCAGCGGCATCATGGTTGATCGGACGTTTGTTGGTATGAATATGAATAACCTGGATTGTTATTCCAAAGGATTCATACTGAAAGTAAGCCGGCCATATACCCAGGCCAACGTTCTGGTCCTTGATCCTGACCCGCTTGCTGATCCAAGATTGGGACGTCTGTGTTCGGTGAATGATATCGAAATAAATGCTGATGAGTCATTGATTGCATTTACAGGTGTGAATACGGAAGAAGAGTTTTCAGGTTATTACCAGCCCATGGTTGGAATGATCGATATGAATCTCAACCTGCAATGGTGCTTTGCCTATGAATTGACCAACCTTCGGTATTCCGGAATTGATGTTGAATTTGGCCGTAATAATGAAAGCCTGTTCGCATTATTTAATTCAGAAGACAGGCCCTTTGCCATCATGGAAATGGGAATGAACGGCCTGGTAGTGCAGCAACCGGAAGAATATATTTTCGACATGCCGGTATGTTATGATCTGTCGGTACCGGAATTAATTCCTGCCATCGCCCGGGGCCATATCATGCACTACACTGAAAGTGGCGGATTGATCGTGACGGGAAATACCTATATTGAATCAGAAAAGAGAGATTATTATCAAAGTCTTTTCAAATATGATATTCCGATTGCCACCGATTTAAGATCCGGACGACCGGATATCAGCCCATATTCCTGCGACCTCGTCCCCCTTGGCAGTCAGCGCGTGCTCACAAGCTGGTGGGCTCCCGAAAACTCCATTTACTATGAAGGGAACCTGTTTATTGTGGGATCATATAACAATAATAATGCAACTTTCGGTTACAATTATATTAACGTGAACGGGTTTAATACAACAGATCCTCATTGTTTTGTCCCGGGCCGGGCTGGAATAAAGGATCTTGAGACACGGCAGCTCAAGAAACCATCTTATGCAACAGTAACCTATGCCCATGGTCTTGAAAGTTTCATTTATTCCTGGATACCAGAACCAAATATCGAATGCAGGGCCGGGGATGGAAAATCTGCCGCCAACATCGGGGATAATGATATGACTGGAGCTATCTGGAAATATGTTGGAATGGATGAAGGTGGTATCCATGCCATTCTGAATGCTGATTCTCCCTCAAAATACAAGATCAGCGTATATGATATCACAGGAAAAATAGTATATTCTGCTCAGTACAATGTTGAAGGACAAAAAACTGTTTACATGAAATTTAATCCGGGAAATCAGTTGTATCTGATTAGTGTTGATAACGGGAACAAAATTGAAACCTTAAAGGTGCCGGGTGTCAGATAATTTATTGCTGCATGGATGATTTAAAAACCCTGCTGTCAATCCGGCAGGGTTTTTATAATAGTTGAAGAATATAATGAAAATATCTCCTTTTAGTCGATAAGTAATAATATGCTATGATTAATGTATTCATCATCGATGACCATCCTGCCATTATCGAAGGGTTGGTATTCCTGCTCTCAGAAGAAGATTCGGGCATACAGGTCACCGGATCGGCAGTCAATATGTCGCAAGCGCTCGAATATATTCCCAATCTCAATATTCAGGTGATTATCCTCGATTTGTTTGTGGGAAAAGATTCTCCCCTGGATAACCTTAACCTGCTGAAAAACATCTGCCCAGATGCAGCCATCATGATTTTTTCAGCCGAGGATACCATCCAGTGGAAATACAGGATGTTCAAAGCTGGAGTCAATGCCTTTCTGAGTAAATGCGAAACCACCGATATCATCATTCCTACCATTCATGCAATTTCTGATGGTACGGTGTTTCAAACTGATGCAGACAAAAAAAATTTCCTGGCCTGGTCATTGGTTGAGAATTCCTCGGGTTTCACGGCAACCGAACTGGAAATCGGTCAAAAAATTGCCTATGGGCTTAGTCTGAAAGAAATTTCAAGCCAAACCGGGAAATCACTTTCCTCTATCGAAAAGCTGCTTTGCAGTTTACGCAATAAGGCCTGCGCCAATTCCAACCCCGACCTGATACGTATCCTGATTCATCGAAAACTGATATTTGCCTCCGATGAGCTATAAACAGACGGGTCTCCTCACCCACTGCCTGATCAATGAAATCCTTAATGGCCGTTACGCCTCCAACCACTTTGCTGTCATCTCAACCATCGAACTCAAAAGATAATAGCCCAAACAACAATCTGCATCCTGCATCCTGCATAATTCTTCTTTGAATTCTACGCTTTTATCGGTACTTTTGTATCAAATCGATCCCCATGTCAGAATATCTCCTTCCGGTCATCCTCATCCTTGTCGTTATGGGTTTTGGCCTGCTTTATCTGCTGATCCGCAAATCAGCCGGACAAGGCTCCGCTCCTGAACTGGCCGACTTTCAACAGCAAATCACAGATTTAAACACTGAGAAAACCAGAGCCGAAGAACGGAACAAATCCACACAGGAACAACTGGCCTCCGCTAATCTGCAGATTCAGGAAAAGGAATTGCTTATCCGAGAATTAAACGGGAAGTTGTCAGCAAAAACAACTGAATTTGACGCACTTCAGGAAAAGATAAAGGAAAACAAAGCGGAACTGGAACATATTCAGGATAAATTCAGGGTGGAATTCAAGAACCTGGCCAACGAAATCCTGGAGGAAAAAACCCAGAAATTCACAGAGCAGAACAAGACAAAACTCGATGAAATCCTGAAACCCCTTGGGGAGAAGATCCGCGACTTCGAGAAGAAAGTGGAAGAAACCTATGACAAGGAATCCAAGCAGCGGTTTTCCCTGGAAAAAGAAATTAAAAACCTGGCCGACCTCAACCAGCAGATCAGCAAGGAAGCAAGCAACCTCACGAATGCCCTGAAGGGACAATCGAAAACCAGGGGGAACTGGGGAGAGATCATACTGGAAAGCATTCTGGAGAAATCAGGACTTACCCGCGAACGGGAGTTTTTCGTTCAGCCATCCTACACCAACGAGCATGGGAAACGCCTGCAGCCGGATGTGATCATCGTCTATCCCGGTGAACGCAGCGTGGTCATCGATTCCAAGGTTTCCCTGGTGGCTTATGAGCGCTATGCCGCTTCAGAATCAAAAGAAGACCAGGACCAGGCCGCCCGTGACCACCTGCTTTCGGTCCGCAATCACATCGCCGACCTGAGCAGTAAAAATTACCAGGATATTTATACCCTGAAAAGCCTGGATTTCGTAATGCTTTTCATGCCCATTGAGCCTGCTTATATGCTGGCCATGCAAACTGATCCCAATCTATGGAATTATGCCTATGAGAGGCGCATTCTGCTGATCAGCCCTACCAATCTCATCGCCGCCCTCCGTATGATTGCCAACCTCTGGAGGGTGGAATACCAGAACAAGAATGCCACGGAAATAGCCAGGCAAAGCGGGGAACTGTACGATAAATTCGCCGGATTCCTGGAGGACCTTCAGGATGTGGGCAGCAAGATTGACGCCACACGCCGGGTTTACGACGCTTCCATGAATAAACTTTCAACGGGAAAAGGAAACCTGATCAGGCGGGTGGAAAACATCAAGGCACTGGGCGCCAAAGCCGGCAAAGAAATCCCGAAATCTCTGCTCGATCAGTCAACTGACCCTGAACCTTAATCCCCAATGCATCAATGAACGAATGCACAAATGAACGATTGTACAAATGAAAAAAGAAACTTACATATACGGCATCAGGCCTGCGATTGAAGCGATCAAAGCAGGAAAGGAAATTGAAAAAATATTTCTTCAGAATGGTCTGAAGGGAGAGGGTTTCAGGGAACTTTTCGGATTGATCAAGGAGCTGGAGATTCCCTTTCAGTTCGTACCCATCGAAAAACTGAACCGCCTTAGCCGTCAGAATCACCAGGGGGTTATTACCTATCTTTCGGAAATCCCGTATCAGAAACTGGAAGACCTCATACCTGCCGTTTACGAGCAGGGCAGTACTCCCCTTTTCCTCATCCTCGACCGCATCACCGATGTGCGTAACCTGGGCGCTATTGCCCGTACCGCCGAATGTGCCGGTGTCGACGGGCTGCTGATCCCCGCCAGGGGCTCAGCCATGATCAATTCCGATGCCATTAAAACTTCAGCCGGCGCCCTGTACAAACTACCTGTCATCCGCAGCGAAAACCTGAAGGAATCCATCCTCTTCCTGAAAAACAGCGGACTTTCCATCATCGCTGTTACCGAAAAGGCAAATCACCTGTATACCCAGGCTGATCTGAATAAACCACTCGCCCTGATCATGGGTTCCGAAGGGGAAGGGATATCCGAAGAATACCTCAAACTTTGTGATTCGACCCTCAACATCCCGGTTTCCGGTGAAATAGAATCCCTGAATGTTTCGGTAGCCTGCGGAGTGATATTATTTGAAACCATCCGGCAACGTAATTTACAGTCATGACCCATCGGCTTTTTATTCTGAAGATACAGGGAACGAAAAAAATCCCCGATTATATACAGATCCGTGATGAAGATTTTACCCTGATCGCTTATTTTAAGGTAAATAATCCCAAAACCGCACTTTCCCGTTGCAACCTCCTTGATCAAATGGAATATATACAAAAAGTTGCACAGGAATTGCCCTACGGAAAGATGAGGGAACTCGAACTGTAAGATGATGTCATCATTTTACGTATTTTTGTCTGATGTCAACACAATAAATTATGGCTGGTGAGCGAATTATTGAACTCGACAAAGTATCGGTCTATCATAATGAAAATCTGATCCTGGCAAATGTTTCACTGAGTGTGAGCGTGGGTGAATTTGTTTACCTGATAGGCAAAACAGGAAGTGGAAAAAGCAGTCTGCTTAAAACCATCTACGCTGAATTACCGGTTCGAATAGGTTCAGGCCGGGTTACCGGCTATGATCTCCGCCGCTTGCGTATCCATGATGTACCATTTCTCCGACGGAAGCTCGGGATCATCTTCCAGGATTTTCAGTTGCTGATGGATCGTTCTGTCAATGAAAACCTGCTTTTTGTCATGAATGCCACCGGATGGAAGGACAAACGGCAGATGCAAAAACGCTTGCTGGAAGTCCTTGCCAAAGTGAATCTCGGAAATAAAGGGCCAAAAATGCCCCATCAGCTTTCGGGCGGAGAGCAGCAAAGGGTGGCCATTGCCAGGGCCCTGGTCAATGACCCGGAAGTCATCCTTGCCGATGAACCTACCGGGAACCTTGATCCGGAAAGTTCCGAAGGGATCATCAGCCTGTTGATGGACATCTCAAAAACAGGGCGGGCCGTGGTAATGGCGACGCATAATTACACGTTTTTCGACAAATACCCGGCCCGGACTTTAATGTGCGATAAAGGAAAAGTTATTCCCGTGACTAATCTCCCAGTGTAGCTACCATTACCGCTTTTATGGTATGTAGACGGTTTTCTGCCTCATCAAAGACAATGGAAGCAGGAGATTCAAAGACTTCTTCAGTCACTTCCAGTCCATTCAGTTTATATTTCCTGAAAATGTCCAATCCTACTTCCGTATCTTTATTATGGAATGCAGGCAGACAATGCATAAACTTTACTTTCGGGTTGCCTGATTTTTTCATGAGGGCAGGATTTACCTGGTAAGGCAGCATTTCCCTGATCCGCTCATCCCAGAGTTCTTTCGCCTCGCCCATAGAGAGCCATACATCGGTATAGATAAAATCGACGCCTTTTACGCCATCCGCGGCATTTTCGGTAAGGGTGATTTTTGCCCCGGTTTCTTTGGCAATCTTTTTACAGGTATCAACCAGTTCCTTTTCAGGCCAGAATTTCTTCGGGGCACAGGCACGGAAATCCATACCCATCTTGGCAGCGCCGACCATCAGCGAATTTCCCATATTATTCCGCGCATCCCCGCAGTAGGCAAAGGAAACCTGGTGAAGAGGCTTATCCGAATGCTCGATCATGGTCATGAAGTCGGCCAGGATCTGGGTCGGATGAAATTCATTGGTCAAGCCGTTCCAGACCGGAACACCGGCATATTTACCCAACTCTTCCACGATGGTCTGTCCGAAGCCACGGTATTCAATGCCCTCATACATCCGGCCCAGAACACGGGCCGTATCTTTCATGGTCTCTTTCTTACCGATATGGGAACCTTCCGGTCCCAGATAAGTAACCCTGGCTCCCTGATCAAAAGCGGCAGTTTCAAAAGCACAACGGGTACGGGTGGAAGCTTTTTCAAAGATCAGGGCGATATTCTTACCCTTCAGTCTGGGTTGCTCGGTTCCGGCATACTTTGCCTTTTTCAGGTCGATGGCCAGGTTTAATAAAAATTTAATTTCTTCCGGGGTAAAATCCAGCAGTTTCAAAAAATTTCTGTTTCTCAGATTAAAAGACATACAATAAGATTTTAGATTGACGATTGAAGGTTTTTTGCAAAATTAGGAAAATTTCTAGAATTTCAGGCCTGTGGTTACGGTGATGGTCTGCTGGGTATCTCCCCTTCCATAAAAAATCATATCATTCTTGTTGCCTGACAGATACCGGTATTCAACCCTGAAATAGGCTCCGTCAATCGGTTTGAATTCAGCCCCTCCGGTAAGTCCCCAGGTTTTCAATCCCGATTTTTTCAGATCATCGTTAAGGTATGTCGATGAAAGCATGGCATTGGGATCAGCGAAGAATTCTCCGCGCAGACTGACAGAAACCATAGGAATGATGATGAACTGGGATTGAATAAAACCAGAATATAAACTGATTGATCCGTCGCCCTCCTTGTTCAGCCTGACAGAATTTCCCTGAACCGCGTAATCAAGCTGAGCAGTAAGGTTCAGCCACTTATATGGCAGATAATTAACCACCAGGTTATTGTATAACTGAAACTTGTCTTCCGGATCTCCTTTCAGGGCCTGGTTTCCAAAAAGAAAACTGTAGGTCATATTGAGTCTCTTCACAGGCATATAGGATAAAGATCCGGCCAGTGATATACTGGTATTTTTACCATAAGCCAGTGAATAAGGATTACATACATAAAGTGCAGCAAATAGCTTATCAGAGATGGTATACGACAATTTTACACCCAGGAAACTTCCGGGTTCGTAATAACCGCCAACCGTGACTGTACTGAGCTGGTTGATTACCGGCCAACTGGATTCCACACCAATGGGATCCAGCATATAACCGAAATCTACCCATAATTCTTTGTAAATTCTGAACCCGAAATTCGCCTGACGCAAATACTTAATGAACCGCTCATTGGCCTTGGTCAATAACATGGGAGCATCCCCGTATTGAATGGCCAGGTGACCACGTGCCCTGTCGGAGTTATATTTGATCCACATACTGGCCACATTCATGCGGATCTCATTGGCAAAAGGGCAGTTGCTTGAAAAAGGGATGATGTTAGCCGTATCGCTTTCTCCAATCGGCTTAACATAATAAGCATCAATATAAAAACCGATCTGGAAATTTTTGAAAATGGATATTACCTTGTCGCGAACCGACTTAGGAAGAGAATCCTGCTGGGCACAAACCTGACCACTGAATAAAGTAAAAAGACAAAAAGAAACGAGGAAAACCCTGGTTGTTTTCATATTCAACAGTTTATACTGTTTTACATGAAACCGGGCCGGAATGTTACATCTTTTAAAAAAAACCTATTCCGGAAGCACACCGGAAAGCTTGACATCCCTTCCTGAAGGTCGCTGAAAGGCCATTAGGCCGAAGGCCGGAAGGATAGCATAAATATGTTCAAAAAGCCGGGCCTGGAAGTCCTCAAACTCAGCCCAGTTAGGCGGTACATAAAAAGCATAGATTTCCAGGGGCAAACCGTTTTCTGAAGGTTGAAGGGTGCGTACCATGAGGGTGGCATCCTGATTCAGATTGGGGATGTTCTTCAGATAATCAAGGAGGTATTTCCGAAAAAGTCCCAGATTGGTAACTTGCCCCTCTGTTTTAAGCAAAGTACCCACCGGAATATCAGCATTTTGAAGCGTTTTCAACATGTCCTCATCATAAAAGCGGATCGTGCCGGTATCAATAAGCAAGGAACGTTTCATCCTCCTGCCCCCGGCTTCACCCATGCTTTTCCAATTCTGAAATGAATCTGAAATCAAGGTATAGGTAGGAATACAACTCACCGAATTATCGAAATTCCTCACTTTTACTGTAACCAGAGATATATCGATGACCGTCCCGTCCGTATTATATTTCGGCATGGTGATCCAGTCGCCGATATTCACCATCTTATTGCTTGAAAGCTGCACCCCGGCTACAAAGCCAAGAATGCTATCCTTGAAAATCAGCATGATCACTGCCGACATGGCGCCCAGTCCGGCCAGTAAAGTAAGCGGCGACTGACCAATCAGCACGGAAACCATGGCAATGCCTCCAACCACATAGGTAATGATCTTACCAATCTGCACATAACCCTTGATGGGTTTGGATTCAGATACATCAATCTCTCCGTATATATGGTACACGGCATTCAAAAAAGAAATGATGACCAGTAAAATAATGAAGGTCATATAAATATGCAATCCCAATTCGATGAATTTAATGGCTTCAGGATATTTGGAGATACTGGGAACAAGTGACACCTGAAGCACCAGTGCCGGCAACAGCATAACCAGCCTGGTAAAGACCTTCTGCTCATACAGATGATCATCCCATTTGCTGACAGATCGCTGAATGAGCCGTTTCAGGAAACGGTTGATGATGATCTTGGCAATATAATAAACAATGACCGATGTGATCAGAATAATGATCAGGGTTGAGAAATCAGCCAGATAGCCGGCGAATATATCAGAAAAACCCCAATCTGTCAGGGTTGATTTAAATCCGGAACTAAAAGTTCGGGCGGTAAGTTCATGCATGGGCATTTATGATTCATTTTGGTTTTATGATGCAGGATCCAGCCTGCCTGCCGGACAGGCAGGGATGCAAGATGCAAGATAAAAGATGCAAGATAAAAAAAATATATTATTTTATCACGCATCTCGTATCCTGAATCAGGAGCGAAGCGACCTATGGTACCAGCACGTTCAGCGACAAGGGATTGATTTTCATGGTAAAATCCTTCCCTATCCTGATCGGATCCCCGTCAAGATGAGCGCCTTTCCCTTTTTTTCGCTTTACCTGAACTTCCCTGGCCCTGATTATTTCAACATAACGGGTATGGTCAAAGCGTTTCATGAAAAGCAAGGGAGCCAAAAAAATGGTCTTCCAGTAAGGAACTTTTCCCACAATGCAAACATCAATATAACCATCATCAACACTGGCCTTCGGGTCGATGGAAGTATTGTTCCCAAACTGACTTGAGTTGGCAAAGCTGACCAGCAATGCCCTGCGCTTGATGGTCTTTCCATCAATGACCAGGGTATATTTTCTGGGTTGGTAATCCTTATAGGAACCGGTGGTTATTTTTAAATAGCTGGCAAAACCTCGTTTTCCTGATTTTGCAAATTTCTTAGCCACCGATGCATCAAATCCGATACCGGCAACATTCACAAAAACAAGGTCATTGATGGTAGCCGTATCTATTTTCCGGGTTTCTCCATGATTAATTACATCCAGTGCCCGCTTCAGGTTCATCGGGATCTTCAGGTGACGCGAAAGGCCATTACCTGAACCTGTCGGGATAATTCCCAATACGGTTTTCGTCCCCACCAATCCCGCGGCAGTTTCATTCACGGTTCCATCTCCGCCCACTGCAATGACAAAAGGAATCCCTTCCGCAGAAGCCTTTGCAGCAATTTCAGTGGCATGCCCCTGCCTTTCCGTATAAGAAATCTGATAATCGTACTTCTCCTTATCCAGCCTTTGATCAATCAGTAGTTCAAGACCCTTCTGCTTCCCCAGTCCGGAAATAGGATTCACAATGAACAGTATTTTCTTTCTCTCCCCCGTCATTTGTCAATCGTCATTTATCAATTATCAATGCTCAGCCTGTTCTCTATCACCCTGTTGTTATACTGCTGAATGAAAGCTTTCATAAACAATTCCAGCTTCTCCTTTTCCGTTTTTTTGACCTGAAGTACGTTTCTTTTCTGCAAGGGATCCGGTTTGAGATCGAATAATTGGGTAGATGCCGAACCGTCAAATTCAAGGTAATGATCATCTTTAAGCAGTCCATAGATCCCGCTGATAAAATGAATCGAAAAACGGCTGGAAGTAGAATCAAAAAGGTCATTGCCAAAAGCCAGGTAATTTTTGTCATAACCCAAGTAATTCAACACCGTTGGCATGATATCCGTCTGCTGGGCAATGCCTGTGGATTTTCCTTTTAAGTCGCTTCCGGGCTGAAAAAATAAAAGAGGGATGGCATACTGCCCGATACTGGACTGGTAAAAGGGATAATAACCTTCCGAGGTATGATCGGCAGTAATGACAAAAAGTGTGTTATTATACCAGGACATATGTTTGATCGTATGAAAAAATTCGGCAAGTGAATGATCCGTATACATAATGCTTTGCTGAATAGGAAGTTTGCCTTTCCTGAACACGTTGGCATATTTGCCGGGAACATAATACGGATGGTGAGAAGAAAGAGAAAAAAATGAAACCACAAACGGCTGCTTAAGTTCGTTCATTTTATGGGCTGTGAATTGCATAAATTCCTCATCCCTGATCCCCCATTTACCATCATAATCCTTTTCATTTGCGTATTCAGATCTTCCATAATAATTATCGAAGCCCACCAGTCTGGTATAGGCATCAAATCCCATGGTGCCATTGGTACCTCCATGAAAAAATGCCGAGGAATAACCCTTGGGTTTGAGCAAGCCGGCAATACCGGTGAATTTCCCCGCGGCATAGTTGGATTGAATGAACGATTCATTCATCAGGGAAGGAATACCGGAAAGTATGGAGGGGATCCCTTGGATGGAAGTTTTCCCATTGGCGTATGCATCAAAATAATATCCTTGCCGGATCAGGGAATCCAGAAACGGAGTGAAGCCTTGGTAATGGCCATCTTCAAGAGAGTGATTCAAGCATCCGATATGCTCCCGTGAAAAACTTTCCAGGATGATAATCATTATATTGACTTTCCTGAATTCCTTTGGTTTTACTTTATGAACAGGAGTATAAACAGCCGAAAGTTCTTTTTCATTTTTAAAATATGTACAGGGTTTCAGAACTTCACGGTTAAAAGTCTTGGCAAGAGCAAAAGGAGTATTCAGTAATAATGGAATATTCTTTGCCGAAGTATAATTGCCCGCAGTTACCAGGCTGATCGGCCGCAGTTGAAGCCCCCCCCTGATACCCAGGACAGCAATACCCATTGTAAGAATAAAAAGAAAAGAATGGATCAGATAGAACTGGAAACCGCTTTGCCTGGACTTATTGGAGGAAGATATGGGAGAAAACCGGGTGGCAAAAAAGATCAGCAGCACAACAAAAACCAGCCAGGTCAGCCCTATATACCAGAAATCCATCAGGAATTGAGGAATAAGTTTATTGAAATCCCCTCCTACGCCAAGGTACTGGAAAATATCGGCCGTGGTTCGTTTCAGTGTAAACCTGAAGTATATCGTATCCACGAAGTTTCCCATCAGTGCAACAATGTTGAAAAAATAATAGAAAGCATTGGCAAATCCCTGGTAAACCTTGTTGAACTTGAACCTGAAAGGAACAGCATTCATCAGGATGAAAGGGATGTTGAAAATCAAGACTGCAACAATGTCGAAGCGGATGCCCAGGAGGAAGATTTTTAAAGCTTCCCTCATGGAAAGATCGGAAAAATAACTAAGGTTGAACAGGTAGAAAAGGATTCTCGAAAAGAACATCAGCAGCAATATCACCAGGAGCTTCAAAAACATTACCAGGTATATATTTCCACTGTACCATTTATTGCCCTTTTTGCTTTTACTTCCTGATCTGTGTACCGGTTTTTTCTTTACCATAAAAGAGGATTAATTCAGCTTGTAAAGTTAGAAAAGAAATTTACGATATTTTCATTTTCCTTATCTTTGAAGCCTCAATTTTCATTAATCGAAAATCCATGGCACAAACTGCATCTGCAGGTAACAAAGGCAAAGGAGTACGCTCCGATTGTTTTGTCACCATCGAACTCACCGACCAGGGAGGAATCCATCTCCAGCTTGAATCCAAAGTGAACGTCATGTACGGGGAAGATATTAAAAAAGAAGCCCTTGCTATACTGGATTTTTTCGGGATTAAGAATGCCATCGTAAAAATAGAAGATTCAGGGGCATTGTCACTGGTAATCGCAGCCCGAATCGAAGCTGCCATAAAAAAACTGATCCCAACGGAAAAAGAGTTCCTTCCAGATATGCTGGCTGAAAACCAATATTCAACTCCAAAAGATCGTAACCGTTTTTCAAGACTTTACCTTCCCGGAAATTCTCCCAGCCTGATGATCAATGCAGGAATTCACAAACCCGATGGCATCATCCTCGACCTGGAAGATGCCGTTGCACCAGATAAAAAGGACGAAGCCCGATTCCTGGTTCGCAACGCATTAAGAGCAGTGGATTTCTATGGTGCCGAACGCATGGTTCGCATCAACCAGGGATCCCGTGGCCTCGAAGATCTTGATTATATCATTCCCCATAATGTCAACCTGATCCTACTGCCCAAATGCGAATCTGCTGATCAGATACAAGCCGTAAACAAAAAAATCAAAGACATCCCGCATCCCGCATCCCGCATCCCGCATCCCGTCTGGATCATGCCCATCATCGAAAGCGCCCTGGGGGTGATCAATGCTTATTCTATCTCCATTACAGCAGAAAATGTGGTTTCCCTGGCCATAGGCCTGGAAGATTATACTGCCGACCTGGGAACAAGAAGAACAGCCGAAGGCACAGAATCCTTCTTTGCCCGCAGTATGGTCGTCAATGCCGCCCGCGCTGCAGGGATTCAACCCATCGATTCCGTCTTCTCCGATGTGGGTGACATGGAAGGACTCCGCCAGAACGTGCTCCGCTCCAAATCCCTTGGCTTCGACGGCATGGGCTGCATCCATCCCCGGCAAATCGTGGTCATCCATGAAACATTTGCCCCGGCTCCGGAAGAAATTGATAAGGCAAAGAAAATTGTATTTGCCTTCCATAAAGCACAGGAACAAGGTCTCGGGGTCGTTGCCCTAGGTACGAAAATGATCGACCCACCTGTTGTAAAAAGAGCTCTGAATACTATTAACCTTGCTATCAAAATGAATAAACTTGCTGAAAACTGGAGGGAATCGTATGAGCAAATATGATAAACTGGTTACCAATGCCGCCGGACGCCTCGTACCTACCGTGATCAATGGACAACCTGCCATACCTTATCAGGGAGTCGGAAAATACAAACCTGAAGGACACAGGGCAGCACCAAAACTGGCCAGCTGTGCCGATTATCCCGCCGACGGCAATAAAGTGGTGGAAAACCTCAGGGAAGCCCTGCTTAAAGCCGGGCTAAGGGATGGCATCACCATTTCCACCCATCACCATTTCCGTAATGGCGACCTGGTGGCCACACAGATCTTCGACATCGCACATGACCTGGGCATAAAAGACCTGATGTGGTATCCCTCGGCTTCTTTCCCCTGCCATGAACCCATGACCAAATACCTGGAAGATGGCACCATCAACCATATCGAAGGCAGTATGAATGGTGCATTAGGCCGCTTTACATCGGAGGGAAAAATGAAAGGGCTGGGTGTGCTTCGTTCGCATGGCGGCCGTTATCAGGCCGTTCAGGATGGAGAAGTACACATCGACATCGCTGTGATCGCCGCTCCTACTGCTGATCCTTTCGGAGATGCCAATGGCGTGAATGGTTCTGCTGCCTGTGGGCCCCTGGGTTTCGCCCTGGCTGATTCCCAATACGCCGACAAAGTCATCATCGTGACCGACAACCTGATCCCCTTCCCCTGCCTGCCCTGGCAGATCAATGGTAATTATGTGGATTACGTGGTCGTTATGGACAAAATAGGAATACCTGAAAAAATTGTCAGCGGAACTACGGAAATTACGAAAAGCCCCGACCGCCTGCTTCTTGCGGAATGGTCAGCCAAATTCTGCGACGAAGCCGGACTCATCTACGACGGATTCTCATTCCAGGCCGGCGCCGGTGGAACCGCCTTGTCGATCGGAATCTATTTCTCTGAAATTCTCCGGGAAAGAGGCTGGAAAGCACGTTTTGCCAGGGGAGGCAGCAATAAATACCTGGTGAAGATGCTGGAAGAAGGACTGGTGGAGTACATCCTCGACGGCCAAACCTTCGACCTCGACGGTGTCCGCTCCATGCGCGATAATCCACATCATACCTGGACAAGCCCCTTTACAAGCTATAATTACCATGGTAAAGGTAATTTTTCTTCCATGGTCGATATCGTTATCCTTGGCGCAACGGAAGTGGATGTGAACTTCAATGCCAATGTGGTCACCCATTCCGATGGCTACCTGCTGCATGGCATCGGGGGCTGGCAAAACACCCTCTTCGGGAAATGTGTTATCCTTCCCGTTCCTCTCTTCCGCGACCGTATGCCGGTTATCCGCGATGAAGTTACGACCATCTGCGGCCCTGGTGAACTGATTGATGTGATTGTCACCGAAAGAGGTATCGCCATCAATCCCCGGAGAACAGATCTGATTGAGAAAATGAAAAACTCATCCCTGCCTATCAAAACCATAGAAGAACTGAAAAACGAAGCAGAAAAGATCTGTGGTGTACCTGCCAAACCTAAATTTACCGACGAAGTCGTGGCAGTCGTGAAATGGGTGGATGGAACGGTGCTGGACGCAATCTGGAAAGTGCAGGTTTAGGTTTTCTTTTTTTTTATTAACCACAATGTTCACAAAGATTTACACGAAGAACACAAAGGAGCGTTTTTCCTGTGTCCGATTTTCTTTGTGACCTCTGTGCCTCCTTCGTGCCCTTAGTGGTTAATATTTTAATCAAGATTACCGTTTATAACTCTTCTCACCCCTTGTTTCAGCAGGATTACATTGAAATTAATAAGTAATCCAAGTTTGAAATTGCCAAGTTTCATATCGGTTAAAATTTGAGCCATATGAACATCATTTAATGATTCTACACTTTTAATTTCTATCAATACTAATCCCTCAATTAACAAATCAATCCGATAACCAAATTCCAGCTTAATATTTTCAAAAATCAATGGCATGGGTTTTTCTTTTTCAACCTGTAAACCAAGCTGTCTGAGTTTAAAATCCAGACACTCTTTATATGCACTTTCAAGTAATCCAGGTCCTAATGCTTTATGAACCTGAATAGCTGAACCAAGAACTATGTGAGCAATTTCATTTTCTGTCATATTTTTGTTGCTTAATCCATTATCTCACAAAAAAGTAATACGTTTGTTAATAACTTTTCAATCGTAAATCGTAAATCGTAAATTCAGGTGACTCTCCATCAAATATTACTCAAATACTGGGGCTATTCATCCTTCCGTCCCCTTCAGGAAGAGATCATCCGCTCTGTTCTCGATGGAAATGATACCCTGGCGTTGCTGCCGACCGGAGGTGGAAAATCACTTTGTTTCCAGGTCCCGGCTATGGCTCTTGAGGGGGTATGCCTGGTAGTTACACCCCTTATCGCCTTAATGAAAGACCAGGTTGACAACCTGAAAAAAAAAGGAATTCCTGCAGAAGCCATCCACTCTGGAATGCATCCCGGAGAGATGGAAAGAATTATCGGCAATTGTCAGTTCGGGAATATCAAGCTGCTCTACCTTTCACCCGAAAGATTAGCTACAGACCAGCTGAGGGAAGCCCTCAGAAAAATGAAAGTAAGCCTGCTGGCCGTGGATGAAGCCCATTGCATTTCCCAATGGGGTTACGATTTCCGTCCACCATACCTGCGCATTGCCGAGATCAGAAACCTTTTACCCTCGGTTCCGGTCATCGCGCTTACAGCCACAGCCACCCCTAAGGTCGTCAGGGATATTCAGAAAAAACTTGAATTCCGTCGGGAAAATGTCTTCAGTAAAAGTTTTGAACGAAAGAACCTGACTTATATGGTGATCAAAGAAGAGGATAAACTTAACCGGCTTCTTAAAATTATCAGGAAAGTCAGGGGGGTTGGGATAGTCTATGTCAGAAACCGGCGTCAGACAAAAGAAATTGCAGAATTTTTAAGCAGAAATAAAATCCCGGCCGGGTTTTACCATGCCGGACTGGATCAGAAAACCAGGGAACAAAGGCAAAATGAATGGGTTCATGAGGAGATAAGGATAATGGTCGCCACCAACGCTTTTGGCATGGGGATCGATAAACCCAATGTGCGACTGGTCGTTCATCTCGACCTGCCTGAAAGCATTGAAGCCTATTTCCAGGAGGCCGGCCGGGGAGGACGGGATGAAAAACAAGCCTATGCCGTATTGCTATACGAAAATGCGGATATCCTTGATGCCCGGCATAATCTCAGCATTTCTTTTCCTGAACCAAAAATGATCAGGACAGTGTACCAGTCTCTGGGAAATTATTTCCAGATCCCGGTTGGAGGAGGAAAAGAACTCCAACTTGAATTCGATATTACCGCCTTTTCGGAACAATACAAATTTTCCACGGTCATCGTTTTTAATTCATTAAAATTTCTGGAAAAAGAAGGTTACCTGTTACTGACTGATGCCCTGCATCAGCCATCCAGGATTTTTATCAAAGCCGACAAAGAAAGTCTTTATCGTTTTCAGGTAGAAAATGAATTTTACGATCATTTTCTTAAGACAATTTTACGCTCATATAGTGGTGTTTTCAGCGATTTTGTAAGGATCAGTGAACCGGAGATTGCCCGCCGTATGAATATTAAAACAGAAGAAGTAAAGAAGCACCTGAATCGGCTGGAACAACTTCATATCCTGGACTATGCACCTCAAACTGATCAGCCCCGGATCATCTTCCTGACAGAGCGACTGGACATCAAGGATATCCATATTTCCCAGGAAAATTATAACGATCGGCTGAAAGACTCCGGTCAGCGGCTGGAAGCAATGATAGACTATGCACAGTCAGAAGCTAAATGCCGCAGTCAAGCGCTACTTGCCTATTTCGGTGAATATTCGGAAAACCGTTGCGGGAAATGTGATATCTGTATCGAACGCAATAAGATCAACCTGAATGAAATGGAATTTGATAACTTCGTGAAACAAATCAAACCTTTACTTCAGACTTCCTCCATGACCCTGGAAGAAATAGTGGAATCCATGACCCCTATGAAAGAAGACAAGGTAATTAGCGCCATACAATGGCTGGCCGACAATGAAAAAATAACACAAAACAAAGACCGGAAATACCGCTGGAAATCGTAAATCGTAAATCCCCATGTCCCCCTCCCTCCTCTACGACGAACTCCCTATCTGGTCGGCTCCCTTCGGATTGACCCTGCTGGATCATGTGCGGATACTGCCGGGGATAAATGTCCTCGATATCGGCAGTGGCAGTGGTTTCCCCATGCTGGAACTGGCTGAACGCCTGGGAAAACCTTCCATGGTTTACGGGATAGACCCTTCTGAAGATTCCATCGCCATGATCACGGCAAAAAAAGAAGGAAAAGGCATTACGAATGCAAAAATCATCAGGGGATACGCGGAAGAAATTCCATTTCCCGATGACTTTTTCCAGCTTATCATATCCAACAACGGACTGAACAATGTTTCTGACCAGGCAAGAACGCTGTCGGAATGCCACCGGGTAAGCAAATACAAAGCTCAAATGCTGCTGACCATGAACCTGCCTGAAACCATGTCGATATTCTACCAGATATTCGAAGAAGTCCTGCTGGAACAACACATGAATCAGGAAACAGTCAAACTGAAGACGCATATCTTTGAGAAGCGTAAACCTCCCGAATATCTTGCCAGGCTGATTGAAGATTCCGGTTTTTCCATCGTTTCGGCTGAAATCCATTCTTTCAACCTCAGGTATACCGACGGAACTGCATTCCTGAATCATTACTTTATCCGTAAAGCTTTCATGGATCCCTGGAAATCCATTTTGCCTGATTCATCTGTGGCCATGATTTTTAATCGCATCGAAGAAAAACTGAATCAACTTGCCGCTCAAAAAGGAGAACTTTCCCTCGCGGTTCCCTATGTTTGCTTTGATTGTCTGAAAGAACAAACAAAAAAATAGCCCATGTACACCCTGATACTGATAGTCGCCATGTCGCTGGCCAATATCCAAGATAAACCTGTCGATAAAGACTGCCTCTGCAAAACCTTTAAACTCTATGGGAAAATCAAAATCGTGAATGATTTTCCCGATCTGAAAGTCCAGGTGGTGGAGAATTTTCCCGATTTGAAGGTGCAGATCGTCGAAAATTTCCCGGATAAATGCGGTAAATGGAAATTTGTCAACGACTTCCCTGATCTGAAAATCCAGTTCGTGGAAAATTTTCCGGATCTCAAGATAAAATTCGTGGACAATTTCCCCGGCCTGCCCTAAATCGTCAATCGTAAATCGTAAATCGTAATGCTTCTCCCCCCGGCCTTCTACCTTCGCGCTGATGTTGTTCAGATTGCCCGTGAATTGCTGGGAAAACACCTGATCACTCACATTGGCGGAGCCATCACTTCTGGGATAATCTGTGAAACCGAGGCCTATGCCGGTATCACCGACCGTGCTTCACATACCTATAATGACAGGAGAACTGGACGAACGGAGGTTATGTACCGGAAGGGAGGAACCGCCTATGTATATCTCTGTTACGGGATGCATTCCCTGTTCAATGTGGTGACCAATCAGAAGGACATACCCCATGCCGTACTGATCCGCGGGATCATCCCCGATGAAGGAAAAGAGATCATGCTTCAGCGGGCAGGGAAATCCTCCATCAGCAGGGATTTCGGGATTGGCCCCGGTAAGGTCTCGAAAATCCTGGGAATTCATTATTCCCATACCGGGCTTGACCTGACACTTAAAAGTAAAAATTCACCTTGTATCCGGATCGAAGACCGGGGAATTCGTATCAATCCTGATCAAATCCTGACCGGCACCCGCATCGGCGTGGATTACGCCGGGGAGGATGCTTTGCTGCCATACCGGTTTCAGTTGGTGAGTTGGTGAGCTGGTGAGTTGGTGAGTTGGTGAGTTAGTGGTTGGCAATGCTTTCTTCAGCCATCAGGACAGGAATGTAATCCGGACTGGGGTTTCCGCTCCCACTGTCAAGGTTGTACTGGAATAATGAAACCACATCAAGATCAGAACCGGTCCAGGCTCCCGGCTTGATCACCAGGAAAGTCCTGACCGGGTGACTGGATATTTCAGCATTGACCCATGAACCGGTATTCGCATAAATGCCGGTATATTGATTTCCTTCAGGATAAACTTTCAGCATGGGATTATGGGTATGCCCGAAAGCCACTATTTTAAACCGGTTTGGAGCGGCAGATCCCATGTATTCGTAGGAGGCTGAGAAAGAAAGATCAGTACTTCCATTCACGATGGCCATCAGGGCAGGCATGGAAACTGGCATGGCATTGACGATTTCGGTGGAAGGCCATACATCTTCAATGTTGGCGGCATACATATCCCTCACCCCATTGAAGCTGAGAAAATTGTTGTAACCATCAATGCCTCCCATCCTGATATTTGCCGAATCCGCTGCAACGGTGAGATTATAATGAATCTTAAGGTATTCATAGGCTGCCGTCCATGCTGCCATGAATTCCACATCACCATTGCCGTTTTTAAGCATTTGATGGCTGCTGCTGCCTTTTTCCATCAGCCCTTCCGCATCCAGCCTGGAAATAAAATATCCCGGGGGAAGCATATGTCCCGGGCTTGAAAGGGATTGGGGACAATTGAAAAAATCATACCGATGCCCATGCTCCATAATGATCTCGCTCAGGGGGGAATAATGACCGAGTCCGTTTGAATCTCCCTGCCAGATTATGCCCGGGATGATCTCCTGAAGGACCTCCTGCGTCAGCAGCATGTCGTGATTCCCAGGAATATAGATCAACTGTATGCTGCCGCTTGAAGCAATGGCTTTCAGCTTACTGATCACATTCTGATTGACGGGATTACCGGCAACCGACAGGAAGTATTCCCGGGAATCAGTAATCCCGTTCGCAGAATCGAACGGAGCCATGCGGTAAGGAACCACCCATCCATCGAAAAGGTCGCCAAGAATAACCACCTGCCTGACCTGGGCACTGTTGAGCGCCATATCGAGCAGACTTTCCAGGGCGCTTGCATTCTTGCTGAACCAGCAATACCCATTGGTTATGGCTCTCTGATCCCCCATATGGATATCGCTGATGCAAACCACAGAATTCCGTCCGCTAGTATCGTTCGCCAGAAATAATGGCTTCGCGCTTGTCCGGATTTCGATTGTGGTATTCAAAGGCAGCGTGATACCTGATGTTGACCTCAGCCCGGTAGTAATGTTGATCTGATACCTCCAGCCGTCCTGTAACTGAAACCCATACTGAAAAGCAATGATTGCTTTTCTTCCATAAGAAACCACCTTGTATAACGAATCCGGGATCCCGGATTTACACGAAAATGAAATATTCCCTTCAATGGTGGCAGCATCCAGTGGCTGGCTGAAATCAAGTTCAATGGATCGTTCCAGATAATGCAAGGAATAATATACGTCATGCTGCAGGTTGGATTTAGGTAAATCAACACTCAGATACAAAGGTTCATTTTGGGTCTCTGATTTTTTGCATGAAATCATGAGAACAAAGAAACCAACAAACATGAACAACAGAAAAAATACACGACAGGGTTTCATAACATAGGTTTTATCCCAGCAAGTTAATAAAAAACAATATAAAAAAGGTTTTGGAATGTAACTATTATATCATATTTTTGAGCAATTATTTGGTAATTTTTAGGGTAAATATCGAAAATATTATAAAGCGGTTACCGAAAAGCTTTAATAGAGTAGGTGCAAATTAAATCTCATGAGTATGAAAAAGTTTTTTATTACATTGATTTGCTTGTTTTTTCTTGGAGGCTTTTCTGCCTTTTCTCAGGTCACGGTTGATAATGTTGACATTAATAAATTAGACATCAAATTTTGCGAGCTGGTTGCAAAATCTGCATTGTTCAGCATGAAAGTTGTGGTTGTAATTGATTATGGACAGGATTTTTCCTGGAAAGTACAAACGATAAAAGGAACCGATGGAAAAGACATGAAATTTAATAGTGTGATTGCCGCTTTAAATTTCATGTATTTAAACGGCTGGGACTATGCCAATAATTTTGTAGTTTCTGATAAAGATGGGAGCGTTTATCATTACCTGTTAAAGAAAAAGTAAGAAGATTTTGGCCGAATTAAACGGAGTATTGCGGTAAGGGAGTATCCAGCCATCCGTTGTATAACTGGAAACCACAGGGTTTCATGACTTGAGTTATATTCCGGCATGTTAAGGAGATACATATCACCCGGAGAATCATCCTGATTTTCAGGGTGATATATTTATAGAAAACTACCAGGGAAATATTTCCTGCCAGTAGAAAATTTATTAACAATTGATTAACCATCAACTGTCTAATTTTTTTACACTTCGAAAATTATTCATTTTCACATCTTGCTGAACGACATGTGATTAAGTTTTGGCGTGATTTTTGTCATGCCGAAAAATCAGCAAAAACCGCCTAAACTATTCACATTCATAAATTTGACATTCGCATAATCCCGCCTTATCTTTGGTATTTCAAGCGGTTTTATTTTCCCGGAAATTAATTGCAAAAATGATTAACGAGTTTTCTACCCTGATAACCGAGAAAATATTTCCTGTTTGAAACTTAAAAATATCATCATGAAATTATCTTCAATGCTTGCCTTTGTCATGTTTTCCCTGGTCTTCGCCCGCGACCTGAACGCTCAGATTTCCAGGGATAAACCCTTGCTGCCGGTTCAGACAAACAGATCACCCTTGTTCGGAAAAGATATTGTCATCCATGACCAACCTGATCGTGATCAGCGAAACGTGGATGTTTGCTCTGCTTATAACGGCTGGCTGTATGCTGCATATTCATACAATACGAGTGGCGCTCTTTGGCTTTCCGTTTGGAGATCTACGGATAATGGTATTTATTGGGAAAATATTTTCGAGTGTCCAATAGAATTTGGAAATCGTATTTTGAAAAAATTTGATATTGCAGTTTGTGGCAATAGCGAAACAAACCTTAAACTTTTCTTTGCCGGAGTGGTTGTAACAAACAATTTAGATTATGGCCTGGGTTTTGTTTGGAGATACAATGCTATAACCCTTGAGTATGAAACGACTTTACTTTATTCAAGTAGTATAAGAGATGTTTCATTTTCAAGCGATTTTATTTTCCCAGCCGTAAATGCAAACCCCTATAGTGTGGGATTTGTTTATTCAAGCTATGAATATGGTGATAATAATTTTCTTATTTATCGTTCCTCAGGAAACGGAGGTGAATCAATAACCGTGAAGGATACCTTGGGTATATCACAAAAACCCTATCTGAAATCCAGTCTTACCTATGGCAGAAGCCCCTCATGGAGCAGTGGGAGGTATTTTGCTGTGTGGGAACAGACAGACAATATCAATTCTCCTACCGGTCATATCTATACTGCACATACAGAACCGAACTTCGACAGTCATTATACCCGACCGGTTTGCATCGACAGTCTGGATCCTTCTGCCATCAATCTTTGCCGTAATCCGGTCATTGCCTGCCAGTACAACGATACCGACAACGACAGCGCCAACCTGACCACGGTTATTCTCTACGAGCAATACGATCCAGTGAACGACCGCTTTGATGTCAAAGGAGTGTATAATCTCCAATCCACCCTCACTTCCTGTTTCAAGCCCTTATCCTTCACCAATTCTGAGCATGAGAACCTCCAGCCCGATATCGCATTCAATCCTTACACTTCAAATTTCATGGCCACCTGGTACGATGCCACGGAACAGAAACTGCCCTTTGTTACCAACAGCATGAATATGGAGCAACCCGCTAACTGGACAGTGGTCTCCACGGGGTTTAATGATGCACCTGACCTTGAAGACCCCCATCCCAAGGTCAGACTAAGCTTTTCCGAGCAGAAAGGAATCAACGTATGGACATCAGAAGGCACAGGCGGAAATGGGGTGGCCTTGTTCGATGCCGAGTACAGCACTTATACTTCGGTTTCGGAAATAGACCAGGGAGAAGGTGAACGGCTATTAGGAGCTTACCCGAATCCCTGTGATCAGTATCTGAATATTGCTTTTGAACTGGAAAAATCAGAAAAAGTAACGATCAGGCTTTATGATCTTTCAGGAAAGAGCCTTGAATTCCTTTGCAATCAGAACTTTCCGGCCGGGAACAATACCTTCAAAGCCGATGTTTCTGATCTCAGCCCGGGAACCTATCTTTATTCATTCAGCGCTGGGGAGTTTTCAGGGTATGGAAAATTCAGCGTTATCAATCACTAATCATAATAATATTCAAACCCCTTAGAATTGTTTCACAAACAATGATTCCCCCTGCAAAATATCCTTCAACACTTGGGACAAGTAATTTCATACAATATGATTATTCGTATGGTGCTGCCCGTTTTGATATTAGGTTATAAACCTTAAAACTTTCTTCATGTCATTGAATCAGAATATTTTTAGAAATGCTATAATACTTTTTTGTTGCTTGATAATACTTGGCTGCAAAAAGCATTTAATTGATTACCGAAATAAATTTATTGGCGATTATCATTTTTCCATAACAGAGACAGGGTACGACTTATATGCCGGTTATTATGATACAATATATACAGATGAAGGGAAAATTTGGTATGGTTCCGATTCACATACTGTTTTAATCTCTTTATCGGGGGGGAAATCATTTGAACCCAGAATTTATGAAGACGGAACACTATCGGATAATGGTTGTGGAGGAGAATTTGAAACCTTATCAAGAGTTTCATACGGTTGTGTGATTCCTAGCCCAGCAGTCACAGTAGGTTTTCACCTTATCGGAGAAAGAAAATGATAAAAACTCTTTGGATATTATTTTGCTGTTTATTAATAAATATTCTTGCTTTGGCCCAGGATACCCTCCAGCAAAAAAGCAGGGAGAGATTTTTTATTTCAGTCAAAGCAGGAGGTTATTATAAATTTTTTATTGGCAACAATTATATTTCGCCGACCCTGGAAGCTTTTGCAGATGATTTTGAGGATCATCAATATGATAGATTTACCAAAACTCCTACGTTTGGGCTACAAACAGGCATTATGTCCTCATTTAATATGCAGAAAGGGTGGTTTATCGTTTTGGGATTATCATTCTGTAACAGGAGAATCGTATATGAAAACAATAAGGATACGGTAGTAAAATATGGTAATGGATCTCGCATACAAGATATACATAACGTTTATAAATACGATTACTCATACGACAATTTCGAATTGCAATTTATGTTGTCGTATAAATTCAATAAACTTAGTCTTTATGCCGGAGCATATATTCCTGTACTGACATTTTATCAGGCAACCTATTCATATTTAATACTCCAATTGCCCGAACCACGAGGCACTTCACAGAAAACTATCAAAGGCGTAGAAATTCCATTAATGATATTTCCCTCCATTTTGGCTAGTTATAAAATAACTATTAAAACATTTTCTTTTCATCCATATTTGGGGATTGATTTTGGATCAAAAAAAAGCGTTTATCTCCACGGGGGAATTATATTCACTATAGCAAGTTTTTAATAAAAACCATGATCAATCGAAATTTTCTTATTACCAATCTGATATTCCTGTTATCAATATGCTCTTTTTCTTGTCTGGCACAATCAATAGATACAACAAAATTATATTCTTACGTAGTTGAGAAGAAAAGGGTGGTTTTTTATTCAGGTAGTATTGCCCTTCCTTTCACTATTTATTTCAGGCCTGCAGAATGGTTTTTACCAGAAGATATTTTCGAGAGCTTTTATGAATACTATTATGATGACCCCTATCTTCCCATTTTTCCCCCATTTGAAAAAGCGGGCATACCAACTCAACTCAGCTATAAGAAGGTTAGCTCAATTGATACTGTTTTCAACTACTTTACTCAAGGATTCAATATAAATCAATTTTGTAAGGATTCCCTTCGGTCGAATGAATATTTTGAAGGAATGTCTGAAAGCGATGTTTTAAGATTAGAATATGAATTGTTTTATTCCCTGCTTCTAAAAATGGCCATTCAACCAAGGTTAAACGATATACATGATAAAGAAATAATCAGGATTATTCTACCCAAAGGTTTTAGAGGTACAAAATTCACTCAGTTTACAATTTTTACAATCATACTTACTGATCAACAAAATGCAGTTGTTGAAATCATTAGAATCAACACTAAGCAAATAAAGAACATTTTTATTGAACAACATGATACTATTTTGCTTTCTAAACGAGCCATTAAGGAGTTGCATTACAGTCTGAATAGAATTGATTTGGATATGGCTCGAAAAATACCCAATGCATCCGTTCCAATCTACTCCGTACCCGATCCATATTGTTTAGAATACAACAAAAATGGTAATTATTATCATTATATTAAATTCGAATATTTCTTGAAAGATTCAAATTTACGAAAACAAATAGTAAGACTCAATTATCTATGCCTAGTAATTGAATCCCTTATTGATAAAGCCAGGTAACAGTTTGAAAATTTGGCTAAAAATTCAAAACCTTAATAAAGCATAATAGAGAAATATAGACAATTGATAATGACGATCTATAGGGTCAATATCAAATATCATTAAGTATTTTTTTGGTATTCATTTTTAAATACTCCTCTATGAAATACTTAGTCAATGTTACTATTCGCAACCGGATTGAGACCTGAAAAATTATCAAGCATTAATATCAGGTTCGACCTGTTGCCTTGAAGTATCGTGGCTTTCATTTGGTTGAACAATAAAAAAGAGGACGACCTTTTAGGACGTCCTCTTTTCGTGAAGTAATCGTTTTACAAATTACTTTACTTTCTTTCCAAGTTCTGCACCAGCCTTGAATTTTACAACTTTCTTGGCGGGAATCTTGATTTCCTTACCATTCTGAGGATTGCGTCCCTTGCGGGCTGCTCTCTTGGAAACGGAGAAAGAACCAAAACCGACTAAGGCAACTCTCTCGCCTTTGCCCAGAGCCTTGGTGGTTGCAGTGATAACAGCTTCCAGCGCCCTTTTGGCTTCTGCTTTGGTCATCTTTGCATCATTGGCAACTGCTTCAATTAATTGAGCCTTGTTCATTTTTGTTTTAAATTTAGTTAATACTTAAGTTAAAAACCCTGCAAATATAAGCGATCTGAAAAATTTGTCAAGTGTTTTTTACTCAAAACCATTGAAAATGTTGATAAATCGGTATTTTTGTTAATAACTGAGTTACTGAAAAGGTTAAATGACAAGGGTTTCAAACAAACCAATGTCCGGAGCCACGAAGAAAGTCCCCGGTAAGCATGGTTTTTCTGCCTTGCAATTGCAATTCCAGAACCTCGATATAACCATTTTTTGCCGCAAATCTGATAAACGTTTTTCCATCTGAAACCATCGACCCGGACTGGTGCACTGGTAATCCTGCTACAGGTACTCCGCGGTAGATCTTCAAGGTCTGAAAAGAACCATCTGGTAACCGGATTTCAGTGAATGCGCCGGGAGATGGACTTAATCCACGGATAAGGTTATGGATAGCTTCAACATCCTGATCCCATCGTATCCTGCAATCTTCCCTGAAGATTTTCGGGGCCGGCTTCAGCGACAGTTCCGCCGGGAGTATAGATTCCTGCGGAACTTCCTTCAGATTACCCCGGATAATGCCTTCCAGCGTTCTGATCACAAGATCAGCCCCTGCCTTCATCAAACGGTCATGCAATTCACCGGCTGTTTCCACGGAACCGATTTCAAGCTTTTCTGCCAATAATATCTTCCCTTCATCGATTTTCTCATTCAGCATGAAGGTCGTCAGCCCGGTCATCAATTCACCGTTGATAATGGCATGATTGACCGGAGCAGCGCCACGATACTGTGGCAGCAAAGAAGCATGAAGATTAAATGTTCCCAGGCGGGGAAGTGACCATACCGAACGGGGAAGCATACGAAATGCAATCACAACCTGAAGATCAGGTTTGAAAGAGGATAATTCATGCAGGAATTCAGGAATTTTTAAATTAACAGGCTGCAATACAGGGATTCCTCTGGATATTGCAAGATCTTTGACCTTAGATACTTTAGGCTTTAATCCCCGGCCTGAAGGTTTATCCGGAGCAGTAACCACCGCCACAACCTGATACCCGGAATCCAGCATCTTTCGCAGTGAACAGGCGGCAAATTCAGGGGTGCCAAAGAATATAATCCGTGGGAAAGTCAATCGTAAATTACTTTTTCAGCAGTCCTTCTGTATAGGAAATGTACTTATCCACTTCCCGGCCCTCATTCGATCTTGGATATTCCTCCTTGATTCTTTTGTAAATGGAAAGCGCTTGTTCCAGATTCTTAAGCTCTTCATATGCCCAGGCAGCCTTCATTAAAAACAAGGGAGAAGTAAAATCATTCTTCTTCATGTCAGCGGCTTCCATGTATAAAACAGCAGCTTTATCCGTTTGTTTCAGTTCCATATATACATCACCCATGGCTCCGGTTGCCATAGGACCGACCAGTTCGTCACCGGTTTTGAATTTCTTCAGATAAGTCAGCGCATTTTCGAACTGCCCCATCTTGAGATAACAAATACCAGCATAATAATGAGCCAGATTGGCTGACTTGGTGATCCCGTATTCATCAATGATGGAAAGAAATCCCAGATACTGACCATCTCCATTCAAGGCTTTTTTCAGGGAATCCTGCTCGAAATACTTTTCAGCCATGAACATCTGTCCCTGGGCTTCCTTTTCCTGTGGAGCTAAATAGAAACGGCGGAAACCGAAAAAGCCAAGTACTACCACGATGATGACAGCAATGACGATAATGATAATTTTCTGATATTTCTCAATAAACTGTTCGGTTTTGCTGAAAGCTTCTTCAACAGCAACAATGCGTTCTTCCGTCTTGTCGACTTTTTTTTCAGGCTTATTTGACATGGTCTGTGAATTTTGGAGGTGCAAAGTTAATTTTTTTCATGATATGCCCGCATCGTACTCATTTTTTTTACCTTTGAAATTCATCCCGACCATGAACTTATGATTTCACTAACCAGCCTTGAACCCGGGTCCAAACAATCATTACTGAATCATTTACTCACATTTATTACCGGCGAAAGGAAAAATAAATTCCTTCATTATATCAATTACAGAACCCGTTTCCTGACCATTGTCATGGAAGACATTTATCAACCCCACAATGCCAGCGCCGTTCTCAGAACCTGCGACTGTTTCGGGATTCAGGATGTTCATATCATCGAAAACCGCAATAAATACCAGGTCAACCCGGAGGTGGCCCTGGGAGCCTCCAAATGGCTTTCATTGGAGAAGTACAACGAGCTGGGAAACAACACGGCATCCTGCATCGGACATTTAAAAACTAAAGGCTACAGGATCATCGCCACCAGTCCGCATGAAAATGATTTCACCCCTGAAACCCTGCCGCTTGACTCACCCCTTGCCCTGGTCTTTGGCAACGAACTATCGGGACTTTCCACGGAAGCAATGTCACTGGCCGACGGATTCATTAAAATTCCCATGGTTGGATTTACTGAAAGTCTTAATATCAGTGTTTCAGCAGCGGTATTGATCCATACACTCAGCGAAAGATTAAGGGCATCATCGGCTGACTGGCCCCTGACACCGGATGAAAATACTGACATCCTCCTTTCCTGGGTTTCCCATTCCATTAAAAAACCGGAATTACTGATTGAAGAATTCATGAACAGAAAATCCGTATGATAAAAACAAATACCGGGAATACCTGGGTCGCATTCCTGATTCTGTCGACCACCATTCTGATTATATACTCCCAGACTTTATCGTTTGACATCCTTTACAATTTTGATGATGATGCCTATATGTATGATCCAAGCATCACGCAAATAAACGGGGCCCATATAAAAAAACAGTGCTCTGATTATTACCTGGGGATGTACCAGCCATTGCCTGTCATGAGTTTTTCAGCCCTCCTTCACTTTTTCCCAGGATCAGTACATGCCCAGCGTTTAATCAACATCCTCCTCCATGTCCTGAACACCCTGCTCGTTCTGATCCTGATCAAACGACTTACAGCGAACCAATCAGTGGCTTTCTTTACTGCATTTTTGTTTGCTGTTCATCCCATGCATGTGGAATCAGTTTCCTGGATGTCCACGCGAAGCAATCTGATGTACTCCGCCTTCTTCCTCCTTTCCCTGATCTCCTATTTGCAATGGATTGAAACAAGAAAGATAAGCCATTGGATATTTATGTTTGTTTTCTTTCTGCTCTCTCTCTTTTGTAAAGTAACTGCCGCCACTTTCCCCCTGCTCCTTCCCTTAATCCATTGGTATAAAGGAAAAAAATTCGATAAGCTCACTTTGTTTCTTTACTTCCCCCTGATTTTCCTGTCCTGTATCTTTATATTGATCGGCATTCAGGCTTCAGGGGCATTCGGACATATTAGTGAACTGGGACATCAATATTCATTGCCCGACCGGGGATTAATCTTTTTTAATGCCCTTGGGCTTTACCTTTACAAGGCCTTTATTCCCACGGATTTGTCGGCAATATATCTGTATCCATGGAAACCGGAAAATTCCCTGCTCTTCTCCTTTGTGGTATGCAGCATCCTGGCCATGATTGTCTCTGGGTTTATCTTTTTTTCTGGCTGGAAACTCCGGAATAAAGAATCAGGGAAAGACATTCTTTTCGGCTTTCTTTTTTTTCTAATCACCATTATTATTGTTATGCCCCTGAAATGGTCAAGAACAGTGCTCATTGCCGAAAGATATACCTATATCCCATATATCGGATTGATGGCAGGAATTCTTTTATTGGTTTTCAGGTATGCAGACCCCAAAAGACCATGGGTTAAAAATAGTCTGTTTGTTCTACTTCTGGGAATTCTGGTCCTGTTTTCTTATCAATCCTACAACAGGAATAAAGTCTGGAAAAGCCCGATTACCCTCTTTACTGATGTGATTAAAAAAAATCGCTCAGGGGCGGAAGTCTCCATGGGATACTTCAACCGGGGAAATGAGTACTACCGGTTGAAAGAGATGAATAATGCGCTTTCTGATTACAATACCTCCATTGATCTTTTCCCATCGTATTCTGATGCCTATTTTAACCGGGGACTTATATTTTATAATTCCGGGGAAAATTCCCTCGCTATCAGGGATTTTACAGCAGCGATAAAGTATAAACCCAGCTTATTAAAAGCTTATCTGAACCGGGGCACTGTTTATCGCTCCATGGGTGATTATGATAAGGCATTATCAGATTTCACGCATATTATCTCGGTAAAACCAGATGGAGCTGCATATTTCAGCCGGGGCGCCCTGTACTATTTCAACTTTGGAAATGATATTCAGGCATGTGATGATTGGAAACTGGCTTTAAATCTTGGTTTTGAACCGGCCAGGAAAGCGCTTGAGAAGTTCTGCCATTAGATATCCTGTCAATATATCTGACAAGAACCACAATTTTGTGGTCAATTTTTTGTACTTTTGCCAATCAGAAATTTAAAAAGAAATGATATGGGTAAAGGAGACAAAAAGTCGAAAAGAGGCAAAATCATCATCGGCTCATACGGAGTAAGAAGAAGGAAAAAGAAAATTGTTAAACCAATCATCAGGAAAAAACCTGAAATCAAGGTTAAGGAAGAGAAAAAGGTAAAACCCGTAGAACCGGTTATTGAAGCTCAGGTTGCAATAGTTGCTGAGGAAAAAGTGACCAAGAAGACCACGGCTAAAAAAACCGCGGCAAAGAAAGTTGCTGATGTTACTGAGAAAGAAGTAAAACCCAAAGCAACAAAATCAAAGAAAAAGGCTGAATCTGCAGGTGAATCAAATCCTGTTTTATTCGATGAGCCAAAACAGGAATAACCTTATTGCTGATTATTTCCAGGACCTGAGCCCGAATCAGGTCCTTCAATTTGAAAAACTCGGTTCCCTTTATCCCGAATGGAATGCCAGGATTAATGTCATTTCACGGAAAGATATCGACCAGTTATTTCTGCATCATATTTTACATTCACTTTCTATTGCCAGGGTAGTCAGGTTCAAACCCGGAACAGGCATCATGGATGCAGGTACAGGCGGTGGTTTCCCAGGAATCCCGCTGGCTGTTTTATTCCCTGAAGCACAATTCACTCTGGTCGACTCCATTGCTAAAAAAATCAGGGTGGTGGAAGCCATTGCCGGGGAACTAAATTTAAAAAATGTCAGCACGCTTTGCTGCAGATATGAGTGCATTACGACATCTTTTGACTTTGTCACAGGTCGAGCAGTTACGGATTTGAATAGCTTTTTTCAGAGGGTCAGGAAAAATATCAGGAACAAGGGAAGGAACGATATTCCCAATGGTATTCTTTACCTGAAAGGAGGTGATCTGGAAGATGAAATCACTTCATTGCCTGCATCCACGGATACTTACGAATTATCGAGATTTTTCAACGAAGAATTTTTCCTGACAAAAAAACTGGTTCACATCCATAACTTTTAAACCATTCTTTGCTGATTCAGCGTTTTTTCGTTATTTAGCAAACCTAATTACTCATTTATAAAACTTTCAAATTTATGGCTGAAAAAAAGAAGTTTATTCCCTTTGTCTCTCCTGAGACAAATATGAAAGAATTTACATTGAGAGCCCTGATCATAGGACTTTTCTTTGCTGTCATTCTTGGGGCAGCCAATGCATACCTTGGGTTGAAGGCCGGGATGACCATCGCAGCCACCTATCCGGCTGCCGTGCTTGGAATGGCCATTTTACGGTTAATGAAGGGATCTATTTTGGAAGAGAACTTTACCCGTACGGTTGGATCTATTGGTGAATCGGTTGCGGCAGGCGCCATTTTCACCCTCCCTGCATTTTTCGTATCAGGAATATGGTCCGAATTTTTCACTTATGGCCATTATATTACCTCTACCCTGATCCTTATCGCGGGAGGTATCCTTGGAATCATGTTCGTTGCCTTACTTCGCCGCGTCATGGTTGAAGATGCCGAACTTCCGTTTCCGGAATCCACAGCTGCCGCCGAAATTCACAAAGCAGGACAGGGTAGCTCAGGCGGATCAAAATTTCTTTTCTGGGCCATGGGCCTCGGCGGACTGATCAAGATCCTGGGTGAGCTGAAATTGTTCCAATATCTCTGGGAGAAATTTGTAATCTTTGGCAAACAAACCATTACCGGTACCGTGTTTACAGGCCAGGGAGGAATGTTACTCAGCTCTCCCGGTGTCAGCCCTGCATACATGGGTGTGGGTTATATCATCGGCCCGAAACTCGGTGCGCTGAACTTCAGTGGTGGAATTTTAGCCTGGGGCTTAATGGCTCCCATGATCATGTACTTTCTGATCCCGAGTGTGAACCTGAACGATTGGGCTGCTTTCCTGATGAGCAAAGATGCTACCCTCGGCCTGGATGCAGCAATGGCCAAGGTGAGTGATCCCATCTACCAGATCAACCAGATATGGAAATACATCATCCGCCCTATCGCCATCGGGGGAATGTTGGTGAGCGCCGCCTTTACCTTGTTTAAAATGCGGAAAAGCCTGACCACCGGAATAGCCCGATCGGTCAAGGACGTTAAAAAAGCAGCCACCGGAATCGAACATAATGTTCCGAGAAATGAAAAAGATATCAGCTTCGGCTGGATCATGGTCGGCATTGCGCTTGTTGCACTCCTTACATTCGGTATCACCTATTTCATCTTCGAAACCAACCTTCTCATCGCCATTGTGGCTTCCACAGTCATGATCATACTGGCATTCTTTTTTGCCTCCGTTTCCGGTTACCTTGTCGGCATCATGGGTTCCAGTAACAACCCGATCAGCGGACTAACGCTGACTGCGCTTGTTGTTACTGCACTTATTCTCGTTGCTCTTGGCGTTCAGGGTGATTCCGGCGTTGCTACCGTACTGGGCGTTGCTGCCATCGTTTGTGTTTCCGCGGCAGTGGCAGGAGAAATGCTGCAGGACCTGAAAGCCGGTCATATCCTTGGCGGTACTCCATGGCGGATGCAAATTGGCGATATTATGGGTGTCATTCTTGCTGGTGCCGTGATGTTTGCCGTTCTGGCTTTCCTGAATGACGGAGATATCGCCAGTGGCAATAATCTCGGGTACCAGGGTGGTTTCGGGAGTAAAAATCTTCCGGCTCCCCAGGCCAGCCTGATGGCTATCTTGTCGCGTGGGATTGTCCAGGGACAAATGGCATGGCCGCTCATTATTGCAGGTATGCTCATGGGTGTAGCCTTTATTTTAATGCAGGTTAAAAGTCCGATGCTGGTCAGTGTCGGGATGTATCTTCCTATCGAGACTACCTTTGCGATATTTGCAGGTGGCGTGATTAAAGGAGCTGTTGATTATTATACTGCAAAGCGCAAATTCAATGATGCTCAGAAAGTGCGGGTGGAAAACACAGGAGTATTGCTCGCTTCCGGAATGATCGCCGGAGAAGCGCTGATGGGGCTGCTTATTGCCATTTTTGCCGTATTCAACATCTTCCTGTACAACTACTTTAGTTTCTTTAAAAATCCTACATTCTATATCAGTTTCGTCGTGTTGGTCATTATTGCTTATGTACTGATACAGATCCCACTCAAAAACGCTGGAAAACCGGATGAACCGGCACCCCCGGCATCCGGGATGTAAATTATACCCACCCCCGGCTCCTCCCTGCTCGCAGGAAAGGGCCGGGGATGGGTAATTTTCTTATGAACTTTTTTCAAAGAAGAAAAATATTAAAAAAGTCAAACTTTCTTGATCTGACACCCGTCAGATTGATGGAGCATGAATTCCGGGAAGAAGGGAAAATTACCCTGCTCATGCCAAGGTTTAAAAACAAGTACTGGTCAAGAATGTTACAAGCCCGTTCAAAGGGAGAATTTATCCATATTAAACTCGATGAATCAGGAACAGATACCTGGATGCTTCTCGATGGAAAATCAAGTGTTCATGCCATCTGTGAAAAGTTAAAAGAACAATTCCCTGAAAAATTAATACCCCTTGATGATACTGAAATAAGGGTCACTCGCTTCCTCACTTTTTTATACCATCAACGCTACATCACTTTTCTCGAAATTCAGTAAACCAGTGAGAATTTATTCCTATCTTTGAACTTTCTAATCTCAACCAATAAAATCATACAAACCAATGAGTAAGGATATATTAAACCTCGAGCCAAAGCCACTGTGGAATAACTTCTACAGCCTGACACAAATCCCAAGGCCGTCGAAACATGAAGATAAAATCCGCGAATTTGCTGCAGATTTTGGAAAAAAACTCGGACTTGAAACCATTGTTGACGAAGTCGGTAATGTCATCATCCGTAAACCGGCAACTCCCGGCATGGAAAACCGCAAAGGAGTGATCCTGCAGGGACACCTGGATATGGTACCCCAGAAAAACAGTGATAAAAATCACGATTTTGAAAAAGATCCCATCGAAACCATCGTGGATGGTGAATGGGTCAGGGCCAATGGAACCACCCTGGGCGCCGACAATGGAATGGGTGTGGCAGCAGCCATGGCTATACTCGAATCGAAAGATATTCCGCATGGACCCATCGAAGCCCTGTTTACCTCAGATGAGGAAACCGGAATGACCGGGGCCACCGGTCTGAAACCCGGAGTCATGAAAGGAGAAATCCTCATCAACATGGATTCTGAAGATGAAGGCGAGCTTTATATCGGTTGTGCCGGTGGCACCAATGGTAATTTCAAATTCAGATACACTGAAGACGCCGTTCCTTCAGGACATATCGCTTATAAAATCTCTGTCACCGGTATGAAAGGCGGACATAGCGGGGTGGATATTCACCTGGGCAGAGGCAATGCCAATAAAGTGATGATCCGCTTTTTCTGGCATGCCGCTCGCAAACATGGCTTACGCCTCTCCAGTATTGATGGAGGCAGCCTGAGAAATGCCATCCCCCGCGAAGCATTTGCCGTAATCACCTTACCGGAAGCGAATAAAGACAGTTTCCTGAATTGCCTGGAAGAATATACAAAGACTGTCAGGAAAGAATTATCAGCCGTTGAACCCGACCTTAAAATCGAAACCGCCGGAATTGAAGTCCCGAAAAGGTTGATCGATGAAAAAACACAGCAGAACCTGTTCAACGCACTTTATGCCTGCCCTAATGGCGTAATCAGGATGAGCAATGACATGATCGGCCTCGTTGAAACTTCAACTAACCTTGCAATCGTAAAATCGGCTGATGGGGAAATCAACATCCAGTGCCTGCTGAGAAGCTCCGTGGATTCTGCAAAAACCGACCTGGAACAAATGATGCAGTGCGTCTTTGAAATGGCAGGGGCAGAGATCATTTTCAATGGACAATACCCGGGCTGGAAACCAAATCCCTCCTCACCTATCCTGAAAACGATGCAGGGTGTTTACCAGAAAAAATATGGCAATATTCCTGAGATCAAAGCGATTCATGCTGGTCTGGAATGTGGAATCCTGGGTGGGGCCTATCCCGGCTGGGATATGATCTCTTTTGGACCAACCATCCGTTATCCCCATTCACCGGATGAAAAAGTGAACATTGCCACCGTTCAGAAATTCTGGGATTTTCTGGTCGAAACACTGAAAAATATTCCTGCAAAGTAGGTGTTTCAAATATTTTCTTTATGAGAGCATTAAACATCTCCCTGTTTGCTGTCATATTCCAGACAATCTCATTATTATCATATGCTCAGCAAACGAATCACATCATTGCATTGCAACCTGGTCCATCCCAGGGCATGGATGCTGATATCCGAACTGACCTTCCCAACACCCCAAATGGTTCCAGTTATGATTTTATTGCGAATGCCTGGACTGCTCAGGGTAATTACTTCAATCAGCGAAGTCTCCTTAAATTCGATCTTTCAGAGATTCCAGCGAATGCAATCATTGTGAATTCAACTTTATTCCTGTACACAAATTTGAATACAGGTCACTACCAGCTTGATTCCGGAGCCAATGCATCTTATTTACTTCTGATAACTGAACCCTGGGATGAAAACACCGTTGATTGGGAAAATCAGCCACAGGTTGATTTTAACAATCCGGTAATTCTTCCTCAATCAACAAATATTGCAGAGAATTATGAGTTAGATGTTACCGCTCATGTAATTGATATGGCACTTCACCCTGAATCAAATTATGGCTGGTCGTTCCGTTTACAAACTGAAGAGATGTATCGTTGCATGGTTTTCGCATCAAGCGACAACCCGATGGAAGCATGGCGCCCTAAATTAATTGTACAGTATATCACTTGCTCTCCTCCTATTGCAAGATATTCATATTCCACTTCATCGTTAGATGTCAAGTTTACAGATATATCTAACTCTGCTGATCACTGGCTTTGGGATTTTGGTGATGAAACTACCTCCACAGAACAGAATCCACTTCACACTTATTCCTTCCCGGGAAATTATCATGTATGCCTGTCCATTGAAGATAGTTGCGGGATATCATCTTTTTGCGATACGGTAATGGTCACCTGTGAATTACCCAAGGTTGGATTCACATACATAATAAATACCTCTATTGTTTCTTTTTCAGATACGTCCCAGGTTTTATTTCCGGTATCCCGT
Organism: Bacteroidales bacterium; assembly: GCA_963662525.1. GTDB lineage: Bacteria > Bacteroidota > Bacteroidia > Bacteroidales > FEN-979 > CAZSDU01. The sequence goes on from OY759717.1 coordinate 533,315, forward strand.
CTTTGGGATTTTGATGACGGGACACAATCGACAGAACAGAATCCTACTCACAAATTTGTACCGGGTCACACATATCATGTTTGTCTTTATCTCACCAATGATTGTGGTATAGGCAGTGACTGTGACTCTATTCAAATATTTGAACCATTGAAACTTGGCTACACTTCTGCTCAAAATGAGTCTGAAAACTTACAGGTTGCCTTTACCAGTAATACTACCGGGGCAATATGGTGGCATTGGGACTTCGGAGATGGTGACACCGCCGCAGAACCTAACCCCGTTCATGTTTTTAAGGCCTATGGCACTTATAAAATATGTCTTACAGCGGGAAATTCTTCTGAACAAGAGATGGAATGCAATGACTTAGCAATAAAAAAAATTAGTATACATCCGAATGACAAAAACATCATCATTTATCCAAACCCCTGTCCTAGAAGTGGCAACCTGTCTGTAATCCTTTTAGAAGACTATGATTTGGTTGAGATAAAAACATTTGATAATACGGGAAGAGAATTAATGGCACAAAATTTCTGCAATATTAAAAAAAATGAGCCCTTTGAAATTGATTTATCAAGGTTGAGAGGGGGAGCCTATTTTCTTAAATGTACCTTCGGTAATTATACAAGAATGATGAAAATTATTCTTTTATAACAACATTCAGATCAACTCAAAAGCACAAAAATAATAATTGTTTGCTGCTCCTATCAACTCGAATTTCATATAGAAACTGGAAGTGAATATCTGAAATGCCAGAAATTCATGCATAGGAACATTGAACTGGTCGAACAGTATAATATCTCCTTTTTTCAAGTAAGGTGCAAGGGTTGTTAGTACATATAGCGTTGAGGTAAACAGATCAGCATCCATAAGAATGACTTTTCTACGGTTCACATCAAGTTCTTTAACAAATCCTGGTAATGTTTCCTGAAAAAGTCCCTTGTAAAATGACACACGTTTATCATCAATCTCAGGAATATTAGCTGACATTGCACCTTGCCTGAACCCACCCCAGTCCTCTGGCAAACCTTCAAAAGTATCAAATCCGGAAAAAACAGAATCCGGATGATTGTTCTTTTTAACCCACCAATCAAAGGAAAATCCCCCCGAAACACCAAATTCCAAATAAGTTATCGCTTGATTAAGTTGTTTATTACTAAAAATGTAATCATATAAACCATAACGCTTATTATAATCCCATTTGGGTGAATAAAAATCGTTATAGGAGATTCTCCTGTTCTTATTAATCCAGACTGATACTTTTGAGAGGTAGGCAAGATTTAATAAAACGCTGGACAAGGGTTCGATCAAAATATGCAGTTTGTAACGGTAAAATGACCATTTTATCTTTCTGATCAGATTTATTTTGAATGACATAAAATCTTTTTTTTCGCTTCAGGGCAAATGTAAAGAAAATTTCTCGAATGAAAATGACGCTTCTGATTGAGACCATCGGAAAGAAATTCATTAAAATATGATCTAAATTTTTGGAATTAGTAAAAAAACTGTAAATTTGCACTCCCAAAAATAAATAACGATGACAAAGAGAACGTACCAGCCGTCGAACAGGAAAAGGAAAAACAAACACGGTTTCAGGGAAAGAATGGCGACTGCTAATGGTCGTAGAGTGCTTGCTGCAAGAAGAGCCAAGGGAAGAAAAAAACTGACTGTTTCTGACGAAAAATTAGATAAGGAATAAATATTCGAGTTTTGATTCAAAAACCGGATTTTTTTTACAACTTTGTATTGAAAAGAAGATAAGTTCAGTTATCTTCTTTTTTTATTTCTGATAACCTCAACCCAATAAGCAATTTCATGAAAAATATTGATTTCAAAAAACTACTGCCCTACTTCGCAGCTATCGTTATTTTCCTGATCATTACCATGGCCTATTTCAGTCCATTGCTGGAAGGAAAAAGAATGTTTCAGAGCGATATTGTCCATCATCTGGGAGCTTCAAAAGAAATTGCTGATTTCAGGGCAAGTACGGGGCAGGAAGCATTATGGACCAACTCCATGTTCGGAGGTATGCCGGCGTACCAGATCTCAGTTAAATACAAGACTAACCTGATTGGTTACCTTGATAATATTTTGACCCTGGGTCTTCCGCATCCTGCAAATCTGGTATTCCTGTATTTCCTGGGATTTTTCATCCTGCTGCTTGTCATGAAAGCCGATCCATGGCTATCCATTGTTGGCGCTATCGCCTTTGCCATGTCATCCTATTTCTTTATCATTATTGATGCCGGACATAATTCCAAAGCTCATGCCATCGGATATATGGCTCCGGTAATTGCAGGCATCATCCTTTCCTTCCGGGGTAAATATATCTGGGGAGGAATACTAACCGCCCTCGCCCTCTCCCTTGAAATAAAGACAAATCACCCCCAGATCACCTATTACCTGGGAATGACGGCCCTGATCCTGGGTGCATTTAAGCTTGCCTATGCATTGAAAGATAAACAATACCTCCCCTACCTTAAATCGGTCGGCGTTTTGCTTATCGCTCTTGTTTTTGCTGTTCTGACAAACCTTACAAGTCTCTGGGCCACCTACGAATATGGAAAATATACCATCAGGGGGAAATCCGAACTCACTACTGAACAGAATAACAGAACCTCAGGTCTTGATAAGGACTATGTTACTCAATGGAGTTACGGCATAGGTGAAACCATGACAATGCTGATCCCCGATTTTTATGGAGGATCCTCCAGCGCCAAACTCAATGAACATTCAAAAGTCGCCGAAGCCATGAAAGCAAATGGTCTGGATGAAGGAGCCATCAAACAGTTCACAAGCCAGTCTTTGCCCTTCATCTACTGGGGAAATCAACCTTTCACCAGCGGACCTGTTTACATCGGCGCCATCATCTGCCTTCTCTTTGTCCTCGGACTGTTCATCGTGAAAGGTCCGGTAAAATGGTGGCTTTTATTTTCCACGGTCCTTTCCATTTTACTATCCTGGGGACATAATTTCATGCCATTCACCGAATTTTTCCTCAATTACCTTCCCGGGTATAATAAGTTCAGGGCCGTATCCATGATCCTTGTGATCGCGGAGTTTACCATGCCCTTGCTGGGGATTCTTGCATTAAAGGTTATCGTTGATAAACAAACCGAACAGAAGTTACTCTTCAGATACCTGAAAATTTCCTTTGGTATTGTTGCCGGGATTTGCCTCCTTTTCGTCATTCTCCCTGGTGCCTTCCTGAATTTTTCTGGTTCCAGCGATGCCTATTTCCAGAAACAATATCAGTTCCCCGACTGGCTGATGCAGGCTTTCAGGGATGAAAGACTCAGGTTATTGAAAATGGATGCCCTTCGTTCACTGATTTTCGTTTTGCTTGGAACAGGAATTATCTGGGCTCTGATATTTAATAAAATGAAAAAAGAATACGCCTGGATAGCCCTCATCGTGCTGATGCTTGCCGATATGTACACCGTAAATAAAAGGTATGTCAACAACGACAGCTTTACATCCAAATCAAAGATGGCTAATCCTTATGAACCAACCAGCGCCGATACCCAGATTCTTCAGGATAAAGACCCTGATTTCAGGGTCCTTAATCTTACCGTTGACCCTTTACGAGATGCCAGTACGTCCTATTTTCATAAATCCCTGGGCGGTTATCATGGCGCAAAGCTGAGGAGATACCAGGAGCTTTATGATGATCATATCAGTAAAAACAATATGGCCGTTCTCAACATGCTAAATACCAGGTATGTGATTATTCCTGATCAGAACCGTAATCCCGTTGCTCAATATAACGCGGCAGCCCTGGGTAATGCTTGGTTTGTCAGTGCTTACCAGCTGGTGGATAATGCTGACGCTGAACTGAAAGCCCTGACTGGGTTTAAACCCGACTCCCTGGCCATCATCGATAAACAATTTGCTACTCTCCTAGGGAATGAAAAGCCCCTTAAAGACACCCTTGATTATATCAGGCTGGATGAATATGCGCCTAACGCATTATCATATAGCTATAAATCAAAAAATAATGCCCTGGCAGTTTTTTCCGAAATTTATTATCCGAAAGGCTGGAATGCTTACATTGATGGAAAACCCACGCCTCATTTCAGGGCAGATTATGTTCTTCGCGCCATGGTATTACCTGCCGGAGACCATAAAGTCGTCTTTAAGTTTGAGCCCAGAGCCTATTCTCTTGGAGAAACAATATCCCTTATCAGCTCGCTTATCCTGATATTCCTGATCCTGGTTCTGTCAGGAACGGAATTCCGGAAAGCAAGGAAAAACCGGGCATGAAACGTGTCCTGATCATAAGCTACTACTGGCCACCCAGTGGAGGCGCAGGAGTACAGCGCTGGCTTAAATTCGTTAAATACCTTCGGAAATTCGGGTGGGAACCAGTGTTATATACCCCTTTAAATCCTGAATATCCCGAGACAGATCATTCACTTGAAAAGGATGTGCCCCGGGGAATTGAAGTTATTCGTCAGCCCATCTGGGAACCCTATGCAACTTATAAAAAGTTGCAAGGTCAGAAAAAAGATGAAAAAATAAATGCCGCTTTTCTTTCCGAGAGAAAGAAAAATCGATTCCTGGAAAATATATCCATCTGGATAAGGGGTAACTTTTTTATTCCAGATGCCCGGAAATTCTGGATCAGACCTTCTGTTTCCTTTCTTACTCAATATCTGAAAGATCATCCGGTTGAAGTCGTCATCTCGACAGGTCCGCCGCATTCCATGCACCTTATCGCCATGTCTCTTGCGCGGCAGTTGAGACTCTCCTGGCTTGCCGATTTTCGTGATCCATGGACAGATATCGATTTCTATAAGGACCTCAGACTTACTTCCTGGGCCGATAATAAACACAGGAAACTGGAACTGGAAGTGCTGAAATCTGCAGATATAGTCACAGTAATCAGCCATACCATGGCCAGCGACATGCAAAAAATCTGCCCTCGGCAATATGAAGTGATCACCAATGGTTATGATGAAGAAGATACCATGGATGACAATCCCGTACCAGATAATAAATTTTCCATTGCCCACATCGGAACCCTTGTCAGTACCAGGAATCCGGTAATCCTTTGGGAAGCGTTGAAAATACTGATCAAAGAAATTCCGGGATTTCAAGAAGATCTTGAAATCAAGCTTGTCGGCAAAGTCGATATTTCAGTAACCGGCACCATTAATACCATGGGACTGGAACAATACATCCGGAAAATTGATTATTTACCCCACGATCAGGTGATTGAATGCCAGCGTCAGTCACAGGTTCTATTGCTGATCATCAACAATACGCCCAATGCAAAAATGATCCTGACCGGAAAGTTTTTCGAATACCTGGCTTCCCGCAGGCCTGTTCTTTGTCTTGGCCCGGTAGATGGCGATGCTGCAATAATCATGAAAGAAACAAATGCCGGCCTTATTTCAGGTTTTCACGACCTTGAAACAATGAAGCAAAACATTCTTCAATATTATTCTTCATATAAAGCCGGCACCCTGGGATCAGCGAATAAGAACATTGAAAAGTACTCGAGGGAAAAACTGACCGGACGACTTTCAGGCATACTCGATCAGCTGGTACCTAAGAAAAATTAAGCCTCCCGCCGTCCTTCAGCATTATATTTAACAACAGCCATTTTCTTCCAGCGACCTGATAAATAATATAGGTAATAGAGTACCATCCCCGAAAACCAGCCGATGGGAATTGACCACCATATCCCCTGTACTCCAAGGTCGGGATGCCTTGAGAGAAAATAGGCGACAGGGATCCTGATTATCCATAGGGAAAACAAACTGATGAACATGGGCACAAGGGTATCACCGGCTCCCCTCAGAACTCCATTGATGGTAAACATTACCGCGAATAAAAGATAAAATGAACCGATAATAATCAGATAATCATGCCCGAGTTCAATCACTACCGGATCATTTGTGAACATATGCATTAAAAAACGGGAGAAGAAAACAATGAGAGCTGAAATTACAAGCGTAAGCGCCGTTAGCATGATAAGGGTAGCCCGAAAGCCTGCTTTCACCCGGTCTGGCCGGTTGGCTCCCAGATTCTGCCCAACAAATGTCGACAAAGCGACAGCAAAACTCATGGCTGGCAAAGCTGCAAAACTATCAATCCTTCCTGCTGCACTATAAGCGGCATTGGCATCCACACCAAACTGGTTCACAATCCAGTATAATGCAACCATACCGACCGCAACAAAAGTTTGTTGAAAACCAGTAGGCAATCCAATCCGTATGCTCTTCATGAAGATTTCATTGTCGAAATGCAGGTCCTTGAATGAAAATGTCACGACTTTATGGTACTTGTTCAGGTATATGATCTGGGAAAAAAATGCCAGACCTTCTGAAATCACTGTCGCAATAGCCACACCACCTACACCCCAGTGAAATACCAGAACGAAAAGTAAATCCAGTATAATGTTTAATACTACCGACCCGATCAGAAAATACAATGGCGTTTTTGAATCTCCCAGCCCTCTTAAAATGGCCGAAGTACCATTATAGCCAAATAAAAAAACCAAACCGGAAAAGAAAATTGTAAGAAAAAGCTTGGCCTGAGGAATGATTTCCGGTGAAAGATTGATGATCCGGAAGATAAAATCGCAAAGCAGGATTCCTGCTACACTTACGAAAAGCGATGTGAAAAACATGAAAATATATAAGGTATTGATCGCTTTTTTCACTTTCATCATATCCTTGGCTCCGAAATACTGAGATACAACAATGGTAAATCCCATGGTAACACCGATAATAAATGAAATAAGCAGAAAAATGATCGGAGAAGATGTTCCTACTGCGGCCAGGGCGGTCTTCCCGATGAACTTTCCGACCACCACACTATCAACAACATTGTACATCTGCTGAAAAACATTCCCAAGCAACATGGGAATAGCAAATTTAAATATCAGTCTTCCCTCATTCCCGTAACTCAAATCTTTCATGAGGCCAAAGGTAGTCAGAATCACAGGATAATTTTGTATTTTTGCCTGAACAACAGTTCGATCTGTCGCCCCGCCTCTGGCGGGGAGGAAAGTCGGGACAACACAGAGCACCATGCTTCCTAATGGGAAGGGTCCCGGGTTAACCGGGAAACAGCCAGTGCCACAGAAAATAACTACCCCGGTAGTCCGGGGAAAAGGTGAAAACGCGGTGTAAGAGACCACGGTCCGGGTGGGTGACCACAGGGATGGGTAAACCTCATGGGTTGAAAGACCAAGTATATCCCGGTTTTCATTGAAACGGAATCCTTGTGATTCCTGTTCTTTGAAAATCCCGCTGCTCGCGGGAATGACCGCAAGGAAAACCGGGAAGGGTAGGTCGCTACAGCCGACTGGTAACAGCCGGCGCAGATAAATGACAGCATCCGGTACGGAACAGAATCCCGCTTACAGAACTGTTGTTTTTTTTAATTTTTGCTTATGAAAATCATAACCATCATCGGGGCCAGGCCACAGTTTATCAAAGCTGCGGCAGTTTCACGCATCACCAGGACCCTGCCCGGATTCCGTGAAATCCTTGTCCATACCGGCCAACATTACGATGATAACATGTCAGATGTCTTTTTCAGGGAATTGGATATTCCCGCCCCCGATTACAACCTGGAGGTTGGTTCAGGCAGCCATGCTGTTCAGACCGGCCTCATGCTGAAAGGAATTGAAGAAATACTGGTGAATGAAAAGCCCGATTGGACCCTGGTCTATGGCGATACCAATTCAACCCTGGCCGGAGCGTTGGCCGCAGCCAAACTTCATATTCCCGTTGCCCATGTTGAAGCTGGTCTCAGAAGCTTTAACAGGATTATGCCCGAAGAGATCAACCGCCTGGTCACCGACCGTATCTCCGACCTGCTCTTTGCCCCTACCCAAACAGCTATTCTTAACCTCAATAACGAAGGTTTGTCCGATCATACGTGCTTTTCAGGTGATGTGATGCTTGACTCCATTCTCTACTACAGGAATAGGATCAAAAATAGCCCTGAAAAATACAGGACAAAAGGCATACCTGAAAAATATCTGCTGGCCACTATCCATCGGGCCGAAAACACTGATAACCCGGCAAATCTAAAAAATATCTTCCAGGCCTTCAGCCAACTCCGTGACGAAATCCTAATACCGCTTCATCCCCGCACCAGGAAAAAACTGGAAGATTTCACTTCTTTCCCTGATAACCTTCATGTCATCGAACCAGTAGGCTACCTGGAAATGCTTAAACTTATCCTGGATTCATCTAAAGTACTGACGGATTCTGGTGGATTACAAAAAGAAGCCTATTTCCTGGGAAAACCATGTATCACCCTGCGCACGGAAACAGAATGGATCGAAACCCTTCACGACAACTGGAATATCGTTACAGCCACTGATCCTGATAAGATCCTCCGGGCTGTCCATTCACCCCTTCCGGAAACCCCACAAAAAACTACATTCGGAACAGGTAATGCAGCAGAAATTATTGTTCGGAAATTGTCCTGATTTTTTAACCGGTTTTTGTTAATAAAATCCTTGATTTTCCTGATGTTTTCTTAGGGTTTGGTATTGCTAAATTTTGTACCTTTGTCTGGTAGTTGAAAATATATAATTGATTGATTATGACAGATATAGAAAAAGAAGTTGCCAGCCAGAGTTACACCGCGGAAAATATTCAGGTTTTAGAAGGTTTGGAGGCAGTCAGAAAACGGCCCGCCATGTATATTGGTGATGTTAACGTTAAAGGTCTTCACCATCTTGTTTATGAAGTTGTGGACAATTCAATTGATGAAGCCCTGGCAGGTTATTGTACGCGGATTGAAGTCATTATACACGAGAATAACTCCATTACGGTAAAAGATAACGGCCGCGGCATCCCGACAGATTTTCATGAAAAAGAACAAAAATCAGCCCTTGAGGTTGTCATGACTGTACTCCACGCCGGTGGCAAATTCGATAAAGACAGCTATAAAGTTTCAGGGGGGCTCCATGGTGTAGGCGTCTCGGTAGTGAATGCGCTCTCCAAACATTTAAAAGTAGTGATTCACCGGAACGGAAAAATTTACCAACAGGAATATGAATTCGGAAAGCCGATGTATGCTGTTAAAACCATCGGGGAAACAGATAAAAACGGAACCCATGTCACCTTTCTTCCGGATAATTCCATTTTCATCGTCGATAAATATGATTATGAAATCCTCACTTCCCGTTTGAGAGAACTTGCCTACCTGAATAAAGGAATTACCCTTACCATTTGTGATGAAAGGGAAAAGAATGAAGCCGGTGAATTTTTGAATGAAACATTCCTTTCAAAAAACGGATTGCGCGACTTTATCAACTATCTGGATGCAAACCGTGAAAAACTGATTCCCGAGCCGATCTCCATGGAAGGTGAGAAAAGCAATATCCCCCTCGAAATCTCCATGCAATACAATACTTCCTTTTCAGAAAATATTCATGCTTATGTGAATAATATCAATACCCATGAAGGAGGAACTCACCTGGCAGGCTTCCGGCGGGCACTTACCCGCACCCTGAAAAGTTATGCCGATAAAACCGGCATGCTTGCCAAACTGAAGTTCGACATCAATGGGGATGACTTCCGTGAAGGTCTTACTGCCATTATTTCGGTTAAAGTTCAGGAACCACAGTTTGAAGGTCAGACCAAAACAAAACTGGGCAATAATGAGGTCATGGGTGTTGTTGATCAGCTAACCAGCGAGATGCTTACCAATTACCTGGAGGAAAATCCAAAAGAAGCCAAGATTATTGTTAATAAAGTAATCCTTGCAGCCACCGCCCGCCATGCTGCACGAAAAGCAAGAGAACTGGTACAGCGTAAAAATGTGCTTTCAGGCTCCGGACTCCCGGGAAAACTTGCCGATTGTTCAGAAAACGATCCTACCCTATGCGAAATATACCTGGTTGAAGGTGATTCTGCAGGTGGTACAGCCAAACAGGGCCGTGACAGGAAATTCCAGGCAATCCTTCCCCTGCGTGGAAAGATCCTGAACGTGGAAAAAGCCATGCAATATAAAATATTTGACAGCGAAGAAATCAAGAATATCTTTACTGCGCTGGGAGTTACCATCGGAACCGAAGAAGACAGCAAAGCACTAAATCTTGAAAAGCTCCGTTATCATAAAATAATTATCATGACCGATGCTGATGTGGATGGAAGCCATATTGCAACCCTGATCCTGACCTTTTTCTTCCGTTATATGAAAGAATTGATCGAAAACGGACATGTTTACATTGCCACCCCCCCCTTGTACCTGATTAAAAAGGGCAGTACGCAGAAATATTGCTGGACCGAAGATGAACGACTTAAAATAACTTCTGAACTTGCAAGTCCGGGAAAAGAAACCGGAGTGCATATTCAGCGATATAAAGGCCTTGGGGAAATGAATGCGGAACAATTATGGTTAACGACCATGAATCCGGAATTTCGCACTTTACGACAGGTTACTATTGAAAACGGAACGGAAGCCGACCGTATTTTTTCTATGTTGATGGGCGACGACGTTCCACCCCGCAGGGAGTTTATTGAAAAAAATGCACGGTACGCCAACATTGATATTTAAGGCCGTATCCTATATAATAACCTTTTCTTATGATGCGTAAAAAACCCCTGTTAATTATTGCAGGTATCCTGATCCTGGCAATAATTGCATATTTTTTCTTTTCAAAAACTGATAAAAATCAGCAAATCACTGCCAAGGTTAAAAAAGGTAATTTCCCGATTGAAGTCACTACTACCGGAGAACTTATCGCTAAAAGCTCGGAAAAAATCTATGGTCCCCAGGGCCTTCGTCAGATACAAATCTGGCAGGTGAAAATCCAGGATATTATCGCCGATGGAACAGTAGTAGATTCAGGGCAATATGTTGCAACCCTAGACAGGACTGAGATCTCCAATAAAATGAAAGATGAGGAAACAAATCTTGAAAAACTGGAATCCCAGATGACGAAAACCCGGCTGGATACTTCACTCGAACTTCGCAATGCCCGCGATGAATTGATCAATCTGCAGTATGCACTGGAAGAAAAAAAAATTACACTGGAACAATCAAAATATGAGCCTCCTGCTACGATCCGTCAGGTTCAGATCGATCTGGAAAAATCACAGCGGGCCTTTGAACAAGCAGAAAAAAATTATAAATTACGCTATCAGAAAGCAGTAGCCAATATGCAGGAAGTATCAGCTTCATACAATCAAGCTAAACGCAAACTGGAACAAATGATGGATGTACTTAAACAGTTTACCGTTCAGGCACCCAAGGCAGGAATGGTCATCTATAAAAGAAACTGGGACGGAAGCAAAATGGGGATCGGGGCCACCGTCAATGCCTGGGATAATGTTGTTGCCGAACTGCCCGATTTATCTGAAATGATATCTAAAACCTACATTAATGAAATTGATATCAGTAAGATCAAAGCTGGTCAGGCAGTAAAAATCGGTATCGATGCTTTTCCTGAGAAAAAGTTTAGCGGTAAAGTGGTAGAAGTTGCCAACATAGGGGAACAACTCCAGAATACTAACGCCAAGGTATATGAGGTAAGAATCGTGGTTAATGAGTTCGACTCCATCCTCCGTCCGGCAATGACGACAAAAAATACCATCCTCACCAATGTCATTGACAGCGTTCTGTCCATTCCTATTGAAGCCATCTTCAATACCGACAGCATTACTTATGTGTATAAAAAGGATGGGGGATCTGTTCATCGTCAGCAGGTCATCGTTGGCTCCAGCAATGATAACGAAATTATTATCCGGGAAGGATTGAAGGATAATGATGAAGTACTGCTTGTTCCTCCCGAAAAAGCGGATAAAATCAAATTGACGGAACTACCTGAAAAAATAATTGATAAATACAAAGTCAAACCGGTGCCTGCCAAGACGTCAAAACACTTGTAATTTGCTCGAACGTTATAAATATATTTTCAGCATAGCCCTGGAAGCCGTTTTTCTGAATAAATTCAGATCTTTACTGACCATGCTTGGGATCATCTTTGGCGTCGCCGCCGTGATCACAATGATGGCTATCGGAAATGGGGCAAAAAAAGAAATCATCGACCAGATGAAACTGGTGGGTGTCAACAATATCATCATCACACCAAAATCGGAAAAAGGAAAAAACAGGGCAACCCAGGATAACAGCCAGGAAGGACAGCAACAGGAACAAACCGATGAAAAGAATAAAGGTAAATTTTCCCCCGGACTAAGCCTCAAAGATGCGGAAAGTATCCGGGCCATTATCCCGACTGTTCAAACCGTAAGTCCTGAAATAATTTTCGAAACTGATGTTGTTAAAAATGCTACAAAATCCAGCACTAAACTGACTGGTGTTACCCCTGATTTTTTTACTATCTTTAACCTGGATATTGAAGAAGGGGAAATGTTCAACAATGAGCAGCTACGGGAAGGGAAAGCCGTCTGTATCATTGGACCAACTATAAAATCCAAGTTTTTTTCCACCGAAAATCCGATTGGAAAAGATATCAAGTGCGGACAAATCTGGTTCCGGGTTATCGGTGTCTTGAAAAAAAGAGATGTCAACCAGGGCAGCATCGAGAACCTGGGCATTTCCGACTATAATAATTCCATTTACACGCCGATTCAATCCCTGCTCCGCAGAGTGAAAGACCGGACACTCGTCACCTCGGCCTCTTTGAAAGGAGGTACCGTTTATTCTGATGGTTGGAGTACAATGTATATGGATCAGCAAAACGAATTCGGAAAAAACCAGATCGATAAAATAGTTGTCCAGGTAAAAGAAAGCAGTCAAATCGGCCCAACAACTGAAATTCTGAAAAAAATGATCCTCCGCCGCCATGCGGGAGTGGAAGATGTGGAAATAAAAGTTCCAGAACTTCTCCTTAAACAGGAACAGCGCACCAAGGATATCTTCAATATCGTTCTTGGGGCTATCGCAAGTATATCCCTGCTCGTCGGAGGAATAGGCATCATGAATATCATGCTGGCTTCTGTCATGGAAAGAATCAAGGAAATCGGAATACGGCAAGCCATCGGTGCTACTAAAAAAGATATCATCGCCCAGTTCCTGTCAGAAGCAACCATGCTGAGCATTACCGGGGGACTGGTAGGAATTATCCTTGGATTATTCCTGTCGGCAATAATTACAAAAATTACCGGAATCCTGACTATCGTTTCCCTGATTTCAATTCTTATTTCTTTCGGCGTTTCAGCCTCGGTTGGAATAATTTTTGGATATATGCCAGCAAAACGAGCCTCAATACAAAATCCCGTTGAATCACTAAGATACGAATAAGCTGAAAATATCATGCCATGAAACCTGTTGCATTGCTTTTTCTTATAGCCTTTTTTCTTGTCTTTTTTTCCTCCCACGCACAAAACGATATCAGAAAGCTTAAACTGGAAGACGCTATTGAAATTGCCAAACAACAATCTCCCGATGCTTTTAACTCCAAACAACAATTCCGCTCAAGTTACTGGGAATTCAGGTCATATCGCGCCACAAACCTGCCTATGCTTAACCTGAATGCCACCCTTCCAAATATCCAGCAAAGCCTCTCCCCTTATCTTAATCCGGATGGCACACAAAGCTATGTAAGGCAGCAATACATGAGCGCTTCAGCAAACCTCGCCCTATCCCAGCAAGTTGGCATCACCGGTGGAACAATTTATATCAGTTCCGGCCTTCAGGGTGTAAATAATTTTAAAGCCGAAAATCCGATCTCCTATATGAGTACCCCGGTCAACGTCGGATTTAAACAACCGCTTTTTGCCTATAACCCATTCCGTTGGGACCGGAAAATTCAACCACTGAAGTATATCCAGGCAAAACAAAAATACCTGGAAGATATCGAGCAAATCGCTATCACCTCAACAAATTACTTTTTCAACCTCCTGGAAGCGCAAATTGAGAAAAAAATCGCCCAGACAAATATGCACAACTACGATACCTTGTATCGGATTGCCAAAGGTCGATATCAACTCGGGAAAATAGCAGAAAACGACTTGCTCCAACTCGAATTGAACTTTCTGAAAGCCCAGGCCGCTGTTGAAAACGCTGACCTGGCATTGGATAATGCACAATTTCGATTCAAATCATTCCTCCGCATCAAAGACGATGTAAGAATAGAACTCATCCCCCCTTCAGATATCTCCTTCTTTAAAATAGATCCGGAAAAGGCTGTTGAACTTGCCTATAAAAATTCTGCAACTTCAATGGATTTCAATAAAAGATTATTGGAAGCTGCAAGAGATGTGAACCGCGCAAAACTCGAAGGGAGATTTGATGCTGAATTAAATGCGGTCATCGGTCTTACACAAACCGGCATGACGGTGCCCGATGCCTATCACAACCCCCTCGACCAGCGACAGGTTTCCCTTGGCCTTAACATACCTATCCTCGACTGGGGAGTCGCCAGAGGGAAAATTAAAATGGCACAATCCCAGGAAGAAATTGTGAAAAATTCTGTTGAACAGGAAATTATTGACTTTAAACGAAATGTTTACCTGAAAGTGCTTCAGTTCAACATGCAGCAAAACCAACTGAAAATTGCTGCAAAAGCAGATACAGTTGCAAAAAAAAGTTACGATGTTACCAAAGGAAGGTACCTGATCGGAAAAATTAATAGTATTCTTGACCTTAATAATGCCCAGATTGAAACCGATAGTTCGGAAAAAGCCTATTATGACGCCCTGCTGATGTTCTGGAGAAGTTATTATGAAATCAGAAAACTCACCCTTTTTGACTTTCGTAAAAACGAACAACTCCAATTTAATTTCAACGATATAAAATAATAAATCTATCAATAATGTTTCTAAATAATACTTATCTTTGCAAAAAAAAGTATTCATTAAAAACACATTGATATGGCAGTATTAGTTGGAAAAAAAGCACCTGCTTTTGAAGCAGAAGCCGTAATAAACGGAGGAGAGTTTGTCGATAAATTCTCCCTCTCCCAGTACATAGGTAAGAAACATGTGGTTTTCTTCTTCTATCCCCTGGATTTTACATTTGTTTGTCCTACAGAACTTATCGCGTTCCAGGATAAATTAGAAGAATTTGAAAAACGTGATGTTGCCGTGGTTGGTTGTTCTATCGATTCAAAATTCTCCCATTGGGCCTGGCTGAATACCGAAAGGAATAAAGGCGGTATCAAAGGTGTGAAATATCCCATCGTTTCTGATTTATCTAAGACCATTTCGGCTAATTATGATGTGCTTGCCGGGGAATATCTCTATAATGAAGATGGCACAATGGAATTTGAAGGTGGTGCAGTTGCTTTCCGTGGCTTATTTCTGATCGATAAACAAGGAATCGTCCGCCACCAGGTTGTTAACGATCTTCCGCTTGGAAGAAGTGTGGATGAAACCCTAAGAATGGTTGATGCCCTTCAGTTCTTTGAAGAAAATGGTGAAGTTTGTCCTGCCGACTGGCATAAAGGCCAGGATGGTATGAAAGCCACGGCTGATGGTGTCGCTAACTATCTGAGTAAACATTAATTAATGTTTCAACCAGGGAAGAGGATGCCTTACCGTATCCTCTTTATTATTTCCGGAAATCAGTAATAATAAACGATTCATAAACATGCCACGACTGATGTTCGGAAAAATGGGATAAAAGATACTTACCGATATTCCCTTCACGATCAGCAATGACTGACCACTCTTCAATATAAACCACATTCCTGGCCTGATTCACGAGACCAGTATCCAATTCCGTAAGCTGATTTGCGGGGTATATACCGGCTTGCCTTAACCTGTATTGAAAATGATTAAAATCAGAGAATATCTCCGGTTCAGCATGATAAGCATAACCATATTTAAGCCACTCAGGGCACAAAACAACCATCGTCTTCTCCCTTTTTAAACTATTGGTTTTCCTGACCAATTCCTTCAACCTCCTTTTGTTATCCACATTTGGGGTAAATGTAATGATCATCATCAGGATGAGTGATAATGCCATAAATTCGCGGATCCATTTGCGCTGAAATACATGGTTTAATGATAAAGCAACAATAAAATAGAAAGGCAGGGAAATGAATACCGTATATCGGTCAAGAAAAACCGGTAAAAAAAATGAGATCCCAAACATAAATAAAAAAGGGAATAAAAACCAGATCAGAATGACACCTGAGTTCGGATTAAAATGATTGATTGCCTTCTTATTGACGAAATATGCAATTCCACCAACAGCTATCACCAATAAAAAAACCACCGTCACAACCGGTGCATTGCAGTATCTCCACAGCATGGTGTATAGATCGGAGAAAACAGGTTTTTGAACCCAGGTTCCTCCCGCCGAACTTGTAAAACGGCTTAATCCAATACCCAGATAAGGCATGAATCCTACCAGGGTTAACCCTGCCGAAAGAAAGGTCATCTTGAGTATGTTACCTCGCAACACTTTGATCATGATAACCCCAAGCATTTGAATCAGAATCATGAAAAATCCGAAAAAATGCGCATAAACCAAAACTAAATTGGTGAGTGTCATCAGGATCATATCTCTGATCTTGTGCTTCCCCTGGTAAAGACACAGAAAAAAGAACATGGATAGTGCTGCCATCAGGGTAAAAAACGCATAAACCCTGGCTTCATGTGCGAAAAGTAAATGATAATTGGAAAAAGTGTATAAACCTGAAGCAAGTAAACCAACTCTCCACGTAAAAAACCGACGGCCGGTTTCATACATGACCAGGGCTGTTGTCACACTGAAAAGAAAAGCAGGAAAACGAACTGCGAAGGCTGAAATTCCGGCAATTTTAATCCAGTAATGCATGAGGATAAAATATAAAGGAGGATTATTTTCCGATGGCAATATACTGAAGATAGAGTGCAGTCCCGATTGGGAATAAAACAAGGTAAATGGTTCATCCATGGCAATATCCCTGGAATCAATAAACCATATCTTGACAAGGAAATTAAGAATGATAATGATAACCGGAATTCCAATTTCACTCCCGTGCCTTTGTATCCATTGGACCACTTTTTGCACCATTCAGGATTCCTTGGCTTTAGCTTCATTCCAGTATACATCCATCTCAGCAAGACTCATCTCGTGAATGGGCTTGCCGATCGCTTTAGCATTTTCCTCAAGATGCCTGAACCTTTTCATGAACTTCCGGTTGGTTCGTTCCAATGCATCTTCCGGATTTACTTCAATGAACCTTGCATAATTGATAATGGCAAATAAAAGATCGCCCAACTCATTTTCCTTTTTCTTATGCCCCTCTTTATTGTCTACAACTTCTTTCAGTTCAGCCAGTTCTTCCTGAACTTTTTCCCACACCTGCTCAGGTTTTTCCCAGTCAAACCCAACGCCACTAGCCTTTTCCTGAATGCGGTAAGCCTTAACCATGGCAGGAAGAGAACCGGGAACACCGGATAGTACTGATTTATTTCCCTTTTCAAGCAGTTTGATCTTCTCCCAGTTATCATGAACTTCTTTTGCAGTCGTGACCTGAACATCACCGAAAATATGGGGATGCCTGTTGATCAGTTTATCTATTATAGTGTTAAGAACGTCATTGATAGTAAAAGAATTGGTCTCTGAAGCAATCCTGGAATAGAAAACAAGATGAAGCATCAGATCTCCCAGCTCCTTTTTAATGGCATCCATATTCTTTTCCAGAATAGCATCCGATAACTCATAAGTTTCTTCAATGGTCAAATATCGGAGACTTTCCAACGTTTGCTTTTTATCCCAGGGACAATTGTTCCTGAGTTCATCCATGATCTGAAGTAATTTTTTAAATGTTGCTGCACTTTCTTCCATCCGACATATTTTCAGCAAAGTTAAGCATTATGGCCATTTCGTAATAAATTTGTGTCCGGAAATCCATTTAATTGAAGACAAGGTTAAAATATTTGAAAAAACTTTTTACGCCAGCCCTAGGGCTACTCCTGTTTCTTATAGCAAATCCGTATTCCAAGGCTCAACCTGAGCATAAACTGTTTTCATCCAATATCTTGATCGAAACAAAATTTCATTATGGCTTCCTTTACGCCCATCATCTTGAACTCGAATTATTCAATGCTCATTTTCCCGCCTTCGAAATCAGTATTCAGCAGCTTACCTTTGGAAAACATAAATGGGAAAGAGCATTTAATTATCCGATTATTGGCATCACCCTGCTTTATTCCGGCCTTGGATATAATCCAAACCTGGGACAAGCCTTGGCACTCATGCCATTTATTAATTTTCCCTTGTACAAACATGAAAATTTCACCTTCGGATTCAGATTTGCCCTGGGGGTTGGCTACCTGACACAAAAATTTGATCGACTGGTCAATTATAAAAATCTGGCTATCGGATCACATTTTAATGCGGCAGTAAATCTCATGCTGGAAGCAAGATATCGGATTAACTACGCATTGACAATGAGTGCCGGCATCAGCCTCCAGCATTTTTCCAATGGATCCCTTAAATTACCGAATTATGGCATTAATGCTCCATTGATTAATATCGGAATTGCTTACCGCCCAGTTAAGGAAAATAAAATGATCGGCGATCGCTTCTATCCTCCAGTTGAACCTTACGAGGCAATCGTACGAAAAACGATGGAATTATATTTCGGAGTCTCCGTCGGATGGAAAAACATGCAGGCAGTGGTGGGAGAAAATTTCATGGTCTATCATATATATCAGAATACACTTTTTCAAATATCCAGAAAAAGCAAAGTCGGATTCGGACTTGACCTTTCATACGACCCTTCTCATATAAAAATTCTGGAAATGCAGGGTAATACAGTTGATAATAAACTTAAAATTTTAAGGCCGGGAATAAATGCAGCTTATGAATTGATGATGTCGCGCCTTGGCTTTATAATCAACCTGGGGTATTATCTTGGTGGAATGGAAAAAAGCAATGGTCCGTTCTATGAAAAAATTGGAGTTCAATATAATTTTACCAAACATTTTTTTGCCAATGTAATGCTTAAGGTCCATTGGGGAAGAGCTGATTATATTGGGTGGGGACTGGGTTACAGGATGGATGTATTATATGGAAAAAAAACGATTAAATGATATGAAATCAAACTTAATATATTGTTTCTTTTCACTTCTTCTCATGATGCTTTTTATCCCGGCTTGTAATAAAAATGGAGGAGAATGTATCAGCAATACCGGAAAAATTATCACTCAGGAGAGGCAGGTCGGCGATTTTGATAGCATTAGTATGAATGATAATGTCAATTTAATCCTGACCCAGGACACTTTAAACAGGGTTAAAGTGGAAGCCGGAGAAAATATAATACAAGGCATTACAACCCACGTCACAGATCACCTCCTGGTAATTCATAATCAAAACACCTGCAATTGGTTAAGAAGTTATCACTCCCCCCTTAATGTTTATGTTTCCATTAAAAACCTGTGGAAAGTAATTTATAACTCCTCTGGTAACCTTACATCAACCAATGCCATCGGATCAGATATTTTTATAGTCGATGCCTGGGGAGGGTGTGGTACCATCGACCTTAAATTAAACATAAAACAAGGTTTTTTCCTTCAGCACATGGGAACAGCTAACTTTATTCTTCAGGGACGGTGTAATATTAATTCTGTCTATGCCGGTGATTTCGGATCATTCCACTGTAAAGACCTGCAAACAGGGTACACTTTCATCAAGAACTATGGATCAAACGATTGCTATGTTGTTGCTTCAAGGTACCTGGATGCCACCATTGGTTCCCTGGGCAATATCTATTACACAGGAGATCCCGATACTATTTACACCCATATTTACGGAGCAGGAAAAGTTATCCCTTTTTGAAGTCTAATATGCCCTGGCGAAAATAACACGCTGTTCAGAAGGTTTTCCGGAATAGATACATTTACCTGCCTCCATTGGATTATTCAAAGGAATCACGCGAATAGTAGCCCTGGTTTCTTCCTTTATTTTTTCCTCGGTTTCCTGAGTGCCATCCCAATGTGCATATATAAATCCTCCTTTATTTTCAATCACGTCCTTGAATTCGTCCCAGGAATCAACACGGTACGAATTATTTTCACGGAAAGAAAGCGCCCGGTCATAAAGATTCTTCTGAATCTGGTCAAGCAAATGAATAACCTTGTTTTCAATGTCCCTCATCTGAAGGGTTTCCTTTTCAAGAGTATCGCGTCTGGCTATTTCTACCGTTCCTTGCTCAATATCCCGGGGACCTACTGTAATTCTTAAAGGAACACCCCTGAATTCATATTCCGAAAATTTCCACCCGGGCTTATGGGTTTCACGATCATCAAATTTAACAGAAACTCCTTTCGCTTCAAGAGATTTCTTGATTGGCAATACCTGCGAGGCAATTAAAGCCAGCTGCTCAGGATTTTTAAAAACAGGGACAATAACCACCTGGATTGGTGCAAGACGGGGAGGAATAACAAGCCCATGGTCATCCGAATGAGCCATGATCAAAGCTCCCATCAACCGAGTAGACACCCCCCACGAAGTAGCCCACACATAATCCAATTGGTTCTCCCTGTTCAAAAATTTCACATCAAAAGCTTTGGCAAAATTCTGTCCCAGAAAATGCGAAGTTCCTGCCTGAAGAGCTTTTCCATCCTGCATCAGGGCTTCAATAGCATAGGTTTCTATGGCACCTGCAAACCGTTCACCTGCTGATTTTGTTCCTTTGACGACAGGGAGGGCCATCCAGTTTTCAGCAAAATCAGCATATACATCTAGCATCGTTTCCGCTTCCTTCACAGCCTCTTCTTTGGTAGCATGAGCAGTATGACCTTCCTGCCAGAGAAACTCAGCAGTGCGCAGAAATAACCTGGTTCGCATTTCCCATCTCACAACATTGGCCCATTGATTAATAAGAATTGGCAAATCCCTGTATGACTGAATCCAGTTCCTGTATGTATCCCAGATGATGGTTTCAGATGTTGGCCGGACGATCAATTCCTCTTCCAGTTTTGCGTCTTCATCAACAATAATCCCTTTGCCATCAGGGGATTTTTTAAGTCTGTAATGGGTTACCACTGCACACTCTTTAGCAAAACCTTCCACATGGCTTGCTTCTTTACTAAAAAATGATTTAGGGATAAAAATCGGAAAATATGCATTGGAATGTCCCGTATCTTTAAATTTTTTATCAAGAGCGGCTTGAATCTTCTCCCAAATGGCAAAACCATTAGGTTTGATCACCATGCATCCCCTCACAGCAGAATTTTCAGCAAGATCTGCTTTGATAACCAGATCGTTGTACCATTGAGAATAATTTTCTGCCCGGGTTGGAAAATCTTTTGCCATATTAATTTTTTGGTATGAGATTTGTTATTAAACAGCCTGATATTTGATCCAGCAAAAGTAATAAATATACCGATAGGAGAATTAGCCATGAAAAAAGTAACCATCTTCCTCGCGATCATCAGTCTGATGGTCACTGCTTGTAAAAGCACACAGCAACTTGCGTCTAGCACCAACGATGATGTTTATGCCGTTTCATCAAAAAACGCAAAGCCTTCTTACTCACAAGCAAAAAACTATGATAGTCCTCAAGTTATTACCTCACCCGACAGTTCTTCCACAATCAAATCGGGATCTGCTACCTGGGCTGATGATTATAATAATTATGCATATTCCTCGAGAATTAAAAGATTCAACAGTACCGGCAGTCAAAAAAGCTATTACGATGAAACATATACCAGCCCTTCCAATTATGATACCACCATTTATATCAACCAGGAACCTGAAGTAAATGTTTTCGTTGGCGCCGGAAATTCCTGGGATAACTGGTATGGACCATCCTTGTCATTTGGAATCGGTTGGGGTTGGGGGTCCTGCGGATGGGGTTATGATCCTTGGTACTGGGGTTGGGGATATCCCTACTCATGGCCCTACTGGGGTGGTTACGGATATGGTTACGGATACTGGAATGGTTATTGGGATGGATATTGGGACGGTTATTATGGGTATCCACCATATTACGATTACGCTTACAATAGTTATTATTACGGGCCAAGAACCGCCACTTCTTCTGATATCGGAACCCGGGTTGATCGCAGCCAACGCACTTCCAACTCCCAAGGCCTTCAGCAGACTACCAGAAATGAAAGAACAGTTGTTCCAGAAAGAAATACCAGGTCAACACTGGATCCAAGCAGTACACGGAATATTTCTTCTGCTCAGCCTGCAGCCAACCGTTTACCCAGTAATCAGGAAAAGTACCGTTATGCCAAACCCACAGCTGACAGGCAAGCTCCTTCACAACGCAGCTCCACCCAATACCAGCGTCAAAAAGAACAGCCGACACCAAAGTACACCAGACCTGAAGTATCAAACCAGGCTCAACGCACAACCCAAACTCAGAGTTATGCCTCTCCTGCCTACCGCCAACCGAAATCCAGCCAGGAATATATAAACCCCCGTTCTCAAAACCCCGGGGTATCGAGAACGACAAATAATTCACACGAAAACAGAAGCACAATTCCTGCAAGAAGTAATAGTCAGCATAGATATTCTTCTCCCGGCAACACTTCAAAAACCTATGGAACTCCATCAAGATCATCCGGTACCCCGACCAGGTCTTATACTCCATCATCCTCTTCATCACGTTCATCAGAACGTGGCTATTCGACTCCTTCAAGGTCCAGCAGCAGTGGAAGTGGCAGTTACTCTGCACCTGCAAGGTCAAGCAGTGGCGGCAGTTATTCTGCACCTTCACGTTCAACCGGAGGTTCAGCTCCTTCTTCAGGCGGTGGAGGAAGACACAGGTAATTTTCTTAAAAAAACTATACAGCTATGAAAAAATTGATAATGATGATATTGCTGGCCTTAACCCTGGTTCCCAGCATACATAGCCAGACATCAGAGGACGCACTGCGATATTCCAGAATATTTTATAGTGGAACTGCAAGATTCATGGGCATGAGTGGCGCCTATGGTGCAGTCGGAGCAGATTTCTCCTCCCTTGCCATCAACCCGGCCGGCATAGGCATCTATCAAAGTTCGGAACTGAGCATGACCATCGCTCCCATGATTAGCAGCTCTGAATCTGACTATTACAGTAATAACTCTTCTGACAATAAAGTCAATTTCGCCATGGGCAACTTGGGCTTTGTATTTACTATTAAACCTAATGTTAAAAACAGAAGTAATATTCTTAAAAATTTTAATATTGGATTTGGAGTCAACCGTCAGAATGATTTCAATAACAATACCTATATTCAGGGGTTAAATCCGACGAGCTCCATGATGCAAAGCTATACCAATGAGATGAACAGCCTAGAGGAACCTCCAAATATGGTTGAAATAGATTATCCTTTTGACTATGGATTGGCATATAGCACCAACCTGGTAAATTGGGACTCTGCTGGGGGTACCTACTGGTGCGATGCGACCTATGGCGGTGTGATGCAGCGAAAACAGATCAACAGCTGGGGTTCAATAAACGAAATGGATATCTCCTTTGGAGGGAACATCATGGATAAACTTTATTTCGGTATGACTATCGGAGTGCCGTTTATCCGTTATTATGAGAATAGTCAGTATCAGGAAAGTGACATTCAGGATACCATCCCGATATTTAACTATATGAAATATGACTATCACCTGCAAACATCCGGGACAGGTATTAATTTAAAAATTGGTTTCATATACCGCCCGGTTGATTGGTTCAGATTCGGAGTAAGTGTGCATACTCCTACCTGGTATTCGAATATGAGAGACGAGTGGTACAGCAGCATGGAATCGAATTTTAGCGAAAGTCAGTGGAATGCCACGCAATACTCACCGATCGGTAACTTTGATTACAGGCTTACCACACCCTTCAGGGCTATCGGCAGTCTTGCCTTCATCCTAGGTCCATACGGATTGATAAGTGCTGATTACGAATATGTCAACTATTCTCAGGCCAGGTTCAATTCCTACGATTATAATTATCAAACCATCAATACTGAAATTAAAAATTCCTATCAATCCTGGGGGAATATCCGGGTGGGGACTGAGTGGAGGATTCAGAACTTCCGCTTGCGAGGTGGATTTGCTTATTTCAGCAATCCATATAAAACCGGAATCAACAATAGTGAACGTTTCCAGGCATCCGGAGGAATAGGGTACCGAGGTAAGATATTTTTTGCTGATATGACGTACACCTGGAGCCAGATGAAAGGAAACTACTACCTATACGATGCAAGTATGGTTCAGCCGGCAACAAATACTTTATCGACAAATACTATTTCAACGACAGTAGGCATCCGTTTTTAATAAGTATACTTTTTAAGCCTGTTCAAACCAGCTTTGGCTTTTTGGCCAAGGCTGGTTTTATATTCAGGTGAACGGATGGAAAGGCATAAACGGTAAGCACTATCAGCTTTTCTAAATTGTTTCTGATTTTCATAGATGATTCCCATCTGAAAAGACGCTGCTGCTGCATAATAATAAGGCTCCGTTTTACCCCTGTCAATGGTCTGACGATAATACTGTACTGCCTTGGCCATGTTTCCATTCTCATGATATATGCGTCCCAGACGATAAGCATACTCGACAAATTCTTTCTTTGTCCTTAAAAATGTTTTTAATGGATTATCCAAAAGTTCGTGCAATGCATGGTCATAGTATCCACCATCAAATAAAAGCCTTGCACGCAGAAGAGTAACATTGGGCAGTATACCCTTTTCTGCCTCACTGAGCGCCTGTTTATCTTCATCTATTATGGAATTTCCGGCTCTCCTGACCATTTCCAGATACTTATTATAAGCAGAGGTATCTCCTTTTAGCAAACCAATCCATGCCAGTTTCTGATAAGCCGCTTTGATGTAATTAATCCCCTTGAATTCGGTCAGGTATTTTTGGAAAAAAAAGCCTGATTTAAGGTCAAGCTTGTTAAGCCTGGACATACCTTCAAGATAATCCAGATAATAAAACGGATAAGTTTCTTTATTTGTAATTCTTGTTTCAAGGATTTGCCTGGCTTTATCATTTTGTCCGTTTTTCATTAAAAGGCTCACCCGGGTGAAAACAAACAAAGGACTGTAAATAAGACTATCTGAAGTTTCAATGATCTGTAAGTTATTCATCGCAGTTATTTTGTCCCTGGTAAGATTGGAGGAAACTACAGAAAGATAAAACACTGCTTCCTGACGAAACATCCTGAAAACCTTATCAGCGCCATCATAATATGCCAAATTATTTATTTCAGATAATCCCTTCTCAACTGAACCATTAATGCCAGCCAATTTAGCAACCCAGCGGTAATTCTCCGGAACGAGCCCGGCGATGATATGAATTATCCCAAGTCCAAGTTGATTGGGGATAAAATCCGGGAATTTTTTCTGGTTATCAGAAAATTGCTGGTACGATCGTCTGATTTCCAATGCAGCGGTTGTATAATCTCCGAATTTCAGCCGGATAAATGCCCATTGAAGGTTGACTTCAGCTATCGTAAAAAGGTACAAGGGCGAATTTCTGTTTCCCTTCTCCAATAAGGTTATCCTGGATTGAATTTGGTTTTTCAGATGATCATACTGGGTTCTTTCTTCACCAATAAACAAGGTAAGAAAATCAATATAATTATCCAAGTATACAGGTATGGGATTGGAAGGATTCTCTGTTTTTTCAAAATTTAAAAGAGAATGAGCTTCTTTGAAATGCAACCTAAGGATTTTATTGTATGCTGCAATGCAACGCTCATTCATCGAGTATTGGGCGTTGGACAGAAGGGCATAAAAAAGAAAGGCAATCATGACCAACCATGGTCTAAAATGATCTGCCTTTCTATTGTTTCTTTTAAAAAGCATCAATTCATAAGGTCGACGATTCCCTCGTCAACTAAAATTCTCCCGCAATACTCGCAAACAATGATCTTTTTATGCATACGAATATCAAGCTGATGCTGGGGCGGAATTTTATTAAAACAGCCTCCGCAGGCATCTCTTTCAATCTGAACAACGGCTAATCCGTTCCGGGCATTTTTTCGGATGCGGGTATAGGCCGTGAGCAAACGTTCTTCGATATATTCCCTGTTTTCTTCAGAGCGGGTTATTAAATCTGTTTCTTCTTTTTCTGTTTCAGCAATAATATCATCCAGTTCATTTTTCTTAACTTCAAGATCATTTTTCCGATCCTGAAGTAATTTTTGATACTGTTCTATCTCGGCTGTCTTGGCATCGAGTCCAGATTGAAACTCTTTTATCCTCTTCTCTGCAAGTTGAATTTCAAGATTTTGAAATTCAATCTCTTTTGTTAATGAATCGTATTCGCGGTTATTGCGAACATTCATTTGCTGATCTTCATACTTTTTAATGAGTGTTAGGCAATCCTTGATAACATTTTTCTTTTCCGTAACAGATTTCTCCAATCCAACGGTTTCCTGAATATAGTTATCAATACGGGTTTCCAAACCAGCGATTTCGTCCTCAAGGTCCTGGACTTCAAGGGGTAATTCACCCCGGATAATTCGAATCTTATCCACCTGCGAATCGATTTGCTGAAGACTATATAGCGCGATAAGCCGCTTTTCGATAGTGACTTCTCCCTTATCTTCATTATTTTCGGATTTTGATTTTGAAGTTGACTTTGCGACTGCTTTCACTTCCTTAACTTCCTCAACTTTTTTGGCAACTGCTTTCTTTGCAGGCACTTTCTGTTCTATTGGTTTTTTTTCCAGTTTTGAAGGTTTGGAGGTGGCAACAGGTTTACTCGTTGATTTGGCCATAAAAGCTAATTTAAAAGTAATTAACAGGGTTGGTATTTATGTCTGAAATAAGGATGGCAAAATTAGGAAATTTTTCAATAAGTACAGCATAAAGCCATTCTTTAACCCATTGCTCGCTCTCATAATGACCGATATCGGCCAGAATGAGTTTATCACTGGCTAAAAAGAAATCATGATATTTCAAGTCGCCGCATAAATAAATATCAGCACCAGCATGCTTTGCCTCATTGATTAAAAAGCTGCCAGTACCGCTGCACAGAGCAATCTTTTTAATATATTTATTCCGGAAAGCCGTATGCCGGATATACTGAACCTTAAAAACCTCCCTGACCAATATCAAAAAATCATATTCATTCATAGGTTCAGGTAATAAACCAATGGCTCCTGCACCAATTTGGTCAAAATCATTTTTTAGGGAATAGATATCATAGGCTACTTCTTCATATGGGTGACTTTTCTTCAGGGCTGAGATGACATCATTTTGGAGATGATCGGGAAATATCACTTCAATTTTAATTTCCTCTTCAAGATGAAGCTTATTGGTCTCTCCGACAAATGGATTTGCTTTATCGGAAGCACGGAAAGTACCTTGTCCGGAAACGTTAAAGCTGCATTGATCATAATTTCCGATATTTCCTGCACCAACATAAAAGAGGGCCTCTCTGATCTTTTCAGCATAACCTAAAGGACAGAATGTAGCCAGTTTTGAGAGAAGTTTCTTTTTCGGCGCCAACACCTGATAGGATGGGATACCAAGTTTTGACATCAGTAAACCATTTATTCCGTTCAGTGTATTGTCCAGGTTGGTATGAATGGCATAGACAGAGATATCGTTTTTAATTGCTTTCAGGATAATTTCAGCGTCTCGATCTCCGGAAATAATCTTTTTTACTCCTTTAAAAATAACAGGATGATGAGAGATAATCAGGTTACAATCTTTGGACACTGCCTCATCAACTACAGCAGGAGTAATATCCAGGCACAACAGAATATTCCGAATCGATGTTACCGGATCACCAAGGAGAAGACCCGAATTATCATAAGATTCCTGGTATGTCAACGGAGCAATTTGCTCGAGGTAATTGCAAATTTCCTGAACCTTCATGCTTTCTGGGTTTATCAGCAGTCAAAAGTAAGGAATTACTTACTATAAACCTTCAAATACTGTTAGTAAGTCGGTTAAAAAGTTTACCAGACCAAAGGAATACGTCTTTGAAAAATTTCAAAATTTGAATATTGAAATGAAACCATCCAAATGGAAATCAAGAAATCTCCAGTCATATTCGTTATTGACAGGAATCCCATTCACAGCAGCCTGATTAAGTATCACTTAAATGTGAACAGGTTTCTGAATGTTCAGGTCTTTCAAACTGGTGAAGAATGTATTTACCGCATCAGTAAAAATGTCTTACCTGATTTTTTAATCTCAGATTACCATATAGGCGACATGAATGGTTTTGAACTGATAGAAAAGGTCAGGGAAAAATCCTCCTTGGTCAGGATATTTTTTTTCTCAGCACAGGATGATCCAATTTTTGCAGTTAGGTTACTTGAGGCAGGTGCTTCTGATTATATTTTGAAAACCAGCAAACTAGATATCGGGATTGCAGAACTAATAAAAAATGTTAAGTATCTTTGCCGGGAAGAAAACCCGGTACAAAAGATATTTTGACAACATGCCTTTTCTGAGATTGATATTATACCCTCTCTCCTTCCTCTACGGTATATTGATGATGCTCAGAAATTTCTTCTTTGATCTCAGGATATTGCCCGTTGAGCATTTTTCTATTCCGTTAATCAGTGTAGGTAATTTATCTTTCGGGGGGACCGGAAAGACTCCCCATATCGAATACCTTATCAGGTTATTATCTCCGGGATTTGTCATTGGCGAGCTAAGCCGGGGATATGGAAGAAAAAGTAAAGGATTTATTATTGTTTCTAGGCGATCACAGGCAAAATTTATTGGTGACGAGCCCTTGCAATTAGCAAAAAAGTTTGATGGAATAAAAGTAGCCGTTGATGGGAACCGCAAACGCGGTATTCAACAGCTGATACAGAAGTATCCCGACCTTGACCTGATTCTTCTGGATGATGCTTTTCAACACCGATATATAAAACCTGGCCTGTCGATACTCCTTACTGACTATCATCATCTTTTCACAGAGGATTACCTATTACCTTCCGGCACTCTGAGGGAGTTCCCATATGGAGCCAGGCGCGCCGATATCATAATTGTAACCAAAACACCAAAAATATTTTCTCCCATCACCCGTAGAAGGATTCTTGAAGATATAAATCCGGGCACTCATCAAAAATTACTTTTTTCCTATTTAAAATACAGTGATCCCTTGCCTGTTTTTGAATCCCAACAAAATATTTATCCCGAAAAAGTAAAAGATATTCTTTTAATCACAGGCATTGCAAATAATGATCTCTTATGTGAATATCTCCAGCGCAGATGCAGTGAACTGGTTGTTATGAAATTTCCAGATCATTATCTTTTCAAAGAACAGGATATTAAGATTATTGTTAAGCGCTTCAATGATTTTCTATCTAAAAAGAAAGTTATCCTGACCACAGAAAAGGATGTTATGCGTTTAAAAACGCCAGAATTCAGTACTTTTTTAAAAAATCTTCCGTTATTTTACCTCCCTGTTGAGATCGAATTTCACGGAGACGATAAAGAAATATTTAACAATTATATTTTAAACTATGTTGGACAAAATAAAGGAGACCATTGCCTATCTCGAAACCCAAGTAAAGGTTAAACCGGAAATAGGAATTATTTTAGGAACGGGTTTAGGTGGCTTGGTTAACGAAATTGACATTCATCACAAAATCCCATATTCCTCGATACCTAATTTTCAAACCTCTACCGTTATCGGGCATAGTGGGCAGATTATTTTCGGTAAAATGAGCGGGTGTAACATTGTTGCCATGCAGGGAAGATTTCATTACTATGAAGGATATACCATGCAGGAAATTACTTTTCCCATACGTGTTATGAAATTCCTGGGAATTAAATTATTAATCCTTTCCAATGCAAGTGGTGGAGTCAATCCTGATTTTGAAGTTGGAGACATCATGATCATCGATGATCATATCAACCTCATGAAAGACAATCCTTTGATAGGGAAAAATGACAATGAGATAGGAACCAGATTCCCAGATATGGGACAAGCTTATGACCAAGATCTGATCAATAAAGCCTTTTCCATTGCAAAAGCCAACAACATTAAACTTCAAAGGGGAATATATGCAGCCGTTTCCGGTCCAACTTTTGAGACTCCGGCCGAATATCGTTATATCCGGACCATTGGTGCAGATGCTGTTGGAATGTCAACGGTTCCGGAAGTTATAGCAGCCAGACACATGGGTTTAAAATGCTTCGCTGTTTCTGTGATTTCAGATCTGGGTGTACCCGGTAAAATTGTCGAAATATCCCATTCCCATGTTATTGATGCTGCCAGTGCCGCCGAACCGGTCATGACGAAGATCATTAAGGAACTGATTACGAGCATTGGATGATTTTAGTACAATGCAATATTCATTACTTTTATCTTCCAGCGCGGGCCAATCTTACAACGTTTCTGGGAAAGTGAAAATGAAATGAGGCTTCCTCCAAGAATTGATCCGGTGATGATAAACAAATCAGGGGTAAAAACCTGTTCATTATTCAGCAGGTGGTTGGTCACAATGATGGCGAACAAACCCGCACTGAAACATCCCAGGTAAATTCCTAGTTTTTTCGGGAAGGCAAATCTTTTATAAACGGAACCAATATCGCTGAGTCTGACATCAAACGGCCGGAGTTCAGAAACGGAGATCACGCTGTCCCTGATGTCCCAGAGTTTTCCCTTGAGTAAAGTATCCTGGGAAGAAACTCTGAGCTTCAGATAGTCTCCAATGTGATAATAGTATTTTCTGGTCGTTCCGATTTTCTCCACCATCAGGGTTTTCTGTGCCTGAATGCCAGAGGAGAAAAGGATGAAAAAGAGCAAACCAGTTACTATCTTCATACATGGAAATGGAAAGCGAATTTACTAAGAAATAAATTACAAGAGGGATATTTTCCTATCGATAAAAGGAACGAATTTAACTCAAAGCGTATTTCCTTACCTTTGTAACATTGATGAAAAGAATCTTTCTTCTGATTTGTTTCTTAATGATCCTCAGCCAATGCCATGACAAGGAGGACAAAATATCGAGGGTAAATCAAACCCCTCAGGAGACAGATTTTTTACCAGGACTGAAAGCCGAACCTCATATAAAAAATGCCGTCCATGAATCCGATAAAACAGCAGCAAGACTCCAGAAATCAAAGAAACCCAAATTAAAACAAATACAAACCTGGAAGGCAACTGAACTTCAGTTACAGAACATCAACCGGGATTCCCTGGCCATTTTGAAAATCAATTTCCTTCGTTCATTCGGACTGGAACTTGATTTGAATGAACCCAAGATCAGGAATTTCCTGAATTCGAACTTGGCACCGACTCAATTTCCTCCTGTCATCGCACTCAGCCGGGAGAGTTTTTTGAAAATTAATTTTGATAATGACATTCTTGATTACACTGACCGTTTCTATACCAATGGAATTCGGATCGATATGATCAGCCCTGCTTTTTCGGGAAACCCAGTAAGCAAGTTGTTACTTCCATACTGGGGAGCCGGGACGAATCATTATGGCCTTTCCCTGGTCCAGAACATGTATACACCATCCACGACCAAAACAGGTGGTATTCTATACGATGACCGTCCTTATGCGGCATATTTGTTCCTGGGCAGTTTTAAAATCACCAATGACCCCATTCATAAATTCAGGCAAACCAGCGAACTCGATCTTGGAATTATTGGTCCCTGGTCATTCGGTGAATGGGTTCAGCGATCTTTTCATAGTACTGTTCCGACAAACAATGAACCCCTGGGATGGGAATTTCAGGTTCAGAATGATGTCGTCCTCAACTATAACGCTGTTTTAGAAAAGGGAATATGGAACACCCCTGCGATAGATTTTAACCTGATAACATCAGCTTCACTGGGCACACTGCATACAAATGTCAGCGGAGGATTTTTATTTCGGACCGGCTGGATGAATCCTTATTTTGCCAATCTTGGTATTGCAAAACGTGCAAGTCTGCAAAGAGCAGGATTAAGAAAAGCCCAGTTCATCTTTTTTGTCAAAGGCAGCGGAAAGCTGATAGGTTATGATGCTACATTGGAAGGTGGGCTCATCAATCATTCAAGCGTATATACCTTGAGTGTTGACCAGATTACCCGAATGGTATTTCAGACTTCAGCAGGCATGACCTTTACTTTTAACGGATTCAGAATTGACGCGGAACAAATTATACTCAGCCCTGAGTTCAAACATGAGATCTGGCATAAATGGGTGCACATCGGCTTGACGTTTTGTCTGTAGTTGTTGATAAATAAAAACAGGACCGTTTGAACTTTTCTTGGGTAATAATCCTATTTTTGACAAATGGAAAACAGCCATCAATCTCAAAGCAGCAATAAAAAAAGGATAAGGAATTCAGCCCTTTCAGAACTATTCCAGGAGCAAGGGAAGATTCCTCCCCAGGCCCTCGACCTTGAAGAAGCTGTTCTCGGAGCCATGATGCTTGAAAATGACCGGCTTGCTGAAGTCATTGAAGTATTGAAACCGGAAGCTTTCTATAAAGAGAACCATAAGATGATTTTCCTGGCCATTCAGCGCCTTTTCGGAAATAATCAACCGGTCGACATTCTTACAGTTACAGAAGAATTAAGGCAAAACGGGGAACTGGATATTGTCGGTGGTCCTTACTATATTACCATGCTGACGAACCGCGTTGCATCAGCAGCTAACATTGAATTCCATTCAAGAATTATTCTTCAAAAATATATCCAACGTGAATTGATACGCGTATCTTCTGAGATTATCCGTGATGCTTATGAAGATACCACCGATGTTTTTGATTTGCTGGATAAGGCAGAAACAGGTTTGTTTTCGATCAGTGAAAGTAGTATTGGAAAGTCATATATGGATATGCAATCCATTATCAAGGAGGCCATCAAGGAAATTGCTGCTGGTCGTAAACATGAAGGGCAGCTTCGGGGTGTTGGCTCTGGATTCAGTGAATTGGACAGGATCACCTCCGGCTGGCAGAAGTCTGACCTGATCATTATTGCTTCCCGCCCTGGGATGGGAAAAACGGCTTTTGCCCTGACCATGGCGAGGAATGCTGCTGTAGATTTTAAAAAACCGGTGGCTGTATTTTCCCTGGAAATGTCGTCCATACAACTTGTGACCCGTTTGATCTCCAGCGAAACTGAAATACCCCAGGAGAAGCTAAGAAAAGGAAGCATGGCCGATTTCGAATGGGAACAATTGAATTCCAAGATCACCAATCTGATTGATGCTCCATTATTTATTGATGATACAGCAGCCCTTTCCATATTTGACCTCCGTGCTAAATGCCGGAGACTAAAAGCCCGTCATGATGTTCAACTGATTATCGTAGATTACCTTCAGCTAATGCAAGGGAGCCAGGATACCAAAGGAAACCGCGAACAGGAAATCAGTAGTATTTCAAGGGCACTAAAAAGCCTGGCAAAAGAATTAAATGTTCCCGTCATTGCTCTTTCTCAGCTCAGCCGTGCTCCCGAAAAACGCTCCGCCGCTGCAAAACCGATTCTTTCCGACTTGCGTGAGTCAGGGTCTATTGAACAGGATGCCGATATGGTATTATTTATATACCGCCCTGAATATTATAAAATCGATGTGGATGAAACCGGTGAATCCACTTCCGGAATGGCAGAAGTCAGCATCTCGAAAAACAGGAATGGGCCCTTAAAGGATGTAAAGCTAAAGTTCATTTCCAAATTTGCCAAATTTGTTGATCATGAAATGGAATACACTCCGGTTCATCCGATCCCGGCAAATACTTCGTTTGATGGTTCAGTGCGCACGCGTACCGTGATGTCGAAAATGGATGACGATGATCAATCAGATGTTCCCTTCTAGTTATCGGCGAGTTCTGCCGACACTTACCTTTTTATTGATTTTCCCTCTGGTTCAGGCAGCTTATATTTTTATTCCTATGGATGAAACCCAGAAGAATCATTTGAAAGCATACGGCATTGCCTACTGGGTACTTCAAAAGGATGTTGAAGTAGATTGGCTTTTAAATTACCAGGGAGGGAGCTTTATGTTTCCCTATGCCAGGGTTTTTGAAGAGGAGTGCAACATCAGGGGAGTCAGTTATCAGATCATTGCCGATGGCCAATCGGCAGCAATTCTTCTGGAAATCTCAGATCCCCAGGAAAATAAAGAAAATATCAAACTTCATAAAGCACCAAAAATAGCCGTTTATTCACCGAAAAACAAGCAACCTTGGGATGATGCTGTTACACTGGTTCTGACTTATGCAGAGATCCCGTACATAGTTGTTTATGATGAAGAAATTCTATCCGGGGTGTTACCATTGTACGATTGGTTGCATTTGCATCATGAGGATTATACAGGGCAATATGGAAAATTCTGGGCCGCTTACCGGAATTATGCCTGGTACTTGGAAGATGTAAAAGTCAATGAAGAGAATGCTACAAGACTTGGATTTGAAAAAGTTTCACAAATGAAACTTGCCGTTGCAAAAAAGATCCGTGATTTTGTTGCAGGTGGAGGATATTTATTTGCCATGTGTTCGGCTCCTGACAGTTATGACGTTGCCTTATCCGCGGAAGGAATTGATATTTGTGATGTCATGTTTGACGGGGATTCCCCGGACCCAGATGCACAGTCGAAACTGGATTATTCAAAATGTTTTGCTTTTGATCAGTTTTCCATCAATACCAATCCCTATGAATATGAAATATCGTCGATTGATGTCACAGAAACCAGATCGAGAAGCATAACGAAAAATAATGACTATTTTTCCTTATTTGATTTTTCTGCCAAATGGGATCCTGTTCCCAGTATGCTCTGCCAGGATCATGAAACCATGATTCATGGTTTTATGGGACAAACTACAGCCTTTAACAAAAAACACATCAAATCCAGTGTGGTTATCCTTGGAGAAAACAGGTCTTTTAATGAAGCCCGTTACATTCACGGAGATTTTGGGAAAGGAACCTGGACCTTTTTGGGCGGTCATGACCCTGAAGATTACCAGCATATGGTTGGAGACCCTCCGACCGATCTGAAATTACACCCAAATTCTCCAGGTTACAGACTGATCCTGAATAATGTTCTTTTCCCTGCAGCAAAAAAAGAAAAGCGAAAAACCTGAGTTGATTAATTCCTCAGATATTTATCATTGATCCATAAATGATACAGCCTTCCTTCAAAATTATAATCAACCCTGTCGTCACATCCTGATTTCCCCATATATTCTATGGTTCCGGAACGAACATCTCCATCCTGTATGATGATTTGAATCATCCCATCATGTATCCACGGACAACTTAACGAATCTGCCAGCGGGCCGGTGATGGTTGATTGGAAAGCATACCCCCTTGAAGACATGCCGTATCCCTTCCCTTCAATGGTGATCAGGATTTTTTCCGGATTGGGGAGCATTGAGGGCGGGTCAACCAGGTAAAGTAATTCGCCTTCCCAGTGAATATTATGAATGGAATCTTTGGTAATGACCGCGCTATCGACCCGGCTAGTAAACCCAATTTTTCCATCCCGGTTTATTCCGGAATTTTCAAGATGATAATCACCAATAATATGGTGATTATCTTCGAAATAATCAAGAAATGAGAATTGAATCTGGGCCCCGTCAAGAAATAAATTTGTATCCAAAACGGCGATAAAAGATCCGAAGCGGATCACACTATCCTGACATAAGTCACCATCAAAAAGAAAAGTGATTTTTTTGCCTGACTCGCTCAGATATACCGTGGCACCATCAATAAATGCCTGATGAACTTCCATTAAAACAGAATCAGTACAGGCTCTGAGCAGCATGGTAAAAGCATAGTTAAATGGACGTTGGGAAAGAATATTATCATTGGTCGCATTCAGGATTGGTCTCAGGTCGTATGGTTGGTTTTTTTTACATGCCAAGGTAAACCCCAACAGGTAAACCCAGACCAGAATAATACATAAGTATTTCATCTGCATTATTTTAACCTGTCATAAATCATAAAAGAATAGGCCAACTCAGATTCTTCTTCAGGTAGAAAAATTTCTTCTTTTTGAAGGATCCATTGATCAAAATCGATTTCAGGGAAAAAGACATC
This sequence comes from Bacteroidales bacterium, assembly GCA_963662525.1. Taxonomy (GTDB): domain Bacteria; phylum Bacteroidota; class Bacteroidia; order Bacteroidales; family FEN-979; genus CAZSDU01. The sequence goes on from OY759717.1 coordinate 569,142, forward strand.
TCCTTCAAAAATTTTATGAACCTGAGTCAGGTACAAGCGATCAGTATATGGCAAAAATTGCCTGTACACCGATGCCCCTCCAATAATGAAGTTCTCTTCTGATGGTTTGCATTTATCAATGGCCTCCTGAATAGAATAAGCCATTTCACATCCTTCGATAACCTCTCCCGTGACATCCGTGATCACAATACTTCTCCTGTTCGGAAGAGGACGTTTAGGAAGAGACAAATAGGTTCTCTTTCCCATGATGATGGTATGTCCCGTGGTAATCTGTTTGAAACGTTTCAGATCATTGGGTATATGCCACAACAGATTGTTATTTTTTCCGATGGCGAGGTTTTCTGCAACAGCAACAATAATTGATATCATAATTTCATCCTTTAAACAGCAATATCCCCTTTGATGTGGGGATGGGCCTGATAGTTCTCCAGTGAGAAATCATCGAACCGGAATTGAAAAAGGTCAGTTTTTGAAGGGTTCAGTTTCATCGCGGGCGAAGGAAAAGGATCCCTTGTTAACTGAAGCCTTGCCTGTTCAATATGATTCAGATAAATATGGGCATCGCCCAGTGTGTGAATAAAATCTCCCGGTTTCAGTCCGGTAGCCTGAGCCATCATAAGAGTAAGCAAGGCATAGGATGCAATATTAAAAGGCACACCCAGAAAAATATCACAACTTCGCTGATACATCTGGCAGGAAAGTTCACCCTTTGCCACATAGAACTGGAACAATAAGTGGCAGGGGGGTAAAGCCATTTTATCCAGTTCTCCAACATTCCAGGCACTTACAATGTGCCGTCGTGAATCAGGATTACTTTTAATCGATCCTATGACCTGACTTATCTGATCTATAGGAGTGCCATCAGACTTCGGCCATGATCTCCATTGGTATCCGTATACTGGTCCGAGATTTCCTTCAGCATCGGCCCATTCATTCCAGATCGAAACTTTATTTTCGATCAGATAACTGATATTTGTTGAACCCTGAAGGAACCATAGCAACTCATAGATGATGGAGCGTAAATGCAGTTTTTTTGTAGTAACAAGGGGAAAGCTATTTCTCAGATCAAACCTCATCTGATAACCAAAAACACTGATGGTACCCGTGCCCGTCCGGTCGGTTTTTTCTACACCGTTTTCGAGCACGTGGTTGAGAAGGGTTAGGTATTGTTGCATAACAAACAGCTATGGGGTGAAACAGAATAACCGCGAAAAAAATTAATGATTTGGTAGTGAAGTAAAGGATTTTGGATCGTGTTTGTGTTTGAAAAAGATTGCAAAAAGGATGACAATAATTAGTGAATATATAGCGAATGTGAGCCAAATACCACTCCAGTCGCTGATTCCCTCATGTCTAAAGAACCTGTCGATGATGATACCACTGAGTATACTTCCGAGTATGGCACCAAAACCATTGGTCATCATCATGAACAAGCCCTGAGCACTGGCTTTGATTTCCGGTTTACTCTGGGATTCAACAAAGAGGGAGCCGGAAATATTGAAAAAGTCGAAAGCCATTCCATAAATAATACAGGAAAGGATGATCATCCAAAGTCCTTCGGCAGGATTTCCGAACGAGAAAAGACCGAACCTTAATACCCAGGCGATCATACTGAAAAGCATCACTTTCTTGATCCCAAATCTTTTCATAAAGAATGGAATGGTAAGAATAAATAATGTTTCCGATATCTGAGAAATGGACATGATGATTTCAGGATATTTCACTGAAACAAGATTTTTATAAATATCGAGTTTAGCAAAATCATCCAGAAAATTAGCTCCATAAGCATTGGTCAGTTGGAGTGATGCCCCTAAAAACATAGCAAAAATAAAAAACACTGCCATCTTGGAATTTTTAAAAAGCGAGAAAGCATTTAACCCAAGGGATTCGATCAATGAACTCTTATGACCTTTGCCAAGGGGTGGACATTTGGGCATGGTGATCGCATAGATGCCCAGGAGAAGAGATGCACCGGAGGCAACATAAAACTGGGCTGACAATGCGCCCAATCCGCTCAGGCTTATGGTCCATAGGGCCACGATAAAACCAATGGTTCCCCAAACCCGTATTGGAGGATAATCCTTGATAATATCCATATTCCTGCCCTTGAGTGTGGTATAGGCAACCGTAATTGATAATGAAATTGTAGGCATGTAAAATAACATGTTCAATAGCATAATCCAGAACATTGTAGTGGGATTACTGATAAAGGGAACCATAAAAAGAATGAAAGCAGCAATGATATGAAATAGTCCATATAGTTTTTCTGCATTCACCCAGCGATCGGCAATAATACCTGCAAGGGCGGGCATAAACAAAGAGGCGATTCCCATGGTGGAAAAAATTGCACCAAATTCAGTATAAGACCAGTGCATGGTATTATCACAATATTTACCAATAGTAAGGAGCCATGAGCCCCAGATGAAAAATTGCAAAAAATTCATGATGACGAGTCGCAGTTTAATTCCCATGATTTATATCTTTATTTTCGTTTATTAATCTCATCTCTAATCTGAGATGCCTTTTCATAGTCCTCATTTTCAATAGCCTCCTGCAGCATCTCTTTCAGCTCAGGAATACCATAATCGGTATATTCAGTCTGACTAAAGGTTGCATTTTCATTTTTTAATTTTGATGTTTTCATCTCTTTTTTTTCATCTCCAATCAGGATGCCTGCAGCCGTCATAATACTTTCATAAGTATAGATGGGGCAGTGAAAACGCAGGGCAAGGGCAATGGCATCAGAAGTCCGTGAGTCGACCTCTTGTTCAGTTTCTCCGTCAGTGCACAGCAGTATGGCATAGAAAACACCCTCGACAAATTTGTTGATTACAACCTCTTTGACTTCAATGTTAAATGATTCAGCAAAGACTTTAAACAGATCATGGGTAAGCGGGCGGGGTGTTTTTATTTTTTCAATTTCTATAGCAATAGCCTGCGCTTCAAAACCTCCTATAATAATAGGCAGGCGGCGATTCCCTTCCTGTTCACCCAAAATGAGCGCATAGGCACCATTTTGTGATTGACTGTATGACATGCTGATGATATCAAGCCTGATTTTCTCCATATCTGCTCAAAGAATTAACCCATACAAACCTAAATGATTTTTCGTTACATGACAGGTGACTGTGGAAAAAAACACTTGGTTTTTGAAAAATACTTTTTACTTTTGTATAAAGTACAAACAACTAAATACGTTCATATGAAAAAACTGAATGCTTTGATAATGGCTTTGCTCCTCCCATTTATAACCTTTGCCAGTGAGGCAAATCTTGTAATTCCTGCAGGTATCAGAGACCAATCCATCCTTTACTGGGGATTTTTGATCACGGTAGCAGGTTTCATGTTTGGATTATTCCAGTTTCTCAAAGTCAAGAAAATCAGGGCACATAGATCCATGCTGGATGTTGCTCAGGTAATTTTTGAAACCGCCAAGACTTACCTCATTCAGCAGGGAAAGTTTCTAGTCATCCTTTTCATTTTTATCGGTTCAGCCGTAGCATTTTATTTTGGTTGGCTTTCCGATGCTCATTTTGGAATCGGCGGGGTTTTAATGATTCTTGGATGGACTGTCATTGGTATTCTGGGTTCATACAGTGTAGCCTGGTTTGGTATCAGGATGAACACCCTGGCCAATGCCCGTATGGCCTTTGCTTCGCTCGAAAGAAAACCGATAAAGCTCCTGAATATTCCCCTGAATGCCGGGATGAGTATTGGCGTTGTACTTATTTCCCTGGAATTGATTATGATGCTCATTATTTTAATGTTTGTCCCTGGCGAATATGCCGGAGCCAGTTTCATCGGATTTGCCATTGGTGAATCACTCGGAGCTTCAGCCCTGAGAATTGCTGGAGGTATTTTTACCAAAATTGCCGACATCGGGTCTGACCTGATGAAGGTGATCTTTAAGATCGGTGAGGATGATCCCAGAAATCCCGGTACCATCGCCGACTGTGTTGGCGACAATGCCGGCGACAGTGTTGGTCCTACCGCTGATGGTTTTGAAACCTACGGTGTAACCGGTGTTGCATTAATCTCATTTATCATCCTTGCCGTTGCGGACGCCTCACTCCAGATCCAATTACTTACCTGGATATTTGTGATGAGAATTTTCATGATCATCACTTCCATCGTTTCTTTCTGGATTAACGGCGCCATCAGCAAAGCAAAATACAGTCATGTTGACGATCTGGATTTCGAAAAACCCTTGACTTCTCTGGTCTGGATTACATCCATTTTATCTATCATTGTCACTTTTCTCATCAGTTATCTAACCATCAGCGATCTTCCAAATAATCTTTGGATTACATTATCGGTTATTATCAGTGCAGGAACCCTGGGTGCGGCATTGATCCCTGAATTTACGAAACTCTTCACCAGTCCGAAGTCGACCCATGTCAATGAAGTGGTTGTTGCATCACAAGAAGGCGGAGCTTCACTGAATATTCTCTCAGGACTTGTTGCGGGAAATTTCAGTGCATTCTGGCAGGGCATGGTCTTTTTCCTGCTCATGTTCATTGCCTATTTTGCCAGTACTTTTGGACTGAGTAACTTCATGATTTATCCATCCATCTTTGCTTTCGGATTGGTGGCCTTTGGTATGCTTGGCATGGGACCTGTTACCATTGCGGTAGACAGTTACGGTCCGGTTACCGACAATGCCCAATCCATCTATGAATTATCACTCATCGAAGAAATACCAGGGATCAGCGCTGAAATTGAAAAAGATTTTGGATTTAAACCGGATTTTGAAAAATCCAAGCATTATCTTGAAGCCAATGATGGAGCCGGCAACACTTTTAAAGCCACCGCGAAGCCAGTCCTTATCGGAACTGCAGTCGTAGGTGCTACTACGATGATTTTTTCACTGATCCTGGTGATCAAAAAGTCATTGGGTATTGAGCCTGAACAAGTTTTAAATTTACTGAATCCCTACTCTATTCTTGGATTTTTACTCGGAGGAGCTGTTATCTACTGGTTCAGCGGTGCTTCTATCCAGGCCGTGACAACTGGTGCCAGCCGTGCAGTTACTTATATCAAGAACAATATCAACCTTGATCCCAACGCACCTAAAAAAGCCGATACTGCCAAATCGAAAGAAGTGGTCCAAATCTGTACTGTTTACGCCCAGAAAGGGATGTTGAATATTTTCATTGCCATATTTTCCTTCGCCCTTGCCTTTGCATTTCTTTCCTCTCCTACCGGTTTAACTGACTCCATGAGTGGTGAAGAAAAATTGAATTTTGCCTTGCCAGTTTCTCTTTTTGTGAGTTACCTGATTTCCATCGCTTTCTTCGGCCTTTACCAGGCAATCTTCATGGCCAATGCCGGGGGAGCCTGGGATAATGCCAAAAAGGTAATTGAAGTTGACATGAAAGAAAAGGGAACTGATCTTCATGCCGCCTCCGTTGTCGGTGATACCGTTGGGGATCCTTTCAAAGACACATCATCCGTTGCCATGAACCCCATCATTAAATTCACCACCTTGTTCGGGTTGTTGGCCATGGAAATTGCCTTATCTGAACATTTCAGGCCGATGGCCCATTATATCGGACTAGCTTTTTTCGCCATTGCTTTGTATTTTGTTTACCGTTCATTTTATAAAATGCGTATTAAAGACTGATATTTCCATGTTTCACAAGGAGGCTGTCAGAATATTTCCGGCAGCCTTTTTTTTTAATAATTTTATCATCAGCAGGCAACTTTTTTGTTTTTTGGTGTTTTAATAATAACCGGAATTATAGAAAGAAACAAACGGCTTTTTATGGAATCTGAAGGAAAGGGGAAATATATTATTGAATTGCTGTATGATCAGCATGCCCCTGCTCTTTTAAGTCTCTGTAAAAGATACTGCGGGAAAATTGAAGACGCCGAAGATATGCTTCATGACGGATTTATAAAAATCATCAAAAACCTCGACAAATTTGAGGAAAGGTCCCCTGGTTCACTTCAGGCCTGGATGAAAAGGATCATGGTCAACACGGCATTGAACCATATCAGGGACCACAGCAGAGAGAAGAATATTTTCAACATCGATCCATATCTTGAAAACTATAACATCCAGGAACCTGAAGTCGAAATCCCCTTCGAGGAACTTGCCGGTAAAATTGAGAAAGATGAGTTACTTGAAATGATCTCTTCCTTACCTCCCGGATACCGGTCGGTTTTCAATTTGTATGTTTTTGAATCTTTTACCCATAAAGAAATAGCGGAAGCCTTAGGCTGCTCTGAGAGTACTTCCAAATCTCAGCTATTAAAAGCCAGGGGTTTACTTAAAAAGAAATTACAATCTATTTTGGACAATAAACTGTATCAAAATGAAAAAAAACAGCCATCCTATCGATGATTTTTTCAGGGAGGCGTTAAGTGAACATACCATAACTCCTTCCTCAGCTGCAAAGGCAGCATTTTTGAAGGAAACTGAAACGTCCATCCAGAAAAAACCGAGGAACGGAAAGCGGATCATTTACCTGTCGCTCATTTTACTGCTCAGCATTTCAGGGGTACTCCTGTACTTCGTTAATAATAGTGAAGACAAAATGATTTTTGAGGTTGAGAAAACAGTTCCTACCCTCATCTCCCCTGGCCCTGCAGCAATATTGCAGCAGGAAAGTACGACCTTAGCAGAACAAAAAACAAATCCTACTTTAGAAAATGAAAAACCAAAGAAGTTACTATCAACAAACGAAATACAACGCACTGAAAATGTTCAGGAAGCTGCATTAATAATTGTTGAAAAAGAATCACCGGTAAATGTTATGGGGGAAGGGAGCAGTAAGATTGAAAATCAGACTAATGACAGTCTTCAAACAGCATTCAATGAAAACCCGGAACTGCCCTACATAAAACCGGATAGTATTCTGCCTGAACCGACCATAATACCCGAGAAAACATCAAAAAAAGAATTTCATGACAGGGAATGGAGACTAAGTACAGGACTATATTATGCTCCGGAATGGATGTTCAACACCATGGAAGGAACGAAACCTGTGACAAACTTCGGTATTGAAGGTACCTTTCTTTTTGGCCGTTATTCTGTGCGAACCGGTGTCGGACTATCTGTTTCCAAAGGAACAAACCAATTAGCCATTGAGTACAAGGATTATCTTGGAAGTTATCTCAGGCTGGATTCCATGACATTTGCCTGGGACAAAGAACATTATTACCTGATTCCGACATATTTCCTTACCAATCAGGATGTTTTTGACAGCCTGATGAAACTGGACAATGCAAAAATCATCAAGCGGTATACTTATTTACAGGTTCCATTAATACTCGGTTATGATTTTTACAGAACGGAAAAATTCTCTATTGGCGTAAGATTAGGACCTGTACTGTCTGTTTTAATGAGCTCAAAGACCATCAGCAATCCATATGAGCCAGGGAAAAAGCAAATTCTGAGTATTAATAATATTACGCCTGAACAACTTAACCTGAACTGGCAGATCCTGGCTGGGTTCAATGCCACCTACCGGTTTGGAAAACGTTTTGGGATTGAACTCGAACCCTTCGGCAAATACTATTTTAACTCCGTTTATGAGTATTCAGGAGGAACAAAGCCCTGGTCAATAGGGATCCGGGGAGCAGTTTTTATTAATTTTTAGCAGGCAGGCAACTTTTTTCAAATTCCGGGTTTAAAGAATATGAAACCCATTAAAACAATCAACCATGAAAAAACTCATTCTTCCATTGATTTTTCTGCTACTGGTTCTTCCAGCCATGTCACAACTGACCCTCTCTGTGAATGGAACTGTTTATGAAACTGTCACCGGAAATCCAATTCCCAACCATGAAGTATTCATTCAGAATGACTCTTCAGGCTGGTTCTTTTACCATACTGTTTATACCAATGACAGTGGATTTTATGCTGACACTATCACTTTACTTGGTGGAGGGACTCAGGGTAACCTTACTGTCAGTACTATGGATTGCCAGAATTATTTTCACCAGCAAATCTTCACCTATAGCCCGAATCTTACGAACTTTACTGCTGATTTTACGATTTGTAATGCTGTTGATTCCTGCCAGGCCGGATACCTTTACCTGCAGCAGCAAGGGTTATCTGTACAATTCAGTGATGCTTCCAACGGCGGGGGAACAACGCGCTTCTGGTCTTTTGGCGACGGATCATCATCAACCCTGATGAATCCGGTTCATGTTTATGCACAACCTGGGTACTATATTGTTTCCCTGACTATCGGGGATCTTGGAACTACTTGCTACGACTCAATTTCATCTACTATTTATGTTTATCCTAACGGGAACGTTTGTCATGCTGATTTTTCTGTTTATCCTGATAGTACCTCTCAGTACACGTATAATTTCGTCAATCAATCCACCGGCAACCTGGTTTCCTGGTATTGGAATTTTGGTGACGGAAGTACATCAGCCCAGCAATCTCCGGCACATACTTATGCCAATGCAGGTATTTACATGGTTTGCCTGACGGTTCAGGGAGCAGATTCTTCCTGCTTTGATACCCGTTGCGACACGCTTTATGTAGGTAATGGAACCGGTTGCCAAGCTCAATATTCCTATTATCCGGATTCTTTATTGAATACTTATGGTGTGCAGTTTATCGATCTATCGACTTATTCAGGAAATCCAACAACATGGTTCTGGTCTTTCGGCGATGGGTTGTATTCATATCTGAAGAACCCGCTTCATTATTTCCCTTCATCTGGCACTTATTATGTTTGTCTCACCTTAAGCAGCGGGAATTGCACCAGTACCTGGTGCTCCAATGTAACGATCGGAGACACCACGGGCTGTGCAAGTTACTTTATTTATTCCAAGGCAGGCTTATCGGTCAATTTCCAAGGGTTCATGGTTAACAGCAATCCGGCCAGTTATCAATGGTCATTTGGAGATGGCCAGGGTGGTGAGGAACAAAACATCATACATGAATATGCTTCACCTGGCATCTATTACGTGAATCTGACCACCATGGAAGACAGCACCAACTGCCAGTATTCCAGTTCCACAACAATCATGGTAGGAGACAGCGTTGAGTATCATCAGATTTATGGGCAGGTTTTTGCCGGAAACTTCCCGATAACCGATGGACTTGCCATGCTCTTCTCGGTTGATACAACGAATAGCTCTAATCCTTTCATTGATATCAGTTACATTGATTCTATGGGCATCTACTATTTTTCCATGGTTCCGGCTGGAAATTACGTAGTCTATGCCATGCCAATGGATTCCAATGGATATTTGCCCACTTATTACGGAGATGTGCTTTATTGGGAGGAGGCAACAATTATTCAGGCTGGTCAGGCCGAAAATCCATGCAATATCCACCTGCTGACTGCCGGGAACATGGCCGCCGGGAATGGTAATATAAACGGATTGATCAGCAATGGAGAACAAAGGTCAGGCATGCTTGATAAAATCACCATGCAACTGATGGATGCCGGGGGCAATATGATTTCCTTCGACAAGGTCAATACTCAGGGAGATTTTATCTTCCCCTCGCTGGAATTCGGAAAATATTTCGTTCATGCAGAAATTGCAGGCATTACAAGTGATGTTATCCAAGTCACTCTTTCACAGGAATCGCCTTCTGCAATTATCAATATGACGCTCTCCGGAAAACAGATCCAGGGTATTTCCGAAGTTCCGCCTGCCTTTGAAGCAGGGGTTATTTACCCAAACCCGGTGACTGAGCTTGCCCATTTATCAATACTAACAAAGTCATCCTTCCCTGTGATAGTTGAATTATACTCCATGACCGGAAAAATGGTTTACACAACCGGAAAAATGGCAGAAACAGGGGAGACTCAATTAAGTATTCCGGTTTCATCATTGCCCGTCGGCATTTATACCTTGCGAATTTATTCTGATAATGGAACCAGCATTACCCGAAAGCTTCTTAAAATTCAATAAAAGAGCCTACTGATTAATCATGAAAGCTACTCCTTTTTGGGGTAGCTTTTTTTGTTTTCTTCTATAATCTTGATACTTTTGTAGCTCCATTAAAATTCCTGAAAAATCTAATTCCTATGATAACCAACAATTTTGCTCGACGCCACAATGGTCCATTCGGTAATGAAATCGGACAGATGCTTGAAAAAACCGGAGTTACCTCCATGGAACAACTGATTTCCCAGACTGTTCCATCCAGTATTCATATGAAAACGCCTTTGGATTTGCCAAAAGGTCTGAATGAATACCAGTACCTCAACCATATAAAAGATATCGGTTCCAGGAACAAACTTTATAAGACATATATCGGGATGGGCTATTACAACACCATCACACCCGGGGTAATCCTCCGGAACATTCTGGAGAATCCGGGCTGGTACACCGCTTATACGCCCTATCAGGCAGAAATTTCCCAGGGACGTCTGGAAGCATTATTGAATTTTCAGACCATGGTCGCAGACTTTACCGGGTTGCCGATTGCCAATGCATCCTTGCTCGATGAAGGGACTGCAGCTGCAGAAGCCATGATCATGCTTTTCAACAGCCGTTCCCGGGATGCTGTTAAAAGAAATGCCAACCAATTTTTTGTTTCGGCCGATCTCTTCCCTCAGACTATTGATGTTATCAAAACAAGGGCCATGCCACTTGGTATTGAGCTCATCTTTGGAAAACATTCGGATTTCGAATTTCAGGACAAAGTGTTTGGAGTGATCATTCAATATCCTGACCAGGTTGGCCAGGTAAACGATTATAAAAAATTCGTTGAAAAAGCCCATCAAAATGGTAGCGCTGTAGCTGTTGCTTCCGATTTATTAAGTTTAGCTTTGCTTACTCCTCCGGGTGAGTGGGGTGCCGATGTGGTTTTGGGTTCTACCCAGCGTTTCGGTATTCCCATGGGATACGGTGGCCCTCATGCTGCCTTCTTTGCCACCAAGGAAGAATACAAACGTCAGATCCCTGGTCGTATAATCGGCATTTCTATTGATGCAAACGGAAACCGGGCATTGAGAATGGCTTTGCAAACACGCGAGCAGCATATCAAGCGAGAAAAAGCGACATCAAATATATGTACTTCCCAGGTTCTCCTGGCCGTGATGGCAGGAATGTACTCGGTATATCATGGTCCAAAAGGAATCCGACAGATTGCCAGGCACATTAATATCCTTACCGGGGTTTTGGCTCAGGAAGCATTGAAATACGGATACCGTCAGCTGAATACTCATTTTTTTGATACTGTACTGATCGAATTACCCGATGGTGTTTCCATGGAAAGCATCCGGAAACCAGCATTGGAAAATAAAATGAACCTCCGGTATATTGATTCGAATCATATTGGTATCAGTGTGGATGAAACCACAGAATTAGCAGATATCAATATCCTGATCGGAATTCTTGCCAAAGCGAATGGGCGGGCCTATTCAGAATTCATCTGTGATCCCAAAGAATGTGAGCAAATCACAACGATACCCATGGGACTTAGCCGCACATCAGGTTATCTGAGTCACAAGGTATTTAACAGTTATCATTCGGAAACGGAGATGATGCGTTATATTAAAAAACTTGAAATCAAGGATCTGGCGTTGAACCGTTCCATGATACCCCTGGGCTCCTGCACGATGAAACTGAATGCAGCCTCTGAACTTTTCGCCCTGAGCTATCCTGAATTTGGTGGCATTCATCCATTCGTACCAAAAGATCAGGCAGAAGGCTACCAGTATATGATCCGGAATCTGGCCTCCGATCTATGCACGATTACAGGGTTTGACTCAATTTCCTTCATGCCGAATTCAGGTGCGGCCGGGGAATATGCCGGCTTGCTGGTCATTCGCCAGTATCATCTAAGCCGTGGTGATGTCCACCGGGATGTTTGTATTATTCCTGCTTCAGCCCATGGCACCAACCCAGCCAGTGCTGCAATGTGTGGAATGAAGGTAGTTGTAGTTAAATGCGATGAAAAAGGGAACATCGACATCAGCGACCTGAAGGAAAAAGCAGCACAGTCCAAAGACACCCTTGCTGCCCTGATGGTAACATATCCTTCAACCCATGGTGTTTTTGAGGAGGAAATCCTTGAGATCATTGAGATCATACACCAGAATGGCGGTCAGGTATATATGGATGGGGCCAACATGAATGCCCAGGTAGGACTGACGAATCCAGGCATTATCGGGGCAGACGTTTGTCATTTGAACCTGCATAAAACTTTTGCCATACCTCATGGCGGTGGTGGTCCCGGTGAAGGCCCGATTGCCGTAGCCAAACACCTGAGTCCCTTCCTTCCCAAGCATGTGGAAGTTGAAACGGGCGGTGAGCAAGGCATTACGGCTGTAGCTTCCGGGCCTTACGGAAGCGCATTGATACTCACTATCTCTTATGCTTATATTAAACTCATGGGTGGAGAAGGACTTACGGAAGCTACCAAAATGGCCATTCTCAATGCCAACTATATCAAATCATGTTTGGAACCCTATTATCCCATTCTGTATTCAGGTAAAAATGGCCGCTGTGCGCATGAAATGATCGTTGATTGCAACGGGATTTCGAGACAGACCGGGATCGGGGCCATCGATATTGCCAAACGACTGATGGATTATGGATTCCACGCGCCAACAGTTGCATTTCCCGTACATGGTACCCTGATGGTAGAACCCACAGAAAGTGAGCCCTATTATGAACTGAACCGTTTCATCGAAGCGATGATATCGATTAAGGGAGAAATTGATGACATTGCTTCAGGAAAAGATGATAAAGTCATCAATGTCATCATGAAAGCGCCCCATACCGTGCAAATGGTTTCCGCTGATACCTGGGAACTTCCTTATTCCAGGCAGAAAGCTGCATTTCCGATGCCATGGTCAACGGAAGACAAATACTGGCCAACCGTCACCAGGATTGACGATGCATTTGGAGACCGGAATCTGACTTGTACAGCTTGATTTAGTTGGTGAGTTGGTGAGTTGGTGAGCTGGTGAGTTGAATTTGGCTAATTCACTGTTTTTATTATCCAGGAAGATATTTCTTCGATGGCAGTTTTTGCCTGTTTCAGGATTCCCAGGTAGCTTAAAAAGCCATGCATCATATCCTTGTACACAGATATTTTCACCGGAACCCCATCATTTCTGAGTTTTTCACCATATGCAATTCCTTCATCCAGCAATAAATCATATGCTGAAACAAGGATCAGGGCCGGAGGTAATCCTTTACAGGATGACACCTTTAAAGGGGCAACATAGGGATTGACAGCATCCGCCGGATCAGCAAGATATTGACTCCAGAACCAGATCATTTCTTTGCGTGTCAGGATATAGTCATCACCCAATTCACGATATGATCTCTTTTCAGGCCAATAGTAATCCGTAGCCGGGTAAATCATTACCTGTCCCGCTAATTCCGGTCCATTTTTATCCTTTAATTGCAAGGCTGTTACTGCTGCGAGGTTACCTCCTGCACTATCTCCTGCAACGACAACTCTGGCAGGGTCTCCATGCAGGCTGGCTGCATTTTTAAATACCCATTCAGTGGCTGATAAACAGTCGTCAACCGCGGCCGGAAATTTATTTTCAGGGGCAAGACGGTACGCCACTGAAACAACGATACAGTGCGCTTCCTTACAGAGATGGGTACAGATAGAATCATAGGAATCGAGTCCAAAAAGAACCCAGCCTCCGCCATGAAAATAAACCACTAAAGGGAAAGGACCATTGCCGGAAGGGGTATAGATCCTGAGTGGTATATCTCCTCCCGGACCTGGTATTGGAATATTCCTGGTGGAACCGACAGGACTGAGCGGAATCCTCATTTGTGAGAATCGTGAATCAATTTGCTGGCGGGCAATTTCCACAGGCAGTATACCTAAAGGAGAGTCACCGGCGGCAATAATGGCAGTAAGGAGAGCTTTTGCTTTTGGATCGAGAGGCATGAGAAATTTACATTTGGTCAAGGCAGGATTTTATTTTTTTCCAGGTATCTTCAATATCGTTGTCGAGGCCAACAGAGAAACGGACAAGTCCTTCGGACAAACCCATTTCACGCTGAATTTCCTCGGGGACTTCAGAGGATGTGCTTTTTCCTGAATTGCTGAACAATGTTTTAAAATAACCCAGACTCACTGCCAGATAGCCAACCCCGGCAAGTTCCATCATTTCCATTAGTTTAATGGCGCGTTCCGATGTGACCATGTCGATGGCGATGAGTCCGCTATAACCAAACTCCGGATTCATCATGGCTTTCAATTCTTCATGACCTTTATTTCCGGGAAGCCCCGGGTAGTTGATGGGGACCCCGTAAGCCTTAAATTTTTCAGCCAGGTACAAAGCATTCCGGCTATGTTGTTTCATGCGAATATGCAAGGTGTGGAGATTTTTCAGGATACTTGAGGAACGCAAAGGATCAAGTGCAGGACCCAGCAACATGGCTGTACCGGCATTTACATCGCTGAGGGAGTCAATAAATGCTTTGGAAGCACAGATTGCTCCTGCAACGCAATCATTTTTACCATTGATAAATTTCGTCATGGAATAAACAACAACATGCACCCCAAAGGAAGCCGGAGCAACGATCAACGGGGTAAATGTATTATCTACAACGAGTTTAAGATTATTTTCATTGGCCATTTTTACCAATGCAGGAAGGTCTGAAATCTGCAGTAATGGATTGGTCATGGTCTCTGTATAGATCATCCTGGTGTTTGGCCTGATTGCCTTTCGTACATCCTCCAGCCTGGTGATATCCACGAAAGAAACTTCAATGTTGAATTTCTTGATATAATTATTCAGGAAGGCAAAGGTTCCGCCATAGGTGGTCATGCTGCAAACGATGTGGTCACCGCTGCTACAGATCTGAAGGATAGCGCAGGTTATGGCAGCCATACCGGAAGCGGTTACCCAGGCTGATTCCGTTCCTTCCATGGCAGCCAAAGCATCAGCCAGGTACTTATTGCTGGGATTCCAATGACGTGAATAAAGAAAACACCCCTCAGCTTCCCCATGAAAAGTATCAACCATGGTTTTTGCCTGCATGAAGGTGAAAGTTGCAGAATCGCATATGGATGGATTAACATCTCCGTATTCTCCAAATTGAAGGAGGTCGAAAAGCCGGGTTGAAGGATCTTTTTTCATTGTAGTTATGTTGTTAATTATTGACAGCAAAATTACAATATTGGTTTGATCAATGCTACTAATATAACTTTTCGTCAGTGATTTTCCTGAAATAAGCAGGGGTAATAGCTTTAAAAGAGTATCTTTTGTATCTTCGCAGATTCTAAAAATCCGAAATTTATGAACTACGATATCATCATTATAGGGAGTGGCCCTGGCGGATATGTTGCCGCTATCCGTGCTGCACAACTGGGATTTTCAGTCGGGGTTGTGGAAAGGGCTGAACTCGGAGGTATCTGCCTGAACTGGGGGTGTATCCCGACCAAAGCACTCTTAAAAAGCGCCCAGGTTTTTCAATACATTCAGCATGCCTCTGACTACGGGATTATTTCCGGGGAAGCACAAGCTGATTTTCCTGCCATGATCAAGCGTAGCCGGGAGGTTGCTGATTCCATGAGCAAGGGCATTCAGTTCCTTTTCAAGAAGAACAAAATCGAACATATCAAAGGCTTCGGGAAAGTGAAGCCAGGGAAAGTCGTTGAAGTAACGGATGAAAACGGACTTATAACATCCTTTTCCGCCAATCATATTATTCTTGCCACGGGTGCACGATCAAAGGAGCTTCCAAACCTCCAACAGGATGGTAAAAAGATCATCGGTTACCGGGAAGCCATGACCCTATCTCAGCAGCCAAAAAGCATGGTGGTTGTCGGTTCCGGCGCCATCGGTTCCGAATTCGCCTACTTCTATCATTCCATCGGTACCAAAGTGACCCTTGTTGAAGTATTGCCTAACATTGTACCTGTTGAAGATGAAGAAATATCCAAGAACCTCGAACGTTCCTTCAAAAAGTCGGGGATGAAAGTATTGACAGGTGTTTCAGTGGAATCTGTTGATACCCAAGGGGAAGGATGCAAAGTGATGGTTAAGACCAAGAAAGGTGATGAGGTAATTGAATGCGATCTCGTGCTTTCCGCAGTGGGTATCGCCACCAACCTGGAGGGACTCGGACTCGAAGAAACCAGAATTCTGACAGAACGAGGCAAGGTAGTCGTTGATGATTATTATAAAACCAATATTGAAGGCTATTATGCCATCGGTGATATTGTTAAAGGTCCTGCTCTGGCGCATGTTGCTTCTCATGAAGGGATCATCTGCATGGAAAAGATCAAGGGGATGCATGTTGAACCACTGGATTACGGGAATATTCCAGGCTGCACTTACACCCATCCCGAAATTGCTTCTGTTGGTATGACAGAAAAAGCCGCGCGTGATGCAGGATACGAGGTGCTGGTTGGCAAATTTCCCTTCACAGCTTCAGGAAAAGCTACAGCAGCCGGTTCCCGCGATGGATTTATCAAGGTGATATTCGATGCCAGATATGGAGAATGGCTGGGTGCCCATATGATCGGTGAAAATGTAACGGAAATGATAGCCGAAGTCGTGGTTGCACGGAAACTGGAAACAACAGGCCGTGAGATTATTGAAGCAATTCATCCTCATCCAACCATGAGTGAAGCCATCATGGAAGCGGTGGCCCAGGCTTATAATGAGTGCATTCACCTATAAATGTAAGAATGCAAGAATGCAAGAATTTACAAATGCACGAATAGAAAAGATTTTCAATGGAAATTATAAAGACGAAACTGGAGGGGTTGTGGATCATCAAGCCGGCGGTTTTTGAGGATGAGCGCGGGTATTTCTTCGAATCCTTTAACCAGGATAAATTCCTGGAAGCCGGGATTGATGTGAAATTTCTCCAGGATAATGAATCCAAATCCCGGAAGGGAGTACTCAGGGGATTACACTTTCAGAATCCGCCATCTGCCCAGGGCAAACTGGTCAGGGTGATGCGTGGTTCTGTGCTGGATGTTGCTGTTGATATTCGTGCTAAATCACCAACATACGGAAAATGGGAATCCATTGTATTATCCGGGCAGAACAAATGGATGTACTGGATCCCTCCCGGATTTGCCCATGGATTTGTGACCCTGGAAGATGAAACCATCTTTTTTTATAAATGCACCAATGTATATAATAAAGGATCGGAAGGCAGTATTGTATGGAATGATCCGGACCTGAATATCGATTGGGGTGTGAAAAACCCGATCATCTCTGATAAAGACAAGACCGGCCCGGAATTCAAAAACTTCATCAGTAAATTCTGACGATCAGTCCCGGCCATTAACCTATGAATAATCTCCCATGAAGAAAAGAAATGTCTATATCATTTTCGCTTTCAGTATCATATTTATTTTACTTGCCGGCATTCTTGCCTTCGTTGAAATACAAAACAACGACAAGGAATATCAGCAGCTTTTCATGCGACATACTAAAATATTTAGTCCGGAAGTCCCGATGAAAGCAGATTTCGCGGGAGAAAAAGCTCCACTTGACCTCTTTTATATCAAGGAAGGATTTGGTCGGGAAATCATGGCCGGGACCTTTATGCATTCTTCCACCAACCTTATGTTTAAACGTGCTTACCGGTGGTTTCCTGTCATTGAGCCCATTCTCAAAAAGAATAATATCCCCGACGATTTTAAATTTATAGCCGCGGTTGAAAGTAATTTTGCAAATGTTACCTCCCCTTCAGGAGCTGAGGGATTCTGGCAATTTATCAAGATCACAGGTCAGAAATACGGACTGGAGATCAATGCTGAAGTGGATGAACGTTATAATCTTGAAAAAGCTACGGAAGCTGCCTGCAAATATTTTAAGGATGCCTATAAAGTATATAAAAACTGGACACTGGTGGCAGCATCCTATAACCGCGGCGTGGATGGTATCAATAAAGCTCTTGAAAAACAAAGGGTTTCTTCCTATTATGATTTGTATTTAAATGATGAAACATCCCGCTATGTATTCAGGATACTTGCCTTCAAAGAAGTTTATAATCACCCAACCCATTATGGTTTTTATCTCCGTGAAAAAGACTTTTATCCGCAGATCCCGTGCAAACTGCTGCCCATCGACAGCAGTATTACCAGCCTGCCGGATTTTGCTATTAAAATGAAGGTCAATTACCGTATATTGAGAGAATTAAATCCCTGGATACAAGGCTACACCCTGCCGAATAAATCGAAAAAGATTTATGTATTTCTTTTTCCCAAAGAAGGAGGAATGAGTTATGAAAATCTTTTAAAGAAAATACCGTTGAGGGAGACTTTCTTTCACGACACACTTAAATTGAACGAAGTCCATTGAACCTGTTGAACTATCCTAACTAGTGGAAGAGAATCTCGAAGTTTTTGGTGCAAGGGTTCATAATCTGAAGAATATAGACCTGATCATTCCGCGAAACAAACTGGTCGTTCTTACCGGTTTGAGCGGTAGTGGCAAATCGTCGCTTGCTTTCGACACAATTTATGCTGAAGGGCAGAGACGATACATGGAGACGTTTTCTGCATATGCCAGACAGTTTATCGGTAATCTTGAACGACCTGATGTTGACAAAATAAGTGGATTAAGTCCTGTCATCTCTATTGAGCAAAAATCAACTAACCGTAACCCGAGATCCACGGTTGGGACGATTACCGAGATCTATGATTTCATGCGATTGCTGTATGCCCGTGTTGCGGATGCCTATTCATACGTAAGCGGGGAAAAAATGGTCAGATATAGTGAACAACAGATCGTTGATCTCATCCTCTCCCATTACAGCGGGAAGACCATTATGATCCTATCACCGGTAATTAAAGGACGGAAGGGCCATTACAGGGAATTATTTGAACAGATCAGAAAGCAGGGATTCCTGAATATAAGGATTGACGGTGAAATACGGGAACTTGTACACGGCCTTCAACTGGACCGATATAAGGTGCACGACATAGAAATCGTAATTGACCAGATAAGCATCAAAACGAGAACCGGTCAGCGCCTGAACAGTTCTATTGCCATGGCCATGAAGCATGGTAAAGGCACACTGATGATCATCGATACTTCCAGTGAACAGGTAAGGCATTACAGCCGACTGCTCATGTGCCCGACTTCCGGGATTTCTTATAATGAACCAGAACCCAATACTTTTTCCTTTAATTCCCCCTATGGCGCCTGTCAGAAATGTAACGGGCTGGGAACCATTACCGAAATTGACATCCGTAAGATCATTCCCAATCGATCTATAAGCATCAAAAAAGGAGGGATCGTACCCCTTGGCGAATACAAAAACAACTGGATATTCAAGCAAATGGAGGCTATAGGCGAAAAATACGGATTTACGATCAATACTCCAATTGAAGAAATTCCTGAGCAAGCCATCAACATTATCCTCAATGGCTCTGAGGAGATCTTCAAAGTCAAAAACGATTACCTGGGCATTACTTCCACCTATGCCCTGAATTTTGAAGGAGTCGTCAGTTTTATCAATGCCCAGCATGCTGAATCTTCCCCCGCCGGGGTGATGAAATGGGTGAGCAGTTTCATGAATAAACTCACCTGTCCTGAATGTAACGGCTACCGGTTAAAGAAAGAATCCCTGCAGTTTAAAATCTTTAATAAGACGATTGCTGATCTGGCCAATACCGACCTTGTGAATTTATCGGCCTGGTTTGAAGATCTGCCCAATCATCTGGATGAACGCCAGCAAACCATCGCCTATGAAATCATACGGGAAATAAAAAACCGTATCGGCTTTTTACTGGATGTCGGTATCGGATACCTTACCCTCAATCGGACTGCCAGAAGTCTTTCGGGAGGAGAAAGCCAGAGAATCAGGCTGGCTACCCAGATCGGATCAAGACTGGTCGGTGTTCTGTATATCCTGGATGAACCGAGTATCGGTTTGCATCAACATGATAATCTCAGGCTGATCAACGCATTGAAAAGTCTGAGGGATACAGGAAATTCGGTGATCGTTGTGGAACATGACCAGGAGACCATATTGTCTGCCGATCACGTCATTGATATTGGTCCCGGCGCCGGTGTTCACGGAGGTAGGATTGTAGCCCAGGGAACTCCTGCCGAAATCATGCTGAATAATCACCTGACCGGCCAATACCTCAGTGGGAAAAAGAAAATCGAGGTACCTGCCAGTCGACGCCAGGGTAATGGAAAGGGGTTGTTGTTAAAAGGAGCGGTTGGCAACAACCTTAAATCCATTGATCTTAACTTACCGCTGGGTAAGCTGATCTGCATTACAGGGCTTTCCGGCAGCGGAAAATCATCCCTGATCAATGAAACATTATATCCCATTTTAAGTCAGCATTTTTATAAATCCGATCAGAAACCCCTGGCGTATAAATCGATCTCTGGTATTGAGCATATCGATAAGGTCATTGAAATCGATCAGTCACCAATTGGCAGGACCCCCCGGTCCAATCCGGCAACCTACACCAAGGTATTTGACGAAATCCGAAAATTATTTGCCTCATTGCCGGAATCGAAAATCAGGGGTTATCTTCCAGGACGGTTCTCATTTAATGTCAGGGGAGGGCGATGCGAAACATGCAAAGGAGCCGGACTCCGGGTCATTGAGATGAACTTCCTGCCGGATGTATATGTACTCTGTGAAACCTGCCAGGGGAAACGATATAACCGGGAAACTCTGGAAGTACGGTATAAAGGGAAATCCATCAATGATGTGCTCAACATGACGATCGAGCAGTCCGTTGAGTTTTTTGAACATATCCCGATGATCCTGCATAAAATAAAGACGATGAACGAAGTCGGACTGGGATATATTACACTCGGCCAGCAATCTACCACACTTTCCGGGGGTGAAGCCCAGCGGGTAAAACTAGCCACGGAACTGTCAAAGACCGATACTGGAAACACTCTTTACATTCTTGATGAACCTACGACAGGCCTGCATTTCGAAGATGTCAAAGTGCTGCTTCAGGTACTGAATAAACTCGTGGACAAGGGAAATACGGTACTGGTGATTGAACATAACCTGGAAGTGATCAAGGTTGCAGATCATATTATCGACCTTGGGCCTGAAGGAGGTGAACGCGGAGGAAAGATCATCTGTGAAGGAAAACCCGAAGAAATTATATTACATCCTGAAAGCTATACTGCACTTTATCTGAAATCAATACTAAATTGCAGATCATAATCATATTTACCTAACTTTGATACAAATTTTCTCCCTGTTATGGAAAGCAAAGAGATAGAAATGTTAAAGGAATCGTTCCATCAAAAAACCTGGTCGGAAACGATCAGCTATGATACCTGGGAAATTCTTAAGGTAATGTCGGAAATGGTAGAAGGTTTTGAGAAATTAAGCAAAATAGGGCCATGCGTCTCCATTTTTGGTTCAGCCAGAACAGATGAAAACAGCCGTTATTTCAAGCTTACCGAGGAAATTGCCTACCTGCTCACCAAGCACGGATTTGGTATCATTACCGGAGGTGGACGCGGAATTATGGAAGCAGCCAATAAAGGGGCACATTTTGCTGGTGGGAAATCAGTGGGGCTGAACATCGCCTTGCCTTTCGAACAAAAACCCAATCCCTTCATCGACTCCAATAAGCTACTCACATTCAATTATTTTTATGTCCGAAAAACCATGTTCATGCGCTATTCCATGGGATTTATTGCCATGCCTGGCGGATTCGGGACACTCGACGAACTGACGGAAGCCATCACCCTGATCCAGACTCAAAAACTGGCCAAGTTCCCCATTGTCCTTGTCAGCCGGGCATACTGGTCTGGCTTGATCCAATGGATAACCGAGCGGGTATTAGAGGAGAAAAACATACATAAGGAAGATCTGGAAATCTTTAAGGTAGTCGATACTGCCGAGGAGGCCGTTAAATATATCGCTGAGTTCTATGAATCTTATGCCTTAAAACCAAACTTTTAATTGCTTATTTTTGCACTTTTAGAAATCCATGCATGCCAAGAAAAAAGCAAAAGAGTCCCTTCGAGATATTGACCGATACCATTGGTGAGGCGATGCTTGAAAAACAAGCGAGACAACCCGTCCTGTTAGATTTTTCCAAAATCGGAGGAACTGTCAGCGATGCCTTTGTGGTTTGCCACGGAAATTCCCGTATCCAGGTGGAAGCCATTGCTGAAAATGTGATTATGGAAGTCAAGAAAATTACCGGTTTCAATCCTTGGCATAAGGAAGGCTACGAAAATGCGGAATGGATTTTGATCGACTATAGCGACGCCGTGGTCCATATTTTCCAGGAAGAACGCCGGAAGTTCTATAATCTAGAGCAATTGTGGGCAGATGCGGAAATCACGAAGATTTCCGAAAAAAAGTAGAAATAATTTTAGCACCCGGAATCAGACATAATGGCAGACAAAGAACCAAAATTCACACCTCCCAAAGGAAAGAAGATAAAATTTAGTTTTTATTGGATTTATGCAATACTTGCAATCGTTTTCATTGCCATTCAGTATTTCAATTATTCCAATCCTGTGAAAGAAATTACATGGAACCGGCTGGAAGAAATGTTGCTGAAACAGGATGTTGATAAAATTGTGATCGTCAACAAGGAGAAAGCTGAAATTTATATAAAGAAAACGAAACTCCAGTCGGATACAGCCTATAAGGATTTTTCCAAACGAAGCTTCGGGAGTTCGTCCACCTCTGCCAATCCTCAGTTCTTTTACCAGGTAGGATCTGAAGAAATTTTCCGTGGCGACCTGAAAGATACCCGCGACAGCATGGTAGTAAGGATGGTAAGAGACAGCATTGCAGTTGCTAAAATTCAGGAATTTAAAAAACAATACCCTTATCCTCCTTCCACCGATACCCGGAAAGATGTTTTCGGAGACATTTTCAGTTATATCTTCCCGATCCTTTTGCTGGTCGGAGCCTGGTTCCTGATCATGCGCTTCATGAGTAAAGGAGGCGGAGGCGGTGGCCAGATTTTTAATATAGGAAAATCCAAAGCCCAGCTTTTTGATAAAGATACCAGCGTAAGCATTACCTTCAATGATGTTGCAGGACTGGAAGAAGCCAAGGTGGAAGTCATGGAAATCGTGGATTTCCTCAAGAATCCATCAAAATACACCAACCTGGGTGGGAAAATACCCAAGGGAGCGCTTCTTGTCGGTCCCCCGGGTACGGGTAAAACCTTACTGGCCAAAGCCGTTGCCGGCGAAGCCAAGGTTCCGTTTTTCTCCATCTCGGGATCAGATTTTGTTGAAATGTTTGTTGGTGTAGGCGCTTCCCGGGTGCGGGATCTTTTCCGCCAGGCTAAAGAAAAAGCGCCCTGTATCATCTTTATCGATGAAATTGATGCCATTGGCCGTGCCCGCGGAAGAAATGCCATAACCGGAGCCAACGATGAACGAGAAAATACCCTGAACCAGTTGCTTACCGAAATGGATGGTTTTGGCACGAATGCAGGGGTTATCATTTTAGCAGCCACCAACAGGGCAGATATCCTCGACCGTGCTTTAATGCGTGCCGGAAGGTTCGACCGCCAGATCCATGTTGAATTGCCTGACCTTGAAGAAAGAAAAGCCATCTTTAAGGTTCACCTGAAGCCTCTTAAACTTGATCCGGGACTGGATATCGATTTCCTGGCCAAGCAAACGCCTGGATTCTCGGGAGCCGATATCGCCAATGTATGTAATGAGTCAGCCTTGATCGCCGCGAGAAAAAATAAAATCATCATCGAAAAACAAGACTTTCTGGATGCCATCGACCGCATCATCGGAGGACTTGAAAAAAGAAATAAAATCATTTCAGCTCACGAAAAGAAAGTCATCGCTTATCATGAATCAGGTCATGCTGCCGTAAGTTGGTTGCTAGAACATGCCCATCCACTGGTCAAGGTGACTATTGTCCCCCGGGGAAAAGCCCTTGGTGCAGCATGGTACTTACCGGAAGAAAGGCAGATCACCACTTTCGAGCAGATGTTCGATGAAATCACTGCTGCAGTTGGCGGCCGTGCTTCCGAACTGATCTTTTTCGATAAAGTATCTACCGGAGCCCTGAATGATCTTGAAAAAGTAACGAAACAAGCCTATGCCATGGTAGTTTATTTCGGTTTGAATAAAGCCATAGGAAATGTCAGCTATTATGATTCTTCTGGACAGAATGAATATTCATTCCAGAAACCTTTCAGCGAAAAAACGGCTGAAACCATAGACCAGGAAGTAAGGACAATCGTTGAGAATGCTTACGAACGTGCCAAAAAGATTATTTTAGAGAACAAAGAGAAACTGGAATCATTGGCCAATCTTCTCCTCGAAAGGGAGGTTATTTTCAGAGAAGACCTGGAAGTGATTTTTGGCAAGCGTCCGTTTGAAAAAGAAGAAGAGGTGAAGAAACTAAAACCGGAAAATCCTGCTTTAACTGCTTAATCTTTGAGTCGAATTCATGGAAGAAAGTACATCACGTGAAAAGGTCCTGAAAAAAGTCAGGGATGCCCTGATTGAAAAAACCGAACCACCCTTTGCAATCGTTGATCAGGAATCACCTGTTTACAGGGCGATGACCGAACCCCTTGATGTAACCTTCGCGGAAGCTTTGGTAAAAATGGCCGGAAAATTCGTTTACTGCGAAAGCATCGATGAATTTCTGGGCACCTTGAAATCATTTATCCTTGAAAAAGACTGGCCCCTGCTTTTCTGTTATGACCCGGAAATACAGTTCCTGCTCAAAGATGGCGGGGTTCCTTTCTCCTCCGAGCCCGGAAATATTCTGGAAGCAAAACTGGGCATTACACGTTGTGAATACCTTATTGCAAGGCTGGGAACCGTCATGGTTTC
Source organism: Bacteroidales bacterium (assembly GCA_963662525.1). Lineage (GTDB taxonomy): Bacteria > Bacteroidota > Bacteroidia > Bacteroidales > FEN-979 > CAZSDU01. The sequence continues at coordinate 593,843 of OY759717.1, forward strand.
ATCCAGGTTAAGCCCCGGAAGAAAAATCAGCATCTACCCGGATATTCACCTTGTACTTGCCTATACTTCACAACTCGTCCCTGATTTAAAAAACGCCTTGCAGAACCTGAAGAAAAAATACCGGGATCAGTATCCTTCAATGGTTTCTCTCGTTACAGGTCCAAGCCGTACCGCAGATATAGAAAAAACCCTGGTCATGGGCGCCCACGGACCAAAAGAAATTTATGTATTTTTGGTCGATGATGCATCATAACATCCAGTACAAAGCCAATGAGTAACTTCTGGGCCAGAACCATTACCGGTCTTTCGATGGTTTTCCTGCTCCTGGCAGCGCTCTGGATCAATCCATGGTTATTTGCCGGTATGTTTTTCATCATCACCCTGCTTGGTTTATGGGAATTCTATGGCATTGCAGAATCTGCTGCCAATCAACCACAGAAAATTTATGGAACGATTGCCGGAGGCCTGATTTACACCGGGATCGTTTGCCTGCACCTGATACCGGATCTTCATTCCTGGGTAATACGTTGCTTCTATGTACTACCCCTGTTTCTTCTTTTTCTTCCCTTTGTTTTTGAAATCTACAGAAAACGTCCGTATCCTCTGAACAACATCGCCCTTACTTTTTTTGGTGTTCTGTACATCGCGTTACCCATGGCATTGATAAACCTGATCAATGGCATGAATGTAGTCCGTTTTCTTGGTTTTCCCGCCTTGCTCCTCGCCTATTTTATCCTGACCTGGTTTTATGATACAGGCGCTTACCTCTATGGGAAGCAATTCGGAAAGCACAAGTTTTTTGAACGGATATCTCCCGGGAAAACATGGGAAGGAACGATGGCCGGTGTTATTGTTGCCATTGCCACTGCTATCGTATTTTCCTTTCTTGTAAGCGATATTCTTCTGGTCGACTGGATCGTTCTGACCTTGCTGGTGATCTTTTTCGGCACCTATGGCGACCTGGCAGAATCCCTGTTTAAAAGAAGTCTGAACCTCAAAGACTCAGGGAACATCCTTCCGGGGCACGGAGGAATCCTTGACCGCTTCGATACCTTGTTTCTTTCCGCTCCTTTTGTATTTTTGTATTTCTTTTTAAGAAATCTTTTATAATATGATGACCATACACAGAGAAGGATATAAGACCATACTTATTGTATTTTTATTTATCGCCGCGGCGCTGCTTGGTTTTAATCATATTTTCCCGGAACAGACCTGGTATCATTATGTGCTGTATGCCCTGGGTTTATGGTTTTTCCTGATGATCGTGAGGTTCTTCCGCTCCCCGAAACGGGATGCAAACGGAGGAGAGAATGTCATACTTTGTCCGGCCGACGGAAAGGTGGTGGTGATTGAGCGTACCATTGAACCTGAGTTTTTCAGGGATGAACGCATCCAGGTTTCCATTTTCATGTCGGCTACCAATGTGCATGTAAACTGGTTCCCGGTATCGGGTTTCATCCATTATTACAAATATCATCCTGGCCTTCATATGGTAGCTTTCAACCCCAAAGCCAGCCTGGAAAATGAACGCGCTACCATGGTTATTGAGACCAAACACGGAGAAAAAATTCTGGTCCGCCAGATCGCCGGAGCCATGGCCAGGCGCATTAAAAGCTATCCGACGGTAGGCGAACCCGTGCTGCAGGGCGATGAACTCGGATTCATCAAATTCGGCTCCCGCGTTGACTTGTTGCTACCGGTAGGCACAAAACTGGATATTTCCCTGAATCAAAAAGTGACCGGCAAACAAACCGTGATCGGACACCTGTTTTAGGAAGTCAGAGATCACCCTCCCTGCATCGCCCTTCTCAGAAACTCGTTAAAGGGCAGCATTTTTTCAAATACCTTCATGATATATACCGGCAAGTCGGTGCTGGAAAGGAGTTCACTGGTTAAGGGATGATAGAGGGTATAATGCTTATGCTTCAGAAGATCAATATCCGGAAAATCTTTAGGAAAATCGCGGGGCGGAAGCTTTTGCTTATCCATATCCGAGATTCCATTAAAATACTTCCGGAAACCTTTATTGGCCATGATGGCTTTGAATTCCGCTGAATTGTAAAATATCTCCTGGCGTATCTTCTTCAACTGATTTGTTTCGGGCATGTAAACCCCGCCCGAAAGAAAGGATTCCCCGGGTTGAATATGGATATAATATCCCGGCCCTGAACTCTTCCGCCCCGCCTGGGTGATCCAGGCGCCCATGTTGGTTTTATACGGGGATTTGTCTTTCCCGAACCGGACATCACGGAATATCCGGAATATGCAATCCTTTGCTTCCACGTACCGGATTGTTTCATCCGATTTGGCAAGCTCATGGATGAAGGCATTTACAAATGTTTCAAAGATAGTTTTGGCCTCATCGTATTGATTTTTATTGGCATGAAACCATTCCCTGTTATTGTTTTTCTGAAGGATTTCAAGAAATGAAATGACTTTGCTAAGCATAATTCTGATTTTCATCAAATGTAAAAATAATTTGTTGAAAAAATATTTCCTTTTAACGTATTACCTTTTCAATGATTCCCGGATTAAGCAGAAAACAGAATCCAATGAAAAAGTCAAGGGTGCTAATTTTCTGCATTATTATGATAAGTTGCCAGGGTTTTGGAGCGGGAGAACTTCACATTGCCGGAAGCAGGGGACTGGCAATGGGTTCAGCCACTGTTGCCTTATCAGATTTTTGGTCAGTGTTCAACAATCCGGCCGGTTCAGCCTGGGAGCAAAAGATCAAAGCCGGATTCAGCTTCGAAAACCGTTTTCTGGTCAAGGAGCTCAGTTACAAAGTCATGGGATTAAGCATTCCGTTAAAACCGGGAAATATCGGGATCACCGCCTCTCAATATGGAAATTCCCTTTACAGCGAGATCAAGGCCGGACTTAGTTTCTCAAGGAAATTTGGGAAATATTTCGCTGCATCCGTTCAATTGGATTATTTCCGGGTACAGATGGCCGAATCATATGGAAATAAAAACATGATGTCCTTTGAAGTCGGACTTTTTTATAAAGCCGGAAGGAGTATAAGTCTCGGCCTTCATTTCCTGAATCCTGTTCCCATTAAGCTAGGTACAAACCCACCCGAATTCCTTCCGATGGTAATCAGGTTAGGTATTGCCTATACCTTTTCCCCTGCCTTTCTGGCTATCGTTGAAGCCGAAAAAGACATCAACAGCAAGATGATCATCAAGGCCGGGGCAGAATATCATTTTGCACGCTCATTTTATGCCCGACTGGGAATTTCCACAAACCCTACCCTTTTCTCTTTTGGTTTCGGTCTGGGATTCGGCCGTTTTTCCTTCGATTTTGCATCCGGCTATCATCCTGTACTTGGGTTCACCCCTTCCGGATCCCTGATCTTTTCATTTCAAAAATAAATAAAGATGAAAGCCAAGTATTTGATCATGATATTCGTAATCCTGTTCCACTGGAATATATCTTATGCCCAGGAGGTGGAAGAAGCCATTGAACGGATGGCTGAATACACAGAAAGCACCCCGGACTTTGAAGAGCTTCAGGAACAATGGATACAGCTTACACAGCATCCGGTTGACCTTAATTCGGCTAAAGAAGATGACCTCCGCAATATCCCGGGGATCTCGGAAGTTCAAATAAAAAACCTGCTGGAATACAAAACCGCTTATGGCGAAATTCTCTCAGTTTATGAACTGATGGCCGTTTCGGGATTCGATTCTCTCAGTATCATGAAGATCCGGCCCTATTTTATTATAAGACCCATTTCCACCAATCCTCATTTTTCGCTGAAAAACCTTTTCCGGTTCAGCCGGCAAAGCTTGCTGGTGAGGTATGGACAAACTTTCCCCAACAGTATGGCTTACCAGAAAGCTGACCCTGACACCGGAGATCATCTTGATCCGGTATACCCAGGTAGTCCACAACATTATTATTTCCGGTATACCTTTTCCTGGTATGATAAGATTCAGATTGGGCTGGCAGGAGATAAAGATCCAGGGGAACAATTTTTCAGGGGAGAGCAATCTTCCGGAATGGATTATTACTCGGGATATATCAGCCTTAGCAACCTGGGAATCCTGAAAAACCTGACAGTCGGAACCTTCCGTGCAGGCTTCGGACAGGGATTGACCTTTGGCTCAGGTTCATCCATGGGTTCTGTCCCCGGATTTTTGTCCGGCTTATCTTATAATCCTGCTGCAAGGGGCAGTATCAGTGTATCTGAAAGCAACTACCTGAAAGGTCTGACAACCACCTTCAGGATCAGAAAACTCGAAATCACGGGATTTATTTCTTATCACAACCTGGATGCCAACATCACAAAAACAGACAGTGTCAGCGGGAAAGCGCTTGAATTCAGCTCACTTGGAAGCAGTGGTTATCACCGCACTTCAACAGAAATTGCTGACCGAAATTCCATTACTGAATTGCTGACAGGCGGGAACATCAATTTTACCGGAAGGTTTTATAAAATCGGGATGAGCGGATATTATTCCAGGTGGTCGGCCAGTCTGAAACCAAAAACCGCTGTATACAATCAATTTGCACTCAGAGGCAACGAGAGTTACGCGTATGGTCTGGATTACCAGGTCAGGTTAAATCCTGTATTTTTATTTGGTGAAATAAGCCGGTGCCAGAGCGGAAAAATAGCTTTTATTGCAGGTTTGAATGCAGAACCCGATAGCCGGGTCAAAATGAGGATTATTTACAGGAACTATCCTGCAGGATTTGCCAATCGTTGGGCCAATGCATTCGGACAGCAATCTTCAAACAACAACGAAAGCGGCATCTATGCTGCTGTACAGGCGGAACTGCATACCAGGCTAATGCTATCGGCTTATGCAGATATTTACCGGTATCCATGGCTAAGGTACAATACTTCCAGGCCGAGTCCTGCACTTGAATTTGGAATACAATTAAATAGTCCAATAACCAGATCGCTGACACTTTCAGCCCGTTACTTTTATACCGAAAGCAGCAGCAATGAAGATAATTCAGTGAAGAACACCGAAAAAATCATCCGTTCTTCCCGTCAGAACCTGCGTATCAGGATTGACTGGATACCACAAACGGAAATCATCCTTAACAGCAGGATTGAACTGAACCGGACTGAAGGCGGTAATGAACCGGAACGCATGGGATATCTCATTTGCCAGGATATTCATTATAAACCTGTGAAGTTTCCGCTGGGACTGATCTTCAGATATGCCCTTTTTGACATTCCGACTTATAATGAACGCATTTATACCTATGAACCGGAAGTGCTGTTTGGATTTTCAGTACCCGCCTTTTATGGTCAGGGGATGAGGGTTTGTGCCCTGTTGAACGGCAAAGTGAACAGGCAACTGAAATGCTGGGTGAAGGCTGGAATGACCAGATATTTTAACAGAAATATCCTCGGATCAGGGCAGGATTCCGTAAATTCAAATACAAAGTTCGATCTGATTGTTCAACTTATGCTTCAGTTATAAAAAAAGCCGGCTTTACCGGCTCCTTCGTGATATGAACAGAATGAATTATTTGCCATGGGCATTTTTTATTTTCTGAAGGTTCTCCATTCCCTTGATGTTCATCCCTTTGGATAATTTTGAAATCGAGGAAAGGTCAATATTGCCAGTCAGGTTTAAGAGCGCTACTTCAGTTTTTCCTTTCATCAGCATCACCATTTCGCCTATCTTTCCGCCGGCATCCTGTTTGGTCATGAATTTATAGCTTTCACGTCCTTCATTGACAGTCATCAGTTCCTTATAGATGGAAGCAGGAAACAGGCCGGCAAATTCATTATAAATGGCAACTGCTTTCGTCATATTGGTGGAATCGATAGAATAAGTCAGTACCTTAAGTCCCGACAACTGTTCCATCATTTTTTTAATTTCAACAGCACTGGTATCGGATTTATCGCCCATCATCTGCTGAAACATCTGGAACATTTCTTTGGAAAAATTAACGGAAGTAAATCTTTCCTGTCCGGCATACTTTTCGTACACTTTATCCATCGGACTTTGGGCCATCGTGAGGAATGGGATCATCAGGAAAGCAGCCATTGTGAATCTGATCAAATATGTTTTCATGGTTTTATGGTTTTTTGGACTGGTTTGGTTTTTCGTCCGGGTTAATAATTAGGGTTTGACATTGATAGAACTTATTTAATTTCTGTGCGTTTTCTATGGCATTGTTGAATACTTCCAGCCGTTGCATCTGGTCAAGGCCGGTATTCAATCCTACGGATACCATAAGCAAGGCTTCTCTTGCTTGGTTGAAAGCCATTTCCTGCTGCGTATCAGGCGTATTCATCTTTTTATTAAAGACATCATGCCGAAAAGTAAAAAACAGGCCGATGAGTAAAAGAATGCTCGCAGCTATGCCGGAGATATAATAAAAGCGGGAAGGTTTCGGATCCAGGCTGATGACAGGGGTGAAATTCTTCATCGTTTCTGTTCCCGATTCATTGAAATACGAAAAAATCTGCCGATGTTTCAGTAAATGTTCCGGAACATCTTTGCTGCTAAAAAAAGTTTTCAGCCGGCGTTCTTCATCAAGGGAAGTTTCCCCCTCGAAGTATTTGTCTAGCAGAATTTCAATTTCCCTGGTATTCATATTCTTTCGTATTAATCAACATTTCTCTAACGCGTTTTCTGGCCCTTGAAAGGTTAACGCGGATCGCATTTTCATTCATTTCAAGCATGGTTGCCATTTCCCCGAATTCATATCCCTCCACATCCCGCATATGAATGATCATTTGCTGCTGTTCCGGCAGGGATTTTATTGCCTGATGAATGCCGAAAATCAAGTCCGAGTTATCGGCCCTGGTTTCTCCCGGCAGGCTTTCCAGAAATTGCCGGTGATTATCCATACTTACCACCGGATACCGCCGGGACTTGATCTTATCCAGGCAGAAATTTTTTGTTGTCACCACCGCCAGGGCTTCCACACTGCGATATTCATCCAGTTTTTCCCTTTTATTCCATAATCTGATGAACACTTCCTGAACGGCATCTTCAGCCTCTTCGGTATTGTCAAGCAGTCTTTTTGCAAACCTGAACAATTTGTCGCGCAAAGGATATACCTGTTTTTGAAACTCCTGAAGGTTCATATGCTGAAGAAGACGAGAAGACGAATATATTATTACACAAATTTGACTATTTTTGTCATGCACTTCAGTAAAAATCAAATTAGTATTCACGAATAAACTGTTTATTATGTTGAAAGGACATCCAAAAGGACTCTTTGTTGCGTTTTTCTCCAATATGGGGGAACGTTTCGGTTTTTATACCATGATGGCGATTCTGGTCCTGTTTCTGCAGGCAAGGTACGGCTTGTCGGAAGAGGATGCCGGCAGTTATTACAGCTGGTTTTACTTTGGCATCTATGCCCTGGCTCTTGTAGGCGGTATATTAGCTGATGCCACCAGGAAGTACAAGACGGTCATCATGGCTGGGATCATCGTGATGTTTCTCGGGTACATCGTGATGGCTATTCCAGGTAACCCGCTGGCAATTACTTTAGCCGGTTTATTTACCATAGCTTTCGGGAACGGTTTATTCAAAGGTAATTTACAGGCAGTTGTTGGCCAGTTGTACGACGATCCGAAATATTCCAAGGTACGTGATTCAGCCTTCATGATCTTTTACATGGGAATAAATGTCGGGGCATTTTTTGCACCATTTGTTGCAACCGGAATACGCAACTGGTTTTTAAAGACTCAGGGGTTTCTGCATGACGGCAGCTTACCGGCCATGTGTCATGCCTTTCAGAGAGGGACATTGCAGGATACTTCCAAATTCCAGGAACTGGCCGATAAAGCAAGTGGTATGCCTGTTGCTGACCTGGGAAACTTTGCACAGCATTATATCGATGCTTTTGCCAGGGGATACAATTATGCCTTCGGCATCGCTGCCGGCGCCATGGTAATCTCCCTGCTTGTTTATATCATTTTCAACAAGCTATTACCCAGCGTTGAAAAGATTAAGAATGCAAGTACAGAAAAACCAAAAGCCAACACGAATATAGTCAGTTTCCTGCTGGGAGGCGGTTTAATGATAACTACTTCCGTGATTTCCTACTTCCTGCTCAGGAATGTCGTCAAGGATGCCGCTGCACTTGGCGCTGCTGTTGGATTGTTTATCGGGTTTATAGCCATTATGTTCCAGGTATCTTCAAAAGAGGAACGGCCGAGGGTTACTTCTCTGATCATGGTTTTTATTGTCGTCATATTTTTCTGGATGTCGTTCCATCAAAACGGATTGACCCTGACCTTCTTTGCCCGTGATTATACAGTGAAAGAAGTCGGACCCCTGACGAATATTTTCTTCAACCTTGAATCAATCCTGGCCTTTATTGGTACCATTGTCGGATTTGTAATGATATTCAGGAAAAATGTAACCCAGCGGCTGATCGGTGGCGGATTGTTTATTGCACTTGGCGGACTTACCTATTACTTCATTACGAAAAGCAATGCATTAAATCCCATTGCTCCTGAAGTTTTCCAATCATTTAACCCATTATTCATCGTATCTCTGACATTCCCTGTCATGGGTGTTTTTGCCTGGCTCAATAAAAAGAACCTGGAACCCTCTGCACCGAAGAAAATCGGAATCGGAATGATCATTGCAGCCATTGGCTTTCTGATCATCCTGATTGCCTCTCTGGGGCTGATTTCCCCTCATGAACTGCAATATGTGGATTCCTCGGGTGCCACCAAATATAATCCTGTACCCGATACTTCCAGGGTAGCTCCCTACTGGCTGATGAGCAGCTATCTGATCCTGACCATTGCAGAACTTTTCCTTAGCCCGATGGGGCTTTCGTTCGTATCTAAGGTAGCTCCACCCCGTTTCCAGGGACTGATGCAGGGTGGATGGCTTCTTGCCACCGCTGTTGGCAACAAATTCCTTTTTGTCGGAAGTAAATTCTGGGGTGTTCTTGATCTCTGGCAATTGTGGTCCATCTTCATTATTTGCTGCATCCTTTCAGCTGTTTTCATATTTTCCATCATGAAACGATTGGAAGCGGCGACGAAATAGAATATTGAACGGTGAACATTGAATAAAGAACAATATTTATGGGGGCATAGCAGGAGGTTCAATTCATATACTGAGTATATCCGGAAAACCTTTGGGGGCAGGATCCAAAAAGTTGTTGTGGATGCCGGCTTTACCTGTCCAAACAGGGATGGTACAAAAGGCGTGGGCGGTTGTACTTATTGCAATAATGATGCTTTCAACCCCTCCTACTGTAATCCGAAAGAGCCGATCCATGACCAAATTTCCAAGGGCATAGCGTTTCATGCTGTGCGATACAGACGGGCTGAGAAATTCCTGGTCTATTTTCAACCTTTCAGCAATACTTATGCGCCGCTGAATGATTTGAAGCGCTTGTATGAAGAAGCCCTGGCCTATCCGGCTGTAGCCGGACTTGTCATTGGAACACGCCCGGATTGCATGGATGAAGAGAAGCTGAAATATTTGCAGGAACTGTCGAAAAGGACATACGTTCAGATTGAATATGGCATTGAATCTTGTTTTGATTCCACCCTGGAAAGAATAAACCGGGGACATGATTTTTCATTAAGCCGAGAAGTTTTACAAAAAACGAAAGCATATGGCATCAGGACCGGAGCACATTTTATTTTTGGATTGCCGGGTGAACGAATGGATGAGATGATGAAAACTGCCGGAATCATTTCCGGTTTACCCATAGATAACATCAAATTCCATCAGCTTCAGATCGTAAAAGGGACAAAGATGGAAAAGGAATTCATGATGAAACCAGGAGATTTCCACTTATTCAGCCTGGATGATTATATTCAATTTATTGTCGCCTTCACTGAACGCTTAAATCCCTCCATCGTGATTGAACGGTTCTCCGGAGAAGTGCCTCCTAGATTGTTGCATCAAAGTAACTGGGAACTGATACGGTATGATGCCATATTAAGACTGATCGAGAAAGAAATGGAAAAGCAGGATACCTGGCAAGGAAAATACTATGCGTGAATGGAAACATTGGATGCCATGATGGCCCTGGCGATCGCTGTCTGAACCTGTTTGATCAGCTTCTCTGAATCACTACCCGTTTCAGGGAACTGGGTGATCAGGTTGATGCGGTTTCTTAATTTCAGGTATTGTAAAAATCCACCAAAATTTTTCCTGACCATTTTACAGGTATTCATAATTGAAAGCAGCATCAGGTCATGATCAGTCATTGCCTTATCAGAAGTAATCTTTTCGCAAAGATCTTCCTGGATTTTCTTTTTCAGTTCCGTGTTTAAAACAGGATATTTATTCTGGTAAAAAACCATCAGTAGTGTATACTCTTCCCTTCTAACCACTTTTTTATCTACAAGACCTTTCAGCAGTGATTTCCGGAGCATCATTTTTTTATAAACGATCCGCTGGATCCAGCTTCTCAGATTCCGTTCTTTTTTAGAAGATTTTATGAGGTTTAACACTTTATCCAGAACAATATCGTCTGTAGGTTTACTGTTCAGAACATGCACTATATTATCTTTCAGTTCAATCCGGTTCTTACGGATGAGTTCAAATAGAATTGCACCAGCCAATCCGAACTTGATTTTATGTTCAGAATTACCAAACCATCCTTTATCATCAAGAGCCAGGAGTATGATCTTCTCGAGAAAAGACAGGTCAGATTTTTTTGTTGATTTGTCCATCCGGGGTAAAAGTGAAATTCTGGTCGATAAAATTAAGGAAAAAAAATCAGTTAAACTGATTAATTAAAAGAACCTCCCAGGTAAAGTTTTGTTTTTTCCATTTTCGGATTTTCAAAGACCTCTCTCGCTTCACCTTGCTCTATAACTTCTCCCAGGTACATAAATACAATATTATCGGCAATTCTTCTGGCCTGTCGCAAAACATGGGTCACGACAACGATAGTATAATCCTGTTTCAGCTCCATGAATTTTTCATCGATATACTGACTCGAAATCGGATCGAGAGCAGAAGTCGGTTCATCAGCCAGGATAATTTCAGGGGCGACAGCTAAACCCCTGGCCAGGCAAAGCCTTTGTTGCTGTCCGATTGACAAGCGGGAAGCAGGTTCCCTCAGGCGGTTTCGGACTTCATCATAAAGATTGGCCTGTTTCAGATATTCGATAACCAGTTTATGCATCTCCCTTCGTTTATGAATGCCACGGAGTTTTAAAGCGTAAGCGATATTATTATAGATGGTCATTGGCAGGGGATAAGGACGTTGTGAAAGCAAACCCATATGTTGACGAAGATGGTAAATGTCGGCCTTTTCATCCAGGATATTCTGGTCATCGATCATGACTTTTCCCGAAACATGCAATTCCGGATAGAGATCAGTAAGCCGGTTCAGGCACTTTAACAAGGTGGTTTTCCCGCATCCTGAGGGGCCGAGAATTACAGTTATCTTATTGCGGGGAATATCAATATTGATATTTTTAAGGATCTGTGCTTTCCCGGCATATACATTCAAGTCGCTGATCTGTATTTTGGTTCTGCTGTCCATCCTGATTTAAAAGTTAATTTTTGTTTTATGATATCGTTTACCCAAACCTCTTGAAAAAAGGCTTACCAGCAGAATGATTAAAGTCAGGACCAGAGCAGAAGCATAAGCCCTGTTTTGTACTTCCTGAACCGGTGAACTCAGTTGAAAAAAGATGGAAAGCGGCAAGGTTGCTACCGGTTCCAGTAAGGAGTTGGGCAGATTATCGGTATAGCCAGCGGTAAATAACACTGAGGCTGCATCACCTATCGCCCTGCCGAACGAGAGCAGGATTGCCGTGATAATTCCAGATACCGATTGACGGGTAAAAATTTTAAAAGCTGTCTCCGATTGATTGGATCCCAATGAATAAGATGCCTCTGAAAGTCCGGAAGGGACTGTCCGGAGGATCTCATCCATGGAACGTATCATAATGGGAAGGATAAACAAGGTTACCGTAATGATTCCAGCCAGTAAAGAGGTTTGTAATCCCAGAAAAATCATCAGGGTAAATCCAAAAGCGCCATAAACAATGGAAGGAATACCCCATACCAGGTCCAGAATAAAACGGATAAGGTTAACCAGTTTTACCCGTCTTACCAGAAAAACATTGATGTAGAGTGCAACCGGCAGACCGATGATAAAAGCCAGGATTGTCGCCCCGAAAGCCAGGGTGAGAGAACCCGTGATGGCGTTAAGGATTCCTCCCCCTTTACCATAATAATAACCGCCTTTGGGGATTTGGGTAAGTACTTCCCAGGAAATGCTTTTTAATCCTTTTTCAAAAATGGTATAAATGATAACGGCCAGGATCAGCAGGATAAAGTATGTTGCCATGATCATCAGTACCTTAAAAATTCTTTCTTCTATCTTCTGAGCCAGTTTCACCTTAGAATTTGTTGTATTTGGAAATAAAGAAGTGCATGATCAGGTTAAAAAACAAAGATACTCCAAGTAAAAGTAGCGCAGCAAACATCAGGGCTGAGTCGTACCTGGGAATGGACATCATTTCCCCGTAATTATTTGCAATTAATGCCGGCAGAGTGTATCCCGGATCGAAAATACTTTTTGGAAGCCGGATAACATTCCCCACGACCATCAGTACCGCCATGGTCTCGCCAAAAGCACGGGCCAGGCCGAATCCGAATGCAGCAATAATTCCAGGTAAAGCTTTTCTCATTAACACATGCTTAACGGTCTGCCATTGGCTAGCGCCAAGTGCCAAGGAAGCTTCTTTTAATTCCATCGGGATAGCTCTGAATATTTCGATCAGGATATTCAGAATAAATGGGATGATCATGATCGAAAGGACAAATGCTGCGGCCAGGATACTGTAACCCATGGTACTGACACCGAAAAAAGGAGCCAGAAAATGAGATATAAAGGGGACGATAACCAGAATTCCCCAGAGGCCATAAACTACTGATGGTATCCCTGCCAGGATATCAATGGCAGGATGCATGATGCGCAGAAAATACTTTCTGGAGTATTGGGTTACATAGATCGCTGAGAGCAAGCAGATTGGGGCAGTAAACATCATTGCCAGAAGTGTTACGCATATGGAACCAACAATAAATGAATAAAAACCAAATTTCCCGCTGCCTGGTCTCCATTCCTTTGAAAAGATCAGATCAAAAAGGGAGTAATCATGCAATAAAAGAAATGATTTCAAGTAAAGCCCAAGAAACAGTAAAAATGGAAGGAAGGCAACCAGCAGCAGGCTGATGAGCATCCAGGAATAATTTACATAATGTCGTTGTTTGCGGTTAAGTATATACATTCCTATGGATATTTCACCAGCAGATTAATTAATTTTCGATTTTTCGCCTGCAAGTTTTTCAGGGGTCAACAATACATATCCAGATTCGCTTACATACTTTTGTCCTTCTCCCAGTACCCACGAAAGGAAAGATAAAACAAGGGGATCAGCCGGTTTACCACCTGAAACAAAATAAAGATCGCGAGCCGGGGGAGATGGATATTTTCCATCATTGATGGCCGTTATAATCTCATCGATGGTTTTGTAAAAATCTTCTTCAGGGTCGATGACCCCATTTTCATTCAGGTCAATGGGTACGACTTCCAATCCGGGATATTTTTTCCTGGTCTGCATATCGTACACAAAATTAAGGTTATTATATCCTATTCCCTCTATATTTCTCCTTACTGCATCGGCCACTCCGGGATCGCCATTCAGTCCGAGTCCCTGAAGGTCCTCCTGTTTCTTTCCTTTCAGAAATTTCGCCCACATATCAGCTGCCCCACAGGCATCGGAGCGTGTAAAAGCATGCAATGCAGATAAGTTCTGGGTTCCGACAGCCTGTCCCCAGGTTTTAATGGTTCCGGTGATAAAAATATCATAAAATTTTTGTTTGGTCAGCCCTTTTTGTTTCAGGCTGGTTAAGACCGGATTTTCAGCATTGATGGTTGGAATAACCGCATCTTTTGAAACGGCTATCCACCAGGCACCTTTCGCTCTTTCCTCCGGACTTAGTTCTTTTGAGTACATTCCCAGGTCGACCATATGAGATAATGCATCAGCCATTCCTTTTCCTGCGCCGCCTGCAGAAACATTGATGGTAACCCCGGGGTGAAGTTTCTGAAATTCTTCCGCCCATTTAACAGTCATGGGATAAAGTGCGAAAGCACCGGAAATGGTAATCTTGCCATGTAATGAATCATGATTAGCCCCTGATCCGGTATTACCTCCGTGATTACATGAAGAAAATACAAATATACTTCCGGTGAAAAGGAAAAAGAAAAGGAGCGAAAATTGATTTCTTAACTTCATTGAAACATTATTTAGGTTAAAATCAATTCAATCCGGCGAGCAAAAAAGAATAGATACCGAAATATATCAGGATAATAAATGTTCAATGATTTGGTCAACCTGCCGGCCTTCGGCTTCTGCCTTATAATTTCGAACGATCCTGTGTCGCAAAACTGATTTTGCAACAGCCCTGACATCTTCTATATCAGGTGAATATTTCCCATTGATCACTGCATGGCATTTAGCGCCCAGAATGAGGTATTGTGAAGCTCGCGGGCCTGCTCCCCAGGTTAGATAAGCATCAGCCCATGCATCGGCTTCCTTTGTATGAGGCCGGGTTCTGGAAACCAGTTTAACTGCATATTGAAATACGTTTTCGGCAACCGGAACCTTACGGATAAGATTCTGAAAGAAGAGGATTTCCTCAGCAGTAATCACAACCTGAGGTGACACTGATTTTTCGGAAGTAGTGGATTTAACGATCCTGATCTCCTCTTCCGTAGAAGGATAATCCAGCCAGATATTGAACATAAACCTGTCAAGCTGGGCTTCAGGAAGAGGGTAAGTACCTTCCTGCTCAATGGGATTCTGGGTAGCCAGAACAAAAAATGGTTCTTCCAGGTGATAAGTTGTCCCTGCTACCGTCACGGCTTTCTCCTGCATTGCCTCAAGTAAGGCTGATTGGGTTTTGGGTGGAGTACGGTTAATTTCATCTGCCAGAATGATATTGGCAAATACCGGTCCCTTGATAAAACGGAATTTCCGTGATTCATCCAGGATCTCTGTCCCGATGATATCTGATGGCATAAGATCAGGGGTAAACTGTATCCGGTTGTAACTCAATCCCAATGATCTGGAAATCGTATTTACCATCAGCGTCTTGGCTAAGCCAGGCACACCGACAAGCAGACAATGTCCTTTGCAGAAAATCGAAATCAATAGATTTTTAACTACCTCATCCTGCCCGACAATAACCCTGGCAATTTCAGCTTTAAGTTCTGTATATTTTGTAACCAGCGCATTAACCGCTTCTACATCTGAGTTAAATGGCATAAATTCTTGCTTAATTTTTCATCCATTTCCGTTGGAACAAACAGTCTTTGTACTCATCCTTGATGGAGATATAGGTACTATTCGTTTTCTGCATGATCCAGTCATCGACTGAATCCAGTTTTTTCTTTTCCAGGGCGATCTGCTGAATCCGGGCATAATCCTCTTCCAGGTTTGCTTTATGAGGGTTGGTCCTTGATTTTAAAAAATAAATCCGGTACTCCTGCTTTCCTCGTTCTGTTTTCAGGAGAACCGGGGTTGAGATATCTTCTACTTTTAATTTATCAATGATAAAGAACACTTTGGGATCCAGCTGGTTTGCTTCAAACCTGGTATTACCACTGGCAGCGTTGATCATCAAGCCTCCGCTGTTTTTATTCGGATCATCAGAAAATAACGTGACCGCCTTTTCAAAGCTTAATTTCTTTGTCTTTACCTGGGTAGAAATACTATCCATAAATAGTTTTGATTTGCTCAGATTTACCGCTGATACCTGGGGCTGAAGTAAAATATGTCTTACATTAATATATTCTCCCCTGCGTTCAACCATCTGAATGATATGAAAACCATCTTCTGTTTCCACCACATCCGATACTTCACCGGGTTTTAATTTAAAAGCAGCGGCTTCGAATTCGGGTCGCATGTCTCCCCTCCTGAACATGCCCAGTTCCCCACCCTGCTTGGAGGATCCGGGATCTTCAGAATACAGTACCGCCAGGGTACTAAAATCATCCCCCTTGACTACTCTTTCTTTAAATTCTTTAAGTCTGGTTTTTACAGCCAGTTTCTCATTATCACCAATGGCAGGTTGTTTGATAAGCACTCCTATTTCAAATTCAGCATTGATCAGCGGGATACTGTCTTTGGGGATTTTCTTAAAAAAAGCCTTCACTTCTGATGGAGTAATAACAACATCCTTGGTAATCTTCTGCTGTTCCTGTTCAACCAGCATTTGTTCCTTGATTACATCTCTCAATTCAGATTTAATCTCCATCAGGGTTTTTCCAAAATGCTCTTCAAGCCGTTCGGGAGATCCGGCTTGAGAAATGAAGTAGCGCATTCTACGGTCCATTTCACCCTCAACCTGAAGATCGGTTACCTTGATGCTATCCACTTGTGACTGATGAAGCAGGAGTTTCTGAAATAAAACGTTTTCCAGAATCTGGCATTTTACTTTGGGAGCACTTCCCATGATATTCCCCTGGCTACGGAATTGAAGATACTGATTCTCGATATCTGATATCAGAACTACATTTCCACCAATAACAGCCACCACACCATCCACGACAGTATCGTTACCCATTTGGGCGATCAAATGAGATTGATGAATGCAAAAAAAGATGAAAAATAAACAAAGCAAGCGAGTTATTTTCATGAAGTAATGTTTATTGGACTTCCGGTTAGTAAATTTCAAAATCATTTTTCTTAAGTGCCTGTTGATAGATATCCTCCTGCATCTGAGATATCAAGTCCAGCTTACGTTTATTCAAAATAATATCCCTGATCCTGGGTTTTTCATAACTTAAAGGAGAAACACTTTCCTTGATTTTAAAATCTTTAAATCTGACCAGATAAACAAATAATGAATCCTGGTACTCAAGATCGTGACGGTTTTTTAAAAATTCTTCCTGGTTATAGGTTTTTATCGGAATTTGCCTTAAAACATCATTAAACAGAAGCCAATTCTGATCATCCAGGAAATAATCAGCCGCTGATCTCTCGCATAAATCCATCAGTTTATTTTTATCTTCCGGCTTTAAAGAATTCAGCAATTGCTTGAATTGCTTTTTATCAGGAGCATTAAGTTGAAGTTTAACGTATTGTAGCTGAACAATGTTATCTTTAAGCAGAAAATTATTCTGGTTGGCATCATAATAGTTTTCAATTTCCTCATCAGAAATCAGGGTATCGAGTTTTTGCCGGACCAGGGCATTCTCATAGGTATAAATAATCAGGGAATTCTTATAATTCTGAAGTTGTTTGGAGAATTCCATCTGCTCGCTGCTCAGGTTGTTTTCAGCCTGGTGAATGATCAATTGTTTCCTGACCCAACCATCGATATAAGCATGGATGAGGGTGATACTGTCAGCGGCAGTGGTTCCCGAAGGGATAACACCCTTAAGGTCTGATTCAAAGAGGTGAACATCATATACTTTTGCCACCGTTCGCTCGTTTTTTTCTTTAAAAAAAGTCGAGCAGGAAGAAAGCAAAACGAGCAGGAAAAAGATTATTTTCTTCAAACTTTTCCTACTTAATTTTAGCTAATACTTCTTTGTTCACATTCACCGGATATTTCGATCTCAGGGAAGAAATCCAGGCAGTTTCAAGATAATTCTGGTAATCGGCTGTAATCAGTCCGCGTGCCTCATTCAATGCTTTTGGTTCAGGTTTCAGCACGTTTTTAACCATCACGAATACAATGCCGGAATCGGTGCTCATCTCTTTGGAGAATCCGGGTGTCCAGGCGATGGTATCTATAATCCTGTTTTCCTTTCTGGAGAACTTTCCACTCTCGATACTGAGAACCTTTAAAGAATCAGTGTTGACTTCTTTTAGAATGGAGGCTTCATCTAAACCAGATTTAAGAAAATTCTTGACTTTTTGTAAATCTTTAGCTTTTTTAACTGTGCAGATACTCGCATCAAGACGCGTTCCCCACATATAATTCCGCTTGTTTTTTTCATAAAATTCCTTGAGTCCTGTAGTGTCTTTAACAGCTTTTGACCAGACTTTCTGATCCGTAAGGTCGAACAGAAGGATTCCATCACGGTATTCATTCATCAGGGCTTTAAATTCAGGATATTTTTGCTCGAGCATGCTATTTTCCCATTTGACCATATTTTCGTTCAGAAAATCTTTGTACATTTTATTGATATAGCTTTCGATGTTCTCTTTTTCCTTTTTGCGTTGTTTACTTCCCAGATACTCAGTGAAATCCTGCTGACGTATCGTGAGATTACCGATTTTGAACAGGTTCTTTGTCAGATTTTTAGCCAGTTTCACATCCCATTTTCCAAGAAAGATACTGTCAGTAACAACAGTATAAAATTCCTTCAGTGCATCTTTGTTCTCAGTAAGCTGGTATTCCTTCTTGATGCGTTCAAGGACAACTTCCTTCGATTGGTTACCACGAACATCCTTCACAAGGCGTTGCTTTATTTCCATTTTTTCCTCTTCCAGTTTTCCAGGACCTTTTTTATCAACCAGTTTGATGATATGCCATCCATAAGGCGTCAGGATCGGGGTTGAATAATCTCCAGGAAGGTTAAGTAAAGTGATGGCATCAATAAATTCGGGAACCATCCGGTTGACACCAAACTTCGGGAGTACCCCACCTTTTGCAGCAGATCCCTTATCATCGGAATAGGTTTTCACCAGATCTTCGAAAATGCTGCCTGATTGCAATTTTGTAAATATCGAATCAATCCTGGCTTTCGCCCTGGCGGAGTCCTGGGCTGTAGCATTCTTAGCAATTGAAATAAAAATATGGGCAACTGTGACCTTCCCCATGGCTGGTTTTCGTGCTGTTAATTTAATTACATGGAATCCATATTCAGTCCTGATAGGTTCTGAAACTTCCCCCACTTTCAGGTTATAGGCTGCACTTTCGAAAGGATAAACCATGTCAAATACGGTAAAATATCCCAGGTCACCACGGTTTCCTTTGATGTAAGGATGTTGTTGGTTCGCTTCCCGATCCTTGGCAGAGGGATCTTCTGAAAGTTCGACTGCCAGTTTTTCAAATGATTCTCCATTTTTCAGGCGTTCCTTGACTTTCACGGCTTTCTGAAAAGCAAGGAGGGTGTCGGCAGGTAAAGCATCTGCTGCCAGACGAAAAAAGATATGACTGCCCCGCAAGTCGGTAAGACTACGCTCATAGGCTTCATTGATCAGGCGATCGACAGTGGCTTCATCTGTAAAGTAGGGTTTTGCCAACTGATCACGGTACCCATTTAACTCGGTACGGAAACTGGTCAAGGTATCCAGGCCAAGGTCTTCTGCCTCCCTGACTTTAAGTTTAAAATTGATAAACAGTTCAAGGTATTCATCCAGGGATTTTTTATCCATGGATTCGCCTTTAATATTGTTTTTCTGGTAAATCGCCATAAATTCATTTACAGTAACCCCTTTCCCTCCAATGGTCAGTAGTACATCTCTGCTATTTACCTGAGAATACGCGTGAATAGATAAAAAAATGAACAGGGTCAGAATAATTTTGAAGTTTAAGCTTTTCATAGTTCTAATAATTTTGAATAAGATGCTGTTTTAAAATTTTATCTGCTGTAATTTGGTGCTTCACTAATGATGGTCACATCATGCGGGTGACTTTCCGCAACGCCTGCCGCGCTTATTTTAATGAACCGGGCTTGGTGAAGTTCTTCCATGGAAGCCGATCCGTATAACCCATTCCAGCCCGCAAACCGCCTACCATCTGATAGATGACCTCTGATAAAGATCCCTTGTAAGGGACTCTGCCAACTATACCTTCAGGAACCAGTTTTCTTATATCATCTTCTGCATCCTGAAAATACCGGTCCTTGGATCCATGCTGCATGGCTTCAATGGATCCCATTCCCCTGTATGTTTTGAATTTCCTGCCCTCAAAGATGATGGTCTCTCCAGGTGATTCATCCACACCGGCAAAAAGTGATCCAGCCATGATCGAATTGGCTCCGGCGGCAATCGCTTTCACAATATCACCGGTATACCGAATACCTCCATCGGCAATGGTTGCCACCCCGCTTCCTTTCAGTGCCTGGGTAACAGCATAAATTGCCGAAAGCTGTGGTATGCCTATTCCGGCAATGATGCGGGTAGTACAAATGGAACCCGGACCAATGCCTACCTTAACCGCATCCACACCAATGGTTGCCAGGTCCCTGGCTGCTTCTGCAGTTCCGATATTGCCTACGACAAGATCAACCAGGGGGTAAACGGCTTTGACTTTTTTTGCCATCTCCATCACTCCCATTGAATGACCATGGGCCGTATCGATCACAATGGCATCGACTCCCTCTCGTACCAATGCAGAAACCCGTTCCATGGTATCGGCAGCAATGCCGACAGCTGCAGCGACACGTAAACGGCCGAGACTGTCCTTGCAGGCATTCGGACGGGCTTTTATCTTGATAATATCTTTGTATGTAATCAAACCCACCAGCTTATTCTGCTTATCAACAACCGGAAGTTTTTCGATTTTGTGTTTCTGAAGAATAGCTTCTGCCTGTTCAAAATCAGTGAATTCACTGATTGTTATCACATTGCTGGTCATAACTTCTGTGACAGGGCGGGCCAGGTCGCGTTCAAAACGCAGGTCGCGGTTGGTTACAATACCAACCAGTTCATGCAGGGTATTTACAACCGGGATCCCACCGATACTGTGCTCCTTCATCATGGCCAGGGCATCAGAAACCAGGGCATCTTCCAATAAAGTAACCGGATCGAGAATAGTGCCATTTTCAGCCCTTTTTACTTTCCTGACCTGCAGGGCCTGAGCCTCAATGGTCATGTTCTTATGTAATACACCTATTCCGCCCTCCTGGGCCATGGCAATGGCCATACGGGATTCTGTAACCGTATCCATAGCAGCGGAAAGGATGGGAATATTGAGCTTGATGTTCCGGGAAAGCTGTGAGGTAATGTCAACATTTCGCGGCAGAACCGATGAGTACGCGGGTACCAGCAACACATCATCGTATGTCAGCCCTTCCCCAAAAAATTTATCTGAATTCAGGAACATAGGCCTAAATTTTAGGTGTGCAAAGTTAAGAAAAAAAATAATCTGTAATGATGATAACGAAGGATGTAAAGGAATTATTACGGGTATAATTTTTACCCAATGGGTTGGAAATACATTTTAAAAATATCCGAATATACCTGGGTCCAGAACAGGCTAAGGTGTCCGGTGAACTTCATCTTTTGAGGTTGAATATGGTTTAAAATAAATATCTGCTTCTAAAGATATAAAATTAAAAAAACAGGAGAATAAAAAATCCACAGGGATTCTTTGTAATTTTGTCCGCCCTTGTTATCCGCAAGAATGATAAAATATGCTCATTAACAGCGAATACCATACACCGGAGGATCTGCCCCGCTCGCTGGGTGATACACTTTCCCTCAACACCAGATTATACTTCA
Source organism: Bacteroidales bacterium (assembly GCA_963662525.1). Classification (GTDB taxonomy): domain Bacteria; phylum Bacteroidota; class Bacteroidia; order Bacteroidales; family FEN-979; genus CAZSDU01. The sequence continues at coordinate 615,237 of OY759717.1, forward strand.
TGGGCCGGTACATCGGTATTATTTTCTCAACACGAAGGGCGGCTATCAAAGGCTTGTACGACACCCAAGCATGGGTTGATTCCTCTCTTTTTATTTTCCATCTGATAGAAGAATGCGGCGGACGTTTTCATATTACCGGTCTCGATAATATCAGGAATACGGAAGGACCGGTCATTTTTCTGAGTAATCATATGAGTACCCTTGAAACCATGGTATTCCCTGGCATTATACAACCCCTGAAAGAAGTTACTTTTGTAGTCAAAGATGCACTGGTAAAACATTTTGCCTTCAGGGATGTAATGCTGTCCAGAAACCCCATTGTTCTTAGCAGGGAAAATCCAAGGGAAGATTTCAGGATCGTGATGGAAAAAGGGCCTGAATACCTGAACAGCGGGAAGTCCATCATAATTTTCCCCCAGAGTACACGCAGGATAACATTCAATCCAGCTGAATTTAATTCCCTGGGTACGAAGCTCGCGTTGAAGACAGGAGCAAGGATCATTCCCGTGGCTATCAAAACCGATTTCTGGGGAAATGGCCGCTACACCGGTTACCTTGGCCCGATCAACAGAAAAAAGCCTGTTCATATGGCTTTTGGAGAGCCCATTAAAGTTACGGGAAACGGAAAAAATGAACATCAAAATATCATCGACTTCATTAGTGATCACCTGAAAACCTGGAACCAATAAATGGAAGCTTTCGAGATTCAGACTACATTTCCCGTTTCAGCCATGGAATTATACCTTGCATGGCTTGACAGTAAAGTCCATTCAGCTATGACAGGCACTCAGGCTGAGATAGATCCTTCACCGGAAGGCGGATTCAGTATTTTCGGAGGATACATTACCGGTAAAAATGTGGAGCTAATCCCGGGAGAAAGGATTGTTCAACGCTGGAGAACCACCGAATTTCCTATCAATAGTCCGGATTCTGTGCTAAAAGTGATTTTCGAAGAAATGGGAAAGGCGACAAAGATGATCATACGTCATACGAAGATCCCTGAAGGACAAGCAAAAGATTACCGTCAGGGTTGGAAAGAATTTTACTTCCGGCCTATGAAAGCCTATTTTGGAAAATAGGATGATGGCAGGATCACCTGCTCCATTCCAGGAAATAATATCATCCAGCAAAATTGCTCCATGTTGAACAACTTCCTCCGCTTAATTAAAATTCCGGTCGCCTTGCAGGGTCAGCCCTATATCCGACAGGAAGCCTGCAGTATCTGTAGTGAAACAAGAGGATTAAAAATCGGAGCGGTTGATTTCTGGGACCTTCAGGAAGCAAACCTTATTAAATGTACAAATTGCAGACATATTCAGCTCGATCCAAAACTCACACCGGAGCATACAGAAACCGGATGTAATGCCTATTACTCCTATGAAAACCAAAACAGTTCCGGGCATGAAAAAGAGCGTAACCTCGTCAGGAACTATCGCCGGGGTATACTGTTTGGATATAAACTAAAGAAAAAGGGATTTTCACCTCAAGACCTGCTAGAACTTGGACCAGGCTCAGGATATTTTTCCCTTGGGATACAACATCTTTTTCCCAACTGCAAGATCACCGTGATGGATGTTGTGGAACAGGTGCTTGAAAAAAACCAGAGAGATCATCATTTTTCGACATTGAAAGGAAAAATAGAAGACTGCCGTTTACTTGGCGAACAAAAATTCGACCTTATTATTGCCCGGGACATCCTTGAACATATCAATGACATTTCGCTGGCCATTGAAAACATTTCATTCCTGTTAAAGAAAGGCGGCTTATTACATTTTCTCACTCCCAACGGGCATGAAGATGTCTGGGGGCATTATCTTTTCTGGAGAAGGACCGGGACCCCTTCCGAGCTTTTAATCAATCATGTCAATTATTTTGACGGGCAGGGACTGCTCGATCTCCTGAAGAAATATCAACTCCTGCCAGTGAAATATTTTACTTTTCAGTTTAAAACAACGTTGAGAGGCAAAGGATGGTCGAGAAAGGAGCGTCTGGAAGCAATCAAATCCAGGAAGCAATCAGCATCCGTGATCTTGTCAACCTCGTTGTCAGCCGTTTCAGGTTCGGATGACAAGGAGTGGAATATCCCGAAACAATGGTATTTCAGGCAAACATTTCACAGGATTGGGATTTTTTTATCCTGGTATCATCATCGTGTTATTTTCAAGTTGCCTCCCCGGTATAATATGGGGCATGAAATTCATGGTATATTTATTAAAAACTGACCCATGGCATTCCGCAAAATACTCATAAATCCCATCAGGGAGCTGGACGAACATGGGAAACTTGCCGGTTTATTGCTGGTCATGGCTACTGTAATTTCACTGATGCTGAGTAATTCCGATTTTTCCGCGGGTTATCTTAAATTATGGGATACAGAGATCGGATTTTCTTTCCTGCACAAATCAATAGTTCACTGGGTTAACGACGGCCTGATGCCTGTTTTTTTCCTTCTTGTGGGCATTGAAATAAAAAGAGAAGTGATAAGCGGAGAACTATCCCATCCGCGTCAGGCCATACTTCCGATAGCCGCGGCCCTGGGAGGAATCATGGTGCCAGCCCTGGTCTATTTTTTCTTCACTTTCCGTCAGGGAGAATCCATGAGGGGCTGGGCAATTCCAACCGCCACCGACATTGCTTTTTCCCTGGGGATCTTATCCTTGCTCGGGAGCCGGATCCCTTTTACATTAAAAGTATTTCTGACTGCCCTGGCAATCATCGACGACCTGGGCGCCATCCTGATCATCGCGGTTTTTTATACTACTTCCCTTCAACTAAACATGCTGTTTTTTGCCGGCATCGCATTGATGGTCATGATTGTCATGAACCGTTTTCATGTCAGATTTTCCCTCCTGTACCTGATCGCGGGAGGACTTCTCTGGTACTTCATCCTGAAGTCAGGGATACATCCCACCATCGCCGGAGTGCTTGCCGCAATGGTGATACCTGTTTCACTGGCAGAAAGCCTCGAACATAAACTTGACCGCCCTGTGTATTATTTTATCCTTCCATTGTTTGCCCTTGCCAATACAGCTATCCCTATTTCAATAGATCTGGCAGGAAATTTCACTTCCACCCTCAGCCTGGGTATCATCTTTGGACTCTTTCTGGGAAAACCCATCGGTATATTATTATCAACCTCCCTCATGATAAAATGGAAATTCAGTGATATACCCGGAGGTATAAACTGGAATCATCTTATCGGGATGGGATGCCTGGCCGGAATTGGTTTCACCATGTCGCTTTTCATTGCCGGCTTGTCATTTACCGATCATTTACTTCTGAACACCTCAAAACTGGCAATAATTATCGGTTCAATATTATCGGCAGCAGCAGGCATTATCATTTTAGGCAGAGGGGCGAAAATTAAGGAAGAAGAAAATGCCGACCCGGGATTATTGAGATGAATAATCTGTTTTAACCGTGATGAATCCGGGATAAGTTATGGCCGACTGCCCGACCATGATCGTGGGCCGGAGCTTTACTTTAAAACGCGTCGGGGATTTGCCTTTCCCGGAAAGATTCAGTCCGAAATTGACCAGGGCTTCTGCTGATTTTCCTTGTAAAACCTGCTTAAGATTAACATTTACGTTTACCGGAATAACTGCCACCCCATTGTTGGGAGGTATCACGAATGCCTTATCCAGGCTGCCCGAAGTCATCTGAATATCGTCAATGAATAAAATCCAGTCGATCCGGTTTAATCCGGCCGGTTTGTCGTTGGGATTGCGTCCCAGCATATTAATCTGTAACGATAACGGAAAAACCGGTCCGGCGATGCTGGTCATAAGTTTGCCGACATCAATGATACTCAGATCTGCCAGAGAAGTAATATTTTGCACGAAGATCCCTGCAAGGTAAACATTCTCCACAGAGCGTATCTGAAACTCACATTTCCCCAGCGACGCTGCCTGCTGCATCTGACGGGAAAGGGAACATCCCGAAAAGAAGATCCCAGATCCAATAATAAAACAGGATAACAGGAATTTTCCTTTATACACTTTGAAGAATGATAGGTTTCATGGAGGAAAAAACACGCTATACAGCGATAACTAAAAGCTTGTCCCCATCAATAACATTATTAGATTTGAGAGAGTTATAATGGTTTAATTCCGTTGAAGGAGTCTGAGAAGCACTTCTTGTCATCTTCCAGATTTTACCGACGGGAGCGCCGTGTTTCTTGGCGTACCTAATGGAAAGTTCTGCAGGAGTTACAATTTCAAAATCGATAGCATTGAATGTGTCGCCGATTGTGTTTAAATCAGCAGTAACATGAATGGTCCCCATAGCTTTATAATTTAGGTTAAAATAATTGCTACTAAATTACAAAAACACTTGAAAAAAAATATAAATTTGATAGGAAAATTTTTGGTCATATGAGAAATAATTTTTCCCTTTCGGCTGTGGTCATCTTTGTTGTCCTGATTTCTGCTTTCATTTGCCAAGGACAGAAAAGTGAAAACAATCAATTATCCAGGCAATTCAATGTGATTGTCTGGGACGAATCCAGGGGTGCTCCTGCCAATGTTATGGCCATGGCCCAATCTCCTGAGGGTTATCTATGGATAGGCAGTGAAAACGGAATCTCATGTTTTGACGGTATCAAGTTTCTCTCGTTTACACGCCAGAATGTCAAAGAACTGACAGAAGATGATTGCAGTTCGCTCCTGGCTGGCAGGGATGGGACGATGTTTTTCGGATTGTATGGAGGAAATCTGGTTAAATTCAGGGACGGGCGTTTTTCTCCCCTGGGATCCGAAGAAACTTTTCACAAAAAGACCATCACTCATCTATGTGAAGACGGTTCCGGGAACCTCTGGATTGCCACCGACGGGAGCGGATTGTTCATGTATGACAAGGAAAAGTTCATTCCCTTCACGGCGAAAGAAGGACCATTGTCGGAGGCAGTAAATACCATGATCAGGGGGAACGGCAATGAAGTCTGGATAGGGACAGATGCAGGGCTATGCAGAATTAAGGATGGAAACATATCTAACTACACGCTTCGAGATGGCCTCCCTTGCAGAGATGCGGTCACCGCGCTGTATTTTGATCAGGATCAGAAATTATGGATCGGGGATGCTTCAGGAAACCTTTGCTTTTTTAATCAAGGAAAATTCGGGAAATTACCTTCCTCTCAGTTTAACAATACAGGAAAAATAAATGTCATCACTGAAGACGCTGAAGGAAACCTCTGGATTGGAACAGAAGGAGAGGGCCTGATCATTGGCCTGAAGAAGCAGCAAACCTTCAACAGGATTACGACCCATGATGGTTTGTCGGCCGATATTGTCAAATGCATTATCCTGAACCGTGAAGGCGATATGCTCGTCGGAACCCAGGGCAATGGTCTCAACCGTTTCAGGAAAAATATTCTCAGGACTTATTCCACGCCTGACGGATTATCTGACCGGAATGTTCTTTGTTTGTTTAAAGACAGCGATTTCCGTATCTGGATTGGGTATCAGAATGGGTGTATCGACCGGTTTGCTGAAGGAAAGTTTGAGAACCTTTCTGCCTTTTCCTCTATCGACGGGTTCCCTGTTTTCAGCATCACCGAAGACAAACATCTCAATATATGGATTGCCACCATTGGGAAACTCATCATGTATGATGGCAAGAAAACCAGCATTTTCAATTCTTCAAACAAGTTAGGAAACACTTTATTCCATGCCCTTTATACCAGTCGTGACGGATCCGTTTGGGCAGGAACTGATGCAGGGATTTACATCATCAAAGGGGAGAATGTGACAACATTGACCAAAAAAGATGGGCTATCTGACGGACGCATTTTTTGTTTTCTCGAAGATCATAAGGGAAGAATGTGGATAGGAACACAGGAAGGGGGAATTAACATTTACGATCAGGGAAAAATCAAGCAGGTCACAGCCGAAAACGGATTATCTGATAATCTGATCCTGAGTATTTATGAAGATAAGGAAGGAACCATCTGGGTGGGAACCGGACATAACGGATTAAACCGCATCGATGCGAAAACAGAAAAAATAGATTTCATCGGAGATGCCATCGGATCCCCGCGGATGATCACTTTTATTTCTGAAGACATTCAGGGAACCCTTTGGTTTGGATCGGAAAACGGCATTCTGGCTGCTGAAAGAAAGGAACTGAATTCATATGCTTCGGGAAAAATCAAAAATATTAATTACAGAAGTTATGGTACAGCTGAAGGAATGGTGAGTATGGTATGTATGGGAGGTGTTTTCCCGGCAGGATGCTTTGGCCCGAATGGGCAGATCTGGGTTTCCACAACTGCCGGGATTGCGGCCATCGATCCCGGGGAAATCAATACTCCGGTAATAGTTTCAAGCCCCAGCATTGAAGACGTGGTAGTCAACAATAAATCATACGGAAGATCTGCTTCATACCTTCTCCCTGCCGGTGGAATCCATACTGAAATAAGCTACACCGCCCCAAGCTTCATTGATCCTGAAAAACAAAATTTCCGGTACAAGCTGACAGGTTATGACCGGGAGTGGATAAATGCAGGGAACCGACGGGTTGCCTATTATACCAAACTGCCCCCTGGAAATTATGAATTCAGGGTACAGGCATGCAATCATATAGGCAAATGGAGCGACAATGAAGCCGTGATCAAGATCCATGTGAAGCCTTTTTTCTATCAGTCCATATGGTTTATCATTTCCATTATTCTGGTTGTCATCCTTGTTTTTTACCTTTTCCTGAAATACAGGATCCGTCAGGTACGTGAAAAAGAACTGGAATTACTGGTCGCTGAAAGAACCGAGGAAATCAGGAAGCTGAATGAGGATCTCGAACAGAAAGTCATTGACCGTACTGCACAACTCGCTGCATCCAATACCGAACTCGAAGCATTTTCCTATTCCGTTTCCCACGATCTGAAAGCACCAGTCCGACGTATCGAAGGACTTATTCTAGCCCTGAATGAAGATTATGCTGAAAAACTTGATAATACTGCCCGGGATTTCCTGAACAGAATATCTGAATCGGTCGCGAATATGAGCCAGCTGATCGATGAGTTGCTGAAACTATCGAGAATTGCCAGGCAGGAACTGGAGCGCATGGAAGTTAATCTTTCCGGCATGGCAACAAGGATTTGTGATCAGTTACAGAAGACTTATCCCGGGCGAAAGGTAGAAACCGTCATTCAACCGGATGTTGTTATCGATTGCGATGCCCGCCTGATGCAGATTGCACTTCAGAACCTGCTCGATAACGCCTGGAAATATACTTCGAAGAACCCTCTGGCCAGGATTGAATTGGGTTGTATTCAAAAAGATGGCAAACCGCTGATTTTTATTCGTGATAACGGCGTTGGATTCGATATGGCACATTATAACAAATTGTTCACTCCATTCCAGCGGCTTCACAGTGAAGATCAGTTCACTGGTACCGGTATTGGTTTAGCTACGGTAAAACGTATCATCATCAGGCACGGAGGGACTATCCGTGCCGAGAGTGAAGCAGATAAAGGAACAACATTCTTTTTCACCTTGTAATATTTAGCCGTTATGAATAAAATCAAACTTCTGCTTGTGGAGGACAATGACACAGATGCCTTGCTGGTCGTCAGGCAACTGAAAAAAGAAGGGTTTGAAGTGGATCATACCCAGGTGAAAACCAGGGATGATATGCAAATTGAAATGGAAAAAGGAGGATGGGATCTGGTAATTTCCGATTATTCTCTTCCCGGATTTGGAGGGCAGGACGCTCTCGAACTGTTTAAATCCAAAAACCTGGATATTCCATTTATCCTGGTATCCGGAACCGTCGGGGAAGAGATCGCTGTTAATATCATGAAAGGCGGCGCCAATGATTACCTTATGAAGACCCATTTGCACCGCCTTGCACCGGCAGTAAAAAGGGAACTGAAAGAGACCTTGCTGAAACGGGATAAAAAGCATATAGAAAACGTACTGAATCAAACGGAAACAAGATTTCAACGATTAATCGAAGATATCAACGACATCGTTTGGATGTCGCCCATCGATGGTAGCCAGGTATATATCGTCAATCCGGCCTTTGAAAAGATCTATGGTCATTCACTTCAGGAAATCCGCGACAACCCTGGTCTCTGGTTTGATGTCGTCCTGGAAGATGATAAACGGATCGTGGATGAAGCAAGGCAAATGCTGAATGAAACAGGGATCAGCAACTGCGAGTACCGCATTGTCCGTCCCGATGGATCTTACCGCTGGATATCCGACCGCAGGCATATCGTGCATGGGGAAAACGGAGAGGAAAGCGTGGTGGGAGGTATCATTACCGATATTACCGATAAAAAACTAGCAGAGAAAGAACTGATACAGGCCAAACAGTCAGCCGAAGAGTCAAGCAGGGTTAAATCATCCCTCCTGGCCAACATGAGCCATGAATTCAGGACACCCATGAATGGAATCCTTGGCTTTTCCGATATCCTGAATAACGAGATCCCTGATGAAAGATTTAAAAGCATGGCAGGTCATATTCTGACATCCAGTAAACGGCTGATGCAAACCCTCGACTCCATCATGGTTTACGCCCAATTGGAATCGGGAATAAAGCTCAACCTGAAAAATGTCAGCATGGAAAAAATTATTGAACATGGTTTGAGGGATTATGAATCCTTCATCAAGGAAAAAGGTCTTACCCTGAACCTTAATATTGAACCTCACCTTACTTCGTACTGCGATGAATATCTCCTGGAAAAATGTTTTTTGAATATCCTCAATAATGCCGTGAAGTTTACACATCGGGGGAGCATTACCATTGAAGCTATCACCCTGCCGGCTTCTTCCGGACAGATCGGGATCAGGATCACGGATACCGGTATAGGAATCCCAAAAAACAAACAGAAAGTCATATTTGAAGAATTCCGTCAGGCGGAGGAAGGATATAACCGGCCTTATGAGGGTACCGGACTAGGATTATCAATTTCAAATAAAATCCTGCAATTGATGGGAGGAGCTATCTGCCTCGATAGTGAACCGGGTCAGGGCTCAGCATTCACGATCGCGATTCCTGCAGGGAGAGATGAGAACCACGGGAAGGCAATTGATCATGGTGAAATCCTGATTCAGGATATTCCCTCGAAAGAAAAACAAGAGCAAATCATCCTTCCTTGTATCCTGATGGCAGAGGATAACGATGCCAACATTGAACTGGTTAAAACCTATACCCGGAATACCTACCCTTTGGATGTAGCTAAAAATGCCAGGGATGCCCTGGATATGATCAAGGTTAAGCAATATTCCTGCATCCTGATGGACATCAACCTGGGGTCGGGAATGGATGGAGCAGAAGCCATTGAGGAGATCCGGAAGAATCCGGCCTATGCCGGAGTACCCATCATCGCCATGACCGGTTATACGCTGAAGGATGAAAAGGAATATATTTTTTCAAAGGGAGCAGATCACTACCTGGAAAAACCCTTTGTAAAAAAAGTACTGATGAACCTGCTGGAGAAGGTGATACCAGGAAAAGCCTGAGCAAGGAGATCAGTGGATGAGCATCACGGTTCCTTTATTGCTGACTTTGGTTTTATTGTTGTCCTCGTAATAGATCACCCAGGAATACATTCCTACATCGCAGACTTCACCATTCAGTTTCCCATCCCAGGGTTTCAGGATATCGTTGGATGAAAACACCATCTGCCCCCATCGGTTGAATACCTGCATATTAAACCGGGTAATATTTTCAGGTGGCACACCCAGAATCCTGAAATCATCGTTCAAACCATCTCCGTTAGGGGTAAAAGCATTGGGAATATTGGGGAAAACATAAACAGTAACAGTATCAGTAAATTCCTGTCCGTTGCACACCCTGGCCCAGGCAACATAGGTAGTGGTTTCACCGGGCGCAACCACGACAGTTGAATTTTCTGCTATGATATCAGGTCCTTTGTACCAGCGGTAGGATATTTTTTCGCCTGGTGTAAGCGGATAAAGGTTATAAGGGATTGAACTAACCTGAAAACTATCGGCCGAAGTAGGTCTGTATTGCCATCCCTCCGGGTCGTCAGGCGATACCGCCCAGGAAGTTGCATTCCTCCCGGGAACAGGAAATCCCCTGAAACCGTTTATATTCTGAATGCCGAGGGTAGCCCTGTTGCCAAGCCAGTCGGGACATTCCGGCTTCTGGTAAAGATGGTTTTCCACGATATTGTTTTTCTCGTACAGGATGATCTGAAAGGTGACCGGTGTACCTTCGCAGGAATACATCGGTGTCTGACACCACATGACCAGCAATTTACGATCGGCTGAATCGCCAATGGTTCGGTAAAAAATATAAGGACTTCCGGCCGACAGGGGGTTGAGATCCTGAAATGGTCCCAGAATACAAGCCTTGGGGTTATAATCGGCAGCGCTGGGTATGGCAAAAGCCTCCCGTATACCTTTGGAGTTCAGGTTAGGAATAAAACTTATCCAGCCATTGGCTCCGACATAAAATGAAGTATATTTTTCCCCGAAAAAAGAAAAGCTAAAGCCAATCGGGAATGGGCCCTCCACCCCATCCTCAGAAATGGTGATGCCGTTGCCGATCAATCCGTATGTTGCGGTAAGTGTAACCGGAACGCCGGGATTGATGGTATCGTCGCGGCCGGCATCAAGCTGGGCATAAAGAGAAGAAGAAAGCAGGATGAATAAAACAGAGCAACAGTGAAATACCGAAACAGGAATATGGTGAAATGGTGAAATGGTAAAGCGGGGGAGTGTCATATAATCAATTTCACTACAAATATGCTGAATAAGTCTGAAATATGTTTTAATTTTGTTTCTCAATTGCTATTTATTCAACGTAACCCAATCTCAAAAATTTTTGTTGTCATGAAAAAAGATACTGCACTGTTTAAAATCATTAAGAATGAATTGCACCGTCAAACCAGCGGAATTGAGCTGATCGCATCCGAGAATTTCGTGAGCGACCAGGTTTTAAAAGCCATGGGATCCTGTCTGACCAATAAATATGCCGAAGGTTATCCCGGCCGGCGTTATTACGGCGGCTGCCAGAACGTGGATGAATCAGAACAACTGGCCATCGACCGGGCCAAGGCCCTGTTCAATGCCGATTGGGCCAATGTCCAGCCTCATTCAGGAGCCCAGGCCAACATGGCCGTGCTGATGACAATTCTGAAGCCGGGTGATACTTTTATGGGACTTGACCTTGCTCATGGCGGCCATCTTTCTCATGGCTCCCCGGTGAATTCTTCCGGTATCTTTTATAAAGCCGTTGGCTACCAGGTGGAAGAAGCTACCGGTCTGATAAACTATGATAAAATGGAAGCAAAGGCCCTGGAGATCAAGCCCAAGATGATCATCGCAGGGGCTTCAGCCTATTCCCGCGACTGGGATTACAAACGCATGCGCCAGATCGCGGATAAAATCGGAGCTCTCCTCATGGCCGATATCGCCCACCCTGCCGGACTGATCGCCCGTGGTTTACTGAATGATCCCCTCCCCCATTGCCATGTGGTTACCACTACAACCCATAAAACCCTCCGTGGCCCCCGCGGCGGTATGATCTTAATGGGCAAGGATTTCCCGAATCCCTGGGGTTTGACTACCCCGAAGGGAGAAATCAAGATGATGTCGCAATTATTGGATTCGGCTGTATTTCCCGGCATACAGGGCGGCCCCCTGGAACATGTCATTGCTGCCAAAGCCGTTTCCTTTTATGAAGCCCTCTCCGACGAATATATGGATTACATCATCCAGGTCAAGAAAAATGCTACCGTTATGGCCTCTGCCTTCGTCAGCAAAGGATACCATGTAATCTCAGGGGGTACCGATAACCACCTGATGCTGATTGACCTGAGAAAAAAATTCCCGGATATAACCGGTAAACTGGTTGAAAACACCCTGGTGAAGGCCGATATTACAGTAAATAAAAACATGGTACCCTTCGACAGCCGTTCTCCTTTCCAGACTTCCGGACTGAGGGTTGGCACGCCTGCCATCACCACCCGGGGAATGAAAGAAAAACATATGCCCATGATCGTGGATCTTATTGATGAAGTGATCAGCGATATTGATAATGAAGACAGGATCAGGAAGGTAGCCGGCAAGGTCAATAAAATGATGGCCGAGTTTCCTTTGTTTGCCTACTAATAAATCATTGACTGAATGAAGACTTTATTCCTGGTGCGACATGCCAAATCTTCCTGGGATGTGGAAGGTTTATCAGATGAGGAGCGCCCGATCATCAAAAAAGGAATTAAAAAAACAAGTCGGGTGATCAACTTCCTGAAAAACCGGGATGTCAGGATCGGGCTGATGATCTCCAGTCAGGCAGTTAGAGCCTTGGAAACTGCACGCATGCTGGCCGGGGGATTGGGTTATCCGGAAGAACAGATCAAAATTGACCGGAAAATCTACGATGGTTATTATGACCGTATCCTGGATATCATATACGCGACCCCGGATGAAATCGATTCGCTGATGATCATAGGACATAATCCGACCATTACCCACCTGGCCAACCTTTTCATTCATCCCGGAATTGAAGCGATGCCAACATCGGCGGTGGTTTGTCTTTCCTTCAATACGGAAAAATGGAAAGAAATACCCGGAACTGAGGGGAAGCAGGAGTTCATCTACCATGGAAAAAAAGAATAAAAATACCATCCTTAACCGCGAGATCAGCTGGTTGCATTTCAACGGCAGGGTCCTCCAGGAAGCTGCCGATCCGAGTAATCCCCTGATCGAACGGCTGAAATTCTTAGGTATTTTTTCCAATAACCGGGATGAGTTCTTCCGGGTACGCGTGGCGACTTTGAACCGGATGATCAAGGTCAACCAGGCTCATTATGATACCAGCATCAACCCGAGAAAGGTATTAAAGGAGATTGCCGAGATCGTACAATCTCAGGAAAAGGATTTCATCCGCATCTACGAGGAAATCGTCAGGGAACTGGCTGAAAACGATATCCTGATCGTGAATGAGAAGGAATTATCTGAAGAGCAGGGAGAATTCGTGCGCAGGTATTTCATGGATAAAGTGAGGGTAGCCCTTTTTCCTATCATGATCACCAATCTGCGCGACCTTTCCACCCTCCGCGATAAATCGATTTACCTGGCTGTCACCCTTGGGCACTCGGGTAAAGAAGGTAAAAACGATTATGCCCTCATCGAAGTTCCAACGAAAGTAGTATCGCGTTTTCTGATCCTTCCCAATAAGGGCGACCGGAAATTCGTCATCCTTCTGGATGATGTCATTCGCTTTTGCTTGTCTGAAATTTTTTCTATTTTCGGATATGATACTTTCGCCGCTTATACCGTGAAAGTTACCCGGGATGCTGAGCTGGATTTTGATACGGATGTTTCGAAAAGTTTCCTGGAAATCATCTCCGAAAGCCTGAAGCAGCGCAAACGGGGAATCCCTGTTCGTTTCGTTTACGACAATGCCATTCCCGATGACCTGCTGAGAACCATCACCAAGCGGCTGGGCATCACCAAGGACGACCCCATCCGTGGCGGAGGAAGATATCATAATTTTAAGGATTTCATGAATTTCCCGAACCTGGGACATCCGGAACTGGAAAACGGTCCTATGGTTCCCCTGAAGCATGCAGAACTGCCCACGAATAAAAGCATACTGTCGGTCATCAGGCAAAAAGACGTGATGCTTCATTACCCATACCAGTCGTTTCAGTATATCATAGACCTGCTGCGGGAAGCATCCATCGACCCGAAAGTCCGTTCGATTAAAATGACCATTTACCGGGCAGCCAGAAATTCAAGCGTGATCAATGCATTGATGAATGCCGCCAGGAATGGTAAATTTGTGACTGTATTCATGGAGTTGCAGGCCCGCTTCGATGAAGAAGCCAATATTTTCTGGACCGAACGGCTGAGGGAAGAAGGCGTGAAAGTAATTCATGGCATCCCAGGTTTTAAAGTACATTCCAAACTCATCCTGATCAGGAGGAAAGAAAGCAACAGGAATAAATTTTATTCATTTATAGGAACCGGGAATTTCAATGAAGACACCGCCAAGGTATATGCGGATGACAGCCTGCTGACTTCCAACCTGGAAATCTGCAACGATGTGATCAATGCCTTCCACCTCATGGAAGCGACCTATAAACCTTTTAAGTTCAAAACCCTGATCATGGCGCCATTTTATATGCGCAATCATTTTCTCACGCTACTGAACAGGGAAATCAAGCATGCAGAAGAAGGAAAACCTGCCTGGGCCATCATCAAGCTGAATAACCTGGTGGATGAAGCCATGGTGAAAAAACTGTACAAAGCCAGCCAGTCAGGCGTAAAGATCAATCTCATCATCCGCGGTATCTGTGTGCTGATACCGGGCATTCCGGGACTCAGCGACAACATCGAAGCCATCAGCATTGTCGGGAGATTTCTTGAACACAGCCGGGTAGTGATCTTCGCCAACGATGGCAACCCGCGGTATTATATCACATCCGCCGACTGGATGATACGTAATTTCGACAACCGTATCGAGGTTGCCTGCCCGATCTTTGATAAAGCCATACAAGAGGAATTAAAAAGGATGCTGGATATTCAGTTGAGCGACAATACCAAGGCCAGGATCATAGGGCCGGGGAAGCCGAATCTCTATAAAACCACTCCGGGTCCTGAAGTGAGGTCACAAACTGAAATTTATCAATACCTGAAAGGAAATCAATAGGGTGAAAATACTTCGGTTTTTCATGAATAAATACTTCCTTACCACCTTGGCATTCGTGGTATGGATGGTATTTTTCGACAGCAATAACATTCTGACACGCGGAAAATTACAGAAGAAGCACGAGGAGTTGCAAGATGAAAAGAAATACTACCTGGATGAAATCCGTAAAGATTCCAGCCTGCTCCGGGAATTGATGACTGATACCACCCAACTGGAAAAATTCGCCAGGGAGCATTATTTCATGAAAAAAGACGGGGAGGATCTTTTCCTTTTAATAGATACTACTGGGGGTCAACGTCCAAGATGATCCTGAGCGCCCCTGACTTTTTATCCTTCTGAAAAGATTCTATTTCTTCCATCAGTTTTCCTTTCATGGCGTTGACGGAGGTATCCTTTTCAAATTTGATAAGGATATGCTTGATATAATAATTCATGATTCTCCCGACCAGGGGGAATTCGGGTCCCAGTACCCGTTTTCCGAATACTTTCCTCAGGTTAAATGACAGTGAGGTTGCGGCGTTGTTCAGCATTTCCGGATCCTTATGTTTGAGTTTCAATAAGACCAGACGGTAGAATGGCGGATAGCAGAATTTTCGTCGTTCCGGAAGCTGTTGTTTGTACATGGAGAGATAGTCATTGTCAACAACTTCTTTTAAAACAGGGTGATCGGGCCGATAGGTCTGGATGAGGACAAGTCCTCTTTTGTTTTTCCGGCCCGAGCGACCAGCTACCTGTACCATCATCTGGAAGCTGCGCTCGGTAGCCCGGAAATCGGGAAAACTCAGCATATTATCGGCATTGAGGATACATACTGTACTTACATGATCGAAATCCAATCCTTTGGTAACCATCTGGGTGCCGACCAGAATATCAATCTTACGTTCTTCGAAATCGCCCAGGATCTGCTGGTAAGCATGTTTCGAGCGGGTGGTATCCAGGTCCATCCGGGCAATTCTTGCTTTGGGGAATAAGACAGCCAATTCCTCTTCTATTTTTTCGGTGCCAAACCCACGCATCCTGATGTTGGTTCCTTTACATTCGGGACAATGGTCGGGAACCCTGGTCACGAATCCGCAGTAATGGCATCGAAGCTGGTTGCTTTTTTTATGATAGACCAGGGTGACATCACAATTTTTGCAATTCGGCATCCAGAAGCAGGTTTCACATTCCAGCCGGGGTGAAAACCCCCGGCGGTTCTGGAAGAGGATGGACTGTTCCTGCCTCGACAGGGCTTCTTCCAGGCGGGTAAGCAATACCGACGAAAAATGGGTTTTCATCTTCCCTTGTCGCGTTTCCTCTTTGAGGTTCACAATCCGTATCAGGGGCAGTTCCATCTGGCCATAGCGTTGCATCAGTTCAACCAGGGCGTATTTTCCCCGGCCGGCATTGAAATAGCTTTCTACCGAAGGGGTAGCGCTGCCCAGGACGACTTTCGCTCCATGCTGCTGGGCCAGGTATATGGCCACATCGCGTCCATGATAGCGGGGAGAAGGATCTGATTGTTTAAATGAAGCATCATGCTCTTCATCCACGATCACGAGGCCCAGGTCGGAAAACGGCAGAAATACGGCTGAACGCGCTCCCAGAATGACCTCGTAACGGGGCTTCGTTTTTCCTTCCGCACGCATTACGTTCTGCCAGATCTCCACCCTTTCATTTTCATTGAAACGGGAATGGTAGATTCCCACCTTGCTGCCGAAGTATTTTCTCAGGCGATTGATGATCTGGGTAGTGAGCGCGATTTCAGGGAGGAGGTAAAGAACCTGTTTCCCCCTGCCGATGGCTTCCCGGATCAGTTTGATGTACAGCTCAGTTTTTCCGCTGGATGTGATGCCGTGCAGCAAAACCACATCTTTTACCATCAATCCGGCATGAATTTCTTTCAGGGCGTGCTGCTGTGCTTCTGTCAGTTCAATATCGTCAGAATCGGCCATGGTTTCGAAGGTTTCCATCCGGCTGACAATTTTTTCCTCTGTTTCAAATACCGCTTTCCTGACCAGGGTATCGAGCATGGCCCGGGATCCGCCCGATCGTTGCAATAATGCAGCGCGTTTTACCTCATTTTTTGCCCCGTATTCTGACAGCTGAAGGAAGGTCATCAATAGTTCCAGTTGTTTTTTTGCCCTTTTCTCCAGGCTGTTGAACAAGGTTTTCAGTGCATCTTCGTTACCCAGGTAATCAGGCGAAAGTCTGACAAATACTTCCATTTTCGGCCTATAGCGGTCCTTCAGTTCTTCATCTACCACGATCATTCCCTTTTCGATCATGTTCTTGATCAAGGGTATGATTTTCTGCTGATCAAGCATTTTTGCTATCTCACTTATCTCAAGTTCTTCGCGGTGATGCAAGGCTTCGAGGAGGAGATATTCTTTTTCCTGGAGGGTATCAGTTTCCCCGCGATAGGACGGGTTGAGGGCGATGCGGGTTTCAGAAGCCAGTTTATACGCTGCAGGCAGGGCTGCATTCATGACTTCTCCGAGATGGCAAAGGTAATAGGAGGTAATCCATTCCCAGAAAGCAAGCTGGGCTGGAAAGACGACAGGGGAATCATCCAGTACTGAAAGGATGTATTTAGGAATATATCCGGAAGGAGGTTTTTCATGCAGGCTGCAAACGATGGCTGTATAAATTTTCCGGGTTCCGAACTGAACCACTACCCTGGTTCCCTCGCTGACTGCATCGTTCAATTCGAAGGGCACGCGATAGGTGAATTTACCCTTTACCGGCAAAGGCAATAAAACATCCGCGAATAGCGTAATTCTTTCCAAAGAAGTAAAGATAAAAAGCTTACAGGGCCAGGATACGCGACATTTCGAGCAAATCCTTATTGATGTCTTTCGTGTGTTTGATGGCTTTTTCGAATGGGGTATATACCACCTGTTTATCCATGATACCAGCCATTACGCCCCTTTGTCCTTCCATCAGGCCTTTCACGGCAAGGAAGCCAAGCGAGCTGGCCAGTACGCGGTCGAACGCGCTGGGAGATCCTCCCCTCTGGATATGCCCAAGAACCGTTACACGGGTATCGATTTCCGGTAATTTTTCCTTTACTTTCCGGGCTACTTCATAGGCTCCGCCTTCCTCATCGCCCTCGGCCACGATGACGATGCCGGAGGTTTTATTCTTACGGATATCGTGTTTCAGCAGACGGGCGAGATTATCGATATAAGTAGTTGTTTCGGGCACGAGGATGAACTCAGCCCCGCAGGCGATGCCGCTGCGAAGGGCAATAAAGCCGGCATCCCTTCCCATCACCTCGATGAAAAACAGGCGTTCGTGGGAAGTGGCTGTATCGCGGATTTTATCGGCTGCTTCCACCACGGTATTGATGGCAGTATCGTAACCGATGGTAGCATCGGTGCCATACAGGTCGTTATCGATGGTCCCGGGAAGACCGATGATGGGAAAATCAAATTCTGCATCGAAGATGGAAGCGCCGGTAAAGGTACCGTTCCCACCAATAGCTACCAGGGCATCGATCTTCCGATCCTGAAGCTGCTGATAGGCTTTCAGTCGTCCTGCATAAGTCATGAACCGCTGGGAGCGGGCAGTTTTAAGAATTGTTCCCCCGCGTTGAATGATATTGGAAACGGAATGGCTGAACATGGGTTCTATCTGTCCGTCGATCATACCCTCATATCCGCGGTAGATGCCAAAGACATCCAGGCCCATGTAGATCCCCGTACGAACTACCCCGCGGATGGCGGCATTCATCCCCGGCGAGTCTCCGCCAGAAGTCATTACTCCTATTCTCGTGATTGAAGTCATTGGAATGTATTTAAATATCTCAGAGAAACAAAGGTAGGATTTTCTCTTGATATTTCATGAAATTCATGGTTAGTAATCTTGATTGATAGTGCAGGATGATGAATGACACCTGCCTCACGGCAGGCAGTGATGACGGATGGTTGTCCGAAGATTGTTCGAGGGTTGATTCATGTTTGTTTAATGATTGTCCCATTAAAGTCCAGTATCGGTGGAGGGTGCTACCGCCTTGCTACCGCCTTGCTACCGCCCTGATACCGTCTTTAAGGGTTAGCTGTAAGAAGCCTAAAATGCAAATAAAAAGGTCAGCAAAAAGTCAGAAAATCCTGGTCCAGGTGACCTTATGACCAGGCAGGTCGAGGCTTTCGATGATCAAAACTGAATTTTTATATTGAGGATTGGTCTGCCGGGTGGTATAAACCCAATCACAACTGTTCTTTTGGCGGATGGCAAAACCCGTTTCGATAGGATTTCCACCAGGATCTTCCAAACTGACTTTCACTGATTTCACCGGAACCACGTTTTCGACACGAATTTTAATCCGGTATCCTATATGCCCCCGGTAGCCCGTTGTAACCACTTTGGCGATCACTGCCGGTTTCAGGTAATCTTTCACGGCCATGGACACCGCGTTGCAGGATCCCCCGGTGGAAGCAGCTTCATAGAGGGCCAGCAATTCAGGATTTGATTGAATGCCTGATGCGAAACGGACGGCATGAGCGAAAGATTTATTTTCCTTTCTCGGTTCTTTTGCTTTTCTGCCTCCTTTTCGTTCCGGGCAGGACTGAATGATATCCTGTCCATTTAATTCACGTTTATACAGTCCCGAGCTGCCGATCTTTCCGCTATAGCCACTGAGGATGTTTTTCTTTGTTGATTTCATTTTCGTGTTTGGTTGTTGGTAATAATCAATAGAAACAAAAATGAAGAAAAAGGTTGCATGTGCAAAAAAAAAAAACATTCCGGCCTTTCACCTTTTACCTCTGAACCGTATTAAGCATTATACTTTTATTACTATAATGTCAACAAACCCGAATGTTTTATTGCGGGAATAATCCAATAGAGAAAATAAACGTAACAAACATCAAGATGCAAACAGAAAACTCAAAATCTCAAAATCCTGCTGAGGCCATTCTTACGGGTAGGAATATTCTTCTCAGGTTACCAAAAGATCCTGACGATATCAGGTTCATCCGTTCACTCGGATTTGCGCGATGGGATGCCTCGGGGTTCTGCTGGGTAGTTCAGAATCATGCTAACAATGTGGGAAAGTTGAATAAATATTTCAACGGGAGGATACACTGGCGCGATTCTGACAATAAAAAACAGCAAAAGCAAGTCAGTTCTGTTCCGGTAGAACCTAAATCATTGCTGGTTGTCAGGTTCCGGCATGGCCGCATCCGGCTTGTTTTTCAGTATGATTCAAAGCTGGTTGAACACCTCAAGCAATTTCCGCTATATTCCTGGGATTCTGAGACCCGGAGCTGGACCTTGCCGCATACAGAAAAGATACTCGCCAAACTTAGTTATTTCTGCAGTATCCATGACTGGAAATACAGGTATATGGAGGATATTTCACAGGTAATAAGGAAGCCCAGGCCTGACTTCTCAAAACACCCTGAATACCGGAAATGTCCGGATGCCTATCTTGAAAAAATGAAAGTATTGCGTTACAGTCAGCGGACGATTCAGGTTTATGTGGAATGTTTTACTGAGTTTATCAACTACTACCCGGGAAAGGATTTGGAGGAGATCACCAGGTCGGACATTATGGCTTATCTGCTTTACCTGGTAGAAGACCGCTGTATTTCAACATCGTATCAGAACCAGGCGATCAATGCCATTAAATTTTATTATGAAAAGATTGTAAGCCGGAAGCGAGAGACTTTTTATATTGAGCGTCCCAGAAAAGAGAAATTTCTTCCTGAAGTACTGAGTGAAGAAGAAGTCAGTACCATCATAGGAAGCATCGGTAATCTGAAACATAAATGCATGATCATGATGGCCTATTCAGCCGGCTTAAGGGTTGGGGAACTGCTCAATCTAAGGATTTCCGATATTGATTCGAAACGTATGCTGATCAGGGTGAACCAGGGAAAAGGCAGAAAGGACAGGGTAACATTATTATCGAATAAGCTTCTGGAGCTATTAAGAAAATACTATATACAATATCATCCCAGGGACTTTTTATTTGAAGGTGTTTCCGGTGGAAAGTATTCGGAGCGCAGTGTTCAGAATGTTCTTAAACATGCCTGTAAGGATGCTGGTATATTAAAACATGTTACCATGCATACCCTGCGTCATTCCTTCGCGACACATTTACTTGAGCACAATACTGATCTTCGGTATATTCAGGAGTTACTTGGTCATACGAATCCAAAAACGACCCAGATATATACGCATATCACAACCAAAGGCCTTGATCAACTCCGGAGTCCGCTTGACAATCTTGATCTATGAAATATTTCACGATGATTGTTTCATATTGAATAACTTACTATATTTGCTTATAAGATTTTTAAACCATATGTCTGCTAATCGCCATATATCGGCTATCACCCCCATTTTTGATGCTTCCAACATCATTTGGGGATACAAAACCGCCATATGTCGGCTACACAGACGTTATAAGCGATTCACAATGTATATAAAGAATGAGAGGTAATAGGTTCTTCAAAATTTTTGGTTCTACTTTTCGGGAAAATGGTTTCATCGAAACGATTTTCCGGATGAAGCGGCAATTTGCAGATAGGATTATAAAATGCTGATTGACCCATTACCAGTTTGATGAGAAGAATTTATGTTTCAACTAAATGAAAGGACAATTAGACAGGAACGAAGGAAATCCCAGGCAAATTGCCACAAAACTGATTATGCTCTAATAAAGGTTCTAACTGAACCGCTTATAACAGGCCAGCATCCGCAATGCGGGCGGTTTTCGGATGTAAGCCTTCACCAAACCTGTAAACGATAAAGGAAAAGAAAAGAAACAACAAGTAAAACCCGCCCAGCGGCTGCTGGCAAAGCGTTACCAGCAACCATAAAAGACTACACAACAACAACTTAAATGCGAAGAAAGAAAAATATAGGTCAATTAATTTCTATAACATTTACCGACAGAGAAGACCCAATTGCCGGTTTTGTTGTTGACTACAACGATGACTGGACTTTAATGAAATATAATCCGGTTGACTATATCATTGACGGATATATAATTTTCAGACATATAAATATTGCGGGTTTTCAAAGACTCGCAAATGAACGGTTTAAAGAAAAAGTGATCAAACTGAAAGGACTTGAGCCTACTGACAAAGACATTATTCCTCTGACAGACCTTTCGACAATCTTACGTTATCTAACCGACAATTTTGGATTGTTTCAACTTTACACAAAATCTGAAAGGGTTTGCTATGTTGGACGCCTAAAAACCATCGACAGAAAAAAGCTTGTTATAGATTCCATTAGTACAAAAGGAAAATGGGACGGAAAAATGAATTTTAAGACTGATGACATTAGAGTTATTGAATTCGACACAGACTATATAAATTCTTTGAAACTAATCTTAAAATCAGAAAATACAGAAAAACAGTAATTTAACGACTAGAAAAATAAATGGCTGCTGGTAACAAACGCTATAGCAAATGCGGGTTTGCGTGTTCGTTGAAGCATTTGGAATCTTTACATACATTTGTGCTGGCAGACAGTTGAGCAACAATTTAATCCCGCACTTGCCATAGCGTCAGCCGTTAGGCAAAATGAAAAGAAGCAATTGATAAAATGAAACTGACCTTACATAACCTTCTTTTTTTAGTATTAATTATTTGGATCTCAAGCTGCAATAGATGTGATCAACATCAAGTTGCAAATTTTCAGTTTACAAAAGATGAACTCAAAATAAATCCTTATTCTGGAGATGAATTGCTAATATTTAAGGATTTTAATGGTGATACAATTTCGTTTCCACGCGGGGTTAGGTACACCAAATACATGAGATTTTACCAATATGATTACGAAACAGCAAAACTTGATCATCACGGTTGTCAAGGCGTATATTTTGATGCTGATATTAATTATATGTCAAAATACAATGAGGGATTAGCAAGATCATTTGATATCAATTTATACTTTCGATACTCGCTTAATAATCCGACCTCCGACAAAGCTTTCGAACTTTTTATCTTTATTACAGCTCAACCACATTTGTCCTTTCATGGATATTATTATTTTAAGGTTGATACGTTGCTGAACATTAAGACTAATGACCAATATAATAAAGATTCGATTGTAGGATATCATCCACAATGGACATCAGGTACAAAGATATTCTACAATGTTTATGAATTATATTGCCACAAAGGAGACCCAAGGGATACAGCTTGGATTTCGACTGCTTATTATAGTATAACAGAAGGGCTGGTCGGTTTCAGAACAACTTTTGGAAAGTCTTGGTATCTTGATAAAATAAATTAAATTGCACTTTGCCTAACATGCCTTTAAAACCAATGCTGATAAGGTTCTCTGCTCATTAACAGTTTCTACGGCAACTGGTTTTACAGGCAAAACGTTGGCGGTAATAATTTATAATTGAAACATGAAAAGGAACATCACTTTTTTATTTTTCTCTTTGCAAATCTTGACTCTAACCGGTCAAAATCTTAATCTCCAAATTGGACCTTCTTTTTCAAAAATTAATTGGGAGAATTCGATGAGTAATGAAATAATGTATAACAAAAATGTCACAGGGATAAATGTATCGATTGGAATTGATTATCTAAATTTAAAATATTTCAATCTCAGTTCAAATATCGGATTCATCCAGAAAGGAGGTAAGGATTCTATTTCAGTTGCAACACCCAATGGAGAAATTATAGGTAAGCAATTGATTCAAACCAAGCTTAACTATCTTACCATAAATACTACGGCCAATCTCAAACTTCCTATAAAAGATTTTGTAATTCCATATCTGTTTGTAGGTCCACGAGTTGACTATCTAATATCATATAAGGAAAGTGCCGTCTTTATTAAGCAATTTGATGATTGGGGAAAACTCAACAAACTAATTTATGGTGTTATAACTGGAATTGGCCTTGATTTTAAAATCAAAAGATTTTTTGTTGGAGCTGTTTTTAACTATTATTTCAATTTCAACAAAATAGTTGATTACACTTCAGATAATAATGTTTCAAATAAAATCCTAGATAGAACATTTACTATTAATTTAAAAGTGGGATATAAATTATAAATTACCACCGCCAACAAATCGCTAACCGCAACAAAACTAACGTATTGTTGCTTTACAAAGGTTTCACCTTAGCTGCGTTTAGCGATCGAACGTTAGGTGATAAAATAATATGAAAAGAATTTTTGGTTTTCTTTTATTGGTAATCATTTTTTCGTGTAGTCAAAAACTACATAATTCCTCATTAAAATCTCTTAAACAAACACATGGTCTAATATTAGAGAAATCTATTATTGACAACCCTATTAAGGAAAAAAGCGGGTTAACTGTCATGGCTGTAGATATAACGACTAAAGATACTTTGTATCCGAATGTATTTTATTCATCCGCAATTGAACAAGGAGAAAGAGATGGAAGTCTTATCGATCATTTATGCACAATTAACAAATTGCATGAGGGATATTATAAGTTACAAGTCACCTTTTGGGGTTATGATACCTTGAATATTGATAGTCTTTTTTTTGAAAAAGGTAAGAAAATCTATCTAAAAATAGGTTTGCATTCAAGATTTTAATCGCATGGTTAATAAATTATTTCATCACCTAACAAGCCAGCAGCCGCAAAAATGAAACCAATGAAAATCAACTCATTCACTCTACCTTTTCTGCGGCTGCTGGCCAGACGTTAGCTGGCATAATAAGAAAACATTCTATGAGAGACTTACGACTAATAATATTAATTTCTTTAATAGCAGTTTCATGTAGTAGAGTTGAAAAACCTAAGATAGAGAAATTTATATGGATCCGACATAATCGAAATTGGATTCAAGATATTTCAGAATTGAAAGCTAAACTATATCTCATTTATAATGACAGCTTAAAAAAAGTTTCATATGCACAAATAAGTATGAGACCAAATCAAACAGAGTATTTTGAATATTCAATAAATGATTCAATTTCAGAATTAATTTTTAAGAATCTCTATAAAAAAAGAATTCCCCGCTGCCTTATACAAAAACAACCAAGGATCTACGACGGTGATTTCTATTGCCTCATTTATAAATTCGAGAATGAGAAGGAGCACATCATAAATTATGATCTTGATGAGCCATCAGATAGTTTAAGATCATTCCTAGCCGTTATTGAGAAAATAGCTATGACAACTAATACAAAAATAGCTCCTTTTGATATTGATTCTGAATTATTGCATTATAGAGATTCCATTAATGTTTGCTTTGGCTTTCCTCCTCCAAAATAAGAACAAAAAGTAAAATTTAAGAAACCAGAATTTGATATAAAATAATTACGCCAGCTAACAAACGCTATAGCAAATGCGGGTATGCGTGTTCGTTGAAACATTTGAAATCTTTACATACATTTGTGCTGGCAGACAGTTGAGCAACAATTTAATCCCGCACTTGCCATAGCGTCAGCCGTTATGTGTGAGTAAAAAAGCTATTAAGGATTATTGTTCTTTTATATTTATCTGATTTAAATTTGTAATTTAGGATGAGTTTTTCAGGAATGAATTTTCTTCTCACAAATTCTCCCCAGGTTGGCGGCAATTTGCAGATAGGAAACGTTTAATCTTGATGAACTTTCCACTAATTTGATGAGATGGCTTGCCGTTGCAGCTTGAGGAAACTGACAATTAGAAATGAGATGCATTCACCATTGCATTGCCGCCAACAGATTCAATCGACTTCTACTAAATCAATATATACATACCCACACATAACATGCAGCTAATCCCAATGCTTCGATCTACCGGGATCGCTCTCGCGATCCCAAAGGCTTTCGCACTGGGCTTAGCTGCGAAACGTTAGGCCCCATATCAAGCTTGCGCTATAAACTTATGTTAATGAATACAAAACTAAAATATCTAATTTTTCTTTTAGTTCTGAATTGTTTCTTTACTAATTCTAGCTACTCTCAACAAACAACTCCGGAAGGTAAAGCACTGAATTATTTTGTCGATAGTATATGGACAAAATCTTACTCGAAAATTAAAACGATTTATTTCTCAGGCTGTTCTGATTCTATAATGACCTATTTCTATTTAAATTCATGTTTTACTAATGATCAGGCCTTTTCAAATAAAGACTCTATTAATTTACTTGCCAAGAAAAGGGATTCTATGTTACAACAGAATATAATGTTTCCTTTAAAGTACTCAAAATCTATTTATTTATATAATAATAAGTTGACAATAGTAAAAAGTGGATTTGTTTCAAAATATAATTTGAAAAGAAAAGCAGTAATTCAAGTTTATAATCATTTAAACATTGGAAAAATGTATTATGTTACAGTTGTGTTATCATACTTACCTCAGATTTTTGATGTATTTCATTTTGAATTAGATAATAATCTCAAAATTGTTCACTATTGCCAAGATAATTAATAATACGGGGCCTAACAAGCCTGCAACAGCAACAATACTAACGTATTGTTCCTTTGCAAAGGCTCTGCCTTTGCTGCAGTTGCAGGCCGACCGTTATGGGCAATTTTAAAAACACACAACACAGGTATTTAAACAAATTATTCTAATGAGACAAATTTTTTCTATCGGATTTATTTTTTTAATGATAATCAAAACTTATGGACAGATTAATATGAATGACTCAACTGTTCAGGTTATTGGATACTGGGATAAGAATGATAAACAGACTTACATTGTGACGAATGAGAGTTATAAAGTAAAAGATTCAGATACAACATCAAGAGAATCATACAAATATACTGTTGATATAACTATTATTGACTCCACTGCCAATTCGTACACTATTGATTGGTTTTACCATGACTATGATATTAAGGCTGATAACGAATTGATAAAAAAGCTTTCTTCCATCGTCGAGGATATGACCGTTACCATTAATACTGATGGGCTTGGCGCCTTTAAAGAAGTAAAGAACTGGAAAGACATAAGAGATTATATTTTCAAAGCCACTAAAATGCTCAAACAGGAAACTAAAGACATTCCAAATTTCAAAAATGTTATTAAGCAGATTGAAGATATGTATAGCACTAAAGAATCCATTGAGGCTGCTGCAATAAAAGAAATTCAACAGTTTTATACTTTTCACGGTGGGAAATACAAACTTGGTGAAGAAATATCAACTAGTATAAAAATTACTAATCTGTATGGAGGTGAACCTTTTGACACTAAGGTGTTACTCTGGTTGGATGAAATAAATACAGAAGACAATAACTCAATTATTAGAATGCAACAGATTGTTAATTCAGAACAACTTACTAAAACCACTTTTGATTATTTGACTCAGATGTCAGAAACCTTGAAAGTTTCAGGACCAAAATGGGAAAATTTTCCTCCGCTAATAAACGAGACTTGGACTTCTTCAAGAATACATAATGCTGGATGGGTCATTTACTCTGTAGTGACTCAAAAAGTGTCTGCTGAAGGTCTCACGAATGTTAAAGAAAATATAATTGAGCTACAATAAAACTGCCCATAACAAGCTTGCAGCCGAGCAATGCGGGGCATGGTGGTAAAACGACCTGGTTGTGGCTACTGAAATGGAAACGAAATTCGAATATAAAATCTGCTAAAGCCCGCACTGCGGCTGCAAGCAAGGCGTTGGCTGTAATTGTATGAAAAACCTTCTATACATACTATTCATAATTGCCTGGAATGGAATCCATGCGCAATATCCCTTCGAAGTATTTCCAAGAATCGAATACACGAAATACAAGATTAGGCACAGTTTCAAAATTGAAGATTCTACATTTGTTGGTGAAGCAAATATTCTTTCAAAGAGTAGAAACGAAACAATTCGATTAGAGATGAATGAGAAATTGGATAAAGACAGTGCGAACCTTTACGTGTATAAAAATAACGAACTCATTCAAAGAATAATTGAACCAATTGGCTTTTACGCCGTGGTGGTGCCAGATTCATTGTTTGTTTGTGATATTAATAACGATGAAATAATAGATGTAAAAATCACGTGTTACAATCCAGGGTGCGGATTAGCTGCTTATTACTTGCGGAAAATTTACCTCATTGGAAAACCGACTGGATTATTTTTGAAATTCTCATTTATGGATTTCTCAGACGAGATTGAGAGAGATTTTAATGGAGATAAAAATTTTGAAATAATAGGTGTTGATCATACTAGTTATCAAAACCATAGTTATTGGGTTTATGATTTGTATAACATAAAGGATGGACAATTTATTAATGTGAGCAAGGAGAATGGGTACCCTATTATGATTCAGCATCTTTATCGATTAAATTATTCAATAACAGATAAAATTAGTAGGATTAATATGATTGAATTTTCAAGAGGTCGACCAGATTGGTATGATGAACAAAGATAGGAATACAACTACAGCCAACATGCCGCCAAGCCGCGATGCGGGCGGGTTTCGGAGGTTGGCGGTCAACAAATTTACGAAGTAGCAACGAAAAGAAAAGGTACAACAAGTAATCCCCGCACCAGCGGCTGGCGGCCAAGCGTTAGGTGGCATTTAAAAAGAATTTTATGACAAGGAAATTACAATCCACTTTGATAATCTTCTTCTTATTTCTTAATATTTATACTTATTGTAATGGTGCTTATGAAATCTGGCTAATTCCAGAAAAGTACAAAATTAATGAAGGAGAAAGTATTCGAGTTCGCTTTGGAATTACAGGTTATGGAGATATCGATATCTATAATTCTAAATTTTGTATTTATTCCGAAAAAGAAACATTAATTGCAATTGATGGCTCAACTGAAAAAAAATACGAAATATTTACTTCAATTTTAAACCCCATTCCAGGAGCAAAAACACCTCTTTATGACATTTATAATAAGGAAAATGTTGTTCAAGGTATTGCACTAAAATCAGATTATCTTACAGATTTTAAAGATATTATTGCATATCCAAGATCCTCAGGGGGGAAAAAACTAGTTTTTATTTTTACCTATAAATCCGGTGAAGAATGGAAAATTATTTCAAAAGAATTTAATTATCATGTTAATACGTGGAGTGAAAAAAATGAGAAATATCTAAGTTGGGTATATTTATTTGGAGCTATACTTACATTTTTAGCATTTACTCCTAATAATTATTTATCAAGCTTTTTAAAAAAGTGTTTTTTGAAATTAAAAAATAAACGCCACCTAACACGCCGCTAATCGCAACAAAAATAGCGTATTGATGCTTTGCAAAGATTGCACCTTTGCTGCGTTTAGCGGCCGCACGTTAGGCACTATTTTTTTTAAGAATAACCATGATACCTGAAGCGAAGATTTCAATAGAGCATAATACATGTATAATATCATCAAATCTTTTAGATGAGTTAGACTATGTAATAGGTGGTTATGGAAGCCCAACTGTTGAGTTTATTTTCAATTTTAATGCTTTTGTGGAGGCATATATTTTATCAAGCAACTTTATTTTTACATACAGGGATATAGAACATATGAATATCACAAGAAAGGTTCTATTTCCCAAAGGAAGACCTATTCTAGATCTCATAAATAAATCTAACAATGTTTCAGTAGTTCGAGGTTTTGGCGACAATATCATGCGTTGTGTGTATGTTGAGAAAGTTGAAAAAAATGACAATGAAACAGCACTGAAAGCAATTGACGCTTTTTGCCAACGTGAGTCAGAAACAATTAAAAGGAATTTTGTTTTATCGGATTTCACGAAACCGATTGAGAACGTCAAGACTTATTCAGTTGGATTTACAGGTAAGAAAGAAGAATTTGGAGGAGTGAATCAAGTTATAATTGGTGAAACTACAAATAGGCCATTTGAAATTGTTAAAACATTTTTCAATTCAATAACGAACCATAATGTCCAGGCTGCCTTACCTGTCTTTACTTATCAACAGCAGCTAAATGAACTTGGGAAAAAGGCAATTTCAAAAGAAATATATAAGACTATTTGCGAAATTCAAGGACAGAATATTGAAGATGCTGAGAATTACTTTGGAGGTGAAATGCAAACGGTCCCGCCTTTAGTCAGTATAGTTTTATCAAAAGCAAGAAACAGAGAGGACATTTCAAGTGTGCTAATTAATATTCGTGAAGATTTTACTGACTTTAGAGAATGTTGTGAGGATTTTGAGAAAAAACTAAATGAAGCAGAAACAATCAAAGAACAAATTGATGCAATAAAGGAGTACAAAGTATTCTGGTCAACATTAGTTAAAAAGTACAGTGACAATACAACGAGACTCATGTATCGATTTTTAGATATAGCCAAGGAGTCTGACTATGAGAATGCACTAGATAATCTTATTGATAGTAAATCCGTTGAGGAGCTTTTCAAGGATCTAAATATGGGAAAAGTTGCGGGGAAGACGGGTATTTTAGCTTGGAAAAAGTTTAAAGAAAAAAGAGTATTAAATAAATTTAAAGGTGTTGTAAACTTATGGTCTTTACTGGAAGGATCGCCAACAATTGATCGACAAATTAAAGATATGGAGAGAATTTTCAATACTAAAATTGATCGAAATAGACTCCTGTTTGCAAAGAAGCATCTTGACGAAATTAAAAAAACAGTGCCTAACACGCCAGCAGCCGCAATACGGGAGGCTTCCGGAGGTTAGCGTTCACCAAACCTGCAAACGATAGTGGAAAAGAAAAGATACAACAAGTAAAACCCGCACTGGCGGCTGTCGGCCCACCGTTAGCCCCAATAAGTAAACCAGTCTAAACAAAGTTTCTATGAAAATAAACACCAAAATTCGGTTAGCAAATTTGACAACATGGATAATGTTGATTACGATTTCAATTATTTCAATTTGGTTTATTGGTTTTGTCGTTTCGAATACATTTGATTTGAACGTATTTACGCAAAAGGCGTCAACTTTTCTTTATTCCTTTATAGGATTTTCTGCAGTATTGGTAATATGTTCGGCAATACTAAATATTAGTATAAACATTAGTATAATAGCTGACAGTAAAATATCGGAGAGTGGATTCTCAAATTCTAAGACAATAAATAAAAAGTTATATTTCGCTATTCTAATTGTGATCTTCGGACTAATTGCATTTCTTTTTTTAGGTGATTACTTGACACGTAAAAACGTAAAAGATAAATTAATCGATTCTTCCGATTATATTGTAAAAACATATTCTGAATCAATAAAAAAAATTGGTCCGTGTTTTATTGATACAGCCAATGTTGCAAAGATACCAGAGGTATTAAAATTTCTTTCTGAACAAAAATCAGAATTCCCAACTGTTTTATTGATTACCAGTGGAAAATATGATGGACAATTAACATTTCTTGAAATTGACCATTTCACTACTAGGAAAACCTTAAAAGAGCCATTATTTGGTAATTCATTTTATAAATGTGAAGATTATGACTGCCAATACTTAACAGACTTCTTTACAGGAAAGACAAATAAAAAATTCTTCTGGACCGAAGAAAGTGATTATAAACTGTACTACCCATTTGAAATGAATGGAGTAAAATTTATTTTGCTTTTTACCAAGATTCAAAGGAATGGGAAAATAGGATCATAATAAAACAAATTACTGGGGCTAACGAATCGCTAACCGCAACAAATCCAATATTTTATCGCTTATCAAAGGCTCTGCCTTTGCTGCGTTTAGCGACCGAACGTTAGTGTTCATTGAAAAATAGAAACATTCTTTAAAACTTGCTGATTCATTTATATAATTGAATTATAATGAAAATAAAAAACCAAATTTATTTGATCTCTTATACATTAATTGGAATTCTGTATTTTATTTCTAGTAGTTGTACGGAGAAAGACAACAACAACGATACAACTCCAATACCTGGAACAATTGCAGATATTGATGGAAATATTTACCATACAGTAACTATTTGCTCAAAATTATGGATTGTTGAAAATCTAAAAACAACCAGGTTTAATGATGGTGAGCTAATACCTCTTGTTACAGATAGCTTGAAGTGGGATACTCTAACTTCTCCCGGATTTTGCTGGTATAAAAATGATGCCAATGCATACAAAAACACTTATGGCGCATTGTACAACTGGTACGCTGTTTATTCTGGAAAACTTGCTCCAAAAGGATGGCATATCCCTTCAATTATTGAATGGGATAAAATGATATTCTGTATTGGTGGTGATAGTGCTGCTGGAGATAAGTTAAAAGAAACAGGTACTATTCATTGGCAAAGTCCCAATTATGGAGCAACTAATGAATTTGGTTTTAACGCTCTTCCTGCTGGTATCCGTGGCACTTTGGGATCATTTTCCGGATTGGGAACTACCACTTATTGGTGGAGTTCAAGTGGATATGTACTTTCAAATGCTTGGTATGTGAGTTTGTACTACCTTCATAGTTATCCACAGTTGAATATTTGTAATTTGCAACCAGGATTTTCTGTTCGATGTGTGAAGGATTGACAGGTATTGAATAATTATTAAAACAAAAAGTTCAAATAAAAAAATCAACGAACACTAACAGGCTTGCAGCCGAGCAATGCGGGGCATGGTGGCAAAACGACCTGGTTGTGGCTACTGAAATGAAAACGAAATTCGAATATAAAATCTGCTAAAGCCCGCACTGCGGCTGCAAGCGGGGCGTTAGCCACAAGCAAAAAAAACGACACACTTTGATTAATAGGAAATAATATGACAGAATTTTGGGAGACAAGTTTTAGAGATAGACAAGAAATGTGGGGCTGGGAACCAGCCGATTCTGCAATAGATACTTTAGGATTATTTAAAAATTACGGATTAAATAAAATCCTTATTCCTGGATTTGGATATGGTAGAAATGCTAAAATATTTGTTGAAGATGGTTTCAAGGTGACTGGAATCGAGATTTCTGAAACTGCCATTGATTTAGCACAAAAACACTATGGAGATAGTATAAAAGTATATCACGGTTCTGTGAGTTCAATGCCGTTTGACCAAGAATTGTATGATGGAATATTCAGTTATGGTTTAATCCATTTATTAAACGAAAAAGAACGAGGAAAACTGATTGATGATTGTTATAATCAACTAAAGACTAATGGATATATGGTTTTTGTGACAATTTCAAAAATGGATTTTAGATATAAACAGGGCATTGAAGTAAGCAAAGACACATTTGAACCATGGTCTGGATTAACATTGTATTTTTATGATTCCGATTCTATTAAATCGGATTTTGGCAATTATGGATTGATAGATGCCGAGGTAATTAATGAACCGAAAGAGGATAAGGCAGATAAACCCTCACAAAGATTTTGGTATATCATATGCAAAAAAGAAAATAAATAAAAGTGCCAGTGGCTAACGATCCAGCAAGCACAATGCTTTCGTACACCAGAATGCTAAGTCATTCCAAAACAACGCACTGTGCCTGCTGGTAAGCGTTAGCCATAATTGAAAAAAGACGTCTTTATGAAATGGAGACTATTGTCAATCTTGATACTACTTCTATACATCGCACTTGTAAGTAATATTTCATTTGGACAAAAAGTAGTAATCAAAGGAAATATTGGTTATGGGATATGGGAAAGCTTTCATTGTGGAATTGACTTAAGAATTAATAATTACTCAGTTGGAATCGATGCAGGCACATCGTTTGGAACAATGCAATTTGATCATGAATATTACTCCTTGACATTAGATAATGTTTTCTATTTCGGAAAAGCAAATAAGTATGGCATCAAATCTTGGTATGTTGATGCCAGGTTTATTTACTGGAATCATACTGAGCCTAGTACAACTTGGAATGTCTTTCAGCTTTGTCCATCGATTGGAAAAGAATTTAATTTCTCAAAATCGATCGGAATTAATTTGGATTTGGGTCCTGCAATTTTACTGGATGCAAACAGACATGATAATAATGAAGAGAAAGTTGGTTGGATTTATCCAGTCTATCCGGAAATTCGACTTGAGTTCTTTTACAGATTTTAAAAACAACTATGGCTAACGAGCTTGCAACCGCAACAAAACAAACATTGATATTGCTTAGCAAAGGGATGTCGTTGCTGCGGCTGCAAGCAAGACGTTATGGGCAAGGTTGAAAAATCAATGAAATACACAGGCTTCATATTAGTTTTTGTTTTGTCTATCTTCTCTTGTAAAGCAAAGTCTATACAAAACAAGGAGAATATAGACACACTCAAAGGTTGGGTTACGTATTGTGAAACTATTCCCGAAGAATTCATCATAACGTTCAAATACCCAAGAAATTTAAATTTAGCCGACATAATTGATAATTGCAGATGTGTTGGTGAGAGAACTAAGTTTTACTATGAAGATGATGAAGCATCTGAAAAGGCAAATACGAATCAATGGTGTTTTTGTATGTATGACAAATCAGAATATTCAGGCGCTTATTTAGCAACATCCTGGAAGGATTTTTTTAAAGGCAGATTAACAGAACATAAAGACTCATTGGTAATCAACAATATGAAAGCCTTGCAAGTAATACTAAAAGGGACAGACAAAGATGAGCCATTTAAACATTTGATATATCTAGAAAAGTTCTCGACTTTATTTGAGATAACCAATAATGACGAAAGCACGGAAAATGACTTTAGAACATTTATAAATAGTATTAGGATTGAAGAAACAACAAAACCCAGCCCATAACGAGCCGGCAGCCGAGCAATGCGGGCGGTTTTCGGATGTAAGCCTTCACCAAACCTGTAAACGATAAAGGAAAAGAAAAGAAACAACAAGTAAAACCCGCCCAGCGGCTGCTGGCAAAGCGTTAGCAACTATTAATATGAAAACAATTTTACTTAAACGATTCGAAAAAACTCTTAAATTTTCAATTATTTTTTTGTTTGTTTTAATAATTGGTGGTTGTGAGAAAAGCATATTCGATTATCGACATAAGTATGTTGGTGAATGGGATTTTAAGGTTATTAGTGCATTTTATATGTTAAATGGACAGGAATTTCATGATACGGTATTTTATCATGGATTGATTTCCTATGGGAGTAATAAGAGTGAATTAATTGTTTCTTTTACATCGAATTATGATCAAATAATATCTGTTAATAAGGATGGAACAATACCCGAATCTTGGGAAGTTTCAGGCCAATTTGACGACAAAAAACATTTGACCTTAATTCTTAGAACCCCACAGAGTAGTCTCGGTATGCATGGTGTAACCAATATAACTGGAAACAGATAATAACAGTTGCTAACATGCCGCTAAATCGCAACAAAACCGGCCGATTCATGCTCATTGAGGCGCTGCCTTTGCTGCATTTAGCGGCCACACGTTATGCGCAAATTTATTCTAACTTAAACTAAAATATTATGGAAATTAAAAATTTTGCCGTCTTAAAAGGAGATGGAATTAAAATCGACAATGGTCATATTACTATTCCAGCTCAAAAGAAAGTCAAAAAAGGTGATAATGAAGAATTTGAAGAGAGGCCAGCATTTGAGGTTCGAACAGACGTACTTTTTAGAAATGGGATAATTGAATTCAAATTTCAAGCCAAGGATTATTCAACAGGAATACTTGTCTTGCTTTCCACACCGACCGATGAAGGTTTGGCGATCGGACTTTCACGTTCACATGATGGTTTTATTATTGGAAAAGGATGGTCATCAATAATTCCAATATCAAAGGCTGGGAGCATGAAAAACTATGCATTGAACGAAGAACATCAAATTAGGATTAGTATATTAGGCTCCATTGCTAAGGTTTATGTAAACAATGTACTAATATGTGAAAATGTTGTCTCAATAAAAGAGAGTCTTATTACATTACGCTTTAATTCAAAACAAGAATTAGAAATTTACGATCTTAAAGTAAATGCCATTAAACCAAAAATTTTTGTTGTTATGCAGTTTAGCAAAGAATATAACGAATTATTTGAGGATGTAATTAAACCAATATCAGAACATGCCGGATTTGAATGCATTAGGGCAGATGAATTTTATACAACTACTCCAATAATTAAAGATATTATTGAAAGCATCTCAAATTCTACAGCAATCATTGCTGAAATTACCCCTGATAATCCGAATGTTTTTTATGAAATTGGTTATTCACATGCGATCAATAAACCTACAATTTTACTTTGTGATAGAAAAAGGGAAAAATTACCATTCGATTTATCTAGTTTTAGAACATTATTTTACGAAAACACTATCGCAGGGAAAAAGAAAGTTGAAGAATCTTTAAAAAAATATTTAGAAAATATACGATAAATCTGCGCATAACGAGCCGTCAGCCGAGCAATGCGGGCGGTTTCCGTAGGTGAGCATTCACCAAACTTGCAAACGATGGTGGTAGGCAAAGATAAGAACAAGTAAATCCCGCACTGCGGCTGCCGGCGGGACGTTGGTTGCAATAAAATAAAGAAGCATGACACGAATAATTCAAAAACAAAGAGGGATTTTGTTTTGGTTCTGTTTTGTTTTTTTGTCATTATCATTTAGCTTAAAGCTTAATGCTCAGAAAAATCTGTTGTATGGATTATTAAAGTGTGAAACTGACCCACAGGGATTCACACTAAATTATTATTATGACAATGAAAGAAGGCTAATTAGCACAATTACAAAGCATGGTCAGAGGACGACTTATAATTATTACGATACCTACATCGTAAAAAAAGAAATTACATCATCGGTGGTTTGGTACATTGACACCTTATTCTATAATCCTGCTCGTTTGATAGGATATTCAAAACGGTATATGAAAAGAGGTAGGGAAAACGTCTATGATCTTCTTTGTCTCAATCATTTTTTTTACAATAATGAAAAATATCTAACAGAGTGGTGGATTACTAATATGTATTTATCACAAGATACCGCTAGGATAATTCAGTATATTATCGAGGATGGAAATGTCATCAGAGAACAATCATTTAAAAGAAATCAACCCGATCGAGTTTCCGCAACTGCATACACATACTATCCAAAAGAAGTTAATTCATTGGGAAATGAATTTATCGGTACATCTTTTTTTGGAATGAGCAGTATAAACCCGATAAAGGAAGCGCAAGAAAAAGATTTTAATAATAAACCCAAAACCCGTTTATATCTTTATGAATATAAGGATGGGAAGATTTATAAAAAGACCGAAAATAAAACTGAGACTATATATGAGTATTATTAAAAGATTATTAAATCGTTTATTTTACTGCAACCAACAAGCCGTCAGCACGCAATGCGGGCGCTTTTCGGAGGCGGGCATTCACCAGACCTGAAAATGTTATACGTAATTGAAAATATAAGCCAAGTAAACCCCGCACTGCGGCTGCCGGCAAGGCGTTGGCGGTAATGTATTTTAAAACTATTTACAATGATACAAGCAAAAGATAATTACAAATTAACCTTCATGGAATGGGATAGAAGAATCTCAAGAAGTAATGAAATGCATTATGAATCAGCAAAAAGATTAAGAAATAA
This sequence comes from Bacteroidales bacterium, assembly GCA_963662525.1. Taxonomy (GTDB): domain Bacteria; phylum Bacteroidota; class Bacteroidia; order Bacteroidales; family FEN-979; genus CAZSDU01. Next base: position 652,147 of record OY759717.1, read on the forward strand.
ACATTATTATTTGGGGATTCCAGCAATTATAATTGTCACCCTCCTTGGAGCATTAAAAGACGTACATGTTTCAGATCAATGTCAATGGTTTTTTACATTATTATACACTGCTCTTGCAGTTGTAGCAGCAGTCACTGTAGGATTACAGACATTTTTAAATTTTAACCAACGAGCCGAAAAGCATAAAGAAATGGCAAGTGAATATGGTTCTTTACGACGCGAAGTAGAACATATTGCAAAGAAACCATTTAAGGACGAAAAGGAAATTGAGGATGCAATAATTTCACTAAAATCAAAACTTGATACTCTTTCGAAAATGGCTCCTGAAGCGAATCCAAAAGTTTGGAAAAAAGTTAATGGGAAATTTAAAAAGGGTGTTTTCAAGAGTACAATATTCGATTAAAATACACTACCGCCAACAAGCCCGCAGCCAGCAATGCGGGGTAGTCAGGTAATCAAACATTGGTCAATTCTGCAAAGTGAGTAACAACAAGAAAACATAAAACCAGGCAAATCCCCGCACTGCGGCTGCCGTCGGAGCGTTAGGCAAAATTTTATTATGAAAACAACTACCATTATTCTAATCTTTGTGCTCATCTTAGTCTCCTGTTCAAAAGATACCAAAGAAACGGGTTGCAGTCACTTGTTTTATAAGGAACTCCCTAATGAACTATTTACCCCAGGTCCTTTGCACTCAACAAGGTCCTATCCGATTTATTTAAGTAATGATACAAATGAAAAAATTATCTGCGAAATTAATTCCGGGACCTGGTTTGCATCTCATTGGGAATTACCTTATAAACAATATCGGTTAGAGGGATCCAACGTGGTGGATCTTTTAGTTAATAATAACTATATTAACTTATATATTTATCCTGTCGAGAAATCCTCCTATATCTCATCTAATAGTAGCGTACCCACACAGAGTCAAATCTTCAACGATGGAGAGTATTTTTGTAATACATTTATGGATACAAATTATATCGGATTTCGAATCAAAAGGGGGCAAAACTATTATTATGGCTGGTTAAGAGGATATATTAACTATGCCTATCCTCCTTTACAAGGCGCAAGATTTTTCGATTGCTGTTTTAATGAATGTCCTGACGATTCAATTAAAGTAGGTCTAAAACCAATAAAATAAAACTTTGCCTAACATGCTAGCAGCCGCGATTCTGGTTTTGGAGCGGAAGCAAGCATCGAACAAGTTTAAAAAGTGACGACGAAAGGAAATATATTCAACAAGCAAATCCCGAACCGACGGCTGCTAGCCCAACGTTAGCACCAATTATTTTTAAAAATGAAATCAAGTAGTTTTTCCTTTACATTTATTTTGTTGACACATATTGTTTTTGGGCAAAATTTTAATGTCGGCATAGAACCTGGTTATGGGAGAATCTACAATTTAAGGAAGGTATTTAATTCTACCCGTGATCTCAGTGTTAATAATTGTCTTGTTGGCCTGTGCTTTTCGTATAACATCCCTAAGACATATTTCGTCCAGAACTTAAATATTGTTTTGCAACGAAACGGAACAAATTCACAATCCATTGATTTCATTCAGATCCCTATCGGAATGGATATAGTACAAGGAAGAAAAGTTCAGGGAATTATTGGTGCTGGATGGATAGTATCATATTTGTTTTATCATTCACCGAATATTAATCAGGATTTTATTGATTATCACACAGATTTTCAACTGGGCGGATATTTTAAAGCGGGTATAAGAATTCACTTTACTAAATCATGGGATGTAAGTTTAAAGGGTATCCTCGAAACTGAATTTACACCTCTTTATAGGGAATCAAGTCCAGATAAATTTGGGGGAATTTCATATTCAAATCAAAGGTGCTATGGTTTTTCAATTAATTTAGGCATTAATTACATAATTACAAAAAATAAATAAATGGTGCTAACAAGCCTGTAAAACCAATACTGATAAGGAGTTCCTACTTAGCTAAGATTATATCGGCACATGGTTTTACAGGCAAAGCGTTATCGGCAATAAAAAGAATGATGATCTCTAAACTCATCTTGTCCGTTTTGGGAATCGGAATAATCGGTTCGATTTCCGCTCAGCACAATGACTGTGTAAGTGATTTTAATTATTTAATTTATAAGATCAGGTCCGATTATCCTGGATATTATGATAAAGTAACTGCAAAAACTGGAAAGGATCTTGCTCAGTTGGAACTGAAGTTGAAGAGTAAAATCGTCGAAAATCCCGATTCCTGCTGGACTTATCTGAATGAATATGCATCCTGGTTTAATGATGGCCATCTGAATGTAATATACAACAGGATTGTTGATAAACCGGCAACCGATAACAGCTTAAATCCAAAGCGAAAATTTGAATTGATCAACAGTGATTGTATTTCAACCTTAGCTAAAAAAAGCAGTACTATAGAAGGAGTCTGGATTTCGAACCGGGGAGAGATTGCGATCAAAAAAACACCTGATCAGGATAAGTATATTGGTATTGTAATTCAACATGAAGGATATGAACCTAACCAGGTCATCTTTGAGTTTTTACTCCAGGGCGATAAACAGTTTTCGACAGTAAAATACTCATCTGCAAATAACTTTGAACCGGAAACACACAAGGCATCTCTCCATCTGGATGATAAAGTATTCGAAATACATAATGCTGATGAATGGTATGTGCGTAAATCTGTCTCAATAGTCTTTGACAATGCATTTCATGACTCATACCTGATGCAATACCCATGTGGATTGAATTTTTATCCTGTGGCTACCAACCTGGATGATAGCACATACTTTCTTCGTATCACCAGTTTTATGAATGATCAGACCGAACAACTTATCAGGCAGCATTGGAAGGAAATAATGGCGCGGCCAAACCTGATTATTGATATACGGAACAATTCCGGCGGCCTGGATGATTATTACCAACTACTGTTATCGCTCTTGTATACGAATCCCTACATAATGAAAGGGGTGGAATGGTATGCCAGTGAAGGGAATATTCTTAATTGGGAGCAGGCGTTAAACACAGGTGATGTTAGAAATGGGGACGAAAGTATCAAATGGATAAATGAGTTGATTTTAGCCATGAAAAAAGATGTTGGAGGCTTTGTCATCCATCCGATGATGGGAGGTGATGGAAGTGTTCATAAAGACACCATTTATCAATATCCTAAAAGAGTGGGAATTATTATTAATGAGAAAAATGCATCTGCCGCCGAGGCATTTCTTTTAGAGGCAAAGGAGAGTAAAAAAGTTATATTATTTGGGAACCGGAATACCAGAGGTGTTTTAGACTATTCCAATTGTGTCACAGAACCTTTTCCATCGGGAAAATTTGAATTACGATGGCCTATGACACGATCACGAAGATTACCTGAACATCCGATTGACGATATCGGTGTCGCGCCGGATGTTATAATTCCATACAAAAAGACAATGCAACTTTATGACCGATTGGATGAATGGGTTTATTTCGTCAGGGAGTATTTAGAATTGTTGAATTAAAAAACATTAAAGCCGATAACATGCCGCTAAATCGCAACAATACCAGTGTTATTCGTACTTATCATAGGCTCTGCCTTTGATGCGTTTAGCGGCCACACGTTACCCAACATAATTATTAAACACCAACACCTAATAGTTTAGTTAACTCATTTAATCCAAACAAGATGAAAACAAGATCATTGGTTGCACTTTTACTGCTCTTTACCATTGTGAGTGTTTCTGGTCAAAAATTATCAATTGAGCTTATATTCACTGCCGTCAAGAACGGTGAATATGCCCAACTAGATAGTATTAAAGTGATGAATCGTTCCCAAGGAAGCGAAAATACCATTTACTATCCCGATACAACACTATCGTTAGAAATCACGCCTGGTGACGCATTGCTTTACATTGGTTACATAACGGGATTTCCTGTTGGTGTTCATGAAATCTATCAGAAAACTTCCCAATTTCAACTGTTCCAAAGTTTTCCGAACCCAGTGAAAGATCAGTGCTTGGTTTCAATGTACCTGCCTGATGATGGGAAAGTGAACATTCGGGTAATTGATATCCATGGAAAAGTAAATATATCAGAAGAAGAGGTTTTGGAGAAGGGAATTCAATCTTTTCACTTTTCACCTGGAAGCAGTCCAATTTATTTTTTAAGTGCAAGTTGGAAGAACTTGACTGAAATCACCAAAATAATAAATGCAAAACCAGCTCCTAGTATGTGTTGCAAGCTATACTATGCTGAAAGTGGTAAAAATGACTATTCATTGAAAGCTTCATTGCAAAAGAACGGTCAGGTCGTGCTTGAATCCGGAATCCCCGATACTCCTGCCACAAACGAAATAAATACTTTCCAGTTCGCCACCAACATCCCATGCCCAGGGACACCCACGGTGGAATACGAGGGAAAGGTGTATAATACCATCCAAATATTCAGCCAGTGCTGGTTAAAGGAGAACCTCAACGTGGGTGTCATGATAAACGGCAACCAGGATCAAACGGATAATGGCATCATGGAAAAATACTGTTATGACAACAATCCCGACAGTTGCACTAAGTACGGTGGCCTCTATCAGTGGAAGGAGATGATGCAGTACTCCGCCCAGCAGGGCGCATGTGGCATCTGCCCGCCGGGCTGGCACCTTCCAACCGATGAGGAATGGATGGTGCTCGAAGGAACCGTGGACAGCCAGTACGGAATCGGAGACAATATATGGAAAAATACCGGTTGGCGTGGAACGGATGTCGGGACGAACCTGAAGACCACCAGCGGCTGGAATGAAAATGGCTCTGGCACCGACCTTTTCGGTTTCTCTGGTCTGCCGGGTGGCTGCCGCATTTTTGACCAAACCTTCAACTATATTGGCACTAACGGCTTCTGGTGGACGTCGACGGAGCAAGACATTAATGACACGTGGCACCGTCTCCTGTATTCCAACTACCCAGAGATAAGACGGAACGGCTACTACAAGTTAGAAGGGCACAGTGTTCGTTGCATTCGGGATTATTAGGCTATATGACATTTTGACTATTTGTCGCGATGAAAGTCGGGATTGAGAAATACCGACTTTGAAAGAGATACACAAATGAAATGAATGAATTACGTTGGGTAACATGCCGCCAGCCGCGATGCGGGCGGGTTTCGAAGGCTAGCGGTCAACAAATTTAAGAAGTAGCAACGAGAAGAAAAGATACGACAAGTAATCCCCGCACCAGCGGCTGGCGGCCAGACGTTAGCAGTAACCCCCGATATATTGATTAAACCGGGTTCTTTGAAAAGATTGACCAGGACAGAAAGTTGAATCGTTGTTGAAACTGCCCATATATCACAGACTGAAAACAGGTTGCGGCATTTGCGAAAAGGTTGGGATAGGTTTAAAAATAGATTTGTACCAGAGTGAAAACATATTGTTGTAACTTTGATTTGTTACCAGGAAGAAAGGAGCCAACCGAAAGGAGGCAAATGCCGCAACTAAGAAATCTTGATGTTCTTCCCAAGCCAAGTGAATAGCTTTAAGAAACAGGCCGAAGGGAAGATTGCAAGGGTTCGCCCAGGGCGTTTCAAATAGAGGTTGGTGGAGAAGTTGCAGTCAATTTACGACAGGTTCGGGAATGATTCTTTGCGATAAAATTACCAGAGAGAAAATGAATGGTTTCAGAAAAGCGAGAGTCCAGACAGACAGGAGACAAGTTTGTGGTAGTAAATTGCCTGCAACTAAACTGACCTACGGAATCTGTGAAACTAATGACGGGGCTACCGCTAACAAGCCTGTAAATACTACAAAACCAGCTTCAAACCTTCGATTCAACACTCTACCTTTGCAGCATTTACAGGCAACGCGTTAACCGCAATTATGAAAGTAGATAAAATCGTCGAAAATCTATTTGCTGACTATATTGATAGGATCATCTATAGGTTTTGGGATGATCCAAACTCAGTGTTTCCTAAAAATAATAAAACAAAAGTTCTTTTCGATAACCTCAAATCGACAATAAAAAACAATAAGCGTAGGAGAATTTGTCTTGTCCAAGATTGTAAGTTAGAAACAGTAAGAAAATCACATTGCATTTCAAAAAAGTTGTTTCTTCAAAGAATCGCTGAGAATTCAATGGTTTTAACACCAGCATTTGATTATTCTAAAGGAAAACTAATATTACAACAAAAAGGAATAAATGAGGCATCCACATTTCCAGGGTACTGTGAAAATCACGAAAAGCTCTTTTTGGATTTTGAAAAAAATGGCGAATTCAAGAATGAATCTCACGTTAATCTACAACTTTTTCGTACAATATGTCGTGAATATTATGTGAAAATATTTAGGAAAGAGACGCTTCTGCTACTTTTAAATGATTATCTAACTAATAGAGATACAAGTTTCTTGCATGCATATAAGGCAGACCCATTTGGTCAATTGCTTGAAATAAAAGGAATGTCAATAAAATCTTTTAGTTACTCCGGAAGAGATGAAATTGAAAGTCAAATCAATGTTCAATTGAGAAAAATAGAGAAAGAAATATACGAGATCAATCAATATTATGAGTTATGTCATGGGTTGTTACAAAACAATGATGATTTTTACACATATGGATATATTGTTGACATTGAAATCCCAATTTGTCTTTCTGGACGTGCGAATCTTCATTTCAATGAGAATGGGTCTTTTAAAAATATTATCGTTTTTATAAATATACTTCCAACAAAAAATGAAACGTTTCTTACCATCAGTTCATTTAAAGAGAATGAGAAATATATCAACCAATATCTTGGTAAAATTATTTATAACTCAGAATCTGTGATTAATATGATTGAAACTTGGATGGTAAGAGGATCTGATCATTGGTTTATAAAACCATCCATCTGGAACAATCTTGATGAAACGAAGAGAACTAAAATTTTAGCCGATATCCATGATATTAAGTACAACATTGGTACGCCATATTCCATTCCAATTTTTATCGATTTAAGAAAGCAAATAAATAAATCGGTTAACAAGCCTGTAAAACCAATGCTAATGAGTGTTTTCTGCTTACTAAATGTTTTAATGGCACGTGGTTTTACAGGCAAAACGTTATGTGCAAATTTATAACAACGACAAACCATGCAGAAAACTATTAGTAAATTCATTTATTTCTTCCTTGCAACTATGCTCGTTTTTGTTGGTTTAATCGTAAAATTGTTTCTCGTAGATACCGATCTTGGAGCACGTTTCAAGAACTTTAATCATAGTCTGCTAGCCTCTGACCTTCTTTTTCTCTACTCGATATTGCTGGGAATAATAGGATTGATTTTTTATTCAATTAAAAAAAGCAGGAAAACGACATTGAAAGATTCCACAATTCTTATAAGCGCCATTCTAATAATTCCCCTAAGTTTAGTCCTCGCCTTGACACCAATTCTTGAAACAATCTATCCAGGAAAAGTGGGAGACAGTACATTGGCTTCAATGGTAATGGGTTTGACTACAATTGGAACCTTTGCCGTTTTTGCCTGGATAATATTATTCGTTGTAATCTTAATAAAACAAACATTTAGAATCTTGACAATTAAGGAAAAACAATGAAAATCTGCACATAACGAGCCGTCAGCCGAGCAATGCGGGCGGTTACCGGATGGTGGCATTCACCAAACCTAATAATGATAGAGGTAAACAAAGATAAGAACAAGTAAATCCCGCACTGCGGCTGCCGGCCGAATGTTATGCGGCATGTAGATAACAGAAATGGTAATATTTAAACAATGAAAAGAGTCATCATTCCGCTGGTAATATTGCTCTGCATCTGTAAAATCAGCATGGCTGATACCATCTCCTATTGGCATATATATTATAATAAAGCAATTCTAGGACAGTTCTCTGAAACATCCAAAGATCCAATAATAAAATTGAAATTGTCTGATATTAAACATACTGACTCTCTGACGACTCATTATTTAAAAGATACTCCTTGTGAAAATTGCCAAGTGAATTTATTAATTCAGGATGACAATAAAAATATTTTCAAACAGGTAAAAAACTTTGGAACCTTTTCACCACTTACAATTTCTTTATATGAGTTATCAACGTTTTTAAGCAGAAACAAAAGCCAATATTTCGAATTTTACTATTTTGAAGAAAGTATAAAATCAAAATTTCTGTTGTACAAATTTGTAATATATTAAACACGCCGCATAACGAGCTTGCAATCGCCACAAAACCAGCATTGGTAAGGCTTTTCATAAGTTCACCTTTGAGGCGGTTGCAAGCAAGGCGTTATGCGCAATTTTAAGACAAGACACTCAATCACAGAGAATTAACCATATAATCTTTAATACTTAACAAATGAGACAACTTTTTTTTCTTGGATTTGTATTTTTAATGCTCACCACAACTCATGGACAGATTAGCATGACTGATTCAACCGTTCAAGTTATTGGATACTGGGATAAGAATGAAAAACAAACTTATATTGTGACGAATCAGAGTTATAAAGTAAAAAATTCAGATACTTCATCAAGAGAATCTTACAAATATGCTGTTGATATAACTATTGTAGATTCTACAGCAGATTCTTACACTATTGATTGGTTTTACCATGATTATGACATTAAGACTGATAATGAATTGATAAAAAAGCTTTCATCAATAGCCGAAGATATGACCGTTACCATAACTACAGACGGACTTGGGGCATTTAAAGAAGTAAAAAACTGGAAAGACATAAGAGATTTTATTCTCAAAGGAACTAAAATGCTTAAAAAGGAAACTAAAGACATTCCTAATCTTGATAAGGTTATTAAGCAAATGGAAGATATGTATAGCACAAAAGAATCCATAGAAGCTGCAGCAATTAAAGAAATTCAGCAGTTTTACACTTATCATGGCGGGAAGTACAAACTTGGCGAAGAAATAACGGCTAGTATGAAAGTTGCAAACCTTTATGGAGGTGCGCCTTTTGACACAGAAGTAACACTCTGGTTAGATGAAATAAACACTGAAGACAATAACTCAATTATTAGAATGCAACAAATTGTAAATTCAGAACAACTTACCAAAACCACTTTTGATTATTTGACAAAAATGTCAGAATCAATGAAAGCTCCTGGACCCAAATGGGACGATTTCCCTCCACTAAAAAATGAGACCTGGACGTCTTCGAGAATACATAATGCAGGCTGGGTCATTTATTCGATTGAATCTCAAAAAGTTTCTGCAGAAGACGTTACGAATGTGAAGGAAAATATAATTGAACTTCAATAAAAAACTGCGCATAACAAACGCTATAGCAAATGCGGGTATGCGTGTTCGTTGAAACATTTGAAATCTTCATATACATTTGTGCTGGCTGACAGTTGAGCAACAATTTAATCCCGCACTTGCCATAGCGTCAGCCGTTATATGCGATTTTGAAAAAATGATTACCATTCTGGCAACGCTTTATAAAATCATGGAATAAAATGTTTCACTTTCGGACAACTTTTCGTATCTTTGCATCATGAGTGAAAAGCAGAAACACAGAACAATCATATTTTACAAAGACTACTTTGAAAATTTCTTTGTAAGACAACGATCCAAAGTACAAAATAAGATTATCTGGACTTTTGACCTGATTGAAGAGTTACTGAGAATTCCTGAAACATATCTCAAGAATATTGAAGATACAGGTGGTCTTTATGAAATCCGGGTTCAGGTAGGCAGTGATATATTTCGAATTTTCTGTTTTTTTGATCAAGGCCAATTGGTAGTCTTGGCAAATGGATATCAAAAGAAATCTCAAAAGGTTCCTAAAAAGGAAATAGAAAAAGCACTTAAAATAAAAAAAGAATATGAAAGCGAAAAAAGATAATATACAGACACTTAGCCAATTCAAGGACAAACACTATGGCAACCCTGGAACAAAAAAACGGGATGAACTTGAATCAGGTTATGAGAACTTTAAAATTGGTGCTTTGATTCTTGAAGCCAGACTTGAAAAAGGTTTAACACAGGAAGAGCTTGCCATAAAGGTTGGAACAACCAAGTCCTATATTTCTAAAATTGAAAATAATATCAAAGAGGCACGAATTTCAACTCTACAAAAAATTGTTGAACTAGGTTTCGGGGGACAGTTACACCTATCAATCAAGCTATAAACCGATTTTATTATAACGAAAAACCGCATATAACATACCGCTAAATCGCAACAAAACCAGCATTAATAGTGCTTTTTAGAGTTTTTTCCTTTGCTGCGTTTAGCGGCTGCACGTTAGCGGCCAGCAGAAAGAAATGATGCAACAATATTAAGATTTCATCTGTGAAAGCAGCCTCTGTTAGAGAACTCAAACTAGAATTAAGTAGTCGTTCACAAGGTGAACTGTTGGAACTTTGTTTACATTTATCAAAATTCAAAAAGGAAAATAAAGAATTATTAACTTACCTTTTGTATGAAGCATCCAATGAACCGGCTTATGTAGAAAGTGTAAAAAGAGAAATTGAGCAACTATTTGAGCAGGTAAACAAACGTAATTATTATTTTATCAAAAAGAGTGTACGTAAAATATTACGTGCAATTAGGAAGTATATCCAATATTCAAAGAAAAAGGAAACAGAGGTAGAATTATTGCTTTGTTTTTGTTGCGAACTTAAAAAATTGAGCCCATCCATGGAAGAAAATATAGTTCTTAATAATATTTACAAACGTCAAATAGAAGCGATCAAAAAAACCATAAATTCTTTACATGCGGATTTGCAGTTTGATTATGAAATAGAGTTAAATAAAATAATATAATAAAAGAATAAATGAATGCCAGCCGCTAACAAGCCTGTAAAACCAATGCGGATAGAGGTTTTCTGCTTCGCAAAGGTTATGACGGCAATTGGTTTTACAGGCAGAGCGTTATAAGCGATTCACAATGTATATAAAGAATGAGAGGTAATAGGTTCTTCAAAATTTGTGGTTCTACTTTTCGGGAAAATGGTTTCATCGAAACGATTTTCCGGATGAAGCGGCAATTTGCAGATAGGATTATAAAATGCTGATTGACCCATTACCAGTTTGATGAGAAGAATTTATGTTTCAACTAAATGAAAGGACAATTAGACAGGAACGAAGGAAATCCCAGGCAAATTGCCACAAAACTGATTATGCTCTAATAAAGGTTCTAACTGAACCGCTTATAACAGGCCAGCATCCGCAATGCGGGCGGTTTTCGGATGTAAGCCTTCACCAAACCTGTAAACGATAAAGGAAAAGAAAAGAAACAACAAGTAAAACCCGCCCAGCGGCTGCTGGCAAAGCGTTAGGGGCAAAAACTGTATAATTCTGCTAATAAACAATTGACCGATGATCATAAGACACATAATTTTTTTCATGTTTTTGGTTTGTTTATTATCTTGCCATGAAAGGAACAATATCAAAACAATCAAAAGCTCGGATTCCACCTCCTTTAAAGTTGATTTTGTTGAAATTAATTTAGATAAAACCATCAAAGATTCTACCACTTATCTTGAAAAGGAATTTAATTTTAAAGAAGAGACTAGGCAATTAATTGGATATTCTAAAAATGTTATTCCTGACTCAAAGACTGCAGCCAATTTAGCCTATTTGATATTATCAAAATTTTATGGTGAAGATCAAATTAAGTCCGAATTGCCACTAAATGTTTTAAATTTCGGTAAATATTGGATAATTTCAGGAACCTTGAAAACAGAACTTGGTGGAACTGCAGAACTTATTTTAAGGAAAAAAGATGGAACAGTGCTTAAAATTATTCATTACAAATAAAGTTTCTGCCCCTAACATGCCGCTAAACCGCAACAAAGCCTACGGCAATGTTGCAAGCAAAGGCTGCACCTTTGCTGCGTTTAGCGGCCACACGTTAGCAGTAACCCCCGATATATTGATTAAACCGGGTTCTTTGAAAAGATTGACCAGGACAGAAAGTTGAATCGTTGTTGAAACTGCCCATTTCACAGACTGAAACCAGGTTGCGGCATTTGCGAAAAGGTTGGGATAGGTTTAAAAATAGATTTGTACCAGAGTAAAAACATATTGTTGTAACTTTGATTTGTTACCAGGAAGAAAGGAGCCAACCGAAAGGAGGCAAATGCCGCAACTAAGAAATCTTGATGTTCTTCTCAAGCCAAGCGAATAGCTTTAAGAAACAGGCCGAAGGGAAGATTGCAAGGGTTCGCCCAGGGCGTTTCAAATAGAGGTTGGTGGAGAAGTTGCAGTCAATTTACGACAGGTTCGGGAATGATTCTTTGAGATAAAATTACCAGAGAGAAAATGAATGGTTTCAGAAAAGCGAGAGTCCAGACAGACAGGAGACAAGTTTGTGGTAGTAAATTGCCTGCAACTAAACTGACCTACGGAATCTGTGAAACTAATGACGGGGCTACCGCTAACAAGCCTGTAAATACTACAAAACCGGCTTCAAACCTTCGATTCAACGCTCTACCTTTGCAGCATTTACAGGCAACGCGTTACAAGCAACCCTAAAAAACCAATACTATGGAAGAAAGACAACTAGAAATATTATTTACCCAATATCTATTGACAAAGGGGTATCCTCAAGGTAGTTTACTTTCACAAGTTGCTTTAAGAACAGCCGGAGATGGCACCTTTCGTCCTGACTTGGTTATTTTAGATATTGACAATAAGGAATATATTGGAATTGTCGAATTCAAAAATAAAGTAGACGAACGGATTAAAGTAAATACTCTTGGTCAATTCTACAAATACTTTAGTTTACTTGGAACCCAGGCAATACCTGCCTATTTAGTGTTCCCCATTTCAGAAGATGATTTTCAAATTTTATCCTTAACAAAGGACAATACCTTTGAACCTATTTCTAAAGAAGATTTTCCTGTTTTTGAAACCTTGTCTGCAAAAAGGTTAACAGAAGAAAAAATTAGACAACGAGAAGTTGAAGGAAAAACACTCATTGAACTAGAACAGAAAAAGAGACGGGCTAAGCAGAGTGCTTATTTAACCATTTTGAGTTTAATCCTAGGTGTATCTGCCTCATTGATCGCAGTATTTTTCCAGCAGACAGGATTTGATAAATCCTCAAAACCAATAATATACTGCTGTGACACCTTGGAAATTAAGTTTCAAAAATTGAATCAGACTGTAGTCGCCTTAGAAAAGAATCTGAATTTAGTTTCGAAATCAAATGACAAAATTGACACTGTATACATAAGTTCAAATCTCGCTTTGTTAGAACGGAGAATTAGGGTTATTGAATCTGGTATATCAGAAAATCCAGAAAAATCATTGTCCATTCTACAAATTCGGCAGGAAATAGAACTTCTTAAAAAGGCAGACGATTATTCAAAGGAATTAACCCAATCAAAACTTGATGCTTTGAAAAACGAAATGGAAGTGCAGAACGCTTGGATGCTTGGAGTCTTAATTGCAATTTTTGGAACAATATTAAGTTTGGTAATACCCAATTTGTTAACAAGACGAAATGGAAATAATCTTTAGAAAAGGGCTGCTTGTAACAAGCCGCCAGCAGCGATGCGGTTGGTTGGTAGGCAAGGATTCGACGGGCTTGCTGAATAAGTGGAAGGAAAAAAAGATAAGTATCAACAAGTAAATCCGCACCAGCGGCTGGCGGCCATCCGTTAGAAGGCATTTTTATAGAGAAACCAACATATCGTATGATGAAAACCAATCTTTTCAAATTCGCAATTGTCATTATGCTTTTCCTGACTTGTTGCAAAAAGCATGACAATAATCAAGAATCACTTAACCCACCTCCAAATTCATTATTAAAAAGTATTAGTGTTTTTGATACAACAGGCAAACTTTGGTTAATCAATACACTTTATTATGATTCCCTTTATCGACTGATAAAAATATCTGGAGTCCAGTATGAATCTAATCTGGATACAATTTTAATCACCAACACTCTTGATTATAACACTGTTAGAGTCCAATTAAGAAAAACACTTTCTACCAATACTCAATATCTAGAAAAGATAACTTATAATTTAAATTCATCCGGTTTGGTCGTGTCCTCAGTTCACGTCATAAATGAGACGCAGACAGATTCGTCAATTCTGAGTAACGACACGTACGAATACAATTTAGAAGGCTATTTAACTACTCGAACAACAACAATCCCTGGTGGAAATCCTATTACGGTCACATACAATTATTCGAATATGAATGTTGAGTCTTTAACCTTTTTTCCATCACCTTCAAATAGTAAACAACTATTTTACTACGATGCAAGTCATTTTAACAGTATCGGATACATAAATGCTGGAATCCGATTCTTAGGTAAATCTTGTAACAATCCCTTGAAAAAAGCAAGAATAGAATCCCTAAATATTGATATTGCAACTTATTCGTATGAATATAACCAGGTTAACAGAATTAGTAGATTATCAACAAACGGTATCTCCGCTATGCCAGGACTTGATTTTTATACTGTTCCAATTTTATTTCCCATTGAAGTTTTAGTATACACATATTATTAAAAACGCCTTCTAACGAACCAGCAAGCACAATGCTCACACACAGCGGAATGCCAAGTCATTCAGAAACAACGCACTGTGCCTGCTGGGAGGCGTTAGGCAAAATACAAATAAAATGAAAAAATCACTCTTAATCACTTCTATTCTAGCTATTCTTTTGTTTACACAGTGCAGTAAATGTCATGACGAAGAATTGTCTCCCCGATTGTTTAGCCAAGAAGATCTTAAAATTGTGCCATATTATGATAAGGACACCATCCGGTTAACCAGTTCGAATAATGAGAGTCTATTTCTTTATGGGACAATAAATAACATGCGCATGCTTTTTATGGAAAATGATCCATCATCAGATGCCTTTGCACTTCACAATTGCCGAGGACAATATTTTGAAACTTATTACTACGACGTAGGTTTTTCTGATACGTTATACTGTTCCATTTCTATTCGTCTACGATTCACTAATATTTTCCATGAAAAAGGTGATGAAAAATTAATTTTTTTATCATTTCGAGATCCAGATAAATCAATCGGAGGGTTCAATGGGAAATTTCAATTTAATAACGATTCTTTATTCATGTCAAAATATCCCTTGGCAAATGAACTTATTGAAGGATATGTAGACACACTTATGCTTGGTTCTCATATATATTTTAATGTTTACAAATTATCCAGCGGAACTATTAGTAATTCACAAAGGGAATATTCTGATTGGGTTCAAAAATTATATTACTCTGTGTCTGAAGGATTTGTTGGAGTTTCATTAAAAAGTGGAAAATACTATTATTTAGATAATGGAAAATGAATTTGGTACTTCGCCTAACGAACTTGCACCCGCAACAAAACAAACAAAGGTTTCATTGAATAATTTCACCTTTGCAGCGGTTGCAAGAAGGCGTTAGTGCCAATATCAAATAGCATCTTCATACATTGAAAAAATCAACTTATGAAAAATCTATCAATATTTGGAAAATTTACGTTCCTGTTGTTCCTTGTGTCATTGATCGGTTGTAAATCTTACTATAAAGTACAAACTGTAAAACCAGTGACATCAAAAGAGATTTATCAATATGATTCTTTAAGGAAATATTTTATTGTGCATAACGGAGGGAAAGCATTGAATATCAAAAATATTAGATATAATAATGAGTATTTATCCGGGAAATTAGTTGAAATACCCGATGCTCATATGAAATACAAGACTACCATGATAAACAAAGGAAATAGATATAGAAATACAAAAAAGCATGACGAATCATTAGTTTTAAATGAAATACATCTTTATCTTCAAGATTCAGTGTTTGAAAATATTGAACCAAATGACAGCATAAAAATTTCTTTTTCACAAATCGCAAGAATTGAGGTTTATAGTAAGGCAAAAGGAAAAACAATATTTTCTTGGCTATGGCCACCAATTGGAGGTACGATTTTAGCTGTAGGCATATTTGCAATAATTGTTGGCATATCAATTAATCAAGGAGGAGTTATGTAAAACATTTGATTAATAATCAATACTGGCACTAACATGTATGTAAAAACAACAATATCAGCATTATATAGTCTAATTGATGTGTGACCTTTGCTGTTTTTACATGCCACACGTTAGAGCGCATTAATTTTTTAACCCTAAACCAGATTCAGTAGTTCAAAAGTTAAACAATTTAAGTCATCTATCAATGAAAAAGACTTGGATATTTATTTCACTGCTTTTTAGTGCAATTTTTGCAACTTCTCAAACATTAGAGTATCAATACACTGGTGACTGGGGACAGATCTACCAAGTTGCCCCAAATGAATTTGTTTATGGTATTTTAGATGACACTTTAAAACAATTCAAAGTGTACTCATTGGATCACACATTGATCAATACTTTTATCTTAGTTCCTGACACTCTTACCTATGTAAACATTTTTAATCTCTCGAGAACACTATTTAATAATGATTCAAACCTCGAATTATGTTACGATTGGGCAAATTACTCATCCTACAATGGTGTCAAGATAATTAATGATAATGGAAACGTCATTTTTTCAAAGGATTGGGGGTGGGGAGTTTGGTTATTTAATACCTCGCAAGGTGCAAAAATGTTAATGACTTACTATGGTTGGACTATAAACCATCAGGTTGATGTATATAGTTTATATGGTACTGTGCTAGAATCTAGTGAAATAGGACCTAATTTTAGCGCAAATTTGTTCCCAAACCCTGGTTCTGGTAATATTCAAATTGATTTTAGTGCTCCTCTAAATGAAAGAAACCTTGTTTTGTCGATTTACACTATGGAAGGGAAATTGCTAAATCAGCAAAGTATTCCATTGAATTCAAAATCGGTCACACTAAATGTTTCTCAATATTCACCAGGGATTTATTTATACAAAATAAACAATGCTACTTTTTCAACTCAAACTCAAAGATTTATGGTCAAATGAATGAAAAATTAACGCGCTCTAACGAGCCTGCAGCCGCAATAACGGGCTGGTTCCTGAGGCTGGCATTCACAGTACCTGCAAATGATAAACGAAAGCAAAAGAGACAACATGTAAACCCCGCACTGCGGCTGCCGGCCGCCCGTTGGTTGCAATAAAATAAAGAAGCATGACACGAATAATTCAAAAACAAAGAGGGATTTTGTTTTGGTTCTGTTTTGTTTTTTTGTCATTATCATTTAGCTTAAAGATTAATGCTCAGAAAAATCTGTTGTATGGATTATTAAAGTGTGAAACTGACCCACAGGGATTCACACTAAATTATTATTATGACAATGAAAGACGGCTAATTAGCACAATTACAAAGCATGGTCAGAGGACGACTTATAATTATTACGATACCTACATCGTAAAAAAAGAAATTACATCATCGGTGGTTTGGTACATTGACACCTTATTCTATAATCCTGCTCGTTTGATAGGATATTCAAAACGGTATATGAAAAGAGGTAGGGAAAACGTCTATGATCTTCTTTGTCTCAATCATTTTTTTTACAATAATGAAAAATATCTAACAGAGTGGTGGATTACTAATATGTATTTATCACAAGATACCGCTAGGATAATTCAGTATATTATCGAGGATGGAAATGTCATCAGAGAACAATCATTTAAAAGAAATCAACCCGATCGAGTTTCCGCAACTGCATACACATATTATCCAAAAGAAGTTAATTCATTGGGAAATGAATTTATCGGTACATCTTTTTTTGGAATGAGTAGTATAAACCCGATAAAGGAAGCGCAAGAAAAAGATTTTAATAATAAACCCAAAACCCGTTTATATCTTTATGAATATAAGGATGGGAAGATTTATAAAAAGTCCGAAAATAAAACTGAGACTATATATGAGTATTATTAAAAGATTATTAAATCGTTTATTTTACTGCAACCAACAAGCCGTCATCCGAGCAATGCGGGCGGTTTTCGGAGGCTGGCAGTCAACAAACCTAATAATGATAGAGGTAAGCAAAGATAAGAACAAGTAAACCCCGCACTGCGGCTGCCGGCATTCCAAGGTAAATTCCAAATTATTTTTCTCTTTTTTACGCTGCAAATTTTGACATTGTTATAAATGGGGTCCCACGGTTGACTGTTGCAAAGATCCTTGCAAGCATTTTATTCCTGATCATATTGATCACGCTCATTTTTGGCTTACCCTCTTCGGTCCTTCGCTTGTAATACAATTTCAGTTCCGGATCCACGCGTAGGGCAGAAATTGATGCCATCGTCAACAGGCTTTTCATGCGTTTATCACTCGCAGGATGGACCCGTGTCTTTCCCTTGATACTTGTCCCTGATTGATATGGATAGGGAACTGTACCGCAATAGGCTGCAAATTTCCTCCATCCATTAAAACAAGTGAAGTTCTGAGTGTGAACAATCAACTCCAAGGACAAAACCAGCCCCACTCCTTTCACGCTGGTGCACAGATTGAAGTTCTTTGCCAGAGATTCATCCTGATCCAGGTGGTTCATGATTTCGTTCTCTAACTTTTCTATCTCCTTTTCAATGGTCCCCAGTACACGCGTTAAGGCCTTCCTGGCTGCACAGGAAGCATCCTTCTCGCCTATTACGTTCAATGCCTGTATCTGGTTCTTCAATGCTACCATTTGCCTTACCAACAATTCCCTTGTTGACTTAATTTGTTGCAGTTTCAATAGTAATCTGGAAGGAGGTGAGGATAGCTTTATACTTTCCCTGTTTAGCCATCCGTACCTTGCGATGTCAGTAGCATCGGTTTTATCGCTTTTCCCCCTTCGGAAGCCAATGGAACGCTTTATCTGTAAGGCATGCTCCTGGACGTAATCGAACCCTTTCCCGTGCAGGAAAAACGATAATTGAAGAGAATAATACCCTGTATTCTCAAAACAGATAAGTACGTTGTCAGGACTGCAGCCCAGTTTCTTCATCCATTTGGCGAAATCCGAGAAGCCCTTTTTGTCGTTCAAGAACCGTTCGTGCTCACCTGAAAAGTGAGTAACTGCATCAAAATACTTTTTTGACACATCGATACCGATTGAATTCAAATAATTCTTCATAACTTTGATATTGAACTGTTAAACAAAAATCTTGCGGAACTATCACCTTAAATAGGCCTGAGAGCTTATCATTCCAAGAAGTTCTTGCAAGACCGGTAACGGAAGCAGGACTAATGCCGGCACGAGATCTTTGTCTCTATGGAGCGTTCAAGGTCACCCGCTTCCTTATCGGAAAATTAGAACAGTTTATTGAAAGTGCAAACTTAAGGCGGAGCGTTAGGCACTATAATTATGAAAAGAGCTGTTTTAACATTTTACGTTTTTTTCATTGCTTTTAATCTTAGAAGCAGCGATGATGGTGTTATATTAAAATACACAGCAAAGCAGCTCTATTATAATAGATTTCAAGAACATACAGAACTTAACAAATCAAAGTCTGAATTTTTCACTCGAAATTTTGATAATGTATCCGGCTGGGATGATTTTCAATTTATGGTATTTGGTTATCCATTAGATACCATCGGGAAAAACTATAATCAAAAAAGGGAAAAATACATTAATGAAGTTTTAGGACGAACGAAATTCTACCCTTTTCCAATTGTGATCGATTCAGTGAAATTGGATTGCTTTTTATTATTGTGTACGGACACTATAAATGTAAATTACTATCGGTTTCTCAGGTTATATTGTTATAATCCCATTGACAGTACACAGGAGCCAACTCTATTACTGAATTACAGAGAATTACACGATGGACTTAGTCTCACATATGAGAATTCTGAATTTGCTATGTTCTCTAACAACCAGTGTGTTTCCAAATTTGTTTATACATACGAATCTCTAGATTTGTTACCCATAAACAATGAACAAAGTATACAAGATACCGTGGTCGTAACAGTTAAGATGACGTATAGTAGAATGAAGGGATTAATAGTTGAAAGTAAGGACAATCCATGGGACAGAATTAAATAATTTCAGTGCCTAACATGCCTGTAAACACTACAATGCCAGCCGATTGTCTTTGAATTGACATTTACTGTTTGCAGTGTCTACAGGCCACGCGTTATGGGCAATTAGAAGATCAAAGCTAATGTGGAAAATTATCATTATTGGCGTATCTCTTATCCTCATTGGACTCTATTCCAGGTCTCAAGATATTATTTTACCAAATACCGAAATATCTAAAAGTCTAACTGTTCATGATACTTTAGATCTTCAATTTTTTAATAGTCCTGGTTCTGGATTTTTATGGAATTTTAATTGTAATTATGATTCTTCCGTGGTCTCTATAAAATATAAATCATATAAATTAAGGAATGGGGATTTTCCCAAAGGAGGAAGGTATATTAGTACAATCCAATATCAAGGGTTAAAACCCGGCAGAATCTTGCTACTTTACTCTTACGGACAACAATGGTTAAAAGATGATCTTTCCTATAGTAGAATTGAAATAATAATAAAATGAGTAAAACTGCCCATAACACGGCGCTAAGCCTCACGCACGAAACCGGAGGATTGCTTTACAATCCTTTTTGCCTTGCGCGAGGCCTAGCGCCTAAACGTTATGGGCAAGTTGATTAAATAGGTACTTGAAAGAATAGCAGAAAATATTGGCTGTTCTGATATTAAAAAACATGGTATAAATGGATACTGATTTGAAGAAAAAATTCGGTATTGATGGAGGTAATCTTATTCTTTTGTCAAGAAAAATCCATTTTCTTCATGTTGCAATGATTCTAATTGCCCTGTATTTCATATGGCATGTTGCTGTTAAGACAATGGAGAGTGATTCAATTGGAAAAAACGGAAAAAATATAATTGGAGTTATTGATGATACGAGAAAGGTTGGGGGAAAAGGAATTAGAAGATGTACATACTACTTTATAGTTGGAAAAATAAAATATGAAGGATCAATAGATGATGACTATTTAAGCGTTGGAGATTCGATCAAAATCAGGTATTTACCAACAGACCCCTCTAAAAATAGAGCAATAAAATGGTTTCAAAGACATTAAATTTAACCTGCCCATAACAAGCCGGCAGCCGAGCAATGCGGGCGGTTTCCGGAGGTTGGGATTAACCAAACCTATAAATGATAAAGGTAAGCAAAGATAAGAACAAGTAAAACCCGCACTGCGGCTACCGGCCACCCGTTAGCGGGCATTTTCTGAGAGTAATAAAATTGAAAATATGCAAAAGCCATTTCTACTCATTTGTTTGCTACTTCTTATGGTTCTCATTTCTAATATTCAGGCACAAACAAGTGTCGGCTTTTTTATTGGCCCAAATTATTCATTTTATAAAGTTGGATGGACTTCTTCAAAAGGAGAGCCCGGTTTAGGCTTTCAAAGTGGAGTATCGCTAAAAACCGGTACAAAGAAAATTGCATCGTTCAGACTTGATCTTTATTATTCACTATTAACGACTGATGCAACTATTGATATGGATCCTGATGAGAATAGTAATAGCACCAAGAAGATTGATGCTCAATACCTTTTTCATAGTATTAATCTTATTCCGCAATTGCAGTTGAATTTTCTAAAGAGCAGATCACTCTTTTCAACTATAGGGATTGGTCCAAGAACAGTGACAGCATATGGCAAGGGAACTGCAACCTCACGTTCTGGAAACATATCTGAATTTAATGGAAAGGATTATAATTTTATTTTCTATCCAGTAACTTTTTTTGCCTCAGTATCGATAGGATATCAAAATATCAAATTAGGCAATGTGATTGGTTTTATTGAAACTGGTGTCAGGGGTGATATACTTTCATTTACAAATAATACAGTATATACTTCTTCTTGGAGAGCACTCTCAATTTCAATTAATTTGGGATTTTATTTCGATACAACAAAAAAATTAAGTAACAAAGCAGGTGGTAATAGAAATAAATAAGATTACAGGCATTATGAAAATTGGGAATCAAAGACATTTTACTCAAGGATAATTTTAAAGAATTTATAAAAACAAACGCCCGCTAACGAACCACTAACCGCAATAATGCCAATATATTATCACTTTTCAAAAGTGCTGCCATTGCTGCGTTTAGCGGCCAAACGTTGTGCGTCATTATAAAACAGGACCCCAACATGACAGCAAGCAAACTTAAAAATTAATTAATAGAAAAAAATGAAAGCAATTATCTGTACTAAATACGGAGATCCCGAAGTTCTTCAACTTAAAGAAGTGAGTAAACCTATTCCCAAGGACAACGAAGTCCTAGTTAAGGTTTATGCAACGGCTCCAACCATATCAGATTGTTACGTCCGGAGCGGCAAAGTAAGTTTCTGGCTGTGGATTCCCATGCGCTTATATGTTGGTTTTCTACGACCAAGGAATCCTATTTTGGGATTTGATTTAGCTGGAGAAATAGAGGACTTAGGTAAAGATGTTAAAAAATTTAAGAAGGGAGACCAGATTTTTGCATTTGCTGGAAAAAGTTTTGGTGCTTATGCTGAATACAATTGTTTACCTGAAGATGGGCTGTGTTTCCCGAAAGATTGTATAATGTCGATAAAACCGTCCAACATGACATATGAGGAAGCCGCGGCTGTTCCCAGTAGAGGTCTTTTAGCATTACATTTTATAAAAAAAGGGAATATCCAGAACGGACAAAAAGTACTTATCATTGGAGCATCCGGAGGAACAGGGACATTTACAGTACAGTTAGCTAAATATTTTGGAGCAGAAGTAACAGGCGTATGTAGTACCAAGAATATAGATATGGTTAAGGCTTTAGGTGCAGATAAGGTTATAGATTATACAAAAGAGGAATATCCAAAAAATGGAGAGAAATATGATTTTATCTTTGATGCTACTCCATTTCAAAAAGGCAATAGGAAAAGCTTGAAATTACAATGTGAAAAAGCACTTACTCCGAACGGGCAATATATATCGGTTGATAACGGAACACCAAAGTCACGTAATGAAGATTTAAATTTCCTCAAAGAAATCATACAAGACAGAAAAATGAAATCGTTTACAGATAGAATTTTTTCATTGGAACAATTACCAGAAGCTCACAGATATATCGAACAAGGACACAAAAAAGGAAATGTAGTGGTAAAAATAAATTAAAAAATAACGACCGCACAACAAGCGGTATTGCCAATAAGGGTTTCAGTGGTATGCGAAGGGTTGTAGCCCGCTTCAACTTTTCGTGTAACTTGACAGGAAATCGCCCGCAATCCCTTACTGGACATACCGCCGCCCGTTACCATGCATTAATTAACGAGAAACATTGTAATCAAAGACCTCAGATCTTCTGGATTTAATAGATTTGTTAAAAATTGCATAATGGCAGATTCGGAGATTAAAATATACCAAACAGACGATGGTCAAACAAAGATTGATGTAAAGTTTGATAATGAAACTGTTTGGTTGACCCAGAAGCAGATGGCCCTGTTGTTTGATAAGGACTCAGATACAATTGGACTTCATATTAAGAATATATATCAATCAGGTGAACTTGAGGAGCTTACAACTACCGAGGAATCCTCGGTAGTTCAACAAGAAGGTAAGAGAAAAGTAAAGCGAAAATTAAAATTCTATAACCTAGACGCAATAATTTCTATTGGGTACCGAGTAAATTCACGGCGTGGTATTCAATTTAGAATCTGGGCAAGCAAGATAATTAAGGAGTATTTATTAAAAGGGTTCAGCCTTGATAATAAGCGATTAGTTCAACAGAATAATCAATTAAAGGAGCTTCAAACGACAGTAAAGATATTAGGAGACTCGTTAAAGCATAAGGAGCTGACGGATGACGAGAGTATTGGCCTGCTGAGAATAATCACGCAATATGCATATGCCTTAGATATATTAGATCAATACGACTACCAAAGCCTGGAAGTAAAAAACACCTCCGGCAAGGAGATATATCAACAGAGTTATGAAGAAGCAATAGCCCAAATTAAGCTTGCAAAGAGATTTCACGGAAATAGTGAACTGTTTGGGCATGAAAAGGATGATTCATTTAAGAGCTCCATATCAACCATTTATCAAACCTTTGATGGGATTGACCTGTACCCTAGCATTGAGGAGAAAGCTGCGAATTTGCTGTATTTCATAACCAAGAACCACTCATTTACAGATGGGAACAAACGGATCGCAGCATTCTTGTTTTTGTATTTCCTCGAGCGTAACAGAATATTATATGATGAAGTTGGGAATAAGCGAATTGCAGACAACACCTTGGTTGCTTTAACATTAATGATTGCTGTCAGTAAACCCGAGGAAAAGGATACGATGACTAAGGTGATTGTTAACTTGATAAATAAAAATAATTAACGCATGGTAACAAGCCGCCTAGCCGCGATACGGGTGGGATACGGGAGCTGGCATTGAACAAGTTTACGAAGTGACAACGGATAGGATAAGAAACAACAAGTAAAACCCGTACCAGCGGCTGGCGGCCATCCGTTACCTGCAAGCATGAAGAAGTGCCCGTGCAACGAATAAATAGCTTATTTGATGCAAAAAATACAACGAATAATTTTAAATTGCGACGAATAATATGTATTTTCGTTGCAAAATATGCAACGAATGAAGACTTTTATACATCAACAAAACGATTGGCCGAATTTTCATTGGAATAGCGAACAAATTGTTAGCTTATTGAGTGAAGCTAGAAATCTGCAAGGAAGACTCATTGGAAAAATGGAGTCTTTAGGATTCAACCTGAGAAGTGAAGCCTTACTTGACACATTAACACTTGACGTATTAAAGTCTTCAGAAATTGAAGGAGAATTCCTAAATCCTGACCAAGTTCGCTCATCCATCGCGAGAAGATTAGGAATGAAAATCGCGGGTTCAGTTGAATCTGATAGAAATGTTGATGGTGTGGTTGAAATGATGCTTGATGCTACACAAAATTGCTTTAAGCCATTAACTGCTGAAAGACTTTTTGATTGGCATGCAGCACTATTTCCAACTGGTCGAAGTGGAATGTACAAAATAACCGTAGCTGATTGGAGAAGGGATTCAACTGGACCAATGCAAGTTGTATCAGGTGTTATGGGAAAAGAAAAGGTGCATTTTCAAGCACCAGATTCTTCATTGGTTGAAAAGGAGATGAACCTTTTTTTGGATTGGTTCAATAATTATGAAAAAACGGATTTAGTATTAAAGGCAGCTATAGCTCATCTTTGGTTTGTTACAATACATCCTTTCGAAGATGGTAATGGAAGGATAACAAGGGCTTTGACTGATATGCTTCTTGCACGATCAGATAAAAGTAATCAACGTTTTTATAGTATGTCGGCTCAAATACGATTAGAAAGAAAAGAATATTATGAAATACTCGAAAAAATACAAAAAGGAAATCTTGATATAACCAAATGGATTAAATGGTTTTTAAACTGTTTGATAAATTCTTTAAAATCATCTGACTCCGTATTAGTCAAAGTTTTATTTAAAGCTGATTTTTGGACAAAGCATTCCAAAATATTGATAAACGAGAGACAAAAGAAACTGCTAAATAAGTTATTAGATGGAATTGATGGAAAGTTGACTTCATCTAAATGGGCAAAGATTGCAAAATGTTCAAAAGATACCGCGATACGTGACATTAACGATTTGATAGACAAAAATATTCTGCAAAAGGAATCTGCTGGAGGAAGAAGTACTAATTATGAGTTAAAGAAATGAAAAAATGCCAGCAGGTAACAGCCGCTAAACCCAATCAGGGCTTGATTTGCAGATAAGAAAGTTTTTCCTACCTTAGCGTAACCGTTAACGGGGGACAGGGAAACGGTTTTTAACTCCCTGTCTGGGTTTAGCGGCAAACGTTATGGCGCATTTTAAGAAACAGATACAACCAAACATCAAAGGAATCACCCTTAACACAAAAAGAAATTATGAAAATAAAGATTATTATTTATGTATTCTTTCTAGGATTAATAAGTTACTACTCTTGTAAAAAAGAGAATAATCCAACAGAATATCCATTTAAAGCCGAAGTAATGGGGATAAATCCGGATTGCGGTATCTTTCAAATTAAAATCACTGAAGGACAGGATAAAATAGAATGGATTGTTGGTAATTCAAAAGGCACCAATATATTTATTGCAAACAATTTACCTGAGGAGTTGAAAATTAATGGACTCAAGATATTACTTGATTTAAGAAAACCTGAACCTAAAAATAATGAATTAGGAATTTGCACTACTATGGGGACTAGTTATACATGGGTATGGGTTACAAAGGCAAAAAAAGAATAAAAACGCGCCATAACGAGCCGTCAGCCATGCAATGCGGGCGGTTTCCTGAGGCGGGCATTCCTTAAACCTGCCAACGATGGAGGTTAAGAAAAGAAACAACAAGTAAAACCCGCACTGCGGCTGTCGGCAGGCCGTTGGCGGTCATTGTAGCGGGATAATGTAAACATCAACAACTAAAAAATACTATAACTTCGGGAGCTGGTTTATAAAGAGTTAAAATAGTCAGTATTTTAAACATGAGTAAAACGAAAATATCTATACGTTTTTTCGAAGACCGCGAAGTGCGTGCTATTTGGGACGAAGAAAATGTCAAATGGTGGTTTTCTGTGTTGGATATTGTTGCCGTCCTTACCGACCAAAAGGATTATTCCAAAACTCGTAACTATTGGAAATACCTAAAAGCTAAGTTAAAGAAGGAAGGCAGTCAAGTGGTTAGTGCTACTACCCAGTTGAAAATACTTGCACCGGATGGCAAAAGTCGTTTAACTGATATGTTGGATTACGCAGGTATCATTGCATTGGGTAAAGTGTTTCCTAGCAAAAAGGCAAACCGTTTTATTGAATGGTTCACATTCAGTGCTGAAAGCATAGACGGAAAAAGTAAAACAAAGGCATATGCATTGTTTGAAAGTTCCTTTATTAACAGCATTGAAGTGGGCACAACTAAAGGTTTGCAACAAATACATGCATATTTATTTGGCGGATTGTATGATTTTGCAGGGCAAATCAGACAAAAGAATATTTCAAAAGGCGGTTTTCAATTTGCCGTTTCACGTTTTTTGGGCGATACATTAAAACAAATAGAAGCAATGCCCGATACTACATTTGATGAAATCATAAACAAATATGTAGAAATGAATATTGCTCACCCTTTTATGGAAGGAAATGGTAGAAGCGCTAGAGTATGGTTGGATTTGATGCTTAAAAAACGCATCAAAAAATGCGTTGATTGGAGTAAAATAAGCAAACAAGATTATATGAATGCAATGATGTTGAGTCCAACAAAAAGTAAGGTACTTAAATCACTTTTAGAAAAGGCACTAACATCTAAAATTAACGACAGAGAAATGTTTATGAAAGGGATAGATTACTCATATTACTACGAGGAAAATGGTTGATGAAAAGCGGCAATAATAGAACAACGACCGCCAACAAGCCAGCAGCCAAGCAATGCGGTAATCGTGGTTTAGAAAGGTGCTGGGGCTACTTGAAGTGGAAACGAAACTAGTATAAAACAACTGCTAAATCCGCACTGCGGTTGCTAGCCCACCGTTGGCGGTAATTTATTAGAATAGAAACATGAAAACCAACTTCGATTTTAGATCTATTATTATCACACTTATAAATCAAACCGTATTATTATGAAAAGAGTTAAGAGATTTGGAGTCTATCAAACATCTAAAGTAGTGGCAATTACTCTGTTCGTTGCCTCATTACTTTTAATGATACTCTTTAGTTTGATTTTTAGATTTTTGCCAGGAAACAAAATTTTGGGATACGGATTTGGAGGAGGCCTTTTCTTCTTTCTTCTCCCAATTTTGTATGGAGTAATGGGATTTATTATTACAGCAATAACTTGTCTGATTTATAATTTCATTTCTGAATGGACGGGGGGAATTGAAGTGGAATTTGAAAATAGGGATGAGGAAAGTGTGGATGAAGAAAGTGAGGTTGGTGAAAGTGAGGATGAAGAGAGAAGTAATAAATAAACTACCGCCAACATGCCAGCAGCGAATAATATTATGAAAACACTAATCTGCATTCTGATTACCTTGTCAACGCTTACCTGTGTTTCGCAACAAGTTTCTCAATATCATACTTTTCCGGGTACAGATAATTTTATTACAAGAGAAATTGGATTCAATGTAAAAAGACTTGAATATCCAGACTATAATGTGATTATTAAAGCCAATAAAAGTGGAGGAGAAAAAATTACAATTATTTATTATAAGGAGCAAGATACTCTGATCTCTATTCAGGCAGGTCCAATATATTTTTATGGAATTTACAAGAATTATCTGTTTCTTGATGAGGGTACCGGAATTATTAGGAATTTAATGATATTTGATTTAACGGACCACTGTTTCATTTATTCATCTCAATATAAAAACCCTCTTAGTTTGAAATCAGACAGTTTATTTTATGCATATCCATTCCCTCAAACTCGTGAAATCTTTGATACTTTCCCAAAATGCCCTGATTCATTGAAAAAATTCAATCAATATGGTTATTCTGAGGAAAGAATATTTATTCTTAAGAGTAGGAAGTCAATAACTACTGGTAAAATCAAATGTGAATATAGAGAATAATTATCCGCTGCTAACAAGCCTGTAAACCCAATGGTGATAAGGGTTTACTGTTTAGTTTAGGTTGGTACGGCACATGGTTTTACAGGCTAAACGTTAGCGGCCAGCAGAAAGAAATGATGCAACAATATTAAGATTTCATCTGTGAAAGCAGCCTCTGTTAGAGAACTCAAACTAGAATTAAGTAGTCGTTCACAAGGTGAACTGTTGGAACTTTGTTTACATTTATCAAAATTCAAAAAGGAAAATAAAGAATTATTAACTTACCTTTTGTAT
This sequence comes from Bacteroidales bacterium, assembly GCA_963662525.1. Lineage (GTDB taxonomy): Bacteria > Bacteroidota > Bacteroidia > Bacteroidales > FEN-979 > CAZSDU01. The sequence goes on from OY759717.1 coordinate 680,840, forward strand.
GAAGCATCCAATGAACCGGCTTATGTAGAAAGTGTAAAAAGAGAAATTGAGCAACTATTTGAGCAGGTAAACAAACGTAATTATTATTTTATCAAAAAGAGTGTACGTAAAATATTACGTGCTATTAGGAAGTATATCCAATATTCAAAGAAAAAGGAAACAGAGGTAGAATTATTGCTTTGTTTTTGTTGCGAACTTAAAAAATTGAGCCCATCCATGGAAGAAAATATAGTTCTTAATAATATTTACAAACGTCAAATAGAAGCGATCAAAAAAACCATAAATTCTTTACATGCGGATTTGCAGTTTGATTATGAAATAGAGTTAAATAAAATAATATAATAAAAGAATAAATGAATGCCAGCCGCTAACAAGCCTGTAAAACCAATGCGGATAGAGGTTTTCTGCTTCGCAAAGGTTATGACGGCAATTGGTTTTACAGGCAGAGCGTTAGCCACTATATTAATACCTATTATGACCAAAATTGAAATCAGGTTAGCGAATAAACAAGATGCTCAATTTATTGCACTTCTTGCAAGAGTAACATTTACCGAAACATTCGGACATCTATATCGTGACAATCAAGATTTATTGAATTATTATGATTCAACATTTTCTGTTGAAAAAATAGAAAATGGCATTAAGAAAGCTGACAATGTCTTTTGGATTGCTTTTGTAAACCGATTACCCGTAGGGTATGCGAAGCTAAAACTGAATTCAAAATCGAAATTTATTAGCTCGGAAAACGTATGCCAGCTTCAAAAAATATATGTCCTAAAAGACTTTTTATCTATGAAAATCGGATTTGAATTACAGAATCTACTCTTGGAAAAAGCAAAGGAATTGGGGTTTGAGAAAATATGGCTGTCTGTTCTTGACAGTAATGAACGAGCTATAAATTTTTATAGAAAAAATGGATTCGAAGCTATTGGTAATCACGATTTCCAAATAGGAAAAGAAAATTTTGAATTTAATGCAATGTGTAAAGTATTATGAAATGCAGTGGCTAACAGCACCTACGCTCAATAGCTTATGAATGAGCCACTTGAAACGGAGGTACCCCGCATAAAGTTTTTCCCGGGTGACAGAGACGAAGCCCGCAATACGGCTACTGGGCATAGCTGCAAAACGTTATGAGCCATAAAAAAAACAGCAATGGTTTACATATAACGAAACTTTTTCCTTATCTTTGCATGAAATTTATAAAAGAATGGACAAATTTTTCAATATCATTTTTCTAGAAGATGCTTTTGAATTTCTCAGCGATCTTGATAAAAAGCACTCAGAAAAAATTTTGTTCAACATTCGCAAGGCGCAAATAGAGCAAGATCCAACGCTATTCAAAAAACTTATTGATGAAATTTGGGAATTCAGAACACTTTATCAAGGCTTACATTACCGTTTACTGGCATTTTGGGATAAAACAGATTCGGATGAAACATTGGTAGTTTCAACGCATGGAATAATTAAAAAACGCAGTAAAGTCCCGGAAAATGAGATTCTAAAAGCCAAGCAACTCAGAACAATATATTTTACGGATAAAGAAAAATCTAAAACAAAAAAGAAATGAAAACACACACTATAGATGAGGTTCAGGATAAACTGATTGGAATAATTGGTACTCCGGAACGTGATAGATTTGAATATGAATTACAAATGGACCTAATTGGAAAAGCCATCAAACAAACACGTCAGGAAAGAAATTTAACGCAAGATGAATTGGGAAAACTCATTGGAGTGCAGAAAGCTCAAATATCAAGAATTGAAAGTAATGCGAGTAATGTTACTATTGACACATTGATGAGAGTTTTTAATGCACTTCAAGCTAAGGTAAAATTGCAAATTGAATTACCTCATTTAAAAATAAATCTTGGTTAAATTATTCAAAACAAACAATTACGGCTCATAACAAGCAAATAAGGCTCATGCTCGGCAGTACCGGGATCGCCTGGGCGATCCCAAAATAATTTCGCACAAGCCTTATCTGCAAAGCGTTATGCGCAATTAAACTAGCACGAATATGACACAGCTTTACTCGACATTAGCAAATATTTATCATGAGATGTATCAGCATGTTTTTGATTACGATAAAGAATTTGAATTTTATGATACAATTCTAAAAAAATATAATTGCAACAAAATTCTTGAAATAGGTTGCGGATCAGGAATGCTTGCAAGACGTTTTGTTAGTAATGGATACGACTATCTTGGTTTAGATTTATTTAATGAAATGTTAGAGATTGCTCGTTTGGAGGTCAAGACAGATAAGTTCATACAATGCGACATGCGAAACTTATCATTCCATAAGCAGTTTGACTCAGTTATGATAACTGGACGCTCAATCTCATATGTGACAGATAACAAAGGAATAATTGACACTTTAAAAGGTATTCATGAGTCTCTTGTAGACAATGGGTTATTTGTATTTGGAGTATTTGAAGCAAATGGAATCTTCGACAATTTTGATGATTTTGAACAAAACATTGAACACGGGAATAAGAAAATAAAAAGAATTAGCAAACTTAAAATGAACTTGACAACTGGATGGACATATGATTGGTTTGCAAAATATATTATTGACGACGGTTACAAGACATCCGAGTTTGATGACTTAACGACATTGAGAGCGTTTACAAAAGACGAGATATTACTTTTTTTGAAACTGACAGGATTTACGATAGAAGAAATCATAGAAGAACCGAAAACAATTACAATAATTACTAAAAAAATTAACTGCGCATAACAGCGTATCTATTGTATTTGGGTTGATGGGAGTTTGGTAAGCTCAACGCTTTTAGGTAGGTTTATGACGAGGGACAAGACAATAGTTTCAAACTCCCAAACACAGCAAATATGCGAAACGTTACCAACCATAAAAATAAAATCCAGAATGTAAGATCGATTAAAATAATGTGTACTTTTGTAATTACAATGTGATTATAAAAACGAAGCTTATGCAAATATCAGTGATCGACATCGGAAATTCTAAAGGAATCAGATTGACAAAAAATCTATTAGAGAAATATGACATCAGAGATAAAGTCGAATTGATTCTAGAAAAAGGTAGAATTATTCTAAAACCTATCTCAAGGCCAAGACAAGGTTGGGAAAAATCATTTCAAGAGATGCATAAAAACGGGGATGATAGACTTTTGATAGATGACATCTTTAACGACGAAAATCTTGAGGAATGGAAATAAAACAATATCAGATTATTATCGTCAATCTCGATCCCACAGTTGGAAGTGAGATAAGAAAAACAAGACCATGTGTAGTAATCTCACCCAATGAGATGAATAAACATTTGAGAACAATTACTATTGCGCCTATTACATTGAAGTCTAAGGATTATATGACGAGAGTTAAATTTGTATTCGAAGGGAATGATAATTGGATTGCGATTGATCAAATTCGAACAATTGATTTGACAAGGATTATAAAAATTATCGGGGAACTGGAAACTAAGGAAATTAAAAAAGTCAAGTTAATTATGAAAGAAACCTTTGTGGATTAACAATTTACGGTTGGTAACATGCCGCTAAATCGCAACAAAACCAGCGTTATTCGTACTTTTCTGAGATTTTACCTTTGATGCGTTTAGCGGCCGAACAGTGTGCCTTGACATATTCCCTTAAACAAGGAATAAATGCTGTACAAATGATGGAAGGCTCTTTGAAAATTGTGTAAGTGTGCGGAGGTCAAGCGAACCGACTGGCCGGCCTTACCAAAAGGAAATGAGGAATGGACTTCTGCAGACGACTGTCAGGAGTAGTCTGCAAACCACCTTATGCTGCATTGGGCGGAAACTCCCTTTGTGGTGAACGATAAGGAAAAGTGAGGGCTTAGACTCTCGCAGGTAAGTATTGTCGAGCTGAATTAAGTAAACCAGCTACCCTTAGGGCCTGATGGAGCTGAGGGTTCGGGAGCAGGAAATAATACGGATGTCATGAGAAGCTCCACAATATGGACCACCGCATGGAATTTGAGCGACATGACTTTGAATTTCCACACCCAGCACAATAGAAGAGTAAGGAGTGTGAACGTCAAGGCGTTTGATTTATCGAAAATAGGCGATGAAATTGTTCATATCACATTTGATGAGAAGAAAGAACAGGATGTTTTAGACATAACACCTAAATTTAAATAGCAGATAAACAACGAAATGCCAACACGCGGTATGAAAGAGTTGGTCCATTAATTCAAATTTAATACCTTTGATAGTATCAAATGATAGTATCAATGAAACCACCCTACCAAATAACACATACAATCCTAACCAGGATTGCTTCAATTTCCGAGAAAATCGGTGCAATAAAATCATATTTTTAGAGAAACCGTCGCCCCAGCTTAGAAAACAGAATAAGATCAAAACCATTCATTCCTCATTGAAACTTGAAGGGAACACACTTACTCAAGAACAAATAACTGCCCTAATTGAAAATAAGCTGGTTATTGGTCCCCAAAAAGATATTAAAGAGATTCTAAATGCAATAAAAGTTTACGACCAGCTTGCTTTGTTTGATCCATTTTCATCAAAATCATTTTTATCTGCTCACAAGCTGTTATTGGATGGTTTAATCGAAAAGCCTGGAAAATTCAGAAATCAGAATGTAGGAATCTTTCAAGATACCAGGGTAGCTCATATTGCCCCACCCCCAGGCAATGTACCTTCGCTAATGATGGATCTTTTTACATATCTGAAAAGAAGGATGAAATGACATTAATAAAAAGTTGTGTGTTTCATTGCGAGACTGAATTCATTCATCCATTTCTTGATGGAAACGGAAGGATGGGAAGACTTTGGCAAACGGTAATTTTAATGAATGAATATCCGGTTTTTGAATATCTGCCATTTGAAACCTTAATAAGTCATATACAGAAAGAATATTATGAAGTTCTTTCAAATTGTGACAAAAAAGGAGATTCTACGGAATTTATTGAATACATGCTAAATATTATTGACAGTTCATTAGGTGAGCTGTTGAATCAGACCAATAAACTGGTGTCGGACATTGAAAGAATTGAATATTTCATTTCAATAGGTAAGTCAGAATTTTCCAGAAAAGATTACATGAGTGTATTTAAAAATCTTTCAAGTGCAACCGCAAGTAGGGATCTTAAAAAAGGAGTGGAATTAAATCTCTTTTTTCGAATTGGAGATAAAAACAAAACCCTCTATAAAATTACTTCTGGGCATGACAAGCCTGTAAAACCAATGCTGTAAAGTGAAATTATCTGATCATAATGTATTACGGCACATGGTTTTACAGGCCACACGTCATGCAGTATGTTAAAAATAATTTGGAGTATCCCATAATAGTATATACCTTTGTAATATCAAACAAAGGAATATTATGAAAACACTCTCTTTAAAATTGGATGATTCTGTCTTCACTGAGACAGAACAAGTTATCAGTCATATCAAGAAATCAAGAAACAGGTATATCAATGATGCCCTGGATTATTACAACAAGGTTCAAAAGAGGAAGCTATTAGCTTCCAAACTTGAAAAGGAATCAAAACTTGTAGCGGATAATTCATTGCATGTTCTTCATGAATTTGAAATGATTGACTATGAAGGCTAAGCAGTTTGAAATTTGGATTGCAGATCTTAATCCAACCATTGGGACTGAGCCAGGGAAAGTAAGACCGGTCATTATTATCCAAACAGACCTTTTAAACAAGCACCACCCATCCTCAATAATTTGCCCAATAACAACAAATATTCGAAAAGAAATCGAAATTTTAAGAATTCATTTAAAGAAGGGTTGTTGCGGGCTTGAAGAGGGTTGTGATATCATGATTGATCAAGTCAGGGCAATTGATAATCAAAGATTGATAAGAAAAGTTGGAAATATTCCAGCCGAGTTGGGAAAGTCAATCAAGGAAAACCTGAAAATAATATTTGATCTTGAATAAAACACACCGCATAACATGCCGCTAAATCGCAACAAAACCAGCATTAACAGCGCGTTTCGAAGGGTCTACCTTGAGCGGCCGCACGTTAGGCCGCATAAAATTTATTAACAAAACTTTCATTTCACGTTAAACATACTTATCTTTGGCGTTAGTATTGTAAACCGGTAGTATGATCAAGTCTTTTAGATCAAAGGAAACAGAGAAAATTTGGGATGGAATTCGATCAGCGAACCTTCCATTTGAGATTCAGAATATTGGGAGAAAAAAACTTAGAATGTTGAACAATTCTTTTTCAACAACTGATCTAAAGATACCTCCATCAAACAGATTTGAGAAACTTGCAGGAGATCTTAAGGATTACTATAGTATTAGAATTAATGATCAATGGCGAATAATCTTTAAATGGTATAATGGGCATTCATTGGAAGTTGAAATAAATGACTATCATAAATAAAAGCAATATGGAAAATCTTCAAAACATACATCCAGGAGAAGTATTATTGGAAGAATTTTTAGTTCCAATGAATATAACCGCATACCGGTTATCAATCGAGATTAAGATTCCCCAAACCAGGATAAGTGAAATCATAAAAGGAAGGAGAAGAATCACGGCAGATACTGCTTTAAGACTAAGTAATTTTTTTGGTAACTCAGCAAAATTCTGGTTAGGACTTCAAGACGATTATGACATAGAAGAAGCGTTGACAGCGAAGATTGAAGAATTCAAATCTATAAAGAAATATAAAATTAACGCGGCCTAACTGGCTTGCAGCCGTGCAAAGCGGGGAGTTAGGGCAAGTTTATTAAAAGCTACCTTAAAAATATACAGGAATCACAAATATGTATTTTTGACTGTACTTAATGAATTAATTTAACAAAATTGTTTCCCGTATGAAGCGAAATACCACACTTTTCCTCATGTTCCTGTTGTTGGTTTCCTGGAAATGTCACGGACAGGAAATGTTCCGTATTTCGGGCATGGTCATTGATTCAAAGACAAAGGAACCGCTACCATTTGTCAATATCATCATTAATCATGGCGACCTGGGCGGGACGACTGATATCGATGGAAAATTTTCAATGCGATCATCCATGGCCATTGTTTCCCTTCGATTTTCTTATGTAGGTTATGAATTGATCAATTACCAGGTCGGCATGAAGACGAATAACCTGGTGATCCAGATGGCTCCCAAGGAAATTGACCTATCGGAGGTAGAAATCCTGCCCGGTATCAATCCAGCTCACCGCATTATTCGTAATGCCATGGCTAACCGCGAAAACAATGACCCTGAGAAAGTCGGGACTTTTTCCTATACGGCTTACGATAAAACCGTATTTACACTGGATATGGATACCACGTTGAAGAATGATTTTTCAGCCCTGGTGGATACTTCCATGCTGGGGAATTTTCAGGAAATGGACATGGGCTTTACAATCAAGCCGGATTCTTTGAAGATGAATTCTACAGTTAAGGATTCTTCCCTGCGTTTTATCGAAAAATTAATCAGCAAGCAATACTTGTTCCTGATGGAAAACGTGACGAAACGCAAGTTCATGGCCCCAGACAAGAACTACAACCAGGTCATAGCCACGAAGATGGCGGGATTCAAGGATCCCATCCTGGTATTCCTGGCTACCCAAATTCAATCGTTCTCATTTTATAAACCTTATATCACTATTTTCCAGAAAGAATATGTAAATCCTATCGGATCAGGGAGCCTCGGCAAATATTTCTTTAAGATTGAAGATACCACATTCCAGGGTAAGGATACGGTATTTATCATATCTTTCCGTCCCAGGAAAGGAACAAATTTTGACGGGATGAAGGGTGTGATTGCCATTAATTCACATCTGTGGGGGATACAAAATGTTTCGGCTGAGCCCTTCCCCAATACAGGGGGATTCATGATCCGGATTCACCAGTTGTATGAATTGATTGACAGTACACAATGGTTCCCTGTTCAGCTCAATACCGATGTTGTATTCAACAACCTGAGGGTCAATAAATATAAACCTGTCGGAAGTGGACGAAGCTACATCAAGGATATTGTACTTAACCCGGAACTGGTCAGGCGGGAATTCAATCATCTCGATGTGGAAGTTGACAAAGCTGCAACATCCCGTTCGGAGCCTTTCTGGAATCAATACAGGGTCGACAGTTTGAGCATCAAGGACAGGCAAACCTATAGAGTGCTCGACAGTGTGGGCAGGGCAAACAATTTTGACAGAATGGCCAAAACCCTTCAGACACTTTTAACCGGAAGAATTCCCTGGGGTCCCATGGATATTGACCTTAACCGTTTTTTAAACTACAACACCTATGAAGGATTGGTGCTCGGAGCGGGTATACACACCAATGACCGGCTTGCAAAATGGTTTAAAATCGGGGGATTTTACCAGTATGCCTTTGCTGTTTCAACCTCAAAATATGGGGGGGATGTTAGTTTCCTCATTAACCGGCGCCATGACGTAAGTATCAAAGCCGTGTATTTTTTTGATCTCCTGGAATCAGGAGGAGTAAGTTATCCGAATGATTATTCATCCGTTCTTTCCGGTAACTTTTATCCCTTATTGATTAAAAAGCTTGACAGGACTGAAAGTTTCAGCTTCTCCCTGAATTTCAGAGCATTGAAATATATGCTCTTCAATGTCGGGTTTTCCGACAATTTCAAGAAGACCAGTACATATGACCTTGCAACGGATGAAGGAAGCGTGGTTTTGCTTTCAAATCAGTTCCGTTTTTCAGAATTAAGTGCGGGATTTAAATGGGCCTACGGGGAAAAGTTCATTCAGACCATGGATAATAAGATCTCACTTGGCAGCAAATTCCCGATTGTATGGTTCCAGTATACACGGGGACTAAAGAACTTTCTGGGTGGAGATTTTGACTATAACCGCTTTGATCTGAAAATCAGGAAAACGTTTAACATTAAATTCCTTGGTAAGCTTTCTTTTCAGTTGAATGCCGGCTATGTGGATCAGCCTGTTCCTGCCTGTAATCTTTACTATGCTCCTGCCAGTTACCGCCTGATCACTTTATATGCGCCCAATACGTTTACGACGATGCGTATGAATGAATTCCTTTCGAACTCCTATGTTTCTCTCAACCTTTATCATGATTTCGGTTACCTGCTTTTCAAAGGAAAAAAATGGTTTCATCCCGAATTTGCACTTGCCCAGAATATAGGTTTTGGCTGGTTGGAACACAAGGAAAAATACCGTTTTATCAGTAATGACCTGAAGGAGATGAACCTGGGCTATTATGAATCAGGTCTGCTGATCAACAACCTTGTCAACCTGAGGGTTTATACCATTGGTATCGGTGCTTTTTACCGGTGGGGGCCCTACTCAATGGATAATGTCGGTGATAATTTCGCGTATAAGATTTCGATGATTTTTCCCTTTTAAATAATTATTTATATTTGTGCATATAAATTGCTTCAATTTTAATTATGGAAGAACATCAAGCACATGATCAGAATAAACCTAAAGAAAAAGACCCGGCCAATACCCGCCGTGACTTTTTAAAAAACCTCGGTCTGGTTGGAGTTGGTGCTGTCACAGGTGCAGCAGCTTTATATTCCGGTCATATTTTCGAAGACAAGAAAGAGGCCAGCGGAGAGAGTAAAGTCCTTTTGACCCAGGATAATAAGCTGGTATCTGTGGATTCATTGGAGATCAAAGCCCTGGAAAAATCGCCCACCGAAAAGTACGAGATGGAGGGCAGGGAAGGAATTCCAGGTAAACGCTGGGTCATGGTAATTGATTTATCGAAGTGCCGCAATGCCCGTCAGTGTATTCATGCCTGCCAGGATGCGCATGAACTGCGACCTGAACAATTTCACATGAATACGCTTCAGATGCAGGACAATCCAAATACAGCTCCTTACCATATGCCTAAAAACTGCCAGCATTGCGATAATCCACCTTGTGTTGCCGTTTGCCCTGTTGACGCCACCTATAAACGCCAGGACGGTATTGTGTTGATCGATAATGAGCGATGCATTGGTTGCCGTTTCTGTATGGCTGCCTGTCCTTACAGTGCGAGAATCTTCAACTGGCTGGAGCCAAAGGATGCTGACAAATACAAAGATCAGCCCTATAATGTGGAATTGAATGTTCCTCAGAAGCTTGGAACCATCTCGAAATGTTTATTCAGTGCCGATCATTGCAGGGAGGGTAAACTTCCATATTGTGTTTCCGCCTGTCCGAACGGCGTTTATTATTTCGGAGATGAGAATGAAGATGCCGTGACTAACGGAACCACCAAGGAAACGGTACGTTTCAGCAAGTTGCTGCGCGACAATGGGGGATACCAGCTCATGCCTGAATTGGGGACCAAACCCAGGGTTTACTACCTGCCTCCGAAAAACCGTTTGTTCCCTTTTGAGCAGCCAAAGGAAGAAATTATTTAATAATCAATTTACATGAGCGATAAGCACTTGACCTTTGACAAGATTTCCCATGATCTGACAAGTCATATCCGGATCAATAAAGGTTTCCTGATCTGGATGGGATTTCTTACTGTTGCCCTGCTGATATGTCTTTATGCTTATACGATTCAGCTGAAACTGGGGCTGGGCGTAGCAGGGATCCGTGACTATGTATCCTGGGGTCTTTACATTTCAAATTTTGTTTTTTTTGTAGCTACCAGTCTCATTGGAATGCTGATCAGTGGTGTGCTGGGACTGATCGGGATGAAATGGGTTACCCCCTTGACCCGCATTGCTGAGACCATTGCTGTCGCTTTTGCTGCCATTGCAGGCCTGGTGATTGTTTCCGACATGGGGAGACCTGAGCGTTTAGCATACGTATTTATTTACGGCCGGTTTCAATCCCCCATTTTCTGGGACGTGACCGTTGTCATCACCTATTTCACCCTCAGCTTGTTATTGTTATACCTGCCACTTATACCCGACATGGCTATCATTCATAAACGAGGTAACAGTCTCCCGAGATGGCTGGTACCCGTATATGGATTTTTATCGATGAACTGGAACAACAAGCCCGGACAGAATAAAATCATTCACCGCTCTATACGTATCCTCCTCATTTTGCTGATACCTGCTGCACTATCGATACATACGGTGACTTCCTGGTTATTTGCTGTTACGACAAGAGCTGGCTGGGACAGCACCATTTTCGGTCCCTACTTCGTTACCGGTGCTTTTGTGGCCGGTTCTGCAGCTGTAATCATAGCCATGTATTTTTTCAGGCACAGCTATCATCTGAAGGATTACATCACTGATCTGCATTTTAACAATATGGGCAAGGTACTGGTTTTGGTTTCTCTGGTTTACCTGTACTTCAACATCAACGAGTTCCTAGTCCCGGGTTATAAGCTGAAAAGGGCTGATGCCGGACATCTGCATGAGCTCCTGGCCGGGCAACATGCCCTCTTTTTCTGGATAGTTCAGTTGGGAGGGCTGGTAATTCCCTGTGTGTTAATGTTATTCAGGCGTTTCCGTAAACCATTGCCCATCCTGCTGATCTCTGTTGCAGTCTTGATCGGGGCCTGGTTTAAGCGATATATTATCGTTGTTCCAACTCAGGAACATCCTTTTTTACCAATTCAGCATGTTCCTCATGATTTTATAGTTTACACACCAACACTGACTGAGAGTCTGATTACAATAGGTCCGATGATACTGGTTTTGATTATCATCACCCTGATATCGAAATTTTTCCCGGTTATTCCGCTTTTTGAAACAATGGAAGAAGAAGGGATAGGGCCCATCAACATGGAATAATTCATTACAAATTCTGAACTATGCGATTCCGAAATCTATGTTTGCTCGTCATTATAACTTCCTCCCTTTCCTGGAACAGGGTTTCCGGTGAGGTATGGGAAGTTCCCGAGGATCAGAAAGGAAAGGTCGCGCCTGTGAAATTCACCCCGGAAATGCAGAAGCAAGGCGAAGTATTGTACATGAAAAACTGTCAATCCTGCCATGGGATTCCGGGCAAAAACAACTGGGCCAAGCTTACTCCCCCACCAGGTGACCTGTCGTCCGACAAATTGCAACAGCAAAAGGATGGAGAGATTTATTACCGTATAACAACCGGTAAAGTCCCCATGCCAGAGTTCAGGAACATCCTTTCAGAAGAAGAGCGATGGACGGTTATTACTTTTCTCCGTTCTTTCAATCCTGGCTACATTCAACCTGAGCCGAAGGCGCAGGTCGGGTTTGCCGGCAAAAAGGTCAGAATGTTGATGGATTACCGTAAAGTTGACAAAAAAATTGTCATCCAGGTTACAGAACTTAATAAAGAAAATACCGAATTTCCTTTCCAAGGCGCAGAAGTTATACTTTTCGTCAAACGGTATTTTGGTTATATGCAGGTGGGAGAATCAAAGACAACTGGGGAAAATGGAATTGCATTCATCGATTTTCCGACTGATCTGCCTGGTGATACAGCGGGGAATATTGAATTGATTGCCCGTGTCAATGATTCTGAAGGAAAATTATCGGGTGCTCAGGTGATCCGGACCCTGCAGATTGGTGTACCAACAGATAAACCCAGCCTGATTGAGACACGAGCATGGTGGTCGACCAGGGAAAAAGCACCAATATGGGTTATTCTGACCTATACTTTTTCTGTTCTGCTTGTATGGGGCTTTATTTTATATATTTTATTTAATCTTTTAAAAATCAGAAAAAACAACAAATAAAAAGCATCAGTATGAAAAATTTAACCAATATAGGAAGATTTCTATTTGCAATACCTTTTGGATTGCTGGGACTGAATCATTTCATCATGTACGATTTTTATGCAGGTATCGTAAGTTCTTTTATTCCTGGAGGCGGATTTACAGTGATTATCACCGGGCTGGCACTTATAGCTGCCAGTATTTCCATTATTGCCAGGAAGTTCATTACAATATCCTGTCTTCTTCTGGCCTTGTTATTGTTTATTTTCATCTGTACGATACATATTCCGGCATTATTTGATGCCAACCCTGTAAGGGTGACACTTGCCCTGATAGAATTACTGAAAGACACTGCCTTAATGGGTGGTGCATTAATGATTGCCGGCATTTATCATGAGCTTAAGTCAAAATAATGTCCATATGAAGACCAGGGTTCTGTTTATCATTATTTTTATCTTATGGTTATTGCCGGGTCAGTGGTTGGCAATGGCACAAGAATCTGCTGGCATCCCTGAAGTAGGAATTGTTGAGCATCTTGACACCATTATCCCGGCAGACATCACGTTCAATAATGAACAAAACCAGGCGGTAAGGCTGCATGAAGTGATCCATTTACCAACAATCCTGGTCCTGATCTATTTTGATTGTCCTGGAATCTGCCCGGCCATCCTTTCTGGTGTTTCTGATGCCATGGATAAAATCGACCTGGAACTTGGAAAGGATTATCAGACTATCTCAGTCAGCTTTAACAGTACTGACACTCCTGAGAAGGCCCTTGAAAAAAAGAAGAATTTCCTGGGAAAGAAAAGCCGGACGCATGAAACAGATTGGATTTATCTCACGGGCGACAGTGCAAATATACTCGCCCTGACCAATGCGGTGGGTTATAAGTTTCAGCCATCGGGACTTGATTTTATTCATCCTTCCTGTATTATCATTCTCAGTCCTGAAGGGAAAGTGACCCGTTACCTATATGGCACTACATTTCTCCCCTTCGATGTTAAGATGGCTTTGATAGAAGCGCAGAAGGGACAATCGAGACCAACGATAAACCGTGTCCTCGAGTACTGTTTCAATTACGATCCGGAAGGCAGAAGATACACTCTGGCTGTAACAAAAATCAGCGCCACCATCATAATTTTCATGGCAGCTATCTTCCTGTTCATTTTACTGATCCGGTCGAAGCGCAGAAAGAATAAAAATAAAAAATTATCCCTATGACAGAAGAAAAGACCCACCTTCCCGAGCCCAGTTATCTCGAATACCGGGGAAAGCATAAAGGTCTCATGGGATGGCTCACCACCACTGATCATAAGCGTATCGGTTTGATGTATATGTATGCCATGATGGTATTTTTCCTGGTCGGAGTTCTTTTAGGAGAGCTTATGCGTCTCGAATTATTCAGACCCGGTCAGCAATTTTACGGCCCCCAGGCGTATAATGGGTTTTTTACCATTCACGGGATCATCATGATTTTTACGGTAGTCATACCCGGGCTGGCAGCAGTATTTGGCAACATCATCATGCCTATCCAGATCGGAGCCAGGGATGTTGCTTTCCCTCGACTGAATTTGTTTTCATGGTATCTGTACATGCTGGGTGCAGCCATTGCGATTGCTTCGCAATTCCTTGGTGATGGTCCTCCGGATACCGGATGGACTTTCTATGCTCCTTACAGTATTTCAACGCATACCAATGTGATCGCAGCTGTACTCGGGGCCTTTGTACTTGGTTTTTCGAGTATTCTTACCGGTTTGAACTTCATTGTGACCATTCACCGTTTAAGAGCCCCCGGGATGACTTTCTTTAAAATGCCTTTATTTCCCTGGTCGGTTTACGCAACTGCCTGGATACAGGTACTGGCCACTCCCATTGTCGGGATTACCTTGCTGATGATCGTTGCCGAAAGGGCATTAAAGATCGGATTTTTCGATCCTGCCCTGGGGGGGGATCCCGTGTTGTATCAGCATCTGTTCTGGATATACTCACATCCGGCTGTATATATCATGATTCTTCCGGCCATGGGTGTAATTACAGAAATCATTCCGACCTTTTCGCAGCGCAAAGTATTCGGATATAAAGCCATTGCTCTTTCCAGTATGGCCATTGCCTTTGTAGGATATTTTGTGTGGGCACACCATATGTTCACTTCAGGGATGAGTACGACAGCCCGCCTGGTTTTTTCTCTTCTCACTTTCCTGGTAGCAGTCCCAAGTGCCATCAAAGTATTCAACTGGGTTACGACGATGTATAAAGGGTCAATCGATGTAAAACCGCCTTTTCTTTATTCTCTCGGATTTATTTTCCTATTTATGATTGGCGGACTTACAGGGCTCTCTCTGGGGGCTCTGGCAACTAATATTCATGTGCATGATACGGCTTATGTGGTAGCTCATTTTCATTATATTGTGTTCGGCGGAGTTGGATTTGCATTCTTTGCGGCCATTCATTACTGGTATCCCAAGATTTATGGGCGGATGTATAATTTCAAAAAGGCCAACATTGCCTTCGTTTTTCTTTTTACCGGGTTTAACTTATTGTATTTTCCTCAATTTATCATTGGGCTGATGGGGATGCCAAGGCGGTATTTTGATTATTTGCCGCAGTTTACTTTCGGCATGCAACTATCCTTTTATGGAGGAATCCTTTTACTCCTCGGGATTATCCTTATGCTGACCAACCTGTTCAGTAAAAAAGGAACCAAAGCCACGGCCAATCCTTGGGGCGGGAAAACGCTGGAATGGACAATACCTTCTCCCCCACCCCTGGAAAACTTCGATATCATGCCCGAAATGGGTCCAGAGGATGAACCATATGATTACAGGTAGTGAGTTGGTGAGTTAGCGAGTTGGTGAGTTAGCGAGTTGGTGAGTTGGTGAGTTGGTGAGTTGGTGAGTAAAATAAAATTGTAAATCATAAATAAAAAGATGGAACATCGTGACGACGTAGGTGCAAGGCTGGGCATGTGGATCTTCATTTTTACCGAGATTCTTTTATTTGGCGGATTATTTCTTGTTTATGCTGTGATGCG
The DNA here is from genome assembly GCA_963662525.1 of Bacteroidales bacterium. GTDB lineage: Bacteria > Bacteroidota > Bacteroidia > Bacteroidales > FEN-979 > CAZSDU01. The sequence goes on from OY759717.1 coordinate 696,442, forward strand.
AAGCAACTATTCCAAAGAGTTTCATCAGGCAGCACACCACCTGAATGCCTTTATCGGCGCTATCAATACGGTTGTATTGCTGCTCAGCAGCGCTACTGTAGCCATGTCGATCACTGCCCTGCAAAAGGGAGAAAAGAAGAACGCATTGCTATTGCTTTTTATCACCCTTATTTTCGCAGGAATCTTTTTAATCAACAAATATTTTGAGTGGGGACATAAATTTCACATCGGCTTATATCCTGGATCAGATTTGATGATCACCCTCAAACATGGAGAGGTAATGTTCTTCAGTCTTTATTTTTTCATGACCGGGTTGCATATGCTGCATCTGATTATCGGAGGTATTATTTTGACCATTGTATTGGTAAAGATCCAGGGAGGCAGTATTAATGCAGGAAAAAATGTATTGCTGGAGAACGGTGGGCTCTACTGGCACCTGGTGGATCTGATCTGGATATTTTTGTTCCCCTTACTGTATCTGATTACCTGATAGCTGGTGAGCTGGTGAGCTGGTGAGCTGGTGAGTAAAACAAGTTACAAATCTAAAATTAAAAATCCACAAAATGCAAACTGAAACTATTCATATAACCCCTTACCGGACCTATGCATGGGTACTGGTTGGATTGTTGTTTCTCACGTTTGTAACAATAACCGTGACATGGATCGACCTTTCGGCTTTTACTGTGTTAGTCGCTTTAATTATCGCCTCGGTAAAGGCTTACATTGTGCTGGCCTATTTCATGCATCTTAAGTTTGAATCCAGTCTGTTCCGGATTTTGGTGATTGTGGTACTTTCAATCTATATTCTGGTGATCGGTCTTACATTTTTTGATTACCTGTTAAGGTAGTGAGTTGGCGAGCTAGTGAGATGGTGAGATGGTGAGATGGTGAGATGGTGAGTATAATAAATTGAAAATCGTAAATCGGAAATCGTAAATATTAAGTATGGGTGCTTCAAATTTCGTAGAAGGTGTTGATCTGGCTTTCAAGATCATTTTCGGGATCGGAATTTTTTTTCTTGTCGGAATAACTACAGTAATGCTGTTTTTTGTCTTCAAATACCGAAAGAAAAGACATCCTATAGCAGAACAAATCAAGGATAATAATATCCTTGAAGTTACCTGGACAGTTATCCCGCTGATTCTTGTATTGCTGATGTTTTACTATGGATATGTGGCTTTTACTCCCATGAGGAATGTTCCGGCAGATGCCCTACAAGTTAAAGTTATCGGGAAGATGTGGACATGGACGTTTGAATATGAAGGTGGAAAACAATCCCCTGACCTTGTGATTCCAATTAACAAACCCATTAAGCTCAACCTTTTTTCAGCGGATGTGATCCATAGTCTGTATATCCCGGCATTCCGCGTTAAAGAAGATGTTGTACCCGGAAAAAACAATTATATGTGGTTTATTGCCGAACAGGCCGGGGAATATGATATTCTTTGTTCGGTATATTGCGGGTTGCGACATTCCTATATGGAAGCTAAAGCAAAAGTTGTGTCAGAGGCCGAATTCAAGTCCTGGCTATTGGCATTACCGGAGAAATCTGCTGAACCTGAAGGACTGTCGATCCTGAAAAAAAATGCCTGCACAGGATGTCATTCCATTGATGGGTCGAAGATTGTCGGTGCCAGTTTTAAAGGTTTTTTCGGGAAACAGGAAAAAGTGATGACCAATGGTATAGAACGTTCTGTCGCTGTTGATGATAAGTATATCAGAACTTCCATTTTTGAACCCGATCGTGATATTGTGGTAGGTTTTCAAAAAGGAATTATGAAATCCTACAAAGGGGTCGTCAAAGAAGATGAAGTCAGTAAGATCATTGATTACCTCAAGTCAATCAAATAAGCTTCCATTGATCTCCTTCCGGAATTTTTTAATCATAATCCGCTTTAGAGTTTCCCTGGCGGTTAGCTTTTCAGCCTTAACGGCATCCATTGTTTTCCAGGGAATACCGTCTTTAAATCTAATCTGGTCAGGGATTGGAATCTTCCTGCTTGCTTCCGGAGCTTCGGCATTGAACCAGTATCAGGAATGGCCATATGACGAAAAGATGAAGCGGACCATGAGCAGGCCGCTTCCATCCCGCCATGTCAGTACGGCACAGGCTTTACGAATAGCCGGAATGCTGATCATCGGCGGGTCCCTGATCCTGCTGTACAAATCAACTGCCAGCTGTTTCCTGTTAGGACTGTTCAATATAATCTGGTACAATGGAGTTTACACCTATTTAAAACGAAGAACCGCATTTGCAGTTGTACCGGGTGCCCTTACCGGATCCATTCCTGTTTTCATGGGCTGGGCAGCAGCTGGTGGAAAAATAACCGATCCTGAAGTATTATTTATTGCCTTCTTTATCTTCATCTGGCAAATGCCCCATTTCTGGTTGCTTATCATGAAATATGGTTCCGAATATAAAGATGCGGGGTTTCCGGTACTGAGCTCCATTTTCAACCCCTTACAGATGAAAATTCTGGTGATGGTCTGGATGGTAGCTGCTGCCATTACCTCGATGATGTTCGGTCATTTCAATATCATTCATTATTTCTGGTTGGTGTATAGTATTATCTTGTTGAATATCGGTTTTCTACTATTTACCTTTTATCAGTTATTTATACGTCCAGAGATTAACTACCGCCAGATCTTTATCATAGCCAATTCATTTATGCTTCTTGTCATGATTGCGCTGATAACCGATCACCTGGTTATAAAATTATCTTGACTATTACAGGAAAAAACTTTAGGTTTGTAGTATAAATCCCTTGATCTATGATTGAGCTTTACCAAAAACACAAGCTGTTCTTTGTTATCCTGATTGCTGCAGTCATAGGTTTTCTGATTTGGTATTTCTCACAAATCGTTATTTTTATCATCGTTGCCGGCGTTTTATCCATCATTGGGAATCCTCTTGTTGAACTTCTCGACCGGCTTAAAATCGGGAAAGTCTCATTTCCACATGGGTTGAGTGTTACATTGACATTAATCCTCATGCTCCTAGTTTTTTTCGGACTTTTCAGTTTTTTCATCCCACTTGTTATTCAGGAAGCCGGAATGATATCTGGTATTGACGGAAGGCAACTAATGGAATATTACCAGAAGGAAATAGCCTGGCTTCAGCATTTACTCCTTGATTACGGGATCATGCCGAAGGGTAAAACCATAGAGGCATCTATCAAGGAAGCTCTGATGAAAGTGCTTGACCTGGGTATATTTTCCAATGTTTTAACAACGGTAATTTCTTTTACCGGAAATTTCTTTTTTAATCTTTTTTCCATTCTTTTTCTTTCCTTTTTCTTCCTGTATGATGTTAAAATGATGCCTCGTTTCCTTTTATTGCTGATTCCTGAGAAATATGAAGAGAAGACCAGAAATGTAATGGTCAAAAGCAAAACGCTACTTTCCAGGTACTTCATCGGATTGATCATACAAATCATTCTGAATATTACACTTTATGCCATTGCCTTAAGCATAGTGGGTGTGCGGGGTGCTCTGGTAATTGCATTTTTCGCAGGGATCGTCATCATCATTCCTTACCTCGGGGGGATTATATCGATGATCATGGGGATCATGCTTGGGGTTACCGGGGTGATCAGCGCTGGAGAATATGCAGCCATCATGCCCATGGCTATTAAAATTATTGTTGCCATGCTTGTGGTACAAACGATAGACAATAACCTGTTCCAACCTTTTATTCAGGGAAAAAGCGTCAAAGCTCATCCCGTGGAGATTTTCCTGGTGGTCATTGCCGCCGGTAGCCTGGGAGGTATTCCCGGGATGATCGTAGCCGTACCTGCTTATGGCTTTATTAAAATTCTTGCTTCAGAATTCCTGAGTCAATTCAGGGTGATCCGTAATATGTCAAACTCCGGATTTTAACCGGTGAAAACAAATCAATATGGCAAAATCAAGCGCAAAACTGTTTATTGCTGCAGCCTTAGGACTGGCAGCAGGCATTGGAGTCGGGATGTTGGTTGCTCCGGCCAAAGGGTCTAAAACGAGAAAACGTCTCAAAAAGAAAATTATGAGCATAGCCGATTCTTTTGAAGACGATATCTCCGAAAAACTGAATGCTTTCAAAACTGCCATCGCTGGTGATCAGGAAGAGGAGGAGCCGGAAGAATTCTCAACGGGTGATCGTATAGTCACCGAAACAGAAAATAAATAATGGGTTCATGGATACGACAAAAATATCTGATAATTTTTCGTTGCTAACGGAAAATATCAAAGCATATGTTAACCTTCGGATTGATCTTGTTAAGCTCGTTCTTACAGAAAAGATGGCAAAACTTGCCTCAGCCTTTTTGATTGCAGTCATTTTCTTTATCCTCGCTATGTTTCTTCTGCTTTTCCTGTCGCTGGCTTTCGTATTCTGGTTTGGACAAGATTTAGGACCCACCTGGGTTGGGGCACTTATTGTCACAGCCATTTATGTGTTTGGCGGCATATTTATTTACTGGCAAAGGCATAAACTTTTCATTAATCCCCTGGTTACACAATTGACAAAAATTCTCATGGAGGAAAAAGATGAAAACGAATAAGCGCTATAAGGTACATCCCGAAAAGATCCGCTCACTCCGGGATATCGAACTGGAAAAAACCCGGCTTCAGCTCGAAATTATGAAAGCAGAAGAGAATATCCATTCCGATTATCGCCGCATTCTCGAATCCTTTACCCTGAAAAACCTGGCAACCAGTTTGGTTGAAGATATCAGCATGACTTCAGGAATTGTCTCTAAAGCCTTTGGTGTCGGAAAATCTTTGTTTGCCAGGAGAAAAAAAAAGAAACTGAAAGAAAAAGAAAAATTTCAACCCGAAATTGAAGGCTGAAAGAAGCAAGATGATCGGGTTAAAGCGCTTCAGTAATTTTTTAAAAATCATTGCCGGCTATATTATCTCCAGGCTAATTCATGGTGTAATTCATTGGGGACAACCGCTGGCAGTCAGTATTGAACCAACCAACCACTGTCAACTCTCCTGTCCTGAATGCCCATCCGGCACGAGCGGACTGACCCGTAAGCGCGGATATATAAACCCTGATCTGTTCCGGTCGATCATCGACCAACTTAGTCCTCATCTGTCTTACCTTACTTTGTATTTCCAGGGTGAACCCTTCCTTGATCCCCATCTTTTCGAATCAATACAATATGCACGTTCAAAAAAAATATACGTCAGCACTTCCACCAATGCTCATTTTCTTTTCCGAGAAAATTCGGAAAAAATCATCAAATCAGGACTGAGCCGGCTGATCATTTCTCTGGATGGTACCGACCAGGAGACTTATGCTTCCTATCGTCGTGGTGGAAGCTTTGAAAAAGTCACGGAAGGAATCCGGATTCTCACAGAAATTAAAAAGCAATTAAATTCCAGCACTCCTTTTATCATTATTCAGTTCCTTGTGCTGAAAACGAACCAACATCAGATCCGGGATATCAGGATCCTTGGAAAGCAACTTGGTGCTGACAAGGTAGAACTCAAAACGGCACAATTTTACGATTATCAATATGGTCATCCATTGATGCCGGATATTCCAAAATACTCCAGATACAGGCTCATCGACTCACTAAATCACCAACTCGCCAACTCACCAACTCACCAGCTTAAAAATCATTTTCCCAATGCATGCTTTCGAATGTGGAGCGGATGTGTATTCACCTGGGATGGAATGATAGTCCCTTGTTGTTTTGATAAAGATGCCCAATATGTTCTAGGGAATATTCAACATCAATCATTCCGGCAGATATGGAGGAATCAGGCGTATCATGAATTCAGAAAAAAAATCCTGAAAAACAGGAAATCGGTTGATATTTGCACGAACTGTTCACAAACCTTTTAGATCGTTGGTTGATTTTTATGATGAATTGATCATTAACAATAGAAACCCGACAAGTATGAAAAGTTCAATTTTCTGTTTCATTTTTCTATTTCTTTTTATTTATTCTGGCGTAACCTGGTCTCAATCAAGTATAAAAAAACCGGGAGCCATACCATATGGAATGAACCCGAAAGCCGGACGGTACATCAAGATCAGAGACCTGAAAATGTATGTTGAAATATATGGAAAAGGGAATCCTATGCTGGTCATCCATGGAAACGGAGGATCTATGGCCTCCATGGATAACCAGATTGCTTTCTTTACCGGATCGCATCAAGTGATCGCTGCCGACAGCCGGGCCCAGGGCAGGTCAACGGACGACAGGGACTCTCTGTCATATGAACTGATGGCCGATGATTGTAATGCGCTACTGGATTCATTGCATAATGATTCTGCCCTCGTGATCGGATGGAGCGACGGGGGAATTATCGGTCTCCTCCTAGCGATCAGGCATCCTGATAAAGTTAAAAAGCTCGCAATTACAGGAGCCAACATCCGGCCAGATACTACCGCAATTTCCGCTGCAGATTTTCAATCGATGATTGATTTCGTTAACCTATTAAAGCAACAACCGAAAAATGAAAATTCCCGGAATAAAATCAAACTTACACAGTTAATGATTGATGAGCCAAACATAGGATACAAGGAGTTACAAAAGATTCATTGTCCAGTATTGGTTATCGGAGGTGATCACGACATCATCAAACCGGAGCATACCCTGGAAATTTTCAGAAGTATCCCTCATGCTAAATTATGGATTTTACCTGGTTCCGGTCATGAAACCTGTATTACCTTTAAAGAAGATTTTAATGAGCAGGTCAGGAGATTTTTCGAAGTGGCAAAATAGTAAAAATCGCAAATCGTGAATCGTAAATATGTTAATTGAAGTGTGCGTTAATTCCGCAGTTTCTGCTGTGGAAGCCCAGAAAGGCGGAGCTGATCGTGTTGAGCTCTGTGAAAACATGCATGATGGAGGAACCACTCCAAGCGCCGGCTCTATCCTTCTTGCCCGAAAGAAACTTCATATCGCTCTTTTCATAATGATACGGCCCAGGGGCGGCGATTTCCTTTATTCTGATTTTGAGTTCGGGATTATGAAAAAAGATATCTTGACAGCAAAAGAACTGGGAGCTGATGGAGTTGTATTTGGGATTCTGAGACCAGACGGTACTATCGATAAAGAGCGCATGGGTGAATTAGTGGAACTGGCCCGGCCGATGGGTATAAGTTGTCACCGGGCTTTCGATATGAGTGCAAATCCTTTCCGGGCAATGGAAGACCTGATTAGTCTTGGGATGGATCGCATCCTTACTTCAGGGCAAAAACAAGATGCAGCACAAGGTGCTGAACTGATCAGGGAACTGATTGACAAATCATATGGTCGTATCATCATTATGCCTGGCAGCGGAGTAAAAGAGCACAATTTCAAAGCACTTATACAACAAACCGGTGCAAAGGAAATCCATATTCATCTTGAAAAACAGGAGTCCAGCAAGATGATTTTCAGGCAGCCTGGCGTTTTTATGAGCAAGCAGGGACAATCTGAGTTTGAACACTGCATCACAGATTGGGAAAGAATCGAAAAAATACGTACCCTATGAAGAACCTTTTCAGCATTTCATTTTTTCGCTATTTTGCAATTTCGCCATTAATTTTTCCCCTTCTATCCATTTGGGCTCAAACACTTCCGGATTGGGAAACCCCGGAGCTAACCGGAATCAACAATGAGCCACCCCATTCCATCTTTCTCCCTTTCGACACTGAGGCAGCAGCACTAACTAACGATGGGTCAGCCTCACCCTATTCCATTTCACTGAATGGAAAATGGAAGTTCTGCTGGTCGGACAATCCGGATAACCGACCAGTGGATTTTTATTTTGATGCGTATGACGTTAGTGGATGGAAAGACATCCAGGTTCCGTCAACGATTGAGATGCAGGGATATGGTTATCCGATCTACGTCAATCAGCCTTATGAATTCATTCACCTGATCAGACCAAACCCTCCGCTGGTTCCACATGACTATAACCCGGTTGGAAGCTACCATACTTCATTCATGGTTCCAGAAAACTGGAAAAACAGGGAGGTCTTTTTACGGTTTGGAGCCGTGAAATCATTCATGTATGTTTATCTAAACGGTCAGAGGATAGGGATGGGAAAAGACGGGAAAACCCCGGTGGAATTTGACATCACGTCCTATTTAAGGGATGGGAAGAATATCCTTGGGGTGGAGGTTTTTCGCTGGAGTGACGGTACTTACCTCGAATGCCAGGACATGTGGAGGATGAGCGGGATCAATCGTGACGTGATTATTTATTCCACACCAAAGGTCAGTATTCGTGATGTTTTTGCTGTCGGAGAGCTCTTCTCGAACTATAACCATGGAAGATTGAAACTTACGACCATCATCAGGAATTATGGGAAAATCTATGAGAAAGGCCTACAAATACAAGTTTCGGCATATCATAACAGAGATTTAAAAAACATGATTTTTTCTGAGATTGCTGCGATCAAGCTAAGTTCAGCTTCAGAGGACACCCTGTACTTTGAACAGCATATTCCCTGGGTCAGAAAGTGGAGTGCTGAAACTCCTGAGCTCTATCACCTCGTGATCACCCTCAGGAATGATCAGGGAAAAATTCTTGAATCCACTGGCTGCAGAATAGGGTTTCGTACTTCGGAAATCAAAAACGGGCTGTTCCTGGTTAACGGCAAACCCATCAAGATAAAAGGGGTGAACCGGCATGAATCAGATCCTTTTACGGGACATGTCATATCCAAAGAGAGGATGCTTCAAGACATCAAGCTGATGAAGGAGGCAAATATTAATACCGTACGAACTTGTCATTATCCCGATGATCCATATTGGTATGAACTCTGTGATGAATATGGCCTTTATGTCATCGATGAAGCCAATATTGAATCCCATGGAATGGGTTATCATCCAGATAAGACACTAGGAAATAATCCCCGCTGGATGAAAGCCCATTTAAGCCGGACCCAAAGAATGGTTGAACGAGATAAAAACCACCCCAGCGTGATCATATGGTCATTGGGAAATGAAGCGGGGAACGGGTGCAATTTTGTGGCCACGTATGACTGGGTAAAAAAAAGGGACAATAGCCGGCCAGTATGGTATGAACGAGCTGAACAGGGCGCCAATACCGATATTTTCTGTCCGATGTACTGGGGCGTCGAAGACCTCGAGTGGTATGGATATTCAAAACAGTTACGACCCCTCATTATGTGTGAATATGCGCATGCCATGGGTAACAGCACCGGAAATTTTCAGGACTACTGGGATATGATCGAAAGATACCCCCAGCTCCAGGGAGGCTGTATATGGGATTGGGTTGACCAGGGATTGTACGCGAAAGACGATAAAGGACGCGAATACTGGACCTATGGCGGTGATTACGGGCCCAAAGATGTTCCCAGCGATGGAAATTTCCTTTGTAATGGTCTGGTGTTTCCCGACAGAAAAGTACACCCTGCTTACTATGAAATAAAAAAAGTTTACCAGAATGTAAGATTTCAGGCTGCCGACCTGAACATGCTTTCATTTGATGTCACCAATAAATATGATTTCTATGAGCTGAACAATACCCAGCTGGAATATGAAATCACTGCCAATGGGAAGCACTTTCTCAGCGGAAAAGCAGAACCTTTCACCTTACTGCCTGGAACAAAGATAAACCTCAGACTTCCCTTGCGAAAGATGGCAATCATGCCCAATACAGAATATTTCCTGAACGTTTTCCTGAAGACAACGAAATCATGGGGATTACTGGATTCCGGGCATATTCTCGCCTCCGAACAGTTCAAGCTGCCTTGGACAATAATAGAGCCCATGTTTAAGAAAAAGGAATCCGGATCGCTGGAACTCGACGACAAGAATAATATTGCCAGGATATCAGGTCGGGATTTTTCCCTGATATTCGATAAAGAATCAGGAACTTTTTCTTCCTGGGATTATAAACATATCGCATTGCTGAAGCGGGGACCATTGCCCAACTTCCGTCGTGCTCCTACAGATAATGATATCGGAAACAGATTAGCTGCCAGATGTAAGCTATGGTTTGATGCAAGTGACACCAGGACTGTGGCAGGTATTGAAATAATACAGCCAAGTGATAAAGATATTACAATCACGGTTAATTATCAATTCCCGGAGAAAATAGCTGCTGAAACTGTCGAATACCAAATTTCAGGCACTGGAGAAATACATGTTAAAGTAAACCTTCAGATGCTGGTTGAGAAACTGCCCGAACTGCCCCGCTTCGGGCTGAATTTTCGGATCTGTAATGATTTCAGGAAGATCAGCTGGTTAGGCAAAGGACCATGGGAAAATTACCAGGACAGGAATACGGCAGCTTTCGTTGGTTTTTATGAAAGTACTGTTGATGAACAATTCGTTCCTTATGTCCGGCCCCAGGAAAACGGATATAAAACAGAGGTCAGATGGTTGGGTCTTGAAAACGGAAAAGCAGGTATACTGATGTCTGCTGATTCCCTGTTCTGCTTCAGTGCCCTGCCGTACGACTTTGATGAAATGAAAGGATTTAAGCAATGCTGCAGACACCTGAATGAGTTGGAAAAGCTTGATTTTGTTGACCTGGACATCGATTACAAACAGATGGGTGTTGGTGGCGATGACAGCTGGGGTGCACGGCCATATAAGCAATATACTTTGCCAGCCGGGAATTATAGTTATTCGTTTACCATGAAACCATATACCGTTGGTGAGTTGATGGGTTGGTGAGTTAGTGTTTGCCTTTGGGGGCAAGGTAACGGTTATAGAGCAGGAGCCCGATGATTGTCAGTATTCCGATACTGCTGAAAGTGAGCCATAACAAAGAAGGCTGATTGAGTTTTTCAACGAAAAGGACATACAACCATGCGCCAAGTACTCCTCCAACCCCGCTGCCTATCACTCCATATAAAAAGGAATAACCCTGATACAGTGCTTTTTTATCCGCCGGTGCAATCAGGCCGACATAAGCAATGAACTTCGGGTGGGCAATCATTTCTCCCAGGGTAAAGATAAACATAGATGCCATAAAAATCCATGCGTTAGGTGAGATAGCAAGAATCCCCATCCCGATAGAACCCATTGCAATTCCAATGATCATGGTAGGTAAAGCCCTGGTTTTTCTAACCAAACCAGAAACCAACAACTGTAATAAGATGATAGCACAGGCATTCATAGCTGTTACATGCTCCGCTTCAAATCTCCAGGTGGGTTTCGTTATAAAAAAGCCCAAGAACCTGTTTACAACCTGATTAACCGGGGTCATATCTATCCTTTCCGTCAGGTACCAGAGAACCGAATCAAATACCTGAAAATACATGATCCAGAAGCCGGAATATATCACGATCATAATGATAAAACGAAAATCCCTGAGCACGCTCAACATCTCCCTGATAACCTGTCCTATTGGTTTGGCATCCCGGGTCCCTGTTGGTTCCCTGTAAACAAAATAATTCAGAAACAGCAACCCGCCGGTGCCAATGGCTGCCATAAAGAAAATATAATGATACGAGATGGATTTCAGGTATGGAACGAGGATCAATGGAAACAGAAAGGCTCCCAGGTTGATTGACCAATAGAAAATGCCAAAGCCAAGAGAGGAAGAAGTTTCATCTGTAACCCTGGAAATCGTACCAACAATCATCGGTTTAAAAAAACCAGCTCCCAGGGCAACCAGGATCAGGCTGCTGAATATAGTGATATAGCTTGTGGAAAATCCGGCAAACCAATAGCCAAGACTCATGGTGAAAAAAGCAAAAAAAAGTACTTTACGGTATCCGTAACGATCGCCAATGGCTCCTGAAAGAATGGGAAGAAAATAAAGCAAGGGAGTAATGGTACTCTTGATGACCCCTACACTTTCTTTCGAAAACCCCATTCCTCCGTCACTTTTTGAAAGTACCAGGTAGACCGAAAGCACTGACATGACACCATAATACGAACCCCTTTCAAAAAACTCCATGGAAATGGCAGTCCAGAAGTTACGGGAAAATGAAGCTATCCCTTTAACCATTATTCAAATTTGGATCGAAAATAAGGAAAAACCATTATAATCAGCGGAAGTATTTCTAAATTTGTCAGCGAAGTAAAAAAAGGTAACAGCTTCATAGGTTAACAAGGCAATAGGCTGAATACATTCCGGGAAGCGGTGAAACGGGATCCTGCAAACCGCGTGAGGGGGATCACGAAAGAAATATCCTTCATCGAAAACCGGGCTGATCAAATGCAACGCATAATTGATAGCCTGCTTAATTAATAATTTCATAATCTGGAATATTTATGCAACGACTATTTGGTTTATTTTTCATCCTCACCTTTTTATTTGCGGACCTCTTAATTGCCGGCAATGATGCTGAAAGAAAAAATATTTCGGTAGTCCCGAAGCCGGTAGAAATGAGGCTCAAGTCCGGTCAATTTGTCATCAATAAAGAAACCCTTCTACTCATTTCAGAAGATAATAATGACCTGAAGCAAGTGGCTGTTTTTTTCAATTATCAATTACAAACTGCTGGAGGACCGACTTTAAAAATCAGTGAATTAACCAGGGAGAACAAACATGCCCACGGTATCATACTCTCCATTCCAAAGGATCAATCAAGAATACTTGCTGAAGGTTATGAGTTAAAGATCACGCCTCAACAGGTCCAGGTTATTGCCTCAGATGGGCCTGGATTGTTTTATGGAATTCAGACCCTGCTGCAGCTTTTACCTCCTGAAATATGCCAGATCCTGCCTAAGTTGCCCAGGGGGTCATGGGTAGTCCCCTGCGTGGAAATTAAAGACCATCCCCGTTATCCATACCGGGGGATGCATCTGGATGTATCTCGTCATTTCTTTCCCAAGGAATTTGTCAAACGTTACATCGATTTGATAGCCATGTATAAAATGAACACCTTCCACTGGCATCTCACTGATGATAACGGATGGAGAATTGAGATAAAAAAGTACCCAAAACTCATGCAGACGGCGGCCTGGAGAGTTGATCATGAAAACATGCCATGGAATGGCCGTCCTGCGCAACAAACCGGTGAAAAAGCCACTTATGGGGGATATTATAGCCAGGATGAGATAAGAGAAATAGTAAAATATGCCTCCGAAAGGTATATCACGATCATTCCTGAGATTGAAATGCCGGCCCATTCTGTCGAAGTTCTGGCCGCCTATCCGCAATTTTCATGCACTGGTGGTCCATTTACTGTTCCACCAGGTAGTTACTGGCCGAATACGGATATTTTCTGTGCCGGGAACGATTCTGTTTTCACTTTCCTGGAAGATGTATTCACTGAAGTTATGGCCCTGTTCCCCTCTACATACCTTCATGTGGGAGGGGATGAAGCGGATAAAACAAGTTGGAGAAAATGTTCGAAATGCCAGGAAAGAATAAGGGTTGAAGGCTTGAAGGATGAAAATGAATTGCAGAGTTACTTTATCAAGCGGATGGAGAAATTTATCGTTTCAAAGGGACGAAAGATTATTGGCTGGGATGAAATCCTTGATGGGGGTCTCGCTCCTGAAGCCACGGTCATGTCATGGAGGGGCATTGAAGGCGGTATTGCAGCTGCCAGGCAGGGTCATGATGCCATCATGAGCCCGGGGGGATATTGTTATTTTGACCATTACCAGGCCGACCCCCGGTTTGAGCCTAAAGCCATCGGCGGTTTAACGACCCTGAAAAAAGTTTACAGTTATGAACCTACTCCGGGAGAATTGAGCAACGAGGAAGCCAAGCATATTCTGGGTGCCCAGGGAAATCTTTGGACAGAATTTATCGCTACACCTTCTCACCTGGAATATATGGCAGTTCCCCGGATGATAGCATTGGCTGAAGTAGTATGGTCGCCAAAGTCGCTTCGTAACTGGACCGATTTCAGATCACGGATGGACAGTCAGTACAAGCGACTTGAGTACCTGTATGTGAATTATTCTCAAGGATCTTTCAAGGTGGATATCAGTACCCTTCCTGTTCCTGAAAGTAACCGGATCAGGATTTATCTTTCCTCTGAACAGGGAGATCTGCCGATTTATTATACCCTTGACGGCAAGGAGCCGAACTTGGCCTCTCTACGGTATAAGGATCCCTTAGAAATAGACAGAAATACGGACATCCAAGCAGTCATTTTCATGGATGGTAAACTGAAGGAGCAATCCAGTTCTTTATCGGTTCTCTATCATAAAGCCATTGGCAAGCCGATTACCTATAAGCAGGAATATTCTTACCGTTATCCTGCCAATGGCTCCTCATCTCTCACCGATGGTATCAGGGGCTCTGCTAACCGCCGCGACGGCTACTGGCAGGGATTCCTGGGGAATGATTGTGAAGTGATCATTGACCTCGGAAAAGTGGTCTCTGTGAGATCAGTCACGGCGACCTTTATGCAGGACCCTGACAGCTGGATTTTCCTGCCATCGATTGTGGAATATTCACTTTCACAGGACGGGAAAACGGAATATATTTATAACGATAAGGCGAACCTCCTGTCGCCAAAAGACAAAGGTCCATTTATTCAACCTTTTGGAGTAAGTTTTCCGGAAGGAGTGACAGCCAGATACCTGACCATAAAAGCAAAGAATATCGGTACCTGCCCATCATGGCATGAAGGAGCCGGAGAGAAATCCTGGCTGTTTATCGATGAAATCACTGTGTATTAGAATTTACACAGTCATGATATCTTTTTCCTTGATTTCAAGAACTTTATCTACTTTTATAATATATTCATCCGTTACTTTCTGAATATCTTCTTCCAGTTTGTCCACTTCATCTTCAGGCACCCCGTCTTTTTTTAATTGTTTGGCTGTTTCATTAGCAAGTCTACGGATATTCCTGATACTGATCTTGGCATTTTCAGCTTCAGTTCTGGCTTTTTTTACCAGGTCACGGCGGCGTTCTTCTGTCAGTGGAGGTACCATTATCCTCAGGATCTCTCCTTCGTTTTTAGGATTAAAACCCAGGTTGGCCGCTTGAATTGCTTTATCAATAAGGCTTAGAACATTCTTGTCCCAAGGTTGAACAATAATCTGCCTGGCATCGGGTGTACTAATATTAGCGGTCTGATCCAGGGGGGTCATCACGCCGTAATAGTCAATTTTAACGCCATCAAGCATCTGGGCGCTGGCTTTACCGGCTCTCAGTTTCTGGAATTCTTTTTCAAGGTGCTGAACTGCATTGAGCATTCCTTCCCTGGTTTCCTCTATACAAAATTCTATTTCCTCGTGCATATTATGCGATTATTTTATGATTGTACCTATTTTTTCGCCTTTCATCAACATCTTAAGATTACCTTTTTGATTCATATTAAAAACGATGATGGGCATATGATTATCGCGGCAGAGGGTAAAGGCGGTGAGATCCATTATTTTCAAACCTTTCTCATAGGCCTCATCATAAGTTAAAAATTCAAATTTTTGCGCCCTGGGATCTTTTTCAGGATCAGCCGTATAAACCCCGTCCACCCGGGTTCCTTTAAGGATGGCATCGGCCTTTATCTCCAAGGCACGCAGAGCAGCGGCAGAATCCGTTGTAAAATAGGGATTGCCGGTTCCCCCGGCAATAATAACGACTTCTCCCATTTCCAAGCTGGCTATGGCTCTTTGCTGGCTCATGGCTTCACATACAGGGTCAATGGCAAGTCCTGAGAGGAGTCTCGTTTTCACGCCTAAATTACGTAAAGCAGTCTGTATGGCCATACTGTTGATTACGGTAGCCAGCATTCCCATATAGTCGCCCTGAACTCTTTCCATTCCATTGCTGGTGCCCTGCAAGCCGCGGAAGATGTTTCCACCTCCGATAACAACAGCAATTTCCACTCTGGCATCCACCACTGCCTTGATCTCTGTGGCATATTCGGCTAACCGCTGAGGGTCAATTCCATATGCCTGTGAACCTTCCAGGGCCTCACCCGACAACTTTAAAAGAATCCGCTTGAACTTCATCATATCCTGATATAATTATTAATTCTTAGCTACCGCTTTTTAATTACTTCCTGTTCCGTGGCAGTTCTTGTATTTTTTTCCACTGCCACAGGGGCATGGATCATTACGTCCGACCTTTTTCTCCACTTTAACCGGTTGTGGTTTTGATTTCTCCTGAGTGTTGGCGTTGGCCTGGGAGAGGAGATCAGATCGCTCTTCTTTGTAGCGGCCACGGTCGGTACGTTTAGGCAGTTGCGCCTCTTTCACGTTATCTGCCTGTATCGGAACATCTGCCTTGATCAGGAATGAACAAATTTCCTTGCTATTACGCTGAACCATAGTTTTAAACAACTCGAAGGATTCAAATTTATATATAAGCAAAGGATCTTTCTGCTCATAAGCCGCATTCTGGACCGATTGTTTCAGATCGTCCATCTCCCGCAGGTGTTCTTTCCAGGCATTGTCGATCATTCCGAGAGTAATTCCTTTTTCAATGGAAAGAACTACTTCTTTCCCATTATCGGCAAAAGCTCTGCGCAGATTAGCCACGACCTGCATTGACTTTAATCCATCAGTAACCGGGATTCCAATATTTTCATACCGGGTATCCTTTTCGAATACGTCCCGGATAATGGGGAATGTCCGTTGAGCGATGGATTCTCCTTTCAGTTTATATCGTTTGTATACATAGGCATATAAAACATCCACGATAGCATCAGCATTCATCGATGAAAACTCATTTTCTCCGACCGGGGAATCTGTTGCAAATTCCTTGATCAATTCCAGCTTAAATCCATCAAAATCCCTGCTGTCGTGGTGATCCAGCACAATGGTTTCACACACATCATAAATCATATTCGAGATATCGACTGCCAGTCGTTCACCAAACAAGGCATGATGGCGCTTTTTATAAATCGCTTCACGCTGAACATTCATGACATCATCGTATTCAAGCAATCGTTTTCGGATACCGAAGTTATTTTCTTCCACTTTTTTCTGGGCCCGTTCAATGGACTTCGTTATCATGGAATGCTGGATTACTTCTCCGTCTTCAATTCCCATCCTGTCCATGATCTTGGCAATACGTTCGGAGCCGAACATCCGCATCAGGTCATCTTCGAGCGAGACAAAGAATTGAGAACTCCCCGGGTCGCCCTGGCGTCCGGCACGACCGCGTAACTGCCGGTCAACACGACGTGATTCATGTCGTTCAGTACCAATGATAGCCAGACCACCCGAATCTTTGACACCGGGTCCGAGTTTGATATCGGTACCACGCCCAGCCATATTGGTAGCAATGGTCACCGTTCCGGCATGACCGGCTTCAGCAACAATGTCGGCTTCCCTGGCATGCAATTTAGCATTCAGTACATTGTGCGGGATATTCTTACGTTTGAGCATGCGGCTCAACAATTCGGATGTTTCCACGGAGGTCGTTCCCACCAGGACAGGACGACCACCTGTTACCAATTTCTCAATTTCGTCGATAACTGCATTGAATTTTTCGCGTTTGGTTTTGTAAACAAGGTCCTCCCTGTCGTCGCGAACCACCTTCCTGTTGGTGGGAATAACAACCACGTCAAGTTTATAAATATCCCAGAATTCTCCGGCTTCTGTTTCTGCAGTTCCAGTCATACCAGCCAGTTTTTTGTACATCCGGAAATAGTTCTGGAGGGTGATGGTCGCATAGGTCTGAGTTGCAGCTTCAATTTTCACACTTTCCTTGGCTTCAATGGCCTGATGTAATCCATCGGAATACCTTCTGCCTTCGAGAATACGGCCGGTCTGTTCATCCACAATCTTGACTTTATTGTCCATGACAACATACTCCACATCCTTTTCAAATAAAGCATAGGCTTTGATCAATTGGTTGACGGTATGGACACGCTCCGACTTGATGGAATAATCCCTCATCAAATTCTCTTTCTTTTCGAGTTTCTGGGCTTCTGATAATTGCTGACGTTCCAGGTCAGCAATGACTGATCCGATATCGGGAAGAATATAGAAAGTAGGATCTTCATAAGATTCTGTGAGGAGGTCTATTCCTTTATCTCTGAGTTCGATGGTATTGCTTTTTTCATCAATGACAAAGTATAATTCATCATCAATAAAAGGCATATTTTTGGCCTGCTCCGCGAGATAAAAGTTCTCGGTTTTTTGCATCAGGGCCCGCATTCCAGGTTCGGAAAGAAATTTAATCAGGGCTTTGTTTTTTGGTAATCCATGGTGAGCCCTGAGAAGTTGTTCTCCCGCACGTTTCATATTTTCCGAATTATTGGCATCTTCCGCCAGGGACTTGGCTTCCGCCAGGACTTTGGTTACTAGGTTACGCTGAGCATTATACAGTTTGATCACATTGGGTTTCAAATCGTCGAAAAGCTGGTTTTCACCTTTCGGGGTTGGTCCTGAAATGATAAGCGGTGTTCTTGCATCATCGATCAGAACGGAGTCGACTTCATCGACAATGGCGTAATTATGAGGTCTTTGTACCAGTTCTTCCGGGTTGCCGGTCATATTATCCCGAAGATAGTCAAAACCAAATTCGTTATTGGTACCATAGGTAATATCGGCCAGATAGGCTGATCGTCTGGCTTCTGAATTTGGCTCATGACGATCGATACAATCGACTTTAAGTCCATGGAATTCAAACAGGGTACCCATCCATTCAGAGTCACGTTTAGCCAGGTAATCATTGACTGTAACAAGGTGTACACCCTTTCCCGGTAATGCATTTAAATATACCGGTAAGGTTGCCACCAGGGTTTTTCCCTCTCCTGTAGCCATCTCGGCGATTTTCCCTTCATGAAGCACTACTCCTCCGATCAACTGGCAGTCGTAATGAACCATATCCCATTTTATCCGGTTTCCCCCGGCCATCCAGGAGTTGCTGTAGCGGGCTTGATCTCCCGCGATCTCAACGCTGCTCTTTTTTGCTGCCAGGTCGCGATCCATCTGGGTAGCAGTTACCTCAACAAATTCATTTTCAAAAAATCGTCGGGCCGTATCTTTCATCACGGCAAATGCTTCCGGAAGGATCTCATGCAATATTTCCTGGGTTAGTTCATAGCTTTCTTTCTCCATATGATCCAGGTCGGTATATAACTTTTCCTTCTCTTCAATATCGATTTCGTCCCCATTGAGTTTGATCCTCAGATCGGCGATTTCTCTTTCTTTATCAGCGATGAAATCTTGGATTTTTTGTCTGAATTCCAGTGTTTTAGCACGAAGCTCATCATTTGGTAACTCTTTGATGATCTCATAAGCAGCAAGCGCTTTTTCGATCTGAGGATCGATGACTTTAATATCACGCTGGGATTTATTGCCCAACATTTTTTTAAAAAAATCTAACATAATTTATCCTTCCATCAGGTTTTTGCCTGGTTATCAGTTTACGATTTACTGTTCGAGTAGTTTTTCGATGGATAACTCTAATCCATTTCCCGCAACTTCAGCCGGGTAACTGATTATTTTTCCTTGTTTATCGATCAAAATAAAAAGCGGATAAGACCGGACATCATAAGCGATCAGTACATCTGCAGAGGTTCCTATATGCAGAAAATTCCAATGAAATGATTGTTTTTGTTTCAAAAAATACTGCATCGTTAAAAAATCCTTATCTGCCGAAATGGCAACAAAAGAAATCCTGTCCGTGAATTTTCCGGATAAAGATTGTAATCTGTCCATTTCATTCAGGCATTCCTGGCAACTGGTAGTCCAGAACCAGAGCAATACCGGCTTACCAATAAAACTCTTCAAAGAAACCTGCTTTTTATCAAGATTATTCAGGTTAAAATCCGGTGCAGGTGAACCGGGTTTTAAATATGTCAGGTATTCAGTCAAATCCCATGCCAGGCGTTTATTGTCAGGAAATTTTGTCTTCTGTTGCAGGATTCTCAGTACATTCAGGTTATCTTCCAGCGGGAAACCAGAAGTGTGAACAAATTCCAGAACGCCCTGCATCAGTACCAGTTCCCTGAATTGTTCATTGCTGAGAATGGTATCTGTAGCCAGAATTTTCATCATTGACATATACGGATCTGGCCCCCGGAGTATGGTTTTATAGTCTGTCCGGCGTAACTCTCTTGAAGTAGCGGTAAGGTATTTCTTAAAGAAACTCTGAAAAAACTCCATGTATTCCGGATTTTCATAGAGAATCGGTTGGCCGATAAAATATTTCCTGGCAAGCATGGCCTGACTTCCTGCCATGGCAGCTTGGTCAACGGAAGCCATTTTATAAAGGCAATAATTTTTAAAATAAGGATCTGATTCCGTTCCGAATTGACGATTGATTTTATTCCGGAAAGTGTCGAGTAATACTTTGTTCCGTTCCCGGTAGATTTCGTTGAAATGTTCCAGAATAAAAGTATCGAAAAGCGCATTAAAGGTTGAAATGGCAGTATTAATTTCATTGGAAGCAGGATTTGTGAGATCAATCTGCAAGCTCTGTGCCTGTATGAAAGGATACATTTCTTTCTCATCCTGCTCCGATAAAGGCGAAATATTAATATTAACCTTTGAACCTGGTTCAAGAAACAATTCTGCCTTATGGAAATCAATGGAAATAATGGCAGAGAAGGTCTTTGCCACATCAAACTGCAACAAAAAATGTCCATCTGCTTCTATCGTGGTCTCATCCAGGGGGATCGTCCATTGACTGACCAGGCTGCATGTGCGGCTAACCTTGATTTTTCTTCCTCCTGCTCCAGGTGCTTCACCGGTAACAATGGTAGCCAGGGCACTAGCTCCAAGCCATAAAAAAACAAGGGAAAGAAGAATAATCAGTCGTCTCATAAACAGCTTCACTTCAAAGACAGATTTCATCTGGAATAAACTGACTGGCATCTCCCCCGTTTCGAATGATATCCCTGACGATAGAAGAGCTCAGGGAAGTGAATTCAGGGTTTGAAAGGAGAAATACAGTTTCAACCTCAGGCAATAAATACTTATTCATTTGTCCGATACTACGCTCGAATTCAAAGTCGACGGAGGTCCTTAATCCCCTAAGGATGTAACGGGCTCCATTACGGCGACAAAAATCAATAGTCAGGCCTGTGTATTTCCTTATCTCTATTCCGGATTCCTGGTTAAAAACAAGATTAAGCCATTCCATGCGTTGTTCCAGGCTAAAGAGATGCTTTTTTTCGGCATTCTCGCCAATGGCCACAATAATTTTATCAAACAGGGGCAGAGCCCTGCGGATTATGGATTCATGACCACGGGTCAGGGGATCAAAGGAACCCGGAAATACAGCGATCCTTTCCATCTCTGATATCTTAGATTCAACAAAGATAATAAAAAGGGAGTGAACGGGATATTACTCAAAAGAGAAAGAGAGTTGGAAAATTTTCGAGCTTAGTTTATCGATGGAATCCGTGTAGAGGTTATGCTCTCTTTTCAGCACGTCCATAAAACCATACATCATTTTAAGTTCCACACCCATTTTAAACCATTCATTATAGAAATCAAACCCAACGCCGGCTTCAATATAAAAATCATTCTGGTTGAATTTAATGATTTTCTGATCACGGTTTTTCTGTTCTCTCTTTTTAGCCTGGGAAGCCAGGTCGATGGTATATTGTGCTCCGGCCATCAGGTATGCCTGAAAATTATTGTAACGCCGCGATTTATATTTAATTTCAATGGGAAGATTAATGTAGGTAGATGGAACTTTTTTAGTAATGTCAAGCGTCAGTGTATCTCCCTTTCGGTAAGTTTCAATAGCATAAAGAATATCTCTGTCGCCAAAGGCAAGAGAAGGAATGAAACGCAGGTTAAAATGATCTCCCATCCTCATATCACTTACAATGCTGATGACAAAACCCGGGACGGGACGGGATTGCACTGAAAGGACCCGGGCAGAATCAGGAAGCGGAAGAACATCAGGGATATAGGTAGAGTCGAAAATATGTGAACGGAGGTCGGCGATGGGTTTAATGGTCAGGAAACTCTGGCTAGCTCCAAGCACGAATCCGAAATGAAATGTTTCCTCTTCATAATGGGGCATATTCAGCACAACATTGCGCTGGGCATATCCCTGAAAAGGAGGCAGCAAAGCAATCAGGACAAGTGGAGCGATAAATAAATGAACAAATTTCAAGAGATATTGAAGGTTTAGTGTATGGATAACGCAAATTCCCGGCAATTATTTTTCGGCCATGTATATCGAAGAAATTCCAAGGCTCAGGCGGAGTTGGCTGACATTTTTTAAACCAATTCCGGTGAGTATCTCAAGAAAATTATTCCCTGATGGAAATGCTTTTACGGAATCAGGAAGATACTGATAGGCTTCCGGATGACGGGAAATCAATTTTCCTATCATGGGGATGAAAAGCTTGGAATAAGCAGCATAAAGCTGCTTCATCGGGGATGATGCCGGGTGGGAAAACTCAAGGATCATCATGATTCCGCCAGGACGGAGAACACGGTTCATTTCCCGGAGTCCTTTTTGCAGGTCTTCGAAATTTCGCACCCCGAAAGCCACCGTGATGGCATCATAAGTATTATCGGAAAACGGGATTTTCTCAGCATCTCCAAGTTTCAGGGTGATGGTGTTAACGAGTCCTTTCCCGACAATTTTTCCCTGACCGATACTCAGCATTTTTTCCGAGATATCGATGCCGACAATTTTCTTTGGTTTCAGCTCTGATAATTCGATGGCAAGGTCGGCAGTACCTGTAGCCACATCAAGGATTACTTCAGGATGACGGGCTGCAAGCAGGCTGACCATCTTTTTCCTCCAGATCCGGTCAATACCGAACGAAAGGAAATGATTTAGAAAATCGTAACGATCCGAAATATCATCAAACATTTTCCGGACTCTTTCTTTTTTCTCTTTCATGGTGAACCTAAATAAAAAAGGGATCATCCCATGTTGAAGATAATCCCTTCTGAAATTAACATTAAATCCTAGGCTCCAAGCTGAAGACGCTTAAACCCGGTTACGGTAAGATCCTTATCCTGTTCGCTTACATACTGACGAACTGTTTTCTTGGTATCTTTAATGAAGTCCTGATTAAGCAGCGTGCTGTCTTTAAAGAATTTATTCAGTTTACCGGCAGCAATTTTTTCAAGCATTTCTTCCGGTTTCCCTTCCTGACGTGCCTGTTCCTTGCCGATTTCCATTTCACGATCGATGATTTCTTTCGAAACATTATCCTTATCCACAGCCACGGGGTTCATGGCAGCAACCTGCATGGCCAGTTCATGACCAACTTCAAGGGCGTTTTTTGCATCCTTATTACTTAATCCAAGGATGGTCGCAAGGCGATTACCAAAATGGTTATAGGCAAAAACGGCAGGAGCTTCAATCGCCTCATAATGGGCAATCTGCATTTTTTCACCGGTTTTTCCAAGCATTTCATTCAGCTTTTCTTCCACTGTAAGTGTGCCCACTTTAAGGGTCATACATTCTGGTAATGTTTTAATCCTGGCAGCTACTCCCTGGTCGAGAATATCTTTAGCAAACTGTTTGAATTCCTCGTTTTTTGCGACGAAGTCGGTTTCGCAATTTACCATGACCACAGCTCCATAGGTTTTGTCCTCGTTGGTTTTGGCGACTACGAAACCTTCATTGGCATCACGATCGGCGCGTTTTCCGGCGACTTTCTGACCTTTTTTCCGAAGGTTGTCAATGGCTTTTTCAAAATCTCCATCCGATTCCTGAAGTGCTTTTTTGCAATCCATCATTCCCGCACCAGTCATCTGGCGCAATTTATTTACATCTGCAGCGGTTATATTAATCATATGGGTAATCCTTATTTTTTGTTACTTTTTGCAACAGGTTTACTGATGCGCTTTCTTGCCGGTTTGGATTTATCTTCTTCAACAGGTTCAATCCCTTTTAATTTGGTCACCTTGGTATCTACAAAGTCTTTATTTCGGATAACCTTGATTTCCTCATCATCTTCATCATCCATGCTATCCATCAGACTATGATCGGAATCATCCTCTCCCCTTTCATCATCGGCAGTTTTTTTATCACGGTCAAGTTTGCGTTCGATCAATCCTTCTTCGATGGCCTTAACGATGGTTTCAACGATCAGTGAAATTGATTTTGAAGCATCATCATTGGCAGGAATCGGGAAATCAACCAGCCTGGGGTCAGAATTAGTATCGACAATGGCAAAAGTTGGGATATTCAGTTTCCGGGCTTCTGCCAAAGCAATATGTTCTTTCAGGATATCGACGATGAAGATGGCTGCCGGTAAACGGTTCAGATCGGCGATGGAACCCAGGTTTTTTTCGAGTTTTGCGCGCTCACGGGTAATGGTAAGGCGTTCTTTTTTCGAAAGGTTGGTATAAGATGGGCTGCTCATCAGTTTATCGATGGAGATCATCTTTCTCACGGCTTTGCGGATGGTGGCAAAGTTGGTGAGCATACCCCCGGGCCAGCGCTCCGTAACATAAGGCATGTTAACGCGTTTAACCTGCTCAGCGACGATTTCCTTGGCTTGTTTTTTGGTAGCCACAAAAAGGACCTTTTTGCCTGATTTGGTAATTTGTTTCAAGGCATTGGCTGCTTCATCAAGTTTGCCAATGGTTTTATAAAGGTCAATGATATGGATTCCGTTACGCTCCATGAAAATATAAGGAGCCATTGCGGGATTCCATTTTCTTCTCAAGTGCCCGAAATGAACACCGGCTTCTAATAAAGCATCAAAATTGGTTCTTGGCATATATTCAGTATGTGAATTCTAAAAATACTATCGTTTACTAAACTGGAATCTTTTACGGGCTTTCTTTTGTCCGAATTTCTTACGTTCCACCATACGGGGATCGCGCATCAGCAAACCTTTTGCTTTTAATGCGGGGCGGTGCTCTTCATTGATTTCACAGAGGGCACGTGAGATGGCCAGTGCCAGTGCTTCTGCCTGGCCACGGATTCCGCCTCCATCGAGGTTTACCTTAAGATCATATTTCCCCAGATTGGAAGTTACTTCAAGTGGTTCCAGCACCTTGAACTGTAAAATCGGGGTCGGGAAGTATTCTTTAAAGTCGCGGCCATTGACCAGGATGACTCCATTGCCTTCCTTTACGAAAATTCTTGCTACAGCAGTTTTTCTTCTGCCGAGTGCATTGATCATTTCCATATTATTTAATTGATGTTAAATTTATCGTTTTCGGTTGCTGTGCCTGATGAGGATGCTCCGTTCCAGCATAAACATAAAGGTTACGGAATAGTTCACGACCCAGACGGTTCTTTGGAAGCATCCCCCGGATGGCCTTTTCTACCACTGCCGTAGGTTTTTTATGAAGTAAAAATTCCGGGGTCGTTTCCTTTTGTCCACCGGGATAACCAGAATGGGAGAGATAAATTTTATCGCTCATCTTTTTCCCGGTCAGGATGATCTTCTCGGCATTGATGATGATAACATTATCTCCGCAATCCGCATGCGGGGTGTAATCGGTCTTCAATTTCCCACGGAGTAAACGGGCCGCTTTCGTCGCAAGCCGTCCGAGCACCTGGTTCTCTGCGTCAATAAGCACCCATTCTTTGCTGGATGTTTCCTTACTGGCACTGATTGTTTTGTAACTTAGGGTATTCATGGATTTGACTAATTTTTAAGGAGTGCAAAGATAGAAGTATTTTTCATATCTGCCAAGGATTCCATGAAAGAAATTTAAGAAAATTTTACTTATCCCTAATTATATTACAAATTTTAGTAATTTTATCTCATATTTCATGCCATATGATTTCCAGAAAACTTTTTTCCGATATACTGGAAAAGACCCTTGTAGCTGAAAACACTCCATTATTGATCTATGGTGCACGGGGAACAGGTAAGACAACAGCTATCCAAACCCTTTTAAAAACACGAAAACCGGCACTTTATTTTAATCTGGAAGAAGCTTCCGACCGGGCTTCGTTCAACCTGAAGATTTCACCAGAAGATCAGCTGGATGCATTATTTTTTCTCAGAGATAAAAAAACGGCAAGAACAGATTACCATATTTTGCTGGATGAAGTTCAGGCACTTCCCGATTTCTCTGAACATCTTCAAAGACTTTTCCGGACTGCACCAGGCATCAGTTGGATCATGACATCCTCCCGGCTTAGTCAGGAAATAAAAAATCTTATGCATCTTCCAGGGTTACCAGTCACCGGTATGCCCGTGTTTCCATGTTCTTTTCATGATTTTCTGATGACAGTCAATGATTCTGACGCCCTGGAATCATATCAGGAAATCCCATTCCCCGGGTACAGGCATGAAAAACTTTTACGTTATTTCCATATCTATACACTGATCGGAGGGATGCCCGGAGTATTAAATCAGTACAGTGAAACAAAAAGTTTATCGGGACTTAATTCCATCTATGAAAAAATTTCAGCCGCTCATCTGATGGATATTGAATCGATAAAAAGTGGAACTGAACGAAAAAAAATGAGTCGCTTTGTTTTACAGAATGCTTATCCATATGCTGCAACCAGGATAAAATTTAATGGCTTTGGGAATTCTTCCTACAAGAGTCGGGAAATAGGAAACGTTTTCCGTTTACTTGAAACCCATATGGTACTCCATCTCATCTATCCTCAGTCAGAATTTGAACCTCCTTCCAGTCAGTACACCGGAAAACTGCCCAGATTGCACCTCCTGGATACCGGAATGGTAAATTACTTTTCAGGGATACAAAAACCCTTGTTCCATTCAGACGATATGAACCGGATTTTTCATGGACAGATTGCCAGGCAGGTAGTTGGACAAGAGCTCATGGCCAGGGCATCAACGTCACCTGTCCCGCTTCGCTTTTGGGTCCGCGCTAAAGCCCAGTCCCGCGCAGAAGTCGATTTCATTCTTCCCTATCATGACCTGTTCATTCCTGTTGAAGTCAGATCCGGAGGACCCGGGCGGCTCCGTTCGCTTCACCAGTTCATGGATGCGGTCCCTCACCCCTTTGCCGTCAGGCTATATGCAGGGAAACTCGCGATACAGCAAACTCAAACACTCCGCGGAAAAAAATATTATCTGCTCAGTTTGCCCTATTTTCTTGCCGGGAGGATAGAAGAACACCTGGAAGGATTTATAAAATTTGTTTCCTTCTGAAAAATATTATATATTTATCCAAAAATTATATATGAACGAGCTTCAGACATTTTCGATTTTAGTCGAATTGGCTATAGCCATCATTGGTCTTTTAATATGGTTTCATAAGAAAAAATCCAGCGGTGGATATATCTTCACCACATTTGCCATCTATGTTTTTTATGACCTGTCGAGATTATGGAGTCTTGGCGTGCCGGAATTTATTCTGCGTATCCTTTTTGCCATTGCTTCAATTTCTATGCTCATCGCTGTCTGGAAAATGTACAAAAAAGATTAATAAAGTAATCCCAATCTGATGAAAATCTTTCGTGCAATTCTTTCCATTATAATTTGCTTTTTCGTTTTTTCACTGAAAGCTCAACTCAATTATATACCGCAGGACAGTATCTTTTTTGAATACAGTACCCTGCCTGTTTCCATTGATCCCTCTCCTTCCTGCATCTGGCAGATCGGCGTACCTGGAATAACCCCATCGGCCTGACAACCTACTTTTCCTTTATCCATAAGTTTGATACCGACACCCTTGACGACTACGGCATGATCGAAGCATCCCTTGATGGCGGTGCAAACTGGTGCGATCTTGGCGATCCATACTGCCTGCAGGGATACCTGCCGGGTCCGGTCTGGTGGGAAAATGATTCTTCGCTTGCTTCCCATCACATCTATGATCACCCCGCTAAATTCAGCGGCAAATCAGACGGATGGATATTCTCCCGGATTCATTTTGATTATGCCGTGGGTAAAAGCATAGAAAATGGATGGCTGGTTGACAATATCATTATAGGGGCCTGCGATGTTTATATGGGAACGCCTCCGGCAAAGGAAATTAAAAACAAGGCAGAAGTTGTTCCCAATCCCCTCCTTGACTGCTCAAGGGTACAACTCAACGGGATGTTACCGGGAATAAATGAAATCCTGATTTTCAATCATGCAGGAGAAACGATTATGCGTAAGCCGGTTAAACCAGACGAGACCCCGCTGTTGTTCAGGAAAGACTTTTCTCAGGGCATTTATTTGATCCAGGCGATCACGACCGACGGACGGTCCTGCTCCGTAAAATTCACAGTAAAATAAGGCAGGCGCTTTTACCATTCTCATTTTTCCTAATTTTGCGGTTAAATTACTTGACCCAATTCTCCATGTCGATCAGTGTTCGTAACATTACAAAATTTTATGGTAGTCAGAAAGCCCTGGATGGTGTTTCCATCGAGATCAAACCAGGTGAAATCGTAGGTTTGCTGGGGCCAAACGGAGCAGGGAAAAGCACCCTGATGAAGATTCTGACCTGCTTTCTTCCACCGACTTCCGGTGAAGCATTCATCTGCAGTTATGATGTGCTGGAACAATCGATCGAAGCCCGAAAGAAAGTCGGTTATTTACCAGAAAATAATCCGCTATACCTGGATCTTTACGTGAAGGAATTTCTGGAATTCATTGCAGGGCTGCACCAGTTAAAAGGAAATGCCAGGCAGCGGATAACCGACATGATTGAGCTGACCGGTTTACAGCTTGAACAGAACAAGAAAATCGGGGCACTGTCGAAAGGTTATCGCCAGCGTGTCGGGCTTGCCCAGGCCTTGATCCATGATCCGGAAGTTCTGATCCTTGACGAACCCACTTCCGGTCTGGATCCGAACCAGTTGCTCGAGATCCGTTCGCTGATCAAGGAAGCCGGTAAAGCAAAGACGGTCATGCTTTCCACGCATATTATGCAGGAAGTCGAAGCCATTTGCGACCGGGCTGTAATAATTCATCAGGGATGCATAGTAGCTGATGACACGACTCAAAACCTCCAGCATATGTCAACTTCCAAGTCTGTCATTCAGGTTGAATTCCATTCGGAAGTCGCTGCCAATCTTCTTTTGACCATTGCAGGGGTTCTTGATGTTGTCCATCCATCCGCTCCATCAAACCGTAAAAAAAGCGGAAGCCGGCCCGAGAAATCCAAAACATGGCATCTGGTATCCCTTCCGGGAAACGACATCAGGGCTGATGTTTTTCAGTTTGCCGTCGCCCATCAACTGACCGTATTATCTCTCCACCGCGAAGAGCAAAAGATGGAAGATGTATTTCAGGAACTCACAAAAAATAATGTATCCCCGTGAATTGAAAATAATTAATAATTTTGTGAGCAATAAAGGGTAAAATCGTAAATTGTAAATCTAAAATAAAAAAAATGGGATATTTATTTACATCGGAGTCTGTATCAGAAGGACATCCCGATAAAGTTGCAGATCAGATATCAGATGCACTGCTTGATGAATTTTTAAGATGGGACCCTGAATCAAAGGTCGCCTGTGAAACATTTGTCACCACCGGACTTGTGGTATGCGGAGGTGAAGTAAAAACCTCAGGTTGGGTTGATGTTCAGGAAACAGCCCGCCGGGTTGTCAGGAATATCGGTTATACCAAAGCTGAATATCGTTTCGACAGCGAATCTTGTGGCGTAATCTCGACCATTCATGAGCAATCGGCAGATATCAACCAGGGCGTTGAACGCGATAAGAAAGAAGACCAGGGAGCCGGGGACCAGGGGATGATGTTTGGTTATGCCTGTCGTGAAATGGATAATTTCATGCCATTATCCAGTGAACTGGCGCATATTTTTCTCCAGGAACTGGCTGAAATTCGCCGGGAGGGTAAGCAAATGAAGTACCTGCGTCCTGATTCAAAATCCCAGGTCACGATTGCCTATGATGATAGCGGGAAACCGCTTCACATTGATACGGTTGTTATCAGCACCCAGCATGACGACTTTATCCAGCCTAAAGACAAGTCTGTAAAAGCCGACAAAGTTGCTGAAAAAGGCATGCAGGATAAGATCAAAGAAGATGTACAGAAGATCCTGATTCCCCGGGTAAAAAAATCATTGCCGGCCCGTATCCAGAAACTTTTCCAGGGAGATTACAAACTCTTTGTCAATCCTACAGGAAAGTTTGTCATCGGCGGTCCTCATGGTGATACTGGCTTAACCGGTCGTAAGATCATTGTAGATACTTATGGTGGCCATGGCGCTCACGGAGGTGGGGCTTTTTCAGGGAAAGACCCCTCGAAAGTTGACCGTTCAGCAGCATACGCAGCCAGGCATATAGCTAAAAACCTTGTTGCCGCAGGCGTTGCTGATCGCGTTCTGGTCCAGGTGGCTTATGCCATTGGCATTGCCCAACCGGTTGGTTTGTTCATTGATACTTATGGAACTGCCAAGGTAAAAGATAAAAAGGGAAAAACACTTTCTGACGGACAAATTGCCGAGAAGGTGAATAAGATCTTCGATATGCGTCCTTATGCCATCGTGGAGCGCTTCGGACTTAAAAACCCGATCTTTCTTCCCACAGCCTCTTATGGTCACTTTGGCAGGGATTATTACACCAAAGAGGTTGAAGTATTTTATCCGGTGAAAGGATCAAAACCTAAGAAAACCAATGGAAACGGCCGGGATGTGTACCTGAAAAAGGTTGGATTCTTTGGGTGGGAAAAGCTGGATTACACAGATAAGATCAAGAAAGAGTTTGGGATTTAACCCAAGCTTTCCTGCTATGATTTATAAAACATGTTTCTTTTTTCTGGCCCTGTTCATGACTTTTAAAGTCGTACAGGGCCAGATTACAATTAAGCAATACACCTCTGCTACTGATACTTTTTACTGGAAAAGGTATGAACATGTCAAAAAACCGGGAAAACTGAGTCTTTCAAAATATACTGTTTCCAGACCCGGTAAAGCCATTGACCGGTTTTTATCACTTAACCTTTACAGATTCCCTCAGTTTTCAAGAGATTCCACCAAACCGGTAAGGCTGGCTGATCTGAAAAAATGTCTTTACCCCATGGATATGAACGGAGATCAGCGGACTGATATGATCTTTTCAGGATTCAGCGGAGGAGAATCCGGTAAAACCCAGATTTTTATAGACCGGCAGGACAGTTTCGAACTGGTTTTTGAAGATTACCAGTATGTTGTTTCCCTGGTAATTCAATCAGGAATATTGACCGGATTACAGATGGCAGATATCGGATGTTGCGATGCATATCTATATTTTACCAGAGATTATAGGGTAAAGCAACAGGGATGCGAACTGGATTTTATCAAAGGGAAACAAACCGCCGTTTATCATTTTACGGAGAGGCCGTTTGACCTGCTTTCTCCTGCGATAGCATGGCAGGCGGTTTATGACACGACACTGATCCGGGCTTCAGCAGCCAACCTGGATGATCCTTATAATCCGTACATGGAAACCTGGGGTAATACGATCGCAGGTTATATCAATAAAATTCATGGTATGGCCCTTGCCCTGAAAAAAGACCAATACGGAAAAATCTGGTATTATGTTGAAATAATACCCGACATAAAACCAAAGAAATCGATTTTTTACGAGATTGATAAATTCCCCACCTTTATTCAGGGATGGGTAGAAGGCTCATTGATACATCTCCAGCCTTAGCGTCTGATAACCATTTTTCTGGTCATCATGGCATTTCCGCCCAGCTCAAGTGTGCAAAAATAAACACCTTCCTCAAGATTGGAAATGGGAATTGTCATCTTACCGGAAATGCCATTTAAAGCGATTTCACGAATTTTTGATCCCAGAACATTGCGGACGATCAGGTTTCCTTTTCCTCCGGCTGGAATAGAAAAATTGAAATTCACCTCATCTGTTGCAGGATTCGGGTATGCATTTGATAAAGCAGTTACGTTAGCATCCAGTTCTTCCGTCCCCAAGGGGAAAGCCATAAAAACCACATTAACACAAACAGAATCGTTCAGATCTCTTTCAGCATAAAAGGTATACCTCACGGTAGTGGCTCCTGCAATACCTGTAGGAAGGTAGTGCCCTGAGAAATCGAGTGCGTTTGTCGTTCCTGCCGGAACAGAGATAGACTCAGGAGAAATATAAGTATAAGGGCCAAAACAGATACCCCAGCAAAATACATTACTGGATCCGATAACAGTATCAACCATTGTCTTTTTAACCATGACAGGAATATCGTTGGATGAAATGTTCTTCACGGCAAGATGCTGAATGATCTCGCCATCGGGGGAATTTATACCGGTTTTGTAGATCACCGCACCATTGGTCAGTTGTCCGGCAACGCTATCAATCAAGACCAGACTTTGAGAAAAGCTGAGCAGGGTTGAAAGCACGAATAAGCAAGCAACAAGTAGATTTTTTTTCATGGCAAAAATTTTTTTTAACATTTTTTACCATGCAAAGGTAATAAAAAATCTAATCAGAGCAGGCATTTTTTTAAATGTTAGGGGAAAAACCTAATCATTTGAAAATTGTATTATAAAATATTTTTGTATCTTGCACGCAGTATTAACCAAAAAACAGTCATTATGAGGAGATTTACAGCCCTGCTGCTATTTTTATGTTTAGCAGCAACCACCACCTTTGGAGGTGGTTACCAGGTAGGCCTTCACAGCATGCGTAATATAGGCATGGGGCTTATCGGGACATCGCTCAGTTACGACGCCAGTACGATTTTTTACAATCCTGGAGGGACGTCGTTTATCAATGAAAAATGGAGCTTTTCCGGAGGTGTCAGTTTCATTTTTGCCCGTGCAACATTTCAGGCAACGGATGTGAACTATCAGACACATCTGAAGCATGAGTTGAATACCCCTTTATATTTTTATGCAGCATTTAAGCCCACCAAGAATCTTAGTGTGGGATTAGCTGTAAATACTCCCTATGGAAACAGGCTCGCCTGGGATGACGACTGGAAAGGCCGTTATCTGATCCAGAACCTCTCGTTCAAAGCCTTTACTTTTCAACCGACCGTTTCGTATAAATTCGGCGATATTATCGGGATCGGAGTTGGCCTGGTTTATGCCTGGGGAAATGTTGATCTAAACAAAGCTATTCCGTTGGAAGGAACAAGTGGAGATGGCCAACTTAATATTCAGGGAAGCACCGGAAATTTCGGATTCAATGCCGGTATCATGGTACACCCGGTAAAAGGGCTCAGCCTTGGTATTGATTATCGTTCCAAAATCCTGATGAAAGTAAAAGGGGCCAATGCTACATTCGCTGTTCCTCAATCATTAAGTTCCAATTTCCCGAATAATAAGGTAGATGTCACCTTACCGCTTCCTGCTAACCTGGATTTCGGTGCCTCTTATGAATTCGGAAAGTTCATGGTTGGATTAAGCCTGAATTATGTTTTCTGGAAAGTTTATGATTCACTGGTCTTTAATTTTGAGACCAAGACTCCTGCCGTAAATCGTACAGCAACTCCGGCCCTTTATGAGAACAGGCTTATTACGCGTATAGGGGCTCAATACAAGGTGAATGATCTTATCGCCGTAAGGCTTGGAGGATATTATGATCCTTCTCCGGTAAAAACGGATTATATGAACCCTCAGACTCCCAGTACCAATGAGATTGGCCTGACCTGCGGATTTTCGATTTATCCGATCAAAGGATTCAGCATTGATGCTGCATTCCTATACCTGATGGGTTCGGAAAGAAGCGGCACTTTCAGTCCGGATAATTTTGCCGGCACATATAATACCGGTTTCTCTATCCCTGGTATTGGTTTAACCTACAATTTCTAATTTTAAAACATGAACATTATGAAAAGACTTTTTTTTATCATATTATCCCTGGCCCTGTTCACAGCCTGCGAGCGCAAAATTGATGAATTCAAACCCGATGCAAACGGTGTGAATTTCACCAAGTTTGTTTCAGTAGGAAACTCAATGGTCGCAGGATTTGCCGACGGTGCGTTGTATACCTCCGGACAGGTCAATTCCATCCCCAACATCATGGCTACCCAGTTTAAAACTGTAGGTGGTGGCGAATTCAAGCAACCACTTATCGGAACTGAAGATGGCGTTGGTTTTCAACAGATTCCCGGCGGACTCTATTTTTTTACAAAACGGGTACTGAAAGTCGTTCAGGATCATGATTGTTCCGGACCCATCAGCACTTATTCATTAAAACCTGCTTTCGCTGTTGACAACCCTGATCAGGCACAAATGCAGGCACAATTATTTGCACCTCCCACTGTAACCGGACCATACAACAATATGGGTGTGCCTGGCATTACCTTACAGGCTGCTCTTTTCCCCGGATATGCTGCATACAATCCCTATTATGCCAGGTTTGCCAGCGCTGTTGGCTCCTCCGTTATCGGTGAAGCCGTAACACAGCAACCTACTTTCTTCATGGTCTGGCTGGGTGATAATGATGCACTGGCTTCAGCCCTTGCAGGAACCGATGCCCTGCTTACCCCGATCGACACCTTTGCCATTTATTATCCGATGGCTATCGGAGCCCTGCTGAATTCGGGCAGTAATCCCAAAGGCGTAGTTGCCACCATCCCGGATGTGACCAGCATCCCCTATTTCACCACCATTTCAAAACAGTTACCATACAATGGGGTTACACTTGATTCAACTCAAGCTGCAGGATTGAATATCCTGTATACCATGTACGGACATCCTGATATTCATTGGGTAGCAGGACAGAATCCATTTGTATATATTAAAAATGATGGATCCTGGGCACAAATGGGACCGGATGATCTTTTCATGCTTACCCTGCCAACTGATTCCATCAAGTGTAAAGGAATGGGTATTGCTGATCCGACAGCACTACCGATTCCAAAACCATATCCTATACCTGGCAAATTCGTACTGAACAAGGAAGAACAGGATAATATCAAGGCAAGAATCATTGCCTACAACCAGATCATCACCCAGGTTGCTGTGGCCAATAACCTTGCCCTTGCTGACATGAATGCATACCTTAAAAATTTCGTCAGCGGAATGGTATTCGACGGGGTAAAAATGAACACTACATTTATTACTGGAGGCATGTTCTCTACCGATGGCGTTCATCTTAACCCCAGAGGATGTGCCGTGGCTGCCAATTATCTGATCCAGGCGATCAATTCCAAGTATGGATGCAATATTCCGCAAGCCAATATTACCGACTACCCGGGACTTGTGTTTCCATAAAACAAGTTGGTGAGTTGATGAACTCGTGAGTTGGCGAGTTACTCTTAAAAAGCCGATCTCAGTTAATGGGATCGGCTTTTTTATTTACGATTTACGAATGTATGAGTACACAATATTTAATGTTCCTTGAAGTATTTCAGCATTTTTGATATGGCTCTGCCCCGGTGACTGATCCCGTTTTTCAGGTAAGGTGGCATTTCCGCGAACGTTTGATAATATCCTGCCGGGATGAAAACCGGATCATATCCGAAACCTTCATTGCCTTTGCTTTCCCTTATGATTTTTCCTTCAACCTTGCCCTCAAACAGGTATTCCTGTCCATTGATGATCAGACAAATCACTGTACGAAAGCAGGCTTTTCGGTTTTCCATCCCCTGGAGTTCTTTCAATACTTTTTCAACATTATCCGCAAAACTACAGCCTTCTCCGGCATAACGGGCCGAATAAACCCCCGGACGACCATCCAGCGCTTCGATTTCCAGACCTGTATCATCGGCAAAACAGTTCTTACCCGTCTTTTCATAGATAAATCTGGCTTTCTGACAGGCATTTCCCTCCAGGGTTTCCTGGGTTTCCGGAATTTCAACCTCAAGACCTACATCCTGAAGGCAAAGCAATGTAAATTCATCTCCAAGGATATCATTCACTTCCCTGAGTTTATGCTGGTTATTGGTGGCGAAAAGGAGAGTGTTCATAAAGAATTGTGCGGGGTGAAGTATGATCCGGGTTAATTTATCATTAATGTTTCCAGGAGGATCCTGGTGATCAACTCAGTGAAGCTCCAGCCATGGGCATGAGCCATTTTGGGAACGATGCTGGCAGCGGAGAGACCAGGAACGGTATTGACTTCCAGAAAATAGAATTGTTTTCCTGTATAGATATAATCGAATCTTACGACTCCTTTACAATTCAGGCGCTGATAAAGATCCATGGAAATTTCACGGCAACAATCCGAAACCCTGACCGGAATTTCAGCCGGAACGACTTCTTCAGCCATACCTTTCTTGTACTTGGCTTCATAATCAAAAAATTCTTTGCGGGGGAGGATCTCAGTTACAGGAAGCGCCACTACTTTTCCTTTGGTTTTTAGCACTCCGCAGGTTAATTCCCTTCCTTTGATAAATTCCTCCACCAGGATCTCATTATCTTCTTGGAAAGCTTTCTGCACAGCAGTCTCCAGCTCCGATTTCAAATTGACCTTCGACATTCCGACACTGGAACCTCCATTATTGGGTTTAACAAAGACCGGAAGGACTAAGGCCTCAAGGATCAGCTTGGAAGCCTTGGGCTGATCTTTCATAAGATGAACTGATTTGGCCGTTTTAACGCCATATGAAGCGACAACCTGTTTACAGAAATTCTTGTGAAATGTCAGGGAAGAAGTGACCACATCACAAGAAGTATAGGGGATTCCAAGCATGTCGAAATAGCCCTGGAGCTTTCCATTTTCACCTGGTGTACCATGTATGGCATTAAAGACTACATCAAAGCGGATTTTTTTTCTGCCTATCCGCAGACTGAAATCATTTTTGTCAACCGGAAAATGCTTGCGGCCAATAGGATAGTACCAGTTCTTTCCATGAATTACGATAAGGAAAGGCAGGAAGTATCCCCGGTCCATATGAAGTTCTACCTGTTTTCCGCTTTTGATGGAAATAGCATACTCTCCCGAGTCTCCGCCAGCAACAATAGCAACATTCAACATACTGATCAGATTGAGGAGAACAAAATTAATTTTTTTTCCGTATGTTTGCCCCTTCAATAGGCAAACACAATAAAAAACACCTTCACGGGTTATTTAGAAAAGTCAAGAAATGAATTTTTTACGCTTTCTTTTTACCAAAAAATTTATGATTCATTTCCTGATCATGATCGGGATCAGTACATTTCTGATCTGGATCACCCTGATATCTCTGTCTTGGTATACCAAACATGATAAGTACATCATCGTTCCTGATTTCAGAACCATTTATATTCAGGATGTTCTGACCAACCTTGATAACCGGGATTTCAATTTTTACGTGATCGATTCCGTCCCTGATCCACAGAAACCTTCCGGTTCAGTTCTCACCCAGGATCCATTACCCGGCGCCAAGGTGAAGAAAAACCGGATGATTTATCTGACCATTGTTTCCTTTGTTCCGGAAAAAACGCTTATGCCTGACCTGAAATCCCTCACTCTACGTCAAGCTCAATCGATCCTGGAGTCTAATGGCTTACGAATAGGGAAGCTGATGTATATCCGGACTTTTGACGAGGATGCCATCCAGCAGCAGTTTTTTGAAGGCAGGATTATACCGCCGGGAACAAGACTAGATAAAGGTTCAGTGATCAATCTTTCTGTTGGCATGGGGGCAAAAGCAGTGGAAAGAGCAGATTCAGTGAGGGTGGATAGTATAGAATAGTTGGTGAGTGGGTGAGTTGGTGAGTTGGTGAGTTAGTAAGTTAGTGAAATAGCGAAATGATAAAAAGGGGTTTAGTTATTGGTTTTGTTTATTGCGTTTCAAGTATTTCCGGTTTTTCGCAGGAAATACTGACGGGTTTGCAGGTAAATCCTGCCGTGAAAGCAGCCGTTGAGAACACCAATACGATGAGAAGTCTGAAGGGTTCGGATACCATACCTATCAGTATGCCATTCTTTGATGACTTTTCTGCCAATCTTGTCTTTCCTTCCCCTGATCGCTGGATTGACCGTTATACATTTCAAAATACGGATTTTCCTGTTTTTCCAATCAATATCGGAGCGCTCACCCTGGATGCCATCAATGATTCAGGGATGATATATTCAGAGGGTATACCAGGACCGACAACGTTCATTGCCGATCACCTGACCTCCCGGTATATCCGCCTGGACTCTGTTTTCATTCCTGCTCCCAGGAAACTGAGTGCCGCTGATTCCGTGTTTCTGAGTTTTTATTTTCAACCCCAGGGACGAGGGCTGCCGCCAGAAGTCAACGATTCCCTGATACTGCAATTTCTTGTCCGTGCGGCATTCGACAGCATTACTGCTACTGACACTATTCCCTATCCGGAAAAATGGCAAACGGTCTGGGGAACAAAAGGGATGTCGCTCGACACTTTTTACCTGAACACCAATCATTATTTTCTTCAGGTTATGGTTCCCATCACGGATGAAACTGTGTATTTCCGGAAGAACTTTCGTTTTCGCTTTTATAACAGGGTTAGTCTGGCCAGTAATGCCGAACCAAGCTGGCAGAGCAATTGCGATCAATGGAACCTTGATAATATTTATCTGAATTACGGACGATCGGTATTTGATACCCTTTATCCTGAAATCAGGTTTATTGAACGGGTACCTTCGATGCTGCTTTTTTACGAATCCATGCCATACCTGCAATATTGCGATGACCCGACCAATGAAATGACTGATAGTTTGCATATACTCCTCAGCAACCGGACTTCCGGTGAACGGAATTGCCATTACAGCTATACTGTTTCAAATTACAGCGGATCATTCAACAAAACATATAATGGCGGGAATTACAGCGTCAAACCATTTTATAGCGACGGGTATGTAACCTACCCTCCATTTGCCCATCCTGAAGTTACTTTTCTTTTTCCTGTCAGCCAGGCTGACACTGCTTCTTTCCTGGTGCAGCATATGATCAGGGATAATACCTCTGGTTCTACCCTGGGAGATACCATCAGCAGATATCAGAAATTTAAAAATTATTATGCCTATGATGACGGAAGTCCGGATGCTGGATACGGATTGACTCCGGCAGGTTCCATGCTTGCTTACCGGTTTCATCTCAACAAATCGCCTGATACGCTGAGGGCTGTTCAGATGTACTTTAACCGTACGCTTTCCGGTAACAGCCAGCAACTTTTTTATCTTTGTGTCTGGAATGATAATTCAGGAAAGCCGGGCGACACGGTTTATTCCGATATAGTCATGCCCTTATATGCAGATAGTCTGAACCAGTTTTTCACCTATCATCTGACCCGTCCCCTGAGGATTACCGGAACTTTTTTTGTGGGCTGGATGCAGACGACCAATGACAACCTGAACCTTGGCTTTGACCGTTACAACGACAGCCATTCTGAAATCTTTTTCAATGTGGCCGGTGAATGGCTTAACAGTGCTTATTCAGGATCCCTGATGATTCGACCGATAATTGGAAAACCTATACCGGTTGGAATTTCCGAAAAAAGACCGGATAATTTACGGCTTGAGATTTATCCGAATCCATGTGTAGGTTCCCTACTTCATGTGAGTATTCCAGGGCAGGAGTTTCAGCATTCCAACCAGGAAAGCTACTTGTTGTCCATTACTGACCTTATGGGCCAGCAGATGATTCAGTCCCGGTATTCCTCTTCTATTGATGTAAGCCGGTTACCTGCAGGCCTGTATTTCATGGAATTAAAAAATCATGAAGGTGTCCGTCAGGGAACAGGAAAGTTCATGATTACCCGTTAACAAAGAATATATTCCCGGATAAAATGCCTGAAAACCCCGAAATTGCCGAGGAAGCCAATGAGATGTTTGAACATTTCCGCTTCACGGTCGACCGGGGGCAGCAAAGCCTCAGGATCGATAAATTCCTGATGGCCCGGATGGAGAATGCCTCCCGGACGCGGATTCAGAATGCCGCCAATGCAGGGAATATCCTGGTCAACAGCAAGGTGGTGAAACCGAATTATAAAGTCAAGCCCCTTGAGGTTATCACGATCGTTCTTCCTCATCCGCCAAGAGATACGGAAGTTTATCCTGAAAATATCCCCATTAATATTGTTTATGAGGATCAGGATATTCTGGTTGTCAACAAAGAAGCCGGTATGGTGGTTCATCCGGGGCATGGAAACTTCACCGGCACACTGCAGAATGCAGTGCTGTATCATTTTCAGCACAATGGTCCATATGCTGACCCTGAGGCAAAACCTTTTCTGGTTCACAGGATTGATAAAGACACTTCAGGAATTCTGCTGATTGCCCGGAACGAACTCTCCCAGTCCAGGTTAGCCAAACAGTTTTTCGATCATACCATCAGCCGTCGCTATGTGGCCCTGGTCTGGGGAAATCTTGATGCAAATGAAGGGACCATTACCGGAAATATCGGCCGAGATGCCCGTAACCGCCTTGTCATGGCTGTATATGAGGATCAAGACAAAGGCAGGCATGCTGTGACCCATTACAAAGTCATAGAAAGATTCGGCTATGTGACCCTGGTCGAATGTCAGCTTGAAACAGGAAGGACTCACCAGATCAGGATCCATTTCAAACATATCGGGCATCCCCTTTTCAATGATGAAAGTTACGGTGGAGCTGAGATTCTGAAAGGAACCACGTTTTCGAAGTACAAGCAGTTCGTTCAAAATTGCTTCAAACTCATGCCGAGGCAGGCTCTTCATGCCAAATCGCTTGGGTTGATACATCCGACAAGCAGGAAATTTATTACCTTCGACTCAGAATATCCTGAAGACCTTGATCTCGTTATTCAGAAATGGAGGAATTACAGCATTCATCAATCGACAGAAGATTAATATGACCCTGAATCTATGAGAGACATTATCCGCTTCCTGGCTTCCGTGTTTTTCTGGTTTGAATTATTCTTCATTTCCGCGATCCTTTTTCCTTTTTCATTTTTACTATATATCCTTACCTTTCCTTTCGATAAAAGGCTTTTCATCATGCATAAATACACCTGTATCTGGTCATTTATCGTACTTACCATTAACCCCTACTGGAGAATCAGGGTGAGCGGGCGGAAAAAAATCAAAACTGACGAAACTTATGTGATGGTTTCGAACCACCAGAGCGGTGCAGATATCATCGTATTGTTCCTGCTTTGGGCACATTATAAATGGGTCGCCAAAAAATCCCTGTTTTATTATCCTTTCATCGGCTGGAACATGTGGCTAAACCGGTATATTTCGCTTGAACGCGGGAAAGGAAGCAGTATGAGAAAAATGATGGCGGATGCCGCCAGGACATTAAAAGAAAAAAACTCGGTGATGATCTTTCCGGAAGGCACCCGTTCCCCAGACGGTAAAATCCAATCATTCAAGACCGGCGCCTTCCACCTGGCCCTGGAAAACCACCGGCCTATCCTCCCTGTTGTCATCAGCGGAACTTCAAAAGCAATACCTAAAGGAGGGTTTCTCATTGATAAAAATTTCAATATCAGGGCTAGTGTTCTTGATCCTATCCCATATGAATCATTCAAGCATCTTGACTCCAAGGCAATAGCCCTGATGGTTCATGGAATTATCGGGAAAGAACTGAACGAGAATGACAAGTAACAAATTCTTCGACCTGCTTACCGGCTGGCAGGATTTACTATTTGATACAGCGAATCTCTCTCCACCGGAATACGCTTTGCTTCGGTGATCAGGTTACGCATCTGGCTGACCGTCATCACCGGGCTTTGTTCTTCAGCTCCGGCCAGGGAATAGATCTGTGTAGAATCGTTGATCGTTCCATCCATATCATCTACTCCGAATGAAAGGGATAATTGGGCCAGTTTTTTCCCCAGCGCCGGCCAATAGGCTTTAATATGAGGAAAATTATCGAGATAAATTCTCGCGATGGCATACATTTTCATGTCCTCTGTTACCGAAACCTCTGGTATATCAGCCATTTCATTGTTCCCTCGATGGAATTTCAGGGGGATGAAAGCATTGAATCCACCCGTTCTGTCCTGTAGCTGACGCAGCCTATCCAGATGATCGATGCGGTGTTCATAGGTTTCCATATGACCGTATAGCATAGTGGCATTGGAAGGCAATCCTAAATGATGAGCGGTTTCGTGAATTTCCAGCCAATCACTTGAACCGGATTTCATGCCACAAATCTGATCCCTGACCGTTTCATTAAAAATTTCCGCTCCTCCACCCGGAATGGAATCCAAACCACAGGATTTCAGGTAAGCTAATCCTTCTGAAAAACTCATCCCGGATTTTTTGATCATATAATCCAGCTCCACTGCAGAGTATGCTTTCAGATGCAGATTGGGACGGATTGCCCTGATTTTTTTCAGTAATTCTCCGTAGTAAAAGATATCCCTGTCGGGATGAACTGCACCGGTAATATGGAGTTCTCTTGTGGATAAATCCTGAGTTCTGACTTTGTCCAGTATTTCGTTAACAGTTAATTCCCATTTCTTCGGGCTGAAATGGTGGGAGTAGGAACAAAACCGGCATCTATTGATGCAAATATTGGTAGGTTCGATATGGAAATTCCTTATATAATAGGCCTGTTCACCGTTTTTTTGTTTTCTAGCAAAATCGGCAAGCATCCCCAGAAATCCAGGTTCAGCCTTGTTAAAAAGAATCTCCCCTTCTTCGCGGGACAGACGCTGGTTTATTAAAACATTCCGGGCAATCTGGAGCAAAGAATCATCCATTCCGGATTCCATGAGGGTTGAGATCATGATATGGCTATCCATCAATTACTGCTTAATGATTTTCACGACAGCCATGGTTTGTCTTCCCTGCAATTTAAGAAAATACAAGCCCTTGCACAGGCCCCGGAGGTCAATTTCGATCCGCTCCTGATTAAACTTCTCCTGATCCAGATGAAATACGCACTTCCCGGGTTGGTCATAAATACTTGCGGAAAAGCTATCAGCCTGATTGATTATTCGCAGGGTTAAGCAGTCAGTAAAGGGATTCGGGTATACTTCAACGGGGATACTCAATGTCCTGACATCAACCGAAGTTGCCTGCCCGCTAAGAACCATGGTGCCAGTATTATCAGGATCAAGCCAGCATTTAAGTACACTGGCGGAATCTGTTCCGTTCTGATCCCAGGAATAGGAGAACTTCCCATAATAATCAGGAAGATCTTCTGAACCAGTTCCACATTGGGAATCTCCCCCGGTAAGCGAACCAACGATATGCCCGGTATTGTCAAAAATGGGAGAACCTGAAGAACCGCCTTCGGTTACTCCATGACCGTGAAGGGTTTGAGTCCAGACTGTTTTCCAGTGCGACATATAGGGGTGCCCATTCCAGTTGGATGAAATTAATGGAGTAGTGTAAGTGGATATTTTCTGAATATCACCCTGTGGATGATGGATTCCTGTCCCGGAAGGGCTGGGTTCTGAAACCCGACTCCATCCGTTATAGTAGACGCCAAATGTATCCGGTATATTGTCCTTGAGTAAAACCAGGAAAAAATCGGAACCGGTTGCTCCCTCATTGCCTCCATGAGCCATGAGACGGGCACCCGTCATGGTTCGGGATGCGGGTTCCAGAACCGGATTCTCGCATGCCGTGGAAAGATAATTAAAGTAGAAAATCCAACGTCCAAGGTCATTGGCGGAGGAACCATTGCCGCAATGATCGGCGGTGAGGAAATAGGGCTTTTTGTCATTCCTTACATTATTGACCAGAGATCCGGAGCACCAGAATGATCCTGTTCCTTCTTTAATGCTG
Source organism: Bacteroidales bacterium (assembly GCA_963662525.1). Classification (GTDB taxonomy): domain Bacteria; phylum Bacteroidota; class Bacteroidia; order Bacteroidales; family FEN-979; genus CAZSDU01. The sequence continues at coordinate 739,662 of OY759717.1, forward strand.
ATCCTTGCAACTCCTCTTCGTTGCTGCTGCCATTGCTGACCTTCACTGCAATTAATATTAACCTCACAAGCTCCCGACTGCCCAAAATCCCGAATACCCTTTGATAAATCCTGTACTCCTCTGTAGGCATAGGCAATCTCAGAAACATGAATTCCGGGAATAATGTCGGTGTCGGGATCAGCATTGTATTCAAGGGTCAGTTTATCGCCGGAAATGAGACTGATAGCAAAAACCTGTTCTTCGACATTATTCCGAGCAGTAAAAGCACCCAGGCATTGAGTCCTTTGAGGACTGTACACAAAAAGTTTTCCTCCTGCCGGAACATTAAACCTGTCGAAATAAAGAGTTAATGCCTGAGCTCCGGGAGCATGGATTTCCAGTCTCCAGATATTGGATCCATCGGGTGATTTAATCCAGTTGCCTTGTGTGCGTATATCCAGATCAACCGGGATGTTTACTGCATAACGGTAGGGCAGTGGTTTTTCTTCATCCTCTGCCTGAAGTGCAGAACGATGAATGGAAGGGCTCACAACCACCGGATTATCTTCTGCCGGGATGGCGAAGATAAAACTCAGTGGAAGTCCTCCCTGGTTAAGCTGGGCAAAAAGACATGCTGGTCCGGTCAGCAGGAACAGCAAGAAAAAACATATCCGCGACCGGGCTCGCGTTGAATTATTCTGTTGTATCATCTTAATATAGAGATCTTGCGGAAATAATCTGAGTTACCTTTCTTTACATGAACATAGTAAATCCCGGGTACAATATCACCCAGGTCGAGACGGATAGTCTGCTGAACATTGATTTCCCTGAACATTTTAATCTTTGCTCCCAGGGTATTGAGCAATTCGATATTCATTTCCGCCCCGTCATTCTGCAAAAATCTCAAATACAGATGATCTGCTGCGGGATTCGGATACAGGATCAGGGAATTCTCCTGATCCTCTTCAGTTATACCGGTAACGGAATTTATCGAGATATCATCAATCATGAAGACAAATACATCGTTCGACACGCACTGAATCCCAATGTACACATCCTGATTGGCAAAATTGTTCAGGTTATAGGCTTTTCGTGTCCATTCACCGGGCGCCGTCTCAGTATTCAGGTTGATCTTTGTAAAACTTGCAGGATTATTATCTGTGGTTGAAACACCCACATTGAACATTTCGAAACCATAATTGGTATTATAGGTCTGAACCCAGAAATCAAGTGTAGGTGAATTCGCCAGACTGAGTTTTGGGGAGATCAGCCATTTATCATTGGGATTATTGGGGGGCATGCTAGAAAATGAGCAACCCAGTTTACTTCCCGAATGCGGCAACATATATGGCTCTGGCGGGGTGCTTGCAGAGGGGTTGAAGCAGATGTAAGCCATTGCTTCACCTGAATGAGGAAAAGAAATGTTACTGATCCCATAGGTCGTGCCCCCATTGACATCTACAACAGTCCAGGGATCGAAGGTCAGGACAAAATTGTCGAGGGATTCAAAATCAAGCGACATTGATGAAGGGTATCCTGTGACTGTAATGTACCCGTTTTTCGTTTCCGTGCTATTGGAGGTTCCATCGCTCACTGTCAGGGTAACATTGTAAGTGCCGGCGCTATTATATCTAATATTGACCGGGTTCTGAACCGCAGAAGATGAAGGTGTTGCTCCAGGGAAGGACCATGCCCAGGTAGTAGGGTTTCCGGTTGACAAATCGGTGAAATTGATGGATTCATGCAAACTTAACTGAGTGTTGCTGGCAGAAAAATCGGCCACCACGGTGGAAACGCTGGTTGGTTTCACCTCCAGGTCATCGATCATTAAAATGAAAACATCGTTTGAAACACATTGGATGGCAACATATACATTCTGATCGTTATAGGCTGAAAGGTTAAATGTTTTTTTTGTCCAGGTGATGGGAGCTTCCAGTGGTTGTGCCCCGGAAATAACCGTGAAACTGGAGGGATTCAAATCTGTGGTTGACACTGCCACTTTGTACTTTTCCAGTCCGTATTGGTCAGTATATGATTTCACCCAGAAAGTGAATTCGCCATTGGTGCCCAATTGAACCCGGGGTGAAATGAACCAGTCGTTGTTGGGGGCAGGGTTGGCGGCGAAGCAGGCTCCGAATTTTTGCCCGCCATGAGGCTGAATGCCGGCATCGGTCATGGCAGGTGTAACCTGGGAGGGGTTGAAGCAAATGAAGGCCATCGGTTCTGTTTGATGAAGAAACGTGTGATCCTGTATCCCGTATGTATTCTGTCCATCCACATCCGTTCCTGTCCAGTTGTTGAAAGTAAGGGAGAAATCAGCAACATTTTCAAAATCCATGGTATAATTCCCCGGACCCGGATTATTAGGATAAAGGTCAAAAATAGCGCCCTGGGTGTCGGTGAAATAATTTCCGCCCGGGGTCAGGTCATTCAGATAATAATAACCGTTATTGCTTCCACTCCATCCCCAGTTGAAATGGAAATAGTCTGTTCCCTGGTACCCATCGCAATTGAAAAAATGCCCGTTGGTTCCGTTGTCGTTACCATAATAAAACAAAGGGTGGCCGGCATCGAGTTCGGCTCTCACGATGGCTTCCCATCCGCTGGATGTATAGTCGGCCCTCCATTTCCAGTTGGCAGTGGCTGAATAATCAAAATAGTTGATAAAAGCATCATCCACTATCAGGGCATTGGAACTTGAACCGGTAGGGCCATAGTCCATATCTTGGGAAATACCGCAATGATAGATCAGGGTAGCAACCGCATCGTTATTGGCAGAAAGGGAGTTGGGCATTGAGTACCAATCATAGGTTGTCGCCCCGAAATTTGCATACAGGTTTCCATAAACGGGATGGGTATATGAATGTTCTCCTGCACCATGGGCAGGAGAATTATAATATTTCATGATCTGAGCCATGGCTGTGGCACCACAACCTGTCAGGGCATGAAAACAATAGCTGCTGGCCGAATTATCAGGGGGACACTCATTGTTATAAAAGCATCCCTGGTCCCACATGGCAGCGACCATCGGACTAACATCACGAATATCCATCTGAGGGATAAAAGGATCGTTGGTATACCGCTGCCATTGGTCAACTGCTTCAGCAGATCCTTCTGCATTCGTTACCAGCACCTTTTGAATTTGATTTTCCATGCCTTGCAGAAATTGCTGTTCGGCAGGAGGTGGATTCAGGGTCTGGTAGTTCCCTGAGAGTGAGTATGCTAAAATTGGCTGAATACGATCATCCGCTGCTACCATGACCCATCCCGACAGATCTGAGCGATTGAAAACGTAGTATAAGCGTGTCTTCCCGATATTTTTTTCAAACTGTAGCATAAGGCTTGATGGGGGTATGCTTTTATGTGCGGCAAGGCTTCCTTCTGTTAATACATTCCGGGCAACGATCATGGCTTGCTGCTGGCTAACTTCCTTTGCCAGACTTATACTGGCCATTGCAATCAGGATAAAACACAGGAAAAAGGGCAGATGTTTTTTCATGGCAATATGATTTTGATATATACAAACATACACATTTCTTCCCAAAAAAAAACCGGCAGGAGCAATTTCTTTCCTGTCGGTTTTCGAAAAATTTATGCAGTGAATAATTTAAGTTCTTTTATTGGGTAGTTCCAGACCGTATTTTTTAATTCTATCCTCCCTGCGCAAGAGAAATCCGAGGAAAATAGCTGCAACTCCAAGGCTGGCAAATACCAGCATTGGAACGGTATAATTATAAACTGCTGTAGTATCTCCTCTTTGTATAGCTTCATTCACCCCGGGATTTACAGCTTCGATCACCACACCGATGAGCCAGGGGAAAAACATAAGTCCGATATTCTGAATCCAGAAAACGAGGGCATAGGCTGATCCCAGGTAGCGTTCCTCCACGATTTTTGGCACTGAAGGCCACATGGAAGCAGGTACCAGGGAAAATGCAATACCCAGAACGATGATGGCTGCGATGGCTATTGCGATGCTATTGGGCATGAAGGCAAATGTAAGATGTGCCAAGGTAAGCAATACGGCGCCAAAGATCATAATGGTGGCTCCTTTCCCTTTCTTATCAAGGAAATAACCGATGATGGGAGTAAGCAGGATGGTACCAATGGGAAGGAGTCCGGAAATTTTACCGGCGATATGTGCATCCACACCCAACTTGGATTGCATCATGTAAACTGCATATTTCAAAAATGGGAATACCCCTGAATAAAAGAGTACGCATAACAAAGAGATAAGCAGGAATCCACGGTTGGTAATGATTTTTGCCAGGTCTTTGACATGGAATTCCTCCGTGGGATCAGCTCCGGTATCGGTAGCTCCGGTTTGTTTATCCAGTTTCCTGTCCATGAAAGTGTACATCAGAAAAGTGAGAAAACCGATGCTTACCAGTGCAACACCAAGATAAACCGGGTTCAGAATATTCCCGGAACGTATGCCATTCACCACTTTTTCACCGGCAATATCAGCGGAGAAGAAAAAAGCCACGGAAGCCCCGAGCCGGGCAGTAGCAAGCTGCATTCCCATGGCCAGAGCCAACTCTTTGCCTTTAAACCATTTTACAACCGTACGGGAAGTGGTAATCCCGGCCATTTCGACACCAATACCAAAGATCCCGTAACCGAGTGCTGCTACCTTCGCAGTTGCGGGCATGGAAGTCCAGAAAGAATTAAATAAATCATAACCAAATCCACCATGATAAAAATAAGGGGTCAAGGCATAGAGCTTGATCAGGCCGCCACCCAACATGACAATTGTGGCAGTGAGTCCGGTAAAACGGATGCCCATTTTATCCAGGATGATCCCTGAGATGATGAGAAAACCAAGGACGTTCAGCATGTATTCAGAACCTGAGAAAAAGCCATAATTGCTCGGTGTCCATCCGTAGGGTTTAATCTCGAGCAAGGATTCCAGCGGAGCAATCATATCAACAAAGTAATATGCTGACAGCATGGTCAGTGAAATCAAGGCCAACGCGGTCCAACGAAGCGGAGTCGAATCGCTTAAAAGTTTTTGTACTTTTTCAGTCATACCTAAAGGGATTAAATGAATAGATGTGGAAATGAACTACAAAACTAATAATTATCTTTCAGGGCTGGTCAGGATTTCTATTAAATCTGTATTTTTATCCCGATTTATTTTTCTACCATGCCAATCCTGATTGTCGCTGCTACTGAATTTGAGATCCGTCCTATGTTCGGACACATGGCCTTGCTTAGGAAAGAGGATGATTACCTCCACCATTACATGTTCCGGTCGATGCCTGTTGACCTGATTATTCCCGGCATCGGAATGATGCATACTGCATTTCACCTGGGAAAACTTTTTGGAAAAAACAAGTATTCACTGGCCATCAATGCTGGAATTGCCGGGACCTATGATCCCTCACTCGGGATTGGAACCGTTGTCAATGTTTGTGAAGAATGTATCCCGGAGATGAGTGTTGAAGACGGGAATGGATTTATTTCCATGTTCGAACTCGGCCTGATTGATCCCGATCTCTTCCCTTACCGCTCAGGAAAATTATCTAATTACAGGGAGCATTCATATCCAAGTATCAATCGCCTTCGGCAGGTCAAAGGAAACACGGTGAACAGGATTCAGGGTATCCCCGGATCGATTGAGAAAATCAGGAAATTTTTTCCGGCAGATGTGGAAAGCATGGAAGGAGCTGCATTTTTATATGCCTGCCTCATGGGAAGCATACCATGCATCCAGATACGATCTGTTTCAAATCTCGTGGAAGAAAGAGATAAATCGCGTTGGAATGTTCCCCTTGCTCTGAAAAACCTGAACAGCGTGCTTTTTGATCTGGTTCAGGAGCTGGTGAGTTGGTGAGCTGGTGAGTTGGTGAGTTGGTGAGTTAGTGAGTTTGTGAGTTAGTGATGAAAATCGTAAATCGGTATATCGTAAATGATCAATCTGGCTTTTTCTCCCTGTCCGAATGATACCTTCATTTTCTATGCCCTTGTGCATGGCAAGGTGGATACGGAAGGTATGCTTTTCGATTACCGGATGTATGATGTGGAAACCCTTAACCAGATGGCCTTCAGGGGTGAAACGGACATGAGTAAAATCAGCTTCCACGCCTTTCTCTATTTAGAAGATCGTTATGCCCTGCTGGATTGTGGCAGTGCCCTGGGTTTTGGAAATGGTCCATTGCTGATCGCATCCCGAGAATTTCAATTGTCGGAGGTAAATTCTCTCAGGATAGTTGTTCCAGGAGAATATACAACTGCTCACCTTTTATTCCGGATTGCATTTCCCCAGGCAACTCATAAAAAATTCATCCCGTTCTCAGAGATTGAGGGAACCATTCTTTCAGGACAGGCCGATGCAGGGATTATCATTCATGAAAACCGATTCACCTATGAACGCAAGGGGTTAATTAAGCTCATGGACCTGGGCGAATACTGGGAAACCATGAGCCAGTCACCCATTCCCCTGGGCGGTATCGTTGTCAGGAAAAGCCTGGGCTATGAAATGATCAATAAGTTGAACCGGATTTTATACCGTAGCCTCCGATTTGCTTTTGCTCATCCGGAAGAAACCATGGATTTTGTTCGGGCCAATGCCCGGGAAATGGAGGAAGAAGTCATGTTGAAACATATCGGACTATACGTGAATGAGTTCAGTCTGAGCCTGGGAACAAGCGGCAAGGAAGCCATTGCCCGGCTTTTTCAGATTGCCAGGGAGAAAGGAATCAATAATAATTTCGTATGAACGATTTACGATTTACAATTCAGAAAGTGCTTCAAAAGGCCCTGAGGGATAGGTGGATCAGGGAAGAAGATACGGCGGTAATCCTATATGATCTTGATTTCCTGAAATTGAGGATTGAACTGCTGAAGCAAATATTTCCCCCACAAACCCTTCATGCTTTGGCCATTAAAGCCAATCCCCTGGTCAGCATACTGGAATTCAGCAGGGCCCTGGGAGCGGGTATTGAAGCAGCTTCAATGGGAGAAGTTAACCTGGCTCTGAAAACTGGTTACCCCCCCGATCAAATTGTTTATGACTCTCCGGTGAAAACCATGGCTGAACTGGAATTTGCACTCCGGACCGGCATTCATCTCAATGTTGATAACCTTTCTGAACTTGATCGGATATCGCGTATCCTCAGGACGCTGATCTCTTCCAGTAGCATTGGAATCCGCATCAACCCCCAGGTGGGTACCGGTAAAATCATGGAATCGAGTGTAGCCGGTGAATATTCCAAATTCGGGATACCAATAAAAACAAGAAGAAAGGAATTACAAACGGCCTTCGCGACATATCCCTGGCTGCGTGGAGTACATCTGCATGTGGGCTCTCAGGGCTGTCCGATGGAATTACTGATAAATGGGATTGGCATTTTATATGATTTTGTCATGGAAGTGAATGAAATACGCAGAAATAAAAATTTTCCTCTGCTTGACATTTTCGATATTGGAGGCGGACTGCCTGTTTCATACAATCATGATATATCTCCTCCTTCGATGGAAGAATATGTCCGGGCCATCAGGCACAGAGCCCCGGAACTTTTCAGTAAGCAGGTATCGGACTCACCAACTCACCAACTCACCAACTCACCAGCTTTCAGGCTTATCACTGAATTCGGCCGCTGGGCATATACCCATGCAGGCTGGACCATCAGCCGTGTTGAATATGTAAAGCACGATCCGGAAATCAATACAGCCATGATCCATGTCGGAGCGGATTTATTTCTTCGTGAATGTTTAAACCCCAGAGACTGGCAACATGAATACAGTGTTTACGATAAAAACGGAAATTCAAAGATACGCGATACGCGCAAATCCTACAACCTGGCAGGGCCTTTGTGTTTTTCCGGGGATATTTTAGCGAAGGGAATACTACTGCCTGAGGTGGAAGAAGGCAATTACATTGCCATTCACGACAGCGGAAGCTATACTTTCAGCATGTGGTCGAGGTATAACAGCCGGCAAACACCAAGGATACTGGGCTATGGCGGAGGACAATTTGAAATTCTCAAGGAGCGGGAAACCCTGGATAATATTGTTGAATTCTGGAAATAAATAAATCATGAAAAAACAAAGCTATTTAATGACGTTTATTCATTTTTTTTTCATCATTTTTCTCTCATTTTCCTCTTTTCTTTATGCTCAATATCCTGCAAGTTCGAAGCCATCTGCAGGGCTACAATATCAGTTTGCCAGGTGGCCAGGGTTTAAAAAGGCTGCATTTTCCATTACCTTTGATGATTATTACCGCTTCCAGGTTACCTATGCCACTCCCCTCCTGGATCAGCATAACTACAAAGCCACCTATTATATCATTACGAACCGGGTCGGACAAGGCTGGGCACCGGATTGGGATACCGTGAACCTCCTGGCTTCTCATGGTCATGAGATCGGCAGTCATTCCAAAAATCACGCCAACTTCCTTGTCCTGTCGCAGCATCCGGAGTTTGCTGATAGCATGAGGAGAGAGTTTACAGATTCACGAGATACCATTAATTCCCGCGTTCCATCCCAACAATGCGAAACTTTTGCCTGGCCTTTTGGCGCAGTCAGTCCATCAGCCGTACTGTCAAGTGAAAATTATTACATGGCCTGCCGCGGTAGCAGCAATTATTTTGAAGGCCCGGTTCCTGTTGATTTCTACAATATATACAGTCAGCATATCTATACTTGTACCCCATTAGATTCTGTGAATGGGTATATCGATAAAATATTAAATATCAAGGGGTGGCTGGTCGAACGCTGGCATGGTTTCAGGGTGGGAAACGATACCAATGGCTATGAACCGGTTCCTATTGAAGAGTTCGAAGATCATCTTGAATATATTGCCCAGATGGAAAGTGATCTGTGGATCGCCCCTCTGGCACAAGTGGTTAAATATATCAGGGAAAGAGAAACTTCTTTACTTGCACTCATTGATTCCACTGGAAATACCGTTAAGCTGAGCCTTACCAACTACCTCCCCGACACGATGTTTCATTATCGCGTTCCGCTGACTTTGAAAGTTCAGTTATACGGTAAAATGGCCGATGTTTATAAAATTGAACAGGGGAATAATGATATCCCTTTTAATATATATACTGAATACGGGATCCCCTATCTATTCTTCGATGCCATTCCCAACGATAGCCTGATCGTGTTTTATCTGCCTGATCCAGCCGGAACAGATGATCAGTTTGCCTTGAATCAAGAGGCCTTGGCTTATCCGAATCCCTTTAATTCATCGGCTACAATTACTTTCAATCTGGCGGTCTCCGAATTCGCCTGTATCAGGGTTTATGACAGATTTGGGCATCTCATCAGGGATTTCAGTCGAATATACCCTGCCGGCAGGAACAGTTTTGAATTTAATGGAAGTGAAATTACCGGGGGAATATACCAATGCATTATCAGGACACGCGAAAGATCACTTCAACTCCACCTCCTCCTGACTCATTAAAAACCTTCTGCAACTCACCTCCGCAATGAAAACTTGCCACCTTGTTACTTTTCCCTAACTTTGTCTGTTGTCTTTTAACGCGTCCTGTATGATAATAATCACCGGAGCCGCCGGATTTATAGGGAGTTGCCTGATCAGCAAACTCAACAATAAAGGAATCAGGGATATTGTCCTCGTGGATGATTTCACCCCCCCTGCCAAACAAAAAAATTATACTCACAAAGTTTACCGTGAACTTGTGGATCGAAAGGATTTTTTTGATTGGTTGCCCTTACACTGCAAGGATATTGAATTTATCCTTCACATCGGTGCCCGGACCGATACCACGGAATCGAATATATCTGTTTTTAATGAGCTGAACCTCAATTACAGTAAATCGGTCTGGAATTTCTGTTCAAACAATGATATCCCTCTGGTTTATGCATCAAGCGCAGCAACTTATGGGGATGGCACCTTGGGATACGACGACCGTGATCCTTCCCTTCCATTTTCCCTGCAACCCCTGAATTCTTATGGCAGATCGAAAAACGAATTCGATCAATGGGTGCTTCAGCAAACCCAGACTCCGCCTGCCTGGTACGGCCTTAAATTCTTCAATGTTTTTGGTCCCAATGAATATCATAAGGGAAGAATGGCCTCCGTGGTATTTCATGCCTTTAATCAGATACAGGATACTGTCAGACTGTTTCGCTCTCATAATCCCGCATACCCTGATGGCGGACAGCTTCGCGATTTCATCTATGTAAAAGACGTTACCGATGTCATCTGGTTCCTGATGAATCATAAGAAAGATTCGGGTATTTATAATCTGGGAACCGGACAGGCCCGAACCTTCCTCGACCTTGTCAAGGCCGTATTTGCCTCCCTGAACAAGCCAGCAGAAATTGAATTTATTGATACCCCGCCTGATATCCGTGATAAATACCAGTATTTCACCCAGGCACAAATGGATAAACTCAGGTCCATCGGTTACAACAGACCTTTTTATACTCTGGAAGCTGGCATTGAGGAGTATGTGCAGGGATACCTGATCGACAGACTGGTATATTAGCCAAAAGGATCAGATAACCTCAGGTTTGCAATTTTTGTTAATTTTTGTTAATTTTCATCATTTGAAAAATCAAATCGCCATTGATATGTTGATTTAATTAACTTTGGTATGTTCTAACAGAGAAAATTTTCACCAAGGGCTGACATGATTCAGTTTGGATTTTATTGTTTACAGGTGTATGACGAGAGCGAAAACCACAATATATATTCCAGAAAAATGAAAATTAAATTTAACCAAATCGTAATTTTATGAGAAAATTATTTACATTATTGATCCTTTTGCTCTTATGGGCTGGAAGTTCTCAGGCACAAGTAAACAATTACGCCTTTGCTGGTTCTTCAGGAACCTACACTGCCATTACTGGTGGAACTTTGCTTGGAGGCGTCGCCAACGACGATGAGTATTTTGTCGATCCGGCAGTGCCCGCTGGCGGAACAACCAGAAACGGAGTCGGATTCCCGATAGGTTTTAACTTCACCTTCAATGGTGTTGTTTATGACCGTGTTGGAATAAATGCCAATGGATGGGTAGGATTAGGGCAATCGGCCTTAACCCCTGCCGTGAACATGGATCTTACCTCTTCCTATCTTCCGATCAGCTCAACCTCAACCGTCACACCTGCTCAGTTACAATGTAAAATTGCTGCACAAACCCGTGACCTTCAGGCGCAGACAGGATCGGAATTACGCATTCAGACAACAGGAACCACACCCAACCAGGTTTGTACCATCCAATGGACAGGCTACAAGAGATACAGCTCAACCGGAACCGGTGATGTTCTGAATTTTCAGATAATATTAATGGAAAATGGCAACAAGGTACAGTTCGTATATGGAGCCTATACCGTTGGTACCACAACCTCCAGTGATATTGAATTAGGGCTCAGGGGTCAAACCAATGCTGATTTTCATAACCGAACGACTACCACTGATTGGTCTGCTACCACAAAAGGTGCCATCAATACAGCTACCATGACTTTGGGAACCGCCATTAAACCAGCATCAGGACAAACCTATACTTTTACCCCTCCTCCGCCCTGTGCATCTCCTGCGGCTCAACCTACAGCTTTGATACTGACACCTTCGACAACTTCTATTGCCGGTTCGTTCACGGCAGCTGCCGGTGCTGATCAATACCTTGTGGTCCGTAGCTTAAGTTCCAGTTTGTCGGCTACTCCGGTGAACGGAACAGTTTATACATTAGGATCATCCCTCGGTGGCGGAACTGTCGATTATTTCGGTACAACTCCTTCATTCGCTTCGACAGGGTTGAACACGAACACACAATATTACTATTTTATATTTGCGACAAACAATGCTACATGTACGGGAGGTCCATTATATCTGACTACCACTCCTTTGTCAGGGAACACGACCACCCTTCAGTTATTTCCCATCAACGGAACAAAATATATCGGTCCGACGGGTGATTTCTTTACCCTGACTGCTGCTTTCGCCTATCTGAATGCAAATGGAGTCAACGGCCCTGTTAATCTCGTTCTTCAATCGACCTATGTCAGCACTGCCGAACCTGCATTTCCAATTCCCGCGTTGTTTATCCCGGGAGCAAGTGCAACGTTTAAAGTAACGGTATACCCTTCAGCAACCGGACTTTCCATTACGAGCAACAGTACTACGGGAACCCTTAACCTCGATGGAGCCAAATATGTATATTTTGATGGCCGGGTTAATGCAACAGGTACTACAAAAAGCCTGGTCATTGAAAATTCAACCACTTCGGGTTATGCCATTCAGCTGGTGAACGGAGCTTCTTACAATGGATTCCAGTATAGCATCGTGAAAGGCGCCACTACCACACAAGGAATCATCACTTTCGCATCCACAACAGGCTCTTCCGGTAACAGCAATAACCTGATTGATAACTGCGAAGTAAGGGATGGAGTTTCAAGCCCGTTATATGCTATTTTATCGGCAGGATCGGCTTCTCCATCACTCTATAATAACAACAATACGGTATCCAACTGTCTGATCCATGATTTCTATGCAGCGGCAGGTGGAAACCCTGTTGGAGTATATGTTTCTGGTGGCTCAGCCTGGACTGTCAGCGGAAATAGTTTCTACATGGTTAATACCATGAACCCGACGGTTGCTGTTGGATTTAATGTAATCTTAATGGCATCCGGCGACGGACATAGTATTCTTAATAATTATATCGGGGGTTCGGCACCACTTTGTGGCGGTACTCCCTGGACCCTTAACGGGAACGGCACCCCACCTACCATTGCCAATTTTATTTATGCCATCCGCTTCGCTGGGGGGCTTACTGTAAATCCAAGCACGGTTTCGGGCAACACTGTTTCAAATATTTCCCTCTTTACCAGTCCCGCTTCATCAGGAGCCATTGAATTCGTTGGTCTCCTTTCCGTGGTTGGGATTCAGAACATCAGTAACAACGTGTTTGGTGGTGCCACCGGCACTAATGCCATCACCGTCTCTGTCGGAAATACTGCCTTTACTTCAACCTATGAAGGTATCGACTTCAGGGGAATGTATGGCAATATTACGAATAATGTGTTCGGGTCATTTTCCATCAGCGGAGCAGCCGGATCTACATCAACCTATGCATTGACGGTAAGACCGTTTGGTATAACACCAACAGTTCAGAACGGAATCGTTTCCGTGAGTGACAATGTGGCCGGTAGTATCACTACACCCAATAGCATTCAAACGGCTGCCATGGCATTCCCTCCGGTAACCTTCCAGGGTTTCTTTATATCTTCAACAGGTGCAGGAACCATGTCGGTAACCGATAACACGGTGGCCAATATCACTAATCTGAGTGCAAACACCGCATCATATTCTTTAGGAATATATAGTGCAGGAACCGGCGTTCCGAATGTATTAGACAGAAATGATATCCGCGACATCACCACTTCTTCAATAAACACTACCACTGCAGGTATTGCTTCTATCGTTGGGATTTATTCTGTGAACTCCGTTCCCGGGTCTGTCATCCGTTCAAACAGAATCTACAGTCTGACAAATACTTCAGCAACAGCAGCAGTTGGTATTGAAGGGATGTATTTAGGGAATTCTGCCGGCAGTTTATTGGTTGAACGGAACTTTATCCATAATATCGGTCTGTCTTCCAGCAGTACTTCCTCCCAGGTTCATGGTATCTATGCAATCCTTGCAGGCGCCTATGGTACGATAAAAAATAACATGATCCAGCTTGGGATTAATCCTGATGGTTCTCCCAATACATCCAGCTGCGGGATCAATGGTATTTATGAGAGCAGTGCCACCATTGACAGTGTACTGAACAACAGCATTTATATCGGTGGTGGACCCGGTGCTGTTGCCACGGCTAGCACCTATGCTTTCAACAGTGTTATGACACCTTCTGCTACAGCCCCCAGAGTATGTATTGCCAATATTTTCTTTAATGCCCGTTCCGGGGGATTGACCGGTAAGCATTACGGAATTAAAATTGCCGGAACTACTTATGCCCCCATTGGCGTTATCAGCAATTATAATCTGATACACGCCAACGGTGCAACCGGAGGAACCTTTGGATATTACAATTCGGCTGACCAGGCTACTTTTGCTGCCTACAAAGGTGCAACCGGATTAGAAATGGCCAGTGGAAATAATAATCCCAACTTCCTTTCCCCAAGCACTGATTATAATAATGCCAATCTTCATGTTGGAAGTCCAACGGCAATTGAAGGTTCAGGTCTGGCTCTTCCCAATGTCTTAAATGACTATGACGGAGCAACCAGAAGTGGACTGACTCCTCCTGATGTTGGAGCTGATGCCGGTAACTTTACCCTCTGGCTGGATGTATTTGGCCCCAATATTACCTATGTGCCCATGGGTAACGGAACCACCGTTAACCGGGTACTGACCAATTGGGCAACCATCACCGACAATGTTGGTGTATCCGGAGGAGCAAGCCTTCCAAGGTTATATTATAAAAAATCGACTGATAATTACGCCTTCGTGGGAAACACCAGTGGCGACAATGGCTGGAAATATGTAGTGGCCAGTAATGCAGTAAGCCCTTACAGTTTCACTATTGATTATTCAATCATCAATGGCGGCAGCGTTGCAGCAGGAAATATTATTCAGTATTTTGTCGTGGCCCAGGATGCCGCAAACAACCTGAGTTCCAGTGTCCTGATGGCAGCTGCCAGTGCCGACCCTCCAGTGCAGAATATCAATGCCAATCCTTTGCAGGCAAATCTGCAGCAATATAGTATCGTATCTGGCACTATCCCGACAACCATCAATGTACCCGGTACTTATCCGACATTGACCGGTGCAGGTGGAGCTTTCGAAGCCATCAATGCAGGTGTTCTGATTGGCAATACCACGATCAACATTACTGCCGACCTCACTGAACCTGGCACCAATGGTTTAAATGCCTGGGCGGAAGATATACCCGGTGCAAATTATACCCTCTTGATCAAGCCGGATGCTTCTGTTCTGCGTACTATCAGCGGAACATATACAGGTGCAACTGGTTTGATAAGAACAAATGCTGCAAGCCGCTTCACTATTGACGGACAAGCCGGCAAATACCTGACTTTCCGCAATACAAATGCATCAGCAGGGACTACCGCGCCAACCATCCAGTTTAACGGTGGTTCTCAGTCCTGTTTCCTGAAGAATTGTACCATCGAAAATAACGGAACCACGACAACTTATGGTACTGTTAATATCGGAAGTACAGGAACCAATATCGTGGAAATTTCCGGGAATAATATCGGTGATGCCACCGGTGGTACTGCCGGCGTTCAGACAACCGGTATCTATAATGCCAATGCCCTCAATTCCATTAAAGTTTTAAACAACAATATTTATAACTTTAAGAATTATGGATTGTATTTCACTACCATAGCCGATGGCGCCATTATTACAGGAAACAGTTTCTATTACAATTCTGCTACTGCCTCCACGGCTATCCAATATGGCATTTATCTTGTTGGAAGCACGAATAACCATACCATCAGCAACAACTATATCGGTGGCTCAGCTCCGCTTTGCTCCGGAACAGCATGGACAAATTCATCAACCAATTCAACCTATGGAATTTATACTACTCTTGGTATCGTAAACCGGTCCACTGTTTCAGGCAACACGGTTCAGAATTTCAACCTTACCAATACCGGAGCAGCTGCATTTTATGGTATTTATGTTACCGCCGGTGTAGCCAATGTATTGAACAATGTTGTGGGTAGTTCCACCGTGCCGACTTCTATCGCTTCCCTGGGTACCGGTTCTTTATATGGTATCTATCTGACCCTTTCCCTGACAGCTGTGAATAACGTTCAGGGAAATACCATTTCAGGGATAAGCTATACCAATACCGCACATACAGGTACTTTCTATTTGCTTTATCTTACCGGTGGACGCCTTAATGTTGGAACTACTGCTCCCAACATCGTAGGAAGCAATACCACAGCCGGATCCATTTCTTATGCCGGAACCGGAACACTCTATGGTATCTATTGTTCTTCCGGAAGTCCGAGTAATGCCATTGAAAATAATATCATCGGGAACATTACCCTGGCCGGGACTTCAGGTTCTCCATCTTTCAGAGGCATGTACCTTTATTCCTCCAATACCAAAAAGAATAAAGTCTTTAACATAGCAGTTACTAATGCCGCACTCACACCAAGCATCTATGGTATTTATATTTATGGTGCTGCAAGCGTAACCAATGAATATTCCAACAACCTGGTATCCCTGAATGGAGGTGCAGCCACGAATCCTGTTCTTTATGGCATTTATGACAACTCTTATTCTACGGCATTCTTCAACCTTTACTTCAATGCGATAAATATCAGCGGACCGGCTACGGGAACTTCAAGTACTTATGCCTATTACCGCAGTGTTGCCGCCTTCTATACTATTAATAACAACATTTTCTCCAACACCAGGCTGGCAGGAGGTACAGGTAAACATTATGCCATGTACTCTTCCGCAACGGGTGTTTTGGGATCAAACTACAATGATCTCTATTCCCTGGCAGGTCCTTTAGGCTATTATAGTTCAGCCGATCAAACCTTTACCACCTGGAAGGCAATCACCGGCGGTGATGCCCAATCACAGAATGTAGATCCACAGTTTGTTTCTGCTACCGATTGGCATACCGTAAAACCCGAGCTTAACAATGCTGGTATTGCCATCCCGGCTGTTACAACAGACTATTCCGGGGCAACCCGCGGGAATCCCCCGGATATCGGCGCCTACGAATTCTCACTGACACCGGTGATAACTACCACTCCTGCTACAGCAATTTTATCAACCACTGCTACCATCAACGGAACCGTTCAGGCCAATGGTGAAAATGTCGTGACTTCTTTCGATTACGGCACCAGCATTGCTTATGGTTCTTCCATGGCTGCAACACCTTCACCTGTTACAGGAGCTACCCTTACCAATATCAGTGCAAACCTGAGTTCACTTGCACCCGCTACCCTTTACCACTTCAGGGCTAAGGGTGTTGCCAATGCTACTACATACAACGGACTTGACCTTACCTTTACGACCGCAGCCATTCCACCCACCGTGGTTACTACCGCTGCCACAGCAGTGACCTATAACACGGCCACACTGAACGGAACCGTCAATGCCAACAATTCTTCTTCGACAGTAATTTTCGAATACGGCCTTGATCTTACCTATGGAGCATCAGTACCCGGGGTTCCAAGCCCGGTTACCGGTTCCACGGTCACAGGCGTGGCCGCCAATATAAGCAGTCTGCTGCCCAATACTTTATATCATTGCAGGGTGGTAGGTACTAATGTTGGTGGTACTTCCAATGGTAATGATATTACATTCACTACAGCTCCCGGGCCTCCGACAGCAGTTACCACCGCGGCAACAGGGGTTGGCGCTTCCACGGCAACAATGAATGGCATTATCACTGCCAATGGATCATCCACAGCCGTTTGGTTTGATTATGGTACTACTATCGCCTATGGCACTACCGTTGCCGGCACTCCCACTCCGGTCAACAGTGGAAACACTCCTGTCAATGTCAGCGCTACTGTCTCCGGACTTCTTGTAGGATCATTATATCATTACAGGGTCAGGGGTGTAAATGGTGTTGGAACAACCAATGGAAATGACATGACATTTACGACAGGTTGCCCCACTCCTGCTCCAGCCGGTACCATTTCAGGACCTGCTGCCGTATGTAAAGGCGGTTCGGGCTATGTATATTCTGTTCCTCCGATAACCGATGCTTCCACTTACATCTGGGGCTTACCCGCCGGATTCACCATCACAAGCGGCGGTGGCACTAACAGTATCACAGTAAGTATTTCAATGGCTGCTGTTAGCGGAAATGTTACTGTATACGGACAGAGCACTTGTGGTGCCACCGGAACTTCATCCAGTAAAGCCGTTACCGTTAACAACCTGCCTGCACCGACTGTTGCAGGAGCATCACCGGTTTGCCAGTATACTGCCCACGACTATACCACTCAGGCCGGAAAGACCGGTTATATCTGGTCGGTAAGTCCGGACGGGACCATCACTGCAACTGCAAATCCGGAAGTAGTTAATATTACATGGAACACAAGTGGTTCAAAAACCGTAGGCGTTATCTATACTGAGCCTTCAACCGGATGTACAGCTTCTGCCGCGGGCACTCTACCCGTAACTGTAAGCGCTGCACCAACACCCACCATCAGCGGTATCAACGCCATGTGTGTAAATTCCGGATCATACTTCTACACTACACAGGCCGGACAAAGCAGTTATGCATGGACAATCACTGCAGGGGGTATCATTCTGAACGGACAAGGCACTTCACAGATTGAAGTCATCTGGACTGCTCCCGGCATTCAAACACTGACCGTTAATTATGCTAATTCCAACGGATGTTTCGGTTTAACTCCCGGGAGTCTTAGTATAGCTGTTGCTCCTCTACCCGGACCTGCCGGTTCTATCAGCGGTTCAGCCAGCGTTTGCGCCGGCGCTCTTGGCGTGGCTTATTCAGTTCCTGCTATCACCGATGCCCAGTCTTATGTATGGGTATTGCCGGCAGGCGCTACCATTGCCTCAGGATACGGAACCAATGCTATCACCGTCAACTTTGCCACCAATGCTTCCTCAGGTAACATTATCGTGAATGGAAACAACCTTTGCGGGAACGGAACGGCTTCTGCTCCTTTCGCCGTAACGGTCAGCAACCTGCCGGGTGTTCCAGGAACAATTTCGGGCCCTGCTTCAGTATGCGAAGGAGAAACAGGTGTTGCTTTCTCAGTACCTGTTATCACTGATGCTACCGGTTATGTCTGGATATTACCTGCCGGCGCTACCATCGCTTCCGGTGCCAATACAGAAAACATCACTGTTGATTTTGCCATGGGCGCTTCTTCCGGCGACATCACTGTTTATGGAACCAACTCTTGCGGAAATGGTCCTGTATCAGCCAGTTTCAGCTTAACTGTCGTACCCAAGCCTGCAGCTCCTGTAATTACTCTTGATTTACTTACCCTGACCAGCAGTTCAGCCGTCGGAAATCAATGGTACTATAATGGAACGCCTATCAGTGGTGCTACCAGTCAGACACATGTCGTTGAATATACCGGTTGGTATTGGGATGTCGTGACCATTAATGGCTGCAGTTCCGATACTTCAAATAACCTGTATGTAGTCGTCACCGGTATTGATGATCCCAATGCTTCCAGCATGGTGATCTACCCTGTACCCAACAACGGCTTCTTCAAAACCACGATCAGCACTCCTGTTGAACAGATCTTTACCATCATGGTTTACAACCAGCTTGGAGAAATGATCTACGAGTCAAAAGACAACAGGGTGAAAGGCAAATTTGAGAAGAATATTGATCTCAGGCCTGTCCCCAGTGGCATCTACACGATTATCCTTCAATCTGCTGATCAGCGTATCGTGAGGAAGATTATCGTGAATAAATAAAAGATCCGGGATACAAGATCCAGGATAGAAAAGCTCCCCGGAAACCCGGGGGGCTTTTTTTTTAAAAAAAATTGCAAAAAATTTTTTTATTATAAATATTTTGTAATTTTAGCAGTCGAGAATCTGAAATGAAATTTTAAGGGTTAAATATTTTCCGTATAACGTTTTTACTAAAAACCATAAATTATGAAAAAATTACTCTTGTGCATTTCAATCCTGCTGTTAATTACAGTATTGAATGATTCATTAACTGCCCAGCCACAGTATTACAATTACAATACCAATGGGTCTAATAATTCGTTTCCCTTTAATATTGCGGCGGGAAAAGAAGTTCAGCTACTCTACCTTCCCGGAGATTTTAATCAGCCAACACCTGCTCCTGCCGGAAATATTGCCAGTATTTCGATTTTAATTGCCACTTCTTATCCTCTGGGACCATGGACTTATACGGATCTGACCATTAAAATGGCACAATCGACAATAACTTCATTTACTGCCGGCAGCTTTTACGCGCCCCTGACTACCGTTTATTACAGAGCATCAGTATCCTTGACAGGAGCAGCCGGTAGCTGGATGACGATAACGCTCGACACGCCTTTTACCTATGACCCGACACAAAGTTTAATTATTGATATCGGGCATTGCGGAGCACCAGGAGCTACCGGATTCAGCGCATGTTTTACCTCCCTGACTGGGAACAGGAGAATCTGGTCGGTGGGAGGCTGCCCATTCGCCCCCTACGCTACTCCAAACAATGCCATTTATCACCTTGGATTAAATCTAGTCACCAGCGGACCTCCGGTTGTGGTTACCACCGCAGCAACATCCGTTACCACCAACAGCGCTACCTTAAATGGCACGGTCAATGCCAATGGCGCTTCCACTGCTGTATCCTTTGAATACGGACAGACCCTTGCCTATGGTATAACGGTTCCGGGAGTTCCAGCAACCGTTACAGGAAATACTGTGACCCCTGTTTCCGCTAGCATTGCGGGCTTGCAATCCGGAACCCTCTACCATTTCAGGGCAAAAGGCGTGAACAGTGCAGGGACAACCAATGGCAACGACATGACATTTACAACAACAGGCTGTCCTCCTCCACCTGCCGCCGGCCCAATCACCGGATCCTCCACTGGTTGCGGAGCCAGTACGGGTAATGTTTATTCTGTTGCTCCGATTCCAACTGCCACCGGTTATACCTGGTCACTGCCGGCCGGATCAGTGATCACTGCCGGAAATAACACCAACAGCATCACGGTTACCTTTGGCAATACCTCCGGGAATATTTCTGTGTTCGGAACAAGTACCTGCGGAAACGGACTTCCATCTTCAAAGGCCGTGACCATTATTCCTGCACCCATCATCAGCGGAGTAAACAACTTATGTATTAATTCGGGTACTTATTATTATTCAACCCAAACTGGGATGACCAATTATGTCTGGACCATTTCACCAGGCGGTACCATCATCTCAGGACAGGGAACCAGGGAAATCGAGGTTACCTGGAATACCCCGGGTGCACAATATGTTACTGCTATTTTTGTTAATCCGAGCGGTTGTACTCCTACAGTTCCAACTGTTTATCCGGTTACCGTGGCTGCCATGCCAGGAACTGCAGGCAGCATCAGCGGTACATCCAATGTTTGTTTCGGATCTACCGGTGTAGCATATAATGTTGCGGCTATCGATAATGCACAGTCGTACGTCTGGAGCCTTCCTGTCGGTGCAACCATTGCAACAGGATTCGGAACCAATAGCATTACCGTGAATTTTGCCACCAATGCCTCTTCAGGCAATATCACCGTTTATGGGAACAGTCTTTGTGGAAACGGACCTTTATCTCCTGCATACTATGTTCTGGTGACCAATCTGCCTGGAACACCGCTGGCTATTATCGGCCCAACCTCTGTGTGCGAAGCTGAAACCGGAGTTCCTTTCTCTGTTCCACCGATCACCGAAGCCACCGGTTACAACTGGACCCTGCCTGCTGGCGCTACCATAGCCTCCGGATCCAATACCGAAAGCATCACCGTTGATTTCGCCATGGACGCCTCTTCTGGACCCATTGCCGTGAATGGAACGAACTTCTGTGGCAGCGGTCCCGTTTCTGCTAACCTGGAGGTTACCGTTGTTAATAAACCTGATGCACCCGTTATCACATTGACCGGAGAAATGCTTTCCAGTGATGCACCCCTGGGGAACCAATGGTATTATAACGGAGCTGCCATTACCGGGGGAACAGCACAAACCGAGCCCGTGCTTTATTCCGGTTGGTACTGGGATGTGGTAACCATTGACGGTTGCAGTTCCGATACCTCCAACAACATCTATTACATCGTTACCGGAATCGAAGACCCTCAGGCCTCCAATGTAAAAATCATTCCGGTACCCAACAACGGTTTCTTCAAGCTCGCCTTGAATTATCCTGATGGACAAACATTCAGCATCAGGATATATAACCAGATTGGCGTAGCAGTATACGAATCTCTGGACAACAGGGTGAAAGGTCTGTTTGAAAAGAATATTGATCTCAGACCTGTCCCTGCCGGCATCTATACTGTAGTGCTGCAATCTGCAGATTACAGGCTTGTAAGAAAAATCATTGTAAATTAGTCTCCTGACACAAGATCCTGGATACAGGATGAAAGCCTCCCGGTTGACCGGGGGGCTTTTTTTATATGAATTTGTATATTTCAGTAAAGTTGAGTAATTTAACCGCCGCTTAGATCCATTATATTTAGTTTAATTCATTCAATAATGTAACTTACAAAAACACAAACAAATGAAAACACAGTTTACTCATTTCTTGCGGCTCAGGGGAATTTTTCTGCTTCTGTTCTTCATGGCAGGTCTAATTGCAAGCGCACAGCTTGTCCCTGAGTATATGTACTATAAATTTGATGCTGCCGGCAACCAGCAGAATTTTGCAAGCGCTCCGGTTGGAAACAATCCTGCTACCCTTACCGGTTTAACAATTGGTGGAACCGGGCAGTTCGGGACTGCTTTGCAGGGTAATGCCACTGGAAGTAACTACCTTAATACCGGATGGATAACTTCATTGCCATCTACCGGATGGACGATATCCATGTGGGTTAATAATGTCTCGGACGGAGGCGGAGATGCCCAATATTTATTCGGAGATAACACTGCTACATCCTTCAGGTGTTTTGCCGATGGTGTTGCTCTGCCAAATAACCTTATCCTCAGGGGTGGAGGTTTGACCGATATTACTGTTACAGGGATCGCTCCCGGAGCTCATGTTGTAACTTTTGTTTATACTGGTACGTCAATGAAGTGGTTTAGAGATGGCGTTCTCGGAGGAACCGTTGCTCAGCCCACAGTTACTATTACTGGTACAGGACCGTTTACCGTTGGTTCCTATTCAACTTCTATCGGGATGCCTGTTGGGGGCCTGATGGATGAATTCCGTTTGTATAATCGCCCTCTTTCCGATGCAGAAGTTGCTGCAACCTGGGATAAACAACTTCCCGTTGGTGGCCCCCCGATCGTGGTCACTACAGCTGCAACCGCTGTTACCAGCAGCACTGCCACACTGAACGGAACCGTGGATGCCAATAATGCATCTACTACCGTGACTTTTGAATATGGACTTGATTTATCCTATGGAACTACGGTTGCCGGAGTTCCGGGAACGGTCACTGGAAATACAGTCACCCCGGTTTCTGCCGGCATTACCGGCTTGCTTCCCGGCACTACTTATCATTACAGGGTCAAAGGCGTTAATTCCTTTGGTTCTTCCAATGGTCTTGATATGACATTTACCACCGCCGCTATACTCCCTGTCGTAGTAACCACCGCCGCAACCGGTATTAACAGCACAGGAGCCACCCTGAACGGAACTGTCAATGCAGGCGGAGCTTCTACAACAGTGACCTTCGAATATGGACCCACCATTACATACGGAACAACAGTACCCGGAGTTCCCGGAACCGTGAATGGTAATACTACCACCCCGGTCAGTGCAACAATCGGAGGTCTGATCATTAACACTACTTACCATTACAGGGTGAAAGGAGTAAACAGTGTGGGTACGGCCAATGGAAACGATATGACCTTCGTGACCACAAGTTGTCCTCCTCCAGGTGCAGCAGGAGCGATTTCAGGATCGGGAAGTGCGTGTGCAAATAGTGTTGGCAACCTGTATTCCGTGCCAGCGATTTCAGGTGCCACTGGTTATACCTGGACACTTCCGGCCGGATCAATTATTACAGCCGGTAGTAATACCAACAGCATTACCGTCACTTTTGGAACCACCTCAGGAACGATTTCCGTTTATGGAACAAACACCTGCGGAAGCGGACTCCCATCATCTTTGCCAGTGACCATTAATCCAGCCCCTGTACCGACCATCAGCGGGGTAAACAATTTATGCCTGAATTCAGGCACTTATTATTATTCAACCCAGACCGGTAAGAATAATTATGTCTGGACCATTTCAGCAGGCGGTACCATCGTTGCAGGACAGGGAACGTCACAGATAGAGGTTAACTGGAATGCGGCAGGAGCTCAGCTCATCGGCGTCAATTACGCCAACCCAAATGGATGCTCAGCCGGAACTCCGACGATATTTCCCGTTACTGTTGCCGGTATGCCCGGAACTGCCGGAAGTATCAGCGGCACATCCAATGTTTGTTTCGGATCTACCGGTGTGGCATACTCTGTTGCGGCTATCGATAATGCACAGTCATACGTCTGGAACCTTCCTGCCGGTGCAACCATTGCAACAGGATTCGGAACCAACAACATTACTGTGAATTTTGCCACCAATGCCTCTTCAGGCAATATCACCGTTTATGGGAACAGTCTTTGCGGAAACGGACCTTTATCTCCTGCATACTATGTTCTGGTGACCAATCTGCCTGGAACACCCCTGGCTATTATCGGCCCAACCTCTGTGTGCGAAGCTGAAACCGGAGTTCCTTTCTCAGTTCCACCGATCACCGAAGCCACCGGTTACAACTGGACCCTGCCTGCAGGCGCTACCATAGCCTCCGGATACAATACCGAAAGCATCACCGTTGATTTCGCCATGGGCGCCTCTTCTGGACCCATTGCCGTGAATGGAACGAACTTCTGTGGCAGCGGTCCCGTTTCTGCTAACCTGGAGGTTACCGTTATTGACAAACCCGATGCACCCGTTATCACATTGACCGGAGAAATGCTTTCCAGTGATGCACCCCTGGGAAACCAATGGTATTATAACGGTGTTCCCATTACCGGAGGAACGGCTCAAACCGAGCCCGTGCTTTATTCGGGTTGGTACTGGGATGTGGTAACCATTGACGGTTGCAGTTCCGATACCTCCAACAACATCTATTACATCGTTACCGGAATCGAAAATCCTCAGGCATCCAATCTGAGCATTGTTCCTGTACCCAATAATGGTTACTTCAAGATCTCCGTACTTTATCCCGTTGAACAATCTTTCAGCATCAGGATCTATAACCAGATTGGCGTTGCAGTTTACGAATCTCTGGACAACAGGGTGAAAGGTCTGTTTGAAAAGAATATTGATCTCAGACCCGTCCCCGCCGGCATCTATACTGTAGTGCTGCAATCTGCAGATTACAGGCTTGTAAGAAAAATCATTATAAATTAGTCTCCTGACACAAGATCCTGGATACAGGATGAAAGCCTCCCGGTTGACCGGGGGGCTTTTTTGTTGACAACAACTGATAACTCCTTAACCCGGGACTTGACAGCATAGACATTTTCATAGTATTTTTGAAGGTTAAGTTATGAAATAACAACCATGAGAAAAATATTTTCCTTCTTTGTAACTCTTGCCCTGTTCCCTATATTGCTTAACGCACAAGGTGTATATGTATATCATAATGTGACACGGGAAACAGGCATAACCTATAACTCCATCAATGCTACCGGAAGTTCCATCAGTTCCTGGAGAGCCGGAGGTGGTACAGGCGATAACCGTAGTTTTCAAATCCCCATCGGATTTACATTTAATTATCTTGGTGTGGCCTATACCCAGGTAAGCGTTTCCACCAATGGATTTATTGATTTATCATCCAGTACAGCTGCGGGCTACGACAATATGCCTTATGGTTACGACAATTCCTCGTTCTCAATGCCTGCACCCAGCGGTACTTTGCTGGCTATTGCCCCTTTTTATGAAGACCTCATGTGTACCTATGGCTCCACCTTGCAAAACAGCATGAAATTCCTGACGAGCGGGACAACAGGAAATAAAATTTTTACGATTGAATGGATCAATATGACTTTCCCCAACTCTTTTAACGATAAGGTGAATTTCCAGGTTAAATTATACGAAGCCAGCAGTATCATTGAATTTGTTTACGGGACAATGACTCAGCCCAGCAATACAACCCCGAGTTATACCTGCGGGATCAATGCCGATAGCATCAGCTCAGTGCCGGCGACAAGCCAGCTTTTATGCCAGCAAACTGCCAACAGCACTACCTTTAACAATACTCCACAGAACAGTCTCAGTACGGTGCCTGCTTCCAATACTAAACTGACATTAAATGGTTGTATCCTTCCGGCCCCGGCAGGTACTATGACCGGTCCATCCGATGTCTGTGAAAACAGCAGTGGGATCATCTATTCTGTCCCGGCCATTGCCAATGCCAGTACCTACAACTGGTCCATGCCTGCAGGTTTTACCATTACTGCAGGTTCTGGCACACGGACAATAACCGTAAGTATAGCGGACAATGCAGTTTCCGGCCAGGTCAGCGTGTCAGGAACCAATTCCTGTGGAACTGGAAACCCCGGGGTTAAACAAATAACTGTTAACCAACGGCCTTCCCCAACCATCAGCGGACCAATCACCCCCTGTTCAGGAACAACAGGGCATACATATACCACCCAAAGCGGTATGGGAAGCTACGTATGGACTATTTCTACAGGAGGAACCATTGTGAGCGGCAATGGAACTTCCTTTATAACTGTTACATGGAATACCCCCGGATCACAATCTGTCAGTGTCAATTACCAGAATTCCGGAGGATGTGCCGCAACCACTGCGACTACTTACCCTGTTACTGTTAACCCCCGGCCAACAGTGACAGTAAGCGGACCCAACTCGGTATGCATAAATTCCACAGGAAATGTTTATACCACTCAGTCGGGGATGACGAATTACCAATGGGCAGTTTCTGCCGGAGGAACCATCACCTCTGGAGGTACTAGTACAAGCCCAACGGTCACTGTAACATGGAATAATATTGGAGCTCAATCTGTTAGCGTGAATTATGCCAATTCTGATGGTTGTTCCGGAACGACCGCAGGAGTGCAAAACGTGACGGTGAACCCCCTGCCTGTTCCAACGATAGGTGGTCCGGCTTCAGTGTGTGTCAACTCCACAGGGAATATCTATACAACCCAGTCAGGAATGACGAATTACCTCTGGACTGTCTCCTCAGGAGGCACCATTGTTGGCGCCAATAACCAAAGCACTGTTAATATCACATGGAATGCAACAGGAGCCCAGAGTGTAAGCGTTACCTATAAAAACGCCAGTGGCTGTACAGCTGCCACCCCAACCGTTTACCCGGTCACCGTTAATGCACGACCGAGCCCGACCATTACAGGGCCGGTTACGGTATGCGCAGGCACTTCCGGACATATTTATACCACACAAACGGGAATGACGAATTATCAGTGGTCTTTAACCCCGGGAGGAACCATAATGTCGGGGCAGGGAACAGCTTCCATTACTGTTTCCTGGAATGCAGGTGGAGCACAGACTGTCTATGTAAATTATTCAAATACCAATAACTGTAATGCGGTTTCTGCAACATCTTACCCCGTAACAGTGAACCCGGCTCCTGTAGCCGTCATCAGTGGCCCTTTCTCAGTATGTGTGAATTCAACGGGGAATATTTATTCTACTCAAAGCGGGATGACCAACTACCAATGGGCCGTATCTTCAGGAGGAACTAAAACAGGCGGTGGAACCACTACCAGTAATACGGTAACAGTACGCTGGGATTCTGTCGGCGCCCGTTCGGTCAGCGTTGGATATACCAATGCTGGCGGATGCAGCTCCATCTCTCCCACCTCCTACCCTGTTACTGTCAACCCCTTGCCTAATCCGGTCATTACTGGTCCTGATTCGGTATGTGTGGGAACTTCAGGGCATATATATACCACCCAAACCGGGATGAGCAACTATACCTGGACCATCTCAGCCGGTGGAACGATCACAGCCGGTGCCGGAACCGCTTCCATTACCGTCAGCTGGACCACTGCAGGTACCAGGAATGTTAGCGTTAACTATACCAATGGTAATGGGTGTACTGCCACAACTGCTTCTGTGTATAATGTTCTGGTTGTTCCGCTTCCCGTTCCCGTGATCAATGGTTCTGCATTCGGGTGCCTGGGTACTACCGGAAACATATACTCCACCTCTCCCGGAATGAGTAATTACATCTGGACCATTTCTTCCGGGGGAACTATCAATGCCGGCGCCGGAACCGATTCCATCACGGTTTCCTGGACAGCCCAGGGTGCACAGACCATTACACTGAGCTACACAAATGCCACTGGGTGTAATACTGCCACACCCACGGTAAAGAATATTACGGTTGCCCCGCTTCCAGTTCCAACAATCTCTGGCGCTACGACTCCCTGTGCCAATTCGGGAAGTTATGGCTACGCAACAGAAAGCGGTATGAGTGATTATACCTGGACGATTACTTCAGGCGGGATTATCACCAGCGGACAAGGTACTCATCAGATCCAGGTCAGCTGGTTCGGGACAGGATCACAAGTGATTACAGTCACTTATATCAGTGCACAAGGTTGTATTCCTGCATCCCCAACGAGTCTGAACATTAACCTTGATCCCATTCCTGTCCCCGCTGGTCCTGTAAGCGGAACTTCCGCATTTTGCGGCCCTGCCAGCAATGTCTCTTATGCAGTCGACCCCATAACATATGCCAATACCTATATCTGGAACCTTCCCCAGGGTGCCACGGTTGTTTCAGGCGATGGAACCAATATGATTACCGTTGATTATGCCGCCAACGCTTCTTCAGGAAATATCACAGTATCCGGGCATAATAACTGTGGAAATGGAATTCCCTCTCCTCCATTTCCTGTCCTTTTCACTCCCATTCCCCCAACACCCGAAATTACCCGCGAAGGGGACCTGCTGATTTCCAGCGTGGCCGACAGCAACCAATGGTACTATAACGATATCTTGCTTGATGGCGAGCGCTCCATGTATTTATTCGCTTTCGATACAGGGTATTACTGGAGCCAGGTTTCTGTGAACGGATGCTTGTCCGACACTTCTTACCATTTCTATGTAGATGTGATCACCAACAACCCGGAACCACAGAAAGAAAATCTGATGGTTTATCCTGTCCCCAATAACGGACTGTTTACCATCAAGCCGGGCAGCATGAATGGAGATACCTTTGATGTTATGGCATACAACAGCCTGGGAATTCTTATATACACAGAAAAAAATCCGGATGTAACCCGCGAAATCATGGTCGACCTGAGACCCGTCCCGGATGGAATCTACATGATCATTCTGAAGAATAACGGAAACAGGATGATCCGGAAAATCGTAGTGAAGAAATAATTACAGATATTGGATATCAAACATTAGTGATTAAAAAATCTTTCGTTCTCATTTCTTTTATCGTTTTTCTTCCCCATATTGGTTTTTCGCAGTATTTTTCTACCGGACAGGATCCGGCTTCACTTCGCTGGAGACAGATCAGAACAGCGAAGTACCAGCTGATCTACCCTGAACCCTTTGAGAAAAAAGCACAGTACCTGGCAAACATCATGGAATTGGTATGCCATCATGAAACCCAATCACTGAAAGCCAAGGTCACACGCATACCAATCATCCTGCATACACAATCGGCTTCTTCGAATGGTGTTACAGTCTGGGCGCCGAAACGCATTGAACTTTATCCCTGCCACCCTCAACAAACTTATGCTGAAGAATGGCTGGAACAACTGGTTATTCATGAGTACAGGCATGCAGTGCAGATCAGCAAAATGAACCAGGGTTTTACTAAAGTCATGTATTATATTTTCGGAGAACAAATTACCGGTGGCATTCTCGGACTATTTATCCCTCCCTGGTTTCTTGAAGGTGATGCAACAGTATCTGAAACCGCCTTAAGCAAGACCGGGCGCGGACGTTCTGCACTTTTTGAAAGTTACCTTCGTGCCCAGGTCATCGAAAAAGGAATTTACTCTTACGATAAAGCTGTTTTAGGTTCCTACCGCACTTATACCCCCGATGCTTACGCCCTGGGATATTTCCTTGTTGGACAAACCAGAAAAAAATATGGCAGAGATGTCTGGAATAAACCACTGGATTATGCTGCTAAATATCCTTTTATGGTGGTTCCTTTTGCAGCCGGGATTAAACGGAATACAGGATTATCAAAAGTGAAATTATATAAGCAGTGCCTGGCTGAACTCGACAGCGCATGGAAGCAGCAATTAAATGATTCTCCCCATTCCAGTCCAAGATATATTACCCAACGGAATCCAAAGAATTTTACCACGTACACCCATCCATTATTCCTGAATGATTCCACGATACTGGCGGATAAATCAAGCATGGATGATATCGATCGTTTCGTCCTTATCAACCGTAAAACAGGAAAAGAAAAGGTGCTGCTAACTCCCGGTTTTCATATCAGCGGAACGACATCAATTTCTGGAAACCATATCGTTTGGGCAGAGTCTGAACCCGATCCACGCTGGCAAAACAGGGATTATGCAGAAATTAAAATTTACGATTTCGAGACCGGGAAAATTAAAGAACTCACCCATAAAAGCCGGTATTTTTCTCCCATCCTTTCGCCTGACGGTACAAAGATAGTTGCCGTGCATGTATCGACAGAAAACCAATGTTACATTACTGTGCTTGAAGTCCATTCAGGAAAAATCCTGAAAGAATACCCGATAGCAAAATATGCCCAGGCAATCACCCCAAACTGGTCGATGGATGGAAATCAAATCCTTTTCACCCTGCAAACAGAAAAAGGGCAAACGATCTCGATACTGAACCTGAGAACAGGTCTGGTTAAAAACCTTCTTCCTTTTGGTTATAATGAATTTTCCGGTCCTTCATTTTTCTTTAAACAGTATATTATTTACAGCATTGATCTTGCAGGCACAGAAAACCTTTTTGCATTTGATACGATCTCTGGAAAACAATATCAGGTAACAACCGGAAGATTCGCTTCTGCTGATCCTGATTTTTCTCTGGATAAATCCATGATGATTTATTCTGATTATACTTCTGACGGAGTTATGGTTGCAGAAATACCCATTGATACAACAACCTGGATCCCTTTTGAAAAAGTCAGGGATCATTCTGTTAAACTATATGAGGTGTTGGCCAAACAGGAGAATACTGATATCCAGGACAGTATTCTGCATTATGGAATCTATAAAATGAATCAGACCGATGAATATGATCTTGTGAAAGACTCCATTAAAGGAAGAATATTCCCTTCGGAAAAATATTCAAAGTTCACTCACCTCTTTAACCCCCATAGCTGGGCTCCTTTATCCTTTGATGTTAATAACCTTAATGTCCATCCAGGCATTTCTGCCCTATCGCAGAATGTGATGAGCACAACATTCGCCGGAGCTGGTTATGAATACGATATCAATGAACAAACAGGGAAATTCTACGCCAATCTGAGCTATCAGGGATGGTATCCTGTACTTGACTTTGGCTTCGAGATAGGCAATCGCGCTGGATACGCCAGGTATCAGGGAATCAATGAACTTATCCGGTTTACCTGGCAGGAAACTAATCTCAAAGCCCATATCAGCATTCCCTGGAATTTCTCTCACGGGAAATTCTACCGTTACCTTACTCCTTACTTTGGGACTACACTCATCAATATCAGGCACCTCTCCTCAACACCATCTCAATTTACTCAAGGCTTTATCCCAACCCTCGATTACCGGATTTATGCAATCCAATACCTGAAATCGACGCAAAAAGACCTGTATCCAAAATGGGGTCAGTCGCTGGAACTTAATTACAGGCATACTCCTTTTTCAGAAAATGATATGGGCTCTGTTTTTTCAGCCGAAGTAAATTTTTACTTCCCTGGGATATTCAGGCATCATGGATTATGGTGCTACGGAGGATACCAGCAAAGGAATGAGGGAGACACTTTAAATTATTCCTTTTCAAACCTGATCAGCTATCCCAGAGGATATACGGGGGCTTATGATGATCATTTGTTAAGTTTAAGCTTCAATTATAAATTTCCTCTTTTCTATCCCGATTTCAGCCTTGGCTCAGTTTTTTACTTCAAGCGGTTTAAGCTTAACCTTTTCTATGACTGGGCGCAGGGCCAGGACAAGAAGGTAATCAATATATATGAAACTTGTGGAGGAGAACTCACTGCCGATCTTCATATTCTCCGATTCATTTACCCGTTTGAACTGGGAGTAAGATCTATGTTTTTCCCATTAAGCAGCAGTTGGGGCTGGGAATTTCTCTACTCTGTTTCCTTCTAAAACTGCCCCCCCTCCCTACTCGTATGGAGGGGGCCGGGGGGTGGGTCCTAAAAATCGACTTCCAGCAAGGTCGGACAATGATCAGAATGTTTTGCCTCCGGCATAATGGCAGCCCTTATCAACTTTGATTCCAGCGGTGGTGTGATCATCTGGTAATCTATGCGCCAGCCCAGGTTCCGGGATCTGGCACCAGCCCTGAAACTCCACCAGGTATAATTGTGAGAATCCTTATTAAATACCCGGAAAGAATCAATGAATCCGCTATCAATGAAACGGCTGAGCCATTCCCTTTCCTCGGGTAAAAAACCGGAGCTGTTGGCATTACGGATGGGATCGTGAATATCGATTGGTTTGTGGCATATATTAAAATCTCCGGTTATAATGAGGTTGGGGCGGGTTTTCCTGAGTTCTGTCATGGTTCTTAGAAAATTTTCCAGCCATACCATCTTAAAACCCTGGCGTACTTCACCGGTGGTTCCGGAAGGATGATAAACGCTCATTACTGTAATATCACCATAATGTGCCATAATGGTGCGCCCTTCATCATCGTATTGCTGGATATTCATCCCGAAATCAACATGATCGGGTTTAACCTTGCTCAAAATCCCTACTCCGCTGTATCCCTTTTTCACCGCTGAAAACCAATAATGATGGTATCCCATGGATTCAAATTCCTCCACAGGGATCTGGTCGGGTTGTGCTTTGGTTTCCTGAAAACAAACGATATCCGGATTCACGGCAGTGATCCATGACGACAGTCCTTTATTCAGGGCAGAGCGGATTCCGTTAACATTATACGAGATGATTCTTTTCATAATTCTTATACTTCGAAAATCAAAAGTAATAATTCAGTATAAATACAAGGAAAGTTTTTATGAAATATTACATTTGTAAACTCAATGTACCCGAAATCACTTACCGGAAAACTCCTGGTATGGCGCTTACGTCATATCCAACAAAGACAATTCGTACTGATCCTGAGTGTTATCATTGGCATCGGCAGTGGTCTTGCTGCTGTTGCACTTAAAAACACCCTGTACTATACCAACTATTTTCTGACCAACGGATTCAGCTATCATGGAATTTATTACCTGTTTCTTGCCTTCCCCGTAATCGGAATAATTCTGACACTATTATTCATCAGGTATGTTATCCAGGACAACATCAGCCATGGCGTTAGTAAAGTGTTATACGCCATTTCAAAAAACGGAAGCCAGATAAGACCTCATAATACCTTTTCCTCCCTGATCGCCTGTACCCTTACGCTGGGTTTTGGGGGATCTGTCGGACCCGAAGCACCGATCGTGCTTACCGGTTCAGCCATTGGATCAAACCTTTCCCGGCTTTTCCGACTGGATTATAAAATCACTACCTTGCTTATCGCCTGTGGCGCTGCCGGAGCCATATCTGGGATCTTTGAAGCTCCGATAGCCGGAGCCATATTTGCCCTTGAAATCCTCATGCTCGACCTTACCATAACAACCATCATTCCCCTGCTTATCGCTACGGTCACCGCTTCAATCATATCCTACCTGCTGATGGGTAACGAAGTATTATTCTCCTTTACCCTGAGCAGTCCTTTTATCCTGCGCCATATACCATTTTTCCTGCTTCTCGGGATCTTCACTGGCCTGATTTCTGTATATTTCATTCGGGGTAGCATGGCCATCGAAAAACTCTTGAAACAAGTTCCCGTTGCCGGCAGGGTAATTATAGCGGGAATATCACTGGCTGCATTGATTTTCGCTTATCCTTCTCTGTTTGGTGAAGGATATACCGTACTTAAATCGGTAATCAGCGGTCATGGGGAAATCATCGGAAATTCAGCCCTGTTCGGGACCCTGAAAGAGAATCACTGGGCATTCCTGCTGGTCATTTTCGGATTGATCTTAATGAAGGTAGTGGCCATGGCAATAACCCAGGGCAGTGGAGGGATTGGTGGAACGTTTGCTCCAGCCATTTTTGTGGGCGCCATCTGTGGGTATTTCTTTGCCAACCTGATGAATTCAGTCTTCGGATTCGATATCTCCCTGAGTAATTTCGCATTGGTCGGCATGGCAGGAGTCATGGCCGGAGTGATGCATGCCCCGCTTACAGCAATTTTTCTGATAGCCGAGATCACCGGGGGATACCAGTTGCTCACTCCCCTGATCATCGTTTCTGCCATCGCTTATCTTACTTCTCACCTGTTTGAAAGTCATTCGATCTATACACGGCAGCTGGCAGCACGAAAGGAACTGATCACCCACGATAAAGACAAAGCGGTACTTTCCTTCATGAATCCCCGCCAACTTATTGAAACCAATTTTGCCAGGGTTTCTCCGGATGCCACCCTGGGTGAACTGGTCAAAATCGTGGCTAAAGCCTCCCGGAATGTCTTCCCGGTGGTGGATACAGATGGAAAGTTCTATGGTATCGTGATGCTCGATAACATCCGCGAAATCATGTTTGACCAATCAATTTATGATGCCACTTTTGTTAAAGATCTTCTGTTCATCCCCGATTACTCAATCGATCCGGATGATTCCATGGATGATGTTGTACAGCTATTTCAGCAAAGCGACCGTTATAACCTACCAGTAGTCAAAGAAGGAAAATATCTGGGATTTATTTCCCGTGCAACAGTATTCTCCCAGTACCGGGAAATGCTTAGAAAATTCTCCGACGATTAAAATCCGAAAACGTCTTTCAGCTCCAATGTGTTTACCGTACCATAGGTTCTGAGGGTATTTATGTCCAGTTCTTTCTTGTTACCCAGAACCATAATGTTGAAGTTTTTATCCTTAACATATTTTTCCTGGAAGGATTTCAGATCAGCAATAGTCATGGCCGGAACTTTTTCAAAAATATCCTTGCGAATATCATAATTCAATCCCAGTCGTTTAGCACCGAGATAGCTGAACAAAATCTGAGCCTTGGTGATACGTTCGGTGCGGATCTTATTAATGATGGCCTCTTTAGCAGAATTCATAGCCTTTTCACTTTCCGGCATATTGTTGAACAATCCCATCATGGCTTTCATAGCTTCCGGAAGTTTATCGATCTGGGTACCAATGTAAGCCATCAGATAGTAACTCTGGTCCAGGCGCTGGGGCGGACGGTAAGCAGCATACGCGCTGTATGCCAGACCTTTGGATTCACGGATCTCCTGGAAAACAACAGAATTCATGCTTCCTCCAAAATATTCGTTGAATAAACGGATCATGGGAACCAGAGTTTTATCATAGGCGATTGATTTCGAGAGCATCATGATCTCCACCTGTTTCATATTATAATCAACCGTGAACACCTTGGAAACATCGGTAGCTTTTTGCTCGAATTTAACAGCCGGGGGAACAGGTTTCAGGCTGGCTGGCACCTTATGCTCTTTGTCTAGGATCTTGGTTAATTCTGATACCGACTCAGGACCGTAATACAGGATTTTATGCTGGTATCCTTCCAGACTCCTGATCAGGCTTGTGATATCCTCAGCTTTCAGGGCATCAAGTTCGGCATCTGACAGAATATTAGTATAAGGCGATTTAGGTCCATAAATAGCGTAATTCGACATGGCCGAACGCAGTATGGTCTGTTTTGACAGCTTATCATCTGCTCTCCGCTTTTTAATGTCAGCCACCAGGTTGATCAGCGCTGGTTTGTTTGGCTGGGCATCCGACAATAAACTTTCAAAAAGTGTCATCGCACGGGACATGCTTTCACTTAAACCATCTAATGATACCCAGAGTTCAAGGTCGGAACTGCTGATATTGAAAGAACATCCGAGCTTATAGAATTCTTCCTGTACCTGTTTCGGACTGTATTTCGAAGTTCCAAGATATTTCAGGTAATCAAGAGCTATGCCATATTCCCGGTTATTGTTCTGACCCATTTCAAAATGATAAATCAGTGAAAAGGTTTTTGTTTCCGAGTTGGCTTTATAAAGTACCTGAATATTGTCTTTTATGGTGAATTTCCTGATATCTTTATCGTAATCGATAAAGACCGGTTCGATTGACTGGCTGGGTTCAGACACAATCTTCTTTAAAAAATCTGATTCATCATCACGGTTCATGACTACCGGAGTTATCTGAGGTTTCACGACCTTGGTAACCGTTTCAGGAGTCCCGTTATGCTTATATACCAAAACGAAATTATCGCCGTATGTGCGGTTCGCATAATCAACAATGTCCTTTTTTGTAATCTTTGCCAGACGCTCGAGATTTTTCACTTTTTCAACCCTCGGTATTTCCTGAATAAAACCATCAAGCATGCTGAATACCCTGCCGCTATTGGTTTCCGACGATTTGATCTCACTCAGCTTAATATCATTGATGATCGCCGGGATCAGCCAGTCAGGGAACTCACCTTTTTTCACGAGATCGATCTGTCCCAGGATCAGATCCTTCACTTCCTCCAGTGATTGTCCTTCCTTTGCCTTTCCGGAGAAAACGTTCACAGAATAATCCTTAAGAATATAAGAAAATGCACTTGCCTCCAGAACTTTCTGAGCCTGGTTAAGGTTCAGGTCCATCAATCCTGCTGTACTGTTGCTCAGAATCATGTTAAACACGGTTACCAGGTCAGCATCTTTTGTTGCTGCTCCGCCCATGCGGTAACCGATCGTGACGGATTCAGCATCCGGGCCATTGACATTAATGATGACTGGAACTGTAATAGGTTTTTCAATAGAAGGAACATATTCTTTGACAGGTTTTTGCTGCAATTGACCGAAAGTGGCATCAATTTCCCTGATTACCTGATCGGGATTAAAATCACCCGACATCAGAATGGCCATATTATTAGGAACATAACGGGCTGCAAAGTAATCTTTCAGGGATTTCAGGGAAGGATTTTTCAGGTGCTCCACCGTTCCTATGGTCGTTTGCGTACCATAAGTATTGGTGGGAAATAAACCGGCAAATAATGCTTCAAATATTTTATCATCGTCCGAATCGAGACTCATATTTTTTTCTTCATAAACGGTTTCAAGTTCCGTATGGAAAATCCTGAATACCGGGTCCTGGAAGCGTTCCTTCTCGATTTGCAGCCATTGTTCAACTTTATTCGACGGAATATCATTGATATAAACCGTTTCTTCAAACGAAGTGAATGCATTGGTGCCCTTAGCGCCAATTACACTCAAGAGTTTATCATATTCGTTGGCAATGGCAAAAGTTGCTGCAATGCCCGAAATACTGTCGATCTGATGATAGATCTTTTTCCGCTCAAGCGTATCCGCGGTTTTTTTATAAACCTCAAACTTGTATTCAATCTGGTCGAGCAGGGGTTTTTCTTTGGCAAAATCCTTGGTCCCGAACTCATCACTGCCCTTAAACATCATATGTTCCAGATAATGTGATAAACCGGTATTATTCGTGGGGTCATTTTTACTGCCTGTCCTGACTGCAATGGCGGTCTGAATACGCGGTGCATCCTTATACACCGTAAGGAAAACTTTAAGTCCATTACTCAGGGTATAAATCCTGACCTTGATAGGGTCACCAGGCACGGTATCATACTTATAAGCCTTTTGTGCCTGAAGACTGATACTGAATAACAGTAATAAGGATAATACTGCAAATTGCGAAATTGCTTTTTTCATAAATAATTTTGTTGGGGTTTGATCCTGAAGGAATAATTGAACAGTTATGAATTTACCCTGCAAATATAATGAACTTAAGGAATCTAATAATAGAAATCCTTCTCCCGTCAGGATGCTGAATTTCAAAATAGGTCAAAGTCAATAATTAGCTATATTAGCCAAATTTATCATTAAAAGATGAGAAGACGCCTGTTTTTCAGCTTGTTTTTCAGTATTGCGTTTTATTCTTGCTATGCTCAGCAAGGTGAAGCTACCATACATTTACAATCTGATAAGTCAACTTTTACGATTCGACAAAATAAAATCTATTACATTGAGATCACGGGGAACCTGGAAAATGATTCTGTAAAATCCATAAAATCCTTAAAAGGAAAATTTATTTCCTCCTCATCCCATGAAATAATGCTGATTCCTTCACGGTCAACAATAAAGTCAATCAATAAAGATTCAATAAAGCAAAGCATAGAGACTTTTTATCCTCTGAATACCCGGCCGGTTTCTTTCAGGTATGATGACATTTCAATGATAAGCTATCAGTCAAATTCCGCGCATAACTGTCTGGTTTCAGCAAAAATAATGACCGTAATCGGTTTACTAACGACATTTGTGGTTGCCCCGCTCGCAAGTATTGATTACCGAAACGGGTCAATAAATTCCAGGACCTACTTCACATTTGCCGCAACCGGTCTTGGCCTGTACATCCTAAGTATTCCCCTGTTTTTGATTTCAAAAGAAAAGAAATTTCATCTGAACCTCAACGGGAACTCAAAAGAAAAGTGCTGGAAAGTAAATTGAAATAAATCCTGAAAAATCATTATGAAGCAATATTTTCCCCTGTTTTGCGTAAGATTTATCAGCGATTGAATGCATGAGTAAAACGACACAAGGTATAAGTGCAAAGTATCTTTTCCCTGGCTTTCTGCTTGTTTTAATATTAACTGGGTTTTTGAACCTCCGGGCCCAACGAACGGTCAATCCCTATGCCCTGACCGACCAGAAAGCATTGCAAATCCCTGTTTCAGCCACTTATTCAACAGATGGAATTGCTGCATATATCAATGAAAACTTTGAAACTGATGCAAACAAAATCAGGGCCGCATACACATGGATCGCCACATATATCACTTATG
Organism: Bacteroidales bacterium; assembly: GCA_963662525.1. Taxonomy (GTDB): domain Bacteria; phylum Bacteroidota; class Bacteroidia; order Bacteroidales; family FEN-979; genus CAZSDU01. The sequence goes on from OY759717.1 coordinate 778,261, forward strand.
ATGTGGATAAATTGTTTGTGGTCAGCTATGAAGAATCGCAAAGAGATAAAATAAGCCAGACCCTGAAAACAAGAAAAGGAATCTGTGAAAACTATACTGCTTTGTTCCAGGAACTCTCTGCAAAAACAGGCATCCTCTGCTATATTGTTGAAGGTTACACGAAACAGAATGGCCATATCGACCAGATTCCTCATTCCTGGTGTGCCGCTTTCATCGGAGATCACTGGTATATGTTCGACCCTACATGGGGATCGGGATATATCCAGGGAAGAAAATTTATCAGACAATTCACTACCGGGTATTTCATGGTAAAACCCGGGGATATCATTCATTCTCATATGCCCTTTGATTATCTATGGCAATTCCTGGCTTTTCCTCTGACCAGGGATGAATTTGAAACAGGTAAAATCCTCTTACCAAAAAACGGGATTTCTTTCAATTTTCAGGATTCCATTGCTGTGTATGAAAAACAAGATGAAAGCACTCAGGATATAGCATCTATTCGCAGGATAGAGCAAAACGGAACAAAGAATCAACTGGTGCAGGAACGCTTAAAATTTCTGCGGCAGAAACTGGAAATTGAACAACAAAATGTTACTGTCAGACAATATAATTCTTCTGTGGGAGATTATAATACCGGTATCAGCTATCTCAATGCTTTTATTCAATACCGGAATGCACAGTTTAAACCACCCCGGCCTGAAGCTGAGATCCGGGAAATGATCGGAAATGCGATCGGAAGTTTAAACAAAGGACTGGAAAAGTTGAATGAAATCAGGAATCCTGATGCAGCATCTTCAGCCAATATCGCATCCATGAAAGAAATCTGCATAGCGGCCCTTCAACAGGCCAGGGAACAACAGAACTGGTTAAATAATTATTTATGCACCCTTCTTATAAATTCCTCGATTTCAGGAACACCGCCCTGGTAAACAAGGTAGCCGTTATATGGCTCACGGCGGGTGATATCGTCATTGATGGGGGTCAGCATCAACCTTCTGACTTCTTCCGGATCACTGGTCTGACCCAGAACCCAGCCCAATTTGATATAAGCCACTTCAGGTAGCATATTCTCGGCTGGAACGATGCCTTTGGCCATCAGATCGCGGCCCGTATCATAAACAAACATATGCACATAGCCCCAGAGGGTCTGTACGGTCATATAGATATGTACCCCTTTTTTAGCAGCCCTTTCGATGGCCGGATATAAAGGTTTATTGACATGTCCCAACCCTGTTCCGGCAATGATAATGCCTTTATAGCCATTATCCACCAGGGAATCGATGATATCCGGTTGCATATTGGGATAATAATACACGATGGAAACTTTTTCCTCAAAGTACGGCTTGATGATGACATCCCGGTCCTTGCGGCGATGATTGTAAACCTGCTTCATGGGGACAACTCCTTTGCGGGTCACCGTGGCTACCGGAATATCGCCAATGGTACGGAAAGTAGAACGATAGGAAGAATGCATCTTACGTACCCGGGTTCCACGATGAAGAAATCCGTATTCATCAGAAGTGGGACCAAACATACAGATCATTACTTCGGCGATGTCGCCATGACCGGCAGCCGTGGTGGCATGCATCAGGTTGAGGGCAGCATCGGAACTCGGGCGATCGGAAGAACGCTGGGAACCTACCAGAATAATCGGTACCGGTGAATTCTGAACCATGAAGGTCAGGGCAGCTCCGGTATGATGAAGGGTATCGGTGCCGTGCCCTACCACGATTCCGTCCACCCCATTCTCAATTTCTTTCCCGATGGTGATAGCCAGTTTCTTGTATTGCTCCGGTCCCATATTTTCACTAAAAACGGCAAAGATCTTTTCGGTGGTTAGATTACAGATACTGGCCAATTCAGGCACTGCGCCATAAAGTTCCCCTGGTGAAAATGCAGGAATAACAGCTCCGGTTCGGTAATCCAAACGGGAAGCAATAGTTCCTCCTGTCCCGATCAACTTAACCCTGGGCAAGCCGGGAGTAACCGGGAATTCTTTTTCCGGAATCTTATAAACTGCTTTTTTATATCCCGTTTCCTTCATTCCTGTAATGGTAGCAATATCGATCCCGATATTATACCCGGTCGGAATTTTAACCACAATATGCTGGTCGTCATCATTTTCCGAACGAGGAAGCACCGTTCCCTTGAAGGAACCGCGGGTGGTGTCGATTTCGGACTGTCCCCATACCCTCACATTATATTTTTTAAGTACCTCCAAAGAGGCTCCTTTATATCCCTGAAAAAAATCTTCTGACATCTCGTTCTTGCTTTTAATTTTCTGCGATTGCTTTTTTGAGTTCATTGAGTGCGATATTTCCGACAGCCATTGTTTTTAATTGTCCCATTATCCAGTTTTCTTCATTTTCTGCCAGTTCTGTGCGACGGGTTGCTTTGAATTTTTCCTTCAGGAAAGGAATATGCGATAGAATCTCTTCTCTGGGGATTCGTTTAAACTTAATACTCGTCAATACGGATTCGAAGTCCATCTTCGGATGCTCATAGATGACCGGGATCATGGATTTCATCAGTTCCAGGCAGAGTTTATTGTCGATCATGAATTTGAATAGATCAAAAATCGTTGAAAAACTAAAGGTAACCGGACATTGAAAATGCCCTTCCACCCATTTCAGGTAATGCCCGAAGAAAGTTCCGACAATGACAGGTTTAACTTTCAACTCCCTGATGATCCTGTCAATTACCGGGTAATGGTTCTTGATAAAAATATAAGCATAGGTATCTTCCGGTATGTCCCATTTTTTAAGTTGAAGATATCGGTCAACAATGTCGCTCGGTAAATTTTCCGATAGCCTGGTGATATGCGCATCAGCCAGGGGAATGGGTTTGGAATCAGTATCAGGATACATCCTGTCAGCACCGGGAAGTACCCGTTCAAAGATGGTAGTGCCATCCGGGAAAGCTTTACGGGTTTCATTCGGCACTCCGGCAAAGGCCATCAGGCATCGTTCTTCAATGGTTTCCAGGGCGGTTTTAATATCGGCTTCCGGCCCCCAGAAGATGATCTGGGCATCGGTTTCCTTTGCTTTCAGGATTGTTCTGATCTTATCCATATCATTCTCGGCGATGGATGCCTCGCATTCCTCCGTATGTATCATATTCGGTTTCTCGATGCAGGCAATAACCTTCAATCGCTCACTGATCTCGTCAGCAAACATTTTTCCCGGCTGGGTAAAATGGGAAAGGATGCCCTGAAAGTCAGGCAGGTTGACGCCGATAATCTTATAACCTTTCAGTTCAGCATCTGCAATAGCAGAACAGGGGAAATTAAACATATAAAAATTGAGTTCCTGTGTCTGGATTTTCCACTTTTCAGGATCCGTGAATTTTTTCTGGAGCAGTTCACGGATATGAAGCAACGACCATTGCCTGAAGCATTCATTATGGGTAAGCTCAGGTATCCATTTAGTATGGGCAACCCCCTTAATCTCCACGCGGGTACCGCCGGTACAGCTCACATTGACATCTTCCCTGCCAGCGCCGATACCGGTTCTCACTTTTCCCGTACTACGGTTCAGAAAACGGATATAATCACAGGCTTCTTTCACTTCCTCGGGATTCGAGCAGTCGGGATAAGTTACCGTTTCGATCAGGGGCATGCTCAGCCGGTCGGTACGGTATATACGGGTGTGTGCGACATCAGATACTTCACGGCAGGAATCTTCTTCAAGACTAAGCTGGATGAGTCTGACTTTTTTATTTTTCAGGGGGATCTCCCCTTCAACCCCGATGATAGCAGTACGCTGAAAGCCGGTTGGTATACTTCCATCCAGGTATTGCTTACGGGTAATATGAACTTCACCCACGATTTTCAATTTCGCCAGAAGGGAAATTTCGATGGCGATATCAAGGGCTTCCCTGTTCAGGGGAAAAGGAGGAGTATCGTCAACCTCATAGGTGCATGCTGTTTCATTTTTAATCCTGTATACGATCTCTTTCCGGGTCTTGAATTCCATCAGCGCTGTGCCGTCATACTCCCCGAGTTCCGAAAGGGTCGGACGCATATGCCGGATAATTTCAGCATCATAATTATCGGCCTTCTGATATATGCCGGCCGGACAATGGCAAAACAATTTTTCCTTGGTCAGCAGCTGCTGATGAACTTCCAGACCCGACATGAAACCAATGCGGTTATAATCCTTCTGGGTGGCTTTCTTTCGCGTCACATAACCGATGGCTTTTCTGGTGTCGGAATAGTTGCGTTTAGGGTCAAATTTCTGTTTCATGGTAAAGGGGAGTAGTTGGTAAAAGAGGCCTCAAAATTAGGGAATTCTTAAACATGGAAAAGGATTTCGCTAATATTTCATAGCTTTGCACGTCATTATTCATGGAACATGTCAGTAATCCGGGCTGTTATCATTCTTTTCATCATTTCACTCACTTTTCAGGTATTCTCCCAGGAAAACACAAAAATCATCCTGGATTCCGCGAAAACATGGGAGTACAACAAAGACTTCAAAGCAGATGTTCAGCGTATCATCGGGAATGTAAAATTCAGTCACGACAGCGCCAATCTCTATTGTGACTCAGCCTACATGAATGATGCCCTGAACAATGTACAGGCTTATGGCAACGTCAGGATAAGGATCAGCGATACCCTGAATATGTATGGAGATTCTTTGAAATATGACGGCAATACAAAAGTGGCCCGGGTATACAGCAATGTCAGACTGATCGATAACCAAACCATACTGACTACCGACACCCTGATCTATAACCGCAACACAAGGATTGCACAATATGATTACTGGGGAAAGATCGTGAATGAAAAAAATGTCCTGGTCAGTGAACACGGTTATTATTATACGGATCTGAAAAAGTTCTTCTTTAAAAACAAGGTCATTTTGATCAATCCTGATTACATAATGCATTCCGACACCCTGATGTATAATACTATTACGGAAACTTCCTATTTTTACGGCCCATCCAATATTGTAAGCAAAGACAAAGAGGATTCAATCTATTGTGAAAACGGATGGTACGATACCCGTACCGATATTGCCCGCTTCAGGGAGAGAGCCAAGATTTATCATGAAGATCAATACCTGACCGGTGACAGCCTGTATTATGAAAGAAAAAATGGCTTCGGACAGGTTTTTCATCATGCCATCCTGAAAGATTCAACCCAGAATGTACTGTTAACGGGGAACTACGGGGAAATGCAGCGAAAAAAAGGGTTTGCTTTCATGACCGACAGCGCCCTGGTGATCATGATTGATAACGATGATTCCCTTTTTATGCATTCAGACACCGTAAAGGCCACTTTCGATACCGCCCAGAACATAAAAACCGTTTATTGTTTTTATAAGGTGAAATTTTTCAGGACGGATCTCCAGGGCATGGCTGATTCATTGGTGTACCATGGGAATGATTCAACCATGACCATGTATCATGATCCTGTGATCTGGTCGGGAAAAAACCAGCTGACCTCCGACTCCATCACAATGACTATGATTGGAGGTCAACCAGATTCACTTAAACTATACAGTTCAGCCTTCATCATTTCCCAGGACGACACCAATAGGTACAACCAGATAAAAGGAAGAAACATCATGGCAAAATTCAGAAGCCGGAATATCTATAAAGTGAACGTCCTGGGAAATGCTGAAACTATATATTATGTCAGGGAGGAAGACCGTTCACTGATCGGGATCAATAAAGCGGTATCCAGTGATATGCTCATTTTTCTGGAGAAAAACGAGATTCAAACCATTACCTATACCGACCGACCGCAAGCCACTATGTACCCCGAAAAAGACATGTCGCCCTACGATTTAAAACTCAAAAATTTCAAATGGATAGAAGGTAAGCGCCCAAACTGTAAAGCCGATATCTTTAAATATTAAAAAACAGAAACCTTCACGTACTTTTTCGGATTTGCCTTGATGTCCTCTAAAAGCAGATTCAGGTCTCTGGCAGCTTTCTCCACTTCTTTATAGAGTTGATCATTATTCAGCAACTGGCCTACGCTGCCTTCTCCTTTATTGATCTTCAACAATACAGAATCCAGGTCACATATGGCCTTGTTGACCTGGGCAATGGTATATGGAATCCTTGCTTTCGCCAGGGAGTCGCTGATGTCAGAAAAATTATTCAGGATATTCGTAATCTTGTCGTTATTCTGTTTCAGATTTCTGCTGATGGATTCAATATTCATAATGATTTCGCCCAAATTGTTTCGCTGGGAACCAATAAGCGTATCCAGATTATGCGTGGCATGGGCAATGTTCTCAAGGGTTTGTTTAACATGTTCGATCGCCTGAACGAGATTTTCCCGGGTGTTTTTATTCAGTACCTGCTGAATGATGGTCGCCACGGTATCAATGGAACTGATAAGATTTTCTGCTTTTCTTTTCAGAGGCAGAATCTGGCGGTTAACCTCCTCCCCTAATGTCGCTTCTGTTTGGGCCAATAAAGTATCCTTATCCTGAGCAAGCAGTTTGGAATCGCCGGGAATAATTTCTATTTCTCTTGAACCCAGTAAACTTGAGCTGAAGATTCGGGCAAAAGAATTTTTTGGAATCGGATAATCCCCCAATATATAAAGTTCCACGATAATTTTGGCAGGATTATGGGTATCGAAGTACACCTTCTTGACCTGTCCGACCTGAAGCCCTTTAATGGATACAGGATTTGCCACGACCAAGCCGTTCACATGATCATATACAGCGTAAAAGGTCCTGCTGGTTTTCAGCAGTTCGATTCCTTTCAGGTACATCAGACCCCAGATGAGGATTGCTGTGGCAACCACAAAAACAATCCCGACTTTAAATTCTTTCCGGATTTTCAAGGCAGTACTATTTTTTCGAATATACAAAGTTAATTATTTACCTGGCTTCCCCATCAATTGGTTTGCTTCTTGCTCCGAGATTCGTTCATTATTCCTGAAAATCACAATGAACGCATCCTTTATCCCTTTTCGTTTTACTTCTGCCAGCAAATGCTGAGCAGCCCACAAGGTTGATTCATCGCCAACGGTATATTTGAACATGCCTTTGTGCTTGTACATCCTTACATCCCGTATGCCTGGAACCCTGGGGGCTTCAGATCCAAGATCCATACTTGAAGAAGCAATCTGGACACGGTATGATAAATCATTGCCTTTCGTTGACTTCAAAGGGATCTCCTTTTTAACGACAGGAGAACTGTCATATACTTGTTTTACCACCTGGGTGGTTTCCCGTATGGGAATATAGGATTTTGACAAAGAAGTTTCAGCGACTCCTGGGTTTTCAATTTTTTCCTTGAATTTTTTGAATGCCTTAAAGATTGCCGTTGCGATATATTCCTGGCCTTTATCAGAAACCAGGAATGCTTCATCGGAAGAATTGCTCAGGTAGCCGGTTTCAACTAAAACACTGGGCATGGTGGTTTTATATAATACAATAAAGCCGGCTTGTCTGACTCCACGGTTATTCAAACCCGTTCTGGACTCCAACTGGTTCATGATCTCAGCAGCAAATTCCATACTTTGATCAAGGTTGGAATTCTGATAAAGGGAAAAGATAATATAGGATTCCGCCGAGTTAGGATCAAAACCATCATAACGGGCTGAATAATCATTTTCAAGCAAGATAGAGGAATTTTCTAGTTTGGCAATTTCAAGGTTCGCTTCCGATTTATGCAAACCCATCACATACGTTTCAGAACCCTTGAGTGATTTCTGCCGGTTGGCATTACAATGAATGCAAATAAAGAGGTCGGCTTTATTTTCGTTTGCTATTTCAGCTCTGCGATGCAATTCAACAAAATAATCCTTATCTCTGGTATAAATCACTCCGACATCCTTCAGATTGCGTTGTATCATATTTCCAAGCTTCAAAGCGATACCGAGATTAATGTTCTTTTCTTTCGCAGAACGGCCCATGGCACCAGGATCATGACCTCCATGCCCTGCATCAATCACCACCTTTCGGATCGTATTTCGTTTCTGGGCATAACTCGATGACATGCCAGAACAAAGGACCGTTAAACAAATCAAAAGCCCCGTCAATAGCCTTATTGGCTGCTGAGGTATGTTAAAGTATCTTAAAAAAAACAACAGTCTCGATATTTTTGATTAGTTTTGAAACCTAAAGAATAACGGTCTACAACGCCTTTTTATTCTGAATTTGATTTCAAAACAAAGATAGAATATTAACCCTGGAATTCAGAAAAGAAGTTGTTAACGAAATTATTAACACAAACTTCCCTCCTGTCGTTTTTTTTGTTCCTTGTCCTCCTGTGGCCAATGGCCGGTCTCCAAGCACAGGACTCGATCGGGCAGAGAAAGCCGGATTCGCTATCGGTGAAAGCCAAGATCGCTGCCGACAGCCTGAAAAACCAGACGAAAAGCAAGTCTAAGCTGGAGGCCAAAGTAGAATATTCATCAAAAGATTCTCTCCGGTTCGAAATCAAATCCCAGAAAGTTTACCTCTTCAATGAAGCCGACATTAAATACCAGGATATCAGCCTGAAGGCAGCTTATGTGGAAATCGATTTCCCAAAGAACCTGGTATTCGCAAAAGGCATACCTGATTCCACAGGTAAGGATCAGGGAACTCCTGAATTCACACAGGGATCACAAACATTCAAATCAAAAAAAATCAACTATAATTATACTACGAAACGAGGATTTATCAATACGGTTTTTACAAAACAGGATGAAGGATACCTCCATGGTACGATCGTAAAAAAAATGGAAAATGATGTCACCTATATTAAAAACGGCTCCTACACGACCTGTGATCTTGAAGAAAATCCACATTTCGCCTTCCGTTTCAACAAAGCCAAGATTATTCCCGGGAAAAAGGTAATCACCGGACCGGCATATATGGAAATTGCCGATGTGGCTACTCCCCTGATCATTCCTTTCGGGTTCTTCCCAAACAAGTCAGGCCAGCGTTCCGGGATACTGCTGCCCACTTACGGGGAATCGAATAACCGTGGATTCTTTTTTGAGAACTTAGGATACTACTGGGCTATCAGTCATTACATGGACCTGAGAATACAGGGAGATATATATACAAGGGGCAGCTGGGCCATCAAACCTACATATACTTATAATAAGCGATACCATTTTAATGGTTTGATTAACCTCAGTTACGCACAGAATAAAATCGGAGAATCAGATTCTCCAGATTACCAGCAATCCAATGATTTCCGGATACGCTGGACCCATAGTCAGGATCCGAAAGCACGCCCGAGGAGCAGCTTTTCAGCGAATGTTAATATTGTCAGCAACTCATTCAACAAGTACAATCCTTCTTCCAGTACCGAAGCTTACCTCAGCAATACTTTCCAGTCAAGTATCAACTATTCGACCAATTTCGCGGGTAAATACTTTATCAATATCAATTTCGGCCACAGCCAGAATACCCTGACCAAGATATTCAATGTCACCCTGCCCCAGATTTCGTTCTCAGTTAACCAGTTCTACCCGCTACGCAGGAAAAATCCAGTCGGAAAACTAAGGTGGTACGAGCAAATCAGCACAAAGTACAACCTTGATATGGAAAATCAGTACAATACTTATGATTCTCTGATCTTCAGCCCCGGATGGGAAAAACAACTTAAAAACGGAATCAGGCATAGCATCCCTATCAGTGGTACATTCAGGGTTCTCAAATTTTTTAACTGGACGAATGCCCTGAACATGACCGACAGAATGTATTTCTCCACCATCAGGAAAAGTTTTATTAATGCTGAATATACAGCCACAGATACCATTCCAGGGTATTATAAAACGGATACCATTTACGGATTTGCCAATGCTTTCGATTTCAGCGTTTCCTCGTCCCTGAATACCAGGCTTTATGGCATGTACCAATTCAAAGGAGGACCTATTGTTGCCATCCGGCATATGCTTACCCCATCGGTAAGCTTCTCTTATACGCCCAACTGGGGTTCCCCTACCATGGGGTATTGGCGGACCATTGAAAACGACACTAATAAACTCAATCCTGGCCGTTACTCTATTTTCCAGAATAATATTTATGGCGGACCACCGGGACAAAAATCGGGACTGATCTCTTTCTCTTTAAGCAATAATCTGGAAATGAAAGTCAGAAACAGAAAAGACACCATCAATGGGTATAAGAAGATACCCCTTATCGATGATTTATCCCTAAGGATTTCCTATGATATTGCACGAGATTCCCTCAACTGGTCTCCACTTACGATAAGTGGCAGGAGCACGATTGTTAAAGGCCTGACTATTCAGTACGCGAGCTCCTGGGATATTTATGCCCATGATTCTTTGAATCGCCGCATCAATGTTACAGAATGGAAGGCCCATCATCGCCTGCTACATCTGGATAATACGAAATGGGATATCGGACTCACCTATAGTCTTTCTTCCGACAAAGTAAAAGGCAAGAAAAAACCAGATCAGGGAACTCCGCAGGAAAGACAGGATATCCTTGATTATTACGATTATTATGTTGATTTTGATATACCCTGGAGTTTTAATATTATTTATAATTTCAGCTATACCAAAGCTTATGATGCAAGCAGTCAAAAAAGAGTCGGAAAAATAATTCAGACACTGGGCTTCAGCGGACAGTTGAATATTACACCCAAATGGAAGATCAGCCTGACAAGCGGCTGGGATTTTGTCAACAATCAACTTTCCTATACCTCCATCGACGTTTATCGCGACCTCCATTGCTGGGAAATGCGCTTTGGATGGGTGCCAAAAGGAGCCCAACAAAGCTGGAATTTTTCAATCAATGTTAAAGCTTCCGTTTTGCAGGATTTAAAACTTAACAAAAAGAAAGATTTCCGTGATTTCGCCGACTAATTTTATATTTACCATGTCACCAAAAATCATAACAAATGAAAAAAATTATTTCAACCAATCAGGCTCCAAAAGCCATCGGGCCATATAGCCAGGCAGTGGAGACCAACAACCTACTCTTTATTTCAGGCCAAATCCCTATTGATCCAGTTACAGGTAAATTTGTGGAAGGAGGTATCACCGAGCAAACAGAGCAAGTGATGAAAAACATCGGCTCCATCCTGAAAGAAGCTGGTTATACTTATGAAAATGTAGTTAAATCAACCTGCCTGCTTAGCGATATGGATAATTTCGCTTCCATGAATGCTGTTTATGGAAAATATTATCCCGGAGATCCCCCGGCCAGAGCAGCCTATGCTGTTGTTAAACTACCGATGGGTGCTTTGATCGAAATTGAAACCATCGCTGCTAAATAGATATCTGGCAAATCAATTCCCAATCAGCACATATGATGCCCACAAGGTTGGGAGTGATGTTTCCCTCTGTTCGATTAGTTCCAGCTTGACCTCCCTCAGTGCCTGACTGAAGGTTTTACCTGACAACCATTTCTTGTAAAAATCAGCAACAAAATGGTATGCCATGAAGTCGGTAACCTCCCATAAAGTGGAAAGAATATTTTTTGCTCCAGCCATTAAAAACCCGATGGGTAGGGCCTCCACCCTGGCGTTGCTTTTAAGTGAGATAGCCGCTGAACTACATGAATTCAGAACAATGAGGTCTGCCTGTAGCTTCAGAGATCCAATTTCATTGTAAGAGAGAATTCCATCCTCCTGAACCTCCGGCTCCGGATCTGATTTGCAATCCCAGAAAATAATACCTGCTGATTCTGGGTTTCCGGAAATGGAATGACCATGTGTTGCCAGGTGAACAATTCTGGATCTGCCAGCTAATTCTTTAAACAAATTCTCTTTCGAATTTTGTTCCGACATCAGGCAAAAAGACATACCCTTCTGCTTGAATAAAACCCCGATCGAAGAAAGCTCATCCCGGGCGTATGGCAAAGAAGTAATCAATGGGTTCTGATAATTCCCCGGTGAAAAACCAGTAAAGTCAATCTTCGGATTGTTTTTCGCAATTTCTGCTGCTGCTGTTCCTTCTGTCCTCATTTCAATCCAGAGACGGGCTGAGTAATGATAGGTAATCTCAAAATCATGAATCAGATAATGATAACGATTATACCTCGGGATCTTGCCCGTATTATATTCATCCACGATCAGGGCTTCAAATGGAATACCCAACAGATCCTTGCCTGGAATGATGATCAGTCGCCGTTTCCCCCTGATCATTTCCTTCACCGGAGCAACCAGCCGAAGATATAAAATATGACTTAATGATGCCTGATCAGTGATATCTGCTAATCTTATCTTTTTACGATATTCCCTCATCTTTATCCAAAAATTCTGATCTACATTTTGCTGATAAACCGAGAAAACAGATCTTGAAATGATAAAAAAGGTCAATGTTGTGTCAGAAAGGCAATATTCCAGCATTACCTCATCAGGTTGAAGCATGATCTGTATTGTGGGAATCTCTTCCTGTCTGTTATTGTTCAGAAAATCTGAAAAAAAACTATAATGAAGCCTGTCTTCAGAAATACCGAACAAACCATTCATCAACGCTGATAAGTTCCCTGAATTAGAAAATGATAAGGAATCCTGGCAAAATAGTGGTTGGCACAAAAAGATGTCAACCAATGACAGCATTATCAGGCAATAAATTAATTGATAAATTGACCTCTTGGATTTCATTTTAGAATATTTTTTGGTTCTACATCAGCACAATGCTTCCCATGGTCATCAACTCTTCATCCATGATTATCTTCCAGTAAATAAGACCCTTCCCGTATGAGCTGGTTTCAAGAAGATAGTTCTCCCTGTTCAGCGGGTAAAAGACGGATAAAACTTTTCCGGCATTATTTAAAATTTCAATAGAAATATTTGATTGATCAAGTGAACAGCTCCAGTGAAAGAAGATCGTCGATCCTGATGGCAAATTCAGTCTCGGTAGTGGTGACAACAGTCGAATCTGGGCAGCCCTGGTTGATGCTCCAACCAGAAATTCAAATTCGGGAAGTGGCTGATACATGGTGGTCAGGCGAACGGAACTCATGATCATATGCCTTGAAACCGGGGTGAGGCATTTTGAAGATTTACCAAGATCAAAATACGCAATCAATTTCCCGGGAACAGACATGTGATCTGAGGGAAAAATTTCGCTGCTTGCAATTAGAGTTAAGGATGAACCAGATTTCTGTATAAATAAAAAAACAAAAACACTGGTAGCAACCAGGGCAAGAAAAGAAGCGGCAAGCAGAAAATAGGTCAGGCCTGATCTGGGCCGCCTTGAAGCCTCTCTTATATTCCTCAGTTTTTTAAGTATTTCCAGGGTGTCTTCATCTTCAATAATAGTGTTAAGCTCCCTGTCCAACCTGACTTCAGCCTGGAGCACGGGGTGTTTTAACACCAACTGGGAAAACTGATGGTATTCATCTTCCGGGAGGTCACGGGTATTATACCGATCAATCCATTCTGAAATTTTTCCTTTTTCAATCATACTCTAGAAATTGTTGGCACCGAGGGTCGTTAAAAATTCTACGTCTCAGCATGTTTTTGCATAAATATTTTCTTGTTTTAGCATAATTCTCGTCCTTTAGACCCATCAACCCGGCAATTTCTTTTAGGGGAATTTTCTTTAAAAATAAGGTAAGAATTGTTTGACAATCCTGTGGCAGGGTTAGAAAATGATGTTGATATAATCTCATTTTTTCCAGGTGCAGTTCTTTTAATCGATCCGCATTCACGGAATAATCTTCATGATCATCCTGAACTTCAAAATCAGCCTGGTATAATAATCTACATTTTCTCTCCAGCCGCTTTAGCCAGATATTCTTACAAATAGCATAGAAATATGTTTTCAAGCTGCAATGCAAGGTAAAAGATGGGCTCAGTATACGTTTGTATAACACGATTAGTCCATCCTGAAATACATCTTCAGCGTCCTGGTGATTGCCAGAATTCTTTTCGACTATATACCGGACAACCGGGAAGAATTCTCTATACAGAACTTTGATGGAGGAAGACTCCTTTTTCTTGAGACCATTGATAATTGATGCGTCTGAATAATGAAGTACCATACTGTCAAAACTTATTGCTTAATTCGGGGAATATGAAAAGGTGATACGATTGTTAATAACTTTTTTTACCCGGGCCAGACGAGTTGCTGTTTAAGTTATGACAACGTAAGGTTGCAATAAGTTGCAGAGTGAACGAAAAAAAATAAAAAAATGATAAAATTGAAAAAATCGCTTATTCAGAGAATTTCATTCCCAGGTTATAGAATATGAAAGACCACATGTCAGCAGATTCTTCAATGGCTTTGGAAGTTGGCATACCGGCGCCATGACCGGCTTTGGTTTCGATACGGATGAGTAAAGGGTTATCACCCCTGTTTTTTTCCTGCAAGGTGGCAATGAATTTAAAGGAATGGGCGGGGACTACCCTGTCGTCGTGGTCAGCTGTAAATAATAAAATAGCGGGATAGCTTATCCCCTCTTTAATGTTGTGCAGGGGAGAATATTTAAGCAGGTAATCAAATCCTTCCTTGGTCTGGCTCGTTCCATAATCCGATGCCCATGCCCAGCCAATGGTAAATTTGTGATACCTTAACATATCCAGTACACCCGCCTGTGGAATCACCACCTTAAAAAGATCGGGACGCTGCAGCATGCAGGCAGATACAAGAAGACCACCATTTGAACCTCCCGATATTGCCAGAAAATCCGGAGCGGTGTATTTTTCCTGAATAAGATATTCGGCAGCTGCAATAAAGTCGTTAAAAACATTTTGCTTCTGGTCCTTGATTCCTGCTTTATGCCAGTCTTCCCCGTACTCGCCACCCCCCCGAATATTAGCTACGGCAAATATCCCTCCATTTTCCAGGAAGATCAAACGGCTGCTCCGGAAGCCAGGGGTCATGCTGACATTAAACCCACCATATCCAGAGAGGAGAACAGGATTCTTACCATCAAGTAGAATTCCTTTTTTATAAACAATGAACATGGGTATGGTAGTCTGATCCTTACTGCTGTAAAATACCTGTTTGACTTCATAATCCTCGGGTTTAAAATCGGTTTCAGGTCGGGTATAAATCTGGGAGGAATTCTTCAAGACATTATATTTGAAGACCGTCAAAGGATAAGTGAATGAAGAAAAACCGTAAAATGCAATATTGTCATTCTTTTTACCATGGAATCCTGACAAGGTCCCCAGCCCGGGCAAAGGCAACTCATATAAAAATTTTCCGCTCAAATTATATACATAAGCCCTGGAAGCGGCATTCTGCATATATTCAGAAACCAGGATCTGGCCGGCTAAAGTCACCGACTCCAGTACATCATCCCTTTCAGGTATGATGGTCAGCCATGAAGAAGGATCTGATCTTACTGGATCAATCATTACGAGTTTGCGCTTGGGAGCTTTATAATTGGTGATCACCAATAATTTCTCACCCACATTATCAACCACCTCATATTCATACTCAAAACCCGGAGCTAACAATTTTAATGGCATATTTTTTCGCCCCAGATCCTGGCAATAGATGGCCATTCCACTGGTGGATTCAGATTCGTACAAAATCAGAAAATGCTCATCTTCAGTAACCAAAGCACTATAGTTATGTAAAGGATAATTCGGATTTTGGTAAACAAGGAGGTCCTGACTTTGTGATGTGCCTATCTTGTGATAATATACCTTGTGAAATTCATTCTTCTTCGATAATTCCATTCCCTTCGCAGGTGCATCATACCGGCTATAATAAAAGCCTTCTCCTTTCCAGGAAATATCAGAAAATTTAACCCATTGCAGACTATCCGGAAGAATATTTCCACCGGCAATTTCCATTATTCTGATCTCATTCCAATCACTTCCGCTTCTGGCTATTTTATAGGCCAGGTATTTCCCTCCATGCGATACAGAACTTCCGGCCAGGGCTACTGTTCCATCAACCGACATTTTATTGGGGTCAAATAAAACCCTGATATTGCCTTCTAATCCTTTTCTTACATATAGCACAGATTGATTTTGCAAACCATCATTTTTGGTAAAAAAGTAATAAGGACCTTCTTTAAATGGGACTCCGTATTTAGGATAATTCCACATTTTCGTCAGTTTGGCTTTGATTTTACCCCTGTATGGAATTTTTGACAGATAATCAAAGGTCAAATTATTCTGGGCCTTTACCCATTCTGCTGTTTCTATGGATGTATCATTTTCAAGCC
Source organism: Bacteroidales bacterium (assembly GCA_963662525.1). Lineage (GTDB taxonomy): Bacteria > Bacteroidota > Bacteroidia > Bacteroidales > FEN-979 > CAZSDU01. The sequence goes on from OY759717.1 coordinate 794,334, forward strand.
AGCGATAAGGGTCGGAAATATTCACACCGAAATAATTATCTATCGTATCGACTTTCCTGGTCACAGGATAATGAATCGTAGGTTTTTGTTGACAGGAATTCATAGCTATAATGGTGCAAATGATCAAAAACAGAATGGGCTTTTTCATAGGCCTGTTGGTATTATAATATCTTGTAAATATATAGAAACTAACCGTATAATCAAAATTCATGCAAGGAATATTTTTAGTAATTTCGTGCCTGAAACTAATAAACAAGCAATGATCAAAAAAACTTTTCGTCTTTTTCTCTGGCTACCGGTTTTGAATCTGGTAATATTTTCCTGCGTTAAAGGATATGATCCAGAGCCTTCTCCTGTATTTCCAATCAAGGATTTCACCGGACAGTGGAAAGGAACCCTCCCTTATTCCAGCAGCGGACCTGTCAGCGAAATCAGGATTTCTTTGATGGCATACAATAAAAACACTAGTCTGACCGGATATATGAGCACCCCCGATGGTATTCTGATCATTGATAATCAGCAATATTTTAACGGAATATACCTGTTTAAACTCCGGAACAATAATATTTGTTCAAACTGGGATGTCAGTGGTTCTTTGTATCTCATTACCACTTCCAGTTTAGGGCTGAGCTTCGGGGGAACTTTTTGTGAAGAACATCCCAGGGAAATTCAGGGAACCATGGCAAGAATGAATGCCAGTCCCGATACGACAATCTTGCTGACCATGGCTGTTGCCGGCCATCAGCTGAAATATGATATAACCGACTCCTCCGGAATTACTGTTCAGATGACACGTGAATTCGAATATGAACTGGGAAATGGTGTCTGGAGGGAAAGGACATCACTCAGCGATAAACCAGGGACTTTGGTTTCCCTGAAATATCTTTACATCACGCCGGTTGACTGGGGCGAGCTACCAGGTCAGGACTCTCTCTATGCTGATCGCATGATCAGTTTCAGCATTGATGCAAAGCCGGGGACAACATATATCAACGTAACTCCAGATGATTCCATCACGACCAAAGTGATTTCCATGAACACACAGGTAACAGTGCCTGCCGGTACATTCAAATGTATTAAACTGACTAAAAAATATGTTGCCCTCACGCCGAAAGGGATCAATGGCAATTTCGAAACCTGGTTCAATAATAATTTTGGTACAATCAAGACCCTTCAATACGAAAGCGACAGTGTAATCATGACGCAGGTATTGAGGGAAAAGAATTGGTGAGCTGGTGAGTTAAATAATTTCTGAGATTAATTTTTCATCAACTCTGTTTGGAAGTGTTACTTTGAGCCTTGGTTCATTTTCCATGGCACGGTTTATTGCAAATATGGCTTCCTCGTTACGGGCCCAGGCGCGACGGGCGATTCCATTGTTTACATCCCAATGAAGCATGGAATGCAGGCGACGATCTGCATCGGCAGTGCCATCCAACAGCATTCCAAAACCTCCGTTAATGACCTCACCCCAGCCAACTCCGCCACCATTGTGAACAGAAACCCAGGTTGCTCCCCTGAATCCATCGCCAATGACATTCTGTATCGCCATATCTGCAGTAAATGAAGAGCCATCGTAAATGTTTGATGTCTCGCGGTAAGGGGAATCTGTCCCTGAGACATCGTGATGATCACGCCCAAGTATGACAGGAGCAGAAATTTTACCTGATTTGATGGCTTCGTTAAAAGCAGCTGCAATTTTAATCCTTCCTTCACAATCAGCATAGAGAATACGCGCCTGGGAACCTACCACCAGCTTGTTTTTACCGGCTTCCCTGATCCAGTGAATATTATCACGCATCTGCATTTCAATCAGCTTGGGTGCATACAACGCAATTTCCTCCAGTACCCGGGCTGCAATGCCATCTGTAATGGCCAGATCCCGTGCATTGCCTGAAGTGCACACCCAACGGAAGGGACCGAAACCATAGTCGAAAAACAGCGGGCCCATGATATCCTGGACATAGGAAGGATAGATAAAACTGCCATCGGGTTTAAATACATCTGCACCTGCCCTGCCTGCTTCCAAGAGGAATGCATTCCCATAATCCCAGAAATACATTCCATTCAATGACATTTTATTGATGGCCGCCACTTGGCGGCAAAGTGATTTCCTGACCTCTTTCCTGAATGCAGCAGGGTCATTCACCATGAGTTCATTGGATTGCTCATAAGTCAATCCAACGGGATAATACCCCCCTGCCCATGGATTATGAAGTGAGGTCTGATCCGAGCCAAGCTCAACACTGATATTTTCTTCAGCAAATTTCTCCCATAAATCAACAATATTCCCCTGATATGCCAGGGAAACAGCTTCTTTCTTGTCCTTGGCATTTAGCACCCTGGCAATTAGTTCATCCAGGTTTGCATAGACCTCATCCACCCAACCCTGGGAATGCCGCTTTTCGACTACCCTGGGATTAATTTCCGCGACGACTCCAATGGCTCCTGCAATTACCGAAGCTTTTGCCTGGGCACCTGACATGCCACCTAATCCTGACGTAATGAATACCTTTCCCCCGATAGTCCCCGAACTTTTCATCCGGGCAGCATTCAGGATAGTAATGGTAGTTCCATGTACAATTCCCTGTGGCCCGATATACATGTATGATCCTGCTGTCATCTGCCCATATTGGGTCACACCCAAAGCATTGTACTTTTCCCAGTCATCTGGTTTTGAGTAATTTGGTATCATCATACCATTGGTAACTACCACCCTGGGCGCATCTTTATGAGAAGGAAACAGCCCCATGGGATGACCGGAATACATAACCAGGGTTTGATCCCCGGTCATTTCCGAAAGATATTTCATGGTTAGCAGGTACTGAGCCCAATTCTGGAATACAGCTCCGTTTCCTCCATAGGTGATCAGTTCATGGGGATGCTGAGCCACGGCTGAATCAAGATTATTCTGGATCATCAGCATGATGGCCGCGGCCTGAACCGACTGGCAGGGATATTCCTGAATCGGACGGGCATGCATGAGATACGCGGGCCGAAAGCGGTACATATAGATTCTTCCGTATTTCTTCAACTCTGATGCGAATTCGGGAGCAAGGGTAGCGTGATGCTTTTTATCAAAATAACGCAGTGCATTCCTCAGGGCCAGTTTTTTTTCCTCTGGGTTCAAAATATTTTTACGGATCGGTGCATGGTTGACGGCCGGATCATAAGCCTGTTTTTCGGGCAATTGATCAGGAATGCCCTGTATAATTTCTTCCTTGAATGTCATGTTAGTGATAATTAAACTGTTTGTTAAATCTTCTCCCCAGCATTTTGGAGCACCTGGTAAAGAAATTCGCGGGCGCGGAAAAGCTGGGCTTTAACTGTTCCAATGGGAAGGTTGAGCTCTGTTGCAATTTCCTCGTACGACCATTCCTTAAAATACCGTAATTCCACAAGGGTCCGGTAGTGGGGTTTAAGTTTTTCCACTACTTCATGCATAAGGGCGATCTTTTGCTTTTCAATAATTTTTTCTTCCGGATCAAGGGTATTGGATGGAATATTGGATGGATAATCCGTTTTGTCTTCATCCTCATCCCCGAAAGTACCATCTGTAAACTGGATTCGGCGGTTTTTCCTTAAAAAATCTATACAATTATTGGCAGCTATCCTGAATAGCCAGGTACTGAAGGCAAAATCAGTCGAATATTGTGGGAGGTTCTTAAAAGCCTTTCCAAATGCTTCAATCGTGAGGTCCTCAGCATCCGTTGGATTATTGGTCATTTTAAGCATCATATAATAAAGAGAATCCCTGTAATTGTTCAACAATTCAGCATAAGCCTGTTGATTGCCATTATCCAGCGCCTGTCTCACCAATTTATAATCTCGTTGGGCTTTCTCCGTAAGATGAGTGGTTATTTCCATTGAGGGGATTTACGAAAGACATTCGAAATCATGATTCCTGAATTAAATAGCAGGAGCATGACCTCATAAACCGGGAGGAAAGGTACTAAATCTTTTTCATCCAGCTTCTTCAGGCATTTTGAAAGCACCAGGTACTGGGTGAATAAACGGATTATAAAAATACCGAGGACAGGTATCCAGTTCCATTGTAAAGCCAGCAGCAGGACCATCAGACAATAAAAAAGCCAGAGGCTTCCGGAATATAATGCAAGCAGAAATTTATGTCTTGTTTTATAATGATGGGAAGTTGAGAAATGTCTTTTTTTCTGGGTTATCCATTTACCGAATGTCTGTTTGGAGTCAGAGAAAGTATAACTCTCCGGATTGACGATAATTGCAGTATTCTTCCGGTTTGCTACGCGGTTGATGAAAAGATCATCATCGCCGGATCTGATCATATAATGGGAAATAAACCCATTGTTGCGATAAAAAACTTCCTTAGCATAGGATAGATTTCTGCCGACCCCCATATAGGGAAGTCCGGCCAGGGCATAAGAAAGGTATTGAATGGCAATGTGAGCAGTATCGAAACGGATCAGTTTATTCAGGCAGCCCTGTTCACGTTTGTAGGGTCCATAGCCAAGAATAATTTCTTTATCATCAGTATAACCTGACTGCATGCTGCTGATCCAATCCTTGGAGGCCGGGCAGCAATCCGCATCCGTTAGCAGTACCCTATCGTACCTGGCCGATTTAATACCTATGGAAAGAGGGAATTTTTTTCCACTGAAAAAATTCAGATCCTCTTTGATTGCTATGGTTTTCAGCTTGGGGTATTGCGCTTCCATCCGGGCCAGAAGAAAATCAGTATCATCATCGGACGCATGGTTGACAACCAGGACTTCAAATTCAGGATAATTCTGTTCAAGAATAAGTGGCAGGTTTTCTTTAAGATGTTCATGCTCATTACGGGCACAGATTACAACTGAAATGCCTTTTGAGTCGCCCACAATATTTTTTTTTCGATACCGACCAAGACGCCAGAAGATTACCCAATAATAGATCAGTTGAAGGAGAAATGCCAGTGATAAGAGGAGAAAGAGCGACAAGGGATAAAATCGGAGATCGATCAATGATTCAGGCATTTAACATCATTTAACAGGGTTAAGAGGCAAAGTTATTCATATTAGATGAATAAAATTTACCTTTGTGGAAAAATTGATGGACTTTACCATCACTCACCGCGACCCTGCATCTCCTGCACGCGCCGGACGTCTTTACACTGATCATGGCACAGTGGACACTCCTGCTTTTATGGCAGTGGGTACAGCAGGAGCGGTAAAGGCACTTCATGTGCGGGATCTGCGTGAATCTGTCGGTTCGCAGATTATGCTCAGCAACACTTATCATCTTTTTCTCCGTCCAGGGGTTGATATAATTTCCAGGGCAGGTGGCTTGCACCATTTTAACGGTTGGGACAAACCCATTCTTACAGATAGTGGTGGTTACCAGATATATTCGCTGGCAGATATGCGGAAGTTTACCGATGATGGTGTCGTTTTTCAATCTCATATTGATGGATCTAAACACTATTTCACTCCTGAACGTGCCATTGATATTCAGAGAGCCCTGGGAGCAGATATCATCATGGCTTTTGATGAATGCACGCCCTATCCCTGTGATTATGATTACGCGAAAAAATCCATGAACCGGACACATAAGTGGCTGAAACGTTGTATGGATCATTTTGCTCAAACCGAGTGTCAGCATGGTTATACCCAGGCTCTTTTCCCCATTGTTCAGGGAAGTATTTATCCGGATCTGAGAAAAGAATCGGCGGAATATATCTCGGGAATGAACGCTTTTGGCAATGCCATCGGGGGACTGTCGGTCGGTGAGCCGGCCAGGATGATGTACGATATGACCAGGGATGTTTGTGCTATCCTGCCTGACCTTAAACCCCGGTACCTGATGGGGGTCGGGACTCCCGCTAATATCCTGGAAAGTATTGCCCTTGGAGTCGACATGTTTGATTGTGTAATGCCAACCCGGAATGGACGGAATGGAATGTTGTTTACTTCCAGAGGTATCATCAATATAAAAAATGAAAAATGGAAAGACGATTTTTCACCCCTGGACCCAGTCGGAACAGTTTTCGCTGATTTACAGTACACCAAGGCTTTTTTAAGGCATCTATTCGTTGCCAAAGAAATGCTTGCAGCCATGATTGCCACAATACATAACCTTGGATTTTATATATGGATGATGCGTGAAGCAAGGGAACAGATCATACAAGGAACGTTCACAGACTGGAAGGAAAAAATGATCAAACAGTTCATGCAAAGAAGATGAAGAAGATAGATATCTATATCATCAAGAAGTTTCTGGGGACTTTCTTCTTCACCTTGATCCTCCTGATATTCATCGTAATCATCTTTGATATTTCTGAAAAAATAGATGATTTTCTCAAGCATGATGCTCCTTTAAAAGCTATCATTTTCAGTTACTATTTTAACTTCATCCCATATTTTATCAACCTTTTCAGTTATCTCCTGACCTTCATTGCCGTCATTTTCTTCACTTCGAGGATGGCCTCGGATACAGAGATCATTGCTATCCTGAGTAGTGGTATCAGTTTCCGCCGCATGCTCTTCCCTTATTTTATTTCAGCAGCCGTTCTTGGCTTGTTGTCGTTTTTACTGGCCAATTTTATCATCCCTTATACAAACCGGGGCATGTTTGCCTTTGAAAAACAGTACATCAATGACCAAAGGGAATTCAGTGATCAGAACATCCATAAACAAATCAGTCAGGGAACCTACATTTATCTCGAAAACTATAATACACATACAAATACCGGATGGAAATTCTCCATTGAGAAATTTAAAGACAGGCAGCTCATATATAAGCTCAAGGGTGAACGGCTCGAATGGGATAGTATTCATCAGCGATGGGCAATTTCCAACTATTTTATAAGAAAAATAAGCGGGATTGATGAATCTCTCCGCAAAGGGATAAAACTTGATACGGTTCTCCCACTTCATCCTTCCGATTTCACTGAAGATATTGAAGAGGTCAAGATCATGGATTATATGACCCTGAAAGAACATATTAAAAAGAAAGAATTACGCGGAGATCCGGATGTTGTAAAATACAAGGTAAAGAAATATGAGCGCATTGCATTCCCTTTTGCGACCATTATTCTGACTATCATCGGTGTGTCTGTTTCCAGCCGTAAAGTTCGGGGTGGAATCGGGTTTCACCTTGGTTTCGGGCTTGCACTTACCTTCATGTATATCTTATTCATGCAGGTTTTTACTGTTTTTGCAACTTTCGGTGACCTTCCCCCGCTGATTGCCGTATGGGTCCCCAATGTCATTTTCGGGATCATTGCCCTGATCATGCTGAAGAGAGCACCAAAATAAATAACGGATGGCAGATTACGGATTACAGACTGGAAATGTATTCCATGCATCCCGGGAACAGGTTTTCGACCGAAATATTTTCTTTGAAAATACCGTAAACAGCTGACCCACTGCCACTCATGGATGCATAAACAGCCCCGGAATCATACAATTTTTCTTTGACTTCCCTGATCACCGGATATTTATCCATTACCGGTTTTTCAAAATCATTAACCAGCAAACCTTTCCATTCATGCACAGGGAGATGGATGATCGCATTCACTGATTCCTCCGGCTGTCCCGGTTTAATCAGGGAGTAAGCTTCCGGTGTGGATACGTGTACTGGCGGAATAATCAGTATTAATTTATATCCTTTCAGACTGATAGAAACTGGTGAAAGATGATCTCCTTTCTGAGATGCAAATGCTGGTTTGTTTTCAATAAAAAAAGAGGTATCACTGCCCAATTGTCTGGTATAATCAAATAATTGCTTAACCGATAAGTCCAGTTCAAATAGTTCATTCAGCAATTTCAGAGTAAAAGCTCCATCAGATGAGCCTCCGCCGAGTCCAGCTCCCATAGGAATTACCTTATGTAAATGGATCCTGACCGGAAGAATTTCCGGGTAACGCCTGCCAGCCGATGCGACAGGGAAAGCAGATTTCATTAATACCAGAGCCCTAAGGCAAAGGTTTGATGCAGAGGTTCCGGGTATAGGAAGTCCGGAAGAAACAAATTCTGTTTTTCCATTCCTGGCCGGAATTATTTCAAGAACATCGCTGAGACCTATTGGGTATAAAACAGTTTCGATGTCGTGAAAACCATCAGAGCGTTTGCCGAGGATATTCAATCCAAGATTGATCTTTGCATTGGGGAATCCTATCATTCATCAGGCATTTTATCCGGTTTCGAGAAAGCAGGGTTGGCAATAAAGCTACTATCGGTCAAAGTTAGTAAAAATGCTTTCAGGCAATTTAAATCCAGGGGGGTCAGATGAACTCCTCCCTGGTTGAGGTGGTGCATGAACGGGCTAACTGACGGCGACCATACCAATCCGGAATTATAAAAAGCGAGAACTTCATCCAGGGTTTGAAAACGTCCATCATGCATATATGGTGCAGTGAAGACCAGATTTCGCAATGTTGGGGCCTTATAAGCGCCAATGTCGGAGGGATCAGAAGTGACTGAAAAATGGTCATGGGTATCTGAAAAAAGAGAATCCCTGGCATTATTATAAAAGAGGTTGGTGGTAAAAAGAGGGTTCCCCTCGCCACCATGGCAATGAAAGCAATCGCCCCCCTGTTCCGTCATAAATAAAACATATCCGCGGAGTTCATCCGGATTAAGTTGCATCTCCCCTTTCAGAAACCGGTCAAATTTTGAATCTGCAGAAATAAGGGTGCGAATAAACTGAGCAATAGCCCTTCCGATATTTTTAACTGTTATTGTTTTATTTCCAAACGCTTTTCCAAAGAGTTCAGGGTAACCAGGGGTCTGGCTGATCAGTTCTTTTGACCTGCTCGTATCTCCATTCATTTCATGCGGAGCAATGATACCCATCCAGACCAGGTCTTCCAGATGGCGCTTCCGGGGATCCGGATTGCCGGGATTAACCAATCCGCTCCATAAAAATCCATGATTGGTCCATGCGAGATTAATCATGGGAAGCATATAATGAGGAGTCAGAATCCCGGTGATCCCGTATGTATGGCCTCCGGTATATTTCGGATGATCGATTCCGCATTCAAAACTACGGGATTGAAGGTGACAGCTGGAGCAGCTCATCATGGAATCTGGATCTGTTCTTCCCGATAATCTTCCATCGTAAAAAAGGAACCTTCCAAGTTCCACTCCTTCTACGGTCATGGGATTATCGGCGGGAATATTCAACTGTGTCGGGAAATATTTCGGAATACAGATCGTATATGGAGTTTGTCGGATGGTATCCGATGAAGGATTATCCTTTTTGCATGAAACTACAAAAAAGGCAAATAAAACCGATAGGAACACAAGATCCGGTAGTAAATTTCTGTTACTTCTTTCAGTCATTTGTGCATTCGTGCATTAGTACTTTAGTTTTACAGACTCCAGTCGATTTCTGCCTGTCCCATCTGTTTCAATATACTATTTATCTGTGAAAAATGCCTGCAACCAAAAAAGCCTCGGCTTGCCGACAGGGGAGATGGATGTGGAGCAGTAAGAATAAAATGTTTGGTTGTATCGATCATTGGTTTTTTCGATAGGGCAAAATTGCCCCAAAGAACAAATACAAGACCTGTTTTACGGGCAGAAAGTTGTCTGATGGCTTCATCTGTAAAAATCTCCCAGCCTTTCTTTTGATGAGACCCTGCCTGATTTTCACGAACGGTCAAGGTCGCATTAAGCAGTAAAACTCCCTGCTTGGCCCAGCTGGTAAGGTTGCCTCCAGCCGGAGGAGCAATGTTCAGATCCTTCTCAATTTCCTTAAAAATATTGATCAGGGAAGGTGGTATGGTGATGCCTTCTGGTACAGAAAAACAAAGGCCATGTGCCTGCCCAAAGCCATGGTAGGGATCCTGACCTAACAGAACCACCCTGACTTTATCAAAGGGCGTATGATTAAAAGCATTGAAAATCAATGATCCCGGAGGAAATATACGATATTTATTCCGCTCCTCGAGCAAAAATTTTTTTAGCTCAAAGAAATAAGACTTCTCAAATTCTTTGTCCAATATAGCTTTCCAGCTCCCTTCAATATTGGGGTTAATCTTTTCCATATTAGGTTATAAACCATCTCTCGTTGATAACTTTACACAATAAATATTGATTTTGTTTGTTCATGTAATTTAAAACTACTTAACTTTGCATTGTATTAACAACGAAAATCCGGACCTGACATGATGAAAAAAACTGTGTATTTTTTACTTGCTGTTGTTGTCTTAGGTATTATTTCTTCCTGCGGTTCCAGTCGTTCTTGTGCCGCTTATGGTGAAAGACAAAGATATCAAATTGAGCGGCACTAAAAATATTTAACCATATTTTTATTGAAATGGGAGACGTTCGTCTCCCATTTTTTTTTCTTTCTTACCTTTGTTTTTTAAAATGTCATAAATGAAGCGCTTTTTTATCAGTATAGTCCTCCTCTTTTTAATTTCCGGGGGTTTTACTGCAAGTGCGCAGTATGAGGCTGAACCTGATTCCACGCCCGATAATGTTCTGTTTGAAAGGCAATGGAGCCTGGGAGTTCTTTTCCACACCAATGGCTGGGGTTTAAAGTTCAGAAGGGGAAAGAATGTTTCAGCCTTACGTCAATTTATGTGGGAAATTGAATTTACCACGTATAAGTCTGTCAAGGAGTACCGCACCATTAACCCGTATTTTGCCGACTCACGCAGTTATATTTACGGCAAATACAATTACGTATATTTTTTAAGGGGTGGTGTGGGCCAGCAACACATCCTGAACCGAAAACCTTACTGGGGAGGAGTTCAGCTAAGCTGGCTTTATTATGGAGGGTTGTCACTTGGCATTACGAAGCCTTATTATCTGTATATTATCCATCTGAATAGTGGGTATACTGATTATGATATCACCGAAGAGAAGTACGATCCTGAAAATCATTTCCCTGATAATATTTACGGAAGGGGTTCTTTCCTTACTGGCATTACTCAACTGGGAATACATCCCGGTGTGTATCTGAAAACAGGCCTTGATTTTGAGTTTGGTGTAAAAAACAAACAAATCAGCTCACTTGAAGTAGGTGGCACGTTTGATTATTCACCCATCCCGATTGCCATCATGGCTTACCGGTCAAAACAAAGCTTTTTTCTTACGCTTTATATGAGTTTATCGTTTGGGAAGAGGTTTAACAAGTAGGATGCAGGATTGTGGATGAATGGAAAAGGATCAGAGAATGTATTCGATTTCTTTGTGATTGTAGGTCTGAACTGTTTCATCCCGTAACTGGATCATCAGCCGGCCGATTTCATCCACTCCGCATATTTTTCCTTCCAGCTTATTTCCATCCTTCATAAAGGCCCTCCATTGATCAAATCCAAGAAGATTTTGATTATACGCAATATCCAGTTGAGGGATCTTACCTTCCCTGAGCAAATGATAACGGCTTTCCAGTGATTGGCAGATAGATTGCATGGCTTCTTTCAGTTCCATTTCCCTGCGTAACAACTGTACCAGGGATACCGGGTTGGGTATCCCCTTACCATATTCAGTTTGATTAATATTCACGCCTATCCCGGCCACTGAGGTATCAATCAGGTTCCCCCGGATCTGGTTTTCAATTAAAATACCCGCTATTTTATGGCTATCAATATAAATATCGTTTGGCCATTTGATCTGAAGCAGATGATTCCAGAATTCAGTATGATGCCTGGCGACAGACCCGGCAGGCATATCGGAATCCGAAAAAAACAAGTGTGTATGAATAAAATCGAGTACGCCCAGAGAAATGGCTTTATTTAAAAGAAATTGTCTGGTAGGGCTAAGGAAGTGAGGCTTTAGAATGATGGTAAAGGTCAGGTTTTTCCCCGGTTCGCTCTCCCATTTATTGTTGTTCTGACCTTTCCCGGCAAACTGTTCATGAGCCCAGATCACTGTTCCTTCTGCAAGTTTGGTTTTAGTTAGAAGGGTACTGGCATATTCATTTGTTGAATCAACGCGTTCAAGTTCAAAGATGGGACTACCTATCATTTCAATCAGGATTTAGGAAGAAGGAATGAGGAATTAAAGGTAATAAATTTTGTTAAAAACTTCCTTTCATTTTTGTATTACCTTTTATACTTGAACCGGATTAAGCAGAAAACGTTATGGAAAACTATATCCAACATATTGCCATCCGGCATTGGGCTGAAGATGACCGTCCGAGGGAAAAGTTTCTGTTAAAGGGACGACATTCCCTGAGTGATGCAGAACTGCTGGCTTTGCTGATTGGCTCCGGGAATAAAAAGGATTCTGCCCTGGATCTGGCCAAAGCCATTATGAGCAAAGGACGAAATAACCTGGTTGAATTATCGAGAATGGGTGTTGAAGATCTCCTGCAGTTCAGAGGTATCGGGAAGGTTAAAGCAATAACTATTCTTGCAGCACTGGAATTGGGCCGGCGACGGAATGAGGCGGAAGTGATTTTAAAAGAAAAAATCAGCTGCAGCAAAGATGCGTATGAGATATTCAGAAGCACGATCGGCGACCGTCCGTACGAGGAATTCTGGATAATCCTGCTGAACAGAGCTAACCGTATCATCAGAAAATGCAGTATCAGTGAAGGAGGGATTGCAGGCACCCTGGTAGATCCGAAAAAGATCTTTAAAATAGCCCTCGACAACCACGCTTCTTCCATTATCCTTGGACATAATCATCCTTCGGGACTTGTAACCCCCAGCGAGGCTGACCTGAAACTCACACAGAAGATCAGAGAGGCAGGAACCATGCTTGATGTATCCGTGATTGATCACCTGATCATTGGAGAAAACACTTTCTTTAGTTTCGCGGATGAAGGAGTACTATAAAAATGAAGAATTAGAAGTAGGAATAGTAGAAAATTTGAAGCCTTGTTTCAGGAAGGTTTCAAGAAATCGGGGCAAGGCATATATCACCTTTTCAGCAGCTTTAACACTGTCGTGAAACACGACAACTGAACCAGGACCTGCATTTTCAACCGCATATTTTAAACAAGTTTCAGGAGAAATTTGATGGTCGAAGTCGTAGGTAAGCACCGACCAGAGTATAAACCTGAAATGTTTCCGTAACAGGAAGTACTGTGAAGGAGTAAACCTGCCATAAGGAGGACGGAATAAGCTTGTTTTTACCAACTCTTCACACCGGAATACATCCTCTGCATAAGAAGCCGGTGATGTATGCCATCCGTTCAGGTGATGAAAAGTATGATTGCCCAGGGTATGACCAGTTGTAATAAGCTGATTGAAAACATCAGGATGTTTCCTGACATTATCACCCACGACAAAGAACGTTGCCCGGACATTAAATTCCTCCAGAATTTTCAGTATCCCCGGTGTGACCTCCGGAATTGGACCATCATCAAAAGTAAGGTAAAGCACTTTATCCCTGGCAGGTATCTCACACAATAGGTATTGAGGACTGAGCAACCGAAAAAAAAAGGGTGGATGAACGGCTCTCATCCTGTTATTTTTGATAGACTTTTTCGATATAAAGATTGTAATATTTCTCCAGGTCGGATTGAGCAGCTTTTGACAATTTTTCCTGACCAGCTTCCTTTGTAATCAAACTTATGCGCTGAAGTGCAAAAAGAGATTGCTGGATATTTATATCTATTCCCTTCAGATCCTTATCAGGGAAAGAGAAGTAATATTCCAGCTCATCTCTGGCTGAATTGCTTAGTTTTTCAGCAATCAGGTTTGCCTTGGCAGTTTCCCCGGCTTTATAGTATGCATCTGCGATCGGTACTACAAACATATCAAAAGCCAGCACCTCATCGGGAAGCACCTCCATGCACTTATCAAGGACATGCTTCGCCGAATCCAGCTTCCCTTCCTGTATCAATGCCAAAGCCAGTCTGCTGAACAGGTTGCGCATACTCATCATCATGCGGGCATTTGTTTCATCGATATATACTCCCGGCTTATTTACATTACCCCATTTGAATTTATTCATGAGGTTATCATAAGTAACAGATGTATTGACCTCCCCGACCTGACCATCCTGACTTTTTGATCTCACAGGAATCAGGCGGTATGCCAATCCTTCCAGCTGGAAATATTTTTCCAGTCCGATATAAGTATCTGTTCCGGTTGTACTGACAAAATATACCGGCCGTTTCCAGTCATTGGTCGCCAGCAGATCAAGAATCATCAGGTTATTTTTCTCTAGGGCCTGCCGTTTGATTTCCCAGCGAATGGTATCCATGCGGTGAGCAAGTTGCAGGGGAACTGTTCCATTCCTGAGAACCGATAAGGAATCATAGGTTACCATAAATTTCTGGGAAGGAAAATAGTCTATCATACCTATCTGACTGGTACTCATTTTCAGTTTACTCTCATCTTTATTGATAATATTAAACAAGGTACGTAAATCGATATACATATCCTTTAATCCCGGATCTTCAATGATGTATGTCACATCATGATTACCCTGATGATATTTACTTTTTCCCATTGAGAAAGGAACGGGGTCGGAGTCATAAGCTTTTCGCTTCATCTGATCGATATACCAGTCCATATTGAGGAGGCTCAGGTTCACGATCCTCACGTCGGTGCGGATCCCTTCTACTTCCTGGGCGTACCAAACAGGGAAGGTGTCGTTATCACCATTGGTAAAGAGGATGGCATTGGGTGCACAGGAGTTCAGGTAATTTTCAGCCATAGCCAGGGAGGTAAATCTATCGGAGCGGTCATGATCATCCCATCCTTGCTGAGCCATGATCGCGGGCACAAGGACAAGGGAAATCAATGTTGCAAGAATAGCGGAAAGTTTCGGATTCATTATCTTCCCAAACCAATCAGTCAACTGCAGAATACCCAAACCAATCCATATGGCAAAAGCATAAAATGATCCGGCATAAGCATAATCTCTTTCCCTGGGCTGAGGCGAATATTGATTCAGGTACAGCACAATAGCCAGCCCGGTCATGAAAAATAAAAGGAATATTACGATGGTGCTCTTGTAGTCTTTCCGGATAGTGAACCATATTCCGATCAAACCCAGAATCAACGGCAGGAGATAAAAATGATTTTGAGCTTTACTCCGGAGACTTTCAGGTTTTGCCTGAGTGCCAAGACGTGCTTTATCTATAAAAGGAATACCGCTTTCCCAGTTTCCATCAACTTTTCCACCCTGGCCCTGGATATCATTTTGCCGGCCGGCAAAATTCCACATGAAATAGCGGTAATACATATGGATCAGTTGATAATTCCAGAAGAAGGCCAGATTTTCACTAAAAACAGGTTTGTTCCTTGTTTCGCTTTGGTCTCCCATTTGCACTTCCAGCGGGATGCCTTTAACCTTCCCCCAGCGCTCATAATCCTTTGCATGACGATCTTCCTGTCCGGACCACATCCTGGGGAAAATAGTTGTAAAACGCGGATCATAGACAGGAATTACTTTTTCCCTGCTATCTTTTACGGTATATTTTCCGGCAGCTTTGTCTTTCTCATATACGGGATTTCCATTCTCCCGACCAACCACCGGTGCATTATAATACTGTCCTTTCAGCAAAGGCCAGTCGCCATATTGCTCACGGTTCAGGTAAGTGAGCAGATACATGGCATTTTCAGGATTGTTCTCATCTATGGGTGTATCGGCATTACTGCGAATGACGAGTAAAAGGAAAGAAGAATAGCCGATAAGAATGAAGGTTAAAGCAAGCAGGATGGCATTGATCACCGGCTTCATCTTCTTTTTGGTATAGATCAATCCAATAATGATCAAACCAATCAGTAGGGCAAAATAGATGGCAGATCCCCAGTTAAATGGCAAGCCCAGGGTATTTACAAAGAAGAGTTCAAATAAACCGGCCAGTTTGATAATCCAGGGAATGATCAGATACATGACAAGGGCAAGAATGATAATCGAAAGAATTCCAGCCAGGATCATCCCTTTCCAATTCGGATTGGGATATTTTTTAAAATAATATACAAAGGTGATAGCCGGAATAGCAAGCAGATTGAGCAGGTGAACGCCAATGGAGAGTCCCATCAGGTATGCTATCAGGATCAACCAGCGGTAGGCATGCTTTTCATCTGCCACCTCTTCCCATTTAAAAATGGCCCAGAAAACGATGGCAGAAAAAAAGGAAGACATGGCATAAACTTCGCCTTCCACAGCAGAAAACCAGAAGGAATCGGAGAAAGTATAAGCAAGGGCACCAACCAATCCAGCTCCCATAATAGCATACATCCGGTTATTATTAATTTCACCATATTGACTAATGCTGATTTTTTTTGCAATCATGGTGATTGTCCAGAAGAGAAAAAGAATAGTAAAACCGCTTGCCAGTGCCGACATGGTATTGACCATCCGGGCTACCATGGTTATATCTCCAAAGGCAAACAGAGAGAAAAACCTTCCCAGCAATTGAAACAACGGAGCTCCGGGAGGATGACCTACTTCGAGCTTGAAGGCAGTAGCGATATATTCCCCGCAATCCCAGAAACTCATGGTGGGTTCTGAAGTGCGGATGTAAACGGTGGAAGCAATAACAAACACCACCCATCCAAGGATGTTGTTGATGCGTTTGTAGGTCTTCATAAGGTTTGGCATTGGAGCAGCGCAAAGGTAGGAAAAATAAAGACTATTTTGTATTTTTGTCCGCTCAACCCTAACCTTGATATAATGTACAGACTTGTATTGATCAGGCATGGCGAAAGCACCTGGAATAAGGAAAACCGTTTTACCGGCTGGACCGATGTAGAATTATCTGAAAGAGGCATCAATGAAGCGATAGAAGCCGGAAAGATCCTGAAACGGGAAGGATTTGATTTTAAAATCGCCTATACTTCCTACCTCACCCGGGCTATCCGTACCCTATGGCTTGTCCTTGAACAAATGGATCTGCTCTGGATTCCCGTGAATAAGACCTGGAGGCTGAATGAGAAGCATTATGGTGTACTTCAGGGACTCAATAAATCAGAGATGGCAGAAAAATATGGCGACCAGCAGGTTCTTATCTGGAGAAGAAGCTATGATGTGCGCCCTCCGGCCATGGAAGATAATGATCCCCGCCATCCCCGTTTCGATCACCGTTACCGTGATCTGGATACCAAGGATATTCCTGCCACCGAAGCCCTGAAAGATACGGTCGAACGTATAGTACCTTACTGGAAAGACAAAATGGAGCCTGACCTCAGAAAGTACAAGGAAATCGTTGTGGCAGCCCATGGCAACAGCCTCCGTGGGGTTGTCAAACACCTGAAGAATATTTCCGATGATGACATTGTCGGATTGAATCTTCCCACCGGAATTCCTTATGTTTTCGAATTTGATGCTAGCATGAAACTCACAAAAGATTATTTCCTGGGTGATCCTGAAGTCATAAAAAAACTGATGGAAGAAGTGGCCAACCAGGGAAAGAAGAAATAATATGGCAAAGCGCTGGGTCATTCCCGATGTTCATGGTTGCCATAAAACGCTCAGTTCGCTGGTCAGTGAGCTGATCCGTCCGATGCGTTCCGATGAGCTTTATTTTCTTGGCGATTATGTGGATCGGGGACCTGATTCGAAAGGAGTAATCGATTTTATCCGCAATCTTCAGAAAGAGAAATACAATGTCACTGCCCTGAAAGGTAATCATGAAGATTTCATGGTGGAATTGTATGAAGCGGAACAAAAAGCAGTAAATTCCTGGTGGCATAATTTCGGGAACAGAAAACATAAAGCCTGGATGAATATCGGTGGAAAATCCACCCTGGAAAGTTTTGAGGTTCACCGGATCAAAGACATTCCACTGGAATATATTGAATGGATGAAAGATCTGACTTATTACGTTTCATTGGAAGATTTTGTTCTTGTCCATGCCGGTCTCAACTTTAAAAATGAAGATCCCTTTGAGGATAAGAGAGCCATGTTATGGCTGCGCGATTACCCGATTATACCCGAAAAAATCGGAGGGAAAAGGATCATTCACGGGCATGTCCCGGTGAATATGGAATTAATTACCCTGGCCATCAAAAACAAGTATTACAAATTTATCGATATCGATAACGGACCCTATATTTCCGGCAGATCAGGTTTCGGTAATATGGTCGCCCTGGAACTCAACTCCATGGAGATGGTGATTCAGTATAATATGGACTTGCAGTAAGCTGGTGAGCTGGTGAGTTGGTGAGTTGGTGAGTTGGTGAGTTGTCAATGATTGATTGTTGAGAGTTCTTGCTGGAGTTTTTCTTCAATGGGGAGGTAATTGAATTCTGCCCAGAATTCAGGATCAGGTTTACCGACAATCTGATCCCAGCGCTGGCCAATGCCCAATGATTTATCTCCTTTAAAATTCCTAATCTTCCTCTTATCCCTTGTTACATCAGTCACCACTACATCATTCTTATATCTTGTTTTAAACCTGGCCCCGGTTTGAGGATTTGAATAGATGATCCAATAATCATTACGGATGGAATTGAGAGCCCAGTACTCCCCTCTCTTTGAATATGAAACATGGGTCTCACCCATTGGCATTTCCTTTATCCATCCTTGAGTTCCCATGACAAAGAAGGTATGACGGTATTTCGTTTTTTCATAATAATCAAAAGCTTTAAGACTTGGCTTGACCGATATTTGAAGAATTGCATACCTGGACGCTTCAATGATTATCTCCCCTTTCCAGCCCAATTCATTCAGCTTTTCTTTCTGATCAAATGAAATCCGGTAAAGTTTTCCTCCTTCAGGCATAGTCTGCTCCAACATGCTGAAATCATAGTTTATATTTTCCTTTTCATCAAGGATGGTCTTATGATAAAATTCGACCATGTCTTCCTTGAAATTGCAGCTCAGGCAGCTTGCATCCTTACCAATATCTGCCAGGGCATTTACCAGGGAAGTATCTGAAACGACCCTTCCTTTATATAGATGAGGGTAGTTAGACCGCCTGAACTTCTCTTCCAACTCATTGGCTTTATAAAGATAATAACCGTCTTTCATGTCCTCAATAATAGCCTCAGTATATTCTGCCAGTTTATAATTAGCCATCTTCTGAACACGGATAAAGACAGTCAGTAGCAGGGAATCCCTGCCATAATTGGAAGGTATGTTTTTCACTGCCCTCCGGATGACTTCCCGGGGAGTCAAGCCGATAATCTCCACTTCCGAAAGTTGTATTGGTTTTGGTTGCAGACCAATGGTGACAGGACTTACGGAAAATCCGGAAAGGGCAATTTTAAAAGTCTGATAGCCAAGATAAGCCACAAAAAGACTGTCATTTTTGTGATCCAAGGGAATGTTCATCCGGAACTGGCCTTCCTCATTAGTTACTGTGCCTATGGTGGAATTAGCAATTGAAATTGCTGCAAAAGGCAAAGAAACGGATTTATAACCATCCACAACTTTTCCAGCAATTGTTAAGTACTCCTGGGCCTTTGCTGGTTCAACAAAAAGGACAAGTAGAAAAACGGATATAAATAACCTGAAATACCTCATATGCCGCTAAGATATAAGAATTATTTCTTTAAAGATGTATCTTTGAGGATGATTTTTTAGTATGATTAAGCGCTTCATTATTATTCTTGTTTTCGGAACAACCATTTCAGTACCCATGGCCCAATCATTGAAAAAGGTTCTGTTTCTCGGCAACAGTTATACTTTTGTCAACGACCTCCCCGGGCTGATAGCGCAGATTGCCCACTCAAAAGGAGATTCCTTGTTTCATGATCAGAATACCCCCGGGGGATGTACATTCGAATCACATTCCCAGGATCCTGTCAGTAGGTCAAAAATAAATTCACAAAGCTGGGATTATGTTGTTCTCCAGGAACAAAGTCAGCGACCTGCTCTATGGCCGGATACCGTGATTCAGTATGTATTTCAGTATGCCGACACCTTAAATCGTCTGATTAAAACACATGATTCCTGCTCACATACTTTATTTTTCATGACCTGGGGAAGAAAAAACAGCGATCCGGAATATTGTCCGGTATACCCGCCGGTTTGTTCTTATGAAGGTATGCAGGCAAGGCTTCGCGAAAGCTACCTTACCATGGCTGAAATGCTGAAAGCTGAAGTATCCCCGGTTGGTATAGCCTGGAGAGAGACCCGGATTAAATATCCCATGATCGGACTCTATGCCGGAGATGAAAGCCACCCCAGTCTGAATGGAAGCTATCTGGCTGCATGCACTTTTTATGCAGCTGTTTTTCATAAAAGTCCGGTAGGAGCAATCATCCCAACAAACATTTTACAGGAAGATGGAGACAATTTGCAAAGGGTGGCTGCTCAGATAGTATTCGACAGCATTCCAACATGGTTAATCGACACAACAAGGGTATATGCATCCTTCCATTCAAATTTGATTTCACCGCTGTGTTTCCGGTTCCAGAACACCTCTCTCAATGCCAAACAACATTCCTGGAATTTTGGAGATGGAACCAGCTCGGATGAAAGCTCACCTGATCATTGTTTTCCAAATCCGGGTAATTACGAAGTAAGTTTGATTGCCGCTAATGACTGCCAGACCGACAGTGCAGCCGAAAACCTTGTGATTACCTCAATTGAAAAACAAAAACCAGAAAACATCTTTTTAAGCATTTTTCCAGTTCCTTCCTCAGGGAAAATCAATTTTACAACTGATGAAGGAGAACTCTCCGAACCTATGGACTATACACTCTATTCTCAGGGTGGAACGAAAATCTCAACAGGGAAAGTGCACAGAAATACAGGCATTGATTTATCTTGTTTACCTGATGGCGTTTATTCCATCATACTTGATCATCGTAAGACCAGATTTTTCAGGCTAATCATCATCCGGAAATGAGGTGATCCTGTGTTTGATCCTGAGGCATTAATCGCCCTTCAGACATCAGGGTTATGGTATGATCCTTAAACCCTGATCAATCCTCCAGCAGGAACATTTTGACATTTTTTTCATCCACCTCAGTTCCCAGGTAACGGATAAGATTTTCCCTGCCACCGAATTGCCTGATCAGGTAATCCTTACAGATCATGGATTCGTTGAGTGTAACGGTAGCCCTGAAAGAGGAAAACCTGTAATGGCTGAAATTTTCGGTAATCTGATGTTTTTTTACATTCTGGTTGATATACCTTACCATATCAAGCATATAGGATTCCCTCCGGATTTCAATACGTTTCAGTTTAAACTGGAACAGCCGGCCATCCTTTCCGTTCATCAGATTATAACCTTTGGTATAGGCATTGAACAGCAAGGCAAATGGTTTGTAGATACTCCCGTTAACATCCTCCCTGATCCGTAGCAGGATATGCAGGTGATCTTTCAGCAGACAATAGGCATATGTATCTGCTACGGGCATGATATGGGTTCTATACAACCTGAGGAAGAATTTGAAGGATTCATCATTGGCAAACAGGGGATCGCCATTGCGGGCCCGGTTGTATATATGGTAATACTTTCCGGGTTCAAGGATCATGGTTTTCATGATATCTGACTGTTTAATAAGGAGACCGGTTCCTCAAAATAGGCAGCCAGCTCTTCTTTATAGGTCCTATGGGCATGCTGCCGCTCCTGTCCGGTGATATAATGTTTCACTCCATTAAGATTCCCTTCACTCACGGAGGCCACATAGTATTCCCCCGACCAGGAAAACCTTTTTGTTTCCAGGTGATTCCCATTGATCCAGTGGGAGGCTTCTTTTTTGATCAGTTGAACCACTTCCGCGACATTTTGTTCGGGTCGCAGGCGGATCAGACAATGGACATGATCTACCCAGCAATTGATCAGGCTGATCTCAATGTCCTTTTCGGAGGCAATTTTTGTGACATGGTCCAGGAAAGTCTGGCGTAATCCATTCGACAGTAGGGGATGCCGGCCCTTTGTTCCCCAGACGGCATGCACCCAGATTTTTGTGTACGACATAAGCAGGTTTTTCTGCTTAATCCGGGAAAAGTGAAAAGGTAATACGGTTGTTAATAAAAAATCTCATCTACTCATTCGTAAGAAAGTGAATTTTTTATGATATGGATATTGCTTAGATTTGTTATTCAATTCGTTTACCTTTACGATAAAAACATTTTATATCCGCCAAATGCGACACATCGGCAGCCACCCTCATTTTAATACCTACAACATCAATTAGGGGGGGGATCAGCGCAATCGTGGTTACCGGCAATCTTAAAACGACCGACAATTATGAAACCCATTTTTCAGCAAATAATCTTTCAGACAGTTTTGCGGCACAATAAAAAAAAACATCCCGACCAAACTTTAGGGCAATACAATACTGCCAAAGAATTTCTGAAACTGAAAATTACAGCGAAACATTTGCTCAAAGACACTTTGCTCCTTTCCATCGGAATAATCTCG
The DNA here is from genome assembly GCA_963662525.1 of Bacteroidales bacterium. Classification (GTDB taxonomy): domain Bacteria; phylum Bacteroidota; class Bacteroidia; order Bacteroidales; family FEN-979; genus CAZSDU01. The sequence goes on from OY759717.1 coordinate 816,531, forward strand.
GCTGGCTTCGGATTGAAAAGTTTTTTACTTCCAAACAATTTTATTGACGGAGGAGCAACCGGCATTTCTCTCTTGATATCAGAGATGACAAATGTTCATTTATCCATTCTCATTCTCATCATTAACCTTCCTTTTATTGCTCTTGGTTACACTCAAGTCAGCAAAACATTTGCTATTAAAAGTATTTTGGCGATAAGCGGACTTGCCATAGTAATTGCGACAATAAATTATCCCGTAGTCACCTCTGACAAATTATTGGTTGCTGCGTTCGGCGGTTTTTTTCTTGGTGCGGGTATCGGACTTTCCATTCGTGGCGGTGGCGTGATCGACGGGACGGAAATTCTTGCAATTTATTTAAGCAAAAAAATTGGCTTCACCATTGGCGATATCATCCTTGTTTTTAACATCATTATTTTTTCTGTGGCTACATATCTTCTTTCTATTGAGGTAGCCTTGTATGCAATACTCACTTATCTTGCAGCATCAAAAACGGTTGACTTTATTGTTGAAGGTATTGAAGAGTATACTGGCGTTACAATTATATCACCCAAATCAGAAGAAATCAGACAAATGATTATAGATAAAATCGGAAGAGGCGTTACAATTTACTATGGTAAAAAGGGTTACGGAAAACAAGGAGAGAATTTAAACAAAACAGACATCGTTTATACAGTCATCACCCGACTTGAAATCGCAAAATTACAAACTGAAATTGATAAAATAGACCCAAACGCTTTTACTGTAATGAGTAGTATCAAAGACACCAAAGGTGGAATGATAAAAAAACGACCAATAACGCAGACGACTGAAAAGAAAAACAACCGATAATCGAGCAGGCTGCCGGCAAAGCGATTTTAGAAAATTGGAATGTTATACAAAATGAAGAAATACGATAAACATATTGCATTGGTATTTGGAATGTTGACAGCTTTATTTTTAATACTGATAATGACAGATTCCATATTTTTCGAATGGGTTTTTAAAAGGCATCAAAATCAAATAAGTTGGTATATACGACCAATCTTCCTTATTCCATTTTGCTACTTTGCATATAAGCATAGTTTGGCAGGGATTTCATTGACAATATTCTGCATTTTTACAAGCATGTTTTGGTTTAATACGCCAGAAATAGTAAGTGATAAAGTAAACGCTTTTCTTCAGTTTGAAAAAGATTGGCTTCATGGCACATGGGACTTTCAGAAAGTAATATTGATTCTTACTGTTCCTATGTCCTTCGCTATATTGGCCTTAGCCTTTTGGAAAAGAAGTTTGTGGATAGGATTGACTGTGGTTATTTTGATGGCCACAGGAAAAATTTTTTGGAGTATTTTTAATACTGGAGAATTGGGAAAGTCTATAATAATTCCCGCTGTAATTGGACTAGTGATATGTTTCGGGCTGATTTACATTGGATTTAAACGACTGGAGAAATAAAAAACCAGTGACCTTGGAAGAATTGGCTTCAAACAGCTTAGCAATAGTCGTCAAAGCGATGAAAAGCCAATCCTATATTTTTGTCCTGGATTAAAAACCATTAAATGGAGGACAAATATGAAATTAAACACACGTATGGAAGTCAAAGAACTTCCGGAAATGAAATAAGTTGTTTTCATGAGCAGGGCCATGCGGTTTAATAGGTGGTAAAGACTTCAAATCGTTGGTTATTTACCACGATGACCTGAATAGTTTAAAGCAATGGCTTAAAAACAACGCCGAAGTTCTTTTTTCCATCGATTTCGATGCGGATGGGCTTGTCGAAATGCACATGCCGTATATATTCATCCTCAAAGCTTGCTGGCTGTGCCGAAAGGAAATCCAGGTCGTAGAAACCATCTTTGATATAAGGATTGATGGTAAAATAGCCTACCCTGAAGGAAGTCAGGTTTTGAAAGAAGTGGGTCCCCTGGCTGGGATCGATACGGTAATTTTCCAATCCGGATTCAACAATCACACGTGCTGCACTGATCTGGGGCCATTTTACAGGAATACCCAGCCATGGATCGCTGGAACCCCAGCGGCCTGGACCAACCAAAACGTAATTCTTCTTATCCGTCACGAATTTATCGTTCAGTATTTCCATGCGCCGGGCTATTTCAGCACTCTTGGAAGCATCCCAGGTACTGGGTTTCACATAAACAAAATCATGGATGCCTTTTACAATTCCATTGCCCAGGGCAGTATTCGAGATGAGCAGGGTGTCCTCAGGGCGGATTGATTCCGGTTTCATGTTAACCGTTTCATCCCGACCGGCGATGGGCCTGATCTGCAGGAGACTGAACACCCTTGGATCACCCATCGGCAAATCAAGGTTCACGGCAAACTCGATTTCCACGGGTTTATTCATTTCCCTTTGTCCGATCTCCAGAACCTGTTGAAGAATTTCAGCCAAAGGGAAAGTCTCATGATTCAGCAATTGTGAAAAGGTGATGATCCTTTTCCCTGGAAACATGGTTCCTTCCTTGATCTGATGACTATCGTAATCAAAAGTGGAAGCGACAAGTTTCAGAGCGGTATCTTCTTCTGCTTCTTTAATCTTCAGGTTAAGGAGATTTACCGTATCGTCGGTATTGGGAGAAAAACTCTCCGGTTTCAAATCCAGGGCATAAAAATTTTTCTGGGTTTCACTCAGGGCAAGATCGGGAGAGGAAAGCTGTAATATCTTTTTCGGATATTTGGGTGAAAACCTGATCCCCATGCCTCCATCTACGATATATTTTCCGAGGCCGAAGGCAATGTTGGCGATCCCATCCTCCGGTTTCTCCGGTGAGATCGGGTAGAAATTGATGGAACGTGCCACCCCTGAAATGGCGGGGTAAAAACGGTCTCCATACTCCCGGCCGGTGACTTCCTGAAGCACGATCCCCATTTTTTCCTCATCGATCATGTTCAGGGTGGCAGCCATGTATGATTTGCTGTCTTTGAAATAGGCTGAAGCATACACGCTTTTGATCGCCTCACTCAGCTTTTCTATCATAATCCTTTCATTGAACTTGATGTTCGGGATCATGTAGGTGGAATAAATGCCGGCAAAGGGCTGGTAATGCGAATCTTCAAGCAGGCTGGAAGAACGGATGGCAATAGGATTATTCACACAGGAAATAAAGGTGTAGAGGTCTTCATGAATGCGGAATGGCAATCTGGCCTTGACAAACCTCGACAGAATGTCCTTATCACTGCGATCGGAAAGTGCGATTTCATAAAGATTATTTTCCTCCATAAATTCATCGAAGACATCGGTTCCGATAACGACGGTACGGGGTATAGAGATCACCACATCCTCATAAAGATCGGTGAGGCGGTTGCGTTTGATCAGGGAATCGAGAAAGGCCAGTCCGCGGGCTTTTCCCCCGATAGAACCTTCGCCGATACGGGCAAATTGCAGGTATTCATCGTAACGTTCACGGTCGAAATCGGCTATGACCCCCCGGGCTTTATTGATCCGGAAGGCTGTGATGGAATCAAAGAGATAACGTTTGGCTTCATCCATATCATCGGCAAAGGCTTTTACCGAGACCTCTTTGAACATTTCTGCAATGGGAAAGAGCGCCCGGGCATTCAGCCATTTCGAGAAATGATTGCGCTGCATATGGTAATTGAGGGATTCATCCGGAATTTCAAAGATCTTATCCTGCAGGGACTTTAAATCTACTGCCCTGGTAATTTCCCTGCCGTTGTTCGGGTCAATAAAAACAAAATCACCGAAGGAAAAATATTCATTGATATAATTACGCAGTTCAATCGACAGGGTTTTCGAGAGTTTATTCAGAAAGCCTACCTTCAGCTTTTTCGCCAGGTTTTCGTATTCGATATCAGTGGATTGAAAAAGTATCGGCATATATATATCCTCGGCCCTTACCTTTTCCACGAATTTGATCCCTGCCGTTTTATCTGTTTCGCCGTTGCGCATGAAACTGATGTCGGTGATGATACCCAGGAGGTTATTCTTATATTTCTCCCACATAGCTACGGCTTCTTCATAGTTCGTGGCCAGAAGGATCTTGGTGCGGCCCCGCATCCGGAGCATTTTCTGGTGCTCGTTCAGGCCTTCGGTCATAAAGGTCTTGGATTGCTTGAGCAGAATTTTATAAATGTTCGGAAGGTAACTGGAATAAAAGCGGATTGAATCCTCCACCAGTAAAATCGCCTGAACACCCAGCTTTGCATCATAATCCATATTCATCCTGTCCTCAATCAGCTTGATGATGGCCAGGAGGATATCTGCATTGCCCAGCCAACTGAACACATAATCGATGGCGCTGAGGTTCTTCTCCGTCAGTTTCATGTTGACTTCCCTGGAAAAGGGAGTCAGGACAACAATGGGGATCTTCGGATATTTCTGCTTGATGCGCATCGCCAGATCGAAAGTATCGGCCTTTTCGATGTTCAGCATGGAAATGACCATCTCAATCCGTTTGTCCTCCAGTACCTCGAATGCCTCTTCTTCCGATGTCACCTTGATGAACTGGGGAGGATAACGGAGGTTGAGAGAAACATATTCCATGAATATCGCTTCATCGATGCGCCCATCCTCTTCCAGCATGAAGGAATCATAAGTACTCGAAATCAGCAGTACCTGGTAGATCCGCTGTTTCATCATCAGGTTGAAGGAAGTCTCAATAAAATAGTACTTCTTGGGATCCAGGGGGTTTTTCGATCGGGGCATGGGCGTAAATCTTTCTATGCCCAAAAATAGAAATCTTTTTGGGAATGCAGTTTAGATATTTTATAATTTTATATAATGAAAAAGTTACTGTTTTTATGCCTGTTCATCATCCGGATGCTTCCTGTTTCCGGTCAGACCATTGTCGATTCCGGTAAACTCTGGAGTGATATGTATTTTCATTATTCCACTTTTACCTCAACCACGGAATTTATAAAATTCAGCAGCGATACGATCATTGAGGGAATCAATTATAAGAAAGTTGAAATGTCGACGGATGAAAATCACACAGTCTGGGAATTTCATGGATATGCGAGAGAAACAACCGACAAAAAAGTCTATTACCGGCTTGATGCTTTACATTCCGAAAAGTTACTGTCGGAGAAACATACCGGACACAATTTCATCTGAGCCTTAACTGGTCAGGCTCTATCCAGGAGGTGGAACAATGGGTCGACAGTGTCGGCAGCATGAAAGGCGGAATGCTGCATAATGAAACCGGGAAATGTGGCGGAGATGGCTATTATTTATTATGTTTCTTTGAAAATTCAGTATTAAAATATCATACTCCGTCATATGAGTCATGCTATGTCGTCATTGGCGTGGAAAACAGGATAGAATCATCGGATGCTGTTTCAATACATCCAAATCCATTGACGGATATTTCAGGTATAAGAATCGGTGGAAAATATACTCAATCACCATTCATCATCAAGTTCTACGATGCCACAGGAAGATTAGTTTCCACCTATGGATTCACACAGGAATTACAGATCAGCAGACACAGTTTCAACCCTGGTTTGTACTACTTTACAGTCACTTCCAATGGCCAAAAGAGTTGCAATGGCAAGATGATGGTGAAATAAACCACCTGTCCCGAATTTTCTTTCAGAATATAATCATCATATTCCAGCTCAAAGCGATAATAACGAAAATGGTCTATGTTAATCATTTTATAAACATTTTTGTTTATATTTCTTTGTTTATTAATTATCTTTGCAAAAAAAACAATGTTACCTGACATTGATAAAATAATCGGCATTCATCCCGGAGCGGTCCTGGACAGAGAACTGAAGTCGAGGAAACTGAGGAAAAGCCGTTTCGCGCTGGAAATAAAGGAATACCCGCAAACGATAAATGCAATCAGTAAAGGAAGCAGGGGGATCAATCCTGCTTTGTCGATCAAGCTTGGCCGTGCTTTTGGTTGCGATCCCTCATATTTTCAAATACTGCAGGCCCATTTTGATATCGAAACCGAGAAAAAAAACCAGGCATCATTGGAAGCAGTTACCCCTGATCTTTCCCGGATCCGGACGGGACTATTCTGGGATAGTGATGTAAAAAAAATAGACTGGCAGAAAAACAGCAGTGCTGTAATTCTCCGGGTATTCGAACGTGGAAACAAGGATGAAATCGCTGAAATCAGCCGGTTTTATGGTAAGCGTTTTATTTCTAAAATATTGAAAGAAACTCCATTCCTCGGTAATGAAAATCTACCTTAATACTGTTTCTCAGCTACTTCTGGACACCTTGCATAAACTTATGTCATTTCCCGAATTGTCATCTTTCCGGGTTGTTGGCGGTACAGCACTCGGTCTGCAACTGGGACATCGTGGATCCGACGATATTGACCTTTTTACTGATGCAGTATATGGTTCCGTTGATTTTGGAGATCTGGATAAAAGGATCAGAAGTGAATTTTCTTATGTGGATGCATCTCTTTCTGGAATAGCTCAATTAGGGAAGCCTTATTTTATCGGGAACTCGAGTACGGATTTTATTAAGGTTGATATTTTTTATTCCGAGCCGTTTCATTTCCCGCTTGTCATCCATGAAGATTTCCGGCTTGCCGCCATGGAAGACATTATCATTATGAAACTGGGGATAATTTCCAGTGAACAAGGTGGCAGGAAAAAAGATTTCTGGGATCTTCATGAGTTGCTAAACAGATTCAGCCTGGAATCAATAATCACTTTGTTCCTGCAATACTCCTTTTCAACGTTAAGCTATGCAGGAATTAAAGAAAAACTGATTGATTTCAAAAGAGCTGATAATGATTTCAGCCCCCGGTGTCTGAAAGGAAAGTACTGGGAGTTGATCAAGCTTGATTTTGAGGAAGAAGTATCACGACTTCCACAGAAGTAATTATATCAATTTTCTTTCAGAATATAATCATCATATTCCAGCTCAAAGCGAAGTTTGTGCTTTGATTCTTCCTGGGCCAGAAGATAGAACAGTTTTTTGATTTCCTGGTCTTCAGCACGTTCAGCCAGGATGGTATAAAGTTTGAATGCCGCTTTCTCTTTTTTCATGGCGAGCACCAGGGCATCCTGGTAAGGCATATCGGCAGCGGCTCTCACATCCACCAGATAATCTGCAATTTTCAGGTCTTTCACCTTCTCCTCCCGAAGGCTGCCAACACCTTGCTCCTTAACGCCCATCAGCTTTGCCTTATGACGCATTTCTTCTTCGGCATATTCCTGGAATACCTTTTTGATCTGGGAGGATTTTGATTTTTCCGCCAGGTGAAGGTAGAAATCAATGGCTGCCTGCTCCTCCCCGATGGCAAAGTTGAGGATCTCGGTTATATTATCAAAGGTTTTCATATGTTCAAATTTACGATTTAAGATTTTTGATTTGATATTTTAGATTTGCTTAAACGCCTGTGCAAAATCCTCCTCGAAACGTTTCACCAGGGCATCGCAGCCATAGTCGAAATGACGTTTGCTGTTATCTTCCCTGGTGGGTTGCATCAGAAGTTTTACGTGTTCCTTGTGTTCCGGTAGAAGGGTGATGACTTCCATTAAAATGTCCTTTGGATTGTCAGGCGAATTAATTTCAAACGTTTTCAGGATTCCGCTCAACTGCTGCAGGGAATTCTTTTCAGTACGGGAAGAATTTAGCTGATCAAACTCCTGTATTACTTTCTGGGAATTGGTAAAAGTCCCGCCGATCTCTGCAGGAAAAGATGAAGGCAACACCAGGTCGGCAGTTTTGGCCGTATCCGTCATGAAATAATCCTGTACCATCTTAAATGACGCAGTGTTCAGAATCTTCTCCATCTCAGGGCGCTCCATTGCACATCCAAGGGGGTCTTCCCCGAAAATAAACAGGTTTTGGATTTTGCCGTCCTGCAGCTGAGCGTGAAGGCATTTCGTTTCGGCTTCGGGTAAATCTTCCTTGTTCCACTTTGCTTTCAGGCGTTCCCGGTAACTCAAATCATTCAGTTCCTGTCCACCGATACCATAATGCGGACTGACACCCATGTCGAACACTCCCTGTGAATTGTTCTTCTCCTTCAGGGCGATCAGTCCATTGGCGGTTTTCCCCAGTTTTCCCGTGATCCTGGCCAGGTTAAAGATCTCCTTACAGGTATTTCCGGAAATTTCCTTTTCTGAGAAGATCAGGATGGCGTTCATTTCATTGTTGTATTCAACTGCAAAGGCAGCGATATCTTCGCTGCTGAGTCCCGATTTCAAAACCAATTCATTGAAATCTTCTTTCAGCAAACCTGATTTATATTCTTCATAGCCTTCCACCCGGTCGCGAAGGAACAAGGCATTCTCCAATCCATTTGAAAGAAGATAATGATTCAGTGCTTTGACAAAATGATAATAGGATTTCACCTTCAGCTCACGGTCCACTTTATGCGACATGCTATTCTTTTCCTTAGCAGTAACAAGGATCACCGGTGTTTTTTTACGATGATGGGCATGCTGAACCATGAACCCGGCGACGGCGTGATCCTGGTTGATCTCGGTTCCCAGCAGGTAGATTTTGCTGGCGTCTGCAATCTCATGCAAAGGCACATTGAGTTCACAGTTTGCCCGGTAACCCTCCCCTCTTCCCAGGTAATGAAAACTGCCCACATTATTAGTCCCGGCTGCAGCCCTGGCCAGTTTGTGAATCAGGTAAAGTTCTTCATTCGATAACCTGGCACCTCCGAAGAAAGCATTTTCATCAGCAGCAACGGATTTGACCTTTTCCCGGATAAGCTGGTAAGCATCTTCATAAGTAATGGCTTTAAACTGACCATTCACTTTCAGGATGGGCCGGGTTATTCTTCCATTATCATTCAGGATGGTGTAACCGAATTTCGGATATTTGCACAGATTTCCGTCGGTATTCACCAATCCTTCATTCCCGGTAACGCCCATGGTAAAACCGTTTTTCTGATGGAGGGTGATGGCACAGCCCACTCCGCAGTAATTGCAGATAGTTTCGGCTTCCGTGGTCTTAACCGGACCCGGCTTGAACAAAACGTTCTCCGTGATTGCCCCGGTGGGGCAGGTGGAAATGCATAATCCGCAGGATTCGCAGGGAGTATCCTGCAAGGCATCCCCCATGCTCGGCGCAACATAAGTATCAAACCCCCGGTTGATCAAACCCAGGGCATTGGCGCCGGCCACTTCCCGGCAGATCCTTACACAACGGGCGCAGAGGATACATTTGTTGTTGTCGATCTCAATAAAGGGATGGCGGAAGTCAACCTGATATTCTTTAAATTCTCCTTCATAGGATTTCTGCTGTGCATTGTACTCGCTGGAAAATTTCTGAAGGTCGCAGTTTAAGAAAGCCGTGCATCCGCATTCCAGGCAGCGCTGGACTTCGTGATGAGCCACGTCTTCACCGGTATAACCCAGTTCCACTTCATGGAAGTTGAACCGATCCCCGGCAGGCAGGGTAGGCATTTCCTCCCGCTTCTGGGCAGCGAATCTGCCCAGGTATTCCTCTGCTTTTTGCTTTTTGAAATTATCCTTTCTGCTGGTAAAAGGTTTCTTCAATGGTTGAATGGGTAATCCCATTAGGTACTGGTGAGCGCTGGTGGAAGCCACTTTTGCCTGGGCAATGGCTTCGATGATGGTGGCAGGTCCGGTGACCCCGTCACCGGCTGCGAAAACAGAAGGGATCCCGGTCTGAAGCGTGGCTTTGTCGGCATCGATATCTCCCCATTTGTTGATCTTCAGTTCACCTCCTGCAGCAGAGGCATTGATATCCTCAATAAAGTTCACCTCGGTTTTCTGTCCGATGGCTGCCAGCACATAATCAACTTTTATCTCAAAGTCAGAACCTTCTATTGGTACCGGGCGACGGCGGCCGGAAGCATCGGGCTCACCCAGTTCCATCCTGATACAGGTAATGGATTCTACTTCTTCCCTGGCATTTTTATTGATTTTCTTAGGCAGGGTCAGAAACAAATACTCCACCCCTTCGAGCCTGGATTCATGAATTTCGATGGGATTTGCCGGCATTTCCTTTTCAGTGCGGCGGTAGATCACATAAACTTTATCGGCCTTGCAGCGGATGGAGGTACGGCAGCAGTCCATAGCGGTATTTCCCCCGCCAACAACGGCAATGGTTTTCCCCCGAAAGTCGTAGCGCTGACCAGTCACTTCCATATTTTTCAGGAAATCGATACCGGAATAGACATTACCGGCATCATCTCCTTCACATCCCACACCTGTTCCCTTCTGGGAACCGATGGTGAGGACCATGGCATCATATTTTTCCTTCAGTTCCTTATAGCCGATGGTTTCACCAAATCGCTTATTATAATAAATATTGACTCCCAGATCGGTGATGTTCTTCACTTCCTTGTCGAGGATATCATTGGGTAAACGGTATTCAGGAATTCCGTATCGCAGCCATCCACCGGATTTTGGGGCAGCTTCGTAAATATCGACCTGGTGACCTTCGATCTGAAGGAAATGTCCGGCGGATAATCCACCGGGTCCGGCGCCGATGACGGCCACTTTTTTTCCTGTGGAAGGTTTGACGGATGGCACAAATTTATCGGGTGATTCAAGATCGATATCAGAAGCAAAACGTTTCAGGTAATCAATCCCCACCGGGGCGCCCTCATCCAGTAGGTTACGCCGGCATTCCGTTTCACAGGGACGAACGCAGACCCGGCCGCAGATGGCAGGGAGAGGGTTTGTTTCTTTGATCAGGGCGACAGCATCTTGGTATAATCCTTTTTCAATCAGGGAAATGTAGCCCTGTACATCGACGCCGGCAGGACAGGTTTGCTTGCAGGGGCCTATGCAATCGGCATAGTGGTTGCTCAGCATGAGTTCCAGCGCCATCTTCCGCGATTTCCGGATTCCCTCATTGTCGGTAATGATCTTCATGCCTTCCGTGATTTTCGTGGAACAGGAAGGCTGATGTCCGCGCATGCCTTCGACTTCAACCACACAGACGTAGCAGGAAGTAAAGGGTTCCAACCTGTCATCGTTGCAGAGGGTTGGAATGTCAATACCGTGGCGGCGTGCAAGTTCGAGAATGGTTTCCCCGGGGATTCCTTTTACAATATTTCCGTTGAGTATGATATTCAAAAAATTGTTGGACATATATATAGTTTTTTAGTTGGTGAGCTGGTGAGTTGGTGAGCTCAATAACCCGCCGGCTCACTAGCTCTCTAGCTCACTAGCTTAATAAGATTGAATCGAATTTACATTTCGAGAAACAAACGCCGCATTTGGTGCAGATATCCTGGTTAATCAGGTGGGGTTGTTTGCGTTCGCCTGAGATAGCTTTTACCGGACAATTTTTCAGGCAGACCATGCAACCGGTGCATTTTTCAGCATCAACGGTATAAGTCAATAATGGCCGGCAGACTTTTGCCGGGCATTTCCTGTGAGAAATATGGGCTTCATACTCATCACGGAAATACCTGATCGTCGTTAACACGGGATTCGGAGCGGTCTGACCCAGTCCGCAGAGGGAATTATCCTTGATCTGGTAGGCAAGTTCTTCCAGTTTCTCAATATCGCCTTCTCTGCCATGACCATTGGTAATACGGTCGAGGATTTCCAGCATCCGTTTGGTCCCCATCCTGCAGAATGTACATTTTCCGCAGCTTTCTTTCCGGGTGAAGTCGAGGAAAAATTTGGCCACATCTACCATGCAGGTTGTCTCATCCATGACGACCATACCTCCGGATCCCATGATGGCACCGGTGGCATTGACAGAATCGTAATCCACGATGGTATCGGCCAGAAATTCAGGGATACAGCCTCCGGAAGGACCACCCATCTGAACAGCTTTGAAACGTTTATCGTTTTTTATTCCTCCTCCGAGCTTAAAAATAACATCCCTTATGGTCATTCCCATTGGAACTTCCACCAACCCGGAGCGGCGGACTTTTCCGGCAAGGGCAAAAACCTTGGTCCCTTTGCTTTTTTCCGTACCATATTTAGCATATGCTTCAGCACCGTTCAGGATGATCCAGGGTACATTCGCATAGGTTTCCACATTGTTGATGTTGGTCGGCTTCTTCCATAAACCTGAAACAGCAGGAAAAGGCGGACGTTTTCTGGGCATGCCTCTTTCGCCTTCAATGGATGCGATCAGGGCTGTTTCTTCACCGCAGACAAATGCTCCGGCACCTTCCTTAATATAGATATCCAGATCAAATCCTTGCAAACCGAAAATATTTTTCCCCAGATAGCCTTTTTCGTGAGCCTGACGGATAGCGATGTTCAGTCGTTTGATTGCCAGAGGATATTCGGCCCTGCAATAGATCACCCCACCGGTGGCTTCAATGGCATAAGCGGCAATGATCATTCCTTCAAGGACAGAATGAGGGTCGCCTTCAAGGACAGAACGGTCCATGAATGCTCCCGGGTCTCCTTCATCTGCATTGCAGATCACATATTTTTCGGAGGATTTATTGGCATTGGCAAATTTCCATTTCATTCCGGTAGGGAAACCTCCTCCTCCGCGACCACGGATTCCGGACTTCATGATGGTGTCAATGACCTCTTCCCTTTTTATTTTCTCTGAAGCTATTTTTTTTATGGCTTCATAGCCACTTCTCTGTTCGTATTCCGCGATGGATTCAGGGTCCATGTAGCCACAGTTCCGAAGTACGATTTTAACCTGGGAATCCAGGAAGTTATTTTCGGGAGCATCAAACAGATCGGTGTAAACAATATAGTCGCGGATGGGATCGTGCTGATTGATGTGCTTTTCTATGACCTCCACAGCCCTGTTGGCATCCACTTCCCCGTAAAGGTAAGTTCCTGTTTCATCGGTAATTTCCACCAGGGGTTCCCGGTAGCACATTCCGACACAAGAGGTTTTTTTTAGTACGAAGTCCAGTTTATCCGACTCCTTCATGGCTTTGATCTTCTCAAAGGTCTTATTGGCGCCTGCAGCTATCCCGCAACTTCCAAGACCGACTGTAACGGTAGTAGTCATATAGGATTTACGATTTTAGATTTACGATTTTAGATTCACTACTCCCCATTAATTACTTTCGGCCAGTTTGATATTTTTTACAATTCTTACGGCTTCATTGCCAGTGAGCTTTCCATAAGTCTGGTCACCGATCATCATCACCGGGGCCAGGGAGCAGCAACCCAGGCAGGCAACGGATTCAAGGGTAAAGAACCGGTCTTCGGTGGTCTGTCCATCTTTGACCTTCAGCATTTCCTCCAATGCTTCCGTGATCTCGACGGCATTTTGAACATGACAGGCTGTTCCATGGCATACCTTGATAATGTTTTTTCCTACAGGGTATAAGCGGAATTGAGCATAAAAAGTAGCCACTCCAAACATATCCGAAAGTGGGATCCCGGTATCATACGAAAGTTTTTCGAACGCATCTCTGGGGATGTAGCCAAACAGTTCCTGGGCACCCTGTAACAAGGGGATGATATTTCCCTTCTTTCCCTTGTATTTTCTGATCAGGGAATCAAGCAAAGTAAGATCAGCGTCGCTCCCGCCGGCATTTTTTTCAATGGTTTTTAGTCTTGCAATACGCATAGTAACATATTTTGAGTTTAGAAAGTGATTACCGAAATCCGTTTCTTGCCGTCCATCCTGACTGTTAAGGGTTTTTCAAAATGGACAATGCTGAAATAATTGGTTTTTGTTTGATCAGGCTGTTGCCTGAGTACATCATAACGGATGAAGCTGTCGGATAGTTCAGGCTGTACGCAAAAATATCCTACATTCATGGAAGTTACATTATGAAAAAAATGAGATCCGGAAGAAGCGTCAAGCGGGAAACCTTCCAGGCTAGTCTCAACGATTACCTTGGCATTGGAGATCTGAGGCCAGGCTACCGGAACGCCGATAAAACGGTCGCGGGTTCCCCATCGTCCCGGACCGATCAGAATATATTTTCTTCCCTCTTTTCCCATGGCCGAATTGATCTTATCCATTTCTTCAGCCATTTCCACCGTTTTTCCTTTATCGAAGGTATCGGGATCCACAAAAATCACATCATGGATATCATCCATAAGCCCGTTACCCATCTCTTTTTCGCTGTAAAGCAAAATCTCATCCCGCTTGATTTTATCCATATCTACCACGAAATCTGTAGCATTTCCAATCAGGGGTTTTATCTGAAGGAGATAAAAGGATGCTTTATAGTCGTTATCCTTGTTCAGGTCAACTGCAAATTCGATTTCCACCGGTGAGCCAAGGGCTTCTTTCACCACATCCAGCACCACTTCAATGGTTTTGGCCAGGGGTGCATAATTGTATTTCAGCACATCTGCAAAGTTCACTACCCTTGGCCCGGCTTCACGAAGACCGGCGCTGATGCGGTTGTTTTCAAGAGAATAAACAGAAGCACAATGTTTCAATGTACCATGCATCTCAGCTTCATCGATATCCATTTTCCTTAAGCCGGCATCCTCACCTTCCAGGAGATTGACATTCTCTTTTGCCAGATCAACCGCATAAAAGTACACCTGTGAACCGGTGTACTGGTCTTTCGGGGAATTGATTTCCAGGTTGGGGTACTGGGGTGCAAACCGGAATGCCTTTTCTCCTTCCACAACATACCGGCCCAATCCCAGAGCTATCACGGCAAAACCCTCTTCCGGCTTCATGTGGGCGAAAGGATAATAATTATATGATTGGGCTACCCCGCTGATGTGGGGATAGAATACATCTTCATACTGATGTCCAACGACTTCCTGTATCACCACGGCCATTTTTTCCTGTTCGATCCGGTAATTGACTGCTTCAATGTAACCCTTGGCAATAGGCGAATAAACGGAAGCATACACCAGTTTGATGGCGCTCATCAATTGCTCGAGTCTGACTTTGGGATCAGGGTGATTATTCGGGATCAGGTAGGTCTCAAAGATACCGGCAAACGGCTGGTTCAGAGAATCCTCGAACAAGCCGGAAGAACGGATAGCAAGGGGTCTGGTAATGTCCCTGATGATCAATTTCAGCTTACGGATAAGGGACTCCGTAAGTTTCCCTTCGGTGAACCATTGTTTGATCAGGTCGTAATTATTTTCATAAACAGCCCTTTCCCTGAGTTTATTCCGGTCAAGAAAATACTCGAACTCATCGGTCCCGATAATGGAAGTCTTGGGTGTACGGATATTGATATTGGGAACATGCTGTGCAAAGTCGTAATTATAGATCAGGGTGTTGATAAAAGCAAGGCCACGTCCTTTCCCGCCCAGGGCTCCTTCGGTAAGGGCAATAATATTCCGTTCATCCAGTATGGCCGATTCTTCAAAGGGGATCACTTTCCCCATATTCTGCTCATTACGAAAATGCTGGATCACGTTGATCAGGTATTCACGCAGGCTGGTTGGGTCTTTGAAATCGGTGACCTTGGCCGGGTTCAGGATTTTCGCCACCTGTATTTCGCCCCTGGCCATCAGCCAGAGAGAGAAATGGTCTTTACGGGCATGATAGAGCAGAGATTCTTCGGGGATGGTTTTCAGCAAGTCTTCAAATTCCTTGAGCGATTTGGCCACGGCTATCTGGCTGCCTTCCTTATCGCGATAGATAAAATTCCCGAATCCAAGATAGTGGGTGATAAAACTCTTGAAATCAAGCAAGAGGGTTTCGGAATTCTTCGAAATGAAAGAAGCCTTCAGTTCATAAGCCATCTGAATGTTTTCCTCGCTGGATGACTGAAGGACGATGGGAAGATCCTTGATCTCTTTACGGGTCTGTTTGACCAAGCTGAAACCGGCAGTAGGATTCAGCTTGCCATCCTTTTTAAATTTCACATCAGAGATCAGGCAAAGGATAAATTCCTTGTAACGGTTGAAAATATATAACGCTTCCTCATAAGTGGAAGCCAGAAGGATTTTAGGCCGGGCTTTCAGTCTTAGAATACGGTAGAGTTCATCGGTGGTAACATCTTCAATGATATTTTTGGTTTGCTCCAGTACAATATTATATAGCATCGGAAGATACAGAGAATAGTATTTTGACGAATCTTCCACCAGCAGGATTACCCTGACCATACCAATGGATGTATCATTTTCCACATTGATCTTATCCTCCAGATAATTGATCATGGCAAAGAAGATCTTGGAATCACCATTCCATACAAAAACACGGTCGATCCAGGTCAATTTCTCCGGTTCTTCCTCGAATTTCGCAATATCCGTATTGCTGTTAAGGAGGAGGAAAACCGGAATATACTGAAACTGGTCCTTGACTTTTTTACTCAGCTCCACAGGAAATTGCTTATCGGTGCCAATCATGATGATGATGAGGTCGTAATGCTTAGAATTCAGCTGCTCCATCACTTCTTCCTCGGTGGAGACCCCGGTAATTCTAGGCATGGTACTCAGGCTAAGTGAATAAAATTCACCCAGCACATGTTCTGAAAAACGTCCTTCTTTTTCAATGCTATATGCATCATACAAATTGGCAACAAGCAGTATCTCCTTGACCTTGAAAGGCATCAGGTCATGATAAAGGTCACGGTTATAGTTGGTGCGGTTTAAAAAAGTCTGAAGCAGCTGTCGGCTGTATTTTACTGGAACTTCTTCCCCTTCTTTATGTTCAGGATTGACGTGATGAATAGTTTTTCTAAGGATCGCTTTGCCTTTAACACTATTGAGATAGCCAGTTATGAGGTTTGCCAGGTTGATGATCAGGTGGCGCTCCTCCTCCAGGAACGGACCTTCAAATGAAGATGGGAAAGCTTTGGTATAGCAGATTTCAATATAGCCTTCCTGATTATCTATGGTTTCGAAAGCCTGTTTTTGCGACCATTGGGTTTCACGGAAGCCGGGGCTTTTCAGTTCGATATTGTTATACCGGATACGGCAAACTGCAAATTCAGGATATTGCCACGCCTTGGGAAGTATCAGGCAGATCTGATGCAGCGCTTCTTCAATCGGTTTACCTGTCCGCAGAATACTGGTCGTCTGATTGATAGCTGTAAGCTCCTTCAGTCGTTCCCTGGTGATATAATGTCCTTCCCTGCCTTTGATCCCGTTCAGGAAACCTTCAATCAGACTGGAAAGATTAAGGATCAGGTTGCGTTCTTCCTTTAAAAAAGGTCCCTCATCCGCCTCGGGAAATTCTTTCAGATAGAAAATTTCAATGATACCAGCCAGGTTATCAATGGTTTCAAATACCTGTTCCTGTTTCCATTTGGTTTCAAGGAAGTTCGGACTGGTGAACTCCATTTCATCAAAACGAATGCGGGCAACCGCTGAATCCGGATATTGCCAGGCCAGGGGAAGGATCTGGCAAATTTCAAAGAGTGAATCAGCGATTGATTTATTCTGTTTCAGGATGGCAGCCGTATCGTTGATAGCAGCGAGTTCTTTTAGTCTTTCGCGGTTATTATAAACGAGTTTCTCTAAATCGACGGATTCGGGATTGTGAACCCCCCTGGGTTTTTCTTCTTTAGATGACATGAGTTATGGGGATGGATGTGTCAAAAATAGCATAAAACTTTTAAAGAAAAAAAATTAAAAATCCATTTGCCAGGGCTGTATGTAATTCACTTATAAATCATACGTGTTATACGTATTTTTCATAAGTAAATTGCGTATAAATCTGAATATAAATATATTATAAATCATAATCAAGGTATTTTTTTTATTACTGATTTAAAATTATGCGTAATATTGTGAAAAAAATAACACACGTTTTATTCACTAAATAAAAACTATTATGAACCCAGTGCATCAAAAGCTCTTAGATGAATTCATGGCTAAAGTTATTGCCAAGAATCAAGGTGAAAAAGAATTTCATCAGGCAGTCATGGAAGTAGCAGAATCTCTGATCCCTTTCATTGAAGAAAATCCCAAGTACAAACAGGCTAAAATTCTGGAAAGAATGGCAGAAGCCGAGCGCATCATTATTTTCCGCATTCCCTGGCTGGATGATAAAGGTGATATTCAGATCAATCGAGGATTCCGTATTGAAATGAACAGCGCGATTGGTCCTTACAAAGGCGGTATGCGCTTCCACCCGACTGTTAACCTTGGTATTCTTAAATTCCTGGCTTTCGAACAGGTACTGAAAAACAGTTTAACCACATTGCCCATGGGTGGTGGTAAAGGTGGCAGTGATTTCGATCCCAAAGGAAAGAGCGACAATGAAGTAATGCGTTTCTGCCAAAGTCTGATGACTGAATTGCAACGCCACATTGGACCGGATACCGACGTTCCGGCAGGTGACATTGGTGTTGGTGGTCGTGAAATCGGTTTCATGTTTGGCCAGTACAAACGTCTCCGCAATGAATTCACCGGAGTTCTCACAGGCAAAGGTCTGGAATGGGGTGGATCGTTGATCCGTCCGGAAGCCACCGGTTACGGGCAGGTTTATTTCGCAGAAGAAATGCTGAAGACCCGCGGACTGGACTTCAAAGGTAAGACAGTAGTAGTTTCCGGTTCAGGAAATGTGGCCCAGTATGCCACCCAGAAAGCAACTGAATTAGGAGGGAAAGTTGTTACTTTATCCGATAGTGAAGGCTATATTTACGATCCTAAAGGCATTGATGCCGAAAAGCTTGCTTTCGTTATGCACCTGAAGAATGTAAAACGCGGACGCATCAAGGAATATTGCAATAAATATGCAGAAGCCAAATTCGTAGAAGGAAAACGCCCATGGGAAGTAAAATGCGACATTGCATTACCCAGTGCTACCCAGAACGAAATTGATATCAATGATGCAAAAGCGCTGGTAAACAATGGTTGTTTCTGTGTTTCCGAAGGAGCCAATATGCCCTCCACACCAGAAGCCATTGAAGTATATCTCGAAAAGAAGATCCTCTACGGTCCCGGGAAAGCTGCAAATGCCGGTGGTGTTGCCACCTCAGGTCTCGAAATGTCACAGAATTCGATGCGTTTATCATGGACACGCGAAGAAGTTGATCAGAGATTACATACCATCATGATCAATATTCATAAAAACTGTGTAAAATACGGAACAGAACCCGATGGATTTATCAACTACGTGAAAGGCGCCAATATTGGTGGTTTTGTAAAAGTAGCTGATGCCATGATGGCTCAGGGTCTGGTTTAAAAGTCAAGTTCATGTTGATTCTGAAAGGTCATCCGCATGGGTGGCCTTTCTTTTTATCCTGATGTAGGAGAGAAAAAAAATCAGCAAGCTGTAAACCAATACGGTCACGAACATAACCGGGGCCGCGACATAATATCCCATGCGGGGCACCAGGTATAGATTTGCCAGGATATTCAGCAGGGCTGAAAAGCCCAATGCCAGGATCATATCGCCCTGCCTGTATAACAACTCCAATGGCTTCTGAAGGAACATACTACCCTGCCAGATAAAAGCAGAAAAAATGAGAAAGATATATTCAATCCCGAGATGATCAACGCGGATATGCATAAGATCATGAAAAATCCGGTCCTTCATGATCATCATGATGATGAAAAGGATAACAAAGACCAGAATTTCAAAATTCAGGGCTTCCCTGATCTGCCCGATAGCTTGTGTAGGCCTGTGTGCATTCCAGTGTTCCAGGATTTTTGGTTGGTACGAAAAGTATAAAGGCATGCAGGCAAAGGAGGCTACTTTGAATAAGAGATCCTTGACCACAGAGAAAATACCGGCTTCAGTATAACCATAAAACTCTTTAATGATGAAACGGTCGGCTGAAAATACCACATGCGACAGAAACAGCCACAAGGATATTCCAAATCCAAATTCAAAAACCTTCTTTGAAAACCGGTTATCCCAGTATATTTTCGTCAGGTCAATTTGGTATATTCCTTTAACGCGGATAAAAACCCTGAGTATTTCAGCCGAAACAAGCCCTGAAACCATGGCTAGAAAAAGCAGGTTGAACGACTTCAGGTGAAACAGAAAAATCCCGACAAGCAATACCAGTAAGAGGATGGCATTGTCCATGCCTTCAAGCACTGCCGTGCGAATGGATCGATGATAAGCCTGGTAAATGGCAATATGTACAAGATAGATCTGGCTGAGAAATGCAAAAAACATCACCAGGGTTAATTCAAGTCCGCTGAGTTTAAAATAGAGTATTCCGGCAGTAAAGACCATGAGCAAAGAAAGCAGAGAACTGATCAGGGTGAGTGAATAGAACCGGCTAACCACCAAGCTTGTTTCGCGTGACATACTGGAAAGAAAACGGATTATACTGACCTGTATCCAGTGAAAAC
The DNA here is from genome assembly GCA_963662525.1 of Bacteroidales bacterium. Lineage (GTDB taxonomy): Bacteria > Bacteroidota > Bacteroidia > Bacteroidales > FEN-979 > CAZSDU01. The sequence continues at coordinate 836,574 of OY759717.1, forward strand.
TCAGGGTCACAGCCATCAATACGACATACAGAATCAGGGAATATTTGCCATATTCTTCAGGGCCAAGGAAACGTGCAGCCATGATGATCACGGCAATACTTACAAATGCAGGAATAAACCGCCCGGAAAGATAAATAACTACATCCTTTTTCATCGCGATTAGCCATTCTATAAATTAGGCTATAGGCTTATTTCTTCACCGGAACTTTTTGGTCTTTCAGGAAAAAGAATTTAGGTCTAAGCACTTTGTCGAATACAAAAAACTGTATCAGGGTGAAATCCTGTCCATCATTAACCAGGGCATATAAACGATCAGGATCATAGGGTAAAGGTTTACCTTCAAAATCCGTTTGTCCACCCAGGTTAGCTTTATGGAATGTTTTTATCGTCTTGCTGTGGCCCGCTACGTCTGTCAATGTGATAACGAGAAATGGGAGTGACTTAAGGATAGAATCTTTTCGAACAGGGTCCATATCGTTGAGCAAGGCTTCAAAATTAAGAGACCGGAAACCAGAAAGAAAATTCAGGACTTTTAGGGTGTCAAAATTTACAACCGGCTTATTGTCTATCAGTGAAATCATGGAAAACTCCTTTTCTCCTTTGTTATTTATCTCATAAGAGTTCGCCTGATCGGCAGGAAATTCCATACGTACTGAGGCAATCTCCGGAATGCTGAGCTTAAATACGGTAAAATCTCTCCAGTTTTTTTCCAGGGGAGTATACCTGGGGGACACGAATCCACGGAACCCCGGCAGAAATGTAACGAAAGGCACAGAGGAATTCTCCATCAGCATATATGATCCAAGGTTGCTTGGAATAGCTCCGCCCACATAATACACTTTGGTAAGCTTTTCATGTGGGAACCATTTAATTTTTCCAAAAAGATTAATGCGAAAGACCATCTGATAAATTTCAACTTTTACCGAAGAAACGGCGAGTTCCCTGATGATGTTATCGTGGGCTGCTGCTGCCACTGGCTGCTTCACCTCGATCTCAACCATGGTCTTCAGCAGCAGATTGACACCCTGGTTATGCGCTGAATATTTGTCATTGACCAGCCACCTTCCGGGTTCCATCCTGGTAAGTTTAACCGTATTATTGTTTTTATCGGCCATGAAAATCCTGGTAACAGTGGACGTATCATCAACAGCAAAGTCGCTTAATGCCCTTCGAAAGGTAGTCTTCGACTGGGTTAAAAATAGAACCAGAGTGATCATGGCTAGAATGATGATCAGAATCAGGATGTACTTGTTTTTCTTCATAATAAAAAAGCAAAAAATAGATGAATTAATTCTTTCGCAGTGGCCGTGCCTGACGGATTTCCCGGATACGGTACTTCACAATGCCAAAGCAAAGAACCAGCAATAGTGGGAAGAGAATATTGAGGAGTTGCCAGAATAAACGCTGGTTGTTGACTTTCGTAGCATCAAGCAGCCTCAGTTTCAGTTCCCGGGAACGGACCGAGATCAATCCCGAATCATCACAGAGGTAGTTCATGGCATTCAGGAGGAATTCCTTATTTCCGAAGGTCTGCCTGGTCCATTGGTCATATCCGAGGGGTAAAGGATATCCCTGAGAAACATGAAACTGATTCTTGATCATATCCCCGTCACCGGTGATGATCATTTTCGTAGCTTTACTTTTTCCCAAAAACCCAAGGTCTGGATTTCCCGCCAGGGCCGGAGGAATCCTGTAAAGGTAAGCGGAAGTAAATTCACCCTCAAGCAATGCGGCGACCGGCTGAGGACCCCTGCTGTACATGCGTTCTTCAGGCTGCTGTTTAAGAATTTCAAGATCGATATAGGCCGGGGCATTTACAGTCCTGGAATAGGGAGAAGTGGTGAGCAGGATTGACTTTCTGATGCCCTGGGCTGCAACAGTATCCAGGCTGCTGATAAATTCTGTTTTTAAAACATTCATCCCATTAATGATGGGATGATTAATCAGGGGTGTTAATACCGGGAAATAATAAAATGGGAAATACTCCAGCTGAGGTTGATTGCCAACCTGGCCTGTCTTGATCGGAATCTGAAGGGCATTCAGATCCATGACCAGGTTGTTGTTCATCCTTACCCCGTAATTGAAAAGTATATCTTCCAGGTTAACATCGTTCACGATCCCCATGGTAGAGCCATATTTTCCCAGGCTGTCCATGGAGGCGAATACGGGGTCAATCAGCCATAATACCCGACCTCCGCGCATAATGAACTGGTCGATCAGAAATTTATCCTTTTCATCCAAAGGCCGGGTAGGTTTGGCAATTATGAGTGCTCTGTATTTATTCACCAGCTTATCGTGGGTGGAATCAGCTTTAATACGGATAGTCAGACTATTGATCTTATGGCCGATCTCCACCCGGTCGACATTATAGAATTCAGAAAGTGCTTTTTCAATATCGATGGTCTCCAACTGTGTCAATTCTCCATGACCCTGAATAAAAGCAATCCTGGGTTTAATGGTAGTGGAAAGTTTCTGTATCGTGCTGGCAAGATTATATTCCAATCCCTGTATGGAGTTGTTTAAGACAAGATTGGCATCCTGTCCTAGTTGAGACATCAGCAGTTGCACAGGCATTTCCACTCCTTTAAAAGAAACCATAGCCCCGGGGAAAATGATCAGTTGAGAAGATTGTCCTTTCTTACTGACCCTCAGGTCGGCAGGCTGCAGTCCCCTTTCCATCAGTAAGCGATACCCGTCGTTTCTTTCCTTGGGATTGGGATTCGCAGAAGGATCAACAAATTCATACTGTATATTATCACTGTAGGCCCTGAATTCATCAAGCATTTCGCGGGTTTCATTGGAAAGGCGCTTGAACCCCGGAGGAAGATCACCATCGAGGTAAACCTTGAAAAAAACGACTTCTTTCAGGTTTTTCAGAATATTTTTCGTAGCTGGAGCCAGGGAATAACGCTTTTCGGCTGTAAGATCGAAACGGGTAAAAATAAAAGAAGCAATAATATTGACCAGCAGAATAACCACAACTGCCATCAAAAGCTGAGCTATATTTGTACGTCTGCAATTTTTCTTCCAGTTTTTCACCATTTCCTGCTCTCCAGCGATAATTTTGTAAGAAGGATAAAAAATGCCGTCAGGCTCAGAAAATATATGAGGTCCCGGGTATCGATGACCCCCCGGCTCATGGAGTTATAATGTGCATTGATTCCAAGAGATTCGACCATCAATCCGATACTACCTGAGAGAATAAAGGTATAGATCAGTTCAAATCCCATATAAAAAAAGAAACAGAGAAAAACAGCAATGATAAATGAAACGATCTGGTTATCCGTGAGGGAAGAAGCGAAAATGCCGATGGCAACGAAGGTCATGGCGAGAAACAACAATCCCAGGTAAGATCCCAGGATGCTGCCGACATCAAGATTTCCCGGAGGGAACCCAAGTTTATAAACAGAAAAAAAGTAAATCAAAGTCGGAAGGAGGGAAAAAATTACCAGTACTACACCGGCAAGGTACTTGGCAATGATGACCTGAAGGTCGGTCAGGGGTTGTGTCATCAGCAATTCAAGGGTACCGCTTTTCTTCTCATCGGCAAACGACCGCATGGTAATGGCCGGGATCAGGAACAGGAAGACAAAGGGAGCCAGGATAAATAATCCGTCAAGGTTGGCATAACCAAAATCAAGCAGATTAAATTGCATGGGGAATACCCATAGGAATAGGCCGATCATCAGCAGAAAAACGATGATTACGATATACCCGATAAGGGAATTTAAAAACCCGTTAACTTCTTTCCTGAACAAGGTGAACATGCACCGGTACTTTTAAGGCGTGCAAAAATAACATTTTTCCGGCTTCACAAAACATTCCTTGCAATGTACCCGGAATAATCGGCCAACCTGGGTTCGTATTTTTCACTGAGTAAATGGGATGAAACTAAAAAATCAGCCGTAGAACGATTGCAGGCCGTAGGCACATTGTACACCACCGTGATCCTGAGGAGAGCTTTAACATCCACATCATGTGGTTGTGGTTGCATGGGATCCCAGAAAAAGATCAGGATATCGATCTTCCCTTCAGCAATCAGTGCACCCAGTTGCATGTCTCCGCCGAGGGGCCCCGACCTCAGTTTAATGATCTCCTGTTCGATTTCTTCGTCTTCTTCAAGCTTTTTAAGGATGGTCTCCTCCACCAGTTTTCCGGTAGTACCTGTACAGATCAGCCGGTGACCAAGCAGGGTCTTATAATTGAATTCCACCCATTCCACCAGGTCCTTTTTCCGGTTATCATGAGCAACTAGGGCAATATTTTTTGACTTTTCCATAATTATACAACACTGTCCACTTTTCACTTTTCACTTTTCACTTCACAATACCTCCACTGTGATGGATTGGTCCATCTTCAGTCCCAGCAGGCTACCGGCTTTACTTTTGTTGATGGCGATCTCAAGGTGGCCGCTGGTGCTGAAAAGAGCCAGCATCTCGCCTTCATTCACATCCTGATATGATTTACTGAGTACCGTGATGCGATAGGAAGGGGAACGGAAGGTGATAACAAACTTGCGGTTCTTCACATGGGCTTTGAAAAGGCTTTCGGTGATATTGGTAAAAACATTTTCATAATTATCGATATAGATCACCTTTCCTTTGATCAGATCTCCCTGGATCACCGGTTGAAAAGCCATTTTTGTGACCACTTTATCCTTGGCATGACCCAGTTCTTCCATGGGTTTCCCGGCAGCAATATGGCAAGCAACTTTGGCAAACACATCCCTTGCTGGAAAAGTAAAATAATCGGAATCCTGGATGACATCAATATCGATAATCCGTTCAGGCTTTCCATCGAAGATCAGGGAAAATATCCCGTTATCAGCGCCAATGAAATAATGGCCCTGATACAATACTAAAGTATGTGGCGTTTCGATCGCAGCTTCCGCGTTGATGGCCAGAACATGCACTGTTCCTTCAGGAAAGTCGCGGTAAAAGTTGCGGATGATAAATGCTGCCTGGTTCAGGTCGAAGGCAGGGATGCTGTGGGATATGTCAATAATAGTTGCATCAGGCAGCTGGCGCAGGATGGCCCCTTTTACCGCTCCGATGTAATGATCTTTAAGTCCCCAGTCGCTGGTCAGCGTAATGATGGCCATTGATTTATTTGTACTTTTGCGTATTCAAAGGTACATATTTTTCATGAGTGAGAAAATAATCAGCATCGAAAGCATCCATCCGCTGGATATTTTTGGTCCGAACGACCAGAATCTGGAAGTCATCAGGAATTTTTTTCCGAAACTGAAAATCGTCTCCCGCGACAATTTCGTCAAGGTTCTGGGTGAAGAAACAGATTTACTCGACTTTGAACAAAAGTTCAATTCCATCATCCTTTATTTTGAAAAATTCGGGCGACTGACAAAAAATGATATAGCCAGTCTGATCGGAACTGAAGTGGTTCAGGGCAATGGAACATCCACAGTCATAGAAAGTAATGCCGGGGTTTTGGTTCATGGAAAAAACGGAATGCTGATCCGGGCCCGGACATCCAACCAACGTCGCCTGGTAGAAAGCAGCGAAAAAAACGATCTGGTTTTCGCCATTGGCCCGGCAGGGACCGGAAAAACATATACTGCAGTGGCCCTGGCGGTACGTGCCCTGAAAAACAAGGAGATCCAAAGAATCATCCTCACCCGGCCTGCAGTGGAAGCCGGGGAGAACCTCGGTTTCCTGCCCGGAGACCTGAAGGAGAAGCTGGATCCCTACCTGCAACCCCTCTATGATGCTCTTGGGGATATGATCCCGACCCAGAAACTTTTACAATATATGGAAGACCGGGTCATCGAGATCGCCCCCCTGGCTTTCATGCGGGGTCGTACCCTGAACAATGCCTTTGTCCTGCTCGATGAAGCCCAGAATACGACACCCAGCCAACTGAAAATGTTCCTTACCCGCATGGGCTCTGCTGCAAAATTCATTGTCACGGGGGATATTACCCAGATCGACCTGCCCCGCAATCAGACTTCAGGCCTTATTCATGCCCAGCACATCCTGAACGGCATACCAGGTATTGAATTTATCTATCTCGACAATACCGATATCATCCGGCATAAGCTGGTGGGAAAGATCATTGATGCATATACCAGGGAGACGCAGTGACATGGTGCCATGGTGCCATAGTGCCATGGTGCGGTGGTACGGTGGTGACAGGGAGATTTCTACATAATTATTTTGGTTTGAGTGATTTTCTGGTTTTTGAAAGAACCATCAGAATGCTGAGGGTTTCAGATTTCAGTGGTTCAATTATGCGTTTATTGATTAGGCAGGACTCTTCTATCAGTTCTAACCAGAACAGCGTTTCGTCGCATTCTTCAATCACAATGCACAACTTTGAATAACGCTCTGCAATAGATCTGGCCCGGCAGCTGGCTCTGAAATTTGCAGCCACCGAAGTCACACTTCGAATCAATTGTCTGCCCATTATCCGATGATCTTCTTTTAACTGTAAAACACGATAAAGCTTAATGACATTCAATGCATTCTGCTTTGTCCTTTGACGAAATTCGTCATTAAATTTTAATGGTTCCATTATATTTTTACTGCTTAATCCATCTTATACTAAAAAGGTGAACCATTGTTAAAAAAATTTTCCTCCCCTGCACAATGGCACAATGTCACTTTTCACCATGGCACCACTGCACCATGGCACCATGTAAAAAAATTGATGTATTTTTGTAAAAAAACTATTTATGGGCTGCGTCCTGATAAAAACCAATTTCAGTTTCCCCGGCCAGAAAAGCCTGTATAAAGGGAAAGTTCGTGATGTCTATAATATTGATGACCATTTCCTGGTGATGGTAGCCAGCGACCGGATTTCGGCATTTGACGTGGTTCTGCCTGAAGGGATTCCATACAAAGGCCAGGTGCTGAATCAGATTGCTTCCAAATTTCTGGATGCAACTGCTGATATCTGTCCCAACTGGAAAATCGCTTCCCCCGATCCCAATGTAACGATCGGCAGGTTCTGTAAGATATATCCTGTGGAGATGATCATCCGCGGATATCTCACCGGCAGTTCCTGGCGCTCCTATAAGATGGGTTCAAGGAGTATATGCGGTGTGCCTGTTGCAGATGGCATGAAAGAACATCAGCGTTTTCCTGAACCCATTATTACCCCCACTACCAAAGCTGCCGAAGGTCACGATGAAGACATTACAGAAGCTGAACTTCTGGCAGAAGGACTCATTCCACGAGAGGATTATGAGCAGATCAAAAAATATACCTATGCGCTCTTCCGGCGTGGAACGGAAATGGCCTCAGAAAAAGGACTGATCCTGGTTGACACCAAATATGAGTTCGGAAAAGGCACAGATGGAAAAATTTACCTTTGTGATGAAATTCATACCCCCGATTCTTCCAGGTATTTCTACCTGGAAGGATATGAGGAAAGACAGGCTAAAGGTGAGCAGCAAAGGCAGCTTTCCAAGGAATTTGTGAGGGAATGGCTGATGGCCAATGGCTTCATGGGGAAAGAAGGTCAGGTTGTACCTGAAATGACTGAATCCTGGGTGAATGAGATCTCCGGGAGATACATTGAGCTTTTTGAGAAAATTACCGGAGAGAAATTCATCCGCAGTGAAACATCCGATATCCAGCAGCGGATTGAATCCAACATCATCGCCTTTCTGAATGCTAAAAGATGAGATATTTCGTCAAATTTTTGTTTGATCGGATTTTCGCCCTGATTGCCCTTATCATTGCTGCCCCCCTCTTCATATTGATTCCCCTGATCATTGTTTCCGGCAATTCAGGCGGAGCGGTTTTTTACCGTCAAAAAAGAGTGGGTAAAGACGGGCGCTTGTTCACCCTGCTGAAATTCAGAACCATGGTTCCCAATATTGCCTCCAATACCATCACTGCCAGCAACGACGACCGCATTACAAGAGAAGGCGCCTTCCTCAGGAAATGGAAACTGGATGAACTGCCGGAACTTTTCAATGTACTCACCGGCGACATGAGTTTCGTGGGTCCGCGGCCCGATGTACCCGGATATGCCGATAAACTGAAGGGTGAGGATCGCAGAATACTATTGCTCAGGCCGGGAATAACAGGACCCGCGACGCTGAAATACATTGATGAAGAAGAAATACTTGCATCTGTCAGCAATCCGAATGAGTACAATGACACCATCATTTTTCCCGACAAGGTCAGGATCAACCTGAAATACCTGGAAAAATTTTCGCTCGCTGAAGACCTTAAACTGATTTTTCATACCATCCTTAGAAGAAAGATCAATGCGTACTAAAATCTGGTTATCGCCTCCGCATATGAGCGGACAAGAACAAAAATATGTCAATGAAGCCTTTGCTTCCAATTGGGTGGCCCCCCTTGGACCCATGGTTGATGCATTCGAGAATGAACTGGCAGCTTACCTGGGTATCCCTCATGTGGCTGCCCTTTCCTCTGGAACTGCTGCCATTCATCTGGCACTGATCATGATTGGCGTGAAGCCGGGAGATGAAGTGATTGCCTCCAGTTTTACTTTCTCTGCCACCGTCAATCCCATTGTTTACCTGGGAGCTGTTCCCATCCTGATCGACAGTGAAGTCCGCACCTGGAACATGGATCCTGTTCTCCTGGAAGAAGCAATTGCTGACCGGTTGAAAAAAGGGAAGAAGCCTGCAGCCATCATTGTCGTTGACCTTTATGGAATGCCTGCCGAACTGGATAAAATACTTGAAGTCGCTGAAAAATATGAGATTCCTGTCATTGAAGATGCCGCCGAAGCGCTTGGAAGCCGGTTTGATAATAAATTTTGTGGCGCTTTCGGAAAAATGGGAATTTTATCCTTTAATGGAAATAAGATCATCACTACCTCTGGTGGTGGAGCGCTGGTCTCGGAAGATCCGGAGAAAATCAGCAACGCCCGTTTTTTGGCAACCCAGGCAAGAGATGAATTCCCTCATTATGAGCACACCCATATCGGGTACAATTATCGTCTGAGCAACATCCTGGCCGCCATAGGACGAGGACAACTCGAAGTCATCAACAACCGTGTTACAGTGAGACGAAAAATTAACACGAAGTATCGAGAGTTGCTCAGCAGCCAAGAGATCATCAGTTTTCAAACTGAACCTGATTCCCGCTTCTATTCAAACTACTGGCTGACTTGCATCCTGATCAACAGCCAAAAACAAGGAACCAACAGGGAAAGTATCCGTATCCGGCTTCAGCTGGAAAACATCGATTCACGCCCGCTCTGGAAGCCCATGCATATGCAACCAGTGTTTAGACAATATCCTGCTTATGTGAACGGGACATCCCAGAAACTCTTTGAAACAGGATTATGTCTGCCTTCAGGGAGCAATCTGCAGGATTCCGAACTTGAACTCATTTCGGAAATGCTAAGATGAATTTACAGGATGTGAGTAGCCCTCAGCGAACCAGAACCATTTTGAGGGTTGAAGTCTTTCCTCCCGATTTCATGACACAATAATAAACACCGGTATCTAATTCATCGGGCTTCCAGGTGATTTCAAACCGGCCTTGCGGAATGGTTTGATTCAGCAAAGTATCTATCAGTATTCCACGGCAATCATACACTTCAAGGGTGACGGAGGTATGCACGCCCGGACTTTCCAGACTGATTATGGTTGATTTCCGGAAAGGATTCGGGAAAGACTGCACAAACCGGATCTGGCTGACATCCTGAATCTCTTCAATGGCATTGGGAAAGAAAACAGGACTGCCAGCCTGGACCCAGGCTGTATAAATCAAAGAACCAAGAGAATAAGAGGCATGCGACATTAATCCAAGAGTGAAGTTTTTTGTTTTTGCCCAAAGGGTATCTGTAAATGCCGTTGAAGAATAACTTCCGTTAACGGTATAGGAATATTGGTCAGCCAATAAAATACTGTCTTTGTACAGATAATTATTGTACAGATAGGAAAATACAAAACCCCTGACATCATTGATCAGTATTGCTGAATCAGGGGTATATACGATCTGGTTGTCGTAACGGCTGATCATTTTTGATTCATAACGTGAATGCACTCCGGTTTGACCCGTGTATTGCCCGTTATAATTTCTGGTGATGTGTAAGGGCATATGTCCATCACCCACATAATGCCCGAGATCAGCGGCAAACAGGGCCGACTGATTCCAGTCGCCGCGCTGAAAAGCAGCTCTCAGTGAATCAAAAGTGGCCAATGTCGCCCAGGGTAAAATGCCCTGGTCGATCACCCATGCCAGACCATGCTGCAGAACAACCGTGTCAAAACAGGGTGAAATGAATCCGTTCTGAACAAACTCAGTATAATTGTCAATATCTATATAATGCCTGGCCGATTCATCCGGGTCAGTATCCTTGCGGTTATCTGCATCGGAACAATGAAAGGTAACGGAAAGGGTCCAATCGGGTTTCAGGAACGAAAGCCCCTCAGGTATTGATACCGCCATATTCTGATTGATCTTGTAATGCCCTTTATAGCCCCAGCTCGAAAGCATGAGACCAAGCATTACAGCGGTAAGTGTAAATAGTGTTTTTTTCATATTATTCCTGATGAAGAATGTTAATTAATGTCTTCAGGTTAACTGATTTTTCTGCTTCTCCTGATAGGTGATAAGCTGAGATGAGATGGAGCAGCATTTTTTCAATCACTGCGACATTACTGCAGGGGGCAAAGTGTGATTCCTGGGGTTTAATTTTCAGCTGTCGGATAAAAAGTTCTATTTCCCTTCTGGTGAAAACCGAACCCTGGTTAAAGGGGTTGATGTAAAACATAACATCATCGGCTAATGGGTTGGCAAGTCCTGATTCCTTAAGATAAGCCAGGATAAAATGTTGGGAAAGATCGACCCCGAAAACAGGCAGGTTCAAGCGCTGGGCGATCGCCATATAAAGAATTCCTAAGGATAAAGGATTCCCTTGATGGGTTTTCAGCAGATTATCGAGAAAGTAATATTTCGGTTCCCTGCCGGCAGACAAGTTTCCACTGAAATGATGAAGTTCATAAAAAATATGATTCAGGACCTTGATGTTTTCAAGGGCGGTAAGGTTATCATGTAATTCAAGCCAGACATCCATTTTAATCTGCTCCACCTGACGGGTAAGAACTTCCTTTTCAATTTCAGGATTCTCATAGGTTGTAATCAGTAAAAATCCGGTTAACAAATCCGATGAGCCGAAATTAACCCAGGTTGCAAAATCATGAGAAAGCTTGTCAATCCTGATTTTTAAGAGAATTTCAGAGATCCGTTCCCGGATCAGTCCATGAAAAGAATTTTCCAAAGCTCTTTCCAGAAGCGTTAGTGCTTCATCCCCATAGGTCAGAATTTTCTGCCGGATGAGGGAAAAGCTCTTTTCATCCGGTTCATCCACTAGGCTGATTAAAGCCTTAAGCGTTGTATTTTCCTGGATTTCAATCATCAGGCAGCAGAAATCTGGTTCAAAACAAGTTCAATGAGTTGTCTGACTACTGCCTTGTGATCGGCATTATAATCACCTTTGGCACGATTGGCAATTAAAGCACAAATTGTCACCATGCTATGCCCCATTAATGCACCCAGTCCGTACAAAGCAGAAGTTTCCATTTCAAAATTTACCACACGGTGGCCCTTGAAACTGAATTTCTGAAGCTTTTGAATCATATCCGGATCCGTGAGATCAAGTCTGAGAAACCTCCCCTGGGGGCCATAGAATCCCGGGGCGGTTGCCGTAATCCCCTTAACGGCAAAGGGGGCAAACAAATTCACCAGCCGTTCCGATCCTTTCACAAAATAAGGCCTCGAAAGATCAGGACTCCAATTGACCTGTTGCGCAAATGCATCCGTCATCTCCACATCAATAACAGAAGGAGTATTTTTATAAAAATACATGAGGTTATCCAATCCCAGTGCATGGGTAGAGAGGCCAAAACTGTCCACGGGAACATCAGGTTGAATGGAGCCAGAAGTGCCAATGCGGACAATATCGAGGGATCTCCGTCTTTCTTTTGGGATCCTTGCTTTCAGATCGAAATTTGAAAGGGCATCCAGTTCATGCATCACGATATCAATGTTATCGGTTCCTATCCCGGTGGATAAGGCCGTAATCCTTTTCCCCTTGTAGGTACCGGTATGGGAATTAAATTCACGGTTATGAATGCGGCATTCCACAGTATCAAAATGCTCAGAGATCTCCGAAATGCGGTCGGGATCACCCGCCACAATTACGGTATCTGCAAGTTGTTCGGGCCTCAGGCAAAGATGATATACGCTTCCATCAGCATTGACGATCAGATCCGGTTCAGCAAGTACAGGCATAAATTTTTTTTACAAAAGTACGAAAATTAACCCTGCCTGAAGTCAAACCACTTTTCGGTTTAAGGAATATCCTTAGCTTTGCCAATGAAAAACAAGGTTTGACCCTCTTATCCCTTTCCCATGAAAAAATCTGCCTCCTTGATTATCTTCTTGTTAATGATTATCGCTTTTCACACCTCTGGCCAGACAAAATGCCAGGATCCGTTGGAAAATCAGCCAACCCTTCTCAATCACGACAAATCCGAGGTTGGTGATTTCACCATCACCGATTCTGAGGGTATCACTGTTAACCTGTATAACACGTTGAATGAAGGCAAGACTGTTTTCGTCGATATGTTTTACACCACCTGTTCCTATTGTATCATGTATGCCCCTATCATTGAGGAAGTATACCAGGCAACAGGCGCTGGCCAGGAAAATGTGGTTTTCTGGGGACTGTCACCAACTGATAATAATACCAAAATAAATAATTATAAAGTTGCCCATAACGTTACCAATCCTTGCGCAGGAACGCAGGGAGACGGACCGGCAGCATTGAATATCGTAAAATCAGGGCAACCCTTTAATGGTTATCCGACATACTGTGTCATCTGTCCTGATAAAACACTACAGTTTGATGTCTGTTATCCTCCAACGGTTCCCTGTATGATCGACAAGATAGAATATTGTACTTCTATTCTTTTTCCTGTCTTTTCCGTTGAAGACGATACTGTATTCACCAATCATCCGGTGAGTTTTACAGATGCATCTACCGGGAATCCTACATCATGGCTTTGGACTTTCGAAGGTGGCACTCCTGAAACCTCAACAGAACAAAATCCTGTAGTGATCTATCAGAATGAGGGCAACTTTGATGTCAGCCTGACCGTTAGTGATGGAAGCGCTTCACAAACCGTTGTGAAACCTGAATGGATGAAAGTACTTTCCAATGTAGGTGTACCTGAGATAAAAGATGATTTCATCACCCTCTCTCCTAACCCGGCAACGGATAATATCCAGGTCAAATTATCCGGACAGGTTTCAGGCGGAATAATTACCATCCTGAATATCAGTGGCAGGATATTATTTTCTTTACCTTTTGAAGAACTACCAGGTTGCGGAACTACCATTAATCTTTCCGCTTTAAGTAAAGGCACATATTTTGTGAAGATTGTCACAAACGGAAATACAGGAGTTAAAAAACTGATCCTTCAATAAACCTTATATCCTTGAATACTGAGATCATCAACATCGGTGATGAATTGCTGATCGGGCAGGTGGTCAACACCAATGCTTCCTGGATGGCTGAGCAGCTCAACCTTTCGGGCTTTAATGTAAATCATATATCCGTCATCGGAGATACCCGGGAGCAAATCCTGGAAGCCCTTTCGCAAGCCGAAAAAAGGGCAGACATCATACTGCTTTCAGGAGGTATAGGCCCCACCCGTGATGATATCACGAAAACCACCCTTTGTGAGTATTTTGATACGAAACTTGTGTTTAACACTGATGCATTTCATGACATTGAAAGCATTTTTTTCCGGCGTGGATATCCGCTGACAGAGTTAAACCGCCAGCAAGCCGAATTGCCGGAGAAATGTACCGGAATACCCAATGCCATAGGTACAGCCAGGGGAATGTGGTTTGAAAAAAATAAAACCATATTTGTCTCCATGCCCGGGGTCCCTTTTGAAATGAAGGCCATGATGAATACCTCGATCATTCCGCGACTGAAGGAAAAATTTCAAACCGGGACCATCTATCATAAAACCATTCTCACTCAGGGTGTTGGCGAATCCTTTCTTGCAGCATATATAGAACAATGGGAAAATGAACTTCCTGCATCTGTCCGGCTGGCTTACCTTCCCCAGCCGGGAATCGTGAGGTTAAGATTAAGTGGAAAGGGCGCCAGAGAGGAAGAAGTCCGTGAACTTGTTGAACGGGAATCGAAAAAGCTTGAATCACTCATACCTGAATATATTTACGGATTTAACACGGATACGCTGGAAGAAATCGTAGGCCGGGAGTTGAAGTTAAAGAGAGCCAGCCTGGCTACCGCTGAAAGCTGTACCGGGGGATATATCGCACACCTGATTACATCCGTTCCGGGCAGTTCCGGATATTTCAAAGGATCAATCGTGGCCTATTCCAACGAAATCAAAGAGAAAATGCTCGGAGTAATACCGGAAAGCCTGAAGAAATTTGGAGCCGTGAGTGAAGCTGTTGCTGCCGAAATGGCTGTCGGGGCCCAGACCCGTTTTAATGCCGACTATGTTATTTCCACCTCCGGAATTGCCGGACCCGATGGCGCAACACAAGATAAGCCCGTGGGGACAACCTGGATCGGAATTGCCACTCCGGATGAGGTTATTGTCCGGCATTTTCTTTTTGGCGACAACCGTGAACGGAATATCCGGCGAACTGCGCTGCAAGCGCTAAATATGCTGAGAAAACAAATCGCAAAATCGTCCATCGTCAATCGTCAACCGTAATTTTTTTTTGTACTCCTTGGTAGTTAAAAATAAATGGCTTATCTTTGCACTCCATTTTAAAATACCATTTTAATCTGAATAGCAATGTCAAGGATTTGTGAAATAACGGGTAAGATCGCCATCGGTGGTAATAAAGTATCACATTCTAACCATAAAACCAAACGTAAATTCAGTCCGAACCTTCAGACCAAGAAGTTCTTTGTACCTGAAGAAGACCGTGAAATTACATTGAAAGTATCTGCAGCTGGATTGCGTACCATCAATAAAAAAGGAATTTATGCCTGTATTCAGGAAGCAAGGGAAAAAGGCTTCCTGAATAAATAAAAAAATACAGCCAACCTGTAGTGCTGTTACCATTCAGTAACAGCATTTTTTTTGCCCAAGGTGTCAGGAAATAAAAGATAAGAAAATTCGTTATCAGTAGGCCGTACTTTGACCCCCGGAATGAAGAAACATCTGTTTTACCTTATACTCTTTTCTGCTCATTTACTGAGTTGGTTGCCGCTTTCTGCACAGCACAAGGATTCCGATGCCAATCTGGTCCAGTTTTCAGGGATTACCATAACTGCTGACAGCCTGAACCCGGTACCCTTTACAAAAGTCCTGGTAACAAAGTCTCATAAGGGTTCGACCAGCGATGCCAATGGGTATTTTTCATTTGTTGCCCATAAAAATGATACCGTTTTATTTAATGCCCTGGGCTACAAAGCGGTTACTTTTATTATTCCTGATACCATCACAAAATTCCGATATTCCCTTATTCAGCTGATGACGGCTGACACCCTGACGCTGACTGCAGCTTTCATTTTTCCCTGGCCAACCCTGGAAGATTTCAAGCGGGCTTTCGTGGAGACAAAAATTCCGGATGATGACATTGAAATTGCCAGGAAAAACCTGGCTGCTTTTGATATCCGCATGCGAGCCGAAAATTACCCCATGGATGCACAGATGAATTATAATAATTTTATACAAAATCAAACGAGTAAATTGTATTATTTTGGTCAGCAGCAACCCTTTAATATATTTAACCCCTTTGCCTGGGCGAAATTCATCAAAGCCTGGAAAGACGGCAAATTCAAATCCCAGGAAGAACGGCTAAAATAATACCAGTGAAAAATCTACTGCTCATCGGACTTCTATTTCCCATCTTTCTCTCCCTGGAAGGAACCGCACAACAAGCCAGGATTTCAGGAACCATAAATTCCATCGAGAATGAAGCGATTGAATACGTGAACCTGGCTGTAAAAGGGACACCCCTGGGCACTACAACAGACAAAAACGGCAGGTTTGAATTGACGGTACCCGCCAACCAGAAGATCACGATACAGTTTTCTTTCATTGGCTTTGAAACAGATTCGGTTCAGCTATTCTTAAAACCCGGGGAACAAAAAGAGATCAACCTCAGTTTAAAACAAGCTTCCAGGGAGCTTTCATCGATTGAAATTAAAGACCAGCAGATCCGTGCCAATACTTTTACCCGCATTGATCCGAAAACAGTGACTTTCATCCCCACGGTCAACGCCAGCGTTGAAGATCTGATCAAAACCATGCCCGGAGTTTCTTCCCATAATGAACTCAGCTCACAATATTCTGTCAGGGGAGGAAATTATGACGAAAACCTGGTATTTGTCAATGATATTGAAGTTAACCGGCCATTCCTGGTCCGTTCAGGACAACAGGAAGGACAAAGCTTTCTCAATCCCGACCTGGTTTCAGGAATTTCTTTTTCGGCCGGCGGCTTCGATGCCAAATACGGGGATAAAATGTCGTCGGTGCTGGATATCCGTTACCGCAAGCCAACCGCGTTCGCAGGCTCCTTTGATGTAAGTCTGCTGGGTGCCAATGCTCACCTGGAAGGATTGATCGGTAAAAAATTATCTTATCTGCTTGGTGTCAGGTATAAAAGCAACTCCTATATTCTTAAAAGCATGGATACCAAAGGGAATTATAAACCCCGCTTTTTTGATGTACAGGGTATGCTGAACTATGATATCTCTAAAAAATGGGAACTTTCCATATTCGGAACCTATACCAACAACTCCTACAAACTGATTCCTGAAACCCGGGAAACAAGTTTCGGAACCCGTGATACAGCCTATAAAATCAAAATTTATTTCGATGGTCAGGAAGTGGATCATTACGAGAACTGGCTTACAGCCCTGACCCTCACTTATAAACCCATACAAAATCTCCGCCTGAAGATCATTACTTCCATATACCAGACTTCTGAAGCAGAAACCTATGATATTTCTGGGGAATATTGGTTAAGCAAACTGGAATCCGATCAGAATTCAGATGAATCGGGTCAGATTACAGAGATCCTGGGGGTTGGCGCATCTCTTGAACATGCCCGTAACTACCTCGATGGTACGGTCTTCAGCATTGAACACAGGGGTTCATGGGAGAAAAATAAAAGCATGATGGCCTGGGGACTGAAATACGAACATGATTACTTCAATAACGTCATGAATGAATGGGAACTTCAGGATTCCGCGGGTTATTCCCTCCCCCGTCCCGGAGATTCCCTTGGGGTTATTTATCCTCCGCATGATCCCTTGCTGCTTACGAATGTCGTGAAAGTGCATTTTAATCTCAATACCAACCGGTATTCCGGTTTTTTACAGGACACCTGGACATTTAAGAATTCATCGAATGATATTTCTGTTACTGCCGGACTTCGGGCTATTTATTATGATTATAATAATCAGCTTTGCCTGAATCCACGGGCAAGTATTTCTCTCAAGCCGCATTGGAAAAAGGAAACGGTTTTCCGGCTTTCTGCAGGATACTATTCCCAGCCCCCGACATTCCGCGAAATGACTGATCTGACCGGCAACCTTGTTACCAGCCTGAAGGCACAAACCGCCATCAATGTAATAGCCGGCAGCGACCTGTATTTCCGGGCCTGGGGACGTCCATTCAAATTTGTGGCGGAAGTTTATTATAAGTATATCCAGAACCTTATTCCCTATGAGGTGGATAATATGCAGATACGGTATTACGGCACCAATGACGCACATGGTTATGCCACAGGTATTGATTTCCGGGTCAATGGAGAGTTCGTGAAAGGAGCCGAGTCCTGGGCCAGCCTATCCATCATGAAAACGGAAGAATACTTCCAGGGCTCATGGATTCCGCGTCCAACGGATCAGAGAATAAACCTGGCCATCTTTTTCCAGGATTATATTCCGAAGTTTCCTACCTGGAAAGCGAACCTGACCTTGATCTACGGTACCGGCCTGCCTTTTGGAGCGCCGAATTCTCCCCGGAAAGATCAAATCCTTCGCATCCCGGCTTATCGCAGGGTGGATATCGGGCTCTCCAAGCAGCTGATCGGTGAACGAACTAAATTTTCCGCCCGGAATCCATTAAGAGTTTTCACATCCATGTGGGTGTCGCTGGAAGTATTCAACCTCCTCCAAATCAGCAATACCGTTTCCTATATCTGGGTCAAGGATATTACCGGACGGGGATTGTCTGTACCAAACTACCTGACCCCGCGAACGTTTAACCTGAAACTGATAACGACCTTTTAAGGGTGCCATGGTGCAATGGTGCCATGGTGCCATGGTGCAATGGTGCAGTGGTGCAATGGTGCAGTGGTGCAGTGGTGGTTTCAATGACTTATTTAATTTCCCGGTATTTGTCTCCGGTATTTTGCATCATCAGCCTTTCCCAGTCTTTTCCATATCCCGGATGTGAAGGTTTCTTCGGGATTCCTTTTCCATTTCCATTGTCAAGCAGTTTCCTGCCGTCCGATTGCTTGAGGTTCCCATCCATGTATTTCATAAAAAGGTAATGATAGAAGTCATTCCATTTACTCACGAGAAGATCTCCGCAATAAACAGTGTAACTCGTAAGAAAATTCCTGCAATCTGCTTGATTTTCCTGATAGATGACAACTGCCCTGGCATCCACAATCTCTGTTTCCTTAAAAAATCCCGATTCCAGTTCACTTTGATATTTTTCCACCTCAGGATGGATCATGTTATACCGGGTATATGCCCAGTTATTGACCTGGTTGAAAGTCCAGAATGCTGAATTATCAGACCATTTGATCATCGAACCATTGCCCACCGCATAGCTTTGTGGTATGGATTGAATCCCGCAATACATGGGAGCAAATACACATCCATCGGCATCATCGACTCCAAACCAGAAAATACCGCCAATCGGATCGGGTAGCCAGCTCCGCGATTGTGCTACAAACACATAGCCCGTCTGTTGCGTTGCAATAGCCCGTTCATGACAGTACATCACACTATCGATGGTAAATTCCATGGGGCGCCAGCGATAGGGCAAATGGAAAGGACCTGCGCCTATCCCATCCCTCATATCGAGCGGAGTTCCTTCAAAATGGTTACGCATAAATGCCATCACATCGTCCCGGTCTATTTTCTGATCCGGTTTCACCCATAAAGGCATTCTGTTCGTTGCATAGGATTCATTGTACCTGACTTTGCCTTCGGCATATTCAGTATAATTTGGATTCCCGGCGACACTTCGATTTATCTGCCTGAAAAATGACCAGACCCGGGAATCACAAAACCTTGCACCACTAAAATTAACAGGATTATAGGTATCCGAGAAACTGAAATCCTGATCATTCCCCTGGTAAAAACCATGATCTCTGGCAAAACTGATTACATCTTTGGAGTGAAAACAGGATTGATTCTGGTCGATCCATGCATTGGTCTTCTGAATAGGAAATTGCATGATTCTTGCCTGGTTGGCATGTCCGCTCACATATCCATCAGGTATTTTCAGGGCGACCCAAACCGCTCCTTTCTCATATTTCCCTTTCCCGATAATTTCCATGATCCAGGCTTCGTTGGCATCTGAGATTGAAAACGATTCACCGCTGCTGGCATAACCATACTCTGCCACCAGTTCCGTAATAACCCGGATCAATTCGCGCGCAGTCCTGGAACGCTGAAGACCGATTTTCATCAGGGAGCCATAATCCAGGAATGCCTCCGGCTGTCGGCTCAGCGAATCCAATCCTCCGAAGGTCGTTTCTCCGATGGCTACCTGATGCTCGTTCATCAGGCCAATAACGGTATAAGTCCGTTCTACTTCCGGGATTTGTCCCAGCCATTTACCATTTTCATAATGAAACACATCAAGCATGGTCCCGGACGGATGTGAACCACCCGGATAAAATGATAAAGCACCATAACGGGTATGTGAATCCGCCGCATAGGTGATCATCACCGAACCATCTTTACTGGCCCCTTTGGTAACGATCAGGTTGGTGCAGGAAAAAACCGGATGCTTAAAATAAAAAGAGATAAGAAGAATCAAGGATAAAAAGCAATATTTTTTCATGACATTGGACCTTTGACATTGGAAGTAAAAAAAAAGCCCCCGGAATATAGGCGGAGGCTTTTCCATTGTTATTCACTTTATTCGAGATCTTTAATTGATTTACGGATGATTTCCACCGCTTCGTGTATCTGCTCCTCCGTGATTACCAGGGGAGGTGCAAACCGGATAATATGATCATGGGTTGGTTTGGCCAGAAGTCCGTTATCACGCATCTTCAGACATACATCCCAGGCAGTCTTTCCATTAAAAGGCTTGATCACCACGGCATTCAAAAGTCCTTTACCACGCACCAGTTCGATGTATGGAGTATTGATCTTGCGGAGTTCATCGCGAAAAATAACACCCATCTTTTCAGCATTATCTGCCAGTTTTTCATCACGGATTACGTCAAGGGCAGCCATGGCAACTTTAGCTGCAATTGGGTTTCCTCCAAAGGTTGAACCATGTTCCCCCGGATGAATGGTCAGCATGATCTCATCATCAGCAAGAACGGCCGATATCGGGTACAGACCTCCGGAAAGGGCTTTCCCGAGAATGAGAACATCAGGACGAACACCTTCCCAGTCGCAGGCCAGCAATTTCCCGGTACGGGCAATACCAGTCTGAACCTCGTCGGCGATAAAAAGGACATTTTTTGCCTTGCAAAGCGCATAGGCTTTTTTCAGGTATCCCTCATCCGGTACAAACACCCCGGCTTCACCCTGTATGGGTTCCACCAGAAAACCAGCTACCGTGGGATCTTCCAGCACTTTTTCGAGGGCATTCAGATCATTATAAGGGATAGCAATGAACCCTGGTGTAAAAGGCCCGAAATCCTTGCGGGCATCCGGGTCGTTCGACATGGAAATGACCGTGATGGTCCGGCCATGAAAATTATTTTGACAGCAAATAATCTTGGCTTGATTTTCAGGAACACCTTTCACCTTGTAAGCCCATTTACGGGTCAGTTTCAAAGCTGTTTCATCCCCTTCTGCCCCGGAATTCATCGGAAGAACCCGTTGATACCCGAAATATTCGGTGATGTATTTTTCATATACCCCAAGCACATCATTGTAAAATGCCCGGGAGGTCAATTCAAGCGTTTGGGCCTGAGCGACCATTGCGGCAACAATAGCGGGATGACAATGACCCTGGTTAACGGCAGAGTATGCAGAAAGAAAATCATAGTACCGTTTGCCTTCCACATCCCACATGAAAACGCCTTTTCCTCTGGAAAGCACAACGGGCAGCGGATGATAATTGTGCGCCCCGAATTTATCTTCGAGGTCCATGGCCATTTGAGAACTTTTTACTTCAATCATAAATAGGATGAATTGATGGTTTACTTTTTAACGATAAAGGATCCTGAATTCAGAAAATATTTACCATCCAGAATTTTATAAAAATAAGTGCCATTGGCAAGATAAGCAATGGGAATAGAACTTCTGACATCGGTCAGCAAGAAAGTACTGATATGTCTGGCATTCACATCATAAACCTCCATGGTTCCGGTGTTCAGCTTTTCCCCGAGTACCACGGTTAAAACTGTAGTTGCAGGATTCGGGAAGGTATTAACGGCAACCTCTTTCCCTACAATCTGCTGGATTCCTGAAGGATAATCAACAGTAATGGCATCTGCCCACATGGTACTGCCTACCTGTCCTACTCCACCCATAAGGTTTGTCACGCTGAAGCCGCCACTGGAGACAAGCAGAATAGTAATGCTGTCGGGAACCAGTTCTGAATAGGTGTAATTAACCGGAAGGTCGAAAGCTGTATAAGTGTCAACAGCATCTTTGTAATCCTGACGGACGTAGCCAATCGTATCTCTCGAATTCGTTTCGGAATTCCATTTGGAGACCATCAGTAAAACGGCACAGGAGTCGCCTCCAACGGGTTTGAACATGTAATAACCTTTGAACCTGTCGGGTTTGCAGGCCGGACATGGTTTTCCAAGATGTATGGTAGCATGGGGCATGTCAAGCAAGGCAGTGCCAAGCATTCCCGGAATGAAAATATTCAATGGAATATATTGCATGAGAGCTGATGTCATTCTAGCTGCATATTGCCCCGATTGTACCGTATCGGTTCTGAAAACCGTAGCCGGACCTGTAGGTGGAGGCAACAACTTTAATTCGTTTAATGTTCCCCAGAAATTACCATCCAACTGCCATACCTGATCCGGAGCAACGCCCACCTGGGTCCAGTTTTCAAAATCGCCATTGGGAAGGATTGATTGAGCAATACCAGCCTGGATTGCAAACATTGTAATGATTACACAGAGTAGTTTTTTCATAGTTTTTCGTTTTGATTAAATGGTATAAACAACTTGAAGCGTGGTAAAACGCGGTGGTTCAATAGTACAAGGCCGTAGAGAAAATTCCTTGTTGAATAAATTATTCACTATCGCCGACAAGCGGAAGCTATGCAAGGTATAACTCAGCCTGGCATCCATAATAAATGTTCCCTGGTTGTTTTCTTCCCTGTATTCCTTGATACCCGTATAAAAAAAACCAGGCCGGTCATAATCATAGAAGAATTTATCAATATTTTGCATGAAGCTGTAATATCTTCCGCTGATGCCTCCTGTCCAACGATGGAAAGTCAGGTCAATATCCATTTTAAACAAATGCTGAACCCGGTATTTCAGAATATTATTACTCTTGTCGGTCGACGTGGTATTGTAACTTAGCCAGAAAACGCGATCCTGATAAAATACAAATCCGGTATCAAGTGCCTGTGGAACTGAATAGGTATAACCGAAAACCACAGAGAGATTAAGGTTCCTGGCAATATCGCCCTGTCCGGCAACAGATGCGTCAATACCATAAATGCGGGCAGGACCGGTATTGAAAAATTTGAATCCCATATTTTTCGAGAGATCCGTACTACGTCCCCATATCCCGAAATTGAATTCAACATAATTATCATAACTTTCGTAAAACAAGGCCACATCGGCCATAGCCAGGAATTTACCGATCC
The DNA here is from genome assembly GCA_963662525.1 of Bacteroidales bacterium. GTDB lineage: Bacteria > Bacteroidota > Bacteroidia > Bacteroidales > FEN-979 > CAZSDU01. Next base: position 859,579 of record OY759717.1, read on the forward strand.
TGAACATCTGCTTCCCTCCCACTTCCACACTGAGGCTGTTTTCGGGTTGAAGATCCGGATTGGGGTAAAATCCAAACCCTCCTGAATTTGTGGTAATATATCGTTCTCCAATGCTTGGGAACCGATAGCCCTGGCCAACGGAAGCCCGCAGAAAAGTACCTTTGGCAGCCTGGTAATTCAAACCCGCCCGGAATACCGGTTTACTCTGGGTGAGTTCCTCCAGATGGAAAAACTCATACCGGAAGCCAAATAAAACATTGAGCCGTTTCCAGAATTTCTTCTCCAACTGACCAAATACAGCCAGGTTATCTGACCAGTAAGTGCCATTCTCACCCAGTCGGGTTGTACTATCAGGAGCAAGTTTTCCTGAAAAAACTTTACCAAAGGCGTAGGCATAGGTATTCATGATCCCAGCCACCAGGATCAGATCACCAAGTTTGGTAAATTTCTTCTGGTACTGATATTCGTTATAAAGCGTAACCGACATGTTCGACTGATCATTATTGGCATCGGTATTATTATAAAAAACGCGGTTCTTGAGCATATGGGTACTGCCTTTTGCCCCGTAATACTTGACATAAGGATCAACATAAAAGGTGAACACCTTAAAATTAGAGATCGCTCCGGGGTAAGGCCTATATAAGTTGGTATCTCCATTCAGCCAGAAATATACCTGGGCATTTTGGGTGTACATGAAATTCCCGTTAATTCCATAATGCAAACCAGGAACGTTTTTTGATCGTACCCGGGTATTGAATCCTCCCTTGATATACCGATTGTAGGTCCCTGTTGTTGATTGGGCAGGGTCGGTGATGGCTGATTCAGGAGTAGCCCCGATATATCCCTGGTCATTGAAATAGCTAACGTTTCCGATAAGATCAATATTCCCCAGCTTCTGGGAGTGAGAAACAGTTAATCCATACTGAAGGGGATTCATACCGGTCCAGGGTGTGGCATATTTCCGTTCCGGTTTGCTGTAAATTCCAAGGAAAGTACTGATTTTTGTCTCCGCATCATCTTTCGGCCAGGCAGTGCGAACATTGATCGCCCCGTTCAAGGCAGAAGATCCGTAAACCACCGAGGAAGCACCTTTAACTACCTCAATCTGATCGATTCCATAAACCGGCATCAGCCCCCATTCGGGACGTCCTGCATCTCCACGTAAAAGCGGAATTTCATCCACCAATACCATGACCCTGCTGCCTAAGCCCGAGCTAAAACCACTTCCCGCCCGGATCTGTGGTTCATTGTCAACAATTGTCACACCCGGCATATGTTCCAGGGCTTTATCCACCGACTGAATGTTTGAACTCTCCAGAATCCTGGGTTTTAAAACTTCGATGGAACTTACCGATTCCTGAATTTTCTGTGCATACTTTGAAGCGGAAATCACAACGGTACTCAGCTCCTTTGAAATAGCAGTCAGGGAAAAATCGACCACATGCGTTTTTTTACCATCAATATGGATATGTTTTTCCATTTTTTCATAGCCTACATAAGAAATCACCAGGTCGTAATCCCCCCTGGGAAGTTCAAGGCGATAAGCCCCATTGCTATCAGAAAAAGTACCGATGGATTTATCCTTAATACCAATATTTACATAAGGTAAGGGCTCAGATGTTTTTTCATCAATCACGTTACCTGTTATCACGGCATTCTGAGCCAGAACAAGAACAGGAAAAAGACCGATAAAAAGAAGGAAAAATAAACGTTGTAGCGCTTGTTTCATGCAACAAAATTAAGCATCAAAGATACAATATTTAAAATAAATGAAAGTGAAAAAATTACAAATTTACAGCTCCGTCATTGGTTGTCAATGACTTATAAATAAGCGATGGAGAGGATAATAACGGACCAATTCCATAAGAATCCCATTTACGGTCAACCAGGGCTATCATGGCATCTTCCATGACAATTACATTCGGCCAGTCACGGGAAAATCCATCCATTTCTTTGGTCTTCCGGGTACCATCGAGGAACAAAGTCGGGAAGGATTCTCCCTGTTCTCCGGTAACATGGAAGCAATCCCGCATCGGGTCAAGGTTATTGGCTGCCATCCATACCACCGAGGAGTAACTGGCATGGCAGGCCAAGGCATCCATGAAAACGATAAATTTCACCTTTTCAATCCAGCTATTTTCCATGATTTCCTGAGCTAATTCCCGGATATGCTGCTTTCTTTCTTTTTGAATAAAGAGGATCAGCGAAGAAATACCCTGGCTGAGAAGGCCGGAGTTGATCGCTTTGATTTCCGGAAATTTTTCCAGGATCTGGTCAATATCAACCCGGGGGGGCCCGGAAAGGAATAAGCGATCCCGGGGAATAGCTGGTTTACCGGTGGCATCAATACCCATTTTACTTCCAAAGGCAAACTGAGTGCTGGAATGGTCCAGGATATCAACCGGTCCTTTGATGAAATGAATATCATTAAGCGGATCAACCTGTTCAGAGATAAATCTCAGTAAGGATATATAATCGGTCAGGGGTGTGTTGCCATCAGTGACCACTAAAATTTTGTTGAACATCATCTGGCCGGCTCCCCAGAGCGCATTCATCACTTTAATGGCTTGTCCGGGATAATATATTTGGATTTTTGACAGGACTATATTATGAAATACCCCTTCCAATGGCATATGTATATCTGCCAATTCAGGAACCACCGACAGTTTCATGGGAGCCAGGAAAATTTTTTCAGTAGCTTTCCCTATCCATCCATCTTCCTGAGGAGGAATACCGACAATGGTAGTGGGATAAACCGCATTTCGGCGATGAGTGATACATGTTACATGAAAACGGGGAAAAAAGTCAGCCAGAGAGTAAAATCCGGTATGATCCCCGAAAGGTCCTTCCAGGATAAGCTCTTCCCGCGGGTCTATATAGCCCTCAATCACAAAGTCAACATCAGCCGGAACTTCCAGTTCATTGGTAAGACATTTTACCAGTTCGACCTTTTTTTTACGTAAAAAGCCAGCCAGCAGATATTCATCGATATTTTCGGGCAAGGGGGCAGTCGCCGCGTAAGTGTATGCAGGATCTCCTCCCAGTGTCACCGAAACCGGCATTCGCTTTCCGAGCGCCTTATACTGGTGATAATGTGTGGCAGCACCTTTGTGAAGATGCCAGTGCATACCTGTCAGTTTATTCCCGAAAACCTGCATGCGATACATCCCAAGGTTACGGATACCCGTGAGCGGATCCTTGGTATGCACCCCAGGCAGGGTAATGAATGGGCCGCCATCGGCCGGCCAGCAGGTGAGTACCGGGAGCAGCGACAGATCAGGCCGCGACATTAGTACTTCCTGACAAGCACCCTTTCCGCTGACGACTTTCGGCATCCAGGAAGAAAGCTCCTGTAAGGTCGGTAAAACCCGCAATTTATCGAGAAAACTATCTTTCGGTCCAAGGAATTCCTTGAAAATCCTGAAAATCTCCCGCCCGACTTCATCCAGATCATCAACCCCCAAGGCCATGCAAATTCTACGATCCGAGGCAAAAGCATTAATCAACAAGGGAAATGAGGTTCCATTATTCTCGAAAAGCATAGCTTTCCCGCCGTTCTTGACCATACGGTCGGCAATTTCTGTTATCTCAAGCCGGGGGGAAACAAATTCCCTGATCCTGATGAGTTCACCAGCCTGCTCGAGAACATGAATGAAATGAGACAATGATTTGTATGACAATTTCGATTTACGATTTACGATTTTCAGCTAAATTTTTTGTTTCCGAATCTGGAAGGCTTTTTATCGTTGTATTTTGACGGGCACTTCAGAAGCAGACTCCTGGCTATAAACTGATCTCCTTGCATGGATCCGATAATGACAACTTTTTCGGATTTTTCAAAATCCTGGGGTTTAGCATTATGATAAACCACCTTGCTTTCCTTTCCCTTCACATCAAACATATAAAAACTGAAACGATTGGCATCAACCCGGGCATCATATTCCACCGGCTTATCGCGGTTCAGCGTTCCGATAATGTGAAATTCCTTATCCGGGTTTCGGGCGGCTTCCGAAAAATCAGCATAAGTACTGGAATCTGTCATGGTACTTACAACCACGGCAACAGCTACAACTAACCCAAGAATTATTATTATATGGATGATCTTCATTTCTGGTTGGTTGATTTATATTCTTCGATCTCCTTTTCCAGCTTACCAATTTTACGGTCCATAAAAAAAAGAAAAATAAAAATTCCAACCAGGATTATGGCCAACACCGCCACAACAACAAAAATTTTCCCGTTTGTTTCCATCTATAGTTGACAATTTACAATTTTCATCTCTCCCCAAACCTGCATCCTGATCTTGGATCTTATTCTTCCATAGCCATTTTAATCTTTCGCATCCTGGCCCTGATCTGCAAAATCCACCAGCCAAGGAGAATCCAGCCGATCATAGCAGGATAAAAAACATAGCGCATGCCGGGATCCAGGTGCATGGGTAAAACCGGAGGTGATTCTTTTCCGGGGTGTATGCTTTCTACCGACAGGCGCGGAAGGATCAGCACGAAGACAATCCAGAGCACAAAGGCAAAAATATTGTACACGGCAGAAACCTTGGCCCGCTTGTGAATATCATCGACAGAACCCCGAAGCACCAGGTAGGCCAGGTAAATAAAAATGCCAACAGCGGCTCCATTCAGCTTCGGATCTTTGACCCAGGGAGACCCCCAGGTAAAATTGGCCCAAACCATCCCGGTAAAAATACCGAGAAAACCAAACATCAATCCCACGTTCACTGCTTCAACAGCCCAAACGTCTTCCCTTTCCCTGAATCCCCTGAGATATCGTAAACTGAAAATAAAAGAGGTAATCAGCATGGACAACATTCCGAACCACATGCCAACATGAAAGAAAAGGTTACGCATGGTTTCCTGAATCATAGTATCAGGAACCTCCACGACAAATCCAAAAATAACAGCATAAAGCAGTAGGACACCTGCAAGCAATTTCCACCAGTAATTCCTGAATATCATCAAGAAAAATAATTAATTTTTAATTCCTCATTCCTAATTCTTCATTGAATCAGTCCCGCCAAAGGTAGGGAAATAATATATACGACAGTATGATAACGGCCAGGTTAATGGTGAGAAGAATCGCTATAAACCCTGCTATACCAGCTGATTGAACACCGGAAAGTGCGGCATTTGACACTTTCATCAGGGTAGCCAACAACGGTAGTATAATTGGGAAACTCAGGATCGCCATCAGGGAAAAATTCTGGCTTGCCCGGGAAGCAATGGCTGAAACCATGGTAAGGATGGATGATAACCCAAGACTTCCAAGAACCAATGCCAGGATGAAAAGCGGCATGTTAACCACTTTATTTCCCATCAGCAATAGAAAAAAAACGAAAGCAAACAGGGATAAAATCGCCATCAGGAGAAGGTTGTAAAGGATTTTTGAAACCACGATTGCCTGAGGACTCGCCAGGGTATAATAATACAGTTTCCGGGCAGGACTTTCCTGGGCAAAACTTTTCGATATCCCATTCACTGCAACAAAAAGCAGGATTATCCAAAATAAGGAATTCCAGGTTTCCGGAGTGATCGCATTTTCAAAAGCAAGATAAGTGACAAAAATAGTAGAAACCAGGTAAAGCAAAATCCCGTTGATCACATACTTCTGCTTTAACTCCAGCCTGAATTCTTTGCCAACCAGGTGTATTGTTTCAGATAAAAACATAACAAGCCTATCGTTTGATGGATTTCAAATGTAGAGAAATTCCAGGCAGACACATCAAATAAATGCCCGTTGAGCGAAAATATTTTAGTCTTTTTACCTTACATGGCATTTATAAATGAAAAGTTTTTATCTTTGTCACAGTGAAACATATAATTTTCAACCTAAACATTAACAATTAAAACCAAAAAAAATGATGAGAACATTTTTACTCTTTGTTTTTGCCCTGGCATTTATGGGATCTACCATGGCACAAAAATCAGCGCTAAAGGCTGTACCTTATGGAAAAACTGCCCATCCTTACACGGTGAATACCATTGACCAACCTGCTCCAAATCCTACGGTTGCAAACCAGATTCAGATCAGCCATCCAAAAGCCACCAAAGCCACCCTTGATACTACATGGTTTGGCTCTTCCATCAACATTTTCGGGCTGCTTATTGCTCAGCAGACCTGCCTTTGGTATGATCATGGCACAGACGCTCTCATGTTCACCAACCGTGGTAATAATAATACCGTTTATCCTAAACTGACCTACCTTACCGGAAATGACCTGGTGAATAATTATTCCCTTGATCATGGTGCAACTTTTATCAAGAAATCAGGCGTTGCCGATGGTACACGTCACCGTTATCCCCAGGGAGTTATTGCAACTGTTGCCGGAAACACCGACATCAATAACACTTACGCTGTCATGTCAGGACCACTCACCGATGGTTCTGCCTGGATCGATACTTACAAAGCCAGCATCAAATACGACGGAACCAACGGCGATGTCCAGTTAGATCCTACCGTAACCGATGAACTTCTCCGTCAGGGAATGACCGCTACCGAAGATGGCTTGGTTCATTTCTGCGGCGATGGATACATGGGCGATTATACTTCCTCCACCCTCATGATCCGCAATGGTGTTTTCAATGCCGGCGGAACCATTGACTGGACCAATGTTGATATCAGCCTCGATGACCTGATTGCCCGTAAAACGGATAACACCCTGATCACTTTCTTCGGCGATGCCCACATGGCATGGAATAACGATGGAAGCGTTGGCTACGTAATGGTTCGTGGTTCCGATAACCGTCCTGATGATAAACCATCATGGACCCCCATTATTTTCAAATCAATTGATGGCGGAGCTACCTGGAATCAACTCCCGTATTTCGATTTCTCAACCCTTACGGAAATCACTGACTGGATCCTTCCGATCGGATCAGATGACAACGTTTACAAACCCATGTTCACTGATTTTGACATTACCGTAGACGCCCTGAACAAACCTCATATTTTCACTATCGTCCGCGGTGCCGCAAGTGCCGATATCGATTCACTGACTTACATCTGGACACGCAAATATGGCACAACCGATTTCGATGTTGATAATAACTTTACCGAAATCTGGCTGGATGCAACCGACAACTGGCATGCAAAACATCTCGATACCTGCTGGACTGACGACGTCACCGTTGCTGCTTCCTGGTACACTTCATCCTCAGGAAATCAAACCTGGGATCACAGGCTCCAGGCTTCCCGTTCCTATGACGGAAGTAAAGTTTTTGGCACATGGACAGATTCCGATTATATCTTCTGGGGAACCCCGAAATACAATCTGAATCCCGATCTTTTTATCATCGGACATAGTATTTACTCTAATTATTTCACCCCTATCATGAATGTTACGGATCAATCCGACATCTGGGGCATTTCCTACTTCAGCTTCACTTCTCCGATTTCTATGAAAACCGGTCCTGAAACTTATGAAATCCCTGTAACGGTAGAAGATATCACCAGCACTGGCTTAAGTGCAGATAATCCCGTGTATCATATTTATGTTAAAGGTGTTGAAATTGATTTCCCTGTTGGTGTTGCTGAAAACCAGAAATCCAATACCAAGGTTTCTGCATGCTACCCAAATCCTTCAGACGGAACTGCTTATTTTGATGTAACCACTGACAACAACAGCAATGTTAATGTAACCATTACCAACGTTGCAGGTCAGACCGTATCATCGAAAAATTTTGGTGTTGTTTCAAAAGGAACACGCAAACTTGCTATTGATAATTCCAATCTTAACAGTGGCGTATATTTCTGCAGCATCCTTGTAGGTGATCAGAAATTTACCAATAAAATGATCGTGAAGTAAATTTTTATTCTTTCAAATAAAAAAACCGTTCTTTCAGGACGGTTTTTTTTATTTCAAAATCATTATCTTTGTTATCATATTTTGGTTTCCAATTTTCAGAATATTCACCAAAACAAAAACGAGATGAGAACATTTTTACTTTTTATTTTTGCCCTGGCTTTTTTGGGAACTACCATGGCACAAAAATCAGCATTAAAAGCTGTACCTTACGGAAAAACCGCCCATCCGTCAGCGGTCAGCATCCTTGACATCGCTGTTCCGAATTCAACCGTTGCCAATACGGTTCAGACCAGCCGTCCGAAATCCACCAAAACCAGTATTGACACATCCTGGATTGGCTCTTCAATTAATGCTTATACACTGCTTATTCCCGACCAGACCTGTATCTGGTTTGACAAAAACCTGAATGCACTCATGGCTACATACCGGGGCAACCACTCCACGGTATATCCAAAGCTGAAGTTTGGCCATGGCAATGATGTGATCAATAATTATTCATTAGATAGAGGCTTGACCTGGAACAAACAAATAGGTTCAGTCGGAATCCTTAATGAAACCATGCATCGTTATCCTTCCGGAGTTATTCATAATCCATCCGGAAATACCGACATCAACAATGCATATTCCGTGATGATAGGTCCGGCCAATAATGCTGCCGGCTGGATTAACACCTACAAGGAAAGTGTTAAATATGACGGCACCAATTTCAACCGTATACTGGATCCCTTGACTGAAAACACTGAACTTCTCCGCCAGGGACTTACTGCTACTGAAGATGGTAAAGTTCATTTCTGCGGCGATGAATATATGGACGATTATACTTACTCCAATTTAATGACCCGTACAGGAGTATTTAACGCCTCCAATACGATTGACTGGACTAACGTTGACATTGACCTTAACGATATCATTACCCGCCAGTCCGACAACACCCTCCTGACCTTCTTCGGTGATGCCCATATGGCATGGAATAACGATGGAAGCGTTGGCTATGTGATGGTTCGCGGATCAGATAACCGTCCCGATGATAAACCATCATGGATTCCTATTATCTTTAAATCAATAGATGGCGGAGCAACCTGGGTTCAATTACCATATTTCGATTTTTCCACTCTTACTGAAATCACCGACTGGATCCTTCCTGTTGCAGGTGGTGATGAAGTTTATAAACCCATGTTCCAGGATATGGATATTACCATTGATGCTTATGGCAAACCTCATGTCTTTGCCGTTGTCCGGGGCGCCGCCTCCAGGGACGTTGATTCCCTGACTTATATCTGGACCTATGGCACTGATAAATATGATGCAGATAATAACTTCGTCGAAGTATGGCAGGATGCCTCGGATAACTGGCATGCCTTACATCTTGATACCTGCTGGACCGATGATGTAACTGCAACAGAATCACAATACACCTCCTCTACCGGTAATGTCGGCTGGGATCACAGAATACAGGCTTCCCGTTCCTATGACGGAACCAAGATTTTCGCTACCTGGACAGATTCCGATTATGAATTCTGGGGAACGAAAAAGTACAACCTGAATCCCGACTTATTTGTTTATGGCCGGTATCTGGTAACAGATGAGGCTGTGGGCCCTATCAGAATCACAGATGCTTCTGATCTTTGGGGAATTTCTTTCTTTAACTTTACTTCCCCTGTATCTATTGAACTCTCTGATGGTAAATATGAGATTCCTGTTACTGTTGCAGATATCAGCAGCACCGGGCTAAGTGCAGATAATCCCGTGTATCATATTTATGCCAAAGGTATTGACATTCAATTCGTAACAATAGGGACCAGTGAAGACCAGAAGACAAATACCAAAGTATCTGCTTTTTATCCCAATCCATCCAATGGCACCTCTTATTTCGATTTAACTACGGATAAGAACTGCAACGTTAGCGTTAATATCGCCAATGTTTCAGGACAGACTGTTTTTTCGAAAAATTTTGGTGTAATCAACAAAGGAACAAGGCAACTTGGGATTGATAATTCGAATCTTAATAGTGGCGTTTATTTCTGCAATATCATCGTTGGCGATCAGAAATTCACCAACAAGATGATCGTGAAGTAAACTTCATTCATTCATTTTTGTTAAAAAGAAGCCGTCCCGAAAAAGGTCGGCTTTTTTTATCCCAATAAAAAATAATAACTTTGCTATCAGGCTAATACTAAACATCAAAAAAATGAAAACGTTTTTAACTGTTGTTTTTATCCTGACTTTTATAGGCTCATCCTGGGGTCAGAAAACACCCCTGAAAGCAATTCCTTATTCAAAAACAGAACATCCATCTGCCCGGCATTTCATTGATTTTACAACACCTAATTCTATGGTTGCCTCCAGTGTTCAAACCAAGCGACCAGAAGCCACCAGGCATGTGATTGATACTACATGGTACGGTTCTTCTATCAATGCCTATACCATGCTGTACCAGGATCAAACCTGCCTTTGGTACGATAAAACCCTCAATGCTTTAATGGCTACTTACCGGGGGAATAATTCTTCCGTTTATCCAAAAATGACCTATCTTACAGGCAACGACCTGGTCTATTCCATTTCAACCGATGGGGGTTATACCTGGGAAAAGAAAACCGGAATTTCCGACGGGACCTATCACCGCTACCCTTCAGGGGTTATCCATAACACTGCCGGAAATACCGATATCAATAATACGTATGCCTGCATGACCGGCCCCCAGACTGATGGCCTCGATTGGACAAATACATACAAAATCAGTGTGAAATACGATGGCACCAATCTGGATAATCAGATTGATCCTAATCCCAATCACGAAGCCCTGCTACAGGGACTTACCGCAACAGAAGACGGAAAAGTCCACTTCTGCGGCGATGACTATATGAGTGATTATACCTCCTCTACCATTAAAGTGAAAAACGGAACCTACAATATCTCCGGGACCATTGACTGGACCAGTGCGGATATTAACCTCGATGATGTCATAGCCAGGAAAACGGATAACACCCTGATCACCTACTTCGGCGATGCCCATATGGCCTGGAACAACGACGGAAGCGTTGGCTATGTTATGGTTCGTGGCTCTGATAACCGTCCCGACAACAAACCATCCTGGGTTCCCATTGTTTTTAAATCCATTGATGGGGGTGAGTCCTGGACACAGCTTCCCTATTTTGATTTTTCCACCCTGAATGTGATCACCGATTGGATACTACCCATTGGATCCGACGACAATGTTTTCAAGCCCATGTTCACCGAAATGGATATTACCGTCGATTGTTACGGCAAACCTCATATTTTCGCCTGTATCCGTGGCGCTGCCAGTGCGCATATCGATTCTCTTACCTATATCTGGACCGTAAAATATGGCGGAGGTACAAATGACTTTGATGCCGATAATAATTATTTTGAAGTATGGCAGAATGAAAGCGATAACTGGCTGGCCTACCATATTGATACTGTCTGGACCGACGAAGTAACTGCCTCCGAATCCTGGTACACTTCCTCCAGCGGAAACGAAGGCTGGGACCATAGATTACAGGCCTCTCGTTCCTATGATGGAACCAAGATTTTCGCCACCTGGACAGATTCAGATTATATATTCTGGGGTACCAAGAAATATAACCTCAACCCGGATTTATTTGCCATCGGTCACGATTTCGCAATTTCTGGAGTAATTCGTGGGCCTTACAACTTCACTGATCAAACCGATATCTGGGGAACCGCATTTTTCCATTTTACAGCACCTGTTTCCCCTACCGATAATTGCTATCACAAAATTCCTATTACTGTTGAAAATATAACAAGTACGGGATTGGATGCTGACAACCCGGTCTATCATATATTTGTAGAAAATGTGGAAATTGAACTCTGTCCTGATGGTACCAATGAGTTCACTTCAAATAATACCATGGTTTCATCATTTTACCCCAATCCTTCAGATGGTAAGACATTTTTCGATATTAACCTGAAAAAAAATAGCAATGTGATTGCCATCATTACAAATGTTTCAGGACAAAAAATCACATCGAAAGACTTCGGAATAGTACAGAATGGCAACCGTAGACTTTATATTGACAATTCCAATTTAAACAGTGGAGTATATTTCTGCAATATCATCGTTGGCGATCAGAAATTTACCAACAAGATGATCGTGAAGTAAACTTCATTCATTTTTGTTAAAAAGAAGCCGTCCCGAAAAAGGTCGGCTTTTTTTATGCTTGTTGTCTAAGCGCTTTTTCTTTTGTATCGGTGGGAATGATTGTGGAACGATGAAATGCTTCATCCCCTGAAAACAACTTACGGTAAGTAACATGACGTTTGGCAAAAGTTGCGCCCACCGACTCGTGGAGAGCCCGCATTTTCGGATTAAAATCGCCAACCCACGAAAGTTCAACTTCCGTATATTGCGGATTCTTTTTCATGATTTTATCCAGGTGCCAGAAAATTCCTGATTCCACCCCGAAACGCTGGTATTTTGGCTTCACTCCCATGATGACAATGCGGGCGCGGGTAATGGTTTTCCGGTATTTCAACCAGAGGAATTTCAATTTATTGATGAGGTGCAATTTCCCGTGAAGGTGCTTGATGATCATGTTGATATCAGGGAACATGATCAGAAATGCCACCGGCTCTTCATTATAATAAGCGAACCAGATCAGCTCCGGATCAATAAAAGATTTTGCCTTTTCAAGTCCTTTAAGCAGGGTTTCCTTGTCCATGGGCGTAAAATTCTCGTGAAATTTCCAGGCATCATCATAAATTTCTTTCACATCCTGGATATACTTTTCAGTTTTATCCAGGGTGAGGTGACAAAAATGAAGTTCAGGTTTTTTCATGCACCATTCAGCTATTTTCCAAAAACGGTCAGGAAATGGTTTGGTCATGTCGAGATGGTTGGAAACCTGCTCAAAGTAAAATTGAAATCCATAGGATTCGAAAAACTCCCGGTAATAGGGCGGGTTATAACCCATACCCATACCCGGATGGGTAAAACCCTCTATTAGCAGGCCCCAGAAAACGTCGTTTTCGCCGAAATTGATCGGGCCATCCATGGCCTGCATTCCGCGGTCGGCCAGCCAGTTTCGCGCCTGGTCGAAAAGTGCATAAGCAGCAGCTTTATCGTTGATGCATTCGAAAAAACCCATTCCTCCGGTGGCTTGTGAAAAAGTATAGGCTTTACGGGTATTGATGAATGCTGCCACCCTGCCGATAACTTTTGCCTCTTCATTCACCAGGATCCAGCGAATGGCTTCACCATGATTAAAAAAACTGTTTTGCAGAGGATCGAAAACCGCTTCAATTTCCTGATCCAGGGGACGCACATATACGGTATCGCCAAGGTAGATATGCTCAACCATATCCAAGAACTGCCGGCAGGTTTTCCGGTCAGAAACTTCTATTACTTTCATCATCGTTTATATCTGATTTCAATAAGCGGTCGCTGATTGCCTATCGCTGATCGCTTTATCAGTTTACAAAAATACAATTAATCCTTTCGCGTTATTCACTATCTTTGCAACAGAAGGTCAAGCCTGCATGAAAAAACTGGATCTTTTCATATTAAAATCCTATCTCGGCCCCCTGGTCATGACATTTTTCATCGCCCTGTTTATACTGTTGCTGCAATTTTTATGGAAATACGTGGACGATCTGGTTGGAAAAGGCCTGGAATGGTATATCATTGTGAAACTGCTTTTTTATGCCTCCTCGACTTTCGTTCCGCTTGCCTTACCGCTGGCTATCCTTCTATCTTCACTCATGATGTTCGGGAACCTTGGTGAACATTATGAACTTGTCACCATGAAAGCCGCAGGTATCAGCCTAAATCGTATCATGCGCTCCCTTATCATTGTTTCCATTGCCATCAGCAGCCTGGCATTTTATTTTTCCAACGTCATCCTTCCCATGGCCAACCTGAAATTTCTGTCCCTGCTTTACGATGTGAGAGAAAAAAAACTGGCCTTCAACATCAAGGCCGGTGTTTTTTACAATGGAATAGAAGGCTTTGTTATCAGGGTGGGTAAAAAAGATAAAGACGGGAATACCATTCATGATGTGATGATCTATGATCACAGCAAACATCTAGGTAATAATTCCATGACCACCGCGGAATGGGGAAAAATGGAATTAACACCAGATAAGCGATTCCTGATTTTCCGTTTGTACAACGGCACCAATTACGAAGAACGCATCGATCTCAGTGATTATGAGGTAAACAGGCCATTCCAGCGAACCCAGTTTCATGAACAGTCGCAAATGTTCGATCTTTCTGCATTTCAACTCACCAGAACCGATGAGAATCTTTTTAAAAAAAACTACGAAATGCAAAATATCAATCAGCTGAGGCATTCCATTGATTCGATTCAAACCGAACTTCTGGTGGAAAAGCAGACTTTTGAAAAGACTTATATGGACAACTTGTCATTTTTCAATCATCTGGATTCTCTTAACTATAACACCGCTGATACTCTGCTAAAATTCAAACCAGATGTGATCACAAATTTCAAGACCTTCGACCGTTACGCTCTCCTGGAAATTGCCCGGAACTCAGCCCTGGCTGCAAAACAAAATCTTCAATACAGCAGTGATAATTTAGCTGCAAAAGAAAAACTGATTCATAAGCACGAGATTGTTTATCATAAAAAATTCTCCTTTTCTATTGCCTGCTTTCTGCTTTTTTTTATAGGAGCACCCCTTGGAGCTATCATCCGAAAAGGAGGTCTGGGTATGCCTGCCGTGGTCTCCACCTTGTTTTTTATCCTTTTCTGGGTCATTTCCTTTATTGGGGAGAAATATACTGCGGAGGGAGAGTTGCCTGCCTGGCAGGGAATGTGGATTGCTTCAGCCGTTCTTTTACCTATTGGTATCTTTCTCACGTATAAGGCGACCAATGATGCTTCCTTATTTGACCTTGAGGCCTGGACCCGTTTCTTTAAAAAATTCATTCCCGTTGCCCGGGAGAAAAGCCTATGAAGATACTGTTCCTTTGCAATAAATCTCCCTGGCCTGCCAAAGAAGGAGGTCCCATGGCCATGAGTATGCTAATCGACGGATTGATTGAGGCCGGACATAAGGTTAAGGTGCTTGCTGTTAACTCCTTTAAATATAATATAGATCTCACAAAAATTCCGGCAGATTATCTTTCCCGAACCCGGCTTGAACTCATCGATATTGACCTGCGTGTGAAGATCATTCCCTCATTCCTTAACCTGTTCACCGGCAGATCATACCATGTTCAACGATTCATATCCGGTAACTTCCGTGAAAAACTGATCCGCTGTCTTCAGGCTGAAACCTTTGACATTGTTCAGCTTGAAACACTCTTCATGGGACCTTATATCCCTGACATAAGGAAATATTCCAGGGCTAAAATAATTCTGCGGGCACATAATATTGAACATCTGATCTGGGAAAGAATTGCAGGAGAATGCAAGAACCCGGTGAAAAAGTTGTACCTGCGCCATCTGTCATCAACCCTGAAAAAATATGAATACGGTATTCTTCCACAGCTTAACGGAATTGCCGCGATCACCCCAACAGATGCAGGTTTTTTCCGGAACATCCTCCAGTCATATTCTTCCTCAGGTATCCAGGTAACAGATATCCCTTTTGGCGTTCACCCGGAAAAGTATGAGAGCGATAATGGACCAACTGAATTTCCTTCACTTTTTACCCTGGGTTCCATGAACTGGATACCCAACCAGGAAGGTGTCAAATGGTTCCTGTTGAATGTATGGCCTGATATACATAAGCAGTTCCCGAAATTAAAATATTATCTTGCCGGCAGGGAAATGCCGGAATGGATGAAACGCCTTGATCTGCCAAATATCGTGATAGCAGGGGAAGTGGAGGATGCCATTCGCTTCATTCATTCCAAGGCAATTATGCTGGTTCCGCTATTTTCAGGCAGCGGCATCCGGATCAAGATCATCGAAGCCATGGCCGCGGGAAAAACCGTGATCACCACCAGCCTGGGCGCCGAAGGCATTGCATACTCCAATCATCAGGATCTGCTTATTGCCAACCTCCCCTGTGAGTTTTTCGAGATGATCTCCGTTTGTGTCAGTAACCAGCAAGCTTGCGAAAAAATAGGAATTCAGGCAAAGAAACTCATTGAAACAAAATATAACAGCAATAGAATTATAGAAAAATTGACTGGATTTTATCAACAAAGCCGTGATTAAGCCAGATTTTTATATTTTTGCTTATTACATGACATTTACATGCGACTGTTTTTTCTTTTACCCCGCGTTCCATACCCTACTGAAAAAGGAGATAAATTAAGAGCCTTTCATCAGATCAAGCAGCTTTCGAAACAACACGAGATCATACTTTGCGCCCTGAATGACGGATACATGCATGATGATGCCATTCCGGTTTTAAAGAAATATGTCAAGGCAGTTCACATTATTCCGATTTCCAAAATCACCATTATATTAAACCTGTTCAAAACATTGTTCTCTGATAAACCTTTGCAGGTAGGTTATTATTATAATAAAAATTCTACCCGCCAGGTAAAAAAACTGATCCGGCAATATCAACCGGATCATATTTTCTGTCAGCTGATCCGGGTCGCCGAATATGTTAAAGACATCCCCATTCCAAAAACGCTGGACTACCAGGATGTTTTTTCTAAAGGAGTGGAACGCAGGCTGGCTACTTCCCCATTTTATTTGAAACCATTTTTACGCATTGAATACAACCGTTTACTGAAATATGAAAGATCATGCTTTGATGCGTTTAACAATAAAATCATTATTTCAGAACCGGACCGGGATCTGATCCCTCATCCTGAAAGGGAAAAAATAGTCGTCGTTGCCAACGGGGTAGATACAGGATTTTTCCAACCAATGACCCGGGATAAAAAATACGACCTGGTTTTCACCGGCAATATGGGTTACCCTCCTAACATCAATAGTGCTGAATTTCTGGTGAATGAAATTTTACCCCGCATTATATTAAAAAAACCGGATATCCGTTTACTCATTGCCGGGGCTAATCCTCATTTAAGGGTAATGGTTTTGAAGTCTGAAAATGTCGACATCAGCGGATGGGTTCCGGATATGCGCGAATGCTATGCCAAAGCCAGGATTTTTATTGCTCCCATGCAAATCGGGACCGGCCTTCAGAATAAGATCCTGGAAGCCATGGCCATGAAAATCCCCTGTATCACATCCTTTCTCGCGTTTCAGGCACTGAAGGCAAAAGAAGGTGAAGATATCCTGGTCGCCCAAACCCCGGAAGAATATGCCGACCTTATTCTTATGTTGCTTTCCAACCCCCAAAAAGCGGATCAAATTGCTTTAAATGGTCATGATTTTGTTCACCGTAATTTCAGCTGGGAGAAGGAAACTGATAAAATTAATGCACTGATGCACTAATGCAAGAATGCAAGAATGCAAGAATGCAGGAATTTTTCAATCGTAAATCGTAAATTGATCCAATCGTAAATCCATATACATGTCTGACGATAACAAGATTATTTTTTCTATGGTGGGAGTCAGCAAGACTTTTCCTCCTCATAAACAGGTCTTGAAGAATATTTACCTCTCCTTTTTCTATGGGGCCAAGATTGGGATCATTGGTTTAAATGGTTCCGGAAAATCGACGCTGCTAAAGATCATCGCGGGGGTAGAAAAATCATTCCAGGGGCAGGTCGTTTTTTCCCCGGGTTACTCTGTTGGTTACCTGGAACAGGATCCACAACTTGACGATTCAAAAACAGTCAGGGAGGTTGTTGAAGAAGGGGCGCAGGAAACAGTTAGTCTGCTTAAAGAATACGAAGAGGTTAACAACCGTTTCTCAGAACCCCTGAGTGATGAAGAAATGGATAAACTCATCAAACGGCAGGGAGAACTCACCGAACTGCTTGACCAGCATGGAGCCTGGGAACTCGACAGCAAACTGGAAAGAGCAATGGATGCGCTTCGTTGCCCGGAACCAGATGCTCCCGTTAAAAACCTTTCCGGCGGTGAACGGCGACGGATCGCCCTTTGCCGGCTATTATTACAGGAGCCCGATATCCTTCTGCTCGATGAGCCAACCAATCATCTGGATGCAGAATCGGTTCAATGGCTTGAACTTCACCTTCAGCAATACAAAGGCACGGTGATTGCGATTACCCACGACCGGTATTTTCTGGATAATGTTGCCGGATGGATCCTCGAACTAGACCGGGGTGAAGGAATTCCCTGGCAGGGAAATTACACTTCCTGGCTAGAGCAGAAATCGAATCGCCTGGCCATGGAAGAAAAAACCGAGAGTAAAAGAAGAAAAACCCTGGAACGGGAGCTGGATTGGGTAAGGATGTCGCCCAAAGCAAGGCAGGCAAAAGGGAAAGCCCGTTTAAATGCTTATGAAAAAATGATGAGTGAGGATGTCAGGGAGAAAGAAGAACGCCTTGAATTGTACATCCCGAATGGTCCTCGTTTAGGGAATATGGTCATTGAAGCCAGGGAGGTCGCCAAATCCTTTAATGACCGTTTGCTGTTTGAACATCTCAACTTCTCTTTGCCGCCTGCAGGAATTGTGGGTGTGATCGGCCCGAACGGGGCCGGAAAAACCACCCTCTTCCGCATGGTCATGGGTTCGGAAGCCGCAAATACAGGAAGTTTCAAAGTTGGAGAGACGGTCAAAATAGCGTATGTCGATCAGACCCATACTGCCATTGATCCTGAAAAAACCGTATTCCAGGTTATTTCAGGCGGAGCTGAGAACATCCAGATCGGTGGACGTACGATGAGCGCCAGGGCTTATGTCGCCCGGTTCAATTTCAGCGGGGCCGATCAGGAAAAAAAATGCGGGGTACTCTCCGGTGGGGAAAGAAACCGCCTTCATCTGGCCCTGACCCTGAAAGAAGAAGCCAATGTGCTTCTTCTCGATGAACCAACCAACGACATTGATGTAAATACCCTCAGGGCTCTGGAAGAAGGACTGGAGAATTTCGCCGGCTGTGCAGTCATTATTTCCCATGATCGCTGGTTCCTCGACCGGGTTTCCACCCATATTCTTGCTTTTGAAGGAGACTCACAGGTTTATTTCTTTGAAGGATCTTATTCCGATTATGAAGAAAATAAAAAGAAACGCCTGGGTGAGGATGCCCCGCACAGGATCAAATATAAAAAACTGAAGGCATGAAAGCTGGTGAGCTGGTGAGTTGGTAAGTTGTTCACTTTGTTACTCTGTTACTCTGTTACTTTTTTATGATTAAAATCGACACCTTCCTCTTAAATCAGGTTTCAGGAGAAGCAAAAGCGTCGCCCCGGAGGCGGAAAAACTACAATTTTCATAAAGAATATTCAGATACCCTTCAGCGCTTGCTTAATGCTATGGAGCCGTTATCGTATATTCAGCCTCACAAACATGAAAATCCGGATAAAAGGGAGATATTTTTTGCCCTGAGGGGAAGAATTGCCGTAATAGAATTCGATGCGCTAGGAAATATCACCGAACATATCCTTCTTGATCCTTTGAAAGGTATATACGGAGCCGAAATTCCGGAAAGAACCTTTCATACTATCATTGCGCTCGAACCCGGTTCAGTGGCTTACGAATTCAAAGATGGCCCTTACAATCCCGTGGATGATAAGAATTTTGCACCCTGGGCGCCGAAGGAAGGAGAACCCAGAGTTCAGGATTATCTTGAAGGTATCATAAAAAAGATACAAGATGCAGGATGCAAGATGCAGGGATGCAAGAATCAAGATGATTGATGACAGATAAATGAGCATAAAAATGGATGCCGGTCATGCATGCTGTATCCTGCATCCTGAATCTTATTATATTTGCAAAAACCGATTGAATGTCTTCCCAGAAACCTTCCATACCCAAAGGCACCCGTGACTTTATTCCCACGGAAATGGTGAGGAGGAATTTTATTTTCGACAACATCCGCAAAGTTTTTCAGAGTTCAGGGTATGTGCCCATTGAAACTCCTGCCATGGAAAACCTGTCAACACTGATGGGAAAATATGGAGAAGAAGGAGATAAGCTGCTATTTAAAATACTAAACTCGGGAAATTACCTGTCAGGGATACGGGATGCGGGATACGGGATGCGGGATGGCGGATGGGAAATGCCGGAGTTGAATACTTACACCCGTCATATCGCAGAGAAAGGGCTTCGTTACGATTTGACGGTTCCTTTTGCCAGGTTTGTCGTGCAGCATCAGCATGAGCTGGTATTTCCTTTTAAACGTTATCAGATACAGCCCGTATGGAGAGCCGACCGTCCGCAAAAAGGCCGCTATCGGGAATTTTTTCAATGCGATGTGGATGTGATCGGTAGCAATTCCTTGCTGAATGAAGTAGAACTCATACAGATCATCGATTCCGTATTTATCCGCCTGGACATTAAGGTCGTTGTTAAACTCAATAATCGCAAGATCCTGGCAGGAATTGCAGAAGCCATTGGAGCGCCTGAGAAGCTGACGGATATTACTGTGGCCATTGATAAACTGGATAAGATCGGCCTGGAAAAAGTCAGTGAAGAACTTGAAACGAAAGGCCTTTCCGGAGATTCAGTACGGCTTCTGGTACCCATTATGACCATGGAGGGAAGAATACAGGAAAAAAGGGAAATGCTGGATAATCTCTTTGTCAATTCTGAAACGGGAAAAAAAGGTCTTGAAGAAATTTCGGAAGTGATGCTTCATCTGAAAAATCTAGAACTTCAAAATAAATTTGAATTCGATCTCAGCTTGGCCCGCGGACTGAATTATTATACCGGTACCATCATCGAGGTTAAGGCTGCAGAGGTCACAATGGGCAGTTTATGCGGAGGGGGAAGATATGATAATCTCACCGGTATTTTTGGACTTCCGGATATGTCGGGTGTAGGTATCTCCTTCGGCGCCGACAGGATCTATGATGTCATGGAAGAACTCCGGCTTTTTCCAGAATCTATTGAATCAACCACGAAGCTGCTTATCCTTAATTTCGGGAAGGATGAAGAAAAATACGGGCTTCAGCTGCTTGCTGCTTTAAGGAAATCTGAAATTTCATCTGAGATATACCCTGAGGCATCAAAACTGAAAAAGCAAATGGAATATGCCAATCGGAAAAACATCCCGTTTGTTGTTTTTGCGGGGCAGAATGAGATTTCTGCCGGGAAGCTTACCTTAAAGGATATGAGGTCAGGAGAACAAAAGCCGGTCACACCGGATGAATTAAAAAATATTTTATCGAAATGAAAAGATCAGTAAAGAGAACCTGGGTCGCAGCCATTTTATGTGCCCGAAGCTGGATCATCGGAGCAGAAAAAGTTGGCGAGTTGGCGAGTTAGTGAGCTCGCGAGCTCACCAGCTCACCAACTCACCAACTCACAAGCTCACCAGCTTTTATTTTACTATTTAGTTCATTAAAAAGAAAAACATGACACTTATTATAAAAGGCGCGGGTCTTACCATCGAAGATGTGGTTAATGTAGCCCGCAATAATGAAAAAGTTGAGTTGGATCCCCAGGCTATAGAGCGGATCCATAAATGCCGGGCGATGCTTGAAAGAAAGATCGTTGCCGGGGAAATCATGTACGGTGTAAATACCGGGATTGGTGAATTTTCTGAAATGGTCCTGAACGATGACCAGGTTAAGGATTTTCAAAAATACCTGATCTATAACCATGCTGCAGGAATCGGTGAAGCCATGCCCCTGGATTGGGTGCGTGGTGCCATGCTGGGCCGTATCAATGTTCATGCCCATGGAAATTCCGGATCACGGCTTGAAATCACCCAGACCCTGGTGGACATGCTGAACAAGGGAGTTACCCCCTTTGTCTGCCAGAAAGGATCGGTAGGTGCCTGTGGTGATCTTGCCCCAATGTCGCAGATCGCCCTGCTGATGATGGGTGAAGGCCATGCCTATTACCAGGGAAAACTTTTACCCGGTAAGGAAGCCCTCGATGCAGCCGGTATCCCGGTTCCCGGACTGAAAGCCCGTGACGGACTGGCTACCATCAATGGTTCGAATGTACTGACAGCCATGAGCGCCCTCTTCCTCTTTGACGCCAACAACTGGCTGAAACAGGCGGAAATCGCGGCTTCCATGTCGCTGGAAGCCATGAAAGCCAATATGCGTCCCTATAGTCCGAAATTGCATGAAGTCCGTGGGTTCAAAGGAGCTGTAAGAAGTGCTGCCGCGATATTAAAATGTGTGAACGGCGGAGATCTTGCAGAATTGAAAGTGAAGTGCAAAGTCCAGGATGCTTATTCGATGCGTTCGACTCCCCAGGTTATCGGCGCTGCCCATGATGCGCTGGCCTATGCCCGCTCGCAGGTGGAGATTGAATTGAATGGGGTGGGTGATAATCCGATTTTCTTCCCGGATGAGAATCTCCAGCTTTCCGGCGCTAATTTCCAGGGATCCCCTGTTTCAGTACCCATGGATATGGCCGGATATGTCGTCACCATGGTAAGTGTCATGAGTGAACGGCGGATGAACCGGCTGAACAATCCTGCACTGAGTGTTGGCTTACCCGCCTTTTTAACCAAGGGAGCCGGAATGTTCAGTGGATTGATGCTCAGCCAGTACACAGCCGATATGCAGATCGTTGAACAGCGAATTTTGTCAGCTCCGGCATCCATACAATCCATTCCGGCAGCTGCCGACCAGGAAGACTTTGTTTCCATGGGGATGAATACCGCCCTGAAAAATTTCCAGATTCTCGATAATGCCTATGGAATCCTGGGAATTGAATTCATGGCTGCAGCCCAGGCCCTCGATTTCCGTGAATATACCTTCGGACAAGGCGTGACGAAAGCCAAAGAAGTGATCCGGAAATATGTGGACTTCCTGGAAATCGACCGCCCGCTCTACCCTGACCATAACAAAATGAAGGACCTGGTGAAATCCTGTGAAATCCTACATGAGGTTGAAAAACTTGTCGGAAGTCTTGAATAAAACCGGGAAGCAAGGCGCTTCCTTTATATATTCATTCATTAAAAAGTAGCATTATGGAAATGGTTGATTCTTGTCCTTTTTGGCCGGTATTACTGGCTTTATTGATCCCGATCATCATTTTTGCCATCATGACCGCTGTGATTGAGATCATTGGCGCATGGTACATGTTTGAAAAAGCCGGTGAACCCGGCTGGGCTGCTATTATCCCGATATATAATTACCTGATCGGGATTAAAATCGCCGGGAAACCCTGGTGGTATATCTTACTCATGCTGATTCCTTTCGTAAACCTGATCATCTATATTATTATCCTGAATGGGTTAGCGAAGAACTTCGGAAAAGGCAGCGGTTTTACTGTCGGCCTATTTTTCTTCCGGTTTATTTTCATTCCCATTCTGGGATTTGGGAAGTCAGTATATATCGGAGACAAAACCCATTTTGACGCATGAAATGTACCCACCCCAGCCCCTCCCTATAAATAGGGAGGGGCTTTAAACAGGGTAAAACTAAATTATGGAAGAACAACTACTCCCCCCGACACCTGAAGCCAAAACACAAAGGACCAGGTTACTCACCATCCTCTGCATCCTGACTTTTATCGGAAGCGGCATGAATCTGATATCCAGCTTTATGATCGCTGCCTTTTATGATACATTTGTCGAAGTTGCTAAGACATTTGCTGAAAAATTTAACCTTCCGGGAATGGAAATGATTGTTGAATCACCACCAGTCTTTTTTCTGACTACCGGACTGTTTTATGCAGCCTCATTGACCGGTGCCCTGCTCATGTGGAACCTGAAGAAAGCCGGATTCCACGTCTATACCATCGCCCAGATTTTACTTGTCATTGCCCCCATGTACTTCCTGAAAATGCAGGGACCATCCATGCCTGATCTTCTTTTTTCAGGAACCTTCGTTATTCTCTACGGCATGAACCTGAAAACCATGAAGTGATATGGAAGAAGAAAAGCCTCAGCCATTGCTTCCAAGACCTGTTTCCCTTACCATTATTTGTATTTTCTCTTTTGTTTACTTTTCTCTGCTTTCCATTTTATTTTTTACCGCCCTTTTCTTCTCCGGCTGGATTGCAGACGTCACCTTATTGTATTTGCCTGCTGAGGAGCTAACAAAAATCGAGGTATTACTCTTACTTCTTACAGCCGCCCTACTACATGGAACTGCTTTCACCGGAACTATTTTCATCTGGAGATTAAAAAAGTTAGGTTATTTTCTCCTCGGAATACCCTGTCTGATCATGGCTTCCTATCAACTCTTTCAACCCCAGATCAGTGTCACCTATACCGGAATATATATCCTGTTGATCATAATTTTTGGCTTGTTTTTCCGCAGATTACGCTAAATTTTTACCTAACATTCTGAGCATGTGTGCCAATGTTAAATTCAGTTAATTATTTGTGAATTTTTTGTTAATTTTTTATTGTTTGCTAAATAATTAATTACTAAAATTGCATTGTTATATTGTAAACACTGGAAACTTAACCAACATATATTTCATATTGAAGAGCACGGTCAGGCGCTGTTCAATATTATCTTAGTTTATGTATCTGATTATTAACTTTTTTACTAACGAAAAAACAACAGTCATGAGAAAATTTACGATTTTCCTTGCCCTTATGTTATTCATAGGGGCGCAAGTTGCTCTTGCCCAGAGAACAATCACGGGTAAGGTAACGAGTTCCGATGACGGCGCTGGAATTCCAGGCGCAACCATCCTCGTTAAAGGCACAGTTGTCGGTGCAATTACCGATGTTGACGGGAAATACACCCTCAACGTGCCAAAAGATAAAAATGTTGTACTGGTTTCATTCGTAGGGATGAAAACCCAGGAAATCACGCTGGGAACCGACAACCTTCTTAATGTAGTTCTTGCTCCCGATATCCAGGAACTGGAAGGAGTGGTAGTTACTGCTTTAGGTGTAACACGTGAAAAGAAAGCGCTGGGCTATTCTGTTCAGGATGTGAAGGGCGATGCCCTCCAGACTGATGGATCTGCTAACGTGATCAATTCACTTTCAGGTCGTGTAGCCGGTGTCCAGGTAACTTCTGCTTCCGGTAACATGGGTGGTTCTTCCCGTATCCTGATTCGTGGTATCAACTCCATCTCCGGTAACAACCAACCCTTGTTCGTTATCGATGGAACCATTATCGACAACAGTGATTATAATACAACTAATACAGCACGCGGTGCCGGTGGTTTTGACTATGGTAATATGGCCCAGGACATCAATCCCGATGACGTTGCTTCCATCTCCGTACTGAAAGGCGCCAATGCTGCCGCTCTTTACGGATCCCGCGCTGCCAACGGGGTTATCCTGATCACCACCAAAAAAGGCGCTCAGCAAAAAGGCAAACAAATCGGTATCGAATTCAATACCGGCTTAAGCTTTGAGCAGGTTTCCTATCTCCCAAAATATCAGAATGAATATGGTGGAGGAAATGGTGGTCTTGATGCTGGAAACTGGGAATTAAAAGGCTATGCCGATAATTCAGGTTATTATAAAATTTCCGGCGTTGATGCCGATGGAAATCCTTTCCAGTCGTTTGATCTGGGAATGGATTATGGGATCGATGAAAGTTTTGGCCCTAAATATACTACCTCAGCAGGGAATTTTATTACAGATTATGGTAATTCTACAGGTGCTACCTTTGACATTCCTGATGGCAGCCCGATTTTTGATCAACCTATTTATTATCGTCCTTATTATAGTTTTGATTCCTGGGATGTTGATAACTATGGTAAATCCATTGAATGGATGAATCCAAAACATGGTGTTAAAGATTTCTTTAAAACCGGTATTGGCTGGACCAATAACATCGCTTTCACCGGTGGTGGAGAAACTGCACAGTTCCGCCTGGCTTTGGGAACATTCAATTCCACTGGTTATATGCCCAACTCCACCCTCGATAAATATACCGTAGGTGTTAGTGCTAATGCCAACCTGACAAAAAAACTTAAGGTGTTCACCGATATCAATTATATTTCGACCAAGACCAAAGGCCGTTCAGAAACCGGTTACGGTGATATTAACCCGATCGAACGTTTTAACCAATGGGGACAGACTCAGCTCGACCAATATATGGCCAAGAGCTACATCAATCCTGATGGAACCCAAAGATCATGGAACCGTTCATCGATGGATGATCCTACCCCGGCTTATTCAAACAATCCTTACTGGGACCGTAACATGAACTACCAGAATGATAAAAGAGATCGTTATTATGGTAACGTTGGCGTTTCCTGGCAGATCACAAGCTGGTTAAGGGCACAAGGTAAATTGAACCTCGACAACTATCAGTTCCGTACTGAAGAAAGAGTTGCTATCGGATCCGCCTCCCAATCATTCTATCGTCAGCAAGTTCGTTCCAACTCTGAGTTGAACGCTGAATTCCTCTTCCTGGTTGACAAAACCTTTGGTAAAGACTGGCGATTGAATGCCAACTTCGGCGGTAATATGATGGACAGGAATTATAAACTCATCTCCGGTTCAACCGTTGGTGGATTGATCATTCCTGAACTTTATACCCTGAGCAATTCCCTTACGAATGTTGCCAGCAATTTCCAGAACTGGAAACGCATCAACTCATTATACGGAAGCGCTTCCCTCGGATGGAAAAGCATGTTGTATTTGGATGTTACTTTACGTAATGACTGGTCCTCTACCTTACCGAAAGACAAGAATTCTTATCTCTATCCTTCTGTTTCACTGGGCTGGGTTATTTCCGAACTTCCCGCAATTAAAGCAGCAAAATGGCTGACCTTCGCGAAAGTAAGAGGCAGTTGGGCACAGGTTGGTAACGATACCGATCCTTACCGCACCTCCCTGACTTATTCCAATTTCCTTGATGTCAATGGTTATCCTTACCATTTCTCTCCTGATGGATTATACACATTACCAACTACTTTGAATAATCCTAATCTGAAACCTGAAATGACCCGTTCCTGGGAACTTGGAGCTGAATTAAAGTTCTTTGACAACCGCTTAGGTTTCGACTTTACCTATTACAACAAGGCCTCCAAAAACCAGATCATTCCTGTAGCTGTTTCCGGCGCCACCGGTTACTCCTTCCAGGTATTGAATGCCGGCGAGATCACCAACAAAGGTTTCGAATTATTCGTAAGCGCTATTCCTGTACGCGTGAAGAATGTATTCGACTGGACAATCACCGGCAACTTTGCCAAGAACACCAACATGGTTGTTGACCTGTATCCTGGTATCGATAACCTGCAGTTGGGTGTTGGTCCATTTAACGTAACGGTAAATGCAAAGGTTGGTGATGAATATGGCCAATTGATGGGAACCGATTACATTTATGATGAAGCCGGTAATAAAGTTGTTGATGCTGATGGCCGCTACTTGAGTTCAGGCGTAAAAGCCCTGGGTAGCGTTCTTCCCGATTGGAATTTAGGGGTTGGCAACGAATTTAAAATCTATGGTTTCGACCTCAGGGTTCTGATCGACATTCAACATGGTGGCAATTTCTTCTCCACAACCAAAATGTGGGGTACCTATACCGGAATTCTTGCTGCTTCAGCTGAAAACGGAATCCGTGAGAACGGTATCGTGATTGATGCTATGACAGCTGCCTACGATGCAGATGGTAACGTAATTTACAATGCTGACGGAACTGCACAGGTTACTGGCGCTAACACTACTGTACTTGATGCCCGTACCTGGTGTACCGACCATTACGATGGCCCTGCTGCACAGAATGTACTGGATGCCAGCTACATCAAATTGCGTGAAATTACTTTATCCTATACGATCCCTGCTAAACTCACCGGTCCGATCCAGAACCTGAAAATTGGTCTCTTTGGAAGAAACCTGGCTACCTGGGGAACTGCCATGGTAGGTATCGATCCTGAAACTAATACCAGCTCCGGAAACATACAAGGTATCGAAGGGGCAGGATTACCAGCCACGAGAACCTTTGGTTTCAATATAGGTTTTAACTTTTAATTTTAAGAGGAACAAGATATGAAAACAATTATAAAGCTGTCACTCGGGGTGTTTTTGGCGCTCTTCTTTACTTCCTGCACCAAAAACTTTGATAAGATCAACGAGAATCCCAATCAACCCGCTGAAGTTTCGACTCCTACTTTATTGACTGGCGCCATGAAAGGTCTTTGCGACGACATTTATGATGAATGGTGGAGCGGCCGTCAAAGCAACCTCTATGCTCAGTACTGGACTCAACGTAACTATACTTCTGAAGACCGTTATGCCATCCGTCAGAACATCAATAACCAGTACTGGAGGCTTATTTATCATGATGTGATGAATCTGATTGAAGTCATCCGTTTGAATGAGGATCCGACAACGGCTGCAAAAGCCGCTGTTTATGGCGATAATAATAACCAGATCGCTGTTGCAACAATCCTTAAAATATGGGCCATGCAGATCATGACGGATACCTGGGGAGATATTCCTTATTCTGAAGCTTTCAAGGGGAACATCGATCCAAGTATTTCTATCCCGAATCCTAAATATGATAAACAAGAGGCAATTTATGCCGCAATGCTGGATGAACTTGCTGGCGCTATTGCCCTGATCAACCTCGATGCATCTGGTTTTACAGCCGGCGATGTAATCTTCCGCGGAGATATGGAAAAATGGATGAAATTCGGAAATTCCCTCCGCCTTCGTGTTGCTTTACGTATGTCGAACGTGGATAATTATGCTGCCGCTAACGCCATTGTTACCGAGGTAGGTGTCGATGGATTTATGACCTCCAATGCTGACAATGCAGCTGTTGCATATCCGGGCGGCGGAGCCATGAACTCTCCTATGTATGATGCCTATTTCACTTCTGCACGTAATGATTTCACTACATGTAAAACCTTGATTAACCTGCTTAAGGGTGTCGATGATACCTTGAACGCAAAAGTTAATCCTTTTAATGGACTTACTGACCCTCGCTTAGCAATCTATTCAAGACCGAAAAGTGGTAAATATATCGGAATGCCTTATGGTATGACTGATGGACAAAGCCAGGCTTACAAAGGTAAATGTGCAAGCTGGTATGGTGTTGGTGCTTATTCACCGACCTCTGCCATCGTCATTTTAAATCCGAAATTTGCCCCGGTTTTAATGGAATTTGCAGAAGTACAATTCATGCTTTCAGAATTGAACGGCTTCTCACAGACAGAATATATTGACGGCACCCGTGCTTCCATTGAACATTGGAGAGATGTATGTGCCCTTCTCGAAGGTTGGGATGCTGCCAAGATCAATGATTTCAATACTGCAACTAACGATTATCTTGCCGCACTTCCGCCGGCAAGCAAGGAAACAGTATTGGCTCAGAAATACCTGGCTTTTTATAACCAAGGCTACCAGGCTTGGGCTGAATACAGGAGAACAGGCGAACCTGATTTCCTGCTCAAACCAGGTGAAATTGCCAACAGAACTGCTGATGGAGAAGATGTTATCTTTGATCCTCTGATTTCAATCACTACCATTCCTTTGCGTATGACTTATCCGCAACAGGAATATACGGTAAATGCAGCCAGCGTAACCGCTGCAGCTTCCGGATTGGTTGGTGGAGATGAAATGACTACCAAAATGTGGTGGGAACCGGCAGGAAAATAAACATTTCCTGATAATAATAAAGAAGGGGTGATCCATCGGTCACCCCTTTTTTATATCGCTTTAATAAAGCAACGTCGCCGGATATATATTCTGCTATCGTAATTCTTCCAGATAGAAACTGCCTTGAAATTTTCTTCCAGCTGCGGATGTGTCAGGGCAAGACTTATCCCTTTTTCAATATAAGCCTTGTTCAATTCATGATACACCAATGCTAGGACTCCTTTTCCCTGGAATTCAGGCCTTACTCCGACAAGGTACATATGGATGATATCATTTTTTCGCAAGGCTTTCAGCACATGAAAAAATCCAAAAGGAAACAATTTCCCTTTGCATTTCTGCAGGGCTTTGGCCAGGCTGGGCATGGAGATACCAAATCCGACAATATCATCCTGATCATTTAAAACCAGGGATACAAATTCAGGCCGGATAAAGTCAAAGTACTGTTTCGTATAAATATCTATCTGTTTAAGGGTGAGGGGAGCAAAACCATAGAGATCCCGGAATGATTCGTTATACATGGTAAACAGCTTACGGGCATAAGGACGGATATTTTTTGCCTTGCGGTGCTTCAGCAGGTGAAGATGATATTTGTCCAATACTATTTTAGAAAGCCGCTCCACCTTTTCAGGGATAGCATCAGGAACTTTAATCTCGAATTGTATCCAGTCGGTCGCCTTGCTGAAACCCAGTTGTTCCATATGTGCCGGGTAATACGGATAATTGTAAATGGCTGCCAGACTGGATTGCTCTTCAAATCCTTCAATCAGCATTCCTTCGGGATCCATATCCGTAAATCCCAGAGGTCCGTGGATCCCTTCCATCCCCTTCTCCTTTCCCCAATCAGAAACGGTTTCTGTTAAAATCCGGGAGATCTCAATGTCGTCGATAAAATCGATCCAGTTAAAACGGACCAGTTTTTCATTCCAGCATTCATTGGCTTTATGATTGATAATCCCGGCAATTCTGCCAACCGCTGATCCATTCCGGTAAGCGATCCAGTAGTCGGCTTCACAATATTCAAAGGCAGGGTTTTTGTCCTTTCTCAACGTATTAAGTTCATCGAAATTCAGGGGAGGACACCAGTATTTATTCCCTGCATACAGTTTATGTGGAAACGCTATGAAACGTTTAAGATCATGAAGGGAAGTAATTCTTTTTACTTCTATCCCGTTCATCTTACAACCATCCTTCTTTATGGTACCATTCAAGGGCTTCTTTCACCCCTTTGTCGAGATCGTACTCAGCACTGAAATTAAAATCGGATTGCAGGGGGGAAGTTTCGCATTTCCAGTTCGTACTGGCTAGAACGTTATATTTATCCGAATTCAAAGTTGGAATGGCACCCCAGAGGCTAAAGATACCTTCCATTGAATGAGCTAAAACTTTAACAATCCCTGAGGGAACAACAAAACTGAGCGTTTTCTTCTGAAGATGCTTTTTTGTGATGGCAGAAAACTCCTCTGCACTGTATTCTTTTCCGTCAGAAACAAAATAAGCCTTTCGGGAAATACCAGATTCTCCCGCATCAAAAATCAACCTGACCAGATCCCTGACATAAATGAAGGTGAGAACCTGCTTCCGGGTTCCTATGTATGGTTCAAGTCCGCCCTTAATGGTTTTAAAGAAAACGAAATAGTCTGTTTCCCTGGGGCCATACACACCGGTAGGACGAAATATAAGCCAGGGGAAATCAGGTACGGAAATCAGGAATTTCTCTGCTTCCAGCTTACTCCTTCCGTAGGTCTCTATCGGCTTGGGTTCATCTTTCAGCATCACCGGTTCCATGGTATCCGGATTTCCGGGTCCGTAGGCCGCCAGACTGCTCGTGAAAATGAATTTTCCAGGAACCATTTCCGATTCAATCAGACCTTCTACAAAATTCCGGGTATTCTGGTAATTAACCCTGGAAAACTCCTTCTTATCCTGGGTTTTGGTAATTCCTGCATTATGAATGATGAGATCGAAGCGGATACCCTGGCTTTTCAATTCAGATAAAGTCCGCACAATGGATTCCCTGGAAGAAAAATCCATTTCCACAAAGTGGATTTCAGGATCCTGAAGATACTTCCTGGAACTCGATTTACGAATTGCCGCATAAATGGAATGCTTCCGATTCAGACCCTCTTCTATCAGAAAACTTCCGATAAAACCACTGGCGCCGGTAATTAAAACATTAGTCATATTAAAAATGCTTAATCCAGCACCTTCTTGTCAGGTGTTGCCGTCCGTTGAAATTCTTCCAGATGGTCAGAGCCTTTGCATTGTCTTCAAGCTGGGGATTCGTAATGGCCTTGGTAATTCCATGCTGTATATAGGCCCGGTGCATCTCATTATAATACAAAGCATTTACTCCTTTTGATTGATAATCGGGACGAACACCATTCAGGTACATATCAATGACATCATTCTTTTTAATAGCCATCAGAATATAAAGAAAACCGAAGGGAAACAATTTCCCTTTACATTTCTGAAGGGCTTTTGTCAGGGAGGGCATGGAGACGCCAAAACCTACCACATCATCCTTTTCATCCACCACAAAAGTAACAAATTCGGGACGTACAAAACCAAAATACGCTTTCACATACATATCCACCTGCTTCTGGCTCAGGGCCGTATAGCCATATAATTCACTGAAAGCCTCGTTCAAAGTTTGAAACATTTTCGGAGCATAGGGCAACAACTCCTTCGCCTTTTTAGCTTTGATCACCCTGAGTTTGTATTTTTCCTTGACAAGTTGGGTCAATCGCTCAACCTTGTCAGGAATTTCAGGAGGAATTCCAAATTCGTACTGAACCCAGTCGGCTGCTTTCAGGAATCCCAGTTTCTCCATATGCTCCGGATAATAGGGATAATTATAGATGGAAGCCAGGGTAGCCTGCTCATCAAATCCTTTGATCAGCATGCCTTCATTGTCCATATCAGAGAATCCAAGGGGACCATGGATACCATGCATCCCCTTATCTTTTCCCCAATTCAGAACAGTTTCAATGAGTTTACCGGAAACAGAAATATCATCAATAAAATCGATCCAGCCAAAACGAACGAGTTTTTCATTCCAGCGTTCATTGGCTTTATGATTGATGATGCCGGCAATGCGTCCAACCATCTTTCCCGATTGCCAGGCCAGCCAGTACTCGGCTTCACAGAACTCAAAGGCAGGATTTTTATCTTTTCTCAGGGTATTTAATTCATCAAATCGCAAGGGAGGACACCAGAACTTATTCTCTGCATAAAGCTTATAGGGGAACCCGATGAATGTTTTAAGATCCCGTCGGGAGGATACTTTTCTGATTTCAATGTCCATGATGAAGCAATAAAAATGAATCAGGTTATTATTTTCAACTTCCTGCCTACCTTTTGAAATTTATCCAGAGCTATGGCAATTTGTTCCTGGGTATGGGTAGCCATCAAGGAAAAGCGGATCAGGGTATCATCCTTGCTGACAGCAGGTGAAACGACCGGGTTGACAAAGACACCTTCATCCAGAAGCATACGGGTAAGGGTTAATGTTTTTATATTATCCCTGATGTAAAGCGGAATAATTGGGGTCACTGTCTGTCCGATATCGAAGCCAAGATTTCGGAATCCATCAATGGCATAATGGGTCATCTTCCAGAGGTGTTCAATGCGTTCAGGTTCATCTTTGATAATTTCAAGAGCGGCTAAAACCGTAGCTGCTGATGAAGGTGTACAGGATGCACTGAAAATAAGTGATCTGGAATTATGCTTGATATAATTGATGGTCTCAAAATCGCTGGCAATAAATCCTCCAAGTGATGCCAGTGATTTTGAAAATGTACCCATGATAAGATCAATTTTATTCGTCAATCCGAAATGGGAGGCGGTTCCTGCGCCATTTTTACCCAAAACACCAATGGAATGAGCATCATCAACCATGATGGAAGCTTCATATTTATCGGCCAGTTTAACAATTTCAGGAAGGTTGGCAATATCGCCATCCATGCTGAATACACCGTCAACCACGATCAGTTTAATGTGGTGAGATTCGCATCTTTTCAGTACCCTCTCCAGGGAGACCATATCGTTATGCCGATATTTCAGGACCTTAGCGAAAGAAAGACGGGTTGCTTCTATGATGGAAGCATGATCCAACTCATCAATCAAAAGATAATCGTTACGTCCGGTCACTGTGGGTATTACCCCAAGATTAACCTGGAATCCCGTGCTGTATACAAGTGCAGCTTGTTTTCCGACAAAAGCCGCCAGTTTATTTTCAAGTTCAATGTGAAGGTCTAAAGTTCCATTAAGGAATCTTGATCCAGCACATCCTGACCCATATTTATCGATGGCCTTTTTCGCAGCTTCTTTAATTTTCGGATGATTGGTGAGTCCCAGGTAGCTGTTTGAGCCAAACATCAAAACATCCCTTCCCTGCATCTTTACCACCGTATCCTGATCGGATTCAATCATCCTGAAGAAAGGGTAAAGCCCCATTTTTTCTACTTTCTGGGGTTCTGTGTAATGGGAAAATTTTCTTTGTAATATCCTCATAGCTTTCAAAATGTATGAATATAAAAAGCGGGCAAAGGTAAAAAGAAAAAATTATTTATGTTCTTCTGCAAAGTTCCAGCCCGCCATAAGCGCTTTAAGGTTCAGGTCGATTACATCCTGACCTTTTTTTCTGAAAATAAACCGTATCGCATCTTCCAGCTTTTCATAGGCCATCCCTAAAAAGGGAGCAGATGCGCCCAGGATAATTGTATTGGCAGCTTTCGCTGATCCGGCTTCTTTCGCCATCATTTCTGCATCAAGGGCGATATGATGAGGAACTTTTTCTACCTCTGCCATGACCAGTTCAATATCCGGGTAATTGGGTATATTATTAAAAGGGCGTGTATTGGTGATCACCCATCCGTCATGCGAAAGATAAGGCAGATAACGCAGGGATTCAAGCGGTTCAATGGAAATGATCAGGTCAGCCTGCCCGAAAGGGATCAGATCAGAAGCAATTTCATCATGGGAAATTCTCAGGTTCGACATTACATCTCCTCCCCTTTGACTCATTCCATGCACTTCCGATTGCTTTAAATACATTCCTTGTTCCAGGGCCGCATAGCCGATGATGGATGCGATGGAAATAATCCCCTGTCCGCCAACACCCGCTAAAATGATATCTTTCTTCATTACTATGTATTTTGATTCTTCTTGAATTTATCTCTCATGCGCTTATCGATGGCAACGATACACTCCCTTCGCGGAATGATCACAGATACCCCGGGATAAGCCAATTCTTCCATCATCACCTGAACATTTTCTTCATGATATTTCTTCAACGGCTTGAGGATACGGATATGGGATTCTTCCACACCAATTCCTTTGCATATGGCTTCCAGATGGCCGGTAGCCGGTGAATCCTGGCCTCCCGTCATGGCTGTAGTCCCATTGTCGAGGATAATGATGGTGATGGGTGATTTTTCATTGACGGCATCCAGCAAGCCAGTCATCCCTGAATGGGTAAAGGTAGAGTCTCCGATTACTGCCACAGCAGGGACCATGCCGGCATCAGCAGCACCCTTTGCCATGGTTATGGAAGCGCCCATATCGACACAGGAATTAATAGCTTCATAAGGCTTCAACGCACCGAGGGTATAGCAACCGATATCGGAGAAAACCCTTCCGACAGGGAGATTTGCCAGGGCTTCATTCAGGGCTTTATAAGAGTCGATATGTGGACAGCCACTGCAGAGTGAAGGCGGCCTGCCAACCATCAGATCCGGGATTGGCAGCCCGTTGGTATCTTTTAATCCCAGGGCAACAGCCACCAGGTTGGGATTCAGTTCTCCGTCCCGGGGCAAACTGCCATCCAGCCTGCCTTTTACCGTTAATCCCCTGCCCAGGTACCCTTTGATCAGTTCTTCAATGACCGGATAGCCATCCTCAATGATCAGGATCTCTTTACATTCATCCGCCATTTTTTCAATCAGCTTGCGGGGCATTGGATATTGTCCGACTTTCAGGACAGGATAAGGAACCTTATGACCGGAGAAGTTTTCAGTGAGGTAGTTATATGCAATACCGCTGACAATGATCCCCAAAGATTTATCCGGAGCATCGATATACTGGTTAAAAGGAGATGCTTCCGA
This sequence comes from Bacteroidales bacterium, assembly GCA_963662525.1. Classification (GTDB taxonomy): domain Bacteria; phylum Bacteroidota; class Bacteroidia; order Bacteroidales; family FEN-979; genus CAZSDU01. Next base: position 894,989 of record OY759717.1, read on the forward strand.
CTCTTCAATGAATGAAACATGATCCTTGAGTAAATTTTTATACCTGCGCTTGGCAATGCTGGGTAATAATACAAATTGCCTTAGATCCGACGGAAGTCCCAATTCGTTCTGCTTGCGGGCTTCTCTGCGGACCACTCCGGACCGGGAATGAGCCATCCGGGTTGTAATACGCATCAGGACTGGAACATGATATTTTTCGGAAAAATCAAAACCGTAGATCACCATATCATAGGCTTCCTGCTGATTGGAAGGTTCTAAAATCGGGATCAGGGCGAATTTGCCATAGAAACGGGAATCCTGCTCATTCTGGGAAGAATGCATGGAAGGATCATCGGCTGCTACCACCAGAATTCCTCCATTGGCTCCTGTAATGGCAGCATTGATAAAAGGGTCTGCAGCTACATTCAATCCGACATGTTTCATGCAAACCATGGCCCGCTTACCGGCATACGACATGCCCAGGGCAGCTTCCATAGCCGTTTTCTCATTCGCAGACCAGGTACTGTGGATATGGCTATCCCTGGCATAATCCGAATGCTGAATGAATTCAGTGATCTCTGTTGATGGTGTACCGGGGTAAGCATATACTCCTGACAGCCCGGCATCCAATGCTCCCTGAGCGATGGCTTCATCTCCCAATAAAAGTAACTTCTGCATATTATTTTTTGAATGTTTTCAACATGGACAAAAGTAAGAATTTTTTACAAATACGAAATTCCTTTTTTTACTCAGGCTGAATACATAACTTTGCAGCCAGTATAGACTTCTCTCACGATTTAATCCATGAAATTCAAACCTATATCACTACCTGTTCTCTTCCTGCTTGCCATGCTTTTTGTCATGCATAAACAGGGCTTATCACAAAACGGGACTGTTCGTGGTTTTGTTTACGAACAAGAAACTGGTGAACCAGTCCTTTTTACAAATGTGTACTTCTATAAAACAACTGTCGGTGCAACCACTGATGCCAATGGCTATTTTGCCATTTCCAAGGTTAAACCGGGAGACTATTTCCTGATGGTCACCTGTGTTGGATTCGATACCCTGAAAATGCCCATAACCATTAAAGCAGGCGACATCATCTCGAAAAAATTATACCTGAGTAAATCCACAGTGTTCCTGGATGAGGTTAACATTTCTGCTTCCAGGCAAGATAAGATAACCCAGACCCAGACCAGTATCATCAAGATCACCCCAAAAGAAATCCAGCAGATCCCAAGCATAGGAGGTCAACCTGACCTGGCTCAATACCTTCAGATTCTTCCCGGGGTGATCTTTACTGGAGATCAGGGCGGACAACTTTACATCCGTGGTGGTCCCCCGGTTCAGAATAAAGTACTATTTGACGGAATGATTGTTTATAACCCGTTCCATTCCATTGGGTTGTTTTCAGTGTTTGATGTGGATGTTTTAAAAAGTGTGGATGTTTATACCGGAGGGTTTAATGCCGAATACGGAGGAAGAATTTCATCCGTTATGGATATCACGACACGAGACGGAAATAAAAACCGCATTGCAGGAAAAGTAGATGTCAGTACATTCGGCGCAAAAATATTGCTGGAAGGCCCTATTGCCAGGCAAAAAACCGAAAACAGCGCCAGTGCTTCCTTCATCTTTTCGATAAAGAATTCTTACCTGAAACAAAGTTCCAAGATTTTTTATTCCTATATAGATACTAATGGATTGCCTTATAACTACCTGGATATTTATGGTAAAATTGCCATTAATACACCCAATGGCAGCAAGGTTAATTTATTTGGTTTTAATTTTTCTGATAAGTCATCCCTCTGGGGGACCAACTATAAGGGCGATAGCATTATCAGGGTACCCCTTGATTATCATTGGGATTCTTATGGAGGCGGGCTGAATTTCCTGGCTATTCCAGCGAAAAGCTCTGTACTGATTGAAGGCGATTTTGCTTACTCAAACTATAAAGTTGTATTTCAGGAAGCCAACGGATCACCGCGTTCAAGCTCTATTGCGGGATTTAATGGAGGACTGTATTTTACTTATTTTTTTGGAAAAGATGCCCTGAAATATGGACTGGAACTTTCAGGTTTTAAAACAATTCTCGACTTCTATAATTCCACGGGACGCAGAATTGATTATGCACAGAACTCTACTGAAGTTGCCGTTTATGCAAAATATAAATGGCTCCCTGGAAAATTCATCATCGAACCTGGTTTCAGGGCTCAGTATTATGCATCCCTTTCGGAATTATCTCTGGAACCGCGTTTAGCCATTAAATATAATGTGGCAAAAAATTTCAGGCTGAAAATGGCTGCCGGAATGTATTCACAGAACCTGATCAGCACTACCTACGACCGGGATGTTGTCAACCTGTTTTATGGCTTTCTTGCCAGCCCGGATGCCCTGCCCAGCGATTTCAACGGGAAAAAAGTCAAAACCAAACTTCAGCGGTCCGACCAGGTTGTATTTGGATTTGAATGGGATATCCTTAAAAATTTAACCCTGAATATCGAAGGATACTACAAGTATTATCCCCAGCTGACCATCCTTAATCGCAATAAATTGTACAACGATACACCCGAAAATGCCAACATCCCCGATTACCTGAAAAAAGATTTCGTGCTTGAAACCGGTGATGCGGAAGGCGTTGATGTAGCCTTAAGTTACGACTGGAAACGCCTGCATCTCGGACTTTCTTATTCTCTCGGCTTTATTCATCGCAATGATGGCATGAACACCTATGTGCCTCCTTACGACCGTCGTCATAACCTGAACATTGTCGGATCTTATGTGTTTGGAAAAAAATCAGGATGGGAAATCGATGCACGGTATAATTATGGCTCAGGCTTCCCCTTCACCCAAACCCAGGGATTTTATGAAATGATCAGCTTCGACGATATCAGCGGCGATATCGGAACTTCCAATGGCACACTCGGAATCCTTTATGCTGACTACAACAAAGGCCGGCTTCCTTACTACAGCCGGCTTGACCTTAACCTGAAGAAGATTTTCCTTTTCGGAAAAAATATGAAACTGGAAATCAACCTCAGTGTTACCAATGCACTGAACCAGCAGAATATTTTCTATTTCGACAGGGTATCCTATACCCGGGTCGATCAGTTACCACTGATGCCAAGTTTGGGCATTAGTTTCAGCTTTTAATTAAATAATATTAATATGTTTTCCTTTTCTCTTCTTTCAGGGATTTCTTTTACAGATGTTGATGCACGTACAGAAAACATCCTTTCTGCTCATGCCGGGGAACAAGCCGATCCTGATATCCTGAGGGCGGTACTTTCCCTGCTTGACCTTACCTCACTCGATGGATCAGACAATACGGCAAGTATAGAAAAACTTTGCCTGAAAGCCCTTTCTTTTCATGATAAAAACCTTCCATTCCCTGCTGCTGTATGCATTTATCCTCCGTTTATACACCAGTCAAAGATGGCCTTAAGCGGTACCGGGATCAGGGTGGCAACAACCGCGGCGGCATTTCCCAGCGGACAGATGCCTCTCCCGATAAAACTCGAAGAAGTGAAGTATGCCCTGGCCGAAGGAGCGGATGAAATCGATGTAGTGATTTCACGAGGAACTTTCCTTGAACAGAATTACCATGGCGTTTATCGTGAACTTGATTCAATCAGGGATATTACAAGAGGACATACCTTGAAAGTGATCCTGGAAACCGGAGAACTTGGTTCTTACGAAAACATCGCTAAAGCAAGCGAGATCGCAATTGAAGCCGGCGCTGATTTCATCAAAACCTCCACCGGGAAAATATCCCCGGCTGCAACAGAGCAAGCCGTCCTTGTGATGCTTGAAGTCATCCTTTCCCATTACAGAAAAACCGGAATTAAAATAGGGATTAAACCTGCCGGCGGTATTGCCGACATTGGTAAAGCAATGAATTATTATTACCTGGTCAAGGATGTTCTTGGTGAAGAATGGTTGCAACCAAGTCTTTTCCGTTTAGGCGCCAGCAGATTGGCAGATAGAATTCTGGAACTTTTTTAATATTTTTGTAAAAAATATAACTATGAAATCCATTTCAACAGCGCTGCGTTCGAAAGAAGCCATCATCAATCTGAGCCTGGATACTTTTGCCCTGGCTTTCATTCTCTTTATGCCAGCTATTGCTCACCTGATAAGCTTCCCGATATATATGATCGAACCCATGAGGCTGATGCTGATCATTTCGCTGGCTCATGGCACGAAAAATAATTCCTACTTCCTGGCCCTGTCACTCCCCCTGTTCTCTTTCCTGGTTTCAGGACATCCGTTCTTCTTCAAGATGCTGATCATAACCGGGGAACTGACCTTGAATGTCCTGTTATTCTATGTCCTCAGGAGCAGAATAAAAAATATTTTCGTATCTCTTTTTTCTGCTATTATAATCAGTAAACTGGCCTGCTACCTGGCTTATCTTGTGTTTTTCTCCCGGGCCTTTGTATTGGAAGAATCTTCTCTTTCCTTTATTCTTGTTCAGCTGGCCACTACATTGGTATTCAGTGCCTACGTTTATTATTTTGAAAAAAGACAAGCATGAAGAAATTTGTTTCTGTTTCATCTCTTTTCCTGGTTTTTCTTATGCTTGGCCTTCAGGCTTGTATGAAAGACTCTACCGATCCTGATAATTCAGATGCCAGATCGAAATATCTGGGCAGGTGGTCCGTAAGTGAAACCTGGCATAAATCGTCCTATGAGGCAACTATCCTGGCGGATTCCAATTCTACGGGAGGCATTTTCATTCAGAATTTCGCGAATACCACCGCTTACACAGGTAATCCGGCAGCAGGATCGATAAGCGGGAATAATATCAGCCTCTATGCCGACCAGGTGATCGGTGACGACTGGATCATCAACGGAGGAGGAACTTATGATCCTGAAACTGGAAAAATAACCTTTAATTACACCATCTTTGATGGAGCCACATTAATAACTGCAACGGCCATCTATACCAAATAATAATTATTTCTTTGGGGTATAGTTTTTCTGCCGCTCAGTAATCAGGCTGATCACCTGTTCATACATTTTCGAAAACTCAGTCGGGTTTTTCCGGTAATAGGTCAGGTTGTCGTAAAACCTTTTACGGCTTATCTTATACTTGGCGAATATTCCATGGTAATAATATCTTGCCATCGCCGGGTCCTCCACACCTTCGTTGCGCTGCTTGATCAATGCTGCTTCAGCCAGATGAGTATCCACTAAAATACGGACCATCAATTCCCTGGAAATAATTGAATCAGTCCTGACATCTTTGATTTCAGAAGTATCCCCAGAATTTTTACATGCAATCACAAGGCCTAATAAAACCAGAGATAAAAGGTATTTCATTATGCTATTTTTTCCTTTCCTGATACTCTTTGTTGATGTCTTTCAGCACATCTCTGGTAATATCCAGCGTATCGTTAGAAATCAGAATTTCACCACCAGCTTTAAAACCCATAATGTAGTCGTATCCGAATTTTCTGTTATACCGTTTGAGAAAATTAGTGACGGTATCTATCAACCTGAAATTCATGCCCATTTCCTGTTCAGCAACCTGCTGTGTATATCTGTCTTTCTTTTCCATCAGGGCCTGTTGTTTCTGCATCAGGGTTTCATAAACAGCTTTTGCTTTATCTTCAGAAATGGCATTGCTGGCGACCTGACGTTGAAAGTCAGCCGCTTCTTTTTCAAGCGACTTTTGTTCAGAAAGGACTTCTGTTTGCAATCTTTTTCCTGTTCCTTCGAGATCACTCCTAAGAACCTTCACATATTCATAATGGGTATTTAATGAATCCAGATTCACAAAAACCACGGATAAGGGTTTTCCGTTTTTCTGAAGGGTAACGGGCAGGGAACCCGTATCAGCTTTTTTATCCGTGAAAAAGAGGACAAAAAGCACAATGATTCCGGCAATGGAGAGTAAGCTGAATACGGTATTCAGGTTAAAAATGAAAAATTTGCTCCCTCCCTGAGGGGCTTCAGGTTTCAACAATGTTTCTTCTTGCATGATGTTGTAAAATTTTAGTTTCCTAATTCTGACATGAATTTAATGCGCATCAGGCGAATCTCTTCTTCAGTAAACTCATCTTCACCCAGCTCTTTCTGGGCATCAATGATGGAATCGGATTCAGCTTTGCGAAAGTACTCAAAGATTTCTTCCTGGTGATAGGGATCAATGAATTCATCGATATAAAAATTAATGTCGATCTTGGTGCCAGAACCGACAATGCTTTCAATCTCTGAAAGTAGTTCATCGAAACTCAGGTTTTTCGCCAGAGCAATATCTTCCAGGGAAATCTTGCGATCAATGCTCTGTATGATGTAAACTTTAAGACCCGATTTATTCACAACGGATTTAACAACCATATCCATTGGACGGATGATCTCATTCTCCTCCACATATTCTTTGATCAGTTCGAGGAATGGTTTTCCGTACTTAAGTGCTTTCCCGGTTCCTACTCCTGTGATCTGCTTGAGTTCATCAACAGTAACAGGATACTGGATGGCCATATCTTCCAGCGAAGGATCCTGGAAAATCACAAAAGGTGGAAGTTTTTCTTTCCTGGCAATCTCTTTTCTCAGGTCTTTCAGAAGAGCGAAAAGGGTTTTATCCGCTGTACTGCTTTTCGACCCCAGGGCCTCAAACAGTTCCTCCTCCTCCGGATTCTCGAAATCATGATCATCTACCAACATGATTGAAGTTGGCTCTTTCAGGAATCTGGCTCCTTCCGGACTAATCTTTAGAATTCCGTAATTTTCTATATCCTTGGTCAGAAGACATTCGATCAGGGTTTGTCGAATGACAGCATTCCAGAACTTTTCATCCCGGTCTGAACCTTTTCCAAAGACTTCCAGCTTGTTGTGCTTATAGGATTTGATAGTAGCTGTACTCTTACCAAGAATGATATTGATGATGTGTTTGTTCTTAAATTGTTGTTTAACGGCAAGGACAGTTTCCAGGACCAGCTGGACGTATTGTTTCCCTTCAAATTTTTTCTTTGGATGCATGCAGTTATCGCAATTCTGACAATTCTCTTCCGTATATATTTCACCGAAATAATGAAGCAATTGTTTACGCCGGCAAACGGAGGATTCACTATAAGCGACCGTTTCCATCAACAATTGTTTGGCAATTTCCTGCTCGGCTACAGCTTTACCCTTTAAAAACTTCTCGAGTTTCTGAATATCGTCATAACTGTAATAGGCAATACAATTGCCTTCCCCGTCATCACGTCCCGAACGGCCCGTTTCCTGGTAATATCCTTCCAGGCTTTTGGGCATATCGTAATGGATCACATAACGAACATCAGGTTTATCAATTCCCATCCCGAATGCAATCGTAGCAACTATCACATCCACTTCTTCCATCAGGAATTTATCCTGGTTCTGACGGCGGGTGGAAGCATCCAGGCCGGCATGATAAGGCAAGGCTTTAATACCATTGACCACAAAAGTTTCTGCAAGTTCTTCAACCTTTTTCCGGCTGAGGCAATAAATAATACCGGATTTGCCAGCCTGCCCCTTGATATATTTGATAATGTCCTTGGAAACATTCTTGGTCTTGGCCTTGACTTCATAATAAAGATTGGGCCTGTTGAAGGAAGAAAGGAAAACACCTGCATCCATCATATTCAGGTTCTTCTGAATATCCTGCTGAACCTTAGGCGTGGCGGTAGCGGTAAGCGCAATCACAGGTACTTTCTGACCGATCGCATCGATAATGGGTCTTAAGCGACGGTATTCCGGCCGGAAATCATGTCCCCATTCGGAAATACAATGCGCTTCATCAATGGCATAAAAGGATATGGTGATGTTCTTCAGGAATTCAATGTTCTCTTCCTTGGTAATGGTTTCAGGAGCAACATATAATAATTTGGTCTTCCCGTCAACAATGTCCTTTTTAACCTGGGTGATCTCCTGCTTGGTCAATGAAGAATTCATAAAATGGGCAAGGTCGTTCTCAGTTCCGAAACTACGAATGGAATCGACTTGGTTCTTCATCAGGGCGATCAGCGGAGAAACAATAATGGCCGTGCCTTTCTTCATCATGGCAGGAAGCTGGTAACACAGCGATTTCCCGCCCCCGGTGGGCATGATAACAAAGCTGTCCTTGTCGGCTAAAAGATTACGGATGATGGCTTCCTGATTCCCCTTAAAACTATCATAACCAAAAACTTTCTTAAGAACTTCATGAATTTTGTTCGCGTCCTTGCCTGCCACCATTTTTGAACTCGGATTTATTTTCGTAATTTTGTTCAGGATATATTGATTTTTAAAGTTTTAATGTCCTTATATACAAATATAAGTATAAAACCTTCCAAATAACCAAATTATTTTAAAAAAATTGTGCATTGAAAAATTCCAGATCACTGAAAAATATTGCCATTGACACCATAAATGAAGAAGCAAAAGCCATTGCCGGCCTTGTTCATTCAGTAAATGAAGATTTTTTTCATTGTATTAAACTAATCCTTCAGTCAAAAGGCAGGGTCGTGATAACCGGTATTGGAAAAAGTGCAATCATCGGGCAGAAAATCGTGGCCACCCTCAACTCCACGGGCACCCCGGCAATTTTCATGCATGCTGCTGATGCCATTCATGGAGATCTGGGAACTGTACAGAAAACAGATATCGTAATCTGTCTTTCGAAAAGCGGGGAAACTCCTGAAATAAAGGTACTCGTACCCCTTTTAAAAGAGAGGGGAAGCGCCCTGATAGCCATGGTGGGGAATAAAAACTCTTACCTGGCCCGTCAGGCCGATTTTATCATGGATGTCAGTGTCCCAAAAGAAGCCTGCCCCAACAACCTTGCCCCAACATCCAGCACTACAGCTCAACTGGTCATGGGCGATGCCCTGGCTGTTTGCCTCCTTGAAAGCCGGGGATTCACAGCTGGCGATTTTGCCAAGTTTCACCCGGGTGGAACCCTGGGGAAAGAACTCTACCTGAAAGTAAAGGATCTCTATCCCGGTAATGCTGCTCCCAAAGTAAAATCAACCGACAACATCAATACTGTTATCCTCGAAATTTCTTCTAAACGTCTCGGGGCTACAGCAGTATTGAAAGGCAATAAACTTACCGGCGTAATCACCGATGGTGACCTCCGAAGAATGCTTGAAAAAAAATCAGATATTACAAAACTGACAGCAGCCGAAATCATGAGCCCTTCACCAAAAACTATTGATGCCGATACCCTGGTGGTTCATGCACTTCACATCATGCGACAAAATAATATAACCCAGTTGCTGGTCGTTGAAAAGAAAAGATATGTGGGAGTTATCCATCTTCACGACATCCTGAAAGAAGGAATACTGTAATACAAAGTTCAAACCAGCCTTATGAAACTCTGGACCGATAAAATTGTAAAAAAATACCGCAAACGTACTGTTGTTAATGAAGTTTCCCTTGAACTGAACCAGGGAGAAATTGTTGGTTTGCTTGGACCTAACGGAGCCGGAAAAACGACTTCATTTTATATTATTGTCGGCCTCATCAAGCCATTCTCCGGACAGGTTTTCCTGGATGACCTGAATATTACCAAAGAGCCCATGTACCGACGGGCTCAGCGGGGTATCAGTTATCTCCCTCAGGAAGCATCCGTTTTTCGTAAACTCAGTGTCGAAGACAATATCCGCGCTATCCTGGAGTTTACCGGTTTGACCAAGGATCAGCAGAAAGAACGACTGGAAAAGCTTTTAGATGAGTTTGGCCTGCAACATGTCAGGAAAAGTCATGGAATTACCTTATCAGGAGGAGAAAGAAGGCGGACTGAAATTGCCCGTTGTCTTGCCGTAGATCCAAAATTCATTTTACTGGACGAACCTTTTGCAGGTATTGATCCCATTGCTGTTGAAGACATCCAGGGAATTGTAACCAGGCTCAAGGATAAAAATATCGGGGGTACTTATCACTGATCATAACGTGCATGAAACCCTTTCAATCACTGATCGGTCCTATCTTTTATTTGAAGGGTCTATCCTGAAAGCCGGATCCTCTCAGGAACTGGCCAATGATGATCATGTGCGCCGAGTTTACCTCGGGCAGAATTTCGAGCTCCGGTAAAACACTTAAAATGACCTTTGGAAAAAGAGGGATATCAGCAGGTACAATAAAATGATCAGGGGAATCGCAGCAAGCGAAAACAGGATCAGAAACAGCACCGAAAGAATCAGAAACACCCAACGAACCTCGTTTCCTTTCCAGACCACCGACTTGAACTTCATGGAAAATATCCTGAATTCAGAAATCAGCAAGTACGAAAAAAACACCGAGAGAACGGCCAGTACTCGGGTATTGGTAAAAAAGTCGGATAAAAAATCCAGTTGAATGATGCTGAATACCTGGGGCTGAAGAAAAAGAACCAGGGGAACAGATGCGAAAAATAAACCATTGGCAGGGGTTGGCAAGCCGATAAAATTCACTTCCTGCCTCAGATCAATATTAAATTTTGCCAGCCGTAAGGCCGAACAAACCGGAATAAGCAAAGCGAAATAGGGTGTTACGTGAAGCCTTTCCAGAATATTACAACTTCCGGTACAATTGGCCGAAATCATCTGGAACATAATCAATCCGGGCGCAACACCGAATGAAACAACATCGGCCAGCGAATCCAGTTGTTTCCCAAGTTCTGAATGTACTTTTAAAAGCCGGGCAAAAGTTCCGTCCAGATAATCAAATACGGCAGCAAGAAAGATAAAAAACGCACTGATGACCAACTCGCCGGAAAAAAGTAAGGTAATACTGATAAGACCACTAACCAGGTTAAGGGTCGTGATGAAGTTGGGAATATGTTGTCTGATTTTCATTGTTCTGAAATATTTTATACAAAAATATGAATTCTTACACCAGCTCAGACGTGTACACTTTAACATATTGATTTGAAATAATTTATTTTTGCAAAAAAAACTTCATGCATAAAATATTTCTGACCCTTGTCACGACCCTTTGTATGGGAAGCTCTTTCGCTCAATTTAATGTTTCAGGAGAATTCCGTACCCGGGGCGAATATCGAGATGGTTACCTGCAGTTAAGGGATTCCTCAAAAATGCCCAACCTCGATATCCTTGGCCGCGCAAGAATTGCCTTTGACTTTAAAAATGAAAAATTTATTACGCGATTTTCTCTCCAGCAAGCATTTACCTATGGCCAGAATTATTATTCTTCGGATACGATTTCGAAAAATACGGTCAACATTTTTGAAGCCTGGTTTAAATACAATTTTACCAGGACTCTTGGTCTAAAGCTTGGACGTACAGAGGTAGTTTATGATGATGAGCGGCTTTTCGGATCGTCGAGCTGGAGCATGTGGGGAGCAACACATGATATCATCCTCCTGCAATGGAATGCATCAGAGAAAAAAATCAAAGGTGATTTCGGGTTTGCCGTAAATAATGTCGCCCCGGCAAGCGCTTTTCTGAACTCCTATAACATGAGAAATAACTATAAATACCTTTCATTTGTTTACTTCAGTAAGGCATTTTTCAAAGATCAGCTGAATATTTCCGTGCTCGCGGCAGTCGATGCTTTCCAAACTTACGGACTATCTGTAACAAAGATCAAAAACGACACACAGTATATATATAATGAATACGACTCCATTATCGGGTACCTGCCCATTGTTACCAAAACCACCAGTATTCAGGAATTTCCCGACATCCTCTATGCCCGGGCCACCGTGGGTGCCAGGGTCGATGTGAATATTAAAAAATGGAGCTTTATGGTGAATGCCTATTATCAGGGAGGACATGTCAGGGATGGCCGTAAATTAAGTTCAAATTTCTATGCTGCCTGGGTTGCTTGCCAGGTCATCAAGCCACTCAAGCTTTTGATCGGGTTTGAACACCTGAGCGGGAATAATTTCTCCGATACCACCCTATTGAAAACCAAAGTTACCGGATTCAGTACACTTTATGGAACCTCTCACCGTTTCTACGGATACATGGATATGTTCAACACCCTGGTGAGAGATAATATGAGTATGGGACTGAATGACCTCTATGGGAGGGTTACCCTGAGTTTTACTGAAAAAATGTCGCTGGAAGCCACCTACCGTTGGTTCAGCATACCTCACCCCTATCTTTTTGTAAATAACCCTCAAAAAGGAGAATTACCCTATCAGGAAGTCGGAAAAAGCCTGGGATCGGAAATAGACCTGATGTATATCTTTAAGCCAATACCAAATCTGGAAATTAACGCGGCTTATTGCTTTTTCCTTCCTGCTGCCACCATGGAAAAATATAATAACCTGAATGTGGGAACCTCAAAATTTGCCCAGTATGCATATCTCATGATCACCTATAAACCCAATTTTTTCAATTCGGATAAAAAATAATATGAGCGATCCGCGTCTGATTGACATCAGGGATTTCAACTATTCTCTTCCTCCTGACAACATTGCACAGTTCCCTTTGCCTTTACGGGATGCCTCAAAATTGCTGGTGCACCGGGATCATCAGCTCACACAAGCTGCCTTTTCAGAAATCGCCAGCTATCTGGAACAAGATAGTTTACTGGTCTTTAATGAAACAAAAGTAGTCCGGGCCAGGCTTATTTTTTTTACGCCAACAGGAGCTGAAATAGAGGTCTTCTGCCTTGAGCCAATTGAACCGGCGGAAATTCAGTCAGCCTTCTTAAGGTGCGGCAGTTCGACCTGGAAATGCCTGGTGGGAAATTCAAAAAGATGGAAAAATGGATTTCTGGAAAAAGAAATCAGACTAGGAGCGGAAAAACAACTGCTGGTGGCAAAGCAAAAAGCAATCTTCCCGGATGGAACCCATGCCATTGAATTTTCCTGGCAACCGGAAAATCTAAGCTTTTCAGGCATCCTTGAATCAGCCGGACAAGTCCCTTTACCTCCCTATATTCATCGCGCTCCGGACCAGGCAGATACACTCAGATACCAGACCATCTATGCCCGCAATGAAGGTTCCGTTGCAGCTCCTACAGCAGGTTTGCACTTTACTGACAGGGTATTGAACAAATTGAAAGAAAATGGCTGTTCCTTTGAAAAAGTAACCCTTCATGTCGGTCTTGGAACATTTAAACCGGTAACAGCCAATACCCTGGGTGACCATCTGATGCACCAGGAAAAAATTGAAGTCTCCCTTGAGGCTTTAATGAATATTCGGAATTCCATTCATGAACCCATTATTGCAGTAGGAACTACGGCTGCCCGTACCCTGGAAAGCCTTTACTGGATGGGCTGTAAATGCCTGAACAGTGGTGCTGAGGCGACATTAGACATTGGCCAATGGGAACCTTATGGTTTTTATAAAGCTCCCCTGCCCTCTCCTGAAGATGCCCTGAGTGCCCTCATTCAACGGTTTAAAAAAAGCGGGGCATCGCATATCCGTGGTAATACCAGGTTGATCATCGTCCCGGGATATGAGTATAAAATGATTTCGGGACTGATCACGAATTTTCATATGCCCCAAAGTACATTACTGTTACTGGTGTCAGCACTGATCGGTGATGACTGGAAAAATGCATATGCTTATGCCCTTAAAAATGGATACAGATTCCTGAGCTATGGAGATTCCTGCCTGTTTTTTAAAACTTGACAACCTTTAGTCAGTTTTGTTTACCTTTGTATGCTGTTTTAACAAAGAAAACCATGAACCTATCTGTTTTATTGATCTTCGGCCTTGGTACAACAGAGATTATTCTGATTGCCCTGGTAGTCCTTTTATTATTCGGCGGAAAAAAAATTCCCGAATTAATGCATGGCATTGGTAAGGGGATAAAAAGTTTCAAAGATGGGACACAGGGTATTGATGAAGCACTGAAAGACGAAAAAAAGCCCGAAACAGATTCCAAACCGGAACAAAATAACTAATTGATATTCAGAGATTAAGTTATCTAAATGGAATGATTTTAAATCATTCCATGAATTTTTATGATATTTCTTTTTCACTTACTTTTGTATTGTTATATATCTAATAATATAGATGTTTTGATTGGTCAGTTCGTCACCTGAAAATCAATTAGTTTCATGAAAACCAGAAGAGAGTTTTTAAAACTATCTACCCTTGGTCTTGGGGGTATTGCATTATCGGCTATTGCGGATAATTTTACCAAAGACCCGAAAGCCCTTGAAAAGTTACTCAAAGGGGCTGGTTCCGGGGGTTTCTCCCTGAGAACACCCACCTATTGTGAGATTTGTTTCTGGAAATGTGCAGGCTGGGTTTATAAAAATGAAAAAGGAGAGATACAGAAGATTATCGGCAATGACGAGGATAATCAATGCAATGGACGCTTATGCCCAAGAGGAACCGGCGGTGTAGGCATGTTTTCAGATGAAGATCGTTTGAAAACGCCAATGATACGGGTTTCCGGTAAAGATGGTCAGACTTTCCGGCAAGCATCCTGGGATGAGGCGCTCGACCTGATAGCCGAAAAACTGAAAATCATCAAAGAAAAATACGGTGCAGAAAGCGTGGCATTATTTACGCATGGATCCGGAACAGAATACCTTGAAACCTTGATCAAAGCCTATGGTTCTGATAATATTGCAGAACCGGCCTATGCACAGTGCAAAGGTCCCCGTGAAGCCGGGTTCCTCGCCACTTTCGGTGCGGGGTTAGGATCTCCTGAACCCACCGATATCCGTGATACCCGCTGTTTAGTTCTGATTGGGTCACATATAGGGGAAAACATGCATAATGCTCAGGTACAGGAAATGTCGGATGCCATCGACAAAGGAGCTACCATTATCACCGTGGATCCCCGGTTCTCGACAGCAGCCAGCAAATCAAAATTCTGGCTCCCCATAAAACCAGCCACAGATCTTGCGCTTCTGCTTTCATGGATACATGTGCTGATTCATGAAGGCGGATACGATCATGCCTATGTGGAAAAATATGCCAGCGGATTCGACCAGCTAAAGACACATGTCCAGCCATTTACACCTGAATGGGCCTATGGAATCACTACCATAACCCCGGATGTTATCCGGAAAACTGCCAGGGAAATGGCCAATGCTTCACCTGCCGTCATTGTTCATCCGGGGAGGCATGTCACCTGGTATGGCGACGATACCCAGCGCTCACGGGCCATCGCAATTCTCAATGCTTTGCTTGGCAGTTATGGAAAACGCGGAGGTTTTTATCTTCCTGCCAGAGCCCTTCTTAAAAATGTTCCTTTGGCCCCATTTCCAGAACCTAAATGGACCTGGCGTAATATTGTCAATTATCCTTTTGCCGATGTCGGAATTACCAATGCGATCGTGGATGCTACCCTGGTCAATAAACCCGGCGCAAGTTCTGTCAAAGCCTGGATGGTGAATGGCACCAACCTGCCATTTACCATGCCGGATACCAAACGTACACTCAAAGCCATCCAGAATCTTGAGTTCCTGGTAGTCATTGATACCATGCCGATGGAGATCACGGGCTGGGCTGATGTTGTACTTCCCGAATGCACCTATCTTGAGCGATACGATAAACTCAGAAATGTTCCTGGCAGGGTTCCCCAACTTGCCCTCAGGATGCCGGCAGAAAAACCCCTCTATAGCTCAAAACCGGATTACTGGATAGCTACCCAGCTGGCATCCAGAATGAAAATTTCTTCCTGGTTCCCATATAAAACCATGGAAGAACGACTGGAGGATGACCTGAAATTCATCGGCTCCTCTCTGAGTGAAATGAAAAAGATCGGAGTCAAGACCTTGCCTAGAGAAACCGATGATTTCCTTTATATCCCCGATGGTGCCGACTATGAATTCGGTACCGGTAGCGGAAAAATTGAATTGTATTCAAAAGATTTTGAAGAAGCCGGATTTGATCCGATGCCTGTCTATACCCGGCACCCGGAACCACCGGAGGGCTTTTACAGGCTCAGCTATGGAAGAGCTCCGATGCATACCTTCTCCAGGACTTCCAACAATCCGAATTTATTTGACCTTAAAAAAGAACCAAGTCTTTGGGTTAATCCAAAAGTGGCCACCCATTGGGGATTAAAAAATGAACAAAAGGTTTACCTGGAAAACCAGGATGGCGTGGTAGCTTCTTTCCCCATTAAAGTCAGGATTACCGAACGGATCCGTTGGGATTCCGTATATCTGTATCATGGCTTCGGGCATACGGATAAACGCCTTTCCCGGGCTTTTGGCATGGGAACATCGGATGCGGAATTAATCACCCGTGTCAATACCGATCCCCTCTGCGGAGGTACAGGAATGCGGGGCAACTTTGTTACTTTTAAACTCGATAAGGAGGCTTAACCATGAGATATGCCATGGCCATTGACACCAGGAAGTGCGTGGGTTGCAGCGATTGTGTTGTAGCCTGTCAAACAGAGAATGATGTTCCCCACGGATTTGCCCGGGATTGGGTGGTGGAAGTTACCGACGGCACCTACCCCCAATTGGAAATTGAACTTCGTTCTGAACGTTGCAACCATTGCGATAATTCTCCCTGCGTTCGCTGCTGCCCCACTGGTGCTAGCCATTTTGAAGATGGAGGTATCGTACTTGTGAAGCACAACCGTTGTATCGGATGCGGGGCATGTATCACTTCCTGTCCTTATGATGCAAGATATTCACACCCCAAAGGATATGTAGACAAATGTACCTTTTGCATTCACCGGATAAAAAAAGGGATGGAACCGGCCTGTGTATCGGTATGCCCGACAAAATGCATGTATTTCGGAGATCTCGATGATCCCAACAGTCCTGTTTCTAAGATTCTGAGGGTACGAAAATTCAAAACCCTGATCCCGGAAGCCGGTACCAAGCCTCAATTATATTTCCTGATTTGATATTTTCAAACTATCCAGCACGATGAAAGAAGAATTAATCATCAGCGGCCGCAATAACCCATTTATTGATCCCTACCTGAATATCTGGCATTGGCAAATTCCCCTATACCTTTTTCTTGGCGGACTATCTGCCGGCATTCTCTTCTTTGCTGCCCTGGCAACAATACAAGGAAAAGAAAAAGAATTACCTGCCGCGGTTAAATGGGCTCCTTTTTTGACTCCTTTTTTTCTCATTATTGGTTTAATTGCCCTCTTATTTGATCTGAAACATAAAATATTTTTCTGGCAATTGTACACTACCATTCGGATTGAATCTCCGATGTCGTGGGGAGCCTGGACCCTGATGGTGGTAACCCCTCTTTCATTTATATGGTGTGCCCTGAATATCCGTGAAATTTTTCCGAAATGGAAATGGCCTAATACCATTTTTTCAGATCTGGAAGACTTTTTTAAAAAATATAAAATCCCAATGGCTTACATACTGATGATCTCTTCAGTGATCCTCGGAGTTTATACCGGTATTCTTTTCTCAGCCTTTAATGCCAGACCCTTGTGGAATACATCCATTCTCGGTCCTTTGTTCCTCTCCTCGGGCTTGTCGGCAGGTGCTGCAGTTATTGTCCTGATGTCAAAAGAACATGATGAACGGATTTTTTATACACGGATTGACCTGATTCTTATTGCTGTTGAATTGTTTCTAATTGTCCATATGTTCATGGGATTTTTGGCCAGTACACAGGTACAGATCGATGCTGCTCATTTATTCCTTGGCGGATCATGGACAGCCCCTTTCTGGATTTTCGTTGTACTGATGGGATTAGTCCTTCCGGCAGCCCTTGAAACACTGGAAATTTTTGGATTTAAGGTACCGGCTGTTTTACCTGCAGGACTTGTATTATTCGGCAGTCTGATGCTCCGTTTTATCATATCTTATGCCGGGCAGGAAAGCAGATGGTTATATTAATTTATTCAAGTAAAAAAAATCGGACCTTTTAAACAATAACAATATGACTGTATTGAAAAAAACAAAGTACATGAATCCATACCTGGCCGGGGTACTGCTGGGACTGGTTCTCCTGGCAGCGAACTATATTGCGGGTCGTGGCCTTGGCGCAAGCGGCGCAATCAAAAGTACAGTAGTCGCTGCGGTTCAGACAGTAGCTCCTGGTTATGCCAAAGATGCCCGTTTTTACAAGGAATACCATGAAGAACATCCGGGTAATCCCATGAATTCCTGGTTGGTATACCAGATGCTCGGTGTGCTTGTCGGGGGATTTCTTTCCGGCGTTATTTCGAAACGACTTACTTTTAAAGTTGAACATAACCCAAAAATCACATCCAATCGCCGGCTTATTTTCGCTGCAGCAGGAGGACTGCTTTTCGGGCTGGGATCACAGCTGGGAAGAGGCTGTACAAGCGGATCTGCCTTAAGCGGAATGGCCGTTCTTTCAGTCGGAGGATTTATCTCCATGATGGCCATATTCGGCACCGGCTATGTGTTAGCTTACTTCTTTCGTAAAAACTGGATTTAAATACAGGCTTAAAAATATATTATTATGGGACCATTAATTGCAAATGAACTGATTTCTGAAAACACCAATCTCCTGCTTGCCTTTATCATAGGTATAGGATTTGGATTCGTGCTTGAACAGGCCGGATTCTCTTCCAGCCGGAAACTGGCAGGCGTTTTCTATGGATATGATACTGTAGTTCTCAAAGTCTTCTTCACTGGGGCGATTACCGCGGCCATCGGATTATTGTTCTTCAGCCTTTTTGACTGGATCGACCTCAGCCTCGTATACGTGAACCCTAATTTCCTGTGGTCAAATATCGTGGGAGGCATTATTATGGGTGCCGGATTTATCATGGGCGGTTTCTGCCCCGGGACCAGCTTCTGCGGCGCTGCCATTGGTAAAATCGATGCTATGGTATTCATTGGAGGACTTTTTATCGGTGTTATTATCTTCAATACCGGCTATCCGTTATGGGAGGAGTTTTATAAATCCGGGAATATGGGATCCGAAAAGATTTCATCTTCCCTGGGAATGTCGGATGGGGTTTTCGCATTCCTGCTTATCCTGGTTGCCGTCGGAATGTTCTGGGCAGCTGAATGGGCTGAAAAAAAATTCCCCCGTGAAGAATATTAATTCAATCTTTTAACTTTAATATCATTGATATGAACACACGTGTGATCCTGTCCATTGTCCTTGTTTCACTGGGATTCATCATAGCCGCAATTCCTAAAAACACCACACAACCTTATAAGCTGACGGCTGAACAGATGCTCCAGGAAATCCAGAGCGGAAAGCAATTCATCTCCACCGATGAAATCGCTCAATACTTGATTGAGAAAAATCCAACCATCCAGCTTATCGATGTCAGATCTCAGGATGAATTTGAAAAGAATGGTCTTCCGGATGCCATCAACATCCCCTTATCCAGTCTTTTACTACCTGCCTCCAGGGAGACTTTTGATCAGCCTGAGAAGATCAGTATTTTTTATTCCAACGGCAACTCTCAGGCCCTGGAAGCATGGATGCTGACCCGCCAGCTCGGAATTGAAAATGTATATGTGATGCAGGGTGGGATCAATTACTGGATTGAAACCATTATCAATCCTTCGGCTCCGCTTATTACCAATGCGGATGACGAAATTGCAAAATATGATTTCCGGAAAGGTGCTGGCATGCAACTGGGAGGTGCAGCCCCGGCAGCGGCAGTACAGGCACAGTCTGGGGCATCCGGCAATTCACCCAAAGCCCCTGCTCCCGGCGGAAAGAAAAAGAAAAAAGGTGTCTCCGGAGGATGTTCCTGATCAGAAATTAATCTCATGACAGAAAAGTATTTCGATAAATTCCGGAAAAATATCATCGGTAATGATCTGGTATTCCCTTCTCCCTATGGAATGCAGAAGATGATTTACGCTGATTGGATCGCCAGTGGCAGATTATACTTGCCCATTGAAAAGATTTTTTTAAATACCATTGGCCCCTTTGTCGGTAACACCCATACCGAAACTAGCGAAGTCGGAAAAAAGATGACACAGGCTTATCATCTGGCCCATCAAAAGATTAAAGATCATGTCAATGCAGGGAAAGAGGATGTGATTATCACAACCGGTTTTGGAATGACCGGCGCTATCGTGAAGTTCCAGCGTATACTGGGATTAAAAATTTGTCGCGATGAATCCCACGCGCATTTTCCGGATGAATCAGCTAAACCCGTTGTTTTCGTTACCCATATGGAGCATCACTCCAACCAAACAACCTGGTACGAAACCATGGCCGATGTTGTCGTCATTGAACCGGGAAAAGATCTGCTGGTAGATCTCAATCACCTTGAAAATGCACTTAAAAAATATGCTCATCGGAAAAAAAAGATAGGTGCCTTTACTGCCTGCTCTAACGTAACCGGCATCCGAACACCTTACCATGCCATGGCCCGGTTAATGCATGAATATGGAGGACTTGCTTTCATTGATTTTGCCGCATCCGCTCCTTACGATAACATGGATATGCATCCTGCCGACCCCATGGAAAAACTCGATGCCATTTTCTTTTCACCCCACAAATTCCTTGGTGGACCAGGTGCATCAGGAGTCCTGATATTTGATTCCGGGCTCTACAACATGAAAGTCCCGGATCAGCCGGGTGGAGGTACCGTTGACTGGACCAACCCATGGGGCGAATATAAATACATCGACAATATCGAAATCCGTGAAGATGGAGGAACCCCTGGTTTCCTTCAGGCCATCAGGACGGCTCTTGCCATCGAACTAAAAACCCGGATGAATGTCAACATGATCCATCAGCAGGAGAACGAACTGCTTACCCTTGCATTCAAAGCATTCCGGACTGTCCCTAACCTGCAGATCCTGGCCGATTCAGTAGAAGACAGGCTGGGCGTGATATCGTTTTATATACCCGGAATCCATTATAACCTGATCGTTGGCATTCTCAGCGACCGCTTTGGTATACAGGTCAGAGGCGGCTGTGCATGTGCAGGTACTTACGGGCATTTCCTGCTGAATGTAAGCCATGAGAAATCAAAAAAAATCACCGAGAAGATTAACCAGGGAGATCTTTCCGAAAAACCAGGCTGGGTAAGGGTTTCCTTACACCCAACCATGACTTCGGAAGAAATACTTTTTATGGCAGATGCACTGAAACAAATTGAAAAAAACCACTGGGATTGGGAAAAAGATTACTCCTATAATAAACACACCAACGAATTTCAGCATAAATCCAAAATTATCATTGAAAATCAGGCAGATAACTGGTTCCATCTGCAATAATCGTTGCAGGTATTCTGTTATGGTGCAGACATATCGTTTTTTTTTCTATTTTCGCAATCAAAACAAAGAAGACTCATTGGATGCATTGTCCAAACTACGGTAACTGCCAGCTGATTCATATTGCAGGATTCGTCGAATCTGAATCACTTCGTGAAGAGTATATGCAATCCTACTGTACCAACCCTCAGGAACACTGGCAATGTTGTAAACGTTACCAAACCAATAGCGTCCTTCATTTTTGTCCGGATTTTGTTTTTCCTGATACAACTTTAAACCTGAGCGAAATCTTGGACAAGTTTGATGAGGAACCTTTAAAAACAAATGATCTGTAATAATATTATCATGGCTACAATTGAAATTGAAGGAAAAATAATTGAAGTTGACGGAGATGGTTTTTTATCCGATCCGACCATCTGGAATAAAGAACTTGCAGCGGCCATTGCAAGATTTGACGGAATCCAGGAAATGAATGAGAAACACTGGGCTATCGTAAAAATAATCCGTTCCAACTGGGAAGAAAAAGGGATGGCTCCCATGATCCGTGTAATTTGTCAGCAAACCGGCGTTAAACTTCGGGAAATATACGAGTTGTTTCCTCTTGGACCTGCCCGCGGTGCATGCCGGGTTGCCGGATTACCGAAACCCGATGGTTGTGTTTAAAATAAAAAGGTAGTATGCATTGGTTTCAATTCCTCGCACTGCTCTCTTTAGCAGTATGTATTTCCTGTACATTATATCACCTGATCCGGCTGATCCGCTTAGGCAAACCCCTGGATTATGCTCCATCTTCCGGTAAAACCTTACCAGCCATTCAGTATTCCTTCACAGGCGCCATGAGTCCTTTGAAAAAAGAATCTGCCTTCCTGCATCTCCCGACATACACTGCAGGTATACTGTACCATCTGGGAACCTTTCTTTCCATTCTGTTATTCTTCCTCTTCCTGGTTCAGATGACAATTCCGGCCAGTCTTGCTTATTTCTTTTCCGGATTTCTTCTCATCACTACAGTATGCGGAACCGGCATTCTGATCAAACGCCTTGCAAAAAAAGAACTTCGCAGCCTTTCAAGTCCCGACGATTATTTCTCTAACCTCCTGGTGACCCTTTTTCAATTGCTAACAAGCCTGCTCTTTTTCTTTCCATCCGTTCTGCCTTTCTACTATATCCTGACAAGTATCCTCCTCCTTTATTTCCCTATCGGGAAACTGAAACATGCTATTTATTTTTTTGCTGCCCGTTATCATCTCGGCTTATTTTACGGACGGAGGGGAGTTTGGCCTCCAAAAAATTTATCATGACAACTCAGATGGGAACATTGAACGAAGAAACGGTAACAAAAGGACTGGAGGTTTTCGAAAACCTCTCCGACAGCAAGCTGATCACCCATCTCAATAGTTGTGTCCATTGCGGACTATGCGCGGAAAGTTGCATCTATTTTCTAGTTACAAAAGATGAACGCCTTACTCCAGCCAGGAAAGTAGATATCGTCTCATCCGTCTATCGCCGATATCATACTTTTACCGGAAAAGTATTTCCGTCTCTGGTTAATGCCCGTGACCTGGATGACGAAACCGCAAAAGAAATGGTGGATCTGCTCTTCGGCGCCTGTACAATGTGCGGCCGCTGTACATCACACTGCTCTATTGGCGTGGATATTACTTATCTCGTCAGGACCGGCAGGACCATGCTTTCAAATATGGGAATGGTCCCTGCAAGCCTTCAATCGACCGTCAATGCCGCTATTGATTCCGGCAACAACATGAGTATCCCAACTGAAGAGTTTGTAGATACCTTGAAATGGATGGAGGAAGAACTCATCGATGAAGTGAACGATCCCCGGGCTGTTATTCCAATCGATGAACCCGGTAAACGGATACTTTATACCCTGAATCCAAGAGAACCAAAATTCTATCCCCTCTCCATTGCTGCCATGGCAAAGATATTTTTTGCTGCCGGAGAAAGCTGGACTTTATCGACAAAAATGTATGATGTTACCAATTATGCCTATTTCAGCGGAAACACGGATGAAGCCAGGATTATCGCCGACAGGCTGCGGAAGGAAATGGAATCACTGAAATCACAAACCCTCGTTCTGGCAGAATGCGGACACGGATCCAGAGCTTTCCGCTGGGAAGCTCCGAATTATTTAAGGGATCATTTTCCTTTCGAAGTCACTACCAGCGTGGAAATCATTGCCAAATATATCCGTGAAGGCAGGATAAAACTCAACCCGGAAAAAATAAAAGATATTGTCACTCTCCACGATCCCTGTAACCTGGTCAGAAGCGGAGGAATACTCCTCGAACAACGGTATGTATTACATCAGTTTCTGCACAACTTTGTCGAAATGACCCCACATGGAAACGACAACCATTGTTGCGGTGGAGGTGGCGGTCAGCTAGCCATGAGTGAATACAACGACAGACGACTGAAAATTGCCGAGATCAAAGCGGAACAGATCCGAAAAACAGGAGCAAAGGTTGTTGTAACCCCCTGTCATAACTGCGTTGACCAGCTGACACAAATCAATGTGACTTTCCAACTCGGAGTGCAGATAAAAACACTGGCAGAA
Organism: Bacteroidales bacterium; assembly: GCA_963662525.1. Classification (GTDB taxonomy): domain Bacteria; phylum Bacteroidota; class Bacteroidia; order Bacteroidales; family FEN-979; genus CAZSDU01. The sequence continues at coordinate 918,568 of OY759717.1, forward strand.
ATCGTTGCCGATGCCATTCTTCTGGATTGATATTTCTGAAACGTGAAAAACACAGCATAATACAAAATTTATGAGCGACCTGATCTACCTCGACAATTCCGCAACAACTTTCCCAAAACCGGATGCGGTCTATGATTTCATGTACAACTTCTATAAAAAACACGGAGTAAGTCCGGGACGCTCAGGCTTCGATGCAGCTTTAGAAACTGAAGAAGTGGTTCATAAAACCCGCAAAATGCTGACAGATCTCTTTCATGGAGATGATCCGAACAGGTTGACCTTCAGCTATAATGCCAGTGATTCCCTGAATATGATCCTGCAGGGTCTTGCCGAGAAAGGCGATCATGTGATCACGACCATGCTGGAGCATAATTCTGTGTTGCGGCCATTGCATCACCTGCATATCAATGGCATCATTGAATTAACGCATATCCCTTTCGACCATCATGGTTATGTGGATCCGGATGACATTAAAAAGGCAATACAGACAAATACCCGGATGGTAGTGGTTAACCATTGTTCCAATGTTATCGGAACCGTTCAACCCCTAGCGGCCATCGGAAAGATCTGTAAAGATGCTGGCGTTCTGTTTATCGTTGACAGCAGCCAAAGCGCCGGAGCCATCCCTATCGATATGAAAGTCATGAATATCGATGTGCTGGTTTTTACCGGTCATAAATGTCTGATGGGACCTACCGGTATCGGTGGTTCCTATGTAATGGAAAATGTACCGGTGAAGGGAACCCGTTTTGGCGGAACCGGAGTGCGCTCTGCCCAAAAAACACATCTGGTTGAATTCCCCTACCGCCTTGAATGCGGCACCCTCAACCTGGTGGGTGTTGCCGGTCTCCATGCGGGATTGAAATGGGTGCTGGAACAAGGCATAGAAAACCTCCACCAACAGGAGATACTCCTTTGGGATAAACTCAGGAAAGGCGTTCAGGATATTGAAAATATAATCACATATTGCGCCGAAAGTACTGAAAACCAAAATCCTGTACTGAGCCTTAACATCAAAGGATTCGAATCAGGCGATGTGGGGACCATGCTGGACGTAGACTATAATATCGCCTGCCGTACCGGATTGCAATGTGCTCCCCTGGTCCATGTTGGAATCGGCACTGATAAAATTCATGGAACCGTGCGTCTGAGCGTCGGTCCTTTCAATACTGAAGCCCATATCGATGCTGCCATCCAGGCAATCAGTGAGATCGCTTCTATCCGGAGATAGATTTAAATAAATTATTTTTAAATCGCTTTAATATCACTATTTCGAATTTCTTTTTATCTTTGTAAAAAAATCGTTATGGTGATCACTTTTATTATTCTTGGAATTATCGTGTTAACCCTGGGAGTTCTGATCTTCCGTGCCATGCATAAAATGAAAAACCTGAAGGACATTCAGGAAAGTGAAAAAATCCTGATTCTGACCGATCAGAATTTTTCAGATAAAATAAAAAGCGGAGTGGTATTGGTGGATTTCTGGGCCTCCTGGTGCATGCCCTGTAAATTGATGGTCCCGGTACTGAATGAACTGGCAGAGGAACCAGATCTGAAGGTTACCATCGCCAAAGTTAATGTAGATGAAGCAAAAGCGACCGCTTCTAAATTCAATATCCGTAGTATTCCAACTATTGTTCTGTTTAAAAACGGTAAAGAAATCCATCGTTTCGTGGGTGTAAAAACAAAAGATTACCTGCTCAGGGAACTCGACCGCAGAACAAAGTTATAATCCATCAGGCGTTGAAATAGAAAAATCTATATATTTGTGATATAGCATTTTTCCTATGTCAAAAATCCTCATTCTCGGTGCCGGTATTTCCGGTCATACTGCTGCCACTATCCTGAAACGAAAATTGGGTAAAAAGCATGATGTTATCGTTGTTTCGCCCAATAAGTATTATCAATGGATCCCTTCCAATATATGGGTAGGCGTAGGAGAAATGTCGGTGGATCAGGTCAGGTTTGAACTGAAACCCGTATATGATAAAATGAAGATCATTTATCATCAGGCTAAAACCCTTGCCCTTTATCCAGAAGGGAATTCTGAACATGCCGGTCCGTTTGTGAAAATTGCTTACACCGATGAGCAGAATGCTGGAAAAAATGCTGAAATTGAATATGATTTTTGTATTAATGCTACCGGACCGAAATTAAATTTTGAAGCCACGGAAGGCCTCGGACCTGAAAAATACAGCAATTCCGTCTGTACTTATAGCCATGCTTCCAAAAGCTGGAAAGACCTGCAGGAATGTATGGCAAAAATGGAGCAAGGTGAAAAGCAGCATATCCTTATTGGGATAGGCCATCCGACAGCTACCTGCCAGGGAGCTGCATTTGAATATATCCTCAATGTAGCCAACCAGATCAGGAAAAGGAACTTGTCATCCATGGCTGAAATTACCTGGATCACCAATGAATTCGAACTGGGTGATTTCGGAATGGGAGGAGCCTTTGTCAAACGGGGAGGATATATCACCTCAACTAAAATTTTCACAGAATCCATTCTTGCCGAATATGGTATCCGTTGGATACGTCAGGCGGGGATAAAAAGACTGGAACCCGGAAAAGCTTTTTATGAAACCCTCGACGGGGAAAATCATGAAATTGAATTCGATTTCTCCATGCTTATCCCTGCATTCAGCGGTGTCGGGTTGAAAGCATATAATAGATCGGAAGAAGATATCTCTGCGAATGTTTTTGCACCCAGCGGTTTCCAGAAAGTGGATGCAGATTACACACCGAAATCTTTTGAGGAATGGAAAGTGGAAGATTGGCCTTCAGTATATCAGAATCCTGTTTACCCGAAACTGTTTGCCACCGGTATTGCTTTTGCCCCTCCGCATCCGATCTCCAAACCCATGAGGAGTAAAAACGGGACGATAATCGCTCCGACTCCTCCCCGTACCGGCATGCCCAGCGGAGTTACCGGAAAAATAGTGGCCCTGAACATTGTTGACCAGATAAAAACCGGTAATACCAATTTCCATCACAAAGCCTCGATGGGAAAAATGGGTGCAGCCTGTATTGTCTCCGTCAATTATGGCATGACAAAAGGAATGGCCGCCACCATGACCGTATTTCCTATTGTTCCCGACTGGGAAAAATATCCTGATTGGGGTAGAGACTTGAGCTATACCGTCGGGGAACCCGGTCTTGCCGGCCACTGGATTAAACTACTGCTCCATTTTATGTTCCTTTATAAAGCCAAATGCAAGCCTTTCTGGTGGATGATTCCTGAATAGATCCAGTATATATAAAAATGATCATGATGCAACCCAACAAAGTCAAAGGATATTACGAAGAAGCCTATCCTCCCCTTCCAACCAAAACTACACGGAATCTCCGTAAAAATCTTATTTTCCAGTTTTACAGATTCATTGTACTTAATTTGAAAATGATGCGGATTATTGTTGGCGGTCATTCATAATTTTTACCCTCATGACCTTGTACCAAAGGTTATCAAAACAGATCCGTTTCGACCGGAATGAATTTTCCGGGGCATTCGGTGACATTGGAACCGACCTGCCTTTAATCATTGGAATGATCATTGCCAGTGGCCTGGATAGCGCCAGCGTCCTGATCATCTATGGAGCCATGCAGGTAATCACCGCCCTTATCAATGGCGGTGGTCTGGCAATCGGATTTGAGGAACTTGCCCTGATGGTATTTATCAAAGATATCATAGATTCCAAAAAGAGTTTCTTTATCGCTTTGCTGATGGCCCTGATATGTTGCGGCCTACCCTATGGTTACCTGGTTGGAATGATTGTCGGAACTGTATTATTTTATATCTCCGATAAAAATATCAGAAATTATCTTAAAATACCCTGATATCAATGTCACTTCCGGTGTATAATAATATTATTTTGATCAGTGGCAGCGACCGCAATGTGGGAAAAACGTTTTTCGCCTGCGAACTGATCAGGAAATTCAGGCATCTGCCGCTGGTCGGAATAAAAATATCACCCCATTGGCATGAAATTGATCATCCGGAAAATATCCTGATCCAAAATGAATATTTTCTGATATTACATGAGACCATTGCAGATGGCAGGAAAGACAGTTCAAAAATGCTGAACAGCGGAGCTGAAAGGGTATATTATCTTCAGTCCGATGATGAGCATTTGAAAACCGCTTTCGATTATCTGAATGATCACTATATTAAGGGAAAACCTGCTGTTTGCGAATCAGCCGCCCTGAGTAAATTTATTACCCCGGCTGCACATCTCAGGATTACTGAACATACAGAGAAGGGAAAAATTGATATTATTCTCAATCGAATTTTTATTATGAAAAATCATTGGTCTTATACTAATCTTACTAAAATTTAAAAATCTATTCACAAAAAAACAATGTATGAAACAATTATCATTTATTCTTATCGCACTGATAGGCTTATTTGCCTGTAATCAACCCAAGGAAAAAACGATTATGCACGAAGGAATGCAGGTGGATCAAACGGTTCCCGCATGCTGTGTGAAAGACGGTATTTTTATTCATATTTCAGCGGGCTATGATAACCCACATAAAGCGTTAATGCCACTGAAAATGGCCATGATGATGGCCAAGGATAAAGATGTTATCCTTTATCTCGATATTGAAGCCGTGAAAATGGTTTTAAAAGATTCCAAAGACATGAAATTTGCCGATTTCCCTCCGCTGAAAGAATTGTTGAAACATTTGATTGACGCCAAAATCACCATCATGGCTTGTCCGACATGTTTAAAAATAGCAGGGAAAACAGGAGATGACCTGATGCCTGGCGTCATGGTAGCTGAAAAAGAGAAATTTTTCAATTTCACCAAAGGAAGGATAATAACCCTTGACTATTAAATAAGAAGATTATGGAAGGGTTTTCTATTTAATAATCCTGCCCTTTAATTCTTTCAAAATGGCTTTCGCCTTTTCATCATTGGGGTCGATGGCTATTACTTTCTGACAGAAATCCATGGATAACATTCCGTCTTTCTGATCTTTCGACTGATAATACTGAAGCAAATAATAAAATGCCAGGTAAGAATAAGCTTCTTTCAGTTCCTTGGCATATTTGGTAGAATCGGAATGCGCTTTTTCAATAATAGTCTCAAATACAGGTTTAGCCAAACCAAGCTTGCTATCTGAATCAATATTCACCAGGGACCAGGCTCGCCATAGGTACCCCTGAATATAATCCGGTTGAAGCCCATTGAAATAAGCCAGGACAGAATCCGCTTTCCGGTAGTCATGCATGTTATAATAAAGCTTCCCCAGCGCATAATAATCAAATGGCTCTGCCTTACTTCCATTTATTTTCGTCAAAAAAACTTTTTCAGCCTTCTCATATTTCTTTGAACGCGTGTATGAAAAGGCAACTTCAGATAAGACCGCAAATTGTGCAGTATCCATGGAATAAGCTGTCATTAACTGCTCAGCAGCCAGGGAATCCAGGTTGTTTTTAGATAAACTTCTTCCGAAATATAAATGATCGGCAGTTCTCACGGAAGCGGAATCAGCCTTTGCCATGAATTTCCTGATCGACTCCAGTGCCGGTCCATATTGGGCTGTTTCATAGTAAGCATAAGCCAGCGCACGGTTGTAATCATTATTGATGGAATCCACTTTTCTAATGGAATTTAACTGGGCAATCGCTTCCTTATAATCCTGAAGTTCCATGAGTGTATTGATATACTGTATCCTGGCAGATACATTCCCTTTGGAAAGAGTCAGAAATTTCTGGAAATTCCTTTTCGCTTCCTCATTCCTGTTCAGTTTTGCCAGAAGAAATCCCATTTCTCTATAGGCAGGTGCGTAATTGGAATCAATCTGCGTGGCTTCCTTAAAATAACCCAGGGCATTATCGTATAACCTGGCCCTTATCCAAACATGACCGATCCTGAGTTTAGCAAGGGAGGATGCAGGATTCATGGACTGGGCTATTTTGTAATTTTCGATGGCCATGGACCCTTCATTGACCATGTAAAAATAAGCATCCCCCCGGGTCAGGTAGAGATTGAAATTCCTGTTATCCAGAATCTCAGCTTTCCGGAGTAAATCAAATACCATGGCAGTATCCTTTTTCCCAAGGATTTTCACATAGGAATCTGCCACTTTGATATAAACCACCGCCTGTTCAGCTTTGGTGATTTTAGATGTCTTATTGGTCTTTGAAGGAAGCATGGAAAAGGCTCTCCGGAAAGATGCCTGGGCCATTTCATCGTGTTGCCTTACCAAACTGATCTTACCCAGTCCTATGTAGTTTAAAGGATTAAGAGAATCCTTGACAATACCTGCTTTAAAAACCTGTTCAGCAGAATCGACCAGTGATTTGAATGAAGAATTCTGAGGATCGGAATAATATTTTTGAAGGTAATTATCGCCGTAATAAAAGTACGTTGTACCATCCGTGGGGTCTTTTTCAATAAGGGAGCGGAAGAGAGCCCCTGCGTCATTGAATTGTTCACTTCTTGTCAGGCTAATGGCTGTCTGAATGTCCTGGGCATTCATCTTTTCCCGAAAAACCAGGAATAGGGGTAATACAAGTAAAACAATTTTCAGCAAATTTCTAGTTTTCATAAGCAATGGTTTTAAATGCGAAATTTTCGCATATCATCTTTCATTCGCTCCAAATCATTAATCCAGTCCTCAATATCCTGTTCATGTTCTGTTTCTTCATTCAGGATTGTAACAGCCATTTGATGTGTAGTATGGTCTTTCCCGTTGGTAAAGTCGGCAATTTCTTTATACCGCTGGATGGCACAGCGCTCTCCCCTCAGGTTCTGGTTCAGAATCACTTCTACATAAGGATCATGTGGAGCTTCATATTCACAACGGGCAAATTTTGGCCAGTCGGAAGGGTTCAGCAAAGGAGTACCTCCCAATTGAATGATTCGTGTAACAACCAACACTGCATGTCCCAGTTCCTGGTTCGCGTGAATCAGTAATTCGGGCTCTATCTCAGAACGCATGGGGCCTTCCATCAAACGGGCACCAATCCAGTACTGATAATATGCCAGCCACTCTTCAGCCAGTGCTTCATTAAGCATGCGAAGCAATTCCTCTTTATCGAGGTTCAGAATTTCAATGCCATGTTTTCCCATGTCTGTTTTATTTAAGTAAAATCAAAGATACAATATTTCCGGTTTAATGAATCTGTCCGGAAGAAATCGAAAAAACTCCGGCCCCATTCTTCCGGGCAAGCTGCATTGCTTCCTGGTTTTGCATTATCGCCCCGCCCCAATGATTAAAATTAAAGATTTCAGGGGTATCAAACCAGTTCTCAATATTCATGCGTAGATCGAATGACAGTGTTTCCCCCTTATAGATAGTAAAAGCTGAGGAAGGGAGGCTCACCGCAAAATAGTTCTGAACAAAAGCATAAATTGAATCAACATCATATGTTGTTCCGTGATATAATTGTCCGATCCCCAGATGAAAATTAAACAACTGGATAATCCCTGAGGTATCTTTCCATTTCCCATTAATCATCAAATAATGATAGCCTCCACCTAAAACCTCCGGCCAGAACATATTCACTTCAGGCGGATTGACAAACATGAACGACTTATTCTTTTCCTTTGATATCCCAAATATAAAATTGATGGAATCATAATCTCCGGCAGGAATCGGATCAAAAATTTGAATGGTTTTTGATGTTGGTATATTTTCATCAATATAAAAAATATCCTTCCAGTCCTCTATCCGGGTATAAGTACCATCTGATTTATAAAAGGTGATGTCGGAAATGAAGTACATCAGGTCTGTGATCAGGTAGGGATTTCCTGCAGCGTTGGTATATATCAGCTCATTTTCACTTAACGGTAATCCGTTAACCAAATGATGAAAATTAAAAACAACCTTACCGGAAGGTGCCTCAGGAATGGGGTCACTGCTTTTTTTACAGGAAGTAAAAAAAACTCCTGAAATAAAAAGAACACCTGTTATTAAATGAATGTAACCCACAAACTCCTATTTAAAACGACTACAAAGATCGTAAAGATTTAAACGGTTTAAATAAGAAAATACGATAGATTAAAATTTCAGATTGACCGAAAAATAGAAGACCCTACCTGGTTCATACAGCCGATCAGTGCTCCCAACAATTCTCCGGTTCAGATGCTCATAATAGGGTGTATCCATAATATTTTCAACACCAGCAATAAAAGAAGCATATTTGCAGGGAGAATAGCTGAGGGAAGCAGCCCCGGTAATAAATCCCGGTGTTTTTTGTTCCCCATAGGATTCAGATACCCGGTTCTGTTCACTGACCATCCTGAGGGAAATCCTCGGAACCAGCTTGCTTTTAAAAAATTTATAAGAGAACTGAATAGTCCCCTCCAGTGGTGGAATTTCCGGCAATGGATCATTCTTAACCGTTTCCTGTCCGGTAACCTGACCTCCGCTGACAATATATTTAATGGCCGTAGGTTGAGTCCCGTAGGTTGCAGCCACACTGGCCAGCACACCCCATTTTTTTGATATTGGCGACTGATAAGCCATTTCAAATCCGGTTAGATATACCAGGTCGACATTGGAAAATTGCTTCACCCCCGGTGAACCCTGGGTAGAGGGTTTGATTACTGAGGGTGGGATCACTTTCCCGATAATATAATCGGTGACCAGGGAGAAAAACCCTCCTGCTGAAATACTGCCGGCCTCTTTAAATACCAGGGCAAAAGATAGATCTGCCTGGTGATTTTTTTCAGGCTTTAACTGTGGATTGCCCAAATAGTCATAAGCATCGTACTGAACCGGCATTAGTTTAATGTACCTTTCAAGTACTGACGGGCTCCGGGTTCCCCTTCCGATTGAAGCATTGAGGTAAAGCCAGGATGTTATTTGCTTTTTTATTCCCAAACCAAAACTCACATTAAAAAATGCCGAGTTCAGCTCATCAAAATAATGAATATCATCTTTAACCAGGCGGAAAGTATCCCCTGAAGTTGCAGCATTATAATCAAACCTGAGCGAAGCCGTGAAATCAAAACTGGTAAAAGGAATCTGACATTCGGCAAATCCACCGATATTATTAATGACCGCGTTTCGCCAGACGTTTGCATGTTTGACAGAGATAAAGGTATCACCATCCATCACCATTTTCATGCTCATTTGCTTATCCCCGTCCTTGAAAACATGCTCAAAATCCAGGCCCGGGTTTATTTTAATCTTTCCGGTTTGCAAATTACCAGTGAGCTTTCCTCCTGCATTCCATGCATCAACCGTGGTAACCGCTTGCATCGTTCTACTTGCCGGTCTGTTCAGATTATCCATCACATGATGTACCGGTGAAATATATGCCTGAAGTTGCAGGGTTTGCCAGATTTTACCTAAGTTTTCAGCCTTGTAGTTGAATGAAGCAACCTGGGTCCTATCCAATCGTTCATCCATGGGTAGTGCAGGAAAAAGAACATTCTTCCCCTCATCATAGGCATAAGACAGGATTAGCTGATGATTCTGTTTGAAAACAAAGCCTATGCCTGCATTGAAATAAAGCTTCTGAAAAGAAGTATTATACAACTCATGATTCCCGGCCGTATAACTGCCATATCCTTTATACCCTCCGCTTGCATTGAAAAATACCCTGGAATTTCCGCCCCATAGGCTGATATGCTCTCTTTGACCGTTCCAGTTGGTTTCGAAACCATACAGCAATTCACCATGAAGCTCTGGTTTTGTATAGGGATGGGGCAATACTGTTTTCAGATTGATCATGGCGCCCAATACCGGTCCGTATTTCAGCACATAAGGGCCCTTGATGATCTCTATTTCCCTGATATTTTCAGGCTCCACATGCGAAGCAACCGGATCCATGCGGTTTGGACAGCCACCTTCTATCTTCACTCCATCGTTCAGCAGTACCGTCACCTGGTTGTATTTGAATCCCCTGATTACCGGGTCAATGGCTATTCCACCCTTACGAATCCCGGAAACATTGGGTTCCATGCGCAGAAAATCACCGATATCACGAATAGACTCATATTCTATCCGATCTAATCGGATAACTTCTCCCGGAAAATATTTTGTTTTTTGTCCCATTATCTCAACTTCTCCAAGCTGAAGCGTGTCGCTGCTGATTTGCGACATTACCGGGTTTGACGGAAAAAAGAGACAGAAAAAAAACAGTAAAAAGACAATGAAAAAATAATTCCGGGACCGATCAATGGTGATGATCTTCACATCCCTTGTGTTCAGCGCAGGTTTGTCCACCATCAGATATGTCTCCCTTGATAAAGTTAATAACTACTTCCTCAGCCGGGCCTGAACAGCCTCTTATAACAGTAATCCCCCTGGAAGCAAGGTGGCTGATCGCCCCTGCACCAATATTCCCGGCAAGCATAACCGTCACTTCTTCTTTAGCCAACTGGTCGGCAATACCGGATTTACATCCACATCCTTCTTCTGCCTGTATCAGCCCACGCTTTACGATTTCTTTGTCCTGGGAGATGGTAAATATAGCATAACTTTCTGAGTGTCCAAAATGCTCATTGATGAAACCATGATGGAACGGAACTGCAATTTTCATATTAAGTATTTTTATTGGTCAATAATAGAATAATATCTTTTACCTGAATCTGCTTCTCAGGGTGAATAATCATCTGGATATGTTTTTCATTCAAAGATTTTTGAACATGGGTACCAAAATCGCCTGCAATCACTCTGCCAACATTCTTTTCCCAAAGCTTTTCGACAATGATGCAACCCGGACATCCCTTCATGCCTTTCCCTGGATTTTCTATAATTTCGGTTGTTTCTTCTACATCATTATAGATAAAAAAATGCGAACATTTGCCGAAATGTTGATCTATGATAGCATCCTCATAAGCACTTTGAGAAGAAATTGCAGTTTTCATAATCCTTAAATATTATCATTAATCATTTCAATATCGACAGCATTACATAGCGGACATTCATTTACTGAAGGTTCATTCTCGGTTTTATTAAAAAAAACACCACATGTCCGGCAATGAAACCAATCATGATCAAACCAGGCATGACCCTTTTCCACCTCAATTGTTCTGGCTTCAGCCAAAGCCTGTGCAATTTTCCTCCTGGCACTTTCATATAATCGGGTAAAAGTTGGCCTTGAAATATTCATCGTCTGAGCAGCCTGTGATTGAGTCATCAACTCGTAATCACATAACTTGATGGAGGTATATTCTTCAAACAACAGTATTACCGACTCATTCTTTCCGGCATAATATCCGTAAGGCCTGAATCCCTTAAACTTCGGAGGATCAAAAACCGTACGGATATTTCTTGGGCGAGGCGACATAGGATTGGTTCATACTTGCAAAAGTATAAAATTTAAATGAACAAATGTTCATTATGAACAAATGTTCATTATCTTTGCATAATAATATTTTTCAAATTCATAAAAAATGAAGATTGCAATTGCTTCTGCAGGAAATACTCTTGATTCAAAGGTTGATCAACGTTTCAGTCGCTGTTCATATTTCGCCATTTTTGACCTGGTGACCGATTCTGTTGAATTTATTGAAAATCCGAATAAAGAAGCCCTGAACGGAGCTGGACCTGCTACGGTTCAACTTGTCGCTTCCAAAGGGATTCAGAAAATCATCTCTGGCGAATTTGGCGTAAAAATCAAACCTATACTTGATAATCTTAAAATACAAATGATTGTCAATCAGGAATCTGAAAAAAGTATTCAACAAATAATTGAATTATTAAAAAAATCATAATATGCCACATCTGAATGGTACTGGCCCCGAAGGACAAGGTTCCGGAACAGGCCGTGGATTAGGAAAGTGCAAAAAAGCACCGGAAAAGGAAGCCTTACAAAAATTAGGGAAAGGCATAGGCAAACGTCGCAATGCAGGAGGAGGTAAAGGCAAAGGGAAACGTTTAAAAAGCGGACAATAAGTATTTATTCAACAATCAAATTATTATGCCAGGATTAAATCAAACAGGCCAGATGGGACAAGGTCCGATGACAGGTTTCAGAATGGGTCGCTGCTCAAAATTTGTAGCAAATTTCAAAAATGAAACCACTGATTCCATCGAAAGACCAGTTAAAAACCAGACAGAAAATTTTCCCGATAACGGTTTTTCATCCGGAGAAGGAAGAGAATTTGGCCGGGGTTTTGGAAGAGGTCATGGAATGGGGCGGCAAAATCGGTTCAGGGATGGGTCTTAATTTACACATCGAGACTGAAGTGTCTCCCTTATTTTAAATTCTACACTTTTAATATATAATAACGATGATAAAACGTATTGCTATCCCTATGGAAAATGGGGTTTTATGTGCTCATTTTGGCCATTGCCAAACTTTTGCCATTGTCAATGTTGAAAACGACATCATTACAGATATCAAAGAAGTTGAACCTCCTGAGCATGTTCCGGGATTATATCCACGCTGGATTGCTCAATTTGGCGTTACGGATGTTATTGCCGGAGGGATGGGACAACAGGCAATCATGTTATTCAACCAACAAAATATCAATGTTTTTGTAGGAGCACCGGTAAAAAAAGCGGAAGAACTGGTTAGCGATTTCACTGCCAATAAATTGGATCTGAACGCCAATTATTGCAATCATGACCATTCCGGGCATACCCATCACGGGCATTAATCTTTTATGAAAATTGCCATTGCCAGTGGTAAAGGGGGAACCGGAAAAACCCTTATTTCTACCAATATTTTTTATTCCCTGCTGCTGAATCATTACAGGCCTTTGCTGGTTGATTGTGATGCTGAAGCACCCAATGCCATAGCTTTCTTTGAAACGATCCTGGAAAAAACGATAGAAATAACCCAACAGGTCCCGGTGATCGATACCACAATTTGTACGTTTTGTGGAAAATGTCATGAATACTGTAACTACAACGCTATATTTTTTCTTCCCTACATGAAGATCATTCAGGTCGCTGAAGAACTTTGTCATGGATGCGGTGCCTGCAGTGTTGCCTGTGGTTACGGAGCCATTACTGAAAAACCCGTTTCACTTGGTCAAGTTTCATTATATACGCTGAATGGCATTCCATCCCTGGTCGAAGCAAGAATGAATATTGGAGGCATGACTCCGGTCCCGCTGATTAAAGGAGCATTAAAACAAATCCATTCTGATACGGAAATTACCATTCTTGATTCCCCGCCAGGAACTTCCTGTCCGTTCATCACCACTGTCTCGGCGGCTGATTATGTCATCCTGGTCACTGAACCAACCCCATTCGGGCTGAGTGATTTAAAACAAAGTGTTGATACGCTGAAACAACTTGACAAGCCCTGCGGAGTCATTATTAACCGTGCTGGTTTGGGAAATAAATCCGTTCATCAGTACCTGGAACAGGAAAATATCCCGCTTTTACTCGAAATCCCATTTGATAAAAGAATTGCCGAAACATACGCCAGGGGACAGTTGGTGATTGAAACCCAACCCTTGCTCGGTGAACAGTTATATATGACAGTCAAAACAATCATGGAACAACATGGAAATAGCAGTCATCAGCGGTAAAGGAGGCACCGGAAAATCAAGTATCAGCGCAGCATTGGCAACTTTAAGTGAATGCGTGATGATTGCAGATTGTGATGTGGATGCGGCCAATCTTTACCTGCTGTTTAACCCGACCCATGAAGAAGAAATAGTTTATATCGGGGGACACAAAGCAAAACTTGATGGCACGAAATGCAACAATTGCGGAATTTGTCTTGAATATTGTCGTTTTGATGCTATTTCCCGGATCCAGGAAAGAATTACTATTTCGCCGACTGCCTGCGATGGTTGTTTTCTTTGCTCCCGTATTTGTCCGCAAAATGCCATAAACATGATACAGAATGATCAAAGCCGTTTATATTCCGGTTCCTTCCGAAATGGAAAAATGGTTTATGGTCGTCTTGCTCCTGGTGAAGAAAATTCCGGGAAACTGGTAAATATGGTCCGTGAAAAAGCGAAAAAGATAGCCAAAGAAAATCAGTTGAATACCATAATCCTTGATGGCCCCCCGGGCATCGGATGCCCGGTCATTTCAACCATTACTGGCGTTGATCAGGTGATCATCGTGACGGAACCAACAATATCCGGGTTACACGACATGCAAAGAACCTATGCAGTCGTTCAGAAATTTAGCTTGAAATCCCGGGTCATTATTAATAAATTCGATTTAAATCATGCGTTGAGCAATACCATCGATTTATGGTGTAAAGAACAGGAAATTCCTGTTATTGGATATCTGCCATTTGATAAGCAAGTGGTAGAAGCCATGGTTCAAGGGATGACCATCATAGAATGGGCACCGGAACAGGAAATCAGTAAAATAATTAGACAAATCTGGAGTTACATACAAAACTAAATGATCATGAGTCAACTTTTTGAAAAAATCCCCATGGAAGGGGTAAAAAACATTATCGTTATTGCCTCCGGCAAAGGGGGTGTAGGTAAATCTACGGTAGCAGCCAACCTGGCTATCGCCCTGGCCCGGAACGGATTTAAAACAGCCCTGGTGGATGCTGATATTTATGGACCATCTATTCCGAAAATGTTCGGTATTGAAGATGCCAGGCCGGATGTAAGTGCCATTGGCGACAAAGAAATGATGTACCCCATTGAAAAGTTTGGAGTGAAGATCATGTCGATCGGGTTCTTTGTAGCACCTCATCAATCCTTGATCTGGAGAGGTCCTATGGCCTCCAATGCCATCATGCAATTATTCGAGAATACCCAATGGGGAGATATCGATTATATGATTATCGACTTCCCTCCGGGAACTGGCGATATCCAGCTTACAACGGTTCAAAAACTGAATCTTACCGGTGCCATTATGGTGACCACTCCCCAGGAAATTGCCGTAAATGATGCCCGTAAAGCTGCTTCTATGTTTCTCAATCCGGATCTGAAAGTGCCGGTTCTGGGCATCATAGAGAACATGTCGTGGTTTAGCCCGGAAAAGCATCCGGAAGAACAGTATTTCATTTTCGGTCAGGGAGGCGGTCTGAAAATGGCCAAAGAATTCAACACCAAATTACTGGGTCAAATTCCACTGGTCATGGAAGTCGGTGAAGCTGCCGAACAGGGCAAGAGTGTTTTCAGTCAGCGCAATAACACTGTTGTCAAAGCATTTGAGAAAATCGCCGAAGCTATTATTTCTTAACGCTTTTGGCTGACTGGATCAGGTTGGAAAAATAAATAGCAAAGGGACGATAAGCCAGATGCGACCATTTCGAAAAGGGAACTTCGATCATCAACATGGGAAACAGGATCATCAGGTGGATGACATAAATGTAATAGGTGGCCATGACCATCCCGTTTACCCTGAAAATATGAACCAGAATTCCGGTAAGGGCTGTCAGGAAAAGCAGGATCAGAAAAGTCCAGTCAGTATAATGTGAAACTTTCGACTTCTCATTCTCTTTTTTCATACGAAGCACAGAGAAATAAACAACCCCAAATACGAGTCCGAAAGTTGTATAATATCCTAAAAGCCTTTGTGGGTGCCACCAGGCATGGATTGTATCGGTCTGGAACCACCCCAGGAAACCCACGATCATCGTAAACAGCATAACGTAACTCGACATCAGTAAAAAATGGATGATCCAATAATTCAGTTTCCCACTTTTTACTTTCTCATAAAATGATATCTTCTCCGTTTCACACTCAACAAGTCTCCATTGAGAAGCAAAATGAAAAACCAATTTTCCAAATTCAGTGAAATACAATTTATAAGGAATCACTAAATCTTTCTGGCTTAACACAATCTTCCGGTACATATTAAAAACATTCGACAATAAAAAAAAGGATAATAGCCCTGCCATGATCCAATCTCCCATCTCGATGATCTGCCATGGGGCAAACGTATTCAACTTCACGCCTCCCTGTTCAGTCAACGCTTCAGTCATGGGACCATGAAAAAAAATAAACAGGAAAAGGATCAGCAGCGAAAGAAAAGCAATCGCTCCTAACTCCCAGATTTTTGATGTATAGAATTTTTTCGACAAACCCGTCCAATCATAGGATCCTGTCAGGTACCTGCGCATAGCCATCATCAGCTGCCCGGGATCGGCATTCCGCGGACAGGTCTCGGTACATTCCCCACAGTAATAGCATAACCAGGGATCAACCGAAGATTCAAGCTCATCTTTCAGCCCTAAAAGACTATATCTTAATGTTTTCCTTGGGAAAGAATTTTTTTCATCAGAAAGAGAGCAGATCGCCGTACAATTTCCACAGTTATAGCAAGCATTAAAATCCCCGGCTCCGTATTTCCGGATCTCATCGGCAAAAAATGGGTCAATCATTGACATCAGGATTTATTTTTTGAGTTGATAGCGATAATACTCGTCATTATCATCCATTCCGGCAGGTTCAAGTAGGAAATATTTGTTCATGGTCATCATATGCCAGGTCACCAGTTCTGCCGGAATTGAAATTGCTTCTGCAACCTGGCGTATCGTCCTGGGCTCATTATCTTTTAAGGTATCTATGATAGAACGCCATATAGATGGAAAGTCTTTCATTCCATGCCCTGATTCCATCTCTGATTCTGTACCGTTTTCACCTTTACTCTTCAGATCGACCGCTTTCATAAATCCATCAATCATGCCTTCAATTTCATCATTGGTAAACTGAGCAAGATCGATGGCATCTATCGGACAAACGGGGGTACACATTCCACAACCCTTGCAAACGGCTTCATTGACCGAAGCCACAACTTTGCCATTGGTTTCCATCTGAAAGATGGCATCAAATTCACATACATCCTGGCATTTCCCGCAATAATTGCAACTTTCGGCATCAATCCTTGCAATGATGGGTTCTAATTCGAGGGTTCCTTTCCGGATGATTGCGTTAATTTTGGCTGCTGCTGATAAGGAAGACTGAACTGACTCTGAGATGTTCTTCGGTCCCTGGCATGATCCTCCCAGGAAAATGCCATTGATGACTGTCTCAACAGGCCGGAGCTTAGGATGAATCTCATTAAAGAATCTATCGTTGCCCATGGGAATTTTTAATTTTCCGGCCACATCAGAGCTATCAGATCTGGGAATCATACCATTAACCAGAATAAGCAGATCTACCAGGATATCCATTTCCTTCTTTTCGGTCAGGTAATCCCTGATCTTTATCCGCACACCTCCTTGTTCTGCTGTCGCCTGGGGAGGATCTTTCTCCTGGTACATCAGGTAAATATCGCCAAGCCTGGATGATTTTTCAAAGAGGATTTCCTGCTTGCCATAAGTCCTGATATCACGATACAGATGAAATGCTTTGATTCCGTTGAATTTTTCATGCATGCTGATGGAAGAATGGATGGCAGCAGTACAGCAAACCCTGGAGCAGTATTTATTTTCACCCTTGGTCTGACGCATTCCTACACAATAAATATAGGCAACAGAACGAACGACTTTTCCATCAATTTTCAAGTTTCCATGAGAAGATTTGACCAACTTGTCAAAATCATTGATAGTAAGTATACTGGGGCTGGTTCCAAAGCCATATTCTTTTTCCAATGGCTGATAGGATTCATATCCGGTGGTCACCAGAATAGCACCTGCAGTAAGATTTAATACTTCTTCCTTCACGCCCTTTACATTTACATCTATCTTGAAATTTCCCAGGCTGCCACTCACTTTTACTACCTGAGCTGAAGTGAACAAGGTAATATTGGCTTGTTTACGTATTGTTTCGAGAAGGGTATCGATCAATTTCTGTCCTTCTTCATTGATCGGGAATAATTGACCTTTTCCCGCAAGACTTCCTCCAACCTGGTCTTCTTTCTCTATCAGGTAAACCTGATTTCCCATCCTGCCAAGATCGATGGCTGCACGCAAGCCGGCAACTCCTGCCCCTATGATAAGCACAGTTTTATGAGCAGTGATTTTAATATTTTCGAGTGCCTCTGAATGAGCCACTCGTCTGATTCCCGCCCTGATCAGCCCGGCTGCCTTATAAGATGCCTGATCCGGATGATCGGAGTGCGCCCATGAACATTGTTCTCGAACATTTACCTGAACATAGTTGTACGGATTTAATCCGGCCCGTTCAGTCACTCCCCTGAAAGTATGAAGGTGAAGTTTAGGAGAACAGGATGCTACCACGATTCCGTCAAGTTTCTGCGCCTGTATATCCTTCACCATTTCCTTCTGGTTGGAGTCTGCACAAGCGAACATGACGTTCTTGGAAACGACCACACCTTCTTCATCTCCGGCTATATCACGCAGTTGCTCAACATCCACATAATCGGAAATATTTCCGCCACAGTGGCAGATATAGACCCCTATCCTTTGTTTTTTGGTTTTATCTTCCATAATCTGTTGGTTCATTTCTCCTTACACCCCATTCCCACTTAAATAAGCTGCTACTTCAGATGCTGCTGCTCCCGCAGATAAAATGGAATCAGGAATATCCATGGGAGCGGCTGCCGTGCCTGCAACAAATACACCTTTCATGCTGGTCCTGCTTGGATTTAGCATCAATTCCGGTTGTTTGATATAGCGGAATTCATCTAAAAGCGGCGACTCGCTTTTAAAGGAACGCATCACACCATTATCAGGTAAAACCCCCACAGAAAGAACCACCAGGTCATGGGTGAATTCTTTCACTTTACCGGTTTCAATATTTTCCACTCGAAGTGCCAGATCTCCGCTGTGATTCTCCTTCTCGTTGATGCTGGAGACTTTTCCCTTAATAAAGTTAATCCCCATGGATTTCGACTGCTGATAAAATTCCTCATATCCTTTACCGAAGGCACGGATATCAATATAATAGATGGAGATATCAGCCATGGGTAGCGCCCCCATCAGTAATTGTGCCTGTTTGATCGAGTACATGCAGCATATCTGTGAGCAGATGGGATTGTTAACCGCGGCTAGGTTGCAGCTTCGGAAATTCTCGAGACTACTGTCACGCGATCCGGTACATAAAATATAGGCAATATTCCCGGGTGCCTTGCCATCGCCGGGACGCAGAACATTATTATAAGGACGCGTAGGAGCAATGATCCTGTCCATCTGCAGGGAATCAATTACATTGGCAAATCTTATAGAATTATATTGTGGCTTATGTTCAGGTTTGAAAAGCTGGAATCCTGATGCAATAATTACAGCGCCCACATGAGCTTTGACTTTTTCTGTTTTCTGTGAGAAATCTATAGCAAAAGCTGGACAGGCGGAAATACATTGATGACACTCCCGGCAATTGCTGCAATCAAGGCAGCGTAACGTACTCTGGTGAACTTCTTCCTCTGTGAAAGTCAACTCTACTTCTTCGAAATCCTGGATCCTTTCTGCAACAGGCCTGACTTTGTCACTCAAAGCTGGCTGATGTAAAATACCGGGCCTGGATAAAATAGTATTTTTATCGATTGCCGGAAGCTTATCTCCGAATTCATAATTACCCAGGTCAAGTCCCTGCAAATATTTATCTATATAATACGCTGCTCTTTTACCCTGACCTGCTGCTTCTATGATCGTACTTGAACCGCTAACCGAATCACCACCGGCAAAAAGCCAGGAAAAGGAACATTGCATCGTATTGGAATCGACTTTTATCCGGCCATCTTTTTCCAGATCCAATTCCTTTTTGAATGGAGAAGTGGTTGGGTATAAACCGATAGCCTCAATCACCAGATCAACATCTTCGGTATATTCCGAACCTTTAACTTCCACCGGTTTTTTCCTGCCACTGGCATCCGGTTCACCTAATTTCATCTTGATCATTACTGCCTGGCTGATCTTTCCATCTGTTCCGGAAAAACTTATTGGATTTCTAAGCAGCTGAAAAACAACACCTTCATCTTCTGCTTCCCTGATCTCTTCTTTCCATGCCGGCATCTCTTCCCGGCTTCTGCGATAAATAATGGATACTTTTACAGTCCCCAGTCTCATGGCAGTACGGGCCGAATCCATGGCAGTATTCCCACCGCCAATAACCATTACTTTCTTTCCCTTCAGATTGATTTTTGTACCGATTTTTGAATCTCTCAGGAAATCAAGACAAGAAACTACCCCCTTCATTTCGCTTCCGGGGATATTCAGCTTGCTGGTCTGATGCGTTCCGACTGCAATAAAAATCGCATCAAAACCTGATTCTTTTAATTCCTTTAAATGTTCAACCGGGTGATTGCATGCGATTTCAACACCAAGAGCAGTAATATTTTCAATATCCCGATCGACCACGGTGTTAGGCAGACGATATTCAGGGAGGGTCAGCTTCAACATTCCTCCAGCTTCCGGAGCGGCTTCATAAATTTTTACCTGGTGGCCGTTCAGCGCGAGATGATATGCTGCAGTAAGTCCTGCCGGACCAGAACCTACAATAGCAATTTTTTTTTCGCTTGTTTTTTCAATGCTTTTTCTAGATGCTGCCGGATATTTAGTATAATAATTTTCTGTAAAAAATCTTTTTATCCTGCGGATATCCACAGGAGCTTCAAGGCTTGCCCGTGTACATTCTCCCTGGCAGGGAGCATAACACGCACGGCCAAGGCTGCCGGGTATCGGAATATCCTCCATATGAAGGTGAAAAGCTTCTTCATATTGGCCGTTTCTAACGAGAGAAATATATCCATACGGTTTAACGCCACCGGGACAGGCAGCAATGCAGGGGGCAGAAGTATCCTGCCGATCAATGAATGCAATGCGGGGACTCGCGAGACTGAATGGGATATAAGCCACTTTCCGGCCTGCCAGGTGATGATTGTATTCATCAGAGCGAACTTCAGGACAGGCCAATTCACACTCCTGACAACCCGTGCATGACTCTGGTTTGACGTATCTGGGATGTTTTGTAATTTCCAAATGAAAGCCTTTGTCATTTCTGGTAATGTTATCCAGGTCACTACCCATCATCAGGGTAATATTGGAATGTCTGGCTGTTTCAGACATTTTCGGAGTCGTGATACAGGCGGCACAGTCCAGTGTAGGAAAAACCTTGCTTAATTGTATCATCTTACCTCCTATCGACAGGTCTTTCTCTACCAATAAAACCTGGTAGTCCATATTGGCCAGCGTTAATGCGGCCTCCTGGCCGGCAATACCACCACCGATCACCAGTACATCAAATTTTTTTTCCTGATTGTTCATGAGAGCTCAGCTAAAATTTTACTGAAATTGGCCATGTGACTTGCAAACGATTCTGCACAAACGGAACACAGCGCAGCCATTCGGATACGCTTGGGGCTTATCCCCTTCTCCTTCATCTGTTTCTGTGCTTCTGTGATGATATTGTTGGTCAATTCCGGACAGCGGGAGCTGAAGGAACATTCATGTCCATCAGCTGCAATAAAAACGCCATCGAAACCCTGCTCAAAAGCACGTAGTATCCACCTTGGTTTTATCCCCGATGAACAGGGAAGGCTGATTACATATACCGATGGCGAATAATGAATTTTACGCAAACCGGCCTGGTCAATACCCGGATCAGAAATCTTTTCGGTAGAGAAAACCAGAATCTTAGGTGATCTTTGGGCTAAATTCATGTTTTTAATTATAAATACCTCACCCGGGAAAGTTTTAGCGATCAACCTTCTGCTTCATTTTATAAATGAACAAGGAAAAAATAATGGAGGTATCCGGGTGAGGAAAAATTATGCTTTCTTAAGAAACAGTCGGGAGTAACTATCTTCTTCAACAATACCAAGGTATTCATGACTCATCTTCTGGCACCATCTGGGAATATCTATTTTTGTACCTTCATCAGCAGAATAAATCTCCATAATTTCACCGGATTCTATTTCCCCAATGGCTTTCTTGGCAGCCAATAATGGTCCAGGACAGGCAGTACCACGTGCATCAACAATTTTATTCGATTTTAGATTTTTTAATTCTTCTAAGCTCATTATGTATTCTCCTTATATTATATGAATAATTGAATTTTGCTTTCCTGTGCATCAGATAAAAATGTTCCCACTCCACAAATTGTCATTTCCGGGTAATCAATCATTTCTTCTTTTTTAAATCCCATCAGATTCATCGACATCTCACAGATATTGATTTCAACTCCAAGTTCTGCGGCCGTTTTAAACATCTCTTCCAGAGATGCAACCTTATGTTTCTTCATGATCCCTTTGATCATTAATGTTCCCATTCCCCACATGTTCATATTTGAAAGTTTAACTTTCCTGCTTCCTTTAGGGAGCATTATACCAAACATTTTCTCCATTAAATTCTTCCCTTTCCCGCTCTTCAGGGGATCCCTCAATGAAGATATAGCCCAGAAAGTAAAAAACAATTTAACTTTCATATCATAGGCCGCAGCTCCGGTTGCTATTATCAAGGCAGCCAGAATCTTGTCCATGTCGCCTGAGAATACGACCATGGAAACCTGGTCCTTTGTTCCAGCTTCAAGCTTTCCAATACGCTTTTGAAGATCAGATAATTGTTGTTCAAAATTATCATTCATGAAATTGATATTTTATATATTAATATAGTTAGATTTATGCTTACAAAAATAAAAGTGTTATTGTAATGTATAGACTGTCGTCTTGTGGTGTATTTCGCAAATAAATGTGATATTTGTCACATTGTTCTCCGGCAAATTTTTCATAGAAATAAAAAAAACACTAATGAACAAATGTTCATTATTTTTGTGAAAAATTATTTTTGGTCATTTATATAATTCACCTCAATCCCAGACGGAAAATTCTTTATTGTTATTCAAGCCGGATTGAATGAAAGGATATCTGCAAGTATATACCGGAAACGGAAAAGGTAAAACGACTGCTGCTTTAGGACTGGCTCTGAGAGCAGCAGGGGCCGGTAAAAAGGTATTCTTTGCCCAGTTTGTTAAAGGAATGCCCTATTCGGAAATTGATGCTATCCATAAATTTATCCCTGAAATTCATGTACAACAATTCGGACGTGATTGTTTTATCATCAATGAACCCACGGAAGAGGATATTGTTGCCGCACGCCTGGGCTTACAAAAAGTATCGGAGATAATGGCCACAGGGAATTATGATTTGATTATCTTAGATGAGGCCTGCATCGCTGTTTTTTATCAATTATTCTCCGTTGAAGAATTAATGGAGGTTCTGAAAGGAAGACCCGAATTTATGGAAGTCATTGTCACCGGCCGATATGCAAGCCCTGAACTGATAGAAATGGCCGACCTGGTAACCGATATGACAGAAATTAAACATTATTATAAGCAAGGGATTATTGCCAGAAAAGGAATTGAGTTCTAATGATTATTATACCCGTTAAATGTTCATGGATGATTTAACCCCTATCCTGATAAAAGTCGTTCTGGAAACACTGAAGATCACCCTGATTGTTTTTGTCATGATGGTTCTGGTTGATTTGCTTAATGTTTGGACGAATGGAAATATTACCAGGTTTCTTCAAAAAGGAAGCCGGTTTAAGCAATATGTTTTATCTTCCTCGATTGGAGCGCTGCCTGGTTGTTTCGGAGCCTTTACCAATGTTTCTTTATATGTCCATGGCCTGATCAGTTTAGGAGCCCTCACCGGAGCAATGGCCGCTGCCTCGGGAGATGAAGCCTTTGTTATGCTTTCCCTCTTCCCGAAAACGGCACTAATACTGATCCTTATCCTTTTTATAATTGGAATTCTGGTTGGCTGGACCACCGACATGTTGATTAAAAAAACCGGGTTTAAACCTTGTATTGACTGTAAAGACCAGAAAGTGCACCCCAGGGAAAGAGGATTTGTTCACTATATGAAAGAACATGTCTGGACTCATATTATTAAAAAACACCTATGGAAAACAATGTTATGGACATTTGGCGCCATGCTATTTGTCGAATTCGGAATTCAGTTTTTCCATCTGGATTCATTTTCCACGCAATATCCCATGGTACTCCTCTTTATTGCAGCCTTGATGGGTCTTATCCCTGAATCGGGACCTCATATGGTATTTATCAGCCTTTATGCCGCCGGATTGGTCCCTTTCCCGGTTTTATTCACCAGTGCCTTTGTTCAGGATGGACATGGCATGTTGCCCATGCTTTCATATTCTGTTAAAGATTCTCTTTTGATAAAATCTGTGAATCTTGGCATTGGTATATCATTGGGGCTGATCATGCTTTTAACAGGTATAAAATGAAATCATTATTCGAACAATTATCAACCGACATACGTTTTCAGGAAGGACTGAATGCCTGCATCAGTTGTGGTACCTGCACGGCCATTTGTCCTGCTGCCCAGTTTTCCGACTACGACCCGAGAACCTTGGTCGAAACGGTCCAAAGAAGAGATGAATCGCTGTTACTGGATTTATTAAAAGGTGATACCATCTGGCGTTGCGGAGAATGTCTTTCCTGTAAAACCCGCTGTCCCAGGGGAAATACACCCGGGTATCTCATTCAGTCGCTCCGTGCTTTATCTATAAAAACAGGTGTGTTTGCAGATTCTGAGCAGGGAAGATTTCAACTTCACCTGAAAAGAACATTGGGCGAACATATGCTAAAGTACGGGTATTGCGTGTATATTGATGAAATTGATACTGATCATTACCCGGAGCAGGGACCGGTATGGGAATGGTACAGGGAGAACAGGATAGCCATCCTTGATCGTTTAGGCTCCAATTATAATCAGAAGGGTGCTGGCACCCTGAGAAAGATATCTGATCAATCCCTGGCCGATCTTCAGGCTATTTTTATCGAAACAGGTGCAATAAAACGTTTTGAACAAATCGAAAGTGCTTGCCGGAAAGGAGTTTCAGATGAAAAATAAAAATCAGCAATGGCTGAACTATCAAAAAGAAATTGCCGACGATCATTATTATTTCGCACGCTCCTGCATCCGGCAAAACTTTTTTCCCGCTTCTGAGACCATTTTTCTGAAAATCCTGCGCGAAGAACTAGGGAAGGATATTTTCGACGACCCGGAACAAACCACTTGCACCGGTATTGCCTATCATTCAGGGATCCTCCCCTTTGAAACAACCATGACGGTAGTTGCCCGGCAATTTGCCCTGATGACCGAAGCCGGATATGAGAATTTCGTTTGCTCCTGTGTCACCTCCTTCGGCATTTATACAGAAGTACTGGAAACCTGGAGAAACTTTCCAGAGGAGGAAAAAAAAACACGGGATGCACTGTTCAAGGCCACCGGGAAAACCTTCAAAATTCCAGCCAACCTTGTGCATACCAGCGATATCATCTATAAATTCAGAAATGAAATAGCTGAGAAAGCAAGGCTTACATTGAAAAACCATCTCACGGGAGATGCTTTGAAAATTGTAGACCATATCGGATGTCATTATGCTAAAATTTTTCCCTCGAAAGGGATCGGAGGAGCCGAATATCCGTATGTCCTTGCCGGCCTGATCGACAGCTGGGGCGGTCAGCAGGTTGATTACCCTGAACGCAGGCACTGCTGTGGATTTGGGTTCAGGCAATACCTGATTAAAGAAAACAGGGGGTATTCATTGTCAAATTCCAGAAAAAAATTTGAATCCATGCAGCCTTACCATCCGGATCTGATCATTGCCAATTGCCCGGGCTGTACATTTTTCCTCGATCGCTGGCAATATGTCATCAGTGAAACTGAATGTAAAACATACGACACAGAAGGATACGGATTTCCGGTGTTGACCTATGAAGAACTCGCGGGATTGGTTCTTGGATATAATCCATGGGATCTGGGATTGCAGCTTCACCAGGTGGATGTTGAACCACTTTTACGCAAACTTGGAGTAAATTATTCACCTGCCGGTAAATACCTGGGAAAAAACGGAGTAAATTTGGGGCAACCTGAAAAACCGGGACGACTCAAAACCGGATGAACAAACAAGGCCAGAATGAATGATCATTCACCTCATAATAACCCTTCGGGTCGGTTAATCATAAGCATTTTACTCAATGGTTTGATTACCATTGCAGAGATTGCTGGTGGTATTTTTTCCAACAGCCTGGCATTGATTTCCGATGCCATCCATAACCTGAGTGATACCATGGCACTGATCCTTGCCTGGACAGCCAATAAAGTCGGCAGAAGGAAACCGGACACCAGACGTACCTTCGGATATAAACGCTTTGAAATCCTTTCCGCTTTTATAAATGCCTCTGTATTAACTGCGATTTCCATCTACCTTATCTATGAAGCCGTCTTGAGGGTTCTTCACCCTGAACCGGTCAAATCGGGAATCATGTTTATTATAGCCCTGGCAGGTTTATTGGCCAACCTGATTTCCATGTTATTCCTGCGCAGGGATTCCAAACACAGCCTGAATGTCAAAGCCGCTTACCTTCATTTATTGGGTGACACCCTTTCATCTATTGCCGTCATAGCAGGCGCTGCCCTGATTTATTTCACCCAAATCCTTTGGATAGATCCTGTCATGACCCTTATCATCAGCATAGTTATCATCATTCAAGCCTATAAAATTCTTCGTGAGTCAATTGATATCCTCATGCAGAGCACCCCATCCAGACTAAATCTTGACGAAATCAGGGAAGTTATTGAAAAACACCCCCTGGTCAGGAATTTACATCATGTTCACTGCTGGCAATTACAGGACCAAGACGTCCTTTTTGAAGCCCATATTGAAGTAGAAAAAGACATGAAGGTGAGCGAATCCAACATCCTGATGGAAGAAATCCGGCATCTCCTGGCCAAGCATTTCCAGATTTCCCATACCACACTACAAGCAGAGTATGATTGCTGTGAAGATACTGAGATGATAAAACTGAAAGTTGACCGGAAAATTCAGCGCCACATCTAAAAAATCCTAAATAGAAAATAACACTTGTATTATGAACTTTTGTTCATTATTTTTGTTAATTCATATTTATCCCACTAACTAAAAACAAGAAAATGGAAACAAATCAAGTCATTGCAATGCCAAGAATAGGCGATTCAGCGCCGGCCTTCAGCGCTGTGACTACACAAGGCAATATCAATTTTCCAGCCGACTATCAGGGACAATGGGTCATCCTGTTCAGCCATCCTGCCGACTTTACTCCGGTCTGCACCTCAGAATTCATGACCTTCGCATCCATGCAGGAAGAGTTTAAATCACTTAATTGCATGCTCGTCGGTTTGTCGGTTGACGGACTTTACAGCCATATTGCGTGGCTCCGCACCATCAAGGAGAAGATTGAATATAAAGGCATGAAAAATGTTGAGGTGAACTTCCCGCTGATCGAGGACATCACCATGGAAGTGGCTAAGAAATATGGCATGATACAGCCGGGAGAAAGCAATACAAAAGCGGTTAGGGCAGTATTCTTTATCGATCCGAAAGGAATAATCAGGGCCATTATTTATTACCCCCTCTCAATGGGAAGAAATTTCGATGAACTGAAACGTGCATTAATTGCCATGCAAACTGCCGATAAATTCCAGGTAGCTACCCCTGCTGACTGGCGTCCCGGAGATGATGTTATCGTTCCTACCGCAGGATCATGTGGCACCGCGAAAGACCGCATGGAATCAAAAGACCCTGATGTAACCTGTTACGACTGGTTTTTCTGCACTAAAAAATTGAGTAGGGAGAAGGTCAACGAAAAGTAGAAGTGGTTTAACCTTGCAGTTTTACCTTATTATGTGACCAAAAATACAGGGAGAGAAAAATGGAAGTCGTGACCACCGCCAATGCAATGTAACAAAACATGCCACAATAAAACCCTTCCTTAGCGCCACAAACATTTGCAAAGCATCCAATAACTGCTATGACAATATAATCTACAAATAAAATAAGAGATAAAACACTGAACAAAACAAGCAGCTTTTTCATATATAGAATTTCACATAAAAGTACTGCATCCATATGACCAAGGATGATTATGTGCATTGAATCATCCCAATTTCAAATGTGAGATAGATCACAAAAATTTTGACTAGCGATGAAAAGCAACGATACCATCCCAGAACCGACCTTAAAATGCAGTTGTTGCAGCGAAAAATCCTGCGCATCACTGGTATTAAATAATGAGGAATTAAACGTTCTTAGCAATAATTGCTGTGAAGCCGCATTTGTCCGCAATGAAACTGTCCTGAAAGAAGGGTCTTTCACTTCCCATATTATTTATTTAAGAACCGGGCTGGTTAAAGAGTCAAAAAAGAATGAAAGAGGACAGGAACACATCATGCAGATCATTAAAAGCCATGCTTATCTTGGATTGCCTTCCCTGTTCGGAGACAGGATCAACCAGTATTCCTATACGGCATTAACCAATGTTACCGTTTGCTTTATTGATGTGAATGTATATAAACAGATGATCCTGGAGAATGGAAAATTCTCTTATGAGATTCTGGCCACCGTATGCAGGGAAAGCCTGAATAATTATCACCAACTGGTAAATAAGCAGCAGAAGCAATTAAGCGGAAAAATTGCCGATACCCTACTGTATTTTTCCCGGAATATTTTCGAAAGCAATCATTACGAACTTCCCCTGAACAGGAATGAAATAGCCGGTCTCATCGGATCCAGCCGGGAAAGTGTGACGAAACAGTTAAACCACTTTGTGGCCGATGGCCTGATCAGTTTAAAAGGCCGCTCCATTGAACTCCTTGGAATCGATAAACTTGAAAAAATCAGCAAATTCGGATAAAAGGTTAAATAACCTCCTGATCATATCAATAACTCTGATAGGTTCAGGTTTTCCTTGATCTGGCTACCAATAAAAATACCGGGTATTCCCTGACAATTCCACCTTCCCCTGTTTTTTTAATCACAAAACATGGCTGGTGCCTTACATTGGCAAAACCTTTTCCGACAAGCTTTTCCGCTATGGTTTCCGGATTAAACCCCTGGTGACCGGTAAAGGAGGCGTCATGAAAAGAACCATCCTCCGGATAAAGATCAGCAATGGCCAGGTATCCACCCGACTTGAGCAGCCCATGAAATTTTTTCAGCATGGTTTCAATATCAGCAACATGATGAAAAACCATCTGGGTATATAGGATGTCATATTGTCCCGAAAAATCTTCTTTCTCCAGATCAAGAACATGGGCTTCCATATGACAGATTCCCTGAGAAATGATCTTTTCATTCATGATCCTTACCATTTCCTTCGAATTATCCAGCAAAGTGATTTCCGAAAATTTTTCTTTGAGTTCAAGACTTAAAAGCCCGGTGCCTGCTCCAAACTCGAGGGCAGACATATCTTCCCTAGCGGGTATCATCTCCAGTAATTTAGCTGCAATGGCCTGCGAGCGCTCAAGATGCATCGGATTGGCATCCCAACCCGCAGCTTTTTGATCAAATTCACTCATGGATGTAAGATTCTAAATTTGAACTGCCAGTATTTGATATAAAACCGGTGTTTTTAATGCAAAGATAAAAAAAATAAATTAATTAAATCGCCTTAGTATCACTATTTAAATTAGAAGAATATCTATTTATTCACAATTATTATTTAAGTTTGTTATTGATCAGTATTTTACCATGAAAAACCACAAATTATGTATGAGCATTACACCGTTTCACGTTACCTCCTGCATCGTTTGCAGGAGATCGGGATTAAACATCTCTTCGGGGTACCAGGTGATTACAGCCTTGACTTCCTGGACGAGGTGATGGAAAGTCCCATTCAATGGGTGGGAAATTGCAATGAACTGAATGCCGGTTACGCAGCCGACGGTTATGCCCGCCTGAACGGAGCCGGTGCTGCAGTTGTTACATACGGCGTTGGTGGACTGAGTATTATCAATGCCGTTGCCGGAGCCTTTGCCGAGCAAGTGCCGGTGATCATCATCAATGCGGCTCCCCCGGCACGGCGCAGGGAATCGGGTGCCATGGTCCATCACCTGGTATCAAATTATTATCTGCAACTTGACATCTTCAAAAAGATTACTGCCGATTCAGCCCTCCTTTCTGATCCCCATACTGCTCCTGATGAAATCGACCGGGTGATCAGTAACTGCATCGCCAGAAAATTGCCCGGCTATCTGGAACTTCCCGCCGACATCACCCATGCTCCATGCCGCGCCCCCGGTGAAATGATCAAGGCCACACCGCTCATCTCTGACCCGGAAAGTTTAGCTGAATGTGTAGCAGAGGCTGCGGAAATGTTTAATAAATCGGCTCATCCCATTATCCTGGCCGGCGTTGAATTACTCCGCTTCGGGCTCGCGAATGAAGCGCTCCATCTGGTTGAAACCACGGAAGTCCCCTTTGCCACCATGCTGAGCAGCAAATCGGTCTTGCCCGAACTTCATCCTCAGTTTACCGGGATGTACCAGGGGGGCTGGAGCAAAGAGGCGCTTCGCCGCCAGGTGGAAGATTCCGACTGCCTGTTGTCCCTCGGTGTATGGATGACAGACCTGGATACCGGCCTGTTCAGCATGAACCTCGACAACCGCCGGATGATCAGCGTAGGCAGTGGACAAGTCCGTATTGGCAGCCATTATTATCACCAGATACAACTGGGCGATTTTATGCGCGAATTAACGCTTTTGGTGCATCCCCGCTCCTACCTTGCTTCGCATCCTGCTGAATCCTACCGTCCCCGGCAAACCTTTATTCCCCAGCCATCATGTATCCTCACTGCCCCGCGACTCTATGAATGTCTTAATTTCTATCTGAACGACCAGATGATTCTCCTGGCCGAGCCTGGCGATGCCTTCTGCGCGGCCCCTGAATTCCATATCGAAGAGGCAGAAAACTTCATCGTTCAGGCCTATTATTGTTCCATCGGCTACTGTACTCCGGCTGCCCTGGGCGTTTCCCTGGCCCGTCCCTCGAAACGGACGCTGATACTCTCGGGCGATGGCGCCTTCCAGATGACCGCCCAGGAGGTTTCCACCCTGGCCAAACAACACTGTCCAGCCCTGATCATAATCATCAATAATGATGGCTACCTGATCGAACGCCGCCTCCATAAAGATGGCGCCTATAACGATATCAGGATGTGGAAATACGCGGAATTACCCGGGATCTTTGATGATGGATCGTTTGCCACAGGTATACGCGTAACCAACGAGGAAGGACTTGATCATGCCATGAAGACTGCTATCGCTGCTAAAGATAAACTCGTGCTCATCGAAGCCTGCCTGCCCCACCGCGACTGTTCAGCAGGCCTGGAAAGACTTGGGAATGCTTTCAGAAAGGCACAGCAAAAATAGAGACCGCAAGTTTATCGGGATTTGGTTGTCTAAGTATTAAAACAAATCCTAAACCTAAAAAGAAAAGAACATGAAAACTTTATGCAGAATGCTATTAACTTTTGCTGCAATGGTATTTATTGCCAATCTGACATTTTCTCAGAAAACAGCAAAGACACAAGATGTTCAAAAAGCCACTATGACCGTTTCCAATACTCAGGGAAAATTCGTTGATGCCAATAAAAATGGGGTTTGCGATAATTTTGAAGCCCGCGGAAAAACCGTTAAAGGCGCTAACTTTGTAGATAAAAACGGGGATGGGGTTTGCGATAACCGGTCTAACTCAGGCAAAGGACTTGGAAAAGGAAAAAGAAACTGCTGTTGCCAGGGTTTACAACACAGGCAT
Organism: Bacteroidales bacterium; assembly: GCA_963662525.1. Lineage (GTDB taxonomy): Bacteria > Bacteroidota > Bacteroidia > Bacteroidales > FEN-979 > CAZSDU01. The sequence continues at coordinate 949,913 of OY759717.1, forward strand.
GGGCAGGGAAATGGCAACTATTGCGGTCAGGGTCGCCATTATGGCAATGGACCCGGATGCGGCAATAAAAGTAATTGAAATCCGCGAAATCACTATATTCTTTCAATCTTTGATTAAAAAATTTCGCAGAAGACCAGAAAATTGAACCTTATTTTATCTGTTTTTAAAGGCGGCTATGCCTGCAAATTTTGAATTATCACCCATTTCGTGTTCGATACGCATCAACTGGTTAAATTTCTCGACCCGCTCACCCCGGCATCCACTGCCGGTTTTCAGATGCCCGGCATTGACTGCAACCGTAAGATCAGCGATGAAACTATCCACGGTTTCGCCGCTGCGGTGCGATACAAAACAGTTATAATTGTTGCGATATGCCAATTCAATAGTTTCCAGGGTTTCTGTGACGGTCCCGATCTGGTTCAGTTTGATCAGCACCGAATTAGCCACATGCTGTTTGATTCCTCTGGCAAGAATGGATTTGTTGGTGCAGAAGATATCATCGCCAACGATCTCGATCTTGTTACCCATCGATCTGGTCAGGTTTTCCCATCCTGCCCAGTCGTTTTCAGCCAGACCGTCTTCGAGGAGTACGATAGGGTATTGCGCAACCCAGCTTTCCCATAATTTAACCATATGATCGCTGCTCACCAGTTTTTGTGAACTTTTAAAGAATTTATATTGTCCGTCCTCCCACATTTCGCTGGCAGCAGGGTCAAGACAAATGCTCACTTCTTGTCCTGGTTGATATCCTGCTTTAATGATGGCTTCTAAAATCATTTCCACGGCTTCTTCATTGGATTTCAGGTCGGGTGCAAAACCACCTTCATCACCCACTCCGGTACTAAGACCTTTTGATTTCAGAACCGATTTCAGCATATGAAATACTTCCATTCCCATACGGATTGATTCTGTGAATGATTTTGCCCCATGGGGTGCGATCATGAATTCCTGAAAATCAACATTGTTATCGGCATGTTTTCCCCCATTGATGACGTTCATACATGGAACAGGCAGTACATGAGCATTGGTTCCTCCAAGATATTGGTAAAGAGGAAGTCCGGCACTTTCGGCTTCAGCCCTGGCATAAGCCATGGAAACTGCCAGAATGGCGTTGGCACCGAGTTTTGATTTATTGTCCGTACCATCGAGTCCGATCATGTAATAATCGAGTTCTCGCTGATTTACGAAGAATTTGCCCTCCAGTTCAGGAGCCAGAATGTTGTTGACATTATCAACCGCTTTGAGGACGCCTTTACCCCCATAACGCTTTTTATCGCCATCACGCAACTCACAAGCTTCACGCTCGCCTGTGGATGCTCCGCTGGGCACCATGGCACGCGACATGGTGCCGTCTTCCAGGGTCAGAACTGCTTCAACTGTTGGATTACCCCTTGAATCAAGGATTTCGATGGCATTAATTTGTTCTATTTCCATATATTTAGTTTTTGTGGTAAGTTACTTTTCTTTCTCACCCGGATCCTTCATATCGTTGTCAAGCTGAAGGATTTCTTCATCCATTGAAAGAATTTTCAACAGATGTCTGGGCAGAAATGCAAAATTAGCAATTATTGTGGAAATTACAGCACTGCCGATCACGACTGCAACAAGGTAGGAATATTGTTGCTTACTGATGATTCCATTGGTCAGTCCGTAAAGAGCTGAATTCGTTATCTGTTTTCACCGCGATGTCAATATCGCTCAAGAAACCGTCATCGCCTCTGGAAAAAGATCCCCTTTCTCCAGACGAAGTACTCATACTTGTTCGAAAAAACCGGAAGTCTTACAAAGCCATAATCACTCTTTTCAGCTTTTCCGTAACCTCTGATGCCAGCGGTTCCAGGGCAGGATTATGAATGGCCATCATGGAAGCCAGTGGATTGACAGCTGAAATTTCGATCAAACCATTTTCCTGTTCAATTAAGGTGATATTGCAGGGCAACATGGTCCCGATTTTATCCTCTGCCTGCAGCGCTTTGTATGCGAACCCGGGATTACAGGCACCGAGAATACGGTACTTTTTGAAATTCACACCGAGTTTCTCGTTCAGTTTTCCCTGAATATCGATATCTGAAATAACGCCAAAACCTTCTGTTTTTAAGGCTTCTGTTGCCAGATGTATCGCCTCTTCAAAAGAGACGTTCAGCATTTTACTGAAAAAATAGTCCATGGTTAATGTGCTAATTTATGAATGCATGAATGCAAGAATGCACGAATGCAGGAATAAAAATTTTGGCAAAGATAATTAATATCTGATTGAATCGCTTTAGTATCACTAAATTTTTTTATCTTTGTACAAAAAACAATCCTATGTCAACACAAGTTATTGATGTTCAATGGGCGTCAGACCTGGCATTTAAGACGAATGTCAACGGTTTTGAGATCATGCTGGATGCGGATGAAAAAGTTGGCGGGCACAACCTGGGTCCACGCCCCAAACCTTTCCTCCTGGTTGCCCTGGGTGGTTGTACCGGTATGGATGTGATAGCTATCCTGAAGAAGATGCGCATTGAACCCACATATTTTAATGTGAAGGTGGAGGGTAATCTCACGGAGGATCATCCCAGACATTTCACAAAGATCCATCTGATCTATGAATTCAGGGGGAACAACCTGCCGATGGAGCAACTTCAGAAAGCGGTCAGCCTCTCCCAGGAAAGGTATTGCGGGGTTTCAGAAACCTTGAAGAAATCGGTGGAGATCAGTTCGGAAATTCAGATTCTTGAATAATATTCTGTGCGTTACGCAAGTTTTCGGGTAATGGTTTGTCTAATGATAAAACTGGTTTGTGAATGACCGATCCGGAATTGATTGAAGGAATCCTTCAGCGTGACCGCAATGCCTTCCAATACCTGGTGAATCAATACCAGAAGCAGGTGATCAAGACCGCTTATTATTTTTTAGGGAATATGGAAGAAGCTGAAGATCTTTCTCAGGAAATTTTCATGGAAATTATCGATTCCATTGGAAAATTCAGGGGTTCTGCTGCTTTATCGACCTGGATTTACCGCATTACGGTTAATAAATCCCTGAACAGGGTGCAAAGGAATAAACGGAGGGACATTTTTGCCCGGATTACCGGGAAGGAACCTTCCATTTTCAACCATTCCATGGAAAGCAATGAGACCCGTGAAATCATATACAGGGAGATCCGGCGTTTACCTGAAAATCAGCGAATCGCATTCACCCTTCACAAATTCGATGATATTTCGTATAAAGAGATCGCCGGTATCATGCAACTCAGTCTTTCATCAGTGGAATCCCTGATACACAGGGCAAAAATCAATCTTCAGAAAAAACTGACGCCTTATGACCTTATTTGATGATAAAAATCGCGAGCATGCATTTGACCGCTTTTTTGAGCAGGAGAAAGGGCTTGAACCCAATCCCTTTATGGCCACACGCATCCTGCAGTATATCGATACCACCCTCGCTTCCCGGGAGCCGGGACTTGTTTTCAGGAAGCATCGGCTTGCTCAGCCAATCACGGCAGCCATCAGTCTACTACTGGCCTTGTTCATTGGGTTTGCCCTGGGGAAGATGGGCAGCAATAATCAGACTGCTGTTCCTGATGGATCGCAAACCCTGGAAATCCTGAAGAGCGATCTTTTTATTCATGATTTTGTGGATGATAATAAAACATTTTTAAGCAACAATTAAAAATACAGATATGGAAATCTACAAGAAAAACCGTTTACTGTTCTGGTTACTGCTTTTTTTAATTGTGATCAATCTTACCGCTATTATCAGTTTCTTCTTTTTCATTCAGAAAGATACTTCCCCGGCCTGTAATGCATCGAAAGCAGGGAAATGCAATGTTTTTCAGCAGGAGTTGAATTTATCGGAAAGCCAATCGGTGAAGGTGGAGGAAATCAATGCCATCTACCGGAGTAATTCAGAACCTCTGGTTGCATCCATCCGGGAAAAACGGGCAGGGATTATGAATGAACTGGAAAGCAACCAGCCCGACACCAGCATTTTGGCTGGGTATTCTCTGGAACTTTCCCAGCTTCAGAATAAAATGCAAATAGAAAATATCCGGCAGTATCTTGCCTTAAAAAGAATATGCAATCCAGAACAGCTGCAACGCTTATCGGCCCTCTACCGCGATTTATACGGATGTCCCGTAAAGGAAAAGAAAATGCAACATCGTTACCGTCACGGACAGGGGAAAGGCAGATAATTATTTCTTATCCTTCTTATCTTTCTTTTCTTTCTTATCCTTTTTCCCTTTTTTCTTATTACAGGTACAACGGTCGCTGGTAAGTGATTTCAGCAGTTCCAGATGTTTCTCGTGAATTTCGATAAGTTTATCGATTTTCTTTTCCAACAAGTTCGTATCGGGAAAAAACTGCTTGTCGCAGGTATTGGTTTCAATATCCTTCAGGACTTTGAGCATCTGCTCGAGTAGAATTTCTCTTTCTGCCATGGTCATTATATTTATTCAAATATACAAAATACCTATCAATTCCTTTCTGTCATAAAAAAAAATTAATCCTTACATTTGTTTCAATAAAAGAAACAGATGAAGCAATTCCATTCTACCGGTCCTGAAGGGGAGAAAGAAATGACATTTTGGGAACACCTAGATGAGCTGAGGGGTACTTTATGGAGAATTATTATTGCAGTCATTGTTACTTCCATTCTTGCATTTACATTCAAAGAGATACTCTTCGACCAGGTTTTACTTGCACCGAAATCGAAAGATTTCATCACTTATCGTTTGCTTTGTCAATTTGGAGAATGGATTTCCATGCCTTCACTATGCATTGATCCTTCAAAATTCAACCTGATCAATATTAATTTGGCCGGGCAATTCATGTCGCACATGAACATTTCGCTGGTTGCCGGTTTGATGCTCGCCTTGCCTTATGTTCTCTGGGAACTCTGGAGATTTATTAAGCCCGGTCTGACAGCAATAGAAATTCGTCATTCCCGAGGAATCGTGACCATCACCTCGTTTCTGTTTTTGCTTGGTGCAGCTTTCAGTTATTTCATTGTTGCTCCTCTGATGATCAATTTCCTGGGAGGATATGAGGTAAGTCCTTCGGTCACAAACCAGATTGCTCTTACCTCCTATGTGAGCTCGATTACGCTGATGACCTTGCTGATGGGTTTGCTTTTTGAGTTGCCTGTAATCGTGCTTTTCCTTACACGGATAGGAATACTGACTCCCGGATTCCTGAAAAAATACCGTAAACATACTGCGATCGCCATTCTCATTATTGCCGGTGTAATAACCCCCAGTCCTGATATTTTCAGTCAGCTGATCGTGGCTATACCACTTTATGCACTCTTTGAACTCAGCCTGGTCATCTCGGCAAGGAGTCACAGGAAACGACAGAATCTTGCCGGATAGCGTTGTAACCTTCCTTTTCGGTCTGCGTCTAAAACGCAATTCAAAATAATATTTTAAATATCATGGAACCAAAACGATTTTACAGAAGTACGAGTGACCGAAAAATTGCCGGTGTTGCCGGTGGTCTGGCAGAATATTTTGTCATGGACCCCTTGCTGGTCCGGCTTATCTTTGTGGTCCTCGTCTTTGCCGGAGGAGGTGGCGGCCTGATCTATCTCATCCTCTGGATTGTCACACCTGAGAAGCCCTTTGATCCAAGTTCAACCATTAATCAAACAGTCATGGAAAATCAGCCAAGCCAACAGCCCGAAGGTGCTTTACCTCCAAAAAAAGAGCCACGTAAAAAAGGCAGCCTTATTGGTGGGTTAGTTCTCATCACGTTAGGATCACTTTTTCTCATTGATGAGTTCATCCCGAACCTTGATTTCGGTGATCTCTGGCCAGTCATTCTGATTGTGATCGGTATCGGATTATTGATCAATACTGTAATTGGAAGAAATCAACATAATTAACACTGCTGAATTATGAAATACAAACATGTTTTTTGGGGAATCGTCCTCATCGCCATCGGCGTCCTCTTCATCCTGAATAATGTCGGAGTTTTTGAATTTGGATGGCGCACCTTATGGAGTTTATGGCCATTGATCCTCATTTTCTGGGGGATTTCCATATTGCCGGTGAAAGAATGGATGAAAATTACCGGGCTGGTAGTCGTACTGGCTTTTACCATCATTTTCTTTCAAAGGCTTACCGATCATGCACCCTGGTTTCATTTCCGCAATTTCGACCATGGTCATTGGCATGGCGACTGGGATAGTGAAGATGAAGATGAAGACGATAATTCACCTACTGCCAATTATCAGGAGCAGCACCTTAGTGTTCCTTTTGATTCGGTCACCCGGAAAGGCATTCTAACCCTGGATGCTGCTGCCGGGAACTTCAAATTAATGGGTGTTACCAATGATTTCCTCGACTTCAACAAGAAAGGATATATTGGTGATTACTCCTTAACGACTTCCGACGCAAATGCTGTCAAGTGCATTACGCTGAAAACCCAGGAATCTCATATTAAAGGTGGTTTAAGCAATAACCAGGTTGACATCAAGATCAATGAAAAGCCTTCATGGAATTTCAATTTTGATATCGGAGCTGCTGAGATAATTATGGACCTAAGCATGTATAAAATTGATACCGCAACCTTGAATGCTGGTGCTTCTTCGATGGATATCAAACTTGGGGAGAAAAATCCTTTAAGTGTATGGACTTTCAATGCCGGAGCCTCTTCCATAAAAATAAATATCCCAAAAAACAGCGGTTGCCAGGTTTATTCGGAATCATTTATGGTCAGTAAAGAATTTGATGGTTTTGAAAAGAAGGGAGACCGTACCTATCAGACCATGAATTTCGCTGGCAGTAAAAATAAAATCTATATTACGATCAAAACAGCCATTTCAAAAATAGAGATCACCCGTTACTAATCTGATTCCAGAAATTCCGAAACGATCCTTAAAAATTCCCCCGGAGCGTCAGCGTGAACCCAATGCGAGGCATTCGCGATGGTAGTCACTACTGCTCGGGGGAATTTTCTTTTCATAAGGCCTATATCCCCATCGCTGATATAGGAAGAAAAACCTCCCCTGATAAACAAGGCGGGTCCTTCATAAATACCGCCAGCATCAACCTCTTCAAAAACAGATAAAAGATTTTGGTTGATGGATGCCAGGTTTAACCGCCAGTCGAGAGTTCCACGGGTACGCCAATAAACATTTTTCAGCAGAAACTGACGCAGCTTTGCACTGGGAACTCGATGTCGGAGCTGATGATCTATATCAGATCTTGATTTTGCAACTGAAAAATCAACCCCTAGCATTGCATCGATCAATTGCTGGTGTTCCATGCTGGGAGGATATTTCCTCAGACTGATATCCACAACAACCAACTTCTCCACAAGCCCTGGTTGATGCAAGGCAAACAGCATGGAAGCCTTTCCTCCCAAAGAATGCCCCAGCAGATCAATGTTATGCAAATTATTGTCTTCCAGAAGCTCCAGCAAATCGTCTTCCAGGGAGGGGAAATCAAAGACCGGACTATGGGGCGACTGGCCATGGTTACGCAAGTCGGGAATATAAACTGAATACTTCGTTCCAATCGATTTTGCAAAACTCATCCAATTATCGGAAAGGCCAAATAAACCGTGAAGAATGAGCAGGGGCTTACCCTCTCCAACATGTCGGTAAAAGAGCTTCATTCAGGATAAGTTTATTAACACAATTTTGTTGAAAAATAATCAATAGCCCTTGTCAAAAATACATAAAATTGTTACCTATTTGCAATCGATTTTTTTCGGTTAAAAATTAAAATTCAGAAAACAAAAATGGAAAAAGTTCCAAACGAAAAACCGCTCACAACACAACCCCCAACCTCAGAAGAAGAAGAGCCTCCAAGTAAACAAACATTCATAGACGAAGCCTCCCTTTTAGACGAATATTTAAAATCACGAACAGATAGAGACAAGTCGGTTATCAGCGACCGTTCCCTTCAATTCCTTCAAACATACTTTCCTGAAGCCACCGTTAAAGACTGGAACAACTGGCATTGGCAGATTAAAAATTCCGCCCGTTCCATTGAACAACTGTCGCGGTATATCAATCTTTCAGACAATGAAGTAAGGCCTGAGGCGGAAAATTCCCAGTCACTTCCTTTACGGATTTCACCTTACTATATCAGTCTTCTTGATCAGAACGATCCGGAACAAGCTTTAAGAAAAAGTGTCGTTCCGGTATTTGATGAATTTCTGATTCATACAGGAGAGGCATCAGATCCATTATCAGAAGAACATGACAGTCCTGTTCCGAATATCGTTCACCGTTATCCTGACCGTGTATTGTTTCTGGTCACTGGTTTCTGCTCCACTTATTGCCGGTATTGCACCCGAACCCGGATGGTCGCCAAAGACAAGTGCCATATCGGAGTGAAAGCCTGGGAGGCAGGATTGAATTACATAGAACAACATCCTGAAATTCGGGATGTGCTGGTTTCCGGCGGCGACCCGCTGACCATGCCCGACCTTCACGTGGAGTATCTGTTGTCGCGTTTACGCAGCATTCCTCATGTGGAGATCATCAGGATAGGGACAAAAGTTCCGGTGGTCCTTCCTCAGCGAATCACACGTCCACTGGTCAATATGCTGAAAAAATACCATCCCTTGTATCTCAGTATTCATTTCACTCATGCCGATGAGATCACCGCTGAAGTAAATGAAGCCTGTGAAAAGCTCGTCAATGCGGGTATTCCCCTGGGAAGCCAGACTGTATTGCTGAAAGGAATCAATGACGATATACAGGTGATGAAAAACCTGATGCATGCTTTGCTGAAGATCAGGGTTCGTCCATACTACCTCTACCAATGCGATCCCGTGGTCGGTTCCGGGCATTTCCGTACGACCATCGAAAAAGGCCTGGAAATCATCAGAGGACTCAGGGGACATACATCAGGTTATGCTGTACCAACATTTGTTGTTGATGCCCCGGGGGGAGGAGGAAAAATTCCTTTACTTCCGGATTATTACCTTGGCCATGAGGAAGGCTATGCCTTATTGAAGAATTACGAGGATAAAGTTTTCAGGTATCCTGATTTCCCCAGTTGACATGACCATCGGCCTCACCTACGACCTTCGGTCAGCATATCTGAAGGAAGGCTTTTCGGAAGAAGAAACCGCGGAATTTGATAAAGAAAGCACCCTGGAAGGCATAGAGACCGCCCTTCACAAATTCGGTTATGCTACCGATCGTATCGGGCATCTGCGGCAGCTGATGGTCAGGCTACAAAACGGCGACCGCTGGGACTTGGTATTCAATATCTGCGAAGGCATGTTTGGCGTCGGACGTGAAAGCCAGGTTCCCTGCCTGCTGGATGCATACCGTATCCCCTATACCTTTTCAGATCCCCTGGTACTCTCACTAACCCTGAACAAAGCCATGACCAAAAGGGTAATGCGGGAGATCGGTGTTCCTACGCCTGATTTTACTGTGATTACCAATGAAAGTGATATAGAGGCTGTCACTTTACCTTATCCTTTGTTCTTTAAACCGAACGAAGAAGGTTCAGGGAAAGGGATCGGTTATAAATCCCTGGCGAAATCGCCGGAGGATTTCAGAAAACACTGTTCCTCCTTATTGAAAAGCCTGAAGCAGCCGATCCTGGTGGAAACCTTCCTTCCCGGAAGAGAATTTACCACCGGTATTGTCGGGACCGGAGAAAACAGCTTTGTGGTCGGCACCCTTGAAATCGTTTACAATCCTGAAATGGAAACGAAAATCTATTCCTATGAAGTGAAATCGAATTATGAACAGTATGTCACTTACCGCGTTCCGGAAGAATCCATTGTGAACTCCTGTGCCCTCCTTGCCCTGAAGGCATGGAAGGGTTTAGGCGGAAGGGATGCAGGAAGGATCGATCTGAGAATGGATGGAACGGGAAAGCTGAATTTTATTGAAATAAATCCGTTACCCGGACTGAATCACATCACCTCTGATCTCCCGATCCTGTGTTATCACAATCACTTTACTTTTGATTTCCTCATAGAAAAAATTATAAACTCCGCACTTTTGCGCATTTCCTAATTTCCTTATAATGAATAAGCTGGCGGTCATATTATTCAATAAAATTTCGAAGAATCCGGGAGACGACGAACTGGATGTGCTGGAACAGGTCGAAATAGTTGAAAAGGCCATGAAAGGCCTCGGGTTAAGGGTCAGGCAGGTGCAGCTCGACCTGAACCTTAAAAAGGCCATGGTTTCATTACAGAAATTAAATCCCCTGGTCATATTCAACCTGGCTGAGACCATTGAAAACCATGGAGAATTCGCGTACATAGCTCCTGCCCTGCTCACCCATCTGAATATTCCTTACACAGGTTCTCCGCTGATCCCCATGTTTTTCGCCTCCAATAAAGTCAGGGCGAAAATTGAAATGAAAAGGCTTGGTATTCCAACCCCTTCCTGGTTTATGATAGATGAGCTGAAAAAACTTGATCCCGGGAAAAAATATATCGTCAAGCCCATCTGGGAAGAAGGATCTCTCGGACTGGATGAAGATTGCATTTTTATGGGAAATAACAGGAAATTTATAGCCAATATTGAAAAAAAGAATAAAAACTATTTTTTCGTAGAAGAATTTGTGGAAGGCAGGGAATTCAATATTTCCATTATCGCCAGCAGGAAAGGGCCGGAAGTGCTGCCTTTTGCTGAAATGACCTTCATCGATTATCCGAAGGATAAGCCAAGGATCATGGGATATACGGCGAAATGGAAAGAAAATTCATTTGAATATACGCACACCCTGCGCACTTTTGAAATATCCAGCCTGGATGAATCCGTTTTCAAAAAGATGAGACAGATTTGCAAAAGATGCTGGAATTCCATGGGACTGATGGGCTATGTGAGACTGGATTTCAGGATCGACCGGAATTCCAAACCTTATGTGATTGATATCAATGCCAATCCCTGCCTTTCAGGATCAGGAGGGTTTATGGCTGCTTCTGAGCGGGCTGGTTTGAATACCCAAGAAATCATGCGCAGGATCATTGAGGATGCTTTAGGATATCCATTACCAACATTTAAAAAATAACCGGATGACAGAAAACCAGATGATAACCTTCAGGACTGATGTCAGGGAGGAAGACATTTCCATCGTACGTGAAATTATTGTTTCCACCGGTTTTTTTTATGATATCGAAGTACCTGTCGCCGTTGAACTGGTAAGGGAAAGATATGAGCAAGGCCAGAACAGTGATTATCATGTTCTTTTTGCCGAGGTGGACGGAAAAACGGTAGCCTATTCCTGTTTTGGTCATATTGCAGGCACTGAAGGCAGTTTTGATCTGTACTGGATTGCCACGCATAACGACTGCAGGGGGAAAGGAACAGGAAAGCAATTGCTGGAAGAAACCGAAAAAGTCATTCGGAAGATGGGTGGCCGTTTGCTGATAGCGGAAACCTCGACCCTTGAAAAATATGCACCCACAAGGTATTTCTACGAAAAAGCGGGATATGTCCTGGAGGCAGAAATAAAGGATTATTACAAGATTGGCGACGGCAAGGTGATTTACATCAAACGGTTTTAAAGATATTGCTTTTGCAACTGCCTGATCAATTCAGGAGTCAACTTTTCCTGTTTACGGATATCATCAAATTTACTCAATAAATCCTCCACCGTCAATCTTCTTTTCTCCTCTGCACCAATATCATCTATGATCCGGCCATGATGCATCATGATAGTACGGGATCCCAGTTCCAAAGCTTGTTTCATGGAATGGGTAACCATCAGGGCAGTTAGTTTTCCTTCCCCGACAAATCGTTGGGTCAGATGAATTACCTGTGATGCAGTCTTTGGATCGAGGGCAGCGGTATGTTCATCCAGCAGCAGAACTTCCGGTGTCCGCATCACCGCCATCAGCAAAGTCACAGCCTGGCGTTGACCGCCGGATAAGCTGGCCATGACGTGATCCAGGCGGTTTTCCAATTGCATTTCAAGGGAAGCCAGCTTCTCACGGAAAATTGCCATTAGATTTTTCGTCAGGCTTATCCTTGGAAAGCGTGATTTACCCCTGAAATAAGCCATTAGCAGGTTCTCAGCCAGAGTCATATCAGAGGCTGTTCCGGCATATGGGTTCTGAAAAACCCTTGACATGGATGAAGCCCTTTCAAAATCACTTTTACCTGTGATATCTTTACCGTTAAGAAAAACTTTCCCCTGGTCAGGGAAGATTGTTCCCGCGATGGCATTCAGCAAGCTTGACTTCCCGGATCCGTTGGTACCTATGATGGTCACAAACTCATGGGGCTGAATCTGAAGGTTGATATCACAGAGGGCATCCACCTCATCGATAGAGTGGTGATTGAATTTCACGCCGATATTCCGGAGCACGATCATTCTTTCCTGATTTTTATATTTGAATTCAGATCCGTTGAATCGACCAGCAGGTAAGGTTTTTTGTTCAGTATTCCGTCTTTGATCGAGGCATCCACTTTCTGAATAATTTCGGCGGGAATTTTGATCTTCATTTCTTTCTGAACGTCATAATTAAGGCCAGTAACCTGGTGCTTATACAATTCATAAGGGATTGATGCCGGATTTTCGCCCTTGAGTATGCGATTTACGAGATGTGCAGCTTGCTGCCCGCTGACATAATACTCATAACCGCAAACCATCAACGGGCCCTTAGAAAAACATCCGGCATCCGTGGCAAAAACGGGTATTTTTTTCCGGTGTGAAATCCTGATTACCGATTCGATGGCATCTGATACCGTGAGATCATTGATAAGCACAAATGCTTTGATATTTTTTGAAGCCAGCGCTTGGGCTGCCTGTTGCACATCATGGGTTCCGGAAACCGAAATTTCTTCCAGGATGAATTGCGGAAAGTCCCTCAGGACTCTTTTCAGATCTCCCAGATTCGCTTTGGTATTTGGGAAAGCAGGATTATACATGGTGCCAATGCGTTGTTTACCCGGATAGATGAGGGTCATCATTTCAAGCAGTTCCCGGATAGGAGCCGATCCGTATATCCCCGTGATATTCGGTGGATGATTGACAGAACTACTACCCACACCGATGATAAACGGGTTGGCAACCGTAGCGAATACGACAGGCTTATCCTTGATTTTATTGGCTACAGCCTGGGTTGAAGCCGTTGAAATGGGAATAAAAATATCAACTCCACTGCTGATATACTGGTCAACGATGGTTTTGTTTGTCGGAATATCCCCTTCGGCATTCTGCTCGAGGATGATGCAACTTTTTCCTTCCACATATCCCAGCTTTTTCATCTCATCACGAAAGCCATCCCGGGTTTTTGTGAGAATGTCGCTTTCGTTGGCCAGGATCAGACCGATTTTCGGAATTTTCTGTTCTTTTTCCTGTTTGTGATACCATTTATTTCCCATAAATCCCATAAAAATGATAATCCCAGCCAGAACAGAAAAGAGAACAGTCTTAGGGTATTTCCTCAGGAAATTAAAAACCGGTCCCTGAAGCCAGGTGGCTTCTGTAAAAGCCCGGGAAAGAATAAGAGTAAGCAGAACAAATAATGCGGTAATGATCTTCAGGTCGTTGGGATCGAGTCCGATCATTAATGCCATGGCAACGGCAAGACGAAAGACTACCGTACCGATGATGACAGAAATGACACAGACAACTACCTTCCTTCCGGGGAACAAAGCCTGTCCGATAATAACGGCAGCCAGACTATAAATAATTGATCCTATCCCCATGCCTATGTCGGCAAATCCCTGGTACTGGGCAACCAGCGCTCCCGACATACCCACCAATCCGTTGGAAAAAGAAATCCCGAAAATTTTAATCCGGTCAACACTTACCCCCTGGGCTGAAACCATGACCGGGTTATTCCCGGTAGCTCGCATTGTAAGGCCAAAATCTGATTTCAGGAAATACGACATCAGCAGCCAGAAGATGATCATCACAGTAAGGAATAAAACACCGGTCCATAGCTCCGGGTCAATGCCGGGATTGAATTTCTCAAAAACGGAAATCAGGGAAGTATGGTGCAACAGGGAGATATTGGATTTCCCCATGATGTGAAGGTTAACGGAATACAGTCCGGTCATAACGAGGATGCCTGAAAGCAATCCTTCCACTTTAAATTTGGTATGAATAATTCCCGTGAAAAAGCCAGCCAGAGCTCCTGCTAAAAACGCAATGGGGATGGTGAGCAAGGGGTTCCATCCATGGACGATCAGGATGGATCCGACGGCAGCGCCGGTTGTAAAGCTGCCATCAATGGTGATATCGGGAAAAGAATAATATTTATAGGTAATGAAAGTCCCCATGGCCATAAAGGCATAGAGAAACCCAAGATTCACCGCTCCTATCCAGACTTCCATCAGTAATTATCGAGATTCATAACTCCAATAAATCCACTTTTGATTTTTGATTCTGGTAATGTATGAATAACTTTCTCAACTTCAAATTCCCGGCAAACACGATCAAGCTCTGAACTGAATTCAGAGGGTTTCTGGCTGATCAGCCGGTTATCAAAAATGGCAGAATGAAAATGCAGGTCTGCTGCCTCGGGTAAATTCTTTTTAATACTCGGACTTAAAAGATTTCGATCCTTGACCACTAATCCTGCGGCGATGATTGTTTTATTAATATCCTCCCCATCCAGTGAAAAGTTCACCCATTGGGTAAAATTATCGTCATCCAGAATACTCCCCTGATCTGGTTCATTTCCATGAATGGGGGATTTTCTCAGCGACATTCCCAGCATTCCGCCGCTACGGCCAAGCACCACCATGCCAAATAAACCTGATCCGGCAATTTTTGCAGCAGCTTGAGCTAAATTTTCCAGGGTCGGGATGTCAACACAGGCTTCGAAATGCAGAACAGCTGAAAATTCCCCCTTGAACCCGAATCCATATAAAAAATTCACGGCATGTTGAGAATCACTGGTATAATAGGAATAGTCAACAAGTGGTCGCTTAACAGCCGGGAAAGAAAAGAAATGATGGCCGATAACAATTGATTCTCCGAAAAAGTTTTTACTATCATCAAAATCATCGCCCAGAACAGCCAGTCCCGTACCAAATTGAATGTTGCCTTGCTGAATTCTGACAACATCCTCCTGTCCATATGCAGAAGTCTGTAATTTATCAGCAGAGCCAATCGGAAAACAGGTTCCCCCCTTCCGATCAAAGGTTTGATAAGTAAAATTGATCCCCTGAAATTCAAAGAACGCAGATTTTTCTTTTTGAACCGAAGGCTGAATAAAATCACGAAGCGAAATTCCATCCTGAAGAATATGCAGGAACTGGTCCATTCCGCTGAGGCGCAAAACTTCATGGACAGGAGCAGGCACAGAGAGCAATATCAGCCTTCCGCCGATCAGGGCAAGTGATTTATGGGTCTGCAGGATGACCCTGAGTCCGGCACTGCTCATGTAGGTAACAGCGGAAAGATTAACAGCAAGGAACCGCTGTCCGTCGGCAGCAGCTTGTTCAAACGCCATTTTAATCTCTGAAGCAGTTAATCCATCAATGCGTCCTTCGATGGAAAGGACATCCACATTATCTTGTTTGGCAGAAAAAATTTTCATGACTGTCCGGAAAAACGGATTGCCAGTAAGGTTATATCATCAGATTGTGGAACTTCAGCTGAAAAGCTGTTCACATCCTGAAGCAGGTCCCTGACAACCTCATCCAGATTCTTGTCGAATGTGGGCTTAAGAAATATTTCAAGACGTTCTTCCCCAAATGCTTTTTCTGCCTTATTGAATGCCTCAGTTACTCCATCTGTATAAAGAAACAAGGTATCTCCGGGATTCAGGTGGGTCTTTTTTGATTTAAAAGTAAAATCTTCCATACAGCCCAGGATCGTCCCCCCGGTCATTTCCACCTTGGAAAGTCCGTTCCGGCTTATCGTATAAGGGGCATTATGACCTGCATTCACATAATCCAATTCCCCGGTAAGGGTATTCAGGATACCGTAGAATACGGTAACAAACATGCAGGAAACACTCTCATTGCACAAGAGATTATTAACATAATGCATACACTCATCCGGTGGAATACCTTTTAAACCGGTAGCCCTGATCAGGGTCCGGCTGACCGCCATAAAAATAGCAGCAGGCACACCTTTCCCCGAAACATCTCCGATAACAAATCCCAGCCGGTCGTTGTCGATCATGAAAAAATCAAAAAAATCGCCTCCCACTTCTTTGGCAGCTACCATGGCTGCATGAATATCGAAGTCCTTGCGGTTTGGGAAAGGCGGAAAAACTTTCGGCAGGATGGCCTGCTGTATCTCGCGTGCAGTCTGAAGATCGTGTTGTATCGAAATCAGCTGATCATGTTCCTCCAGGGAGGTACGGATCTGCAGGATTTCCTCCATAGTCTTGTTGATCGTGATCTCCAGGTCCTCAAAATTGATTGGTTTGGTTAAAAAATCAAATGCACCCCGGTTCATGGCTGTACGGATATTATCCATATCACCGTAGGCAGAAACCACTACGGTTTTCAAGCCAGGATTCTTCAGTTCCTTCAGTTTCAGTAACAAGGTCAGACCATCCATTTCAGGCATGTTGATATCCGACAGGATAATTCCGATCTCGGGAAATTCGATAAGACGGGTTAGTGCTTCAAGCCCATTATGAGCAAACACAAAATCATAAACACCATCGCGTATCTGACGGCGGAATTTCTGGCGGATCAAAGGTTCGAGGTCGATTTCATCATCGACAACCATGATTTTAATGCTGGAGGTGTTGAGTTCGGACATATATTACAGATTTAAACAGTAAAATAGTAAAATCATTTTTATTTTTTTGGCAGGGTTATGATGAATTCGGTAAATTCCCCTTCTTGGCTATTGACCATGATCTCTCCTTCATGGTCATGAATAATGTCCCGGCTGATTGAAAGTCCCAGACCTGTGCCGGAACCGGCTGGTTTAGTAGTAAAGAAGGGTGTAAATATTTTATCCACAACAGCCTGAGGAATTCCATTGCCATTGTCGCGAATACCGATCTGAATTTTATCGCCAAGGTTTTTCGTTTCAACACTTAAAAGCGGAAAATAGGTTTCCTTCAATTCCTTTTTCTTCTGTGCCGTGGCATAGCAGGAGTTGTTAATCAGGTTTAGAAATACACGACTGAGGTCCTGAGGAACAACATTAATCATTCCGATGGTGTGGTCGAAACTGGTTTCGATTTTTATGTTAAATGTATTATCGGTTGCCCGCATGCCATGGTAACCCAGGTTGATATATTCTGATAAAAGGGTGTTAATGTCGGTAGCTTGTGTTTCTCCTGCTTTCCCCCGGGCATGTAGCAGGATGCCGCGGATGATGTTGTCAGCCCGTTTCCCATGCTCTATGATTTTTTTTGCATTATCTTCGAGATCAGAAAGAATAGCCTCAATTTCCGTATTTTTTTCAGCATCAGGCGATGTTAAGAGAGAGGCCAATTCCTGCCGCAGTTCCCGGATCAGTTCAATGGAAAGTTCTGAGAAATTAGTAATAAAGTTCAGGGGGTTCTTTATCTCATGCGCAATTCCAGCCGTCAATTGCCCGAGGGATGCCATTTTTTCGGATTGAAGCAATTGTTTCCTGATGGCCTCTATTTCTGAAGTTTTATCCCGAAAATCAGCGGATAAATTCTGGTCAAGGGGTAGCGACATGTGAGTAAGCTTTGTGTAAAATTATGCTATTTCATTAAAGTTCCATAAAAATATTAAGATTTTTGAATCATATTTGTTTAAATTTGGTTGAAATAAAACCTCTTTATTGACAACCCATGACATCGTCGAGCTTTCACGTTAACCCTTTTCCTGGCATACGAAGCTATGAGATTGAAGAAGATGAATTGTTTTTTGGCAGGGAATTACAGGTAAAGGAATTGATTGACAAATTATCCATAACCCGTTTTCTGGCAATTGTCGGGTCTTCAGGTTGTGGAAAATCTTCCCTTATCAAAGCCGGTTTGATTCCGTCATTGCTAAAAAACAAGTCGGAAAGAATACAGAACAAATGGCGTCTTTCGATTTTCAAACCCGGAGATGATCCCCTGAAAAACCTTGCCCATTCTCTGGCTGACGGCTCACATCCGGCTGAACCCATTGCCGATATGCTAAAATCCGGGCCGGATGGCCTGATTAAAATATTAAAACAGCAAAATAACGGGGTATCACATCTGATCATCATTGACCAGTTTGAAGAACTTTTCCGGTTTAAGAAAACCCGTGCCAGCACTCAGAATTTTGCAGAAGCCTCTCAATTTGTTGACCTTTTCACCCATACCATAAAACAAAAAGAGGTTCCTGTATATGTGGTGCTGTCGATGCGCACCGACTTTCTCGATGATTGTACGGAATACCGGGATCTCAGTGAAATCATCAACCAGGGGTATTATCTGGTCCCCCGCATGAAATCAGAAGAACGGAGAATGGCTATCACAGGTCCCATTCAGGTAAAAGGAGGATCGATAAGTGAAGATCTTGTGGAACGTTTACTGGATGAAGTTGGAGACGATCCTGATCAGTTACCGATTCTGCAGCATGCTCTTATGCGTACCTGGGATTACTGGTCCCTGAACCGAATCGGAGAGCAGCCGATATCAATGGTCCACTATGAAGCGATCGGAACCATGAAAGAAGCGCTCTCTGTGCACCTGGAAGAAATTTACAATGAACTCAGGGATCAGTCGGGCAAATTCCTGGCTGAGAAATTATTCAAGGCACTGACAGATGTTGGGACGGACAGCCGAGGCACCAGACGGCCGACTCAACTCCGGGAAATCTGTACGCTTGCTGATGCGAAAACTGAGGAAATGGTGAGGATCATTGACAGCTTCCGGGAACCAGGAAGGGCTTTCCTGATGCCTCCGGGGCAGGTAGAACTGGATACCGGGACAACAGTCGATATTTCTCATGAAAGCATTATGAGGGTTTGGGTAAGACTAAGGAAATGGGTCGAAGAAGAAAGCCGGTCAGCCCAATTGTACCTCAGGTTATCAAAATCCGCAGAACTCTACCAGGAAGGGAAAACAGGGCTCTGGGTCAACCCGGAACTCCAGCTTGCCTTACAATGGAAGGAGCAGAATAAACCCAATGCCACCTGGGCCATGCGTTATGATCCGGCCTTCGACAGGGCGATGACCTTCCTGGATTACAGCAAGAAACAACACGATCTGGAAATTTCACGAAAAGAAAATCAACAAAAAAGAAACCTTAAACGGGCCCGGAATTTCGCCGTCATCCTGGGTGTGGCCTCGGTCATCTCCATCCTTTTCCTGATCATCTCCCTCAATCTTCGTTTCAAGGCTGAAGCCAGCAGAAAAGAAGCGCTGGAAAAACAGAAGCTGGCTGTGGCAGCCAGCAAACGTACTGAAGAACAACGCAAAGAAGCCATTTTACAAAAACGCATTTCCAATCAGCAGCAGGAAATTGCAGAGCAGCAAAAGCTGATTACGGAACAGCAACGCCAATATGCGGTGAAACAGCAGGAGATTGCCCAACAGCAAACCAAGGTGGCCATTACCGAAAGACAAAAAGCAGATGTTGCTACCGGAGAAGCGTTGGAAGCCAGAGATGAAGCTCAGGTTCAACGGCAGGAGGCCGTCACCCAAAAACAGATTGCCGACAATGAAAGGGTAAAAGCAGAAGAATCTGAAAAAAACACTCAGCGACTCAGGTTGCTTTCTGTTGCACGAACGATGGCTATCCAGGCGATACAGTTTTCAGGCACACTGAAAGACGATCTGCCTGCATTACTTGCCCTTCAAGCATATCAATTCAACCTGGAAAATCAGGGAAGGGTCAATGATCCGGATATCTATGCAGCTCTTTCTGTTATCCTGAATGATCAAACGATCCTGCGCGAACATGAGGATGGCGTCCGTGCCATCGCACTTTCAAAAGATGGAAAAATCCTGGTCTCCTGTGGGGACGATGGTAATATTTTTCAATGGCAGACAGGAAATCCGGCCGCAGAACCGATATCCCTTAAACTTCCAAAATCAAATCATGAAAATTTCCGTTCAGTTATTATCACTACGGATCAGAAATACATTGTTGCCGGAACTTTCAGCGGAAAACTGTTCATCTGGAATTATACCAATTCCCAGGCAATACCAATCATTGTCCAGGCACATACTGCCGCTATTAATGATCTTACCTCCAACCCTTCCAAGAAACAATTTGCCAGTTGCGGTTCCGATGGGAAGATATTCCTCTGGAATTATGAAAATGATAAATTCTATAAAAACCTGATCGACTCTGTGAAAACAAAAGTCAATGCCATTGCCATTGACCCCGGGGGGAAATTTCTGGTTTCCGGAAGTTCAGATGGTAAATTGAACCTTTTTGACCTGCAATTAAAAAACAGAAACATTCAAAACATATATTCCTCGGCTGATCCAGTTTTGTCGATTGCCCTTAGTAATGATGGGAAATTACTGGCAGCGGGATTTTCAAGCGGGTCTGTCCGGATCTGGAATACGGCTGACTTCTCCGGATCGCTCATGGAAATGATCGGCCGGCATTCCAGCGGTGTAACTGCCCTGGCATTCAACGGGAATGGGAACTACCTTGCCTCATCCGGCTATGACCGTACGATAAAAATAAGCAACATTCAATCACGGGAAGGCAAGCCTGTTTCTATTGAAAAACATGATCTCTGGGTTTATGACATTACTTTTTCCCCCGACGACAAGTACCTGTTTTCCTGCAGTGCCGATAAAACTATACGGATTTTTTCGACCGAATGTTCAGGTATGACAGTAAAACTGAGTAAGACAATCAAACGGAATATGACGCCTGAAGAATGGAATAAATATATCGGATCAGATATTCCTTATGAAAGGACCAGGCCGGATCTTCCTTAATTAATTATGTTCATGGCAAAATTGAACAGATAAAAAAATGGTTATGCTTAAACGATACTTACCGCTTGTATTTATCTCCCTCTTCGCGGGACTGAGTCTTTCGGGAATTATTTTACCATTGCAGGCCAGAGCGCAGGCATGCAGCGATGTAACCCTGAATGACTCCAGGAAGTTTTATGAAAACGGAAAGTTTAATGATGTCATCAGATCCCTTGAATCATGTATCGACAGAGGGTTCAATGAAAAACAAAAAGTGGAAGCTTACCGCTTGTTAGCCATGACCTACATTGCCCTGGATTCTATTGACCTGGCCACCATACATACCGGATTTCTGCTTCAGATCAATCCAACCTATGAAGCCAACCTCTTCGATCCTCCGGCATTTATTAAAATGGTCAATACCATGAAGCTGGCCGGTGGAACCCAGGTGGTCACATCTGTTTCAAAGAAAGCAGAATCTATTTATGAAGCTCCTGCCACCATCGTTGTTATTACCCGGGAAGACATTAAAAAACGGGGTTATAACGACCTCGTTGAATTGCTGAAAGATGTTCCCGGCTTTGACCTTACCTTGTTCTATGGTCCTGAATATGCCAATGTTTACCAGCGGGGATTCCGTCAGAACAATACCGAAAAAACCTTATTGCTGTTTGATGGTATCGAGGAAAATGACTTGTGGACAAACTGGGCATACATCGACAGGCAATATCCCTTGAGCAATATTGAAAGGGTGGAAATCATTTACGGACCGGCATCCACCATGTATGGTCCCAATGCCTTTGCCGGGGTCATCAACGTGATCATGCAGAATTCTGTGGATGCCATCAAACCCGGAAGGAGTATTGGTATCAGCGCCAATGCAAATATCGGAACGTATAAAACCGGAACGGTCGATCTCAGCATTTCAGGGAAAAGACGGAATATGTCATTCACGGTAACCGGGAGACTTTATCATTCCGACGAAATGGACCTTTCCAGTCAGAAATATTTTGATTACAATCCGGATGTCTATAACAGTGTGGATTATAATAAGCTGCTCGACATTAATTCAGGTGCAAAGCAATACCTCATCGACAACAAGCTTCCTTTCTCCAATCCCTATTACAGCCTTTCAGCCGATTCCAGCCAGCTTACCCTGACGCCATTAGGTGCCGAAACTGCTAGAAACCTCGATAAATCCGCCTATGATCAGGTTGTAAAAGGACATCTGATCGGGTTTACCAATCCTACAAACAGCTGGCTTGTCAATGCGAAAGTCAAGATCGGTGGCTTTACAGTCGGATTTCAGACCTGGAGATATAGCCGTGGTGGAACTACACAGTACACAGACACATACGTAGCCGGCTCCGACAACGGATTTAACTGGATTCCACAGCTGACTTACTTTTTTGCAAAATATGAAAATCAGATCAGTGAAAAAGTTTTCTTTTCCAACCTTACGACCTATCGTATCCATGCCGTGACCGATGAAACAAGCTTTGTTTCCGTTTCCAATTATGCTCGCGGAAATAAAAATCTCACCGACCTTGTTGCCAACAAAGCCCCCGACTGGATCACCTTGTATATGTATGAACTTTCAAAACAGCTTCGTACAGAATTCAAGGTCATTTATCGGCCGGTATCAAGATTTGACCTGGTATCCGGTCTTGAAATAAGGAACAGTACACTTCAGGGAGCTTATTATACCAGCCTTACCCCTACCCCCCAGGATTCCGCGGTAATCCTTCCTTCTCCCAAAGGCGGGAATGAGTTTAATGTATGGGATCTCGGGGTTTATACACAGGGAACTTTCCAGGCATTCCGAAAATTAAAGATCACCCTGGGACTTCGTTACGATTTTAACCGGGTACGCGACAATGATGGCTTCGGTAACGAACTAAGTCCGCGTGTTGCCCTGGTTTATTCTCCCGGAAAATTCACCTTCAAAGCCATCTACTCCAGGGGGATCATGAATGTCTCGAACTGGACAAAATACTCCGCGGCAGGAAACCGGATTCCCAATCCCAGCCTGAAAACGGAAAACATGCAGAACTTCGAGATCAGTGCAGGATTCCGCCTGAACAAGGCATTTCATGCCGACATTACCATTTACCGCGACTACATCTACAATGTGGTCGGAACAGTAAAAGTTGACGGCAGTTCAGGCAAAGTCCAGAATCAGAATATCGGAAAATTCGAGATCACCGGAATAATGGCAAATGCCGTTTACCAGATCGAATCATTTTCCGCGTATTTCAATTACACCTTTTGCGATCCCAAACAAACTTATTCAGAAGCTGGTGATGTTGACAACCGGGTGGGAGATATTTCCAGTCACCAGTTTAACCTAGGTGCGGATAAAGTCTTTTTCAACCAGCTGGATGTGAACCTTCGGCTTAATTTCGTTGGTAACCGTCCTACAGGAGAAGGAACCACGGTTCCGCTAAATACCGATGTTTTTCCAACCACAGCCATTTTGAACGGCGCCATCAGCTATTCCAATAAAAAGATCGTCCCCGGACTTGCCCTTCAGCTGGTTTGCAATAATATTTTAGATACGAAGTATTTTGACCCGGGCACCAAAGCTGCCGACGGCGTCAACAGTCCCACGGCAATCTTACAAAGAGGAAGGCATTTCCTTCTTAAACTATCATATGATCTCTAATTGAACTATGGGTATGACTACATACAGAAAAATTATCGACGATGCATCACTCTGGGGAGAATTATACGAACCCCTCAAGCCTAAAACGGATCAGGGAAAAGGGTTAAGGGTTGTTTTATTTACCAGTTGTAATTGCGGCAATACCGTAATTAAAAACCTGTCTCTTTTCGAACAAAAGTATCCCAGCTTATTGAATTTAGTCGGTGCTGCAACGGATGAACCTGTGGATCCAAAGGCCAGAATATCGCTGAAACAGCGGATTTGGAGCCAATTTACCCCGGAGCAAAGGGTGAAACTCAAGAATAAAATCATTGAATCCAGCATGGAAGCGGGTATTCCATGTTATACCGGAGCGGTAAAAACGGAGTATTTCCGGAATCTCTATAAAATCTGGAATCCGGATGTGCTGATCATGTTTTGCTTCGGACAAAAACTGGATTCCTTTCTGTTCCAATTTCCTGCCATGGGCGCCTATAATTTTCATCCTTCCGATCTTCCCAAACAAATCGGTGCAGGAACCCAGCCCTTCCAGAATGCCATCAGGAATGGATTAAAAACCTCCCCTATGGTCATCCATCAGGTCACTGAACTGATCGATATGGGTCCCATCGTCGGGGTTTCCACCCCGATTAACATCTGCCTTGCTGATGGCAGTTATCCGAAAAACCTGATCACCTTGCTTGAAAAAACAACCAGCATCGGCGGATGGATGAGCATTCAATTGATTGCTGAGATCAATCAATGCCTGTCAAAAGGGAAACGCACCCCATTAGACTGGATTGACTTCGAAAAAGAGTTTCCTGACAATATCAAACGATTCCTGATGTCGCCTGCTATCAATGATCCGGATGAGATGTATAAGGTCCCGCTTCATCCTTTACTGTTAAAATGAATGATGCCTTTATGAAAAAGAGAGACTGGCTGACAAAAATATTGAATATCCGTGGTGAGGAATTCAAGCCTGTATTCCTGCTGATGCTTTTTTCATTCTTTATCGGTCTCTCTCTTTCATTCTATTTTACAGCGTCCAATGCCATTTTCCTGAAGCATTTTCCTCCCAAAATGATTCCCGTTTCCTTCATTGCCTCGGGGATTATTGTTTGTTTAGCCTGGTGGATTTTTTCCCTTATTGATAAAAAGCTGAGTTTTTTCCATCAGGTCGCCTTAAAATTTCTCTTTGTTTTCACCACAGTCCTCGCGATTAGCCTGGGAGTATGGGCATTCGACACTCCCTGGCTGGCATTTGTCATGTACACCTGGGTAAGAGTAATGGTATATATTACCCTGGTGAATTTCTGGGGCATGGCAGGAAAGCTTTTCAATATCCGCCAGGGAAAAAGGATTTTCGGACTCATCAGCGTAGGTGAAGTTATTTCGATCATTATCGGGTATTTCTCTATTCCCCTGATCCTTCAGTTCCTGAAAGCACCTGACTTATTATTCCTGGCTTCCTTTTCTCTTTTCATCTGCCTGATCATGGTATTCCTTATTTTCAGAACTTTCGGCGACCAGCTCCAGGCGGCTAAAATACCGACAGCTCAATCCAGAACCACGGTTAAATCAGAATGGAACTACCTGAACCTGCTGAAAAAACCATATTTCCTGTTGATTTCTCTGATGGCTTTGTTGCCCATTTTCGGATATCTATTTATTGATTTCCTTTTCCTGGCCCAGACCAAAAGGGAGTTTGTGAACAACCCTGAAACCATTGCCAGTTTCTTCGGGATTTTTCTGGGTATAGTCGCCATCGTCGAGCTGATATTCAAACTGTTTTCAGGAAGACTTCTCGATAAATATGGGCTGAAACCCAGCCTGGTTTCTTTGCCTTTTATCCTTGCTTTCAGTGTATTGCTGGCAGCGGTTTTCGGCAGCCTGTACGGCCCCACCGGACTTTTCTTTGCATTCATCGCCCTGGCCCGGTTATTTGAAAGGTCAGTGAGAGGTGCGGTATATGAACCTGCTTTCCAGTTACTCTACCAGCCTGTTCCCAACGAACAACGACTTGCCTTCCAGAATCAGATCGAAGGAATTCCCAAAGCGCTTGGAACTGTCGTTACAGGAGTAGTCATCCTGTTGCTTTCGGCTTTCTCCGCATTTAACCTGGTGCATTTTAACTATTTCTTCCTGATCATCCTGGGTATTTGGATATGGCTTGCCTTTAAAATGTATGATGAATACAGAAACCTGCTCAAGGTTAAGATCAGTGAAATCAAACATGCCATCCTGAAACCTGATGAATCGGACATGGCCATCATCAGAAAATCGTTGAACCAGGTGTCACCGGAAAAATTTCAAAGAATGGTTGAAGTGTTTGAAAAAGTGGCTCCCGCTTCTGTTGACGAGGCCATGGACAAATCTTTCCCCGATACTCCTGATGCCATCCGGCTTAAAATACAGGAGAAAAGAGAACAAAGCCAGAAGGAGATCAGGGAAGCAGAAGATTATCCTTTCGAGTTCCTCGTTCATCTGGCTCATTCTGCAGATCCTGAAACGCGTGAACAGGCAGCAAGGTTACTGGGATATTCAGGAAGATATAACACCTATAAAATTCTTATCCAATTACTGAAAGATCCGGCGGCCAAAGTTAAAAAAGCGGCGCTGATCTCATCCGGAAGGATCAGACGATATGAACTCTGGCCTATCCTGATGGAACACCTGACATCTCCTGATTATGGTAATATCGCCTCCATCGCGGTTAAGATGATCGGGGCCCCGATACTAAATGAACTCGATCATCATTTTGATAAAATCGCCGATCATAAGCTGGCCCAGATACGGATCATCAGAATCTATGAATCAGTCGGCGGGGAAAAAGCAGTTAAACTACTGAGAAATAAAATCAGTTACCCTGATATGGATGTCCGGAACCAGGTCATGCTTTCCCTGAGCAATCTTGAATACCATGCCTCTATTTCTGAAACGCCTTTTATCCAACAGAACATCGAAGAAACCGCAGAAACAATAGTATGGATCATGGCAGCACTAATGGATATTGGCGGATCACAGGAAACGCTCATCCTCCAGAACGCCTTGCTGCAGGAGATGGAAGAGAAAAAAGAAAACATCTTCCTGCTGCTTTCTTTGCTTTATGAAGCAAGGACGATCAGTCATATCCGCGAAACCATCGAAAGCCAGGACACCAAGGCCCGGATATATGCCCTGGAGATCTGTGATATGACTTTTTCCGATGAGATCAAAGATCTCTTCCTTCCCCTTTTTGAGGATATTTCCATCCCGGAACGACTGCACCGTTTCCGTTATCGTTTTCCCCAAACCAGCCTCAACCTTCACGAAAGATTATACGAGATCATTAACAAGGATTTTACAAAAATTAACCGTTGGACGAAAGCTTGCGCCATTTACCTTCTCGGTCAACAGGAAATTCAAATGGAAGATGGCACCAGTACCATGCTGGCAGCCCATATGGTAAACCCGGATCTGCTGATTGCAGAAATTGCCGGATGGATGTTGTATTGCCGGGATAAAAAATATTATTATAATACCCTGGCAAGGTTTGAAAAAAAAGAAATTCCTGGCATAAAAATGATTATAAATAAAATAAAAATTCGGGAAAAGAACCCTGGAACCCTGCTGTATGAAAAAATCCTTGGGTTGAAAGAACAAGCTTTATTTGCACCAGTTCCCGAAGTGAATCTGGTAACCCTGGCCATCAACCTCCGGGATCAGGATCATACAAGCATCCCCGATGACGTTTTGTTTGATTTTATGACCGGCGACCTGAATTTGACCGAACGATACCTCAACCTCAGCGTTACTGAACATGTTAAAAAGAAGGACTATGTATAAATCTGTTTTATTCTTTCTTTGCTTACTCTGGCTTGTCAACATTAAGGCTCATGCCATTGACCGCCTGGAAAACGGAAATCCCTACCTGAAAAATTTCACTGCCCGCGAATATAAAGCCCATGCCCAGAATTTTGCTATTGTAACCGACAAGAAAGGGATCATGTATTTTGGGAATTTCGCCGGAGTACTCCAGTTTGACGGGATAAACTGGCGGCTTATCACCACCGAAAAAATAACTAAAGTGTCCTCTTTGTCCATCGACAGCAATGGAACCATTTTCGTCGGGGCCAGGGGCGAGATCGGATACATCTCTATCCTGGCTGATGGTGAAATGGTTTTTCAGTCACTAATATCTCCCGGTTCCAAAATAAATACTCAATTTCAGGAAGTCAGAAATACTTGTTGCACCCCCCGGGGAACTTATTTTATTACTGCTCATGAGCTTCTTATCTGGAATAACCATAAACTTGATTCATGGCATTCAGAAACAGAAATTCTGGCAGGTTTTTATCTGAACCACCGGTTTTATCTCCAGATGAAAGAAACCGGATTGGCTGAATTCGAAAATTATAAACTCATCCCGGTCAAAGGAGGAGAAGCATTATCTGGAGCCATCGAGATAAAATCTATGCTGCCGTATAAGAATGAAGAGATCTTGATAGCCACGGGAACCCAGGGATTGTATCTCCTGGCAAATAACAGTGTCTCGGATATCAATACCCGGGCGGATGAACTTTTTCATCAGAAGATCATCACTTCAGCCACCCGGCTTTCCAATGGCAACTTTGCCTTTGGAACAACACGGGAAGGCATTATTATCATGTATCCTGACGGAAATATCTGTCAGATCATTGACAAAAATGCCGGATTATCCAACGATTACATTCAGTACCTGTTTGCCGATCAGCACAATCACCTTTGGGCTGCGTTGAATAACGGCATCTCCATGATAGAAATACCCTCCCATCTCTCCTATTTTGATGAATCTTCCGGATTAACCGCCGGAGTGACCCAAATTGAGCGGGTTCAAGGGAACCTCGTGGTTTCCACTTACCAGGGTCTGTATTTCTATGATGAGAAACTCGCGGGATTCAAGCCCGCACCAGGTATTATTACTGCCTGTTGGGCCATACTTCCATTTGAAAATGAATTACTGGCTGCCACCACCCAGGGACTTTTCACGGTCTGGAATCAGCAGCCACGCCTGATCAGTGACGGGTTCTGCCTTTCCATGACTGAATCAGCTGCCGATCCGGCTGCCGTTTATGTTGGACAAACAGATGGGTTATTCCGCCTGAAAAAAAACGGGATCCGCTGGGAATCTAATAAAATATCAGGCTTATCCGGTGAAATACGCGATCTCCATGAGGATTTAAAAGGAAACATCTGGGGCAATAGTTTATTATCGGGTTTGTTCCGTTATTCTCCATCTTTCAGGAAAACTGACTTCTTCAACCAGTCATCTGGCCTGCCCGAATCCGGTAGCAACAGCCTAAACTTCATCGATGGCAATGTGATCAATGCCACACGCGACGGGATCTTTATTTTCGATCAACAGGCATCCGTTTTCAAACCCTATAACTTCCTGGTTCAGGATAGCGCTACAGCCAACCCCTGGTTCACTTCCTTAGTCCAGGATGAGCAACGCAATATATGGACTACTGCAGGAGATGAGACTGAAATCACCCTTTATAAAAAAAATCAAAAATCCTGGGAGGCAATACAAATTCCATTTTTACCTATTGAAGAAGTTGTCGTCTGGACAATCTATCCTGAACCGCATGGATTGATCTGGTTTGGTGGTCCTGATGGACTGATCTGCTATGATCCGGAAATCCCTTTACTCAATCAAACCATTTCGCCTGCCCTGATACGGAAAGTTACTGTAAATAACGATTCCCTGATTTTTGCCGGAAATATTCCCCTGGGAAAGGACAGCCTGATCATGAGGAATACAATTCTCCGTTACCAGGATAACAGCATCCGCTTTGAATTTTCCGTTCCTTATTATACAGCAAGAGGAGATATTGAATTCCAGTACAAACTGGAAGGCTTCGAGGAAACCTGGTCGGGTTGGTCAACCCAGAGCCACAAGGAATACACCAACTTACCGAAAGGGAATTTCGTCTTTCGTGTGAAAGCCAGGAATGTTTATGGCACCATTAGCGAAGAAGCAACTTTCAAACTCAGGATTCTCTCCCCCTGGTATTCAGAATGGTGGGCTTACCTGTTTTATATCATGATGGCCGGAGGTATTGTGTACCTATTTGTTTTGCTGAGAAACCGACAGCTCCTGAAAGAAAAAAAAGAACTGGAACAGAAAATCTTACAGCGAACTGCCGAGGTGGTACAGCAAAAAGAAGAAATTGAACAACAGTCGGCAGAACTGGCCAATAAAAATGACGAACTGGAGAAGATCAATACCCTTGTAAAATCGATCAATTCCGAGATTCATTTTTCAAACCTGCTGCAATCTCTCCTTGAAAAGACCAAGATGATCAAGTCGGTGGAAAAAGCCACTGCCCTGATCCTCGATAAAGAAACCAATACATTCCGGTTTAAAGCCAGCTTCGGATGGGATATCCGTCTCCTGGAAACCTTCAAAATGGACCTTGTCAAGGCGGAGAAACGTTACCTGAAAAACACAGAGGAGATATATGAAGACATCTTCCTGAAAAAAGAATTCAAATCGTTCTCGGAAGATCCTGACATGCCCGATCTGGAAATTCCCAAATCGATGCTTATCCTGGTCATCAAGGTGGAAAATAAAGTTGAAGCCTTCCTGATTCTTGAGAACATGACCAGGGAATATGCTTATACCCAGCAGGACCTCAGCTTTATAAGAAATTCAAAAGAACATATCATCTCCGCATTCATCAAAACCCGTATCCTGGAAGACCTTCAATCCACGCTGGAAAACCTGAAAGCTACCCAGGATCAGCTGGTACAATCGGAAAAGCTGGCTTCCCTGGGACAACTTACAGCCGGCATCGCCCATGAGATCCAGAATCCCCTGAACTTTGTGAATAATTTTTCTTCACTCTCCGCTGAACTCGCCGATGAAGTGAAGGAAACCCTGGAGAAGATCAAAGATTCCATCACCGCCGATCAGTATGCCGATTTCGAGGAACTGATCCGGATGATCAAAGGAAATGTGGAGAAAATCAATGAACACGGGAAACGTGCTGAAAGCATCGTGAAAGGAATGTTGCAACATTCCCGGGGTCGCTCGGGCGAATTTGAAATGATGGACATGAATACCCTGGTAACCGAATACGTCAATCTCGCTTACCACGGAATGCGGGCAAAAGACAAGAGCTTCAACACCAGCCTGAAAACCAACCTCGATCCTGCCGTAGGGAAAGCAGCCATCATTCCTCAGGACCTCAGCAGGGTGATCCTGAACATCGTGAACAATGCCTGCTACGCGGTGGATGAGAAAGCAAAAAAAGGCATCCCGGGATACAGCCCTGAAGTACTGACCAGCACCCGTAAGATCGGCGATAAGATCGAGATCCGTATCCGCGACAATGGAACCGGAATCCCCGATCATGTTCGTGAGAAGATATTCAATCCCTTTTTCACCACCAAACCCACAGGAAAAGGTACCGGACTGGGACTATCGATGAGTTTCGACATCGTTACCCAGATCCATAAAGGCAAACTGGAAGTCAGGAGCGGTGAAGGAGAGTTCACTGAATTTATCATTACCATTCCTGAACAACATGCATAAAAGGCTCCTTCTGTTTTTCTCCTTACTTTCAATGGCTTGCTCCGGGCAGACCATATTCAAGATCAACCAGTATAATATCATTTATAAGGGCGACCTGATGCCCGTGATCACCCTCTTCACCAATTATCAGTTCAACCAGAAATTGAGTTTTACGTCTTATTTTTACGTCACAGCCTACCCGAAAAACAGCTGGGGAGAAGGACTTTTCGGACTCACCTACACTCCGGTCAAATGGCTCTCCTTGGGATTTCTTGGCGGTTTCCAGTCGAACGAAACCGAACTATGGAGAGTTTCGCCCATTATCCTGATGAATTATAAAAAGTTCTCGTTTTTCGGCGCTTTTGAATTCGGAGGAAAACGTTACCGCTGGGATGCCATGGGCTTTTATTCTGTCAAGTCCTTCAAATTCGGAGGAGAATTTATACGCTATTACAAGATGTATGCGGCCGGCCCAAGAGTAGAGTTTTCCTTTCTGAAGAAACAACCCATCACCCTGTTTTACAGCGGACTTTGGGATTGGACCTACGGAAATTATGCCTCCATGTTTGGCATCTATACTGCTTTTGGTAACTTCAGGAAAGCAGTCTTACCGGATGATTGACAATGAAGAATGAAGAATGAAGAATTTAAAATCAGGATATGAAAGCTTTATTTTTTGATGGTTCCCTGAAAATTATGGAAGTACCCAAACCCCGTCCCGGGAAAAATGAAGTACTGATCCGGATCATTTATTCGGCCATCTGCAATACCGACCTCGAAATCGTCAAAGGATACATGGGATTTAAAGGGGTTCTGGGACATGAATTCGTGGGGAAAGTGGTTTCTTCCGAAAGTCCGCTGACAGGGAAAATGGTAGTTGGAGAAATCAATTGTTCCTGCGGGTATTGTTATTTATGCCAGACCGGCCGGAAATCGCATTGCCCGAACCGCACGGTGCTTGGTATTGCCGGTCATCAGGGAATCTTTGCTGATTTTGTGGTCCTCCCGCTCGAAAACCTGCATGTGGTCCCGGAAGGACTATCCCCGGAAAAAGCTGTATTTACAGAACCCCTGGCTGCAGCAGTGGAAATCATGGAACAGATCAGCATCAAGCCTTCCAGCCAGGTATTCATCTTCGGAGCAGGTAAGTTGGGACTACTCATTGCACAGGTTTTCCGACTGAATGGCTCACCCTACACCTTGTTCGATATCAATCGTATAAAAGTCAGCCAGGCTGAAAAAATGGGTCTTAAATCCATGTTGTTAGGGAATCTTCACCCGGAAGCAAAGGCAGAGGTTTGTATCGATTGCAGCGGTAGCCAGGAGGGAATTAAAACTGCCATGAGTCATCTTTATCCCCGGGGAAAACTGGTTTTAAAAACTACAGTTGCCGAACCTGAAAAAATTGACCTCAACCAGATCGTGATCAATGAGCTGGAGATCATCGGTTCACGCTGCGGGCCCTTTGAACCTGCCCTTCAGCTTCTTAGCCAGGGACTGGTCAATCCCGAACTCCTGATCTCAAAAGTGTTTCCGTTTAAAGACATCCTCAAGGCCTTCGATTATTCCCGGAAACCAAACAGCCTGAAAGTGCTGATCAAACATTAGAAAGCTGGTGAGTTGGGGAGTTAATCCCCAAGGGATGAGTTTTTAGTCAGTCTGACGGCTGGCAATTAATGTTTTATTAATTTCTTTATTGCAATTCCCTTGGGGTTCCTTGCTTTAATAATATAGATCCCTCCTGATAAGTTTGACAGATCCACTATGGTTGAAATATCATTGGTGGTTAATCTTTTTAGTAGTTGTCCCTCTATATTTAAAATTTCTATTTCGGATTGGCTTGGGCATTTAACAGTGATTTTTTCGGTAACCGGATTTGGAAAAACAGAAAGGTTTATCGGATTGTTCCCCTCATAAAAACCAGTGCTTGTGCAGCTTCGCAATGGAGCACTTACTGTTACATAGGATGAATCAACGGTAATAATACGGTACGAACGATTAAATGCGGCGGCGGTTTGGATATAACGTGTGCTATCGGATCCGTTTTCAGTAATCACCTGACCAATTCTGTTAGCGACTACATTTTGGTGTTCGTGCCCATTAAGAACTATGTCAACATGATTTGAATCGCAGATATTCAAAAAATTGGTTCTGTTATTTGCGATTGAGCAGTCCTCAGGACTGTTGATCTCGCCTGTAAAAGGTGTACCATCAGAGTTTGTTCCGATGGCATTAACGGCAGGATGATGCATAACAATAATTTTCCGTTTGCTGCTGTTGCCGCGTAATATATATCTAAGGTAAGTGATTTGTTCATTTGACAGTCCCTTGCCTTTCTTATTCTCGGCAGTAATTGTAGAATCAGAACCCGAACGAAGAAACACTATTACTGCAAGATTGGTCGTTATTGCATAATCCATGTCAGGGGTTAAAAATTTCTTATAATAGGTAAGCGTATCATTGGATACAGGTGGATTAACCAGGGCGACCCAATACTCATGATTTCCGGGAACAAAATAAATTGGGATAGTTCGGGCAGAATCAATAAAATAGTCACCAATGCCGGGATTGGTTAAAGTGGGTGGAAACAGGTACTGTGTAACAACAGGATACATGCCGTCAGGCGTTTGGTTGCCCACGTTTGAAATATCGCCGCTTACAGCAACAAAGGCCGGTTTAGGATTAAGGTTGGCAAATTCTTTAACATAACATCGAAAGTATTGAGCATTGGTATCACTTTCCTGGAAAGGAATGCTAGAAACATGCATATCGGAAAGATGAATAAAAGAGAACTGTGCAAAAGAGCTGAATGTAAAAATGTATAATATCAGGGAAAGTAAAATTTGCTTCTTCATAGTTTCATATTTTTCTGCCGGCTTGTTTTGGGCAGTTGCTTTCATTTTATCATAATCACAATTTTGCATTTATAAAGTTTTTCCTTGAGCCACGGCTTTTGAAAATAATAGACCAAAGTTAAATTTTTTTATTTCAATCCATTAAAACAATATGTTGTGACATAATGACCTCCAACTTGATAAATGCCTTTTACAGCCAGCCTCCTGATACCGCGCATTGCTCGGCTGACGGATTGTTATACCTCCTTAAATTTATTTTTTCTTTCCAAATTTTATTTCATAACCAATTGTAGCTACAAAATAAATATGTTGAGGGTTACTAACCAGGTCTGATACCTGTGTATTGGTCACTTGGCCCAAAGTATAATGACCATAATACACTGGTGAATTGTTAATGGTGCTTGTGAAAATAGCTGATAATTGCAGGAAAAGTTTACTATTAAACTGCACCTTGATAGCTGGTTCTAAAGCCAAGCCCCATGTATAGCGGAAATCTGAACTGCTATATGTTATAGTTGCATTATAGTCACCATCAGAGTCATCAATAAGGCTGTAATCATAATGATATTTGTCAAAATAATTGGCGCTTATTTTAATGGCAAATCCCAAATTTACTTTCTTTAATCTGTAAAAAAATGCTGGTTGTATATAAATCTTATGATAAGAGGTGTTACTATTTTGACTGAAATGTTTCCCATATTCTATCAAAGCTCCAAAATCCAACGCCATTCTTGAAATATTTGATTGGTTAGTAAAATATCCATAACCCCCTTGAATTTCAAAATAGTTTTTATCATTGAAGTTCTTGTAATAAATACCAGCAATTTCCCCACCAAATATGCTGGTAAAACAGCCATTTATTCCTGCATATAATCCAAATGTTTTCGAGAGGACGTAGTTTGATTGGATTTCATAGTGATTTACAAACAATGATAATTTCAAGTTTTTTTCCTTTTCTCTTTCAAAACAATTCAAGTTGGGAGATGTTCCAACATATGCTTTTTGGATTGTTGCAGTGCAGGATGATAAAAGAAGTCCAATCAGTATTGGACCAGAAATAGCTATGATTTTTCTCTTCAATGTTAAGAGTTTTAATGAGGCATACGTGCGGTTTTTCGTTTTGATAAAAGATGGTCAACGCTTGATTGATAGACTTAGTCGGGTCACGCCGGGGAGTTTCACCCCAGCGTTCCCACGGAACCGTACGTGAAAGTCTCCCTTCATACGGCTCTTCCTGTTCAATCACAAATGTAATAAGAACATTGTGGATGTTACCATTATCATTACAGATAATTGGCTGTGACATCGTTTCGTTGTAAGCAATCGTCCCATTTCTGGTTGTCGTTTATTTTGAAACTGAACAGGCTAAGCCCTTCGCTCCACCTCCATTACAGAGGCTTCATCACTACTACGACTTAGTCCGCCACCGCTATCTCGTGGCATCCCCCCACGACTGCATCCTTATTCAGTTAACAGTACGATAGTGACTTCCCTTGTTCCATACAAACGCCTGTATTGCCTTCCTGCCAGCTTTACCCCGGATGTCGTGTAACCCGAAATCAGGGCCCCTGTTGCACTTTGTCCCGGATACACACATAACTGCCCGGTTTTGACATCGTCTATTGCGGCTTACGAGGCTTCAGTAGCTGGTTTACTTAATTCAGCTCGACAATGATTACCTGCGAGAGTCTAAGCCCTCGCTTTTCCTTATCGTTCACCACAAAGGGAGTTTCCGCCCAATGCAGCATAAGGTGGTTTGTAAACTGCTCCTGACAGCCGTTTACAGAAGTCCAATTCTCATTTCATGCTGGCAAGGCCGGCCAGTCGGTTCGCTTGACCTCCGCACACTTACACAATTTTCAAAGAGCCTTCCATCATTTGTACAGCATTTATTCCTTGTTTAAGGGAACAATTCAAGGCACACACGTCTGGCCGCTAAATACAGCAAAGGCAAAGCCTTTGATAAGCAAAAATACGTTAGTTTTGTTGCGGTTGCAGGCTTATTGGGTGCAGTTTTTATTGTTTCCTTATTCCATCGACAACATTAGTAGTCAATTTTCCATATTGCTCAGTACTGACCTCAATTATCATGGAAAGGTTATCAGTTCCGTCAAATTTACCCGTTGTAGAAATATCATAACTATAGTTTCCGTTTGCTGATGAAATATTTCCGTTATTATCAACTTTAACATCTACGGTCCCTAACATAAAAAAATCATTCCTTAAATCTCCTTGAATTATTGTTCCATAGTTAATTCGTAAAGTGGATTTGTCAATTTCTGTAATAGTTCCTATTGAATTAATAATTGTATCCTTGGAAACCATTTTCGATTTTGAATAATCTGTTCCTTTCGTGCTAAATGAAAAATCACCTTCATATTTTTTCAAAATATCCTTACTGCATGATTGAAAGAAGAAAATTAAGCCGAGTAGGAATAAAAATGTTAGTTTTCTATTCATGTGTCCATTTATTAAAATTGCTCCTTGGCAACTGTTAAACTTTAATTTTTCATATATATCGATAACTGTTTTATCAATCCTTTCACGTTTGAAGGTCTTTTAGCATCTCTATCCACAATTTCCCCGTTTTCGTTTATTATTGAATAGCGAGGTAGAGATAATTTTCCTTTCATTATTTTTTCTGTTATGCCACGAAAAAATTCACTTCTTAATTGGACGTAGTAGTTGTAACCAACCAAATCATATTTTTCAACAAGTTTTCTCCATCTCTTCATACTTTGCAATATCAGCGCAGAATCTTGTTCTGTTTTTTCTAAAGCGATATATAGACGAATGATATTATTTGCTTTAAAAAACGTTTCCAATTCCGGATCCTTTTTAAATTCTTCAAGACAGGATCCACACCATGATCCCCAGTAATCAACATAAATCAAATGGCCATGGAATTCATCAAACAAGTCATCCAAGGATTGAACTTGATTAACATATTGGATTCCTGATGATTCTTGTGATATGTCCCTTTGAGCAAACACCAAATTTGCAAAAAGAAGAAATCCAAATATGAATGTAGTTCTTATGAGTTTGTTCATTGTTTCGTTATAATGGTTGCTAACGTGCCGGCAGGCAGGGAAACCGCCCGCATTGCTCGGCTGAGGGTTCGTTAGGCAATGTAGCTGTCATTTATTTGAATAAAATGTGAATTATTCTATTGGCGTTTTAATTTGCCCTGGCGGCTAGTCGTTTTATAGACCAATAACCCAACTACCACTGCACCTGCCACCACGCAAAAAACCCAATCGTACCATTGAAAGAACGGAAGGGCTGTAAGGAATGTTACTGTACTAAGCGGCAGCAACAAAATAGAATTTGTGATCAAACCAGGATTATAGGTAGGCTTATCGGGTTGAAAAATTATTGTATGCATTAAATTGTTTATCGTTAATTCAAATAACATCATTGAAAAACCAACCCATGGTGCAATGTTAGCAAGAATAGCGCCGATTATTATCGCCGGCCATGCAATTATAATGTTTACCTGAAATACATAGCCTTCATCAAGTGGGTAGTTGCGATCGGTTCTGGAACCAAAAGGAGTTTTTAAATTGAAAAATTCTTTAAAACTTAAAGGGGATAAAACATACTCCTCAATTTCATGAATCATTAAAAAGGGGAGATGAAGCCATAAAAGAAATTGATAAAAAGTCATAGAATCTCTAAAATAAATTAGAATGACTAATAATACTGGAGCAATGAACAAATTTGCGCTTTGCCAGAATCGATTAACTTTTTGAATATTCATAAAACCTCCTTTTAAGAATTTAAATTTAAAAAAAGATGAATTGTCAACATGACAGCTATATCGCCTAACCGTCTGTGTAGCCGCCATATGACGGTTATGGATCCCTAAATGATGTTGGTAGCATCAAAATGGGAGTGATAGCCGAAGTATAGCTGTTAGCATTAGGTCATTTGAATAACAAATCTAAACAATATTCATATTTTTTTTCAGAATCTGAGAAAAAATATTTTGCCCTGTGTGCAACCATTTCCTCATTTTCATTGTTTCTATTTTATAAAAGCATAAAATACCTTCCCAATGGTAAAAAACAGGAATAATATTCTGACCCTTGGACAAAGCGGAAAGTTTGGGGATATGGTTTTTCAGCTATACCCCCTTGCTGAAACGATGGAAGAAAAAAATCAGATCACAAAATGTTGGCGTTTACCAGATCGCTATCTGCGATTTCTCACATCCGCCCAGTCTGGATACAACCGAACTGATCAAAGAAACCGGCACATCCGATTACTCAATCATCATTAATGCCACAGACATTTTTAAGGTGAAGGATGTATCGGTTTGCATATTTACGACCGAAGGCGAAATTCTGGAAGAGGGTATTGCTTCCCTGCACAATTTCAATATCTGCTGGCGCTATATTATTCAGGATCCGGTGCATATAATTCATGAATCCATCGTCGAAATAAGGATAGGGGATGTGCCGGGAAATATTACAAAAAAATATTTCAGGTTTTTTAAAGAAATTTGAAAGTATTATCGTATATTTATTGCTTCTTTGAACTCTTGAAGGATTGTTTTCACCCGATCCATCCTGATCTTTCTCACTTAGAGCTATTCAAATCATTCAATTTCTAAGACTTCTCTATGCGCCGTCTAAGTGGTCTCTAAGTCCTCTCTAAGTCTTTTCTAAGGTTCATTCAATGTACGTTCAATATACATTCGATGTATGTTCGATGCATGTTCGATATTCCATGCATGTCCTGTACTGAAAATACCATACCGTTGGTCACCTTGTCACTTTCTTATCCTGTTACTAAAAAAAATTACCGGATTAAAAAAAAATCTTTTAATTTCGCATAGTACATTATTAAGAATAAACCAGCCACCATGAAAGCAATAAAAAAATCATTCTCCGGAATCGCCCTGCTTGCCATATTTCTCACCATCGCTTTAGCAGGCTGCAACAATGCATCCACCGATCAACAGGCCAATCAGGCTGCTGCCGACACCATTAAAAAAGAAATCACCCTGAGTCCTGAATCACAAAACCTGTTGTACCAGTTCCCCACTCCGTTTGAGGTAACCATGATGCTCGAAAAGGCTAAAGCCGGTTTTATTTTCGACATCACAAATTCCCCTGATAACATCGGGAAATATGTGACGGAAAAAAGCAAAGCCATCAACCTGGGCGTTTATAGTGCCGACCTGAGCTATTCAGCTACCTATAACCGCATTGACGAAACCAATAAATTCCTGGCTTGCACCGCCAAACTTGCCGATGAACTCGGAATCGCAGGAGTATATGATCAGTCGATGCTCGAGCGGGTGAAAAAATACAGCAACAACAAAGATTCACTGGTTGGCATTATCAGCAAAGTATTCAGCACAACCAACGATTTTCTTTCTAAAAACAATCGCAATCAGATTGCCGTACTCATCGCTGCCGGCGGTTTTGTAGAAGGTTTGTACCTGGCTGCAACCCTCAGTGAAGTGGCCAAAGACAACAAACTGATCGTGTCTGTCATCGTAAAACAAAAAGATAACCTGGATAAACTGGCGACTATCCTGGAAGCTTATAAAATGGATGAAACCATGGCTCCTGTTTATGAACAGGTGAACAAACTGAAACCTGTTTTCACCGATTATGGCATGGAAGCCGGTAAAAAATTACCCGCCCAGAAAGCGGCTGAAGTCAGCGACCTGGCCGAAAGTGTCAGAATAGCCCTGACCAAATAATTTTCCCTTTTCACATAAAAAAACCGCTTCCTTCAGGGGCGGTTTTTTTATTGCCATGAATTGTGTAATTTTGATACTGTCACAAAACCCTTCCCCATGTCTGAACCTATCCTGATGGCCTTGGTTCAACTCTTTGCCATCGTAGCCGCTTCGGTCCGCATTCAGGTTTCCGCCAATTCGCGGAAAATCCTCGAATCCTATCTCCGGCAACACCTGAATAACCAGGAACTGGATGAATACCTGAAGCTTTTCGATGAACTGGTGTTCTTTCACCAGCCCATGGATGAAGCTGATTTATCAATAGATACAGATGTTTCAGATAAAATCAGGGAGATCTGTACAAAGATTTACAAACAACTCTCCATCCGCGATCGTATGCTGGTATTCGTGAAATTCGTGGAATTCCTGAATGAACTGGCCGGAGATACCGATGGAAAGCCTGGAAAACCAGGCAGCCTGGGCGAAAAGTACCTGAAGGAGATGAAATCCGTATTCAATCCCCCGAAACAGGAATTCCTGGATGCCCGCGCTTTCGTGCTGGATCCTTTCAGCCCCGCGCTTCATCGCGCTAACCTGATGATCGTTGATGGCCATCCTGAAATTGAGGAACCCGGGTATAAGCATCTTTACCGGGAACATCTCGACAAACGACTGCTTATCCTGCATGTTCCTTCCATCCGGACCTTTATATGCCGCTATTTAGGAGATGACGAGCTTTTCCTGAACGGGCACAACATTCCCCCCTTCAGGGCTTTTATATTAAGTAATGGTTCCATACTTAAGAACCTGAAAATTTCCCCGGTCTATTACACGGATGTGGCTTCCCGCTTTCTTCAAACCAAAGAAAAAATCAGCCTGAATTTTACTGCCAGCGAAATAGAATACCGGTTTAAGAACAGCACGAATGGGATCTATCCTTTCAGCTTTACTGCTGAATCCGGAGAACTGATCGGCGTCATGGGCGGCAGCGGTGTGGGAAAGTCAACCCTGCTGAATATCCTCAACGGGAATATGAACCTGAAACAGGGTCATATCCTGATCAACGGTTATGACCTGGAAAAAGACAAGGAAAGACTCCAGGGGGTCATCGGTTTTGTTCCCCAGGATGATTTGCTGATCGAAGAACTGACGGTTTTCCAGAACCTTTATTACAACGCCAAACTCTGTTTCCGGGATTTTTCAAAAAAGCAGATCATACGGGCAGTGATGAAAGTGCTGGCCGATATCGGACTTATCGGGATAAAAAACCTCTGCGTGGGCGACCCGCTGAACAAGTTTATCAGCGGGGGACAAAGAAAACGGCTTAACATCGCCCTGGAACTGATCAGGGAACCGGCCGTATTATTTGCCGATGAACCCACATCCGGACTTTCTTCCATGGATTCGGAAATGGTGATGCTGCTACTCAAAGAGCAAACCCTGAAAGGCAGGCTGGTCATCGTGAATATTCATCAACCATCATCCGATATTTTTAAATTATTCGACAAGCTCATGATCATGGATAAGGGAGGATATCCGATTTTCTATGGCAATCCCATCGATGCGCTGACCTATTTCAAGACCATGGGCAATTTCGTGAATCCTACCGAAAGCGAATGTGCCAGTTGCGGCTATGTCAACCCCGAACAGCTATTGCAGATCACGGAATCAAAGATCATCAATGAATATGGAAAAGTCACCGGAAACCGTAAGATAAGCCCGAAGGAATGGTATAACCTTTTCCGTAAAAATATCCAGCCCGGACTGAAACTGAACGAAGAAAAACAGGAACTTCCGAAAAGCTATTTCAGGATTCCCGGAAAGCTGAAACAATTCCGGATTTTCAGCATCAGGAACCTGCTCACCAAGATCACCAACCGTCAGTACATGGTGATCAACCTCCTGGAAGCCCCTTTCCTGGCTGCCCTGCTGGCCTACCTCACGAGATATTTCCCCGGAGATCATTATGTTTTCGGAGCAAACCGAAACCTGGTCGCCTATATGTTTATGAGCGTCGTGGTTTCCCTGTTTCTCGGCATGATGGTCAGCGCGGAGGAGATCATCAAAGACCGGAGAATATTGAAACGGGAAGCTTTCCTGAACCTCAGCCGGTTCAGTTACCTGAATTCCAAAATACTTCTGTTGTTTGTCCTCTCCGCTATCCAGACCATATTGTATGTCATGGTCGGGAACTGGATACTGGGAATACAGGGGATGACCCTGAGCTACTGGCTCATTCTTTTTTCCACTACCTGCTTTGCCAATATGGTGGGACTGAATATCTCTGCCGGACTGAATTCCGTGGTGGCGATTTATATCCTGATCCCCTTTATCCTGGTTCCCCAGTTATTGTTAAGCGGAACCGTCGTGGCTTTCGATAACCTGAACCCGACGATCGCATCCCGTGAAAACGTACCCCTGATCGGCAACATGATGACATCCCGATGGACTTTTGAAGCCCTGGCTGTGGAACAATTCCGCAACAATAAATATGAACAGATCTTCTATCCTTACGACAAAGAAATATCGCGCTAC
The DNA here is from genome assembly GCA_963662525.1 of Bacteroidales bacterium. Classification (GTDB taxonomy): domain Bacteria; phylum Bacteroidota; class Bacteroidia; order Bacteroidales; family FEN-979; genus CAZSDU01. The sequence goes on from OY759717.1 coordinate 991,914, forward strand.
GGATATATCACCGCCTATGTTATTCCAACCCTGAACTCGGAACTCGATGCCTGCCGGATGAACCTCGTGAAAAAACAGAAAGCCGCGGAGACCGATAACCTGTTTGACATACTGAAGCATGAGATCCCTTTGCTGCAGAAGGAAGCCGGATTTCGCTCATCCCCATACCAGAGAGCACTGAATGCGGCTCAATTCAATGATTCAATATCCACGGGTGTTCATTCTTATCTTGACTCCCTGAGCCGCTATTTCTCAGATCGCCTGAGTTCTGTCAATGCCAGACGCGATGCCGTTTATGAGCGGCTTTTAAATAAAATGGGCAGCGATGCGGTGTTTCAGTTCAAACAGGATTATTACAACAACAGCCTGGCCGACCTGGTCCTGGATAAAGGAGGAGAGAATAAAATTATTGAAGGAAAGGGGAAACTGATCCGCAAGAAAGATCCAATTTACATGGATCCGTTATCACAAGCCGGAAACGCTCATTTTTATGCCCCGGTGAAAAACATCGGAGAATGGAAAATCGATACCCTCTGGTTCAATTTCGCCGTGATCTGGCTGATGTCGTTATTGCTGTATTTCATGCTCCTTTACGACCTCATCCGCAAAACCCTGACCTGGTTCGAAAACCTGAAATTCAGAAAGGTTTAGATCATTCCGGCCAGCCGGTAGGGATGGTTCCGTTTTGGATGCCAATTTTAATGATGGCCAGGGCATCTTTAATGCTGTCGGGAATTTGTGCATCAAACTGGTGGAAAGGAGCCATGTCAACCATCTGGTTGCCAAGGTTACCGTATAAGATCTGCCCGCCCTGAAAATTATCATAGTAAAGATCGGTCATGAGACTATATACCGATAAATCAAGGCGTTTCATGCAGGAAGTTAAAAGAATGCTGCCAACCTGTGGAATAGATTCAAATTGGTCCACATCCACCCCGATTCCCCATTTCCCGGCCTGCATTGTTTTATATAAAGCCCCGTTTCCGGTCTTCCCTGCAAAGGCAAAGATCACTTCGGCTCCCTGATTGATCAGATTTCCTGCAAGCTGCGCCCCTTGCAGGGTATCGTTGAAACTATCGGCATTGGATCCCAGGGTCCGTACAGTTTTCTGGTAATAGGTATTGAAATAATCAACACCTTTCCGGTAGCTCACCTCAAACTGCCTGATTTCGGGGATATCAGGCCCTGCTACAAAGCCTGTTTTGGGATCAGCAGCATCCTTGAACTGGGCCCAGTAGGCAGCAAGAAATCCGCAAAGGAAGGAAGCCTGATCAACCTGGTAGGCAACACACACCAGGTTAGCAGGCAGGGTGTCTATCAAAACATCCAGAATGGCAAAGTCAATCATGGGATATTGCCTTGCCGTTTGAATGGCCAGTGTTTTCATATCAAAGCCCAGGGAAATGATCAGGTCAAAATTATTCTGAAGGAAAGAATTCATATTGGTTCGGTAATCACTGGTATCATCGCTGTTTCGCCCTTCGCCATAAAACGGATAAGCGATTGTTCCTGCCTGTAAACCAAGCAGTGCAGCCTGATTAAAACCCCTGTCGTTGAATCCACTCGACCCGCTTATCAAACCAACCTTTGCCATGTACTGAGGATCGGTATTTTTTTTCGTGCAGCCACTCGATAAGCTGCCTGCAATCAGGATAAAAGAAAGCAAAATGAGCCAGGTATTTTTCATTGCATACTATATTTATTAATGAATAAGATTTCCACTGATTAAAAGCAAACCGGTTTCAGTAAGCTTCGCTTTAAATTCTGCTGTTATCAGCCGGGTGCCGGCATCCAGTAAATCAATCTGAATTTCTCGCAGTTGAATGGATGAGATGGATCCGACGGCATAACTTTCTTTGGCAATATCCATGTTCTTCTGGGCCAGTTTGAGATTTTCCTTTTCAAAACCAATCATCTCAATTTCATTCCGGTAATCGTTATAAATTTTAAGCAGATAGGTTTCAAGTCTGCTTTCCAGTTTCTGTTTTTCCAATCCAGTAATGTCAAAATTTACCTTTGCATTACGGTACTGACGTCTCAGGTTCAATCCATCAAAGATACTCACATTGGCAGTTACACCTATACTAGGTCCAAAGTTTCTGTTAAAACTGACGAAGTTAGCTTCTGTTTGTGAATGCAAATAGTTAAATCCTGTATAAAAATCTACTTTGGGCCATTGAGAGGCACGGGTTTCTTTCATTTCCAGCAAGCTTATTTCCTTTGATTTTCCGGCCAGAAGCAAATTTCTGTTAGCTTCCCTCATACGCTGCCGGAGGGAATCATACAACAGGGTATCATTAATCAGGATGGTATCCTGAACATTGAACGTAATAGTCACATCCCTTGCCAGAATGTCGTTCAGGGTTGTTTTGGAATTAAGAAACACGGTTTGTTCATTCGATAAACCAGAGATATCAGCATTTAGTTCGACTTTAGCTTTCAAATACTCCATTTCCGACCCGCTTCCTGTTTCGTAACGTAGCCTGGCGAGGTCAAGACGGAATTTTGAAATTTCCACCTGTTCCCTGATGATACTGAGAACTCTGGACTGACGGATGATATCATAATAAGCAGCGATAATTTTTGCCAGGGTGTTTTCAACCTCGATTTTAAGATTCAACTCTCCTGTTTCTTCCAGTTTCCTGAGTTTATCATAGGTTATAAACATCTTAAGCCCATCGAATAAAGTCCAGTTGAGGTTGATCCCTGCATTCAGGAGATCAGACCTGGCAGCAGCGTTATCCAGCTCAGAGCCGGTAGCAGTCCTGACTTTTGCATCACTGAGTCCGTGAAGATAACCGGCGCTGGCATCAATGCTGGGAAGCATACCGGCATTACCGGGTACGGCATTGTTCTTCGTGATCTTAAGATTCTCTTTCGCTATATTGATCCCGTAATTATTTGCCAGACCCAGCTCGATGGCCTTTTCAAGGGTAAGTAATTCCTGACCGTTCATGGTTAAAACGGATAAAATCAGCAGTAATAATATGAATCCCTGTTTTTTCATTAACTAATGTCCTCTGTCATGACTGGTTTTACTTCTATGGTCAGTTGTGTATAATCAATACTTTTATGTCCGGGATTTCTTGACAAATAAGAATAAATGGCAGGAATTACATAAAGGGTCAGAAAGGTAGAGAAAATCAAACCACCCACCACGGCAATTCCCAGAGATTGCCGGCTCTCAGCAGAAGCGCCCAGGTTCAGTGCAATGGGAAGGACCCCGAGGATCATGGCGGATGAAGTCATTAAAATAGGCCGGAACCTGGAGATGGCGGCACGTTGCACTGCTTCCACCTTATCCAGTCCCGAATTCTTCCGTTGATTGGCAAACTCGATGATAAGAATTCCGTTCTTTGTCACCAGTCCGACCAACATAACCATGCCGATTTCACTGAAAATATTCAGGGTCTGGTTAAAATACCAGAGTGACAGAAGCGCTCCGGCAATGGCCAATGGAATTGTCAGTAAAATGATCAGGGGATCAATAAAACTTTCAAACTGGGCTGCCAGGATCAGGAATACCATAACGATCCCCAACAAAAAAACGAAAATAAGACTGGAAGAGCTTTCTTTGAAGTCTCTTGATTGCCCGGCAAGAGCGGTATTAAATTCAGCATTTAAAACGGACTTTGCTACCCGATCCAGTGCCAGTATCCCGTCACCCAGTGTAGCTCCCGGCGTCAGTCCGGCTGAGATCGTTGCAGAGATATTACGGTTAAAGGAAAAGATGGAAGCCGGGTTGATATTTTCCTCCACCCTGATCAGGTTATCAAGCGGAATTAAAATTCCCTGGTTGTTTCGTACATACAATGCCTTTAATGCATCCGGACGGTCACGATCATACCTCATTACCTGTCCGATGATTTCGTATTGCTTCCCGTCCATGATGAAATATCCGTAACGTTGTCCGCTCATAGTAAGCTGCAGTGTACGGGCTATCTCCCCGGTGGAAGTCCCGAGTTGCGCGGCTTTCTCCCGGTCGATGGTAATCCTTAACTCCGGTTTGTTCACTTTATAATTGGCATCAACGAACTGGAGTATGGGTATCTTCTTTGCCTCTTCCAGAAACCTGGGAAGCACTTCTTCCAGGGCAAAAAGGCTGGGGGCCAGAATAACATATTGCAATGGTTGTCCCGAAAACCGGTCGCCGATGGTTGGGGGTTCAAAGGGAAAGGCCCGGATTCCGGTGATTCCCTGAAGATCTTTTGATACTTTCCGGAAAATCTGATGTTGGGTACGACTCCGTTGATCGGAATCTTTCAGGTAAATGATCTCCTGGGCTTTATTAGGATTGTCGATGGTGCCGAGACTCGGGGCCATCAGGAAAAAGAAAACACTTGCCTCTGGAATTGAGTCATCCACATAGGCATCCAGCTGATTCATGTACTTCTCCATGAATTCGTAGGAAGACCCTTCGGGGGCCAGGGTCGGGATGCGGATATTCGACCTGTCCTCAAATGGAGATAATTCGGAATGGAGAGATTGATAAAAAACAACAATACAAAGAATAACCAAGGCGAAGATTGGAAATACAAGCCACCTGCGCTTCATGAATCCGTTCAATGAATATCGATAGGCCCTGTTTAAGGCCAGGAAAAACGGTTCGGTGGTCCGCATCAGCCAGTTGACATTCAAATGACGTTGATCTTTCAGTATCCGTGAACACATCATGGGCGATAAGGTCAGGGCAACGAAAGCCGAAATGAGGACAGAACCGGCGACAACGATGGCAAATTCACGGAATAAGCGTCCGATCAATCCTTGCAGGAACATGATGGGGACGAATACGGCTGCCAGAACGATGGTGGTCGAAATAATGGCGAAATAAATTTCCTGCATCCCGCGTTGTGCGGCTTCAACCGGATGCATCCCCAGGTCGATCTTGGTATAAATATTTTCCAGTACCACGATGGCATCATCACAAACCAGCCCGATGGACAGAACAATGGCAAGCAGTGTCAGTACATTGATGGATAATCCCATGATGGCCATGATGATAAATGCTCCGATGATGGAAACCGGAATCGCCACAACCGGTATAAGCGTTGACCGCCAGTTGCGAAGGAAAACAAAGATGATCAGGATGACCAGGATCAGGGAAATGATGATGGTCTGCTGAACCTCTTTCACTGCTCCTCTTTCAAATTTTGTAAAATCGAATCCGATACTGATGGTATATTCGGCCGGAATTTCGTTTTTCAGCAGGTTCATCCGTCGATAGAACTCATCGGCTATGGCAATATTATTGGCCCCGTTTTGAGGTACAACTCCGATAATTACCACGGGCAAACGATTCATCATGGCCGTGGAGCGGTCATTTTCAGGATAAAGCCCGGCCGTTCCGATGTCGGAAACACGGATAATATTCCCGTCTTCCTGCTTGAGAATAAGGTTTTCGAATTGTTCTGAAGTCTGAATCAGGCCAAGGGTCCTGATCGTCAGCTCAGTCAGGTCTCCTTCTACCCTTCCGGATGGTAATTCCACATTTTCCCGGTCAATGGCCTTTTGTATATCCAGGGATGTGATTCCGTTGGAAGCCATTTTATAAGGATCAAGCCATAAGCGCATGGAGTATTTTTTTTCCCCGAAAATTTTAATATCCCCTACTCCGGGAATCGTCTGCAGCCTTTGCTTGATCTTATTTTCAACCAGGTCGTTGACCTCCATAATATTCCGCGTATAGCTCCTGACCACCATGAAAATGATGGCATTGGCATTGGCACTCAGTTTTTCTACTACCGGTGGATCAACATCCTTGGGAAGAAATTTAATGGTTTTTGAAACCCTGTCACGTACATCGTTGGCTGAAGCTTCCATATCTTTGCCTAACATGAATTCGACCGTGATCATGCTTGACTGATCAGTAGAAATGGACGAAAGAACACGGATCCCTTCTATTCCGTTGATGGCATCTTCCAGGGGCTCGGTGATCTGAGCCTGGATAATCTCTGCATTGGCACCGGTATACGTTGTATTCACTGTCACCACTGGTGGCGACATTTCAGGATATTCCCTGATCCCCAGATAGGCCATACCCACCAATCCGAAGATCAGGATCAGCAAGGTAAATACGATTGCCAAAACAGGTCGGTTGATGCTTACAGATGAAAGACTCATCTCAGTTGACTTTTAAAATTCGTAAGGGAGCATCCTTTTTCATCCTGAGAAGGTTGGTTGTAATAACAGTATCTCCCGGCAACAGCCCTTCCAGAATCTGAACTGATTCTTTATTCCTGATTCCGGTTTTTATAGCTCTGATATCTGCTTTCCCTGTTTTCGCTACGAAAACAATATACCCTTTGATGGATGGAACAATAGCTGAAGTTGGAAGGAAAAGAGAAGCATTTATTTCCTTAAGATCAAGGCTGACTTTTGCTGAAGTTCCGGCAACCAGTTTCCCATCGCGGTTATCACTCAGGGCACGGATCTGTATGGTCCGGGTTTTCATGTCCACAGCGGGTTCAACAGCTTCAACCACGGCATGGAAGGGTTCTGTTGCATAATCGGTCGTAAATAACACGGTGGCTCCTGCCCGGATATCGTTGGCATACCTTTCCGGGATGGCAAAATCAATTTTCACCCGACTGATATCCTGAAGACTGGCCAGGATGAGCCCGGGATTAACCAAAGCGCCTTCACTTATACTTCTCAAACCAATTTTACCGGAAAACGGGGCACGGATCTCGGTTTTTGTCAAATCAACTTTCAGAACTTCTATTTCAGCCTGTAAAGTATTCAAATGATTCAGGATCTCGTCATAGGTTTCCTGGCTTACCCCGCCTTTTTCCAGCAATTTTTTCTGACGTGCTTCATTGGCTTTAGCCAGGTTAACCTCTATCTCGAGTTTATTGATTTTGGCCAAGATATCGGCATCATCGAGTTTAAACAACAACTGTCCTTGATTAACCCACGATCCTTCCTTTAACAAGATGTTGATAACTTTCCGGTTAATTTCGCTGACGATTTCAACACTTTCATTTGCCCTTATGGTTCCGATGGTAAATAACTGGTAGTGCACCGACGTATCCCTGGCAATCACCACTTCCACGGGAATTGCGAGGTCTATGCCTGTTGCATTTTCCTGCTCTGTCCGTTCACGGCCGGAAAATATTTTGTACAGTACCAGGATTACCAGCAGGACAATAAAACCAGAAATAATCAGCGCCTTTTTCATAGATTACGCTTTGATAACAATTTCAATCCAAACCATTCTGCCGGATGACTTCCAGCTCTTCGGGAGAAAAACTTCCAGAAGTGTATAACCGGCGCATCTGCTCCGAAATCCCCATTCCAAAAACCAGTACATCATCCGTATTGATGGTTACTTTTATGCCATGGTCAAACAGAATCCTTACAGGATGAGTTTTGTATGAGCGAACTCTTTTCAACCGGATATTGCTTGCCGGACATATGTTCAATTGAATATGATGGTCGGCCAGCCATTGCATTACAGCAGCTGATGCTGCCGCCCCTATCCCATGCTGAACAGCATCAAGTTCAAGTTCTTCTACTGTTGCCTTAACAGCATCAGCGTCTCCATATTCGCCTGCATGGGCCTTACATTTCAGCCCGGCTTTCCTGGCAAACCGGTATATTTCCCTGAAGTTTTTAATGGGTTGACCATCTTCATCATCATAAAGATCTATCGATTTGAAGAACCCGGTATCCCAATATGGTTCCGATTCATGAAGAAGCCTGCGAATAGATTTTCCACGTACGAACCCGAGTTCAGGCCGGAAATCAATGTCGGGAGCAATCTTTTGATGTGCCTCTGATAAGGTACTGATCACCTGCTCAGGCTTAATTCCGAAAGCCTGTCCATACCCGCTGTCAATGCTCATTTCTAGAACCCTGATCCCATCGGTTCTGGCCTGGATGAAGGCAGCTTCAACAGCTATGCGAAAGGCATCAGGATGATGTAGTAAAACAGGACGGTAAACGTCTGCAATCCATTGATCAAACTCCTGAATAGTCCCCTGAAGGGGTTTGAATCGTGGAATCTTTTGACCGTAAATCTTTTCAATCGCATCAATTCTTCCGCCCATCAGGCCATGGTTATGCAAATCACCCTTGGGCCACTGGCGAATAGAATGAATTTGCAAACTTTTCAATGATTCCGCGAAAGAAGCGTGCAGATTCATCGTTTAGAATTTTCCGGAAACGCCAACATTCACTACCCCCCTGAATCCATAACCCCATTCCATATAGGCACCTATTTGCTTCCCAATCCGCATACCGAATGCATTCACATGAAAAGCGGCAGAGAATCCGTTATCATAAAGGGTTTGACTCCCCTGGCGATCCTTCCATAAAATCATAGCAGCTCCAATCTCAACACCCGAGTACAGGGATAAGATCCCTTTGTTCACATAGTAGAAAGTAACTTTCGGCATAACATTGACCAGGTAATAATTCCAGGTAAGATTAATGCCGCTTTTTGTCGTCATTTGAGTACTGATCGGGTTTAAACTTAAGGAAACACCAATGCTGACCCACTTTTTCAGAAAGCGGTTATACTCCAGGTTTGCAGCACCATAAAAAGAGCATTGGTAATCTTTAATCGTATCCTTAAAAATAGAAATTCCTATTGCCGGCCAAAGGGATAAAAGGGAATTTGCCATCTCGGGACCGGTCAGGGCGCCATATCCCAGACGGATTTCATTTTTGCCCACAGAAGTTTCCTGTGCAAAACAGGTATTTCCTGTAACCGTCAGAACGATCAGACAGGTTAAAAAAGTCTTGATTTTCATCTTGTACGTTTTAAAGGTTAACTGAATCAAAGTTAAATTAAAATAGAAGGAAAAGTTATTCTTGCTATTATTTTCACAATTTTAAAGAAATCATAAACTGGTCGGCCGGATGCATTTTATCCATATATGCCCGGGCATACCCGACAGAGAGGGTGGATTTAAGCAGGGAGAACAATACCAGCTCAATATCTACCTGAGCCCCTGTGGATAAAATATTACGGTTAACCTGATCGTTGGCGAAATTCGTGAATAAACCCTGGCCGAATAAAGAGAAACGGATATAAGTTGAGTAAAAACCAAGCAAACCCAGGTTACGGAAACGGATGGGCTGAAAATTTACCTCCGTAGTAATTTTACCATAATTCAAGGCTGATGCCTGATCGATTTTCAGTCCGGGAAAACTCGACATCTCACGGTATTGCTGGGCTGAGCGATAATCCAGATAATTATTCCCAAACCCGCCGAAATAAAAATAGCTGTTGGTTTTATCAGATTCGCCGAAAGATTGTCCCACCGATGTCCGGAACCAAAGAGATGAATTCCGCAAGGGTAAAAGGAATCCAAAATCAAAATTGTTGATCAACTGGGGGTAGAAGGTGTTTTTGGCAAAGCTGGTATAGGCATATACATTCCATTCATAACCCTGCTCAGGTTCAATGGCGCCAAGGGATTTCCGCAGATAATTCTTATGAAAATTGATGGTTGCCACATAAAGATTCCGGTAATCCGAGGCCACATTCTGATAAAAAGGCAAGGTTTCAAGATCGCCGTAGGCAGTTAATTTGACATACATGTCTGTTTTAGCGGGCGAAAGCCGGTTAAACAGCTTATAGTATTTAACAGATACGGAATAGCCGGCCCGGCTGAATTTTGTCGGTCCGAATAAATCATAAAAATCTGCATAGTTGTAATTGGCTGAAAAAGTCCAGTTCCACAGATTGTATTCAGCTGAAAGATGCACTGTTTGTTTGAGCGGCAAAGCGGGTTGCGGAGAGAACGACATTTTCAGGACCAGGGAATTCAATCCCATGGGATCCATGAAATTCAACCGGTAACCTGCTGACATATATACCTTATAACCCTGTATGATCGGATAGGCACTGGCTAGCTTCATTTCTTTGATCGGGATATATCTCTTTTCTTTCACCTTCAGCGAATCCAGGTTGATCCTTGAAGGAGGCTGAAGCATCCAGGCCTCAACCTCAGGATATTTCTGATAAATTTTTTGTCCCAGAAATTCGATGGCATTTACATCGGGCAGGGTATCGATTTTCATCATCCCGGGGATCATTCCATTTTGTGTATATTCGAGAACCAGCATGGAATCAGCGGAAACCGGCAAGGGTCTGAAAAACCCGCTGGAGGCATTGGTTAGTATCTCAGGTCGCAAGGTTTCCAGGGATATCCTGAAAATATTGGAAACCCCGGTATAATAAGAGGTGCCATAGAGGTACTTCCCATCAGGTGAAAAAACGAAATTGGCAGCCGGATTATCCTCGAATTCATATATTTCTTTGAATTCCTGTTTCCCTGCCAGCAGCTCTGAAATCCTGAACAATACGATTTTTTGCCGGCCCTGGATGTCGGAAAGAGTTCCTGAAAGCAATAATCCATCAGGGGAAACATCAAGATCCGAAAAATCTTTCCCAAATGGAAGGGTGTAAAGTTCCTGCCATTTTTTATAGGGAGGAAGAATACGGATCAGCGTTGAACGTCCACTCATATTCTGAACTCCGTATAAGGCGTGATCTTTCCGGTTAAACACCAGATTGCCGGCACGGTCATATTTGATCAGGTTGGTTGTTGTTCCTGATCTGACATCGATGGATTGTAAGCCACGCCAGTCGTTGTTATGGGTTGAGGCGAAGAGGGTTTTTGAGGAATCGTCAAAGGCCAGGCTGGTCACATAATAAAGGCTCGGGCTCGGGACCGCGGCAATTTTCTCCATTAAACCGGTTTTAATGTCGATGCTGGCAATGTGAGCCAGTTTCCCGGGATAATTCACCGCCATATAGATTTTCCCGGCATCTTTATCATAATATGGCCGGGATGCGGACCCCAGGGGCTTATCAGTAATTTTCCGGTATTTGCTTTCAGGAATTAACCTGATCTTTTCAAGATTGTCCTGCTGAAAATCATGTTCCCAGCTGATCCACTTATTCCACTCCTGTTGAATGGGAACTCCGTAGACATGCTTAAACTGATTGGCATAAAACCTCCGGCTGGTATCTGTCCTTGAATAAAATTCTTTCAGTTTCGGAATGCCATACTGATAAGCAAGATAACTTACAAAACGTGTTCCGTAGAGATAAGAATTGACCCCAACCTGGAAATCGATGGTAGTTCCTTCTGTTTCCAGGCCTATAACCTTATAAAAATAACTTTTGTCGCGTACCATGGTCCGGAAAACCATCTCATCGTAGCCTCCCATAACCCGTCCAATGCCGCCACTCATCCAGGTCTCCATGAATACGGCTATCCCTTCGTGGTACCAGCGTGGGGAATACCAGCGCGGGGTGGTAAAGTAACTATATATCAGCGATAATGGATCCCGGTTATCGGGCATTACCTTCCCTCCGAAAACTGTTTGAATGACTTTATCGGTTTTTGAAGCTTTATCGCACATCACCTGGTGCGTAAGTTCATGGCTCATCAGCCATTGCATGCGTTCGTTGGATGGTACAACTGAAAAAGTATAATCAAAAGGGGAAACACCGATATTCAGAAAATTCCAGGGGATGACCATGGTACCGCCATTTCCCACATCAGAGAAGTCGTTGAATAGAATATTGGTGGCATTGGTGGCCGTATAATCCCAGAAATCGTTATGAAATGCCAGTGCATTCTCAAATGACCTTACGGTGTGAGGCACCAGATAGGAAGTGTTCTTATCCAGAAAGACCAGTCTGACATTCTGCGTTTCAAATTTCTGGATTTGCACTTTCTTCTGTGCATTCAATGAACCCGGAACAATGGTGAAAAACAGGACTGTGAATACCAGGCGAGCAAACAAAAAAGCAAGGATTGGCTTATTCATTTTATCTGTCGGTGGTACTTCCTAATCCCATATTGCCAAGTTGTTGTGTCATTCCAACGAAATTTGATCCAAATGAAAATGAACCGATACCTTGCTGTGCATTTATAAAATATCCCAATTGGGCAGCGCTCAGGGCAGAACCAATCATCTGCGACTGATAGGCGCTTTTCAAATCATAACTGGACGCTACCAGATTCAACCCCTGGGATGAATATAATGCCACAGCGCCCATATCTCTCGAACTAATCATTAGGACGCTTAATTGAGCAGCTGATAGTGACCCCTTAAGAGCGCCGACATTAGACACAACAAAACTCAGGTTTGCTTTATCATATAATAATACGCCAAGCGCTTGTGATCCAATCTCATTTTTCTTCAGACTTGATGACCCAAGCTGTTGTGATTGTAAAATACTTCCAAGCTGCTGAGCAGAGCCTACCGTTAAATTGCTACTGACTGAATTCAGGGATTGCACGGCTTCCTGCATTAAATCAATATTGAGGCTTTGATTACTCTTGATAACCGATCCTGACAGTTCCTGGGCACACATTTGCCCCAGCTGACCTTCCTGTGATGACAAGGCATAGGAAAGCAGATTAGAACAAAGGGGTTTATCCTGAAGCATCCCTGACAATTGAATTCCTTTGACCAGAAGCTGATCGCGGATGGATTTCAGTTGTGCCAGCTCAGTTTTCCTGGCTTTTATCGCCTTGCTAGTGATCATAAAATTGTCCATGCTATGCAAAGCATCTTCAAGAATTGAATCCTTTTCATTCAGATTATTCACATAATTGCCGAATTCGCGCAGGTTTTTCTCCACATCGGCACTCTGGTCCGACTTATCTTTCAGGTAAAACCCGGTAAGCATGCTGATGGTAGTGCCCAATGTTTTGCTGTTATTTTTAATAAAATCAGAATAATCCTCGAGGACCAGGATATTGGCACAACCATTCTGTTGACTGCAGATACCATGCGTTTTGAAGGCAGTTACACAGGAGTCAATTTTATTACTCAGATCCATGGTAAATAATGAAAAATAGATCAAACCCTGGATCATGCTCTTTAACTGAGAGGTGTCACTTGTCACTTCACTCCTGAGTTGAATGTCCTTTTCCGTCATCTGGCTCTTATGATATTTATCGGCCTTACCGATGGTTCCGGAGGTCAATCCCTTGAATGCCGGAGGATAGATGATCGAGATGGCGAAAATGATGACGACGATGGCGAGTACGATGGCGATAAAAATTTTAGTTTGCTTTTTCATATTATAACTGGTTATATATTATTCCTTGTTAACAGCAACGGAGTTCTGAAAAATAGGCATATCGTTCTGGAAAATTTTGAAATCGATATTGTTCTGCAGACTGTTTTTATTGTATAGCTGAATGATAAACTTATTGTCTCCGACATTATTGATTTGTACAAAATTGGAAGCAGCCATGGAGGTAGATTGATCATTCACCAGAACATTCTGGACATTCAGCACTTCGAAATTGTTGAAATCAAATTGCAGGGTGGCTTTTACTGGATATAAAGACGATAGGTCAAGACGTATCTCCACGATTTTAGTGGAATACCTGACAGCGCAAATGGCTTTTGCCAGCGGACTGTCGTAAATCAGGTTATCGGCAACGGTCATATTATCATAGGAACGCGAATCATAAAGGGTTCCTTTCATTTCTTTGGTTTTATCCTCATTGCCCGTGATTCCTGTTTTAAGGAAACTGAATACCAAAAACCCCACAAAGACACCGAGCACAAAGGCAAAGCCTAATTTCCAAGCAGTCCTCTGCCAGATTCTTTGCCTGACAAGCAATTCCGGCTTTTTACTATCTGTCTGATATGCTTCCATATTGATCCTATTTAAAATTTGTTGTTTAAAATCCACCGCGGTCTGACCTGATTTTTCCTTTTCAAACTGTTGTTCGATCAGTTGCCAGTCTCTTATGAATTCCGGGGTTTCAGTATTTATTTTATCCTTCATTCTCAAAAAAATCTTTTTCAATTAGCATTTTCCTTAACTGTTCCCTGGCAGTGAAGAGCCTTGCTTTCACTTTTTTCTCAGAAATTTTAAGTATTTCTGACATTTCCTCATATGACAATCCAAAAAAGTACTTCAAAAGGATAAGCAGGCGAAAATCTGCCCTGAGTTGCCGCAGAGATAGCCTCAGTTTCTTACTTTTCTCAGTACTGAGTATCCCTGGATTTTCTTCATCCGATTTCATCTCTGCCACCTTCAACCCTTCAAACCTGCGCTTTGATTTCAGGTAATTGATGGTTTCATTGCAGGCAATCCGGTAAATCCAGCTGAAAAAACGGTATTGAAAATTAAAACTGCCCATTTTTTCAAAGGCTTTGATGAAAATATCCTGAGTCAGATCCCTGGCAGTATCTTCATCATTTACCATCCTGAGCACCATGTTAAAGACCGTCTTCTGATACCTTTCAATCAGTATCTCAAAGGATGAAATATTACCATGAATTACTTCGTAAACTAGTTCATTATCATCCTTACCTATCATAATTACAAGGAAATTGAAAAAAGTTGTGGAAAGTTATGAAATTTTTATTTCCCCTCCAACAAAGATATTTTCCAAAGATCTTTGCGGCTCATCCGTAAAACAGGAGCAATTGCCAGAAAACCTGCTTTCCCGATATTTTTCCTGAGAGCCCGGAGTTCCATTAATTTGGCGGGTATTTCCGGGTCAGGGGTTACGATCAGATCATTTTCTTTCAACATCATCACGCTCTTTGCTTTGATGGAAAGTTCGATATACAAACTGATAAAACAGTAAATATCGAAAACCACATCGGCTGGAAAATGCCTTTTTATAGAAACCAGAAAGGCACCGGATTTTGTCTGAGAAAATTTCCCCTGGCGGATCATCCGGAGAAGTTTGATTTCTGAATCGAATTCCATTTCCAGCCAGTCTTTGATGGCTTTTTCATTGCTTTGAAAGATCAGGCTGATGCTGATGGGAATGAGGATGACGATGAGCAGGGTCGAAACCAGGGGAGAAAGAAGAAACTGATTATAGATACCATGAATAAGGATAGCGATGAAAGTGCCTGAAAATATAGCTATAAGTTCATTCGACTGACGGTTCAGGGCACTCATGGTCATGATGCCAAAGATTGCAGTAGTTCCGCCGTGCATCAGGGCAGTGCCAAAACCACGGGTAATCCATACCATCAGGTTGCTTTCTGATCCTGCAAAATGGAAAAGATAGAAGGCATTTTCGGCCAGGGAAAAAGCAGAACCGATGGCAAACCCATATATGGCCGCATCGATCATAAAACCGATTTTATTTTTCCTGATCAGTATCAGGAGCATCATCAATTTGATCGATTCTTCGACAACAGGTGCCACAAAACCAGAATAAGTTTCAAATGGAATTCCGATGGTACTGATCAGGTAAGTATTGATAAAAAAACAAAAGCCAGCACTCATTAAACCCCATCCCAGGCATATCAATAACAGGACCTGGTTCACCAGTTTCAGGCTGTCGAGGTACAATAAGAGACCCAGAAAAAGAAATGCCGGAATCAGGCTGACGATAATTTTAATCAATGACATCCACAGGCTTTTTGAAAAGTTGCAGCATATTTTTCATTGGCTTTCATCACCCTTAAAAGGTTTCCTCCCCAGATCATCCGTATCTGGTTTTTCGTATAACCCCGTTTTACTAGTTCCAGGGTGATATTGCCCATTTCACTTACATCAATACAACCGTCCACGCCTCCTCCCCCGTCAAAATCAGTTCCTATACCCACATGCCGGATCCCGGCTACTTTAACCATATGATCAATATGATCGACCACATCTGAAACACAGGCAAGTTTCTGGGGGTATTTTTCATCCATCTCATTCCATTCCCTGTTGGCATTTTTTGATTCCTCAGGAGTAAGATCACTGAATCCATGATATTTTATCCTCAACGCTTTTCGGGCAGAGTCGCGACCCGGATTTGGATCTGGTGTTTTTACATAATCACTGAGAATGCACATCTGCACCACCCCGCCGTTTTTTGCCAGGGCCTTCAACATCGAATCATCCAGGTTACGGGGATTATTACATAGCGCCTTTGCACAGGAATGGGAAGCGATGACCGGTAAGCTGGTAACGGCTAAAACATCATAAAAGGATTTATCGGAAGCATGGGAAACATCCACCATGATACCCAGCCTGTTCATTTCAGCCACGACTTCTTTTCCGAAATTGCTAAGGCCGTTAAATGCAACCGTGTCAGTGGAAGAATCGCAAATATCATTATTCCGGGTATGGCAAAGTGTGATATACCGGGTACCCCTTAAAAAATAGGTACTGACAAGCGAAAGATCCTTCCCAAGGGTGTATCCGTTTTCAATACCGATAAAAATCGCCCTTTTCCCCTGCTTCTCAAGATTTATTCCGTCGTTTGAAGTGCATGCCAATCCTGCAATGTCAGAATACCGGTTTAAAACGGCATGAATACTGTCGAACTGCAACAAGGCCCTTAATCTGGCCTTTTCATACCCCTGATCATTCCGGGTTCCCTGGGAGACAAAAACCGCGAAGAATGCTGCATCCAGTCCTCCTTCCTTCATCCTGACAAAATCGACTTTCGAATGTGTTTTCAAAGGATCATGACGTTGATTCATGTCAAAATCCTCCTGTAACATCTGGGAGGGAGTATCCGTGTGTGAATCAATGGTAAAAATTTGCCGATGGATCCTGGCGGCTTCCTTTTCAGCCTTGCCGGGCGGATCTCCTGCAAACAAGCTGCTTATGCAAAAAAAAATGGAACATACAATCCAGGAAAACTTTTTCATATTTTTTTCAATCGTAAATCGTAAATCTAAAACCGTCAATTATTTCAATTGTCTCAGATACAATTGTATGGTATTCTCGATTCCCAGGTAAAGTGCATCGCAAATCAGGGCATGACCAATGGAAACCTCAAGTAAACCGGGAACACTGGTAAAAAAATAACGCAGGTTATCCAGATTCAAATCATGGCCGGCATTAAGTCCCAGGCCTTCTTCCTTCGCTGCAATGGCAGCCAGACGGAAAGGTTCAACCGCTTTTTCACGATTCGAGAGAAACTGTCTGGCATAGGATTCCGTGTACAATTCTATTCTTTTGGTTCCGGTCTTTGAGGCATTCCTGATAAGACTGATATCGGGATCAATAAATACGGATGTCCGGATACCATGCTGTTGGAATTCCCGGATGATTTCCTTCAGGAAATGTTCCTGCTTCACAGTATCCCATCCTGCATTGGAGGTCAGGGCATCAGGGGGATCGGGGACCAGCGTCACCTGAGCCGGTTGAACTTTCAGGACAAGATCGATGAAAGATGGTGAAGGATAGCCTTCGATATTGAATTCGGTGGAAAGCAGCGGTTTTAATTCCATTACATCACGGTAACGGATATGCCGCTCATCAGGTCGGGGGTGTACGGTAATTCCCTGGGCCCCAAACCGTTCACAATCCAGTGCCATGTTAATCAGATCCGGTCTATCTCCACCCCTGGCATTTCGAAGTGTGGCAATTTTATTAATATTTACACTTAGCTTAGTCATTCGGGCATGTTTCATGCAAAACTACGATAAAAGTCAATTAATCTTTGCTAATTTTAAAACGGGTTTTAATAAGAATGTTTATCTTTATTGTTCCTATCATTAACCTCATGAGGGCATTAATACAAAGGGTAAATCAGGCATCAGTTGAAATTACGCGGGAAACTATTGCTTCCATTGGTAAAGGGTTATTGATTTTTCTTGGAATTGAGGGAACGGATGAAGCAGAAGATGTTGCCTGGCTCTGCAGTAAAATTATCAGGCTGCGGATTTTCAATGATGACAAGGGCATTATGAATTTATCCGTGATGGAAATCAATGGGGATATACTTCTTGTAAGCCAGTTCACCTTATTTGCCAGCACCAAAAAGGGAAACCGGCCCTCTTATATCCGGGCAGCAAAACCGGAAATTGCCGTACCCCTGTATACTGCTTTTATCCGGCAGTTGGAAAGTGAAACCGGCCGTCCAATTCAAACCGGAACCTTTGGCGCCATGATGGATATTTCCCTTGTCAACGATGGGCCTGTCACGCTGTTGATAGATTCAAAAAACAGGGAATAATGAAAATCAGGACGAAAATACTAGTCAGCCTCATTGCAACTGCCATCGTCATCATCATTGCTTTCCTTGTTTTTCTGATCATCAAAGCCAATCGTGATCGTTTGCTGCTGATATCCAACCAGCAGCAACAGAATCTGGCTATTAATGCTGCCATGCTTCTGCATGAAAGGTATATGGTTAACCTGGCCAACGATTATTCGGTCTGGGATGAAATGGCTGCCTTCTCTAAAACCGGAGATACCCTATGGAGTAACAGCAATATCAGGAATGTCCCTATCATCCATAACCTTGATGGTTTATGGGTGACAGATATTAACCGGAATTTTCTTTTAACTCTTCCAAGGCCTTTGATTAATATAGATGAACAAGGTTTTACAAAGCAATCATTTTTTGATTTTCTGATGAAGAGCCGAACTTGTCATTTTTTTGCTATCCACGATTCAAACATTTATGAATTTTCCGCTGGAACAATTCATTCCTCTATGGATATCCAGAAACGCCAGGACCCGAGCGGTTTCCTGATACTTTGTCAGCAGATGGATTCATCTTACCTCAAAGAACTTGAGTCTCTTTCAGGATGCAAAATCGGTTTTACAAAAAACATATCCCTTCAGAATTCTCACAACAACGATGATTCTGAAATAATTTCCTTGATGCCAATTTACACCTGGGATCACGTTTTACTTGGCTACCTTAAATTCTCCCATGAGCATGAATTACTGAGATCCTATTTCAGGATAACCAGTCTCACCAGCTACGCTTATTTATTCCTATCCTTACTGCTTCTTGCATTGATGTGTACTGCTTTATATTTCTGGATCAACAAACCCATGACAAAAGTAGCGGAAAGCCTGTCATTGGAAAGTTCTGAACCAATTGACATCCTGCTGAATAAGAAGAATGAATTCGGTGAAGTGGCCACCATGATTGAAAGGTTTTTTATCCAGAAGAAGGTTTTGGCAGAAATCATCCATGAAAAAGATGTAGCTCTGTCATCGCTCTCGGAGGCAGAAGCCAAGAACCGGGCCTTACTTGATGCAATCCCTGACCTGCTGATAAAAATTAACCTGTTTGGAATTATTACCGATTTTCATATCGGTCATCAGGAACATTTGCCTTTCCCTGATGAAAACCAACTGATGGGAAAAAACCTGGAAGAAATACTTCCCCCTTCAGTAAGACCTCTGATCGGGGATGCAATAAAAGAAATTAACCTAAGCAGGAAACCCCAGTCATTGGTATTTCAGATGCCATTTTTTAAAAGCAGTCTGAAGTTTTTCGAAGCCACACTTACATTAACTGCCCTCGGAGATTATCTGGTTGTAATGAGAAACATTACACCTCAGAAGGAAGCAGAGATAGCGCTCCATCGCATGCTTGAAAAAGAGGCAGAATTGAATAGCCTTAAAACACAGTTTATCACTACGGTCTCCCATGAATTCCGCACTCCGCTTTCGGCCATCTCAAGCAATATACAGCTTTTCGAACTTTACGGGGAAAAATGGTCTGAGGATAAAAAAACAGAAGCATTTCAGCGAATTCAAAAAGCCATTCAGGAATTAATTACTCTCCTTAATGATTTGTCGGCCATTGCAAAAGACCAGAGCGGGAAATTAAGGATCAACCCCACCAACTTTGATCTTCCCGGGTTCTGCCAGGAATTGATTAAAGATTCTTCCGGACTTTTTAAATCGTCCGTAAACGTTCAGATGGAATATGAAACAGAAGTCATCCAGGTTAAAATGGATAAAGATCTGCTCCGGCATATCTTTATCAACCTGCTTTCAAATGCCATTAAATTCTCACCCGCTGATGAGATTGTTGTTTTCCAGATCAACGATGCAGGGGAAAATCACTTGAAATTTACCATCAGCGACAAGGGGGTTGGAATTCCCCCGGAGGAGCTGGAAAGTATTTATGAACCTTTCCACCGGGCTCATAATGTGGCTGCATACCCCGGCAGCGGGCTTGGTTTATCGATCGTCAAACGTTGTATTGATCTGCATCTGGGAACCCTGAATATCAAAAGCAAATTGGATCAAGGAACAATAGTAACGGTAATTTTACCTGCATTTTTTCTCCAACCTGAAACCCATGAAAAAGATTCTGATTATTGAGGATGATAAAATCCTGATGGAAACCGCTACTGAATTTCTGCACGAAGAGGGTTACGAAGTATTAAGCGCCACAGACGGTGTAGAAGGCATTATACTCGCTAAGCGTTTGCAACCGGATCTTATTCTGTGCGACATTTATATGCCGGGAATTGATGGATACCAGGTGTTCATGAAACTTCAATCGGATATTGAAACTACCCGTATCCCGTTTATTTTCATGACCGCCAAAGCAGAAAAAGAGGATATCCGATATGGGATGTTGCTTGGCGCTGATGATTATATCACGAAACCCATCAATTTTATTGAATTAAAAAAAAGTATTCAGACACGGATTGAGAAATATGATAAAACCATCAAGAAGAGTGAGGCCAAATATCACGCGTTGTTCCAATTAGCCAGCGATGCCATCCTCATGATCAGACCAGACACCGGTGAAATCCTGGATGCCAATATCGCCTGTCTTGATATGCTGGGATATACTAAAGATGAAATACATGCACTGAACTTCGGCATGATTGCTGGAGATGAAATTTTTCAAACGGTTAAAAACTGGAGGGAAGGAAAAACACAGGAAAAGATTACCATGATCGATTCATTATGGCATCATCAAAGCGGTAATGATATACCTGTACAGGTTAGCGGTACACTTGTTGAACTTGTGGAAGAAACTTTCCTCCTTATGATCGCAAGAAATATTACAGATCTGCTTTCCAAAGAAATAGCATTGCAGGAAAGTGAAGAGCGATACCGTAATCTTGTTGAAAACACAGGAGAAGGACTGGGCATTGTGGATATCAATGAATGTTTTACTTATGCCAATCCTGCTGCCTGCGATATTTTCGGACTTTCCCTGGAGAAGATGATCGGCTCCAGTCTTCAGATGTTTCTTGACGAACAATCTTTTTTAGAAATGAAACGCCAGACTGAAATCCGGAAACAAGGACAAAAAGGCATGTATGAGATAGAAGTTCATCGGCCTGATGGAACAAACCGGTGGATTATCATCACAGCTACACCCCAGCATGATATGAAAGGGAATTTTACCGGGACTTCAGGGATTTTCAGGGATATTACCCAAAGGAAAATGGCAGAAAACAAGCTGGAAGAAAGTGAAAAAAGGTTAAGTGAGATTGTTGACCTGACCAATGACTGGATATGGGAAATTGATGCTGCATGGCGATATACTTATGTCAGCCCCAGAGTTCAGCATATCCTTGGATATCTTCCTGAAGAAATGACGGGTAAGACGCCTTTCGACTTCATGATCCCTGAAGATATTATCAGCACCAAAGAAAATTTACGTTCCTTCGTTCATCAGCTCAAACCACTCACTGCCATCGAAAACCGGGCAAAGCATAAAGATGGAAGAGTGGTTTACCTGGAGACCTCGGGAATCCCCGTGCTTGATGATAAAGGGACTTACCTTGGTTACCGGGGCGCTGACCGGGATATTACCCTAAGAAAACTCTATGAAAAGGAGCTAATCGTATCCAAAGAAAAAGCAGAAGAGTCGGATCGCTTGAAATCCTCTATCCTGGCGAATATGAGCCATGAACTAAGGACGCCGCTGAATGGCATTCTGGGCTTCGCGGAAATCCTAAAAGAAGAATTAAGGGATACGGAATATGAATCCATGGCTGAGAATATCCGGGGATCAGGAAAACGTTTGATGACCACCTTGAATTCAATTATTACGCTATCCCAGCTGGAAGCAGGCAAGGTGAGCCTTTCCATGAAAGAAGTCGACCTCAGGGAAAGTGTGGAGTCAGTGATAAAATCCATGGAACCTATTGCCCTGGAGAAAAAGATCAGGATCGACACCGACAGAATGTTTTCAGGATTCATTCATACGGATGATCATTTGTTAAAACAACTGATCCGGCAAATTCTTGATAACGCCATAAAATTCACTGATCATGGAGGAGTCAATGTTGAATACCGGCAAGTCAGTGAATCCGGAGAAATGTGGGTAGTGATTAAAATTACGGATACAGGAATTGGCATTGAGAAAGATTATTATGACCTGATATTTCAGGAATTCAGGCAGGTCAGCGAAGGATTTGGCCGTCGTTACCAGGGCAGTGGCATTGGATTGACCATCTGCAAAAAAGTGATCGATTTGCTGGGAGGACAAATCACCTTAGAAAGCAACCCGGGCAAAGGTTCATCCTTTTCTATCTGGTTGCCGGATAAAAAAACCGATCAGGTTCAACCACTTCCCAGTCTCTCCCAGGGAAAAGAAACCCTCAATTCCAAAAAACAGAAAACCGAAAAAAACACCCTGCCCCTGGTTCTTCTTGTTGAAGACAATATTGTCAATAAAGATCTGACCGAATATTTCCTTAAGTCAAACTACAGGGTTGACCATGCCGCGGATGGGGAAACTGCCCTCAGCATGGTGCAGACCAAAAAATATGACGCCTTACTGATGGACATCAACCTGGGTTTTGGAATGACCGGGATAGAAGTCACCAGAGAAATCAGAAAATTTCCGGGGTATGAGCGGATTCCAATCATAGCCGTAACCGGTTATACACTGGAAGAAGATAAAGAAAACTTACTGAAAACAGGATGCACACATTATATCGCAAAACCATTCGACCAAGCAGGGCTCCTTAAATTATTAGACCTCGCATTAAAGGAAAAAGTTTAATTTAACTTCTTTAACAATCTTTTACCGTTTCTTTTTGCCCAGGTTGATACAATATCTTACCTTTGTTGCGTTATCAATTACAACCATTAAAAAACATAAAGATGAAAAAGATAGTTTTGTTATTTTCTAGCGTTATATTATTTGCCGGTTTGACTTTTGCTCAGACTCCTCAAACTCAGGATAAAGCTGCCAAGCCTGCAACAAAGACAGAATGTCCAAGCAAAGGAGCAAAAACCGGATGCGATAAGAAAGACATGAAAAATTGTGCCCATTCGAAAGAAGCAAAAAGCTGTTGCGCAAAGGATGCCAAGAAAGAAGGTCCTTCTACCGCCAAACCGGAAAAGAAGTAATTTGAATTTTTAAAAGAAAAAGGGTAACCATCTTGGTTACCTTTTTTTTTGATTTTTCAAGACACAGGCTTCCCGGGTAAGCGAAACACTACCGGCATTCTTACCATGACCCGTACGGGGCGACCACTGCGCTTACCGGGATCCCAGCGTGGCATTGCACGGGCAACACGTAAGGCTTCCTCATCACAACCTCCGCCTATTCCTTTAGTAATTTCGATATCAGACATGGATCCGTCTGCTTCAATTATAAAGACAACCATCACCATGCCCTGTATCATTTTTTTTTGCGCCCCCTCAGGGTATTTAATATTTTTTCTAAGAAAATACAGCCTGGCTTCATCACCACCAGGAAACCGCGGATAAACATCAATTACCGTGGCAAGTCCCGTATCATCTCCGGTTCCGGGTCCGAATCCGCTGCCACCGGGACCCTGAGGAACAGAATCCTGATTCTGAATTTCTTCCGGAGGTGCATCCGGAAGAGGCTTTTGTTCCAGGGGTTTTTGGTCCTCGGGTTTCAGTGAATCGCTAACTACAGGCACCTGATTAACCTCCTCCAAAGGTACCGACAATGCCTGGGCAAGTTTATTCAGGTCTTCTTCAGGGGGAGCCATCATGGTATAATAAGGCACTTCATAGATATAATCATCATCCTGAAGCGGGATGGGGTCAAAATAATAAACAGCCAAAGGTGTCAGGGAAGCAATTGCGGCAAGCAGGATGGTAATGCAGAGGGCAATAAAAAGAAAAAGGGAATACTTTCTCCTCAAAACATAGGCCCCATAGGATTGATTTCTTCCTTTGAACGCCAGATCATTGAGACTTGGAATACGCTCCCGTTTCATTGGTCAAGATAATTCTTCAGGTTTTCAATTTCTCTTCTCAGCCGCTTCGTTGGTCTGCCCAGTCCTCGCTCCCGGTATTCGAAATTCATGGCTTTCATCAATTTAAGCTTCTGCACTTCATCACCAGGTGTAAGGTCGGTCATGAAGTCGGGAACCAGTTTCGCCGATACCCTGTGTTCTGTCAGACCTGTAACTTTCAGTATCCGGTTGACAGGAGGGACATGTACCGAAATTTCCTCTCCGATTTTAACTTCCCTGGATGCCTTCACCGCTGTGCCCAGAATTTTTATCCTTCCGGCTTTACAGGCATCCGTTGCCTGGGTGCGCGTTTTATACACCCGTACTGCCCATAACCATTTATCGATCCGAATCCCTTCTTGCATAGGCTACTTCTGACGGAAATAAATCTCCATGGGCGCTCCGTTAAAGTTAAATCGTTCCCTCAGTTTGTTTTCAAGAAAACGCTTATACGGTTCTTTTACGTATTGCGGATGGTTGCAAAAAAACACGAAACAAGGAAAAACCGTTGCCAACTGGGTTATATATTTTATTTTAACATATTTTCCTTTGCTTGCGGGAGGCGGCGTTGATTCAATAATCGGGAGCAAAACCTCATTTAATTCCGAAGTAGATATCCGTCGTGAACGGTTTTTATACACTTCAATGGCCGTCTCCATTGCTTTAAAAATACGTTGTTTATTGAGTACCGAAACAAAAAGCACGGGTACATCCCTGAAAGGAGCAATCTGAGAAATGATGCGTTCCTCAAAATCCTTGTGGGTATTCGTTTGCTTTTCAACCAGATCCCACTTATTCACGAGAATGACCACCCCTTTATGATTTTTCTCAACCAGGGAGAAAATATTCAGATCCTGAGCCTCAAACCCTCTTTCGGCATCCACCATCAGCACACAAACATCACTTGATTCGATTGACCGGATGGCTCGCATCACCGAGTAAAATTCTATATCCTCCTTGACCTTGGCTTTTTTCCTTATCCCGGCAGTATCCACCAGTATAAAATCCATTCCGAAATACTGATAATGTGAATGAATAGCATCACGTGTTGTACCTGGTATCTGAGTAACGATAGTCCGTTCTTTTCCCAGTAAAACGTTTACCAAGGAGGATTTCCCGGCATTCGGACGGCCAATGATGGCAATTTTCGGCAAGTCCATGGCAGGTTCAGTGCCAGGTTCCGTAACTTCGGGTAACAAAAAATCAATCACCATGGCATCCAGAAGTTCACCGGTCCCACTCCCGCTCATGGCGGAAATACCATATATTTCACCCAGTCCGAGCCGGTGAAACTCATGAATATCTTCTACCTGTTTATTGCTGTCGAGTTTATTCGCGACCAGGAAAACTTTTTTCTTTGACCGCCTGAGCAGTTTTGCGACATCTTCATCCATGACTGTGACACCTTCCCTGATATCAACCATGAAGAGGATCACGTCCGACTCTTCAATGGCAAGGTTAACCTGCTTTTTGATTTCCGCTTCAAAAATATCCCCAGAATTATCTACATATCCTCCGGTATCAATTACCGAGAATTCCTTCCCGTTCCAGTCTGATTTCCCATAATGCCGGTCACGGGTTACCCCGCTTTCCGGATCCACAATGGCATCTCGTTTTCCGCAAAGGCGATTGAATAAAGTCGATTTACCTACATTTGGACGACCCACTATGGCTACTATGTTTGACATGATATAAATGTGCTAATGTGCTGATGTGCTAATGTGTTAATGTGTTAATGTGCTAATGTGCTGATGTTACTTTGTTACTTTGTTACTCTGTCCCCTTATCACTTTTCCATTGAATATCCAAATCTTTTCAGCGCCCGTTCGTCTTCTCTCCAGTCTTTGGCTACTTTGATATGAAGTTCCAGGAAAACATGTTTCCCCAGGAATATCTCAATGTCTTTACGGGCGTCGGTTCCCAGTTTCTTGATGGCAGAACCCTGATGGCCCAGTAAAATTCCCTTCTGTGATTCCCTGGCCACATATATTGTTGCTGCAATGCGTGTCAGGGCAGGCTCTTCCTTAAATTCAGTGATGGCAATTTCAGTGCAATAGGGAACTTCCTGGGAAAAATTCAGAAGAATTTTTTCGCGGATGATCTCACTGATAAAAAAACGTTCAGAACGATCTGTCAATTCATCTTTGGAGAAATAAGCGGGTGATTCAGGCAGGTGAAACAATATGGCTTTCATCACCTGATCGATATTCATGCCATGGAGGGCTGAAACCGGAAAGACTTCCGATTGGGGGAGCAGGGTTTTCCATTTTAATACTTCTGATTCCAGGATCTCCATATTGCCCAGGTCAACTTTATTGATGACCACGACTACCGGTTTTTGAATCTCCTTGATTTTATTCAGTATCTCTTCATGTTCAAAGTTCTGCTTGATTTCAGTAACCAGTAAAATGATATCCGCGTCATCCAGGGATGAAAATACAGCCGACATCATGGCCTGGTGAAGTTTATAATGCGGCTTGATGATCCCCGGTGTATCGGAATAGATTACCTGGAAATCTTCACCGTTCACAATACCCATGATGCGGTGGCGGGTTGTCTGGGCTTTATGGGTGATGATGGAAAGCTTTTCTCCCACCAAGGCATTCATCAAGGTTGATTTCCCGACGTTGGGATACCCGATGATAGCGACGAAACCTGATTTATGTGGCATGGTGATGTATTTAACCATAAACGAACAGCAGGGAAGCATTCTGAAAACAAAGCTGTTCCACGGCAAAGGTAGGTAAAAAAATCGGCTTGGTAGCAGGGAACAAATTGCCACCCGGGGTGAATGAATTTCAGAAAATCATTCCGGGTGTTTTGTCCGGATCAGGTAAATATGAAGGCTTACCGCCAGGGTGATCCCGCTGATTAAGACTTTCAGCCAGAGATAAGGAATAAAGAAAATCAGTGAAACAAGGGTGGAGGCCCATAGAAACCCTATGGACAGCATTTTAACCCTGAGCGGAATCCCTTTCCCGGCTTTGTAATCCCTTAGATAATGCCCAAAATAAGGATTGTTCATGATCATGGTATAGAAGCGTACTGAACTCCGGTAGAAACAAGCAGCTGCCGCTATAAGGAAAGGGGTTGTCGGCAGTAATGGAAGGATGGCTCCTAAAATGGCAAGAAAAGTAAAAAAGAAGCCACATGCGATTAAAACATTCCGGATTATTTTGTTTTTAACAACCCTCGGGGCTTTATCGTCTTCCTGTTTCAAGAAAAATACTATTTGTGTTTGGATAAAAAGAATATAACAACTATCTTTGCCGCTGAAACGCAGATATACAAAGATATATAAAAATATACTGCGGGGTGGAGCAGAGGTAGCTCGTTGGGCTCATAACCCAAAGGTCATAGGTTCGAATCCTGTCCCCGCTACTAATTTAATGAAATCCTTTTCTGACGCGGTTTTGCGGACTTCGTCAAACGATTTTGAGACAAATTGAGACAAGGGATTTCGACAGAGTTCTTCCTGAATTGATGCCGGTGTTGAAAAATTTAACACTAAAAAGGATGAACTTTAAGACTTCAAAAATTTTCGATGCCGGTGGCGATTTGTCCCAGCGCTGGTTCGTTTTCTATTATTTTCGTGATCCCGATACAAATAAATTTCAACGGTTTCGTGAATGGGTCCCGGCGAAATATATTACCCGGACTCAGCGATATGATAAGGCGAGAGAATTAAGAAAACAAATCGACAGACGGCTGCAGCTTGGGTGGAACCCATTCGCATCAAAAAGCAGAAACCTCACATCGCTCTGGCAATGCCTGGATTATTTCCTTGACTCAAAAAAATCAGCAGTCAGAAACAGAACCCTCATTTCCTACAGGTCATATATCAAAAAATTTAAAGAATGGCTTGAAAAAAAGAATTATGACAAAATGCCGGTGGAATCCTTTAATTATTACATGGCATCTGAATACATGGACTATTTCCGCTCAACAGGAAAATCCAGGAGGACATGGAACAACACACTCCAGGCGATCAGGACATGCTTTAATTTCCTTGTAAATAAGGAATTTATTGTAATCAATCCGTTTTTCAAGATTCATAAGGTAAAGGTTGAAGAAACTGAAATCATTTCTTTCACTGATAATGAGTTAAAAATCCTAAAAAACAACCTTCCGAAATTTGATTATAACCTTTATGTTATCGCTTTGATGATATTTGACTGGTTCCTTCGCCCACAGGAAATTGTAAGACTAAAGGTTCGGCACCTTAAGGACCTGAGAAACCAGATAACGATTCCGGGAAACATTTCAAAAAACAAAAAAAACGGTACAATCGCTAATCCAATGGATGTCAAAAATGCTATAAAAAATCTCGATCTGAATTTTCCTGATAATTATTTTGTATTCGGATCCAACCTGGAAAGAAATGAAAAAATGATTGCCCCAACCAGGATTGCAGAAAAATGGAGGGAATTTGCAAATCAATACGGGATAAGTAAAAACATTTATGCCCTGAAGCATACCGGGAACGGAATAGCGCTTGAGAACGGAATAAGCGTAAGGGATCTGCAGCTGCAGAATCGTCATTCCTCACTGGAAGAAACACAGAAGTACCTTGACAGGTTCAGGAAAACCCCGTCGGATTCTTTTCTGAGTAAATTTCCGACACTATAATGATTTGATAAGCCAAAAGAAAACAACCCTTTCGTTTTCTTCAACTGGTTCAAAAAGGTATCCTGCTTCCTTCATTGTCTGAAAAATTCCGGATCCCGACATGTCGACTCCTGGATGGAATTTAAGAATCATTGTTTCAATATCCTCGGTTGATAATCTTAGCGTCGAATCTGAAAGGCTTTTGGCTGGAGGAAATTTCTCCTTGAATACGGTGAAAATTTCAGTGAAATCTGTGTGCGACATATGGTTTAAAATAAGAAATCCCCGGTAGCTGTCGCACACATTTCACGCCTCAGCGAAAAAATAGTGTAAAGGCTTCCCCTTTACTGCTACCAGGGATACCTTTAGCTGAGATAAAAATGAAACATATGCGACGTGACAAATATAAAAAAAGCGGGCCATTCTCCCGCTTTTTACTTTCAACTTTAACGGGTAGGATTACGAGCAGGGGTAGCAGTCGAGGGTAGCAGGAAGAATTCTATCTTTTTTAACAACAACCTGGATCCCGGCAACCAGGTACTTGATTCCATTGATCATATATTTCTGAGAAAAATCAAAGTCTCTGAGTTCAGTGGCTGACATCTGCTTAATAATTTTAACATGCTTTGTTTGAATCCTCCAGGAAAGGTACTGGCGAAAATGTTTTTCAAATAAACCGGTAGGACCATTATAAAACAAAGATCCAAAATCAGGAGAAAAATTAGACCCCATTACGATTTGATGATCACCATAATCTCCATAGTTTGCAAAGAAAATTCGAGGAGCAATATCAGTATAATTTATTCGCTGGTTTTTACAATTGCAAAACGTTGAATCTCCTCCCATTATCAGCGTTGAAAACTTGGAATTTATAGATTCTTTACCATCACGATAAATGTATTGAGTTGAAAGATCCAGGGATTCAGAAGCCATTTGAACCCATTGCTTATTCATCATTTTATAATAATATCCCGCTTCAATCACATAGCGAATCTCAAACGGAATAGCTGCTGGCCACACAGGGAGATCAATCAGTCTTTCAACAGATCCTTTAAGATTGTTTAAAAGCTGTTCTTCATAATCATTAAGAACATCGAATGCCGTGTCATCACCATCAATCTCCATTTTTAATTTATATCCCAGGAGCTGTTCATCCAGCTCAGTAGAAATTGAAACAATATTCTTTGAAAATTCACAATACTGGCTATTGTTGAGAACAACTCCAATCGGCAATATTCTTATATCTCTGGTAGTATTATTAACAAAAAACCGGATATTAAACATTGTTTCAAGCCCCGAGATAAAATCACTGAGTTTTATGAATGGCAAATGATAATTGAACAATAATTCAGATAAATAGTAAGGGAAGAAACCGTCCACCTCATTATTACAACTTACTGAATTATACATTACGACCTTATTAAAAGACGGGTAGGTGATAAAAAAGGAATCATTAAGGCTATATCCTAGGCCACGAAACAATTTTTCCAATATATATTTCAAATAAAGCATGGGGACAATTGCCCCTCTTTCATTTGTTTCTGATAAAGCTTCAATCAGATCGTTATTGCGATTGTAGCAATTCAATTTTTTCATTCCAACATAAACAGGATCCACGAAATACTTGTCATTAAAAATCTCGGGGAAAGCACATGGTCGATCTGGATACACGAAATTTCTGCAGGCATTTATCCAGGAAAGAGCGTCTTGTTCATTGGCGAATGATAGCTGGCCAAAATCGAAATTATTAAGATTCTTATTTTTTACGTTGTAATTAAAATCCCCGTTTCCCTCATAGAGTGATCCCTCAAATCTTTTAGAGTTAAGAATCTTCATCTTCACGGATCCGGAAAAAATATCAATCCCATTCCATGCAAATGAACCCTGATCAACCCGGTAAGGATCACCGGTGTTCTCTACGCGGTTGCGAAATCCCATCAGGATTGCAGCTTTCGGAGTGTAAGGAATCTTAAAAGGGTAGGAATAATTTCCCACATCGCTAAAAATCGGAGATTTCAGGTTCATAGTGAACGAGAAATCATCCGGCAGACTTAAGGGAGAATTATTGATTTTAAAGGAAAGCATTATGATTATTTTGCTTCAGCTTTCTTAGCCCTTGATAAGGCAGTGATAAGCGGGTGTGCTTCCTTCCATGGGCGTTCTGCAAGGTAATTAACGACTGCCTGAATTGTCTTTTCTTCGATCTCAACCATTTTCTGTTGAGGTGTCATTTGAATAGGTTTTTCTTGTGCCATTTTGGTTTTTTATTATACGATTTCTACTTTCCTGATGGAGCCGGCTACATTCAAACATAAATAAGTTTTATTCGTGCCAGTTTGTTCCCACATACAAGCCGCATCTGTCGTTAATTGTTCCGTAGTAGGCGCTGATGCCTGCTTGTGATATTTAAAGAATATGTTTTTTGTTGATATAATATCCTGGCACTGTACTTCTTCTTCAGCATAAGCACTCTTAATCTGAATACTTGCATGTCCATTCAGATTGTCTAAAAAATAATACTCAGAATCGTATAACTTAATAGATCCTTCAGCTTGATTAACTTCATCCCAAAAATGTAGCTTATAGATATTATGTAAATCAACTCTTGTTGTATCTCCGACGTCCAAAACCAGTTGAATAAAAGGAAGTTGGATTTCCAGATCACTTTTATCTGTATACATTAAATCAGTTCCAAGGGCCATAAACGCAGCATCATCTCCATCCTCGAACACAAGATAAGTGATCCCGTAGTTATTTCCAATAAATGCAAATCTACCAGGGCCAAATGGATCAAAATGTAAATCTGCGGAATCTAACTCAGGGTGGTTAAATTGTAAACCATTTATCCCCCTCAGATTCACTACGGGACGATTACCATTTAATACAGGTTCAAGAAATTTAAGATATTCTGTTGGATTATCGTTAGTACCAAGCAGGTAAATTCCGTCTCTATCAAGATAGAGGGGCTTACCTAAGAAAACACCTCCAATATCATCATTAAATTCAATAATATTCCCAGTATTATCTCCAGAGATAACAAATTTAAATGTGTCGTTATTAGTAATAACGAGGGTATCTTCCTGTAAGATGAATTTCGTATAGCTGTCCCATTTTGTCCCATCCCAAAACAATACACTTCCTGGATTTTCGCCAACTGGAAGTTCCTTAATGGATGGAACACGGGAATAAATATATTCACTTAAATCGAAAACCAAAAGATCTCCGGGTTCGAACGCAACCGAACTACCATCCAGATCGACGAATCCAGCAATCGATATCATCCAAAATCCCGAAGTTTCTATCTGAGGTGGCGGGAAGGGGTTGTCTTCTGTTCCGGAAGAAACATCTAAAGAGCCGATGAAGCCCTTTAATAAATCGGCCAGGCCGGTGATATCTTCCGGTTTATGTGGATGCATGAGATCCATCCCTTGCAGCCTGTCATATGTTCTTTTCATTGTGGCCTATTTAAGAAATGAATACTCGAGTGATGCGCGGTCACTCCATTTATACGTGCATTCTGTGGTACCACCGGCCCACATTTCGGTAATTATTTCAGTCGCCGGGTCAATCTGGACCCGCTTGATTGCCCAAGTTGATGAGGATTCTGAGGTCGTTCCAGGCATGGGATAACCGGTATAAATGGTGTTTCCGTCTGTGGGGTCAATTTTTCCTTTGACACCTTCTTTTATGTGATTCATGGTCTTATGTATTTGAGTAAAATTCATCATCCCACCCTCTTTCATATTCGAATGAAAGGGCGTAGTTATTATTTTTATCCTCCAGGAGCTTTGTTTTTTTTGAGGTAAAAACACACTTGAAAATATGACTATTCACTAATTCATAGAAGTCCAGCGAACGCCTGAAGTCTCTCAGATAGAGAAGGAATTCCTTTGAAACCCAACCGGAATTAGCGGTGAAAGTCAATGTTTCCCGGTTTATAGTATTTGATCCGGAAGCATTAAAAGGTGTTTCAATTTCATCAGAAATGAAGCTTACCTTTTCGATTTCATGCTCCAGGTTTGTTTCAAAGGCGCCGGTGCATCTAAGTGTATCATAAGCGCCCAATGAATTGCGGAACCGGAAATACCTGGTATATTCACTATACCGGTCATCAATCTCAAATGTAAATTCATCAGAAATAACATCATCATCTTCATTTACCAGGTAAACTGTCCATTTTATGATGTGGCCAGACTGAAAAATGGAAGGAAGCGTACTGAAACCCACTAAAAACTCAACGACAGACCAAGGTGTGATGTCATAAGCGGTCATCAGATCAACGGTTTCACTTTCCCCCTGGTCGGTAAAAAGGTCAGCCTTGAGTTTGTATTTTGAATATTCAGGATCCTGGAAAATAAAATAGAGGCTTTCCCGGCTCTGCTGATCAGTGATCTTTGATTTCCCACTGGGCAGCCAGGTCATGAACTTTTTTTGATTTTCCTCAAGAGAAAAATAATCGATGCCTGCAGTATTGTTTTTCACAAGGTCATGACGGGCCAGTCCCCCGGGGATTGCATACCTGTATAAATCAGGATATGATCTTTCTTCAAATTTACCGTCAATCTTATTGGTGAAATATACACGGTAACACATCACAGAATCAGTGTATGTATGATGAATGCCAGATTCAAGTTCGTTATGAAACCTCGGATGGGGAGCAGCAAGAAGATGAGAATAAACATATTCCTGAACCTGAAAACGAACGCTTCCATCTGCCTCCAATGGTTTGTAGTCCTCTCCAATAAGCACTCCTGCCACATCTGGCTCGGGGCAATGATAAATTTGCATGAGCATCCCTACAACGATGTCATTATCTCTTCCATGATTTACACACACGACAGTAAAATACTGTGAAAGACCTTCGGTAAAAATAAAATCGTACTGAGAACCTTCTGTTTTAGAAGTAAATTCTATGATTGAATACTGTGCGTGGTACAGAATATTATAATGTTCTGTTAACGGACAATTTTGCTCGATGTAATCAAAGCATCTTGATGACCAATCGAACCGATCTTCTCCCGGGAGTGCAACCGGGAGATCAAAACCACCAACAGGGGAAATTGAAAGTGTAAAAGTAAAAATCTCTCCCATTGCCTTGAAGGTAACATAATGCCCCGCAACCATATCAGAGCCGTAGAATTCAAGGTTATTTCCCGAAAATGAACCATTGGCAAGAGCTGCATCAGTAATAACATAGCGCATTGGATTCCCTGCGAAAGATAAAAGGTATGGGGTGGTACTGATTTGCATAGGGCAAAGATTGTTTCCCGGATGTCTATTTTAAAGGACAAAAATCTACTTTGCTACGTCTGCTTCGATGGCATCAACCTTTTCATTGGCACGCCTGAGGTCATCAAAAACGACTGAAGCAACAATACCTTTTTTCATCAGTTCATTATTCTCCCTGAGTGCAGTAATGAATTCCGGATCCATTTGATAGACGACTTTTGTTTTTCCGGAAACTGCTTCATTGCCTTCATAATACTGTCCGGTGGCTCGCTGTGGTACCCTGGCCTGGTTAATTCCTTCTATTACTTCCGGGTAATTCATAATGAGGTTCTTTGTTGTATAAGGATCGATCACGATCTCGTTACCGGTTTCATTAACTAAAAGAGGTTTCCCCGGGATCCCGGTAAATGAATTCTCGAAAGGCACGCCCTTGTATAGTTTATTATCACTCATCCCAATAACATCATATCTGCCGGTTGCTGCCTGCATGGCTTTATATCTTCCCTTGGCTGCAGCCGGAACCGGTGTGGATGCAATGTATCCAATCTGAATAGCTCCCAGAACCCCTACCAGTGCGGCCATGATTATGCCCATTATTCCGCCCTGAGCCAAAGATCCGGTAATACCCTGGGCCGTATTTATGATTGCTTGAACCAGGCTTAGTGATTTTTGCCGGACGGCCTGATCATGTGCCATTTTTCTTTTTTTGGCATCAAGATCTGCATCAAGTTTGGCGACACCCTGATCATACTGCTTCTGAGTGATCAGCTTTGCATCAAGCTGCCTTTTCAGATTTGCCTTTTTCTGATCATTCGCCTGAGAATCCTTGGCCAGCTGAGCATTCTCAGACTGTGACATCATCTGATCAATGGACATCAATCCATTCATAACTGTATCGGCATAGGAAAGAAAAGCGGAAGCTTTCCCAGCCCAGATTTGAGTATCTGATTTCGCTTCCTCTCCCATTGTCACTTCTGGCCCCGCAACACTTCCAGGAGCGCTTGAAGGAAGTTCATTTTTATCGTCACCCCAGTTAACTTTACCTCCTTTTTTTGGGGTCATCATTGTGGCCTGGCCGGCAGCTCGCATATTAATTTGAGTTTCGGCCAGCTTGTCATAATTCTTTATAAGATCTTCAATGGCTTCCTTTTCCTTGCGTAACCGGACGATCTTCTCAGCGGTTATCTGAGCATGCTGAGGATCTTTAATGACCTGCTCCTGCAGAAGCTCTATATACTCCTGAATTTTCTTGTTTAGCTCTTCAAGCTGGGTTTTTTGTTTTTTCTTGTCGTCTTTGCCACCTGATTCAGTTTGAAACCTTGCAAGTTCCTTGGTGGTATCCTTTATTTTAATTTGAATCCGGTTATAATCTTCGCTTCCCGCGGTTGTGTTTCTTAACGCCGTTTGATATTTATTAAGTTTTTCCTGAAGGGCATCAAAGGTTTTTGCCGTAACGGAATCCCCGATTTTCTCAGAATCCAGGATATCAGATACCGTACTTTTTGCATTCTTAATATTATCAATGGTAGCCTTTATTTTGGTAATTCCTTCAATAATTCCTTCTGCAGCTTCTTTGCTGTTTTTGGCAGCAGTTGCAAAATTCATTTCTTTCAATTCATCATAACTGGCTGCTTTTATAAAGTTTACAGTACGTTGCCATACTGTTAGTCGGTAATTATCCTTTTCAATTTGAAACTTTTTAGCTTCAGCCAATACCAATTCAGCCTCTGCAAGTTTCAGTGTTTTATCAATTTTATCCTGCAGATCAATCTTTTCCTGGACAGACAGGCGATTGATAATCTGAATCTGCTGGTTTAATCCGTCATACTTTCTATTTAATAACTCAAGACCCATTTTATTCCTTGATAACGCAACTGTTTTTTCATTTTCCAATCTTACTGATTCCGCATTATATTTATCAAACGCTTTAATCCCCGCAACGAGAGCAGTGAGCGCAAGAACAACTGCTCCAATAGGATTTGCTGACAATGCAGCATTCCATCCAAGTTGAGCTGTCTGGGCCAGCTTTGTTGCAATAGTTCCATTTCCCTTCCAAATGGTAAAAAGTTTCTCTTGTGCGGTTTGTGCAGCTGTTGAAATTGCTTCTTTAATTTTAAGGCCAATTCCTTCTTTTAACAGAATATTATTGAGTATTGATTTTTGAATTGAAAGAGTTTTTGCGGAAACCCAGGCAAGGGTTATGCCGGTGATGGCAATAAGTGAAATTCTGTACTTTTCAATGATCAGAGGAAGATCTTTAAACCAATTAACCAACTGGACAATATGAAACACCTGGTTCTTGAAGAATTCTACCACACCCGGCATGGTGATAAGTCCATAAAAATCTTTCTGAAGTTTTGCCAGTACTGCCCCGAGAGTTGCATTCTTGATATTGAATTCCTGGGTAATTGAAGAAGTTCCCTGCAAGGAATCCCCGGCAAGTTTCACCTTCTCTGCCAGCATCACGGTATTGGTACTTAGCTTTGCAAAGATTTCAGAGGCGCCTACTCCGGAAATTTCCATTTCCTTGATCATTCCTGCCAATAAGGTCGCGCTTTGTCCTCCCTTTTGTGATCCTTCAACAACTTTCAAGAATGCACCATACAGATCAGTATTAACGAGATTAGTAAATTCCTTAATAGGCATACCGGCAATTTTTGCAAAAGCTTCGGTATTGGTAGTCATCTTCTGCAGGATCTTTACAACTGCAGTCCCCCCACGTTCGGCATTTACGTTTAGTTCCTGGAGTGTTGCCGAGAGTCCCAGTACTTCGTCTGAGGTAAGTCCCAGAGGAATGCCAAGGCCTCCGATTCGGCTGGCGAAGTCTGTCACCACAGGGCCGGTTGCAAAACCCGCTGCGCCTAAAACGTTAATGGCATTACCAACGCGCATCATATCATCAGATACGGATGTCGTTTTCATATCAGTGAGAACATTCCGCAGCATGCCCATCTGCTTTGCCACTTCTTCTGCCCCGCCGGTAAACTCATCACCCAGGGCAACATTGAGTTTATCGACTGAATTGACAAAATCGAAAATATCCTTCTTAGCTATCCCAAGCTGTCCGGCAACTACAGCCATTTGCCTCAGATCCTGCCGGCTGGTCCGGGTATCGATCTTGCCAAGTTTTTTGTTAAGATCTTCCACTTCCGTGGCAGTCATCTGTGTTGACTTTCGGATATTAGCCAGGGAATCGCTTAACTCTCCCTGTGCAGTTACAAGCTGCTTAATTGAAAAAACCATTCCGGTAAATGCAGCGATGCCGGCAGTAACAATAGCGAAGTAACGGTTAAAGGAATCTGCCAGGCCTTTAAATGAAAGCTGTGATTGAGCAGCTTTCCCTCGTAGTTCATTAAGTCGGCCAGTAACGGCTGACAATTGATTTTGAAGTTCTTTGTACTGTGGAAGGCGTGGATCCATCTGGCTCCGTATCATGTTCAATTCCTTTTGCCTTGCAGTAAGTTCCTTCATGGATAGACCTGTCAGTCCTATTTTCTCATAAATAGAATCCATCTGCTGCTTGATGGATTTCAGGCGCTCAGATTTATTTATCCATTCCTGGGTTCCTTCAGTGAGACCCTTTAGCTCTTTATTAATCTGACGGGCTTCATCGTCAAGCGCCCGAAGAGATTTGCGTGCCTGATCATTATTAATAATGATCTCAAGCTGCAGTCTATCGATTTTTAAACTCATGGCGTATTTCCAGGATTTGTTTCAGGTGATTTTTTTCTTCTTCAGAAAAATCGGTGGCCAGCGCTGATAAAAGATGGTTGATAGTGCCATAGGCTGTTTTGGCATACCAGCGGGTATCCTTTCTGCGGGTACGTTTGCGGTTCTCGCGCATCCCCCACAGCATCACATTGGTATTGGGCTTAGAAAAAAGGCTTGTGTTCTGACTTTTTTTATGCCAGGCGATCTCGATGGCCCGGCCATAGGAGATAAAGGAAACAAGCAATACGGGATCAATCCCGTACTTACTCACAGAAAAATCAATAGAATCGAGAAGATCCTGTGATTTAACCAGCTTTTTATTCTCAATCTGCTCACGGAGTATATCACAAAGGCGCTCCCCATGCAATTCCAGGTTACGTTCGATAAATAAAAGCTCGACTTCGTTGAATTTTCCATCCATGCTGCAATGATACATGCAGACAAATGGTCAATAAAGGACAAAAAAAAGACGCCCTTTTGGGCGCCCTATTCATTATTCCGAGATTGATCTCCGGGTACCTGCATTGGCTGTATAGCCAATGCAGGTCCTAAAATTGCATCCTCATTTACGTTCTTAAACTGTTGAATATAATCAACTCCAAGTACCTCACACACAGGCTTTATGGCAATCCAATAGATGCCATCTTTCGTGACAAAAAGCAGGTTTTTGCCATTAAATTCTAAAAATTTCGTAACACTCTGTTTCATAATGTTTTAAGTTTTTATTTTGCAATGCAGGTATGGGTTACATTTATAATTGATGAGTTCCCGTATTATCATTTATTATTGCAGATCAATCTTAAGCTGATTCGGATTACGGCGGATTGCATCTTTCAATTCTATGTACAACTCCTCACGTTCAGAAGTCAAGGTCTTAAGAACTGATTTAGCGTCAGTTATAACCTGTTCCTTTTCTTCGATGGATTTTGCAATACGCTGTAATTCAAGTTCTTTTGTTTGAGCCTCTTCGGTAGTGTAAAGTCAAGGTGTCTTTTAGCTTACCTTGACCGTCTCTGACACGGTCAAGCTTCCTTTCATCTTCATCTAATTTCATAATTGCTGCATAGGAATCTGCATATCCAAGGATATTGCAAATATCAATTCCAGCAAACCGAACTCGTTTATAGTCAAGGTCTCTTTTTGCTTACCTTGACTATCCAGGATATAGTCAAGCTTTCTTTAATCTTCATCAAACAAATCAAACTGGATATTTAACTCTTCAGAATCTATTCTCTTCAGGTGTATATCGATGCGAGCTTCCTGAGCTTTGATGTTTTCATATTTGACGAAAATGTCACTTTTACGCAGTTGCTCCTCTAAAACAATGCGTTCGTGCTTGATGATTGCTCCACCCCTGATCAACTCCCTTCTTCCGGTGATTATTCCATGGAAATAATCAAAAAGAATATTGTAGCACTCCTTTTTATATTCCAACAATTCGGGGCTTTCGCTTTTAACAGAGAAGATCCATCCATAGATCAAATGTTCCGGTAAACAAACCATATTTCGAGATTGATCTCCGGGTACCTGCATTGTCTGTTTAGACAATGCAGGTCCTAAAATTGGATCATCTGAAATGTTCTTAAATTGGCGGATGTAATCAACTCCAAGTACCTCACACACAGGCTTTATGGCAATCCAATAGATGCCTTCTTTCGTGACAAAAAGCAGGTTTTTGCCTTTGAACTCCAAAAATTTTGTAATTCTTTGTTTCATAATGTTTTGAGTTTTTATTTTGCAACGCAGGTCCGTCCAGTTTTGCAAAAAATTAGCCCTGCCTTTCGGGATGGGACCCCTACTCGGCAAGGCTTAAGTTTCTTCGTGGGTCAGATTGAAGGTCACATCAAGAATGGTATTAAAGTTCATCAAAATGACTATACAAAATTATTTGGACAAAGTCAAGAGGGAAAGAGTAAAAAAAGAAAATAAAAAAGCCCGCCAAAAATGACGGGCCGCCCGGTTAAGGGTGAGGTGTGCGACAGCTACCGTGAAACTTGACCTCTTATAATCGTCCTGGCCACCTCCAGGACATCATTACCGTACCAGTTAGGCGATGACCATACTGTAATACAGCGATCAGTGATGGGATCATAGACGGTGATAAATTCATCGCCGGTATCTTTATCACTGTGAATTGAAGATTTGCACCTGGTGTGAACATTCTCGAAATGCTGAATACTTTTACATACAATTCTGTCCAGGGCTGTGATGGTATTTATTGCTCTTGCTTTAAGCATTATCACCTCCCTTCTCTTCCTGGAATAATGCAGACAGGATCCTGTAAAGACCGACCTGCTGGCTGAAAAAACTCCGGTCGATACCATATTTCTCGATATCGACCGCAGAGAGCATCAGGCAATGTTCCGCGAACAGGTTTTTGCTTTGCTTGTCATTATCATCCTTCAGGTTGACAATGGCTTCAATTAATTGTTGTGTGATTTCAACTCCGCCGATAATGACGGTCTGTTGGTTGGCTTTGTCTTTCGACATGATTTGACCTCCTAATGAAGAAACCCGTGTGGCTTGTCTCGGTTCGAAGAACCGCCGGAGCATTGCTGCTTCCAGAGCCACACGGGTTTCCCCTATTTAGAAAGTGTAAGTTCAATTGGACTTCGATTTAGACAATACAAAGATACACCTTCTATTAGAAAAGTCAATAGTGCTTAGGGGTTATTTTATAAAAAAACCAACTTAAATTCCTGCAAGTACGAATCTCATTGAAGTATTATATCCAATCTGAAGACCAAATCTAAGGCCCTTTCCGGCATAATACATTGCACCAAAATCAACACCCGGACGCGTTGATTTCACCTTAATAGATTCAAATTAATATTTACCACTGATCACCATCCAAGTTTTATCAGGAGATACCCATGTCTTACCATTAGTAAAATGTACTTTAATAAGATACACCTTTACCTTTCTTGTGTTGTCAAAGCCATATAAGGTCCAGGTATTTCCATACTCTTCTGTTCTAAAAGGGTTAATTGTCTCTTGAGAAATGGCCTTAAAAATATTACTTCCAGAAGAATAATGATTAACTGGTTCATCAAAGTTATTATAACAATAAATTGAAACAGTATAAGCATCAATTGTGTCAAGGCTTAAACTGCCAGGTATAATAGTCACCTCTGGTGTCCCTATTGAATTTAAAGTTACTGTTGCAGCAATTAGAAATAATGGAATCTTCCGGTGTAGGGCTTTCTCAATTTTTTCATCAACAACAGATTTTTTACTACTTTGTTCATTTACAACTCCAAAATGCTTTCTTTCACTTCCTTCATACTTTCCTGGTACAAATTTTTTAATAGAATCCATCATTGGATTCTGAATCAAGCAACTGTCTGGAATATAGTATAACACAATTCCGGTTTGACCATCAAGAATTCTCCAAAATCCATTAATAAAACTTACAACATTAAGTTTTGCTCCTGCAGGAATAGTTGAACCCGAGCTTGAAGATAATTCTGGCCAATGATATAGATTTGATTTATGAAGTGTTTCTGTAGATATAGCCTGAGCATTCAACAGCACATGCTGAAAGAAAAAAATGATAATAAACAAACTATTTTTCATGTAATGATACTTTAATTCGATGCAATTTAAAAATTATTTCAGTATTCACG
Organism: Bacteroidales bacterium; assembly: GCA_963662525.1. GTDB lineage: Bacteria > Bacteroidota > Bacteroidia > Bacteroidales > FEN-979 > CAZSDU01. Next base: position 1,032,986 of record OY759717.1, read on the forward strand.
TATTACCTTTCACGATTAACCGGATTAAGCAATAAAAAACATGAAAAGAAAAAGCAGAAAGCAAGATCTTGTCCGTAAGATCCTGCTTGAAATCGAAAATTACGATTTGATTAACTGGCTAATCGGAGAAATCGAAAAAACAAAAAGAAAAAAAAACCTGCCGGATGACAGGAAGAGTATAAAAATGAGTAAAATTCAAATGGTTAAATAAACTCCGTATTCGTTTCTAATTCATTACCGATGTTGGTCATATTTAAAGTCGGTAATACTACAGGAAAAACAGCTCCTGACAAAGTTGATAATGAAGAGATGTAAGCTCTTAAATATGGGAAAAGGATAGCTGGAGCATTTCGAAATAAATAATTCTTAAGTAATTGTTCAGGTTGTTCTCCCCGAAGAATAAAATAACCAACAGCATCGATCTCGATTTTAAGTGCTTCGTTTTTATCCTTAATTCTGACTCCAAGAAAAAGTTCAAAACGATTTTGTTGACTATCAAACTTACCACTTGGAATAAAAAAAATTCCCAATGATTTTGAAATCTTTTTGTCAAGACGTTCAAATAGAGACCGTTTTATTACAAACTCATTGAACTGAAATTCAGCTAAAGAAGATTTAACTTGTTTCATGCAGCTAATCTATATTGAAAATCATTATTTGAACCAACCATATCGCAAATACCCTCGAATTTGAATGTAGGATTGATACATTTATTTTCGAACGGAATACTTTTAGGCTCAATGATAAATGAGGGACAATCAATCTTTGTTAATGATTCTTCTGAAACAAAAAGAATACTTTCAGGAAAAAAATCATGATCAAAAGTAATTGATAAATCCGCTTCACAACTAATATATTCGGAATTGTCCTCAAAATCCGATATAGGTTTTACCTCAACAATATGAGTAAGGCTATCACTATAAAATTGGTATTTAATTGAAAGTTGTGGAAATTTCTTAGAAATTCTTGTTAAAGCATCCTTTATATATTCTATACTTTTCATCAGATAAAGATTTTATTCATTGTTTGAAAAACATCATCGGATTTATCTATTACCTTTATAGTTTCTGAAAGTGAAATAATAGTTTCCTGATAATCGGATTTTTCTCTAAATTGTTTTAGATCCTTGATATTTCGTATTAATTTCTGCAAAACTATTCTGTCTATTTTACCTTGGGAAAGGGATTGAAATTTTTCAATAGTATAGACATGTACACCCATTCCCGATGATGCCTTTGTCTTCTTTTTCTCAGCAAGTTCTTTTTCTTGGGCAATATAATCAATTGAAAAAAAATCTTTAAGTACAAATTTCATGAGTTGAAATGAGCTATAATAAGCACAATGCACAGATGGATAATAAAGCGTTTTATCACATAATAGACGAGCGGCTGTAAGATTGTCCTCTGATTTCTTCTTGAAGATTGGCACAATACGAAGTTAGAAGAAACAAAAATCTAAACGAATGGCAAAATTAAAGTTTTTTTTATTAACAAGTAAAAATATTGTAAATATTAATATTTAGGAAAAATAAAAGGCCAAAAATTGAAATCCGGGAACATTAATCTATATCCCCGGATCTCAAGGTAAATTGTCCTTATAGAATGGCTCACTCAGGCAGAGCGCCATGCCCTGAATTAGGGACTTTTACGCTTAAAGATGCTGAATAAGCTTGTAAGCGGTAGACGTTTCCAGAGAAACACGAACAACAGAATGAGAAGAATTGCCGCAGCAATTATAATATACAATACCGTGTTGGGGCGTTTTGTAATAACTTTTTTATTCTGTTCAATGGCAGACCGGTTCACTTCTGATTTTTTCTCCATGTTTTGAACACTCTGATCTTTCTTCGACTCCTGGATAGATTTGAATTCATTTCGTTTCGTGGTTTTTTTCAGATTAACGGGGACATCTATAAAGATTCCCGTCTTAGGATCCGGTACGGAAACTACCGTATCAATTGTTTCCGTGGTTTCGGTCGTTGCTGAAACAATCGTGCGGATATCGGAAGTTATATCAAAGTGGGTGGTTGTCTTTTCAACTGCCGTGCAGTCAGTTTTAATCAGCGACTTTTGCTTTTCCATCTGCCGGCTAGTGGAACATCCTGAAATAATTAGGAAGAAATGGAAAATGATTGCAAACATTAAGGCTGCGACAAAATCTCTTTTTCTGAGTTTCATAAGGTTGAGAATTTATAGTCATTAATCCGGTTTAACCAACCTTGCTGGAATCGTTTCTGTGATGGATCCCTGGCAACTATTTCTATAATGAACTGCCTTCGGGCTTCCCATACTTGAGAATGAAATTTAGCCTGATCAGCGCTATTAACAGTCCTCAGTGTGACTGCTCCAACAATTCCGTCAGCGGTAAGCCCCAGAATTCTTTGCGGAATGACTATTCCCCACTTTCCACTGCACCACACCCAATCAACCAAGATTTCTGCTACGGATTGATTTGAGATATTGTCGGCCTTCCATCTATCCCAATAGAATTTTTTCAGAACGATTGTAGCATCCTGCCGGGTAAGTTTCCGGATATCATCAACATCAATATCCCCATCACCATCTTTATCGTAACCAACCTGCCTCCAGGTAGAAAGAGTCACACCAATATTGGTTGCTCCACCATGATCAGTGGGATCATTAACAAATCCGCCTTCAAATTTGAAAATTTTAGGCGCTAATGATTCGACTTTAGCCATTTTCACTTGAATTTTTATCATCCTCACTTATCTCCTGGATGGTTTCCGATCCTTTTTTCTTGAAGATTTTAATAATTCTTAAAAACACAGGATCTCCCGTTATTACTGAAATATTCTCGAAAACCGATTTTAACTCAACAAAACAAATAAACCCGGCTGTGATGCTTGCCAGGTTACTCCATTCTATTTTGAAAGTGTGTTCCATCATCCAGGCCAACATTACAGAAACAGTGTACCAGATGAATTTATAGACTGTTTTTCGTAGCCTATAGCTTTCAAATTTGTGACCTGTTTTAACGGATGCCCATATCCCGGATATGGTATCGACAGTAAGGAAAATAAGCATGATGTTGATCATCTCCGCGACAGGAGTGAAGTATGCAATGAGTAAAATGGCAATCTTAGTAAAAAAAGACTGCAGGCTGGTAACGCTGATGACTTCTGTTATCATATTTTACGAATTATTAGTACGAAGTGAGAAACTCAGTGAATAGCCATTGCAACCGAAATAATTCCGCTCCCGGTCAACATGCTGTTTTCCGCGGACAAGCTGCTTCATGAGCCGGGAATGATCAGTTTGATTATCCCATTGCCCTTCCAGTTGTCTCATGTACTCGCGTATATTAATCATAAATTTTTGCGTTGTTTCACGCTCTACATCAATATCCTCCGGCGATACATTCCTCTCGTTAATTTTCATGAGTACATAAATAACACAGGTATCAATATCTCCGAAATTATCCTCGTCAATGGCGCTCAGATCAGCCGATGGATAAACTGCAACAAGAATAACTTCCATATTATCTAGATCTCCGATCTTCTTTGAAAGCTCTGTTTCATCATCCACAAGAAAAAGGTGTGAAAATCCTGGAATCTGGACCATTACATGCTCCCAGAAATACTTATATGTTCTAACAGGCACCATTACTCTTTGTTTTTTCTTCCAAACTTTTCATTTGCATCACTACCTGGTAAACCCTGACCATGATATCCCATAGATTTGCATTATCGGTCTGCTCGATGGTGCCGAACACACCGGTTTCAGCAAGACTGAAAAGAAGGCCTACCATGCCGACATCTGATTTATCGGTATTTTCTGAAGATTTTTCTTTATACAACTGAGAAAAATCAAGTTCCACGCCATCAACCTGTGGTTTCCCGGTCTTTAAAAAATCTTCACATCCGGAGAAATAAAGAAAAACCGTGTACCTGACAGGATATGGCGCCTTTGCTATCTTCCTGGCACGTTGTTCCAAAAGCAATGGATTGCTCTTGGAATGAAAAGGGATGCGTATTTCTCCGTCGCTGGATTGCATGAATTTGCGGATAAACCAAAACTTTTTTGCTGGGCGATAGAGAACGGCCACCAGGTGATTGAGGGAATCTTCATTCCCATCTTCAGCAAAAGAGCGAAAGTACCCTCGAGCTGTACGGTACTCACAATAGGAAATGTTTTCAAAGCAATCCCTGGGACCATGGTATCCTGAGATGACTGGCAGGAAATTCCTTACACTTTTCAGTTTAAAGGCCTTAACCGGTTTGCCGTCTTTCTGATATTCTTCAATGAAGCAATCCATGAGTTCGGATAAGCGCACCAGGGAGGTATCGCATTCCTCTTTTTCTTCAACACTCAAAAAGGCATACCGGAAGCTCATGCGAAGATCCAGCAGCTTTTGAACCAATCGCATTTTAAACTGGTTTTCTGTAATCTTTGAAGAAACGTACTTCAAGACAAGATCAACATAGCAGGTAAACTGATCTGCTGTCATCTCATCGATTTCCGAAGGAAAATCAACGGCTTTCTTCTTTTCCGGAATTTCAATTGTATGCATCAGAGTCTTACATAAAGTTTTTCGGGATCAATTCTTTCAGTTGGATCTTCAACGGAATAGGTATCTCCTGCGGCTTCAGTGGCCGCCCTGGTTATTTTCTCCTGCAGGGCAGTGAGTTCCTGGCGTCCTTGCTGCATTAAGGCTTTAGAAATTTCAATGCGCTGAGAAGCTGCAGCTGCATTCTTACTGTTGATTGTTCCGGTTATGAAATTTGAGAAAATCCCATTGGGAAGAATTTCAACCGACAGGCTGATCACCGAGCGGCTAAGCGAAATGAAAACCAGTGCAGGCCGGATCAGAGACAGTAATGCTATATTGCTAGGGGTTAAATCACCATCTAGGATTTGTTCAGCAATTTCATCATACTTTTCTTTTCCCAGGCATGAGAGAATTTCGTTTTCCTGGACCTTGCGGATAGATGGCGAAATTGCAAGAAATACCCTTCGGGATCCATCAATGAAAAATTCATTGTTAAATTCATCCCTTGTAATGAATAATTTCCTTGAAGCTTCAAACTCTTTGGAGGTACCCCATGGGATGAGTGGATCCTGGGAACCGGTCACTTTATAATCCAGGTATTTTTCCAGGAATTCCAGGAGGATATCAGTTGCTTCATGTGCCAGATCGAGAAGGCTTTTATCGCTCTTATCGATCATCCATTCAAAGGCTGGCTTTTCGGTCTCTGTGACGACAATTGAACGGCCTGAATCGCTGTGGGTAAGATCATTGTTTGGGGCATACCGGCGGTATGCATGAAGTGCAACCGGAAGTTGTATGGATTCGACAAGGTCATCTAAAACGGTGTACTCAGGATGCCCCTGGTCGGGAGTGGAGAGGCGATAATGATCGGATAGATAATGCGCCTGAGCGAAATCAAATACTCCATCCCCTATCACCTTACGGATATCGCGCTGAGCAAAGCCAATGAAGCTGATCATGTTTGCAAAAGAGTTGGATTTGTATATAAATCCAAGTATTGCCTTAAGCTCTTCGGCTCCTTTATTGTTTTTATTAAAAATCATCACTCTGCATTTTGATTTTTACTTTTCTGGTTTTCCTTATAGGAAGAGGATTGGTTTTTAACCCTGTTTTTAGGATTGGTAGCTTCTTCCGTAAGCACGTTATCGTGGTAAAATCCAACTTTCAGATCGGTTCCCGGAAAGTTTGCCTGGATAGCCAGGTTGATGTCTTTGGTAACAATGCTTTCCGGGATATCGACCCCGGTAGATAAATACAGCTTGAAAGCATAAAGCTGCTCAGATCCGCTTGGAAGATTGCCATCTTTCGAAAGATTGCTCAAGGCCGGGTGCAAACCGATACCGCTCGTGGTTTCAAAGGCAGCCCGGGAAGAGATATTAATCTGAGCATCTATAAAGTCTTTGACCTTTTGATCAAGAACCTCAATTTTCCAACCAATATATTCGCCAGCAGCTTCATCAAAAAGCTCCTCGGTTGTGACCATTTTACCGACTTTCTCTGCACCTGACAGTGCCAAAGTGATCTTTTTAAAGGTTTCATCCTTTAGATCCTTGAGCATTTTTTCATTGTACGGGACATTCTTTTCAATGCACTGTTTCTGCAGTTCTTCTTCCTTTTGTGCCCAGTAAATTGCAGGTGATTTCACATGATACTTGATTGCTGCTGAATTGGAATTAAAGGCAGTAAGAAGCTTTGCAATGGATGAAGATAATTTGATCCAGTTGATTGTTCCATGCCAGGGTGCACGGGAATATTCATGATCCAGGGCGAAGGAATAAAGGTTTGAATACCTCATTGCAATGGGATAAGCAAAAGGATCTGCAGGATCAAATACCGGAAAGGATTTCAGACCCAATTTCCAGGGCTGGTCAAAATCACCGGTTATGATATTTCTGATTACCCAGTTTGCATCCGGCCACTCACACCTTGAGAATACAGAGGAAACATGATCCAGGCGAACAATCACTCCGGATCTTCCAATTCTGGGCCCACGGTTGCGGATATACTTTGTGAAATGTCCATTTATTGTACGAAACTCAATGACCGACCTGAGCAGATAATCTTCCCAATCCCATGATTTAAGCCAAGTTTCAATTGCCGGATCAGAAACCCAAATTTTACGGCGAGTACCATTTTCAAAAACTGTTTTATAAAGAGCCGGTCCCTGTCCCCAAAGAAGTTGAGCCTGTTTGTTGAGTACTTCCGGAGTGAGGTTGTTATCATCAAGGATCTCACGAAGTTGATCAGGATAGTTGTTCTGTTCTCCCCAGGGAATGATTTCAAAGTTCTGAATTTTCACTGGCACCAGGGTACGTGATCTGGTGTAAAAAGGCAGAACCGAAGGAGAAGCAAGCCGATAATCAGCAGTAACTTCAAAAATATAGCATCCTACAGAACTTTTGGCAAATGAATAATTACCATGATGAACTATTTCTAATTCTTCTTTCATAAGAATATCAGGTTAGGATGCACTTTTGGGAATTGAAATACATGATCAGGGGTTGCCAGGCAGTTCTATTGAGGCGATTATCCTGATCATAATAAAAAAGTTTCAGATCAGCATTCCTGACATCATCTCCCTTTGCAGCCGGCCTAAGAATAGCGTTTTGGCAATGCTTCAGTCCATGTCCAGACTGTTCATCCTGATTGAATGTTGAATGAGTAATACTGAAGCTTTTCCCCTTTGATGAGAGTTTGCGCATCTGGGCAATTGCTTCATACAGGTCAGTAGTTTGCTGCTCATTTATCATGCAGCAAACATATTTATGACCTAAAGGTATTTAAAGGACAAAAAAATGCGGAAAAAATTCAGAATGGGATATTTCTTAAAAAATCAATATTGCTTGAATTTCTAAATGAATCTCGGCTTTTATTGAATGAACTTTTCAAGCACCTACTCATCTCTTCATTCGTTTTCCCATAAATATTTAATCGAAGATATCTTTTATCTATAAATTCTGCAAACTTTAAGCGTCTTACATTATCTGAATGATACCCGAATCCCGTGAAATATACTCGTTTACTTTCAGAAAGTAATTTATGTGCTTTTTCAAACTCCTTTTCGGCTGTAACCTCCGAAATTATTTTTATTCCTATTGATGCTAGCTTTAAATTTTTTTCATCCTCACAATTTGCCCCAAAAGAAACATAAGCACCTGAATTTTCTTTTAAAAAACCCAATTGCCCATGAACATGTACAACTGGTATTGATTCCTCAAAAAGCGATAATGCATCAATTTCAGGAATGCCAAAAGTAGAAGCAATAACAATTTGAAAATAATGTTCAAATGACCTGTCATAATTAAATGTAATAATTGACAACTCATTGTTTTTAAATAAACCAATATCAGAATTTGGTTTTAATAATTGCCATAAATATTGGTACCAATGATCATTAATGGAATTATTATTAAAAAAATTTGAATTTATTTCACTAAACAATAATACGTAGGCAATCATAAATTTACCAATTGGTATAAATTCTTGTCTGTATTCAAGAAAAGAATCTATTGATAATTGGCCAGAATTTCTAAAAGAAGAATCAAATTTCTCTATAACATCATTTGAAAATAAATTTGACATGATTGTTCCTAATTTTGTAGGATTATGTGTCTTATTGTTGCTAATAACACTATGCAAATAAGCTAGTATTTTTTGAGACAATTTTTCACCACTAGGAAATCCATAAGGTAAACTAGCTCCAGCTCCAATTACTAAGGTTGTAGGTACAATTATCATATTTTTTTTATAACAAATTTACAAGGATTTACGATCATAAAAAAGGAGCCCCGCTTTTTACGCGGGGCTCCAAAGAGATTAAAATTTAATCTGAGATTCTACCTCTTTGATACTTGTATCAAAAGATGTCTTAAGGAAATCGATAACCTTTTTGATTCCAGGAGTGAAACTGTTTGAAAACACATTTCCATCAGAGTCATTAAGCCTCATGGAACAGTTAAAGTCATTGGAAGAAACCTGGAATTTTTCTAGTTCACTGCGGGTCTGGACCAGCTTGGCCCGTTTTTCGACCAGGAGCTGGAGGATTTCCACTCTGTGGATCCGGTCCTCGAGGGTCGGCTCCTTAGCTGTTTCTGCCTTCGGTTCTTCCTTAACAACCACCATGGCAGTCGTTTTTGTGGGTTCTACCACTGGGTTGGTTGCGGTTTTCTGAGCAACGGCTGTATTTACTTTAGTCATTTGAGTTGCCCCTGCCCTGGGGACTTGTTTAGGCATCTGGCTCAGCCTGATTAAAAAAAATTTATGCCATTGGCCACAACCGGAATGAAAATTCTGGAACAAATATTCAGGTCACTTCCGTGCAACGGAATGAATGAATCCGAAGGGCGGTGGATCCGTCAGGAGGCCGTATTTAGTGACATGATATTTTCATGAGGTTATCTTTGCATGAAATTTTGAGTAACATGTGCGCCGGCCAATGGTTTCTTCTTTGCTGGCTTTCTGCTTTACCTTGATTTTAAAGAAGAAAGTCGCCAGAATGAGCCTTCAGCGAGCATAAAAAAAAGAGTCCCGGGAACCCGGGACCCTCTGGTCATTTAAACATTTGCAGGAATTCTTTCAATTCAAATTCAAAACGGGATGGATCAGAGATACTGAGCGTTTCAGTATATCCTTCGTAGAATATCTGATCGTTCATTTCAACGAAGAGTTTCATTAAATCTTCCATTTTATATCCTCCCATCGTCAGCAAATGAATAGAAACGATCCTCTCCAAGGATCAGATGGTCTATTACCTGAATTTCAAGAAACTCTCCGGCAGATTTAATTTTATTTGTAATTCTTGTATCTGCCTCTGAAGGGGTTAAATTTCCGCTTGGATGATTATGAGATAGAATGATTGCTGAGGCATTAGAGAGTAGGGCCGCTTGAAATATTGCCTTAGGGTCAACGAGAGTACCTGATACACCTCCTTGTGAGATACATCGGTAACCTAAAACCCGGTTGGCTCTGTTCAAAAATAGGACATAGAACGATTCATAAAGTTCGAATTGATCATTCCAGATATTTCGCAGAATCTCATGTGCGCTTTGAGAGTTTGAGACTCTCTGACGTTCTGATGGACGAACAGAGTTGTGGTAGATGATGCTTACCTCATCGACGGTCGAGTTGAACAAGTTTAGAATTTTCATACGGCAATTGATTTATGCAGCCGTTGAAGGCCGCGGTTAATAATGAAATTTTTGCCGTAAGGCTTACACTGAGGAAAATAAATAATGTCAGGGGTTTGGGTCACTTCCGTGAAACCGGAATGAATAAACCAGAAAGGCGTACAAATTCCATGAGGAGGTCGCCCTTGACAGTTTTAACCCTTCGCTTTTTCCGCAAGTACCTTTGATCGAATTTCGAGTATTAAGTAGTGCGCTGGCCAGTGATGTTTCTTTTTCGCTTCCTTTTACTTTGCATGTTGTAATCAAAGAAAAAGGAAGCCAAACTGTCAACTTTGCCCTTGAAAACGTCACTTTTAGGGGTATTATGAAAAGTACTTTTTGGTTAAAAATCAGTTTATCAGATTTTTAACCCTCTGAAAATTGAAAAAACGACGTTTTTATTGTCAAATCAGGGCGACCCGCTCTCCCCTTAATCGTCACGTGATGGGGATGAGCAAAAGCGGATATATGAGAAATCAGATCCCACCATAGGTGCAGGGATATTGCAGCAATATCCCACCAATAAAGAGAAAGAGGGTTATTTTATATCGAGAGAAGAGAATGTAATGGCACGCTTTTGTTTGGCTATTAGCAGCCATTTCTTGCGACATAGCAAATAGTCAAAAGCATCTGTGAGGTTGGTACTTTCCAGTGGCAAACGTACAACAGGAAGTTTGTCGCTTTTCTTTTCCTTTAGGATCTCACCATTGTTACCACGCTTTGCCGGGGTGATCTCCAACTGGCTCTTAAGTTCTTTACATTCCCATTTATCAATTGACAGCCTGGGCAACCGGCTGTCCTTCTCTCCCATCATAATGTTCATCAGGTTGAACTTGTCAGGATGTGGGATGTTGCCCTGGCCGGTTGACATCAGCTGAACAATCCAACCAGTGCGAACACCCGCGGCATCGTACTCGATATCATGTTTGAGCTGTGAAGCAAAGTCTTTCTTGACCCGAGCATATTGGTTGGCTGCCCGGTCATGATAGAGCAGGAGATATTTCTTTGAATGCGGGGCGAAGAACGTAATGAATTGATTGGCCAGTTCCCGGATCCAGTCAGGTGCCAGGGTAAACATATTTTTAAGGACCCGGTAGGTATTACCCTGCTCCTGGCCAAATACAAGTGACATCATATTCCCTGCATCGAAGCCCGCCTCCAGGGGCTTATCCCCCTGCAGATAACGTAAACCTGCACATGTCTGGGAGATGTTCGATTTCAGTCCCTGGGCATCATAATAATCGTAATCATATCCATCCTCAAAAAAGTGTCTGTCCTGCAATGCTCCATAAAACCGGGCGCCGGCATCTATCTTTCGCTTAATGGAGAGCACATGCAGTTTAAAGTCGTCAAAGGATCCCGATGATAATAGGTTCTCGAAGTACTGCAGGGTAAGGATATCGGCATTAGCAAATGAAGAAACGATATAAAAGAAGGTGCTGTTTTGCCTTATCTTGTCAAGCCTGGAATTCCAACGATCCAGCTGCTTTTGAAGCAAATTAACTGTCCGATCATCTCCATTGTTTTTAGCCTGGAACATTTCCAGCTTGATATCATTGACAACCCGGGCTGTCTGCAGGATCCTGATCACCATTTTTTTATCCATCTTGGCAGCCATACGGTCCATCCAGTCGCTCTCTCCAACGTTGGGATCCGGCATATCGCTGCAGAAGGTCTGTCCCAGGAAAAAATGGCTCTTTCCATATTTGATCAGATCCCCCCGAAGTGTTGGAAAGAATTTTGAGAGTTTTTCTTCTTGTAAATATTTTCCTTCATCACCGAACTGATGAACCACGGAATAACCGGCATTGATTGATGGTCTGTCCAGACTCTTGAGGAAAAACTTACAACCATTGAAGGTTGTCATCATATGCCGGTAATCGTAAATGTGGACATCATGCTTTTTCCAGGTTTGAGGGGGACGGCACCCAACGACATAGTGATAATTTTCGAGGAACTTATTACGATCCAGCCCGATGACGATATGTGGCAGGATATTGGTGAGAAGGTTAACGTAGGTATCGGCCACCAGGGCAAAAGGAGCTCCGGGCATGTCATAAACCACATCGATAATTCTTTTAGCCAGGATATCGGTACTTTTTGCAGTCCCGCGACCTGCATACAGGTACAGGTTTGTCGGCTTCATCAGGTCAATAAGACAAGAAATCCAGTTTACATAACGGATCTCAGACTCCTGGGTATCGATATTAATTCTCCTCATCTTCGATAATGAGCTCAAAAGGGGTATCCTCTATCAGGGCTTCTTTCTTGTATTTCTGTTTTTGCACTTCAGAAATCTCGAAGCTGTCAATGAAACTGGCCAATTTATTTCGATCGATTTTAGGGATCCCCAGTTTTTGGATATCCATCGTATAAAGAACAGGTCGGCGATCGAGCAGGTCAGGGGGTAGCTCAGGGGGCTGTTCTTTATTCACACCTCGGATCTCAGCTGCATCTTTGAGGCATCGCCTGGCTTCTTCCAGGTCATTCATTTCCACGGCCAGGGCCGCCATATTGTCAAGCCGCTCGGCATATATATTTCTCCATGCTTCTACCTTGATATCATTATCCAGGTAAAAGAAATTCAGCGTATCATTATAAATCTTGCTGATCTTGATTTTATTCAGAGAGGGCCACTTCAGTGTCACGGCATTTATAATGAATGACTTTGACTGCCAGCGAAGATAAAGCGAGCGGATATAGTCGATCTGTTCAAAATATTCCACCATGGGCGCCGGCAGATCCCGGACCTCTCCACGCTCAATGAGTCCCTGAAGTTGATCCATCTGTGTCTTCTCGTCATGATAGAGGATCCTTCGCTTGGCCAGCTCAAAATTCTGAAGTGTTACATCTTTTTTAAACTGTGCAACACTGGTTAAGTTGCCATCCCGGGCACGTTTTAAATTTGCCTTATCGACTTCGGTTTGAGCAATAAGCAATCCACGGTCATAATGATAGCGGACGTTGCCGGATTTATAATCCGGATCATGCTCAAGGGTATGAAATTCGGCTAAGAATGCCTCCCTTTCCAGATCCAGGAACATGGCAACTTTCTCCGGGGAATAATGAAGCCCGCCAAGCTGTTCGATGGTTTTATATTGATCAGGGGTGAGATCCATGGATGATTTCATTTTTTCGGAATTCAAATACCTTGCGTGAATTCAGGAAGATATATTGCTCGTGTTGGGCATTCTCGCCCCAGTTACCGCTGCCTTCGACATCAAAGAAAGAATCCCCGCAACGGATCAGGGCTATCTTTGAATGGTTCCAGGCATAATTGACAAGGACTACACCGGAGCGTTTTTCAACCTGGGAGCAAAGGTGATCGAATACTTTCGGAAGGCGTGATTTGATAGAATCGCTGATGAAGATCTGAGCGGAAAGGATCTTGCCCCGGTCGATGAGTTTAACCAGGGCATCAATAATGCGGATGTTAATTGAATAGGTAGACAGAACAAGTTCATCAATAATGCCACACTGGTGAATAAGGTACGGGATAAAAGTAAAAGCATTGAAGCTATTAACGGTCCAAAGAAAGAATATCTCTCCCGGGTGTGGAAAACGGCCTGAGAGGTTTTTTATACTTTCAATGCGATGTTCATGCGTTGAAAGAAAAGCCTCAGAGAGGATCCCGGATTTATCCTCAGGCTGCTGATCGGCCTGGAGCTCATCCAATTCATCGATATCAAAAAATTTTGAGTTCACTTATAAGTTAAGTAATCGGTTTATTTCTGAGAGTTCTTTTTCCATTGTTTTGATCCGTTCCATTCGGGAAGCTGAAAGAGGATGATTTTTCTCTGTACGGGTTTTCTTTCGTGTTTTGACCAGGTTATTTTCCAACCGAAGTTTAAGGTTAACCATCTCTCCGATCTTCATCCCTCGGATTTCTTCCTGGCGACGCATCCACAAGAATATCGGATGCTTTCCAAGGATTTGTCCCTTTTGCCTGTAATAATTCAACTCATCAATGATGAGCCGGTTTTCAATGTATTTTTCGACTGTTTCCCGGCTTGCTTCAAACAGCTCATCAGGTGTTGAAGCGGTAAATAGCTTTTCATGCGCATTTACATACGCATGATAGGCTGAAATTTTATCCGAGATGAGAATTTTAAGTTCTGCGGGGCAGAAAGAATCATTCAGAAACGGGTAATCTTCACGAATCCGGATAGAAGGAACCTGACGAAGGTTTACTCTTCTTTCTTCTCCGTGGTTTTTTGCTGTGGAGCATTCTGATTCTTTACCTGCTTTGTCTTGGATTCCTTTGGTTTGGACGCTGGCTTTTTTGCCTCTTTCGCTATTTTCTCGCCCTTTGCTGCCGGTTTTCTTGTTGCCGGCCGCGGCCGAGGGTCCATTGCTTCCTCCAGCGGCGGTTTTCCAACCGGGTCTGATAACAGGGAGCGTAATTGCTGATGGTCCATTCCAGCAACTGAGCGAAGCTCTTCATGAAGAGTATTGAGCATTTGCACACTTTCTACCTGGACATTGAGTTGTTTTTTAAACCCGATCCGGTTACCGTATTTCATATACAGGGAAATTCCTCCCTGGTATGAGCGATCATTTTTAAAATAACTGATAATTTCTTCTTTCATGGCCATGAAAATTGAATTGTTTTGTATGGCAAACATAATTCCCTCTCCGGCAAGGCAAAAGGACAAAAGAAAAGGGGGATTGCTCCCCCTTCACTTAATTGCAAAAATGAACTGTAGGTTATGACCTGGACTGTTCGATGTACTTGAAGGTATCTGCTCCATCCTTGAATGCCTTCAGGGTAATTTTCGCTCCTGCAAGCGCATTCCAGGTTGTTCCAGAGGCCAGTACAAAATCTGCTCCTGCAACAATCTTTGAAGGATGTGATCCACCAGAACCAAGAAGCGTAAACAACATTCCATTTACTGCATCACTGCAGGTTGTCAATGTTGCCTGTGCTGCTGTTCCATCGGTAAGCTGGTACTGGCCTTCTCCGGCAGAAAGATCAACCGTTGTTGCATCTGCAGCAACAGTATCAATTACTGATTCAAGAGTAAATGTACCCTGGTAATCTCCGGCATCCGGACCTTTGACCAGTGATTTGAAGGTAAATTCTCCGGTATTGGCCTTTTCATCATCAGTATGTTTGAGTTCCATCTGCAGGGGAGCATACTTGTCCCCGTACAGGGTTTTCTCTGATGTTGAACCACGCTGAATAATGAGAATCACATTTTTATTCAACCAGTTATAGCGGAATTCACGGATGTCCACCGAGTTTCCCGGATGTTTGAATGAAACGGTTTGGTTCATCGCCTTTCCGTCGGGATCACCCTCGGAAGCTATTTCAGCTTTCATGGTCGTAACGGTACCATAGACCTGAACCATATAGGCGCCAGGTTTCATATTGATTGTTGAGGGAATAACGATTCCTTTTGCATCGCGAACGATCAGATCGTCGGCGATATCTGCACAATCAACAATTGTGATGAGATCACGCTTATCAGCTCCAGTTCCCTTATTGTCGCCGGGTTTTGGAACACTTGTTTTTACGTATGTCATGGCTTTAAAATTTTGCTGTTAAGACTGGCAAAAGCCGGAGGGAGGGAATTACTTCCCTCCCGTGCCGGATTTATGCACTGCGAGAGATTTCGTAGAATTTTCCGTTTACCGAGCTCTTCTGGAGCTTGATGTAGGCACCTGCCGAGAGAGTCATTGCAGCGGTCAGGACAAAGTTTCCTGAGTTTGCAATGGTGGAAGCATTCGTACTGCCAGCACCATGGATGGTGTAAACAACACCGGTAGCAGCATTATCAAGAGTTGTGATTGCGGTTGCCTGTGTATTTGCATCGGTAATAAATACCGAATTACCTGCCACACTCGGAGTTGCGTCATCAGCTGCAAAAGCAGTTGCATCGCTTGTTGCAGTGGTGCGGTTCAATTCGATGAATTTCCCATCCGCCCGTTTCTTCAGGATAATGGTATCGCCCACGGCCGGGTTCCAGGCTGCTGTGATCAGAGAGAAATTCCCTGAAGCAGCGATGGTGATACCATAAGTGCCAACACCACGTTTGAGACGTACTTCCTGTTCGACTGCACAGTCATCAATTCCGGTGATGGCCTTTGATTCCGTGTTTGCCACAGATACAAGGCTGCTGTGATTAGCCACTGAAGGAGTGGTATCATCCTTTTCCATTGCAACATAATAATCTGCCGGTTCATCGACATCATTGCAGAAGATCAGCTGAGTGCTATAATCCGAAGGCATCTCAGCAGCAGATGCATACTTTTTACCTGTCAGATAAGCCCAGAAGGATTCTCTCCAGTTGCTCCAGACCTTCAGAGTCCAGTCCTGCTGTTCGAGTTGGAAGTTGAGCATTTCACCTGGTTTATCTTCAAACAAAGCAAAGTTATTTTCCAGGGTCCAGACCATGCGCTTACTCGGAGCCATGCCCGGGATGGCAACGATCTTAACTGATGGATATTCCTTTACATACTGAATGTTTGCAGCATAGTCCTGGTTCATGCCATAAAGTGTTTCCAGGTTCTTATGGTACATGGAAAGCGCATCTGTTGACATGTACAGAATGATACGACCGGAATCGCGCAGTACTTCCGGGACCATTTGGGTACCGGTGTAAATATGATTTGCAATGTTTCCGCTGTTCCATTCTCCCATGGAGAAAGCTTTCACTTTGAAAGCTGCAATCTGATTCTTGATAAACTTCAGCAGACCGTTTGCAGCTCCCAGGGAAGTACCTGAAACATTGACTGTCGGGTTCTTGCGAATACCACGGATACGGCGAATTTCCTGTTCATTCTTGAGTTTCTTGGCTGTTTCAACCAGGATGTATTCGATGAATGACCACTTCATGGTGGATGATCCTTCGCGGTTCAGGTACCCGATCCAGCCTTTTTCAAGTTCCTTCATAGCGCTGAATTTGTGAACGAACATCACATCATACATTGTGATAACTTCAGGCTCGAATTTGTATCCACCTTTGACCATGGAATCAAAGCTTGATCCCAGTGATGTGCTGTCGGCCTGAGAGAATTCATCGGTGAGGAAAAGATTAACCAGAACTGCCTGATCCTGGTAGCCGCTTTCGAGGTTGAAGATCTTGGTCAGCGAAGGAAGCTCCTGTAAGAAACTCTGGATGCGATCCTGTTTCCTTATCCTGTAATAATCACCCAGGTCACTTTTGAGCTGAGAATAATCCAGGCTTTCTGCTTCACGAACGCCACTTACTTGAATTCCATAGCGAGCGGCCATTGCGGCATAGGCACGCATGTTGTATGGCCTGGAGGAATCAATGGCCAGGAAGGAATGATTCTCACCGAATAAGTGAGTATCCTTTCCTGTCGGGGTCCATCCATTGTGATCCGTCGCAACGGATCCTGCTTTGCCATTTGGTTCAGGTTCAGGTTTTTTTGAAAGCGCTTCAATGGCCTCTTTCTGACTGGAAACGGTAGCATTAGCCTGGGAGAGTTCTGTGGCAATCCTTGCTTTCTCGGCAGCCTGGGCATCTGCTTTGTCCTTCAGCATTTTGTTTTCCTCAGCAAGCGTTACCTGTGCCAGGGAAGACTTTTTTAGCTGGTCCTGAAGATCTGCCACCATCGCCTCGGATGTTGCATTGTCGATCGGTTGTCCGCTGGCTTCTTTTGCGAGATTCTCAACGAATTTTGATGCGAAAGCCTCACCGAATGTATCGGCAAGTTTCTTACGCTGCTCTTCGGTAAGGGTTGGCTTACCGTTCGTATCACTCGCGAATGCAGTGATGGCGAAGAGCGCAAGAACGGCAGCTTTCAGTTTGTTGAACATTGTTTTGTGGGTTTAGATGAATTTATAATTATTGATTTTATTGGTCAATCCTGCTTTATATGCATAATCGATTGCATAATCGAGTGAATTGATTTCGTTGATGAGTCCATGGTTAATGGCCTGCTGGGCATTATAGATGGCACCGGTGAATACTTCACTGTCGGCTTTTATTCCAAGATTTTCACGGATAGCCGTATGGAAAATTTCATTGACGAAATCAAGATCGTCAATGATTGGTTTTTGGTTTCCCTCCAGGAGCGCCCTTGTCATTTCGTTTTTCCTGGTCGAGAGAGTTGCATAAATATCCGTAATAGTAATTCCAAGTTTTTCCTTGAGCATGACCTGCATGTCGGTATAGGAGGTAAACACTCCGATGGATCCAATCCAGTCCATTTTGGATGTAGCAATCCGGTAGTCCATTGCTGAAGTGATCCACATGGCAGCTGATGCCGACATGTTCATGATCGATGCAACGGTCGGTTTCTTACAGTTTTTGATCTCATTTGCCAGGATATCGGTATAAAAAACCATCCCACCCGGGCTATTGGTTGGAAACAGAAGGGCAATGATATTTTCATTATCACTGGCTTTTCTTACAGCTTCAACAATGTTCATTGACTTCCAGGAAAGAATGGTTCCCTGGATGGGGATCACAGCAATTGAATTATCCGGGATACACGGATCATCAAACTCATATCTCACCATCGATCCTGGTTCACTTCCCATGGCAAGAATCCTGGGCTTAGAATGCTTTTCCTGCTCTGCTTTAGGCATTAAGGAAGCGAATTGATCGTTTCCATTAAGAAAGGCGATCAGCATTGGCAAATAGGAAAGCGCTGTATCACGGTGAATGAGCCAGCGTGCAGAGAGCATTTCAAGCAGTTTATCGATCATGCTTCTTTTATTTGAAGCACAATATTATAAAGGCACAACTGCTAACAAAAGGACTTAAAAGGGATAAAAAAACCGGCCAAAGCCGGTTTATAAATACTTCTAGTCTGGTTCTATATAAACACCATCATATGATATCCACCTTGAGGGATATTGTTGTTTGCATGAAAATGAGATCTCATGAACCGATTGTTTTCCTGAAATTTTAGTGCTTCTTAAAAAAACAGCTCCATTTTCAATTGATCCAATTAACTTCTTTGTGCCATTCTGAAAAGTCATTTTGATCAGAAGTCGCCTGCCATTATCAATTTTATCTACAAGTGACATCAACTGATCATCTTCACCAGGAAACATGAATTTAAGTTCCTGCTCATAAACACGTCCGGGTTCTTCATCTTTTTGTTTTTCTTCAAATGTTGCTGATCCAGGCGTGAAATAGATGTTATCGAAGGTGATAAATTCAGGGAGATAGACATTACAGTGAAATTTATCCACTTTGAAAATTGAAGTTGGAGTCGTTACTTCCAAATAGGAAATTTTGGTAATCAGAAGTACGGTGTTTTCACTTTTAGGTATTGCAGTCATTTAATGGGTGTTTTTAAAAATTCTCATTCTTTCTAAAAATTCCTATAATTCCAGATGGGTATTTTTTTGTCGTTTATCTGAGGAGTTTATATTGGTTCTAAATAGCTTCTTTTTCATTCTCCACCTGGTAGTAATATACCTAGAATAATCCTTCTCAATCATATCCTGGCAATCAACCGGTAAATTATATTCATCCATGAAGATTTCAAGAGCATCCTTTTTTTTATACCCAAGGTTGATTAGTTTATTCATGTCAGTATGAAAATGGATCTTGAAATATAATCCAATCCTTTTTTCGAATTTACGCTGTTTGAAATCTGACAGGTAATTATAGGATCTCACATCCTTTGTCTCAAAATAGGGAAGCAAAATCGATAATGTTTTTTCTTCATAATCCGGCTCCTTGTAATCCAGTGGCCGGAGGCTGAGAAGAAAATCCAGGGTATTATTAAAATCATGTTTTTTGGGAAATGCAATGGGTTGAGGTCCGTATAGCTTTTCAAGAAAGCGAATCAGGAACACTTCACATTTTACTTTCAGTACAACAGGTGAACTCATATTCAAAGATAGTTTAGCGGTGAATGATTGTAAAGTATAGTCTTGTTACGAATAATTCTGCAAAAATCCAACAGTAATTCAAAAAAAACTATAGAAAATCAAGTTTGTCAGTGACAATGATACTTGGAAAAAAAGGCAAAAATATTCGTGCAGTCGTGCATTCGTGCGGATGGTTTACATAATATTGAATATCAACACATTAAAAAATGTACTCAGATATTCGTGCAAACAGTGCTGACTCGTGCGATTTTCGTGCAGTTAAAAATACACTTAAAACAGCTAATAAACAGCGTGTTAAAAAATAAAAAAAATCGTGCGCACGAATGCACGAAAATATTATCTATATATATGAAGTCTATGTGTAAAAAAGAAAAAGTAAATAAATAATATATATATGTATATGGTAATCAGTTTTTTATCTGATTTTGCTAGTACTTCTGCACTATTATTGATATAATGAAAAAGGGGGCGGCGCAAAAATGAAGGTAAAAAAAAGGAAAAGTAATAAGGTATTCGTGCTTTCGACTCGTTCGCATCCGCTACCGAGTCTACCACTCATTAATAAAAGATCCAGGCATTCGCCTGGATCAGATCAAATCGTCTTAATGTCTTCTATTCACCCGTAGCGAGATCGTTCATCCTGGATGAGATAATGATCTTAAATTTCACCGTTTATTTCATTTTTTGGAATATAGCCGCAATATGGCGGTTAGCGACTCATTAGCGGCAAGCAGGTAAAACCTGTATTCCTTCTTTTATTTCAAAACTTACTTCTTTCCACCACTGAGTTCCTTTCCACGGAAATGGCTTAATCGGATGAACATCCTCATAGACATGGCTCCATAGATCAGGATGATATTCTACAAAACACTTATCCTCCTGGATCGTTGTCATTGGGTAACAGGCAACCAATTTTCCGATGGCTATTGCGAACCCTGGATTTGAGATCAGTTTTCCGGCAATAATCAATTCGGTTATTCTTTCAAACTGCTTTTCTCCCGATATATCCAGTACCGTATTCCAGGGATATTCCTTTTGTGAGGCACAAATTAGCACCCATCCCCGGTAATTCGTTTTCCATGTCCGGGTTTCGATCTTCCCATGCAGCATTAAACTGGCAAACGGTTCTTTCCATGACAATGCAAGCATTTTCTCATCCGGAAGGAAAATGCCTGCCGCTAATGTTGGTGCAACCTCTATTGTGTTATCTTTTTCCATATACTTTAGTTTTATGGTGCAACAGCGGTTGCACCCGGTTCATTATGCCGGATAATAGGTTTCGTTCGTATAGCCACCAGGCGTTACCGATTTCTCAACACGAGCCAACCCTTGAGCAACGAGAAATCTCAAAGTCCTATATCCTGCTGATGTTGTTCCAAAACAATCCCTGCTTGCTGCTTTATAGCGATTATGTTTGTGTTCAGCCCAAAGACATCCCACGTAACTACCGCATACGCCACGTTCTTTATTCAATTTTAAAACGTTAAGCGCAAATTCCTGCATTTCTGTCAATGATTTCATATTCACTTTTTTGTTTTTAATTTATTACCCGGCATAATGTTTCCGCTAAGGCTGATTAAAACCGGCCTTAGCGGCCGGTCCATTATGTGTAAATTTTATTGCAACGATTCAATTCCTCTTTCTACAAGCCACTGCATAGCCGGTGGCGTTACGGCGTTACCAAGTTGTTTTACCTGGTCTTTTTGTGATCCTAAAACAATGTAATTCTGATCGAATGCCATTGCCAGTTTTATCTCGTGAGGTTTTAGCATCCGGAAATAACAATCTTCAATCTTTGGTTCCTGGTAATTGACCAGAGCAAACCGATCCTTTGTGCTGACAGTTCCAATAGGATCTTCTATTTTTGAGTTTTGTGGTGACTGAGCATAGAAATAGCTGATAAAGGATTTCCATGATTTGGATGTTAT
Organism: Bacteroidales bacterium; assembly: GCA_963662525.1. Lineage (GTDB taxonomy): Bacteria > Bacteroidota > Bacteroidia > Bacteroidales > FEN-979 > CAZSDU01. The sequence goes on from OY759717.1 coordinate 1,054,408, forward strand.
TAAGCCATGATAATTTTGACTTGTAACACAGGATAATGGACTTTCCAAATCTCGTGCGTTTGATGTTTTCTTCATCTCTATCAGGAAGGGTGGAGTGACAACGGCCATACTTTGCCGTGTGGTATGAGTACTTAATGGATCTGTACTGGAACGGACATTCATCTGTTGTGAATGCTCTTCCTTTAAAATAAATGGGGTGATCAATTGAAAATGTGGGTTAGTAGGAATTGAAGGTAGTCGGTCACCAACATCCTTAATACGACAATCCATGCCAGTGGTTTGCTGAGCGTTGATGATGAATGGTAAAAGCAATGACTGGTGATCATTACCGGTACAAGTAGCAAATGGTTCATATAAAGGCTTGGAATAACCCGGTGAATAATTCACAATATTAAGCGGTTGTCGACCGTACTTTTTTAACCCGTACTCAATTCTTCGAATGGTATTTTCCTGTAACGGTTTCTTCCTGTCACCTATCCTGGTACCAATATCGGTCCAGTCAATACAATTAAAAGCAGCATAGAAGTAAGGCATCACCTCACTGGCACAAATCGGGCAAATGTAAGTGTACTGTTTTCTAAATTTCCCTGCTTGCTTTGCAGGGTTCTTCCAGCGTTGCATAGCCTGAATTTCAATATTACATTTCGGGCACCGTGCTGCGGGTCTGAAATCCAACATTGGTTCTTTATTTCCTTTTTTCCAGAAAACAATATACATCCGGTCCCTGCTTTGGGGTGTTGGATGACAGAACATAGAATTCAAGTAAACACATTTGTGTTTATATCCAAGAAGATGCATAGCTTGCAGCCAGGCATCAAACATGATCCATTCCCTGGCATCAACAACATTCTCGACAAAAATCAGATTGTAATTATGGTATTCGGCAAACCGGGGAACGTCCCACATGGTTGCCCTAGATCGCTCTGCTGAAGGATCAAGTTTTCCAACAGCAAACATATCCATCTGTGATTGTGACCTCTTTACACCTTTCGCCAACGAATGATTAGTACACTCCGGACTGGTAATCAGAATATCTGTTGATGGATAGCGGCGGGGATCACTGGCCGAAATATCAGTACAGTCATGGATCGTTTCCGGAAAATTGGTATTGTGCGTTTCAATTGCCAATTTCCAGTGATTCAAAGCCAGTTTCACTTCTGCCCCACCTCCGTTCTTCTTCGAAATATTACGCACTCCCTGTGAGCTGCCACCGGCTCCGCAAAACTGATCTGTGACTGTTATATAACTATTCTTCATTTTTATTTATTAAAATCTCCACATAATGTCATGCAGCCGCAAGGCTCCGCACTGCGGTTGCAGCCGGTTCATTAGAACCAATTAATCCTTCAGTTCTATCTCTCTGCAAGGGAATGGGCGAGACCATTTCGCACGCTTCATTTTATCATTTTTTAAAAGAAATTCAATCGCTGGATGGCGTGGTTCTCTTGTTTTTAGATTAATGATGAACGCTGAGCTGAACCTCACATCAATTATTTTAAATTCTTCATTGTCCACCTTATCCTTTTTATTGAACAAGTTTCCATTGAACTTATAATTTTCGCCTATCATATCTGTATAGGTCTTCGGCATTTTCATTTTCATTTCCATATGATTTAATCTGATCTTTAGAAGCAATCACAACATATTTTTTTGATCCTGGAACAACAATTTTATATCCCATCCCACAAATTCTTTGTGAATGATTCATTATTTTAGAAATCACAAAATATTCATATTCAGAATTTCTCAAATAAAGGTCGTGCCATGTTTGATATTCTTTATTGAACACAACCTTGTCGCCAACCTTTAACTGTTTTCTCATGACATATTAGTACTTCTTTTCGCCGGTTCTGCGCTTACCGGCCCGCTTGTTCAAATCCTAATGACAAACCGCCACATCCGACAAAGAACTCAGCGTAGGTGTATTTAAAGTCAGGAAGAGATATTTGTAATTGCATGCGATTAGCCTTATTAAGCGGGATAAATTATTTCCACCAATATTTTGTCATCAATAGCTGTCGTTGATGGCATCGGGGTGAACTTCAGTGGAACACCTTTTCTTTCAAGTAATCTGAAAGTTGCTGCCAGATTGGGCCAACATTCAACCTTCCCTCCTTGATCATGTAGAAGTTCAAAAGATTTTCTTTGGTAAGGTGTTAATTTACATTTAAGTGTAATCAACGGGAAAAAAAAACTAAAATGAGAAATTTTTATAGATGTGCTAATTTCTTTTTGTGTTTTCATTTTACTTGACTTATGAAGTTCAATTTTTATTGATTGAATCATTTTTTCATAAAATTATTATTAGCAATTGTAAAAAACTCAACCCCCCCCCTTTTATCATCCTGGCCAGGTCTCCCAAACTTATCAACACACTGAGGGTTGAACTGGGCTTTGTGGTACTCACACCAGGCAATCATCTTCTTCTTAAACCGGTAGGGATTCATGAATTTTCGCTGGGTTGGAGTTTTATCCAGGAACCCGTTATAAAGTTCAGCACGCGGGATCGGAACATTCATATTCTGAACATCAGGTAAATTGATGTTCTCGGGACCTTCGACATTAAAGTATTCCCCGGCCCAGGTTAAAAAATCCTCACCAATGAACTGGCGTAACCGGCGCTGATCAAGGCGTTCTGTTGGCGGCTGAATCAATCCGGAGTGATTATATCCCCAGCCCTGATCAGCAGCCTGAAAGTATAGCCTTAAGCAGTCAGCCATGAAGTTATAAAAGAGGTTCCACTGGCGTTCATCCCATTCATCAAAGAAATTACTTCCGAAATCGTCAACCGGCTTGAATTCCTCATTGTAATAATCGCTGAAGGCGATCAAAGCCTGGCGGTCCTTGAATGAAGAACTGCTTCCATTGATAGCATGGTTCGTTGTGAGGTAGAGCTTGGGCGTATCTTTATTGTCAAGTGTAAATTTCTTTAGCCCTTTTGAGTTCACAGCCAACCTTCCGGTGATGATTGGAAAAAAGAATTCAAAATCAATATTTGCACGTACATCATCCAGGAAGATGTTATCCGTTTTTTCGGTCACTTCTTCAAAGATGAAAGGATCACTCTCCAGATCCTTTGATTTAGCCCCGATATAGCATTGAGGAATCACCTCCCCAAGAGCAAATCCCACAATGGATTTTCCAGTCCGCCCATTGCTCTCACCTACTTCGCTCAGCTTCCCATCCATGGCAATGACTGCTTTTTCACAGGATTTATCGCGGTATTTATGAAGCAAGTACCCGATTGCCGTCATTTTGGAAATCATGTGCAGGTTCGTCTCATATCGCTCATCGATGGTCCGATGATCCTTGTCCAAAGGTTTACGGGTCTTTTGATGCTGGATTTTATTCCAAAAGAATTCCCCGGTATTCAACAGGAACCGGGCAAAGTGGCATTCTTTCGCCTCAGGGGTGAACTCCACTTCATACTGGCCAATGACTGTATCATACTGCATGGGATCCAGGTTGTTTTTCAGAATATAATCCAGATCGATTCGGTTAACCCGGATCATCTCTTTGCCAAGAAGTTTTGCATCGAAATCGTTAACCCGGTCCTTCCAGACATAATTCTGCAGGTCGCTCAGGGGTTTTTCTTCAATTCCTTCAGAAGTGATCTTCCAGAACTTATTTTTAAAGAAAAGATACTGATGACTTTTATCCGAGTACTCGAAAACAGGGTATATAAAATCAAGGTGACTGAGGCTATCCGGACCAAAATACATTTTTGCTCCACGATAAAGCATATTGATTACCTTAACATAATCAGCTTTGCTATTGGTGGACAACAGATCCTTTGAAAAATCGAAAACAAAATCACGGATCTGATATGCCTCAACAACCTCAACAGTTTTTCCAACAATATGACAAAGGTTATAGTCACTGCCCAGCATCTTGATCCGTCCAAACCCACGCCGGGAAAGAAAGTTATAAGCGTATAGATTATTAAAATGGAAAGTAACATACAAATCACCGGAACGATTTACTTTTTCCTCTTTATCCCAGAAGCACTCATCATCCTGCAGCGGTTGTGCCGGAATCAGCTTACCAACTTCATCAAATTTCCATTTATTCTTACCGATATAGAATTCCGGTAAATTTTGCAGGATATCCTTATACTTCAGCGCGAAAGTATTTGTATCCTGGAGGCTCCAGAATTCTTTAAGTTTCAGATCCGAGACTGCTGATATTTTATGAAGCTGAATATACTTGCCCTGACCATTTTCATTGATAGCCTTTTTGATGTCGTTGAAAAGGTCGTTTTCTTTATCCTTTAACGGTCCTGCAAGGAAATCATCTATGCCCTTAATGTAAGCAGGCATTTTCTCATTCCTTTTCATGTAGGCAAAGTAGATCTCCAGGTAGATCCCCAGGTTTACAAAAGTTTTAAAATATTCCCTGTAATTGCAGACGGCCGAGTAAAAAGACAAAGGCCGCTGATCAACCCGGGATCCTGGTTTGAGATCACTGCTGAGGGAATCCCAATCGGCATCCAGCAGAAATACTACCTCTTCAACTTTGCAAGCCTGGACAATGAGCTGCAGCTCATAAGGAAGTTTATTATTATAGCCAATATTATGGATCCCCATCACTCCTACCGACATCATTCCATGCTTACAAGCCTTGATGGCCTTCTTTTCTCCCTCCTGGATATATAGACGTGATATCACCCGTCGATTGCGATATGCCTCCCGGATGCTTTCAGGAAAGAAAAGATGGGATCCTGAGCCGGCAGGTGAAGAATATTTCATTGGCCGGCCATATTTATCATTGTGCAGATCCGGATTCTGCCAGCGTACACGGAATAGATGTTCAAGCTTATTACCCTTGGGTTTGGTGAACATCACCGGCTTACCTTCCAGGTCATAGTACCAAATGATCATGTCATCACCTGGAGAGATCTTACCATACTGATCCCGGGTCCCGGGTTCAAACACATCAACAACTTTCTGAGTTTTATCGTCAACCCGGATATAAGCTTGTTGATCGGCTTCTTCTATGCCAGAAGCAAGAAGCTGTCGATCACGGAAAGTAGTTTCTTTCGTTCCTTTTTTACGCTGTGGTCCCTTTACCTTTTCTTCAAACTCTATCGGAACATTGTATTTCCCGGCCAGGTATGTGATCGCATCAGGATATGAGATATTTTTCATATCCATAACGAAATTTACCGACGATGTACCACCGTAATCACAATGGAAGCACTTATATATTCCCTGGGAAGGAGTTACAATAAGGCCTTTCCCCTTACCGGATTTTCCGCATTTTGGACATGTTGTATAAAGGCTGGCGCCGGTTCGTTCAAGCTTGCAGAAATCAGAGATGACTTCTTCAATTTTTGCGCAAGAAAGTACTTTCTGGATGCAATCCTGAGTGATTTTCACAGGGAGAAATTAAACGTTAGACTTTAAGTTTTGGAAGATTCGCGAGTTCCTTCTTTGAAAAGATCACCATTTCAAGGATCCTTTCTTCTGAGGAGCTGTAAGAAGGGTTATTGGGAGAAGGAAGGATCTTTCTCAGGTCCTCTTGCAATGCCAGGACTACTTTACAAATTGCATCCAGGGATTTATCCTGAAACCAAAGGTTGTACTTCTGACATTTATCAAGTGCCTCAAGTTTTCCCGGGGTCCTGTAAAAGTCTTTATGGCCGGTTTCAAATAAAACCCTCGAATGGCTGACGAAATTCTGGAACATGATCAGGATGTATGACCGCTTGCTGGATGAAATGTATCGTTCAGCATCCCGGCGATCGATAAATGAACCCCGATCGACTCTTCTTCCTCTTCCGACATCCCAATGCATTTCATAGCTGGTAATGCCGGTGGTCTGGCAAACATCAAAACTTTTTAATTCAAACATCTGCATAGGAATAATGATTAAAGTTTGCTGGATTTAACAGGTTGGTTTTGCTGCTCAGGATGATTGATTTCATCAATCGTGACATCCTTATTGTTGATCAGGTCGATCAGGTAATGAGCCCTGGCTTCAACCTCAGTGGCATAGGAATGTATTTTCCCGCTTTTCAGTGTGATCTGCCATATCCCTCCTGGAAGTTTATGGACCGGTGACATTTGAAACAATCCCCAGGGGATCATGATTCCGAGCTCAGCTATTGTATAGGCATGAATGAGCCCTTTCATCAGAGGTGTAGATAACTCTTTTTTTATCAGCACAAATTCTTTGCTGAATATATTTTTCTGTACCGGTTTCCACATGTAGTCACTTTTCAATCGTATTCCTAATGATTGAAGAACCATAGATGTACCGGGTCCCGTTACCTGAATTTCTTGTCTCATATTAGGAAATGTTATTTTTTAATTGTTCACGTGCAGCTCTTAATAACTCAGCGATTCTTTTTTTGCGCTTAGATAATTGCAGAAAATTAGCCTGGTAATTCGCATCACGAATAATATGTTCTTCTGATTCTATTAAAACCGAAAGCTTCTCCTCATAAGACTCAATTGTGATTGCCAGATCCGGATTGCACATGTTTGAGAATGTTTTCATTGTTCTTCCTGAATTGATGCCTGAAAATGTTTAAAAACAAGTGCCTTACTTTTGCGGTGCAAGGCACCTGCTAATTTTTTTTGAGCTTCATTTAAATCAAAAAAAGCCTTTTGTCCGGAACCTTGAACCGGGTAGTTCAATTCAGTAGGATCCCGGGAATGATGCTCGATGGGTTCACCGTCGGAGTGATGCGGAAAACGAACTTCTGAAAGCTCAGCAGAAGTTTCTTTTCCAAAGAGATCAAGTTGTTTTGGTTCCGGAACTTCCGGACCCTGTGAAATTATCTCGTTAATCATATAATACCATTTTCTTGTGCATACTTAAGAATTCCAAGCTTGTTAATGGCATTGGTTTTTCTTAAGATATTTTTACGATGGTTTGAAGCTGTATGTATTGAAATAAACAGGAGATCGGCTATCTGAGAATCTTCAAGATTATTACAGATTAATTTTAATACCTGCATTTCTCTATCTGAAAGACTTGTATTGAATTTAGGAAGGCATATTGTATGCTCCCATTTGCATTCACCTCTGAGTGGACATTGAACGAATTCAATGTTAAAAAGCCCATCATGACGAACGTCGGGCTTATTATCATATACTGAAAAATTGCACTTTCCAAAGCGGCGAACAACAAGAAATTTATACCAAGCAACTCCAGCATAAATTTCCATTAAGGCAGAAAAAGCATCCGGATAGTTTTCCTGGATATTCTGATAAAGGAAATGGATTAGGTCGGTATCACTTTTAATAAGGGGAAGGCATTGTCCGTTTCTTTGAACCATTACTTCCTGTCCATCAGATGAGGAAAAAAATTCAATCTCAGTCATTTTTATGAAATAGCAGGAAATAATTCATTCACCTTGATTCCGGTAATCTCGCTTATTCTCTCCTTTGCTGTTTTGGGAATATCGCTGGTATTTCCATTAACCCAATTATAAAAGGTTGCTGGGGAGATACCGCATTCAGAAATAATTTTATCTTTTAAATTACCTCTTGGGCTATTATCATCAAGACTCTCATAATAGTCTTTAAGGGTCATTTTTTTTTGATTCTCAGTCATTGGATATAATATTTAGATAAAATGTATTAATTTTAGACTACGAAGGTAAAGTGTTTTTCGTTTAAAAGTCAAGTATATTTCGTTTATATACGCAATTTATATAGTTTCTAAATATATTTAAATGAATTTCAATAAGATACCAGAACTATTAAAAAAGAAAAACATTCAGCTTAAAGAATTTGTTCCAAAGCATACAAGTTTAGGGGTTGATGGATTTCGATATTCAATACAGCATGGAACCCTGAAGGTCAAAGATCTTGAAACGATTTCAAAGGGATTGAACGTTCCTATCAGTTTTTGGTGGCAAGATGATTTTGAATTTGTTTTTGAAGAAGGAGAGCAGAAATATTATGGCAGATCTGTCAATCAAGAAATTGCCGATCTCAGGGATGATAAGGCAAGGCTTAAGCAGCGGGTTGATGAGTTGGAAGAAAGGTTAGGTATAAAGAAAGACGGCACCTCTGGATAGTGAGACAGCTTCCCCCTTCCCCCATAGCGGAAACTTAACAAGTATCAATAATTCTTATACTTTTTATATTACAAATTGTTACATGTTTAATTAAAAATCTGAGACAAAAACTGAGACAAAAAGGCCATTTATTGGCCTTTTTAAAAGAATAATTAAAATATAAACGACTGATTATCTGATTGGGTTCTATACCGGTACAATCCTGTCCCCGCTACTAAGTCGGAATCCTCATCATTTTTGATGGGGATTCTTTTTTTTGCTTCCGCTGAAAGCCTTATGAATGCTCGCTTTGCTGAAAAAAGAGCATTGATTTTTGAAGTTAAGTATTGCCTTTTTTGAGTGTCCAGGGCTAAACCCCCTGGAAACACTAATTTCTGTATCCTTCGCTTGATGTCAAGATTGCCAGATAACCAGTATTTACTGACATTTTGCGAGAAATCAATCGCTCTTTCTACCTTGATTGAAGAACAGGCATCCACAAGCCCATTGCATTCTACCTGAACTTAAATACTCCCTCACACAATAAATGGGGTCATTTTCTGCCCCCAAACCCCGTAAACGTCCCCTGTATTGCAGGGGTCAAACAAACGTACGTTATTTGATCATAAAAATCTCTAATTTAGCATTCTCAAGCCTGCATTTTATGAAAAACTACTTTTACTTTTTGCTTTTTTTTCCTGCTTTAGTTAGTGCTCAACAGCCGTGGTTAGACTATTCTCCCGTGGAATATGCTTGGAAATACGTCGGTGTTGAAGCTTTTTCTCAATGGCAGGCAGGTTACACAAGTATTGCATTGAACTCTTCTGATGAGCCTTACGTGGCTTTTAGGGATGGGCAAAATTCGGATAAAACTACAGTAATGAAGTTTAATGGAACCAGCTGGGAGTTTGTAGGTGACGCAGGTTTTTCTGCGGGTGGTACTAATTGTACTAACCTAACAATTAGTCCATCAGGACAACCTTATGTAACGTATGCAGATGGGGGAAATTCTGGAAAAGCAACCGTAATGAAATTTGACGGAACAAATTGGATGAATGTTGGCGCAGCAGGTTTTTCAGCTGGAAGTGTGCAGTTTACAAACATTACCTTCAGCCCAACTGGTATACCTTATGTGGCATATGAGGATTGGGGGAATTCCCAAAAAGCTACCGTAATGAAGTTTGATGGAACGAATTGGGTAACTGTTGGTACAGCAGGTTTTTCAGCTGGAAGAGCTCAATTTACAAATATTGTATTTAATCCCCTTGATACCTTGCCTTATATTGTTTTTCAGGATAATGGAATCTCAGCAAAAGCGAGAGTAATGAAATTTAACGGAACCAACTGGGTGGATGTAGGTACAGCAGGTTTCACAACAGGTATTGCTGGTTATACATGCTTAGCGTTTCCTTCTTCAGGTCAACCCTATGTTGCATTCGAGGATTGGGAAAACTCCCATAAAGCAAGCGTTATGAAGTTTGATGGAACCAATTGGATTGGCGTTGGAAATGCCGGGTTCTCAGCAGGACAAGCATTATTTACAAACATTGCCTTCAGCCCATCTGGTCAACTTTTTGTGGCATACGAGGATTATGCATATTATGAGAAAGCTACCGTTATGAAATTCGATGGTAATAACTGGTTAAATGTTGGAACTGCAGGTTTTTCGGCAAGTTGGGCTAATTTTACAAGCCTTGCGATAAGTGTATCTGGTGTCCCATATGTTGCTTTTAGTGATAATGCGTATATTGGTAAAGCATCAGTTATGAAATACGATTCCGTATATATGGGAATCAATGAACAAAGAGGTTTGCAGGTATCAATTTTACCTAATCCAACTGTAGATAAAATCACGATAAAAACCGAAGAGCAAGGATATTTCTCCATCCTTAACCTTGGCGGACAGCAATTTCTCGAACAAGAAATCACAACACCAACCACCACCATTGACGTCAGCACTCTGTCAAGTGGGTTATACATAGTCAAGATTGTCGGGGTAAAAGGCATACAAGTTGGGAAGTTCGTGAAGCAGTAAACGGAGTAAGGAACAGAGAAAGGAAGTTCGTTAAAAACCTATCACGGAGTAAGGATGATGAAGAAATGGCGTCAGCGCAAACGCCTGTTTTATAACACAGTATGGGGGCGGGAAAAATAATCCCTTTCACTCATAACCCAAAGGTCATAGGTTCGAATCCTGTACCGGTGCTGGCTCAGACACTCGAAGACAAGCATAAAATCTACAGTATTCATAAGCCGGAGGTGTTATGCATTGCCAAATGCAAGGAGCACAAGCCCTACGAGTTTGGGAACAAGAGCTCGTTTGCCTACACCCGCAGCAGTGGGATCAGGTCAGGCAGTTCTCCGATGGAAAAATAAAAAAACCATTGTTGACAGGGGATACAAAGGGCAATCCCATATCGGAATCACAGAGGTCATCATGCCAGCTCCCCGTAAAAAAAGAGAGCTACTACAAACGAAAACAACGAGAGGAACGATGCCGGTCACGGGCAGGAATCGAAGGACTGATCTCACATCTGAAACACGATCACAGGATGAAACGGGATGAATTTTGGTTTTGAGAATAAAATCAAGTCCATCCCCCTTTATGGGGCTTTTTGCATTGTTTTTTAATCCCGGCTGATGAAAGGCGGGGTGCTGATCTTCCAAATAGGTTTGAAGCTATAAAGGATAACAGATTTCACTCCCCAAAAACACATGATATCACAATGTTTCAGGCAAAGTTTTTATGGAGTGTTGATATAAAACAACAGACCGTCTTTCGATTCAAAACCAATCACTCCATCAGTAATTGAATAGTATGCTTTTTGAATTCCAAATTTCGGTATCGTATCGTTTACTAATTCATAAACATCAGTAAATATGGTTGGTCCTATTTGTTTAACGGGATAAAAATAAAGTAACTGGGTGGGATTACTTTTTAGAATCGTATCTTCTTCAAAATAATAATTAAAAATACCTATACCGTTTTCAAAGTTTGCATGAATCTGTAATGAAATCTCTTTAGCATCTGTTGGGTGAAGGAAACTATTTAGGAAAGAAAGTGAAATTGCAATGCCAGCAGATGAATCAGAGCCTTCTAAAATTGTAAGATCACCGTCAGTTTCGTAATAATCGCCCATACAATCATCGTGATACAGTTTAGCATCTTCATAGCTGATTTCGTAATATTTTGATCGTCGCAATTCTCTTTTAGTACAGATATAAACAATTGAATCCTGATTTTCGCTTGTAAACAGCAACGTATCGCCTTCAACGTAGGGGTTAATCAAAAGTTCATCAGGGGAAAAGGCAAAATCAGCTACTTTATTCTGAACACATTTACTGCATCCTGAAAAGACGAAAAGAATCAATATCCAGAAAAAATAAATTCGACCATGACGCTTTAACTGAACCATTTTCACAAATTCTAATTTTTAATAACTTTTTTGAGAATGGTTTGGTTCTGTGCTTTTATCATGCAAAGATATAATCCATTCTGAGAATCCGAAAAATTAATTGAAGGTTAAAACAAACCATTAACAACTAAATAGAAACAAGCGATAAGATAGCATTGGCAGCTGGTGTTATAGATGAAAAGTAATGTGGGGGTTTTGAATCATTTCCTTTGAAGCTTCATTATAGTTACCATTCTTGTCATCATGGAGCTGAAAAAATAGAAGGGACCCGGGAACTGTTTCTTTCTGGCCTTCCCAGAGTAACCACTGTAATATCATCCACTTGTATCATTGATATCGGCTAAAAAAGTGTGAATTATGTAAAATTTTATCTGAATTATGTAACAAATTTAGCGGAAACGAGATGCATCTTCGTTGTGTGGTTAAATGTTTCACGATTTCACAATAAACCGAATCTCCTTTGAATTACTTTCATAAAGGAAAAATGAATTTCAAAACCAGGATCAGGAAAAACCTCTTACTCTTAACATTTATTGTTCTGGCAGGAAGTGGATTTTTAAGCTATTCTATTTATAAAAGCTATCAAAAACTTTTCGACTCTGAAGAGTTGGTGGAACACGCAGAGCAAATTATTTATCAATCGAGCGACATACTTTCACTTGGCAAAGACCTTGAAGCTGCTTCACGGGGTTTCGTAATTTCCGGTGACAGTACATTTCTTGAGCCATTGTTAACCGCTCAAAAAACAATCTTTGCCAGGATAAAAAAGCTCAAGTTGCTTGTAGATGACAATCCGCAACAACAACAGCGTGTTGATTCGCTCAATTTTTACATCCACAAACGCATGGATTTTTCATTAAAAATGGTTGAGCTAAAAAGCAATCAGGAATCTGCATCAGCCATTGCTGCTATTTTTGCCAAACAGAGCAAAGAGTATGGTGATCGCATGCGCCAGATTACCAGTAATTTTCAGGCTGAAGAAAATATTTTGCTTAAGGATCGAAAAAACATAAATGAACATAGCATAACAACATTCAACCGGATTTCAATTGTTATGATTTTCCTGTTGACAATCATTACTATTCTTTTAATAATTGCTACTGGTAATTATTTGCTTCAATTCAAACAGAAAGAAAAACGGGCAGAGGAATTAATTATAGCTAATGAAGTACTTCGTTTTCAAAACGAAGAGAAAGAGAAACGGGCAGAGGAATTGATTAAGGCCAAAGAAAAAGCAGTTGAGAGTGATAACCTAAAATCGGCATTTCTGAATAATTTGTCACATGAGATCCGCACTCCCATGAACCATATACTGGGTTTTGCCAGCCTGCTCAATGATCCGGGACTGACGGATGATACGCGTGATGAGTATGTCGATCTGATCAATCAACAATCCCATCAGCTATTACATATTATTACAGATATTGTTGAAATTTCAAGAATTATGACGGGACAAGTTGAATTAAAATTCAGCACATTTAACTTCGTGAAAATCATGGATGAGTTATTTGCATCGTTTAAACCCAAAGCAGAAAGACGAAATCTCCAACTTAGAATAAGGAATAAGTTATCAGATACTGATGCCATGATTCGGGGAGATCTGGCAAAACTGAAGATTGTATTCGGTAATCTAATCGAAAATGCAATCAAATTTACAGATATAGGGAACATTGATATTGAATATTCCAGGTCTGGTGACAAGCTGATGATCGCGGTAAAAGATACCGGGATTGGAATAGAAGAACAAGAAAAAAAGGTAATTTTTGATAATTTTCGTCAGATTGAAATTACCATGGCACGCAAATACGGAGGAATGGGACTGGGTTTATCTATTTCAAACGCATATATCAGGATGATGTCGGGGGTGATCAGGCTGGAATCAGAACCAGGCGAAGGTAGTACCTTTCTTGTCGAGTTACCCTATATGTCAGCCAATGGTAGTATCGAAAGCGACTTGAAGTTAGTTCAGGCTCCTGCTTTTTCCCAACTAAACTGGAAGAAAAAAACATTGCTTATTTCAGAAGATGAAGAAGCGAATAGTCAATATCTTCAAGCGTTGTTGAAATCCACTGGTATCAATCTCCTTTTTGCGCCCAATGGCGAAAAAGCCGTTGAACAATGCAAAAACCATCCGGAAATCGACTTGGTTCTTATGGACATCAAAATGCCCAAAATGGACGGACTGGAAGCAACGAAGATTATTAAATCCTTCCGGAAGAATTTACCAATTATTGCTGTTACCGCTTTTGCCATGCCAAAAGAGAGGGAATATATCCTTAGGTCCGGATGCGATGAATATCTGCCAAAGCCATTCTCAAGGGAAGATATTCTCACACTGATTCAGAAATTCATTGGCACTAAAGAGCCCAGTATAGGAAACAATTAGTGTATGAATATAAGAAATTAGGAGTTTTGAGAATTATTGATAAAAAGCTCCTTGTAAATAGGATAATTAAAAGAAGAAGGGTCAGGATAAATACTGCCTATCCTTTTCTCAGGGCATACCTCAGCCTGATTTCCCTTTCACGGCTTTTATCGGAAATGAAGACGATGGTTCTGCCGTCATCGAGAAGGACAGGATACTTGTCAATCACAGACCCTGATGACAGTTTTGATACCGGAATTGAATCCCGGTGATGATTTGATAAATCCATCCGGTTATCCACCGCATCACCCCGTTTAAAATGTCGAACATTTTTCATTCGTCCAGGCATTATTTATTTAGATAAAAATACGGGTCATTTTGAGTTTCTGTCACCAGTTACAATTCTATTTATCAACAAGAATCGGTGAAAACTATTTTTAAATTATTATGTCTTGTGTTTTTTGTACAAGAAATTAAACCTGCTGTATTGTCGCAATTCGTATCGTTCTCTTGTTTCAGCTTCCCTGCTTAAATCCGAAATGAATATGGTTGTTTTACCACCATCAAGGATAACAGGAAATAAACCTGTCAGTGATCCTGTTCTTAATTTTGAATCGGGAATTTTTAACCGGTTATGTTCCAGCATCATCCTGTATTCCAAGGTATCTTTTTTCATCCGTTACATGTTTTATCACAAAAAATAAGCACTTTGGTTTTTTTTCAAGGTACGGCTATTTTTCGTGATCTGGCATAATTAGTTTTATTAAAATTTACCAAACAGACTCATTGACCGGATGTGGAAATGGATTAAAGATATTAATGAACCAGCGTCCGTAAAAGGTCGGCAAAATACAGATATTGCTCCCGGCTGTTGTATAATTGAACGGAAATCCGGGTCATTGTTTTGGCGGGATCAGACCAGTACCAGATGGGAACTTCCAGGTGAAAATCATGATACAGCCTATCCTGTAGAGGGGTGAAACTCTTATAATCGGGTGGTTGTCCGATGGCAGGCAAGGGTAAAGGCAGGGTGGCCATGCTCGCAATCATATTGTCCGGACAAGGCGATTCGATGTCAAGCAAATTGCAAATCACCGATCGGGCTTCAATACACAGATCGTGGTTACGTTTCATCCATACAGGCCAGCCTCCGGGTAGCAAAGAACCCAGGTAATCAATGGTATCACCAACACAGATGGCCGCGGATGGATCATAAGTGCCCGGCCAGTAAAACCTTTCCGGAAATGGTTCGGCATTATATCCGGCATGGCTGATCACCAAAGGCAGGATCCCCTTCTGTTTATCCTTCCTGACATGCAAAATCGCCGTGCTTTTAGGTGAGCAGAGCCATTTGTGACAATTGGCAGTATAATAGGCCGCTCCTATTCTTTTCAGATCAAGGGGGATGCTTCCCAGTGTGTGAGCTCCATCGATCATGGTATCAATACCACGGTCATCCAGTTCCTTTACAATTTGTTCCACCGGTTGAATGATGGCAGTAGCGGAAGTGATATGATCGATCAGGGCGATCTTTGTTTTCCGGGTAACTTTTTCAAGGATTTTTTCAATGATCAGTCCGGGTGAACTCACCGGAAAATCATACGAGGTTTCTGTAATGACTGCGCCGGTTTGATCGCAGATGTATTCCAGGATTCGACGGCAGGCAGGATAAATGTGATTGGTGATAAGAATTTCATCACCGGGATTAAAATGAAGAGAGCGAAATATCGTATTGACTGCAGTTGTTGCATTGCCCACAAAAACCAGGTCTTCCTGGCTGGCATTCACGAAATTTGCCACTTTCCGACGTGATTGATCAAACATTTCTTCCATTTCCCTGATCAGAAAGCGGACCGGCTGGTTTTCGAGCATCTGCCTGTATATCTGTTGTTTTTCAAGGATTTTTGAAGGACATGCACCGAAAGAGCCATGGTTGAGGAAGATCATTTCAGGATCCAAAGGCCAAAGGGAAGCATATTCAGAGGGAGATGGGAAATCAATTGACATATTCATCCGGGGATTTTTCTATTTAACAAAAAGAATCAGGCCTTTGAGGTATTCCCCTTCCGGATGATAAATGCTTACCGGGTGATCCTGCCCCTGGGAAAGCCGGTGAAGAATTTTCACTTCCCGCCCTGCTTCCAGTGCAGCACTCATGATCGCCGACTGGAAAGTGTCGCGGCTGATCGCCTGGGAGCAGGAAAAAGTAAATAAAATGCCCTCTTTATTCAGCAGTTTCATTGCCCGGGCATTGATATGGATATAGGCATGCAAGGCATTGTTGGTAACTTTATGTGTCTTGGCAAATGCCGGAGGATCAAGGATGATCATATCATAACGCTCATTGGTTTCCGTCAGATACTTCTTGGCATCGGTAACAATGCTGAGATGTTGATCAGGGTTTATACCGTTTAATTCAATATTTTCCCGGGTCCATTCGATAGCTTGCCGCGAACTGTCGACTGAATGGACCATCCTAGCCCCACCTTTCATCGAATACACAGAGAATGCTCCTGAATAACAGAAACTGTTCAGCACTTTTCTGTCTTTTGCATAGTACTGGGCATACATGCGGTTTCCTTTCTGATCCAGAAAAAACCCTGTTTTCTGTCCATGTTCCCAATCGACCCGAAAGCGATGGCCGGTTTCCAGGATTTCACCCTTCATGGAGGTTCCGAATAAATATTCATCCTGGATCAAAGAACCCATCCCCTTCAGGTGAGTCTGCCTGTCTGTCTGGGAGAGGGTTGGGCTGGGGTGCATTGTTTCGCTGCTTTTATCATAAACAGCAATCAATTCATGCCCATAGATTTCCCGGAGGGCAGTAACGAAAACCGGCTTAAGCCGGTGCATTCCCATGGAATGGGTCTGAATAACCGCTACGCCATTATACCAGTCGATGATCAGCCCGGGCATTCCATCTCCTTCAGAAAAAACGAGGCGGTATGCATTATTGGATTTATTGTTGACCAGCCCGATACTTTTGCGAAGCTGATAAGCCTGCCGAAGTTTCTCCAACCAGAATGCATCATTCAATTCTGTTTGGTGAAGGCTGAATATTTTGATAGCGATTGAGCTTCCTGCATAATGTCCCATCGCCAGAAATTCATTTTTATTGGAAAGTACTTCCACCGGATCCCCTTCCCTTACATCTCCCTGTATCAATGCAATCGCTCCGGAGAAGATCCAGGGATGAAAACGTTTAACCGCAGCTTCTTTGCCGGATTTAAGGATAATTTTGGGGTATTTGTTCATTTTTTTGATTTTCTTAGTAAATTTGCTGCAAATTATAAAATTCATCCAAATGAAAAAGTATTTATTGCTTTTATTAATTCCGGTATTTTTTGCCTGTGGCAGAGAAGCCAAGAAGAAAGCCGAGGAATTACAGGCCAGGACAGATAGTCTGATGAGCCAAACCCTACAAAAAGATGAAGCTATCAATGAATTTATCCGCTCCATTAATGAAATCCAGGGCACCCTGGACACGATCAAGATGAAGGAAAATATCATCAACCTAAGCACAGACCGTGGCGGGGAATTAAAACTATCGGCCAAGGATCAGATCAAAAACGATATACAATCGATCTATGGCCTGATGGAAAAGAACAGGGAAACCATAAACGCCCTGACGAAAAAGTTAAAAAATTCCAGTTTGAAAGTTGACGAGTTACAGAAGATGGTAGCCAGGCTAAATGCCGACATTGCCCAGAAATCTGCCGATATTGAAGATCTGAGGGCCAAACTTGCCAAGATGAATATTGCTTTTGATATGGCTAACCTGAAAATTGATACTCTTTCAAGGACTGTTAAGACACAAACCAGCAAGCTAGATGATCAAAGTCAGACCATTGCTGCACAGGATGCCGCTCTTAATACTGCTTACTATGTGATCGGAACCAGCAAGGAACTTAAGAAAAGCGGGGTAATCAAAAGTGGCGAAGTATTATCTGATTTCAACAAGGATCTGTTTACGAGAATTGATATCCGGAAAACTACAGAGATCTCTATCCTGAGTAAGAAAGCAAAGGTTTTATCCAGTCATCCCTCCTCTTCCTATAAATTTAATGGAGATAAAAAATTAATTCAGTCGCTGCAGATAACCGATTATAAAACATTCTGGAGCAACAGCAAGTACCTGGTTATTGTTGTCAACTAAACTGCTTATAACAAACCGTAGGGGCAACGTTGGTGTTGCCCCTTTTTTTTTTGATCTTTGCAGAAATAATAATTGAGCTATGCGTTTTCGGTTAATAATTATTTCTTCCTTATTCCTGATAAATCTGATAGGTTTATCACAGAAACCAAATGAGAAACAATTTAAAGTTGTATTTTATAATGTAGAAAACCTGTTCGACACCATCGATAATCCCCTGACCAGTGATATTGATTTCCTGCCTGACTCCAAAGTCGCATGGAATACTGTTCGGTACTTTCAAAAGATTCAGCATACAGGCAGGGTACTGGTATCCATTGACAGTTTGAATTTGCCTGGAATCATTGGTCTGGCTGAAATTGAGAACAGATCCGTACTCGAAGACCTGATCGCCCTGACCGGGTTAAAGCAAGGCAAGTACCAGATCATTATGGAAGAAGGACAAGATCCCAGGGGGATTGATGTAGCCTTGATGTACCGTACAGATCTGTTCAAAGAAGTCAATCACCAGGCGATTCCTTCCGCATATACCTTTAAAACACGCGATATTCTGTACGCCAGATTGGAAAGTTCAAACCATGAGACTTACCATCTATTTGTCAACCATTGGAAATCAAGGGAAGGCGGATCGCAGGGGACAGAAGTAAAGCGTATTGAAAATGCTGGTATTCTGAAGCATCTCACGGATTCCATTCTAATCAGGTATCCAAAAGCCAATGTGATTATCGTGGGTGATTTCAACGATGAGCCGGGGAATAGAAGTATAGCTGAAATACTTGGAGCTGAAAAGCCGGGATTAACATTTTCTCCTGCCAGTCTTTATAATCTCCTTTACGATCCTTATGAAAAGGGTGAAGGGACGCTCTATTATAAAGACTGGGATGTGTTTGACCAGATTATCGTATCCGGGAATATGCTGATGAAAAAGAAAGGGAAAGCGCCCATAATTGTTTCCCCTTATGCTTACATCTTCAAACCAGACTGGATTCTCTATAAGAATAAAAGCGGGGAATCAGTGCCAAACAGAACGGCCAGTTCAAAAGAATATTACGGAGGCTACTCTGATCATTTGCCGGTATATACCTCTGTCAAGAATTAAGGGTCAGTGATCTGGCATCAATTCCCAATGCTTAATTCCTAATTTCTCCGGGTGGAGCCGAGTAGTCGATTTCCTGCAACAGACGTCCATTTTCATCGTAAAATCTCCACTTACCCATCCTCATTTCTTCTTTATAGAAACCTTCATAACGGATCTTGCCGGATTCGAAATAGGTAACGCGTTTGCCATCGCTTTTCCCATTTTTAAAGAAACCCTCACTCCAGACTTTGCCATTTTCATGCCAATAGGTCCATTTACCGTCACGTTTGCTGTCCTTATAAGTCCCTTCCATCTGCATCTGCTTATTGGAATAATAAGTTGTTTCCTTGATCAGCTCCCTGCTTTCACCTGTTCCTTGATATATACAGATCCGCTTCGGTGAACCGTCGGGATAAGATTCTTCAATGACTTTATGTTCAAATTTGCAGGAGAACAGTAAAAATGATAAAACGGAAATTGTTATAAGACTGGTTTTCATCATCAGTTAACATTAAACTTCAATCGCATTCCTTTTTTTGATTCCAGGAAAATTCCTTCCTGATAGGTAAGGTTTCCGTTAACCCAGGTATGGGTAACTCTTGATCTGAAGGTGACGCCTTCAAGGGGTGACCATCTGCATTTGTAAAGAATATTCTCTTTTGACACTGTCCATGGGGCATCCAGATCGACAAGCACCAGGTCGGCATAGTAGCCTTTACGGATATAGCCTCGTTTATTAATTCTGTAAAGCATAGCCGGGGCATGGCACATTTTTTCCACGATCATCTCCAGGGAGATTTTTCCCAGGTGGTGGAAGCCCAGCATGGCCACCAGGCAATGCTGTATAAAAGGGGCTCCCGACGGACAGGTGGTATAAGGATGCTGTTTCTCCTTCCAGGTATGCGGTGCATGATCGGTGGCAATGATATCTATTTTCCCTGATAGAACACCCTGAAACAGTCCCAGTTTGTCTTTTTCTGTTTTTATCGCAGGGTTCCATTTAATCATAGACCCCAGTTCGGTATAGTCCCTGTCGTCGAACCACAGGTGATGAACACAAACCTCTCCAGTGATATGCTTTTCAGAAAGTGGTACATGGTTATCGAGCAGCTCCAGTTCCCGGGCAGTGGAAAGGTGAAGTAAATGAAGGCGGGTTTTATGCTTAAGTGCGAGTTTTACAGCCTTCCTGGAAGATTCGAAGCAAGCTTCTTCACTTCGTATCAGGGGGTGTGCAGAAATCGGTATATCGTCACCATACCTGGCTTTGAATTGTTTCAGGTTTTCCTGTATGATGGATTCTTCTTCTGCATGTACCGCAATTAAAAGAGGTGATTGTTTAAAAATTGCTTCCAGGGTGTCGGGATTATCGACCAGCATATTTCCTGTTGAGGCTCCCATGAATACTTTCAATCCACAGATCCGGCCAGGGTCGGCTTTGACAATTTCCCCGATATTATCGTTGGTAGCGCCGAGGAAGAATGAATAGTTGGCCAGTGATTTCTCTGAAGCCAGCAGGTATTTCTCTTCCAGTATCTCCAGGGTAGTGGCCTTAGGGTTGGTATTGGGCATATCCATGAAAGAAGTAACTCCTCCTGCAACGGCTGCACGGCTTTCGGTATAAAGGTCTCCTTTCTGCGAAAGGCCGGGGTCGCGGAAATGCACCTGGTCGTCGATAATACCAGGGAAAAGGCATTTTCCTTTAGCATCCACCACATGGATTTCTTCAGGAAAAGGAAAATCCTCAGGGGGTTTCCCTTCAAATATCTCAGTAATAATATCCTTTTCAATCAGGACAGCCCCGTGAAAACGCTCGCCTTCATTGACGATGATGGCATTGCGGATAAGGAAAGAATCATTCATCTCAGCCTTTGAGGCGTTTGTATTTTGTAAAGAGGCTTTTTATCCTCAAACTCATTACACCAAAAATCGCTTCTTTAAAAATACCCTTGCTCATCTTGGATTCGCCCATGGTTCGGTCGGTAAAAATAATAGGCACTTCTGCGATGTTGAATCCCAGTTTCCAAGCGGTAAATTTCATTTCGATCTGGAATGCATAACCGGTAAACCTTACCTTCTCCAGGTCGATGGCTTCGAGTACTGCACGGGTATAGCATTTAAAACCGGCTGTTGTATCCATAATTTTCATCCTGGTGATAAAACGTACATAAGAAGAAGCATAATACGACATCAGTACGCGGCCGATGGGCCAGTTTACAACATTAACGCCGGAAACATAACGGGAACCGATCACCAGATCGGCTCCCTTATTTTTAGCAGCATCATATAAACGAAGCAAATCTTCCGGATTATGCGAAAAGTCTGCATCCATTTCGAATACGAAATCATAGCCATGTGACAAAGCCCACCTGAATCCGTGGATATAGGCGGTACCCAGTCCGAGTTTCCCTTTCCGCTCTTCTATGAACAAGCGGTTCGGGAATTCAGGTATTAAGCTTTTTACAATGGCAGCAGTGCCATCCGGGGAATTGTCTTCGATGATTAAAAGGTCAAAATCCTTGGTAAGAGAAAAGACCTTGCGGATTATCCGCTCTATATTTTCCTTTTCGTTAAATGTCGGGATGATGACTAAACTATCTGACACAAGCCGGTAATTTTATTGTTTACAAATTCAATTTAGTTGATCACAATTTTCTTCCAGAGATTTCCTGCAGATGTTTTAAGCTGGAGGAGATACATCCCCATTGGAGCTTTAACGTCATTTACCTGGAAATTATTGAGTCCCTGGCTGATATTTGTTTCTTTTGTCCATACAACCCTTCCGTCAAAGCCAAGCAGGTTCAGGGTAACTGTTTCGCTGTTTTTAGCCTGGAACCTGAGGTTAAAATGGTCGGCTGTGGGATTGGGAAATACGGTCAGGTCGGAAATCAATGCATTTTGTTCATTGATTCCATCATGGGGTTTGAATGTAATCCTTACGGTATCAGACTGTACACCGTATGAATCGGTTACCCGGCAGTATACTTTTTTGGTGCCGAAGCCTACTCCAGAAGAATCAATGTGAACGATCTGTGTGAGATCGCCGGTAGACCAGACATAGGTAGTGAACTGCCCGGCATCCAGGGTTACAACCTCATCGCCAAACACGGTTTGATCAGGTCCCAGATCGAGTACCGGATGGTCGCTGACCGGAATTGCCAGGCTGAAGCGATCGGTAAATTCCTGAAAGTAAAGGTTGGCAATCAATGCATCATGAATAACAATACTGTTTTCGTCATTGCTGACATTGGCAGCATCACTCCAGTTATGCGAACCTGTCCAGGTAAAGGGATCAGAAGTGGGATTGGATTGATCCACCACCATCATCTTGCTATGAAGTAATCCTTGTTCGTGGTATTCACGGAAATTATTTCCCAAAGCTGTACCAAGTTCTGCAACAACGGTGGCATCGGATGTGGCGCGATTGGAAATCACTACCTTGGAATTTACTCCGGCCTGGGATTTTGCAATAATTGCATCGCTGATTATATAACGGGTAATAAGCATGGTGCCGATTTCAATATCCGTGTTAGCAGTTTCGATATGATTGATAATTTGCTGGTTTACACCATCGCTGGGACTGAAATAAACTTCCACCCGTTTTCCGCCGATGATCAGTTCATGAGGTGTGTTATCCGACTTTGCAGGTCCGAACTTAGCTGCAGCAGGATTCGGAGTTATCGTAGAAGAACCGTACATTTCTTCGAATTCAAGGGTATACACCTTAGCCAGACTTGCATCCTGAATAAACAACACATTGTTGGCATCGGTATTAATATTCTGGTCGGTCCAGTTACAGGAACCGGTCCAGACGATAGGTTCATTGGGATTGGATGATTGGCCATCGATGATCATAAATTTATCATGCATGATACCTGTAGTCACGGGGCGGGCAATTTTTCCGATACCGGCATTGAGTTCCTGCATGGCAGAATTGTTGGTTCCCCCGTCGGTAACGATACGAACCCTGACACCCCTGGCATTGGCTGAATTCAACGCACCAGCGATGCTGCTGATGCCTTCAACATTGAAGTTGTAGATAGCAATATCAATGGTTTTTGTGGCGCGGTTGATATAGGCAATACAGGTATCATCCACAGCGCGGAAAATTTGTATGGCTTTTTCAGACGTTGCCACTGTGGTATCCACCGGGCGTGTGAAATAAACCTTAAAGGTACCGCTGGAAGTTGATTGGGTGATGAAGCTTTTCAGTCCGGACCATCCGGTATCCGGAGCGGCAACTGAGAAAGCCTGAACATAAATCAGGTCGGAAGCGTTGAGCCCGGAAAGGTTAATGGTATGGGTAAGACCGGTTCCTGATGAAGGAATATGTCCGAGCTCCAGCGAAGGAGTACGTCCATAAAACAACTCGCTTGTACCGGCAATATTCGTTGACCATCTTAAAGAGAATCCACTGCTTGTAATATTGCTGACTGAAAGCGGGGTGGTAAACAAAATAGAGCTGCCGGCAGCAATATCATCTCTATCGCGCAGCAGGAATTGATAACCCGCTGCCGGATTTGAATAATGGAACTGGGAACAAATACCGGTCAGGGTAACTTCATCGGCAGGAATGATCTGCCCGACGAGATTCGAATTATTATTAACACGTACCTGGGCTGTTTGTCCTCCGGCAGTAACATTATAATTGGTATTTCCTGCAAAAACGCCACCGGCGTTGGCAAAAGTGACGCCTTCCATTTTCACCAGCATGGCTTCGTTGGTCTCGTTCATCCCAGCGGGAGTGATGACAAGGGGTTCAGGAAGATTAACGGGGGCAATAGCAGTAAATGAACTCACCGGATCCAGTTCGAGTAACTGGTTATAAAACTTGGTCACTCCGGTGATCAATATCGAGTCGCCCCTGACGACTGAACCCAGGGTGTTGCTGTATGCGGCAATACCGGCCGTACCATCCTGAAGATAACGGATAGTGCCAAGTTCCGGGCCATTGGTCACAACGCCTCTGACAGTTACAGTTGATCCTTCAGGTAAAGCCTTTGCCGCTGCAATGGTAATCGCCTGAGAGAAACCCTGAAGTCCAAAGATCGTCAGGAAAATGATTAAAGAAGCAATTTTTTTCATGTTATTGTTTTTATTTCAGTATTAGATTAGTAACAGGGTAATGAATTAACAGAGTAACAAAGTTAAACATCTTACTCACCATCTCACAAACTCACCATCTCACCAGCTTATTAATAGCTGATAGCGATGGATGCATTAAAAGTTCTTCCCATCCCAAAGAAAACGCCGGCTGAGGAAGCATCAAATCCAGTGGTTTTGGTAGAATAGGAGTCGTTATTCTTGGCATCAGAAATATAGGTCTGATCCAGGACATTCAATACACTCGCTCGCAGATCAAGTTTAAAATTTTTAAAAGTGAACCGATACCCGGCATTCAGATCAACAAGATAGTACACTGGAAGCTGCCAGGAATCAGGAGGATTGCCGTCTTTATCCATATAGTTTGGAGTTAAAGATGCCGGATCCATCTGGGAATAATTCTTTGCAAAAAGTGTAAAGCTACCGGATACATACAGGTATTTAATAATCTCCCATCTCAGGCTTTCCATGAATTGGAATTGAGCAGCATCACCAACATGAACGCCCTTGGCATTAAAGGTAAGGCTATCCAGAAGAGTACCCGTTGGATCATAAACATAGGCTGTACCTCCCGACATCCATCTCCAGTCACCCCATGCCACAACCTGGTCCCATTGAAGCGAAGAAACAGGTTTCCAGCCAAATTCAATTTCGATTCCTTTATGCAGGGCATCTATCCCATTGATATTAACCGGAAAATTGTCTCCGTTAATGGTTACGTATAAAGCCTGATCCAGTGGTCTGTTCTTCCATTGTGTAAGATAGGCATTAACATTCAACGCTAATTTTTTAGAATTAAAACTATATCCAACTTCAAGAGCTTTAATGATCTCGTTTTTTACATTCATGTATTCTTTATTATTATTGTCGAATACATTCTGGAAGCGTGGAGCTTTAGATAAATACCCCAGGTTGATAAATACATTGTTCTTTTTATCGATATTGAAATTTGCTCCACCTTTGACAGTAAAGCCGGGAAAATATTTCCATTTCGTTCTCGTCGCATGGGCCTGTGCTGAATTGATATCATAAGCAGCCGGATTTACTATAGAGAAGGTATCTTTAATGGAACCGTTTTGTTTTATAACGAATATTGTATCGCCGGAAGCATATTGGACATCGCCCCTGCCTTGCGAGTAGGTAAGATTGTCAATGCCATTATAATAGAAAGTATCACCATATCCTACGGCTTGGGTAAAAGTGTTTCCATCCACAATAATATCTTTTTTCTTGAAATAATCGATACGGTTGTAAGCGGATAAAGCTGAAGTCAGATTAATGAATGCTGACCACTTTTCTTTTTTAAATTCCAATTGTGCAAAGATCCCTCCCCAACGAACCAATCCATCATTGTAGTAATATATCTTATCGCCAACATACATTTTATCGTATTGATTTTTATTTTTGTTTGCATCATCACGCATGAAGTCACCGCCAAGCAGGTCGTAAACCTCACCATAATGCTGCCCCTTGTATGTTCTAAGATCAAGTCCTCCTGAAAGGGTAAATGCTGAATTGATCTCCCAGGTAAAGGTAGACAGTAATCCATACCAGAAATGGTTGTTCACACTGCTCCTTAGAAGACCCTCTGAACGATGAGTTGGATCATTCATATTGCGGTCGTAATAGCTCTGGTAATTGATCAGACCATTCGATAAATCAATATTTGAAAATGTGGATGTGATATAAGCGCCGCTGGAAGTAGTAGAAAAATTACCGGTACCACCTCCGCTTCCAATTGATGCGTAAACTATATTGGACCAATAAAATTTATCGTTAATTCTCCAGAAGTCCCTCAGGCTTAACTGGGGTTTAAAATAATAATTCTTGGATTGTGAAAGATCTTCTGTTTTATCTAAGTAGATAGGATTTCCTTCATTATCTTTTTCCGTCCATCGATTCAGGTGTCCCCAGTTTGAATTGTAACGGATTCCATAACTGTTGGTCGAATCAATAAGGCTCTGACGAACCCCAACTTTTGCTGCATACTCCTTATCAAAAGTTGCGATTGACTTCATATACGATCGTTGTGCGTGTTTTTGGGGTGCGCCCATGGCAGAAAAAGTAAGCAAGTGGCGACCAAGTTTTTTATCTACTCGCAAATAAAAAAACCAGCCTTTGGTCCAGGTGTTATCCACCCAGCCGTTGCCTTGTTTGTAAGAGCCTGCAATAGTAACTCCCCATCCGTGTTTTAACTGTCCAGTTGTCACTCCGAGAGAAGTACGAAAGAATCCATCACTTCCGAATTCCTGTTTGACGATACCACCCAGGCTTACATCGATACCTTTGGTAATAATATTCATGGTTCCACCGACGGAAGGCAAAGCCAGCTTTGAAGCGCCAAGACCGCGCTGGACCTGGATATTCCGGGTAACAGCATCCAGTCCGAACCAGTTCGACCAGTAAACCCAGCCGTTTTCCATATCATTTACCGGGATACCATCGATCATCACGGCAAGGTTGCGCTGACTGAAGCCACGGATATTAACACGGGCATCACCATCGCCTCCACCCTGTTGAGTAGCATATACGCCGGGGGTTTTGTTCAGGATCATGGGGAGGTCACGGGAAGCAAGTCCTTCCTGCATCTGAAGGGGAGTCACCGTTGAAAATGCCACAGGAGTTTCCCTTGTCTTGGCCACATCTCCAACTACCTCCACTTCTGTCAGTGTGGGAGTATTCAGTTGAAAATCATAAGTCACATCGGCATCGTTGATCACTACATCGGCTTCCTGCGGAAGATAACCAACATAAGAAACTTTCAGGTGGTAGGTTCCTTTTTCGACCTTGATATAATATCTCCCATCCATATCGGCAACAACACCTTTATTGTCTCCGTATAAAACCGTGGCGCCGATCAGCGTTTCCCCGGAGTTGGCATCTTTGATCACTCCCCTTATCATTCGTTTCTGGGCTAACAGGATAAGCGGAAGGAGCATGATAAGCAGCAGAAAAGTAAAGCGTTTGGTCATAAGCTGGAAATTAACAATTGTTTTGACACAACATAGGGGCAAACCGAATTGGTTGCCCCTACGAAATCCTGATCATCCTTAATATTTGTTCCTATTGGATAATAATTTTTTTAATCACCGACTGATTGTCGCCACATAAAATTTTAACAAGATAAATCCCGTCGGGCATATCATTCAGTACCACTCTGACTTCTTTCTGGCGTGAGGCAACCGCTTTTAAATATACTGTTTTCCCTACAATAGAAACCACTTCAACAGAAATGATGTTCTGGTTGGAGACTACGGTAAACTGGTTATTGGTTACCGGATTGGGCTGAACAGAGATACTGAGTGAATTCTGAGGTTCACCAATTCCAGAGGATGATTTGCAATCGCACCAGTGAGTGCCAAGGCTGTCGAAAAAGTTAGCCGGTAATGTATCATACTCCAGCAGTGCATAAAAACTGTCAGGAACACCCCCGGTCTGGGTATCACCGTAATGGCTCATGGTTATCCTGTCAACACCGTATTTAACAGTATGTTTCCGAACCAGGGTATGACTTTTCGTGAGATATCTTCCGGTTCCGAGAATATAGGGCTTGGTATCAGTCCAGGCACCGGAAGGGCTATAGGTTCCCTGCCAGTTTTTCGGACGGACTCCGATTTCTCCAAAGATATCAATATCTTTCCACGTCCCGCTAATCAACTTCTGAAGTGAAACAGCATCATCACCATTCCAGAAAACACAATTCCCTCCGGGGGTGGTTCCGCCATAATCATAGGGAGCGAGCCAGTTGGCTTTTGCGCGTAATCCTGCCCAAACCATGGTATCCTGACCCGGTTTGGTAGTATCTTGAATGATCACCCAGGTAGAAAACGGGGCAATCGTCCCGGTAAGCGGAAGGGTGTAAAGCAACTCCTGATCAGAAGTTGTGCTTCCATTAGAGAAGCGAATCAGGCGGTACACATTATCCAGTGTAATCGGAGCAGCTGTAGGGTTGTACAATTCAACCGCTTTGTTGTTATTCCAGCCTTCCACATGTTCCGACATGAAGATATCAGCGCAGTTAGTTTGCGCAGAAATCAAGCCGGCTGTAAAAAAAACCGCTAAAAAGAGTAAAAGTTTTTTCATATTAATATTTTTAAAGGTTTCTATTGATAAATTCAATACAAAAATAGAAAAAGAAAAGCCTTGAAAGTTAAGGCATCATTAAATGTTAGTAACTTTTTGGAAATAAAAAGGCTCCATACTTATCAAGGCATCATCAATTCCTGAAATATCTTTCAGTATGATGAATAACCTGTCTTTTTCTTCCTTCATTTTGCAATACGCGGGATTTTTCTTGATAAAATCAAGGATGGCCGTGAATTGCAGGGATTGATAATAGGGGGATTCCGGATTGGAAATAAAATAGGCGGTCAAGCGGTTATTGCGTAAAACAAGTTTTTCAAAGCCTAGCTTTTTCGCCAGCCAGCGCAGGCGTATCGTCTGTATCAGGGATTCCGTCCGGGCCGGAAGAGGACCAAAGCGATCATTCAATTTCATTTTGAATTTTGTCAGATTGTCTTCGGTTTCTATCGAATCCAGTTCCTTGTATAAATTGAGGCGCTCTGTAATGTTTGTAACATAACTATCGGGAATGAGGATTTCGAGGTCTGTTTCGATCACACAGTCTTTCACATATGCTTTTGGCAGATCCTCCAGGAATACATCCCTGAACTCATTTTCTTTCAGTTCAAGCAGGGCCTCGTCCAGGATTTTCTGGTACATTTCATAGCCGATCTCGGAGATAAAGCCACTTTGTTCCCCACCCAGGATATTCCCGGCCCCGCGGATATCAAGATCGCGCATGGCAATGCTGAATCCGCTCCCGAGATCAGCAAATTCTTCAATGGTTCTCAATCGTTTCCGGGCTTCATCGGTAAGGGTCGACATGGGAGGAGCCAGCAGATAACAGAATGCTTTTTTATTGGACCGGCCAACCCTTCCCCTGAGCTGATGTAAATCACTCAGGCCATAATGATGGGCATCGTTGATAATAATGGTATTGACATTGGGGATGTCGAGTCCCGATTCGATGATGGTGGTAGAAACCAGTACATCATATTCCCCTTCAATGAAATCAATCATGATCCGTTCCAGCTTAACTCCATCCATCTGTCCGTGAGCAATGGCAATCTTCGCTTTGGGGACGGCCCGCTGAATCATACCAGTAACATCGAGAATATTCTGAACTCTCGTATTCACAAAGAACACCTGTCCTCCTCTTCCAATCTCATCATTGATGGCTTCCCGGATGATTTCCTCTCCGAATGGATGAATTTCGGTCTGTACCGGATAACGGTTAGGAGGAGGCGTATTGATGATAGAAAGATCGCGGGCGCCCATCAATGAAAATTGCAGGGTTCGTGGAATAGGTGTTGCCGTTAAAGTAAGGGTATCCACATTCACCTTGAGCTGTTTGATCTTTTCCTTGGCCCCAACTCCGAACTTTTGCTCTTCATCGATGATCAACAGACCGAGGTCCTTGAATTTTATATCTTTACTAAGCAAGCGATGGGTTCCGATCAGAATATCGATTTTTCCGGATTCCAGGTCCTGAAGCAATTGTTTTTGTGCCTGTGTCGACCTGAACCGGCTGATATAATCGACCTTCCCAGGTAATTCCTTCAGACGATCAGAAAATGTTTTATAATGTTGTAAAGCGAGAATGGTCGTCGGCACGAGCACTGCCACCTGCCTGCTTTCCGTGATCACTTTAAAGGCAGCCCTGATAGCAATCTCCGTCTTTCCAAAGCCCACATCACCGCATACCAGGCGATCCATGGGATAGGTTTCCTCGAGATCTTTTTTCACATCAATGGTCGCCTTCAGCTGATCGGGAGTATCTTCATAAATGAAAGAAGCTTCCAGCTCATTCTGCAAATAGGTATCCGGTGTACATGCAAACCCCTGGGTAGCGCGGCGTTCAGCATATAACCTGATCAGGTCCTTGGCAATATCCTTGACCCTGCTTTTTGTTTTAGTCTTCAGCTTATTCCAGGCATCCGAACCAAGGCGGTTCAGGACAGGTGCTGTACCTTCTTTTCCGCCGAATTTAGTGATCCGGTGAAGGGAATGAATACTTACATAAAGCAGGTCATCATTCTTGTATATGAGCCGTATTGCTTCCTGCTCCTTTCCGTTATTAACAATCTTTTCAAGCCCATCGAATCGCCCGACCCCATGATCGATATGGGTTACAAAATCACCGGGTTTGAGATCATACAGCTCCTTCAGGGTAAGGGCTTCTTTACTGGCATACCCATCCCTGAGATGAAAACGGTGGTAACGCTCAAAAATCTGGTGATCAGTATAGCAGGCAAGCTTCAGGTCCTTGTCGATAAACCCCTCATGCAGGGAAAAATTAATCGTTTCGTACAAGGCCGGGTTTTCGGTTTGCCGACTTATTTCAGATGACGGGTGAGGAGTGACAGATAACTGATCCGAGATGATATTTTGAAGTCTTTCCGCCTGTTTCGGGTTATCGGCCAACAGCATATTTTGATAACCTTCAGAAGCATTCTGGTTCAGGTTGCTGATCAGCAGGTCGAAATTTTTATTGAAGGAAGGTTGCGGAATGACATTAAAATTGACTTTCTGCGCGGTTTTAAAGAAGAAATGGTTTCCGAATTCCAGGCTGGAAAAGGAAAGCAGGGAGCGAAGGAATTCGCTTCCTGGCAACAACAGGTCGGAGACAGGTTGTTTATCCATGATATCCGACATATAAGCAGCATCATCCAGCCAGATCATGGTGTTTTCAGGCAGGAATGAGAAAAGTGGTTCATAGGGAATTTTCTTTCCCGGGTTGATCCTGATATCAGGGACTATAGATATCTCCGTTTTTTTTTCAATCGACAACTGGGTGGAAGGATCAAAGGTCCGGATGGAGTCAACTTTATCGTCGAGGAATGATATGCGGTAAGGATGATCGCTGCTGAAAGAATAAACATCAACCAATCCTCCTCTCAGGGAGAACTGCCCTGGTTCAATGACGAAGTCAGCCCTTTCGAACTCATATTCAACCAGCAGGTCGAGGATGAAATCCATGTTGACCTGTTCCCCGACAGAGAGTTTCAGGGTGTTTTTCTCCAGGAACTTTTTATTAACCACTTTTTCGGCAAGGGCTTCCGGATAAGTAACCAGCAAGAATTTGGGAGATTTACGGTTCAGTCGGCTCAAAACCTCTGTTCTGGAAAGCAATCCCTGGTTGTCTTTGACACCTGAATCAATGCCGCGTTTGAAGGAGGAAGGAAAAAAAAGAACCTGCTTCTTATCTGAAGTCTTTTCTTTTTCATCCAGGATATTTTCCAGATCGTTAAAGAAATAGGCGGCTGAATCTTTATCAGGAAGTATAATAAAATGAATGCCGGGATGTTTTTTAAAAACCGAAGCAGCAATAAATGCCCGGGAAGAAGCGACCAGGCCCTTGAGGTGGAGACGAAATCTGTTGAGTTGGTGAGTTGGTGAGTTGGTGAGTTGGTGAGTTGCCAGAGTCAGGTTTAAAATTTCCTGTACCCCGGGATGATCCTGAAAAGCCGTAAATAATGATGTGTGATTCAATCCCTGTTAATCGTTACTGAAATCGGGAGAATGCAGTTTCATCAGCGTTTCTGCCTTTTCGACCATATCGACTGGTCCTACAAAAATCGGAGAACGTTCATGCAATTCCCTGGGCTGGATATCAAGAATGCGCCTGAAACCATCTGTGGCTTTCCCTCCGGCTTGTTCGGCCAGAAATGCGACAGGATTACATTCATAGAGCAGGCGTAGCTTTCCCTTTTTACTTTTTATGGTACCCGGATAAATGAAAATTCCTCCCCTGACCATATTGCGATGGAAATCGGCAACCATGGAGCCGATGTAACGGGTGGAATAAGGCCGGTTTGTTTTTTTGTCGTCTTCCTGGCAATATTGGATATAGCGTTTTACCCCTTCAGGAAAATAGATATAATTGGCTTCATTCACCGAATAGATATTGCCTCCTTCCGGGTATTTCATGTCGGGATGACTCAGGATAAATAAACCAACGGAAGGATCGAGCGTAAATCCATTAACCCCATTACCGGTAGTATATACCAGAACGGTGGATGAGCCGTAAAGAACATACCCTGCAGCCACAAGATTTCTGCCAGGTTGAAGGAAGTCCTCAAGTGTGGCGGGACCGCGGACCGTGCGGCGAAGGTAGATCGAAAATAATGTACCGATAGAAACATTCGATTCAATATTGGATGAACCATCGAGGGGGTCGATCGCTACAACATATTTCCCATTCTTCGAACGAATGGAATCGAATACTATGATCTCTTCATTTTCTTCAGAGCCAACCGCACAACATTCACCTCCCGACTGAAGGGCAGCCAGGAATTGTTCATTGGCATAAACATCAAGTTTTTTCTGGTCTTCTCCCTGTACATTGACTTCACCGGCATAACCCATCACATCACCCAAACCTGCCCGGTTAACTTCCCGGTTCACAAATTTTGCTGCAATCCCAATATCGTTCAGCAAACGGGTCAGTTCTCCGCTGGCATTCGGGTATTCAGCCTGCTTTTCAACGATAAACTCAGTCAGGGTTTTAAATTTCATAAAAAAATAGTTTGAAGGGCAAAGTTACAAAAATAATCAGCCCGAATTTTCCTTATTTTTGACCCATGCTAATCAATGTATTCAAATTTGGTGGCGCTTCCGTAAACAGTGCCAATGGACTGCGTAACGTGGCAGACATCCTGCGACAACAGAAAAACAATCCCCTCGTGGTCGTCCTGTCTGCCATGGGTAAAACCACCAATTCCCTGGAAGAACTTTTAAAGCATTTCATCGACAGGGACTCTGTATCCCTCGTGGAATCCTATCATCGGCTGAAAGATTTTCATTTTAACATGCTGCACGAACTTTTTCCCGATAAAGATCACGCGGTTTTTAATGAAGTGGAAGGCCTCTTCGAGCAACTGAGGGGTTATCTCCGGAGAAAACAGGGGGGGAAAGAAACGATTTCCGGTTTGAATTTCGAGTACGATCAAATCGTCGTCTTCGGTGAATTGTTCTCCACCCGCATCGCTTATCATTACTTGCTTGAACAGGGCATACCAGTCATCTTACAGGATGCCAGAGAATTGATAAAGACTGATCGCTCTTACCAGGATGCAGCGGTTGACTGGTCTCTCACCAGGAAGCTGATCGATGAAAAAATCCATTCCCTGTTTGATCCGCTATCGCATCGACAAAAAATTGTGCTTACCCAGGGCTTTATCGGCAGCGATCCTGATGGAAAATCCACGACCCTCGGGAGGGAAGGCTCTGATTTTACTGCTGCTATCTTTGCTTATTCCCTGGGATCGAAGGAAGTGACAATCTGGAAAGATGTTCCGGGAGTTATGAACGCTGATCCGAAATGGATGAAACAAGCCCGGAAATTGGAAACCTTATCCTACCGGGAGGCCATCGAACTGGCATATTTCGGGGCATCCATCATTCACCCTAAGACCATCAAGCCCCTGGAAAATGCCAATATAAAATTAAGGGTCAGGTCATTTCTTCATCCGGAAGAAAATGGGACCATCATTGAGAACATGAATACCTGGAAAATCCCATATCCTGTTTTTATCCGGAAACAAAACCAGGTACTGATCTCAGTTTCTCCAAAAGATTTCTCTTTTATACAGGAGGATAATTTAAGTCAGATTTTCAATATCCTTGCAAAATTCAGGGTAAAAGTGAATGTCATGCAGAATTCCGCGATTTCATTCTCCATCTGTGTCGATGCGAATCATCAGTCAATTCAGGACCTGATCACTGCACTGAGGGAGAATTACAGTGTACTTTACAATGATGGCCTTGAACTGATTACCATCCGGCATTATCACCCACAGGCAATCAGGCAGGTGACCAGGAATAAAAAAGTTTTGCTGGAACAAAAAACCAGGAACACGGTTCACTTTATTATCAACAATTCTACTCCGGCAGCACCACCGGAAAATCATAACGGAATTCCTCAAATTCCGGTTTCCCTAAGACCTGGGTAAGGAAATCGTTGTAAGCCGGGGTAAAGGAAAATTTATCGATGTTATAATAGTCATCGGAAAGCGGCTTATTCCCGACAGCTCCCATATCAATGGAGGTCGTGTGAAATTCTTCGAGTTCGATGAAAGGGACTATTGTTTTCATTACCGGCATTTGTCCATAATCCTCACGAAGCAGCAGGTCGACAACTTTATCGGCCAGGGTTGTTGTCAGGCGACGGTCGTAATGGCGACAATGTCCTGAACGTGCGTGGTAACCGCTGATCTGTGCCCTGGCTTCAATGCCCAGTTTTTTGTAAATTTCGGAAGCCACCACCCCGCTGACACCACCAAAACGCGGATGCCCATATTCATCCACTTCCGAACTGGCGTATACTACATCTACTTTCCCGGTTTTTTCGTCGAACCAGCGGATACCTTCAGAAACCGGAATAATCAGGCATTTCTTCTTGGAATTCATATAAGCTTCCTTCACGGTCTCCAGAAAAACTTCTTTGCGTTCTTTGGTGATTTCATATTCCGGGATCAGGCCCAGGGAAGCACCACCGAAAATGGCAGACCCGGTTAACCAACCTGCATCGCGGCCCATTACTTCAAGAACAAGTATGCGTGAATGCGACTCTGCCGTAGTTTTTAATGTAGCGGAAAATTCCATAACTGATCGGGCCGCGGAAGGGAAACCGGGGCATAAAACAGCCTCAATATCTTTTCCGTCGTAATGATGGATGGTGCGTGTCCTTAAATCATTATCAATTGTTTTAGGGAACCCGATAACCGGGATACCTTCGGTTTCAAAAAGACGTTTAGCGGCTCCATTGGTATCATCCCCCCCAATGGTGACCAGAACATCAATTTTATAGCGCTGGAAATTCCGCAATACCTGGGGAACCCGGCTTTCCGGATTTTTTTTCGATGGAAACGGATTGGTACGGCTGGAACGAAGCGCCGTTCCCCCATAATAACCGTCGTAAGGCTGATTCGTCAGGTCAACAATATTGCCTTCACCCAGCAAACCTTTCCACCCCTGCAATACACCGAGCACCCTGAAGCCCAGCAAGGAGGCACGATTCCGGATAGCTTCAACACTTGAATTGATGGCAGGGGTATCTCCTCCACCGGATAATATTGCCAGGGTTTTCCCATTGAAAAGCTTATGTTCCTGTTTCATGGATATATCTGAATTTTGGAACAAAGCTAAGGGAAAATAGCGAAATAGCGAAATTGTGATTAGTGCGTCGTTGATTGAAGATGAAGGATTTTTTGTACCAGGACTTCCGCGAGTTTGATGTTGGATTCTACCGTCCAGCCGGCGATATGAGGAGATAAAACCACATTTTCGGCCTGAACCAGGTATTTAAAATCATCGGAAAGCTGCTTCACAGTCAGATCAAATGAGGATTCTTCATATTCCAGCACATCAAGTGCGGCTCCCCGGACTTTTCCCATTTTTAAATTAGCGACCAGATCAGCGGTGTTTATAACACCACCCCGGGCAGTATTGATCAGGAAAATCGGTTTACTGAATCTATGAAGGAAAACCTCATCGACCAAGTGAAAAGTTTCTTCAGTCAGCGGAACATGAAGACTTACCATATCGGAAGTTGCAAAAATCTCTTCCATACTTGTCTCCAAGGTATTTCCATCGGAATATGCAGTTTTATACTTGTCAAAGGAAATTACCCTGGCTTCAAAACCCTTAAGCCGCTGGGCAAAAGCACTTCCCATATTTCCATAGCCGATAATGCCAATGGTTTTTCCCTTGATTTCGATGCCCCTGTTTTCTTCCCGGTTCCAGATCGCCTGCCGGACCTGGCGGTCGGCACGAATCAGGTGATTCAAGAGGGAAATCAGCATCCCCAGGGCATGTTCTCCCACGGCATCCCGGTTGCCTTCGGGGGAATTCAGGCAGATAATGTTCCGGCTACTTGCATAGGCCACATCGATATTTTCCATCCCGGCACCAAGCCTTCCAATGAATTTCAACTTTCCGGCCTTTTGCAGGATCTCTTTATCCAGTACGATCCTGCTG
Organism: Bacteroidales bacterium; assembly: GCA_963662525.1. Taxonomy (GTDB): domain Bacteria; phylum Bacteroidota; class Bacteroidia; order Bacteroidales; family FEN-979; genus CAZSDU01. Next base: position 1,090,573 of record OY759717.1, read on the forward strand.
CGAATGATAACGCCATCATAGGATCCGATGATTTGCATAAAATCAGTACGTTTAAAGTCAGGAAAATAATCACAATGAAAGCCATGAACCGTAAGTTGTTCACGGATGAGCGGATGGACGGAATCGATGAGAAGTACCTTTTGCATACGGAAGTGACCGGACTTCAAGAAAACAATTTAACAAAGTTAAGGATTCTCTGAGATTCTTCATTCCTAATCAGGATTTTCGTAATTTCGTTGTTCAAATTTAAAGTCCTCGTGTGGAATATTCTGGTTAGGTTAATATTAAGAAACCGTATCACGATCCTGGTGTTAATAGGGCTGGTCACGGCATTTATGGCATATAAGTCAAAGGATGTAAGACTTCAGTATGAAAGCAGCAGTATCCTCCCTGCTACCGACTCAACAAACATCATCTATAAAAGTTTTATCAGGCAATTCGGGGAAGATGGCACCATTATGTTCCTGGGTATTGTTGACAGCAACCTTTTCCGCTTATCAAATTTTAATGATTTCTATGATCTGGCTGATTCCCTGAAAAAAATCAAAGGGGTGGAAGGTAATGTTTCCATCACCAGGCTTTTTCAACTGGTTAAAAATGATTCCCTGAAAAAATTCGAATTTTTACCGGTTTGTCCAAAAAAACCTGCAACGCAGCACGAACTCGACTCCATCAGGACATTGATATACTCCCTGCCTTTTTATGAAGGACTTGTTTACAATAAAACCACTTCCGCTACCCTGGTCGCGCTTACGCTGGATAAAAAGACCGTCAATTCTAAGGAGCGACTTAGGCTGATCAAGGAAATAAAAGCCATGGTGGAGCGATTTTCGAAAAAAGACAAGGTCGAAGTTCATTATTCGGGTTTACCTTATATCCGTACCCTTGTTGCCAAGATGCTGGAAAATGAGATGAAACTATTCATGGTCCTGGCAGTGCTGATCTCAGCCCTTTTCCTGTTTATCTTTTTTCATTCCGCCAAAGCAGTTATTTTCCCTATCCTCGTGGTGATCATCAGCGTGGTTTGGGCATTTGGTATGATGGGCCTGTTCGGGTACAAGATCACCATGCTTTCAGCCATCATCCCCCCTTTACTAATCGTAATCGGGGTTGAAAACTGCATCTTCATCCTGAACAAATATCATTACGAATACAGCCATCACCAAAACCAGGCCAAGGCTCTTTCGCGGGTGATCCAGCGCATCGGCATGGCCAACCTGCTTACCAATGCAGCTACCGCTACCGGTTTCGCAGCATTTATCATCACCAACAATAAGCTGCTGGTGGAGTTCGGGCTGATCGCGGCCATTAATATTATGGTCGTTTATTTTCTTTCGCTCACCCTTGTTCCTATTTTCTTCAGCTTTTTACCACCACCGAAAAGCAAGCATACCAAGCATATCCAGGATAGCATTGCCAAAACCCTGATCGATAAAGCCGTATACTGGGTGACCCATTACCGTAATCCCATCTATATTGCCATGGGGATTATCATCGTGACTGGCATCATTGGCGCCCTTCAGCTGAAGACCAGCGGAACCATCGTCGATGACATCTCCAAACGTGATCCCATTTATAAAGACATGCTCTTCTTTGAAAAACACTTCAAGGGAATCATGCCACTGGAAATCGTTATAGATACAAAGAAGAAAAAGGGGGTGATGCAATTAACGACCCTGAAAAAAATCGACCGTTTGCAGGACAGCCTGAGTACCTATCCTGAATTATCGAAAGCATTATCCATCGTGGAAGTGATTAAAACAGCCCGCCAGGCCTTTTACCAGGGCGACCCCGGCTATTACGCTCTGCCCAGCGCCAATGAGCTGACTTTCATGGCTGATTATATCCCCCAGTTCAAATCGAAAAAGAGAACCATCATCAACAATTTTCTTGACTCAAACTTACAGGTGACCCGTGTAAGTGTTCAGATGGCCAATGTTGGAACAAAAAAAATCGACAGTATCCAGAAGTCACTTAAACCAATCATCGACTCTATCTTTAGTCCCCGGAAATATAAGGTAGATATTACCGGAACCAGCGTGGTATTCCTGAAAGGTACCAACTTCCTGATCCGTAATCTCTGGGAAAGCATCGCGCTGGCTGTCGTCGTCATAGCCATTTTACTGGCTTTCCTCTTTGCTTCCTGGCGAATGATCCTGATCTCTTTAATCCCAAATCTCATCCCTCAATTGATGACTGGAGCATTAATGGGATTCCTCGGGATCCCGATCAAGCCCTCCACCATCCTGATATTCAGTATCGCGCTAGGCATCTCGGTAGATAATTCCATACAGTTCCTGTCAAGATACCGGCTTCAGCTCAAGCATACCGGTCACGATATTCCTTCTTCCGTCATTTCCGCCCTGAAAGAAACCGGATACAGCATGATCTATTCTTCAACCGTACTGTTTTTCGGCTTTGCCATTTTTATCTTATCCTCCTTTGGAGGGACCCAGGCACTGGGCTTCCTTGTCTCCTTTACCTTGCTTGTGGCCGGCCTGCTGAATATGTTCGTGCTTCCCTCTCTTCTGTTGACCCTTGATAAATGGAGTACCACCAAGGCATTTGAAAAACCCCTGGTGGAAATCTACCCGGATATTGAGGATTAGGGAAAAAAAATATTACTTTTGGCATAATGACCTCTCCCCTGGGCGGGGTTATGTAAATTTAAAAATTCTGAAAGATGAAAGGGATCATTCTCGCCGGTGGCGCCGGTACCAGGCTACACCCTTTAACGCTGGCTGTTAGCAAACAGCTTATGCCGATTTACGATAAACCCATGATTTATTATCCGCTTTCGGTGCTGATGATGGCCGGGATCAGGGAAGTACTTATTATTTCTACTCCTCACGACTTACCGAATTTCCGGCAACTGCTGGGCGACGGACATGAGCTCGGGTGTGAATTTTTTTATGCCGAGCAAGTAGTCCCCAATGGACTGGCCCAGGCCTTCGTGATCGGAGAATCCTTCATCGGAAATGATAAAGTAGCTCTGATCCTTGGCGATAATATCTTTTATGGGAACGGGCTTACACAAATTGTTCAGGAAAACAACGACCCGGCCGGAGGGGTTGTTTTTGCCTATCATGTTAATGATCCTGAAAGATACGGAGTTGTTGAGTTTGACAATGATTTCAAGGCGCTCTCCATTGAAGAAAAACCGAAACAACCCAAATCGAATTATGCAGTACCCGGCTTATATTTCTACGACAACTCCGTGATTGAGGTGGCGAAAAATATCAAACCCAGCGCCCGTGGAGAATATGAGATCACCGATGTGAACCGGTTTTACCTTCTTCAGGACAGATTAAAAGTGGGCGTTCTCAGCAGGGGTATTGCCTGGCTCGATACCGGCACTTTCGAATCCCTCCTCCAGGCTGCCCAGTTTGTTGAAGTTGTACAAAACCGTCAGGGCCTTAAGATCGGCTGCATTGAAGAGATTGCTTACCGGATGAAATTCATACCCCGGGAACAACTTCAGAAAATTGCACAACCCCTGATGAAAAGCGGATACGGGCAATATCTTATAAATCTTCAGGATTAAGCCTGCACCCATGCAATCATCCTCCATTCTTCAGCAAAAAATCACGGAAGCCTTTACCAAAGAAGGTTTTCTTGCTGAGCCTTCAGAACTTTACGAACCGATTGCATATACCCTTTCACAGGGAGGAAAACGTATCCGGCCCTTGCTGGCATTGATGAGTTGTGATCTTTTCGGAGGAGATCCGGATCAGGCAATTTATCCGGCCATGGGACTGGAGATCTTTCATAATTTCACCCTGCTGCACGATGATATCATGGACAATGCTCCCTTAAGGCGAGGCCAACAAACCGTTCACAAGAAATGGAACGCGAATACAGCCATTCTTTCCGGCGACACCATGTTTGTCCTGGCCTATGAGTACATCACCAAAACAGCCCCGGATAAACTCCCCCTGGTGCTTAACCTTTTTAATACTACGGCCCGGGAAGTTTGCGAGGGACAACAATACGACATGAACTTTGAGACCCAAAGCGTGGTCAGCATTCCGGATTACCTGAAGATGATCCGACTGAAAACTGCGGTATTGCTTGCCTGCAGCCTGAAACTCGGAGCCATCCTCTCCGGAGCTGATCAGGATGCCACTGAAAAAATATACACTTTCGGGGAAAACCTGGGAATGGCATTTCAGCTTCAGGATGATTACCTGGATACATTCGGGAATGTGAATAAATTCGGTAAGGAAATCGGGGGGGATATTCTGACCCGTAAAAAAACTTTTCTTTACCTGAAAGCTTTTGAACTGGCCAGGGAGGATACCCTGATCAAACTTACCCACTATTTTTCTGATCAGGAATTACCCTTTGCTGAAAAAGTTCAGAAAATCACCGAAATTTATAAATTGCTTAAAGTGGATGAAATGATCCAGGCGGAGATCCGGAATTATCTTGAAAAAAGTCTGACCTGCCTTCAAACTATTCAGATCGACGACGATCGGAAAGACGGATTAAAGTCACTTGCTGTGGAGATGATCGGCCGGGAAAGGTAAGAACCCGCCAACCCACCAGCTCACCAGCTCACAAACTCAATAACTCCAACTCATAATGCAGGGTTTCCCAGCGATGCATTTCCGTTTTTAAGGTTTGCTTCAGATTTTCGTATTCGCGGTACAAACTACCGTCCTGGATTTGCTGCTGATATTTAACAGGATTCCCAAGCATCTCTTCTTTCATCTTCATTTCTTTCTCAATCCATTCGATCTCCGCCTCACTTTTAACTATTTTCGTATTTACTTTACGGATCTTCCTTTCATTTTCCTTTTTCTTCTCCCAGGTTTGCTTGTTTTGGGAAACCACAGTTTCCTCCTTAACCAGCGATGCTGCTTGCTGAGCAGCATTGAGTTCGGAAAGTGTTCGCATTTTTCGCTGCTCCAGGAAATCATAAATATCTCCCAGATATTCCTTGATTGTTGCATGGCGAAATTCAAAAACACGGTTTGTTAAACCCTGCAGAAAATCGCGGTCGTGGGAAACAATGATCAGGGTTCCGTCGAACTGGAGCAGGGCGCTTTTCAGTACATCCTTCGAATGCATGTCGAGATGGTTGGTTGGCTCGTCAAGAATGAGCAGGTTTGCCGGTGTAAGCAGGAGCTTCGCCAGCGAAAGTCTTGATTTTTCACCACCGGAAAGCACCTTAACCTTTTTCTCAATATCGTCGCCACTGAATAAAAAGCCTCCCAGTATACCTTTGATCCTGGGACGGATATCACCGACGGCAATATCGTCGATGGTTTTAAAAACGGTTTTTTCCGGATCCAGGTAATCACTCTGGTCCTGCGCATAATAACCCATCACTACATTATGCCCGTATTTCAATTCTCCCGAATATTCGGCTTTCCCGGTTATGATCTTGGAAAGTGTGGTTTTTCCTTCCCCATTTTTTCCGACAAAGGCGATACGATCATTTTTGATAACCGAAAATTCCAGGCTGTTCAGAACGCGCCTCTGGGGATAATCCTTACTTAGATTTTTCGCTTCCAGAATAATTTTCCCGGAATGAGGAGCCTTGGGAAACCGGAAATTGATGGCCGATTCATCCATATGGTCAATCTCTACCAGGTCGATCTTTTCCAGCATTTTTATTCTTGACTGAACCTGGGAAGCTTTCGTGGCTTTTGACCGGAAGCGCTCAATGAAACGCTCTACCTGCCTGATCTGCCGCTGCTGATTATTATAGGTAGCCAGCTGACTTTCCATCCGTTCTTCACGCATCTCAATGTAGCCGGAATAGTTTGCTTTATAATCAAATATCTTTCCAAAGCTGATTTCAATGGTACGCCGGGTAACGTTATCTAAAAAGGCCCTGTCGTGCGAAACCAGCATCAAAGCACCGTTGCAGGAGGAGAGGAATTCCTCCAGCCATTGTATCGACTCAATATCCAGGTGGTTGGTGGGCTCATCGAGTAAAATAAGATTAGGTTTCTGCAATAAAATCTTGGCTATTTCCACGCGCATCTGCCATCCGCTGCTGAAAGTAGACAAGCTGCGATCCAGTTCACCCCGCTCGAAACCCAATCCCAGCAAGACTTTTTCAATATCCACATGAATTGCCTGTCCGCCGAGCATATGATAACGCTCAAGGGTATCCGCATGCCGCTTGAGCAGCTTATGATAATCATCCGATTCATAATCTGTCCTTTCACCAATCTCATTTTCATCCTTACGCAGAAGTATTTCCATTGAAACCACATCCTGAAATGCTGTCATGGTTTCTTCCATCACGCTTTTTGTACTCTGCGACTGCAACTCCTGAGGAAGGTAACCCACCGTAAATCCATCAGGTAAAATCACCTCCCCTTCATCGGCCTTTTGCAGGTTTTTAATGATCTTCAGCAAGGTAGATTTACCTGCTCCGTTTTTGCCTACCAGACCAATGCGGTCCTTATCATTGATAAAGAATGAAACATGATCGAAGAGGGATTCTCCTCCAAAAGCGACAGAAAGGTTGTTGATTGAAATCATAAAGCAAAGATACGAAAAAGAAAAAGGCCGGGTTTCCCCGGCCTTTTCAGAATATCCGATTAAGGATTAGTGGGTTACAGTGATCTTGACGGTGCGGATACCCTGTGTGGTTGTAACCTTCACAAAGTAAACACCATTCAGCAGACCGGAAACATTGATCTTGGCAGCCTTGGTATCAACATTTTGCTTGTTGTAAACCGTCTGACCAACATAGTTCAACATTTCGATATTCGTGATGCTGTAATCGCTGTTAACATTAACAACTTCAGTTGCCGGGTTCGGGTAGATGGAGAATGTTCCATTAACCTTAGGATCGATACCGGTGATAACGTCAGCCATTACGATGTTAGAATTTTCAGAATTACATTCAGCAAAATGTGACTGTACATAATAATAATGCTTCTGGTAAGTCTGATCCGGGTCAACATAGAATGTATCTACAACTATTGCAGTGTTGATCTGGTTGAAAGTAACCTGTTCGTCATCGCTGCGGAAGATGTCGTATCCAAGCAGTGAAGAAGCAAGAGGAGCATTAACAGTTCTGGGAGTACCAGTTTTGGCTTCACCCTTAACAGGATTAGTTGTAAAAGTACCAGTGGAGTAGTAAGGTGTTTGCTTCAGATAAGCAGGAGCACCGGTTTTACCCTTCACGGTTTCTATAAGGGCTTCAATATCCCAGTTGTAATCCAATGATGGATTCAGAGAAATCAAAGTAGCCCAGGCACCCTGATAATACATCATGTTACCGAACTCATCAATAGCCGGACCAGCGTCAACGCCTGCAGGATAACCTGAAGAAGCATTAACATTTACACCTATCCAGAGTTCCTGAGTTACATCGATAGGTTCAGGACTTGCAATGGAAATCTCGTTCCAGTCATCGTCAGTAACTGAAGCAACAGCCTGGTCAATGATCAGGTTAGCTGCATCAGCGCCTTGCCATACTCTGATTTTGTATGTAGCAACACCACTGCTGGCAGGCCAGAAACGAACTTTAGTAACAGAACCGCCATCGAGGCCGGAGATCATAGCAGGAGTCCAACGGGCTGCGATATCAAATTCAACAGCGCCACCGGTTCCGATAGCATCAGTATTGGTACCATCATCCCAGGTAATCCATGTTGCGGGAGGTCCTTGTTTGCAGCTCGGCGGAGTCCATGACAGATAAACATCATTGTCCTTAACGTCTTTAACTGCAAGGGCTGTCGGAGGAGTACAAACAGCATACACGTGAATGTTGTCAACATACCAATGTAAAATATCCTGGCTGTCTTCGCCATGAGCGCGGAAACGGACCTTGAAGGCTTTTCCTAAGGCAGTTGCAATTTTTACATGTTTGGTTGTCCAGTCAAAGGAACCATTGTTAACATAGGTTTCTTTGCTTGACCATGAACCATTAACGAATAACTCAACATCGAGTTTTTCTTTGCTGGTATTGTTACGGTCAACCAGTTTCACGTCGAAATCAACCCAAACGGTAGCACAGGTGTACTGTGAAGCATTAAGAACCGGGGTTTCAATTGACTGATTATAGTCAACGATAGCGGGTAACCACGAGAAATCGGCAGTAGGTGCAGGATTACCGGTAGCGGTATTCATGAGCCAGTTGCCTGTATGTGACCAATCGTTGTAAGCGTAGGAACCAGCATCCCATGGTTCAAAGAATGGAATGAAACGTCCGCATTCGATATTAATTTCAATCGGGCCTTCAAGCATTGACTCGCCGAATTGTCCGGGATAGAGATAAGGGGTAAGATCATACCATGCAGAAACTTCATATTCATGAATACCGGGATCCACGTTATAGTCATAATACCAGGTGGTATCTTTACCGGAAACATAATCCAGGTAGAGACCATCGCGATAAATCTTATAACCGAGTAAACCGGCAGGATCGTGGCTGGAAGTAATAGGAATACTGGCAGCGGTAATTTCAGCATAATAAAGACTGCTTAAAATTGTGGTTGCTCCGGTTGTAACGTCAACTGCGCGGATTTCTCCGGTAAGGTTGGTGCCGTTAAAGCCACCCAAGAGTACATTGCCTGTAGCCTGGTCATAAAGTTCACACTGTGCATACTGTGCATTGAATCCCAATGATCCGATGGCAGTTGCAGCGCCTGTGGCTTTATCGATGGAATAGAACCTGTCGGTGCCGACATCATGGCCCCATAAGTTACCATCGTCATCGCAGGTGATACCAATCATGGTACTGACACCACCATTGAAAGCTCCAACTAAAGTTGCGCTTGGAACGGTAGGATCAATTCTCCATAAAGTACCAGCAGTAGCATCGTTGCCATAGAGGAAGTTGGTTGTAGGATCAATGGCCAAACCATTAAATCCACCGGTATGTCCGGTCATGTTGCCAACAAGTGTGGCAGCGCCGGTAGCTCTGTCAATCTTATAAAGATTGTTGTTTCCGTAGTATGATGCATAAACCCAGTTCAGTTCACCAACCGGAGAAGCATAACCACTGTTGAAATCTCCAAGAGGATTACCGGAAACAACCGTATATCCAGCCAGGTTATCAACGTCAAAATTAATAATCTCAGCATTAACAGCTTCGAATCCTAAAGCAGTTGATCCTTTGGGACCATAGCTTACGGTATTCATTTCTGCTACTGCAGGATCCATTTTGGAACGATCGATAGGAGCAAGTCCTGCATTGGGAGCCATATTTTCAACTTCGCCCTTGAACGCGGGAACATGAACCTTGGAAGCAATTGCCGGTTTTGTCCAGGTGAGGTAAGCGTTACATTCGATACCTTCGCCCTGTAATACTGTAGGAGGATAGAGGAATTTCGACTGGAAGTCATAGCATGACTCAGTAGAATAACCACTGCCATAAACAGCCTTTACACAAGCATGATAGTATGTACCATACGTAACATGGTTAGGCGGAATGGTATAGGTAGTGTCGGTTGTAACACCATCCAGGGTGCCATTCAGGTAAACATTGTAGGCAAGGATACATGGCTTGGGATCAGGAACAGTGGCAACGATTTTCACATTGTCGATATCCCAGTTGTTGATGTTAAATACATCGGAACCATGGGCATTGAAACGGATCTTGAAAGTGCTGTTGGTATAAGCAGCAATGTTGATCGTTTCGGTTGTCCAGTCAATGTTTCCTTCGTTGGCATAATGCTTGAGGGAAGTCCAGGGACCAGCGCCAACCTGAATTTCAACATCCAGTTGTTCTGCACCGTCACTTGCATAATCGGACAGATAGATGTCGTATTTCAGTTTAAAATCAGCTGCACCCATACCTGTAAATGATTTACTGGTAAGACTATAGCTATAGTTGGTTACATATGAGAGCCAGTTGAACTCGGCAGAAGGAGCCGGGTTTCCAGTGCCGGTAGCCAGTACCCAGTAACCACCATTAACCCATGCGTTGGTTCCAAAGCCGGTAGTGAATTCCTCGAAGAGCATGTTGTTCATTCCTGTAGGAGGATTCCATGTTGCGAGCAATGAGAACTGATCAACGAACATGTTCTTGGGTGGAATTTTATCGATCAGCAGGGCTACTTCAATGGTCATGTCACCCATAATGGTGGCAGTGGAATTGTAAACTGAATAGCCTGAACGGGTTCCTTTTACGGCATAAGAGCCTTTCCATACATGGGGGAACAGCACTTTACCGGTAGCATCGGTGGTTCCGGTATAAACGGAGTCAACGCCAGGAGCGGTATTGGTGAGTGTGATGATGGTTCCGGCTGCAGGTGTAGCGGCACAGGTCAGCGTAACATTAACGGTAACGGCAGCAGTCCAGTTCTTTCCAATCGGGTTGGAATAAGTAAAGTCTGACCAGCGGTTTCCGGTATATTTGGTCTGAACGGCCCATCTCCATGGAGCGTCTTCCAAAGTCTGCCAGCTGTTATCAATGGTATTGGTAGCAGTCGGGGTGCTGATCTGGGTCCAGGTACCAGGAGCCACGTTTCCGGTAGCAATTTCCTGTGTCTGTTTCAGACGATAAACCCTGTAACCAAGGATAGCATCGATAGGACCACCAGCGCCGTTGACAACGCAACGCATCATAAAGTTACCGTCGGCGGGTAACCAGGGGCCACTGCCTGTTACGAATTTGGAGTAGCTTCTCAGCTGGGTAGCTGTATTATCAACACCAATACGTGCAGCAGCGGGAGGAACGCCACCCTGGATCATAACCAGGAAGAAGTTTCCGCTGGTGAGATTGGTTGCAGGTAATGCAAAAGCATTCCATCCGAAAGTAGTCGGCTGAACATCGATAGGATCTCCAATAGCAGCTCCGGGAGTACCACCAGCGCCGGTTGCATCATAGATCTGGATCTGGAAAGGAGCCAGGGTTGATGGAACGGTTCCTGAAGGATAATCCGATGCTTTACCAATATTGACACTACCGCTGATAATGGTGGCAGGATAGTTCAGTGCGGTGAAAGCAACAGCATTCATATTGCCTTCCTGTGCCCAAACGGTTGAAAGTTCCTGTACGCCATCGTCATAGATGAGTTCATAATTTCCCTTGGGAACACCCCAGTTGAGGTTAACCGTTGTGGGAGGAGTAAGGGCAGCAACAAAAGGCTGAGCTGGTTTGTTGAGGGCTTCGGCCAGGCCGACGTTCAGGGTGGTAGTATTACCAGCAGTGAAAGTCAGGGTACCGGAAGTATAATCTTCAAACCCGGCTTTGGTTACCGTTGCTGTTCCGGAAGTTGTAGGATAGATAGAAATGGTATAAGAACCGTCGGTAAGTGAATAGGCGGTATTGCCATTGCATACGATCTTCGCACCTTTAACAGGATTTCCGCTGGCTGCATTGGTAATGATACCGGCCAGAGTAGCAGGAATGGGAGCCATACAGAAGTTGTAGGTCGTTGTTGTATTTCCGATTACTGTTACGGGAGAAGTATAAGGTGTAAAACCGGCAAAGGTAGCGGTGATCGTCTGAGCACCGGCCGGAATGCTGTTGAGGGTGTAAACGCCACTGGCATTGGTCAGAACCGGTCCGATACCACCGCAGCTTACAGGCACGTTGGCCATAACCGCGTTGTTGTAGCAGTTCCTGACAGTTCCGGTGAGGTTACCTGTCTGCATCCCCTTGATGTGGGTAAGGTCAGTGAATACATTGTATCCGTAGTTCGAAATGAACCGGTAGGCAATGTACAGGGTGGCCTGGTTGGCTGCGCCCGCGGGCAAAGCCTGGGTGAAGACCTGCCAACCAAGAGTAGCGCCATAATTGTAATAGCCAACTCCAGCCTGTGTCCAGGTTGTACCATTGGTTGACCATTCAACGAACAGACCATCACCAGCACTGAAGGTAGTTTGCATGTACATGGCAAAATCGACCGTGATGTTGGAGTAGCCCATCGTAGAAATGGAAGCAGTTCGTCTTAAGCGGTTCTGATAACCTGTTGAGGCATTCCATGAGTTAAACTGAACCATCCTCGCACCTTCATAATTTGAACAGGTGGGGAGTGTTCCGCCATTAACCCAGGAAGTCCAGTTACCATAACCGAGTTGATCGACAGCCCAGCCAGCCGGCGGGGTTGTACCTACTGCAGCTGTTTCCCAGCCCTCAGTATACAGGGTTATCTGGGCTTTGCTCTGAAATGCAAATGCCAACAGTAATAATACCATCAACACCTGCAGAGACTTTGTAACAGTTTTCATAATGTTGTTAATTTTAGTTATTAATAAGTGAATAAACAAAAATATGGGGATCAATTTTACAATTGATATATATAGGGATTTGCTTCATAAATAGTTAATGCCATTTAGAGTATTTACCCAAATGACTGATTATGTTCGTGTTAGTACTATATATGGTAAAAAAGCGCCCCCGCTTTTTTACTCTGACAGCAAATATAAAACAATTTATTTTATTAAAAACAAATTTTATTGAATATTTTGTATAAGTTTTTTCGGGTCCGGAGGCGGGCTGAAAAAATTTATACCTTTGCCGGTTAATATTCTATTTCGGATTTTCATAAAATAAATCAATTACCATGAAAATTTTTCAATCGCCATTATTATTCATCGTCGCAGGTATTTTCATGCTTTCCTCCTGTGCCACGGTGAACAACCTGAACGGCAAACTGATCGTCGGCTCCTGGAAGAATGTAAAGGTACTGGGCTGTTCCTCCGCTTCTTCAACGGATGAAACTGCTGCCGTGGAAATGAAACAGATGATCCGGGGGACCGGTGAATCCATGGATATCAGCAGCATGCTTGGCAGGTATCCGGAAATGACCAGCGCCATTGAGTTCAAGGCCGACAATACGGTTAAAATCACTGCTGAAAAAAACACGGTTCAAGGGAACTGGAAGATCAACAAGACCGGGACAAAGATCACGATCACCGGCCCGGATAAGAAGAAAATCGCCATGATTGAACTGAAACGCGTTGATGCCACTACCATGGAATTAGTTGATCCGTTTTCGGTCTGTCTCAATGGCAATTTTATTCTTTTATTCAGGAAACAGTAAAGGCGGGTTTTTTATCGGATGACGGAAAGTGGGATCTTTCTGCAGTTACTTTGCGTGAATACCTCCAGTAAAAACAAACCGGCCGGCAGCTCAGGCAGAAGAAGCTTTGTTTCAGATAATTTCTTCACGGGAATATCCAGTACCACCCTGCCCATAACGTCAAGCAGGACCAGGCGGTCGACGGGAACATCTGACCTTATCATTACAAAATCATGCGCGGGATTGGGGTAAATGTTCAGGCTTTTATCGGGAGGATCCGGTATGGCAGTGATCACATCCACGCCAATGGTATCGGAAGGGATGGCTTCATTGCAGTTGTCACCGGCCACCTGTATATAATAATGGTATAACCCTGAAGGCAACATGGGATCAAGGTAGGCAGTATCGCTCAGCGACTGGTTATTGGCTTTGGTAAAATCTCCTCCTGAAGGATCCTGGCGATAAACATCAAAAAGCGGAGGATCGTACATCAGGTTCAGTTTTTTTCCACCCAGGGTACAATCATCAATTCCCCAGTAGTACCATAAACCCTGTCCGTTATAATCGTCGGCATGCCAGGCGATATCGACAATATCATCGGAATAGGAAGACATATCGATGGTATAAGGTTCCTGCCATTGGTTATACCCTCCGGTACCCGGAAAAGGGGGAAGTGTGGAAAGATCGAATAATACATCCCAGCTGTTGCCGTGATCGGTGGAAACCTTCACGTAATAATGATCGCCATGGGCAGATCCCTGATAGGCCATACTCCAGAACTGCAGGTTGCCGTTTACGAAGACGTTGCGGGCGATGATCCATTCATCCTGGGCATTATAATCCCATAACAGACCCGCGGAATAGTTTCCGGTATGAACTCCCACTGCTGAACCCACATCCGTATGACTCCAGGTTGCCGAAGTATTATAAATCACCCGCGACCAGCCGGCCGGTGGAAATGATGAAGATTCAAAGCCTTCCTGCAGAAGCCATCCTCCTCCGTTGCATTGTGGCGGACTCCAGGAAAGGTGAATATCGTTTCCCCAGGCTTCACCGGTAAGGTTGATGGCCGGCAAACAAACAGCATACACGGAAATATTATCCAACGACCAGAGGCTGATGTCGGTTGAATTGATTCCTGCAGCACGGAAACGGAAACGGAAACCTTTTCCTTTCACGGCGCTGATATCGATATGCCAAGGAGTCCAGTTAAATCCACCGGAATTAGTATATTCCGCTTTTTTATGCCATACATGATTATAATAAACTTCCAGGATCATTTTTTCCTGTCCGCTGGGATTTTTATCCAACAGTTTCAGGTCGAAATCCAGCCATATCTTCGCACAATAATTGGAAGTGGCATCCAATACCGGGCTCTCCAGAGAAAAAGAATAATTAACCTGTTCGGGCAGGTCGGAAAAGCAGGCGGAAGGAAGCGGATTGCCTACATCCTGGCTGACAAACCAATTCCCTGATCCATCCGTTAAACTCCATTCATTAGATGAAAACGAACCCTGGTTCCAGGGCTCCGTAAAAGGCAATGGCCGCCCATAATGAACCATGACAGATACCGGTCCTGCCTTCATCGAATGGTCTTCCTGGCCGGGAAACCCATAGGGTGTCAGGTCATAAAGGGCATCAACGGTATAGGAATAGCTTCCCGGTTGCAAACTGGTATTGTAATATGAAAGTTCATCTTGTCCGGGCAGATAAATGATCAGGTTTCCATCCCTGTATATATTGTATCCCATGATCCCCGGGGGTATGATAACACCGGTATCGGAAGGTATCCTTGGTTTATTCCAGCTCAGGAATACAGTGCTTTCAATTGCTTCCGCATTCAGGTTGGCAGGTGGCCACAGGAAACGGGAACGGAAGGAAGAACAATTCTTATCGGAATACCCGCTGGTATAGATGGCCAGGACACAGGCATAGTAGGAAGAATCATATTTTACGGCAGTTCCCGGCAGGGTGAAGGAGTTTTCGGTGACCGTAGCCAGAAGGGTATTGTCGAGATATACATTGTAACCATAGATACATGGAGCGAGCAGGTGGGCTGATTCGGCGGCAGTGACCAGGATATTATCAATGTACCAGCCATTGATCTGGTAGGAGTCTTCCCCGAAAGAACGGAAGCGGATCTTGAAACTGGAATTGGTATAAGCGGAAATATCAAGTTCGTCGGTCGTCCAGGGGATATTACCGCCGGCATTATTCCATGTCTTCAAGGTTTGCCAGGTATTTCCGTCAAAAATTTCAATGGCCATCTGGTCGAGGGCAGAAGTGGAATAATTATCCAGGGAAATATCGTATTTCAGGGTAAGTATTTCGCTGTTTTTGCCTGTCATGACCCGACTGGTCAGGGATTGGTTATAATCAGGAACCGCGGGCGACCAGCTAAAAAAGGCCGAAGGAGCAGGATGTCCCGCGGTCATGGATATTTTCCAGTTACTGCCTCCTTCGCGGATCCATTCGCCGGTTGTGAAGTCGCCCGAGGACCAGTTTTCCTGTAACAGTGGAAGGGAATAAAAAGGAACATCCCAGGTGGCCAATAGGCTCCTGTTATCCACTTCCAGATTCGTCGGAGGAGATTTGATCTGGAGCAGCAGGATATCCATGGATAAAGGGGAATTAACGGAACAGTTACCGGTATAATCCTGGTATCCGAATTTCTCTGCATGAATTTCATAGGCTCCTTTCCATACTGCCGGGAACAGGAAATGACCGGTACTATCGGAGATAGCGTGGTAAATGGTATCCTGGTAGACCTGGTTTTTCAGGCTGATGCTTGCTCCCGCGGGGTTCGCCAGGGTACAACTCAGATTCAGGTTGATGGTAACAGGGGCTGTCCAGCATTTTCCGAGCACATTGGAAAACGTGGCGGAAGACCAGCGGGAACCGGTGTACTGAACCTCAACTCCCCAGCGATGGGGACCACAGGGAAGCGACGGCCAGGAATTATCGGTAGTTTCATTGCCAGTAACAAATCCTACCTGAGTCCAGACCTGTGGATTCATTTCTTCGCCCTGATGCAGTCTCCATATCCTGTAGCCGGTAATGCCCTGCTCATTCCCGGGAATATCCGCGGGACCTCCGGGACCGGAAACGATGGCACGGAGTAAAAAATTTCCTGAGGCTGGCAGCCAGGGACTGTTTCCGCTGACAAAGCGAAAGTAACTTCTCAATTTTGGCTGGGTTTCATCGACGGCAATTCCTGCGGCATTCGGAGCATTTCCTCCCTGAATCATGGTAACGAAAAAACTACCGCTGGCGAGGGTTACCGTGGCAGGAAATGAAAAATCAATCCAGCCCAGGCTGGTGGGAATCACATCGAAGGGACCGGCCAAAATATTTCCTGGAGTTCCTCCGCTGCCACTGGCATCCATAATCATCAGCTGGAATGGTACCAGGGGGTTGCTGCCGGGAGGATAATCAGTGGTTTTTCCAAGATTAACCGAACAACCTGTGATTAAGGCGGGATATCCGATCGGAGTATATTTTACGGCATTCATATTTCCGGCTTCAGCCCAGACAGTGAAACTATCCTGGATCCCGTCATCATAAATTAATTCATATGATCCTGTGGGTTTATCCCAGGACAGAGATATCAGCTGGGTGGTAGTATCCCTGACGGTCAGCATGAGGGGTGAAGGGTTCGGGGTCTCCCATAGCTGAATATTCAGGGTAACGATGGCACCCGGGTGAAAAATGATAGGCGAAGAGGTGAACGTCACAAAACCTGCTTTGGAACAAAGGATGGTATAGGTCCCAGTGGGGTCTATATTCAGGTTGTAGATGCCTGAAGAAACAGAGCGTGTATTCGCGGTATTCATCACAATATGGGCGCCGATGATCGGATTCCCTGTCGTGGCATTGGTCACGACGCCAACCAGGGTAGCAGAAAGCAGTTGTGTTTCCTGAGAATAGAGACACCGGCTTGACAGGAGAAATACCAGAAACAAGCCGGAAAAAAAATGATATTTAAATTGCTGCCTGAACATACTTATACAACAAAAATACAAAAAATAGGGCCGATTCAGACTTTTTCAGGCGTTATGCTATCATTTTTTTTCGGAAATGCTTGCCAGAATGAAAATTTTTATAACTTTGCACTCCCAATTTTATGAACATCAATCCATAAAAAATGTACGCAATCGTTGAAATCGCCGGTCAGCAATTTAAAGTTGAAAAGAATGACGAAATCTTTGTACACCGGCTTACCGGTGATGCAGGGACCAAAGTTGAGTTTACTGAAGTTTTATTGCTGGATAATGACGGCAAGGTCACCGTTGGCAAGCCGCATGTTGATGGCAGCAAGATCACCGGAAAGATCCTGGACCATGTAAGGGGTGATAAAGTGGTTGTCTTTAAGAAAAAACGCCGGAAAGGCTATGAAAAAGAAAGCGGACACCGTCAGGATTTCAGTAAAATTCTGATTGAAAATATCAGCGTTAAAGGAGCTTCCAAAGCTAAGAAAGTTAAGGAGGAAGAAGAAATCGTCAATCGTCAATCGTAAATAGAAAAGTGTTATGGCACACAAAAAAGGAGCGGGCAGTTCCAGCAACGGCCGCGAATCGCACAGCAAACGTTTAGGTGTTAAGATATATGGCGGGCAGGCAGCCAAAGCCGGCAACATCATTATCCGCCAGCGGGGAACTGTTCACAATCCCGGGCTGAATGTGGGGATTGGAAAAGATCATACCCTCTTCGCGTTGGTTGATGGTATCGTGGAATTCAAGAAGAAACGCCAGGAGCGTTCCTATGTTTCCGTACTTCCTTTTGTTGAAGAGCAAGCCAATTAATAACCACTCAAGCTTCACCGCAAAGACGCTTAAAATTTTCAACATAGCGTTAAATACCTTCCTTTAATACTGACATTTCAGATTTAATCAGGAATCCTGATTTCTTAATTGAGCCTCCCTGGTGTCATTGATGTATGAAAAATTTCATGTTTTTTGCATCTTTGCGTCTTTGCGGTAAAAGGGGAAAGAAGCAGAATTGGGGTTCGGAAATTTTTTACCTTTGCAGAACCCCACCCCAACCCCTCCCCTTGGAGGGGAGGGGCTCTTGTCACAAAAACAAAACACCTATAAAATGTTGCAATTAAACTATATCAGGGAGCATGAAGCTGAAGTCATTGAAAGGCTCTCCATAAAAAATTTTGATGCCCGTGAAATGATCCGTGAAATTATCCTGCTGGATGATACACGGAAGGAAACGCAAAAAATGCTGGATGATATCCATGCCCATGAAAACATCCTGGCCAAAGAAATCGGAATACTGTTCAAATCGGGGAAGCAGGAAGAAGCCGGTGTGCTGAAAGCACAAACCGTTCAGTTAAAAAATACAGCCAAAGAACTGGACCTGAAACTTGAAAACACCCGTAAATCCCTGGATGAATTTCTGGTTAAAGTTCCAAACCTTCCGCATCCCAGCATTCCACGCGGAAAATCTGCAGAAGACAACCTGACGGTCCAACAGGAAGGAGAAATAAAAACGCTTAGCGGGGACACATCCCCTCACTGGGACCTCTGTTCCGAATATGACCTCATTGATTTTATCACGGGTACAAAAATTGCCGGCGCCGGATTTCCTTTATATAAAGGTAAAGGAGCCCGTTTACAGCGTGCACTCATCAATTTTTTCCTGGATGAAGCGATCCAAGCAGGCTATCAGGAGGTTCAGCCTCCGTATGTAGTCAATGCGGCCTCCGCCTATGCTACCGGACAGTTACCCGACAAGGATGCCCAGATGTACCATGTCGGTCTCGATGATCTCTACCTCATTCCAACCGCTGAAGTTCCGGTTACCAATATTTACCGCGACATGATCCTGAAGAGCCGGGACCTGCCTTTAAAAAATGTAGCCTATTCTGCTTGTTTCCGCAGGGAAGCCGGGAGTTACGGGAAAGATGTGAGGGGATTAAATCGCCTTCACCAGTTCGATAAAGTGGAGATTGTACAAATTGTACTGCCGCAACATTCTTATGAAACATTGGAAGAAATGCGGGAATACGTTGCCGGATTACTCAGAAAACTTGAACTTCCCTTTCGCATCCTTAAACTTTGCGGGGGCGATATGAGTTTTACTTCTGCCATGACTTATGATATGGAAGTCTGGTCGGCAGCTCAGGGACGATGGCTGGAGGTGAGTTCTGTATCGAATTTTGAAACATTTCAGTCCAACCGCATGAAACTGCGCTATAAAGACGATGCCGGCAAGATGCAACTGGTGCATACCCTGAACGGATCTGCCCTGGCCCTGCCCCGCATTGTGGCTGCCCTGCTGGAGAATAATCAGACCCCGGAGGGAATAGTCATCCCACAGGTACTTGTGCCCTATACGGGATTCAACATTATCAATTAGGAATTAAGAATGAGGAATGAGGAATTTTTTAATAAAAAAGTTGTAAATATTTCCATTTTAAATTTTCTCGTATTTATTAATTTTTAATTTTGTCGTTCATCTAAAACTTTTAATTATGAAAAGATATTTATTGTTTTTTGCTTTCCTGCTTTCTGCCGGTGTTGTTTTTGCAGGACTTGATCTGGGGGTCAAAGTAGGTTATAATGCAGCTAAATTATCCACAAACATGGACTCCATTACGACTAATTTTAAATCCGGTTTCCAGTTTGGCGCCTTTGTACGTATCGGGAAAAGGCTTTACCTGCAGCCTGAACTTTACTATACCACTCAGGGAGGAGTTTTTACGAGCAATACTTCTAACTGGAAGCAAAATATTAAATTAGGCTCTTTGGATGTTCCTGTTCTTGTTGGCTTTAAAATCATCAACAATGACAATCTGAACCTGCGTATCCTGGCCGGCCCGGCAGCTTCTTTTATTGTCAGTAAATCCATTGAAGAGTCTGGTGGCATTGATGGTCCTATTAAAACTGCCGACCTTAATTCGGTCAACTGGAACATTCAGGCCGGGGCCGGCGTTGACCTCTGGAAATTCACCCTCGATATTCGTTACCAGATCGGGTTGAACCAACTGATCAAAGAGGTTCAGAACTACGACTTCAATTCCCACAACAATGTCTGGGTAGTAAGTCTCGGGTTTAAAATCCTTTAATTCATCTGAGAGATGGAAAGTCTGTTAAGAAAAACGCATTTTCTAGTTTTGCCTTTTTGTACAATTTTCCTTCTTTTTATTGCATGTAATAAGCTTGAGCCGGATGATAATCCTCTTCCTCATTATGAAGATACCGGACCGGATTCTGTAACTTTTTCGGTTACCGTTCAAACGCTGGAAGGGATCATGCTTCCCGGGCAATATGTTAACCTTGCGTTTTCGCAGGACAGCATGGGAAAGAACATGATGGTCAGACGGGTTGCAACAGACGGGATCGGGCGTGCCAGCTTTCCAAGGCTTTATCCCCGTCGTTATTTTTTCAATTGCTATGCGACTTACCTGACCAATATTTATTATGGATCTGCCCTGATCAAATTAAATCCTCAGGACATAAGGGATACCGTTTTAACGGTTCACTGATGTATCGTGAAAGTTAACGGACAGGATTACCGGACAGTTTGGTCAGACGGAATAAGTGTTTCTTACATTGAGCAGAATCAGCTCCCTTTTTATTTTATTATCCGCCAGGCAAGGCATTATCAGGCATGCTGTGAGGCCATACGCAGCATGGGAATACGTGGTGCCGGAGCCATTGGCGCCATGGCTGGCTTTGCGATGGCCATGGCTTTCAGGGATGCACCGGTCCAGGGATTTCTTCCTTTTATCCGGCAGGCGCGAATGGACATTGAGTCGACCCGGCCTACAGCCAGAAACCTCTTTTATGCCGTTGAGAAAGTATTTGATCAGGGATTGATTTCCTCGAACGATGCCATGCTTGAAGCACAGCGCCTGGCTGATAAAGATGCTGAAGATTCCCGTCGAATTGGTGAATTCGGAATGACCCTGATCCGCGATGGATACCAGATCGAAACCCATTGCAATGCGGGCTGGCTGGCATTTGTTGATTATGGCACCGCCCTCTCTCCCATTTATCTTGCCCATCAATCAGGGATGAAAGTCTTTGTTTATGCTGATGAAACCCGACCCCGCGGACAAGGTGCCAGGCTTACGGCCTGGGAACTCCATCAGGCAGGCATTCCGCATGTGATCATTCCCGACAATGCAGGAGCTTCCCTGATGTCACAGGGGAAAGTCGACCTGATGATCACCGGTGCCGACCGTATTGCATCCAATGGAGATACCGCCAATAAAATAGGTACTTTTGAAAAAGCAATTGTGGCCAGGGCGCTGGGTGTTCCGTTCTACATTGCTGCGCCCACTTCCACTTTCGACCTGGAATGCCAAAGCGGAAAAGATATCGTGATCGAAGACCGGAGCCCGGATGAGGTACTTTTTCAGGATGGATTGAATGGACAAGGTGAATGGGTGAAAATCAGGGTATGCTCTCCGGGGTCTTCCGCACTGAATCCGTCATTTGACGTTACACCTGCACAATATATCACGGGGATCATCACCGAAAAAGGCATCATTAAACCCGATCGTGAATCGATATTAAAGATTTTCAAATGAAAAAACTCTCCGTTATTTTATGTTCAGTTATACTGATCATTGGGATGACAACTCCGGTCATTGCCCAGAAAGAGCAAGGTAAATCCAGAGAGAAGGATAAACCGAAAGAAGATTCTGTCTATAATTCAGCCCTGGTCAGCGGTTTGAAATTCCGCAGTATCGGGCCGGCATTCTGTTCGGGTCGCATTGCCGATTTTGCTGTAAACCCGAAGAATCATAGTGAATGGTACGTGGGAGTAGCTTCCGGCCATATCTGGAAAACCATCAATAATGGCACCACCTTTACCCCGGTTTTCGACAATTATGGAGCTTATTCTGTCGGATCCGTTGTTATCGATCCGAACAATACAGCAGTCATCTGGGCAGGAACCGGTGAGAACAACCATCAGCGGTCGCTGGGCTATGGGGACGGTGTTTATAAAAGTACCGACGGCGGGCAAAGCTGGGTCAATATGGGGCTGAAAGAATCCCGTCAGATCGGAAAAATCGTGATAGATCCCCGAAATTCCAACGTTGTTTATGTGGCTGCCGAAGGCTCCGTCTGGGGCCCCGGTGGTGAACGCGGCTTATACAAAACCACCGATGGGGGTAAAACCTGGAAAAAAATCCTTAACATCAGTCAGCATACCGGTATAAATAATGTATTGATGGACCCGCGCAATCCTGATGTCCTTTATGCTTCTTCAGAACAGCGGCGGCGGCATGTCTTCACGAAAATCGGAGGTGGCCCTGAAACAGCCATTTATAAATCGGTGGATGCCGGTGAAAATTGGGAAAAACTCAGTTCGGGTCTTCCCGGAGGGGATATGGGCGGAATAGGTATGGCTATTTCCCCGGTTGATCCCGACGTAATTTATGCTATCATTGAATCTGCTCCGGAGGCCTCCGGTTTTTATCGCAGTATCAACCGCGGCGCTTCCTGGGAGAAAATGAGCAATCATGTGGCCCAGGGGCAATATTATAACGAGATTTACTGCGATCCTAAAAATGTAGATCAGGTTTATTCCGTTGAAACCGTTTCCCAGTTTACTGAAGATGGAGGCAAAACCTGGAAGCAACTTGGGAATAATAAACGTCACGTTGATGATCATGCGCTCTGGATTGATCCGGATGATACCCGTCATTTTTTCATTGGCAGCGACGGAGGAGCATATGAAACATTTGATGGAGGAAAGGAATTTATCTTTAAATCAAACCTCCCGGTTACCCAATTCTACCGGGTACAGGTTGATAACTCGACTCCATTTTATTATGTTTACGGAGGCACGCAGGATAACAGCAGCATCGGCGGTCCCTCCCGGAATACCAGCAGCAGCGGGGTATTGAGCGATGAATGGTTCGTGACCAACGGAGGCGATGGTTTCTGGTCGCAGATCGACCCCCTGGATCCCAACATCGTGTATGCCGAATCCCAGTACGGAGGCATGGTACGTTATGACAGGAAAAGCCAGGAGGCTGTCGATATCAGGCCTGAGCCCGGAAAAGGAGAAAACAGCTATCAATGGAACTGGAACACCCCCCTGCTGATCAGCCCTCATTCACATACCCGGCTTTATTGCGCTGCCAACAAGGTTTTCCGCAGCGATGACCGGGGAAATACCTGGCAGGTAATCAGCGATGATTTAACCGCTAAACTTGACCGGAATAAATGGCCGGTCATGGATAAATACTGGAGCATCGATGCTGTTCAAAAAGATGTTTCCACTTCTCTTTATGGCACCATTATTTCGTTCGATGAATCCCCGCTGAAAGAAAATCTTCTTTATGCAGGCACTGATGATGGTTGGATCCAGGTTACAGAAGACGCGGGCAAGAACTGGCGGAAAACGGAGAAATTTCCCGGGATTCCTGAAAACACTTATGTCAGTGATATTCTGGCTTCCCGTTTTAATGAAAATGTTGTCTTTGCCTCTTTCGACAATATCCTCAGGGACGACTTCAAACCTTATCTCCTGAAAAGCACCGACAAAGGACAAACATGGATCTCTATTTCCGGGAATCTGCCCGACGGTACAGTTCACAGCATCCTCCAGGATAATATCAATCCAGATCTGCTGTTTGCCGGTACAGAATTCGGATGTTTCTTTACCATCGATGGAGGAAAAAACTGGATTCAGCTAAAATCCGGCCTTCCGACCATTTCCGTCCGTGATATGGCCCTTCAGACAAGGGAAAACGACCTGGTACTGGCCACCTTTGGACGCGGATTTTACATTCTTGATGATTATTCCTCCCTGAGACAGGTTAAGCAAGAAACCATGGATAAAGATGCCTTTATTTTCCCGGTTAAAGATGCTTTAATATACTTACCCAATGACATGAAATACGGACAGGGTTCCATGCCTTACCTTGCAAAAAATCCGGATTTTGGAGCGATCTTCACCTATTATCTGAATAAGGTCCCGAAAACATTAAAGGAAAAACGTAAGGCAAAGGAAGAAGCCTTATTTAAAAAAGGGGAGCCCATCCCTCAGCCAACGGAAGCCGAATTACGCACAGAGAAAAATGAATTATCTCCTTACCTGACCTTTACTGTTTCTGATGCTTCAGGAAACCCGGTCAGGACCATTCGCAAAAATGCTTTAAAAGGCATCAACCGGCTGGCCTGGGACCTGCGATATCAATCCACGCGAGCCATAGAAGCCGGTGAAACTTATGATCCCCTAGCTGACAATGGCAGTGGGGTGCTTGCTATGCCAGGCCGGTATTCAGTTTCCATAAGCCTGACTACTGCCGGTGAAACCAGGCATTTATCAGGCCCCGTGGCGTTTAATGCCGTGGTGCTTAACAATGTCAGTTTACCTGCCACTGACCGTTCGGCCATGACCTCCTTCCATCAGAAAGTGGCTGAGATTACCAGGGTAATACAAGGAACAGAAGCCTATGCCGAATGGCTGCTAAAACGCGATAACAGCATCCTCCAGGCACTGAACAGCACTCCCGCGGCTTCCGCCGAACGGGTACAAAAAGCCATGAATATTCATAATCAACTGAGCGATATTCTCAATACCAGGTTCAACCGCAGGACAAACAAGCCCAGCGAGGAAGAGAATCCCCCTGCCCCGGTTCCTCTCAATACAAGATTGAGCAAACTTACCTGGATAACATGGATGTCAACCGGTGCCCCTACCCAGGGACAACAGGATGCCTTTGCCATACTGGAAGAAGAGTTTCCTCCTGTTTACGAGACCATCAAAAAAATCGGTAACAGCGATCTTCCTGAGCTTGAAAAATCTCTGGAACAGTTTCAGGCTCCTGTCACTCCGGGCAGACTTCCTGACTGGAAACATTAGAAAATGGCGAAAAGATCGATTTTTCAGGATATTCTCAGTATTCTGGGAAGCAATATCACAGTTACATTCAGCAACCTCATCATCGGGGTTCTGCTTTCGAGAATTCTGGGTGCGGCCGGCTATGGAATGTACTCTTCCATTATCGTGGTACCCATCATAGTGATCGGATTTACCCAGCTTGGAATACGGAGATCGGCCATCTATCATATCGGGCATAAAATCCTTCCGGAAAGCAATATCGTTTCAGCGCTTTTTATCCTCTTGCTTTGGACCAGCGCCCTGAGCATCATCATTTGCGGACTGGTATATTTTTTTTCGGAATCTGCCCCTTTTGATCCCCTGATCATCGTGCTGGTCATGCTGACCATTCCCCTGCTTCTGCTTAATATTTTCGCAGGTGGGGTATTCCTGGGGAAGGATGAAATCAAGCGGGCCAGCATCATCAACGCCGGTCCAAGCCTGCTGACCCTGATTCTCACCATTGTATTTGTATGGATTTTAAAATTGTCCGTTCTCGGCTCCTTCATCGCCATCGCTGCAGCCAACGGAATCATGTTCATTTTTGTTTACCGGATCTTTGTCAGGGATTATGCCAACAGGATTACCTGGAAGTACCATGAACCCATCATGAAAAGCATGATCAAACTCGGACTGGTAAATGCCATTGCTATTTTTATCATGCAACTGAATTACCGGCTGGACATCCTTATGCTGAAAAAATTGTCCAACCTTGAAGAGGTCGGCTTCTACTCCCTTGCGACCCAGATTGCTGAGCAATTATGGTACATTCCTTATGCGATTGAGACCATCATTCTGAGTCGCAGCGCCAACAGGGAAGAGGATCAGTTCATGGACAGAACGGTTGCTTCCATTTTCAGAATTTCATTGATGATAGGACTGTTGGGCAGCATTCTTATATTTTTCATTACTCCGGTAATGGTTCCGCTCATATTCGGGAAAGAGTACATCTCCAGTGTCCCCATGATTCAGACTATTTTACCGGGTATTCTGATCCTGATAGGTTTCAGGATCCTGAATAGCAGGCTGACCGGATTAGGAAAACCCCAGATCGCCATTTTTGCTTTTATTCCGGCCCTGGTCATTAATTTCGTCCTGAATATTCTGCTTATTCCCCGCTATGGAGGGATTGGCTCTGCGTGGGCGACAAATGTCAGTTATGCCCTGGGTTCCATAATTTTTGTCGTGGCTTATTCCAGATTACTGAAAATGCCCGTTTCCAACATTTTACGATTCCGGAAAAGTGATTTTTATTTCTTCCGTGATGTCAAGAAATTATGGTCATCACGATATAAGGGATAAGGATAAAAAAAACGGTCGCGAGAATTTTAAGCCTGGCATCTATTTCAATGGTCAGACTTCTGGGGTCCGTTTGAAATAATATAAAAATAAAATATACCAGAATCATACAGAATCCCAGGGATGCAGTAAACACTGACCTTTCTGCATTCGGAAGTAAGGCTGGAAAGAATATATTGGCATATAAAAAGATACTGGACAGGAAATACAAAATGGCAAAAGAAAGAAAATGTTTTTCTTTGTAATGCCTGAATGCAAAAAAGAGCAAACCGGTATAAATCAGGAATGAAAGGAAGGCCAGTATGCCAGAAGAATAGTTCATCAGAATAGCATCCTGGCTGTAATTCGCAAGATGGTTTGGGAAGATCAGAATCCTGAGGTAAAACAACAGGAACATCAGACCGGTTTTCAGGCCAAAGCTGGGTTTAACCTCCGGAAAAAAAGATGGAAACAAACTCATATTCAGGGATAAAAATGCCGGCTCCAGCAATCTTTGGCTGAACCGGGCAATCAAGGCCAGGGCTACCATGGCCGCAATCAATGGGAAACAATGACGAAATGAAAAGTCAGTAAAGAAAAAAAGAGCCAGGGGATAAATCAGGAGAAAGGGTAACATGGCCGGTGTAATCAGGCATCCTGTAAAAAAGATCAGCAGGGTCAGTACCAGAAATCTCATATTCCTTTTTTCAGCGTAATGCAGCAGAAACCATAAAGCAGCCAGCCCGCAGATAAATGCGATCATTTCCGGGCGACCTTCCTTGCTGGTCACCACGCCGGTATGCACCGGATGTGCCATAAATAAAAGGGTGATCAGGAAGGGGAAAAGAATGTTGAACCTTTGCAGCATTTGCTTCATAACAAAGAACAGAAGCAGGCAAAGGATGGTGTAAATCATCATATTCACCGCATTATGAAAAACCACCGCTTTGCCATATAAGATGATGCCAAAAAAAAGAAAGAAAAGAATCAGGTACTTGTTGGCCTTCCAGGAATTCCATGGCCGGATGGTGGGTTGTGGCAGATCCTTCTTCATGCTTCCGGATAGATAGCCTTTGTGAGACGAATAAAATCATCGACCCCGAGTTGCTCGGGACGCAATGAAAACAAATCAGAAAGCGATTCAACACCTGCAGCATTTATGGAACCTGTCAGGGATCGGAGCGAATTTCTCAGGGTTTTCCGGCGCTGGTTAAAAGCAGTTTTTACAACCCTGAAATAGACTTCCTCATTGCAATCAAGTTTCAGAGTTTTATTCCGCCTGAGCCTGATGACGGCCGATTTAACGCGGGGAGGCGGATAAAACACCGTTTCGTTAACCGTAAACAGATAATCAATATCATAAAATGCCTGAAGTAAAACGCTTAATATCCCATATGTTTTATTCCCCGGGGGGGATGCAATCCGTTCCGCCACTTCCTTCTGAAACATTCCAATGACTTCCGGAATACGATCGCGGTTTTCCAGTACACGAAAAAGGATCTGGGTAGAAATGTTGTAAGGGAAGTTGCCGATGATGGTAAAAGGAGGGCTGATAGCGGATGACGCATGACTCCTGCCTGACGGACAGGCAGGGATGACGGATGGGGGAAACCCGGAGAGATCAGATGTTAAGAAATCTGCTTCGATGAGGCGGTCGGATATCTGAGGATAGGTTTCATTGAGGTAAACGACGGATTCATGATCGACTTCCATGAAATAGGGGTCCAACACTTGATGATCAAGCAAATATTTGGACAGGACACCCGTACCGGGACCAATCTCCAATACCAGGGGATAATCCAGATTCAGAAATCCGGTAATTTTCCTGGCGATGTTTTCATCCCTGAGAAAATGTTGTCCGAGCCGTTTTTTTGGTGTAACCATAGGTTTAATTTAAATGGTCGCCCCTGAGTTCCCGAAATCGTTTCCGGGCGGCTGGAATAAAAATGCTTCCCGGGTACTTTTCAAGCAATTCCTGGTAAAGCTGTTTTGCCTTTTCCTGGTCTCCTTCTGTCCGGTCATTCAAATCAGCTCTTTCCATCAATGCTTTATCGGCGAGAATTCCATCCGGGTAGAGGGTTACAAGTTGTGACAATAAACTATCAGCATCCTTGAATTTTCTTTGTTTAAGCTTAATTGCTGCTTTTTTATATAATACTTCATCCAGGATGGGATGATCCCCGAATAAGGTCTGAATCGAATCCAATGACTGCATGGCCCTATCCTCATCATTCCTGAAATCCAGTAATTCGGCCCGGGCATACATCTCCAGGGCTACGGTATTGCTGTCGGGATCATAATTTTCGGTGATCAGCAGGGAAAGTGCCATGGCATCATTGGCAATCAGCTTTGAGGTAGCCGCTTTAAGAATATCAAGTTGTGCCCCGGCCCATTTAAATTCGCCGATATAAAAAGAAAGCCGGGCATTTTTAAACTTGGCGGTCTGACCCATTGCATCATTTTTAAAATCCTGGTAAACCTGCTGATAAAGCAGGGTTGCTTCCCATATATTTCCCTTGAAAAGAAGAATATCGCCGAGTTCCATTTTAATATCAGCGAGATTTTCCGGCCGGATCCCGTTCATTTCAACCACCTCTTCAAGCAATATAATCGCAGAATCTGCTTTCCCCAGATAAAAAGCCTCTAAATGAGCCAGGTTACGCATCAGGGAAATGCTCGTTTCACCCGGATCGTTTTTTTGCATTACCCCTTTAAATTCCTTTTCCAGATCATCGAGTTGTTTCCGGGGTGGATCAAACTGAGAAGTAATCAACAGGTAGCGGGTATTGATCAGTTCAAGCTGGCTGGCCTCATAATAATCGCCACTCACACCTTTAGCAATCAAGTACTGATATGCTTCAACAGCCGCCTGGTAAAACTCATTCGATGCAGCCAGCCTGGCTAATTGCCATACCCTTTCTCCGTTTTCCCTATTCCTTCGGTCCAGTGCTTTCACCTGAATTAAAGCAAGTTTAAAATCCTTCTGCTGGACAGAATACCACCAAAGCAATTCAGCATAGCAGGTTTTTTCCGGTTCTTTCTGCGCCATGATGAGCAAAGATTTCCTGAGAGATTCGCTCCAAATGTGATCCGGATCATTGGCCAGCATGTTTTGGAACCTGTCCTGAACCACATTCATGTATGCAGGATTTGATTCGAGGAGATCAAGATAAGCGTTAATCGCCTTCAGGTAGTCTCCCATCCGTTCATAAATAGCGGCGATTTCGTATGAAAAAGGATACCCCTGATTCATTAGTTGCTTACCTTTTTCATAGGTCCTGAGGGCATATTCATTTTCACCCCTGCTCAGGAAAGCATTGGCCATTTCATTGATCTGTCCCTGGTCTGCCGGCAGCTTCTTCAATGCTTCCTCATAATGTTTCCGGGCTTTTTCTTCATTTCCTTCCCTGAAATATAGATAGCCAATATCAACCAGGTACTTCAATGATCGGGGATCATCTTTCATCTGCTTTTTTGCCAGTTTCTCTGCTTTTTTAAAATCCCTGATCTCTACCAGGCAATAAAACAGGTTGTTATAAAAATAATGTCCCGTTTTTGTCTCCATTAACCGCTCGTAGATGGCTGCGGCCTGTTCGAAATCACGGTTCTGAAGGAACTGCATGGCCAGCTTTTCTTCATCGCCGGGTTTTGGGGCATCCTGCTGAAAGGGAAGCTGGGAAGGAGTAATAGGAGGATGATCCTGGCCAAAGGAATGAGGAATGAGGAATGAGGAATGAAGAATTATAAGAAAACCGGAAAAAAGGATGGTTATTAAGCGTCTCGGTTTCATTATTTTTTCAGAAGGTTGATGGAAAACCAGGCCATCAGGCCAATACCTGTTTCAAGGCTGGATTCGTCGACATCGAAAGTGGAAGAATGCAGATTAGACGAAATTCCCCTGGCAGCATTTGCAGTTCCCAAACGGTAGAGGCAGGAAGGCACCCGGCCGGCAAAATAAGCAAAGTCTTCCGCAGTCATTCTTTTTTCAAGAGTCTTGACATGACCGGCACCCAGGTACGAAACGGCCAGGTCCTGAAGGGAAGAGGTAAGTACAAGATCATTATGGAGATAAGGATAACCATGAGAAATTCTCACCCCGCAATGTCCGCCCATACCTTCGGCCAGTGCAGTTGAAATCTTTTCAATCTGGCGGTGGATCTCCCTTCTCCATGTTTCATCATAAGTGCGAATGGTTCCATCAATCGTCACCTCATCCGGAATGATGTTTGTGCGGCCTTCTCCCAGGATCCGGCCAAAAGAAACCACGGTAGGTATGACAGGGTCGGAAAGCCGGCTGACGATCTGCTGAATCGCAACAATGATATGCGAAGCGATCAGGATTGGATCCACATTAAGGTTAGGTGTTGCGGCATGTCCGCCCTTCCCTTTCACGGTCAGGAATACCTCATCGGTGGAAGCCATGTAAGGTCCTGCCTTCAAACCAATATCACCGGCCTCCAGGGTGTTGATCACATGTTGTGCGATGACGAATTCAGGTTTTGGATTTTCAAGAACACCCGCATTGATCATGGCAATGGCCCCACCCGGATATGTTTCTTCAGAGGGCTGAAAGATGAGTTTCACTGTTCCCCGGAACTGGTTGCGAAGCTCATTGAGAATCTTGGCTGCACCCAGTAAACAAGCCATATGAACATCATGGCCGCAGGCATGCATTTTCCCGGGAACCTTTGAAATATAATCGGTGTCGTTGGTTTCCTGAACAGGGAGGGCATCCATATCGGCCCTCAGTGCCATGCAGCGGGAATCAGGATCATTTCCTTTTATCAGGCCGACAACGCCGGTTTTAGCTATTCCTTTCAAGTAAGGAATCCCATACTCATCAAGCTTCCGGCAAATGAAATCCGAAGTTTCCACCTCTTCATTGGAAAGTTCAGGATACTGATGAAAATGGCGGCGAAGGCTGACAACTTCAGTCTGAAGCAAAGATGCCAATAGTTTTATTTCGGTTTTTATTTGTTCCATTGGAATGGTATCCATTAATTAACGATCAGTTTGCCTGTGCCAATACCTGTATTGCTTTGCAGGTGCAGGATATAGATTCCTGCTTTGAGTGAGGAAATATCCAGATCAAAGTTGTTGCTGAGTAATCCATTGGAGAAGTTCCTGCGCATGACAATGCGGCCGGAAATTTCAAATATTTCGAGATTCACACTGCTCAATTCCCGGTTCATCTTGATGGTAATTTTATCCCGGGCAGGATTCGGATAGATTTTAAATTTCAGCGCTGTTCCCGGGTCATCAATTCCCTGGCATTGATTTACCCGGATATATTCTTCCTTCAGTAAATCCATGGTTTGATTTCCATTGGAAACACTCAGTTTCACGTCGTATAAGCCCGGATCCTGATAGGTAACCACCGGGTTTTTTTCGTCAGATACAGATGGGTTCCCTCCCGGGAATTCCCAATGCCAGGATATAATACCATCATAAGAATCATCGATAAAAGCAAGGGGATTCTGCACACAGATACTGGTTTTTCCGGCATGAAAATAAGGATAAAGACCGGAAGTATTCAGGCCGAAGAAATCAAGGTATCGCTGCATCAGTTTTGTCGTTTGAAACGGATATATACTATCCTTCAGAGCGCCGAACTCAAGCATGGTACCGATCGTTTTATAAACCTCCCCGTCGTATGCAATTTCCAGGGGATGCGGGGGTTCTGCAGCATCCATAAGGGTAGCGAAACCCTGATCAAGGGGCTGAAAGCTGAAGATTGCATAGCACAGCTTATTCGTATAGGCAAATAAGAGAGAGTCGCCAAGGGTTTGAGGCAATCCGGCAGCCGAATAATAATAATAAATGGGAACCCTGGCGCTGGTATATTTAAACATGGGTTGTACCGGAGAATTATTTGCGTAATACCAGCAGGTATATCCTTCCATGTAAATTCGACCTCCGTTGTTCAGGTATTCTGTAAGTGCCATTCCTTCTTCCCCGGTAATGGTATGAGAACCCTGGTTGGAAGCCCCCAGCAACACAAAAAGGATGGAATAATCCGAGAGGTTTACAGGCAGGGAGGTAAAAACCTCATAGGGAATCCTGAGACTGTCAAGAATCACGGCCATGGAGTCAGCCGAAGAGGTTTCTGATGAAAGTTTCACGATCGCGATGGGTTTCTTTCCGACAGGAAGCTCAAAGGAATATTCACAATTAATTTCTTCCTGATTACCAAAACTAAACTGCAGGCGGATCTTACTCCCGGGAGAAATAAATCGGGAGGCCTTCAGTTGGTATTTCACTGTTATCTCCGACATGGCTGCAAGTTTCTCAAAAGTGACCACGGTATCGGAGATAATCTTCAATGAAGTATCCTGACAAAAAAGCAGGGCTGATACGTTTTCAGCCGGAATTGATCCGCCATTCCTCAGCGGTATTAAAAGGTCGGCCACTTCTCCCGGTTGCAGGAGTTGATCGGCTCCGTCGCTGATGTAAGGAGTAGAAACCAGAATATCTGGGGCGGCAACAATGATATTCAATTCCTTTTCTTTTGAAAATTGAGAAGTCCGGGCAAGGATAAGAAGTGGAATGGCACATTTATCCGGCAAAGGATCTTTCAGTTGAAAAACGAAAACATTTTCGAAGGTCAGTGTCTGTCCCGGATCCAGCTTAGGTAAAAGAAATGTACTGTCGGAAATATCGAGTTTCAGACTGATATCACGGAGTTTCAATTCAAGATCACGGATAGCTGCAGACCCCTGATTTATCAAAGTAACCTTCATTTTAGCTTCCCTGCCATAGACCATTTGGTTATCATCGCCTGATATTAGCTGGCTGAGGATAAGAAGTCCATCGGAAAGTTGAAAAGTCCGCGTATCTGAAATATGATTTGCATCGGTCACCTTCAATTGAATGTCGGAAATGCGCGTCGAATCAAGCTGAGAAATAACCAGTAAGCCCATTTCACTCATCATCGCTCCTCCGGGCAGGGGAACGGGATTAAAAACAAATGCTTTCTGGTTTAACTCGCTAAAATCCCAGCTTGGGGTAAGAAGATAGTTTTCCTCATCACCCATGGAAGTTCCGCAATAAACAGCATGCTTTTTCCAGGGATGGCGGAGGTTTCCATATAAAAATTCAAATCGTCCATCCGGAAAAAGACGAAGTCCGAAATTCGTAACAGAAGAAGTGTCCAGTCCGTCTAGGGAAGCTTTCCACCGGATGACAACTTCAGAAGAACTGCTCTCCATCCAAATCCCATCCCCATGCTCATCAAAATACTCATAGGCCTGCGAAAATGCAGGGCTGATCGTTTTTGCCTGCTTCAGCATCGATAGCTCGTCAGTTACATAGGGAAATGGCAGATAGGGCTGGTCGGGAGAAACAAATCCAAGAAAGTTGACATACAAACTATCATATTTTTTTCCATAAAAAGGAAAGCTGAAAGGCAGGGCAACCTTGGCATAGGGCTGCAGATAATTGATGGGAATCAGCTTTTGCCCGCTGATCTGGGGAAGGGTTGCATTGCTCTGATTTTTTTCATACGGTTCCATCAGCGACCAGTGGTAAGGAGGATGCCCATTGGTTGCCTGAAGCTGAGTAATATATGGTTGGCCTTGTGTAAAGGGAGGAAGTTGGGAGGTGGAAATCTGAACTTTCCCGAAGCTTGGTTCCAGGATAGCTGAAACGACCGTAATATCATTTCTTTTTACAGGAACATCCTGCTCCGGGATAAAGCAGGTTTCCGGATGGGCTCCATAAAAGTTAAAGGCTACATTTTTAATTCTGCCTTGCGCACTGCCCTCCTGATCCCGTTCTTCAACCATAAAAAAGAGCCTGGCCGGGCTGCCGGTATTCACATGGCTAAGCAAGGGTGTAATATCAAGCCCGAATTCCAGGGTATCTGCTCCCGGAATGCTGTCGTAACCCTGCATAGGATGCGATCCGCCCTGAAAATTGAACAAAGGAAAATCCATCCAGTGTTCCGGCATCTGAAGGCTGGTATCCGTACTGATGCCGGCCAGGAGCCGGATCTTGTCACGCTGATTAAAAGCCAGACAAACTTTTATGGTTAGCATCGGGTGATATGCCGTATCGGCCTCAACCACGTAAACGGAGTTGTTGTAAACCCCACCTGCCCCGTAATTATTGGCCATGGCGCTATATAAAACATAGGCCAGACCTTTGTCACTCCACCAGGTACCGTAGGAATTCGCGAATCTGAACGCACCTATTTCCCAATCCCGGGCATTGATCAATCCATCTTCATTGATATCCAGATTATTGGTATATAAGCCATCCCCGTTACGGTCGTACCTGATAGAATCATTATAACCCACAATCGTCAGTCCGTGGGTAGGGTCAGCGACCCAGGAAAGAAGAACTTCTTTTCCTTCTTCCGGGGTTCCCGCAGGAAGAGGCTTCATTTCGTACAGGGCTTGTCCACTCGTTGTAAAACATGCAATTCCTCCTGTTGCTGAACCATCAAGATGATTGGCAAGGTACGTTTTCAGGGTCAGTATTCCCTCTTCGCTATTAACCCTGATGGCATAAAAGTTCTTCAGGCGGTTCGACATCCCCCTGAAATATTTATCATATCCATTGACCCATCCCAGGGTTCCATAGGCCGTATCAACTCCGAAATCGGGTTGGGTTATATGCCCTTGCTGACGGATATAATCAAAACTCTGGAAAAAATTAACCCCTGCATATTGCTCCCCGTAATTCAGGAAATTCCAGGTAAAATGTGGAGGATACCTGTGTTCCCAGTACCAACCCGGCTGGTTTCTCAGGCGGTTAATCTCATAACCGAAAACATAAGCCACTCCGGCAAATTGCTGGCAGGTATAATAATTGTGCTGGTCAATGATACCGGTCCAGTAAGGAAGTGTCGTATTATCTCGTGCTGCAGGAATAGCCCTTGAACGGAGATTCTCTGGAATTTCAAGCACAGGGATTCGCGATGCCAGAATAGAATCATGTGCGGAAAATAAAGGCCGGACAGGTTTTTCAGGGTGAACCGATTGTCCGAAACTGATCAGAAAAAAAAAGACGCCAGAAAAAGTTAAAACAAATGGTTTATACGGGAACATTTTCAATCAAAAATTGGTATTTAAGGTTCTTACAAACTTACAGATTTTTTCTTAACATTGTGCTCATTATCCAATTCCTATAACGTCATGAACCGGTATTTTATTCTGCTCCTTTCTCTCGTTTTTTTTCTCTTGCTTGATAGTTGTACCAGGGATCGCAAAGAGAAAACTCAAAAGAAGTCCTTATCGCGACAGCAGCAGATCGAAAAAGCAAGGGAAGACAGCCTGAGGATTGCCATTGCAAGTTTTGCGGGTGACAGCTGTTTTCGCAATGCAGGCATCGGATTATTCATGGTAGAAATAAGCCCCGGGAAGCCAAAAGTCATTGCCAATATCAATGCCGATTTAAGCCTGGTGCCTGCCTCAGTCATTAAAATCCTTACAACGGCAACAGCCCTGGAAGTAATAGGGGGGAGTAAAAGTTTTTCCACTTCCCTGCAATACAGCGGGCAGATTACCGGCAGGGTACTCAAAGGGGATTTGTTTATCCGGGGAGGAGGCGATCCGACTTTCACCGCTGGAAAATCATTTTCCAGATGGGCAGACGCAGTAAAAGAACTGGGAATTGATACCATCAATGGTAATGTTTTCGGCGATGCTAGGATTTTTGAGCGTTTTTATATCCCCCTGACATGGACCTGGGGAGAACTGAACAGTGCCTATTGTGCAGCTGCATCGGGATTGAGTTTTGAGGGAAATATCTATGCGGTGAATTCTGATATTCAACGAAAATCACCTTACATCCCTCTCCAAGGACAAATGAATCCATATATTCCTGAAATGCAATTTCAGAATCTGGTTTATGCTGCTGACATCACGGAAGATAATCTCTATGCAAGCGGAGATCCCTATGGAAACAATAAACACATCCTTGGCGGATTACCAAAAGGAAAAAATTCATTTACTTATCAGGGCACTATCCCTGATCCGCCGGCAACGGCTTGTTATGCATTCATTTCTGCCCTGAAGCAGAAAGGGATTTATGTAACGGGAAAAGCAGTCAACCTCGTCCATTTTTCGGATTCGGCAGGTATGGAAAAAATCCGGGGGGAAAGAATATCCATTGGCCATGCATTTTCTCCTTCGGTAGCTACCCTGGTCAATATTACCAACCAGCAAAGCAATAATTTTTTCGCCGAGCATCTGATCAAGCACCTGGGGCTGAATAAATACCACAATGGAAGTGATGACGGGGGCGCCCGGGCAATTATTGAATTCTGGAAGAACCAGGGAATGGATACAGGCGGATTGTTTATCTACGACGGTTGTGGAATTTCCAGGTACAATTCACTCACTGCCAGACAACTGGTATTTGTACTGGAGCATATGCAAAAATCTCCCTATTTCAGTGTCTTTTATAATTCCTTACCTCTGGCCGGAGTCAGCGGGACTTTGCGCAAAATGTTCAAAGAAACACCTGTTGAAGGAAATCTCCGTGCCAAAACCGGGACCATGTCGAGAGTAAAAAGCCTGGCGGGATATGTCAGGACCAAACACAATAAAACGATGGCGTTTGCCATCATCATCAATAATTTTAATTGCTCCCAACAGGATGTCAAGGCCAGGCTGGAGAACTTCATCAGCCGTATTGTGAATGATTAAAGCGGGATATTCCCATGCTTCTTGGGCGGATTGGTTTTGCTCTTATTCTGGGTAAGTTCGAGCGCCTGGATCAGTTTCATGCGGGTTTGCCTGGGATAGATGATCTCATCAACATATCCCAGTTCAGCGGCTTTATAAGGACTGGCAAAAGTGTTGCGGTAATTGTCGACCGCTTCCATTCTTTCGGATTCACTGAGTTTCCCTTTGTGAATGATGTTTACCGCACCTTCCGGACCCATCACTGCAATTTCTGCTGATGGGAAGGCATAATTGATATCTCCGCCGATATGCTTGCTCGACATCACGCAATAGGCTCCACCATAGGCTTTGCGCGTTATCACCGTGATCTTTGGAACCGTGGCTTCACAAAACGCATAGAGTAATTTTGCCCCATGCTTGATGATCCCTCCAAATTCCTGATTCGTTCCGGGAAGGAACCCGGGAACATCTTCAAATGTGATGATGGGTAGGTTAAAGCAATCGCAGAAACGTA
The DNA here is from genome assembly GCA_963662525.1 of Bacteroidales bacterium. Classification (GTDB taxonomy): domain Bacteria; phylum Bacteroidota; class Bacteroidia; order Bacteroidales; family FEN-979; genus CAZSDU01. The sequence continues at coordinate 1,127,796 of OY759717.1, forward strand.
CAAAGCGGGCTCCTTTCGTAGAAGAATTGATATCCAGTACACCGGCCAGAAAAGCCGGTTGATTTGCGACAATACCCACAGGTTTCCCTCCCAATCGTGCAAACCCTGTAATTATATTGGGCGCATAATGAGGCATGACTTCGAAAAAATTATAATTGTCGGCCACAGTAGTGATAAGTTCTTTCATGTCGTATGGCTTATTGGGATCAAGGGGTATGAGGTCCTGAAGCTTTTCATCCTGTCGAATAACATCATCCGTACAGGGTTGGATCGGGGGATCCTCCATATTGTTCGAAGGCAGAAAGCTCATCAGCTCACGGATCATCATCAACACCTGTTCATCGCTTTCGCCGGCAAAATGAGCCACCCCACTTCGCGCATTATGAGTCATAGCTCCTCCCAGTTCATCCATGGTGACTTCTTCATGAGTCACGGTTTTAATGACCTCCGGGCCGGTAACGAACATATAACTGGATTCCTTGACCATAAAAATGAAGTCGGTGATGGCCGGGGAATACACGGCTCCACCGGCACATGGGCCAAGAATTGCCGAGATCTGAGGGACAACGCCGGAGGCCAGCACATTCCGGTAAAAGATATCGGCATAGCCGGCCAGGCTTTCCACTCCTTCCTGTATCCGGGCTCCTCCCGAATCGTTCAGCCCAATGAGCGGGGCTCCCATCCGCATGGCCATATCCATGATTTTAATAACTTTATCGGCATTGGCCCTGCTCATGGTCCCCCCGAAAACAGTAAAATCCTGAGCAAAAACAAATACCTGCCGGCCATCGATTTTACCATACCCTGTCACCATTCCATCGCCCAGAATCTTGTTGCTTTCCATCCCGAAATCATTGCAACGATGGGTGACCAGCTTATCCATTTCCACAAAAGTATTTGCATCCAGCAAGGCAAAAATGCGCTCACGGGCGGTCTGCCTGCCAGTTTTATGCAATTTCTGGATTTTCTCGGCGCCTCCGCCAAGTTCAGCCTGCTTGTTTTTTTCTTCAAAAATCTGATAGGATTCTTCCCGGGTTTTCATCATTAATTTTCGTTTAAATTTTCTCCTCCAGTTTGATCATTGGCTGATGTGCGTTAACAGTATCTCCCTCCCTGACGAGGATCTCACGAACAATTTTTTCGCCTGATGATTTGAATTCACTTTGCATCTTCATCGCTTCAACAACGACAAGTGTCTGACCCATTGTCACCACATCACCAATACTGACCAGGACTTTGATCACTTTACCGGGCATGGGAGACAGGATGAGATTACTGCTTTCCACATCCAGTCCCTTATTTCTGCTGCTGATGTATTTTGATTCAGCATCGATGATCTCAGTAAGAAAGGTCCTGGCAAAGGTGTTCACAATGTATTTCTTACTGCTCTCCCCTTCAATCAGTTCAACATTATAGGAATGGCCATTGTAAATTATCGAATAAACACCATTCTCGACCATCACGATATCGATGTCGTATTTGTTACCATCCACGGAGATCAGGGCTTTGGTGCCAACCCTGTTCAGAAGCTCAATTGTTGCGGTGCGGTGTTCAATGCTGATTTCGTATGCCATAATAAGGTTTATAATCGTAAGACATTCCGTTTGCGACCAAAATCTTTCCAGTTTGATCCCAGTTCTTCTGTATACTTCGGAGGTTGAATTTGTTCCAGTTTATCCAGGTAATCGATGAAGGCGGCTATCATGGCCATGTCTTCACATTCTGTCCCACAGAGTTTAGTGATAAAAAGATGATTTGCATTTTCTTCAATGAAATGCGTATTGTATTTGCCATCAATGAATGCAGGAGCATCCATGATCCTTTCCAGGAATTTGATGGAAGTCTTTACTCCGGTAATTTTATATTCATAGAGCGCCCTCCGCATACGGGCAATGGCTTCCATCCGTGATTTTCCCCAGGTTATCAGTTTGGAAATCATGGGATCATAGTATATCGGGATCTCGTAACCTTCATAAACGTAACCATCATACCTCACACCCAGTCCGAGAGGTTCAGTAATATGTTTGATCACTCCCGGATTTGGCATGAAATTATTGTCCGGGTCCTCCGCATAAATACGGCATTGGATGGCATGACCATGTTGATGAAGTTCCTCCTGCCGGAAAGAAAGGACCTCTCCATTGGCAATGTTGATCTGTTCCTTCACCAGGTCTACGCCGACCACCCTCTCGGTAACCGGGTGCTCAACCTGAAGCCGGGTATTCATTTCAAGGAAAAAATATTCCAGGTTATCGGAAACGATAAATTCGATGGTTCCGGCTCCTTCATAATTAACAGCCCGGGCAGCTGCCACTGCTTTCTCCCCCATTTCCCTGCGGAGTTCAGGGGTCATTAAGGGGGATGGCGTTTCCTCGATCACTTTTTGGTGACGACGTTGAATGGAGCATTCCCGTTCAAAAAGGTGAACCACGTTCTGATGCTGGTCAGCCAATATCTGAAATTCAATATGATGAGGAGATTCGATATATTTTTCGATGTAAACAGAATCATCTCCGAATGCATTGAGAGCTTCAGATTTGGCCATTCTGAACATCGGGATCAGCTCCTCGGTTTTTTTCACCAGACGCATTCCTTTCCCACCTCCTCCGGCAGAAGCTTTGATCATCACCGGAAGACCTATTTTCTCAACTATTTCTTCTGCATCCTTTTCACTGCTGATTTTATCTTCTGTGCCTGGAACTACCGGTACACCTGCCAGGGTCATGGTTTTCCGCGCAGTAATCTTATCTCCCATGGTGGAAATGGCATAGGGACCAGGTCCGATAAATTTTATCCCTTCCCGCATGCATCGCTCTGAGAAGGCAGCATTTTCGGATAAAAATCCATAACCCGGATGTATGGCATCCGCACCTGATTTTTTCGCTGCATCCAGGATGGCATCCATGTTCAGATAACTTTCACGGGAGGGAGATGGTCCGATATAGTATGCTTCATCCGAATACCGCACATGCATGGCTTTCCGGTCAGCTTCTGAGAAAACCCCGACGGTGATCAATCCTAACTCCCGGCATGACCGCATCACCCTGACAGCGATCTCGCCCCTATTGGCAACCAGCACTTTTTTAATCATTTAAAAAACATTATTTAATCTGATTCTAAACAACGAAGTTAAAAAAAATCTGTTTGTGAAAAACAAAACATATTCAATTTTTACGATCTTTGCCCGGAATCTGCTTTCCTGTTTATGAAATTTTCTTTTGTTATTATTTTCACATTTTTGTTTATCTTTTTTTCTTGTGGTGAGAATAATCCGGAGAAGGAAAAAAAAACAAGACGTACGATACAGGAAATTCAAAAGGAGAAAAATATTTCATTCCAGGCATTGCTTGAAGCCTTGGATGATCTCAAGGCCGATCCTTGCCTGAAGGGGGCACAACTTGGTTACCTGATTATCGATTGTACTGAAAAAGATCCCCTGGTAGTTGCAGAAAATAATCCCAAACGGCTCCTCATTCCAGCCTCCACCCTGAAATTATTTGTCACCGGACCAGCCCTTGAGATTTTAGGAGACGATATTATCAAGGAAGTCATGATTACCAACCAGATGAGTGTGAACTGGAGATCTTCCAAGATGCTCCGGAAAATCGGCGGAAAAGTTAATCAGAAAGCCACTACTACTGCCGGAGCCAGGGCGATTTTACAATTCTGGAATGATAAAGGCCTGGATACCCGGGGCATGTACTTCTATGATGGAAACGGATTATCACGCAACAATGCAGTTTCCCCAAAACAACTGGTGGATGCCTTATATATCATGCAGCGTTCTCCCTATTTCCGGCAGTTTTATGAATCCCTTCCACTGGCCGGAATGAGCGGAACTTTGCACAAAGCCATGAAGGGAACTTCAGCCCAGGGCCGTGTAAGGGCAAAAACAGGAACCATCTCGAAAGTAAAGAGTTTCGCGGGTTATGTACATACTGTTTCCGGGCAACGGCTTATTTTTTCCCTGATTATAAATAATTTTAATTGCAGGACCCGACTGATGAAGAACAAATTGGAGGCTATCCTGGTTAAAATGGCCGAAATTTAAAGGGAACCAGCATGGGTACTCTTTTCCGGTAGTCAGCATAATCTTTCTTGCTTACAAGCATTCTTTTTTCGATCAAGGGAATACTGATGAAAACAAACATCAGTGTGATGGCAGCAGGTCCTATGATAACCCACCAGAAAGATGGATTAGCGGCCAGGGAAAAAAGGTATAAACCCCACCAGAAACTGATTTCTCCCAGGTAGTTCGGATGTCTGCTTACACTCCATAATCCAAGATCCATAGTTTTTCCGGCTTCCTTATTCTGCAAGATAAACCGGCGAAGTTGACGATCGGCATTTGCTTCTAGCCATATGGCAAATCCAGTCAGGGAAACAGCGAGAACATCCATAACTCCGAAAGGATAAATCCCCTGGCTGACGGTCACCCAGATCGATAAACTACCCCCGAAAACGATCAGGGCCGGAAATAAATGAATTCCAAGATAACTGATCATCCAATAAGCTTTCCCTGATTTCTTCCGGAAATCAATGTAACGCCAGTCTTCATGTTTCAACCCGCTCCAGCCCCTGAGAAAATTCCAAGTCAGGCGGATCCCATACATCAGGGTCAGTAACAGCAGAATAAATTTGCGGGTAAAATCAAACCAATGTCCGGTCACCAATGTCCAATCAAAAGCAATTCCAGACCAACCCCCTCCAACCAGCGACCAGTATCCGGGCCCCTGCCCGGAACCCAGGACCCAAAAATATACTGTAAACAGAACCGGCGCCACGCTCCAGTATGGATCGAATACACTTGAATTATTAAAATCAACCGATCCCAGAAAAATAATAGTGACAGCCAATCCGATAGCAAGTAAGGCCTTCAGCAAGAGAGAATAATCATTCACTGAACTCACATAAAATGCAAGTCCGAAGGCGATCAAATAAACCAACAGCAGAACCAGCCGTCCTTTCACTTTTTCCGTCATAGGTCATTAAACAAAGGATTGCAACTCATATAGTTTCCGGTAAACACCATTCTTTTCCAAAAGGTCAGGGTGGGTACCTCTTTCGACCAGTTCTCCATTCTGCATCACGATAATTTCATCCGCGAATTGAATGGTAGAAAGACGATGGGCGATTACGATGGAGGTACGGTTTTTCATCAGGTTTTCAAGGGCCTGCTGGACAAGCCTTTCCGATTCAGTATCCAGGGCTGATGTGGCCTCATCAAGGATAAGGATGGGAGGATTTTTCAATACAGCCCGGGCGATGCTGAGCCGCTGCCGCTGTCCACCGGATAGTTTTGTGCCACGGTCGCCAATATTGGTAGCATAACCCAGCGGCATTTTTTCAATAAACTCATGGGCATTGGCCACTTTGGCAGCCGAAATAACTTCCTTTTCCGTGGCTTTGCTCATGCCAAAAGCGATGTTATTGAAAACAGTATCATTGAACAATATGGTTTCCTGGGAAACAATTCCCATGAGTCCTCTCAGGTCATTAATTTTCAGGTCACGGATGGGGTGTCCGTCAATCCTGATCTCTCCTTGAACACAATCATAAAACCTCGGAAGCAAATCCACCATCGTCGATTTTCCACCACCCGACGGACCGACAACCGCGATGGTTCTTCCCTTTGGTATGACCAGGTTGACTGAACGCAGCACGGGTTCTTCCACATAGGAGAAGCAGACATCCCTGTATTCTATCTGTTGAAGAAAATCCGTTTTTGAGATGGCATCAGGTTTTTCGATGATGACTTCTGGTTCATTCAGGACCTGTTCGATGCGCTCTACGGAAGCAGCGCCCTTCTGAATATTATAAAATGCCTGGGTAATGGACTTGGCCGGGGGAATTACCTGAGAGAAAATGACAAGGTAGACCAGGAACACTGAAGCGCTGAGGAGATTTCCAGGAGTGAATACCAATTGCCCCCCATACCATAATACAGCGGTCAGAACAACAGCACCTAAAAACTCACTGAGAGGAGATGCAAGATCGCGTTTCCGGTAAAGGCTGACCATCAACCGGGAATAATCGTGATTCGTTTTCTGAAAACGCTGATCAGCAAAATCAATCGCATTAAAAGCTTTAATAATGCGTAGCCCTGAAATGGTCTCTTCGATCATGGATAACAGGATACCCATTTTTTTCTGTCCTTTGATAGAACTGCGCTTCAGGCTCTTCCCGATTCGGCCAATAAAAAAAGCACTAACCGGAAGTATGATCAGAACATAAAGTGTCAGGGTAGGGCTGATCACAAACAGGGTGATCAGATAAAAAATGATCTGTATGGGATCCCGGAATATCATTTCCAACGAACTCATGATGGACCATTCAATTTCCTGAACATCCGTAGTCATTCTCGCCATAATATCTCCCTTGCGCTGATCGTTGAAATAAGACAATGGAAGGATGAGAACCTTATTGTACAACTTATTCCTGATATCTCTCACCACCCCGTTACGAACTTCGGCAAGAAAGAACATGGCCAGGTAACGAAAGAGATTTCTCAGGAAAAAGAGGGCGATAACTGCAATCCCGATATAAATAAGCATTTTTTTTTCGCCATAGACGTCGATCATCTTCCCGAAGGTATAATAGAAGTTTTCGCGAATTGAATCTCCGCTGATGGTCTGAAAGTCAGTAAAATCCAAAGGAGGAGGTGCTACCGGACGTTTCGTCCGCTGAAAAAGCATGTCGATAACCGGAATGAACAGGGTAAACGAGACCAGGGAGAAGAGTACCGACAGTATATTAAACAGGATATTCAGGAAAGCATTCCCCCAATAAGGTATTGCATACCGAAGAACTTTGATCAGGTTTTTCATCTGTGCAAAGATAAAATTTAAATATGAACCGGATCATTGATTTTCCTAAATTTGCATCATGGAATTAACCCGTCAGCAAAAAATATCCCGCCTGATCCAGAAGGAGATGGGGCTTGTTCTTCAGCAGGAATGTCAGGGGATCTGCATGGGAGCATTGGTAACGGTAACAAAAGCAACGATTACCAGCGATCTTTCCTTGGCCAGGATACATCTAAGTCTGTTCGCCACCAAAGACAAGCAAGTTTTACTTGATAACATCCGCAAACACACCAAAGACATCCGGCATCATCTCGGGAAACGCGTACATAATCAGTTGCGAATCATTCCGGATCTTCAGTTTTTACTGGATGATTCGCTGGATTATATTGACAATATTGACCAGTTGTTAAATAGTTAGCGAGTTGGTGAGTTGGTGAGTTGGTGAGTTAATAAGTGTTTTATGGAATATGATCCGATAAAGAGGAATCTGGGCATTGTTTTTAACCGGACTCCGGTTTTGAGAAAAATTTTCTATCACCTTCTTGATCTTCTCCTGTTACGGGCCTGGCATGTTAAAAGAGAAATTAAACTTTGGATCGCCGAGCGCAAACTGAATAAAGAATCCCGTTTTGCCATACTGGATGCAGGCTCCGGATTCGGACAGTACACTTATTTCCTGTCGGGATTAAGTCCAAAATGGTTCGTGGATGCCGTTGATGTCAAAGAGGAGCAAATTGCCGATTGTACAGTTTTTTTTACCCGCATGAAACGCTCCAATGTGATGTTTGAAAAGGCTGATCTGACAAAGTTTTCCAAACCCGATAAATTCGATTTCATCCTTTCGGTAGATGTCATGGAACATATTCATGACGATGAACTGGTCTTCCGTAATTTCTTTGATTCCCTTACCCAGGGTGGAATGCTGATGATTTCCACACCATCAGATCAGGGAGGTTCTGGTGTTCATGACCATGCTGATGAGGAATCTTTCATTGATGAACATGTAAGGGATGGGTATAATATTACTGAAATCCAGGAAAAACTGAAGCAGGCAGGATTCTTCAGAACCGAAGCCAGGTTTACTTATGGAAAACCGGGACAAATGGGATGGCGGTTATCGATGAAGTATCCCATTCAGATGCTTAACGTTTCCAGGGCCTTTTTCATCTTGCTGCCGTTTTACTATCTTCTCACTTATCCGCTGGCATTACTTTTAAATTATCTCGATACCAGGATGCATCATGCCCTTGGCACCGGCTTACTGGTAAAAGCCTGGAAGTGATGAATTTTTCCCTGTACATAGCCCGGCGGTACCTCATTTCCAGGAAATCCCATAACATTATTAATATTATTTCAGGGATATCCGTACTTGGTGTAATGATCGGCACCATGGCCCTGATCATCGTCCTTTCTGTTTTCAATGGATTTGAAAAACTTGTTATTTCCCTGTTTAATTCCTTTAATCCGGACCTGGTGATTTCTGTCAAGGAAGGAAAAACATTTACCCTCCCTTCTATTCCTCTCGAACAGATCCGTCAGATTCCCGGTATCGTATCCCTGACCCAGGTCATCGAAGAAAATGCTTTGCTTCGGTACAAGGACAAACAGACAGTAGTTACTATCAAAGGGGTTGGTCCGGAATTTTGCAACTCAAGCGGAATCGATACGATGATGTCGGAAGGGAGATTCATGCTGGAAGACGGGGAAAAAGATTATGCTGTGCTCGGATATGGAGTTGCTTATTACCTGGGAGCCAATCTGAAGGATTACCTGAATCCGATCTCGGTCTTTGTTCCCCGACGTACTGCTTCTTTCTCAGGCGGAATTGAAAGTGCTTTCATTGAGGAACCCATTTTCCCGGCTGGCTTTTTTTCTATCCAGCAGGATTATGATGTGAAATATGTGCTGCTTCCCCTTCGGTTTGTGAGGCGCCTCCTGGAATACGATACCCAGGTCACTTCCTTGGAAGTGAGCCTGGATAAAAAATCTGATGCTAAAAAGATCCAGGAATCTATCCAGCATATTCTGGGCAATAATTTCAAGGTGAAAAACCGTTTCCAGCAGCAGGAATTACTTTTTAATATCATGAAGTCTGAGAAATGGGCCATTTTTCTTATCCTGACTTTTATCCTGATTGTCGCCACATTTAATATGGTGGGTTCTCTGTCCATGCTGATTCTTGATAAGAAAAAGGACATCGTGATACTTCAAAGCCTTGGGGCAGGACGGAAAATGATACAACGTATTTTCCTCAGTGAAGGATTTCTCATCACCCTGGCCGGAGCTGTCAGCGGGTTGATCCTGGGTGGAATCATATGCTGGCTGCAGATCAGGTTTGGGCTGATCCGTATGGGAGCCCCCGACAGCACTTTTGTCGTTGACACTTATCCTGTTCATATGCAGATACTCGATTTCGTTTATGTTTTCCTGACCGTTAACAGCATTGGCTTCCTGGCATCGATATATACTGTGTTGAACATCCGTAAGATTGATACCCGCCTCGTTGAAGCAAGCTGACACCTAACATCTTTTTTTTCATTGATAATCATTTTTTTGTACTTTTGATACGACAAACCACAACATTAAATATCAAATAAACTTATCCCATGCAAAGATCTTTACCCTCTTTTTTTGTAATGCTGTTATGCTCTTTTTCACTGTTTGCAGGCGAATACACCTTGAATAATGGGAGTACCAGGATGGAAATCTCGGCCAGTTCCAGCTTGCAGGTTTCCATTTCAAGCCAGATTTCATCGATCAATTTTCGCGACGTTATCACCCGTAAAGGTACTTTCACTGAACTTCTGCTTGAGAATTATGGAAAAAGTAAGCTGGTTGGGGATCCTGCCCTTCCCGAATTCGGAAGATTAATCGAGGTGCCGGTCAATGCTGATTTTGAAGTAATCATTACCCGTCAGGAGTATAAGGAGTACAACCTTACTGCACTTGGAATACAATTCCCGCTTATTCCTGCCCAGGCTTCTGTTTCAAAAGCTGTTACCGATCCGGATAAAATTCCATTTGTTGTTAATGAGCATACCTATCATCTCAACCAATGGCTTGGCAATGAACTGGTACAAGTAAGTCCGGTCGGAATTATGCGATCCGTGCGCCTGGCAAGAATCGACCTGGCCCCAGTGCAGTATAATCCTGTTTTGAATTCTATCAGGATATATGAAAATATTGAGGCCACCATTATTTTTAAAAATGCTGATCTTAATGCAACAAGGCTGATGAAACAAAAATACAACTCGATGTATTTCAGCGGTCTTTTCAATCAGTTTCCCAATTACAGTCCACCCACCGACTCCATCATTACCGACAGCCCGGTAACCTATGTCATTGTTGCTCCTCCCATGTTCAGAGACTCTCTGCAGCGCTTCGTGAAATGGAAAATTAAAAAAGGGTTTAAAGTTATTCAGGCCTATACCGATAACCCCAATGTTGGTTCGACCGCTGCAACTATCAAGAGTTATTTACATAATTTGTACGACAATCCACCTGCCGGATATAATCCGCAATCTTTTGTTCTTATCGTTGGCGATGTCGCCCAGGTTCCTCCTTCTTCAAACAGCGGACAGCCGACCGATCTGAGGTATTGTGAATACACGGGCGATAATATCCCAGAAGCATTTTACGGAAGGTTTTCTGCTACCAATCAAACACAATTACAGTCCTATATTGATAAAACCCTTGAATACGAACAATACCTTTTCCCGGATGATTCATTCCTGAATGAAGTCGTCATGGTAGCCGGATATGATGCCGGCGGCAATGGATTAACCTATGGCAACGGGCAGATCAACTATGGCACCAACAATTATTTTAATTCCGCACATGGACTGCTTTCGCATACCTACCTCCAGCCTCAGCCTTCCGGGCAAAATTATTCACAGATGATCAGGGCTGATGTCTCCAATGGAGTTGCCTATGCCAATTATACCGCCCACGGAGGAGTTGATGGCTGGTCAGATCCTGCTTTTAATAACGGTCATATTGCCGCCCTTCAGAACAATCATAAATATCCCCTGATGGTAGGTAATTGCTGTGTAACATCCACTTTTACCCAGAACTGTTTTGGAGAAGAAATTACCCGTGCTTCCCACAAGGGTGCGATCGGTTATATCGGTGCTTCAAATAATTCATTATGGGATGAAGATTACTGGTGGGGTGTGGGATATAAAACCGTTTCTACCAATCCGCCCTATAATGCTGCAAAACTAGGCGCCTATGATGTTACTTTCCACGATCACGGAGAACCTACGGCAAAATGGTATCTTACCATGGCACAGATGATGGTCGGAGGAAACCTGGCTGTTGAGCAATCTAATTCTTCCAATAAAAAATATTATTGGGAAATTTACAACCTCATGGGTGACCCTTCCCTGATGATCTATTTTTCCGTTCCCCAGCAAATCTCCGCAATTTATCCTGAAATGGCAGAAGAAGGAATTACCAGTATGACTATTACCACTGAGCCCTGGGCTTATGTTGCCCTTTCCATGAATGATACTACTTTGCTTGCAGCCCAATGTGCCGACTCAACCGGTATTGTTGATCTGACCTTTGAGCCGGTAACCGGTGTTGATAAAATATTTATCGCCTTATCCAAACAAAACCGCCGCCCGGTGATTGACAGTATTCCAATCGTTCCATTTCTCGTGTCTGTCGAGATCACTCCGGATACCCTTTGTCAGCATGACACAGCTCATCTTTCGGTGACTGTCAGTGGGGGATCGGGGAACTATACTTATGAATGGATTCCTGCTACCTACCTGGATGATCCCAACAGTCCAAATCCCATCGCCGTACCGCAAGAAAGCATGGTTTATACCGTTACAGTCAATGATGGGGCGCATAGTGTTACTGCTACCCCGAAGTCAATTGTGGTCAATGCCCGTCCGCTTACACCTGTTATTGCCATTCAGGGAGATTCACTGGTTTCAAATATTACCGAGGGAAATCAATGGTACCGTTATGGGGTGATGATTCCCTTTGCCAATGGCTTTTCCTACAAACCTCTTGAAAGCGGTGATTATTATACTGTCATAAGCAATACGGCCTTCGTTTGCAGTTCACTGCCATCCAATATGATACCCTATTATTTTACCGCCACAAAGGATCTTTCAGAAAACGACGAGGTATCCGTATTTCCAAATCCATTCAAGGATGAATTCACTATTTCTTATCCTGTGAATACTACCGGAATGGTCAGGATCAGTCTCCTTGATGGACTGGGAAAAGAAATCCGTGTTTTATACGATCAGGGGAGTCAGGTTTCAGGCGATTACAAGATGAAAGTTAACGCCAGCGATCTGATGCCCGGTTTCTATTTCTGCAAAATTCAAACCACCTCATACAACCTTATCAAGAAAATATTGGTCTCTAAATAAAAAATAAACGGTCATGAAAAAAATCCTTGGATCATTTATCCTCCTGTTCATTGTTGTTACAGGATTCGGTGCAAAATGGGTGGAAATCAGAACTTCTGTCCCGGCTCCCGCGGCAATAAGCCTGGTTTCTTCCGACATCAACCATTCGGTAGTCAGGTTTACCCTCGATGGTTTCCATATGAGAGAAGTGGAGACTCCAAAAGGATCTGCCAATATTATTTTCCTCGAGGGATCAAGCCCGATTCAGGAGGCCGGAGCTCCGGATGTTCCTAAGATGACTACTTCCCTGATCATCCCTGACCTTGCAGGAATGGATTGCCGGGTATTGTCGTCCAGTTACAGGGACTTTGAGAATATTGAACTTGCTCCATCCAAAGGAGTAATTTCCCGTGAGGTGGATCCGGCTTCGGTTCCATATACTTATGGGAAGGTTTATCAATCAGATCTTTTCTTTCCCGGAAGCCTTTCAGGGACAAGAGAACCTTATATCGTCAGAGATTTGAGGGGACAAACCTTAATTGCCTATCCTTTTCAATATAATCCGGTAAGTAAAAAACTAAGGGTGTATTATGATCTTACCATTGAGTTATACTCAGCGACCGCATCCGGGGTAAATCAATTTTACAGGAAAGATCAGGATTTGAAGATCAATAGTTCTTTCCGTCCTGTTTATACCCATCAGTTCCTGAATTTCAACCGTGCCGCTTACACGCCACTGGGTGAATATGGAAGGATCCTCGTCATCAGTCATGGCCCCTTCATGGAAACCATGCAACCCTATGTAGACTGGAAGAATGCCATCGGGTATCCGACTGAAATGGTGGATGTGTCGACTATCGGAACATCTGCAAGCGCAATAAAAACATATATTGCCGATTATTATACTGAAAAAGGATTGAGTTTTGTACTCCTTGTCGGGGATGCTGCTCAGATTCCAACCAATACCGGAGGTAGTCTGGGGGGACCTTCCGACAATGCTTACGGCTACATCACGGGAAATGATCATTATCCGGAAGTTTATATCGGTCGCTTTTCTGCCGAAAACACTGCCCATGTCCAGACTCAGGTTCAGCGTACCATCAACTATGAGAAAGATCCCCAACTTCGCCTGGATGACTGGTATACCACGGTTATCGGGATAGGTTCTGATCAGGGACCCGGTGATGATAATGAAGACGATTTCGAACATATCCGTAATCTTCAAACTCAGCTTCTTTCCTATACCTACACTTGGAACCCTGAATTATTCGATGGCTCTCAGGGAGGAAATGACGAGCCAGGTAATCCAAATGCCTCCAAAGTGACCACAGCAGTAAATGAAGGATCTGGCCTTATTGTATATTGTGGCCATGGTTCGCAGACTTCCTGGGGGACAACAGGATTCAGCAATTCCAATGTCAATAACCTGACCAATCAGGGGAAACTTCCATTTATCTGGTCTGTGGCTTGTGTGAATGGTCAGTTTAATAATGGAACCTGTTTTGCAGAAGCCTGGTTAAGAGCTTCAAAAGAAAACGAGCCTACTGGCGCTGTTGCCTTCCTTGGCTCCACGATTAACCAGAGCTGGGATCCTCCCATGGAAGGTCAGGATGCCATGGTAGCTATTCTTGCAGAAACCTACCCTGACAATATAAAACATACATTTGGCGGGCTTTCCATGAATGGATGCATGAAAATGATGGATGCCTACGGTGCTGATGGAAGAAATATGTCGGATACCTGGACAATTTTCGGAGATCCGTCACTGACAGTAAGAACTACTAATCCCGATACACTTATTGTTACTCATAATTCCGTTTTATCTGTTGAAGCCACTTCCATTGCAGTTAATTGTAATCTTGAAGGTGCTCGTGTTACGGCCACTTTGAGCGATACCATCTTTGCTACCGGACTTATTTACGGAGGATTGTGTGAACTTAGTTTCCCTGGCCCTCTGAACGATGGAGACACCCTGCAGCTTGTCGTTACTTCATACAACAACATTCCATATATCACCGAGATACCGGTAATTACAGCTCAGGCTGTTGCAATAGCATTCGTAGCTTCCGACTCCAGCATTACCAAAGGTGAAACCATACAATTTACGGATATGTCGACCGGGGGTGTGACTTCATGGGCATGGAGTTTCCCGGGCGGGAATCCTTCTACATCAACTGAGCAGAATCCTTTGGTCGTTTACGATTCTGTCGGAATTTTTGATGTGGAACTGACAGCTGGCAATGGGATCAATAGTAATGTTTTATTGAAAACTGCTTACATTCAGGTGGATTTTGCATCTGCCATCCATGAAAAAACTGATGGATTTATATGTACCGTTGTACCAAATCCAAATAAGGGAGCGTTTATGCTTAATCTTCATGCGGAGAAGGAAAACCTGTTTAACATACAGATACTCGACATGGTTGGGAATCCTGTTTACCAAGAATTTCAGGTGAGTATAACCCGTAATCTTGACCGGGCTGTTAACTTGACAAAATTACCGGCAGGGATGTATTTTCTTAAGGTCAAAACGGATGAATCCACATTAACGAGGAAAATCATCATCCAGAAATAATTGATCTAGTAATTAACCGGATCAACCTTCTTCTTTACGGCGTGTAAAATTTCATTGGTCGTTGCATCTGAAATGTATGCCAGTACAGAGCAATGTTCTGCAACCCAGGCTTCATTCATGTGAAAGGAATAGGTTTTAGACACAGCTACATTGACATCCGCAGAAGTGGAAAGTTCATCACCCCAAATACTGCTGACATTATCCCTTAACATATCCATGTAAATATAATGCTCAATGACCGGTACGGGTCCGACCAGGGGATCGTTGTTTTTTTGCGGAGAAACAATACTGTCTTCAAGGATACATACTGTCAGATTTACAGATCCGGTAATTTTTTCCAAAAATCTGGTATCGATTTTTGTGACCAGCATTCTGGATGCATCATCATAACTATTATTCATGCTCATTATGGCAACTTTGGGCAGTTCAACAAAATCCTCCACTGCATTTCCCCAGTATTTCGGGTTGAGATAAGTATGGTTACCGGAATAGTACCGCCGGTTGATCAAGCCGTAAGGAGCAGACTCGATCTGGTAATAGCTGCTCCAGGTATTACCAGCTTCAGTGGTATAGTCGGCTGTAAATTCACCAGTCTGATCGGGAGTGGCAAAATAGGTGGCATGAACGGCCACGACCATCACCTGCCCTGTATAAATTTCTTCAAGGTCACGTGCAATTAGTGCTGCACCCGGACAATTAACACATTTATGCCCCGTATAGTCTTCAATGATGACCATCCTCATATTGGTATCTCCTCCGGCCGGTTGAATTTCGGTATAAGGTTCTTCCAATTTATCACAGGACTGGAATGCGCAAATGGTAATCAATGAAAAAAAGAAAAAAATCTGTTTGAATATTTTCATTTTATGTTTGAATTACGGATCATTAAAAACTGCTTGTAATTGTAAGGGTCATCCCGGTTGAAGCCGGAACATACCTGCAGACACCTCCCACGCAAAGTATTCCTTCGCGCTGTCTTCCATACGACAAGGCAATTCGGGTTGTATTATGGATAAATCCAGCACTTACGAGATAATAATGAAGCTGCTGAGAGGCTACCGAATTTCCGAAATTCCATTGGTCCTGAACAGAAAAAAACCATTGTGGTGAGATGGTAAGCTCCAGTAACCCTGCAACCCAGTTACCTTTATCCTGCTTGGTAAACAATCCCTGGAGTTCACCCCTCAGGGAGTATTTTTTAGTTATATTATAGGTCAGGTCGACGACTCCGGTATTGGAATATATGGTACCGTATTCCTGGTTATGTCCTTCCACCACATCCTTATTGTAAGTGATGTAATAATAGGCAAAAATACCTTTCCATTTTTTTCCGAATTTCTTGGTAACTTCTAAATTGGCGTCCTGATAATAAACCTCTTTTCCGATTTTAAAAAATGAAGATTTATAGCCTAAGGTTCCTGTTTGTCCGACGATGGTCGAATCATTCAATGCCGTCTTGCTGATCCCGTTAACCTGTGAAAAATTAGCACTGATATTCAGTCCTGTTTTTCCGCCGATTTTCGAATTCTTTTTAATTTTAAGTGTCAGGCTGCCGGCGAAACCAAATTCACCTGTAGGCTGTGTGGCATAAGGATACATGGCAGACAGAGCATAGGAGTGTTCGGTGGTCACAGAAGGGAGATAGTTAATATCCAGGGCATTGTTGGTAACAGTACGATCAGATTTATAACTCATGTTATCGATACGTTTTGCCATCAGCGAAACTCCGAGTCCTTTGGTAGAATATGACATACTTGCAAACAAGGCATCTCCATTCTTGTAGATATAATTATTCATGGCCGAAGGATCATTGATCTTATAAGCATATTCGGTATAAAGGTTAAATCCACTGATATTCAGATTTACTCGTCCGCCGTATGTGGCTACATTCTCAGGAAGTTTCAGGGTATATAATTGATGATTTTCAACAAAACTGGTGTATTTCCCTTTCTGGTAATCGCTCACAAAGCTGCCCCCCAATGTCAGTTTTACTTTTGAGCCGGACAGGCTGGGAAACATATCGTTCAGATAAAAATCAGCATCGAATCCTTTGACGATACCCCGGTTATTATCTTTATAGGGGACCCAGTAATTACGCTGTACTCCATAAACCCCTTTGAGGGTAATCCCATTGATTGGCATGAATTTCACCCTTAACCCCCGGAGTGAATTATCATAACCCAGCGTCCACTCCTGATATGTCCTGAACATCATTCCGTTACCAAACTGCTCATAAAAATTCCCAGCAGTAATATCAATCATATCCGTCTTATATCTGACGAACCAATAAGGAACTCCTAAACCATCGTACTGGATATCGTATCCGATGAGGGGAGGAAGATAGGCTTCAAATCTCATACCAGCAGTAAAGTTCCCCAGTGTATAATTTACTTCCATGAATCCATTCATACGGATATACTTCCCGTCGAGTGTGGAATCAGTGATACCCATTTTTGAGTCGTTCAGATAATATGCGGCATCGGTCTGAAAACTACCGCTAACACTGCTATTTTTTAAAATATCCTGGCCGAGGGATGCCAAAGGCATAAACAGACAAGGGAGGGCCAGTCGGATAAAAAGGCGGGTAAACTTTTTCAAGATATATTCTTTTTGGATTATTTAATGTCTTCTCCCCTATTCAGCTTTCTGACCAGTTCAATCAGATCAAGTTCGCTGCCTTCAGCAAAGGAAGTATGCTGCCATACTATTTCACCTTTACCATTGATAAGGAAAGTATGTGGTATCGGGCCAACACTCATGGCACGTTTAAAGTCACCATTGGGATCGCGCAACACAACGTATTCCCATGCTTTTCCATTAACCAGGGGTTCGACCTGCTGGGTGGAGCGGGCGTCATCACAGGAAACAGCATATAACTTTACCCCTGTTTCCTTGACCCATTCTTCATAAACATCATTGATGGCAGTTAACTCCTTGATGCAGGGCTTACACCAGGTTGCCCAGAAACTGATAATCACTGGTTTCCCGTCATTGTTGATATTTTCCGTTTTAAAAGGATCTCCCTTAATATCTTTAATAGTGACATTTGGAATTACTTTGTTCTTTAAAGGATTTAAATTTCCCTGGGCAAATCCAGCATGAATAAGGATAAGCAGAAGTGCTGTCAACCAAATTTTTTTCATAGCGCTGTTAAGTAAATAACCTTACAAAATTATAAAATCAGGAGATATAAACCTCAAGTAACCTGCAATTTGGATTGGGTATAAGTAAGAAATCTCCGAGAACGGCTGGGATGAGGATCGTTTCTCCCGTTTTGACAGATATTTTGTCAAGGTTATACCTTATTTCCATACTCCCTCCGACACAAACATACAGGACAAAGGAATCCAGGAAAGTATAATCCTTTTCCAGGGGTTTATTAAAGTCCAGGATATTGGTAGTGAAGCATGGTGTATCCACCAGGTTAACAGGTTTATTTAAAACTTTTTGGTAATTTGTACGGTAAGCATCATGAAAATGAAAATCAATGGCGTCAAGCGCAAGATCGGTATGTAAATCCCTGCTTTTCCCTTGTTTATCAACCCTGTTCCAATCAAAGATCCGGTATGTTGTATCGGCTGTCTGCTGAATTTCAGCAAGCAGGATGCCAGGACCGAGAGCATGAATACGTCCGGCTGGAATATAGAACACGTCTCCCGGACTAACTTTTTCCTCGTTAAGTATTTTTTTTAACTGATTTTTACCCATCGCATTCAGGTACTGCTCACGGTTCATCTCCTGGTTAAAACCAGCATAAAGACAGGCTTCAGGACTGGCATCCAGGACATACCACATTTCCGTTTTCCCGTTTCCGATCTTCCGGCGGGCGGCAAGGGCATCATCAGGATGTACCTGGACAGAAAGATAATCGTTGGCATCAATGAATTTAACCAGGATTGGAAAAGTATCCGGATACCTGGCGAATACTTTTTCACCCATCAGATCATCCATATATACTTCAAGGATTTCATTGAGATTATTTCCTTTCAGGTAACCATTGCTAACCATGGTTTGTGATCCCGCCACCCCGGATAATACCCAGGCTTCTCCACAGTTTGGCAAAGGCGAGAAATCCAATCCCAGCCTTGTTTTAATCTTTTGTCCACCCCAGATTTTTTCTTTAAATACCGGTTGGAATTTCAAAGGATACATGTTATTCATCAGAAAAGAATTATGCTGTCAAAGAATCTGAGTAAATTTGAAAGTTATTACTCAAACAAAATTAAGGAAATTAAATGATTAAGACCATTTGCGTTTTTTGTGGATCCAGTACCGGGGGAAATACTGAATATTCAAAGGCGGCAGAGCGGCTGGCAACTTTTTTTCTCAGGGAGCATATCTCCCTGGTATATGGAGGTGCCAATGTTGGCTTGATGCGTATTTTAGCTGATACAATGCTTGAATCAGGAGGAAAAGTTATTGGGGTCATGCCTCAATCGTTGGTTGAAAAGGAGGTTGCCTATGCCGGACTAACGGAAATGCATATTGTTGGCGGAATGCAGGAACGAAAAGCATTAATGGCAGATCTGTCGGATGCCTTCATTGCCCTTCCGGGTGCTTACGGAACCCTGGACGAACTTTTCGAAGTACTTACCTGGAATCAACTTGGAATTATCAATAAGCCTGTTGGCTTACTCAATATCCATGGGTTTTTTAACCCTTTGCTTTCCCTGCTGGATCATGCAGTCGATGAAAAATTTCTCAGGCCTGAACACCGGAATATCCTGATCATGGAAGATGATGAAGAAGTTCTGCTGACTCGATTGAGAAAATTTGAACCCGTCACTGCTGAGAAATGGATTGAAAGACTAAAACAGGGGAAGATCTGATGCGGGAATGCAGATCATTAAAATTAGTTTAAAGCTTACTATTTAATATGCTGATTGTAGGAATAACAGGAACACTTGGTGCTGGAAAAGGAACCATTGTCGACTACCTGACAGAACAAAGAGGTTTTATTCATTTTTCGGTACGGGCCTTTCTGCTGGAAGAAATACGCCGGCAGGGGCTTCCCGAAAACCGTGACAGTATGGTGCTTGTCGCAAATGAATTGCGGCGCCGATACGGGCCATCCTATGTGACTGACCAATTGTTTTTCGAAGCTGAACAGATAGGAAAGAATTGTGTCATCGAGAGTATCAGGACGCCCGGGGAGGTTTTTTCGTTACGAGAAAAAGGGAATTTTTTTCTGTTTGCCGTGGATGCCCGACCTGAAACACGTTACCATCGAATTCAACTCAGGCAATCCGAAACCGATGAAATCTCTTACGCGACTTTCCTGGAGAATGAGAAGAGGGAAATGAGTACGAGCGATCCCAACAAGCAAAACCTGGCAGAATGCAAAAACCTGGCAGATTACATTTTCACCAATGATGCAAAAAAAGAGGACCTTTTCCTTGAAGTGGAAAAGGTCCTCAGCCTGATCATGTTATAATGATTACCTTGAAATCATCAGTTTACGGGTCAAGAGGCTATTTTCCGTTTTAATCTTCATCATGTAAGCTCCCTGAGGGGATGCTGAAAGATCGAATTCAAATTCTTTTTCTCCGCTGCCAATCTTCGAGGCAACAACTTTTCCGGCATAATCAAGGATATTGATTTCAAGGATCATATTCCTGGTTTGATCGTTTACCACTTTGAATATACCCCTGGCAGGATTTGGATAAATACGTATTCCTTCGGAACTAGGCTCACCGACAGAAACTGAAGAAGGAGACTGGGTGACTGTAACAGGAATCGAAGTGAGTCCGGTTACGGATACTGTTATGGTTGCAATTCTCTCATCTTCCGTAGGATTAGCGGTATAATTCGCGAGAATAGTCCCGTTCCCTGACCCGGAGCCGTTGATTGTACACCAGGGAGCATCACTTACCGCCGACCAGATAGTATTTGAAGTAACTGAAAAGTCGGTCGACCCCGCATTTGAATTCACATTCCGATTAGCAGGTTGAACAGCCAGGGTAGCTGCCGCTCCGGCCTGTGTAACGGTTACGCTGATGGGTGACAAACCCGATACCGTCACGGTAAGTATTGCAATACGAGATGTGACCGAGGCATTTTCAGTGAAGGTAGCATTCATCAAACCACTTCCGTAACCCGAAGAAGTCGGCGTACACCACCCGGCATCACTTGTCACTGTCCAGGAGGAGTTTGAAGTCACGGTAAAGTTCGTACTTCCAGCCTGGGCGGCAACATTCTGGTTGGAAGGTTCAACATTTAAAGCAGGTGCCGCAGCTGCCTGTGTAACTGTCACTGTAACCGGAGGGAGACCACTCACTGTAACAGTCAGGGTCGCGATGCGTGAAGTTGTTACAGTATTTTCTTCATAAACAGCATCAAAAGTAGCATTTCCGCTTCCGGAAGACGGATTGGGAACACACCATGACATATTGCTTGATACGGTCCAGCTTGTATTTGAAGTTACATTAAAAGTGACAAAACCACCCGGAGGATTTACGTTCTGATTCGAAGGTACGACTGAAAGTGTTGGTGCTGCCCCGGCCTGAGTAACAGTGACTGTTTGAGGAGGTAGTCCGGCAACAGTAATGGTCAGTGTAGCAACCCGTGATGTGGTCGAAACATTTTCAGTGTAGGTAGCTGCAATTGTTCCATTTCCTGATCCGGAGGTTGTTGGTGTACACCAGGTCATATCGCTGATAACTGTCCAGCTCGTATTGGATGTCACCGTGAAGTTCGTTGATCCAGCAGGTGAAGTAACATTCTGGTTCGAGGGTGTAACAGCCAGGGTCGCACCTCCGGTTCCGGTGATCTGGACGTCATCGATAGCCCAGTAATAAGCATAGGTTCCGGTATAATTCCACTTGAATTTAACCTGCGACTGCCCAGCGACGGCGTTCACAGCCTGGTTGAATGTAACCGGATTGGCTGAAGAAGTAGTTGTATAGGTCTGAATTAAGGTCCAGTTCGTTCCTCCGTCAATGCTATAGGACAGAGATCCTGAAGATCCTGACCATGAAAGAAAATAATGTTTAAACTGCAAGTTTACTGCAGTGTAGGCAGATAAGTTTAAAAGCGGGGTCAGCAAATCTGCATTTTGTGAATTTCCGGAGCCATATGCATCGCTGTTCAGGTAGGCATAATTTCCAGTGAGATTCGGATTTGGTGATTGCCCAGTGATCACACCAAATTGCCAGATTTGCCCATTGCTCTGATGATCAACCTGTGACCAGCATCCCGGTATGCTGGCTGTTGTAAATGATTCATTGAACGGCAGGGTATAAATACCACAAAGGGTAGTGAAAGTAATATCATTCCCGTAGAAGGTTCCATTTGTATTTGTCGCGTATGCCCTTACATGGTAAGTCGTATTGGAGGTAAGACCGGTGAGGGAGCTGATAAAGGTTCCTACTCCGGATCCATCTGTTGTATGGTTTCCGCTGATTGTCGGGTTTGCGGCTGTACCCCAGCACACCCCGCGTGCGGTGACCGTATATCCTCCATCATACAAGACACTGCCTCCTGAGGTTGCAGTTGTCAGGGTTATGGCAGAGGCCGCCGTGGTTGTCACTCCCGCAGCACCAGGAGTAACCGTCATATCATTACCATTGGTAGTTCCATCACTGTTCACCCCGACCAGTCTGAAATGGTAAGTGGTACCTGCCGTAAGTCCTCCAATATTGGCGCTCACGGCAATATTGCTGGTCCCCGACCCGGCACTTAAAGTAGTCGTGGTATTTCCATAGCTCACCGTAGTGCCCCATTGAAAATAATAAGTACTGGCCAATCCGTTGGGATTGATGGTTCCGTTCAGCGTTGCTGCAGTTCCGGTTACACCGGTTGCAGCCAGGGTGGTGACAGAAGGATTATTGGTGAATTTGAAAGATGCAATACGTGTTTGCCAGCTGGCAGTTCCTGTCGTCTGAATATATTCTGTAGTAAACCAGAAAGTGAGATCATCTGTCGGATCTACCGACATCCCGCTATAGTCGCCCCAACGGGCAGATGAACCGGTTTGAGAACCGGTACCATCTTTTATGGTCTGCTCTGCAACTGTCATTTGTCCCAGGGGATCACTGTATCTACGTCCGGTATAGCGAATGCTGGGATAAACGGAAGTACTGGCTGAAACTGAATAACCAAGGGCAATATCTCCATTACCATTCATGGCAACACTGCCAACCCAGCGATGAGAAGCATCAGGAGCATAGGTACCCTGCTGATAAATAGACCATGAACTACCTGTATTACGAAGTTCATACCAGCGGATTCCCGCCTGCCCGGAACCAATGTCCACAGTGTGATTCGTTACCATGCTCCGGTAAGTGCCGAAATTCCTGTATTGAAGGCGGAACATCAGGCGGTCTGACAATGATTCCAGTTTCACTGTAGTACTCGGCTGAGGAATACATCTTCCCCTGGTAGCAGTACAGATTTCAGAATCAAAAGTGGCAGTAGTAAGACTTGTGGATTCAGCAAAGGTTGAGTTGGCAGTATTTGTCCAGTCAACATGAAATTGCCAAATTTTCAGATAACCATTCGGAGGAGAAGACCAATCGTCAAAATAAGTAAAATAATTGGCTTCATTGGCAACCGGGGCTGGAGTTCCATCCCAGTCGGAGGGTAACATACTGGAAGGATTTGAAGTTGCTCCCAGATCAAAATAAACCATGCGAGCAGAGGCGTCACCTGTCAGCATTTTTGAGCGTTCAAAACAATAAGCACCAACACCACCCCAGGCTGTAGCATTATTGATAAACTGGTTGACCGACATGTAATATCCATCAGGCCAAACTCCGAATTTAGGATAATCCGGCATTTTATTTCCGGTTTCAAAAACATACCTGTACCAGGATCCAGTAGGATCGTTGGTCTGGGAAATGGCTACCAGTTCAGCATTCACAGAGTAATTGCTGGTAAGGGCAAATTGCGTAATAATCCAACGAGCCGCTGCCTGGTCGTAGAGGACAACGGGATCACCATCATTCCTTCCATTCCAGGGAGCCGGAATACCAGCCCAGATGGTACTTAATGCGGCAGGTCCCAATAAAACTGTTCCTGTTTTTGAATAGACAGCAAAATTGCTGTTGACCACCTGAATATATTTATCAAGACTCACATCACCCTGAGTATCAGGAGGATAAACGCCAGAAAGATTCCCAATGCCCTCAAAATTCTGAATGGGACCATTGACTGCAGGAAAATATGTTCCATCCTGTTTCTGCCAGACGGGATCCTCGTTCATATAGAAATTCGTTCTTGGCGGGTGATTGAATTCATTCATCCCGATTTTATTGGCAACTTCACGATCAGGTTCATTCTTTGCTTTCCTGACCTGAATCATCGTCATATTTCTCAAAGGAGGTGTAACATCGGCATAAACTGCCTGTTCAACCTTTGTCGGATGATAAACAGAAGTCTGAGCTAACAGACAATCAGAAAAAGCAATGAGGATAATTGTCAGACCTAAATAGAGAAATCGTCTCATAGCAGATTTAAATTTAAAAACATGAAATACTTCATCTAATTATTTCCAGTTTACGCTTAAAAACCAAACCCTCAGTTTTAATGGTGAGGATGTACAACCCGGGATTTGCATCAGAGATATCTATTTTATACTGATTTTCTCCAAGAAAATCTTTTTCCAGGATACACCTTCCGTTTAAATCCTGAATATTAATTATCACTTTCCGGATTTTTGATATCCCTGGAGTGACCATAAAAATTCCGGGACCCGGGTTGGGGAATATCTGCATCTCATCCCTTTGATGATCATTAATAGCAACGGTTGAGGGGTCAGCGATAAGGACATCATCGATGCAGACACCATATCCGTTTTTCGCATTCCCTTCAAAGGCAAACTGGAACTGGTCTGATATTTCGGGGAAGGGAACCGTGAGTTCTGTCCATTCGGTATAATTCTGATCAAACTCAACAAGTTTTACCCATGGCAATGCCGGATCCAAATGATAAAAAACAGAGAGTTTATCCTGTTTTGTGCCCCATTTAGCCATATACAGCCAGAATTTTAACGCAACTGTGGTATAGGATGACAGATCAAAGACAGGGCTGATGAGCATAGTCTGATTATCAATAATACTGAAATCTCTCAGACAGGCATTTCTAACACCCGAATGAGCAGATGCCGGATGGCCAGAACCCGTTCCGCTGCCATTTCCTTCCACAAAAGTCCAGGCCGGATTGGGCGGACCTTCTGACCAGCAACTTGGTACATCTGCAGTTAATTCAAACCTTTCGGAGAAAGGAAGAACGGATATAGCCTGGCATTGTGTAGTTGCATCAGTGATTACCCCTGATGAATAATTGTTACCGGTCATTACAGAATATGCTTTATAATAATAATGTGTACTCGGTTGCAACCCCATATGGCTGAATGCCATATTGGTTCCGTTGTAAATGACCGTACCACCGCCGTTGATGGAAGCTCCGGCCAGATAAACTGTCCCATTAACGGGGATGCCGAAGGAAGGGATTGTATTAAACACAACCATTACCGGATCTACGGCCGGGTTGTTCGCCCAGTTAAGATCTATCTGGGTAAAATTTATCGTGTTTGCTGAAAAGTTAACAGGATCTTCAGGGCTTGCACATACCATGAAACAAAGATCAATTTCCTGGGAAGCAGCATTTTCGACAATGTTGATCAAGGGCTTTCCGGTATTGTCACCAGCCCAGGATTTCGAATCCGGAAAAGTCAGGTCAGTATAACTAGTTTTTTCTGAAATTCCCGGGAACGGACAACCTCCGGTATTAATTGTGGAAGAACCCGCCGGATTGATGCCATTGGATGTCGGGGAATTTGCAGCCACCGGGAACATTCCCTGATGGGCGCTGGCGTTGATATCGTTGGAGTAGTGATGAGCTTCGATAAAATCACCGTCGACATGGTAAACAATCAGGCCATGGCCGGGTATTCCGGCATCGAAACCTGTCTGCTGACGGTTCTCACAAAGAAAATATTCGTTATCAGTTGTCGTATTGTACCGGATTGCGTCAGCGTACACGGCAGAATTGCGTAATGTTACTGTTCCCTGGCTGGAAAGTACGGGTGGATCTGTCCAGGTAAAATAATTTTTTATCCAGGCATTCGGATGAGCAGGCTTGGTCCCGCTGTTTCCATTCCAGGAACCTCCGGCCATCAGGTCCCAGTTGCCGGTTCCATTATATTGGCCCCCTGTTTCATAATCTGTATCGTAAAAATCCGGCGCTCCAAGATTATGGCCGAATTCATGGCACATAACACCAATGGTTCCCATGGACCCGCCATTTTTTTCAGGCATGGTCGTATAAGCATCTACCAGGATCTCGTCAAAAGTCCGCTGTCCTTCAGAATAGCCTGCTGCAGAAAGAGACCAGCTGTGTGACCAGATATCATTGGTATTGCCCGATTCTTCCTGCCCCCTACCCTGATGAATGATTGCAACTCCGTCGACAACTCCGTCCGTATTATTGTCATAATCAGCAAAATTAACACTGGTCTGATTATTTGCAGCAACCACAGCATCATAGGCAAACTCTCCCCATTTATTCCCTGGTCCGTAATAGTCATGAACATGAGGAACCGTTACCCATACCGTCACCGAAGTTGTTACCGAAAGTAACCCATAGGATACCTCAATAAAAAAATCCTTGAAACTTCCGGTACCATTATAATTAACCTGGTTCATATAATTGCTGAAATCATTCTGCGAAAAGGTGGTGGTAGTGTTGGAAAAATTTGCCAGGATCATCAGTAAATTCCTTTCGCCTGTTGTTGGAAATCCTCCCATTAACGGTGCATCCGGTGATTTAGTTCCTTTCAGTAATTGTTTCATTTCATCCATCTGGGCTTCACTGAAAAACAAACCAGGTTTGATTTTTTGCAGAAACGCAAGCTCGTCAGCATTTCTTTTCTCAATATTATGAGCCTTTATCCCGGAAAATACCAGTTTCCCATCAGCCTGTAACATGGCATATTCGAAGACTCCACTAACGTTGGTCATGATGGTATACCCATCTGAGGTTGTCGTCCAATGGATGTATTCATCCCCGTGCAGTAATATGGTGATGGTGGTCCCATCAGGCTGGGTGCGAATAACCGGATGGGGATTTGCAGTGACGGCAAACCCCTTTTCAACAGTTAATATAAAAATCATAGGCAGTAACCATACTGCTCTATTAAAAAAGAAATTCAGGTTCATCAGTAATGATTTATGTGCAAATTATTTAATGATCACAAGTTTCCTGACCAGAACCAGGTCATCAGTCCTTATAATAATGTTATAGCATCCTTCGGGTGCGCTGGAAAGGTCAAGCTGGTACTCTTTACTTCCCTGGAATGTTTTATTTGCGATCACTTTTCCGTTAAGGTCTTGTACAATAACTTTCATAAAAAGCCGGCTTCCTGCCTCTGGTGCTATATTGAATATACCTTTTGCAGGATTGGGAAAGATCTTGATTCCGTTGGTGGATAATTCTTCAATGGAAACAAGGGGGGCCTGGGTAACTGTTACCGGAACAGGGCTTATTCCTGCAACTGTTACCAGGATATTTGCAATGCGTTGCGTATAATTTGGGTTTGCCGTATAGTTTGCCACGATAGTTCCATTTCCGGAACCTGAAGGAGTAACGGTACACCAGCTGGCATCACTTGACACTATCCAGCTTGAATTGGAAGTGACTGTAAAATTAGTGGTTCCAGATGCAGAAGTAACATCCTGGTTGGAAGGATGAACTGAGAGTGTAGGAGAGGTTCCTGTTTGGGTAACAGTCACCAGCACAGGAGAAGCACCAGAAACTGTGACGGTGAGGGTGGCAACCCTGGATCCGGTCCCGGTATTTTCGGTATAGGATGCTGTTATAATACCATTTCCCGACCCGGAGGAAGTTGGGGTACACCAAGATGCATCACTCACAACATTCCAGTAAGAGTTGGAGGTCACATTAAATATTGTGCTTCCTGCAATTGCTGAAACATTCTGGTTTGACGGAGCAACCGAGAGTGTTGGTGCCCCTGCTGACTGGGTAACTGTCACCGTTTGCGGTGATAGTCCTGTTACGGTTACGGTAAGTGTTGCTAGTCTGGTACTGGTAGAAGTATTTTCAGAATAATTGGCGTCAATTGTTCCATTACCGGTACCGGAGGCGGTTGGCACACACCAGGTGGCATCGCTGGTCACCGTCCAGCTTGCGTTGGAGGTCACGGTAAAGGTTGTTGTTCCGGTTGAGGCTGTTACATCCTGATTCGGTGGTGAAACTGCAAGAGTTGGTGCAGCACCTGCCTGTGTGACGGTAACAACCTGGGTTACAGCACCGGGAGCAGTCACCGTAATATTAGCAACCCTTTGATTGGCCATAGTATTCTGAGCATAGGTAGCAATGATGGTTCCGTTACCGGTCCCGGATGGAGTAACTGTGCACCAGGAAGTGGCGTCACTGGTAGCTGTCCAGGTAGTGGAACAGGTAACACTGAAATTGGTTGTTCCTGCAGGAGCTGTTACATTCTGGTTGGAAGGGGTAACACTTAGGGTGGCAGAAGTTGTCCCTGTTATCTGGATATCATCGATACAAACACCATAGCCATATTTTGCATTCCCTTCGAAAGCTATTTGAAATTCAGATGAAACGGTAGTCAGTGCAATTGTTTTCTGTGTCCAGGTATTGATATCGGTATTATAATTCTGTAACGAAATCCAGCTACCCGTTGCACTTGTCCGGTAATAAACGGTCAGTTCATCCTGGTCATTGACCCATTTCTGCATGTATAGCCAGAAAGTCAGCTGAACATTGGTATATCCGTTCAGGTTAAATACCGGAGTAATCAGTTTATTCAGGTTTGAAGCAGCAGTATTGTCTTTCAGGCAGGCGTCCCTCACTCCGGTATGCGCGGTGGCGGGATTAGAACTGCCATTTCCTGCTACAAATTGCCATGCCGGATTTGAGTTTTCCTCTGTCCAGCAACTCGGACGACTTGCAACGGATTCAAAGCCTTCATTGAATGGAAGGGTAGAAATAATTCCGCAGGCAGTAGCAAATTGAAGATCTTCTCCGTAATAAGTTCCATTTCCGTTGGTGGCATAGGCCCTGATATGGTATACCGTATTGGGTGATAAACCTGTCAGAGAGCTGATAAAAGTACCCAATCCGGCTCCATCGGTGGTATGGCTTCCGCTAACTGTCGGGTTGGCGCTGGTGCTCCAGCATATTCCCCTGGCTGTAACGGTTGATCCTCCATCAGAAGTAACATTTCCGCCAGAGGTTGCAGTAGTGGCGGTAATAGCTGTTGCAGCAGTCGTTGTAACCGCTGCGGCACCGGGGGTGAAGGTTTTATCACTGCCATTGGTCGTACCATCACTGTTTACGCCAACCAATTTGAAATGATAGGTAGTTCCTGCAGTAAGTCCGGTTAGAGGGGCATTCACTGATACATTGCTTGTTCCTGAACCGGCAGAGAGTGTAGGGGTGGAAGTGCCATAACTGGTTGAGGTTCCCCATTCAAAATGGTAGGTACTGGACAACCCATTAGGATTGATTGTTCCGTTCAGTGTGGCTGTGCTAGATGTGACTGCGGTAGCATCCAGGGTAACAATAGTGGGATTGTTTCCGAATTTGAACGATGCTATTTTGGTCTTTCGTGTTCCTCCGCTTCCGATGTATTCAGTAGTAAACCAGAAAGTCTGGTCATCACTGGGGTCGACCGACATCTGTGCATAATCTCCCCAGCGGTTATAGGCTGTCTGGGAATTTGCTCCGGTTTGAATAATATCTTCCGGGATATCAAGTACACCGGCACCGGCACTATAAGCAGTGGAACTTTGTCCGCAATAGCGGATGCTGGGATAAACTGTAGTACTTGAAACAGAATAGCCCAATCCGATTTTTCCGCCTCCGTTAAGCATAATACTTCCCATCCAGCGGTTGTCAGCATCAGGAGCATAGGTACCTGATTGCCTGAGCGACCAGGTCCCGGTAGTCCTTCTTAATTCATACCAGCGGATACCGGCGTGATTGGTGGCATCCACATCAACGGTATGGCAGCATACGATCGTCTGATAGGATCCGAAATTTCTATATTGAGGAACATTCATGATGACCTGTGGGATAGCATCAAGTTTGCGGGTCGTTGAAGGTTGTGGAATATTATCCCAGTTTGTTCCAAAATTAGAGTCAAACGCTGGCACACCCAATTGCTGAGCTCGTACGAATGTCGACGATGAAGGGGTTGTCCAGTTAACAGTAAGTTCATAAATCCACAATTCATCACTTCCACCGCCGATGGCATCATCATTGAAGGCGATATACAAACCGGGGGAACCAACAGGTGCAAAGGCTCCATCATTATCTACCGGGGGAACGCACATAAAACCATCCACGGAAGTAGGCCGGTATGGATTATTGAAGCCAACAGCCTGGGCTGTTTGTCCAAGCAGCATCTTGGAGCGCTCAAACACGTATATATCTTTTGTGGAGCTGTTATTATCCCCCATATAATAACCATCTCTCCAGACGCTGAACTTAGGATAATCAGGCATCGCATCAACAATAAAGGAGTAGGCATACCAGGTTCCGGTCGGATCATTGGATGTGGACACAGCCATTAACACATAATTGGTGGAACCGGAGATGGAGAACTCGGTAGCAAGCCATCTGTCGGCCTGTTCGTCATAAAGGATGATCGGATCTCCATCATTATAACTGGAACCGGGCAAGCCGTTAAACAGCAGATTCATATTGGTAGGACCAGCAACCAAACTACCGGTTTTATTATAGATCGCATAAACACAATTGATGGTTTGCATAAAATGGTTAGGCCCTGCAACACCGTTACAGTCGGGTGGAAAATAAGGGGAATCCTGTCCGTTAAAATTGGTAATCGGGGCCATAGGCGCCTTGGATGATCCCATGGTCTGCTGCCATACCGGGTCCGGTCCCTGAGGTAATGCCGTGGAAGCAAAGGGATAGGAACGGTATTTGAGTTTTTTATTCCGGTCCTTGTTGTCAGCCATGGTGACAATCTGTTGAAATTCAGCAGGAGTCATGGCAGGGAGATCCCGCAATGGTCTGGTAATACCTAAAAATGTACCCGTACTAATATAGGTAGGGTGGGCCGGCTGATCCTGAGCCTGAAGGCTTATTATGCCTGTGCAGAAAAGAAAAAAGGAAAGTAAAAAAGGTCTTGTCATAGTACTTTTTTTATGGATAGGACAGTTTTAAATCAGATGATAATTTACGCAAAATTAAAGAAAAACTCGTTCTTTTTCAGGATTTTTTTCCAATTATTTCTATTCTCCGGCCGGCATGCGGAGAAATATTTATATTTGTTTTTACGTTTGAAAAATAATTCCCTCAGTATGGAAAATAACGTTTCCCGGCCTTCCTGGGATGAATATTTTATGGAAATTGCCGGCACGGTGGCAAAGCGTGCCACTTGTGACCGTGGACGAAGTGGCTGTGTCATAGTGCGTGAAAAACAGATCCTCGTCACAGGATATGTTGGTTCTCCCCGCGGGTTACCCCATTGTGATGAGGTTGGTCACCTGATGAAGAAGGTATTGCATGAAGATGATCGCATCACCCAGCATTGCATGCGAACGGTTCATGCCGAGCAAAATGCAATTTGTCAGGCTGCACGTCTGGGAATTTCCCTGGATGGAGCTACATTATACTGCAGAATGACTCCCTGCAGAACCTGCGCCATGCTGATCATCAATTGCGGGATTATAAGGGTGGTTTGTGAAAGAAAATACCATGACGGGAAAGAATCGGAAGAGATGTTCCACCAGGCTGGTGTAGCAGTTGAATACGTGCACGATGAAATCCAGCAGTATGAAAAGCAATAAACCGACACCAGGGCAAAAAAAAAGCTTCACCTAAGTGAAGCTAAATAGCATTATCGGGTATGTGGCCAGCTTAAGCTCGCTTTACATTAACCGCGTTTAATCCTTTTTTTCCTTCCTGAAGATCAAAAGTTACATCATCACCTTCACGAATTTGATCGATAAGGCCTGAAGCATGAACAAAATGTTCTTTTTCAGATCCTTCTTCTTTAATAAATCCAAAACCTTTCGATTCGTTAAAGAACTTTACTTTACCGTTTTTCATAATATAATTTAAAAATATTGGCAAAGATAAGGCTTAATTTTAACATAATCACAATTTTCTTTTCTAAAATTACTTTTTAGGCCGGGGTTTCCTGTGGAAAGTTCCCTTTTGAGGTGAACGGAATTTGCGTGGATCATAAGCCGGGGATTCGCCAAGGATGACCGGAACCACAGCCTTATATACTTCCTTTCCAAGCAGGGTTTCAATGGCAGCGAATTTTCCCTGTTCTTTTTCATTGATGAGTGTGACGGCCACCCCACTGGCTGCTGCTCTGGCCGTGCGCCCAATGCGATGAATATAATCTTCAGCATCATGGGGCACATCAAAGTTGATCACCATATCAATATCCTCGACATCGATTCCACGGGAAAGGATATCGGTGGCGACCAGGATATTTCTTTCCCGGTTTTTAAAACCACTCAATACTTTTTCCCTGGTCGGCTGATCCAAATCGGAAGAAATATCTTCGGCTGCCAGTCCCGCTTTTCGCAGGGCAGTGCTCACTTCCCGGGTCTTGCTCTTGGTGGAACAGAAGATCAGGATGATCCGGTCCTTCTGATTTTTTAAGAGATAATTCACCAGGGGAACTTTCTGACGGTCGTAAACCACATAAGCCAGCTGAAGTATCCGCTCGGCCGGTTTCGACAAGGCTATGCTGATCTCTTGCGGTTCTTTCAGTATTTTTCTTGCCAGGTTGCGGATTTCTGTCGGCATGGTTGCTGAAAAAAGCAGATTCTGCCGATGAAGCGGAAGTGCAGAGATGATTTTGAGGATATCATCATAAAATCCCATATCCAGCATACGATCTGCTTCATCAAGTATCAGGTATTGCAAACCGGAAAAATCCACATAGCCCATATTCAGATGAGCAATCATTCTTCCCGGAGTACATACTACGACTCCGGCACCCTGGGTAAGCGCCTGCTTTTCGCGGGAGAAAGAGGCCCCGTCAGTACCTCCATACACGGCAATAGAGCTTACAGGAGTATAATAGGAAAGCCCTTCCATATGCTGGTCAATTTGAATGGCAAGTTCTCTGGTAGGAACAATCACTAAAGCTTTGATTCTTTCATCACCGCCTGAAGTGATTATTTTATGGATGATCGGTAGCAGGAATGCGGCAGTTTTCCCGGTGCCTGTCTGAGCAGAGGCGATCAGGTCTTTCCCCTCCAGGATCACAGGGATAGCCATATCCTGTATGGGTGTAGCATTTTCATATCCCAGGGCTGCTATACCATCGAGCAATTGTGAATGAAAACCAAATTCAGTAAACTTCAATATTATCCTTTCTTATATTATCAATTATTTACAAAACAAGCGAGTAATCCGGTTACATGGGATCCCGTTATACTGTTTGAAAGTTCCACTGATCAGCAATTTTCCGTCTGACTGAAATGCCAAATTATAAATGATGAATGAGCTGTAAACATCATTGCTGGCGTTGCCAGGTTGAAATGACGAGTCAATGCTGCCATCCGGATGGAGCCGGACAATCCTGTTGAATTCAGTTTCATTGAATTCAAGAAAATTTCCGGCAACCAGTATCTTTCCATCAGGCTGAAGGAGGATTTTGGTGATCTCACCTCCAGCCCCCTCCCTTACATTGAACGTAAGATCCACAGTACCATCAGTATTGAGGCGGACCATATGATTGCAAGGCATATCATTATATGCATTGCGGTTAAAACGACCTGCCAGCAGAATTTTCCCATCGGGCTGAACGGCGATGGAACTGATGTTGGAGGTGGCATCCTCAGCCCCAATACCTAATTTGAAACCAGTATCCAGAGAACCATTTGCATTATACCGGGCAACGCGTATCCTTGGTCCTCCATCAAGAGTTCTGAAGCCTTCGGCTACCAATACTTTTCCGTCAGGCTGAAGAGCTAGACAAGGAATCCAGTCAGCTTTTGTAGCCGGAATGAAACCCGCATCGAAACTTCCATTAGCATTGATCCGGGCAAGGCGGTTAACGGGTTTACCGTCATATTCAAAAAATAACCCACCAATGACCAACTTGCCGTCAGGCTGCATAGCCATGGCATCTATGTTTCCATCGGCCCCTTTGCCGGTGTTAAATGTCAGGTCCAGACTGCCATTGGAATTAATACGGGCAATGCGTCCCCGTTGGACATTGTTATAAAACGTAAAACCGCCAGCAATGATCAGCTTTCCGTCAGTTTTGAGTGAAATGGCATTCACATAAGCAGTTCCCGTACCAGGATTAAACGAATCATCCAGGCTTCCGTCAGGATTAATCCTGGCTATTCCCCTTCTCACTTTTCCGTTATATTCATCAAACTGTCCACCGATGAGGATTTTCCCATCCGGCTGAACAGCCATCACGTTGATAACATCATTTGCGCCAGCAGTAGTATTGAACGAGGGATCAAGCTGACCCGGATTCTGAGCCAGCAAAGAAGTCCGTGTAAAAACAAGAAACAGCAATGATATTATTGTATAAGCTCTCCTTTTCATGAAATTCAATTTTTTTTGGCCTGTTTTTAGCAAGACTAGTAGCGTACAAAGGTACGACTGATTTATGAATATAAAACTTTTTTAAGGATTTGGAAGAGTCCCTAATTCTGCACCTTGACACTATCTACTATAAATTTCGTGTCGCCCATCCAGGGAAGAATCCCATTTACCATCCGATAATGCACCACCACCATATATCCTTCAAGGTGAATCATTTTCGTTGCAAGAGTCTTATCAGTTACGGAAAAGAAAAATTTTTCCGAAGCCAATGGAACATTTTTGTTACTCTGGACACTGCTAAGGATGATTTCACCTTCATAGGTTTTAAACAGGGTCCCTTTATAAGAGAATTTCTGAAATAAACCGGCACGATAACCTTCGCTGTATGTAAAAAAATACTTCCAGTAAATGAATCCGCTCAAGAAAACGATGATCAGCAGGATAGCAATAACTAAGAACTTTTTCATATAAAAAATTTAATGTATTCTGTTTATTTTACCATATCATAAAATACTTTTAATCAAAGCTGTAAAATTAACCAATCCTGTGATCTGAAGGATAGTCAATATGACAGATAAAAGAATCACAGCCCTGATAAACCCTCCCCCTTTTTTCACCGCTAGGTAGGAAGCCAGCAAAGCGCCGATAATACTGCCCACCGAAAGGATAAGTCCGTATAAGTAGTTGACCTTCCCATCGATGATAAAAACCATCAGGGCAAAAATAGCATAGAAGAAAACGATCAGATTTTTAACGGCATTGGCTTTGACTAAATCATAACCGATCCCAAGCATCAAGGCGATTAAAAGAAAATATCCCACACCTACCTGAATGAACCCTCCGTATAAACCGACAAAAAAGAAAATCACATATTGCCACCAGCAGACCGGTTTTGCCAGCAGGGAAGGATTCTCTTTCATCCATTTATCCGGCTTGTAGAAAAGAAAAAAAACCATCAGTACCATCGCGATGGCCATGGCGATTTCTATTACCTTTTCATTTACGTCAACAGCAAGGTAGGCTCCCAGAACAGATCCGGCTGTTGCCGGGATTCCCAGCCATACAGGGCGCAGGTTATCAAACATCTTCTGCCGGGTGAAACTACCCACCGATGAAAATGTCTGAAAGAATATGCTGATACGGTTCGTTCCGTTCGCAATATTGGCAGGTAAACCAAGCAGAATCAGGAGTGAAAGGCTGATCACAGAACCTCCGCCTGAAAGGGTATTGATAAACCCGACAAAAATACCGGCGATGATGATCAGGATTATTTCAGGAGGTGACATATAACAAATGTAAAATGGTAAAATGGTAAAATGGTGTGCTGGTAAAATTAATAATTATCAATCATTCTCAATTGGTTTTTAGTTTGCTGTGTCTTTTGCTGTAAAGGAAGTATATCATCAGGCCAATGGCCAGCCATATGAGGAATCGCATCCAGTTGGTAACTCCCAGCTGAGCCATCAGGTAGAAGTTCGTCAGCAGGCCGAGAACGGGAATTAACGAAAATTGCTTCCGGATAGCAAAAATGGTCAGTATGATGGCAGAAAGGATGAAGATGAGCATTGGAAATTCGAAACGAATGATTGTTAAAATACAGGATGCGGGATGCAGGATGCGGGATAAGAATTTTTCCAGTTCTGGTGGTCTCCAAAAATACAGTAAAACAAAAATTCCGGTCCAGATTATCGGAAGGAAATAGCGGCTGTTCAGGTAAGGAACCCTGAATCCCCCCCCGATGGAAGATTCATCCTTGTGGGAATGGCCGTTATCAAGAACCAGTACCCCTCCTGAAACCAGAATAAAGGCAAAAAGTGTCCCTATGCTGGTGAGGTCGGTCACTTCGGTGAGATTCATGAAAAGGGAGGGAATGGCTACCAGGAAACCGGCAACCACGGTAGCAAAGGCAGGGGTTTTAAACCGCGGATGAACCCTGGAAAACGCCTTCGGAAGCAAACCATCCCTGCTCATGCTCATCCAGATCCTGGGCTGACCAACCTGAAAAACCAGCAATACGCTGGCCATGGCTATCACGGCGCTCACGGCAATGATTCCGGAAAGCCGGGTCAGATGAAGTTTCTGGAAAGCAAAGGCCAGGGGATCGCCTACCCCGAGATCACTGTAATGCACCATTCCGGTAAGCACCAGGCTGATCAGGATATACAGAACCGTGGTGATCAGCAAAGCATAGATAATCGCCCGGGGAAGGTCCTTCTTGGGATTGCGGCATTCTTCCGCGGTGGTGGAGATGGCATCGAAACCGATATAGGCAAAAAACACCCCGGAAACACCTTTGAGTACACCTGAGATCCCATGGGGTGCAAAAGGTTGCCAGTTATCGGCCTTGATGTAAAATGCCCCGACCACAATGATCAGCAGCAGGATGGAAATTTTAAGCAATACCATCGTATTGCTGGCCAGCTTGGTTTCATAGATCCCGATGTATACAAGAACTGAAATAAATACCACAATGCCGAAAGCAGGAATATCGGCGATCAGCCTTATCCCCGCAATCACCGGGGCATTCAGCCAGGCCAGGTAAGCTTCCTGTAAACCCCGGGTAAGATCATGAAGGGAGTTCCCTTTGGCCAGTTCGGCCAGGACCTGCTGGTATCCCCTGGATGCACTGAGATAGTCAACACAAAGATAATCTGGGATATGCATGCCAACCCCGCTCATGAGACCGCTGAAATAATCCGACCAGGAAATAGCCACCGCAATATTCCCGATGGCATATTCCATGATTAGGTCCCAGCCGATGATCCAGGCTATCAATTCGCCAAAACTTGCATAGGCATAGGTATAAGCACTTCCGCTGATCGGAATGACCGAGGCAAACTGGGCATAGCATAGGGCTGAAAAACCGCAGGCAACGGCGGTGAAAAGAAACAGCACAGACACAGCCGGTCCTCCGCTGGCAGCGGCATTACCTATGGTACTGAATATTCCGGCCCCGATCACGGCTGCAATACCCAGCGCTGTAAGATCATATACATTCAGGCTTTTCCGAAGGCCAGAACGATTTCCGCTGGAGGCATCCGAAAGAATATGGGCGATTGTCTTTTTACGAAACAGCTTATGAACCTGCACCCGCAAATTTTCGATAAAAGTAAAAAATTTGTACCTTGCCCTGCAAAAAGTTAAAATGAAAATTTCCATCTTTGGCGCCAGTGGTAAAACCGGTATCCTGACCGTTTTCCAGGCTCTGAATCAGGGGCATGAGGTTACTGCTTTTACCCGCCAGGCATCAAAAGTTACTATTCAACACCCTAAAATTCATATCATTCAGGGTGATGTTCTGGATTATGAAAAAGTCAAACAGGCTGTTACTGGCCAGGATGTTGTTATCTGCACGCTGGGCGTAAATAAAAATAAACCCAATACGATTCTGTCAGACGGGACTAGGAATATCCTGAATGCCATGGAGGAAGATCGCGTCAAACGCTTTATTTGCATGTCATCCGCCGGTATTCTGGGAAATGACTCAGGATTCTGGTTTGGGAAAATTTTTATGCCCTTATTCCTCAAGCATATTTTCAATGACAAGATCCGGCAATTGAAGGTTGTTCAGGAAAGTAAAGCCGAATGGGTACTGATCCGTCCGGTAGGTCTGACGGATGCACCCAAAACAGGTAAATATCAGATTACTTTGGGCATTCCTTCTTCCAGCACTATACCCAGGGCAGATGTAGCAGATTTTATGCTGAAATTAATGACTGACAAACAATATGACCGGCAGATCCCGGCGATTTCAAGTTACTAAGCAATACTATGGATCAAAAGTTAAAAAATGATTTTCTGAAAAAATGGGGACATTATTTCGGAGAAAGTGAATTACCCCTGGCATTTTACTATACGGAAAACCCCGGAGATATTGATCGTGCCAATCTGCCTAAGGGCAGAAGCTGCATTGTTTGTGAACTGGCCATTGTCAGAAAAGGAACGCCCCTGGCCTGGAATGTTGATTCTCTTGCTTGCGGGGGAGCCCGGCGGTACCTGGGTTATGCGGATAAAATGAGACCCGATTTCGAATATTTCCTGTCAAGCGGAATTCCGGGGAAAATGGAAGGAGAACGATATATCCGTACACCTGAAATGGTGAAGGAGGTCATGGCCAAAGTCGGATGTATTCCGGCAAAAGGGCGGTATATTGTTTTCAAGCGCTTAGACCAACTGTCCCCCGAAGAGGAGCCCATTGCCCTGATCTTTTTCGCTAAACCTGATGTATTATCCGGCCTGTATACCCTGGCCAACTTTGACCAGGTGGAAGGCCTCGGTGTCATTGCACCTTTCGGGTCAGGTTGTGCTTCCATCGTTCACCATCCCCTGCTCGAGAATGAAAAGGAAAATCCGAAAGCAGTGCTTGGCATGTTCGATCCTTCCTCCAGGCCCTGCGTCCAGAAAGAGGTTTTGTCTTTTACTGTTCCCATGAAAAAATTCGTGAAGATGGTCAGCTACATGGAAGAAAGTTTTTTGATCACCGGCACCTGGGATTTAGTAAAAAGCAGACTTTAACACCTTGAACTGTCGCATGAGAACTCTTATCAAAGCTTATGTATTAGTGCTTTTCCTGACGGTTGTTGCTGCATTTCCGGCTTATCCGGGGAAACCTGTCAGTAATAAAAAACTCCTGGTGGGTATCATGTTCTCTCCTCCTTATATACTTATTGAAAATGGTCATTATTCAGGTGTTTGCATCGACCTCTGGAAAATGATAAGCGACAGTCTGAACGAGGATTATTCATTTAAATTTTACAGTACTTTTGACAGTTTGCAGCAGGATCTGTTCAAGGGCAACATTGATTTATCCATCTGCCCTTCGACGGTCACCCCTGAGCGGCTTCGGAAGTTCAGGATATCCATCCCTTTTTACATTTCAAATATGGGTATTGCGACCAGGGCGGAAGACGCAGCACCCTTCATCCAGGTAATGAAAAATCTCCTTTCATGGAAGATTTTACGCTGGTTATTCCTTATCCTTGCAATTGCAAGTATGTTTGCCACAGTCCTGTGGATTGCCGAACGCAGAAAAAACCCTGTTCAGTTCCGTCCCGGCCTGAGAGGAGTCTCCGATGGGATATGGTGGGCCTTTGTCACCATGACTACCGTGGGATATGGGGATAAAATTCCAAAAACTCCCATTGGCAGGATGCTGGCAATTCTCTGGATGTTTTTTGCCATTGGCTTGTTTTTTATATCTACCGGGGTTGTTTCTTCAGAACTGACTGTAAAAACCTTGCAATCTCAAATAAAAACCCCGGATGATCTCAGTAAATATAAGGTTGGAACCATGGCTGAATCAGGATATGCGGAAACCCTCAACAGGAACTATATCCAGTTTCAGATTTTTTGTAATCCTGCAGATGGGTTGAAAGCATTGAATTCCGGTAAGATCGATGCATTTGTGTATGATCAGACTTCACTGACCTATGTGATCAATCAGCATAAACTTGAAGAAAAAATCCTGATCTATCCAAGTACACTGAATCTCCAGTATTTTTGTTTTTTAGCTTCACCGAAAAACACAGGGCTGATTGAACAAATTAATCCTGTGTTACTGCAATCCATTGATGGAACCGAGTGGGAACAAATATTGTCACGATATAATATCCACTAGAAGCAGATAAAATAATTAAAACCGTCAACCATGCAAAAAATAATTCATTGGGCACCCAGGATTCTCTGCATTCTGGCTATTCTGTTTATCAGTATGTTTGCCCTGGATTCCTTTGCCCCGGAATTAACTTTTGGGCAGCAGATCCTTGGGTTTCTGATTCACCTGATCCCGTCGTATATCCTGATCATCTTACTGATTGTTGCCTGGAAATGGGAACTGATCGGCGGTGCAATCTTTATGATCCTTGGCTTTGGTTTTATGCCATTCATCTATACCATGAACTACCACATGAATCACTCCGTCTGGATATCGCTTTCGATTATCCTGTTGATTAATTTTCCTTTTGTGGTCGTGGGAGGATTATTTATTCTCAGTCATTTTCTGAAAAAGAAACAAGCGCAGTCCTGATCCCTCCGGCATCATATCCGCATTCGTGATGCAGCTCAGGAACGGAGCCCTGTTCAATGAATTTATCCGGAATGCCCAGGCGTTTCAGTCTGGCGTTATAGCCATGATCAGCCATAAATTCAAGGATTGCGGAACCCATACCACCCATCACAACGCCATCTTCAATGGTCAGGATTTTAGTGAATTTCGCCAATATCTCATGCAGAAGTTCTTCATCCAGGGGTTTTAAGAATCTGAGATCATACAGGGCTATGGATAATCCTGATTGTTCCAGTGTCTCACAGGCTTCCAGGGCAGCATTTCCCACCGGACCCAAACTGATTATGGCTATATCCCTGCCATCCCTGATCATCCGTCCTTTGCCAACAGACATTGCCTCCATGGGGGTTTTCCAATCAGGCATGACTCCTCTTCCTTTCGGGTAACGGATAGCAAACGGACCCATGTTATCCAGCTGTGCAGTGAACATCATATTTCTGAGTTCCTGTTCATTCAGGGGTGATGCAACGATCATGTTGGGAATACAGCGAAGATAAGATAAATCGTAGGCTCCATGATGGGTGGCGCCATCTTCACCTACAAGTCCCCCGCGGTCCAGGCAAAAAACAACATTCAGCTTCTGAAGGGCTACATCATGAATGATCTGGTCGTAAGCCCTTTGCATAAAAGTAGAATAGATATTACAAAAAGGAACGAATCCCGAAGTAGCCATGCCGGCTGAAAATGTCACCGCATGCTGTTCCGCGATACCCACATCGAAAGTACGGTCAGGCATTTTATTCATCATCAGGTTCAGGGAACAGCCCGTTGACATTGCCGGAGTGATACCGACAATTTTGGGATTCAGTTCTGCCAGTTCTATGATAGTCCTTCCGAAAACAGTCTGGAATTTCGGCGCCAGTCCATGACACTTATCTTCCCTGATGTGGCCTGTATTTTTATCAAATGTGCCGGGTGCATGGTAAACGGTCTGATCCTTTTCCGCCTTTTCAAAGCCTTTTCCCTTAATGGTATGAACATGAAGGAGCTTTGGACCCTGTATGTCTTTGACATCGCTGAGCATATTCACCATACGGATAACGTCATTGCCATCCACCAGGCCGAAATAGCGGAAATTGAATGCTTCAAAAAGATTGCTTCGCTTGAGGAACGTTCCTTTCAGTGCATTTCCGAGCTGTTTGACAATGGCCCGGGAATTTTTCCCGTATTTTGTCCCTCCGCCCATCAGCAGCCAGATCTTGTCCCTCACTTTGTTGTAAGTCCTGGATGTAACGATGTCGGCAAGATAGTCCTTGATGGCGCCTACATTCTTATCGATCGCAATCTGGTTATCATTTAAAATCACCAGCAGGTTGGCATTGGAAATTCCGGCATTGTTCAAAGCTTCCATGGCCATTCCACCGGTCATCGCCCCATCGCCGATAATGGCCACATGATGCCTGTTCTTTTCACCGCTGAGCCTGGCTGCGATCCCCATTCCCAGAGCAGCAGAAATCGAGGTGGAGGAATGTCCCACACCAAATGCATCATATTCACTTTCTGACATTTTCGGAAATCCACTAATTCCATTATAGGTGCGAATGCTGGAAAACAGGTCTTTCCGACCAGTCAGAATTTTATGGGCATAGGCCTGGTGACCTACATCCCAGATAATTTTATCAAAAGGCGCATCATACACATAATGGAGAGCAACTGCTAATTCCACCGCACCCAGACTGGCACCGAGATGACCGGGGTTTTCCGACATTACCTCAATAATAAATTGCCGGATCTCCTGACAAAGCTGAGGCAGTTCTTCCGGCTTCAGCCTTTTAAGATCTGATGGTAAGTTGATTTCTGCTAATAAAGGACCGAAATTTAGCGACATAGGTTAACCCTGAAAACCGGACTGCAAATTTACGAATAAAAACTATAGAAGTCCCAGTTCTAGCAAGGCATCTTCCGATAACATATCTTTATCCCAGGGCGGTTCGAAAGTCAGTTCAACGCTGACTTTCCCGACTCCTTCCACCAGCCTGACCGCATCCTGAACCTGGCCGGGCATATCTTCCGCTACCGGACAATTGGGCGTAGTCAGGGTCATCAGTATGCTGACATCATTGTTTTCATCGCTGATCTTCAGATTATATATGAGGCCGAGATCATAAATGTTAACCGGTATCTCGGGATCGAATACCGATTTCAGGGCGGCGATCACTTTGGGTTCAAGGGGATTGACTATGCTGGACATTGGTTAAAAAGACATTAGAATTAGTTTTTGTTTTAATTTCAGTCAGAAATAATAAAGTTCAGACAAAGTTAAGAATAATTAGCTGAATCAACCACTCCAGGCCAGGCAGGACACATTAAAAATATTATGATATCCTGTTTTCTATAAATTTTCAACATGAATACAAAATATTTTTGAAAATATTTGGTTTATTTTATAAACTTATTTATTTTTGTAACTTATTTATCAATTTAAATTATTATGGAAACAAAATTTTCAGAAAAAGAAAGCCTGGATCTGATCAAGCAGATGATCAGTTCAGCAAAAAACAATCTTCAAAAAGGAATGGGCAAGATATTTCTCTTATGGGGATACCTTGTCGCTGTGATCAGCCTGCTTGTTCTTATCCTGTTATTCAGCCTGCCCGGAGAAACAAAATACTTCTCTTATTTTCTCTGGTGCTTCATGTTAATCGGGGCTCCCATTCATTGGAAACTGGTAAAAAAAATGAAGCAGCAACAGCGGGTGAAAACATACATTGATAAGATCATGGATTTTGTATGGATTGCTTTTTCGGTCTCTATCCTGACGGTCATTGCCGGAATGCTGAGCACGACGATCCTTACTATGCCTGCCTTCCGGAATTTTGCTCCTTCCTTTGAGTTCCTTCGCTGGTCGCACTGGGACTTCATGACCCCTTTCATGCTGTGTCTGTATGGTTTTGCCTTATTTGTTTCAGGCAAAGCTTATGATTTCAAGCCCCTTGCCAGGGGTGGAATGGTTTGCTGGATAGCCACCTTTATACTGATCGCCGGAGTTCATTATCCTCAACTTCAGGAAATACAGCAATTGGTTCTTGCGGTTTCAGCCGTTTTCGGATTCGTTATCCCTGGTCATCTCCTTGTTCAAAAAGAGAAATCCCATGTATAAAGAACTCGATCCATTGCTGCACTCTCAGTTACGGTTGGCAATCATGTCAATCCTGATAGGTACCGATGAGGCCGATTTTGTCTTTATCCGCGAAAAAACAGGCGCCTCAGCCGGAAACCTGAGCGTACAACTTGACAAACTGAACGAGGCGGGTTATCTGAAAATCAGGAAATCATTCAGGGGAAAAGTTCCCTGTACGAGCTGTAAAATAACACCCCTGGGAATCGATGCTTTTGAAAAATACGTCAGGACTTTGCAGGAATATATAAAACCGGGTCAGGCCTGATCCGGTTTTTCAGGACATTTTGGCTTTGAAAGCCAGGGCATACAGTTTCATCTGCTTGACCATGCTGCTGAGTCCGTTGCTGCGGGTGGGAGAAAGGTGTTCTTTTAATCCGATGGCATCAATAAATTCAAGCTTTGCTTCCAGAATCTCATCCGGGCTATGGCCTGAAAGGACCCGGATCAGGAGGTTGGCAATACCTTTGGTAATAATGGCATCACTGTCGGCGGTAAAGAAAATTTTCCCGTCATGGTAGCCGGCATGAAGCCATACCTTTGACTGGCAACCTGAAATAATATACTGATCGGTTTTATATCGTTCATCAATCATGGGAAGAGATTTCCCCATTTCCACGATCAGTGAATACTTGTCAAGCCAATCGTCGAAAGCCGAAAACTCTTCTATAATTTCCTTTTCAATTTCTGCTATTTTCATTTTTCACTTTTCACTTCTCACTTTTCACTTCTCACTTCTCACTTTTATTGGACTTATCGAAACATCTCCTTCACTTTCCGTATGGCTTCGTAAAGGCTGTCAATTTCTTCCATGGTGTTATAAAAGGCAAAAGAAGCCCTGACGGTTCCGGGGATTTTCAGGTAGTCAATGAGTGGCATGGCACAATGGTGACCAGTGCGAACGGCGATTCCCATTTTATCGATGATGGTACCGGCATCAAAAGGATGAATGTCGCCGATCAGGAAGGAGATCAGGCTGGCTTTATGCTTAGCCGTTCCATAAAAATGCATTCCCGGAATGGCGGATAATTTTTCAGTTGCATAATTCAGCAGACTGTTCTCATAGGCTGCAATATTGTCCATGCCCAGCATTTGCAAGTAACGAACTGCTGCCTGCAGTCCCATCACTCCTTCCACGTTCGGAGTTCCGGCTTCAAATTTAAAAGGAAGTTCATTGAAGGTGGTATGATCGAGATATACATCTTTGATCATCTCCCCGCCAAGCTGGTAAGGCGGCAAT
Organism: Bacteroidales bacterium; assembly: GCA_963662525.1. Lineage (GTDB taxonomy): Bacteria > Bacteroidota > Bacteroidia > Bacteroidales > FEN-979 > CAZSDU01. The sequence continues at coordinate 1,172,507 of OY759717.1, forward strand.
GCTTCCAGGTACTTTTCCTTGCCATAGAGCACTCCTACGCCCATCGGAGCATACATCTTATGACCGGAAAAACAATAAAAATCACAGTCCATGGCCTGAACATCCACCGGCAGATGGGATACACCCTGAGCTCCATCAATAAGTACCGGTATCTGATGCTGATGGGCAAAAGCAATGATTTCTTCTACCGGGTTGATGGTTCCCAGCACATTGGAGACATGCGTCAGGGCGATCAGCCTGGTTTTTTCATTGATCATGGACTTCAACTCATCCAGGTTCAGTTCGCCGGCTTCATTGATCCCTGCTACCCTCAGCTTTGCTCCCCTTTCCATGCACATCTGCTGCCAGGGAACGAAGTTGGAATGATGTTCCATGATGGTGGTGATCACTTCATCACCGGGTTCGATATACCGTTTCCCGAAAGATGAAGCAACCAGGTTCAGGGACTCGGTGGCCCCTTTGGTAAAAATAATTTCATGGGTGTTCCCGGCATGGATGAATTCCCTGATTTCCCTCCTTGCCTCCTCGTATGCTTCGGTGGCCTTGACACTGAGGTAATGCACACCCCGGTGAATATTACAGTTATCGTGCTCATAATAATTCCTGATGGCATCGATCACCTGTCTGGGCTTCTGGGTGGAAGCGGCATTGTCGAAATAAACCAGCGGCCGCTTGTATATCTGCTGATCCAGGATAGGAAAGTCGGAACGTATTTTATGGATTGAAAAGCTCAAGAGGATTTACGATTTTAGATTTCAGATTTGACCATTTTAGATTTTAGAAACATCGATGTTGAATTCCATCGGATGTTCAGGGCTGCTGCAATGCAATACACATTGTTCGCAGATCTGTAATTCTCCCTGTAAACGCTTTTTAACCATGTCTTCAATGCGCTGGCGAAGCTGAACAATGGCAATCTTCCCGACAATTTCATCAGCAAAAGCAAACATCAGCAGCATCCGGGCACTTTCCTCCCCGATTCCCCGCTGACGGAGATAGAACATTGATTCCTGGTCCAGCTGGCCGGTGGTTGAGCCATGAGAACATTTCACATCATCATTGTAGATTTCCAGAAATGGCTTTGAATTTACCTTAGCTGTATCTGTAAGCAGGATATTCTTGTTGGTCTGACGCGCATCTGTCCTGCTGGCATTTTTCCGCACCATGACGTGCCCGTTGAAGATGCCATGGGCATGTTCATCCAGGATTCCTTTGAATATTTCACGGCTGGTGCATCCGGGGAACGCATGATCAATATAAACCTGGTTATCGATATGCTGCCGGCTATCCATCAGATACAATCCGTGAATATTGGCATTCCCATCCGGACCATGGAAAAGAACCCGGATATTATTCCTCAGCAGGCCTCCGTTGAGCGAAAGATAATGCGATTCCAGGCTGGCTGATTTCTCCATCTGAAAATATACTGAACTGACAAGGCTGGTATTGTTATTCAGGTTCTGAAGTTTATAATGATCAAGAAATGCATTTTCTCCTAAAAATACTTCAGTGACAATATTTGAAAAACTGCTCTCGTGATTATAGGAATCGTCGCAATGTACCAGCGAAAGTTTTGCATTTTTTCCAACCACAATCAGGTTGCGTGATTGCAGGAAAAGACTTTTTTCGTGATGTATAACATTGATCAGCTGTACCGGTTTCGGACTCTGTACATGGTCGGGAACATAAATAAAAACCCCGTCCAATGCAAAGGAAGTATTTAAGGCAGTGAAAGCGTCATCCTGTGTTTCAACTGCTGAATTGTAGTATTTTTCGATCAGGGAGGGGTATTTCTTTTTCGCCTCAGCCAGGCTGCCCATGATAATACCATTCCCAAGTTCCATCAGGGGAACATCCTTTGATACATACCAGCCATTCAGCTGACCGATAATGGCCGTATCAAGATGCGGAATATTGCAACGAAACACTTTCTGAATATCCGATTCGGGAAGTGGATGGAAATAATAGTCATATTGCTTCCCCAGGCTTTCGCTCAGATCCGTCTGACGCCAGGCTTCCATTTTGGTATGTGGGAAACCCAGTTTCTTAAATGTTTCAAAGGCTTTGCTACGCATGTCAGCCATGTGCGGCGTATCATCCGCAAAGAGCAGATGATGGTTTTCCTCAAACAAGCCAATCATATGCTCCCTGGTGATGCTATGGGTGAAATTGGTCTGCATTAAGCCTCCTGTTCCTTTTTAATCCAGTCGTAACCTTTTTCTTCCAGTTCAAGGGCCAGTTCTTTTCCTCCGGATTTCACGATCTTTCCTTCAAAAAGCACATGTACAAAGTCGGGTACAATGTAATCCAGAAGTCGCTGATAATGCGTGATGACCACGAAAGCATTATCGGGCCTGCGCAGTTTATTCACCCCGTTGGCCACGATGCGTAAAGCATCAATATCAAGACCCGAATCGGTTTCATCCAGAATAGCCAGCATGGGTTCAAGCATAGCCATCTGGAAAATTTCATTCTTCTTCTTTTCTCCTCCTGAAAATCCTTCATTTACTGAGCGATTGGTGAGATTTGATGTGATCTCGACCAACTTTTTCTTTTCATTCATCAGCTTGAGGAATTCCCCTCCGCTGAGCGGGTCCTGCCCTTTATACTTGCGTATTTCATTGACGGCTGTCCGCATGAAGTTGGTGATGCTGACACCCGGAATTTCCACAGGATACTGAAAGCCAAGGAAGATCCCTTCACGGGCACGTTCTTCCACCGATAATTTCTGGAGATTTTTTCCCTGGTAAAGGATCTCTCCGGAAGTCACATCAAATACGTCACGGCCGGCAATCACAGAAGCCAGGGTGCTTTTTCCAGTCCCGTTCGGACCCATGATGGCATGAACCTCACCCTGATTTACTTCCAGGTCCACCCCTTTCAGTATCTCTTTTCCGTGAATGGAAGCATGCAGGTTTTTTATGGATAATAACATCTTGTTTTATTTTACTACTTAATGTATCAATGCACAAATGCAAGAATGCAGGAATTAATATTTATTCAAAGTCAATTTTTCACTTTTCACTTATCGCTAATCGCCTATAGCCAACCGCCTATCGCTTATCGCACCTCATCCCACGCTTCCTTCCAGGCTGATCGAAAGCAGTTTCTGGGCTTCCACCGCAAATTCCATCGGCAGCTGCTTCAATACTTCCCTGGCATATCCGTTCACAATCAGACCGATGGCAGTTTCCATGTCGATACCACGTTGCTGGCAATAAAAAAGCTGGTCCTCGCTGATCTTTGAAGTGGTGGCTTCATGTTCAACGATGCTGGATTTATTGGCGACTTCAATATAAGGAAAAGTATGGGCTCCGCAGGTGGAACCTAACAACAAAGAATCGCACTGACTGTAATTCCTCGCATTGACGGCATTTTTGGAAATGCGTACCAGTCCGCGGTAGGAATTATTGCTTTTCCCTGCAGAAATCCCTTTGGAGATGATCGTGCTTCGGGTATTTTTTCCCAGATGCATCATCTTTGTCCCGGTATCAGCCTGCTGATGATTATTCGTTACGGCAACGGAATAAAATTCCCCCACTGAGTTATCGCCCAACAAAATGCAACTCGGATATTTCCAGGTAATGGCTGAACCTGTCTCTACCTGCGTCCAGCTGATCTTTGAATTACTTCCTTTGCAGATACCCCGTTTGGTCACGAAGTTGAAAATTCCCCCGAGTCCGTTTTTATCCCCTGGATACCAGTTCTGAACCGTGGAATACTTGACTTCGGCATCCTTCATGGCCACGATCTCCACGATGGCTGCATGGAGCTGGTTTTCGTCGCGCTGGGGAGCTGTACAGCCTTCCATATAACTGACGTAGGCGCCTTCCTCGGCCATGATTAAAGTCCGCTCAAACTGGCCGGTATTGGCAGCATTGATGCGGAAATAGGTAGATAATTCAACCGGGCAGCGAACCCCCTTGGGGATATAGCAAAAAGAACCATCACTGAAAACTGCTGAATTCAATGCGGCAAAAAAGTTATCGGTATACGGGACCACCGATCCCATATATTGCTTTACCAGTGCAGGATGATGCTGCACAGCTTCGCTGAAAGAGCAGAAGATAATCCCATATTTTGAAAGGGTTTCAGAAAAAGTAGTTTTCACCGACACACTGTCAATGACCGCATCCACTGCCACACCTGACAGTTTTTTTTGTTCCTCCAAGGAAATTCCGAGTTTGTTAAAGGTAGCAAGCAATTCGGGATCCACTTCATCCAGGCTGCTCAGCTCTTTTTTTCTTTTGGGCGCTGCATAGTAAATGATGTCCTGGAAATCAATGGGAGGAAGCGAAAGATGAGCCCAATCCGGATGTTTCATGGTAAGCCAGTGGCGAAAAGCTTTCAGGCGGAATTCCAGCATGAATTCTGGTTCATTCTTTTTTTCTGAAATATAACGGATCGTATCTTCGGTCAATCCCCTGGGCGCAAATTCCGTTTCAATATCCGTGACAAAGCCGTATTTGTATTCACTTCCGGTGACTTCATCGAGGATTTTATTGGTTTCGGATTCCATGAATTAAATAATTTAGAACAAATCTACTCATTTTTCATGCCACAGCAATTACCTGTGACAAATTTTCAGGCAAAGATACAATAATTTAGGTATTTGAATACCTATTTGTGGGATAATTAATAAAAAGATGCGGGTTACGGGATACGGGATACGGGATATGGGATGGGTTATCTGGAAAGATTAAAAAATGCGTCCAGGTTATAGCCGCTGAGGATCAGGTCTGAGCGGTTTTTTTTATAAAATTCAGTAATTGTTTCTATGGGTACTACAGCATTTATCCCATATTGAATAATTTCGCTTTTCCCGACAAACATCTCCCCATTATAGGGCATCCAGTCTAGAGAAACGCTACGTTCCGGATCAGGTTTCAAAAAATCCTCCCGGGATGAATTTACGGTTTTTACTATACCCAGGAGCTCAAAACCAGGTACAGCGTTCTTCGAGGCCACAATGATTCCTCCGCTGAATCCTTTATTCAGCAATGCATCTACTGAAAACTCACCCTGGGGCCGTTTGGGTAAAGGACTGACAATTCCTGATGTAACAACTTGATTTCCAAAAGGGTACCCAAATAAATAAACAAAACAACCCCAGCTCAGTTCTTTTGCATGACCTATTGGAAAGGGAAATGCAGCAATGGTATCAGTGATTGTTTCGCAATTTTTTCCAAGAATGGCAATATCATTGGTATTGTCGGATGCCAGAATATTGAATGGTCCGCAGGGGGAGAGATCTTTAACCCAATTTTCCTGCTTATCTTTTTTAGAAAAACTCCTGATATACCTGACCGGATCATCAGGGGTAACCTCAAACCATGAAATAATTGTATCCGGGGATTCAATGATATGAGCACAGGTTAACAGCGCAACCCTGGGACCGGAATGTGATATCACTGTTGCCGTTCCAAAAACCGTTTCGTTCATCGAAACTATTCCCCAGGCGGCTTTTTTATAGCTTCCATTGGCCAGATGGTAGGCGGTGATTTTTGCTTCACGTCTGAACTGATATGAAGTATATGACGATACACTGAAAACTTTTTTTACGGCATGGGTAATTTTCTCCAGTTCAAGTGAAACCTCTGTTGAAGTGAATTTGCTGCTGTATGTGCCTTGTTGGAAACCAGTCTCACTGGCGATCTTCTTTTTTACAACACATCCATTAATCAAACAGAAGATAATAATATATAGACACAAACAATACTTGTTCATTGCATAAAAGACCTTATTTCAGGCGTTTTATTTGCTGTGGTGATATATCCATCGTGAACCTTCATAAAAAGCCCGGGGAGCAACCGTAACATGAACGGTCTTCCGGTCGGGGTTAAGTTCAACCGGAGGCCATTCAACATAATCAATATTTGTCAAACCCATTTCCGTAAACTTTTGTTTAGTTGTGACAAAATTGCCAAAAGGTACACAGTCATCATTTTTACAATGCCAGAGAAGTATCTTTGACTTTGGTGCCCAGTTGATATAGGCATTGTTTTCGTATAATACCTGGAAAGCTTTACTGTTAAAGTTCTTCAGGGAATCATAGAAGGCATCGGTAAATATCTTCTTCAATATCTTATCGGTAGGCATTTTGCTGTTGACCACGGAATCATTGTAAAACCCGTTGGTATATTTTGGAATATCCGTTTTATAGGGTTCCTTCAGCATCAGTTCATAATCATAGGTTCCCGGGTACATCGTATTATATCCCACCATCAGCATGGGTAAAAAATACGGAACCGGAAAGGGATTATCGTTCAGCATCACATCCAGCATGGTACCTGAAAGATCATAAGGGCCATCCATGCAGACCACTCCGGCCAAACTGACATTTCTGTTTTCCAGTTCCCTGGCGGCAGCCATGGTGACAAATCCGCCTTCCGAAAACCCGTAAAGATAGGTTTGTCCGTTCCACTTCACATAATCGTTACGGTTGCAACCCAGCGAGTTCTGCGCTGCTACCACCATATCGGCTGTTGCCGTTGCCAATCTGTTGTTCACACAATACGGATGGTTTTCTGTAACATCATCACCCATTCCCTGGTAATCAGGCATAATGATGATCCAGCCGTACCAGACAGCCATGGCATCGGCAATGACCATTTCCGGAAAATATTTCCAATCGCTCCATTTGGCCGACTTCCATTTTGATGGCGCCATGTCCTTCATTAATTGCGTACCATGATTAACGGAAACTATTGGGGCGCTGACGCGGGTCACCGGTGGAAAATAATAAGGATAGATCAGCAAACCCGACAACTGTATCTTATTCCCATTGTTATCCGTTGATGTGTATTTGACCACTTCATGGGCAATGGGAAAAGGCAGAATGCCACCGGGTAAACCAGAGGTGGTTTGAGTATAAAAATCCTGGTAATCAAAAAAATTGGCCGGATCATCGGGTAAGAGTGCCAGGTAATCTGCAACATCTTCTGAATCCAGTTCGGTGTGACTGACTACCTCTAATCCACTACCGGCAGGGAGGATGGGACATTCAGGATTGGGATTTTTTTTCTTGCAGGAATTGGCAGCAAGGATGGTAAAAAACAGCAGAAGAATCCACACAATATTTACAAACTGATAGTTGTAACCCGAAATCGACCTTGGCTTTTTCATTTTGTTTGTATTTTTTAGAATTGTATAAAATTAAGTTAAATCTATAAGACAAACGGAAAATAAATTTGGTTGCTTACAATGAATTTATTTTGCCCAGGAACTTATTACCTTTGCATCAGATTCAGCAAACCGGATCACACGCATGTTTGAGAAAAAAGAAAAAAAAACAACGGAAAACAACCAACGGCTCACTTCGCTTGAAAACCTGGGTGAGTTCGGACTGATTGACAGGCTGACAAAAAACATAAAAATATATCATTCATCCACCCTGAAAGGAACTGGCGATGACGCCGCCGTGATTGATGCCGGAGATAAAGTACTATTGCTTTCCACCGACCTTCTGATTGAAGGCATTCATTTCGATCTAACTTATATGCCTTTCAAACACCTGGGGTATAAGGCGGCGGTTGTCAATATTTCAGACATTGCCGCCATGAACGGCATCCCAACCCAAATGACCCTTTCCATCGCCGTCTCCAGCCGGTTTTCGGCAGAAGCTCTGGATGAATTGTATGCCGGATTCCTGTTGGCCTGCGAAAAATACAAGGTGGACCTGGTTGGCGGTGATACCTGCTCAAGTACCAAAGGTCTGATGATCTCTGTTTCCATCCTGGGAACTGCCGCCAGGGAAGAGGTTGTTTACCGCAATGGAGCAAAACCGGGCGATTTGCTCTGTGTCACGGGTGACCTTGGCTCGGCATACATGGGATTGCTTATCCTGGAACGGGAGAAACAAGTCTTTAAGGTTAACCCAAACATGCAGCCTGAACTTACAGGCTATGATTACCAGATCGGCCGGCAGCTAAAACCCGAAGCCCGGACCGATATCCGGAATCTTTTCCTGGCAGCAGGGATCAAACCCACTGCCATGATCGATATTTCCGACGGACTGGCGTCTGAAATCCTTCACCTCTGCAAGCAGTCAGATACCGGTTGCAAACTTTTTGAAGCTAAAATCCCCATGGCAGAAGAGACCAGGAAACTGGCCATGGAATTCAAAATTATTCCCAGTGTTACTGCCCTTAGCGGAGGAGAAGATTATGAATTGCTTTTCACCATCCCGCTATCAGACTATGAAAGACTAAAGGATGTGGAAGGCATCACCTTTATCGGTCATATGACTGATCCTGCCGATGGAATAAACATGCTTACTCCCGATGGAAAAATTGTTCCTCTCACCGCCCAGGGATGGGATGGGATGAGAAAAATTTGATTCCGGTTCAGTTCACCGAAGCAAAACTTCTTTTAATCCCCTTTAAGTATTCTGCCCTGGGATAGCCCATGATGAGGAAAAGTCCTTCCCGGCTTTTATACCGGATTCCATGCTTTTCCCTGAATTTTTTCGCTGCCTTTCCATTCTGAATAAAAGGATGCACTGCTCCCAGCATACAGGTTCCCAGTCCCAGCGATTCTGCGGCTATCATGGCATAAGTGGCGGCAATGATGGGATCCCCGGGATCACAATAGGGTGAGCCGTAAAAGTACATGGCCACGGGTGCATCATAATTTACCACATTATCGCCCGCTTTCATAGAAGTTATGTATTTGTGGATGAGCGGCTTCATGAAATTCCGGAAAAGTTCATCCGTCTCTTTACCCCAGACCGGCTTCATCAGGGTCATGAACCAGGAAGAAGCGATCCATTGGATCTTTTCAAGGAAAAGACAAAAATCCTCTGCAAAGACACGTACCTTCTCCCTGGAATCAAGGATCATCACATTGACATCGGAAGGGGGAAGTCCCATGGGAGCCGTTTTTGCAGCTTCAAGCACCTGATCAATCAAGCTACGTTCGACCGCTATGTTTTTGAACTGGCGAATACTTCTCCTGCGGTTAAGCAGATTCATCAGTGATTCAAAGGAGGCGGCATCTTTGCGAGCCGGAAGCGGAAAGAGATCACCCGTTGACAGGAACCGCCCGCTCACAGAAATGGCGTCTTCCGGACATACTGCCATACATTGTCCGCAACCGATGCATCCGAATATTCCATGACCGGAAGAACGCGCTTTCCTGTCAAAGAGTTCAAGACATAAATCGCTGCAGACTGCAACGCATTTGCCGCAACCCGTGCATTTCAGGTTATCAACCGCGATGATACCGGGTTCTTTGGTTCTGGAAGTGGGTATTGCCATGATCAATCCGATTTAAAATGAAATGGATCAAAATTACCAATATTATCAAAATTCCTGGCATAAAATCAATGGTTAAAAATAAAAACATCACATATATTGATAAGTTTGTTTTTATCTTTGTAGGTAGTACACGAAAAAAATCATGATTAAAATATTCAGTTTAATCTTTCTTCAGATTTTTATATTTTCCGGAAAGATAATTGCTCAGGAAAAACCGCTTATCCGTGAAATCACAGGAATCCGGTCTCTTTTTGAAAAACATGGGATGAAAGGCAGTATCCTGATTTTTGACCGGGATAAAAATGAATTGCTGGGCTATCAACCAGCTGTCTGGGATAGCGGTTACCTTCCCGCATCCACTTTCAAAATTCCTAATGCCTTGATCGGTCTTCAAACGGGAGTCATTGACACCGCTTATATTTTTAAATGGGACGGGAAAGCCCGGAGTTTTTCGTACTGGAATAAAGATATGACCCTGAGCGAAGCTTTCCGTCTTTCCTGCGTTCCTTGTTTTCAGGAAGTGGCGGTAAAAATTAATCCGGATAGGATGAAAAGATACCTGGATCTGATCCGTTTCGGCAACATGGACGTTCACGCTGAGAACATTGACCGCTTCTGGCTTGAAGGGGATTCAAGGATTACGCCCAGACAGCAGGTGGATTTTTTACAAAGATTATATGAAGAAGAATTCCCTTTCTCCCCCGAAGTGATGAAATCTGTAAAATCCATCATGCTCATTGAAAAAACACCTGAGTATATCCTTAGTGGCAAGACTGGCTGGTCCATTCGCAATGGGAATAATTACGGATGGTTCGTTGGGATTCTGCAGATTGGAGAAAAGGTTTATTTTATCGCCACCCTGACAGAACCAAAGGAACAGAAAATGATCAGCGATTTTGCCTTGGCAAGGAAAACGATTACCATGGAAACATTCCGTTTATTAGGACTTATAAAATCTGATTAGTACTACCTTTAAAATTCACTTAAACCTTGTATTATGAAAAGTCAAAAAGTATTTTTCATTTGTTTCTCGTTGATTCTGATCCTTCCGCTTATGGGGTTTTCTCAGGGGAAATACCTCACCACTATCTTTGATGAAGTCAATGCTATTCCTGAAGGAAAGGCCTTGGTTTATATTTTCAGACCCTCTGCTTTCAGTGGCAGCGCCGTTCATTATACCGTCAAGGCAAATGATACCGCTATCTGCCCGATACATCTTTATAATGGCAGCTATATGGTTTATTTTGCCCAACCCGGTATTTTGAAAGTCTCCGCTGAGGTGGCTAAGGAACAATCTGCTGTCATGATAGACGTAAAACCCGGACTTACTTATTTTATCAAAGGAACTATACGGACAGGCACTTGGGTCGGACGGCCATACCTGGAAGAGGTTTCTGTTGATCAAGGGAAAAAAGAAATCCGGAAATGCAAGTTGCTAAAAGATTGTTTCTGATTTTCCCATGATGTATCCATATTGACTACCGGTATGGCTGCGCCAGGAAAAATTATCTATCCCAGGTTTTATCCGGTATTGCTATCAAATCTAGCTGAAAACCATTTACAACAAAGCCGATAGGGTAATTTGTCCCAGCAGTTTTGCTGAGGAGGAATTAGAACGTCATGGCTTAAAATCATCTACCACCATCATTTCAAATGGATTTTTACCGATATTTCAACCAAGGATGGTGGAAAGACCAGATTCCCTGAAAGATCAATTCATCATTCTGACCGTGGGCAGACTGGCACCTGAAAAGCATCATGATACCATTATCCAGGCAATCATGGGGTCGAAATATAGTGAAAGGATTTGCCTTCATATTATTGGCGAAGGTCCAATAAAAGAAGAACTTCAGCATCTTGGATCAGCCTTGCCTAATCCTCCGGTTTTCCTTTGCCTGACACCGGAAGAATTGGTTTATTATTACAACCTGGCCGATTTATACATTCATGCTGCCACGATAGAAGTGGAGTGTATGACCGTTCTGACAAAGAGGATTGACTACTGGATAGAACACCCGGAGGAGCTCCTAAAAGAAAAAAGCGCTTATCTCGGGAAGTCCTCCCATTACCGGCTTGAGCATTCCTTTGAAAAGTTGCTGGAAGTATACTATTCACTGGTCAGGCAGAAAGAATAATTCAGGCGGAAAACCAATAAACCGCTAATTTTTCTATTTTTGAGGGATGGAAAACCACTTGAAAATACTCATTACATATTTCTCGCAATCAGGAAATACAAAAAAAATTGCCGAGGCGATGTTTCAGGCTCTTCCAAATCCAAAAATATTGAAAAGAATGGATGAGGTGGATGATCCCATTGATTTTGATCTGATCCTTGCCGGATTTCCGGTCTGGCAATTCGGGCCTTCAAAACCGGCCAGGCAGTTTCTTTCCCGATTGACAAAGGATCATCATGTGGCGTTATTTGTTACCCATGCCATGGATCCGGATCCGGATGATCCGGATTTACGCCTGATGCTGGATGGGACCCTGGAAAAATGCCGGAAAGCAGCCGACAAGACCAATCTAACCGGTTTTTTTCATTGCCGGGGCGAACTCAGCCTGGAGACTGCAAACATGCTGACATCCAGCGGTATTCCCATGCTAGAGAAATTTGCCGGCATGCGGGATGAAACCCTGGGACATCCCGATGACCACGATCTTGAGCAGGCAGGGAATTTTTGTTTCGACTTACTTAAAGCAATGATGTGAGTAATTCCCTGAACAAATATTTCTCCCAGCTGGAGCCGATTGTAAAGAACCTCCCTCACAAACCCGGTGTCTATCAGTATTTTGATGAAAAGAACAGGATCATTTATGTGGGTAAAGCAAAGGATCTAAAAAAGAGAGTCAGCTCCTATTTTGCCAAGATTAATTCCATCAGCGGCAAGGTACAGATGCTGGTCAGGAAAATTGCCGACATTAAATATATTGTGGTGGAAACGGAACAGGATGCCTTGTTACTGGAAAACAACCTGATCAAGAAATACCAGCCGCATTACAACGTAGCCCTCAAAGACGATAAAACCTTTCCCTGGATCTGCATTAAAAATGAACCTTTTCCACGGATTTTTTCTACCCGGAATGTGGTCCGTGACGGGTCAGTTTATTTCGGACCCTATGCCAACGTCAGGCTCATGAATACTTTGCTGGAGCTTAGCCGCCAATTGTATCCTCTGCGTAATTGCATGCTAAACCTTACCGAAAAGAATATCCGGGCAAAAAAATTTAAAGTTTGTCTTGAATACCATATCGGCAATTGTAAAGGTCCCTGTGAAGAATACCAATCCATGGAAGATTACGACCGGTCTATAACCGCTATCAAAGAGATCATTAAGGGAAATATCACCATGATTGCAAAGCAGTTGCGTGAGATGATGATGGAGTATGCTTTTACCCTGGAATTCGAAAAAGCGCATTTCGTGAAAGAAAAGCTGACCTTGCTTGATAAGTACCAGAGTAAATCCACGATCGTCAACCCTTCCATCAACAATATCGATGTTTTTTCCATTGCCTCTGAAGGTTTGTCGGCTTATGTAAATTTCATGAAAATTATGAATGGAGCCATCATCCAGGTTCATACCATTGAATTGAATAAGAAGTTGGATGAGAGCCCTGAAGAATTGCTTACCATTGCTATTACCGAGATCCGGCAAAGATTTGAAAGTGAATCGCCTGAGATCATCTTACCTTTTACCCTGGAGTATGAAATTCCCGGGGTCATTTTCACCATCCCTAAAATCGGCGATAAAAAAAAATTGCTGGAATTGTCGCAACGGAATGTAAAATATTACCAGCTTGAAAAGGAGAAACAGAAAGAAATTATTGATCCCGAGCATCGGAGCCGGCGTATTCTGGATGCCATGATGAAAGATCTCCGAATGACAGAATTACCGGTACATATTGAATGTTTCGACAATTCCAATATCCAGGGAAGTAGTCCGGTAGCTGCCATGGTTTGTTTTAGAAATGCTAAACCCGATAAAAGCGAGTACCGGCATTTCAATATAAAAACCGTAGAAGGACCCGACGATTTTGCTTCCATGGAAGAGATCATTTTTCGCCGGTATAAAAGGCTGGAGGAAGAAGGGAAAGCCTTCCCCCAGCTTATCGTTGTGGATGGAGGTAAGGGTCAGCTTAACGCTGCGCTGAAAAGCATAGAAAAACTCGGGTTGAATGGAAAAATGACCATTATTGGTATTGCAAAAAGACTGGAAGAGATCTATTACCCGAATGATCCCATCCCCTTGTACCTGGATAAAAAATCGGAAACCCTCAGGCTCATCCAGCAGATGCGTGATGAAGCACACCGGTTTGGAATTACGCATCACCGCCGCCGCCATGAAAAAGCTACTATGGCTCCACAACTCATGGAAATCCCCGGAATCGGATATACAATCAATCAAAAATTACTCTGGAAGTTCAAATCGGTTAAAAATATAAAACTCGCTTCATTGGAAGCCTTAGAGGAAACCATCGGTAAATCAAAAGGAAAAATCATATATGAATTCTTCCATTCCTAGTTCCTAAATTTTCATTTTAATTGCTTTTTTTTATAAAAAGCATATGCTCCCCACCCCAACAGGATTCCCAGTAAATTGGCAATAAAGTCATAGGGAGAAGCCACGCGCATGGGAATTACAAATTCCTGAAGTAATTCCGTAATTCCTGCGATAGAAAAAGAAATGGTAAAGGCGAAGAAAACAGCATATTTATGAATTATCGCAGGATTTCCATCCCTCTCAAATCCTTGCAGCAAGAGGAATATTAAAACAAGAAAGATAAAAATATGAACTAGCTTGTCAGGCTTAAAAAGGTCGACAAATTTCGGAATGCGGGGTAAATAATCGCCTGGTAAACTGGTCAGCAGGAAAATAAAAACACCCCAGAGTATTGCCCAGCAATTGTTTTTAAGGAAAGTTTTAAACGACAGGGTGGGCACGGGATCTGGGTAATTATCCCTCGATCTGAGCTTGATACTGAGCCGGATCTAAAAGTTCAGCAACCTCAGCCGGATGAGATATTTTTATTTTGATCACCCAGCCTTTTACATAAGGATCCTTATTGATTACCTCGGGTTTGCTGGTCAATTCCTCATTGAATTCAAGGATTTCTCCCGCCACTGGCATAAACATATCCGATACCGTTTTAACTGCTTCGATGGTACCGAATGCCTCATGCTTATCAAGAATTTCACCAAGCGTTTCAACTTCAATAAAAACGATATCGCCAAGTTCATGCTGGGCATAATCAGTGATGCCAACATAAGCATGTTCACCTTCAACTTTCAGCCATTCATGGTCTTTTGTGTACCTGAGATTTTGCGGAACGTTCATAAAATTTGTGTTTAATAGTGTTTGTCAAAATTACATTTTTTTCACTTACAGAAAGTACTGTTTAAAAATAAGAACAAGCAAAATTATTGAGAAAGGGTAAACCGCAATGCAATTCCTCCTTTTGTATTGGATGTCCGGTACTGATTCGACACATAAGGTGTATTGATTATTTTGTCGAAATAAAAACGAATATTGAACTTCTGGCTAAGGTTGTAGTCGGCCGAGAAATTAAGCGTCATAATCTGCTGACCAACAGAAACCTGGTTCACATCCTGATCAATTTTTCTTAGAACTGTTTTGTTTTTCCGGATAGAAAAATCAAGTTTGAGATTAAGATCAGAATTTGTTTTCGTTTTATTTCCTCCACCAAAAAGTCCAGAGAAATTCAACCGGAGTCCTTTCAACCTGTAACCCAGTCCGACAATCAATTCGTTGGATGAGATTTCAGTAAGCTGATTATTGGCAAAGCTGAACGAGAGGTTA
Organism: Bacteroidales bacterium; assembly: GCA_963662525.1. Taxonomy (GTDB): domain Bacteria; phylum Bacteroidota; class Bacteroidia; order Bacteroidales; family FEN-979; genus CAZSDU01. The sequence goes on from OY759717.1 coordinate 1,187,580, forward strand.
CGGGAGCGACGCATTTCGAAACTGGCCAGGAGGCTATTGATAAATCCGAGGTCAGCCTTGATCAAGGGGCTGAATTGTTCGGTAATGGTAATAACGGTCATCTGAGCCCGGGGGATGAAATTGTTTGCATCATCAAGAGCAGCAGGGTAGCCTTCCAGCTCACGGAAACGAATGTTTGAGTTAAAGGAACCTACGCTATAGGTCGAAAGATAAGCATGCGACAGGGTAAATGTTCGAAGGAAGCTCTTGAAGATCTTCAGTTTTGCTAATCCATCATAAGTGACTCTCCAGTTAGGTAAAGGAATGTTTGGGAATGCATTCATGGTAATTTTAGCCGGATCCTTACCCGAATAGGCAGACAGGAAGGCCGTGGTCAGAACCTCCTGGTTGGTGGCACCATAACCCATCGGAAATCCCGTTGAATCAGTCATGCCATTATAGTTGGGATTATTGGCTGCATAGCGCTGGGCGATCTGCAAGCGAATCTGCTTCATTTTTTCAAATGTTTCGGATTGCCCGAATTCATTTTCCTTACTAAAGGAAGTCCCGATGATGATATACGACATAGTAAAGTTGCCCATATCCAGGGGAGAGAGAGGTTCCGATGGAAAATCCCCATTGCTGTTTGCCCTGAAATATTCCTGATGGGCTTTTGAATAAGAACGGGTGGCATTAACTTCGATGCGAAGGTCCCTGATGGGCTCAATGGAAATACTGATGTCTAATTTTTCATTAAATTTATTGCTGTAAGCGGCATTCAGCATAGTGTCCAGGGTCATCCATCCTTTGTCAATTGCCTTGGAGCGTATATCTTTCTGGTCACCGAAAACAAATCCCAGTCCAGGAGCATTGGAAGTCCAATTATTCCCCAGTGCATCCGGTTCAGGGATGAAACCAGGCATGGTTATGCCATTGCCCTGGATGTATGAGAACTTCGCAGTACGAATTCCCATTAAAAAACGCAAGGTGCCGTCAAGGATCACTTTGCCTATATTAATTTTAGGTTTTTTATCTTTCAGGCTATCCTGTTTTTCTTTGGAATCCTGACCAGGGGGAACTGCTGTTTTTGGAGCAGGAGGTTTATTGGTCCTCGCCGTATTGGACTGACCTCCCTGATTGATTTTTTTCAGGTAGGGAATTTTATTGTACAGGGTAACCAGGTTCAGTCCGCCATTCAGAACCTTGTTGCTTGAATTCTCTATGGTATTGGCAAACTGGGGCTGAATTGACAGCGGGCTTGCATTCCAGCGGTAAGTAGCCTGGTAGCCAGCGGTCAGGTTGATAAAATCGAGAATAGGAATCTTCGAAAACGGCAGATCCCAGGTAACGTTAAACAGCTGGTTGTAATTAGAAGTGGTTCCCAGTGAAAAAATCTCATTCCACACCTGATCCCGGTTTGAACGGTCAATTTTTCCGGGAGGTTCATTGATAAAGGCATTAGCATTGGCATTCAGGCTAACTTTCAGTGATTTCGAAAAATCATATTTTAGATCATATAAACGGGCCCAATCCCAACGTTTGATATAGAAGGTTTCCATGGGAACAATCCCCGAACTTTTATTCCTGAATTTCCGCTGGTTGAACTCACGGTTCATGTTGGTACGGAACGTAAATGACTTGGGCAGATAATAAAAGTTGAAATCCTTGATCAATGCAAATGCTTTGGATTTCGACAGGGCTTTGGATTTAGCAAAGGGTGTAACATTGCGTGGTTTTCCGGTAAAATTGTATCCCAGGGCTCCGGTATATTTTTTCTGAAGATCATATTCAACATCCACATCCCGGTGGAAAATTTCCGAATAGGAATAGCTTATATTAAAATTCTCAATGTCGTAAATCCTCTGCTTTTTATCGGTTGTCCGTTCTTTCCTGACATTCATCAGATTAAAGTTTTTGCGCTGGGTATACGATTCTGTAATTCCCTTAATAGAATCACGTTGGGTCTTGCTGTCATAAGCATTTAAAACATCTTTAAGTAAGAAATCCGGATTCAAGGGATCATATTGAGGTGTATTCTTGACCATGGAATAGTCAAAATGAACAGGGATACGAACTCCGGCTTTTTCAGGGAAGAATTTTCCCAGTTCAAGATCCAGGTCAAGTCCTACATTGGTGATGGACTCCATTAAGCGTTCCGTCTGCTTTTGTTCAAGTGATCCAAAGCCAGCACTGTTATAGCTTCCTGTCAATTGAATTCGCCCAAGGTCTGCCAGATCGGCAGCAATCCTGGCGGTAGCAGCCCATCCGCCTTTTTTGTTGAAATCTGAAAGGCGCAATTCATCAACCCAGATTTCAGCGCATTTCGATTGACCGTCATCATCCTGGCTTTGAGCGCTTTTTTTAGGGTTTCGCAATCCGATCATAATGGCTTTTACATCACTGATAGTCGGTGACCCGACGACCGTGATTTTATTTTTTCCATCATATTCCACATAAGGCATCGATTCCGAAAGGGTTGATCCTGCCTGCTGCATGGTCACATACCGGTCGTACTTCGCCTGTACGAGCCGGTCAAGTTCTATATCAAAGGCATTTGATTCCGGCCAGATGGCTTCAGGGTTATCAGACCTTGTTCCCCAGGGGGTAAAAGTCAGGGGTATTTCATATTCGTAAAAGTTCTCCGTGAAATCAGTTCCCAGGCGCATGAAAATTGTCAGGTCTCCGTATTTAAGGTTCTGGCTGCGTATTGATTGTTCCGCATGTACAAACATCTTCAATCGTTTGAACTGACGGAAATCAAAATCCGTTGTTTTATAAGTAGCACGGGCATCCCCATCAACCAGGTTACAAACTTTCAGCACCATCGACTGTTCATTCAGCTGTTGCATATTGATCGACCCCCAATTGGTTTCACGCTGGATTCCCGGAGGCATCACATAAGGAATAGGTTCTTTGCTACCGTTTTCTTCAATACTCACGGTAGCCATGTCAAAAGTGGTCTGATTCTGATAATCATCCGGGATATATTCTCCGGGAGTAAGCAGGCTGTAATTGTATTTTCTCCACTCCCCACGGGTCAGTTCGAGGGTTGCAAAACGGCAAACCACCGGGCGTTCGAAGTTCTTGAAGAACATACGCATGAACCGGATTGAGGTAAAATCATTGATATTCCCAACTACCTTATCCGGTGTACGGATAGGAATTTTAAACTGGTACCAGTTCACGGCACCGCGTGTACCATTTGCCAATGGGATATCAGTAGCCTGGTAAACATTGGTAATATAGTTCATGCCTGGTTTCATCTGATCGCGGTTTATCTGTACCACGTACTGATAATAGCGTTCGGTTTCACTCAGGGTGTTGTCTTTGTTTATGTCTTCAATATTCGGAATGGTAGTAGCAATGGTCTGATAGGTCTCTGGTGATTGCTCTGCGGATGGAGAGTTCCCTTCAGGGCCGTTGTATTTTTTATATCTTTCCAGGACGCTGCTGAACTCCGGGGTATTATCATAGTCTGTTCCCCGGAAATAATGAAAGTCATCAGAAGAAGGGTCGGTCGATGCATTTTTATAGGCTCCGGATCCGGGGCCGAAGACACTTCTCACTTTAGTTACATAAGAAGTATCAAAAAATGATAACTCGTCTGTATCTTTTAACCCATCATACCCCACATCCTGAAAGGGCCTCGATGCTGGATTATTGTCGAAGGCATCAACCAAGGCCTGAAGTGTGGGAACGCGTCCCCAGATAGTTGTATCAACATCAACCACAGTTGCAGAAGTTGGCAAGCCGTTTTCGTAGCTTTTCCTGCTGTCCCTCAGAATATCTTCGGAAACATCACCCAGGTTAAAATACAGTTGTCCTGTATTCGTGGAATCATAGACAAAAGGATCCATCATCCAGAATTCGATATACTGAATATTGGTAGCATCAAAATCGGTGGTTTCGATTTTTCTCATGATCCCACCCCAGCGGGTTTCCGGATTAGCCAGCGTTCCATCCTGGTTTAGTCCGGAAGATACGTTAGTTGGCGTCACATCGAAGTTGTAGGACCCACGTTCTGATGGATAATAGGCCATGTTCATCACGGCGAGATTAACCGGAACACCATTTAAGGGCTGTTTGTTAGGAAAGACTTCCGTTTCCCATACCTGACGCACATACTGATTGGATAGTTCCTGAGGATTGACATTGGGTGGCACCAGACTGGTATTTTTATCATAAAATAATGGGTCAATGATATACCAGGCCATTTTTGCCCGGTTAAAACCATACGCAAGTCCTGTTCCCGCAGCAGCTTCCGGAAACATGTTGAAAGTTGTTTGTCCCTGGGGAGTGCTGGCCAGGTACCAGTTCCCGATATTTTTCAGGTCGATGGTAGATTTTGCTCCTTCAAAATCATCAATATAGGTTGTTCCTGATTTACCAATGGCCTTGGAATGTCCAGGGATAAATTGAGCAAACTCGGCATCAACAGCAATATTGGAAGCGGCTTTGGTGCTGATGAGGGGTAAAGCGTCGATCCAGCGGGTTAGCAGCCGGGATTGGGTACGATACGACAAGGTCATTCCCCAGATGGTGTTCGACATGGGTTCATCCCCGTAATTCACTTTCTCTGTCAGTGGCCTTTCATTTAAATTCAGTACCGTCGCACCGATATTAAAATCCTTGTTGATCTTATAATCGATATGTGCTCCCATCAGGCGTTTGGTCTGAATATTGAACATCTCATTGCTTTCAAGGCTGATGTTGATCGGTGTTCCGGAATTCAGGATCCCCTCATTGATAATTCTGACGCGGCCCAGGGTATAATCCACCGTATAATGAACATTTTCCTGCAATTCAACTCCGCCGGCGGTAACATGAACAGAACCGGGTGGCACATTAAGAGCATTCAGAGAAATTTCAGAACCAGAAGATGCTTTATAAAAACCTTCGAGTATAAACTTATTTTTATCCGGATACTGCCTGGCCATGGTCTTCGTCATGGTGTAAAGGGAGTCGAAACAATATTTATCGGAAAGTTCAGGATCCTGAATTGAATCACGAAGGTCCTGGCCGAAAGGTTCCAGTACGGTAAAAAAGACACGGCCGTTCGATGACTGAATAGTTCCTCCCTGTGTAGCAGCATTATCGATATAGTCGAACATCCCGTCGGAAGGAGGGTTGAACTGCTGGTTCAGGTTATCCAGGTTCAAGATGCGAAGCAAAGGCGTTCCTTTAATTCTGCTTTCTGTAAGATAAGCAGTGGGTATCCCGTTAGCATTTCCGGAATAAAGAATATTCAGGTTAAAATCATTTGCCTGGAGCTGGTAGGCCCCCAGGGGGTAAACATTTTTCATCATCAGCTTCCAGGTAGGGATTTTGGTATTCAGGGAAGTTGATTTCAATAATTTCACGACAAGTCCTTGAGGGGAATTGATCCCCTGATCGGAAAACTCCCCGACCTGGTAGATCACGGTATCGCCAACAACCTGGTACTGGTAAGAAACCGCCAGGGTCTGATCTGAGTTAAGCGCTGTATTTAAAGAAATAAAACCAAGTTTAGGATTAAAGCTGTACTCAGAAGGCAGCAATTTACGTGCGCTCTCTACTTTTTCAAAATCAAGTCCGGAGACCAGGAAGAAAGGCGATCCTCTCAGGTAGTCAGTAACCTTGTTGATATTCCTCACCTTGGCTGTATCGGCAGGCGTCGGCATAATAACAGGATACAGATTATTTGAATTATTGGTAGGCAGCAATCTTCCGGGATAACCGGTAAAAACCCTTGAATTATAAGGAGAGTTTTCGCCCAGATCCATGAAGGCGACAATATTACGGTTCTCGGTTACTGCTGCTCCGATATTGGTCACCCAAACTTCCACCTTGAGAATGTTTACGCTGGAATTTATAATGGGTAGCTTTTGAAGGGCTTCCTTGTAATGATCACGGAAATACTGAGCTACAAAAAAGTGCTTATTTTCCTCATATTCATCAGCCCGGATTTTAAAATGCGTGGTCTGGGCATTGCCCTGAACGGTGATGTTTTTTGTTTCACTCTTCTGTTGGGAATATATTGCCGTGACCGTAGTCCGTCCGAACCGGAGTTTGGTTTTGATACCAAAAAGACTTTCCGTTCCACGGATCAGGGTGGAGGAAAGAGGGAGGTTGACATCCCCGGCTTCAATAAGCTGGATAATATCATCCTCCTTGCCTTCGTATTTCAGCTTTAACTTATTTTCAAAATCGAAGGTGGCCTCTGTATTATAGTTCACTTTAAACTCGATTTTATCGCCGATTTTTGCGATTACGTTCATCTGGATTTTCTCGTCAAAGTCGAAATTGGTCTGCCTTCGTTGCCTGGTATTCAACATTGGATCATCGCGCCGGTTGGATATTATCCCGAAATTGATCTCGGCTGATCCCTGGGGCCGTATATCTACGGTATTGTTTCCAAAGATGGTTTCAAATACTTTACCAGGTATCACAATTTTCGGGATCAGGCCCCTGGAGTTATCCATACTGGCTGCATTGGCCCTTTCTTTCCAGTAATTGTTGATCATGGTCTGCATATCCATGTCCTGATATTCCTCGTAAGTCAGGGTCGTCGGAAGCCGATAGGTAATATCACCGATTTTATAGGTATAATAATACTGCCGGGTTACAGGGTCATATTCAACATTTGTTGTAAGATTGGAGGGATTCTTTAAATAAAGGTTGCTCTCTTTCCCAGAACCGGGTAGCACGCTTTCATCATCAAAGGGATATCTTAACCGGATAGTATCTCCCTTGAGGGTATCAGGAGGCATGGATATAGCTTGGTCATGCCCATAATTACCCCAGTTTTCCCCATATGAAAGAGGAATACCCAAGGTAAGAAGGACAACCAGGCAAACGAAATGATATGATACAACCTTAGTGTATTTCCTCACTGAAACAGTTTCTTCACAAAATTTTTAACGCATGTTTGATCAGCTGTTCCACCGTTAAGCCTGATCCTTCCGTTTCGATGATCTTATTCAATGCTTTTTCAGCAAGCATCTTCGGGAAGCCCAGTATGATCAAACCTGATAACGCTTCTTCCTTCTTTGTATTGTGCAGGAATCCCAAATTTTCCCGGGGAATTATCTCTTTTGCAACCTTATCTTTAAGGTCGATAATGATCCGCTGGGCTGTCTTCCCTCCTATTCCTTTCACCCGCTGCAACAAAGGAGCATCTCCCCGGGCAATAGCATCATACACTTCCTGGGGCGAAAGAGATGAAAGAATAATGCGGGCTGTATTGACTCCCACACCTGAAACGCTGATGAGCTGGCGAAACAATTCCCTTTCTTCCTGTTCAGCGAAACCAAACAATTGCATGTCGTCCTCCCTGACCACAAGATGAATAAAAAGTTTACTTGTCTCTTCTTCTTTCAGTAAGGAATAAGTATGAATGGAAATATTCAGGAGATATCCGATACCACCGGTTTCAACCACGGCATAAGCAGGATTCTTTTCTATCAGTTTCCCTTTAATAAAATCATACATAAGGTTTTCGCCAAAAAAAGTGCAAAGTTAAAAAAAAAGTGAAATCAGGGAATAAGCTTATGTTCCCTTAATGACTGATCCAGGTCGCGGAAACTTATGGGTTTTGCAACTATCTTTTTTTCACGGTCAAGTAAAAACATGGTGGGGGTAGCATAGATATTATATTCATCCACGGCCTGTCCGGCAAATCCCTTCAAATCACTGGTATTGATCCAGTTCAACTTCCCAGTTCTGATTATATCGAGCCAGTTCGTCCGGCTGGTATCAACTGACACAGTGATGACTTCAAACCGTTTGGTTTTCTGATTATCATACAGGGTCTTCAGCCGGGGCATCATATCGCGGCAATGCTGACATTCGGCCGACCAGAAGACTAGCAGGGTATATTCAGCAGGTATGGCAGAAAGCCGGAAAATTTTTCCTTTAGGATCCGGGAGGCTGAAATCGGGAGCTGGTTTCCCGATGGCTATCTTTTTATAATTTTCCAGTTTCTTCTGCAGGCTCGATTTCCTTTGCTGATCCTCACAGGAGTATGGATCCTGAAAATTTTCAGCAAGGTAGGTTATAACCTCATCAAAATGGTATTTATCAAAACCACCCACCAGATAATCAAGAAAAAATTTATATACCTCAGCATTAACAGAAGTCGCACTAAGCATTATCGTGACAGCCTTGATAAATTCCGCTTCGAGTTGCTTCTGGGAAAGCTTATTATTGCTGTAAAGGGAAAGATAAGAAATAGCTTTATTCGCAAATACAGTAGTACGAAGCAAGGCAGTATCGGTAAAATCGACCTTGTCGAAATAGTGCTGTTTCAGATAATTCAGCCTTTCATCCCGGTTCATTCCGGCTGAAATAAACGGGGTTTGATAGGCTTTGAAGATCCGGATGGCCAAAGTATTGGGATACAGTTTCTGGAGGGAATCCAGACTAAACTGCTGGGCTTGTTGCATGCATTCCATCTCCCGGGCAGCAATGCGGTAGAAAGAATCCTTCACCGGGTAATAATCCACCAGGGGCATAATTAATTCAAGCTTTGATTGTGTAAGCCTGTCCATGCGGGAATATGCATAATATAACCGGTTTTCAAGCGAAGATTGAATTTGAAGGCTGTCATCCGGCCATAGCTTATGGGTGGAAAACGTTATATTTTCATGATTCCAGATGAGATCCAGCAAACCCTCTGTTCCCCATTGAACCCGGTACATGCCGGGAAGATAATTACCTTTCAGTATAAAACTGAACCGCCCCAGTGTATCCGAGATAGTGGAATCCCTGGGAGTGATCTTTTCTCCGTAATGACTGAGCAGGTAAACCCGGTTTTTTTCCAGTCCCTGAATGCTCCCGTCCATTATATTCTGTGCCGGCAGGCTGCCACAAAACAGGATGAAAAGGATGATCAAGTGCTTTCTCATGTGTTATTTTTTCCCGAAAACATCCAATAGCTTTTTCTGCAGATCTTCCCCCCTCAGGTTCCTTCCGATGATCTTCTGATCTTTATCAAGTAAAACATTGGAAGGAATCGAATTGATGCCGTAAAGCTTCCCGGCAGCATTGCCCCAGCCTTTCAGGTCAGATACATGATACCAGTTGAGTTTATCATCTTTGGTAGCTTTGATCCATTTCTCCCTGCTCTGGTCAAAAGAAACCCCCAGAATATCGAATCCCTTTTTATTATAAGCCTGATAGGCTTTTACTACATTGGGGTTTTCAGCCCTGCAGGGGCCACACCAGCTGGCCCAGAAATCCACCAGTAAAATTTTTCCTTTAAAAGAGGAAAGCGCAATCGGCTTGCCAAGACTGTCGTTCATCGTGAAATCAGGTGCCGGCTGCCCGACGGAAACACTCTTTAAGATATCAATCCGCTTTTTCAATACCTGCATATAGGCAGATCCGTTGAGATTAGTGTCGAATGCAGTAACGATCTCTTCCAGCTCGGGGAGTTCAAATTGCCAGGAGTTACGCATCACGAGGAAAGGAGAAACCACCGATTGATGATTGGATTTAGCAAAAGCAACCAGATTCTTTTTCATTTCCTTATCAAGCTCCGTAGAAATGGAATCTGTCTGCTTCATCATCACACTATCATGCATTTCTTTTGCCAACTTCCACTTTTTATAAATCTTCTCTATCTTGTCATTCAGTTCCTTGCCCTGGGTCTGGTATTGTTTATAAACATCCTGAGAGGCCGATCCTTTGATGATGGTCTTATCCAGACTATCAGAAAATATTTCTATATCGATGGGAGCATGTTCAACAAAAACCGGAACAAAAATCTGCTTTGACTGCACACTCAGGTACCACATTTCAGGGAGTCCGATCGTTCCCTTGAAACTGAATTTTCCATTTTCCAATCTGGCAGAATCGAGTTTTATCCAATTACCTTCTTCAAGCTTCTGCAACACAACCATACCGGTATCAATTCCCTTGACAGATCCCTTGATGGTATACTGATTTTTGTTTTCTCCGCAGGATGCCATAATAGCGCCAAGAAGCAGAATACATAATAAATTTTTCATAAACTGGAGCTTTGTTTGGTTAATATTACAAAAGTAAGGTTTTTTTTCGGAATGGAATTATTCCCTATTTTTACCAGCAAATCTGTTGGCTTATGAAACGTATCATCCCCATTACGATACTGGCTTTTTTCCTATTTTCCACAACTCCTCTTTCTGCTCAGCCTGAAGGTGTCTTGAAAAACATTCCCAGGTATGATCTTTCCACAACCCCCGTTTTGTACACCGTGGGTTATGCACATCTAGATACCCAATGGAGATGGGACTATGAAGAGACCATCAATATTTTTCTGAAGAGCACCCTGGATGACAATTTTCTCCGGTTTGAAAAATACAAACCCTATGTCTTCACTTTCTCGGGTGCGCGCAGATACAAGATGATGAAAGAGTATTACCCTTCAAAATATGAGAAGCTTAAAAAATATATCAACCAGGGTCGTTGGTTTGTCGGTGGTTCTTCAGTAGATGAATGTGATGCCAATATCCCTTCTCCCGAATCGCTTATCCGCCAGGTCCTTTATGGGAATGCTTGGTTCCGGGCTGAATTCGGGAAAGAAAGTGTCGATTTTTTATTGCCTGATTGTTTCGGTTTTCAGGCTCACCTTCCTTCTGCCCTGGCCCACGCAGGGATTAAAGGGTTTTCAACCCAGAAGCTAGAATGGGGATCGGCGGCAGGGATTCCCTTTAACCTCGGAAACTGGAATGGTCCGGATGGGAAAGGGGTCACAGCAGCTCTGAATGCCACGGATTATACGGGAAAAATTGAAACCCGCCTGGATACCTTGAGTTACTGGGTTAACCGGGTCATGACCAATGGGATAAAATATAAAGTTTTTGCCGATTACCGTTATTATGGCGTGGGTGATGTTGGCGGAGCTCCCCGGGAAGACGACATAAAAAACGCTCTCGGCAGCATCGGAAATCCGGATGGAAAAATACAAGTGTATCTCAGTTCCTCCGATCAGCTTTTCCGAGATCTGAGCGAAGAACAGAAAAGCCAGCTTCCTTCCTATTCCGGCGATCTCCTGCTGACAGAACATTCAGCAGGTTCACTGAGTTCACAGGCATATATGAAACGCTGGAACCGTAAAAATGAACAACTGGCCCTGGCTGCAGAACCTCTAGCAGTGATGGCGCAATGGTTGGGGACCCAGGAGTATCCTCAATCCAGACTCAACCAGGCCTGGTGGCTGGTTATGGGCAGCCAGATGCACGACATCCTCCCCGGAACCTGTATCCCGAAAGCATATGAATATGCGTGGAATGATGAAGTTCTGGCCATGAACCAGTTTGCTTATACCATGGAGAATTCCGCCGGGACCGTTGTCCGGGCCATGGATACCAGATCCGAAGGAAAAAGCATTATCGTTTATAATCCCCTGGCCATCCCCCGAAAAGATTTAACGGAAGCTGAAATCCTCTACCCTGAGGGAGTTCCTCAGTCGCTCCGGGTGATGAATCCTGACCAAAAGGAAATACCGTTTCAGGTGATTTACCGGAATAAAAATGCTGTCAAAATTATTTTCCTGGCCGATATGCCTTCCTTTGGTCTTGCCTGTTACAGTCTTGAATCCACCGAAAAACCGGGAATTTTCCAGACAAGTCTTTCATCTGGAATGAATTTCCTGGAAAACGAGTTTTACAAAGTCACCCTGAATGCCAACGGGGATATTTCCAGCATCCTAGATAAAAAAGCAGGGAAAGAGATCCTTTCGGCACCTGTCCATCTGGAGTTCCTCAAAGAACATCCGGCTTACTGGCCTGCCTGGAACATGGACTGGAATGACCGCCAGAAACCCCCTGTCGATTTTGTCAAAGGACCAGCCAGAATTACCCTTGAAGAAAACGGTCCGGTGAGAGCCTGCCTGAGAATTGAGAGAAATGCCAGAAATTCTATTTTTGTGCAATATTTATATCTGACAGCCGGAAAAGAGAGAATTATGGTCCGGAACATTGTTGACTGGCAATCCAGGGGTGTGAGCCTGAAAGCATCATTTCCGCTTGCTGTTTCAAACAGTATGGCAACCTATAACCTTGGACTAGGAACTATCGGGCGAAGCACTAACGAAGAGAAAAAATATGAAGTTCCATCCCGCGAATGGTTCGATCTTACCGATAAATCGGGTAATTACGGAATCACTATCCTCGAGGATTGCAAATTCGGATCTGACAAGCCCAACGATAAAACGTTACGATTAACATTGCTTTATACACCCACTTCCAATTTTTACCACGACCAGGCTACCCAGGACTGGGGCCGGCATGATTTCACGTATGGCTTATATGCTCATCCAGGAGATTGGAGAACCGGCTTGTCGGAGTGGCAGGCCCGTAGCCTGAACCAACCACTCAGGGCATTTAATGTAACTGATCATCCGGGATTCCTTGGAAAACGTTTCTCTTTTGCACATATTTCAACTCCTGCGGTCGATATCCGGACTATAAAAAAGGCAGAAATCGGCGACCGGGTCATCATTCGCCTCCAGGAATTGCTGGGAAAAGTTGCACCCAACGTAGAAATCGGCTTTTCATCTAAAATACTTGATGCCTATGAAGTTGATGGCCAGGAACGCAGAATTGCCGATGCTATGGTGACCACCGGACGACTTATTGTCAACATGGAAAAATTCGCCATCCGGAGTTTTTCAGTCAGACTGGAAGCGCCGTCAGAGAAGCTGGATGGACCGATAAGTATCCCGCTTACAATTCCCTACGACCAGGATGTGGTGAGCAATGACAGAAATAAAAAAAACGGAAGATTTGATCCTCTCGGGATTAGTATTCCCGCAGAACAATTCCCTGAAAACCTATTGGTTGATGGTGTTCAATTCAGGTTTGGCAAGACGGATGATGGTCAAAATAATGCCCTGATCTGCAAAGGACAAAAAATTAGCCTTCCGAAAACCGGAAATTTCAACCGATTGTACATTCTGGCCGCCGCAACTGAAGATACTACTGCCCTCTTCAGGATCGGAGGGGTAAAAACGAATCTCCGCATTCAGGGATTTAATGGTAGGATAGGCCAGTTCGACAACCGGATTTGGGATCGGCTGGACCGAATTAAAGACCTGGAGAAAGCATTTATCAAACGGGATGAAGTGGCCTGGTATTCCACCCACGTTCACCGCGATACAAACAATGTCGCTTATCAATATGCTTATATTTTTAAATATGCTTTTGATGTGAGCCCGGCCTCCGGTTATATCCAGCTTCCCGAAGATGAATCCATCCGGATTTTCGCCATTTCCCTGGCTGATAATACCTATGATCAGGCAAAACCAGCTGTTGCACTCTATGACGATTTTACCGGCAGATCGCCCATGAAACTGAATCTGCCATTCTCCTATGTGTCGGAATCCATGGTTCCCACAGCAAAATTTACTTTTTCACGAAAGAAGAAACTTTCCGATCTGCCAACCCGTGTAACCATGAAGGATTTTGCTGATATGCATATGCCGAATGGGGTTTCCACCCGGTATTACTTCAGTAATTCCGACAGCAATTTCCGGAAAATAGAAAACGGAATGTTCATTTCCTCTGCCAATGACGGAATGTTTGATCTTTTACCCAATGATTCTGTCAATGACCTTTGGTCAGAAAACGGGGAAGGCAGGATATATATGGATTTACAGAAAGAAATTGAGCTCGACAGCATACATTTGTTTTCCACTCTGGATACCAGACGAGGAGCCTGTTCTTTCTCTCTCTGGGCTGCTTCCGGGATAAAAAAACCTGATGTCTCCGGTGATCCAAAAGCTGCCGGCTGGACATATTTGCTGACCATACCGAAACCTGACATCTGGGGAAACGGCCAAGCGGTTTATTCCATACTCCCGATCATGGAAAAAAACAAACCTTACCGGTATTTCCTTTGGGTTAGTGAAGATTCACCCCACGGTCCCCAATATTTTCGCGAGATTGATATCTTTGAGAAACAGAAATAACCGGATTTATTCGGGAATTCTGTATCTCCTCCAAAACTTAAAACGTGTTATTGAAGTGTACCTCATCAGTTTCCGGATAAACGTAAAATGCATCAGGTAGTGCATCAGGTAATAGGTGATCACAAAAAAAGTAACCATTACCGCCCACTGCATCATCAGAATGATGGTTTTACCCAGGTAAGCCATGGATGAAATAAATGTGGCAAGCAATTCCATCGTCTTTGATGCGATCCATGGATTCAGGAAGGCAACCGAAATCCAGATCAGCGGAATCAGCCAGTTGTGACTAGTTTCAATGGCCCGTTGCGGACAGAAGTTCATGCAATGCATGCAGCTTTCACAGGTGATTTTCCAGTAGGGACGGTTGTCTTTCAGCACCAGTGACTTGGTGGGGCAGGCTTTGATACAGAGCATGCAATCATTACAAAGATCTGTGGCATAAAAAGTCTTGGCCAATATGAACCTACCGGTAAAATAATAGCCGAAAGCAATCAGCACTACCAGCAGATCAAAGGGAAGAGAAATCAGTGCCGGACGGTATATTTTCTCACCGGATAGGAGTTTACCGGTAAAGTTGTCAACCTTGATTTTCCAGTGCGCAACCATAGAATTCACCACCTTCGGTTTCAATCCCGGATGAAGTGAAATCCAGTTTGACGGCAAATCTACGGGTCTCATTCCAACCACATGATACCTTTTCAGCCATAATACTGCCGCGGGTAGTATCTGTGCCACCCCGCTTAGCCCGGGTATAAAAAACCTGGAAATTTTCATCCCGGCCCGCGTATTTACGAGGAAAACATCAGATCCGGGATAGGCTTTAAATCCGAAAATCAGTTTCAGGAAATGATGAGGCAGATTGAACCCATGGGTGGCCGAACAAAAGCCAACAAGGGTAGGCCCATCCTGAACTGAAGGAGGCTCCCTGAGAAAGGCATAGAATGGCATGACAAAGGTGTTCAATCCCTGTTCCTTCGCCCTGACAGCAATCCATTCAGCGGTTCGTTTTGCATTCCCGGTACCGGAATAATAGATGATGACGAGGTTTTTATAAACTGACATGGAAAAGAATGAAAATTTTAAGCAAATTTAAAGGATTGATTAAATTAGCCAAGCTTTTAATCAGCTATATCCAATGAAACAGCCTTTCGAAATGTTCGAACTGACTGAAGACATATGCCGGGAGATCCTTAGCCATCCGAGTAAACCGCATCGTCATGAATATGAGGAGCTATTGATAATCACCTGCGGAAAGCCGGAAAATCTCATTGACTTTTTTAAAGAAACGGTGGAGGCTCCCGTTATTATTTATGTTGCCCGGGGTAAGATTCATGAATTTATTCCTGATATGGAAACCCGCGGCTGGTGCATCCGTTACTTCAATGATTTCATCCCTGAAAGCAATTTCCATTTCTTTTCCAATTACCTGGATCGTATCACATTTTCCTTTAATCCGGGGACATGCAGGCAGCAGATCGGTATCCTTTGTGAACTGATCATGACTGAATTCAAGAACAATCCCGGATCACCTGAAATATACCGTAATCTCTTCCGGGCTCTTCTTGCCAAGCTCGAAGCAGAAGGGCAACATCACCTACCCGTAAAAAAAGAAATCCGTTCATCCTCTCAAATCGCTTTTAAAAACTTTCTCCAAATCCTTGAAGGCAATTACTACCGTGCCGAAGGGGTAAGCTTCTATGCAGACAAGATGAATACTTCTGTGCGAAACCTGAACCATCTTTGCTCGAAAATTTTCGGTAAAAGTGTTTCGGAAATCATTGAAACACGCAAACTGATCGAAGCACGAAGACTTCTGCTGGCTTCAAATCAAACCATTTCAGAGATCGGGTTCGCTCTTGGATACCGTGAAAAATCATATTTCACCAGGGTCTTCCGCAGAAAAACCGGCCTAACACCAACTGAATTCAGGGCAAACATGCAATCCTGATTGTCCGTAAAGTACCACCCATTTTCCTGAAAGTGTTACCCGGGTGACCTTTTAAGTACGCAACTTTGCACCCATGAAAACAACAGTTAAATACATCACAGCCATGGTTATCATGCTTATGGTAACCGCAAACCTGAAATCCCAGACCAAATGGTCGCTCGACAATGCCCATACCAGCGTCAGATTTTCCGTGAGCCACCTTGTGATCTCAGAAGTCGACGGTTCGTTCAGGACCTTTGCAGGTTCCATGACCGCTTCAAAACCTGATTTTACCGATGCTCAGATCGAATTCTCAGTAGATATTTCCAGCATTAATACCGATAATGAGCAACGCGATAACCACCTGAAGTCCGATGACTTTTTCAATGCTGAAAAATTCCCTAAGATGATCTTTAAAAGCTTATCGATGAAAAAGATCAGCGGGAATAAATATGAACTTACCGGAAACCTTACCATTCGTGGTATTACAAAAAAGGCAGTATTCAATGTGACTTATGGTGGCATGGCCAACGATCCCTGGGGAAATACCAAGGCAGGTTTCAGGGCATCAACTACCATTAACCGGCTTGATTACGGCCTGAAATGGAATACCCTGACTGAAGCCGGGGGTGCTGTAGTCGGTTCAGATGTGACCATACAGATCAATGCAGAATTTGTAAAAACCAAATAAATCAGACTTGGTTCTTTCGTCTGAAATTTAATGGCAAATCATCCTGATGATTGATATTCTGAAACGATTTTAGCCAGTCACCGGAATCAGAAATTTCAAGGAAAGCATGCGACGAACCCTCGATAAACCTATAAATGGCCAGGGAAGGGGAAGAGATCAGAAAACGATGCAGCTCCTGGCTGATGCTCTTCGGATAAACGGCGAATAATGGTTCCAATAAACCCTGATGACGGGGTACGACAATGGATCCGGGATACTCTGAAGAGGCACTGATAAGTCTGCTGATCAATGATCCGGACGGAAAGGGCATATCACAGGCCAATATAAAAACCCTGTCATAAAGAGAATTTTTCATGGCTGTGTAAATCCCGCCCAGGGGACCTTTATCAGGAATCTCATCAGGGAATACACTGATCCCCGGGATCTCATTATAAAGCCCCGGTTTGTTAGAGATCACGATAACCTCATCAAACAGGGGTTTTACAACACTCATGATACGATCAATGATAGCGACTCCTTCAACCTGAGCAAATGCTTTGTCCAACCCTTTCATCCGGGAATTCTTTCCACCTGCCAGAATCGCACAAGTATTTTTCATGTTGCACTTCTTTTTCCTATCCTCCCGCTCCGATATTGCTTTGTTTGTAAATTTAGCGAAAAAACACTCATATCGAAAAAAATGCTATTTTCGGGATCAATTAATCCAACATTTATGAAAACAAAATTTCTTTTGCTTTTAATGATAATGATTTCTGTTTGTTCCTATTCCCAGAAACAGATTTTCAAACCCGAAGTGGCTGTTCAGCTAAAGTTCATCAGCAGCGATGCCGTAATAAAAGATTTGCAGCAAAACGGACAAAATTCAAGGTATTTCAGTATAGCTAAAAACCTTTTTTATCTCGATACTTCTTATGTGGATCTGGTAAATGCGATTATTCCGGGAACCATTTCCCCCGAATATGTTGATTTCTCTCACTTCATCAATGCCAGGGTCAGGAATGGCTACCGGGAAGCCTGGGATCATCATGCCCTGCTTTTCTTTGATGTCAGCCTGCAGAATGTACTTGACTTATTCAAAGACCAGACCCTCTACCATCAGGTCAAGCTGCAGCTGAACAGGGAATTTGACCAGATAGAAAGCAACATCTATTATAAGGGAACCGATAAAGCCTTGTTCTCTTTTCATCGTTCAGCAGGAACGGAAGGAAGTACTTACAGGGTGATGCTGGTGGGTAATATTCTGAGAATTGATGAAATATCTGCCTACCTGGAATAATGAATTCTTTGTGCTTTCATGACAACGGAGAAAAAAATACAACGCTATTGTGCTTACCAGGAGCGGTGCAGCCGGGATGTGGAAATAAAACTCAGGGAAGGAAAAACACCTGCCGGAAAAATAAAGAAACTGCTTCAGCAACTCATCGCGGAAGGATTTATTAATGACGAAAGATTCTCCAGGGCATTTGTCAGGGGTAAATTTTTCAACAATCACTGGGGTAAGATTAAAATTTCATATGAGCTGAAATCCAGAGGTATTCCGGAAAAGATGATTTCAGCAACTTTTCTTGAAATTGATGAAGCCGAATATATCGAATCCCTGAAAAATCTGATCTTAAAAAAAAGAAAGGATTTATCCGCCGGAAAAAACTTGAATATTCGGGAAAAATTGATCAACTTTGCGCTAAACAAAGGGTACGAATTTGATTTGATTGCGAGTATCCTGAAAGAAATGAAACTCTGAATATGGTAACACTGGATCAGATCAAAGATCTTCAGTCAAGGCTCGAAGCCCTGAGGAGGTTTCTTTGACATCGACAATAAACTAAACCTTATCCGGGAAGAAGAAAAACTGACCGAGGCGCCCGATTTCTGGAATAACCCCAAAGCAGCAGAACAGGTTCTGAAATCCATCCGGGACAAAAAAAACTGGACCGATGCCTACAAGGCAGCCGTTAACCATGATGAGGATCTCTGGGTAATGTGGGAATTCTTCATCCAGGGTGAAGGCGGGGAGGAAGACCTGGAAAAACAATACTTTCAAACTTTGAAACTGACGGAAGACCTGGAATTCAGGAATATGCTCAGCGGGGAGGAAGACAAACTCGGCGCCATCGTACAGATCAATTCAGGGGCAGGCGGAACAGAAAGCCAGGACTGGGCACAGATGCTGATGCGGATGTATATCCGTTACGGGGAACGAAGCAATTTCAAGGTCAAGGAAGTCGATATTCAGGAAGGCGATGTAGCGGGGATCAAATCAGTCACCCTTGAATTTGAAGGAGATTATGCCTATGGTTACCTGAAAGGAGAAAACGGGGTCCACCGCCTGGTCAGACTCTCCCCTTTTGATTCCAATCACAAGCGACATACTTCCTTTGCCTCGGTATATGCCTACCCGATCATCGACGACAACATCAACATTGAAATCAATCCGGCTGATATCAGCTGGGATACTTTCAGGAGCAGCGGTCCCGGCGGGCAAAATGTAAACAAGGTAGAAACCGCCGTAAGACTGAAACATGAACCTACCGGTATCGTGATCGAATGTCAGGAAACCCGCTCCCAGGGTCAGAACCGTGAAAAAGCGCTGAAACTCCTGAAATCCCAGCTCTATGAGATTGAACTTCGTAAGCAAAGGGAAAAGATCGCCGTGATCGAAAGCGGAAAAAAGAAAATTGAATGGGGAAGCCAGATCCGGAGTTATGTTCTTCATCCCTATAAAATGGTAAAAGACCTGAGAACCGGAGTGGAAACCAGCAATACCCAGGATGTCCTCGATGGCGATCTCAGTGAATTCATCAAGGCGTTTTTAATGGAATTCGGAAATTCATATTAGTATGCTGACCATATATCATAACCCACAATGCAAAAAGTCCCGGGCCGGGTTGAAATATTTGCAGGACAAAGGAGTGGACATCCTCATTGTTGAATACCTGAAAAAACCGTTCACCGGGAAAGAACTGGAAGTACTCCTGGTCAAACTGAATAAGAAACCTGATGAACTGGTTAGAACACAGGAAACTTACTATAAACAAAACCTGAAAGGAAAGAAGTTTGAAGACCATGAATGGATCAAAATATTGCTGGGCAATCCGAAGCTGATTCAGCGACCCATCGTGGAAGCACAGTATAAAGCAGTGATCGGCGATCCCGCTGAAAACATTGATGACATCCTGAAATAAACCATCAAATTATATCTGCCATGAAAACCCGCATCGAAAATGACAGCATGGGACCCATAGAGGTACCTGCCGACAAATACTGGGGAGCTCAAACCCAGCGCTCTGTCGAAAATTTCAAAATCGGAGAACCTGCATCCATGCCAAAGGAAGTCATCAAGGCCATGGCCATCCTCAAGAAGGCGGCGGCCATGGTGAATTTTGACCTGGGCGTCCTGCCGCTGGAAAAGAAGGATATGATCATTCATGTCTGTGATGAAATAACGGAAGGAAAACTGGATGATCAGTTTCCGCTTGTGATCTGGCAAACCGGTTCAGGAACCCAGACCAATATGAACCTGAATGAAGTCATTGCCAACCGTGCCCATGTATTGAACGGTGGAGTGCTGGGCGGTGAAGGAAAAACAGTGATCCATCCCAACGATGATGTAAATAAATCACAATCCTCGAACGATACTTTTCCGACTGCCATGAGTATCGCTGCTTATAAGATGGTGGTTGAGACCACTATTCCGGGCGTAGAGCACATGAAAAATACCCTGGCAAAAAAGTCAGAACAGTTCAAAGATATCATCAAAACCGGACGCACCCACCTGATGGATGCCACTCCCCTGACTCTCGGACAGGAATTTTCAGGTTACGTATCCCAACTGGAACATGGCATTATAGCATTAAAAAACACCCTGCCTCACCTGAGTGAACTGGCGCTGGGCGGAACTGCGGTGGGAACCGGTTTGAATGCACCCAAAGGGTACGATGTTCTGGTGGCAAAAAAAATCGCCGAGCTGACCGGATTACCTTTCGTCACAGCAACGAATAAATTCGAATCCCTCTCCGCCCATGATGCCATGGTGGAAACATCGGGAGCTTTGAAAACCCTGGCTGTAAGCTGTATGTATATCGCCAGCAACATCCGTTTATCCGCCTCAGGCCCCCGTTGCGGGATCGGCGAGCTCATGCTGCCTGAAAACGAACCGGGGTCTTCCATCATGCCGGGGAAAGTCAACCCGACCCAGCCGGAAGCCCTCACCATGGTCTGTGCCCAGGTCATCGGAAATGATGTGGCTGTGAATATCGGAGGCATGAACGGACATTTTCAGCTCAATGTCTTCAAACCGGTGATCATTAAAAACGTCCTTGAATCTGCCCGGCTGATCGGAGATGCCTGCAAGTCCTTTGCCGACAACTGCGGCGTGGGCATTGAACCCAATATGACCGCCATCAATCGTAACCTCGAGAATTCCCTGATGCTGGTCACGGCACTCAATCCGCATATCGGTTATGACAATGCTGCCAAAATCGCCAAGAAAGCCCATAAGGAACATAAAACCCTGAGGGAAGCCACCCTTGAACTGGGACTTCTGAAGGATGAGGAATTTACCAGGATCGTTGATCCAAAGAAAATGGTCGGGCCAAAGTGAATGCAGAAGTAATTAACGTTTAAGGGTATCGGTTATCGGCAGGATTACCGGTGGCTGACGACGTACAATACGCAAAGCTTCCATGCGGATCATGTCGTCGAGTTGCAGACCTTGCTGGATTGCTCTCTTTTCCAGGATTTTCATAAAAGTGGGGTCAGAGCGGATCTGTTGATTCACATAGATCAGGGTATCGGTTTGGGCCTGAAGCTTTGATTTTTTCAAGGTATCGGAAGGCGTAAAGATCAGGTCGTCTTTACGGCCGATCAAACGGAAAATATATGCTGTCCGAATGGTGTCCTTACCCCTGATGATCGGAATTGTATCAGAAGGCAGAATGATCTCGTAGGATTTCCCGTAAAGGTTCATCGGATCTTCATAATCATCGCTGAGAGCAATATACCAGGCATCGCTCCCTTTCAGGAGGTTGCCTCTGGTTTTATTGATCCAGAAATACTTGTGAATCCGCTCCAGGTCACCGATAGCAAATACATTCCGATGCGTTTTCCTGGCCACATAATAATCCAGGTTGGCAGCAGGAAACCAGCGGAATGTAAGGATGGGCGAATCTTTTGCCATCAGGTAATGGTCTTCATCCCATTTGGCCAGGGGAGCAAATTTCTCCCCCAGTTGTTTCCAGCCGGCAAGATCGGCAGAAACATCTTCCACTTTCCATTTTTTAAATGGAATCCAGCCATAACGGATCTGGGTTACTGCCACTGTGATTACCAGAACCAATAAACCTAAAGCGACTGCAATGGGCCAGGGAATAACTCGAAGTTTGCTGTCTTCCCGTTTGGGATGAGAGAGGAAAGCAGCTGCGAGCAAAATAAAACCGAAGTAAGCAGGACCGGTCCAATGCGGCAGTGTGCTGCGAAACAGGGAGAATCCGGTGAAAACGATGATCAGCGGTAAACTAAGCCAGAGAATCAGTCGTAAATACTTTGATTCAAGAAAATGCCTTCCCCTGAAAAGAGCTATAAAGGCCGATAATATTATCAGTACATTGACGGGATTATTGTAAAAAAATTGTCCGACAATTTCTGTCAGGAAATATTGTGGCCTGATGCCCCAGCCTTCCGGATCCACCCGGTTTTCATGAAAGGTAAAACTGATAAAATCATGATCGGCATTCCAGATGACTACAGGTGAAAAGATCATGATACAGACCAGGAATGCCAGGTAAGTTTCTTTAACCAGGAGCCATTTGGGATTGTAAATCAAAATATACATCAAAACACCTGCCAGCAGAAAAAAAGAATGGTATTTCGACAACAAGGCCATCCCGGCAAAAATTCCAGCTGCAAAAAGAAAATTTCTGCTTCGGGTCTCCAGCTGTTCATCGGGCAAAGACCGCATCAGCAAATACATGGTCCCCAGCCAGAAGAAACTCTGAGGTGTATCGGGAAGAATAAAGGTACCGGTTAGAATAAATCCATAAAAGGAAGCCGTATAGAGCAAGGCAGCATAGAGACCCGTCAGGTTGCTTTTGATTTCCTTCCCGATCATGAAAATCAGAATAGTATTCAGGGTGCCCAGGACAACAGAAGCCAGACGGAGGAAAAATTCACTGTCGAGCAAGAGGTTCAATGAAAAAAACTGAATAACCAGTCCAACCATCGGGGGATGGTCAAAATGACTAAGGGCAGGATATCTGGCATACGTCCAGTAGTAAACCTCATCGTTCCCCAGTTCAATGGATCCTGCAATCAGTCCACGTACCAATGCCGATACAAGAAGCAGAACACCAAGGGTCCAGAATATTTTCTTATCTGATGGCATTTTCATTTAACAAAAAAGAAATTTCGCCTAATCATCGCCAAAGGTAAGCAGAATTCAGAATAAACTGATCAGTAAAAGCACGTTCAGGAAGGTGACAATTCCTCCGATCAGAAGCAAAAGTCCTGTGGTAAAAGGCCGGTTCACATATTTCCCCATTACCTTGCCTGAGGAGGTCAGGTAGATCTGTAAGAAAATTGTAATGGGAAGTTGAATGCTCAGCACCATCTGGGAAATGATCAACCCGCGGTACGGATCGTGGATTAAAAAAATGATAAGGAGTGCCATTACCAATGAAATTAAAACCCCAAGCCTGGAATGGTTATCACGGATATCGTAAGGCTCTCCATAAAGACCTGCAAAAATGGATCCGCCTGCCATGCCTGAAGTGATGGTGGAAGCAATGCCTGCAAATAGAAGTGCAATGGCGAAAATAAGGGATGCACTGTTACCAAGCAATGGCGCAAGGATACTTTCAGCTTGCTGAAGCTCGTTTACCGGAACTTTATGAACGAAAAAAGTGGTGGCCGCCAGCAGAATCATGGCACTGTTAATCGCCCAGCCGATGATCATGGCGAGAAAGGTATCCACAAACTCATATTTCAGCTGCTTTTTAATGACTTCTTCATTTTCAAGATTCCATTGCCGGCTCTGGATCACTTCCGAATGAAGAAAAAGGTTATGAGGCATGACCACAGCACCCAGGACACTCATCACAATAATGATGGAGCCCTGTGGAATGGTAGGTTTCACCCAGCTGATTCCTGCCTGAACCCAGTCGATATCCACCAGGCTGAGCTCATACAGAAATGACAATCCGATAACAGAGACAAAGGCAATGATGATCTTTTCGATTTTCTGATAGGAATTAGTCAGAAGCATGATCAGCACAAAAATAAAGGTCAGTAGAGCTCCTGCTGGAATGGGGATATTGAATATCATGTTCAGGGCCACGGCTGCACCCAGGATTTCAGCCAGGGAAGTGGAGACTGAAGCACCCATGGCAGATAGCAGAACGCTGCGTGAAACCCAGACCGGGGTATATTTACTGGCTGCTTCCGAAAGACATAAGCCGGTGGCAATGCCCAGGTGGGCCACATTATGCTGAAGAATGATCAGCATGACCGTAGACAGGGTGACCATCCACAGCAAAGTATAACCATAACCTGAGCCTGCTGCAATATTTGATGCCCAATTGCCCGGATCAATGAAACCAACAGTCACCAGTAAGCCGGGACCGATAAATTTCAGAATATCCAGCGCCCCGTAGCGGGGTTTATGATCTTTCCTGCGAAGGTCCTTGATAAAGCCGGGTAACATCCTGATGGTTTAGCAGGCCAAATATACATAAATGCGCAACATCCAGGCACCAAGGATTTATGACTTAAGATTCACGACTTACCTTCCGGGAGAATCTTGTCTTGATCTTATCAAATATCTCGTAAACCACGGGCACCACGATAAGTGTCAGAAAGAGGGAACTGGTAAGACCACCGATCAGCGCCCAGGCCATGCCGTTTTTCCATTCACTGCCCGCCCCTGAAGCCAGGGCAATCGGAAGCATCCCGAATATCATCGAAAAAGTAGTCATCAGAATGGGGCGCATTCTTACTTTCCCAGCGAGAATCAGTGCCTCAACCGTCGTATGGCCATCTGCCTTCATCTGGTTTGTAAAGTCAACCAGCAGGATCGCATTTTTCCCTACCAGACCAACCAGCATAATCATCCCCAGGATTGAAAAGATGGTGAGTGCCTGCATCGTCAGTCCCAATGCCAGCAATGCGCCGATGATAGCCAGGGGTATGGAGAACAGCACCACAAAAGGATAAATGTAAGAGTCATATAGAGCCACCATGATGAGATACACGAAAAGAATGGAGGCAAGGAAGGCGATACCCATACTGCCAAAGGCTTCGGTCTGGTATTTCATATCACCTTCAGGAATGATGTTGACTTCTTTCGGAAGTTTCATTCCTTGTACCCGTTTAAGCACATCTTCTCCCACCGTACCCACAGGGCGGCCAATGACCTGTGAATTCACGGTTACGGAAGGAACCCGGTTGTAGCGCTGCAGTATCGTAGTCCCGCTCGACGGACGAATGCTTGCAAACTGATTCAATTGTATCGTCTGCCCGCGGCTGTTGATAAAATTAAGACTGGCTATATCCGCGATACTGTTGCGGTCGAACTGGTCGAGCACCACATTGATGTCGTATTCGTTCTCGCCATTCCTGAACTTGGCATCCGTATTTCCGCTGAAAGCATTCTGCAGCGTCATTCCAATCATGGCAGTGGATAAACCAAGTTCGGCCATTTTTTCTTTGTCGAGTTGAATGTCAACTTCCGGGTTCCCGGCTTCTACAGATAATTTCACCTCATAAGTCCCCGGGACTTTCTTCATTTCTTCCATCACTTTCCCGGCATATTTATTCAGTGTATCCATATTGGGACCACTCAGTACGATTTGAATGGGATCCATGTCGGAGGTGCCCATGAGAGAAACAATGGTTGACCTTATCTTAATACCGGGAAACATGGTCATTAAATTCTTCTTCATGTCAAGGGCAAACTGCTCAGAGGTAATTTCACGCTTCTCCTTCTCTACCATTTTGATATGCATTTCGGAATTATACGCGTTGGATCCTCCTCCAAAGAAACTGGTCGAACTTCCTACGGATGTAAAAACACTGGTAACTACCGGTAAACTGCGGATATATTGTTCGGCTTTAAGCGTCGCCTGATTGGTTTGCTCAATCGTGGCATCTTTGGGCAATTCCATGGTAATGATCACTTCCCCCCTGTCGCCCATGGTAATAAACTCGCTTCCGATAAAACCTGTCGCAACCAAAGCAACAGAAGCAAAAAAGAGAAGTGTAACAGCGCTGAGAGTGATAAATTTGTGTTTCAAAGCCCAGAGCATGACCTTTGAATACCCTTCGGTAAATCGATGCAGAAAGCCTTCAAATGCTTCTATGATCCGGCTGAGCAAGCTTCCTTTTCGAAAATGCTCACGCTTTGCCATCCTTGAAGCCAGGAGCGGAGTCACGGTGAAGGAAACAAACAAGCTGAGCAGGGTGGCAAATACTACGACCAGGGCGAACTGCCTCAACAAACCTGAGATCATGCTCGTGATAATGGCAATCGGCAAAAACACCACCACATCGACCATGGTTATCGATACAGCAGTATAATTGATTTCGTTTCGCCCGTCAATGGCAGCCTTACGCCGGTCTTTCCCCATTTCCATATGGCGGTAAATGTTTTCAAGCACCACGATGGAATCATCCACGAGAATTCCGATCACCAGCGACATGGCCACCATGGATATGATATTCAGGGAGAAATTCAGGACAAACATCGCGGTGAAAACCGAAATGAGTGAGGCCGGAATGGCAACCATGACAATGAATGAGTTTCGTAAACTATGCAAAAAGACCAGCATGACCAGGGCTACCAGACAAATGGCCAGCAACAGATCTTTCATCACCGCTGAAGCCGAATCCAGGGTAAAATCCGAAGTATCATTCGCCACTTCAAATTTTAATCCCTGAGGCTCATAAATCTTTTCTATCTGTTTGATGGACTCCTTGACTTTTTTGGAAATTTCCACTTCATTTCCATCCGGTTGCTTGAAGATCATCAGACCCACTGAATTCTCTCCATTGATGCGGCTGATGCTCCGGGTTTCCCGTTTGGCATCCTGAACTTCGGCCACATCCTCAAGTTTTACCAGACTTCCGTTGGGATCGGTAGCCAGCACAAGGTTTCGCATATCATCCAGGCGGGCAAATTTACCGGAAAGACGAATTATGACTTCCTGGCTTTGACTCTTAATCTTACCGGTAGGAAATTCCATATTGGCCGACTGGATGGCCTGGGTGACCTGCAAGATCGAGAGATTATGGGCCCGGAGTTTTTCATTGTCAACATTAATACGGATCTCCCGTTCTTCCCCTCCCACAAGATCCACCTGGGATACTCCGGTGATGGTGGAAATCATGGGCTTGATCTTGTTTTTCACCAGGTCGTAAACCTCTGTGGATGGAATATTGGCTGTTATCCCCAGCCTGATGATGGGAATATCGTCCATCGAAAAGTTATTGATGATCGGAGGAAGTACATCTTTGGGGAGCAGGTACTCCATATTGCCAACCTTCCGTGTGGCATTCTCAAGTGCCCGGTCCATATTGGCACTGCTTTTGAAAATGATCACTACAACTGAGGCACCTTCATAGGAAGTACTCTGAATGTTATCGATATCTTCAAGAGAAGAAATAGCATCTTCTATCTTTTTTGTCACCGAATTCTCCACTTCAGAAGGGGATGCCCCTGGGTAATTAGCAACTACGACCAATACCGGCTGGGAATATTTTGGAAGAAGCTCATAATTCAGTGAGAAATAACTCACCAGGCCCAGGAAGGTCAGCACGGCAAAAATGACCACGATCAGCGTAGGACGTTTTATCGAAAGTTCTGCAATATTCATAAAAGGTGAGGTTATTTATTGTTGACGATGGTGACCATGGAGTTATTGTCGAGGTTGATCTGGCCGGAGGTTACGATCAGTTCCCCTTCCCTAAGCCCTGATAAAACTTCGACCTGGCGGTCATCAGCAGATCCGATGCGGATGTCTTTCAAGATGGCTTTGTTGCCTTCCACAACATAAACTTTGGGCTCTTTGATACTTCCGATGATGGATTGACGGGGAATGGTCAGGCATTCTCTTTCCATCCCTGTGCCAAAGCCGACAGTGCCGAACATGCCTGCTTTCAACGGATGGCGGAGGTCATTGACCAATTCAATTTCAACCGGGAATCGCCGGGCATCATCCGCCTTTACACCTACCGAAACGACAGAACCCTGATACACAATACCCGGATACAGAGAGGAAGTTATTTTCACTTGCTGGCGATCATGAATTAAAACGGCCTCACTTTCTGCCACATAAGCAATGAACTTAAGCCTGCTGATATCGACAATTTCAGCGACCGGCGAGCCCGGCATCAGTAAGGAACCTGTTTCTATCAGGCGTTTAACGATAGTACCCTGAATGGGTGCTTTTATTGTTGCATTATCGAGTTGTTTTTTTAAGCTCACCACATCGGCTTCAGATTTTTTCAGGAATAAACGCGCATCTTCCACTTGCTGGCTCGAAATGGCATCATCTTTTAAAAGTCCCTCATATTTCTGAAGATCCGCTTTTGCTTTATCACAGGAAGCCTGTGCCAGGGAGTACTGGCTGCGTAACACTTCATCATCGAGATGGGCTAAAATCTGACCCTGTCTGACAAAATCACCAATGTTAAATAAAAGGCTGACTACTTTGCCCTGTCCTTCCGATGAAACCATCAATTCATGGATGGCCGAAAAAGATCCGTTGGCCGGAAAATCTCCGCTGATACGGTTCATTTTAAGCGCTGTCACGAAAACAGGAATGGTCTTAAGGTTACCCTCTAAGTGGGCTTTCTCGTCAATTCGTTTTTTATTGTAAAACAAGGTGGCTGTGCAAGCACCAACCAGAACAAGGATGATCAGGGTGATAATCAGATTACGTTTCATAGATATTAAATGACAAAAAAAATATTAATTCTTCATTCTTAATTGTTCATAATTGATAACAGCCGGCCATTGGCTTTGAGGTATTCCAGTTCGGCAATTTTCATCTGTACCAGAGCCAGGGAGTGATTGGTTTGTGAATCGCTCAGCCCTGTTTCTGCATTCAGCAGATCCGTCAGGGAAATGACGCCTTTCTGGTACTGCTCCTGGGAGATGGAATAAACCCGCTCAGCCAGACGCATATTTTCCCTTTGCCGCTCTTCATCTTTGATGGCATTGTTCAGGTGATTGGCAGCATCCTTTGAAGTCACCCTCAGTACCCTCAGGGTATTATCTTCCGTGACATGAAGCTGATCGAGCTCAATCTTTGATTGATTGACCCTGTTCCTTTTCTGCAATCCGCTGAATACCGGAACAATAAACCTAAGGCCGACCAGGCTGGTGTTAAACCAATCGGTTGATTTTCCAAAGAAATAATAGGTATTGCTCTGATTCAGATAATTCATAGAAGCGATGAGATTAAGCGAAGGGTAGTATTGCGATTGGTCCATTTTTATATTGGCAGAAGCCAGTTGCTTTTGCTTTTCCAGCATACGAATATCGATATGACCTGAAAGATCATTCATGACGGATAAATCGATTCCAAAGAAATAATAGGTATTGCTCTGATTCAGATAATTCATAGAAGCGATGAGATTAAGCGAAGGGTAGTATTGCGATTGGTCCATTTTTATATTGGCAGAAGCCAGTTGCTTTTGCTTTTCCAGCATACGAATATCGATATGACCTGAAAGATCATTCATGACGGATAAATCGATTCCGGCTGCAACAACGGTATCAGAAAAAATGATCGGCTGATCCAGATCCAGTCCCATGAAATACCGCTGCATGTTCAATTGTTGCTCGTACATTACCTGTAATCTGTCAATGGCGGTCTGCGTATTCAGCTCATTAACCACGATCCTGTCAAGATCAACTTTCCGGATTAAGCCATTTTCATACTGACTTCTGGCAATCTGCTCTGCTTTTTCAAGCTTTTTCAGATTATCCTGTAGATTCCTCACTTGCTTCAGGGTAATTTGTGCGGTATAGTAGCTTTGTGCCACTTCAAAAACCACTTCTGTTCTGACTCTTTCCGATTCCAGATGGTTTTGCTCCATGGCCAGCCGGGCCATCCTCATACCAACCAGATACGTCTGGTTATATATAATCTGGCTGGCATCCAGGGCTCCGGCAAGATTATAGGTCGTACCAAACTGCACGGGGATGAGTTCACCGGGTTTTCCGAAAAACTCTCCCGGAATAAGCTGAGTCGGCAGACTGACATAATCATCGAAAGAGCCTGTGAAATTGATATGCGGCAATCCGGTTCCAACTGTTTCCTTATAACGGTAATGCAATTTATTCTGTTCGAGGGCATTAATTTTCAACCTTGGACTATTATCAATAGCCAGCTTCAGGCATTCCTGCAAACTGATTACCCGCACAGGTGGTACTTGTGCAGAAGTTACGAATACAGAGAAGAAAATCAACAGGTTGATTAAAATAAACTTAGCATACATTTTACGGTTATTTTACTTCTAATGATCTATTGGAAAAAGAAAAACGCCGCAAATGTATATAGTTCGTTTAAATTCATGGTATAAATGTCGATAAAAAGCCGGGAAAAGGTGATGAACCCGGAAAAAAAGAGGGTAAATATCAACACATACAAGTATATAAGGAGCAGTTACGAGTTAGAGATTGTCTCAGGCAGTGTATGCCGTATCTTTGTACTAAATATAAAAAATATGAACCGCCTTACCCTTTCGATTTTAGTGACCGTCATGATCCTTACAGGAAATGCCTGTAAAAAAATCAATCCGGATCAGAATACGGGCCAGACAACGAAAATGGAAGATCTTAAAGTTCCTGTAGGCTTCAACTGGGAAACAAGCCGGAATGTTGATTTTTTCATCAGCACTGAGAATTCGGCTGTAATCACGATTACCTCAGAAGATGGGCAGATTCAATATCATAAGGGATTTTATAACCACCTTAGCAATGCTTATGAAGTAAAGGTGAACCTACCGGCTTTTATTCAGAAAGTGCTGGTAAATGGTGAGGCGGTGAACATTACCGGTAATACAATAAATGTTGTACTTTCAGGAAACAAACAATCCGGATTAAAAAACACCCTGGGAAATCAGTCCTATCAAATCCCTCTCGAAGGACTTCTTGCCGCCTGGCATTTTGATGAAAATTCGGGAACAGTTGCCAATGATTTACTGGGCATACATAATGGTGTGGTATCAGCTGCCACCTGGGTATCAGGAATCAGTGGCAGTGCCCTGAATTTTGACGGCGTTACAGGTCATGTCCAGGTACCCAATGGGGGAAATTTCAATCCAACAGGAGATAAAGTCAGCTTTTCATTCTGGTTTAAACTCAGCGAGGTCGGTGCCAACGGTGGTTTTGTTTTTCAGAACGTGAAATATATCCTCAAAATGGATGCCCAGGGCAGGGTGTCATTTGCTTTGTATACACCTGCCTGGAAATCAATCGTCATGCAATACAGCGACAGGATACTGGATACCGACTGGCATCATGTAGCAGCCACCTATGATGGGACAACAATGAACATCTATCTTGACGGATTACTGAAGGCTACCGACAGCAATACCGGCGCCCTGCAATCATCTACCAGCGAAGTGTTTATCGGAAATCAGAATTCCATCAATCCATTCAAGGGGACTATGGATGAGGTATTGATATACAACAGGGCACTTACCGAAGCTGAAATAACCGAGATTCATACTGGCACTCCTGATCCCGGTAACGGATCGGGTAATCTCATTTCTTCCTGGAATCTTGATGAAAACTCCGGCAATATTGCTCACGACAGTAAAGCCATCAACAATGGGACCATCACCGGCGCAACCTGGGGAACTGGTATTACGGGAAGTTGTCTGAATTTCAACGGGATAAATAGCAATGTGAATATGCCGAATACACCCAGCCTGAATCCGGTCAACGAACTCACCATGATGGCCTGGGCAAAAACCCTGGAAAATAAAACAACTAAAATTTTTCAGAAAGGTGACTGGGATGGTCATGGCATCGGCCAGGGCAAATGGGATGGATGGAATGTTCATATCCGTCTGGATAATAATGTCAGCTATACCATTCATTGGGGACAGGGACTTCCCATCATGAACGAATGGTACCATCTGGCCGCTACCTATGATGGCACCACCCTGAAAATGTATGTGAACGGACAACTGAAAAACAGCCTGGCCATAAGCGGAAAGTTGAAAGTCAATACCCGTGCTGCATCCATAGGCTCGGATAATGCAGCACAGAAATTCTTCAATGGTTCCATTGACGAAGTGAAATATTTCGGAAAAGCTTTAAGTCAGACCGAAATCCAGGCTAATTTTACCGAACAGGGAAGTGCTCCTGATCAGGATGGCGATGGCGTACCCGATGCAGAAGACAGCTATCCACAGGACCCGGCCAGGGCTTTTAACAACTATTTCCCGGCTTCTGGCTTTGGAAGTCTTGCCTTTGAAGACCTCTGGCCAGGGAAGGGCGATTACGACTTTAACGACCTGGTGCTTGATTACCGGTTTACGTATATCACCAATGCCTCCAATAAAGTGACTGAAATCCGGGGCAAATTCGCCATCCGTGCCATCGGTGCAGGACTGAGTAATGGTTTCGGCTTCCAGCTGCCGGGCACCTCAATTCTGAATGCTGATATTGAAGCCTCCGGATCAAGACTGCTGGAGAGCTATATCAGCTTAAATGCCAACGGAACAGAAGCCAGCCAGCAAAAAACCACCATCATTGTTTTTGATAATGTCAACAGGATCATGCCTCCTGCCGGAGGTTTTGGAGTGAACGTTGTACCCGGAGCCCCCTATGTTAAACCTGATACCACCACGATTAGTATTCTCTTTACACCCAATAAGTACAGTATCGACGATATCGGCCTGGTCAATTTCAATCCCTTCCTGATTGTAAATAAAGAAAGAGGAAAAGAAATCCATCTGCCCGATTATCCTCCTACAAGCCTGGTGAACATGAGCTATTTCGGCACCGGACAGGATAATTCCGATCCGAATACGGGAAGGTTTTATAAAACAGGCAATAATCTGCCCTGGGCCATCAATATTGTTTCCAGCTACGATTATACCATTGAGGCAAACCAGATCACAAGCGGATATCTGAAATTTGCTGCCTGGGCTGAATCTGGCGGAACACTTTTCCCGGATTGGTATCTGAATAATTCCGGCTACAGAAACGCTGCATCGATTTACCAGGTTCCCTGAAAGCTTACGTTGCTTTTTTAAGATTATAGATGGCTGCAAAAAGCTCATAAACGGCACAGACTACCAGTACAAACAATCCTATCGTCACACTGGCTGAAAGATCCGTCAGCCAACCGATCAGCAAAGGAATCACGGCACCACCTGAAACAGCCATGATCATCAGTCCGGAAATCTCATTCCCCCGAACGGGATATTTTTCAACGGTAAGAGAGAATACAAGCGGGAAGATATTGGCTACCCCAAGTCCGATGATAAAAATGATCACCATGGCAATCATTGCCGTAGGGGCGATCAGCAGGGCAAGTATAGCTAAAAGCGCCAGAACGGAAGACCAGAAGAAGAATTTTCTTGAAGGAAGCAACGTCAGGAGCAACGCTCCGCTAAATGTACCCAGCATCTTTCCGAAGAAATAAACACTTCTTCCCGATTCTGCAAATGTTTGTGCACAGGAAAATTTATTGAGTAGGAATTGTCCTGAAACAGCATTAACCCCTACATCTATCCCAACAATCAGAAATATACACAGAACCATCATGGCAATAAAGCGGGTTCCAAGAAGCCTGAATGATGAAGCAAAAGTCGCTCTCTTTTCCGGGTTATGCGTTTCCTCTATTTTAATTGTGGCCAGCCAGGAAACTGTAAGAACGGAAAGGATACCGAAAACCAGAAAAAGGATCTTCCAGTCACCGAATTTCAGTGCAAACCAGCCAGCCAGAGGAGCAGCGATCATCGAACCAATGGCTTTGATAAATTGTGAAAAACTCAGGAAACTAGATCTGCGGTTTGGTGAAACCACATCAACCAGCAATGGATTGGCTGAAACCTGAACAATGGTATTGCCAATCCCGAGTAAAGCAAATCCAATTAGAACCGTGGTGAAAGTGTAAAAAAGAAAAGGAAAAAGAAGTCCAAGGGCAGTGATAAGCATCCCGATATTCAGCACATTCTTTTTTCCGAAACGGTCCTGCAAGATGCCGACTGGCACAGATAAAATGAAGAACCACAGAAATGCCGCTGAGGGAATCAGTTGAACCAGGGTATTGCTGAGATTAAAATCAGGCTTGACCCTGTCAACACCAATGCCGACCAGATCGATAAAACTCATTACAAAGAATGCCATCAATACCGGCATCAGTTTATTTGTGCTGCTTTTGTTTGTCATGAATCAGGATTTTTTGGGGGTAAGTAAAACAATCTACTAAAACCACTGTAAGGGTTCAATTCCATCACTTCAAACCCGATCAGGCCATGAACCACAAGGGGCAATTTCCCCAGGATTACCCTGGCATCATCGGTTGAATCACATTCGAGAATAAGTACGGCATCACCCCCGTCAGTGAAATAAAATTCCCTGACCTGGCCTGACAGATATAAATCATGAAGCGTCCCGGCTTCATCCTGCAGGATTTTTTTACAGTCATCCCAATCAATCTCTTGTAACTCCTTTGAAATGGCTAATATCTTCATAAAATGGTATTAAAAGCCCAGGTGAAGCTGGGCATACAAACGATTGAAGGAATTTATCTTCTCAAAAGTACCTTCATAATATACCGAAAATGAAATTTTTCTGTAGATCCGCCAGGTAAGGTTTACCTCAGCCATGTTCTGTGGCAATCCCATATCCAGGGATGAATAACGGTAATCGACATAGCGGTAGTTCAGCCCTGCAAAAAGCTTCCCGGCGGCAAGATCACGTGAAATTCCAAGGCTGTAAACTTTCCCGGTAAGATAAGCGGTTTCCAGCCAGGTAAAAGATCCTGTCATAGCCACACCCAGCCAGGGAATCTGGTTATAGGTAATATATATACTGGCATTTTTTGTACTCCTGGGATCATTTTTCTGAAAACGGTAAGCACCACTTGCACCTATGGTCAGATTCTTCACAGGCCTGTAATTAACCTGTAAGGAATATCCCTGAAGGGTTTCCGTATCAAGCAGCTTATCCAGGAAGTTTTTGTACGTCTCATAATAAATCACATTCTGTCGGGCACTGTAAGAAAGTGAAATGGTGGCTTTTTGTAAGATCCTGTAGTTTAATGAAAGGTACAGGTTCGAAAGCTTCGGGGAATTATTCTGTTTGAAAGAACTGTCTTCAGGGGTTAACACCTGCCTGTAAAAATCAAACTCCACCGATCCAAAAAACGTAAGGTTTTTTATTAGTGAATTGGCATGTTGAAGATAAACAAAACGGCGATCAGTCTTTCCATCGTTATTTTGCTGGATAAATGCAAGCGTTGTCTGTACGGGTCCGTTCCTGGTCGGGAATTCATTAAAAAGATAGGCTCCGAATTGCAACAA
This sequence comes from Bacteroidales bacterium, assembly GCA_963662525.1. Classification (GTDB taxonomy): domain Bacteria; phylum Bacteroidota; class Bacteroidia; order Bacteroidales; family FEN-979; genus CAZSDU01. The sequence continues at coordinate 1,222,650 of OY759717.1, forward strand.
GTTGAAATTAAACCCATAATTTCTGTAGTCCGGTCGTGAGCCGGCAATGATCCCCACCGTGAGCGGTCTGAACCTCATTTCAAACTGAAGTCCGTCCACCGCACCCATATTGGAAACCTTCGGATTGACCTTTCTTCCAAACCATAGCCTGAAGGTTTTATTGAATTCATAATTCAATGAAAGGTTGTAGATTTTTAATCCATTGAAAAGGTCAGACTGTATCTGGTCCCAGTTGGTATTGCTGTGGACAAAGCACATATATGTTTCGGCTGAAAGCCCCGAACCTCCGATATTCTTCAGATTCAGGGAAAGCGTATATTTCATCCGCTGGTTAAAATCAGCATCTAAATTCGAAAAATTGGAATAGGATGCCACCTGGAAATAGCCATTCACTGTCGCTTTTCTTTTGTTAAGAGCCGGTTTCTCATTGACCGTAGTATCCACAGGAGAATCCTTTTTCACAGGAAAAGCCTGTTCAGGTACCATAGTGATTTCTGCAGAAGAAGAAGTATCAGCCTGCACTTGTGATAACGGAGGCAAAGGAGTGACAGGAATGGACGATGGCCTGTCATTTTTGGGTATGAAAATGATCCGGTCTGCAACACTCAGCTTTATGGATAAAACTGGTGTACACACACAGGATGTGGAGGAAAGGTCCTTCACGACCAATGCCTGAATGGGTTTGCCTGCCTGCATAACAGAAAGTGTATCTCCCGAATTAATTCGGGCAGTTGACGGAAACTTAACATAAACACTCTGGGATGTGATATAGGTTACAGACCCCTCCAGTGATCCTGTCAGATCCTGGGCTTCCGTGATCATTCCCGGGATAATACAAAGCAATAACAGCAGCAGGTTTCTCATTGTTTTTGTATTAATCCTGTTTCCTGGTATTATCAATACTCTTCATCATCATTTTACCGCCATTACCAGTGGGATGACATTGGTAGCAAGCCAGGCTGTTGTAAGTATATCCTGAAACGCCGTTGTGTTCGCTATTCATATCAATCTGATTATGTTCATGACAGTCGATGCAGCTGAAAAGACCATAATTCGTAGGAGTTGTGTGGCAATCAGAACAAAGATTCCATTCTCCCTGGTGCTTTCCGGAATAAATCGGGAAGTACTGCCCATCATGATTAAAAGTGGAAGGAACCCATACATTTTGGGTATGGCAGGAGGCACAATCGGTGGGAAATTGTGCGGAAGCATGGGGAGGATTGGTAGTCTGGTTGTAGTCCTGCTGGTGACATCCCACGCAGGTATTCGGGGTTGAATTATAATTCCCGTTATGACAGCTGACACAATTGTTGGCGATAGACACGTGGGCGCCGGCCAACACATAATAATTGTTGTGAATGGCGAAGGTAGCCGGCTTCCAGCCAGGATTGGTGGTATGACAATCAGCACAGGTGGAAGGAACTCCGATCGCGGTATGATTCGGATTGGTAGTCTGGCTGTATGCTGTGCCATGACATTCGGAACAGATGGTGGTGGTCCCGCTGAAGCCATTGGTATGGCATTGCAGGCATGGGGTCGAAACATGGGCCCCGGTCAGCGGAAAACCGGAATTATTATGATTAAAACTTCCCTGAACACTGCCGGTAGGATGACATTGATAACATGCCAGGCTGTTATAACTGTATCCTCCAACACCCAAATGTTCATCATCCATATCGGTTTTATTATGTTCGTGGCAATCAATGCAACTGAAGACTTTAAAGTTACCCGACTGGGTATGGCATTCTGTACAGGCATTCCATTCCCCCTGGTGTTTTCCCGAATAGATCGGGAAGTACTGTGCATCGTGGCTCTGGAAATCAGCCGGTTTCCAACCCGGGTTTGTGGTATGGCATTGGGTACAGGAAATGGGGAATTGTGCCTGGATATGATTGGGGTTTGTGGTTGCATCATAATCCGCCTGATGACACGAAAGGCATTCCGGTGAAAGATTATTGAAGTTGCCTCCCGTATGGCAACGTGAACAGTCGTTGATAGCATGACCTGCCGCTAGCGGGAAAAAGGAATGGTCAATACCGGAACTTGTCCAGGTTAAACTGTTATTGGAATGGCATTCGAGACAATTTTTGGAATAACCACCCTGGAAATGATTTGGCTGGGTGGTAGCATTATAATCATCCTGATGACAATCAAAGCATTCTATGCCAAGCGGATCGAAACGCAATAACGAGGAGGATTTATGGCAACCAGAACAATCAGCCATCACATGGGGACCGAGCAGGGGGAAACGGCTTCGCTGGTGAATTTCCGTAATGTTATTCACGATCCAGTAATCGGTTGTATGGCAGCGACCGCAATCGGGTCCTACTGTTTGTTCATGTAGATCAGTATGACAATCGGCACAGGCCGGTTTCGCATCTGAAAAGACCAGGGTAGGATGACAAAGCCGGCAGTTGGTCAGTTTATGTTTACCGGTTAGCGGAAGAGCCGTGGTGCTGTGATCGAATGAATAAATCTCCCGATCAAGTTTCCATCCTTTCGCACTATGGCAAACATCACAACTGACCTTTAATTTGTCGCCATGAGGTGAAGGTGTCATGAGCCTGGCCGAAATAAAAACGAAAGCCAGAACGACTATGATTATCAGTGACAGTTTTCGCATCTTGATTCTTTTATTTTGTACCAAATAAAGGTGTGCTGGTTTTGTGTCACCGGCTTGTGACACTTTGCGCAAGGAACATTGATATGTTGTCCGTCAAGTTTGAAAGCAGTCCTGGTATTATGATCAAAAGTACTGATTTTCCAGAGATCTGTATTATGGCATTTCAGGCAGTCGGATCTTCCCTCTGCCTCAAACTGCCCGTAATGATTATCCGTATGACAAGTCGTACATTCGGTTGTCAAGCCTGAAAATTTTTGAAATTCTGCCCCGGAAGAATCTTTCCTGAAATGACAGGTTCTGCAGCCCGGCTTCAAATGTGCTCCGGTGAGTGCAAATGCAGTAGAGCCATGGTTAAAACTAACATTTCTCCATTGGGATTCATTGTGACAATTTCTGCAGTCAGACTCCGGATAAAATTTTGCTGCGATCAGCGTCGCATGTACATCCTTGTGGCAATCGATACATTTTGATCCGATCTGCCTGAAATTCCATGTTTCCTGCTTTTTATGGCAGGTAAAACAAGGGGTTGCCAGATGAGAACCCTGGAGTTTAAATGGCCCCTGGTTATGCTGCTCAATGGTGTAGGATGACCCCGCAAATCCCCTGGTCGTATGGCAGTCGCCACAATCCCTGACGAGGCCCTGATTGGTAAACTGACCCTTGTGATAGTCTTTATGGCAGTCTGTACAATGCTCATGTTTAAGTGGATCGGTCAGGCTGGTCTTATGACAAGTATTGCAGGCTACAAACTGGTGCTTGTTTTCCAGCCTGTAACCGGTTTTTGAGTGATCAAAATTACTGATCCCCTTGACAGTATGGAAAGAAACTTCGGAATGGCACTGGCTGCAGTTTTTTCCGAACTGGTCGTGATGAGGATCGGTATGACAACTGGCACAGGAAGTATAAGCTATCCCGGTAAACGCTTTATAGGGCTTTCCATCCCGGGTGGTGACTTTATGACATTTCACACACTCCACCTGCTGATGCTGACCGTTCAGCTTGAATTTTGCATTGGCATGATTGAATTTTCCCGCCGGTTTGAAGGATTCATCCCCATGACAATTGCCACAGGAGGAAGAAAGGCTTTTCCGGTGATAATCCTCATGACAGTTCAGGCATTCCCTGCCCAGCCCAAGATACGTAAGCTTTTTCTTACGGATCGATGGTGCCGCAATATGCTCTGATTTATGGCAGTCGGCACAGGTCTTTTTAACATGGGCTCCTGAAAGTTTATAGCCGGTCTGGTTGTGGTCAAAATTTTCCTTGTTGAATCGTATGATCTGGAAATTCAGCCCATGATGGTCGCTGTGACAGCTAACACATTCCTTTCCACGGATAGCAGGAGAGGAATGATATCCGGCATGCTGGTTTATCCTGGATTTAATCTCTGTATGGCAGGCCAGGCATTTTTCATTCGAAACCTTATCTCCCAAAGTATGGCAATGGGTGCAATTCGTCAGTCCTTCCAGATGTGCGTGAACAGCAGCCAGCTTTCCAGGCGATATCTGTGCATTCAGGGTAAGGCCTGCCAGGAATATGAAAATGAAAAGAAAAACGAAAGGATATCTCATCTTCCCTATTTATGCTTTAAAATTGCTTCCCCGAACTTTTTTGTGATCCGGATCCCTGCTTTCATGAGGAACTGGGTGGGCAGTTCCCCGCCTGCAAAAATAAAAACAAGGTCATTGCGCTCTTGTATCTTTACCCCATCCTTACCGGTCACCAGGGTAATATGATCCCCTGAGATCTCTGTAAGGTTGGTGTTGAATCGCAGGTCAACCAATCCCGATGCTGAAGCCTTGTTGATCTTTTCCTGGTTCTTCGGTTTAATGCGACTGAAATTTTCTCCCCGGTACGAAAGGATCACTTTATTCTGATGGGCAAGAAGCAGGGCAGATTCTATAGCTGAATCGCCACCGCCTACTACCATGATCTCTTTCCCAATGATTATATCAGGTTCAAGGAGACGATAGGCCACCTTTTCCATGTTTTCACCGGGAATCCCCAGTTTCCTGGGTGTTCCCCGACGGCCAATGGTTAAAAGTACAAACCGGGTCGTGTATTGTTCTCCACTTAATGTCTCTACCCTGAAATTAATATTTTCACTGACAATGGATTCCACCTTTGAATTCTCACGTATTTCAATGTTGTTCTTCCGAAGAACAGAATGCCAGAGTTCCAGAAGTTCCGTCTTACTCGTTTCATAAAGTTTCACTTTCCCATGCAGCGGAAGGTCCATGGCGGATGTCATTACGATCTTCGAACGGGGAAATGTAAACACAGTGCCCCCAAGTGTGTCCTGCTCAAGGGTCAGGCATTTTAAATTGTGCTTTCTGGCCGTCAGAGAAGCAGATATTCCTGCTGGTCCTGCACCAACAATGATCAGGTCGTAGGTTGCACCGGTATCTTTCCTGTCAGCCTTAAGGATGTTCTCAACCGCCTGTCTGCCTTGTTCCACAGCGTTTTTAATGAGTCCCATCCCCCCCAGTTCCCCGGCAATAAAAATCCCCGGAACATTGGTTTCAAAATGCTGACTTACATGCGGCAGTTCCACGCCCCGCTTCTCAGTTCCGATACAAAGGGTGATGGCCTGGGTCGGACAGGCATGAAAACAGGCTCCATGTCCGATGCAATGAGAGGCATTGATGGTTGTCGCCTTACCATTTACAATGCCAAGGATATCTTTTTCCGGACAGGCGGCAATGCAGGCTCCGGTCTGAATACAGGATTTGGGATCAACTACCGGATGAAGAGAAACAGGCTCATAAAGCCCTTCCTGCTTGGCTTTTTCAATCTTCTCCTCTACTTTTTTCGAATCCCTTTTCTGTTTCCGGATATAAAATATAATCACTCCAAGGCAAAGAAGAAAAGCCAGGGAATAAACCAGAATATTTTCGATCAGGAGTTCCACATTTAAAAAATCCAGTGATAGCCAAAGGTGATGGTAACCGCAACATGAATAATCATGATGATCAGCATGACAAAAGCAAAGGGAAGATGGACAACGTGCCAGTATTTAAACAGGCTTTGCATGGTATTCAAACGATCAATCCTGCGGTTCAGAACAATATCATGTTTCACTAGGGAAAGAATTTTTTTGCGATCTGCCTGGGCCATTTGATTCTTTTTTAACACTTTTCTGACTTGTGTTATGGTCTTAAGGTCCGTAAACTTTTGAATAAAATAACTGACCAGAAAATTTTGCTGATGATAATCTGCCTTGTTCTTGGTCGAATCCATGATCAGACGGCAGCTTTCTTCATCCAGGTGATAGGATCCGGTCAGCATAGATCCGATGTTCGTCTTCATCTCCCGCACTTCATTTAAACTCAGTTCCCTGCCTTCTATTGTCCTTGGAATCTGGATATAAATGAATCGCCCTATGACACCGCTCGCAAAGACTGCCACCATACTCCAAAAACTGACTGCCACCAGACCGCCGAACTTGAAGGAAGTGTGAAAAAGTACCAGTATCGGGCCCAGGGTGCAGAGGAATATATGGAACTCAAGCCAATGGCGCAAAATACCCCAGCGTGTCAGGGAACGCATTCTTTTCCTTGCAATATAAAGCACTACTCCCAATAACATCGCCACCGAGCCGGCAATCCCAAAACCATGACCCCAATCACCGCTTGGCTTCAGCAGTTTGTGAGCCCCGTGAAAAAACCTTTCCTCAATCGGCACATTGTAATAGGAAATACCTGAAAGTATAATCATACCGGTAACTACAACAACAATAAGGGTTAAAACAAGGATATATATCCGATGCAAAAACGACATGGCAATAATTTTTCACTGATAATTGTTCAAAATTACATAAACAAATCCTTCTATATGATCACTTAACATTGTTTTTAGGCGGTCTAAATAAGCATTATAACATGCGTAAGATATAAGTCTGAGTAAAATTTCATAGTTTTGTAAGATAAATACTAAAAAACCAATCATGATCCATTTCATAAAAATTTCCACCTTCTTCGCAGGGATAGCCCTGTTATTGGCTTCTTGTTTATCCGGCGGTAAAAAAACTCCGGATAACCTGGCTCCCAATGCCCATCAGGTCAAAGCCGAGGAGGTGATACAAACCAGCAATTATACCTACGTCCGGGTTTCCGATAACGACAGAGATTATTGGATGGCCATTGATAAAATGGATGTCAAAGAAGGTGAAACTTACTACTGGTCAAATGGAGCAAGCATGAAAGATTTCACCAGCAAGGAATTGAAAAGGACATTCCGAGATATTCTCTTTGTAAGTGATTTTACAGATCAGCCTATTCTCCTTGAACCCAAAATGACTCCTGCCACGACTATGGGAAGGCAGCAAATCGCAGAACAATCCGGGATAAAAGTGGAAAAACCAGCAGGTGGGATCACCATCTCCGAACTGTTCACAAACAAGTCAGGCTATAATGGCAAAACGGTGAAAATCGCCGGTATGGTCGTGAAGTTCTCAGGAGGCATTATGGACCGCAACTGGGTTCATTTTCAGGACGGGACCAAATCAGGTGACAGCTATGATCTGACTATTACCACAAAGGACACTGTAAATTCCGGTGACAGGGTGATCTTTGAAGGAATTATTTCCCTTGATAAAGACTTTGGATCCGGTTATTTTTATGATGTGATCATGGAAAATGGTCATGTTGTGAACAAATGAAAAAACCAGTAAAAAAAAGCCTGATCGGCCTGGCCATATTAATTGGTCTTCTTATTCTTATTGCAGGTGGTTTCTTCCTGAGATTTTACCTTGGCACCCGCGATATGACCCCATCTGAATCAAGCAGAATCAATGATTCCGTTTTTTGTATCCGCGACCGTTTTGTAAACGCTTTTCTTTTCAAGTGCAAAGAGGGTTATCTCATGATCGATGCAGGGATTGATGAAGATTCCTTTAAGTCAGAACTATCCAGACTCGGCATTGACCCGGCTCAGATTACCAATGTCCTTCTGACCCATACCGATGGTGACCATACCGGAGCCCTGGGGTTATTTAGGAAAAGCAGGATTTTCATGCATAAGGAGGAAGAACAGATGATCAACGGGCAAAACGGAAAGTTTCCTCTGATAAGGTTCAAATGGAAGTACGGACCTTATACCCTTTTTAATTCCGGTGATACCCTTACTCTGGCAGGACTGAAAATCAGGGTGTTTCATACTCCCGGTCACACTCCTGGTTCATGTTGCTTTCTGGTCGGTAGTGATTATCTTGCAACAGGCGATAACCTGGCATACAAAAAAGGTAAATTCAGCCATTTCGTTGATTTCTTCAATATGGATACCCCGGCTCAAGAAATTTCAATTAAATCCTTACCCCCGCTGGATTCCATGAAATACATTTTAACCGCCCACTATGGTGTTATTAATCCCTGACATCCTGAGCCATAAATCATCAATCATCAATCGTAAATCGTAAATCGTAAATTATTTATGTCCGTACAAAGCTTATATCAGGTAGACGCCTTTTCCAACGGTCCTTTCACCGGAAATCCTGCCGGTGTTTGTTTACTGAAAGAAGAATGGCTTCCCGATTCCATTATGCAGCAGATAGCTATGGAAAATAACCTGGCTGAAACTGCTTTCATCCGGTATTCCGATGAAACCTGGCATATCCGCTGGTTCACCCCCACCGTGGAAGTCGATCTTTGCGGACATGCCACCCTGGCCTCCGCTCACGTGATGTTCCACCATGAGGCTTATACCGGCCGGCAGATAAAATTTTTATCCAGAAGCGGGGAACTTTCGGTAACCCGCGAGGGTGAAATCCTGACGCTTAACTTTCCGTCCGACATCTTGACCCCATCTCCCCTGACCGGGCAATTGCTCGCCTGTTTTGAAGTTCAGCCGGTTGAAGCCTGGAAAGGGAAGACTGATTTTATGCTGGTTTTTCAGAAGGAAGACCAGATCGCTGATATGAAACCTGACATGAACGCCATTGAACAACTTGATGCGAGAGGTATTATCATCACTGCCCCCGGTAATAAAGTCGACTTCGTCTCCCGGTTTTTCGGACCGCAATCAGGTGTTCCTGAAGATCCGGTAACCGGATCGGCACATACCACCCTCACACCTTACTGGAGCCTCCGGCTGAATAAAACAGAATTAACTGCCATGCAACTCTCTGCCAGAAAAGGATGGCTGAACTGCCGTTTCCTTGGTGATCGGGTAGAGATATCAGGCAAAGCCGTTACTTATCTGACCGGGGAGATCTTTATTCCTTAAGCTATCCAAACTCTTTACTTGGTTCCGGCAGTTGATTTCAGCAGGTTGTTTTTCTTCCAGTCAGCATATATGCTCTGGGCAATAGATGCTGCTGCCTGATCCACATAATTGGGATCAGTAATGGTAATATCGCCGGTCCATAAAGCATCCTTGGATGCATGGGTAAAAAGACTGGCTTTCAGGTTAACCACTGAGGTGGTTGTCCAGTATCCGCCGGTTGAAACCACGCCACCACCATAGTATCCACCATAGTAGCCACCGCCCCAGTAACCGCCACCCCAGTAACCGCCAAATCCACCGGTAACATAGGTTGTCGGGGGAATGTAATTCTCCGTTTTATCTGTTCCAGTATATTTGAATAAAAGTATGGCATCTGCACCTAAACTATCGCATTTCTTTTTGATATCATCAATGGGGTATTTTACATTGGGATTCAGAAAATCAAGGGAGCCGATGGCTTTCAGCCCCTGGCTGGTAAAATAGGCATCCATGGTCTGTTCAAATGGTTTCATGTACTCTAGTTTATCAAACAATGGCATAACCACAACCCTGGAAATCTGGGAATTGTCGGCAGGATTTTTCCAGGAAGTAAGCGTGACCGGCGAACAGGAAGTAAACAGAACTGTGGCCAGCAATGCCAGGACAGCGAAAGTGTAATTGATTTTTTTCATGGTCTTTGGATTAATTGATGATAGATAGACGTTTCAAATTAAAGTTTAAAGATAATACATTTCCGGATACTTTGAAGCAATGAATCAATTTTCTGCGTTCATAAAAAATGAGTAATTTAGTGAGCCATATCAAAACATGGTTAATGAAAATATCTGTATATGAAAAAGAAAAGTAAATCCTCCGGAAAACAACAGAAAAACAAGAAAAAAAGTAGTGACAAACTTCGTTTGGCATTGAAAAATGAGTACTATCTTGAAGCGGCCTGGATGATTTCAGATTTCCTCGAGAAACGCCTGAAAAACATTCTGAACCGGGTCGAAATGCAGCATTCTGTCTCCGGTAATCTATTCGATCAGCATATCAAACGAATCAAACATCTTTTTCTTACCACAGGAAACCCGTTGCTGACAGAGTATTTCAACATACCCATGATAGATGGTCTGAGAGCCTGGAAAAACCAGCGGAATGAAGCAATGAAAGACATGCTGGTGAGGCATGTGTCAGATGAAAGACTGGAAAGACTTGCCAATGACGGAGTCCGGATCATGAAAGAATGGAATACGGCTTATAAGAGATTTAAAAACAACATAAAGAGTCAGGGATGAAAAAAATCAGATACGGAGCGTTGGATAAACGATTCCGGATATTCATGGCAGGAATGTTCCTGTTCATCAGCATTATCGGGTTTACCCAGAAGGCATCAGAGACAGGAACGACGGAGATTATTATCCTGCATACCAACGACATGCATGCCAAGATCGACAACCTCCCAAAACTCGCTTACCTGGCCGATAGTTTGAAAATGACTCACCCTTTCGTATTCCTTGTAGCAGCGGGTGACAATTTCACCGGTAATCCCGTGGTTGATATGATCCCTGATAAGGGTTTTCCCATGATTGACCTGATGAACAGCAGCGGATTTGATATCAGCTGCATAGGGAACCATGAATTCGACCTTGGGCAAGATTTCCTTAATAAAAGAGTGGCTCAGGCCGAATTCCCCTTTATCTGTTCAAACCTAGATGCTTCCAACGCTGAATTGAAACAACCCCGACCTTATTATGTCCTTTATGCCGGAGCTGACATCACCATCGCAATCCTCGGCCTTATTCAGCTTGATGTTAACGGATTGCCAAGTTCTCATCCATCGAAAATGACAGGTATTCACTTTACTAATGGACTCAGCAAGGCCAAAGAATTTACCTGGCTGAAAGAAAAATATCATATCCTGATCGGACTCACCCATCTGGGAGTGGAAGATGATGTCCGGCTGGCCGATTCCATGCCACAATTCGATTTGATTATTGGGGGACATTCTCATACCTTGCTCGAACAACCCCTGATTGAAAATGGCGTGATGATTGTACAGTCCGGATCAAACCTGAAATATGTGGGAAAAACTACCCTTACCATTGAAAACGGGTATGTGAAAACACGCAGGGATGAGATCATTCCACTCAGTACTTTGAAAAAGGGGAAACAGGAAATGGAATTACTTGTTAAAAAGTACAATCAAAATGAAGCATTCAGCAAGGTGGTCGGTGTCGCAGCTGAACCACTGGAAGGCCTGGATGAACTGGGAAGCCTGATGACGGATGCGCTGAAAGACGAACTGAAGGTTGATTTTGCCTTTCAGAATAAAGGAGGCATCCGGGTCCAGAGCATGTCTCAGGGTGACATCACCCTGAAAGATATTTATAAACTTGATCCTTTTAATAACCAGGTGGTAATTTTCAACATGAATGCCTCCGAAATCAAGTCATTAATCTGTTACGGATACAAACTGGAGAAGGGCATTGATCTCCAGGTTTCAGGAATGACATATACCATCACAGACAATGGCAAAAACGAATGTGCCTCTGTTGAAATGCTTGATGCATCCGGCAAACCACTTGATGAAAAAAAGGAATTCATGGTGGCCATGAATAATTATATGGCCGTTACTTATCAATTTGATCATCATGATTCAGGGACCACTTCTTCCATAACAACTGCAGAAGCCCTGATTAATTTTCTTAAAACGAAAAAAACAATTCATTATCACGGGGTAAAAAGAGCAAAGTAGTTTTATTTCGTCCAGAGCAGATGAATGAGCTGTGCAACCTCAGAATTCTGGATAAACGGACCCCTCACACTGTCATACTCATCAGCAAAACCAGAGTATAATTCGCTTCCAGAGCCTATGGCAAAAAATGCGATCAAGGAATTGGTATGGTCCGTGGAATTGAATTTCATTCCCGGCAATTCTCCCTGACCCCGATCCTTCAGGGGAATAAAAGGCTCTTCCCCCCATAAAAAACCGGTTTCGTGATCACCGGTGACGATCATTAGGGTTTCATTCCAGTTGCTATTGGATTCCACCCACTTTACCGCTACATCAACCGCATCACTGAATCCTTTCATTTCTTCAATCAGCCTGCCTTTCTGGTTTCCGTGTGCAGCCCAGTCAATGGCACCACCTTCAATCATGATAAAGAAACCTTCAGGGTTTTGATCCAGTACATTCAACGCACCAGCAACCATTTCAGCAAGGCTTGGAACTGTGGTAATATAAGGAGTCAGGTAAGGCGGTGAATCCTGGGTTTCACCGTTTTTCATATCTCTTGACTGTTGGAGGGTGGAGTATACCGGAGCACATCCAAGAACGCGTTTCGGGGTGTTGCCGTTCATCAGGGATCTGAACCCGCTTAGATCGCTCACCACTGTCCAGGGATCAGGTTTTCCGTCACCATCTGTATCCCTGATGTGTTTTATTTTCCCATTGACATTGAAACTGGTTTGTTTCCCACTCCCCCTGATGATCTGCGACCAGAAAATGCTATCACCCACATATCTGGAGTTTTTCCAACTGCCTGCCAACTGTTTCCCATTATCATCATACATCGGGTTTCCACATCCCATGATCAGGTCGCAACGGCTAGTGAGAAGCATCTGATAAGCGATTCCTGCATAATCGCTGCGGCTCCCGGAATGGGCAACAAACCCGGCAGGAGTGGCATGGCTGAATGGAACGCTTGTGACTACTCCCGCTGATTTTCCGATTGCCTTGGCCCATTCCACAAGATTCTCCAGGGTATCGCGCACCACCGAAAGTCCAATGGCATTATTGTATGTTTTATAACCCGTGGACATGGCAGTCGCTGCGGCAGCCGACTCAGTGAAGTTCTTTTTCAGGTATGAGGCGTCTTTCCATGCTTCCTGGGGATTGTATCCTGCAGCCATATAATTCGAACCGTCGCGTTTGGCATCATACTCCCCGGCTTTGGCAGGATAATGTGCCATGGCCAGGCAAACAGGGAAGCTTTCATAGACCTGTTTCAAATTACCAAAGTAAAAATCAACTGCCTTAATATGGTTGAACCCCATGCCATCCCCAATCATGAGGATGATATTTTTGGGGCGTGGAAGTCTTTTCCCCGGCTGGGCATGCAGGGAATTGCTCAGTGCAGACAGTCCGAGGCAGCCGGCAAGAAGGAAATAAAGCATTAACTTATTTGAATTCAGCATAAGGAAATGTTAGTTGACAAATATACTTCAAAATGATATTCCGGCTTCCGGCTTCCGGCAAACCGTATTCGACCCCCTATTTTCGGCTGTTCATGGAAAATAGATTTACGAGATGGCACTATCGGATTAATTTTGGCTGAAATATTTAACCCATGGAAACGATCACCCATTTTTTAGCCAGCTTAGATATCTTTCAGATTCTGATCAATGCGTTCCCATCTATCTTTAATCCTATCATTCATGGATTTCAGAATCTGTTTATCCTCCTTTTTACAAGTTTAAAACACCTGGTTGAACTGAACCCAGGTTTAATCGGAGGTATGTTCTTTATTCTGGCTATCTATGGAATATTTACATTGGCCCAAAATTTGCGAAAAGTAAAAGTTAAATAAGGAAAGAAGTATCTATCTTGGTTCACTGATTCTCAGCAATTCCAAAATTGTTTTCCAGCTTCTGGTAGTCGCAGTGATATTCCACTTCTTTTCAAAGAAATTGTTGGTCAGCTTCGTATTCCCATACCCTCCCGGGTAATATAGATAAATCACCTTTCCTGTTGCTTTTTAAAAAGATATTTGAGAAAAACCTGGTCGGTAAAAAGAATAAACAAACCGGCTATCAATATCCCGGTAATAAAAACCCTGTTTTGTATCAGATAAGATTGTAAAAGGGAAAGCTCTTTAACCGAAATGAAGAAAAAAATCAGTCCGAAAACCAGGAGTGCACCTATGGCAATCAGGCATTTGTAACCAAATTCCATGATTATTTCCTGCCAGAAGATACGCTTTCCCATGGCTTCCATCATACGATCCGTGAAACCCTGGGGCAATCCGGTCTCCGGTGCTTGCCTGAGTGCATCTTCGATCAGGGCTTCCATTTCTGGCTGATATTCTTTTTCAGTATTCATGATACAAATATAATTAATTCAAAAATTAATGCTCAAATAACACCATCTGGATATCAGGGATTATTTTTAACACGGATTCCCTGATCATATCCCTTGCCCGGCTGATATAGCTTTTCACAGTGCCCTCCGGCATACCTGTGATTTCCGCAATCTCGCGGTAAGAGCAACCTTCCAGGTGATAAAGGGTGATCACCGTCCGGTAATTTACAGGCAGCATATCTACCACTTGATGTACGATTCTTTTTATCTCCTCCTTGTCTGTTGTTCCGATCGATATTTCCTTGGAAGCTCTTCCTGAGTATAGCGGACACAGGTCTTCCGTTGAAAAAACTTTCTCCCTCCCTTTTTTCCTGAGATGATCCACACAAACATTATAGGCCACCGATCCAATCCAGGTAGAAAGTTTTGAATCGCCACGGAAATTCTTAATATCCTTCAGTATCCGGAGAAAAATATCCTGGCACAGATCCTCCGCATCTTCCTGCCTGTTGGTCATACGCAGCACCATATGCCAGACCAGGTTCTTGTGTTTATCCACAAGGAACCTCAGGGCACTTGTATTCCCATTCCTGACCTGGGCTATCAGTTCGTGATCATCCATTCCAAGCATTAGTCGCAGAATAATGTAAAAGGTTGCAAAATTTTTATTTCTGTTTTTGCAACTTTCTTATTCCGCCTGCGACTAATTGACCAAATATAACCTTAAATCATAAATCCATGGCACAAGATGCATTAATCACCGCAATCGTTTTCTTCGGGATATATCAACTGGTCAAGGTATTCACCGACTTTCTCCTGAAACGTAAAATCATTAAATCCGGACACCTGGAGCATGCCGGCATCCTTGAACCCGTCAGGCTGAACCAGGAGGAAAACCGCTATCCGACACTTAAATGGGGGCTTGTCGCCCTGATGGCCGGGATCGGTTTGATCCTGATTGAATCATTAAGCTGGGGTGGAGCGTTCAAATGGGTCAAAGACTATAACTCCGTCATGCCCCTTGGCATTGAGCTGGTATTTATCGCTGCCGGTTTCCTGATCTACTTTTTTATCGTCAATGCAAAGAAAAAGTAATTTCATACATCCATTGCCTGAAATCAGAGGTCGTTCCTGTGGGACGACCTTTTTCTTTTGTACTTTTGACCGATAACAGATGTGCGATAACGGATAAAACCGTAAATCGCAAATCAAAAAATCGTAAATATTTATGAATCTTGATTATTTTTCCCAGTATTTCGACAATGAAACCTTCATGTTCATTGTCCTCCCCCTGCTTATTTTTTTATTTCGTATTGTTGACCAGTCCATCGGAACAATCCGGTTGATATTTGCAGCCAAGGGGCTGAAAAAACTGGCTCCTTTATTTGCATTTTTCGAATCTTTCATTTGGCTGATCGCTATCGGGCAGATCATGAAGCACCTTGACAATATCTATTGTTACCTGGCCTTTGCAGGAGGTTATGCAGCGGGTAATTATTTCGGTATTCTGCTGGAGGAGAAATTATCGATAGGTACTGTAGTTATCCGGGTAATCCCAAAGATGGACACGACTGAACTGATCCGTCATCTCCGTGCCGAGAATTACGGTGTCACAGTAGTTCCCGTGGATGGCATGCTGGGCCCGACGAAAATGCTGTTCACCACCATACGCAGGAAAGAAGCGCCACGGGTGATCGACATCATCAAGCACCATAATCCCACCGCCTTCTATACCATCGATGAAGTGAAGGTTGTGAGCGGAGGATATTTTGATCGTAAAAATAAATCCATCTTCTCCATCCTGAACCCTTTTCAGAAAACTGTCAAATCCTAAAGTTCATTATCGATGATCCTCGTATTTTTCATATTATTGATCCTGGCCGGAATTTTTTCATGGTATTTTCTGATCATCCGTCCCTGGATGGAATACAGAAGGAAAAAGAATGAAAAAAAACATTGATTATAGAAGAGTTTTTTGTAAATTAGTGGAAAATACAAGGCGATGGAAACGTTTGAAAAAATTCTTATACTCAACAACGAGTTCGAGGCTAATCTTTTAGAAGAGGTTCTTACCGACCGGAAAATTCCTCATGGAATCGTACGTGCTGAAGATACTGCACTGGGTGGTATCATGGAAATGGAAAATGGCTGGGGATATATTGAAGCTCCGGCAAGATGCAAAGAGGAGATCGAGAAGTTCTATGCAGAGATCATTAAACCATGAACTGCGTGAATGGAGCAACTTAAAGATTTTTTTGACATTATTATCAATTCTGAAAAGCTGATCCATTACGGTGGACTTGCCCTTCTTCTATTCATCATCTTTGCAGAAACCGGATTAATTTTCGGGTTTATTTTCCCGGGAGATGCATTGCTTTTTACGGCAGGGATTTATTGTGGTTCAACAGATCTTTCAGTCAACATCTATGTCCTGGTGATCGCCGTTATTTTGGCGGCAATAGCCGGAAATATCCTGGGTTTCGCGACTGGAAAATTTTTCGGAAAGAAACTTTTCCTGAAGAAAGACAATCTGTTTTTTAAACAACGGCATCTGGAGCAAGCACGGGATTATTATAACAAACATGGAGGTCTTGCCTTGATCGGCGGGCGTTTTATACCTGTTATCCGCACCTTTGTCCCGATCCTGGCCGGGGCGATCGAGATGAATTTCTGGAGATTCAGCTTTCTAAATGTTTCCGGAGCTATCCTCTGGGCCGGATCATTGATCCCGTTAGGATACTTTGTTGGAAAGAAAATTCCGACATCCGTCGATAATATTGAATATATTATCCTTGGAATAACTGCCATCACCATGACAATTCTCATCCGTGGTTTTATCAAGATTCGTAAGCAAGACAAGGCTTCTAAGAAGTAACTATCATTATTTTACTGTTAACCGGAAAATTTTACTTACCTTTGCATCCGGTTTCCCTCCCTGCATAGATTAAATCCTCCCTGCATAGATTAAAGTTACCCGGTTTTAACACCGTTTTATTTATTTAATATTGAATTACCATTATGTCATTTGAACCATTAATGCTTATCGAGCCACTCCTTCTGGCTCTTCAATCCGAAGGATATTCAGAACCCACACCCATTCAGGAAAAGGCCATCCCCGTTGTACTTCAACGCAGAGATCTGCTTGGATGCGCCCAGACAGGAACCGGAAAAACAGCGGCATTTGCCCTTCCGGTTCTGCAACTCCTTTATAATGAAAAAAGAAATGAACCCGGAAAAAGAGTTATCCGGGCACTGATTGTCACCCCTACCCGTGAACTGGCCATACAGATCGGTGAAAGCTTTGCGGCTTACGGTAAACATACCGCATTACGTTGCCAGGTCATCTTCGGAGGTGTGCCTCAGAATGCACAAACCAATGGATTAAAATCAGGTACCGATATTCTGGTTGCCACACCCGGTCGTTTACTCGACCTGATGAATCAGGGATTCATCAGTCTGCGTGATCTTTCCTTTTTCGTCCTTGATGAAGCTGACCGTATGCTCGATATGGGTTTCATCCATGATGTCAGGAAAATCATCACCAAACTCCCGGCTAAACGACAGTCCCTGTTCTTCTCTGCAACCATGCCGCCGGAAATACAGAAACTGGCAGCTTCTATCCTTGATAATCCAGTAAAAGTTGAAGTTGCACCGGTAAGATCAACCTCGAACCTGATCAAACAGGCGGTATATTTCGTAAATAAACCGGATAAACGTTCACTGCTGATACATTTACTTCAAGGTGAAACAATTTCATCGGCATTGGTCTTTACCCGAACAAAACACGGGGCTGACAAGGTTTGCCGGGACCTGAAAAAGGCCGGTGTACAGGCAGCAGCCATTCACGGGAACAAATCTCAGAACGCCCGCCAGGATGCATTAAGAAATTTTAAAAATAAAACCCTGCGCGTACTTGTGGCCACCGACCTTGCTTCACGCGGGATCGATGTGGAAGAATTGTCGCATGTGATCAATTACGAAATTCCGAATATTCCAGAAACTTATGTTCACCGTATCGGCAGGACAGGAAGGGCAGGTGTAAACGGGATTGCACTTTCCTTCTGTGACAATGACGAGAAAGCCTACCTCAAGGATATTTACAAGCTC
The DNA here is from genome assembly GCA_963662525.1 of Bacteroidales bacterium. GTDB lineage: Bacteria > Bacteroidota > Bacteroidia > Bacteroidales > FEN-979 > CAZSDU01. The sequence goes on from OY759717.1 coordinate 1,240,664, forward strand.
ACTTCTCAGAAGATCCCTGTCATCGAGAATCACCCATTCAGTTAACCTGATATTACTTGCATCCGTATGATTCAGTCCCCGGGTTATCCTACTTCGTATACTGATCCATTACCGCTTCCAGACTTTTCCGGCATACCTTACAGAAGTTCATGTGACGGGTGTACATGATGCAATCAAGCTGTGAACGGTACTGCCCTTTTGCTGAATAGTTGGCACCTTCAAAGGCGCCGACTTTGTCTTTATATTTTTCCGAGTCAAAGAATACATCTTCCTGTTTCTTCTGTCGCATAAAAAGATCCTCCATGATGTTTTCTTTGACTTTTGCTGCCCTCAGGCTGTCGCGTTCTTTCTGGATCTGGTAACCAAATTTATCGAAAGCTTCTTTATTCCATGGGGTGGGAAGCGGTGTCCCGGGTTCAACCAGATCTTTCCACTTCAGGTTTTGCTTGTCAAACAGGGCCGTAACATTGGGCTCCCAGGGCTCCACTTGAATCTCCGGAATTTCATAGGAAACCGCTGAAGTATAATATTCATCAGCCAGAGCACCCATATGATGTCCGAATTCATGAACCATGATGTAATCAGCAAATTTATTATCTGCGGATACCGTTGTATAGAGGTTATAAATCCCTCCTCCCCCATAGGTTTGTTCATTGATGAGGATTACCATGAAATCGTAAGGAACTTCTGAAGCTATATCGCGAACCGTGCGGTTGTCGTAGGTTAGCGCATAACGTTCTGAATCAAAACTCCCATAATGAACAGACAGGGGTGTACGATTGAAAACTCCGGGATGGGGCTTGCAAACACCGCTGAGCTCAGCCGGTGTCTCAACCGCACGGATGTTGAAATCTGTTGCCCTGGATTTGAAAGGTTCCTTGCTCAGGAGTACCTCTGAAAGTCGTTTAGCATCATTTCGGAATTTCTCCATTTCTGTTTTTGAATATCCGTCACCCAGAATTACAATGTCCACTTTCCGGTTGACCGGACCATTTTCACAGAGGATATCTACTTTATGTGTTTTTCCCAGTGTTGTAGGGTTGACAAGCCTTGAAGAAGGATCGATGACCCTGGTCCATATCGCCTGGAATTTATTCTCGGCATCCCGCTTTTTGATGATAATATTCACTGGTTTCTGTGGCCAGGGAAAACGGATCGATTCATGAAATGTTCCCCATTGGGTATCGGCATCGGGAATGCTCTGCCATTCCCCGAAAATACTTGCGAAACCCCGGGAAAAAATCATGGTTCCCGTTTCTTTATCCCAGACTTCGAAAAAATAAGGCCCCAGGTTCAGTTCATCCATCAGTATAATCTGAGATCCTGCCCATATGCCGTCGTTGACGATCTGATCGATAGCAAAATGCTCTTCCCTTGCATTGCCGCTATGGTAGTAGTCCAAGCGCATCGTCTTTCCCTGTAAGTTATTCGGCATAGGACGAGCATCTTTCACCGGGTCAAATGACATCAGTGGGAGTAGTAGACCGATTATTGCAACATATCTGAAAATAATTTTCATATGCATGATTTTTTTCAAAATTAAGAAAACCTGATCACATATCCGCCATGGTCGCCTCCTTCAGGTCCAAGTTCAATGATATAATCGGCATGGGAAATGATATCCGGATCATGCTCAATGATCACCAGGGTATTTCCCTGGTCGACAAGCTGATGGAAAAGCTGCAGGATGTATTGAATATCCAGAAAATGAAGTCCGGCAGAGGGTTCCTCAATCAGGTATAAATTATTCCCCTTTCCTGGTTTCATCAGTTCAGCAGCCAGGGTGATCCGCTGAATCTCCCCTCCCGAGAGGGTATCCATGGCTTGCCCAAACTGCAGATAAGCCAGACCGACTTTTTCAAGTACGGAAAAAGATCTTGAAAGGGACTGCTGATCATTGAAAAACAGTTTTGCTTCAGCAACGGTCATATTCAGTACATCCTGAATGGAATGGTCCCTGTATTTCGATAAAAGGATGATATCCCTATAGCGGGAGCCTTGACATTCCTCACATATTGTACTAACATCTGCCACAAAATCCATGGAAACTTTGACCTGCCCCATTCCCAGGCAGGCCGGACAATGGCCTTCCTTATTCAGGTATGAAAAATGATTTTTGCTCAATCCTGATTTTTTCGCATCCGGGGCAGCGGCAAATAAGGAACGGATTCCGTCGAAAATCCCGGTAAAGGTCGCGGGGGTGGATTGTGCTGATGAAAATCCGCTGCCAGGATATATACCACTTACTTTCCCGAATTGTTCAAATCCTGTGATAGAACTGCAGCCGGTCGGGCTTCCGTTGTCAATGGAAGCAAGTAAAACATCAAAAACCAGGCTTGATTTTCCGCTTCCTGAAACTCCTGTGATCACGATCAAACCTCCGGCAGGAATATGAAGGTCAAACCCTTTAAGGTTATTGGCAAATGCACCCTGAATAAAAATCCCAGGTTTTAATACCCGCTTTGACGATGGTACAGGCAGGGGGTGAGTTAAAAACGGAGCGGTAACAGAATCCGGATTTTTCATTATTTCTTCCGGAGTCCCTTCCGCACATATTTTACCTCCCAGTTTTCCGGCGCCCGGACCCATGTCAATGATATGATCGGCAGAAAGGATAACTTCCCTGTTATGTTCTACGATCACAACAGTATTTCCGGATTCCTTCAGCTGAATGACCTGTTTCATCAGCTTGCCGATATCATTTGAATGTAATCCTCTGGTAGGTTCATCCAGAATGTAGGTCAGGCCAGAAAGTGCTGATCCCAGTTGCCCTGCAAGTTTGATGCGCTGTGATTCTCCTCCGGAAAGTGTGGAGGTCAGGCGATCTATGGTCAGATAAGCCAATCCAAGTCCGGATAAAATATTAAGTCTTCGGATAATTTCATGAATTAACGGAGCAGCGATATCATGGAAGGAAAAGCCAGATAGCCGGAGATCAAGCGCATGAAAAAATGCCAGGGAACCACTGACGGATAAGGCAGAAAGATCCGCAATATGAATTCCTCCGATAAGAAAAGCCAGGGCTTCCGGCCGTAAACGGGAACCACTGCAATCATGACATTTGGTCTTTTTCATCAGATGGATCAGGCTTTCCCCTCTGTGGTCGTCATGTTTCCGGGAATATTCTTCGTTAACCAGGTTTATTAATCCCTGCCACTTTCCCTGAAAATGATGCTGTCCGCTTCGTACTCCCCTTTTAAATTCCCAGTTAACCGGAAAAATTTCATCCTTTGTACCGGAAAGGAAAACATCCTTTTCGCTCTCGGCCAGTTCCAGCCAGGGCTTTGAAAAATCAATCCCGTAAACCATTCCGACTGATTTCAGAATGGCAATATATTGTCCAAAGGGATCACCATAGAATTTTCCGGTCCTGGTGCCATCCAAGGCTCCTGAAAGCACGGATTTTTCCGGGTTGGTAATCAGTTTATCAGGATCGCAGGACATTCTGAAACCCAATCCATCACATGCCTGACAGGCTCCATCCTGATGGTTGAAGGAAAAAAGGCTGGATAGGGGGATTTGGACATTGGAAACAAGACCTTGGGGGGAAGACAATGACAGACCGAGGCGGGAATATAACAGACGGTACACATCATAGATCCCGGTGATAGTTCCAACAGTAGAACGGGGATTGTCAGTAAACTTCCGTTGATCCACGGCAAAAGTCGGTGTCAGTCCTGAGGCTTCTTCAAAATCAGGTTTTTCTTTAAGTCCGATGCGGGTTCTGGCGTAGGTGGAAAAACTTTCCAGAAAACGGTTCTGGCTTTCGGCATGCAGGGAATCAAAAGCCAGGGAAGATTTTCCGCTTCCCGAAACACCGGTTATCACGGTTATTTGCTGATGAGGTATGTTAACGTCAAGATTTTTAAGGTTATGGGTGGTGAGGCCGGAGAAGGAGATACGGGATGTGGGATACGGGATGCGGGATACGGGAAACGGGATGCGGGATGCAGGATGATAGAAATGAATATGATTCCGATAGGCTTCAGCAGTGAATGATTGTCTACAATTCAGCAGTTGTTCCGGTGTACCGCTGAATAGTAGCCTTCCGCCCTCCCGCCCGCTGCCGGGACCCAGGTCAATAACATGGTCGGCATTGACGATCATATCCAAATGATGTTCGATCATGATCAGGGTATGTCCATGATCTGCCAGACTATTCAAAGCATTGATCAACACTCCAACATCTGCCTGATGTAGGCCGGTTGTAGGTTCGTCCAGGATATAAAGGGTATGTGCCCTGGAAGGCCTGGCTAATTCGGTAGCCATTTTCACCCGCTGAGCTTCTCCCCCGCTGAGTGTGGATGAACGCTGCCCCAGGGTAAGATACCCTAGCCCGAGTTTTTCAAGTATATCGAGAAAATGCCGGATCTTGTCATGATCTCCGAAAAATTTCAGCGCGGAGGATACCGGCATTTCCAGTACTTCAGAAATATTTTTCCCCTGATAAGTAACATCCAGGGTTTCCGGGTCAAAGCGACCGCCATGACAGGTCTCACATACAATCTCAACATTACCCATAAAATGCATGCCGATTTGCTGGTAACCTGCTCCCTGGCAGGACTCACAGCGGCCACCGGGAGTGTTAAAAGAGAAACGGCTCTTTCCAAATCCCTTTTCTTTTGCCCGTGGCTGCATGGCAAACAGATCCCGGATCAGGTCAAACAAACCGGTATAGGTAGCCGGATTGCTTCTGGGTGTTTTCCCGATGGGTGACTGATCGATTTCAATCATTTTGCTGATGGATTCCCATCCCCGGATTTCTTTATACCGGTCATTTTCAGGAGGCGACCCGGTGAGTTTATGGCGTAGAAAACCAGCCAGGGTCTGATGGACCAGCGATGACTTTCCGGCTCCGGAAACGCCGGTTACCACATTGATAGCTCCTAAGAGGAATGAGGCATCGATATTTTCAAGATTATTGATACAGGCTCCTTCAACGTTCAGGAAGCCCTTTCCCTCACGCCGAGAGGATGGAACAGGTATTTTTTCAATTCCTTTTAAAAAAGAAAGCGTTCTGCTCTTTCTCAGCACATCTTCAGGTAAGCCATCAATTTCACCGGCATCCAGATTAAAAATCACTGCTCCCCCGCTCAATCCCGGCCCGGGACCAATATCTATGAGCCAGTCGGCATTCCGGATAATTTCTTCATCATGTTCCACAACGATCACTGTATTCCCCTGATCGCGCAATGACCGGAGGATCTCGATCAGCTTCCGGGTTTCATGAGGATGAAGTCCGACAGAAGGTTCATCCAGGATATACATCACCCCTGTGAGTCCGGTAACAGATTGGACCGCCAGTTTGAGCCGCTGAGATTCACCGCCCGACAGGCTTGATGAATCCCGGTCGAGGGTGAGATATCCCAAGCCCAGTTCAATCATCAGGTTCAGGCGTACAGCAATTTTTTCGATCACATTGCCGGCTATTTGCAGATCCTTTATCGTCAGTTTAACGTCTTTCAACACCTTTAGTAGCTCATCCGGCTGAAGAGCTGTCAGTTCTGCTATATTATATCCTCCGAGAAGAATGGAAAGAGCCTGCTCGTTCAATCTTCTTCCATTGCACTTTGAGCATTTCCCGCTGCGTACAAAACGCAGGATATTTTTATTCCGGTCGCGCTGAAGGATGGCCTCCATAATGGGGAGGATACCTTTATAATAGCCCATCTCCCGGGGTTTTGCAGTAATCCCGCTCCAGCGCATCCTGGACTCCAAAGGGTGCTTTCCGAATGGAATTTCAATTTTATCACTGCCATAGAGTACGATATGCTTCTGGGCTTCCGTCAAGTCTTTCCAGGGAATGTCAATATTAAAACCCTCGGCCTGGCATACCTGGTTCAGGACATCGAGTGTCACCTGGGAATAAATGATATACCCGTTGGGAGCAGTGATCACCAGCGCTCCCTGACGAAGGGTAAGGGCCGAATCGGCAATGAGTAATTCAGGATCAAGGCGATCTTCGACACCCAGACCTTTGCAAAAAGGACAAGCTCCATCCACTGAGTTGAAGGAAAATAAACTTCTCCCGATCTTAAACTGAGCTGATTCCCCGGAGGGCTGACCAAACCTGGCATACAATAAACGCAGGTAATCGTATAAGCCGGTCAGAGTTCCTACTGTTGATCGCTGATTCCCACCTGACGGCCGTTGTTGAACGGAGATTGCCGGCGACAAACCTTCGATTTTTTCCACCCTGGGTTTATGCATTTTCCCGATGAATTGACGCGCATGGAATGAAAAAGAACTCAGGTAACGGCTTTCTGCCTCCCGGTAAAGTACATCAAATACCAGGGATGACTTTCCTGATCCGGATACACCGGTGACAACAATGAGTTTATTTTTTGGGATTTCAAGACATATGGCACGCAGGTTGTGTTCGGTGGCGTTGGTGATGATTATGGGAGAAGCAAGAGACATAGGAAAATTTGCAGTAAAAATAGCGAAATAGTGAAATAGCGAAACAGAGAAATGAATGTCAGTCCGGGACATTCCTTTTCAGGTTTAAAATCCTTGCGACCGATACCCATTGAAATTATGTTGTAAACCGCAATTATATTATTTCAGATATGATATTTCGTAATGAGAGCAGGAATTTGCTTACTTCCTCTCCACCAATTCTCCAGGAACAGGAGGAAAAATAATCCTGAAATCGTTTTTCATGCTGATCCTGATCCAGTTCTCAGCTTTTGCCATCCGGATGGCCTCTTCAGCTCCTTCAGAATAAGCGTACTCTCTTTCCATATCATCATGCAGGATCAGCATTCTCAAAGATGGGTGAGGGTTTTTCCCGGCATATCGTATCATCGGGATGTCTCCATCGGCATTACCAATTACTATCAGCGGCTTATTTCCGATATGATAATATATGCTTTCAGGCTTTCCCGTTTTCCAGCAAGCTAAATGGATATCTTCGGTACGGATTATCTCATTCATTACAGAATCATAATCGTTGCGATAAACCGTACCGATAATGCGTTCGGGAGGGACAGGTAGATCCCTGGCGATCAAACGGATAAAATCCATATCGCTACCTGTGCAGATAAAATTACGAATCTGATGCGCTTCGAAAAAGGCCAGCAGTTCAAGCATGGGCTGATACATGCATGCCTTGTATAGCCGCTTCAGACGGGGATGTTTTACCGTATTATACCAGGCTGTCACTAAAGTATCATACGTTGCTGGATCCGGTATAAATGCCGGGACAACCTGTTTAAATACTTTTTGCAGATAATCCGGTTTCTCAATCATGATCGTCCCGTCAAAGTCAAAGACTGCAACCCGGTCAATGGTATCCGTATACAGAACTGAATGGGGATCACTGATCTGCTGAACATAACGGATAATAGCTTCTTTAACAGCAGTATTATTCCAGGAAGGCAGGGGGTCTACGACCGGCAGCATGGTCTGATTAATACAGCCGGGAGAAAGAAATACGATAATAAGAAGAAGAAATAACGACTTTTTCATCAACCAGTTTTTAGCTCAGTCAAAAATACACTTTTACGGAATCCTTATCCTGGTCATGGATAACAATTTGCTCATTTCAGTCAAAAAAGTACAGGGAAAATCAGGGTAATCGATATTTTGCTTCAGGTCAACAGGATTAATAACTAATTTTGCTCCATGCCCAGATTTCTGAAAAAAATAAATAAATCTATCTTTCCGGGAGTGATGTTCTTTCTGATCTCCTTTTTTGCATTCCCTCAAAATAATACGCTATTCGACGATAATCGCTTATCTTCCATTTATATCACCATAGCTCCCGATTCACTCGCCGTGATTATGACTGATATACTGTCGGATCACTATTATATGGCAAGATTTATTTTCGACGACACCCGGCATCGCGATACCCTGGAAAACATAGGATTCCGGCTGAGAGGCAATACTTCCCGTTATGCCCAGAAAAAATCTTTCAAGATCAGTTTCAACGAATACGTTTCAGGACGAAAATACCAGGGCGTTAAAAAGATCAACCTGAACGGCGAACATAACGATCCTACCCTGATCCGGGAAAAGCTGTATTACGATATATGGAAAAAAGCAGGCATGGTGGAACGCCGCACAAATTTCATGAAACTCTATATCAATAATCAGTATTTCGGATTGTATACCAACCTCGAGGAGATGGAAAAAGAATGGCTCTCGAGTGTCTACGACGACAAAGACGGCAATCTGTATAAATGTACTTACCCGGCTGATCTGGTTTACCTGGGTAATGATCCCCAGACTTACAAGGATCTTGAAAATTCAACAGTTACTGGCGGAAGGGTCTATGAACTTCAAACCAATAAATCTGCGGATGATTACACCCGGCTAGTTCAGTTGATCACAACATTGGATCGGACGGTAGATTCCGAATTTGCCGCCAACATTGATACCATTGTCAATACCGGACATTTCCTTAAAGCCCTGGCCCTGGATGTTGCCATGGGAAACTGGGATAACTACAGCTTTAATAAAAACAATTTCTATCTCTACGACAATCCCTCCGACAAACGTTTCGACTTCATCACCTACGATCCCGATAATAATTGCGGTATCGATTGGTTTGGCATTGACTGGGGCAACAGGGATTGCCGCGACTGGATCAACCGCAGCATGGATCTTCCCCTGGCACAAAAACTGCTGGCTGTCCCTGATTTTTTTATCCGTTACAAGCAATTTCTCGATACCATTGCCAATACCATCATTCATCCTGACAGCATTTTTCCGCGTATAGATGCCCTGAAACAACAAATACAGCAGGCTGCCGAAGCCGACACCTATCGTACTCTTGATTATGGTTACAGCATTGCTGATTTCAATAACAGCTACAACCAGGCCCTGGGAGCTCATGTTAAGTACGGTCTCAAGCCGTTTTTCACTACCCGTAAAGAATCCATCAGCAGGCAATTGCATCCCGAAGGTCTGGACGATGGAGGAAGGGAACTCCCCGGTTTAACGATATATCCCAATCCTGCCCGGGAAGAAATTACGATAAAAAGTCCGGAGCCAGGACTTCATATGCTTCAGTACAGAATTGTCGATGTTTTCGGAAAAACACATAAAGAAGTGACAGGAATCATGTTTCAGGATGGGAAATGCAGGGTTGCCGTGAATGATCTTCCCGCTGGTATTTATTTGCTTATGATTGAAGTTCCCGGTAAGATATTTTCAGGAAAGTTTATCAGGGAATGACCCCTCTTCAGGGAGTAACGGCATGATGCCTGACACCATCCTGGTATGCAACAACAAAAGCATCCCTGATCCCCAGTTTTTTCATCTGTTTACATATTTTCGCGGCTTGGTTCATATCCTGGTAATTTCCTACCAGGAATCTTTCCATTTTTCCCTCTTTTTCCATACGCACCTCAAAAGGCACTTTATAACGCTTTTTGATCCATTGAGATGAATACTGATGACGGTCGAAGGCAAAGATCTGGACAACATAGGTATAATTATCCGGCTGCACTGAAGGTAGGGTGACTTTCGGAGGCGGCGGATTGATCACATTAAGCGGCATGACAGGAGGAGGGGGCAATTGTTCCGGAGCCTTATATTCATATGCAGGCATAGGATAATCTTTTACTTTCATGGATTTTGAGCGGGGTTTCCCGAAATTAAAGGAAATCCCAATACCGAGGCAATCATACATATCCCATTTGGCCCCTCCACTGGTCTGATCCAGCAAGTCGGAATTGATAAAACGGAAATTCCATTCCAGGGAAAGGTTGAGCCGGTCGATGGCCCTATAGGTAATGCCCAGTCCTACAGGGATGACCAAGGCATGGTGGAAATTATTTAAAGGATTGTTGGTACTGATGGAATCGGCATTATAAACCACGCCAAGTACCTTGGTGTACCAGGCCGAATAACCGATGCCGAGCGTTCCATAAACAAAAAACTTACGGGAAGCCCGGTAGGGTGAAAGCATATTGGAAAAGTTGATCATCCCGTTCACTGTTCCATCGGCGATGATGCCGGTAAATGTTCTTTCCACCTGCTGCCCCTTAACCACGATGTTGCCATGACCGTTAAGCCAGCCGCCAGTCAGCTGTATGCGCATACCGATCACATTGGTGAACTGGTACTGGGTGAATAAACTCCCAGCCAAGGAAGTGTTTTTATTAAATCTCAGGGTATTCTGTGTCAGATCGCCCACGTAAAAATCAGGTCCGAAGGATAGGCCCAGACTCCAGCGTTTGGCGTATCCGGGTTCCGCATAGTTGCGCACCTGCTCTTCCTGGGATTTTAAAAGCATTGGAAGTAAAATAAAAAGGAGAAGAAAACAATGTAATCGCAAGCGCATGAAAGTTTGTTTCAAAACGTTGGATTAAAAGTAAAAAAAGTTTTGATAAATAACGAAAAAAATATTCGGGATGCGGGATGATGAGAAAGGGTGCGATTTTGCAGCAAGCAACATGTTTATCAAATTAATGAACAGTATCTGTTGACTGAGACTGGAAAACTTTTTCTACCTTTGAAAGAAAGTAATGAGTTCATTAGCGAAAGACCTGCAATCATCCAAAAAGACAATCACGGAATTTTTCGACATAACGATAAGAGTACTACATCGTTTACCCAATGTTGTCAGCAACACTATAGTGAAGAATGATTACAAATTTTAACATCCAATATTGCTGGGACAATAAAATTTTTTAGACCGATTAACAAAAATCTTCTCATCGAAAACAGCCATGGCTTTATATTGGCATTGGAAAAAGTTTTTAAAATACTTGAAAAGCTAAAAAATAAAAAGATAACTTTTTTGAAGAGCGAAAAAGCTCTAATTGATAGTACGCTTTATACCATTCAGCAATCCATTGGTGCGGGATAAGATTATTTTGTTAATCACATTTGGTCACACAATTAAACCCTGCTCTGTGACTGCTCGCGATGCGTCAGGTGAGATTATTCGAAATAAAATATATTTTTCTATTGAAATCTTCTTCTATATGAAAACGAAAATCTGCAGCGACCAGTTGAAATTGATTGTTGTATTTTTAATCCTTATGACAAATTGTACAAAAAAGTCTTCAAACGAAGAAACTTCTAATATTCAAATACCTGAAGTCTTGACAATTGAGGCCTCAAAAATCACATCTTATTCGGCGGAAAGCGGAGGCAATTGCAATGATGGTGTTCCTCTTATCACGGCCAAAGGTGTTTGCTGGAGCACATCACACAACCCGACAACTAATTCTACTAAAACAATTGATGGAAACGGAGCAGGTTCATTCATTAGCAATATCAAAGGGCTGACGCCAAACACAGTTTATTATATACGAGCATACGCTACTAACAAAATTGGCACAGGCTATGGAAACGAAGTAACATTTACAACATCAACAGCACTAACGGTAACAACGACAGCTGTTACAGATATTGCTCCAGTAACAGCGACATGCGGTGGAGTCGTCACGACTGATGGGGGATTCTCTATTACGACAAGGGGTGTATGTTGGAATACCTCATCTAATCCCACTATTCTTGATAGCCATACAACTGATGGAAATGGAATTGGTGCATTTACCAGCAATTTAACGGGCTTGGCTGCCAATACAATTTATCACATACGGGCTTATGCTATAAACTCTGAGGAAATAGCCTATGGAAATGAGGTTACTTTTACAACACTAAATCCGACATTTCCAATTGTAACCACATTTGGAGTATCTGATATTGCTCAATTCACAGCAAAAAGTGGAGGAAACGTTACCTCAGATGAAGGGGCACCAGTGACAATTCGTGGGATCTGCTGGAGTACTTCTCTCAATCCCACAACAACTAACAGTCATACCACTGATGGTTCTGACACAGGGAAGTTTGTGAGTAACATGACAGGGCTTGACGGAAGTACACTTTATTATGTAAGGGCCTATGCTACAAACGATATGGGAACAGGGTATGGAAATGAAGTTACGTTTACAACATTACACTTTATTGGCGAAAGTTTTGGAGGTGGAAAAATATTTTATATTGATGGAACAGGTATGCATGGATTAATTGCTGCCACTACTGACCAGGCCGAAACAATTTGGGGTTGTTATGGAACAGATGTACAAGGTACATTCACTGCCATCGGTACAGGCCAAGCTAATACCACGGCAATAATTAATACATGCCTATGGCCAGGAATTGCAGCCCAAGTATGTAATGACCTTGTGCTTAACGGATACGATGATTGGTTTTTACCATCAAAAGACGAGCTTAATCAGATGTATGTTCAAAGGAATATTATTGGCGGTTTTAATGGTTACAAAGTCTATTGGAGTTCCTCTCAGGACGCTCCAAACGAAGGTAAAATACAATATTTTTTCGATGGTAGTCAGGGTTGGGGCTATAAGGATAGTAATTTTTTTGTACGCGCTAATCGTGCTTTTTAATAAACCGTTTAGTTAAATTTACAAATCTACCATTTGGGGCAAGTTACACAATTGCAAAAAAGTTTAATACTTTTATCCAATGGCAAATCATACCACAGTTAATTGAGCAGGCTGCTCCGTAAGCATCGCCCACGTCAATACAAACAATAACCATAAACACATGACACCATGAAAACAAAAATCCTTTTTCTTGCACTTCTAGCAACAAATATTGCTACTGCTCAAGACTGGACAATTCAAAATTCCGGCACAATGAATTGTTTAAATTCTGTTTATTGCAGAAATTCTGATACTATTTATGCTGTTGGCAATGAGGGAACGATACTAAAAACGATAAACGGTGGAATAAACTGGATAATTCAAAATTGGAATACCACTTATTGTTTGAACTCAGTGCGTTTTTTAAATTCAAATATTGGATATGCTACCGGTGGGGGAGATCAGAGCGCAATATTAAAAACGACAAATGGAGGGACATTTTGGACCAATATATATCCCGGATCTACATATTATTTTCATGATGTCTTTTTTACCGATACGAATACTGGTTATGTCGTAGGTGAATCAGGTAGAATACTAAAAACAGTTGACGGGGGTAATAATTGGGCACTTCAATCTTCCGGTACAATTGTATCATTGTATTCTGTTTACTTCACAGATTCAAATACTGGTTATGCTGTTGGCTCAGAGAATACGATTTTAAGAACCAATGATGGTGGAATAAATTGGACCATCCAAGTTAACGGGGGACCTGGCGTATATTTATTTTCCGTGTATTTCCCAAATGCGAATACCGGCTATGCTGTGGGGTATGAAATCAATCCAAATTATGGATATATTGTGAAAACAATTAATGGTGGATTAGATTGGACTACTCAAGAATCTGGAACTTCAAAATCGTTACAGTCAGTTTATTTTACAGACCTTAATACAGGTTATGCTGTTGGTGCAGAGAATACAATTTTAAAAACATTAAATGGAGGAACGACCTGGATAAAGCAAAATGCAGAAATTCCAACATCCACAATGTTACATTCTGTATATTTTACTGAAGCAGATTCAGGGTATGTCACTGGGGAGGGTGGGTTAATACTGAAAACCACAAATGGAGGAGGAGTTGGGTTAACAGGACATACTTTTACATCCCAACCTCTTAAATTATATCCCAACCCAGTTAAGGATAAGTTTACCCTTGACTGCTCAACCCCAGTTATCAATGCTTACCTTCTAATAACAGATGTTCATGGTCAGAATATAATTCAGAAACAAGTCAACAACACATTGACATCCATTGATATCAGCGGACTTCAAGCAGGGGTTTATTTTATTCAAGTAATGAATGAAACAATGATTAAGGTGGGTAAAATCATTAAAGAATAAAAAAACCGCACTCAATAAACTGACAAGACAACGACTTATCCCGAAAATATGGTAACTCCATTTTGACTTTGCAACGAATAATAACAGAAATGAAACAAATTACTTCAAATATTTCGAATTTATGAATCAAAAACAATGGTATGAATCCCTGTTTGAGAATTATGGACAGAAATACGACAGTGAAATTTTTACTCAAGGAACTATTGGCGAATGCGATTTTATTGAGACAGAATTAAAATCTGACAAGTCGCTAAAAGTATTAGACGTCGGTTGTGGCACAGGCAGGCACTCAGTGGAACTGACAAAGCGGGGATATTCCGTTACAGGGATTGATTTGTCCGAAACACAACTAAAAAGAGCTAAAGAAAAAGCAGAGAGTATTAATCTAAAAATAGATTTTCAGCAGCAGGATGCCAGATATCTATCTTTCAACAATGAATTCGACATTGCAATAATGCTCTGTGAAGGAGGATTTCCTTTGATGGAAACCGATGAAATGAATTTTGATATTCTAAGAAGCGTTACAAAATCATTAAACAAGCATGGTAAGATCATGCTGACAACCTTAAACGGACTATTCCCATTGTATCATTCGGTTGAGAAGTTTTGTGCATCTGTAGCAGAAGTAGGCGCTGCAACTTATCGGAGCAATACTTTTGATTTAATGACATTCCGAGACCACAATGTAACCGAATTTGAAGATGATCTTGGAAACAAAAAAGTTCTTGAATGTAACGAAAGATACTATGTTCCTTGTGAAATTACGTGGTTATTAAAATCGCTTGGATACAAAAAGGTTGAAATTTTTGGAGCAAAACTTGGGGCATTTTCGAGAAATGACAAGTTAACCAGTGAAGATTTCGAGATGCTTATTATAGCCGAAAAATGACCTATAAGGAGGCCGAAACCATTAAAATTTAAATACAAAAGTTATTGGTCAAGCCAAGTTGATTGTGAACACCATTAGGTTGGTAAAGTAAAATCAATTTATTGAAAGAGGACTGAAAGAGGATATAAATCAAGAACTTACACCACTTTGAAGAAGTTAATCCATTAACCAAGCAGGATCTCCCCGAAAGGTATTGGTGTCAAGCAGCGACTTAGGATTGCCGTTGAAATTCCATACCATTACGACAAAAACTACTTTAAAAACGTTTTAATTAATGCTTTTTCATAAAGCTCAAAATCTGATTGTTTTATGGTTACCAAATACATCAGTTCCTGTTTATAATTGATAAGAACCCAATAGTAAACGTACTCGGCAAATTTAGGATCATAATCCACCCAGATTATTTGTGATGTGTTTTCAAGCTTTTTAAATTTCTTATTAAAATTATCGCATAATGAATTGAAATCATCAAGCGTATATTTCCCGCCTATCATAAAATAATTGCAGACATCATCTTTGGTGAAGCTAAATACACCATAGCCTTCCTCGAAGTGAACCCCGATGGTATAGGTCCCGTCATTTGATTTTTCGGGCCGTTCAATTTTTTTCGCATCCGGCTTGATCGTATTCAGAATTTCCTTTTTGGTCGCACCGATATAGGCCTGAGCAAAGGTGGCTGCCAAGGCGACCATAACAAACAATAAGGTAAGGATTACTTTTTTCATTCGGGATTTATTGATTAATGAACATCAAATCTAAGTATAAATAAATGACGGGGACAATACATTAGCATTTTATTTCATGAGGTCTGCTCAATTGCAAAAAGAATCAATATATTTGACATGTTGTTTTTCGGGCCTAATGCATTGGTTATACAAACATCTTGAAATTCTAAAATACATGAAAAAATTGGAATGATTTGATCTCCCCCATTCCTGAACCTGGTGGGAAAACAGAAATTAATCATTCAAAGGTAGTTTCTTCAAATGTAACATGCTTGTTTGCCTCCGGAAATTGTCTTGCCAAAAATTCCTTCGGTATTGAAATCATATAGAATCAGAAATCAGATTGCCGGCCTTTTTTTCATAATATTGATTTTCTTCCCTATGGCTGTATTATGCCAGGACAGGTTGAAAAAGCGAAAAACAGATTTTTACCAAAGCATTGAATCCCTGAAGCTCCATCCCGAATCGCTGAATCTCCAGGCAAAAAGCAGGCAATATCACCATGATTCGCTGCTGATATATTATCATGACCTTCTGCATTCGTTTTCTATTAATTCAGGAAGAATGAACCGATGGCAACGGATAGCCTATTATTATGAGACCGGATTAGTCAGGTCAAGCCTGGAACTGACAGATTCAGCAATACAAGCGTACGAATCAGCCCTGGCGCTCATCGACAAGCAATTAAATCCAAGGGAATATCTGCGGCTCAATATGGAGATGGCATACTCTTACCGTGAACTCAGCATGTACAAGAAATCAAACAGTCTGTATCTTGAAGTTCTTAGTTTACCGGCAATACAGAAAGATACCGCTGAGCAGATACATTGTAGCTATTTTTTAGCTGAAAACTATGAAAACCTTGGAGAATATCAAAAGTCAATGGAACTCTGCCAGAAATTATACAATTACTCTATGCGGAAAGGTGATTATGCCAACGCGTCCTATAACCTAACCCAGATAGGAAGGATGGCGGCCTTTCTTGAAAAAGACACTTCTTTCCTTGAGTATTATCATCTGGCCAATAATCTGGCCCTGAAGTCGGATGTAAAATCAAGAACAGGCAACAATTTGGTAAGCACTGGATATGCATATAACGATCTGGGTCTCCCTGGGAAAGCATTGCCCTATTTTATTGCCGGTGAAAGATTCTCAGATGCATATTCGCCACGCGATCATCTTTACTGTCTGTCCGGATTAAGCAGAACCTATCTGAAAATTGACAGTTTAGCACAGGCCCTAAATTATGCAAGAAAATCGATGAAGATAGCAACTGCCATTCAGGGGTATGAATGGATGTCGGGTTCATGCGAAGTGATGGCAGATTGCTATATAAAATTGCACAATTACGATTCGGCCAGATACTTCCTGCTCGAAGCTGTTATTACGAGCAGGAAGACTAGGAACGGGAGTATCGCCTCAAACATGTTCAGAAAATTGTCGGATGTCAATACTGCATTGCATGATTACCCGGCTGCTATTGCATATCTGGATACCGCATATAATTCCTTTGTTGATTTCGTCAGGAAAAATAATGACGATAAGCTCGCGAAGCTGCGCATTGAATCCGATTACTATATCCATAAGTCCCGGATAACTGAATTGATCACAAAAAACAAAATCGAAAAAGAAAAAAGCAAACATATGATCATTATGTTTTCAGCTATTTCCGTGATTCTTTGCTTGAGTATTCTTTTTTCGGTATTACGCCTCAGGCAATTGAGAAAGCTGAAAGAATCCTATATCGGCCTGATTAAAAAAAACATTGAGCTTGATCAATTGAATAAAAAACTGGCGGCGTGTGAATCAAGACCTTCAAAAAAAACCAGACAAGAATCTCAGACCAAAGAGGAAGAAGTTATTGCCGGAAAATTAAAAACACTATTCAAGCGTGATGAAATATTTACCAACCCTGGAATATCCCTGAAAATGCTGGCCAATGAATTGAAAACCAATACTTCATACTTATCAGCTACCATTAACCATCATTTCGAATGCAATCTGAAAACATTGATTAATAAATACCGTGTAGATAAAGCAAGAAAAATGATGATTTCTGATCAATTCAGTCATTATAGCATGGACGGGATAGCCCGGGAGGTCGGCTTCAATTCCCGCTCAGTTTTTTACAGTGCATTTAAAGGAATAACTGGGATAATCCCAACGATTTACATTCAAAACTATAAAATCGCATTGGACAGTGCGGAAATGAAAGAAACGGATGAGAACTGTCCTGTTTCATAAAACACGACAGGTATTAGTTGTTTAAACTGATAACTACCATTTTCTTTACGGGAAAATTTACATTAACCAACTAAACTGTTAATCTTATGAAAACAAAAATGATCATTTTTGGGTGTCTGGCTTTTTATATCGTATTTCTTACCGGCTGTGGTGGATCCGGTATAGGTATTAATTCTGTTAACAATGAATATCTCAACAAGCTGCCTTCAATCGCTAAAGAATACAATGACAAGATAGAGGCAAAAGAAAAGGAAATCCATGAATGCACCGATATGAATGATGCATTTAAACTGGAAAAAGAACTTTCGTTGTTAAAAGAAGAATGGGAGGTAAAAATCAAGGAAAGCAATGCGGAAAATCCTATCACAAAACCTTTACCATTTGAGTCAATGGCTAATCTGCCCTATAAGGTAAATCAGATTACCGTTGAATCTGATAAGGTATACAAAGCAAATATGACCATAAAATTTGATGTTGCTTTAAACCAGGATATAAAAAATAAATGGAATGGATTTGAGAAATACTTATTCATTTATTTTCTGGCTCTTGATCAGGACGGGAAAGAAATTCCAGGGGTTATTTCCGTCGCCATGAATTCCGGCAGGGAGGAACTTAAATCTGGTTTCGCCTGCGTTGTTTCCGGGCAATTGGGTCCACTGGCAAAACTTGAGCATTTCGCCAAGCTGAAATTGATTTCAAAGGAAGAATACGACAAAAAGAAAAAATAGCGTTGTAGTTAAAGAAAAATCCATGTGTCCTGAGATACATGGATTTTTTTGGTGACCCCGAAGGGACTCGAACCCCCAACCAACAGAACCGGAATCTGCCATTCTATCCAATTGAACTACGGGGCCAATTAGAGTGCAAAGATAAGTTTTTTTTGTACCTTTGAACTGTATTCACTTCAAAATTTCAGCCTTATGTCAGAACATATCTTAGATAAAGTCGGAGCCGGGGTGGCTACCGGCAAAGCTGTTCAGGAGATTTTCCGCATTGCAAAAGAAAATCAATTTGCTTTACCGGCCGTGAATGTGGTCGGGACCAATTCCATCAATGCAGTTATGGAAGCAGGTCGCGCGGTAAATTCCCCGGTGATCATTCAGTTTTCGAACGGTGGCGGGATCTTTGTCGCAGGTAAATCTTTAAAGAACGAAAATGAACGAGTGGCCATCAAAGGGTCGATTTCAGGAGCACAGCATATTCATGAAATGGCTGAACTTTATGGTATTCCCGTGATCATTCATACCGACCATGCAGCAAAAAAACTATTACCCTGGATCGATGGATTACTGGATGCCGGTGAAAAACACTTTCAGAAATATGGTAAGCCGCTTTTCAGTTCTCATATGCTCGATCTGTCAGAAGAACCCCTGGGAGAAAATATAGAGATCTGCAAACGTTATCTGGAACGCATGAGTATAATGGGCATGACCCTGGAGATAGAACTCGGTGTTACCGGAGGTGAAGAAGATGGGGTAGACAATACCAGCATCGATAGTTCCCGTTTGTATACCCAGCCTGAACATGTTTCCCTGGCTTATGAAACCCTGAAGAATGTCAGTCCGGATTTCACCATCGCGGCTTCTTTCGGAAATGTTCATGGGGTATACAAGCCCGGAAATGTTAAGCTGGAACCCATTATCCTGCACAATTCACAGGTTTACATTCAGAAGAAATTCAGTACAGGTCCCAACCCCGTGAATTTTGTCTTTCATGGAGGATCGGGATCAGAACCGGAAAAGATCAGGGAAGCTATTTCTTATGGCGTAGTCAAGATGAACATTGATACCGACACCCAATGGGCCTGTTGGGATGGAATACTGCATTATTACAAGAAAAATGAAGGTTACCTCCAGGGACAGATCGGCAATCCTGAAGGAGAGGATAAACCCAATAAAAAATTCTACGATCCCAGAGCCTGGTTGCGTGAAGGTGAAAAATCAATGGTAGAACGATTGAAGATCGCCTTTACCGACCTGAACTGCTTAAACAGAAACTGATAACAGAAACCACTCACCAACTCATCAACTCACCAACTCGCCAGCTTCTCTAGAATCCTTGTCCGGCCGCCAGTGTTTCCATCGGGTGTATGCTGAGTACAGGTATAGGTGAATGGTTGACTGTTTGATGGGCAAAAGGTCCCATAAACAGGTTGGCCGTTGTGGTTTCCTGTTCCGTCATGATGGCAATCAGGTTGATGTTCATGGCTTTTGCATACTGAATTGTACTGTCAGACAGGTTCTCGGGTTCCAAATGATCAAGGGTAAATGCAACACCCTCTTTTTCCAGGTGGCGGGCAACCTGTGAGGCATAAAGATCCACATTCTGCCTCACATCCTTAATTTTAGAAGTATAGAGCTTCAGAATGATGATTTCTGCTCCATGGCTCTTGGCCAGATAACCGGCCAGGGTAGCTTTCTGCCTTGTTTCCATGGTGGAATCAATAGGAAGTAAGATACGGCTGAGGGGTTTCTTGATATCGACTCCTCCCCGGATGGTAATGACCGGACAAGGACTATAGGCAACAATTTTATTGGCATTGCTGCCTGCCCAGAATTCTTCAAAACCTGAAGATCCGTGAGTTCCGACAACAATAAAGAGGGCCTTGCTGCTCTTGGCTTCAGCGGTAACCTCTTTGTATATCTTCCCTTTACGGATTTTAAATGTAATCTTATTATCTGGAAGCTCGGGCTGGTATTTTGCTATCAGCTCATGGAAAGCTTTCTGAACATCTCCCTGGGAAACTTCCGATGGACCGGCAAATTTTTCTTTTTCTGCCGATGATTTATTGACCCACAACAGGATCATGTCCAGTTGACAATGCTGTGCAATGGAAAGGGCATGCAGGAAAGCATTGATGGAACAATCTGAGAAATCGATGGCGACAACAATATTATTCATGGCTTAAGGTTTTAATTATTTATCCTTGGGTAATTGAATTTGTTCATCAGTAATGAAAGCATTGGGATAATCCGTTGAAATTTCATTCAGAAAATGCTGGGCATCAAGCCGGGTACGGAAATCGCCCACCCTGACACGATAATTTGGTGATTTGTAAGTCAGATATGCTTCTATATCCGGATATTTTGTCTTGAAATCCACCTGAATGGCCTGTGCCTGGTTTTTTGAATTATTGCCTGAGTCGTTGAAAATTTGTACTCTGAACCCTTCAATTCCTTCCTGTTTCTGGTTAATCTGAATATGTTTCTTAACAAGGATATCAACTTTCGGATCCTGAACGATTTCCACTTTTCCTATATCCGTTTTTGTTTTCTGGGCAAAGGAAAATGCCGGCAACAGGATAATCATGAACAACAGGGAAATCGGTAAAAAGGCAATATTTATTAGACTTCTCATGACAGGTTGAAATGTTCCTGGGGATGAATACTCAGGACGGGAATTGGTGATTGGTTGATGAGTTGTTGGGCCTGGGCACCTAAAAGAATACTGACCGGGGTTTCCTGTTCGGTCATGATGCTGATCAGGTCGGCCTTCACACTAATAGCATAAGCAATGACTGCTTTGGTGAGGTCGTTGGATATGATCTCATCCTGGATGACACGGATTTCGTTCGATTGCAGATGTGATACTGCCGTTTGAGCAAACTTTTCGGTAATGCGCTGAATGGACTTCAGATGGCTGGTGTGAGTAGATACTACATGAACTTCCGAATTAAATATTCTTGCCATCCTGACGACACAGGGTAATTTCTGAAGGGTTTCTGATGATCCGTCGACCGGAAAGATGATGACATTGATTCTGTTTCTGATCCGGAAATCATGGCGAACAGTAACAATCGGGCAGGAAGCATAGGTCACGATTTTGAATGCATTACTTCCGATCCAGAATTCCTCAAATCCAGAAATACCATGGGCGCCGGTCACGATAAGTCCGGCCCCAATTGATTTAGCCAGGTTATCCACCTCATGGTAAACTTTCCCTTTCCTGAGCTTGTACTCCATTTTTAAACCCTTGGACAGCTTCCTGTCATATAACTGGATTATTTCTTCAAACCGTTTCTTAGCTTCATTCCGGTTCTGGTTTGAAGTGTCAGGATAAAGCGACTCAGCGGGTGCGAGTTTGTCGACCCAGACCATGACCAGATCAGATTTCATTTTATTGGCCAGGGACAAAGCATATTCAATGGCATGAATAGAAGTATTCGAAAAATCAACGGCAACAAGAATCGGTTGCATAGTGGCAGATTTTAATTTATAACGTAAAAATAGGTATTTTAATTCATCAAAAAAAAATCATCCTTGTTTTTCTTTACTTTTGCATGTATGAATGACAATCTTGATCCCAGCGGAAAGCAGCTGAGCCCTGTTGAAAAAGAGATCGAGAAGGTCCTCCGGCCTTCAGGTTTTATTGAATTTGCAGGACAGGAAGCCATTGTGGAGAACCTAAAGATCTTTGTTCAGGCAGCCCGCCAGCGGGAGGAATCACTGGATCATGTGCTGCTGCATGGCCCCCCTGGACTTGGGAAAACCACCCTGGCATACATTATTGCCAATGAGCTGAATGTGAACATCCGGGTTACTTCAGGGCCGGTACTCGATAAGCCTGGTGACCTGGCAGGATTGCTCACCAACCTCGAGCCTAATGATGTTTTGTTTATTGATGAGATCCATCGTCTTTCTCCGGTTGTTGAGGAATACTTGTATTCCGCCATGGAAGATTATAAAATCGATATCATGATTGAAACCGGGCCCAATGCCCGTAGCATACAGATCAACCTTAACCCCTTTACCCTGATCGGCGCCACCACCCGTTCAGGATTGCTTACAGCCCCACTAAGATCACGTTTCGGGATCAATTCCCGTTTGAATTATTACCAGGCCGATACCCTTGAAAAGATCATCAAGCGTTCTGCCGACATCTTAAAAATGCCGATAAACAAGCAAGCTACCGCTGAAATTGCTCGTCGCAGCAGGGGGACGCCTCGAATTGCCAACCTTTTATTGCGCCGGGTCAGGGATTTTGCCCAGATCAAAGGAAATGGAAAAATCGATCTGGAGATCAGCCAGTATGCGCTTTCTGCCCTGAATGTAGATAAAAATGGTCTGGATGAAATGGACAATAAAATCCTGCTGGCCATCATTGATAAGTTCAAAGGCGGACCCGTCGGAATCACCACCATCGCCACCGCGGTTTCCGAAGATCCTGGGACCATCGAAGAAGTATATGAACCATTTCTGATCCAGGAAGGCTACCTGATGCGCACTCCGAGAGGAAGAGAAGCAACGGAACTGGCATACCGCCACCTGGGCAAGATCGCAAAAGGAATTCAGCCAGGACTTTTCAGTTAGGAATTAAAAATCAGGAATTAGGAGTTGGGCTTTCCGACTGACTGATTATAAGGGTTACTATGAAAATGAAGAAAGAAATAAGAGCGGAAGCATTGAGACTGGGGTTTTCCCATTGCGGTTTTGCCAAAGCAGAACCAATGAGCGAACTGAGGGATTTTTATACTTCATTCCTTGCAGCCGGCAGGCAACAGACCTTTTCTTACTTCGAAGCCAATGCCGAAAAACGCCTGGATCCTTCCCTTCTTCTGGATGGCGTAAAAACGGTGATCGCCCTGCTCATGAATTATTATCCCCCCGAAATTATTCCATCAGATGACAACTATCTTATTTCGAAATATGCCTGGGGCGAAGATTATCATCAGGTTCTGAGAGACCGCATGGGCGCCTTGATTCCATTCATTGACAGAATTCAGCCAGGCACTTCATCCAGGATCTTTGTTGATTCGGGCCTTCTGCTTGAAAAAGCCTGGGCTAAGCGCTGCGGAGTAGGCTGGCAGGGAAAGAACACCCTGCTGATCAATAAAAAAGGAGGTTCTTTTTACTTTATCGGCATTATCCTTACAAGCCTTGAACTTTCTCCCGATCAGCCCGAAACCGACCATTGCGGAGCCTGCAATATCTGCCGTGAAGCCTGTCCCACCGCTGCACTTGAAATCCCCTATGAGCTGACTATAGCCAGGTGCATTTCTTATTATACCATAGAAAGCAAAGTTGATGCCCCGGCTGAAATAAGGCAACATCTGAATGACCGTATCTACGGTTGCGATATCTGCCAGGATGCCTGTCCTTATAATCATTCTGCCAAACCAGATCAGGATACCGTCTTTGCCGCTTCCCCGGAATTAATGAAAATGCGGAAGGCTGATTGGCATGCTCTGACCGAAGATCAGTTCAATCAATTGTTTGAGCATTCCGCCATAAAAAGAAGAGGATACAAGTTATTGAAAAGAAATATCACCTATAACCTAAGCCCAGGAGAAAGATCCGAATTCAAATCCCGCCAGGGCTAAGACCCTGTCGATGACCGTGGCGACAAGTTCTTCGATGGTGGAAGGCTTGCTGTAAAAGGAAGGCGAAGCCGGACAGAGGATGGCACCTGCTTCGGTGAGCAGTTTCATATTGTTCAGATGGATGAGGCTGTATGGCGCTTCACGGGGAACCAGGATCAGCTTTTTTCGTTCTTTCAGCATGACATCGGCAGCCCGGGTCATCAGGTCGGTGGAAACGCCGGAGGCAATGCGGCCCAGGGTTCCCATGGTACAGGGGCAGATGATCATGGTATCATATCCCGAGGAACCGGAAGCCATGGGGGCAAAAAAATCGTTGGGGTCGTATATTTTAAAGGGCAGGGATTCAGGGTCAAAGGCTCCGAGTTCATAATTCCAGACATCCTTTGCATTGGCAGAAAAAATCAGGCTGCAATCCCTGATCTGGTCTTCCAGGCTGAGCAGTTTTTCCAGTAAAAGTTTAGCATAAATTGCTCCGCTGGCCCCGGTGATCCCGATTACGATCTTTTGCTTCTTCATTAAAAATCCTTTGCTTTGAAGTCCCATGAAAACGACAGGGAAAGCACATTGTTGTATTGTCCCCATTCAAAGAGGATCTTGCGATAACCCGGAGGATAGGGAGCCGTGGCATCCCGGATCGAGATCAGGGAGTAATTGAACCGCAGATTGGCCTTCAGATGACGGGTGATGTACGCGGAAACACCAGCAATTCCGCATAAGGTGACCGGTCTTAAAGGAACCGTATTGGTCACTTCACCGTTTTCAGTTTCCTCATAGGAGCCTATGGTTATATCTGCCGCAGGTCCGATTTCAGCAGAAAACCGCCGGGCAAAGGTATATTGGTAAAGCAAAGGGATCTCTATATAATGGAGGCGGAGCAAATACATGGTATTATCTCCTTTTTCGGGATCGGAATTTTTCCGGCTGCCTTTCTGAATATATTCAAGTTCCATCTGGAAGGAAGAGTGGGGAGATACCTGCAAACTGACAAATCCCCCGCCTATCAGGCCGACTTTGTAATACCCGTCCCAGGTATCTCCATCCACCTGGCTGATATCGCCACCGAGGAGAATTCCACCATTAAATTTCTGGGTAAAACCGCTGAGAGGAAGGAGCAGAATCAGGAAATAGAAGCATCGTTTCATTTCGGAATTTTATTCAAAATTACAAATAATCGGGATAAACATGCGTCTGTGATCAATCTTCCAATTGGTCTCAGGCATTTTATCACCGCAAAGGCGCAGAGGCAGGATTATTAATTTATCATTAAATTTTAATTAAATCAGGCATGAAAATGGTTTATTAATGCTTAATTTTTAATAATTTAGCCCTGGAAATTGAACATTCCATGGAAAATAAAGAAATCATCATTCTTCTGGTGGATGACGAAGCAGATATTCTTGAATTTCTCGGTTATAACCTGAGCCGGGAAGGTTATCAGGTACTGAAAGCCCGTTCAGGGAAAAAAGCCCTGAAACTGGCCAGGGAGTATAAGCCTCACCTTATCCTGCTGGATGTTATGATGCCCGAAATGGATGGTCTGGAAACCTGCAGGGAGATCCGGAAAATACCAGGACTTTCCGGTACGCTGATTGCATTTCTGACGGCAAGGGGTGAAGATTTTTCACAGATCGCGGGATTTGACGCCGGGGCTGACGATTATATCACCAAACCCATCAGGCCAAAACTCCTGATCAGTCGCATGCAGGCCATTCTCAGGCGGTTTAAGGAAGAACCACCGGAAACAGCCCTGATCCAGGTTAAAGATTTTACCATCGACCGGGATAAATATGTGGTCATTAAAAATGGGGAAGAAATTACTTTTCCACGTAAAGAATTTGAATTGCTGCAGTTCCTGGTCACACATCCGGGAAAAGTCCTCAACCGGGAAGAAATCTTTTCAGGCGTCTGGGGTGACGATGTAGTGGTGGGCGACCGTACCATCGATGTTCACATCCGCAGAATACGTGAAAAACTGGAAACCGACAGCATCAAAACGATTAAAGGGGTAGGTTACAAATTTGAGGAATCATGAAATTCCATGATCCGAAATACCTGGCCCTGTTGAATGCCCTGATCGCTGCCGGGATTTATCTTTTATTGTTTTTCATTTCCTTCAGCTTTTTGTCAGAGACAGGTTTTTTTCACTGGAAAGTACTGCTGACTTTTATAGTCACTGCTTTGATCATCTTCTTCCTGACCTTCCTGATGTTCCGCTATACCATCGACCGGTTCATCTATAGCAAGATCCGGCTTATTTATAAATCGATTCACCGGGTTAAACTGGGAAAAGAGAATAAGCCCCGTTACAAAACGGATGATAACCTGCTGGAACATGTCCAGCAGGAGGTGGAACAGTGGAAGGCTGAAAAATCGACTGAAATCGAGCGCCTGACACAGCTTGAACAATACCGCAGGGATTTTATCGGTAATGTTTCCCATGAGCTGAAAACTCCGCTTTTTAATGTTCAGGGATATGTTTCCACGCTGCTTGACGGCGGACTGGAAGATCCATCTATTAACCGTGAATACCTGAAGCGAACTGAAAAAAGTGTGGAACGCCTGATCCGTATCGTGGAAGATCTGGATGAGATAGCCCAGCTGGAATCCGGGCAGATGAGGCTTGAAATCATCCGTTTTGATATTGCAGCGCTGTTCAGGGAAGTGGTGGAAATGCTTGACATGAAAGCCATCAAAAAAAACGTTCAGCTGATCGTCCATGAACCAGAAAAATCAATCTGGGTAGAAGGTGACCGGGAAAAAATCCGTCAGGTAATTACCAATTTAGTTGATAACACTATCCGCTATGGTAATCACGAAAACGGTCGGACAAAAGTGAGTTTTTTCGATATGGATGAGCATATCCTGATCGAAGTCACCGATAACGGAATAGGCATAGACCAGGAAGACCTCCCAAGGGTTTTTGAAAGGTTCTACCGGACAGAACGTGGCAGGGCGGCTACCCGGAAAGGCAAAGGCTTAGGACTGGCCATCGTAAAGCATATTGTGGAAGCACACCATCAGAGCATTCATGTCAGAAGTACTATCGGAGTTGGAACTACGTTTGGGTTTACCCTGAAAAAAGGAAACAGTTAAGTATTTCTTTCGGTCGTGAAGATCACAAGCTCCTTCAGGGATTCACGGAACTGGTTATCGGGAAATGTCATCAGCATATCCAGGGCTTTCTGCCGGTATTCCATCATCTGTTCGCGGGCATATCTAATCCCTTCTGCCTGGACAACTTTTTCGATCAGCTGCCCTACCCTTTCGGCATCACTGCCATGGTTCTTCACTGTATTGATGATCCATCTTTTTTCTGTAAAACCAGAGTTGTTCAGCAGATAAATGAGGGGCAGGGTCATTTTCTGATCACGGATATCGGTACCATCCGGTTTTCCGGTGGATTTATTCTTTTCATAATCAAAGAGGTCATCCTTGATCTGGAAGGCAATGCCCACATATTCCCCAAATTGCCAGAGCTTGTCGATGGTTTCCTGGTCTGCCCCGGTGGAAGCGCCTCCGCAGGCGCAACAGGAAGCAATCAGGGTAGCTGTTTTCTTCCGGATGATCTCAAAATAAACATCTTCCTGTATATCTAGACGGCGGGCCTTTTCGATCTGAAGCAATTCGCCTTCGCTCATTTCCCTCACGGCATTGGAAACGATTCTGAGCAGCTGAAACTCATCGCTTTCAAGTGCCAGCAGCAGTCCTTTTGACAGCAGGTAATCCCCTACCAGGACTGAAATTTTGTTCTTCCACAAGGCATTCAGGGAGAAAAAACCCCTGCGAAGGTTGGAATCATCCACCACATCATCATGCACCAAGGTGGCGGTATGCAACAATTCTATCATGGAAGCTGCCCGGTAAGTACTTTCTTTGACCTCCCCGCATAAGCCGGCAGAAAAAAAGACAAACATGGGTCGCACTTGTTTGCCCTTTCGTTTGATGATGTAACGGGTAATGGTGTCGAGCAGGGGCACCGAGCTTTTCATCGATTTCCGGAACTTCCCCTCGAACAGGTCGATATGCTGCTGAATGGGGGCTTTTATTTGCTCGAGTTTGCTCACAAAGAAAATTCAATTGGTAAAGTTACTCAATTTTATCAAATTTGCAGTTCAATCATCGAACATGGGTTTTCTGTTTCACGAAGTTGTTTTTGGACCGGTCAGAAGTCGTCGCCTGGGATTATCCCTGGGCATCAACCTGCTTCCCGCTCACTCGAAATTCTGCTCTTTCAATTGTATTTACTGCGAATGCGGTTGGACCCCGCCGGGACAGGATGAACCGCAGCTCCTGCCGAAAAGAGAAGAAGTATACAGTTATCTCGAAGAAAGGCTGAAACAGCTGGTAGCTGAAGATTATCTTCCTGATGCCCTCACCTATGCTGGCAATGGTGAACCTACCCTGCACCATGATTTTCCCGGGATCGTTCAGGATACCATCTTTCTTCGCGACAAATACGTACCTGAAGCAAAGGTGACCGTTCTATCCAATGCCAGCCGCATTTCCGATCCCATGATTTTTAATGCCCAGCTGAGCCTCGATAACAACATTCTCAAACTCGACGCGGGATCTGAGCAGCTCTTCCGACTGATCAACAATCCGGTAAGCCCGATCGACTTTGATGAACTTGTGACAAACCTGGCTAAATTTGAAGGGAAAGTGATCATCCAGAGCATGTTTCTTCGTGGTTCCATTAACGGTCAGATCATCGATAACACCACGGAAGAGGCTGTTTCGGATTGGATCGGACAGTTAAAAAAGATCAGACCCAAACAAATCATGATCTATGCCATTGCCCGTGACACGCCAGTACATAATCTTGCAAAGATTTCCCTTGCTGAACTTGATTCCATTGCTGAAAAAGTGAAAGTTTCGGGTTTTAATGTCAGTGTTTATTCCTGAGTCATCAACAATCCATGAAAGACCTGTATTTTCCCGCAAAAATCTGGCTTGCCTTAGGAGAAGTGATTACCGGTAATGTGGAAATTACCGAATGGCTGCTGAAAAACGGATATCCGGAAATCGCTGCATTGGGTCATGCCATAAGGGGAAGCGAGGAGGCTACTGCCTGGCTTTTTCAAAACAAATTTTATCACCTGGCTGCACTTGATGCCGCCATTGATGAGAACCAGCAGGCCTATGAGTGGCTGAAGCGAAACAACCATCCTTTCCTCATCGTATTTGCCGATGCCTGCCAGGCCAAACTCCAGGCCATTCAATGGTTTCATGAAAACAAACTGGAGGCCATCCTGATCATCGCCAGGAAGATCAAAGCCTTACGCGATAGTCAAACTTTCGACTATCATAAGAAGCATTTTTAAAGGATCAAAGATTTACCCGCATTTGGAGTATCCGCAGCTTTTGCAAACCAGGCAACCTTCCTGATATACCAGACCGTTCTCGTCCTTGCATTTCGGACAGGTACGTTCGGCAGCTTTGGTTCCGTCGGGGATGAATTTTTTCAGGGCTCTTTCCACGCCATTCTTCCAGGTATTGATGGTATCCACCTCAAAGTGCAGTTTGGAAATGATGTTGACCACGAAGGGAAGCGGCATTCCATGACGCAGGATGCCGGATATCAGTTTGGCATAATTCCAGTATTCCTTGGTAAACGATCTGGAAAGTCCCTCTATGGTTATCTTGTAACCCTGCCGGTCTTCAAACTGGAAGTCGTAGCGTGAGGTAACGCCATCGGGTCGAGTCTTCACGATCCAGCCTTTCATTACCCATTGCGGGATCCAGAAGTCTTCGGAAAGTCCGGTGAATATCTCGTATGGCCTTCCGTTAAGCAAGCCCACCACGGCAATCCATTTTTCGTATTCATTCTGGAATCTCACGATCTCTGCTTCCAGCCTGTCGGGCCGGTGAGGCGCTTTGGTTTCGCGGAATTCGTTGGGATCGTCTTTTTTATCCTTAACTTCATTGTTCACCAGCACGCCGGCACGGGAACCATCGCGGTAAACGGTCATTCCCTTGCAACCGACTTTCCAAGCCGTTTCGTAGATGTTTCCTATCAGTTCTTCCTTGGTTTCATTGGGTACATTCACGGTCACGCTGATGCTGTGGTCCACCCATTTCTGAACGGCTCCCTGCATCTTGACTTTGGCCAGCCAGTCAACATCGTTGGCGGTTGCCTTATAGAATGGCGATTGTTTGATGATGGGCTTCAGTTCCTTATCATCCATATGCGAAACTTCATCCACATTGTAGCCGTTCACTTGCAGCCAGGTCACGAAGTTGTGGTGAAAAACGTTGTATTCTTCCCAGGTATCACCCACTTCATCGGTGAACGTGATCACGACATTTTTATCGTTGGGATTTACCTTGCGACGACGTTTGTAAGAAACGGCAAATACCGGTTCCAGTCCTGAAGTGGTCTGGGTAAGGATACTTACCGAACCTGTGGGGGCGATGGTCAGCATGGCTACGTTGCGGCGTCCGTACGCTGCCATGTCCTCATAAACATCAGGTGCTGCTTCTTTCAGCCGCAGGATAAAAGGATTATTTTTTTCTCTTTCTGTATTGTAAAGCGGGAAAGCGCCACGTTCCCGGGCCATGGTGACAGAAGAACGATAAGCTTCTATGGTCAGAATTTTATGAACCTCCACGGAGAAGTCGGTGGCATCATCGGATCCATAGCGGGTTCCGAGGGCGGCAAGCATATCTCCTTCGGCGGTGATACCGAAACCGGTACGGCGACCCTGGATGGCTTTCTCTTTAATATTAACCCAGAGATTGTGTTCCCTTGATTTTATATTATCTTTTTCAGGATCTGAATCTATTTTAGCCAGGATTTTATCCACTTTTTCCAACTCGAGGTCGATGATGTCGTCCATGATGCGCTGGGCTTTATGGACATGCTTGATAAACAAGTCGGAATCGAAACTGGCATCGGGAGTGAAGGGCTTGTCAACATAATTATAGAGGTTGATGGCCAGCAGCCGGCAGCTATCGTAGGTACAAAGCGGTATCTCCCCGCAGGGATTGGTCGACAAAGTGCGGAAACCCTGGTCGGCATAGCAATCCGGAAGGGATTCGCGGATGATGGTATCCCAGAAAAGGATTCCTGGCTCAGCTGATTTCCAGGCATTGTGTACGATCTTGCTCCAGAGGTCCCGGGCACGGATCTTACGGGTCACTGCCGGATTGGGCGAATTGATGGGAAAGCGCTGGGTAAATTCGCCATCTTCCACCACGGCCTGCATGAATTCATCGGTAATTTTCACGGAGATATTGGCTCCTGTAACTTTCCCTGCCTCCAGTTTGGCGTCGATAAATTGCTCGGCATCCGGATGCAGTACTGAGATACTCAGCATCAGGGCGCCGCGCCGGCCTTCCTGGGCAACTTCCCGCGTGGAGTTTGAATATCTTTCCATGAAAGGAACGATACCGGTCGATGTAAGAGCGCTATTTTTAACGACACTGTGTTTCGGACGGATATGGGAAAGGTCATGACCCACTCCACCCCTGCGTTTCATCAATTGTACCTGTTCCTCGTCGGTTTTCATGATGGCGCCGTAGGAATCGGAAGCGCCGTCGTTGCCGATGACAAAACAATTCGACAGGGACCCGATCTGGAAATCATTGCCGATTCCGGCCATGGGGCTACCTTGGGGAACGATATATTTGAAATGCTGCATGAGGCTGAAGATCTCGTCTTCGCTCATGGGATTGGGATATTTATTTTCAATGCGGGCCAGTTCCCGGGCGATCCTGCGGTGCATGTCGTCGGGAGTGATCTCAAATAACTGGCCTTCGGAGTTCTTAAGGGCGTATTTATTTACCCAGACGTTGGCTGCCAGGCTGTCGCCCTTAAAATATACGGTCGACTTTTCCAGCGCTTCGGCAAAGGTATAGGTCTTTCTTTCCGCTTCTTTCTTTCCTGTAGGTTTTTCTTTCATCGTTAAATCATCCAGCGAAATTTTCGGACGTATCCGCTTCGCCAGCACCTCATCGTAATAGTCAGATTTCGTTTCCTGATCTGTATTGACCATGGGGTTTTCTTCCATGCTTATGTTTATTAATGGTAATTAATATTTTATTAATCTGCTGTACCTATGAACACTACAATAAATTGTACGGGGGCTTTTTTGATGAGGCAATATACAACGAAGAAATATTTCAGGGTAATTTAGTTATTAACAGAAATGAACCATCGTTGTTAATTCGCTGACTTAAAAAAACATATCATTTGATAATTAAGGAGAGGGGGATGCCGTCTAAGTTTGCCTCGATTTAAGTTATTAAATAGCTGTTTTTAAATAAATTACACGAAGTCATATTGACTCAAACACCATCTTTTCCCGAATAGCTCTTTTCACCTGTAATAAAGGTATTTACTATTTGGTTAAAATAATCAAACAGTAATACCCGGCAGTCATGAAGGATCCTCATGAATTTCCCAGATCAGCTTCTTCCCGAATCCCAGGCGGTTGTCGGTCATCTTGATAAAGCCGGGAGTGAGGGACCAGAGGTGGAGGGTGATCAGGCGGGCAAAGGGAAAAGCTTTGAGATAGGCTGCCCGGCTTTCCTTAAGCGTTTCTCCGCGAAGTTCCTCCAGTATGCCGGTAAACTGGATGCCACGGATCTTGCCGACTATCCTGGTTTCCAGGGCGATGGTTCCGGCGGCCCGGTAATTCCTGCCTTCCACTACATCTTTCACATGCCGGGTATCGTGGTCGGAAGTAAAGATAAAGCGGTTCTGCTCCGGCATGTAGGCATAATAGCAGGTGGCACAATAGGGCTGGTTATCGCGTGAAACGGCCAGGTTCAGGATATGATGCTCAGAAATGAATTTCAGTATGCGCGGGTCAACAGGATTCATATCAAAAGTCAAGGCTAAGTGAAAAATAAAATACCGGTTTTCTGACCCTTCCGTCTTCCACACCCCAGGCCACATCGGCCCGGAGAAAATAGCCGAAAAGCCGGGTTCGGGCTCCGAATCCGAATCCTTCCACCAGGGGTTCCTTTTGCATCTCCACTTTAATGAATAAAGGATTCCGGTAAATATACTGGGTAAAGAGGGGATTGTCGGACGACCATGGACTCCATCCGTTCCAGGCTGTCCCAATATCCCCGAATGCCACGATCTGGAAGTTGTTCAAAAAATCGGAACGGATCGGTCGATTATAAAAATAACGGAAGACCGGCCAGCGGAGTTCGGTATTGAAAACGACAAAGCTGTTCCCATTGCGAATATTCTGGTTAAAACCCCGCATATTGGTGGCCAGGGTCTGGAAGGCATAATTCTGATCATTCGAGATGGGCGTGTTCAGGTTAAAACTCGGGAACAACCAGTTATCGACCCCACCCATATAATACAGCAGTTTATCACTTCCGAAAGAAGTGCTTGCCGCCAGGCGGTTGGCCCAGACCAGGGTACGGTGGATCTTCTGGTAATTGCGGAAATCCATCCCCAGAACAATACAGTTATTGCCTTTGGTATTTACCATCTGGTAATATTCCCCGAAAAACTTATAGCGTGTTCCCTGGTAGAGGTTGAGTCCCAGATTCCGGGTATTGTCATAGGTCAGTTCACCTTTAATGCTGCCCCAAACCTGGTTCACATCCGGTTCCGCGAGGTTGATCTGGTCGGTGGAGAGATAAACGGCCCTGTCCCAGCGAACCGAAGCAGTACCCTTGATATTCAGAACCGGGGTAAAAGGATAGGTGGCAACATAATACAGCTCATGGATCTTATGCCGGATAATGGAATAATATCCGTATTCTTCAACCGCTTTCCGGTGGAATGTGATCTGGTGGTCCAGCCTCCGGCGGTTATTGGAATAGCTGAATAAATACTCATTGTTGATAAGATTGAAATTCACCCTCACCCCTCCGGTGAGGCGGTAATCTTCCATCAGGTCGGTGATCCCCACCATGAACAAGCCATTCAGTCCGGGATTGATAAAAACCGGAACAGAGCTGCCGGTGAAGGGTTGGTAAGCAAAATTGAGATAGGTAAAATCAATCTGGGTCACCATCTGATCAATGTAGTATTCAACATTGTAATTCAGCTGTTTCGCGAATTTATATTTGTTAAGCGTATCTTTTGGCTTGTCTTTTGAAAAGCGGGAACCCCTCCAGGCTGAATCACTGAGTATGATCATTCTGTTAAGATCGGCAATCCTGTCGGGTAATCGGATTGAATCTCCTTTGACCATTTTTACTTGTGGGATCTCACTTACCCTGACAGAATTAAAGTGTTTCTTTTTCCCCCGGGTTCCGACTTCTGATGCCCGAAGCGTACTGTCGGTTTTCTGTTCCACAACTTTTTTTTCTACCGCCCTGGTTTTCCTGTCCTTGAACCAGGTAGGCTGAAGGGTCTTTTTTTCTACCTGCCCGGGACGAATAAGATCGCTGGCAAACATCCTGAAATTTCGGTTGATAAAAACGATTTCAGCTATTTTTGCAGCCTTCAGTGAAACATCCTGTTCAAGAATATTCCTGGAATAATTGGTCACGGGATAAGCAGTAGTGAAGTAACGATAATGAGTAGTGGTATCCACCAATGAGATGGCGCTGTCGAAACGGGCCAGGTAACGATTGATGATGCCACTCTCATCGGCCAGGAAGGTAAAATAATTCTCCCCATATGCCATGGGTTGTGATTCGTTGATCTCAGGAGTACGGGTTAGCCTTTGCAACACGTTCCTTCTGGCGCTGTAATGATAAAGGAAAACATCATTATTGAACTGAAGTTTATTGATATCTAACGGTTCATCGAATCTCAGGGTATCGTTGGGTCTGTTGGAGGAAAAAATGATATCAGCGGAATGGTTATAGAAACGGGGATTCAGATCGTTGTATAGATCTTTGGTCAGCTGTTCATGAGAACCGGAAGCAATGTTATATACGAAGATATCGGATTGTCCTTTCTGAACCGCTGAAAAAACCAGCGAAGCCCCATCGTCGGAATATGATATGTCGAGGATTTTATCAAAATTGTAAAGGATCTGCCGCTCAAATGATTTCTCTTCGATATTATAAAGGTATAGAAAGCACTCTCCTTTTCTTTCTGTCAGGATGGCCAGGATTTTTCCACTGGGGTGCCATGCCAGGATGGGGAATGTTTCATCGGGGCGATCGGCAATACGGTAACCTCCGCGGAAAATTCTTTTTTTCTTACCGGTTTCCAAGTCCTGTAGGAAGACTTTGTGGATCCCCAGTTCATGGGTGCAAAAAGCTATCATGTCGCCTTCGGGATCGAGTTTCAATTGATTGTACAACCTGTCGGGTTTCTTTTTTACATTGAGCGGATTCTCCGCAGGAGCTGTGCGACCGGTTTCCTGGGTGCTGTAAAGATCCTTGTAAAAAGCCAGCCATTCTTCAGCTACAGCTTTGAATGAAGCGCCTATGGCATACTGGAATCCTTTTTCCACATTACGGCCAAGGCGGGCCATGTAAACAATATTCGGGATGGATGCTTCCCCGTATTTCGTGGCAATATAATGCCAGAGTGAATGACCCGCATAAGTAGCATCTTCACCCGTCAGACTGTTGAACTTGCGATACTGCCCGCTCAGGATTGCATCCCTGACATGATTCTCAATTTCCGCATCCCACTTTCTGGAAAGGTAGGATATCAGTCCGTTCATGTACCATTCCGGCATCGTATAAATAGCATTGTTTTTAATCTGGGCGCCTATTCCGGTACCATACATCATGTTGTTGAGGATCACCTGGGCAATACCCGCGCGGATCTGCTGCTCGAAATGATCGTAATTCCCATCGAAAAAAACCAGCACCCTACCCCCGATAATACGTGTAACACCACCTGTGTTGTAATATTCCCAGTCACCATACAAACCGATGTTGCTTTGTTTCAGGTCGGAAAGATTATTGAAAATGATGAACTGGATTTTCTCTTCCAGGTTAGACTGTAAATTCATTTCTATTTCCTTGATATGCTTATCGGCATATTCAGCTGCATACTGCGCCAGTTCTTTTCCGTTCTGATAGAAATAAGTGTCGAATTTATCGAAACGGAAATAGGTCCAGATAAAGTCGTTATACTGAACCCGGCTTTTACCGAAAGCAAGCTGTGAACCGTTATAGAATTGCGAAAAAGCAGGCAGGGAGATCGCCCAGATGATGGCAAACAGCATAGGCGTTCTAAGCCGGGAAAATACAGAATTATGTGTGGCTTCTACTGTCATCACCAGGGGTCACGGAATGCTGAATCAGGGAGTAAAGGTATAGAAAATTCAGGCTCCTTTATTGCCCGTTCAGGTGAAAGGAAACCAAGGTAGTGGTCTCAAAAACCCTGGCAATACCGGTACCGGGCTCATATACAATATGTTTAATAAAACCTGTTCCGGGGGCAAAAAATTCTTCACATTCATAATTCTCCCGGTAATGGATCATATGATAGTGATAGCAGATGAAGGTTCCAGAGGCAACTGTCACACTTTCATTGAGGCCGACCACAGTGACTAGCGAGCTGTCGGCAGTCATATACTGCGCGTTAAGCGTTGCGGGATAGCGGTAATAAAGCGCAGCTGTCCCTGGTAAAAGAGGGTTTTCCGCGTACAAGAACCACCATCCTTCCGTTGTGTTTTTACAGATGGTCCGGATGTCGGTATCGTAGGTGAGGATATACCAGGTTTGCACATCGCACAGTGTATCCCTGATCACCTCATTGACATGGAATGACTGACTTGAATCGCTGCGAACCGATTTGAAAGTCCAGGTATTCCCGACTTTCAGTGGAAAGATCTCCTTGATGGCAGGAGTTGGAGGATCTGTTTTTTTTGAACATCCGGCCGACAGCATCAATGATAAGATGAATGATAAGAAGCAGATTTGCAGGGTTATTTTCATGTTATGACCTCTTGAATGGTTAAGGGTATTCAAAGTTAAGGGTTTTCCCTAACTTTGCCTGTTTTTAATATCGAAATAAATATGATTCAGATCGAATGCTTTGTCTTTAATAACTTCCAGGTCAACACTTATCTGTTATATGATGAAACGCAGCAATGCTTACTCGTGGATGCCGCATGTTATGATCCCCGGGAAAAAAAGGAACTATCTGATTTTATTGGAAATCATCAGTTGACACTTACCCGTTATATCAATACTCATTGCCATATCGATCATGTACTGGGAAGTCAGTTCATTGCCGAAACCTACAATATCGACCCGGAATACCATCAATCGGGAGAGCCTTTTTTTCTTACTTTGAAAGAAATTGGAATGTCGTTCGGGTATCAGATCGACCGTGTTCCAACTGCAAAGGGATACATCAAAGATGGAGATGAAATCAGATTCGGGACTTCTATACTCAAGGTTTTATACACTCCGGGCCATGCCGAGGGAAGCATCTGCTTATATGCAAAAGAAGATGGTTTTGTAATCACGGGGGATGTGCTCTTTAAAGATACCATCGGCCGAACTGACCTACCTTCCGGCAATTTTAACCAGCTAATGAATAGCATTAAAATGAAATTGTTTACCTTACCCGACGAAACCCTGGTATACCCGGGTCACGGGCCCGAAACGAGCATTGGGTATGAGAAGGTCAATAATCCTTTTATCAGGTGACAAAGTAACAAAGTGACAAAGTAACAGAGTGAAGAAGGTTCTGGTCATACGGTTTAGTTCTATCGGGGATATTGTGTTGACGAGTCCGATCATTCGCTGCCTTAAACAGCAGGTTCCGGATGCTAAAGTGCATTTTCTTACCAAGCAGCAGTTTCTTCCCGTGATTGAAGCCAATCCTTACATCGACAGGATCTGGCTTTATGATAAAAATTTCAGGGAACTGATCCCGCAACTGAAATTGGAAGGTTTTGACTTTATCGTTGATCTGCATAAAAATTACCGTTCTTTTTTTGTAATCCGTAAACTGGGTGTTCCATCAGCTTCCTTTCCAAAGCTGAATTTCCGAAAATGGATGCTCGTGAACTTGAAAATCAACTTTCTCCCACCTGTTCATGTTGTTGACCGGTATTTCAGGGCAACTGAAAAATTAAAGATAAAAAATGACGGGCGCGGGCTGGATTTTTTCATCCCGGTAAATGAGGAAGTGGATCTGATGACCCTACCCGCAACACACAGGGAAGGCTTTATTGCCATCGTTATCGGGGGAAAGCACAACACCAAGATCTTCCCGGTGGAAAAACTAACTGAGCTTTGTGAGAATTTATCCCTGCCGGTTATTTTGCTGGGCGGAAAGGAAGACCAGCAAAGAGGCGAGCTCATTGCTGCTTCAGACAGCTCAACCATATTCAATGCTTGCGGAAAATATACCCTGAACCAGTCGGCTTCTGTTCTTCGGCAGGCCACATCGGTATTGACAAATGATACCGGACTCATGCATGTCGCTGCAGCCTTCCGGAAAAGAATGGTATCCGTATGGGGCAATACCATCCCTGCTTTCGGAATGTATCCTTACCTGTCGGAAGGATCGGAAGGAAATTCCTGTATCGCGGAAGTGAAAGGTCTTCCCTGTCGCCCCTGCAGCAAACTGGGTTATCAGACCTGTCCGAAAAAGCACTTCAGGTGTATGATGGAAATTGAAATAAAGCCGGTGGTGGAGTTTTTGATGCAGGCTGCGGGATTGAGGACAATGGACAGAGAACAATGGACCAATCGTAAATCGTAAATTCCGTGAACTTCACCGACACCCATACCCATCTTTACGCGGAAGAATTTGATGCCGACCGGGCAGAAATGATTGCCAGGGCAGGACAGAAGGGTTTGACCAGGCTTCTGCTTCCGGCTATCGATTCTCTGTATCATAATAAAATGATGGATGTCATGGCTGCTTTCCCGGGTCTTTGTCATGCCATGATGGGACTGCATCCTACTTCGGTAAAAGCGGATTTCAGGAAAGAACTGGACATAGTAGAAAAACATCTTTCGGATCCTGATCATCACTATTGTGCCATCGGTGAAATGGGACTCGATTATTACTGGGACAGAACCTTTGAAAAGGAGCAGGTGAAGGCTTTTGAATATCAGCTAGATCTGGCTTTGCATTATCATCTCCCCCTGGTCATTCATACCCGGAATTCCATGAAAGAAGCCCTGGAGATCATCGGGAAAAGAAATAATCCGGAACTCCGGGGTGTCTTTCATTGCTTCAGCGGAGATACGGAACAAGCACAAAGGGCTGTCAAATATGGTTTCATGATCGGTATTGGAGGAGTAGTGACCTATAAAAATTCAGGTTTGCAAAAGGTGGTGGCTGAAACTCCGCTCGAAAATATACTGCTTGAAACCGACGCTCCCTGGCTTCCCCCTGTTCCCCACCGGGGTCAGCGAAATGAATCCTCCTATATTCCGCTGATCGCAATGAAAATTGCAGAAATCAAACAGCTCACCCTGGAAGAAGTTGCTGCCATTACCACGAAAAATGCATTATCTTTATTCCGTGTTTGAGGCGATAGGCGATAGGCGATGTATTTTCTGATAGTATTCATTTTAATAAAAAAACATGATTAATCAAACGTCTATTCTCGTAATTTACACCGGAGGTACCATAGGGATGGTTCAGGATCCCAGGACAGGAAGCCTGAAGCCACTGACTTTCGATAACCTTTACCGTTATCTTCCAGTCCTTGAAAATTTCAACTGCAGGATTGAATTTTATACCTTCGAGCCCTTGCTTGACTCCTCGAACATGAATCCTTCGTTCTGGACGGAGCTGGCGGATGTCATCGGGAAAAATTATGAGAACCACGATGGATTTGTTGTTCTTCATGGCTCGGATACCATGGCCTATACGGCTTCAGCCCTGAGTTTCATGCTCGAAAACCTGAATAAACCAGTGATTTTTACCGGCTCGCAGCTACCCATCGGGATGGTCAGAACCGATGGCAGGGAGAACTTCATTAATTCCATTGAAATCGCTTGTGCCAAGGAAGTAGATACGCCTATCGTGCCGGAAGTCGCCCTTTGTTTTGAAAACAAACTTTACCGCGGCAACCGCACAAGTAAACTGAATGCCGAGCATTTCGGGGCCTTCATGTCGGGGAATTATCCCCTCCTGGCCGAAGTAGGCGTACATATCAAATACCATCAGAACCTGATCCTGAAGCCAAATTTCAAGAAACTGAAAGTTCATCCGGACCTCGATGATAACATCGCCATCCTGAAACTGTTCCCGGGTATCAGCCGGCATGCGGTGGAAGCCATTTTAAACACCCGTGGTCTGAAAGGTGTCATCCTGGAAACCTTTGGTTCAGGAAATGCCCCGACAGCTCCCTGGTTCCTCAGCCAGTTGGAGACAGCCGTGAAAAGAGGAATCATTGTCTTTAATGTAACCCAGTGCAAGGGCGGTACCGTGGAGATGGGAAAATACGAAACCAGCGCTGAACTGGGCGGACTGGGAGTGATCGGAGGCTATGATATCACCACAGAATCGGCGGTGACAAAAATGATGCACCTGCTCGGATGCGGTTATTCTGTTGATTCCACCCGTCAATTGCTGCAAACTTCGCTTCGGGGTGAAATGACCGTTTGATTCAGGAAAAATTTTTCTATCTTTGCAGCCTCAGGAGAGGTGTCCGAGTGGTCGAAGGAGCACGCCTGGAAAGTGTGTGTACGCCAAAAGTGTACCCTGGGTTCGAATCCCAGTCTCTCCGCAAAAACAAAAACAGAGGTGTTAGGACTTTTCTAACACCTTCTTTTTTAATTATCTTTTATGCATCTGATCGAGAAACCGTAGGTTTTCCGGTTATCCAGGCGGCTGATCCCTTCATAATCGTATTGCAGAAAGCGACAGAATGCAGCATTGGCAGAATAGGCTGTCGAGGTCCAGTAGAAGCAATAGGTATCCAGAATCTGGAACTCCCCTTTGATGCTCCGGTACCCTCCGGGCAGGGCGGTAAATCCGCTTTCGTTGGTAGCGCCTACGTTGGGATACATCCAGCGGCCGATACCAGCTTCTTTGAGCTTGCCTCCGGCTACCCCTTCTCCACCTAAGTAACTACTTAAAACGAACCATTCGTCATCCGTGGGCACATGCCAGCCCGGCGGACAGATATTCCGCTTATCCTCTACCGCAAACCAGTTGTACAAGCATCCATAGACCCTGGAGTTGGTGGTATCGTTGTTATAATTGCAGTAGGCACCGCTTGAAAGTTTCCGCCAGGCATCCCCTTGCACTTCAGGGATTGGATCTCCATTGCGGTAATGCGTGACTTTCAGGTTTTCCACCAACCAGGTCTGCCGGCCAATCGTAACGGAATGGTAAATATTGCCGTCAAAATCCTTGATCTGAACAGAGGGCAGAAGGTTCTGAATCTTTGAAGGGACCGTCCTCCGTTCTTCTCCTGCCCTGTTACAACTTTGTATGATAATGATCAGAAAGAACAGCAGGACAAGATAAAGTCCGAGTTCAATCCTTACCGGGGGGTTGTTTGTCTGGCTTGCCATCATCTTTAATAATTTGTATAAACTCTATCGGTGCACCGTTTTCTTCAATAAAGGCAACTATATTTCCTTCCGAAGGACTATTGGGTTCTATAATGACTTTTTTTCCTTTGATTGCCTCATAGATATCTTCCACCTCAAAAGCAACATGGGGCAGCGTTTTTACGATTTCCGGCAAAGGACAATCCTTCTCATACCGCATCCACTCTATACCGAATTCACTTTCTTCATACCCACAATGATATATTTTATACTCTTTTAGATAGACCTCTCCCACAACCGGCTTGTCCGTAGGGATGCCAAGGTGATGGTATTTTAATTTTTTTTTCCGGATCATTATCCTTGCATTTTATTTCAAACTTACTAAAAAATTTGAATATCAATACTGTCGGACGGAATACTATCGGGTTTCTTCAACATCAGCTTTGCCGGACCCCTGAGTTCCACACCAGGAATTAGCTTTTCGGCGTCGCCGGCGGTAATCCAGCCTTTGTTAAGCATCTTTCCCGACATCAGCTTATAAAATGCTGCATTGGATTCCCTCAGGTGGCCGTTTTCATCAAAGGAGTATTTGAACCACTTTGGCCGGGGAATGATAGAAGCCAGGAAAATGGATTCGCCCAGGGTGAGCCTGGAGGCATCCTTGCTGAAATAAAAACGGGCAGCTTCATTGGCGCCATAGATCCCAGGTCCCCATTCAATAATGTTCAGGTATACTTCCATCATTCTTTCCTTGGAACTCAGTCTCTGGTTCTCGATCAGCCATACGATCAAGGCTTCTTCCAGCTTCCGGGCGATGGTCTTATTCCGGCTGAGAAATACATTTTTTACGAGCTGCATGCTGATGGTGCTACCGCCCCGTGCAAAACGCTTTTCCTTGATATTCGTGATCATGGATTCCCGGAAGGCATCGGGCAGAAAGCCCCTGTGCTGGTAAAATCCTCCGTCTTCTGATGTCAGCACGGAAACCTGCAGATATTTCGAAATATGGCCGAGTGAACGGAAATTCGGATTTTCGGGACCGACCATAAACGTGCGTACCGGGATATCCCTGTCGTAGGCCGTATAAAGAAAAGATCCGTTGATCCTTGTCAGGTCTGCATTCCCATAGGAAATCACACTGAACTGATGCCGGTCGAGGGAGGTTTCAAAACGCAGGGAGTCGGGCATGGCCAGATCCACGAAAAAATCAAGGTACCAGGAGAGGTTACCCCTGACCTTTATTCCTTCAAGGGTGGTGAACAGCCCATGGGGGAAGGAGGAGAAAAGATCCTGAGCCTGAAATTCAGGTTTGTGAATGTTTAGCGTGATCTGTTTTGAGGGATGCGGGCGGTAACGGGCATAAGGATGAAATGAAATCCGGTTGAAAGTCACCAGAGAGGCGCTGTCCAGTTCAGCATAATCCCTGCCTACATTGATCACATAATCCATCCCAAGCTTTTCCAGGGTCACTGTGTCCAGGCCAATTCTCCGGTGATATGCGGAAAGACCAATCACAGCGGCGAAACCGGAAATCCGTGTTTGACCGTCATCGGCTACCTGCCCGGCAAGACTGAATGCCAGGGTATCAAAACTGAGGGCAGCATTCCATTGATCCCGTATGAAAGGGATGGAAATTTTTTCCCGGCCTTCAGGATATAGCCTGAACTCAGCCCTGTTGTTGCGATTGTCGATCCGGCCTGCCAAAGCCCAGAAAGCCACTGAGTCCTCCTCAACCTCAATGGTCGTCCTGAAAAAATGATCCCTGATCACGAGCTCTTTAACACTGAAACTTAGTTTATGCCCGTTGGTCAGGCTGGAAAGACAGAAATTCCTGAGATTCAGGGAAAGCGGGATCTTATCGAATAAGAAAGTCATCAGCCGGTCGGCAGTTCCGGAATAATCGGCAGGAAGGCTCAGGGTGTCTTCTGACTTTTTCCTGCCCTCTATCAAAAATCTGTAATTGGTCAGGCTATCGCTCCGAATCAGGGAAAGTCGGGCATTTATCAGTTCAACGTCATGCAGAGAAATACGGCCGGCAAGCAGTTTCAGTATTCCGACGGAGGCATAGGCCGTATCGATCTTAACCAGCGTATCACCCTGTTCCGGTTTCAGGCTGATCCCGGTGGCACGGATGGCCGCCAGTCCTTCGAACCGGACATTGTCCACCTTCAGAATGACCTTTTGTGAAAGGTTAAATGAATGGATCTTCCGCTCCAGGAAATATTGCAGGGCCACATTCCGGAAAACAAGGCTCAGCAAGATGAGCGACAGGATTCCTGCCAGAAAATAAAAAATCGTTTTCCGTACCATGACTAAAAAATATTTCCGATCCCGATATACAGGCCGCTGGTTCCGTCCTGTTTGTCGAGCGCCAGGCCGTAATCCACAGAAATGATGAAATTATGGTTGATGGCTGCCCGTAATCCCAGTCCGGTGCTGAGGTGAAGGCAATCGGTTGCGGATTTAAAATAAAAAGACTGCTGATCTTCAGGTACCCGGCTTCGCTGAACCGGATGATCCTGCACCACCATTCCTCCATCCAGGAAACCGGTTAGTCCGAGGCTCAGGTTTTGTTTAAGGATAATGGTTTTAAGAAAGGTCCACCTCAGTTCGATATTTCCGAAAGCGATACCATCGCCCACGATGCGGTTTCTCAGTATCCCGCGAATGGTCTTTGCTCCGCCTAAGCCATCGGGCTTGGTAGTAAGACTATATGAACTATAGATATATGGTAAAATATAGTAAGGCGTGGTTCCTCCCAGGGTTCCCTGGTAACTCAGCTGATAGGCTCCGACAAGGTATTTTTTCACAATGGAAATGTATTGCCGGTGTGTGACGGCCAGCTTCACAAAGGCATAGGGATGATTTCCAAGGAATTCCGGAGCTGCAAGTACCATGGCTTCCGACCAGAAGCCCCTGTTTGGGGCCGCTTCATTGTCGCGGGTATCATAAACCAATCCGAGTTTCAGGTAAACCGTGG
Source organism: Bacteroidales bacterium (assembly GCA_963662525.1). Lineage (GTDB taxonomy): Bacteria > Bacteroidota > Bacteroidia > Bacteroidales > FEN-979 > CAZSDU01. Next base: position 1,284,933 of record OY759717.1, read on the forward strand.
TTCCCCCGACCTTTTCGTTGGGACGGATCAGCTGGTAATCTACATATTTATCATAAAGCAAAGCGGTATCCGGCAGCTTTTTATCATCCGCCTTCCCTTTGTTGATCCTGCTGATATCCACGGTAGCCGTTTGTATGCCCAGGATATTGACCCCGCCCAACCAGCGGAGTTTCTGTCCGAGAATTGGGCCCTGGAAATCAAGCATGATGCGGTACATCTTACGTTCATGCTTGTAAAATACCCGGGATATGTAGTCACCCGAACCCTGTTCGGCGAGGGTGGCATTATAATTGGCTTCATAGCCGTTAAACCCGTAAAAATCCAGGGCGCGTTCAGGCAGGTAATCCAGATCGGCGGTGACCCTTATCCCCCCTGGGATCAGGTAACGGGAATCGTAGAATAACTGGTAAACCGCGCTTCCCCTCATGAACCATGAACATTCGGCATAAATGGTATGCAGGTATTCGGGATATTTCGATCCGTCACCATAATAAAACACCTGTCCTAGGGCACCAAGCTGCAGTCCCTGGTCATTATCATAGGCTATCACTGGTAAAGCCGCCCAGGTCCAGCCGGTCTTTTTTTTCTCCCTGACGGGAAGAGAAGCTGAATCGGCCTGAGCAAACAGGCCCGTTGGGAACAATAAGATCAAACTTGCCAGTATGAAAATTGATTTACGCATGCCTAAAATCAAGAAAAAGTTTATCCATCAAGGTATATTACAGTTGATTTTATCCCGGATGTAAGGATAAAGCTCCTTCACACCGTCATAATTACCCTTGCATATCTCCTTTGTTTGCTCCGAAAGATGCTGTAGAATCATGTCCTGCGACGAAAATTGAGGGTTTGGCATCATGGTTTACAAATAAAATTTTCGGTTCCGAAAACCGTATATAAGAAAAAGAAACAGGCCGGTAACCAATGCGCTGGCCAGGATGAACCAGCCGTTTTCCGTAGCACCGAATTGTTCATAGTCCCCTTTAAATACTCCCGTCTTTCCAAGGAAAGACATGACAACTGCAGCTCCGTTATTGATGAAGTGAGCAAAAACAGGGACCCAGACCGAGCCTGTCCAGAAGAACAGGTATCCGAATAAAACGCCCAACATCATGCGGGGCAGAAAGCCATAAAACTGCATATGCATGGCGGCAAAGAAAAATGCAGAAATGAAGATCGCCACATGAATATTTTTCAACCAGTCTTTCAGCAGGCGCTGTAACAGTCCGCGAAACATCAGTTCCTCCCCGACAGCTGGCAGAACGGCGATCATCAGCAGGTTGAAAAGGAGACCGCCCACGGATTTCACATCCAGGAAAACTTCCGTAAGCTTTGTCGCTTCTGCTTCTGATGCCTTCATCCAATCCTCAACACCTTTAAAATATACCGGTAATTTCATCATTTCATTCACAGAAACCAGCCAGTTTATGAAAGGAAGCGAAGTGAACATCAGGATGAGGGTGATCAGAAAGATGTATCCAGGGGAAGATTTATCCAGTTTCAGAAATGAAAAGCTATTGCTTTCAAAAAAATAAGCGGCCAGCATGGAAGGAATGAGAAACAAACCAATAGACTGGATAATCTGCATGTATTTCAGTAAAATGACAGTGACCGGACTGGAATAATCAGTGAGTGCAGTAAGATTGCTAAGCAGATTGACATGAAACAAGGGAATGGCTAAAATAATTCCGATCAGAAAGAAAAATACAAGGCTGCAAAGGGTCAGCAGAAGGGAAAAAATGATCCTGGAAAGGGGGGAAAGTTGGCCAAGTATGCCTGTTTTCATGATTTTGCGCGGTTTTCCGTACTTTTGCGACAAATTTAATCATTTTTGGTCAGGATAGGACATATCGAACTGGTTGACTTCCCTTTGTTTCTGGCACCGATGGAAGACATAACGGATTCTCCTTTTCGGTCAATCTGTAAACAATATGGAGCAGATGTATTGATCACGGAATTCATCTCCGCTGAAGGCTTGATCCGTGATGCCTGGAAAAGCAAAATGAAGATGCAGTTCGAAGAAATGGAACGACCCATTGGTATCCAGATTTTCGGAGCCCAGGTTGAATCCATGCAGCGTGCAGCAGAGGTAGCAGAAGCAGCTGGTCCTGATTTCATCGATCTTAATTTTGGTTGCCCGGTACGTAAGATCGTGATGAAAGGCGGGGGATCTGCCCTGCTTCAGGATATCCCGAAAATGATCAGGATGACGGAAGCGGTGGTCCGCTCAACCCGTTTGCCGGTGACCGTAAAAACCCGTCTGGGCTGGGATGAAAACCATAAGGATATCGTGAATATTGCTGAGCGTTTGCAGGATGCAGGGATTTCGGGCATCAGCATCCATGGGCGAACGCGGGCTCAGCTTTATGGCGGACAGGCCGACTGGACCCTCATCGGAGAAGTGAAAAACAATCCCCGGATGAAGATACCGGTATTCGGCAACGGGGATGTGGATTCTCCTGAAAAAGCAAAGCAAATGAAAGACAGGTATGGTGTGGATGGAATTCTGATTGGTCGCGCTGCGAGCGGAAATCCATGGATCTTCAGGGAGATTAAAGCCTGGTTCGAACAAGGTGAAATACCTGAACCACCAAAATTGGCCGAACGTATCATGGTACTTCGGCAGCATATTCAAAAATCTATTGATTATAAAGGGGAACGTTACACGCATTTCGAGATAAAAAAAATGTATCCCGGGTATTTCAGGGCTGTTGCCGGATTCAAACCTTTCCGCATTCGGCTGGTTACGGCTTCAAGTCTGGAAGTGGTAAATAATATCCTGGATGAGATCAGTATTTCCGCTGAACAAGCTCCGACAACTTCTTAAATGCCTGTGATCCTGTATCCCAGAAATTTTTTTTCTTCAATAAATCCAGGTATTCTGACGCCTGGTTTAGGGTGGTGAATCCATTCAACATATCAATGGCTTCATTGTATTCCCTCAGATTCCCATCGAAAAGCTCGTTGATGAACATAAACTTTTCATTGATACTGATGGCCAGTTTCAGATTATCCACATGGCTGGACGGGTTTTTTGGACCCAGCGTTTTTTCTCGTGCTTCCTTGAGTTTGATGCTGAAGGTAGGTTCTTCTCCTTCAAAGAGGTCGGGGACCTCTGGGGGGGGGGATTTCCTGGGAGGTGTCTTGACTACATGAACTGTTACCGGAGGTTCCGGTGATTTTTTCTGGATTACTTCAGTTTTCGGTGGAGAAGTCTGTAGGGTGGGGATGGGTGGATGAACAGGGTTAATTGAAATAGTTGCTGCAGTAGAATGAAAATGGTCTTCAATCTTCTGTAATCTGTGTATGTTTTCATAGAGTTTGCGCAGATTTTCAAGGATGATGTCGAATTCAATCTGTGGAATTTTTTCCTGCTGGTTTTTTATGCTATCATATTGCTCATTGATCGCTTCCAGCAATAACCTGATTTCCTCTTTAATGATTTCTTTATTCATAATTTTCGGCATTTCAACAAGTCGGATTTTTTATATCTTTGTCCGTAATCAAGGCATAAAGGTAATAAAATTGCTGATTGAAAAAAACAATCCCATTAACCGGCTCGGTTGGATTGAAGTAATCTGCGGGTCGATGTTTTCCGGAAAAACTGAAGAGTTGATCCGTAGGTTGAAGCGTGCCAGGATCGCCAGGCAGAAAGTAGAGATTTTCAAACCCCATATTGATACCCGTTACGACCTTGTGAATGTGGTTTCCCATGACGAGAATTCCATTTCATCTACGCCTGTTGAATCCTCTTCACAGATTCTGCTTTTAACCAATGATGTAAATGTGGTTGGAATTGATGAGGCCCAGTTCTTTGACATGGAAATCGTTTCGGTATGCGATATTCTGGCCAGCCAGGGGATAAGGGTGATTGTGGCAGGTCTTGACATGGACTATCTGGGGAAACCGTTTGGCCCTATGCCGGCGCTTCTGGCCATTGCCGAAGATGTGACCAAAGTCCATGCAATTTGTATGGAATGTGGCGACATTGCACATTATTCCCATCGTATCGTTCCCGATAGCCACCTGGTCATGCTGGGAGAAAAAGATTCCTATGAGCCCCTCTGCCGCAGGTGCTATCTCGAAAAAAACAAGTGATGTGCTGATGTGATAATGTGCTGATTGGGTAATGGAGTAATGGGATTTTTTTTTAATTTTGTCCTTTATTAAAAAAAATCCTATGAAAAGAATGTCCATACTGCTATTTGCATGCGTAATAGCATTTAATCTCTCATTAATGTCTCAAACTAAAAAACAGGAAAAAGTGATAACATTTATAATTCATACCGATTTGGGTGACATGAAAGGCAAGCTATATAATGAAACTCCGCAACATCGGGATAATTTTGTCAAACTGGCGCAATCCGGTTATTATGACGGACTGCTTTTTCACCGGGTAATTTTTGGCTTTATGATCCAGGGAGGCGACCCCGTGTCAAAAACTGCAAAGCCTGGCCAACAGCTTGGTTCCGGAGGACCTAATTACACCATTCCGGCCGAATTCAATCCCTCCCTTACCCATAAACGCGGTGCCTTGGCTGCAGCCCGTACCGGAGATCAGACTAATCCTCAAAAAGCTTCTTCAGGTTCGCAATTTTATATCGTTCAACCTGAAAAAGGGGCTCATTTCCTTGACGGACAATATACCGTTTACGGGGAAATCACCGAAGGATTTGATGTGATCGATAAAATTGCCTCGGTACCAAAAGACAGATCTGACAGACCGACCACCGATATCAAGATGACGGTGAAGATTGTGGAGTGAGTGACAAGGTAAAAGGTTGATATGGAGTCAAGAATCAGAGCATTGCTGGAGGAGATTGAAAAAATTAAAGCCGGTTCTTTGGATGAAGTCGAACAACTTCGGCTTAAATATCTCAGCAAAAAAGGCCAGGTTTCATTGTTGTTTGAAGATTTCAGGCATGTTCCGGCAGAGAAAAAAAGAGAAGTCGGTCTGCTGCTGAATGAACTGAAAAATAAGACTGCACAAAAAATTGATACATTAAAATCATCTTTCGATATTCAGGAAGAATCTCTGTCGCCTGGTCAGGATCTTACCCGGCCTGTTGATTATATGGAACCGGGATCAAGACATCCTTTATCTATCATCAGGAATGAAATTATTTCAATTTTCTCCCGTATCGGTTTTACAGTAGCTGATGGACCTGAAATTGAAGATGACTGGCATAATTTCTCCGCACTCAACTTCCCGCCTGAACACCCCGCCCGGGATATGCAGGATACTTTTTTTATTGCAAAGGATCCTGATATCGCTTTACGTACACATACCTCATCGGTGCAAATCCGAACCATGGAATCGAATCAGCCTCCAATCCGGATGATATTTCCGGGAAGGGTTTTCCGCAATGAGGCTATTTCCGCACGTGCCCATTGTATTTTTCACCAGGTCGAAGGTTTGTACGTGGATAAAAATGTTTCCTTTGCCGACCTAAAGCAAACGCTTCTTTATTTTGCCAAAGAGATGTTTGGGGAGGGAACAAAGATCCGTTTGCGCCCTTCCTATTTTCCTTTTACCGAACCTTCCGGTGAAATGGATGTAAGTTGTATGATTTGCGGTGGGAAAGGATGTAATATCTGCAAACACACCGGTTGGGTTGAGATCCTCGGTTGCGGTATGGTTGACCCCGCGGTTCTTGACAATTGCGGAATCGATAGTAAAAAATATACCGGATATGCCTTCGGGATGGGTATCGAACGCATTACGATGCTGAAATATCAGATCCGGGATCTTCGTCTCTTTTTCGAAAACGATGTCAGGTTCCTGAAACAGTTTACCGGAGCAATTTAAAATTTGTTCCGTCTGAGCAGCTTTACCACCAGCCAGAATCCGAATATTCCCGCCATACAGAAAACGACCGTGCCAACCCAACGGGTATGTTCCCATTGAGAAATAATAGATGCACCGATAATCAGTGCTGCCAAGACAATGGCGATGGATACCCGGTTACTTGAGCTATCGATATGCTCCATCAGGGGCTCAAATCCCTTGACTTCAATTTGTGTTTTGAACTTCCCTTCTTTGATTTTATAGATGATCTCATTAATATCGGAAGGAAATTCCCTGACTAGTTTATAGTATTCCTTCAGGGATTCAAATACCTCCAGGACAATTCTCCTGGGATCAAATTGTTTTGCCATCAGGGCCAAGGCAAAAGGTTGCATTTCATGAGCAAAATCAATCTTCGGATTCAGTTCCACCGCTACCCTTTCTATCGACATGAGGGCTTTGACCAGTAAATAAATGCTGGAAGGTATCCTTAATCCGTAATGCACCAGTATATCCACCGATTCATTCATCACTTTTCCAAAATCCATTTCATCAATGGATAAATATTTATAGTGGGCCAGGAGTTCTCCTATCTGAAATTCCAGTTCCTTCCGCCTGGCAAAATGGTGCTTCCCTGAAACCAGCAACAATGCTTCAGTCATAGTATGGGCATCGCGTTCCAGGTAACCAAGCACATATTTTCCCAGAAAATCAAGATGCTCTGGTCTAAGAGAACCCATCATTCCAAAATCAATGAAGGAAAGAACATTTTCTTCCATCACAAAAATATTGCCAGGATGAGGGTCTGCATGGAAAAAGCCATGGGTAAAAATCTGATCGAAGACCAGCCTCACTGCTTTTTTTGCTAAAGCATTAAGATCATTCCCTGATTTTAAAAGGTTTTCCAGATCACTAACCTTGACTCCTGAAACATATCCTTCAACCAACATACGCTGGGAGGTATATTGATTATATACCTTCGGAACATAAATGTCAGGATCTCCTTCGAAGTTGTGAAAAAAACGAAGCAGGTTAGCGGCCTCATTCTTAAAATTCAATTCCTTTTTAATGGTAATGCCGAACTCCCTGACAACACCAGAAATATTAATGGCTTCCATTTCCGGGTTGCTCTTCTGCATCCGGGAAGCAAAGTAATTCATCAAATGCAGGTCGAGTTCTATTTTTTTATCTATGCCAGGTCTTTGAATTTTTATGCATACTTCCTCCCCATTAAGCAACACCCCTTTGTATGTCTGGGCCATGGATGCCGAAGCAAGTTTTTTCCGGTCAAACTCCCTGAAAACTTCATAGATGGGTCTTCCAAGTTCAATTTCAATTTCCTTAATGGCCATTTCATCCGGGATCGGTTGTGCCTCATCCTGCAGCTTTTTTAACTCCTCTCTTAATTCTTCCGGAACAATATCGGGGCGGTCGGCCAGGATCTGACCAAATTTCACAAAGCTTGGACCCAACTCTTCCAGGGCCATGCGAATCCGCTCCCATTGATTATATCGATCGATCCGGGCAAGGCGCTTTTTGGAAACCAGATATTTTCCCATACCTCCCTTACTGACCCAGTCACTCAGGCCATATTTGACAATGATCCCAAGGATCTCCCGGGCCCGGCCGATTTCATGAACGGCCAGGCCGATCTTAGACATTTTCATGATTTACGCGTCTTCTTTTTTGCTGCAACAGGGATGGATTTTTTCACTGGTGTGGGTTTGGCAGCAGGTTTTACTGCTGTTTTATGATATCCCTCGAGCTTTTTAATACGCTCTTCCAGTTTTTTAATTTCCTCTTTCGTTGGAATATCCATCTTTTTCATGGCGCTCTTCACAATATCATGAAGATCAGATCCCATACTTTTTTTTGCCTCTTCAGATTTTTTTACCAGGTATTCCAGCAACTTCTTAGCTTCTTCCTTGGTCAGGTTGTTTTCTTTTGCCATTTCTTTGGCGGCTTTGGTCATTTTTTCGCTTGTCATTACAGCATAATCCAAGCCTTTGTCGATACTTTTTTTCAGGTTTTCTAACATGTCATGTCCTCCTTATTTTTTTTTGATGAGTATTTAACTTTTGCTTCCCTGTTAAGGCTGGTAAAATGCAATTCCAGGTCCATCAGCAAGGATTCATAATTTTTCAAACTTGAGAATTTAATCTCATAACAGGTCAACACATTGGGAATATTCCGGATTTTTTGCTGAATCTGGTCCAATTGGGACTTCTTAAAAGGACCTTCAACAAGGAGAAGAAAATCAGTTTGTCTCATTTCCGGCAGGAGAACAAATTCCTGTCCCCTGTTGGAAAGTAAAAAATAGGCATTATAATGATCTTCATCAGTGCAATGATAAAAGGAAAAACTGTCGGGATTTTTTTTGGGTGAAGCAGAAACGAAGAAGTCATCCATTTTGATAAATTCCAGTTCCAGATAATGGTTAAGTAAATATGAAAGGCGGTAGTCTTTCAGATGGCAGGAAATGCCAATGAGGGTATATAAAGCCGGCTCAGATCTTGTTTCCAGAAAAACTTTCTTGGCCATGATTTGTTCATTATCATAACAAATATATAAAATTATCAGGAAAAGGTCAACTGTTATCGCTGTTTATTTTTTGCCAGGCTTTTTCGGCCCCGTTTTGTTCCGCTCCCTTGATGGAATAATCCTGGCCATGGGCGAAAGAATTCCCGTCGATAATAACGTCCACAATATACTGCTTTTTATATCCTGAGCCTATTTCTTTAAGCACATTAAACCGCAACTGCTTACGTTCTTTTTGTGTCCATTCTATTAACTTACTTTTAAAATTAACTTCCTGATTAACCAGCTCATCAATATTAAAATTATGCCTGATGATACGTTCAATAATAATCTTTTTAGTAAAATCATATCCTTTATCCAGATAGAGTGCTCCGATCAAAGCCTCAAAGGCATCGCCCTTGAGCGATCGGAACAATCCGTTGGAAGAACTGTCGATCTGGATCAGGGAATCAATTCCCATCTTTTGAGATAATTTGTTCAATTGGGCCCGGCTGACAATTTTCGACCTCATTTCGGTAAGGAAACCTTCATCGCGGGTAGGAAATGTTTTAAATAGATAATCGGCTGTCACAGCATTCAGGATAGCATCTCCCAGAAATTCAAGCCTTTCATTGTTAACTTTTACCCCGTTCAGGGTTTCTTGAGTTGCTGATTTATGTAAAAAGGCAAGGCGATATAAAAAAATATTTCCAGGGCAAAACCCGAAAATATTTTTAATGGCTCTTTTTAGTTGTTTATCGGAATTAAGCGAAAATGAATCCGGTTTTAAAGACCTGAACCTCAATGCAGGTTATTCCTTAAATTTCTTGAAAATAATACTGGCATTATGACCGCCAAACCCAAAAGTATTGGTTAAGGCATTATTAACTACCCGCTTTTGGGCTGTATGGAAAGTGAAATTAAGGGGTGCGATTTCCGGATCATCCGTAAAATGGTTGATCGTTGGCGGGACAATATCATGGATCACGGTCATCAGAGTAGCTATTGATTCAATGGCTCCGGCAGCACCAAGCAAATGGCCCGTCATGGATTTGGTGGAGTTGATATTCATTTTAAATGCATGATCCCCGAAAAGGCTTACGATGGCCTTGGGTTCGGCAATATCCCCGGCCGGAGTGGAAGTGCCGTGAGTGTTGATATGATCGATATCTTCAATATTCAGTCCGGCATCTTCTATGGCCTGCTGCATAGAAAGAATGGCTCCCATTCCTTCGGGATGAGGAGCAGTCATATGATGGGCATCAGCTGAAAGTCCTCCTCCAGCAACTTCACCATAAATTTTTGCACCGCGGTTCAATGCATGTTCCAGTTCTTCAAAGATAAGGGCTCCAGCACCTTCTCCAATGACAAACCCGTCACGGTCCTTGTCGTAAGGACGGGATGCTGTAAGGGGATCATCATTGCGGGTAGAAATGGCATGTATGGCATTGAAACCACCAACCCCAGCAGGGTTAAGAGCCGCTTCGGAGCCACCGGCAATAAATGCATTGGCTTTCCCGAGCCGGATATAGTTAAAAGCGTCAACCAAGGCATTGGAAGAGGAAGCGCAAGCAGATACAGTAGCAAAATTAGGTCCCCGAAAACCATGCCTCATAGCAATATGGCCAGCACAGATATCAGAAATCATTTTAGGAATAAAAAAAGGATTAAACCTTGGGGTTCCATCACCTTTGATCCAGTTCGAAACTTCTGTGATCAGGGTATCCAATCCTCCTATTCCGGAGGCCCAGATAACCCCAACCTTATTTTTGTCGAGGGAATCCAGATTGAAACCAGCATCTTTAATGGCCTGATCTGCACATACAATCCCAAAATGACAATAAATGTCATACTTCCTCACATCTTTCCGGTCGAAATAATCTTCCGGATTGAAATTCTTCACTTCACAGCCGATCTGTGTTTTGAATTTCGATGCATCGAAACGGGTGATGGGCCCTGCACCACTAACTCCATGAATCAGGTTATTCCAGTATTCATCAACGGAATTACCCAGCGGAGTAAGTGCTCCAAGACCAGTTACTACAACTCGCCTTAATTTCACTTGTACGACATTTTATCATTCATCGACTAAAGGAAACCCCCGCCCAGGCGGGGTGTGTTTTGATCTGCATTAAGCAGGAGGAAGAGCCAAATAATGGATCAACCGATGAACCGGAAGAATTACTTAGCGTTGTTTTCAACATAAGAAATAACCTCCCCAACCGTACTGATTTTTTCAGCCTGATCATCGGGAATGGCAATGTCAAACTCCCTCTCAAACTCCATAATAAGTTCTACTGTGTCCAGGGAATCGGCACCTAAATCATTGGTGAAGCTTGCTTCAGGTGTAACTTCACTTTCATCAACACCAAGCTTATCAACGATGATAGCTTTAACTTTTGCTGCAATGTCAGACATGTTTTTTCCTTTTTTGGTTAAACGGACTGCAAAGAAATGAATTTTATTATTACCCACCAAAAATATTTATGATTTTTTAACAATTGCAAAATGTATACTTCTGATAATCTGAATATTGCAAAATTTGTTAGGGTCGGTCGTACAGAGATTAACTTTTGTATTTTTGCAGTTTATCATTGAAAATGTTATGATTAGACGATTAGCCATCCTGGCATCCGGTAATGGTTCCAATGCTCAACGCCTCATGGAACATTTCTTCTCACATCCTTCAGTTAGGGTGACATTACTGCTCAGTAATAATCCTGAAGCGCTGGTTCTGGAGAGGGCAAGGAAGATGCATGTCCCGGTTGTTACATTCAGCCGTGAGGATTTTTACCATACCCAGCATATCCTGGATTTACTCTCTGTTCAAGGGATAGATTGGATCATCCTGGCTGGTTTTCTCTGGCTTATCCCAACCAACATCTTGAAATTTTATCCAAACCGTATTCTCAACATCCATCCTGCCTTACTTCCAAAACACGGAGGAAAAGGGATGTATGGGATGAAGGTGCACGAAGCTGTCATTCAGAGCAGAGATACAGAATCCGGTATTACAATTCATTATGTGAATGAAAAATATGATGATGGTCAGGTAATCTTCCAGGCAAAATGCCAGATTACACCGGAGGACTCTGCTGAAACCCTGGCGGGAAAAGTTCATGAGCTGGAATATCGCTGGTACCATGAAATTATTGAACAAACCCTCAACCATCATCCGTCAACTGTCATCTGATCTCTGTCGACAGTCTATTTTAGCCTACCTTCCAGCAATTCCGTTTCTTTTTCAAAGCCAGGTTTACCCAGCAAAGCAAACATGTTTTTCTTGTATGCTTCTACTCCCGGCTGATCAAATGGGTTGATGCCCAGGGCGTATCCGCTCAGGGCACAGGAAAATTCAAAGAAATAGATCAATTGTCCCAGGGTGTTTTCATTCAAGTAAGGAATATTGATTTTCAGATTAGGCACACCTCCGTCAACATGGGCCAGCATGGTCCCGAGTTCAGCCATTCTGTTTATTTCCGACATTCGTTTCCCGGAAAGAAAATTCAATCCGTCATGGTTTTCATGATCTGTGGGCGCAATGAGTTCGTTTCTGGGGTTCACTATGGAAATTACTGTCTCAAATATAATCCGGATGCCTTCCTGGAGATATTGGCCCATGGAATGCAAGTCGGCCGTAAAAGTCACGCCGGCCGGGAAGATTCCCTTTCCTTCCTTTCCTTCGCTTTCCCCGAATAACTGTTTCCACCATTCTATAAAATACAGCATCGTTGGTTCAAAACTTACAAGGACCTCTATACATTTACCATTCCGGTATAGGATGTTGCGGATAGCGGCATAAAGGGCACAGGGGTTTGTATTGCAATCTCCGGAATTTAAAGCTTCCTCCCTCATGGTGGCAGCACCCTGGATCAAAGCACGAATATCGAACCCTGCGACAGCAATGGGCAACAGTCCGACAGGAGTAAGTACGGAGTAACGGCCGCCCACATCATCCGGAATGATATAGGAAGGATAACCTTCAATATCTGACATTTTTTTCAGGGCTCCCTTCGATTTATCTGTAACAGTAATGATCCGGCTTCGCGATTCTTCTTTGCCATATTTCTTTTCCAGATGATTTTTAATTAAACGAAAAGCCACGGCGGGTTCCGTTGTCGTTCCGGATTTTGAAATAACAGCAACAGCATAATCTTTCTGATCGAGCAGGCCGAGCAGGAATGAATGGTAATCTTCACTCAAGTTTTCACCGGCATAAATAACCTGCGGAAATACCTGACCGGACTTTAATTGTGAAAAGGGATCGCTTAATGCTTCAATCACAGCCCTTGAACCAAGGTACGACCCTCCGATTCCGATCACTACGAAGACCTCAGCTATTTTTCGGATGCGTTCAGCATCCTGTTCCAATCGTCGGATCATTGATTCATCAATGCTGACAGGCAGATCCAGCCAGCCAAGAAAATCATTTCCCTTTCCGGTTCGGTCTGTCAATTCACGATGACATTTCATAATTTCTTCCTGGAAGCGCGGAAGGCATTTCTCGCCGATAAAAGCAGCGGCATTGCGGGAATCAAAGGTCAATTTTTGCATAATTTCTTCATTTATATCCGTAACGAAAATAGGAAGAAAGCGGGAAGAAGCAAAAAAAAAGTGCGTCCTCTTGCTCAGAACACACTTTAAGATCAATAAACAAAACCTTACGTTATGGTTGAAAAAACAATTAAACTTTAATAGTCAGACAAAATTAATCCAAAGTTTACCATTTAGATGTTAACGAATATTAAATTACGTTAAAAATTGTTAAAAGCCTGAATCTCAAAATTTCGGTACCTTTGTCACCATGAACCGACGGATCATTATTATTACCATTATCGCCATGACCTTTGCACTTATCGGGCTGCTGGGCATACAGATCTATTGGATTAACAATGCTTCTTCGGTAAAAGAAGCCAACTTCAGGCGAAGTGTGAACGAAGCCCTGGCCAAAGTAGTCATGAAAGTTGAACGCATTGAGAAAAACAAAGCGCTAGTCGAGAATCAGTTCGAAAGCATGCTTAATTTCAATCGTCATCTTCCTTACGAAAACTTTATTGATAAAAACATCCTCGACTCCCTGATAGCTCTTGAACTGAATATCAAAGGCATTGATACCCGTTATGAATTTGGTATTTTCAAGCCTGAAGGATTGGAGTTCCTGATTGAGAAATCAGGCAATTACCGGAAAGAACTGATTGAAAAAGGATATGCCTTCAACCTTTTTCAGAGCGATATCTATACCAGCCCGGAATATCTTCTGATCTTTTTTCCTAAAGAAAAACAATTCTTGCTGACGGAGCTTTGGGGAATGCTACTTATTAGCATCATCCTTATAATTGTGATCGTTTATTCATTTACCTATACCATCTCAACCATCTTCAGGCAAAAGCGGTTATCAGAAATGAAAAATGATTTTATCAACAATATGACCCATGAATTTAAAACTCCGATTTCGACTATTTCATTGGCATGCGAAGCCCTGGGTGATAAAGACCTGCGTAAATCCGATGAGTTCTTTCTTTCCTACATCACCATGATACAGGAAGAAAACAAACGCCTGGCCGGAATGGCGGAAAAGATCCTGCAGACAGCAGTAATTGAAAAAGGCCAGCTAAAAATGAACCGTGAAAAAATCAATCTTCATGATATCATTACAGATGTGATTAAGAATTTACGCATTCAGGTTGAAATCAAAGATGGAGAAATCCAGGCAAATTTCGGTGCGACCAGACCGGTTATTGAAGGCGATCGTGTCCATTTAACGAACCTGGTATATAATCTGTTTGATAATGCGAATAAATACTCACCCAGAAAACCATTTATAAGAATAGAAACAGAAAACACCAGCAACGGAATCACGCTTACCATTGAAGACCATGGCATCGGGATCAATAAAAATGAGCAGAAAAAAATCTTTGACAAACTTTACCGGGTACCAACAGGCAACATCCATGAAGTCAGGGGTTTCGGACTGGGACTTAGTTATGTGAAAGCCATCATTGATGAACATGGGGGAAAAGTTGGGCTGGAAAGCGAAGTAAATAAAGGAAGTAAATTTACTGTATTCCTTCCTTTCAGGATAAAAGACTAAATTTGTTACTTTCCCGTTATTTGCTTTTGCTATGGACAAAAACCAAATCAACATACTTCTCGCCGAGGACGACCGCAACTTGGGGAACATCCTGAAAAACTATCTGGATGCAAAAGGATATTCGGCCACCCTTTGTATCAATGGGCAGGAAGCTATTGATGCTTTTGCAAAAAAAAGTTATGATTTCTGCATCCTGGATATCATGATGCCTGTAAAAGACGGATTCACAGCTGCCAAAGAAATCCGGGTAGCCAATGCTAAAGTGCCCATTCTGTTTTTAACTGCCAAAGCGCTTCAGGAAGACAAGCTCAAGGGTTTTGAGGCAGGAGCAGATGACTATCTGACTAAACCTTTCAGTATGGAAGAGTTGCTGCTTCGCATGCAAGCAATTCTCAGGCGAACTGAAGAACCAGGAAAAGCTACTTTCCGCGAGAACTTTTTCTCCATCGGTCTCTATTCCTTCGATTTCAACCGCCAGCTATTAAGCATCCGGGGAAAGGAACAAAAGCTCACATCGAAAGAGGCTGGTTTACTTAAACTGCTGTGCACTCATGCCAATGAAGTTCTCGATCGGAGCGTGGCCCTGAATCAGGTTTGGAATGACGACAGCTATTTCAATGCCCGCAGCATGGATGTATATATCGCCAAACTCCGTAAATATCTGAAAGATGATCCCAGGGTTGAGTTGATCAATGTTCATGGAGTAGGGTTCAAACTGGTGATGAATAAATGAAACCTCCAACCCGGCTTTTTATCGTTCCTACTCCTATCGGTAATCTGGAGGATATTACCTTACGCGCATTGAGGGTGTTAAAGGAAGTTGATTTTATCCTGGCAGAGGACACCCGCAATACCGGGTTTCTGCTCAAGCACTACGGGATCGACAAGAAACTGGTCTCTCATCATCTGTTTAATGAACATCAATCCATCCGGAACATAGTCGATCAGCTGAAAAATGGCGCAGTGGTAGCTTTGGTCAGTGATGCTGGAACACCAGCTATTTCCGATCCCGGCTACCTGCTGGTGAGAGAATGTATAAAAGAGGAACTCCAGGTGGAGTGTCTGCCTGGGGCAACAGCTTTTATTCCGGCTCTTGTAAACTCAGGGATTCCTTCCGATCACTTCATTTTTGAAGGATTCCTTCCCCATAAAAAAGGCCGCAAGACCAGGCTTGAAACACTCGCCAGGGAAGAAAAAACAATGATCTTTTACGAATCACCTTTCCGCCTTGTCAAGAGTCTGTCGCAGTTTTCCGAATATTTTGGAGAAGATAGATATGGCTGCGTTTCTCGTGAATTAACCAAACTCTATGAGGAAAACATCAGAGGCTCATTAAAAGAACTCATTGCCTACTTTGAACAAAAAACAGTAAAAGGAGAAATTGTAATTATTGTTGAAGGGAAAAAATAAAAAACTCCCCTGAAATGTTCACTCCTCCGGCCTGTCTGTCTTCCTGATATCGAAATAGATTTTAGTATTTTTAATGGTCAAATCTTGAATGCATGTGCGGAAGATATTCATTTGCGGTGGAAGATGCTTTAATCAAAGAACGTTTTGGCGTTAGGGTGCATACTGCCATTTACAAAGCCCGATACAACTGTTCCCCGGGGCAGGATCTGGCAGTTATTTCGAATGAAAACAAAGAAGAGATAACCATTTACCGCTGGGGACTTATCCCCTTTTGGGCAAATGACCCAAAAATCGGGAACAAGCTCATCAATGCAAGATCGGAGACTATCCTTGAAAAACCATCTTTTAAACACGCTTTCCTTAACAGGAGATGTCTGGTCCCTGCCGACAGTTTTTATGAATGGAGAAAAGGCAAAGCCAAAACACCATTCCGTATCCTGATGCAGGATGAATCTATCTTCTCCATGGCGGGGATATGGGATCAATGGATCAGCAGTGAGGGTGAAATAGTAAAAACCTTTTCTATAATCACCACGACTCCCAATGAATTAATGGCCACGATTCACGATCGAATGCCAGTTATTCTTCATCCTGAAGATGAAAAGAAATGGCTGAAACAAACTTCAAAAAATGAACTTCTGGATCTGCTTAAACCTTTTTCTGCTGACAGAATGAAAGCTTATCCTATATCATCAGTGAACAACCCCTGACATTACTGGCATCAAAACGACCTATTACTTCAAAAGATCCATCAGCATATTTCCGTCCGAGATCCTGGGTTGAAATAAAAGCACAGGAATAAACATTAGCCAGATCGATGATGTTGATACCACCCGAGGCACCTGGCTTTTCATAAGAAAACGGATCGTTGGTTTCCCGAATAAGCACCCGCATCCAGGGTGGACAATGGAAAAGACCATCCCCCATGGAATAAGCCTGGGATAATAATTCCGTCATGCTATATTCAGAATGAATTTTTTTTAAGCCAAAAGCAGAACCAATAATCGCATGTAACTCTTCCCTGATCATTTCTTCTTTGCGTCCTTTCATTCCACCGGTCTCCATCACAATTAATGGGTCGTAGCTGCCTGGAAATTGGGCAGCAAAATCAAGTAAAGCATAGGTTAAGCCAAAGAGAAATACTTTTTTACCCCGGGGATGCGATTGCTTCAGCCGGGCATGTAATCCCGAAAAACTCTGAAGAAAAAAACCATTCTCAGCACTCAAACTCAGGTCCATCATGCGCGAAAGCATAAAGACCAGGGAAGAATGGGGGTTTTGCTCAGGAGTGGGAGTCAGGGCAAGAAACTGGCAATTTTCAACAGGTCCGAAAAAATGCTCAAATCCCAATTTCAGTGATTTACGGTAAAGATTGAGGTCGTGAACAATATGCCGGCTCCTTTCCATCCCTGAAGTACCACTACTTTGAAATATTTTCTGGGGAGGCTTATTGCCACAGATAATATCCCTGGTCTTGAAGAGTTCGATAGGTAAGAAAGGAATTTTTTTCAGTGTATCTACTGCTTTAGGGTCAATGTTCAGGGAAGTCACAAATTCCCTGTAAACCTTGTTATTTTCATACTGAAAATGAAATAACTCCAAGGCCAATCTGAGAAATTCCGATTCCGATTGAACACTAAAAATATCCTTCTTTAATTCCATGGCTTAACCCGGCAAATGAACTGAAAATTTCGTACTTTTAACGCCTTTTCAAAGGTAGTAGTTTATGCGATATCTTTTCCTGGTACTTTTTGTCTCCGGACTGCTCTTTTTTACGTCCTGCATGAAGAAAGAAATTTATCCGGATATTCCTCAGATTGAATTTGCAGGCTGGCAAAGTGTTTTCGATACCGGACAGTTTCCTAAAAGAGGTATTCTTGCCATCACTTTTAAAGACGGTAACGGAGATATCGGATTAAATCCAGCCGATACTTTTCCTCCTTTCAATAAACAGGGTGATTATTATTATAACTATGTATTTATATATTATGAGAAGCAAATGGGAACCTATGTGAAAATCGACCTTGATCCGCCTTTCTCTGCCCGAATTCCCATACTCACCCCCGACAATCCCAATAAAGCCATTAAAGGTATTATTGTTGACACCCTCGCATTAAATCCTCACCCCCTGTTCGACACCATCAGGTTCGACCTGTTCATTTACGACCGGGCACTGCATAAAAGCAATGTGGTAACTACCCCCGATATCATTTTGAGGAGGCCATAATAACAGATGGAAAGAAAATACGCTGACCGAAAGTTCATCATCATCGGATTTTTTTTTATCGTCGGTGTTATATACCTGTCCCGTTTGTTTTATGTTCAGATTCTGGTTGACAAGTACATCCTTTCTGCCAATAACAATGTTTTACGTTATATTACCCAATACCCTGCCCGGGGTTTAATTTTTGACCGCAACGGGAAATTATTGGTATATAATGAAGCTGCTTATGATTTGATGGTTATTCCCCGGCAGGTGAAAACGATCGATACCATGGAACTATGCCGCCTGATCGGGATAGAAAAACTGGAATTTATTGAACGATTGAAAAAAGCACGAAACTATTCTCCCTACAGGGCTTCTATATTTCAATCCCAGATAACCCGTGAAAACTATGGCTTCCTGGAAGAAAAACTCTTTCTGTTCCCTGGTTTTTTTGTCCAGTCCCGGACCCTGAGAAAATATACTTACCCGATTGCAGCTCATACTTTCGGGTATATTGGAGAGGTCAATCCCGAGTTGATTGCGAAAAATACTTATTACAAATCCGGTGATTACATCGGGATCAGCGGTATCGAAAAATCCTATGAAGAAATTCTGCGGGGTAAAAAGGGAATGAAGATCCAGGTCGTGGATGTGTTCAACCGCAATAAAGGAGCTTTCCAGAATGGGAAATATGATACAGCGTCGGTAGCCGGAACCAATCTTCTTTCCTCACTGGATGCTGAACTTCAGGCCTATGGTGAATTACTCATGCGTGGAAAAAAAGGAAGTATTGTCGCTATTGAACCAGGCACAGGGGAGATCCTCTGCCTGATCACCAGTCCGGGGTACGACCCCAACCTGCTGGTCGGACAGATCCGCAGAAAAAACTATACCTTGCTAAGTGAGGATACTGTTTTTGTTCCCTTGTTTAACCGGGCACTGATGGCTATGTACCCTCCCGGTTCTACTTTCAAACTGGTGAATGCCTTGGTAGGACAACAGGAAGGTGTTCTTACTCCTGACACACGCTACGGTTGCCCTGGCGGGTTTTCTATTGGAAACGGGAAAATGGTTGCCTGCCATAGTCACCCAAGTCCGCTGGATCTCATCGGTGCCATCCAGATATCCTGTAATACATACTTTTGCCGGGTTTTCAGGTCTGTTATTGATAAGAAATCGTATTTCAACACCCGCCAGGCTTATGAATCCTGGCGTAAAGAAGTAATGAGCATGGGTTTCGGGAAAAAACTGGGGATTGATATTCCCGGTGAGCTCAACGGAAACATTCCCTCTCCTACCTATTACGATAAATATCACGGAAAAAACAGATGGCGGTCCATGAGCATTATTTCTCTGGCCATCGGACAGGGTGAGATCGGCATTACACCGGTACAGTTAGCTAACCTGGCTGCCCTGATCTCAAACAGGGGTTTTTTTTGTACACCCCATGTCATCCGTTCTTTTGGAAATAAGGACAGCCTGAATGAAAAATACCTGAAAAAAAATTACTGTGATATTGAATCAAAATACTTCGATCCTGTCATCGAAGGAATGGCCAATGTAATTACTGCAGGCACTGCTACCAATGCAAAACTCGACAGTATAGAGATTTGCGGTAAAACAGGTACTGCACAAAACCCCCACGGAAAAAACCATTCCATCTTTATCGCGTTCGCCCCCAGGCAGAATACAAAGATCGCCATCTCGGTCGTAGTTGAAAATGCCGGTTTCGGGGCGACCTGGGCAGCCCCTATTGCCAGTTTAATGATTGAGAAATACTTGAAAAGGAGCGTAAATCGTAAAGATCTTGAAGAAAGAATGATCAATAGTAATTTGATAAACGGACAATTTATTGAAATTGAGAGAGGACAAGGGAATATTTTACAAGATTGACTGGGTCCTGCTGGGGCTCTATCTGGTTCTTGTGATCATTGGCTGGATCAACATTTATGCGGCTGTGTATGATGAGAACCATCATCATATCGTGGATTTAACCCAGAAGTACGGCAAACAAATGGTTTTTATTTTTGCCGCTATTTTCCTTGCCATGCTTATCCTGCTTATTGATCCGAAATTCTTTTCACAGTTCTCTTATTTCATTTATGGAATCTGCCTGCTAATGCTTATCGTGGTTATTTTCTCCGGACGTGAAATTGCCGGATCTAAAGGCTGGTTCGCCATAGGTGGTTTTGGTATACAACCTGCAGAATTCGCTAAGATGGCCACTTGTCTTGCCCTGGCAAAATATTTGAGCACCCTTGATGTTAATATCCGGAAATTCTCAACCCTGCTCATTGCTTCCTCCATCATTCTCATTCCCGCTCTGGTGGTGCTATTTCAGCATGATACAGGGTCAGCCATTGTTTTTCTTGCTTTCATTATCGTTCTTTACCGGGCAGGACTTACAGGATTTGTACCCCTGGCCTTTATTCTGCTTCCTTTGCTGGGCGTGCTGGCCCTGCTGGTTCCAAAATCAATATTGGCCGGAGGATTGCTTCTCATTTCTATAATTTTCTTTTTTCGTAGTCCTCGAAAGCTGAAAAATATTTTCATCATATCCGCGGTTTTTCTTGCTTCAGTTGGATTTGTTTATTCAGTTGATTATACCGTAAAACATATGCTGGAACCACATCAGCGACAGCGGATCAATGTTCTTCTGGGCATGAATACCGACCTGAAGGGGGCAGGTTATAATGTCAATCAGTCGCTCATCGCCATAGGTTCAGGCCGGCTCATGGGAAAAGGTTTTTTACAGGGAACCCAGACAAAATACAACTTCGTCCCGGAACAAAGTACTGATTTTATCTTTTGTACGATTGGTGAAGAAAGAGGTTTTATCGGAAGTGCTATCCTGATCATCCTTTATCTTGCACTTTTCGCCCGTCTGATCACAACCGCGGAGCGGCAACGATCAAAATTCAGCCGGCTATATGGATACGGGGTTGCGGCCATTCTCTTCTTCCACTTTGCGATAAATATCGGTATGACACTCGGATTATTGCCAGTGATCGGTATCCCTTTACCCTTTATCAGCTATGGAGGATCTTCCTTATGGGCTTTTACCATTTTATTGTTTATCTTTATCCGCCAGGACTCTTATCGATACGAACTGGTTTGATCCATGTCAGGAAAAAGGCAAAATTCCTCCAACCACCGGACGATCCATGTCAGGAACATGGTTTGCAATTGCTGTATCTATGTGCTCAGAAATGAACTTAACCTGAATGGTGTTCAGATTGTGGATATCAGGCTGGGAAAAGTTACACTGACCATCAATCCAAAAAAAATAAGCTGGAAAAAGATTGAAAGTATTCTGGAACAATTCGGATTTGAAGTCATCCGGGATAAAGAAAAAATCCTGGTCGAACAAATCAAACAGGCCATCATAGAGCTAATTCATCATTCCACATACAATGCCATGGTCCGTAACTCCGATTACCTGGTAGAAAAGTTCGACATGTCTTACCCATATCTATCCACCCTGTTTTCGAAACATGGACAAACCACGCTCGAAAAATTCATCATTCTGCATAAAATCGAGAAAGTGAAAGAACTTATCGGTTACGGGGATCTTTCCTTGAGCGAAATTGCTTACATGATGGGTTATAGCAGCGTTCAGTACCTGTCAACCCAATTTAAAACCATCACCGGAATTTCTGTAACCGACTACAAGATCAATCCCGTCACTGATCGAAACCCCCTGGACCATCTATCCTAAATATTAAAATTTTATACATCATTTCTCTAATTTTATAACATGCAGGAATGTTTATACGTTTAATATTGCATCGTAAAATCCAATTTATGAAACTCCGAAAAAATGTTGCCGTCAGCGAAGCCGGATTGCTCTTTAACCCGGTCAGCGGTGAATCCTTCTCAGTGAATCCAATTGGGATCGAAATCCTGAACCTTCTTCGTGAAGAAAAAACCGACCAAGAAATTTTTAATACTATTCTGGAAAAGTACACTGCCGATAAAACCACTTTCGAAAAGGATTATCAGGATTTCATTGGCATCCTGTCCCATAATAATCTCCTTGAATCTTATGAAGAAACAAAAGCTTAATATTGCTGTTACCGGCCTGAATGCCATCGACAGCCCCGGTCCCGGGGTTTCAGTCATCAGGGCCCTACGGGAAGCCGCTTCATTCGATGCAAGGATCATTGGACTTTCTTATGAATCTCTCGAACCTGGCATTTATATGCACGATCTGGTTGACCGTACTTACTCCATACCCTATCCGGCAGCTGGAATTGATACTATTTTCGAGCGACTTGAGTATATCCATGAAAAGGAAAAACTGGATGTGATCATCCCCAATTTCGATGCTGAACTTTATCCCTTCATCAAGCTGGAACAAAAATTAAAGGCCATGGGAATACATATGTTTCTCCCAACCTTGCACCAGTTCGAAGAGCGGCATAAAGTCAACCTGAATGATTTCGGCAAAAAATACGGCATCAGTGTTCCGAAAAGCAAGGTGATCTATGATCTCAATACCGTTCACAGCCTGGTTTCTGAATTTTCCTTTCCCCTGATCGTAAAAGGGAAGTTTTATGATGCCTCCATCGCCTACAGCATCGAACAGGTTAAAACCTATTTCAACAAGATCAGTGCAAAATGGGGATTGCCCATCATCATCCAGGAGTTTATTCATGGCACAGAATTCAATGTGACCGGGCTGGGTGACGGGAAAGGGCATACCATTGCTGCTGTGCCTATGCGCAAACAATATATTACTGATAAAGGCAAGGCCTGGGGTGGCATTTCCATTTCGGATGAGAAGATGCTCGACATGACCCGGAAATTCCTGAGAACTACTAAATGGAGGGGGGGATTCGAACTGGAACTGATGAAAAATAAGGACGGGGAGTTGTACCTGCTCGAAATAAACCCAAGGCTTCCGGCCTGGATTTATCTTGCCGTAGGCGTCGGACAAAACATCCCTGAAGCCCTGGTCAACCTGGCTTTAGGAAAGAAAGTCGTCCCTTTCACTTCTTACGATGTCGGGAAAATGTTCATCCGGTATGCCTGGGATATGATCGTTGACCGGGAGGAATTTGAACAGATCAGCATCTATGGAGAACTTTGAACCAATGCACTAATTGTCACTTCTTTTGAAAAACCATAATATATGAGTAAAATAAGATATGAACGTCCGGCGATTAAAAAACTGGAAACCGGGATGCCCAATAAATTCGGCACAAGAACTGAATACCAGCCCATGACCCATATTGATGGATTGGCAGTAAAAGATCTGATCCAAGAATATGGTTCACCTCTTTTTGTGATTTCTGAAAAGACGATACGTACAACGATAAAAAAAGCGAAGAAAGCTTTTGAGACCCGGTATCCCAGGGTCCAGTTTGCCTGGTCATACAAAACCAATTATCTCAATTCGGTATGCAATATTTTCCATCAGGAAGGGTCCTGGGCGGAAGTTGTTTCCGGCTTTGAATACGATAAGGCGATTGCCCTTGGCGTGGATGGGAAAAAGATCATTTTCAACGGGCCGGAAAAAAGCGAAGAAGATCTGACCAAAGCCATTTCCAATGATTCCCTGATCCATATCGACCACCTGGATGAATTGTATTCCATCACCGAGCTGGCAGAAAAACTCAAACGTCGTCCCCGGGTGGCCATCAGGGTAAACATGGATACCGGTGTATATCCTATGTGGGACCGTTTCGGTTTCAATTATGAAAACGGTCAGGCCTGGGATGCAATAAACAAAATCATGCATTCCGGTAAAATGGAACTGGTAGGGCTTCATTGCCATATCGGAACTTTTATGCTGGCACCTTCTGCTTATGGCATTGCTGCATCAAAACTCGCCGAACTGGCATTATCTGTGGAACAGAAATTTAAGCACGAAATAAAATACATCGATCTTGGAGGAGGGTTTGCCTCGAAGAATACCCTGAAGGGCTCATATCTTCCGGGAACTGATACCAATCCCACCTTTGATGATTTTGCAGAAGTCATCGCGACCGCCCTGCTGAACAGTAACTTCAAGCAGGATAAACTTCCTCTGCTCATCCTCGAAACCGGCAGGGCTTTGATTGATGATGCAGGATACCTGCTTGGATCAGTCATTTCCAATAAAAGATCAAGTACCGGCCGCCGGAATACGATCCTTGACATTGGCGTGAACATCCTGTTCACGTCATTCTGGTACGACCATAAAATCACCCCGGCACAATCTTTTACCCAGTATTCGGAAGATACTTGCGTGTATGGCCCTCTTTGCATGAATATAGATGTGATCAGGGAAAGCGTCAGCCTGCCTTTGCTGAATAAAGACGACCAGGTTGTGATACACAGTGTAGGCGCTTACAATATGACCCAATGGATGCAGTTCATCTCCCTGCGACCCAATGTTGTGCTGATCGACACCAATGAAAAACCCCATGTGATCCGACTCAGGGAAACAGTGGATAACATGAACAGCATGGAAAAGGTGCCTGCTCATCTGAAAAAATTCGAGTTATGATCCGACTACGGTCCGTATTTCCTTCTTTCCTGACCAGTATCGTCAACAGCTATACCCAGATATTTTTTTCAAACAGCAGGATTTTTGCTGTTATCCTAATGGCTGTTTCGTTTTTTGACCCCTGGGCCGGTTTAAGCGGGATCATTGCGGTCATGGTTTCAAATAGTCTGGCTTACCTGATCGGATTTAACCGTACCCACATAAAAAACGGGTATTATGGGTTTAACAGCCTGTTGGTTGGATTAGGACTCGGTGTTTTTTATCAACCCAACACCCAGTTTTATATCATCCTCATCTTTGCTTCCCTGCTCACCCTTTTTATTACCCTCTGGGTTGAAGGAGTAGTAGGAAAATACGGACTTCCCTTTCTCAGCTTATCTTTTTTATTGGGTACCTGGATGGTCAGCCTGGCTTCAAGGCAGTTTACCGCCCTTCATATCAGTGAACGCGGAATTTATATGACCAATGAAATGTACTCACTCGGTGGACAGCATATGGTTGCTTCCTACAACTGGCTTACGGGACTGGGAATTCATGAATCGGTACGACTGTACTTCACTTCCCTGGGAGCCATTTTCTTTCAGTATCACCTGTTTGCCGGTATTCTGATCGCTGCAGGCCTGCTGATCTATTCAAGGATATCATTCATGCTTTCCTTGCTGGGCTTTTTCTCAGCCTATGCCTATTATCAGTTCATCGGAGCCGATATTCATGAACTCAGCTATAGTTTTATCGGATTTAACTTCATTCTGACTTCCATTGCTATCGGTGGGTTCTTTATCATCCCTTCCCGCTGGTCATTCCTGTGGGTGATTCTGCTGACACCCTTGATTTCAATAATCCTGACCAGTACACAAGCTATCTTTTCAATATTTCAGCTTTCGGTGTACTCTTTGCCATTTAATATTATTGTGCTGGTTTTTCTTTACGCATTAAAGTTCAGGGAAAGATTTTTCGACAAACCGGAACTGGTAAGCTTCCAGCAATATTCTCCCGAAAAAAATCTCTATTCGCATGTCAATTATCGTCAACGTTTCGGGAAAGTATACTATTTTCCGTTTACCCTGCCTTTCTACGGAGAATGGAAAGTGACTCAGGCTCATAACGGGAAAGTGACACACCAGGGAGAATGGCAGCATGCCTGGGATTTTGAGATTACGGATGAAAAAGGCTCAACCTACGGTGGAGACGGAATAACCCGTGAGGAGTATCATTGCTATAACAAGCCCGTACTCGCTCCTGCCAATGGGTGGGTGGAAGAAATTGCAGATGATATAGAAGACAACGCAATCGGAGAGGTCAACCTGGATCAGAACTGGGGAAATACAATGGTCATCCGTCATGCGGATCAGCTGTATTCAAAAATCTCCCACCTTAAGAAAGGTAGCTTTAAAGTGGCAACGGGAGATGCTATTAAGAAGGGACAAGTCATTGCCGCTTGCGGCAATTCAGGCCGTTCACCCGCCCCACACATCCATTTTCAGATTCAGGGAACTCCGTTTATCGGCTCAAAAACCCTGAATTATCCGATCAGTCATTACATCTGTCATAAAAACGACACCTTTGAATTGAAATCCTATCATATTCCGGAGGATGGGCTGAGTGTATCAAACATCAGGAAAAACTATTCACTCGAGAAAGCGTTTCATTTTATCCCTGGTCAGAAATTCAAACTGAAAGTGCTGCCCGACCATGGGAAAGAATATCTGCTTGAGTGGGAGGTAAAGATCAATACCATGAATCTTACCTTTATTCATTGTGAGAAATCCAACTCACGGGCCTACTTCCGGAATGACGGAGACATACATTATTTTACCCATTATGAAGGCGACCATTCTTCTCTGCTTTTCAGGTTTTTCATGGGAGCCTATAAGATCATGATGGGTTTTTATCCCAATCTTTTGGTCAGGGATAATTTTCCGGTCAATACTTTTAACAACCGGATATCAGGTCTGCTACAGGATTTTATTGCGCCCTTTTATCTGTTTATCCGTTCCGATTTCATGCTTTACTATCTTAAGATGGAAGATGATCTGATGCAAACCGGTATCCGGCTGAAATCGATAAGCAGAGCAAGTATTGGCGGTTATGAAGTTAAAAAAATGCAGTGTGAGATGTTTATCGGAGCTCAAGGCCTGGAGCATCTCATGATCAGTGAAAACAATAAAATGACTACAATTAGGTTTGGGGGTGATCGATGAAAAGCATGCTTTTTTACCTATTTATTTTGGCTTTTTTCATGACGTTCATACCTGTAAAGGCAGCAACGAAACTGGATTTTCAAACCGTTGATCGGCTCACCTTTACCTGTTACAACCAACAAAAGTGGGACAGTGTGATCCTGGTCGGAAAACAGGCACTCCGGCAGGAAATTGATTATTATTATCTCCGAGCCAGAATGGGAATCGCTTACTTCAGCAAAAAACAGTATATTCCTGCTGCAACTCATCTTACCAAGGCCAGAGAGTTTAATTCGGGCGATCCGGTCATCGGAGATTATCTTTACAAGTCCTACCTGTATTCTAACCATCCTGAAGAAGCCAGGATACTTCAAGCATTCATGACCAAAACAGCCGGGGAGACTGAAAAATCAGATCCGGGATTCCTGGAGCAGGTTCATCTGGAAAGCGGTTATACCCTGAGCAGTGAACGGTCCCCCGATAATCTCTCTGACCTGATGGGGAAAGACAGTATTTACGGGGAGCAGGACCTCTATGGAAACAGCATTTATGAAAACCTCAGTCTGAAATTAAAGATTTCAAAGAGGATCGATCTGACCCTTGCCTATAATTACCTCAATTTCTCGAAAACAAAGTACATTCAGTACGGTCATACTGAAGTTCAGCGAGATACGATTATCGAAAACCCTTTCAGCAGGGACTACTTCTACTCTTATCCCTGGAAGATTCATGACACTTCTTTCCGTTATCATATCAGCCAGCATGAAGCCTATATCAATGCAGCGATCACCTTACCCTGGGGGATAAAAATAATACCCGCGTTCCACTGGATCAATGTCAGCTATCCAACGGTTAACCCTGGATACCGGACCGACAGTATCAGCGATACAGCCTATTATTCCTATATCGACAGCACCTATCACCTGTTCCGTTACCCTTCGCTGGTTTATTCCTATGAACAAAACGACACTTCCTTTAATAATTTTGTGGCAAGCCTCAGGATTTCCAAAGATCTTGGCCGTTTCAGCCTTGCCCTCACCGGAAGCTGGTCGAACCTAAACGGGAAAACACAGAAACAGGCTGGCATTTCTCTGACTTATTATCCCCTTGGAAACCTGAATTTTTATGGCTCCACTACCGTAACAGGATTTTTCCAGAAGAAAGATAAACGTATTTTATTCAGCCAGGTTTTGGGAGCAAAGATCGCACCCTGGATGTGGGGTGAAGCCAACTTTTCCTATGGTGATTTCACCAATGCCAATATTTTCAATGGGGCTGTCGTTTATAACAACAGCGACAAAATTGATTATAAAGCCGGAGCTAATCTTGTTTTTCTGATCGGAAAACACATCCAGTTATCGCTTATTTACCAGTATTTCCAGAAGGAAAGCCAGCAGGTTTATTACATTAAAACCATGAACGCCGGAACCAATGAAGTGAATGAAATTCAGCAAATAAAAAATAATACCTATCATACACAATCAATAATCGGAGGAATCACATGGAAACTTTAAAGTGTAGCAAAATGATAAAGTCACAGCGTAACAGGGTATTTTTACCGGTTCGGTATATGGCTGCCTTACTATTTTTTCTTTGTTCAGTGTCGCTTTTCAGCCAGACTAATTATACTGAGTTGCAGGATGCATTTTCAAAAAGTCAGGCATATGAATCGAGGGGAAACTTCATGGATGCCATAACGGCAATGAAAACGGTTTATCAGGAAAATTCATATGAGATCAACTTGCGTTTAGGCTGGGTAACTTATCTTGCCGGACAGTTTACAGAATCTTCCGCTTATTATCAGAAAGCGATCAATCTCAAGCCCTATGCCATTGAGGCGAAATTTGGCTATGTCAATCCCGCTTCTGCCCTGGGAAACTGGGATCAGGTGATGAGTCAATACAATGATATTCTTGCCATCGATCCGCAAAACACCCTGGCAAATTACCGTTTAGGTTCCATTTATTATGGTAGAAAAGATTATACAAAGGCTGAAAAATATCTTGAAAAAGTAGTCAACCTGTATCCTTTTGATTTCGACAGCATGCTCCTCTATGCCTGGACCAACCTCAAACTTGGCAAGCTGCGCGAGGCACAGGTATTGTTCAACAAGACCTTGTTAAACCGTCCAAAAAATCCTTCTGCCCTCGAAGGACTTTCGCTGATCAAGTAACCGAAAGGAAAACGGGCTCCCATCATCTGGGAGCCCGTTCTTCATGGAAGATCAATTTTCCAGTCTTCCGCAGGTTCTTCCGAACCATTTTTTCGCCTGATCGGCGCATCATTTTTTTATTTATCCGGGGTATTCAAAATTTTCCCCCCGTTGAAGGGATAAATATACAACAACCGTAAGGGGATGTCAAGGGAAAATTTGATTTTTTTACCGTTGGAAAATTAACCTGACATAAGCTCCGCCTTCCGGATTATTTCCCAATTCGATATTCCCCGAATGGGCATCCATGATCATTTTCACCAAGGCCAGGTCCAGCCCGACATTTTCATCGATATGTTGTTCACCTGGGGCAAATAATTTGAACATATGCTCCAGGACCTGAGCAGAGAATCCGCTTCCCCGGTCAATGAATTCGAGGGTTACCATTTCAGGTGTTTTTGCTGAAATTACAATTATTTCTCCATCCCGGAATGAATAGTGTACGGCATTATCAAGAATGCTTTCGATGCAGATTTCAAGCATTCGCCTGTCGCCGATGACATCAAGCGTTGAAAGGCTGCCGCCAAGATTTATCCTGAGGTTTTTCTGATGAATTTTACCATCTGATTTTTTCAGTGCCGGCTGAATCAGATTCAGAACCGGGATTTTTTCCCTCCTTATTTCAATATTCCGGGTATGCAATTCTGTAATAAACAGGGCAACCAGAGAGAATCGTTCGAGCCGTTTTACTGATTCCTCTAATAAATCAAAAATGTCGGCCAGTTCAACCGCCTGTGGCATGTCTTTTACAAGCATCATGAATCCCTGTATCCCATTCAGTGGTGTACGGATCTCATGACTTACCAGACGAAGAAATTCGGATTTTGCCTTATCCAGCTGGCTTAATTCCCTGTTGGCATTTTCAAGCTTTTCATTGGCCTGTTTCAGATCAAGTGTACGTTCATTAACAGCTGATTCAAGCCATTTATTCAAATCCTGCAATTTATCGCGGCTTGACTTCATGGCTCCGGTAATCAGGGTGATAGCGCTACCGGTCTCATTCAGGTTGGCCAGCATTTCATTTTGAGCCTGCGCCAGTTCATCGAATTCATCCTTGCGGGGAAGATGAAGCGGTTCCGTGGAAATAAAATATTCCGGGCTCAGCTGACCCTGAGAAATGTCTATAGTAGCTTCTGTGAGATGGTCGAGGTCGCTTTTAACCTTTTTTGTCTGCCGGAGCAAAGCCGCAATAGGTTTGGAAATTCTCCGGTTCAGGATAAAAAATAAGCCTGCCAGTAAAATTATCAATAGAAAAAAAGAAAATATGATAACTTTAATATAAGCAGATGCCTGGTTGAGATCCATATCCGTCTGGGCCATTGCTCCCAAGCTTTTCTCAATCTCCAGCTGGTTTGTATAAAGAAGGAGAACCATAAAAAGGATGAAAGTCGTAAGGAAAAAGAAGATGGCATAAATCCATCTTAACATTATTTTTATCTTCATGGCCGGTTCAACTAATGGATAAGTGCATCAATGGGATAAGGCTCCTGGCGTTCAAGAAAATAGATAGTGTTATCGTCCACCTGCTGATATTCGCGATATAAACCGTCAGCAGTGGTAACATTCGGAATTGGCTGCAATTGTTTGACCAGTCCGGCAGCAGTAAGGAAGCGCATCATGTCGGGAGGAGCAGGAAATGTAATGCGGGCAAAAAAGATATCAGCTTCAGGATCAGGAACCGTGATAGCAAACATGCCGAAATGGACACCCAGGAACAGATCCTGCCAGGGGAATAAACTATTTTGCAGTCCCAGTGAACCCTGTAAATAGACCAGGTTTTTCCGGTATTCAAGCAGGCGCCCCTGGGTGAAGATGCCAGGAAACTTCAGCATGGTCTGTGGATTTTTCTGCATGATGATCCTGGCGATGGGAAAAAAAAGCTGGCGTGCAGCGGCGGAGCCGGATTCGCTGGTAATTGTAATATAAAAATTGCCATAAGCCAGTTGATACTGAAAGCGTGAAACACAATCGGACGCATTCAGGGTATCCCTTTGCAGGCATTTGATGACCGAGGTCGAATAGATCCCGAATGCGCCTTCAGGGGTCTGCATACGGTACACCTCCAGCTTGAGTTTTTCATTGTTCCAGGTCAGTTCCTGGACCAGCATCGACTGAAATCCATATTCCATAAAGATATCAGCACCACCATCGATATATCCCCATAAGGATTCACCATCATAGGTTTGGGAACGATCGATCATGGCCTGGGGAATATCAGTGATGACCAGTGGAACCAGGTCCTGTGACCAAGTCATCAGGGGTAAAAAAAGAAAACTGGATAAAATATTCTTCAGCAATTGCATACTCGGGTTTTAGGTAAGTTCGATTTTCTTCCAGTCAATCTTTTCCAGTTCCTGGATACCGAGACCCAGTTGCTGGGAAAGGACCATGAATTGCCTGCCCCGGGGGGATTCTTCTTTCTGCACGCCTTCTTCCTTGCGCTTTTTCTGGATGATCTCATAACCAATGCGGTCAACGGCAACGGGATCAGTGCCAAACAACAGGCATTTAAAATCAAAGACAAACTGGGCGTTGTATCCGGGTCCTCCGTTATAGCAACCCCGGATGCCATCCACGATATTCAGTACCACCTTATCCCGAATAGGCGGGAATGCACAAACTTCAGCCGTGGTTTCCGACCAAAGGTCCTTGTGCAGCCTGCCGGTATTCGTTATAGCCCCGTAAGCAAGGTTTTTCATGCACAGGGTTACCGAGGCCCCGGCATTTTTAAGGATGGGAATATTAATGATCTTATCCACTTCCTGTGTACAGATCTTCGTGAAATAGGAGAATTTCCCTTCATTCACCATGTATGGCAGGGTTTCTGCATCGTATTTTCCTTCCACGTCGGCCCAGTAATACCAGTCTTTATCGATGCGTTGCTCGGAATACAACTTTCCGGCAGCATCGGTAAAAGATCCTTCGATTTTGCATTCGGTTCCCCTGATGGCAATCCCGGGGAAGTTTTCCGGAGTAAATCCGGTTTCTTCGAGTTCAAATTCACGACGATCCCAAATCATGATGTTTTTAACCGGAATACCCGCTTCGACCAACTGGGCTATCACGGCCCTGGTAACCTCCAGGCTGGTAGAAAGTTCCTTTCCTGCTACAGGGTTTACTTTAATGCCAATACGATCACCAGGACTAAAAAAAGTCTGCCAGGCTTTTTTTACATCGGCAGCACCCGTAAGCGCCAACATCCCGGCACTGACCATGGCGCTGGCCGCTTTTACCTCAGGTTTATTGTCTGTTATACATTGAGCATGGTCCACTTCCACTACTTTTGCGGGATATTTCCCGGGCATGGAATCTGCTGTTCGTGGATATTTAAGTGCATCCGGAAGGTTGGTCTTTGGTTTTTCCGGAGTCTTTACCTCCTGGGAAAAAACCTCCCCGGGGAGAGCAGAGGCTACAATTGCACCTGCGCCGATGGCAGCAGTGGTTTTTAAAAAATTTCGCCGGTTAAGAGAATGATCTTCTGACATGGATAGATAAATTTGATTAAAAGGTAAAAGTAAAAAATAAATAATAATATTGCGGAAAAAAACATGTCCAGGTTACCGATCTCTGCCATCATCCTGTCGGCTGGTCACTCAGGCCGCATGGGAACCGACAAAGCCCTGCTGCCTTGCAAGGACGGGTTGAATTTTGCAGAATTTCTGATCAACGCTTACCTGGAATCCGGTTATGAACCGGTTATTATGGTTGTCAACCAACGATTCATCATTCCGGACCAGCGAAATGAAAAAATTACCTATATCGTAAACGACCAGGTTGACCTTGGCCGTAACCATTCCATTCAGCTCGGACTTCGGCAGATTCTGCCAGGTCAGGCCTGTTTTCTGCAAAATGTCGATAACCCTTTTGTCGAATCCTGCTTGCTTGAAAAACTGGCCGATTCCCTTCAACCGGATGGATATGCCGTTCCAGTGCATAAAGGAAAAGGCGGACATCCCATCCTTCTGGGGCATAAAGTCAGTAAGTATTTGCGTGAAATGAAAAACATGAACAATCTGAGGGAAGCCTTAAGCATATTCCAACGTACAGAAATTCCATTCCCCGATGAAAGAATTCACTGGAATATCAACACCCCGGAAGATTACAACCGTTTCAGGAACTCGATCTGAAAAGGTTTTCCAGCTTGCCAATCACTGCTTCGAGACTGTCCTTATCAATATCAAAGATGAATACATCTCCGACATTCCAATTCCTGGCAACTTTTTCCACCAGGCTTTTCCTGACCACCCAAAGCTGGGGGATCTGAGATGTCTGACATAAACTTCCGATCGCTTTCGCCCATCCCTGATTGGATAATTCGAGAGGCCCTATCTCATCGATGACGATCAATTGAACATTTTCAGAACGAATGCCTGATAAAATTTCATTTCCCTTTTGTAATCCCAGGGGATTGAAATAAAAAGACCCTTGTTTCATCCAGCCCTGAACCGGTTTTAAGGAACATAACACCATGGTCTCCGACGTTTGAATATCGAACAAATCAAAGCCTGACCTATGTTCACCTTCCAAAACTGTCAAAGCTAAAAATCCCGAAATCCGGTATTTCCTTTGTTGAAGATGCTGAACAATGACCTTGACAAAACTCGTCTTTCCCTGTTGAATGTCACCGGTAATGATGACGACAGGAGGCCTCATGCGATGGTCTGATTCCAACTGCTGTAACAATCCTTCCGCCTGCCGAAAGAGGATAGTAAAAGCCCGGAAAGGTTTTTTCAGCAAAACTTTCGATTCCGGCATGGAAGAGATTATTCCCGGCAATGCAGAAAATGAAAGGGACAAGGACTGATATAAACTTGAAAAACCCTTTTTATTCAATATGGATTTGATCAATGGATTTCTCAATTCAATGCTGATTGCAGAAAAGCCTGTAATAAAAATGATGGCCCTGAATATCATTTTCAGTCCCACCATCAAACCATCCATGCTGAAAAAAGCCTTACCCGAGATCCCGTTCCATAAAAATGCAGCAAGAAAGGTGATGATAATAAACTGTAACCACAAAGTAACTTTCATCAATCGCCTTAAGGATTTTCCGTAACGGTGGATGGAGAAGGAAAGGTAGGCCGAAGCAGCAATCAAAGAAGGAATCAGTAATCCTGAATTAATCAGTAACAGGCAGGTCACCATGGAAATCACGGCCAGGGCAAGGTAATACAGGGAATAATCCTGAGGCATGCCAACAGGAAAGCCAATCCCCTCAGTTTGAACAGGCGTTTTGATAATATTCTCATAAAAGGGTTTATGGCGAATGTACCGTTTACCTGAAAAATGCCCCAGCAGGGCAGCAATCATACCCGCCAGTAAATAGATACCGGCAATAAGCATGATTAAATATACCGGGTCGATGGCGGTGATCCTGATTTGGCGGATAAAAAAGTCGTACAAAGCCTTAAGGATTTCCACAAAATCAAATCCGAAGAGAATAAGCAGGTTGATCAGTTTTTGAAATAAACTGCTGAAAACTGCCAATGCCCCGCCTGTCATATATCCTAACAGGTTTTTCCCAAACAATAAAATGAAAAACTCCATAAGGAAAGCTTCCGTCATGATACCGAACATGGGACCAAGGATGATGGCGCTGGGAGAAATTGATTTCATCAGTGCACAGATCAGACCGGCTCTCCAGATCAGGCCGCGTTCTTTCCAAAGCTGAAAAAAGGAAATAACCAGGTAAACCCCGAAAAATGATAATATTGCACCGGAAAAAGGAATACGGAGATTATGCAGGAAACTCCCAAGGATGATTTCCACAGATGCCCATAAGCTTCCGGCAACGGCAGCTTTCAACCAGATTGACCGAAGAGGTGAATAGGAAATCTGCTCCATTTACGACCAGTATTAACCTGCGAATTTATTACTATTTAACATTATTATGTATTTTTACACACGATGCAAATACTGATTTAAAAACATCTATGCAAAGCATTTTCTTAAAAGCGGAAGAAATAAAAAACCAACAGGTGCCTGCCGCTCTCTGTATTCTGATTGAAACAAACGGATCTACACCAAGAAAAGAAGGATCGAAAATGATCGTTTTTGGTGATGGAAAAATATATGGCAGTGTTGGAGGCGGAACAGTAGAAAAGGAGATCATTGAAAAAGCATTGGAAATAATTTCCAATGGCAAACCTGCAAAATTTTCATTCCAGCTCGAAGATGATCTGAATATGCATTGCGGAGGTTTTCTGGAAGTATATATCGAACCCATCAATCCGACCCAGAAATTGTACATCTTCGGTGCTGGACATATCGGCAAATCAGTGGCTCATTTTGCCAAAGAATTTGATTTTTCGGTTTCAGTATTTGATCCCAGGGATGGCATTTTTGATGATCCTGCCTTCAAATCCTGTTCCTGTATCGGTAAAGACTATTTCAAAGCAATCGAAGAAACTGTTTTCGATATCAATACTTTCATTGTCATTGCCACACCCAAACATCTTTACGATGAAGAAATCCTGGTCAAGGTTGCCCGTAGGCCACATGCCTATGTGGGAATGCTGGGAAGCAAACAAAAAGTGGAATCAGCTAAAAAACGCTTCCTTGAGGAAAATCTGCTCACCCCTGAAGAAATTGAGAAAATAAATATGCCGATCGGCATCAAATTCAAGGCACAGACTCCACAGGAAATCGCTATCAGCATACTGGCGAAGTTGATCGATGTGAGAAATACGCTGATGAATAATAATAGTTAGGCAACGATGGCGCAGCAAACAATACGGTTTGTACTGGATAAAAAACTGGTGGAAATTGACTTCCGGGAATTTCCCGAACTAAAACCGACCACTACCATCCTGAATTATCTGCGCACCTTCCCTTTCCATAAAGGAGTCAAGGAAGGATGTGCGGAAGGAGATTGCGGAGCCTGTACCATCGTGGTAGCAGAGATGAACATCTATGGAGAGCTGGTTTATAAAACCCTGGATTCCTGCCTGGTCTTCCTGCCCATGATCCACGGTAAACAGCTAATCACCGTGGAAAACCTGGCACATATTGAAAACCGGCAGCAAGTTTTACATCCGGTTCAGCAATTGCTGGTTGAAACGAACGGGACCCAATGCGGATACTGTACGCCAGGCATCATCATGTCGCTGTTTGGCCTGTATAAAAACCATCATCAGCCTTCAAGGGAAATCATTGAAGATGCCCTGACCGGGAATCTCTGCCGGTGCACGGGTTATCAGCCTATCCTTGAAGCTGCACAGGAAGCCTGCAAAAATCAGGGAAAAGATCATTTTTCAGACCAAGAAAAAGAAAACATTGCCTTATTGACCTCCATTAATGAAAATAAAGAAACCATTGAGATCAGAACACCTGTACAGAATTATTTTAAACCCTTTTCCCTGTCTGAAGCCTTAAGGCTACGACATGAATTCCCGGAAGCAATAGTGATCAATGGTTCTACTGATGTGGCATTACGGCAAACAAAGAAAAAAGAAATCCTGAAGGAGATCCTTGATCTGTCGGCGGTGGAGGAATTGAAAACCTGGGAGGAAAACAAATCTGAATTTGTTATTGGCGCCGGTCTGTCGTTGGAACAACTGAAGCATTACACTGCTGGTAAGCTTCCGGCATTGCATGGCATACTGAAGGTTTTCGGCTCCCTGCAAATCAGGAACCTGGCCACCATCGGCGGAAATGTGGGTTCTGCCTCTCCCATCGGCGACCTCCTTCCGTTGTTGTTTGTACATGGAGCCCAGGTAGTTCTGCGATCCTCATTCTCGGAGAGAACATTACCAATCGGGACCTTCATCACAGGATATCGCAAGACTGTATTGCATCCGGATGAACTGATCACGGAAATCCGTATTCCAAAGCCCGGACAGAACGAACGGATTAAATCCTACAAGGTCTCCAAGCGGAAAGATCTTGATATATCAACTGTCAGCGCGGCTTTCAGGGTTCTCATCAGGGATGGTCTGGTTTCCGAAATCTTTATTGCTTACGGCGGAATGGCGGCAACGACCAAACGCGCCGGGAAGGCAGAAGAATTCCTTCGGGGAAAAATCTGGTCAAGGTCTGTCATTGAAGAAGCCATGCCTTTTATTGAAGAAGAATTTAATCCTATTTCCGACGCCCGTTCTGAAGCTGAGTACAGAAGGAAAGTGGGGAAAAACCTTTTATTGAAATTTTATGTCGATACCACTCAGTCATGACAGTGCCATCAGGCATGTAACCGGCGAATCGGTATATATCGACGACATGCTGGTAAATGAGCAATTGCTTTTTGGGAAGATTGTTTTCAGTCCTCATGCCCATGCGGGAATTATCCGGATTGATGTTTCTGAAGCGCTGAAAGTTCAGGGTGTTCATGCTGTGCTCACAGCTACTGATATTCCCGGTGAAAACCAGATGGGACCTATTATTCATGATGAACCCTGCCTGGCCGAATCAGAAACCACTTTTATCGGGCAAGCCATTGCCCTGATCGCCGCCGAAAATGAAGAAGCAGCGCTGAAAGCTGAAAAACGCATCCTTATTGACTATGCGCCCCTGGAAGCTGTTTTAGACATAGAGTCAGCCATTTCAAAAAACGATCTGATCGCCCCTGTGCGTAAAATTGAAAGAGGCAATGTGGAAACTGCCCTGGAAAACTGCCCGCATGTTATCCGCGGAGAATTGAAAACCGGTGCACAGGAACACTGGTACCTGGAAACCCAGACTGCTCTGGCCATGCCCGGTGAAGGCAGGGAAATGAAGGTTTTCGCTTCCAGCCAGAATCCGGCAGAAACACAGGCCATTGTGGCAGAAGTGCTGGGTATTGCTAAAAATGAAGTGGAAGTAGAAGTAAAACGCCTCGGAGGTGGATTCGGGGGCAAGGAAACCCAGGGTAATCATGTGGCTGCCTGGGCTGCATTGCTGGCCAATGCCACCAAAAGACCGGTGAAAATTCATCTCTTTCGCGATGACGATCAGATCATGACCGGAAAAAGGCATCGGTTCTTGTCCCGCTATGAAGTCGGTTTTGATGAAAAGGGATTGATCCTGGCCTACAAAGTTGAATTAAATGCAGATGCAGGCTCCTCCACTGATCTTTCAAGGGCTATCCTGGAAAGAGCCATGCTTCATGCCGATAATGCCTATTTTATCCCTGCTGTCAGCATTACCGGGAAAGCCTGGAAAACCAACTTCCCTTCAAATACTGCCTTCCGCGGTTTCGGCGGTCCCCAGGGTATGGCCGTGATTGAAAATGCCATCGACCGTATCGCCAGAATGCTGGGTAAAGATGCAACAGATATTCGCTTGCTGAATTTTTACCAACCTGAGCACAATAACCTGACCCCCTATGGCCAGGAAATAGAGAATAACCGGCTGTTCCTGATGTATGACAAACTGATGAAATCATCCGGCTATACCGAACGCAGGACAGAGATTGAGAAGTTTAACGCCGACAATGAATTTTACAAAAAAGGCCTGGCAATGATGCCGGTCAAATTCGGGATCTCCTTTACCTCATCCTTTCTCAATCAGGCCGGAGCCCTGGTAAATATCTATACCGACGGAACCGTTCTCGTTAACCATGGAGGGACGGAAATGGGACAAGGCCTGCATACTAAAATGCAACAGATTGCAGCCACTGAACTGGGTATTTCGGCTGATCGCATCAAAGTGAATGCCACCAATACATCCAAGGTTCCCAACACTTCTCCCACCGCAGCTTCTTCAGGCAGTGATATCAATGGCATGGCAGTGAAAAATGCCATAGACAAAATCAAAGCAGGATTGAAGGAACTGGCTGAAAAGGAAAACCTGCCTGCCGGTACGCCCTTTCCCGAACTCTGCAGACTGGCCCACCTGAACCAGGTAAGCCTGAGCGCAACAGGTTACTATAAAACACCGGGTATCTTTTTCGATCGTGAAAGCGGACAGGGAAAACCATTCTATTACTTTTCTTATGGTATGGCTGTTTCGGAAGTCATGATTGATACCCTGACCGGTCAGTGCAGCCTCCTGCGTACCGATATTGTCCAGGATGCCGGTGATTCCATCAATGAAATGATCGACCTGGGCCAGATAGAAGGCGGATTTATTCAGGGCGTGGGATGGTGCACCACGGAAGAGATCAAATGGGATAAAACAGGGAATTTACTGACTCATTCTCCCGATACGTATAAGATTCCAACCATAGCTGATATTCCAAAGGATTTTCGGGTGGAGATCCTGAAACATGTTCCAAATCCCGGAACCATTCTGAAAAGCAAAGCCATCGGAGAGCCGCCTTTCATGCTCGGACTCTCCGTATGGTTAGCCATAAAAGATGCTGTTTCTGCTACAGCAGGTCATCAGCAGGAGCCGGAATTCAGCCTGCCTGCCACCGCTGAAGTGATCCTGCTGTCAGTCGAAAAGCTGAAAGCAGGCTCCATCAGTGTACTGCCCTGAAGGCAATGAGTCATATCAGACCTATTCCGACAAATACGATTGACCTCATAAGATGTTGATAAGATTTGTAAATTTACCGACTCTTTTAAAAATCATTCTGTGAAAGATATTTTATTAAAAATCAACGAATTAGCTGAAAAATATGCGGATTACACCGCCGGCAATTTATCGGAACTGGTTAAAATCAGTTCTTTAAGCACCCGGGAAAAAGATGTGGCTGAAGAACTTAAAAGACAGATGCTGGAAGCAGGATTTGACGAAGTGCGCATCGATGGGTTGGGAAACGTGATCGGACGTATCGGT
This sequence comes from Bacteroidales bacterium, assembly GCA_963662525.1. GTDB lineage: Bacteria > Bacteroidota > Bacteroidia > Bacteroidales > FEN-979 > CAZSDU01. The sequence continues at coordinate 1,324,525 of OY759717.1, forward strand.
AACGGAAGTAAGATCCTGGTTTTCGACGGACATATCGACACCGTGGATGTCGGCAATATCGCCAACTGGAATTTCGATCCCTTTTCGGGTGAAATCAAAGATGGTTTTGTTCATGGCCGGGGTTCGGCTGACCAGAAGGGAGGCCCCGCGGCTTTTGTGACTGCAGGGAGAATCCTGAAAGATCTGGCTTTTAACCGCGACCTGACCATTTATTTCACCGGAACCGTGATGGAAGAAGATTGCGACGGACTCTGCTGGAAATATATCGTTGAAGAAGAAAAAATCATACCGGATTTTGTGGTCATCACTGAACCAACCAACCTTAATATCTACCGGGGACACAGGGGGCGAATGGAAATTGAAGTGACCTTCCGCGGTATTTCTTCCCATGGCTCTGCTCCGGAACGCGGAAAAAATGCCATCTACATGGCGTCCCGTGCCTGCCTGGAAATCGAAAAACTGAATGAACGACTGAAAACCCACGATTTCCTTGGCAAAGGAAGTGTCACCATTTCCGAATTCGTTTCCGGAAGTCCTTCCCTTTGTGCGGTGGCCGATTATGCAAAAATCCACCTCGATCGCCGGCTGACCTGGGGAGAGACCAAAGAATCGGCAGTGGCCGAGATCCGTGAAATCCTTCAGGGTATGGATGCGGAAATACAGGTTCTTCAGTATGAAGAAACAGCCTATACGGGTTTGCGTTATGGCATGGAAAAATATTATCCCACCTGGATAGCGGGAGAAGATGAACCGCTGGTCATTAAAGCCCAGGAAGCATTTACCGGCCTTTTCGGAAAAAAACCGCTCACGGATAAATGGACTTTTTCCACCAACGGGGTGACCATCAATGGTTATTATAAAATTCCCTGTATCGGTTTTGGTCCGGGCAATGAAGTACTGGCTCATGCCCCCAACGAAAAAGTTCCCGTTAGCGACCTGGTGGCTGCTTCGGCGTTTTATGCAGCCATGGCATACTATGTCAGTTAGGAATTAGGAATTAGGAATTAAGAATTTTTTATGGATAGGATTTTAAAGGAGTTTATAGGTAAGACCGAGGCGAAGGCTTCAAGCCTGTTTCAAAAGGATTTTTTACTGACCTGGGAGAAATCGCAGGAAGAACTGGAAACCGTACTTATTGTAGCGGAAATTTTAAAATACCTGCGTGACCGGAATATTTCGGTCCGCTGCTTCGATTCCGGGCTGGCTATTTCCCAGTTCCGCGATAATTCCACCAGGACCAGGTTTTCATTTGCCTCTGCAGCCAATCTCCTGGGACTTGCAGTCCAGGACCTGGATGAAGGAAAATCACAGATTGCCCATGGGGAAACTGTCCGGGAAACTTCCGCCATGATCTCCTTCCTGAGCGACATCATCGGCATCCGTGACGACATGTTCCTGGGCGCCGGCAATGCCTATATGCGTGAAGTCGGAGCAGCGCTTGACGAAGCCTTTGCCGATGGCGTTCTGCCGCAGCGACCGGGCATCATCAATCTCCAGTGCGATATCGATCATCCCACCCAATCCATGGCTGATCTGCTTCACCTGAAAACCGTATTCGGCTCTCTGGAAAACCTGAAAGGTAAAAAGATCGCCATGACCTGGGCTTATTCTCCCAGCTACGGCAAACCGCTTTCCGTCCCCCAGGGCATCATCGGACTAATGACCCGCATGGGCATGGAAGTTAACCTGGCTTACCCCGAAGGCTACGGACTGATCCCTGAAGTTGTTGAACTGGCCGGCAAACAGGCAAAAGAAAACGGGGGGAATTTCCGTGTTGTCAATTCCATGGAAGAAGCATTCTCCGGAGCCGACATCGTTTATCCCAAAAGCTGGGCGCCTTTTCATGTCATGCAGCAGCGGACAGATCTGCTCCGCAGCAATGATCATGCTGGCTTAAAGGATCTCGAGAAAGAATGCCTTGCCAACAATGCCCGGTTCAAGGATTGGGAATGCACGGAAGAAAAAATGAAGCTGACCAGAGAAGGCAAAGCCCTGTATATGCATTGCCTCCCTGCCGACATATCCGGCGTTTCCTGCAAGGAAGGCGAAGTGGCGGCTTCTGTTTTTGAACGTTACCGGGTTCCGCTCTATAAGCAGGCAGGATTCAAACCCTATATCATCGCTTCCATGGTGCTGACCAACCGTTTCGAAAATCCCGCCGGCGTACTCAGAAATGTGGAGCACCGGGGAAGGAACAGGGTACTGTAATTTCGGAATTACGATTTACGATCTGCAATTTGATCATTGAGAATAATCGTTTCAGCCCTCCCTTGATTAGTAAGATAATTTATTGACTTATATGTGAGAATACTTCAGGAATTATGTATCTTTACTCTGTTATACAACGCCATTAACAAAATGGCATAAGATAAAACGCATAAGATTTTTATATGATTATCTTATGAAATCATTAAAAATTATCTGGTTATTGCTCATTTCCCTACCAATTGAGGCACAGAATTGGCAAAACATCTGCTCACCAGGACTTACCCTGTTTGGGGATTCAATTCACAATATATCCTCTTTCCGATTAGATTCTGTTCAAGCTGGTCCTTTGAACCCTCTTGATTCATTTTACTGGTCATACCCAACCATTCGTAAAATACTGAATAATCAAAGTTGTTATGATACTGTTTTCGGGTCTGTTTTAGGAAAAAAAGTGTACAGAAGAGCCAATGGAACATTCGTTTTCTTTAATCTTTCCGGAGACTCCATTTTTTTTAAGACAGATGCTACCTTATCACAATCCTGGAAATTATTTTCATTACCCAACTTAGCGTATATTCTTGCCACAGTTTCTGAGCATAAAGTTGATTTCGTATGTGGAATGCCGGATGAGATAAAAGTTATTACACTCCAGGCAAAAGATGCCACAAATCAAAATATTGATAATGTGTTTAATAATAAGCAAATAGTTTTATCAAAGAATTACGGACTTATCCATATCTATGATATGGTTAAATTTCCATCCGATACTGTTCCCTATACTTTGGAAGGTAAGAGTAGCCCACCCATCGGCTTACAGGATTTTACCATCCAGGAAGCTTACAATTACAATATTGGTGATGAATTTCATTACGACAACTTTGCTGGTTGTTCATTGGGCTTTAGAGATGAAAAAATTATAAAAGTAATACTGACTAAAGAAGTATCAATTACAGGAGATACTATTGTTTATTCTTCTGATAGATGTATCCACCGAGTTGAGGGACCTCCATTTTATATTAACTTTCATGATACAATCACTGATACTATCATACTCCATAAACATCCATTTTATCTGATTTTCAACAATCAACCTCATGAATTCTCGCCAAAACAATACTATAAGAGTGATGAATTTTACAAGAATGGCACATCCTTTAATAGTAGATCCAAGAAAAGATTTTATGAAGACTATTATAAGTATAGTCCATCTTTAAATTGCTGGGTTGCTAACTTTATATATCATCCTCCTTGTACTATCTATTTTCCTTATTATGATTTTTCAAAGGGACTTGGTCAAACATATTATTTTTACCAATACTTCTATTTTACTGAATTCGATTTATATGTGGTAACAAATAAAACACAATTAGTTTATTACCGCAAGGGAAATGAAACCTGGGGAACCCCTTGGGCTCCTGATTGTGCAACACTTGTTGGCACGAAAGAATCAACAACGTTAACAGTGATTCCAGGTATTACGATTTCACCTAACCCGGTTCATAACTTTGCTGAAATTAAAATTACCGGATTGAAACCAGGAGAAAAAGCAGTAATTATTTTATACGACTATCTTGGTCAGGAAGTTTTTCAGGATCACTTGGAGTTGAATCCATATATTCTAACAAGGGATGGTATCCCCAATGGGATATATATTGTTAAAATTGTTGGAAAATCCGGAGTATTAAATATTACCTCTAAGGTTTTATTTAATTAGCTAATCACCCCTCCAAGTATTATCGTTTCAGCCCGTCCCTGAACCTTAAAGCCTTCGTAGATCTCTGAATCGCAATGCTGAATATGATTCTTTAACGAAATGGTTCCAGAAAAATCCGGATCCCAGATCACGATATCGGCGTCATATCCTGGTTCTATCCTGCCTTTGGTCAGTCCCATTCCGAAAATTTCAGCCGGATTGGCTGAAACCAGTTCCACGAAATGATTCAGGCTGATCCTGCCGGGAAGAACACCATAGGTATACAGAAGACTTAAACGGTGTTCTATCCCTCCTGCCCCGTTTGGGATCCGGGTGAAATTATTGATCCCCTGGTCTTTTTGTCCGTGAAGATTGAACGGACAATGATCAGTGGCAACCACATCGATGGACCCATCGGTAATCGCTTCCCAGAGTCCTTCCTGATCATTTTTTCCGCGTATAGGCGGAGAGATCACATAGGGCAGAACGTCCATGTCGTAATGATCAGGACCATATACCGAATCGTCGAGCAAAAGATACTGCGGGCAGGTTTCACCGTACACCCGGATTCCCGATTTTTTAGCTGCACCCACTTTCTCAGCTCCCTTCCGGGTGGATATATGGACAATATAGGCCTCACACCCTGTTTTTGCCGAAAGTTCAATGACCTTTTCTATGGCCCGGATCTCTGCTTCCGGCGGCCGGGACGCAGCATGGCAGGCAGGCCTGACCTTTCCTTCCTTTACTAATGCCTGCTGCTTTTGGCTGATCAATACGCCATCTTCGCAATGTACCATCACCAAAGCCCCGGCTGATCCGGCAATCCGCATCAGTTCTTCCAGCTCCGCATATCCGATCCCGATCGATTCGGGGTAAGCCAGGTAAGCCTTAAAAGACCGGATTCCTTCCATTTCAATCATCGGGATGATCTCTGAGGCGATGGAGGTATTCCATTCACTGATGCCCATATGAAGCCGGCAGTTGATGATACTGGCTGCCGTTTCGGCTTTACGCAGGCGGTAGGCTTCTTCCAGTGATTGTCCGCGGCGAGGGGTCACAAAATCGATCATGGTGGTGGTTCCACCGGCCAGGGCTGCCAGGCTGCCTGAAATAAAATCATCGGATGAATTACCGGCCGGAGTAGGTAAAGCAAGGTGAACATGGGGATCAATACCGCCAGGCAGGAATAATTTCCCCTGGGCATCGATCACTTCAGCGTCTCTGAAACTTTCTGAAAGGAAGTTTCCTATGGCTGAAATCTTCCCTCCTTCCATCCATAAATTAGTCAGGAGTTGTTCATTTCTGCTGATAATGCTGCCGTTCCGGATCAGGATGGGTTTCATTTTTCAGCTTCAGGAATTATGTTGCATGGCTTCCCAGAGACGGTTTGCCTGTAGCCGGGATTCATACAGGATTTTATCCTCATCCACTGTAACCATTTTTCCGTCTTCCACGATCAGTCGGCCGTTTGAGATCACATGTTTCACATGCTTAGCCTCAAGTCCGAAGAGGAAATGACCAGGAAAATTTTTCTGAGTCAGGGGTGTGGGTGTATCATAATCCAGAACGACCAGGTTATTATCCCCGTCACCTGTAAATCCGTTCCGGTCAAGGTAATGATGAACATTCCTGAACCGGCGGTAAGTTTCAGCGTAATCAATGGTCTCAAAATTATGCCCGGCGAAAAAAGCCGACTTGGCACTCCGCAGCATGTCGCTGTGCATGCCATCGGTCCCAAACATAATCCTTGAACCAAGGCCTTCCGAATTAAAAAAGCCAACCACATTATTCAGGTTGCTTTCCATATTCTCCACCACCCAGGCAGGAGAATCATGAACCAGTTTTCTTTCCCGCTCATTGAGGTGGATGCAATGAGCCAGGATTGATTTCGGGAACTGCAGCACCCCGGCATCCGATAGCCTTTCGATCACCCTTTTCCGGTAATGCTGCTCACAATGTCGCTCATCCGAAAGATCCTCCGCCACATGGATATGAATGCCGGAATTTGTCCTGCCTGCCAGGTCAACCGCCTGTTTCAGTGTCTTATCCCCGACGGTAAAGGAGGCATGCAATCCAACCAGTCCCTGTCTTTTTGAAAGGTATGCAGCCGTTTCATTCAATCCTTTTTCAGCTATTTTCAGCCCGTCACGATCCGAGATCTCATAACATAGGAGATGATTCACCCCCACTTCTTCAAAAGCCTCAGCGATGATTTCAAGACTGCCGTCTATGGCGAAGGGGGAAGCATGATGATCGATGACAAAGGTGACCCCGTTTTTGGCGCAGGCTATGGCTGTGACCAGCGCGCTGGCGCGGATCATTTCTCGGTCCAGTGATTTGTCGAGCGTCCACCAGACATACTGCAATATTTCAGAAAAATTCTGCGGATTCTTCTTCGGTGCATGCATCCCCCTGGCCAGGGCCGAATATACATGGTGATGCCCGTTGGCAAAGGATTTGGTAATGAATTTTCCGCTGCAATCGAGGGTTTGAATAAGGGATCCGTCACTCTCCGCTCTCCCTCCGGGAGAGCCTGCCTGCCGGAATTCCAAGGTCTGCCAGTCGATGAATATGCCGTTTTTGAGAAGTACCATGTTTCGTTTATTATTTTTTCTTTTTTTTACCAATATCGGCAACTGCCTTTACGTATTCATCCTCTGTAATGTAACCGTCTTTATTGGTATCCCAGAAAGTGTACTTTTCCTCAGCCACTTTTTTATCCTTCCAGATTGCAAAAAACTCAGTTTTACTGATTTTTCCATCTTTATCTTTATCTGTTTCCTTCAGCAGATCCTTATATACCTGCCTTGCTGTTTTCTCCATTTCTTTGCGTATATCAGGTTTCTGCGCAACTATATGCGAAGAAATAACAAGGATGAAAATTATCAGTGACAAAAACATTATCCTTTTCATGGGCAATTTCTTCCTTCTGATCCCGTCGAAAGTGTACAAGGCATTGGCCACAGCCGCAGCAGTAGGTACCAGCCCTATTTCACCTATGCCTTTGGCGCCGTAAGGACCTACAGGATCAGCTTCTTCGATTCCTATCACTTCGATTTCGGGTGTTTCTGTGGCTTTCAGTACACCGCAGTCACGGAGACGGGTGCTGATCAAGCGACTGTCTTTCATGGGAAGATCTTCCGTAAGCGCATATCCCAGACCCATATGCACAGCACCCTGTATCTGTCCTTCAAACAACATGGGATTCATGATTTTCCCCGCATCATGGGCAGCAACAACTTTTTCGATTTCCCCCTGATCATTCAGGGTGACCAATTGGGCGGCATACCCGTAGGAATAATGCGTGATGATCTTGTCCACGGAAGCGCCGGGTTTGGTGGTCCAGTCGCAATAATATTTCCCGGTATAGGTTTTCCCGGTAAGATGTAAGAGAATCTGCCGAACTGCTTCCTCCTTAAATTCTTTGCAGGACGATCTAAACTGATCCATATCTTCACGGATGGCAATGGAGGCATCAATAAGGGCATTCCCAAGTAAAGCTGTAGCACGGGAGGAAGTTGTCATTCCGGTAGGTAATTCTGCTTTGGTGTCAACCTCGACATCTATGAGTCCGGATGGGATGCCGGTTTCCTGGTGGAGTACCTGAATGGCCATATTCTGGACCCCTTGTCCCATTTCTGTCCAGCCATGTTCAATCAAAACCCTCCCATTTTCAAGAATATTAATTTTTACATCGCAGAAATCGGTCATGCCGTTGCCGACACCAGAATTCTTGATGCCTGTCGCGATACCTGCATATCTGGCAGCATAGAACTGATCTTTAAGCGCCAGCAGACAGGCTTTAATTCCTACTCCTTTCCCAAGTATCTGTCCGGTGGCAGTCATTTTACCTTCATCCAGGGCATTGTCATAGCGAAACTTCCAGCGATCGAATTTTCCCTTTTCACAGAGTTCATCAATGCAGCTTTCCAGGGCAAAAGCGGCTTGGTTTGCGCCGAAACCGCGCATGGCGCCGGAAGGGATATTATTGGTGTAAACCGTAAGCGATTCAATATCGACATGCGGCACATGATATCCTCCGCTGGCATGACCGGCCACTCTTTCCATAACCTTAGTCCCCACGGAGGCATAAGCCCCGGTATCGCCAATGGCAAGCAACTTCAGTCCGGTAAGCATTCCATTTTCATCACAGGCCAGGGAAATGTCCATCCATACCGGATGCCGCTTGGGATGCATGATAATGGATTCCTCCCTCGAAAGATGAAGTTTGACGGGTTTTTTCAGCAGCCAGGCAAAGAGGGCAACATGTCCCTGAACCGTCATATCTTCTCTTCCTCCAAAACCGCCCCCGCAGGGAACCAATGTCACCCTGACCTGGTCTTCATCCAATCCAAGCAGGGAAGCTACCTGCCGCTGGTCAACATAGATGCCTTGTCCCTGGGAATACACGTGTATCCCATTCCCATCAGGCAGGGCAATGGATGCTTCGGTTTCCAGGAATGCATGTTCAATCCGCTGGGTCTCATAGATGCCAGATACGACATGGGCTGATTTTTTAAAGATTTCTTCGATGTCTGTTCCCCGGCGGATAACACATTTTTCCAGCAGGTTTAGCTTTCCGGGATGAACGGCAGGAGATTCCGGATTAAGTGCATGATGAATATCAGATACAGGATGCAGGATATCATAGTCAACTTTTATCAGCATGGCTGCTTTTCTAGCGGTATCCTCATCCCCGGCTACAACCCCGGCAATGACATCGCCAATATAGCAGGTGGTTTCACCTTCTGCAATCATTAAGGGCCAGTCGTTGAAGATCAATCCGGTATAACGATCGCCGGGAATATCCCCCGCTAAAAAAATCCTTTCAACTCCTTCAAAATTTTCAGCAAGGGACGTGTCAATGCTTAACACCCTGGCCCTGGGATGGTCGCTGAAACGAAGGGCAGCAAAAAGCATCCCGTCAAACTGCATATCGTTGACAAAAGCCCGTTTTCCGATGGCCGTTTCAAATGCCTGATATTTCTGCATCGAATCCCCTATCCCTGCCAGTCCGGCAGGCAGGCTGCATCCTCTCAACGCTTCTTCTATCGCATCCACAATTTTAACATATCCTGTACAGCGGCAGAGGTTGAGATCGATGGCTTTTTTGATTTGTTCCCGGTCTGGATCCGGATTCTCAGAAAATAAAACTTTCGTCCGCATGATCAGTCCGGGTGTGCAGAATCCGCATTGTACAGCTCCTTTTTCAACAAATGCCCTGGCAATAATATCCCTGACTTTCTCCGGGATCCCTTCCAGGGTAATGACTTTGGCCCCCTCCAGGAATTTCATCTTCTGTGTGCATGAAAGCTTTGCCTTCCCATTGACCTCCACCATGCATGCCCCGCAGGCTGCCTGTCCCGAACAACCGTCTTTGACCGAGATTATTCCTTCGTCATTGCGTAAAAAGGATAAAAGTGTACGGTTTTCATCACCAGCATAACGAATTTCACGCAAATTCAAAGTAAATGAGATCATGGCTGAATCTTATGCTATATAATCCTTGAAAATATTCCGAATCGATGCTAAATCAGTTTCTACCGGTGCGGGGAGACTGATCAGCGGCTGTACTGATCTCAGGTCCTTGAGCCCGCTGCCCGTGAGTAAAACAACATTCTTTGATCCTGCCTGGATCGCTTCCCCATGATGGTATTTCAGCATACCTGCAAAAGCAGCTACCGAAGCGGGCTCCTGGAAAATACCGGTAGTGCGTGCAAGTTCTCGGGAAGCAAGAAGGATTTCATTATCGCTTACACTGATCCATTCGCCATGATATTTTTTAAGGTAACTCCGGGTCATAAAAAAGTTCCTTGGAATATCCACTGAAATAGAATCCGCAATGGTTTCGGAAGGAATGGAAGTGAATTTCTCAGCCTTCAGATTCCGGATCAGGTTGTCGCTGCCTTCTGCCTGAACTGCGATGATCGTTGGAATATGATCAATAATATCCAGTTTCAGCAGGTCTTCAAATCCTTTATAAACTCCGGAGATAATGACCCCATCTCCCGTCGGAACGAAAATCCGGTCAGGGACCTGGTATCCAAGCTGAGCGTAAATTTCATAGGAAACCGTCTTTTTCCCTTCGATGGTCAGGGGATTATAGGCAGTATTGCGGTTGTAAAACCCGAAAACCTCCGTAGCCTTTACACTCAGATCGAATGCATTGTCATAGTTTCCATTAACCGGAATGATCCTGGCGCCATACATGACAATCTGGGTCAGTTTGGCCTGAGGTGCAGCGGAAGGAACAAATATAACGGAATGTTGTCCCTGGGAGGCACAAATTCCAGCCAGCGATGAACCGGCATTTCCCGTAGAAGCAGCTATGATCGTTGAAATTCCACGTTCTTTGGCAAATGCCGATACCAGGGCTGAAGCCCTGTCTTTAAAAGAAAAAGTCGGGTTCTGGGAATCATCCTTGAGATACAATTCAAAATCCAGCTCTTCCCTTAACCTGTCCATCTGTCCTCCTGTCCTCCTGTCCGCCACTCCTCCCGTCCACCGGTCAAACCTGTACATCGGCGTATTCCCAACCCTTAAGCCAGGCCCGTTTTTCAGATCGTTGATAGGTAGAACTGATAAAAAACCATCCTTTGCCAGGTTCTGAAAACGCTTGAGGACAGACACATTTTTACTGATCGAATCGTACTGGTAAATGGTTTTCAATACCCCTTTCGGAGGCTGATCAGCGACATTATCCCTGCTGCAGGCCGGACACAGATACATGATCTTATCTGCTGCATATTCAGCCTGGCAATCATTACATTCATAATAAAATTTATCCGCCATCATTTTAACAAACCTGTTCGCTCATTAAATTCATTGATCAGTTCATCCCAACAGGCAGGCTGACTGAAAATTTTCGGCCAGATTTCTCTGTCATCCCAAAGCTGTCGCAAATCTTCCACCTCCTTTTCCTGTTGTTCGATCCAGGTAAAATATTTCAGATTATGGATGGCTTTCTGATCATCATAAGTTAGTTCCTTCATATAATCCGTGGTAGTTCCAAGCATACATTTTTCGTGGTCCTTTGCAGCCTGAAGCAAGGAATAGTGGCCTCTTTCGGAAGTCAGTTCTTCCAGCCTGGAACCATACATCTCAGCTGAATCTGTTGCAATGGTCATCAGAATATCATCGCCGGTCAGGTCAAAGTGTTTCGCCGTTTTAATGGCTGAAAGAATATTGGCAATACCTGAAATACCAATCATTTCAAGCTGGTCAACCAATGGTTGATCGACCCCGTTGGAAGCAAGATAATCATGCCCTTTTTTCTCATTGAATAAGCGGAATAACCGCATGCAGTATTCATCATCGATGGCTGTCACTGCGTTGGTGTTTTTTACATTATGTATCCAGGGAACATGCTTATCACCGATCCCCTCAATCCGATGGCCACCAAAGCCATTGCGCAGCAGGGTCGGGCATTGAAGGGCTTCCGAAGCGACCACTTTCAGCTGGGGAAATTGTGTGCGGAGGTAGTCTCCGGCAGCAATGGTACCGGCAGAACCGGTGGCAGAAATGTAAGCAGCCAATTGCGATTCTTTTCGTGCTACCAGATGGTAAACTTCTTCAAGAGCATGACCAGTTACTTCATAATGCCAGCAGGAATTTCCGAATTCATCAAATTGGTTGAATATCATGCAATCCTTACGGGTGCGACGAATTTCCCAGCATTTATCGTAAATTTCTTTCACGTTGGACTCACAGCCTGGAGTAGCAATGACTTCCGCCCCGATCTCTTTCAGCCAGGTAAAACGTTCCTGGCTCATTTCCTCTGGAAGAATAGCCACAGCTGTTACATCCATCAGGTAAGAGTCGAACGCACCGCCACGGCAATAATTTCCGGTAGAAGGCCAAACAGCTTTATGATAGGTGGGATCAAACTGACCGGTGATAATCCGTGGGGCCAGACAGCCATAGGCAGCACCCACTTTATGCGCCCCTGTCGGAAACCATTTGCCGATCAACACAATAATGCGGGCATCAACCCCAGTCAGGGATTTGGAAAGTTCTATGTAATTTGGGCGATTAAAAAGCCCCCCTGATGTTTTTGGTTCATTTTTCCAGGTAATTCGGAAAAGATTCAGGGGATGTAAATCCCATAATCCTATAGTCTTCAACTTCTCTTTTATCTTTCCAGGCACAAGTTCCGGATTCTGCATCTGGGCAAAAGTGGGCAGAATAATGCCTTTCTCACGATAACGGTCAACAGCCTTCTGCAATACCGCCTGATCAACAATCTCATTGGTTATTGGAATCATTTGATAAATGTATTAATTCTTTATTGGTAATTTAATTCTTAATTGTTAATTCCTCATTCCTCACTGATATCTGTTCAGCTCCCTGCAGAATGATGCTCATTTCCGCCGCAAAGGTAAAATGATACTCCTTAATACAAGGTGTACTGAATTTAACCTCCAGCAGCCTGAAAGTAGATGCATCAAGAACGGCGTTCACTTGATCTGTTTCAAATATATACTGATCTCCTTCCAGACTCAATGTTTTAATCCTGTTCTTTTCTTTGTAGATCAATAGTTCTTTCCCCGGAAGTGAGCTCAGAAAATAGCCATCCGTTTCCCGTTTGAAGGTTTCAAGGGAAAGTGAAAGTCGGGGTTTATCCTGAAACGGACGACCACTGCTTGGACAAAATGTAACGCAATTCCCGCATTCATTACAAAGATCACGGATGTTAAGCATCTGGATGGCCTGATCAACTGCAAAATCTCCGTCCTCTTCATATCTGATAACTCCATCATTTTGCATTACAGCTTTTTGTAACTGATATTTTACAGGTTCCACGCGATAGGAGAAATTGGCAAGATTCGGACAAACACCTACACAAACATTGCAGATCTCATCACAGAACAGGCAACGGGAAGCTTCTTCCCTGGCCTCTTTTTCCTGGATGGAAGCCATGACTAACTTGAAATTCTGACGATCATTCAAGGGTATTTCCGCCGGAGAATGACCAAATATCCGGATGGATTTCCGCCATAAAAGTTCATTTTCTGCAATGGTTTTTTCAGCTGCCGCTAATTGCTTTAAGGAAGGAATTTGGAAATCTGCCAGGATCTCTGCTGCTGCCTTACGTCCGTCGGCAATGGCATTGATGGCGGTGGATGCCCCGCGGAGAGCATCCCCCCCAATATACAATTGGTCTATTCCGGTCTTATAGCTTCCTGCTTTCGTTTTTAACAGCTTACCATCGATAAAATCTATCCCCAGTTCCTGCCCGATGGCCGGAATAATGATATCACAACAAATTTCAAATTCCGAATCCGGAATCTTCACCGGAACCGGGCGCCCGTCTTTGCCTTTTAAAGCTAGTACATTGCGCGAACAAATCAATGCTTTTACCTTCCCCTCTATTACTTTAACCCTTTCCGGGTTGACAAGCTCAATGATTTCAATTCCTTCCCGGCGAACCGCTTCAATTTCTCCTTTATCAGCAGGCATTTCACGCAGGGTCCGGCGATAAACTATAGTCACTTTCCCTTCTTTGCCCGCCAGGCGGAAAACCGTACGGGCAGCATCCATGGCGGTATTGCCTCCGCCGATAATCAGGACACATTGCCCCGGCATTGCAGGCTGGTTAACTTTTACATTAAACAGGAAGTCCAGGGGATCGAGAACACCAGCTGCATCAATCCCGACAATTTTTAATTTTGCCGCCCGCTGTGCTCCTGCGGCAAGAAATATCACATCATGGTTTTTCCGGATCAGATCAAAATTTTCCCTGGTAACCGGACAATTATCATGAAGCTTAACCCCTGAATCCAGGATATGCTGAATATCCTGTTCAATGGCTTCATTAGTCAGGCGAAAGGAAGGAATAGCCGCAGAAACCATGCCCCCGGCAATATTCTTTTGCTCATACACATGAACGTCAAATCCGGAACGCCTGAGAAACCAGGCACAGGATAAACCGGCAGGACCAGCGCCAATGATGGCAGCCTTTCTTCCCTCCCCTTCCAGGGAAGTCAGCCCACCGGACAGGCTGGGGGCGGGAAGCCGGGTATGCTCTGCCACAAAACGCTTGATCTCCCTGATCCGAAGTGATTCATCATAATTGATCCGGGTGCATTTCAACTGGCAGAGATGATCGCAAACCATTCCTGTAACAGAAGGGAAAGGATTGGTATCAAAAATAGTATCAAAGGCCGAATTAATATTTCCCTGTGAAACATGATACAGGTACCCGGGAATATCCTGGTTCGTCGGACAGGTATCCTGGCAAGGGGCATGAATACAATCAAAATAATCCAGCGGCCTGCTGGTTTTTATGGAAAGTTCTGTGAAAGAAGATTGATGATAAGCCGGGTTATCAGCAACCCGGTCTGCATACCTGTTCAGGTTCTGTATGGCTGTTTCCCGATCCGGATTCAAAGCATCAGGGTTTTTTCGCAAATGGTCTATGTATTGCCATAACCGCCCGTAACCTCCGGGTTTCAGGAGATCGCTGCATACTGTTGCCGGTTTCAATCCGCAGGCAATAACATCTACCACATTAAAGCAATCCACCCCGGCAGAAAAAGAAATGTCAAGATTTCCTTCCAGATCATTTTGCAATTTGCGTGCAAGACGGATGCTTATGGGATGAAGCGCCCTTCCGCTCAAATACATCATGCTTTCTTTTTCACCGAATACATTCCGGTTATTCCTGCTTTCCAGGGTATTCGTCAGCTTTACGCTGAATTGCAGTCCTTCCTCTGCAGAAGCCCGGCTCAGGGTATGAATGAGCTGAATTGCCAAAGGATATTTAAGATCATGCTCAAAAGCAAGGTCAGGCACTTCGGTTTTGAATCCCAGTCTATCGTTAAGCAATCCTCGCAATTCAACAGGACCAAGCAAGGTGGGATTCAGCTTGATCGTGGTATGCAGCTTCCTTTCATGGATCAGGTAAAGCCCGATTTTTTCAATTTCATCCGGCGGACAGCCATGCATGGTGCTCAGGGTGATGTGATTGGAAATACAGGAAGGTATTTCAAGCGTGTCGATCCTTGGATAAATACGGCGGATCTCATCTTTTGCTTTGGATAATTCCGTACTGCAATCCTGCATCTTGTTAAAAAACCATTGTACATTGTCCTTCAGAATGCCTTCCAGGTTATAACCGACACTCATATTAAACAGGGTACCCAATGGTCCTTCGAGTTGCAGTTCCTGATGAAGAATATGGATCAGTATCCAGGCATGAAGGTATTCCTGAAAAGATTCCGTTATTTTAAGCTCCTGCGACCATTCGCAATTATAACCTTCATCCTGCATGTCGATGCAGGGCTTGGAAACTTCCAGCTCATCCAGGGTCTGAATAGTTTTCAGCTCGATGTAACGGGCGCCGCACAGCCATGCCGCTGCGATATTGAGGGCAAGCTGTGTATGAGGCCCGGCAGCCACACCGATCGGAGTTGCCAGCATCTGTCCATAACGCACCATACGAAAGTTGTCTGTTTTCTGTGGATAAAAAAACAAACCCGATGGAATTCCCATAAATTGCTGCTTGCGGATGCCGGAAAGACTTAACAATACAAGCCGGGATAATGGGACTGGAGTAAACGGATCAGACAAAATACTTCTAGTTTTTAACAGATTTGGGACATCAAAATTAAGAGATAAAATCGGAGTTGGATAGAATAACCATGATTTTGACTTATTTTTGTTGCAGATAATCACTCTGAATGAATATTTTCAAATGTTTGATCCCTTATGAAACTGCATGAAGAATTTCTGAACGAAGCATTCAGCCAAGCTTTTCATTCTGTCAGAAACAATATCGGAGGACCCTTCGGCGCTGTCATCGTGAAAGACAATAAAATCATCGGTAAAGGGGGAAACAGGGTCATTGAACAGCATGACCCAACGGCGCATGCAGAAATTGTAGCCATCCGGAATGCCTGCAAAAATCTTGAAAATTTCGATCTTTCCGGCGCAGTCCTATATGCAACCTGTGAACCATGTCCGATGTGCCTTTCAGCTATTTATTGGGCAAATATCGAAACCGTTTATTATTGCTCCACCCGCTATGATGCCAGGGATATTGGTTTCCGTGATAATCACATATATGAGGAAATGGGAAAGCCCCCTGATGAAAGAGAACTTATTTTCAAACAGATCCTCCACCCCAGATCCATTGAGCTGTTTACCGAGTGGAAGACAAAACAGGATAAAACGCCTTATTAAAATTTTGATCGTCTGATCCGGTCTCTATATCGAGTTTCCGATGGATTAAGGCTAATTTTGTATTCTACATTTCTTTCTATCTGTATTTTTATAGCCTGAAAAAATTTTAGCCCTAAAAAATATGGAAAAGACAAAAACAATTCTTGCGCAACGCTTTTTTAAAAGATTTGCGATTCTGACCACCCTAAGTTATATGTTTTTTATGATGATGCCGAACTTGAATGCACAGGAAATCAATCACGGATTCAAATTGATAGAAAAAAAGTTTGTCCGTGAAGTAAATGCCGAATGTTATTATTTCGAACACCTGAAAAGTGGAGCCAGACTGATGAAAATCGCTGCTGATGATCCCAATAAGATGTTTGGCATCGCGTTTAAAACAATTCCCGCTTCCGATAACGGTGCTCCGCATATCCTGGAACATTCGGTGTTGAACGGATCTAAAAAGTTTCCGGTGAAAAGTCCTTTTGATGTACTTTCAAAGGGTTCGCTGAAAACCTTCCTGAATGCCATGACCGGCAAGGATATCACGTTTTATCCCGTAGCCAGCATGAACGAGAAGGATTACTTCAACCTGATGAATGTATATCTTGATGCCGTTCTCAATCCTTTGCTTTATAGCGATCCCAGAATCTTAAAACAGGAAGGCTGGCATTATGAATTAACCGATAAAGACAGCCCTGTTACTTATAAAGGAGTTGTATATGGTGAAATGAAAGGCGCTTTCTCTGATCCAAATGAAGAACTCAGTTACCAGATTTATAAAAACCTTTTCCCTGATAATGGTTACGGATTCGAATCAGGAGGTTATCCTGCTGCCATTCCCACCCTTACCCAGGATGCCTTTGTGAATTTCCACAAACGTTTCTACCATCCCGAAAACAGTTACATCCTTCTTTATGGCAATGCAGATATGGATAAGGAACTTGCCTTCATCGACAAGGAATATCTGTCAGCATTTTCGCGGACTGGGTCCCGGACTTCCATTGAAGATCAGAAACCCTTCCCGGCCATGAAAGACATTACCGCTTCATATCCGGTCATGGAAGGATCAGACTTAAATGACCAGACTTTTCTTTCTCTTACCCTGGTGGCTGGACATAATACCGATGGAGCGCTAAATATGGCCCTGGACATTATTACCGAATTGCTAATCAACCAGGAGTCGGCACCCGTCCGCCTGGCTTTGCAGAATGCCGGGATCGGGCAGGATGTTTCGGCGTCCGTGGCGAACTACAAGCAAAATGTGATACAAATTACTGTCCAGAATGCCAAAGCTGCAGATAAACACAAGTTCTACGACATTGTCATGAATACCATTCAGGATGTGCTGAAAAAAGGCCTGGATAAAAGTGAGATCCAGGGCGTGCTTAACCGTACCGAATTCCGTCTGAGAGAAGGCAATAACGTTCAGAAAGGACTCGTATTCCTGATGCAGATGTATCCGGCCTGGTTTTTTGCCGATGATCCTTTCCGCGGACTGGAATATGAGAAGCCACTGGCAGAAGTTAAGAAAGCCCTGACAAGCGACTATCTCGAATCCATCATTAAAAAATATTTCGTGAATAACCCGCATTCCATCCTCCTGACCCTGGTTCCTGACCCCGGACTGGATAAGAAAAGGAATGAAGCGGTCAAAGATGAATTGAATGCCTATAAGGCCAGGCTTGATGCTGCTGCTGTGACATCCCTGGTTACGGAAACCCAGAACCTGATCGCTTTTCAGAAACGCGAAGACACACCTGAGGCGCTGGCTACCATCCCATTATTGACCCTGAAGGATATCGACCCCAAAGCCATATGGTACGGGGTGAACCAGAAACAGTTAGCAGGTGTCCCTGTATTGCACCATGAAGAGTTTACCAATGATATTATTTATACCAGTCTGTATTTTGATGTCAGAACCCTGCCTCAGGAATTGATCCCTTATGCCTCCCTTCTTTCCAATCTTTTGGGTTCATTGAATACCGGGAATTATACTTATGGGGAGCTGAACAAAGCGATGAACATCAATACCGGAATGCAATACACTACCCTGAGATCCTACCTGGAAAACCTCGACGATGGCAAACTCATTCCGAAATTCGTCATGGTTTCTTCTGCTATGAAAGATAAGATGGACAAAACCTTCGAACTTTCCACTGAAATCCTGATAAATACCCAGTTCACCGATACTGCAAGGCTAAAAACCCTGCTGGTAAGACACCAATCGCAACTGGAAGCTTCCAAAAAACAGGAAGGCGCTGGTGTTGCAGCTACCCGCCTCCCATCATACTTCAGTAATTCAGGCATGTTCAATGAATTGACCGGCGGACTGGATTATTACTGGTTTATCACGGAGCTGACTAAGGGATTTGAAAAGAATTCCGATCAGATCATCGCTAACCTGAAAAAAACTGCTGCCCTCCTTTTTACCCCCGGGAACCTGATTGCCTCCGCGACCTGTGCAACCAAAGATCTCGAAGTATATAACAAAGGTCTTGCTCAATTCGTTTCCACCCTGCCTGAGAGAAAACCTGCCTACCAAAACTGGAAGTTCACTTTGAACAAGAAAAATGAAGGAATCCGCAGTGCCTCGAAGGTACAATACGTGTATGAAGGATATAATTTCAAAAAACTGGGGTATTCCTGGGATGGAAAAATGCGCGTTCTCAATCAGATCCTTTCCAGGGATTGGCTAAGAACCAGGATACGTATTATGGGTGGCGCTTATGGCGCTGGAGCCAGCATCTCACCAACCGGAATGATATACTTCTCTTCCTACCGGGATCCCAACCTGAAAGAAACATTTGACACTTACGCAGGGGCTGCAGATTACCTGACAAAATTCGAAGCAAATGAGCCGGTAATGACCAGGTATATTATCGGAACCATTGCCGGGATGGACATGCCTCAATCCAATGTACAAAGAGGCGATCAGGCTGTGTATTATTACTTCACCAAACGTTCCGCCGATGACCTTCAGCGCGACCGTGAAGCCGTGATTGCAACAAAAGTCAACGATATCCGTGGATTTGCAAAAATGATCAGGGATATGACCGATCAGCATACTTATTGCGTTTATGGCAATGCGGATAAGGTCAATGCTTCAAAAGAATTGTTCGACAGCCTGATTGAGGTTGATCGGTGACCCTGGTTGATTATTTTTCCAGTTCATAGACGTACCAGAAATGGGTTCGCTCTATCCAATGATTGAAATTAAAATGCTTAATCCAATCCGGAAAGGAACAATAAATTAATTTTCGGTTTAATTTTAAACCTTCTATTTCCGGATTGGTTCTCATTACAAGCAAACTCTTGCTGCCTGGAACTATTTTTACCTGGGAAACAGAATCAACTCTTACAATTTTCAGGTTGTTCCTTTTATAAAAATGAATATCCAATGCCCGGCGGTAAGGATCTTCTTTGATAAAATAAAGCGTCGTCTTACCCGGATAATCCCGGTAAATGGTCTGAAACAGCTTATTCTCATTATCCACAGGCGTGACTATAATGATCAGCAGCATGATCAGGTTGGCCCACCAGAAAATTTTTACTGTATATTTTACAGTCTTGTTGCCCAACAGACCCGGTATCCATTTCTGCCTGACTAAGTCAATTGCCTGGATAATGATAATCGGTAAAAATCCAAGAATCGGAAAAATAAACCGCATTTCCTTATGCCCGATCATAAAATGAATCAGTAAGAAAGGGAATAAGGTCCAGGTTAAAATATCCTTTCTTCTGAAAACGAAAAACAAGATTAATGCGGCAATATAAACCAAACTGAACGGGGGGATCCCTTCCCAAAAAGTGCTTGTAACGTAAAAATACCAAGGCTGAATGCCAAATCCTGATACTTTATCCAGCAAGAGATTCTCCCGGAAATAATTCCAGGCTGTCACCGTCCATTCACCATAAAACCATCGGTCCAGCAATAAACCCAGCGCAAATACCAGGAATATTCCTGATCCTACAATTACCATTCGCAAAAAAGTTTCCCTTTTTATAATGAAAAGCCATAATCCCAATCCAAAGATCAACATTCCCGTCTGGTAACGAAACAGGAAGGACAAGCCCAGTAACAATCCCGTCAGGAAATAATCCCGCCAGAAAAATTTCGGCCTTTTATTCTGAAGATATGCAAAGGCCATTAAAAAAACACTTCCCGACCAGGTTTCAGAGGTGAACCTGATTCCTATAAAAAACAAGAACCAAAGAAAAAAGGACAGGAATAAAAACCATTTCTGAAGAATATTGTTTTCAATTTTCTTCTCATAAACATGATAGATCATCCACATCCCAAGGAAAGAAATACCGGCTGTGAGTAATCTCAGGATAAATGCAACAAAAAAAGGATCCGGCGTCCCGAACAAACTAAAAAAGCGATATACAAGAATTACGATGAGTGGCTGTATAACAGGACGCATCTGATGATGAAATTCCCATGGAAGGTTCACTTTTTCTGTAAGATGCAGTTTTAAACCCGCAAATTCGATGATTTGAAAATGTTCGTCCGGATGCAGGTATCCGACAGAGAAAAAAGCAGCGACCACTAGGATTAGTCCGCTCAGGAAATATACCTTTCTTCTTTCCATATAATGCAGAAAAGAAACAAAGATAAAAGGGTTCATGGAAAAACCATGAGTAAAATTGAAAATGTTTTTTTTAATAAAAAACCATTAAACAACAAAATACAGTAATAAATAGTATAATACAACAATATTGTATTATATTTGTCCGATAAAAATAAAACACCATGAAAAAGTTAAACGGAATCAGGGAAGTCTTTCAGATTTTCCAGAATAAGGAATCCTTCTTCAATGAGATCAACACCAGGCAATCCAACCGCCTGATCATTAACCAGATTATCATGATCTGTATTTTTGCTTTTCTTTACGGTGTGGTCATGGGCAGTTATCATAGCCTGGTTCAGTCTGTGGCAGCCGGAATAAAGATCATTGTCCTTTTTCTCTCAGCCATGATTATCTGTTTTCCTTCATTTTTCATCATCCAGCAGGTTTTGGGTTCGAAAATGAGTGTAAGGCAAATGATCATCATTGTCCTTAGTGGATTGGTTCTTACCTCAGCAATTGCCATTTCTTTTGCTCCCATTGTCATTGTATTCCAGATCACCGGAGGAAATTATCATTTTTTACAGCTTCTGCATGTAGCCATCTTCATTTTTGCAGGTATTTTCGGTATGCGGCTGATGATCGATGCCTTAAAATATGCCTGTGAAAATAAAGACATCTATCCCAAGGTTGGCGTAATCGTTTTCAGGATATGGATCATCATCCTTGTTTTTGTAGGAATCCAGCTAGCCTGGAATCTCCGTCCATTCCTGTGTGAGAAAACAGAAACGTTTAAAATTTTCAGGAAATATGAAGGCAACTTCTATACTGCCATTGTGTATTCTGTCGAACAACTGGCATCAAAGAAAGAGGATCAGAAACAGGAGAAAAGCAATCAGGCTTCTAAGGCCGATTCAACCATTAACCTGGGTTATGACACCGCAACGGTTCTGAAAATGTTAAAGAAATGAATATGGAAGATATCATGACCCTGGAGGAAGTATCAAATTATTTAAAACTGAAACCTCAGACGATCTATACCTGGGCCCAAAGCGGAAAGATCCCGGCTGCCAAGCTCGGGAAAGAGTGGAGGTTCAGAAAATCGATGATTGACAAATGGTTCAATCAGCATATTGACGAGAAATTTTCGAAATACCTGGAGGAATAACTTACCTAATCCCGGAAAAACAAAAACCCTGAAACGCTTAGGGATCAGGGTTTTTTCTTTTAACTGAGGTGGCATCGACCGGAATCGAACCAGTGACACAAGGATTTTCAGTCCTCTGCTCTACCATCTGAGCTACGATGCCTTCTTTGAATAAGGGACGGCAAAATTACGAAGTTTTTTGAAAAAACCAATACCTTTGTCCTTATTTACGGTTTTAGATTTCAGATTGACGATTGTAAGGATTTACCGTATCACCCCAACCATCAATAATGAATTGAAATCGTAAATCCTGCCTGCCGGTAGGCGGGCGTAAATCGTAAATCAATGTATCTGATTCTGGATTTAGGCAATACCAATAAAAAGCTAGCCATATTTCAGCATGAACGCCTCCTGGATGTAAAGTTGTTTCCATCCATTTCACTGAAGATCGTCAGGGATTTTATCCATGACCACCCGGGGATCAGTCATTGTATTATCTCTTCTGTTGTACCTTTTCCGGTTTCTATCCGGAAATTTTTATCAAAGAAATTTTACTTTATCGAGCTCGATGAAAATACAAATCTCCCTTTAATCAATAAATACACGACAGGGAAAACCCTGGGAATGGACAGGATTGCTGCGGCTGTAGCGGCCAATCATATATTTCCCCATCAGAATTTATTGGTTGTAAATGCAGGCAGCTGCATTACTTACGATTTTGTGAACGCACAGAACGAGTATCAGGGAGGCGCCATATCTCCGGGGATTTCAATGCGATTCCGGGCCTTGCATACTTTTACCGGAAAACTCCCGTTAATTTCTATTAAGGAAAAGAAAAACCTTATCGGAAATAGTACAGAAGCATCTATTATTTCCGGAGTATTGAATGGATCAATGGTTGAAATTGAGGGAATTGCCAGTCTTTATCAGAAAAAATTCCCGGATTTAAAGATCATCCTAAGTGGGGGTGATCTCAAATATTTTGATAAACGGCTAAAAATTAGCATCTTTGCATTCCCAAATATCGTCATACACGGACTCTGTCAAATTCTTGAATTTAATGTCAATAAAGCCAAATAGCCTGCGACTTCCAATTTTGTTACTGTTTCTGTTTATCAGTTCTTCCTTGTTCTCACAGATAAGAATTGCTTCTCCATATTCCCGTTTTGGTATTGGCGATTTAAGTGATAACAATAATGCATGGAACCTTTCCATGGGTCAGACCAGTTACTCCTTCAGTTCCCCTTATCACATCAATTACTCCAATCCGGCATCATACATGGCTTTTGATTCATCCTCTTTCGTCTTTGAAGGGGGATTCAATATTGATATGGTTAAACTGAGTTCCAATTACCAGACTGCCAACCGGAATTATGCATCTCTTGGGTACCTTTTATTCGGTATGCCTGTTACAAAATGGTGGCATACCACCCTTGGACTTGTCCCTTTCAGCGATGTCGGCTATAGTGTTGCAAACTATGAAGTTTATAATGGTATTGGCTCGGTACTCCGTATCTATTCAGGGAGCGGAGGCATCAACCGTTTCTTCTGGGGAAATGCCTTCCGTATTGTGAAAAACCTTTCTATTGGTGTTAATGCTTCCTACCTTTTCGGAAGTATGGACAGGCAGGCCATGGTGTTATTTCCCGATTCGGCTTATTCCATGAATTTCAAAGTAGACAATTACGTGATCATGAATGACCTGTATTTCAATTTTGGAATACAGTATAAGGCTAAACTTAAAAATGACCTCTTCCTGAATCTGGGAGCAGTTTATGCCAATACATCCCGCATGAGTGCCAAAACCAATATGCTCGCACAATCTTTCCTGCTCAACTCCAGCGATTCAGAAATCATTAAAGATACCATTGCCATGGCCGAAGGCTATAAAGGAAATATCGTTATTCCAACCATGTTCGGAGGAGGTTTATCTATCGAAAAAACAGATAAATTCCTCGTGGGCGCTGATTTCCGCTGGCAAAACTGGAAAAAATTCTCTGCTTTCGACATGAGCGATTCCCTGGTTGACAGCTGGCAAATCAGCGTTGGCGCTGAATTCCTCCCAAATGCAAACAATTATACAAATTACCTCAGCCGCGTTCGATACCGCATTGGTTTCTTTTACGACAACAGCTACCTGAAGCTCAGGGGTAAAACCCTTAGCGAATATGCCATCTCCATCGGATTCGGACTCCCACTCCGTGGGATGAAAACAGCGTTGAATATAGGTGCTCAGTTGGGGACCAGGGGGACTACTCAGTCGGATCTTATCCGCGAGAGCTACATCAAGCTGGTTATTGGTTTTTCAATCTATGAGCGCTGGTTTGTCAAACGAAAGTATTATTAGCCTTGAAATTATTTTCTTTCCGGTTTCTGATTCTGTCTGCCTGCACATTTCTGCTCCTTAACATTGCTGCCTGTTCGCATAAGCAGGATTTTATCGCAGCCATAAATCCGAAGGAAAATGATCCCATGATGACCGCCAGAATTATCGATGTCGTTTTCAGTGATTCCGGACACCTTCAGGCACGGCTGACCAGCCCCTGGCTTAAACGATATTCAGGAGAAAAATCCTACCTGGAATTTCCCATAGGATTTAAAGTCTATATCTACGACTCCATCAAACAAGTATCTTCAACAATCACAGGAAATTACGGAAAGCGCGATGAATTAAAACGAACGATGGAAGCTACCGGAAATGTGATCGTGCGCAATGAGAAAGAAAATAAACAACTGAATACGGAACACCTTATCTGGGATGAAATCAGACACTCTATATGGTCTGATGTCAAGGTAAAAATTACAACTCCAGATAAAGTTCTTTTCGGGGATGGCATGGAATCAAACGAGTCGTTTACCCGTTACCTGATAAAAAACCCAAGCGGGCAGATGACAGTAAAGAAAGACACTTTGTAGTTTCATGAATTATCCCTACTTTTGCACCCTGTTTTAAAATAAAATCTTGTAGAATGGCGATTATTGGAAAAATCAGAAAGCACTCAGGACTTGCTGTCATTATTATTGGTGTAGCTATTGCTGCCTTTGTAATCGGGGACTTTGGAAAGAAACAGGCCAAAGGAACGAATAACATCGGATCTGTAAACGGCGAGCAAATCCCATACGTAGAGTTCAGCAAAAAAGTCGACGAGACCATTGAGGCTCAGAAACAAAATTCAGGTAACGACAAAGTCACGGATCAGGAAACATTTGCTATCCGTGAAAGCACCTGGGATTTATTGGTCAAACAAATCCTGATGGGTGATGAATTTGAACAACTCGGACTGACTGTATCTCCTGAAGAATTGTTTGACCAGGTACAAGGCAAACAACCACATCGCTATATCCTGCAATATTTCAAGGATCCCAAAACGGGACAATATGACCCCGCTTTGGTCATCAATTACCTGAAGAATCTCGACAAAATGGAACCCAAAGCCAGGGATCAATGGTTATTATTTGAAAAAGCCATTAAAGATGACCGGCTGGAGACCAAATTCAATAATCTTCTATCCAAGGCCTATTATCAACCCAAGGCATTTCTTCAAAAAACATATGCCCAACAGGCTAAATCTCTTAAAGTCCGTTTTGTATCTCCTTCTGTCTTTGCCATTTCCGATAGTCTCGTTAAACTGACTGATGCAGATTATCAAAAATTTTATGATAAGAATAAAGGTTTCTTTTTTAACGATGAGGCCTATCGCGACCTTGATTATATCCTTTTCGAAGTGATTCCTTCCACTGCTGACCGTAAAAAAACAGCTGAAGACGTTGCCTTGTTATTTAAAGATTTCCTGGGAGCAACGGATGTGGTGAATTTTACCAATGCCAATTCTGACAATAAATACGATAGTAATTACCTGAAAAAAGGCAGCCTTCCCGGCAAACTTGATTCTCTCATGTTCAACTCAACACCAGGAACCATTGTCGCTCCATTTGAGTTCAATAATACCTGGTATATGGGAAAATTAATCGCCATACAGGAACGCCCCGATTCCATGAGCGGTTCACAAATCCTTGTCTCTTATTCCGGACTTGGAAATGAAGAAATCAAACGGACGAAGGAACAAGCTAAAATCAAGGCAGATAGTCTCCTGGTCATCTTAAAGAAAAACCCGGAACAATTTGCCAACCTGGCAAAAATTGTATCCGATTATCCTTCTGCCAAAGAAGATGGGGGTGATCTGAAATGGTTTACCGATGGCAATCCGAATTTCGAACCATTTTTTAAATCCGGAATGGAAATGAAGCCAAAGGATATTAAAATACTGGAAACAAGAATCGGATATACTATTTTCCAGCTTACCAATAAAACCAAACCGGTTAAAAAAGTTAAAACTGCTGTTCTTGCCCGTGCCATAGAGCCAAGTAACCAGACCTATCAGGACACTTATATGCAGGCAAGCGCATTTGCAGGCCAGAATAAAACTCCTGAAACGTTCGAAAAATCTGCGATCAAAGCAGGCCTTCAAAAAAAGCAGGCTTCTAATGTCAAAGAAATGGATTATTATGTAATGGGTTTACCTACTGCCAGAGAAATGGTAAGATGGGCTTATACGGAAAATACTAAAGTTGGTGACGTTTCACCGGTTTTCGACCTTTCAGGAAAATATGCCGTGGCCGTCCTGAAAAAAATCTCCGTTAAAGGTCAGCAACCCCTGGAAGCTGTGAAATTGAATATAGAACCTGCCGTAAAAAATTACAGGAAAGTTGAACTTCTCGCCGAAAATATGAAAAAGGATGCCGGCACTAAAGATCTTTACGCTCTGGCTGCGAAATATAACGCCAAAGTTGACACTACGGTTCTTACATTTACAGGATTTGGCCGTTCGGCCCTGGGCAGAGAGCCTATCGTGCTGGGACAAATATTCACGCTTAAAAAAGGAGAATTTTACGGCCCGCTTTTGGGAAATTTTGGTGCTTATTACTTGATTATCGATGAAATCAGTGAAGCTCCTGCAAAGGATGACTTCACTTATGAAAACATGCAGTTGCAGCAGGCGTTCAGCAATAGAGTCAGCAGTTCAACTTACACTTACCTGAAGAAAATTGCCAAGATAGAAGATAACCGGATTAAATTCTTTTAATCCCCTTCCAGCCTAGCGCAAGGTATCTTTAATTACGATTTCTTTAAGTTGTGATGCCCACTCTTTGCGGCTTTCCGTGTAAGCACGGAAATATATCGCATAGGTTCCAGGCTTTGTATAAGTATGAAGGGGATCTTTGAGTGTCGATGTTGAGTCATCCCCGAACCTCCACTCCCAGGAAAATGAATTTACAGCCTGATTAGTGAATATAACTGTGCAGGGAATTTTGAACTGATTATTACCCGCATAAATAAAATCAGCGGAAGGGACAGGTTCATTTTTATAACAACCGGTTCCAGAGAGAATGATAAAAATAAAAACATAGGATAAATTCCGGATTTTCATAGACAATCGTTACCATTGCTTCTTATTCCGCCAGAATAAGTACTTTATTGTTCAGCACTTCGATTACTCCCCCTTTGATGTCGATAAAATGTTCTTCTTTTTCACCACTATTCAAGAGTTTAATCCTGCCTTTACGAAGAACGGAGATCAGGGGAGCATGGTTAGTCAGGACTTCAAACGAACCATCGATCCCGGGAAGTTGAACGAGATGAACAGTATCGCCGGTGAAAAGTACGGCATCCGGGCTTATAATTTCAACTTTCATTTGCTATTTACTTTCGGCTAACATCCGTTTGCCTTTCTCTATGGCTTCTTCTATCGTTCCAACCAAGTTAAAGGCTGATTCCGGGTATTCATCCACTTCCCCATCCATGATCATGTTAAAACCCTTGATGGTGTCTTCAATATTCACAAAAGTTCCCGGAATTCCGGTAAACTGTTCGGCCACATGGAAAGGCTGGGAGAGGAAACGCTGTACACGACGTGCCCGCGAAACAATCAGCTTATCTTCATCCGATAATTCATCCATACCAAGGATAGCAATGATATCCTGAAGTTCTTTATAACGCTGCAACGTTCTTTTAACCCGCTGAGCTGTATCATAATGTTCTTGCCCGACAACGTCGGGTGTCAGGATACGGGATGTGGAATCCAGGGGGTCAACGGCAGGATAAATCCCGAGCTCTGAAATTTTCCGGCTTAATACGGTAGTTGCATCAAGATGGGCAAAAGTTGTTGCAGGAGCAGGATCGGTAAGGTCGTCAGCAGGAACATAAACTGCCTGCACCGAAGTAATGGATCCGCGTTTTGTAGAAGTGATCCTTTCCTGCATAATTCCCATTTCCGTTGCCAGGGTTGGCTGATAACCCACGGCTGAGGGCATGCGTCCGAGCATGGCGGATACCTCCATCCCAGCCTGGGTAAAACGGAAAATATTATCAATGAAGAAAAGGATGTCACGGCCACCGGTTTGTTCATCCCCGTCGCGGAAATACTCTGCCAGAGTAAGTCCGGATAAAGCCACGCGAGCACGGGCTCCGGGAGGTTCATTCATCTGTCCGAAAACAAGGGTGGCTTGCGATTTTAACAATTCCTCCGGGTCCACTTTTGAGAGATCCCAGCCTCCTTTTTCCATATCTTCCTGAAAGGCGTCTCCATAACGGATAACCCCCGACTCTATCATTTCCCGTAAAAGATCATTTCCTTCACGGGTACGTTCTCCAACTCCTCCGAAAACCGATAGTCCGGAATATTTTTTGGCAATGTTATTGATCAGTTCCATGATGATAACCGTCTTCCCGACACCGGCGCCACCAAACAAACCAATCTTTCCGCCCTTGGCATAGGGCTCAATCAGGTCGATCACTTTAATCCCGGTAAACAGTACTTCATTTTGTGTACTTAACTGCTCAAATAAAGGAGGTTCTCGGTGAATGGGATAACTAGGCTGAGGGGCAACAGGGGATAAACCATCGATAGGCTTGCCAATCACATTAAAAAGGCGCCCACGGATCTGATCGCCTATGGGCATCGAAATGGGTGCCCCCAGGTCAGATACATTCATTCCCCGGCGCAGACCGTCGGTAGAATCCATGGCAATGGTCCGGATGGTATTTTCACCGATATCATACTGGCATTCCAGAATCACAACTTCCCCGTTTTCTTTCTTTACTTCCAGGGCATCATAAATATTTGGCAAGGTTGTTTTTTCATCAAAAACAACATCTATAACAGGACCGATAATCTGAGATATTTTACCACTTTTTGTTCCTTCCATAACAGGCTTGAATATTTATGCAAATATAAAATATCTGCTTGATTAAATGTTTGATGAGCGAAAATTTTACTTTAGTTTTGCCGTTTATAAATGAATGTACCTAACGTTACTATCATGAAGTTGTTAAAAATCTGGATATTTGTTCTTGTTGTTTTACCCTTATCTGGTTTTTCCCAGCGTAATGTCGATGCCATCATCGATACAGTAGAAACCCCGAACGGCCCTGTTCTGCTTTATAAAAATTTTACCTGGGAATACCTTCAGGATGAACCTGTGATGATGATTGCCGATGAAGATTCTACCGGCTTATTCAGTAATCAATGGATCAATGATCAGATTTTCGCCTACCGCAACAAACCTGACTCAATAAAAGATACCGTGTTGATGCTTACCTCGTCAGAACGCTGTTTTACCATGCCTATTTACGGTAAGCTCTTCAGGGGATTCATGTACACGCATAAAGGATTAGACATTAAACTGAATAAGGGGGATACTGTAAGAGCCGCTTTTAACGGCGTTGTCCGATATGCAAAATATAACCGCGGAGGATTCGGATATCTGGTCATTATCCGTCATCATAACGGACTCGAAACCTATTACGCACATCTTTCCAAAATAAATGTAAAAGTCAACCAGGTGATAAAATCAGGTGATCCAATTGCCCTTGGAGGTTCGACCGGGCGAAGCCGGGGACCACATCTTCATTTTGAGATCAGATATAAGGATGTACCCCTCGATCCGCTGCGCTTGATTGATTACGATAATCAGAAATTAATTTCCAACACTTTCCCTATCACCCGAAGGGTGTTTTATCCCAATGATTTCGTTGAAAATGCCATTTATTATAAAATTAAAAATGGGGATACCCTGGGAAAATTATCAAAAAAATACCGGACCAGTGTGAAAGAAATTTGTGCCATGAATAAAATCAAACCAAACACAAATCTTAAAATCGGCCGCACAATTCGTGTAAAATAACCCGGAATTGTTATACCTTTATAAAATTATTTATCTGACTTATGAAAAGACCTATCTTATTACTAACCCTGATTTTTTGTATCAGTCTCTGCCTGAGTAGTCTTCAGGCCTCGTCTTCATTTTTCCTTACAGCTGGCCCAGGGTTACAGGAACCCATAGAACCTCCTTATCCACCATCACCACCAAAGCCGCCTTCAGCACCAAGACCTCCTTCAGCGCCAAAGCCGCCTTCAGCACCGAAACATCCTGAAAAACCAAAGGCACCCCAGAAACCATCCACACCCCAAAAACCTAAAAAGGCAAAAGCACCCAAAAAACATAAATCCCCGCCTAAACCGCCCTGGGTGAAGTAAAGATTTTTTTCTGGAAAACAATCAACATTGAAACACCGGTTGTAATTGCTGAGTCTGCAATATTAAACACCGGGCTGAAAAAGATAAACTGTTGTCCCCCTACCCAGGGAAACCATTGAGGATAATGGGTTTCGATAATAGGAAAGTACAGCATATCCACTACTTTTCCGTGCAGAAAAGTCCCATAGCCCCCTTCTTTTGGAAAGAAAGTGGCTACTTGTATATACGTACTTTCATTGAAGATAAGCCCATAAAAGGCGGAGTCGATAATGTTGCCCATCGCCCCGGCAAGAATAAGGGAAATACAGATGATTAAAAGATTCCCTGCGCCTTTTTTCACAGAGATATAGAGCCAGATCCCGATCAGGATCACGGCAATAATACGAAAGAGACTCAGCAACAATTTCCCGAAACTGAAACCAAGTTTCATTCCGAAAGCCATCCCTTCGTTTTCCGTAAAATTGATAAAGAACCACTGACCCAGAATAGCATGACTTTCTCCCATGTACATGGAAGTCTTGACCCATATCTTTAATGCCTGATCAAGAATCAGAATCAGGAAAACAATAAAAACAGCTTTTTTCAAAATTCCTTGATTAAAGATTATTCCAGATCGGGATCAAGCGGCCTGGGGGGCGTTGCCACATGGGTTTGAACCAGTTTAGCTTCCATACTTAAGGTTGCATGGGGAACAATACGTAAGCGGTCCTTGGGAATAAGCTTGCCGGTTACCCGACAAATTCCATAAGTTTTATTTTCAATACGGATAAGCGCATTCTCGAGGGATTTTATAAATTTTTCCTGACGGGCAGCAAATTTGCTGTTTTCTTCCTTGGAAAATACCTGATACCCTTCTTCCAATACTTTAAATGTAGGAGAAGTGTCGTTGGTGTCGTGATCATTACCTGTGGTATACGACTCTGTCAATAATTTTAAATCATTGTGGGCTTTCTCCAGCTTTTTCAGGATGATCTGACGAAATTCTTCGAGTTCCTCATCAGAATATCTGGTTTTTTCCTTTTCTACGGTTCCTGCTGCTTTTTTCATACCTAACATTTTTAATGCAATAAATGATACTAGCTTTAAATAAAGAACGACAGAAAGTACCTTTCATGTCGTTAGTTTCTTAATCAATCCTCCTGATTGATATATTCGTTTTCAGCGTATCTGTTAGTTCAATGGAGACCAAGTCTTCACCCTCAACCGAATCTGCAATATCAAACGATTGAGCTAAAGTTTCCGAGCAAATATAGGAAATATTGTTATTCACTGCCAAATCAAGTTCCGGCTGTGATTGAATTTTAACAATAATTTTATCTGTAACTTCAAATCCCTTGTCTTTTCGGATGTTCTGTATTCTGTTGATCACTTCCCGGGCAAGACCTTCCCGCAATAATTCGGGACTGATGGTGATATCCAGGGCCACGGTCAGGTTTCCCATTGATGCAACCTGCCATCCGGGAATATCTTCTGAAAGAATTTCCACATCCTCAAGCAATACTTCCGCATTTTGTCCATCCAATGAAATCAAGATTTTCCCGTCTTTCTCCAGCGACAGAATTTCAGATTGTCCCAACAAGGCAAGCTGTTCGGCTAACTGTTTCATCAACTTTCCATAACGGGGTCCCAGCTTTTTAAAATCAGGTTTCAGCTTTTTTACCAGGATTCCGGCTGTATCGCTGATATATTCCATTTCTTTCACATTGACCTCAGAAAGAACCAGGTTTTTCACGGCTTCCAGCTGGTCTTTCAAACGTTCGCCCAGCAATGGGATGAGTATTTTATTCAAGGGTTGCCTGACCCGGATATTCATCTTTTTACGGATACTTAACACCATGGATGATACCCGCTGTGCCAGTTCCATCCGCTCCTCCAGTTCTTTGTCGATCATCGACTCATCTGTTACCGGAAAATCTGACAGATGAACTGAATCAGCCAT
The DNA here is from genome assembly GCA_963662525.1 of Bacteroidales bacterium. Lineage (GTDB taxonomy): Bacteria > Bacteroidota > Bacteroidia > Bacteroidales > FEN-979 > CAZSDU01. Next base: position 1,356,785 of record OY759717.1, read on the forward strand.
CTGTCGTCCGGTGACAGTATTCAGATCAAGAAACAATCGCTCCATAAAAAAAGGAGCAATGGGCGCTGCAAGCCTTGAGATGGTTTCCAGACAGCGGTATAAAGTCTGGTAGGCCGATATTTTATCGCTTGAATAATCGCCTTTCCAGAAACGGCGGCGGCAAAGTCGCACATACCAATTACTCAGATGCTCATCAACAAAGGCAGCAATGGCTCTGCCAGCTTTAGTGGGCTCATAATCAGCATAGGCTTCTTCCACTACCCGGATTAGGGAATTCAATTCTGATAGGATCCAGCGGTCGATTTCAGGTCTGTTTTCCAATGGAGTTTCCGCTTCCGAATATTTAAATCCGTCAATATTGGCGTACAGCGAGAAAAAAGCATAGGTATTATGCAGGGTTCCGAAGAATTTCCGTTGTACTTCTGCTATTCCTTCCAGATCAAATTTCAGGTTGTCCCAGGGTTGAGAATTGGTAATCAGATACCAGCGCGTAGCATCAGGACCATATTTCCGGATGGTCTCGAATGGATCTACGGCATTGCCCAGTCGTTTCGACATTTTATTGCCGTTTTTATCCAGGACAAGGCCGTTGGAAACGCAGGTTTTGTATGAAACCCCATCGAACAACATCACTGCAATGGCATGGAGGGTAAAAAACCATCCCCGGGTCTGATCCACTCCTTCTGCAATAAAATCAGCCGGAAAATAATCTTCCAGCTTCAATGTATGTTCAAACGGATAATGATACTGCGAATAAGGCATAGCACCTGAATCAAACCAGACATCGATCAGGTCAGGTTCACGGAACATGGGCAGTCCTGTATCAGAAACAAGAATAATATCATCGACAAACGGACGGTGAAGGTCAAAGGTGTGGTAGTTGCCGTTGGAAGTGTCTCCTGGAAGAAATTTATCCAGTGGATTTGTCTTCATCACACCTGACTGAACCGCTTTCTCCACTTCTTTTTTCAACTGCTCTACCGAGCCAATACAGATTTCGGTCTTTCCATCCTCTGCTCTCCAGATTGGCAGAGGAGTGCCCCAGAAGCGCGACCGGCTGAGGTTCCAGTCCACCAGATTTTCAAGCCAGTTGCCAAAACGGCCGGTACCTGTGGATTCCGGCTTCCAGTTGATGGTCTTGTTGAGAGCGATCATCTGGTCCTTGTAGGCCGTGGTACGGATAAACCAGGAATCAAGCGGGTAATACAGGATGGGTTTATCAGTCCTCCAGCAATGCGGGTAAGAATGTTCGTATTTTTCTGATTTGAAAGCCTTGTTCTCATGCTTCAGCTTCACAATGATGTCAATATCTACCGGAGGGCAATTCCCTGCCACGCAATCGGAATCATATTCAGGCTTGACATAGCGACCGGCAAATTCACCCATCTGTTCTGTAAATTTTCCCTGCTTGTCAACGAGGGTAAGGGAGCCAAGTCCGTATTGTCTGCCGACCCTGAAATCGTCGGCCCCGAAGCTGGGCGCAATATGTACAATACCGGTTCCGTCTTCGGTGGTCACGAAATCACCGAGAACAATGCGGAAAGGATCACCCTCCTCAGGCTGTGCATAGGGAAGCAATTGTTCAAACCGCAACCCCTCAAACTGTTCACCCTGATATTCAGCTACCACCTGGTAAGGAATGTTTTTATCTCCTTCATGGTAATTTTCCAGTTCAAGTGCACTGTTCTTTTCAGGGAAATATTGGTGCAGCAGTTCTTTGGCCAGAACAACGGTTTGCTCAGTGTAGGTATAAGGATTGAATGTCTTTACCAGAACATATGTAATATTTTTGCCCATGGCCAGTCCTGTATTCGAAGGCAGGGTCCAGGGAGTTGTTGTCCAGGCCAGAATATAAAGTTCACCAAAAAGATCATAAAAAAGAAACTCGGACCCCGCATCCCGTAATACTTTAAACTGGGCAACCACGGTATTATCCTTCACCATTTTATAAGTCCCAGGCTGATTTAATTCATGGGTGCTGAGGCCGGTTCCGGCAGCGGGTGAATAGGGTTGAATGGTATATCCTTTATAAAGCAAACCTTTTTCATACAGTTTGCTCAGCAGGTACCATACACTTTCAATGTACTTATTTTCGTAAGTAATATACGGTTCATCAAGGTTCAGCCAATAGCCCATCAGGAGGGTGAGTTCATCCCAGAGATCCTTATACTTCATGACCTCTGTGCGGCATTCCCTGTTATAGTCTTCAATGGAAATCGATTTCCCGATATCCTCTTTAGTAATACCCAGTTTCTTTTCCACCCCGATCTCGATCGGAAGACCATGGGTATCCCAGCCAGCCTTGCGTTTCACATAGAACCCTTTCATGGTCTTGTAACGGCAGAAAATATCTTTAATGGCCCTGGCCATCACATGATGTATTCCTGGAGTTCCATTGGCCGAAGGAGGTCCTTCGTAAAATATAAATGGAGGATGGCCTTCGGTTTTTTTCAGGCTCTTTTCAAACGTGCCATGCAGCTGCCAGTAGGATTGGATTTCTTGTCCGATCCGGGTCAGGTCGAGGTTTTTGTATTCAGGGTATTTCGTTTTCATATTTGTAAAAAGGCGTGCAAAATTACAAATAATTCTTTAAACCAGCCACATAGGTCATTTCAAAAACAATAATCTATGGTTTTATAAATTTGTTCAAGCGGAAATTATTTAAATTTACCACGTAAACCCTTTTACAATGAAAGATAAACTCAGAATTGTCCTCGAAAATATCTTCAACCGGAAAAGTGTCAGGACTTTTACCGGAGAACCTATCGATAAAGATAATTTATTGGTCTTATTAAAAGCTGCCATGGCCGCTCCTTCTGCCCGGAACCGTCAGCCCTGGGCGTTTGTAGCGATAACTGAACGAAAAATCCTGGATTCCCTCGGAGAAGGACTTCCTTACACGAAAATGCTGTTCAAGGCAGGAGCAGCCGTCATCGTATGCGGCGATACCACCATTGATCTTCAACAAGGAGCTACTGATTTATGGTACCAGGATGCAGCCGCAGCCACAGAAAACATTTTGCTGGCCACTGAAGCCATGAATTTGGGAGCAGTATGGAGTGCGCTATATCCTTACCCTGAAAGAGAAAATCATGTCAGAAAAATACTAAACCTGCCAACGCCTGTCATTCCGTTTGCAATCATTCCCATCGGCCATCCGGCAGGAAAAGAACAACCCAAAGACAAATTCAGGGAAGAGAAGATACATTGGGAAAGATGGTGAGATGGTGAGATGGTGAGCTGGTGAATTAGCGAGTAAGAAACTCACCATCTCACCAGCTCGCTAACTTGTATATGGTTCTTCCGGAACAATGATCCAGGCCAGCAGATAGGCCAGGAATCCGACGCCACCGGCAAAGAAAGCGACTGCCCAGGCCACGCGGATCAGCACGGGATCAACATTGAAATAACTGCCAATCCCGGCACAAACACCACCCAGAACACGGTCTTTTCTTGATCTGTAAAGTCTTTTGATATCTGATGTTGTCATGTCTTTAATATTTGGTGATTAGATGCAACTGTATGGCTAAGGTTACAATTAAACCAACATTAGCAAATCGTAAAAAAATCGTTCCTTTGTCACTTTGTTACTTTGTTACTCTGTCACTTTACAAAATTCAAATTCTCAGCCAATGGAATGGATAGAAAAACTCGACGGCAATGTCATCGTCTGTGATGCACAGGCAACTGTAATCTACATGAATGAAAAAGCCAAGGCTAATTATGCAAAAGACGGGGGTGCTGGACTGATCGGCAGAAACCTGAAGGATTGTCATTCAGAGAGGTCCCGTGAAAAGATCAGAGAGATCATGACCACCCATCAGAAAAATGTTTACACCATTGAGAAAAAGGGGAAGAAGAAGATCATTTACCAGTCACCCTGGATGGATGGTAAAGTTTTTAAAGGCATCATTGAATTCTCGCTTGAAATCCCCTTTGAGATGCCTCATTATGTCAGAAGCCAAACCTGATGTCAGGACGCTGATCATTTACGATTTACACCTGCAGGCAGGCAGGATTTCAGATTTACGATTGAAGGCTTTGAGTAAGTGAGCGGTTTTCGTACCTTTGCAAAAAAATACATATTTTCATATGAAGAAAGCCTTCCTGCTTCCATTTTTGCTTATTTCTTTATTATTCTTTCATGCTTCAGGACAAATCCCTCCGGGTTATTATGATCCTGCGAATGGTTTAAGCGGAACTCAACTTCAGGCTGCTTTGCATAACATCATTAAAAATCATACCGTTAAGTCCTATGATTATTTATGGACTGCCTTCCAGACTACCGATGATAAACCCAATGGCACGGTATGGGATATGTATTCCGACATTCCGGATGGGACCCCCGACGGCAATCCTCCTTATATCTATCATTTCGGATCTGATCAATGCGGAAACTATAACGGGGAAGGCGATTGCTATAACCGTGAACATTCCTGGCCCAAAAGCTGGTTCAATGATCAGCCACCCATGAATTCGGATATTTTTCATCTTTATCCCACCGACGGTTATGTGAACAACCGCCGGGATAATTACCCTTTTGGTACGGTCACTTCGCCCACCTGGACTTCACTGAATGGCAGCAAACTGGGTTCCTGTAACTGGCCGGGCTATTCCGGTGTGGTGTTTGAACCCCGCGATGAATATAAAGGTGATTTTGCCCGGACTTATTTCTACATGTCAACACGTTATTATACCGAAGACGCCGGATGGGATGTGACCGACATGACCAATAAATCCCAGCTTAAATCCTGGGCTTTGCAGATGATGCTGCACTGGAGCGGAATAGACCCTGTTTCCCAGAAAGAAACCGACCGTAACAATGCCGTTTATGGCATCCAGCATAACCGCAACCCCTTCATTGATCATCCTGAATTTGCTTATGAAATCTGGGGTTATCCGGTAGGGTTTGAAGAAGAAAGTGCCAGTGCTGAAAAATTGTACATTTACCCGAATCCGGCTTCAGATAATTGCCAACTCGATCTTCCATCCCAACTGCATGGAAAAAACTATCAGCTAACCCTGGTTTCCGTGAACGGAACCCAATTCACTCCTGAGATCACCCTTAGCGGAAACACCCTCAGCCTGAATGTTCAGCCCCTTTCCCGTGGTTTCTATTTCCTGGTCCTGGTCAGTGATTCCGTTACCTGGTATGGGAAACTACTGAAAGAGTAACGTTACTCATCCATCTCTCCGTTCTGGAGAGGAAGGAAGCATTAAAGGTTTATTGGTAACTTGTTTGTTAGTATTTTTTAGCAAAAAAGGTTATCGGCAGTACTGCCTCAAAGGGATGGAAAAATATTTACTAATACCCCCACTTTAACCAGACAGAACCCCAGGTGAATCCTCCGCCGAAGGCAGCAAGGATAATGTTATCTCCTTTTTTGAGTTTGCTTTCCCATTCCCATAGGCACAATGGAATTGTGGCATCGGTGGTGTTGCCGTAGCGGTCGATGTTGATCATCACCTTTTCTTTGCCTAAGCCCATGCGGCGGGCAGTGGCATCAATGATGCGGAGATTGGCCTGGTGAGGGACAAGAAAGGCAATATCGTCAGCTGTTAAATTATTCCTTTCCATGATCTCGGCCGAAACATCCGCCATCCGGGTCACAGCAAATTTGAAAACCGGTTGTCCCTCCTGGTAAATAAAATGTTCTTTGGCATCGACGGTCTCATGAGAAGGTGGTTTCACTGATCCCCCGGCTTTCATGTGCAGATGAACCCTTCCTGAACCATCTGCTCCCGCGATGGAATCCATGATCCCGACATCTTCGGTCGTCGGTTCCAGTAGTAACGCTCCAGCACCATCCCCAAACAACACGCAGGTTTCCCGGTTCGTATAATCGGTAATGGATGACATTTTATCGGCTCCCACCACGATCACTTTCTGAAACAAGCCTGATTCCACATATTTGGAAGCAGTGATCAGGGCAAAAAGCAAACCTGAACAGGCTGCATTGATGTCGAAACTGAAGGCGTTTTTTATTCCTGCCTTATCGCTGATAATATTGGCAGTAGCCGGGAACATCATGTCGGGGGTAACGGTAGCACAGATCACAAGCTGGATTTCGTCAGGGGATGTACCGGTCTTTTCCAGTAAACCCTTCACTGCTTCAGCAGCCATATCGGAAGTTCCGAGTCCTTCACCTTTCAGAATATGACGTTCCTTAATCCCCGTACGGCTCATGATCCATTCATCGGTAGTTTCCACCATGGCTTCCAGTTCCTTGTTGGAAAGAATATAAGGAGGAACCCAGGCATGAATACCTGCAATTTTGGCTCTCAACTTTGTCATGATTATTTATCTGTTGTTGATGGAATAACGCTCAAGAGCATGTTTTATCCTTTGTGATAGTTTTGCTTCGTGAACTTCCTTGGTCATCATGATCATCTGGCGGATGGCATTGCTGTTGGAGATGCCATGTCCGACAATAACGGTAGAATTCACGCCAAGAATCGGCGTTCCTCCATAGTTTTCATAATTGAAACGATCCAGGTAGGTATCCTTGATACCGCGTTTTGCCAGTACACGGTACATGGCTTCAACCTGCTTGAGTACGATATTACCGACAAAACCATCGCAGACGATGACATCCACGTTATCGCGGAAAAGTTCACGACCTTCGACATTACCCACAAAATTATAATCCTTAGAATCCTTCATCAGCTGGAATGCCGACTGGGTGGTGAGGCTGCCTTTCTTTTCTTCGGAACCTATATTCAATAATCCGACCCTGGGGTTTTTGACATGAAAAACATGTTCTGCGAAGATCGATCCTAACAATCCAAACTGGTACATTACATCGGGTTTGGCATCAGGATTAGTGCCGACATCGATTAAAACCGTTGACCCTCCGTTTTCTTTTGGAATATAGGCAGGGGAACTGGGGCGGATAATACCCTGTATGGTATTTACGCTATAAATTGAACCTACCATCATGGCTCCGCTGCTTCCTGCACTGGTAAAAGCATGGATTTCTTTATGTTTGAGCATCCGGAATCCAACAGAAATACTTGAATTAGGCTTATTAATTAAAGCCTTGGTTGGCTGCTCATCCATTTCGATGAGATCGGGAGCATCCACGATCTCAAACTTATCGGCACTTACTTTCTCTTCCTTAAGAAAATTAAGAATCTGTTCTTTGTCGCCAATCAGTACAATGATATCTGATTCCGGGAGCTCTTTCTGGGCCATGATGGCACCATGTAAAGCAGCTTTCGGCGCGAAATCGCCACCAAGGACATCTAAACCGATTTTCATTACCCAAAAATTGGTGAAACAATTTTACTCGGCAGCCGCTTTCACTATGGCTTGCTTTCCTCTGTAATAACCGCATTCCGGACATACCCTGTGATACAATACCGGTGCTCCGCAATGTGAACATAATGAAACAGTCGGGGCAATAGCCTTGTCATGAGTCCTTCTTTTATCTCTGCGGGTATTCGAGATTTTTCGCTTAGGATGTGGCATTTTATTTCAATTAAAAATTAATAATTAAGAATTGTGCTTCAATTTATTCAGAGCTTCCCAACGTGGGTCGGGAACATGCTGCTCATCTAGTTCTTTCAATTTATTCATTACTGCCGGATCACAGGTACTTTGCCCGTTCTCATCATCAGGATGAACCCGTTTTGCCGGTAGCAGCAAATGCAAATATTCGTACAAATAAGAACTGATATCAAAAAGCTTGTCGGTTTCGGGGATAATCTCCACTAATTCGCTTTCTTCTTCATAATGATCTCCCAGTTTCACAATCAGCTTTTCCTTACCCTCAACGGCAATTTTCAATGGTTCAAGGCAACGGTCGCATGGCAAGGTAACTTTACCAAAGATGGTAAAATCAAGAACCATCATCCTTTCCTCCCGTTCCATGTCAACATGAACGGCAACAGTACCTGACTTTATTTCAGTATGCTCAAACTGATCAAAGAACACATTATCGACCACGAAATCAAATGCATGATGTCCGGGTTTCAATCCCCCGAAAGGAATAATATATTGTTCCAGATGATTCAACTTCCTTGAAAAAGCCCGCAAAGTTAAAAATTAATCTGATGAATCACAAATATTTATTCGATGTATTACCTTTGCATCAGCCTTATTCAAATCAAAAACAAATATTTATGGTTAATCAACTCATCACATTTCTTCTTCCCTATATGCCGAAAAAGCTGGTGTGGGTTTTTTCAAAAAAATATATTGCAGGAGAAACCATTGAGGATGCGATCAAGGTCTGTAGGGATCTGAATGATAAAGGGATAAAATTCACCCTTGATTTATTAGGGGAATTCATCACCCGGCTCGATGAAGCTGAAAGAAATAAAGATGCTTACCTGAACATTATCGATCGCATAGAAAAGGAAAAACTGGACGGCAACTACTCCCTGAAGCCAAGCATGTTTGGATTGCTCCTCGATGAGGAGATCTGCTTCAGGAACATCCGCGAAATTGTTCAAAAAGCAGCAGAAAAAAATAATTTTATCAGGATAGACATGGAGGACTCTCAGTGTACCGATAAAGAAATCTCTTTATTCCGCAGGTTAAAAAAGGAGTTTCCTGCTCATGTCGGGTTGGTCCTTCAGGCTTACCTGAAGCGTACCCTGGAAGATTTGAAGAACCTGATGGATCTTTATTCCGAAGTTGCACCCCTGAATTACCGGCTATGTAAAGGTATTTATGTAGAACCGGAAGCCATTGCCTTTAAGAAGTACCAGGAAATCAATGAACATTATCTCGAGGACCTTGAATTCATATTTAAAAACAAAATCTACCCAGGAATTGCAACCCACGATAAACCATTGGTTGACGGTGCTTACCGCCTGATTGAAAAATACCAGGTGCCGAAAGATAAATATGAATTTCAGATGCTCTTCGGCGTCACTCCTGTGTTAAGAAAATCTATTGTTGATAAAGGCCATTCCATGCGGGTTTATGTTCCTTTCGGAAAAGATTGGTTCGGATATTCTACAAGAAGACTTAAGGAAAATCCTAAAATGGCCACTCATATTATAAAAGCCTTATTTACTTAAAGGCTTTCTCCAGCATCCCGTCACCTGTAATTTTCAGCCGGTCAAAATAAGAAGGAACTGGTCTCCCAAGAAGTTTATCCACATACATCTTCGCCAGGTATTGTCCAAGCATGAAGCCCTGTCCCCTCAAGCCCAGGAATAATCCCAGTTCAGGATCAATAACCATCCTTGGCTCAACATAATATCCGGCCCAGATAGCCTGGAAACCGACGGATGAGAGATCCGGGATCCAATTGGTAAAAATCTCGGCAGCGATCTCCACGAAATCTTTGGAATTTATTTTGATATTTTTCTCAGCTTCCATGGGTTCCACTGCAGGTGATGCACAACCGATGATCTGTCCGGTTTCAGCCAGTTGCTGACCATAAACGGCAATAAATCCTTTGTAATGCCTGCGGTCGATCAGCATGGGAAGCGGAGCTCCGTCCTTGCCCATCATGGGAAGGCGGCGGGTGATGAATGCCTGGTGCTTCACCGGATACAAACCGGTTTCAATGCCCACTGCTCTGGAAAATTTTTCACCTTCAGGACCCAGCGCATTGATGAAAATTTCCGTTTCGTATTCGATATACTGCTTGTCATGATTCTGTACCAGTACAATATACTGAGCATTTATCTTTTTAACATCGATCAGCCTGCAATCTTCCTCTACCTTTCCGCCTTTTTCAATGCCCATCCTGCGGATGAGATCGATCACCCGGCCTGGGGTGGCCTGCCAGCAATCGCGGGTGACCAGGGCCGACAAGTAATTTTTCAGATCAGGGTTGAGAAAAGGAGAAATTTCCTGCCTGAAATCCCTGGGCTCAACCATATATGCATTCGACCATGACATTGAATCTTTCAGGGCTTTAACCATGTTTTCGTCGTGGGCAAAAGTCACATATAGAATGGGACGGTAATCAATGTTGTGCAATTTCTGGAGTTCCTTGAAAATTTCATGGTTATGGGTGGCAATATCCGAAAGTTCCGGTAAAGAGAAATTTGGACGTCCACCGGCAATATTACGCCATGAGGCACCGCGGCCATAGTTAACCAGAACCGGTGCCATTCCTGCTTCCGCCAGGTAACGAAACAAAGCACTACCCCCTATTCCTCCACCGGTTACCAGCGACTTTACTTTTATCTTCTGAGGATTCTTTCCCGTCACGCTGGTAATCACATTTTCATGAACCCCTCGCGGATAAAGTTCTCCCATGGCAACCTGGTTGGATAAGGGGCCCCTGGGGGTCGGTTCCCCGACAATGGAAATCCCGGATCCTAAAAGGATTTGCTTGAGTCTCTTGATGCAACGCTTCCCACGGCAGGCACCCATTCCCAGACGGGTGGTATGCTTCACTTCATCCACAGAAATGAATTTCCGTTCCCCAATGGTATCCAGAATCTCATCCAGGGTGACATCATCGCAATGGCAGACATAAGTAGCTTCCTTCGCTTCATGCTTATAGGGTCCGAAGGAAACGGGTTCAGGATAATTTTCTTTGGTAATAAACCCGCGAACCTTGCTTAAATCCGCCCCATGAACATCCAGGGATTTTACGCGTGCAATATTCGTTTTATTGGGCTTTCTGAGTATTTTCTCCACGATACCTTCCCCCATTTTTTTACCATTGTTATCAACCAGGAAACAGGCAGATTTTTCTTCCACTTCATATTCGATAGGCAGGAATAACCAATCTTTCTTCAGGTTATACCCAAAAATGGCCAGTCCTGGGCATTGATATACACAGTCCATACAGCCGATACATTTTTTGAAATCGATTTCAGGAACTGTACTGGTAGAAGATTTGGTAATGGCCCCATGGGGACAGGCAAAAGCGCAGGGGTTACAGGCAAAACCATAGAGACAATCGATGAGTACGAAACCTTTTTCCGTCATCCGGTTCTGATCCGGCTGATTCGCTTCATTTATGACCCTAAGTGGATGCTGTTGGGAATCTATATATTCTTTCGATAGGGAAAGGTATTCGTCATAATCGAATCGTTCACCCATTTCCTGAAGAATCTCGAATGCCACCTGTTTCCCGCGTAATACTGCACTGGTACCCTCCCCGATCCGGATGGAATCACCTGCGCCAAAACACTTTCTGCCGAATATTTCGTTGCCTTTGATCATCAGCTGATCATCGCTGACCAGGCCGGTACAGATATTGATAGCATCAATGCCGGTAATGGTTTTCTCCGTACCCGGAACCGGCTTGAAATCTTTACATTCGGCTACAACGGCCCCGATAATACCATTATGATGATCATTGGGTATGGCCTTCAGCAAAATATGGGAAGTGAGTATTGGAATTCCCAGCCTTCTGACCCTGTTGGCCTGAACCGGAAAACCTCCTTCAAAGGGCTGGGCTTCGATGATGGCGTTAACTTGAGCACCTGCCTGCATCAGCTGATAGGAAGTGAGATACCCGATATTACCTGCCCCGACCGTCAGGATGTTTTTCCCTAACAAGGTTAGTTCGTTATTCATCATTTTCTGAACCACTGCCGCGGTAAAAACCCCGGGAAGATCATCATTTTCAAAAGTGGGCATAAAGGGTACCGCTCCCGTGGCTACGACAAGGTATTCGCTATCCACATAATAAATCTCATCCGTCCGGATGTTTTTCACGGCAATACGGTTACCCTCCAGGATATCCCATACCGTCGAATTCAGGAAAATCCCGGAATGGTCATCCCCGGCAAGGGTCTTGGCAATATCGAATCCCCGCATCCCGCCAAATTTCTTTTCCTTTTCAAAAAAGAAAAACTGGTGGGTCTGCATCAGGAATTGTCCGCCGATTTTATCATTATTATCAATGACAATATTTTCTATTCCATGCTTGTTCAATTCTTCCCTCGTAGCCAATCCTGCAGGGCCGGCTCCGATAATGGCTACCACCGTTTTATATACATTAATGGCCACTTCTGTTTTTACAGCTATGGGATGAGGCTGATAGTTATGGGGAATTTCTTTGACTTCTTTGACCTGGTCAATGGTGGTAATACAGATCCGTTTGATCTGCCCGTCAACGAGCATCTCACAGGCACCGCATTTACCAATACCGCATTCAAGGCTTCGTTCGCGATTACTTAAACTGTGTGAATGAACCGGATATCCGGCCTGATGTAAGGCGGCGGCAATAGTAAACCCTTGATCGCCGGTAATTTCTTTCCCCTCAAAAAGAAAGGTAACTTTGGGGGTTTCCTGAATTTCAAGAATAGGATGCTTCGTGATCTTATACATAGCAAATGGAGTTTTGAATTGCAAAATTAGGTTTTTTCACAATTCAAAACATGCATATGTTGTTAATTAATTCACAGGTCAGAGATGTAAATTAAATCCAACTGAAATAAGATTTTCCAGCTGTATCGGACGGCTCTGAGATTCCTCATAATAAATCCGTGTCTGAATACTTGTCTTTAAAAACCTGGTAATCCTTATATCAATATTGTTTTTAATTGAAATATCTAATGGCATTTTATAATTTTTAAAAAGCTGAAGTTCGCATTTCCATGAAATTTTTTCTTTAAATGTCTTATCTATTATCATTCGCAAGGAAAAACCGTATTCAAGGAGCGCAGGTTTATCCCTGGGAACTCCGTAGAATGTATCTGCTCCTGTTGTCGAATAAACACGTTTATCCCTGACATAAGTCAGGCGGACAGAACTCAGGCCAAAATTTAAACTGATGACACTCCTCCAGTTCCAGCAAAATCCCAATGAAAAGGTCCACACCAGAGGAGTTAAAAAGCCCGAGTTAAGCGAACGAACCAGCATCCCACTATCATTAATACTATAATTGTAATCGTTGAATATCCTTGTTGTGAGTATAGAATTCAGCGTGCTACTGAAATTGCGATAGATTTTTATATCAAGGCGTGTGTCAACCGAATTTTCATCAAACTGAAACCGGGTTATACTATCGATGAAAAACTGGACTCCAAGAACATGAAGGAAATCATTACTGAATTTAAAATATTCCTGACGCTCCAGAACGGTTTGCAACTTTACGTTTTGTAATAAGGAAAACTGGTTTGATTTGTTCACATTCGGACGATTGATCTGAAGAAAATCAGAGAATGACAGAGAATAATCCATCTCCTGGGAGAACCTCCATTGCAACAAGGGTTGGAAAGGAGAAAAAAGGTTTTTTATACGACAGAGTTTCACTGTATCCTTCCAGCAGAGATCCTGAGCTTTCAAAAATCCTCCAGACAAACAGTACCCTGTCAATCCCAAACCCAATAGCAATCTTTTCCAATGCAAAACTGATCATATTAATTTATTTTATTACCAGCTTCTGGTCCTTTCTCAATCTCCAGCTTTTTTGCATATCAATATTAACAAATATGAGCTGGATCCCTGTTTGCTTGTTTTCCCTTATTTCAGTTGCAGCATCGAACAATCTTTGATTTAACTTTCCGGCAAATTTCCCCCAGGTAATCAGTACAAAATAATCAACCGTTTTAAAGAGAGAATCCTGGTATTCATTTCCAGCCAATGGAATCAGTTTTGAAGCAACTTTTCTAAACCCGTACAAAGTATCAATCAGGAATATGCTCTTCATGCCAAGATCACGAATAAACGAAGTCACCGACCATTGACATTTGGAGGTATCTTTGATATCAAGCAACAATCCTTTTTGACTGAAAAACATGGATCCCAACATGTTTTTTCTGAAAACCTTATCATTCAATGCCTGGCAATAGGCAGAAGAGTCCCGGAACAGATATACATTCTCCGGTGATTGATTCATTTTTTTCAGAAATTTTAGTAAGGAGGCCGGCGTTTCTTCTTTTGGACAGGTGATTCCGTATCTCCATTTGACAATGGTCATGCAACTTGTTACGACGGATAAAAGCAAGACCATGAAAAATATTACAGTTTTCATAAATATAAGATTTTATAGCATTTCAGCGACCGTCACGACTTTAAATCACCGCAGAGACGCAAAGACGTTGACTTGGCGCCTTTGCGGTGAAATCAAGGAATCTTCTTTATCAGGCCTCATTTATTTTTTTAGGGTTATCACAATATCATCCCCATTAAAACTACAAGAATAGGCTCCGGCTGGAAGGATAAAATCACTTCTCAAACCAAGCTTTGAAAGCACTTCAGAGGAAAATGTCATGGGTCCGTCAAGGATGAATTTACCTGCATTGAATAACTGGCCGTAGGTCTCGGGTTGCATTCCCTTTGACTTTGAAGCAGTGAAAATAAGGTTACCTCCAGATGTTTCCATCGTTCCGGTGATCTGTCCGGGACCAACAAATCTGTCAAGCCAAATATGGCAGCAACCACCTTTTTCCCTGGGGCAGCAGGATTTTGTTTGTCCGTCCCAGTAAGCTTTTGCCGAAAAAACCACATGAATTCCCAGAACCCCATGGGGGGCTGCATTAGCTGTGATGAAATTGAAAGCCAGAAAAAGGCTCATAATAATTACCGATAATTTTACTGTTGTTTTCATAAAATAAAGTTTTGAAATTGGTCCGGCTGAATTGACCGGCAGCCAGATCCGGTCAGTTATCGTGTTGAGGGAGGATAACCTAACTACCGCGAAAACAGATCTGCCAGGAGACCGGTTTTACCATTTTTTCTTCCTCTTGCAGTTTCTTGACCTCCTTTTCCATTATTCAATTTTCTGCTTAATCCGGTTAAGCATGAAAAAGTAATATGTCAAATCCGTTTTTTTTTCAACTTTTTTCAAAAAAAATTCTAATTAGATAAAAATCATTTATTTACAATTATCACTTGGAAATTATCTGAAAAATTTTTAGTATCTTTGCAGCCGGATTTGAAAAAAGGGATAAACAGCGAGGAAATTATGGAAAAAGCGAAAGTTTTATTTGTCACTCAAGAGATCACCCCTTATTTACAGGAAAGTCATATGGGCATTATCGGGCGATATCTTCCTCAGGGGATTCAGGAAAGAGGAAGGGAAATCCGAACCTTTATGCCAAGATTTGGAAATATTAATGAACGTCGGAATCAGTTGCACGAAGTGATTCGTTTATCCGGAATGAACCTGATCATTGATGATACTGATCATCCGTTGATCATCAAAGTGGCTTCAATTC
Source organism: Bacteroidales bacterium (assembly GCA_963662525.1). GTDB lineage: Bacteria > Bacteroidota > Bacteroidia > Bacteroidales > FEN-979 > CAZSDU01. The sequence goes on from OY759717.1 coordinate 1,371,875, forward strand.
AACAGGCCCGGATGCAGATTTATTTTATTGATAATGAAGATTATTTCCAGCGCAAATATACTTTCCACGATAAAAACAATAAATTTTTCAACGATAACGATGAGCGTGCCATATTCTACTCCAGGGGTGTTCTGGAAACAGTAAAAAAACTTGGCTGGGGACCGGATATAGTCCATTGTCATGGCTGGATGACCAGCCTGGTACCACTTTATATTAAAAAAGCTTACCGCGATAATCCGCTTTTCTCTGAAACAAAAGTAATTTATTCAATTTATGATGATGGCTTTGAAGAGTTGATGGACAAGGATTTTGCAGCAAAAATCAAACTTGAAGGAATAACTCCTAAAGATCTTAAACACTATAAGAACCCAACTTACGTTAGTATAATTAAGGCAGCCATTGATTCTTCAGATGGCGTTGTGATCGGATCGCCCAATATTCATCCTGAGTTGGTTGAATATATTAAAGGATCCGACAAACCCTACCTGGATTTTCAGCCTATGGACCGTTATCTGGATGCATATAATGATTTCTATGATGAAGTCCTGGTTCATGAAACAGTGGCTGTTGATTAACAGGCCAAACCCATAAATTAAAACACTTGAAAGCTACTCCCGCTTCCCTTCCCGTTTCGCTGTTGATCAGCATTCTGCTTATTCTGGGTTTATTTTCCTGCAAGAAAGATCCTTATGAAATTGGGATTTCACTCCTTCCTCCAAGCGATACACTCAATGTGCTTACCACTGATACCTGTACGGTTATAGCATTTTCCGTCATCCAGGATTCTATCCGGACCGACGAAACCTCTAGTCTTGCACTTGGAAGCATGCTGGATCCTGTATTTGGCAAAATTACCACCAACTTATATACTCAGCTTCGTCTTTCATCCGAAGGAGCTGATTTCGGCACCAACCCTGTCCTTGATTCCCTGGTATTATGCTTGTATTATAACGGATATTATGGGGATACTTCAACCCAACAAAATTTGAAAGTTTACGAGCTCAGCCAGGATATTGACCTTGATAGCAGTTATTTTTCAAATCAAACCGTTGAAACGTACAGTAATTTATTGGCCAATCTGAATTTCCTCCCCCATCCTTCCGATAGCATTTCTGTTTACGGGAAGAAGGTCAGGCCGCACCTTCGCATTAATCTGTCGAAATTCAGCAGCTACCTTGGTAATAAACTGCTTTATGCCCCGGAAAGTGTTTTGGGAGACAACGCGAGTTTTTTAAAATTCATGAAAGGTTTATATATTGAAGCCGGTCCGACAAATTACAAAGGTTCCCTGCTGAATTTTTCCACCGGTGACGGCTCATCCAGGATGACGGTATATTTCCACGACGGGAATGACCCGGGAAATGATTCCCTCACATACGATTTCCTTCTTAATGATCAGTGTGCGCGGTTTACCCATATCGACCATAACGGCTACCTGGATGCCAGCCCCGACCTGAAACGGCAAATTCTTTCGCACGATTCATCTCAGGGAACAAAGCAACTTTTCCTTCAGGGACTTGCAGGGGTGAAAATTAAGGTGAAATTCCCTTACATGAAGAATTTGGGAAAAGAGAATACAATTGCAATCAATGATGCTGTTCTGATGTTTAAAAATCCTGATACCGACACTACCCTGGCTCCGCCCTCTACCCTGAATCTGGTCAGGCAGGACAGCATTGGCCGAGTCGCCTTCCTGACGGATGAAAATGAAGGAACCAGTTATTTCGGGGGCACTTATAACTCATCCACCCGGACTTATTTTTTCAGGATTACACAGCATATCCAGAAAGTCATCCTGGGTAGTTATACAAACAGTTTTGACCTGTATATCCTGGTCAATAATCCCACCAAAAAGGAACTTATTCCGGACCGGGTAATGCTATATGGCACACAAATTATTCCCGGTGCTGATGAAGGTCGTTTCAAACTTAAGCTGACCTATACTAAACTCTGATTCTTTTTACTAATTTTGGCTTCCAAATAAAATAATATGTGCGGAATTGTTGCTTATCTCGGACCCAGGGAAGCATATCCCATCCTGATCAAAGGGTTGCACCGCCTGGAATACCGTGGCTACGACAGTGCCGGAGTTTGTCTGCTGAATGACGACCTGCATGTTTATAAATGCAAAGGCAAAGTCTCCGATCTTGAAGATTTCGTGAAAGGGAAAAATCTTACAGGGACCATTGGTATGGCCCATACACGCTGGGCAACCCATGGTGAACCGAATACCGTCAATGCCCACCCTCATTTCTCACAGAATAAAACCCTGGCCATAATACATAATGGCATTATTGAAAATTATGCGGTACTCCGGAGTGAGCTGAAGAATCGCGGGTATGTTTTTACCAGCGAAACAGATACGGAAGTATTGGTGCATCTGATCGAAGATATCAAAGTCAACGAAAAGGTTCCCGTTGAAGAAGCAGTGAGAATTGCCCTGAATCAGGTGATCGGAGCTTATGCCATCGTGGTGATCTCTAAAGCCAGTCCCAATAAAATCATCGCTGCCCGCAAAGGTAGCCCTATGGTAGTCGGAATCGGGAAAGACGAGTTCTTCGTGGCCTCTGATGCTACACCCATCATTGAATATACCGATAACGTGGTTTTCATGAATGATGAGGAAATCGCTATCATTGAAAGAGACAAAGAACTGAAAATAAAAACAATTAAGAATAAAGAGAAAACACCATACATCCAGAAACTTGAAATGAGCCTTGGAGAGATTGAAAAAAGCGGATATGAACATTTCATGCTGAAAGAAATTTTCGAACAACCCCGCTCAATTCAGGACAGTATGCGGGGCCGGCTTCATCTGGATCATGGAATGGTCACCCTGGGTGGAATCCGCGATTACGAGCAGAAAATCATCAATGCCGAGCGGATCATTATTACCGCCTGCGGTACTTCATGGCATGCTGGGATGGTCGGTGAATATCTAATCGAAGACCTTGCCCGAATTCCTGTAGAAGTTGAGTATTCTTCTGAATTCCGCTACCGTAACCCCGTCATATATGAGAATGATGTAGTGATCGCCATCTCCCAATCCGGAGAAACTGCAGATACCCTTGCTGCCATCGACCTGGCAAAAAGCAAAGGAGCCACTGTGCTCGGTATTTGCAACGTGGTTGGTTCTTCCATTGCCAGGGCTACCCATGCCGGAGTATATACCCATGCCGGACCCGAGATCGGTGTGGCATCTACTAAAGCATTTACTGCACAGGTTGCAGTGTTAACCTTACTTGGGTTATTGATTGCGCAGAAAAAAGGCACCATTCCCCAATCACAGATCAATAAACTGATCTACGAACTGGATGCCATCCCTGAGAAAGTAGGAAAAATCCTGGCTCTGAATGAACAAATCAAAGAAATTGCTCACATATACAAGGATGTAAAAAATTCATTATACCTCGGCAGGGGATACAATTTCCCTGTGGCCCTTGAAGGAGCCCTGAAACTGAAAGAAATCTCTTATATCCATGCCGAAGGCTACCCTGCTGCCGAAATGAAGCATGGCCCTATCGCCCTGATCGACGAACATATGCCGGTTGTGTTTATTGCAACCAAACGGGGAATATATGAGAAAGTGATTACCAACATCGAAGAAGTCAAGGCCAGAAAGGGAAAAATTATTGCCATTATTACCCAGGGTGATGAAACAATGAAAAAACTTGCTGACCATTATTTCGAAATTCCCGATACCGAGGAAATGCTGGTTCCCTTGCTGGCAACAGTCCCTCTTCAGTTATTATCCTATCACATCGCCGTCATGCGCGGATGTAACGTGGATCAACCCCGCAACCTTGCTAAGTCAGTGACGGTGGAGTAGTATGTTGGGGGTTAGCATTTCTTTTAATTCTATTGCCCTGAAAATAAAATCAGGAAAAGGTGTAAAACAAAATAAAAAAGCTATTTTTGTTTATTGTTTATAAAATCATTGAACCTACCACAGGGATATGAGAAAGACAATAACAATTTTACTGCTTGCCTGTACCTTTAGCAGTATTTACGCTCAGCAAAGACCATATAAGTTTGGTATTAAGGCGGGTATCAACTACATCTGCCTTGAAAATTACGGAAAAGGATTCTACTCCGACTTTGATGCCAAGCCCGGCTGGAGTGTCGGCGCTCTGTTTCAATATACCAGAGGGGGTTTTCTAAATTACTCCATTGTACCGGAAATTCTTTTTACAGAATCCCGGACAGATGTGGATCTTCTGTACATAACAGATTGCATGTCGACAATTCAGACGATTGATATTCCGCTTAGTTTTAAACTGGGACTGCAATTAAGTAAAATCTTCAGGCCCTATATTCTTGGGAATATTTACGGATCCTTTATGGTCAGTCATCATGGAGATTTTTTCGATATGCTTGATATTGACAGTACTTCATCTGAGGTTAAAATCAATAAATTCTTTTTTGGGGTCAGCACTGGACTGGGTTTTGATCTCTGGAAATTTCAGATTGAAGGAAGATACAGATGGAATCTGAACAGGATCAAAACGGATGACTATTCAGCCCTGAAACAAATGGGGCTTGAGATTTCATGCGCATTTCTTTTCTAATTCAGCATCATAAACACGACCTGAAGATGAGAAAGTTATTATTTTATTGTTTGCTGATCCTCACGTTGACTACATGTAAAAAGGAGCCCCTGGATGAGTTTATCTTCCTGGTAAGAGTTGACAAAGTTGAGGTGATCGATAAATACAACCTGGCTGCCCGGCTTAAACAAAACCCAAATTCAACCCTTTATAAGGCGTTGCCAAATAAAAAAATAACGATCGTTTCTATCGTTTACAATACCCTTGACCCTAAGGGACAACCTATTCTTGCCTCGGGAGCCATATTTTACCCTTCAGCAGATATAGATTATGAGCGACGGGGAACAATTTTAGGCGTTCATTATACCTACGGAGCAAACTACGAGGTTCCATCTCAGAAAATGGCCGTGACAGAAGGTCTTTTCTCCCTGTTTGGTTATGCGGTAGTAGCTCCTGATTATATCGGATATGGTGCATCCCAGGACAAGGTTCATCCATATTATGATGTGATAAGCACTGGTCAGGCTTCAGCCGATATGCTTTTAGCCGCTAAAGAGTATTTTGCCTCGATCAGCAGGAAAATGTCTCATAAAATTACGGTGATGGGGTATTCTCAGGGCGGGCAGGCCTCTCTCTCTTTTCTTCGGTTTGTTGAAACAGAGCCTTTATATCAGGATGCTTTTGTTATAGACCAGGTATTCGCTGGCGGAGGTGCATATGATTTGATTAAATCGTATGATGCTTTTGTTGAAAAAGATTATAGCAGCCAGCCTGTTACGATTCCACTGTTAGTCCTGGGACTCAATTATGGCGACAGTCTGAATCTGGATCTCAGTCAGATGTTTAAAGAACCTCTCCTTTCCAACTACCAGGAGTGGATCCTGTCAAAAGATTATACTACCGATCAGGTTTCTGACATGATGAAGGAAACAAAGCTGACGAAGATCCTTGCCCCTCAGGCATTTGATACAACAAACCCGAATACAAAAAAGTTCCGGGGTTCTTTAAAAAACAACAGCCTGATCGTATATGGGAAAATAACAAGCTGGAAGCCTAAGGCAAAGATCACGTTATTGCATGCCACCAAGGACACCATTGTCCCATACGAGAATACGGAAAGTGCTTATAAGGCATTTCTGGCAGCAGGCTGCAACGTCACAAAAGTTGATATTCCGAATAAGGACCATAAAGAAGCCGGTCAGGATTTTTATACCTATGTTATGCTTCATTTACTGATTTAGCCATTCGCAAGATGAAGACCAGGATAACTATATTTATTTTCTTTTTGAGCTCAGTTGTTGCTTATGCTCACCCAAAGTCATACGCAAAACATAACAAAGGATATTTCTGTGATGTGGGCGTGGCTTTCGGAGCGACATTCCCTAAAAACAATGATCCGAAAGCCCTCCTGGAAGCTTTTACAACACACGGATATCAGTTTTCCAATACATTTTCTGCAGGTGCTGGTCTAGGTACTTACAATACAGAAACCATTAATGTCTATTTGCAGTTCAGGTTCAATCTGCGCAATATTAACGAAACCCGGACCAGTTATCCGTATATTTCCCTCAAAGGCGGTTATTCATGGAGCACCTGGACCGGGGATAATTGGGGAGACGACAAAGGTCCAATGGAAGAACTTAAGCTCGGATGGTCTTTTTATACCAAGGAAGCAAATTTACGATGGTCTGTGTTTGTAGCACCCAGCTTGTATCAATTCCACTTTATCCCAAAGATCGGGTTAGCTTTTGAATTTTAAAGCCTTCCGGCAACGGCATCCCAATCAACCAGTTTCCAGAAATCGGCGATATAATCAGGCCTTACGTTTTGCTTATCCAGGTAATACGCATGCTCCCAGACATCACAGGTAAGCAATGGCTTTGCTCCGTGCTTCATAGGATTGCCGGCATTGCTTTCCTGAACAATTTCCAGGCTGCCATCCTGCTTTTTGACAAGCCAGGCCCAGCCGCTGCCAAACAAAGTGGCAGCGGCATTGGAGAATTTTTCCTTGAATTCAGCAAAAGAGCCAAACTGTTTTACAATGGCATCGGCAAGAGGGCCCGTAGGTTCCCCGCCAGCTCCGGGTTTTAAACAATTCCAGTAAAAAGTATGGTTCCAGACCTGGGCGCCATTGTTGAAAATTCCGCCTCCTGCTTTCATCACAATAACCTCCAAACTGGCATTTTCAAATTCCGTTCCGGGAATCAGCTTGTTCAGGTTGTTGACATAAGCCTGGTGATGCTTTCCATAATGAAATTCAAGGGTTCGTTTTGAAATATAAGGTTCCAGTGCATCCGGTGCATAGGGTAATTTTGGCAATTCGTGTATCATAATTTTACGTGTTTAATGGGTTAATCAAGAATCAAAGATACGAAAAAAGTAACAAAGTAACAAAGTGACAGAGGGACTAGTGATATCGCCTATCGCTTATCGCATATCGCCTATCGCTTTGAGAAAAGCAGGATCGATCGAATTCAGAAACGGATAAAATCCCTCGTTATCGAGAATATTACGTCCGATATAGGCTTTGAGCATAATGCGTATGTACCGGTCAGATTTGACAAGATCTTTCACTTGCCGCTTAACCCCTTTGCTGTCGGCATACCTGATAAAATCTGAAAAGATGGGATCAGTAATGCTAAATCCCTGCTCAAAATGATCAACATCTTTGAAACGCAGTAACTGCTGGCGGTTCCGGTCGGTATAATCAAAGGCAAACTGGTAAACCAGCCCCTTGTTGATCACTGTATTGTAGTACCTGAGGCTTGAATCCTTTTCAATAGGAACGTAGATATCCGGCATGATCCCGCCGCCGCCATAAACCGTTTTTCCTTTCGGTGTTTTATATTTTAAAGAATCCGGAAATTTGATACTATCGGCATTTTCAAGTTCGCCATTGAGAACGCGATGGTAAAAATCGTTGTTATAAACCTCAATGCCATCTTTGTAAGAACGCTGAATGCAACGACCAGTCGGAGTATAATACCTGGCAACCGTCAGGCGCACCGCACTTCCATCTTTAAAATTCAATTGCTCCTGAACCAGTCCTTTGCCAAATGAGCGGCGACCGATGATCTGCCCGCGGTCGTTGTCCTGAATGGCTCCGGCAACAATTTCAGAAGCTGATGCAGAACCTTCATCAACCATAACGATCAGCTCTCCTTTTTCAAAAAGTCCGTCTTTGGTGGCATACGCCAATTCCTTTGAATGGTGGATTCCCTCAGTATAAACAATCAAAGTTCCTTTGGACAGGAATTCATCTGCAACATCAATGGCTGCCTGGAGATAACCACCGCCATTCCCCCTGAGGTCAAGGATAAGCTTTTTTATACCATCTGATAAGAGGTTTTCCAAAGCATGGTGTACCTCATCATGGGTTGAAGCAGAAAAAGTATTGAGGCGGATGTAACCGATGCCAGGTTCAACCATATAAGCGATATCCATACTATAAGTCGGAATCACATCACGAACAATGGTGAAATCAAGAAGTCCGGATACACCCCGGCGAAAGATGCTGACATTAACTTCAGTTCCCTTGGGCCCCTTGAGTTTTCTCATCACATCGTTATTGGATATTTTTATTCCGGCTATCTTTTTCCCGTCAATTTTCACGATCCGGTCTCCTGCCCTGATGCCCAATTTTTCTGAGGGTCCGCCGGAAATGGGTAATATTACCGTAACGGTGTCATTTTCTATCCGGAACTGAACACCAATCCCCTCAAAACTTCCCAATAGGGGATCCGTTGCCTCATGAAATTCCTCTGCAGAGATATAAGCAGAATGAGGATCAAGTCCCTGTAAAAGTCCGCTGATGGCTTTCCCTTCCAGAACATACCGGCTCATGGTATCCACGTAATTACTTTCTATAAATTGAAGCACCTCATTTACCTTGTCGGTTTTCTTTGTCATTCCAAAGAAATCGCCAGACCGGTTCCCCAACAAAAGACCAATAAGAATTCCAAAAATGAGAACTACAGAAAAATAGATTGGGAGATAGGAATTATACTTTTTATTTTCCATTTTTTCCTTGCTGATAAAATTTTTCCTTATAAAACGTAAATTTAACGAATTCGTATAAAGAAAAATCAGATTTTTGCTGAACTGAAAAATGAACCTGATGAAAAGAATACTTTTCCTGTTAATATTTATTCCCTTTCTTATCTGCAGTGGGTTTGCCGGTCTGAAAAAAACAGAGCCCTACATTGGTATACCAGCCAAACCATACGAAAACAGCCATTTCGCCATCATTGATTCCGTCAGCATCCACTACCGGATCTGGAACGACTCCCTGAAACACCCAAGAGGAAAGATCATTCTGATCCATGGTTTCTGCGGTTCCACTTTTTGCTGGCGGAATAATTTCGATGCATTGGTTGCAGCCAAATATAAGGTTGTGGCCATAGATCTGCCCGGATTCGGATACAGTCAAAGATCATCAACATTGAACCAGTCACAAAGTAACCGGGGCAGATTATTATGGGGTTTGCTTAAACAATTGGACGGGAGCGATACCGCCAAGTGGAATATCGTCGGGCATTCCATGGGAGGTGGCACCGCGGAAGCCATGGCCCTGATGAACCTTAATAAAACACAGAGTCTGACGATTCTCGACGGCATGATCTTCATTGAAAACAATAATGTAAACCTAACCATAGTGGGATTGGTCAACCAGCCCTTGTATAAAAAACTACTGCTCTCCTATACTGAAAACACTTACCTTTCCTTTAAGAACTTCCGTAGGGAATTGAAAAAGACCTATGGCTTTTTACCCGACACCCTTACAGTTAACGGATACCTGGAGCCATTACAAATCGGCGGATCGGCGGAAACCGTGGTTAATCTTCTGGCAAATTCCAATGAAATCCGAGAATTGGATGCAAAAGAGTTAAAGCAGATTCCTGTATTGGTCATCTGGGGTAAGAAAGACCGGACAATTTCCCTGAGTAATGGAAAAAAAATGAAAAGAAAAGTACCTTCCATTGAACTTAAAATAATTCCTTCTGCTCACCATATGGCCATGGAAACACACCCGGAAGAGTTCAACAGGCTGTTGATTCAGTTCCTGGACAGGAATAATAACATTATAAAATATTAAAATGGTGGGTTAGGGGGATATCTCTTTGATGCGGTTCCGGGCATATTCTGAATAAGATACCTGTTGGGGATTAGGATAAATAACCTCCTCCTTGTCCTTCAGTCCCTGAATAAATAATTTATAATACGGTAATGCTGCCTGTGGTTTACGCAAAAAATAATCATACTGATAGGCAATTTTGAATGCCAGATTATTGTTTTCCGGGCTTTCTTCATAAGCACTTAGTAATAAAATCAGGGCTGTGTCTGCTCGCCCATTCATATTATATGCTGCAGCCAGTTCAATATACAAAGTAGTCAGAAACTGATCAGAAGGCATGAGTATCTCCAGGGTTTTTCTCAAAAAAATCAAACCAGTATCAGACACGGGAAAAGTCCGAAAATGGGAAACCCCAAAATAAAAACAAACTTCGGCATCCGTTGTGTCCGCGGCAAAAGCATTTCTGAATAAGGGAGTTGCTGAATCATACTTGTCCTGTTTATAAAATGAAAGCCCATAATACTTATACAGGAATTTCGACTGATCGCCTGCTTCAAGTGCTTTGGCGAATTTTTTTGAAGCGCTGCCGTAATCCTTCAGCATATATCTTGAATACCCGTTTAATTTTAATATTCCCGGATGCGTCGAATCCATGGATAAAAAATTATCGGTAAACGAAATGGCTGACAAAAAATCTTTCCTTCTGATCAGCATGTTTGCCAGCTTCATGGTTATACCTGGATCAAATGGCCTTAATCTCAGTGCTTTGCGGTAAAACATCATCGCAGAATCGGCTGACTTCAACTCATTGAAACATCCAGCGATTTGTTTCAGGACGAAAAAATCAGAAGTGTCGTTCAAGTACAAAGTCTGCAATACGGTCAATGCCTTTAAATAATCTTCATTTTCAAGTAACAGTCTGGCCAGCTGAAGAGAAAAATATGGATTATCCGGCGCAACCTCTGTGATCTTATGGCATGTTTTTATCGCCATTTCCGTTTCACCAAGTTGACGATAAACCTCGGATATTTCAAAAAGAACCCGGGTATCGGCGGAATCCTTCCCAAGCACTCTTCCGAAAGTTTCAAGTGCTTGCTGATAGCGGAACAAGGCAATCTGCGATTTGCCTTTCAGCATCAGGATATCCATCCGTGATGAATCGGCCGTTAAAATCGTTTCAGCCAGGTCAATTGCCTGGCTGAAACGATAGGATATCATCAATGATTTTACTCTTTCTGCCTGATCATTTTGCTGGGCAGGTAATCGGCCTGAAATGAATAATAAAAAGAGGAAAAGGATCCGGATTTTCATGCTGTCTGTTACTGCTTTTTATCTTTTTTATCCGAATCAAGTTTGAATTTAACCGGCAAATTAAATGCTACATCTACCGGCTTTCCTTTACTCTCTCCGGGATTCCATTTAGGCATCATTTTAACGATCCTGAGGGCTTCTTCATCACATCCTCCTCCAATTCCCCTCAGTATCTTCACATCGGTGACCGATCCGTCAGACCTGATAATAAACGTTACGTGAACCGTGCCCTGTATCCCCTTTTTCATGGCATTTTCGGGATATTTGATATTCTCCACAAAAAACTTCACCCTGGCTTCATCTCCTCCCACATAGGATGGCATTTTCTCGACTACTTTATAAGTCAACTTATTCGTGTCAACCGGAGCATAACGGATCTGCGTTTCCTGCTTTTTTTTATCCTGAATAACCGGAGGCTTATCAGGGATGGGAGTTACCGAGCTAACGGTCTTGCTAACTGTTAGGCATACCGGTACTGAATGACTAAAGGAACGGGCTGAAAAGACGAACCACAGTATCAGAAGAACCGGCAGGACAAAGATAAGTTTACTTATAGCCCATGTTTTTGTTTTTGATTTTGTCATCATACGAATTCGTTTTTTTAATAATGAAACATTAAAGTTATTGGTCAGGTTATTTACCTGAATGCCCATGGTTTCATTCAGGATCATTTGCTGATATAATGAGCGGTTGATGCCGGTTTGCAAAACTCCTTCATCAGCCAGGTATTCATGTACACTTTTCATTTCCCGGCCGGTAAGCCAGGCAAAAGGATTAAACCATTGAAGAATGATCAGCAACTCCATCAAAACAAGGTCAAGGGTATGCATTTGCCTGATGTGTACGCTTTCATGCTTCAGAATAGCCTCCAGATTTTCATTTTGTAACTCTTTATCATGAATAAAAATCATGTTCAAAAAAGAAAACGGAGAATATCCGCGATCAACAGAAACTATATTCAATCCATTGTGTTTTTTTATTCCAAACCGCCGGCTTAAAATCATCAACTGAACCAACTGGAAAAGGAACCTGAACAGAAAAATAAACATACCGGTGAAATAAACAATCAAGGTAACTTCCATCCATCCATATTGCCCTGAACCTGAATGATTCATCCGGGCTGGCATGACAAGTACCGGTTCAAGCATGATCACCACATTAGAGGCAGGACCTGCAGGAAGCCATGAAAAGGAAAACAAGGGAAGCAGAATGGAGAATATGACCATGGAAACAAGGTATATCCGGTTCATCCGGAAAAAAGTATCCTTCCTGAAAAGGAACCAGTACACAACAAACAAAAGTGAAATACAAATCACAGATTTCACCAGGTATGGAATGAACGGATTCATAATTTATTTCGTTTTTTGTTTGGAAAGTTCTTTATCGATGGTATTTTGAATCTCTTCAAGATCCTTCACACTGAGATTTCCGTCATGGGTAAAAAAGGACGCCAGTGATTGATACGAATTGCCAAAGTGATTGGAAAGAAAATTCCTGAAATAGAAACGGGTGTAGTCCTTTTTTTCAATCAGGGGGAAATACTCGTAGGTGCGGCCATAGGCCTTATGACTTACAAAGCCTTTCTGCTCAAGAATCCTGATGATGGTAGAAACGGTGTTATAGGCCGGTTTGGGATCCGGAAATTTTTCGAGAACCTGGTTCACCATCCCCTTTTCAAGTTCCCATAATACCTGCATGATCTCTTCCTCCGCACGGGTGAGTTGCATGGGACAGTCGGCCTTGGTTTTCCTTGTTTTCATACCTGATAAAATTAAATAGCGAAATAGAAATACAGAATTAGCTGACAAATATACAACTAATTATTTAGTTTGTCAACTAATTTATTAATTTTATAACGAAAATATCAGGTAATACACCGATAGTAACTCTCAGTTCACAGAACGGACCAATCTTTGATATCCTTTCTTGAACTGATTTCAATCGTAATTCGTAAATTTTCAGTCTTCCCTCACCGGCTTGCAGTCAAAGGGAACACCGGCTTTCTCTCCTTCTTTTTTCAGGTCTTCTACGATGGGTTTGATGAGGGGAACCCCATGAAGTTCATTGAACTCAGCATATTGAAATTCCTTTTCGCCGGCAAGGAGGATTTCTTCGCGTCCTACAGCAAGGGGAGATTGTTTCAGCAAGCCTATCATATCATCCATATGCTTCTTAAAGTCTATAATGGGTCGGAATGCGTCAATATTAATGGCCATAAAGAAATGAGAAACACCGGTAGGATCGGGTTTCCCGGGGCCACCCACCTGGGTAAGGAAATTCCCTCCGGATAAGGCAGAACACAATATCTCGACCAGGAAAGACAATCCATATCCTTTATAACCTGCAGTAATGTCCATACCACCCAGCGGAAGTAGAGCTCCATGACCGCCAGGTTTTATCTTTGAAGGATCATTGGTGGCCTGTCCTTCTTCATCAATTCCCCAGCCAATGGGAATATGTTCATGCTTCTTCTCGTACACCTGTATTTTTCCATAGGCTACGGCACTGGTAGCCATATCGAGGAGGTATGGATATGCCTTGTCGGAAGGAGCTGACAGGGCGATGGGATTTGTTCCCAGCACCGCAGTCCGGCCGTATGTAGGAGCAACGAGCGGCTGGGAATTGGTAAGCGATATCCCGATCATGTCTTTGCGCATGGCCATCATGGCATAATATCCCGCAATACCGTAGTGATTGCTGTTTCGAACCGTGATGGCAGCAATTCCGGATGTTTTCGCCTTTTCAATAGTCATTTTCATTGCCTTATGCGATACTACCTGACCGCAACCATTCCCACCGTCGATCAATGCTGTTGTTGATGTTTCACTGATGATTTTAAAAGGAGTGAGCGGATTTATCCAGCCTTTGCTGATCCGGTTCCCATAATAGGATCCCAGACGATGCAGCCCGTGGGATTCAACACCCCTGATATCGGCACAGATCAGCACTTTCCCAACAATTTTTGCATCATCAGCCGGCACACCCAGCCTGGTCATATAACGAACAACGAAATCCATCAGGTCTTCAGGTTTGAATCGGAGGGTTGTTTCCATGGAATTAAATTTAAAAATTTGAGGATTTGAAGATTTGAAAATTATTCACTTTTCATTTTTCAATATAGTTTTCCACCACCCATTTCGCGAATGGGAAGCTGCAGGTAAAAGCAGGGGAAACCGCATTCAGCACATGAATGCTCGTATTATCTCCTTCAACCACAAAATCCATCACCAGCTCAAGGGTTTTGGTATTCAGCAACTGGGCACGGATTCCCGGCTTGCTCCACTCGGTAAAACCTGATTTGTCAATGTGGTGTACCATGGTGGTTGCCAGGTCAACAAAATAGGATTTATTGTATTTTTTCATCTCATCGAATGCGAGTCCCCTGAAACCAAAAGCATTTGACACAAATAAACGGCTTTCCCAACCGAGGATATTTCCCAACTCACCAGCCTTGAAATTATCCATGCCTTTGTAATTTTCCCGCCAGAATGCAGGAATTGAAGTCGGACCTATTTTAATGGTGCCATCAACAGTAATGGTATAATGAACACCAAGAAAAGGATTTTTCAGGTTGGGGACAGGGTAAATATTGGTCCTGATGGGCTTGTCTTTTTTGGTGTACTTCAGGTAAATTCCTTTAAATGGGATGATGGTATAATGCCGGGAATAACCGAAATCTTTTGCGATTTTATCGGCGTACAGACCAGCCGTATTGATTAGCTTTTTGGCTGAGAGAATTTTCCCGGTATGGGTTTCAATGGTATTTCCGTCAATCTTCTTTTTGTATCCTTCTCCAAAAAGAATTTTTACTCCTGATGTCAGCAATTCATCTCTCAATGCTTTATTCAGTGCAGTGGGATCAACAGTGGCTGTATTCGGCGAATATAAGGCGAATTTAAAGGTTCTGGCATTCGGATCAACTTCTTTCAACTCTTCTTCGGTAATAATCTTAACGTCAACTCCGTTGCGCTTACCCCTGCGGTCAAGTTCAAACAGGGGTTCCAGTTCCGATTCATCTTTAGCTACCACTACTTTTTCACATTCATTGAGTTTCAAACCATTCTGCCGACAGAAATCCTTCATGGCAAAGTTCCCATCGCGAGTGAATTTTGCCTTTAGCGAATCAGCTGAATAATAAAAGCCGGCATGTAATACCCCGCTGTTACGGCCACTGCTGTGATATGCCACATCGGATTCCTTCTCGATCATAGTTATTGCTGCACCGGGATAACGCGATCTCAGTTCCCTGGCAATAGCTAACCCGATAATTCCTGCACCGATAATGATATAATCTGCTTGTCCGCTCATATGCTCAATTTTGCATGTAAAAGTATAGAACGTACTCGGGAAAAACAAATTTCATTCTTCTTCAGGGTAATGAAAATTTTTCATTATTTTTGTCTTACTGCTCTCTATTCATCAATCATTAATATGTTCACCGGCATTTACCGATTTCACATTCATTTTCATCGTGCTTGTTTATTCCTCGCATTCCCTTTCCTGATCCTCATTTTGGGAACAGGTTGGGACAATGAAGAGCAACAGGATATTTATGCCAGGAAACTTAGTAAACTCATGAGATCCGTTCAATTTGAAGATGGGGACATCATTTTCAGGCGGGGAAAAAGCCTGGCCAGCCAGGCCGTGCTGCTGACAGAGAAAAATTCCATGTATTCCCATGCCGGATTAATCTGTATGATCAAAGATGTACCTTATGTAATCCATGCCGTTCCCGGAGAATCGATGACCGAACCCGAAGAAATAAAATTTGAAAAACTAGTCTCATTCCTGGGTTACGAACATGCTTCCCGGGCAGGGGTTTACCGACTGATCACGACCTGCGGGTCCATGAGAAGCCTCGCCATGAATACGGCAAAACAAGCTTTCGACCAAAGGGTGCAATTTGATGAAGAATACAATCTGAACTCGGATGATAAGCTGTACTGTACTGAGTTGATATGGAAATCCTATCGTGCAGCTGGAATTGATCTAATAAATGGCCACTTCGATGCCCTGAATATTCCTTTGTATAAAGGCTGGTACATTCTTCCTGGCAGCCTGCTTGATTCAAAATTATTAACTGCAATTTATACCTATTAACATTATTAATCCTAAAAACCAACCAAATGAAAGCAACAAAGATTCTATTTAGTTTCCTTATGATGGGAGCATTTTTCGTTCTTTTTTCCTGTGGCGGAGCTTCTTCAAACTCCCCCTCTTCGACAGTGAAAACATTTGTCGATAAGATGAAAAACGGAGAATTTGAAGCAGCCATTGCCTGCATTTCTTTAAATGGGAAAGAAATGGACCAGGAATCAAAGGCAAAGCTGACCGGTCTGATGGCTATGGGAAAAGCACAATCAGATAAAAAGGAAGGAATAAAAAGCCTGGATATCCTGAATGAAGAAATCGCAGCCGATGGAAATACAGCCAAGGTAAAAGTGAAATTCACATACGGAAATGGCGAAACCAATGAAGAAGAATATAAACTGGTGAAAGAAAACGGGAAGTGGCTGATCACAATCAAGTAGGATTTTCCCCACGAATTTTGCTTACCGGAGGATCGGGATTCCCGGGGAAGGCAATAGTCAGCGGCCGGTCATGAACGGATATGGTACTCCCTGACCAGATAAGGCTCTATGCTTCTATAATCTAGAAATGATCTGGTATCACGGTACACTTCCAGCATATTGGGCACAATAACCAGGGGATTGCCAAAAAACAAGAATGGATTGATAAGGTCTGCTTTTGTCCGGAAATGTTCTTCAACAATACCATCCCATGAGGTTTCCATTGCACTTTTTCCATCTTTTACCACATTGCGGTTATAATGCCAGAGGGGATGAATCCTCAGGGAAAGAGGGGTATGACTATGATGCCAGCGATCGAGAAATGTATTCTGATCAAGACCAGATTTTTTCCTGAAAAGTGTCAGCAAACAGGCTCCGGGTGTGACTTCCCCGTTTTTCCATGATTTCCTGTAGCTTACCGGCAGGGCTTCATCAACAGTATATACGCCTGAAAAACCATGGGCCTGGATTAATATGTCCAGTGAAAAGTCATTTTCACTTTTCATCGAAACCGCGGCAATTTTTCTTTTTTTAAACGGAATGATGGATAAGGCAGGAGGAGGCTCAAGGGTAAGCGTAATCCAAAGTGATCCTGATTGGGTTGCCAATGAAGCAGCCTGAGCGAGTTCAAGAATTCTCAGTTTAAAATCTTCGTAAGATTCTTCTTTTGTTCCGGAAATTAAATAAATTTTTTTCTTCATGAAACACAAAAGTATTATAGTTTTTTTTTGAAAAACACTTCAGACTTAAAAAAAATTCGGAATTTAGTACTTTCAAATACCTTCTCATGAGTAAATCTTCTACGAATCTTGTCTCCATTTTTGAAAATGCCATCCGCGACAACTGGGAATTCCGTGCTCTTTCCGACTACGGCGGCAGCAGCTATACATATAAAGAGGTCGGCGAGCGGATCCTGACAATTCATCAGATTTTCAAAGACTCAGGGGTTAAAAAGGGCGACAAGGTCGCCCTGCTCGGTAAAAATTCGGCCCATTGGGGAATAATTTATCTCGCAACAGTGACTTATGGAGCAGTGATTGTCCCGATACTGCCTGATTTTAAACCGGCTGATGCACAATATATCATCAATCATTCGGATTCAACTATCCTGTTCATCGAGGACTTTATCTTTAAAGACCTTGACCGGCAGGCAATGGCTCAGATTAATCTGATTCTAAGGATTCAGGATCTTTCTGTTTTGTTTTCCAGGAAGGAAGTCTCCGAAACAGAGATAAAAACATCAGATATTTTTCCTGAACATTTACATTTTACTGAATCCGAAGCGAATGACATTGCTGTGATCAGTTACACTTCGGGAACAACAGGCTTTTCAAAAGGCGTTGTTTTACAGCATAAAAGCCTTTTAGGAAATATCCTTTATGCCCATCGTAACATGCCCCTGAATCCGCAAAATAAAATCCTTTCTTTTCTGCCCCTGGCCCATACCTATGGTTGTGCATTTGAATTCCTTTTCCCGTTCACCCTTGGTTGCGATATTACTTTTCTGACGAAAACACCATCTCCAAAAATCATTATCCAGGCCTTCCAGGAGATCTGTCCTGAGCTGATCCTTTCTGTTCCCCTGGTGATTGAGAAAATATATAAAGCACAACTTATCCCTGTTTTACGTAAACCGATGATGAAAATCCTTACCCATATTCCGGGAATCAATCAGATTATTTTCAGGAAGATTCGTGATAAAATGTGTAATGTGTTTGGCGGAAATTTCCGTGAACTGGTCATCGGTGGTGCACCTTTTAATTCAGAAGCAGAACGTTTTTTTACCCGGATCCATTTCCCCTTCACGGTTGGGTACGGAATGACGGAATGTGGTCCCCTGATCTCATATGCTTCCTGGGAAACTAACAAGGTAGGGGCTTCCGGAAGAATTGTAGATGAACTGGAGATTAAAATTGATTCCGAGGACCCACTTAAAAAAGTAGGAGAAATCTTAGTCAGGGGTAGCCATGTCATGCTTGGATATTATAAAAACGAAGAAGCGACCCAACAGGTGATCGATCAGGAAGGCTGGCTTCATACCGGCGATCTCGGTATTCTCGATAAACATGGCAATATCTTTATCAAAGGAAGAAGCAAGAGTATGATCCTCGGTCCTTCCGGAAAAAACATCTATCCGGAAGAACTTGAATCTATTTTAAACAACCGTTTCCTGGTTATGGAATCATTGGTGATTTACAGGGAAAAAAAACTGGTGGCACTGATATACCCTGATGCAGATGCCATGGAAAAAGCCGGTGTCAGTAAAGAACAACTTCCGGATCTCTTCAAAGCCTACATTCATGACCTTAACCACCATGTGCCAAAATACATGATCGTCCATGATTTTGAAATTCATCCAACAGAATTCGAGAAAACACCCAAACGAAGCATCAAACGGTTTTTATACTCCTGACGTTTGAAACATGAAATGTATGATGTTGTCGTGGTCGGAGCTGGTCCTGCCGGCCTGATCGCTGCCGGAAAAGCCGCTTCACTGGGGGGAAAAGTCATAATCCTCGAAAAGATGGAAAGAGCCGGGCGCAAGTTGCTGATCACCGGCAAAGGAAGGTGCAATATTACCAATGATGCTCCCCAGAGTGAATTTCTCCGCCATATATACCCAAACAGCCGTTTCCTTAAACATGCTTTCTCTGTATTTTTCACAAAAGACATCCTGGAATTACTCTCAACCCATGGATTGGAAACAACAGTAGAAAGAGGTGGCAGGGTGTTCCCGCTCAGCAATAAATCAGCGGATGTTCTGACTGCCATGATGAAGTGGGTAAACAGCTTCAGGGTTGAGATAGAATACAGGCAGAAAGTTGAAAGCCTGAGCATAAGCGAAGGTAAAGTTCAGGGATTATTGGTGAATTCCCAGGGTAAAACAAGGGAAATTAGAGCTAAAAAAGTTATCCTTTGTACCGGAGGATGTTCCTATCCCGCTACCGGCTCTACCGGGGATGGTTATAAAATAGCCGCAACCGCTGGTCATCACATCGAATCTCCCCGTCCAGCACTAGTCCCCCTGGAAACAACAGGCAATAAAGCCCAGCGGCTCCAAGGACTAAGCCTTAAAAATGTGAATGCTTCCATTTGGGTCAATGACCGGAAATTTAAAGAAGAATTCGGCGAAATGCTTTTTACCCATTTCGGGGTTTCCGGACCCATTATTCTCAGCCTGAGCAGATTTGTGGTGGACGAAATACGAAAACAACATAAAGTTGATCTTTCTATTGATCTTAAACCAGCACTGGACGAGACAAAACTCGATCTCCGCCTGATTCGCGATCTCAATGAAAACGGTAAGAAAAAAATGGTGAATATTTTCCGCCTGTGGCTACCGGCTTTGCTTATCCCTGTCTTCCTGGAAGAAACAGGAATTGATGGGGAAAAAGAAGGACATCAGTTGAATGCCAAAGAAAGACGGAAAGTGATGTTACTGATGAAGAATTTCCGTTTCCAGATCAATGGGTATCGCTCATTTAAAGAAGCCATTATCACTGCCGGCGGAGTACCTACTGCAGAAATCGATCCTAAAACCATGGAATCCAAATTTCTGCAGAACCTTTATTTTGCCGGTGAAATTATCGACCTGGATGCCGATACCGGTGGATTTAATCTTCAGATCGCCTACTCTACGGCATGGCTGGCCGGACAGTCATGTATGACAAATACTAGTTCTCTTTTATTATAATCTGCCGGGCAACTTTAATTCCGTCGGCAGCACTCGATATTATTCCGCCGGCATACCCACTGCCTTCTCCGACAATAAAAAGATTAGAGAAACCAACACAGACTCCGGTTTTCTCTCTTAAAACCTGGATGGGCGAAGATGTTTTACTTTCAAGCCCTAGCAATATCCCATTTTCATAACCTTTGATTTTCCGATCAAAGGTTTTGAGTCCCTCTCTCATCGGCAGCACTATTTGTTCAGGCAACATGGTCCATAGCGGAGCTGGTTTTAAACCCAGTGGATAGCTGGTTTCAGGAATACAGGTCGATTCCTTCCCCTTGAGGAAATCCCTGATATTGCAAAAGGGAGCCTTGTATCCCCCGGAAAAGTCAAAGAAAGATTGTTCAAGAGCCTCCAGCCAGGATAAAGCATCTTCTGGACTGATTTTCTTTCCTGCCATCTGATCCGGATGAATTCCTGCCACGCAGGCAGCATTGGCAAATCTCCCGTCCCTGCGGTAGTTGCTCATCCCATTAACGATATTCTGCCTGGCATAGCTCGCCGCTGGGACTACAGTGCCGCCGGGACACATGCAAAATGAATAAACAGGATGTTTCCCATCTGCAGTTGAAGTCAGCCGGTACTCGGCCGCTTTTACCCCCTCCAGTTTTTCAACGCCCCATTGGGCTCGGTTAATATCTGACTGAAGATGTTCTGCACGGCAACCCAGGGCGAAATTTTTCGTACGGAAGATAACTCCTTCTCGTATGAGCATCCGATACGTCTCGTAAGCCGAATGACCCGGAGCAATGATAAAATAATCTCCATGAAATTCGTCTTCATCAGTGATCACATTTTTGATGAGTCCCTTGTCTTTGACCAGATTAAAAAGGGTAGTCTCAAACCTGATATCTCCACCCAGCTCCAGATATTTGTTTCTGAGGCTCCTCACAACTTGCCTGAGATTGTCGCTGCCAATATGGGGGTGTGCCATATACCGGATCTCAGCAGGAGCGCCGGCATCGATGTACGATGAAATAACAAACTCCCTTTCAGCAGATATGTGCTTTGAACGGGAAGTAAGTTTTCCGTCAGAAAAAGTTCCTGCACCCCCTTCACCGAATGAATAATTAGAAATGGGGTCGAATTTCCCGGTTTTTTCAAAATGAAGAATTCCGGCTTCTCTTTTGTTTACATCAGAACCCCGTTCAAGGATCATGGTGTCAAAGCCAGCCTGCTGAAGGACAAAGGCAGCAAAAAACCCGGCAGGGCCACTTCCCGTTATCACCACTTTCTTATTCCTCCTTTTAAAAGGAATTTCGAATGAAACCGGCGATTCACATTCATGCGGGAGAATGCCAGGAACATGAATACTAACCTTCAGCAACCAGTGAATATCATTTTTTTTACGTGCATCCAGACTTTTGTTTTCAACCTGAAAAGTAAACTCTTTTACCTGAAGCTTTTTTTCAATTTGAAATGCCAATTCCATTTCTGAATAAGCTGCCGGCATTTTCAGTTCTAAGATTCGGACTCCCATGCTACCGGTTTGAGATGAAATAAATGCCATTAATTGTTGACAAAGATAAAACTCCATTAGGATTTATCCCTGTTAACAAACACAGAAAATTCTTTTCAATTTTTCAAGGTGTAACTGTATCTTTGCCTTTTCTACCATATTTAGGGAAACTACAAAATTACTTTATGAAGATATTGCTTATCAGTCCTGGTACACTTGATGATGTTGACAGCAGGATAACACAGGGAATTCCTTATCTTTTTGCTAAAACCCTGTTTGCTCCTCATGCTGTTGCAGCAGTTGCCGCTCTGACTCCTTCTGAAAATGAGGTTGAAATCCACGATGAATACACCCGGGGCCCCGTTGATCGGATCATACAATGCAACAGTTACGATATCATCGGAATTTCTGTAACTTCCAATCAGCAAAAGCGTTCCCTGTTAATTGCTAAAATTTGTAAGGAATTTAACAAAAAAACTCTGGTTGTGATGGGCGGGATCGGTGTCGAGCATTTCATCCATAAAGAAATGACGAATATCGATGTCGTGTTTCATGGTGAAGCAGAAGAAACCTGGCCAAAATTTCTGGAAGACTATAAAACTGGTTCCTGGCTCCGGATCTATAAAAATTTCTCTAAACCGGATATGGGGAAAACTCCAGCCCCACGTTGGGAACTTTTAAAACAAGATCTTCCTTTCTATACCTCTGCTTTGCTTCAGACTACCAGGGGTTGTCCGTTCGACTGTAGCTTTTGCGATGTTATTTATACTTTTGGACGTAAACAAAGAAGTAAGACTATTCCTCAGGTTTTAGAAGAGATCCGGCGACTCCATGCCCTTAAAGTGAAAATGATCTTTATCGCGGATGATAATTTTGCCGGTGATAAAAAATACACCAAAGCTTTGCTAAAGGAGATGATTCCCTTGAATAACTCCTTTAAAACACCCATCGACTTTATTACCCAGATTGATATCACTATCGCACAGGATGAAGAATTACTCACCTTGCTTGCTGATTGCAACTTCCAGGCCGTAATGATTGGCATAGAGTCAGTCAACGAGGAATCCCTGAAGGACTTCAACAAACATCAGAATATGCGGTTTCCGATCCGCGAATCTGTTCAAAAGATCCAATCATACGGTATTATCATTCTGGCACATATGATTATCGGGGCCGATTCCGATGATGCTTCTGTTTTCAAAAAAACCAGCGACTTTATTGCTGATGCCAACATCGTACACCACCTTTGCCATCCTTTGGCTGCTCCCCCGGGAACAAAAATGTGGTACGACCTGAAACGGCAGGGACGCATCATTTTAACAGAACAGGATGAAATCAATGATAAGCTCGACATCATTTCAAACATCATTCCAAAGCAAATGAGCCGGGTGGAATTGTTCGAAGGTCTTGCTACCTATTGGGAACATGTTTACGACCCCAGGATATTCACACAGCGGGCACTTTCTTTCCTTCAGGGAATCACCTATAAACCAAAAGTGAAAGAAGCTGGTATTTCAGCCCTCTGGACCCTTCGTAAAATGCTTTGGGGGATTTTCACTTTCTTTATGTTTAAGGTTGAAAAGCCCCATAAAAAAGCTTTCTTTACTATCCTGCGCGCCACACGTAAAAGAGGAATGTATTTATTACCAAAGATTATTTACCTGTATACCAGTTACCTTGTTGATCATAACCGTTCACTCCATGATGCCAGAGTGGCCAGGGAACATGCACAATGGGAAAGAGAAAATCCGGATAAAATCATCGTGGATAATACCAACATCCCGATTTCTGAGAATATAAGAGCACACGCTTCTGCCTTGTTTACTGCTGCATATCAGAGGGTTTGTACCCGGGTGGCGAACAAAGAAACCCTCTTCTCTGTTGTGATCTCAGCCATGGTAGATTTCAACGACCGCTTCGGAGCAACTTTTGAAGAATACGATATCCATCAGCACGAACTGGTCAATGATACCTGCGACAGAGTCATGAACCAAATGAGTTTTCCTGAAGAGCTCAGAACCGAACTTCCACCACAACCTCCACCCGGATTTACCCGTGAAATTCTTGATGCCCTCGACAATGCTGTAAGATATAGGGATAGCAATAATTGAAAATAAATTAATACTATATTTACTTTATCGGAGTTTAATATTAAAACACTGTCTTATGAAAAAAATGAGCCTTTTTTTTCTGTCCGTTTTGTTGGCCGGATCAGTCCTTGCCCAACAGGAAGAACAACAAGTAAAGAAATCCGATAATCCGGAATTCAAAACAGTTTTCGGGAAAGGAACCCATAGCCGTATTCCCATCGGGTACTTTATCGACCTGAACGCCGCTTACACCGTATTTAACAGTAAAAGCGTATTCCTTCCCGGATTAAGCGCGGGGATCATTCTCAATCACCATTGGACTATCGGCCTTACCGGCAATTTTCTCGGAAATCCATGGAATCTTTATTATGATGACATTTATTTCGACACACTGAGCTTCTCCATGCATGATGCAAAACTTACCGGCGGATTCGGAGGAGGCTTGTTTGAGTATACACTTCTGCCCAATTCGGCTGTCCATGTTTCATTCCCTCTCGTCATCGGAGTAGGATACCTGCAATACACTTCCGATGACTATTATGACTGGGATATTAACCACAACTATTTCTGGAATTCCAATATGCTAGCCAATTCCTGGTTTTTCTATGTTGAACCCGGTGTTAGGGCTGAATTTAATATGGCAAAAAAATTAAGACTCGGTATTGGTGTCAGCTACCGTTATTCGCCCAAGGTAGATCTCCCAAATACACCAACCACTTTGGTCAATCAATTTACAGCAAGATTAAATCTGCGTTTCGGAAAATTTTAATCCGGTATTTCTATTTTTTCTTTGATACCGCCTTTTCATTACTTGGCGGAGCTACTGATTTAGAAGTAGTTTTTTGTACGCCCTGGTTCCCGGCAGGTTTGGACATTGTTTTATTGGAAACCGGTGGTTTGGACATTTGATTATTGGACCCAGGTGACTTAGACACCGGTGGTTTGGATATTGATTGTTTTGACGATGATGGCTTAGACAGCGGAGTGGTGGTAACTTGTTGCCTTGTTGATGACGATCTGCTAACCTTAGGATCCGTTAATGGTTGTTTGGTTGATGGTGACTTGACTGATGGATTTGTTCTGACAGTGGATACTTGTTTGTACTGTGATTTTTGAATGGGATCTGTGGTTGATTTTTGTTTCAAAGGCATCGTTTGATTGGCCGGGACTGGCTTGTATCCTGGATTAGGAGTCACTACTCTTTTCCCGGGACCGGCATTTTGATCGATTACCTTATACGTCTTTGTATACACTCCGCTATTTCTATTCTGCTTTACGGTAGGAGATGATGAACTTCTTGCCCCATACCAGTTATTAAAATCAGGATTTCTATAGTAGGCCGGACGATTATAATAGCCATGCCAATGGTGATGGTTGGGGTAATAAAAACCATAATAGTTTCTCCAGTACCAGGGAGCCCATGGACTCCACCAGGAAGGATAATAATACCAGTTCCAGGGTGAAATATAAACGGTATAGGCTGGTGTATAAATATAATTAACAACAGGCCATGCAGAAACATTGACATAAACTGTTGTTTGCGTGGTTGTTTTCTCAATCACTCTTGTCTCTGTATGTGTTGCTCCGGATGGAGTAGCTTCCGCTGAGGCGATATAATCATCATTGGGTTCAATGATATAATCCTTCCCATAGAGGTCTTCGTTCCCGATTATCTGTACCCGGAATTTCCCATCTTTATCCTTTTCCACATAGATCACGGCAACATCCTGGTTTTCTTTCTCGCTAACCGGAACCTGAAGAACGATGGCATGATTCAGTCCATCGGGATTGTCTATCACCCTGATATAGTCTGTTTTATTGTCATCATTCAGGTCGAGGTTATTGACCTTGGAATCCTCCAGGTTAATTTGTTTTTCAAAATCTTCCAGTGTTTTTGATTGTTGAAAAAGATCAAGCACGGCGAAGAGATTCAGATTGTCGCCCGGTAAACCAAGTGAATCGGGGACAGGCACACTTTGGGCCTGACTGTTTTCATAAAAACAGATGAATGCCGCCATCATCATGGCAGACATCAGTACAATAGCTTTTGTTTTCATTGGAGTAAAATTTTAAAATCATTATCAGGATAATGATAATAACAAATACTATGCCTTACTATTTGCATTCTTTTCAATGTTTATTTAATTACATATCGGGAAACACCTAATTTGTATCACCGGGGCATTCCCTATGGGATTTAAAAAAAATTGCTATTCAGGAATACTTTCCCGATTCAGAAATCAGGGTCATGTGGAGTATGAATAATGTATTTCTTTATCATACTGAATAATGCAGAAATATCAAGGGGTTTGATCAGATAAGCCACACAACCCGCATCCAGGGACTGGCGTTCATCAAAATCAAGAGAATAAGCGGTTTGAGCAATGATTGGCAATCCGGGGCGGAAACCCAGAATTTCCCGTGTAGCGTCATAACCATTTACAATGGGCATCTGAAGATCCATGAGTATCATGTCGATATCGCTATCGTGGCGACAAATTTCAATGGCTTCAAGCCCGTTCCTGGCCCTTATTATTTTTGCATTGGTTCTTCTCAGGAAACGTTCAAGTACGATAAAATTATTATCAGTATCCTCAGCAATTAAAATAGATTTACCTGTCAGATCTGGGATTTCTACAGGGTCACTGATCAAGTGATCGTTATTCGGGATCACTATCTTCTCAATGTAAGGAAGAGAACAGTAAACAGAAGTTCCAATATCAGGATCAGACTGCAACCATAACCTACCGCCCTGCAAAGTGATGAATTCCCGGGCCAGGGTAAGCCCCAGTCCTAAGCCTCCATATTGCCTGGTACTCGATTCATCGCCCTGACGAAACTTATTCAGAATATATTCTTGTTTATCTTCTGAAATACCAATGCCTGTATCTTTCACAAATATAATCACTTCCTTTCCAGGAATCACGTGGCAACCAAGCGTAATCCTTCCGAATTTAGTAAATTTGAATGCGTTATCAAGCAAGAATCCGATGGCCTGTTTCAATCTCACTAGATCCCCTTCAATGAATATAGGAACAGGCGAGTCTATCATGAAAAATAAAAAATCAATACCGGGCAGGTTGTCGGCATTATATTTCATCGACCAGGTGTGATAAATTTCCTGAAGCACTGCCTTGACGTCAATGATTTCCTTTTTAACCGAAAGCTGATGTGTTTCTATCTTTGAAATATCTACGATATTATTCAGGATGAAAATGAATTGTTCAACACCGTTCCTGATCATATCGAGGTACTCCATTTTTTCTTCCAGACCGCAGTTAGTATCTTTCATCAACTCAAAGAATCCCATAATGGCATTGGCTGGTGTTCTCACTTCATGGCTCAGATTCTGAAGAAAAGTAGTTTTCAGGTGATCCGCTTCAACTGCCTTACGCAACGCATCTTTCAGGTGGGTTATATCCTGAGCCTGGATGATAAAAAAGCACGGATTTCCATTATTATCCCGAATCAGCGAAACATTATGCAGGGCATAAATAATGGATCCATCCTTGCGAAGGTATTTTTTTTCCATAATGTTTTTACGAATCTTCCCAGCCTTCAACTGGGCCAGAACATATTCGCTGCGTTCCAGATCCTCGGGATGCGTCACTATATATTTACGGGAGAGAAGTTCATCTTCAGTATAATGAAGCATCTCGCAAAGCGCCTTGTTGACCTGGTAAAAATTCCCATTCATATCTAAAATTGCCATCCCGACACTCGCATTCTCGTATATGGCACGCAATAAGTCTTCATGATGCTTTAACTCTAATTCAGCCTGTTTTCGGTCGGCAATATCGATCAGGCATTCAACAATAAAATTTTTCCCGTCAATTACTATCGCGCTGAATGCACGCATGACAGGGATACTACCATCCGGTTTCTCAACCAGGTACTCTCCGGATTTATCTTCAGGATTGATATCGGATGAAAACGGACATTTGTCGGCAACACCCAAACAGGCTGAAGGAAAACAGCCCCGATTCATGATGTTTTCTCGTGGGACACCAAGAATAGCCAAGGCTGTGTCGTTGATATCAATGACATGATGAGTCAGTGGGTCAATAAGGATGATTCCGCAAGCTACCCTTGAAAGTAAACCGGGCTTCATAGGGGATTCAAATAAGTCCTGATCTGGTAATGATGCTTTTTGAGCCTTGAGTTGCATTTGTCTTTTTAGATGTCAAATATAAGACATATTTTTAATGAGTATCTATGTCTATACAAAATGATCACCTATTTACCGATCTCCAGATTTTTTTAAAACCACCTTACATCTATCAGCTTTAGCTAATTGTTTAATAAAAGCTACGTATTTGGTAAAGGCTTCCGGAGGAAAATCTCCTCCCTCCTGCACATACCTTCGCACATAGATTATATCGGCATTATTTCCGATAACCTTCGCGGAATACTGACCAAACTCTGCATTGACCGAAACAGGTTCAGGGAGTTTTTCGGTCATAAATCCCTGAGGAAGATGAACGAATACGCTGTCTATATCGGTTGCCCCAAAGCCGGTGGAAAATGGAAGGTTACGGGATACTTCCAAAGGAGGGAGAGAGTGTTCCCTGTTAATTGTATTCAGGGGAATAAACATCCTGTCACCGGTCATTGTTGCATAAGCTGGAATGGTCATATCAAGTATCTCGGTAGCTTCAGGTAAAGTATCAGTGTTGTTCAGGTATTTGAGTTGGGTGATGTTGATGGTAGGGATTCCGATTTTTTCCCTCATATTTTTCCTTTGTTCCTCTGGTGATTGGTTAAGATTATTTTCTATTAATTCATATTGAAGTCCGGTAACTACCGTTTTAACACAGATTCTGGCATTGCTTGCACTATCAAGGTTAATCATCATATTTCGTTTCAACATGTTTACCGCTTTCGGATATACAGGTGTGTGTGCAATAACACCGCCTCCGGGAGTAACAATCAGCACTTCCCTGTCATCTGTAAAACTGCCAAGAAATCCGAAAGGAGCTACCTGACTAGTACATTCGAGCCATATAGTATCTTTTTCCATAGGCACGCATAAAATGGCATGATTGAATTGCAAACTCGGAAAGTCTCTAATCAGGGGGACCGCATGTACTCCTGACCGAACAAGGGTATAATAGGATCTGATACCGGCACTCTCCAGAAGGGCTTTCAGGTAATTTGCCAGAGCCTTACAATCACCATACCCGTTTTGTGCCACAAAGGATGCATCCTCGGGTTGATAACCTCCAATACCGATCTGTACACTCACATAGCGAGTATTCTCCTGAAAATACAGGTAAACGGCTTTCATTTTGCTAAGCGGATCTGACAGACCGGAAGTAAGTTGGCTGATTTTCCTGGTTAATTGCTCAGGCAGTGTTCCACGGCCACTATTCAACCACTCTATCCACTTCCCATATGATCCCCAGGTGGCAAGTTCAGGAGTTTGTCCTGGAATGCAGATCAGAGCAGGTTCAACAAGCACTGATGGTGTGAACCATCCACTACCAGCACTCAGTGGTTCAGAAATCAAAGCGGGAAAATCATGCAGTTCCCAGGTTAGGGTGGAGTCACTGTTTTTTGCAGGCCATTGACAAGGCTCAGGAAAGTTTTTCGTCAGAACCCTGGGTGCAATACCTTTATGAGCGGTGATGCACAAGCGGGCAAATTCCACAGAAACATGATAATCATCCACCGGGTTCCATCGGGGATAATGCATCAACTGGCGGGAGGACCGCTCGAATTCATATTCCACAGTATACGGATAATGTGATAATACAGGAAGGATATATTTTACACGATCGTCGGAATATAGCGTTCCTGAAGGGACAGCACTCTGGTCGATAATATCGGATGAGCGGAAAGAATCCGTTTGTCTGCCCTGAGCATCATAAATTCTGCCTTCCAGATTAATGACTCTTGAATCTTTATCATAAAAAACCATCAAGGCTGCTTTTTCCCTGGCACTTTCCCGAAAGACCGTAAATACGAGATGTACTTTTTCAACTGCTTTAGTAATTGAATTGATTTCCAGCATGGTTTCATTGAGCCGAACAACCATATCGGCATTTTTCAATAATTCTGGGGGTATTGCCGAAACAGGGTATTTCAAATCTCGTGCAATGGGGGATAAGGTAAGAGACAGGTAAAGGATAACAAGGACTTGTCGTACGCGAAAACAGTCAGGAAGTACTTCCGGACGAAATAATTTTTTCATGTTTTCTTCAAAACAATCTGTTGAGCATGTTTAGCTACAATGTGGACAAAGAATTCCCTCAGGTCGGAATACTCCTCGGCAGTATACATCACCTTGCTGATGCTTAGGTTACTGTTTACCGTAACTTTGTTTCCGGCAGCACTTAGTGTGAAACGGAAAAAGCCTGCCTGGTCAGGAAGCATAACCTTGACCGGTTCGGGAAAAGATTCGATGATATAGCCCTCTGGCAATTCAAAAGTGAATAGACAGGATTCTTTAAGCGGATAAATAAAATCGACTACACTTTCACGCTTTTCATCCTTGAAAGGATTATTGTTTTGACCGAAACCCAACAAGGCGTTAAAATAGATCAGATTATCATTCACCTGAGCGATATCTTCTGAAGTGATATTGAAAACCTGGTTCACGGGAGAACTTAAACTGTCAATGTTTTCTATTTTAATCCCTTCAATCTTCCAGTCTTTATGTTTTTCTCTCAGGGTAGTAAAATACTTTTCCTCTCCGTCCCGGCTATATTGGTCACGTATTTCTTCAGCGGAGATACCAGAATAGGAAGCTTTAAGCGATCCCGATATTATCCCTTCACCTGAGATCTTCATATCGGCATAATAGAATTTATTTTCTTTTTCTCCGCCAAGAAGCGGAACCCAGCGCATTTTATCGCGAGAAACCAATAGTCCGCTGCCATTCAGGCAACGAGTCGGAAGGAAATTGAAAGGACGATGTTTTCCGGTTGCATCAAGTAAATATGTTTTATCTTCAATGGTAACCGAGGCCAGTACATAATTCAGTTTTGTAAGCACGGGATGCGATTCGAGTATTATCCCGTTATTTCTGGTGCTGAGAACCACAGGTGAAGCATCCAGATCGAGTTCTTTCAACAAAAGAAATAATAAAAGGTTGATATCTGCATCATTACCAGTATGTTTTTCGTATGCTTCATGCAGCGAATTGGTACAATACAGGCCGGTTTTTCCGTTCCATATCATCCTTGACCGTATATAAGCATGGGCGGCAATCATTTTTTCCAATGGAGTTGATGCTATTGCATTGATCGCTTTTACTGCTTCTTTCACGATTCCTCTTCTTTGAAATTGCTCGCCGAAATCTTTATCCCGCAAAAGTTCTGAGCAAATATCTTCCCAGGTAGTAGTGTAATCTTTTCTGCCTGAACCCGGGAATTGGGAATGATGTAATTCAAATTCCACTTTCGAAACATAATTCGTCATCGCCGGGGCATAAGATTCTTCTTTCAAAGCAGGGACATCACAAACGGCAAAATGATATACATTTTGGATAAAACTAACCTGTTCAGTTTCGAAATGGGTCTGTACCGTACTGGATGAATTACCTAAGCCATAAGCAGAACCACGTTCCTTTGTCACAATGCTTATTGATCCAGGGATGGTTGTCGTTTCAGAAATAGCGAAAGGGGATGATCCATGGACTAATTTCGAAAAAACATAGTATTCCGGCATGGTAACGATATATTCACTCCATTGAACCGGTATGGGGTATTGAAATTGCCATTCACGAATATTCCAGATATAATCAGATACGATTTTATAGCGGATGTCGATGATTGAACCGACTTTTAAATTTGGTAATGTAAAACTTGTCAGAACCCAATTCAGGTTTACCTCTTCTTCAAATATATTGCTGCTTCCCAACTTATCATCTTCGACCTTTCCATCAACCAGATTATATGTTATGCCTTTAAGTTCGGTTAGTTTCTCAGCTGAACCTGTTGATCTGTATAGAGGTATTGAATGGGTTGCAAACATGTAGCCCTCTTTGGACAAAATCCTTATTCGCAGGTGACGCGTAAATATCAGTTGAAATCCTTTTGTATCATTATATTCGAGATAGCTTTCCCCTTTATCTCCCAGAATTACTGCCTCCGCGGAAGTATCCTTTTCATAACCACGGGTTTTAAAATCATCGGGTTTGATTTTTGGAAAAGTATATGGCTTCACCTGAGCCATCGTGGTGATCATACTAATACAGATAATCCCAACGAGAAATAATCTGCAAGCAAAAAAAGGATTGCTCATTGTGAATAAAATAACAGTTGTTGTTTTGCAAATATATAAATTTATTGATCCGCCATTAAAAACAAAAAAGCTAATCTGTTAATTATTCAACTTATTGAAGAGGAAACCATTAAAAAAGAAGAAGGCCACCTGATTTCTCAGGCAGCCTTCGTGGGATTCACCCAAACTAAAGCAAATTTTAGTAAATATATTGAGTATTTCGATAGCCAGGTTTATTCTGGAACCAGTCGGGATAGGTTTGTCCACTGCTGACAGCCCACTCTATAAAGTGATTGTAGGCAGCAGGAATATTCACCCTTTCGATCGGGTATGCAAAGCTTTCATAGATATTGATGGCCCAGGGAAGGTTGTTTACTGTTTTATAATACCTGCCTGTTGCGGGATTACTGCTGTCGTCTGCCTGTCCGAAAATACTCTGATCAGCCAGTGAGGTCGGGGGATAATCAGGCAAATGAACTTCAATACTCCGGTTCAGATTAACCATGATAAAAGGGTTAAAGTTAGCAATATCCAGGTCAGTGTATGAATACGTATTCGGTTTGAAAGCAATGTTCATCACCAGGGTAACGGGAGTTACATAAGGAGCAGGATGTTCAGTATTCACCCCGGTTCCTGAACCGGGATAAGCCATTTGTTTAAAGGCATCATCAAAAAGGATAAAGGTGGGTTTTGCCTGTCCGGCTTCTGTACCATTTCCCGAAAGCGTGACATAGCTTTCTGTGATCCTTGAACCGGTGACGGTAAGATCGGCAGCATTGATGACTGCCGGAAACTGGAATCCGAAACCATTGTGCAGGGCAGCTCCGAAGGCTTTGATAACAAAGGTTGCTTTAACATTATCTACCATGTTCAAAGAATTGGTAGTAATTTCAAACTGGTAATCAATCACCAGGTCGTTGAAATCATAATCCCCTTTCCCAGGCCATAAGTCTTCAAATCCCAGTGTACCAA
This sequence comes from Bacteroidales bacterium, assembly GCA_963662525.1. Taxonomy (GTDB): domain Bacteria; phylum Bacteroidota; class Bacteroidia; order Bacteroidales; family FEN-979; genus CAZSDU01. The sequence continues at coordinate 1,404,857 of OY759717.1, forward strand.
ATCCGGTTGCAGGATAAAGATTTGAAATGGGTACAACAGGATTTACCGTGATGTTGGCTGTTGCGGTATTGTTAGTAAGATCGGGATCAGGTGTACTGCTGGTAACAGTGGCTGTATTTGCAATTGTCCCGGTGAATCCTCCATTGGCGGTTGCCACGATGCTCAAAGTAGCAGAAGCACCACTGGCGAGAGTTCCGATAGTCCAGTTTGGAGCCGTCCAGGTAGTGCCGGCAGAAGGTGTAGCGCTGACAAAGGTCAGATTGGCCGAAAGCATATCCTGGGCAACCACATTCTGAGCCTGACTGGGTCCGTTATTGGTTACCGTGACAGTATAAACCACACCCTGTCCGGCAATAACCGGGTTAGGTAAAGCAGTTTTTGTGATGGCCAGGTCGGCAGAAACCACCTGAACAAATACTGTGGCAATATCGCAACTTGAGGGGGACGATACCATGCATATCTGATACACGAGGGTATAAGAACCTGCCGGTGTCCCCGGGGCAATGGTCACTGCACCGGTGGTGGTATTCAGTACGATTCCAGGGTTTGAAGCCGGAGTCACCAGGGAAATATTTACTTCCGAAGGAACTACGGCCACTCCATCAAATAAGTCATTATCCAGCACATTCCCTACGGCTGTTCCGCCTGTAATACTGCTGATGAGAATACCATTATCATCAACTGCAACGGGCAAGGGGTTATTTACCACAATGGGATTACTGAAAGCGCCTCCTGCAACCCCGAACTGGACAGAATAGAACCGTTCAGCATTTGATCCGCTTTGGCCTAATACAAAGGTAATTTTGTTATTCGGGTTCAAATACCTGGAAATAAAAGAGGCGGAGTTTTCGAAGGTAACCCCGTCAAGACTCGTACTAAGTCCAAGAAATTTTGTTCTGCCAGTGCTGTTGTTCGTAGAAATGGTCAGACCGGTTGGATTATTTACCTGGTAACTCGTATATCCGCCAACTTCAACAAATTCGCGGTTGCTCGAATTACTTCCGTCAATATCTACAGCGGTCATATAATAGTTATATATAAATACCGGCTGATCATCGGCTATATTGAAAAACTCTAACTGGTAAACAATGTTACCTCCACCGCTACCTGCTCCGATCCTGGGTTGAAACCGGTGAGCTTCACCGGTAATGGCATCATCATCAAAATTGGTGATGGTTGCATTATTTTTTTCAAGGATGGTCAGCAAAGCATATACGGTGATACCATCTTTGGTGATCACATTGCTGTATTTGTGAACTGATCCCTGGTTAGTACCGCTGTTCCCGGTATTGGTAATGATAGTACGCTGGGCATTGGTAAAGCTCATCGGATTAGCCTGAAGGTCAAGTACGAAAGACTGGCTGTAAGTATTATTCCCGAATAAAATAATCAGGAAAGCGATGGCCAGTGATTTAAGAATAAGACAGGGTTTATTTGTTTTCATGGTTATCTGCTTGATTTTGTTTTCAATCGGTACTTTAATTATGGTTTAAGGAATGTATGGGTGATAATCCCGTTACCCATTTTGACCTCGACATTCTGTCCCATATAAAGCAGATGAACAGAAGTTTCATAAGCCGGAACTGTAACCTTCATCGTGTAAGGCTGGTCTTGCCTGATAAATGCACGCTGATAAACCACACCTTTGGGTGAAACCACTTCAACGAGGCCATTGACAAAACCGGTAAGGGTTATCTGAACATCATGGATGGTCTTCCAGGTAAAATCTGAGGGTACCTTAATATTATTAAGATCAGATGATGTATCCGGTTTAACAATATCTATGTCTTTTTTACATGCCGATAAGACAAAAAGAGACAGTACGAATATGATGGCAATTTTTTTCATAATTATTCATTGTTTTATCAATAAACAAAAGTATATATTTCATATGCATGAAAAAACATGTAATAGGTAACTGTCTGCCTTAAATAAGCAACTGTTGCATTTTTCAGGATAAGTGTAGCCATTGAACGAGTATGTGTGGTAATTTTTCGGGTAAGTGTAGCTGCTTTAGGACGAAGTGTAGTCCATTTCAGGTTAAGTTTAAAAAAACGCTTGAAAAAGAAAAAATTTATACAGCAAATATTGTAAATTTGATCAGGATATTACCTGAATGACCACCTAATCGAAAAATGATGAGAAGATTTTTGCTGATCCTTTTCATGATCATTATTTTATCTCCTGCCAGTTTCGCCTGGGTTTATCCGGAACACCGGGATATTACGCTGCTGGCTATTCAAAAACTTGATTCCTCGCATCGCGCCATGCTTGACCAGCTATGGGCGTGGGCAAGAACGGGACATGAAACCAGGCTGAATTTATCCGTGATCGATCCGGCTCAAATTGAGCATCCTCAATATCTTGACTATGCCGCCTGGCCAGCCATAGGAGGAGATCATTCCACTTCGGCAGAGAACATGCTTTTCAATATTTTACAAACGGAATGGATCATGAATGTCGCCGATATTGCCGCGCGTTTAAAAGCCGGGCTTGCAGATTCTAAAAACAGAAGTGATCGCATTAATAAGTTAAGGGATTCTGATATCCGTTTACTCAGGGCTGACCCCGAATACGTCAGCAGGGCAGGTGCAAACAACGGGCATTTCATGCTGGCCAGGCCAGGGGTGAATACCATTGCTGAAGATTATTTCGATACCTGTTTCAAAAAAGGTTGTGTGCTTAATCCCGTTGGTACCTATAAATGGTTTCACGCCAGTGCAATTTTAAAAGCAGTAAGGTTAAGAACAGAAGTACTGACCCCTGAACAGCGTTCAACTCTTGCACTTTCAGCCCTTGCTGATGAAGCTTTTGCGTTGCATTTTCTGGAGGATGGGTTTGCATCAGGTCATGTGGCAGGTGTATGGGGTGATGCGTCCCAGCGAAAGGGAACCCATGATTATTACAATGAAATGGGACTTGAAGTTACTACATGGAAAGGGGAAAGACTGATTTTAATGGGGGATGCCTATATGCGTCCGGAAGATGCCGAGAGAGCTGCAATTACCGTTAACTTAAGTCTGGCACAACTACTGGATGCAGCGTATCAAAAAAATGATATTTCTTTATATAACGATCGATCGTCGGTGTTTACCCCGGATACTTTTAATGTAAGCAAGGCTGCTGTAATGCCTTTTCGCAAGCTTGACACCGCGTTCATGGAGATATTCAATCCGGTATTATTCACCATGGCAGTTCCGGGACTGGCAACAGGCCTGGGGGAATTACCCCGGTTCCGTTCTGAAATCGGACCCTTTATCGGCATTGCTCCTGCTGTCAGGGTTTCAATGTTAAATGGCGGATTTGGCATTACTCAAAAAACCCCCGGATTTGTTCCCGGACTCGAATTGGGAATTCGTATCGGATTAGGCATGGAAGGAGTATTAAATGAATCCGGTGACGGACTGGTCTTTCTGGACCTTGGCTGGCGACAAGATGGCCCCTCATCAATGCAGGTCATCAATGATAAGGATATTAAAGCTTTCGGTTCCATATATTCTGCCATTCCAAGCAGGGATGCTTTTTATGCCCGTCTTCGGTTGCCTTTCTATTTAATACCAGGCGATTTACTTATTGTCGGCCCTATCCTTCTATTATTTGCTCCTGATAAACTGAATAAAATGATTGTTTCTGCCGGGAATGGGGGGCTCATTCCGTGGCAGACAGGGATGGTTACTCCCATCGGAAGATTCCAGTTCATCCTTGGAAGAGAAGTGGGTGTTTGCGTTTATGGTTCGGGGAGAGGTGCCGATTCATTCATTCTTCCCGACAATCATGCGGCAACCGACGATGAACAGGTTTTAGTCTCCATGTACTCCACCCAAATTGATTTTCCTATCCTCGAATACAGGCCCCTACGAACATTCTCATCCAGGCAGAGTGCCAGTCTTGTTCTGCAAATCAATGCAGGCGTGGATATTCCGGGTAAAATGACCGTAAAATATGGGGCAGACCAGGTGAAACCTTCCGTAAAACCAACCTGGTTTATCGGATTTCGTCTGGCCTTCGACTGGAGGTACTATTTTACAAAGAAGAAATCATAAATTGAAACTGAAACCAGTGGTTACTGAGTACATATAATAGGGAAGATAATAGGTAAGCTGATTCCTGTCGTGCTGCATATAATACCTTATATTCAGGGATAACCATTTTAAGATTTTAAACTTCAGTAACGATTCTATCGTAATACAGGGATAAGGTATTTGATAATCCGCTGAGATATCATATAAGGGTGTTCCCTTAAATATTGACGTGAATGGCTGCTGGAAAGAAATATAAATATTCCAGTCTATCAGTTTTCCGATTGCACTGACCATACTCAGGTACAAAGCGTATCTCGAGCCATAACGATTCATGAAACCACTGCTGTCGGGGTCCAGTTCTTTGATGGCCTGATAAATTTTTTTCATGTCGGCTGCGCTCCACCAGTCAACATAATCAGGAGGCAGTAAATCATATCGATCGAACTGGTACAACAACCCTATGCCGGCTGAAAGATGCAAATGCTCTCTGGAGAGGATGGCCGGGACAGCATAAGCGCCTGCCTGTAATCGGGTATAAATTCCCCTGTTTTCGTCAAATTGAAGCATGGCGAAGGGCTCGGCATGAATTCGCCTTGTTTTACATACCGAACTGTCAAAGTGATGACGCCAGAGATCGGCCTGAACTATAACATACCCGTTATTACTTGTCGAGCGTTGCATCATCCCCCGGTAATTAACTACCGCAGACATCCCGAAAGTATTATGCTTATCTGCATAAAGGCCGGACCCGCTCAGGGAAAGATATAGGTATTGCATGGCATCCTTGCTGAAATCAAACCCCAGGTACAGGCTTCCGGCAAACTGATGTTCTTTCAGAGAGTCCATGCCTGTAAGGCTCATCGGGTTGACCTGAGATAAGCCGGTTAAAGGGAGGAGAAGAAGCAGAAGTATGGATTGACGAAAGAAATTCATTTAATAATGATTAATTTCGACCTGTATTTTAAGCATCAAATATGAGAAAAATATTCTTTATCCTCCTGATGATATATTCAGTCATTTATTCCGTTCATGGACAAACCACCGAGCGAGCGGTAAATATACCGAAAATGCAGTGGTTCTCCGATGCCAAGCTGGGAATATTCATACACTGGGGGATATATTCCACGGGTAAAACCTCAGAATCCTGGGAATTTCACAACAGGCATATCAACTATGAAGCCTATATGGCGCAGAAAGAAAAGTTCACCGCCCTCAATTATCACCCTGAAGATTGGGTTAAACTAATTAAAAACACCGGAGCAAGGTATGTGGTGATCACATCCAAACATCATGATGGGGTTGCGCTCTGGAATACGCAGATGAATGATCTAAGCACGGCAATGGAAACTCCGTCCGGGAGGGATGTCCTAAGCCCGTTTATCAAGGAGTTACGGAATGCGGGATTGAAAACCGGCCTTTATTTTTCGCTGATCGACTGGAGTTATCCTGATTATCCGGGTTTTCTGAAAGATTCAAGCCGGTACAGGATACAGGATGATCCGAAACGCTGGTCATCCTTTATATATTTTTGCCATGGCCAGATCGGTGAATTGCTCAAACAGTATAATCCTGACCTGTTTTGGTTTGATGGCGACTGGGAGCATAGTGCGGAGGAATGGCAGGCTGCCGGAATCAGGGAGATGATCCTTGCTTCCAACCCGAATACGATCATCAATGGGCGATTACAGGGTTACGGGGATTATGACACCCCGGAGCAAAATTTTCCTGTCACCCGCCCCAACCTGTCCAATTGGGAGCTTTGCATGACGACCAACGATTCATGGGGATATTACGATCGCGATACGAATTATAAGACACCTTATGAGATCATCACCATTTTTGCCGATGTTATCAGTATGGGTGGAAATCTGCTGCTGGATATTGGTCCGAAGGCAGATGGAAGTATCCCGAAGGAGCAGGTTCACATCCTGACAGAGCTGGGAAGTTGGACCAGGAAGCATAGCGAAGCCATCTTCGGAACAATTCCGGGATTGCCACAGGGGCATTGCTATGGTCCCACCACATTATCCAAAGATTCCACGAATCTCTACCTTTTTATCCCCGGAAAACAAAGCGGTGAAGTGGTCATCAAGGGGCTGATTCCGAAGATCAGGAAGATCAGTATACTCGGGACAGGGGAGGAATTGAATTTTAAAATCGTGGGAAAAATATCCTGGAGCCCGGTACCCGGGCTTGTTTACATCAAAGTCCCGGAGTCATCACAGGATAAATATATGACTGTATTAAAAGTTGAACTGGAAAAGCCATTATGGCTTTACCAGGGAAAAGGTGGGCTGAACTAAATGTCCTTCAGACAGGCAGTACGTGCAGCCGTTTCAATGGCGATGGCAGAGACAGCCGAGCCATAATCAAGATCTATATTGGCCATGGTATCCCTGGTGTCGTGATATCCTGAACGGGAGATGTCGTAATTCTCCATGAAAAGAACCACCGGAATGCCACAATCGGAAAACATCAGGGCATCGGTATTATAAAGGGTACTGAAGGGGTTTTCGGGTAGCCTGACTTCCCCTTTTAGTTTCGGATAAAGGGCGATTCCCGGAATTTCATATGAGTCCCCGCATCTTTTTCCGCGTATTTTACCTTTCCGGTCATCAAGCTGGTTCCAGGTTTCTGTGGATGTATTCCAGATCATATTTGCCCGGTGTGCCTGGTAGGCAAGTTTAAGGGATTCAGTACTGCGACCGGGAGATATCTGGAAAACATCCGGTTCTTTTTCCCGATTATGGGCGATCATATCCATAACAAAAACACCTTTGATTTTCACGTCTGAAAGATCGATCGTTTTATTTTCTTCAAGGTGGAGAATAAGTTTCTTCTCCATCATGGCTTTACAGAAATGGCGGGCGCCCAGGCAATCGGATGGGAATTCCTCCCCCGTGAGGTGCAATAACCAGATGTCACGTTCCAGTTTTCCCTCTTTTGCCATGGACAGATAGACGGGCGCTGCCTGCAGCAGTGTGGCGGTGGCAGAATCATTGTCATCAGCCCCTGCAGCCGAGATCCGGGCTCCGCTTCCACCTATTGCAGGATCATATACATCCGCCATATAGGCAGTGTCGTAATGATCAGCGAGGATGACCACTTCCTTCCTGTTTTTTCCAGGGATGATCACCAGGAGATCACGTTCATGAGTAAGTTTGTCCTGATTTGCCTTCCAGCCTCCAAAATGGATAAAATCGAAATCCGTTTCCCATTTGAAAGGCAGCTCGCCGGCAAAGGCAGAATCCTCCATTCCCGCTGCTTTGATAGCTGAGCGGTGACGTTGCAGAAGATAATCTCCCATTGGCTCAAGATCGCGGGAAGTATGTGTTGCAGCTTTCAGTGTAGCCGGATCAGTCACCACATCTGCATTATCTTTGTTGATGAATTTTCCATGCGACAAGAACAGGATATCATTCCAGTAGGCAGTTTCATAGCACCGGTTTGCCGTTTGAGCATAGGTCAGAGATGACTCATTCTGCTGTGGAACCAGATCATGCTCAACGACAGATTCCATTTTTTTCGAAATGAGGTTAAAGGCCTCTGAGGAATGTGCATGAGCATGGATCATCTGCATCCAGTCATCAAATGAATGATGATTGGAATCTATCAGGAGATGGGCTGCAAATGATCTATCCAGCGGTTTCTTGCCCATGCGCTGCCAGGTGTCAAATAAAAAAGTCAGGTTATAAGACGTCTGGGTGATAAAATGTCCCTGATTATGGCTGAATTCATGCAAGGCTGCAAGGTATTCCTTCCTTTGCATGATGCGGGGCCAGAGCTCAAGCGGGGCAGCAATTTCATTAACGGGAACAGGGTATGCTGTAAGGTATCCACCCAGCTGATCGGTTATGAATTCGGGTTTGGTTGAATTTTTTTCAATAAATCCAATCAATGGTCTGTGCCAGAAAACTTCATGTAAACCGGCCTGCATAGGGGGAAACAGAAAGCGGTAGCGGAATGAACCCCCTTTGACAACTGTAAGTGCAGCTTTGTTAATTTCTTTCTTCCCTGAATCCGGCCCATTCAGTATCAGTTCCAGCTGCTCATTCCACAGCTGGCAATTCCTTGCCATGGGCTTGTTATATAAACCCATGTATTCAAGGTCGGTGCTGAAAAGCGTTTTAGCAACAGGGTGGATGATCTGGCTTTTTGCGATAGCATCTTCATATCGATGGACACGGTCCCATCGGGAAGTCCGCTGGTAATCATTCAGCAGCAGGTTTCCCGCAACCCGTGAAGCTTCGCCGGTAAGAGAATTTTCATACATCCAGGCTGATTGCGGGATCCTGATGCCAGTATTTCCTTCATGCCGTCGTATGAGCCTAAGCACCGGAAGTTGCATCGCCATAGGCAGCTGTTCTTTCATCTTTATGTAAGCTGAAGATCCATAAGGAATCATGCTTACGGGACACGGAAGCAGGTGAAGGTTCCCTTCAAGGTAACGTTTTTTTACTTCCGGTTGCAGCCTAGTGAATGGGTGGAAAGTCAGCAGAAACCTGATTTCCCTGAAGTCGCTTTCATCATTCATCAGGAAATCATGTGTCCAGGAGGGCAATAGTTCCATTGACCAGTATGGAAATTCATCATTTATTCCTGAAGGAAGGATTCTGAAACCGGATCTGAATAGGCTTTCTTTGTCATTGCATTTTTCTCCATAAGCCTTTTCAAGGATGGAAGTGATCAGGTCAATTCCTTTCTTTTCAGGTAACTCTTTGCCTGTCTCAGAAAAAAAAGATTTCCAGAAAGCCTTTTCGGGTCCCTGTTCACTGCTTCCGAAGAGTGTCCAGCGTACTCTGCCCAAGTCATCCTGGGTTTTCGACAGGGCTAAAGGAAAAAGGATCACAAATTGTTCATGATGTGAAATGCCTCTTGATTCAAGCAATTCAGCAGGAAAATAAGGATTTCCGGTGAGATTTCTCTCGAGATGACCACCAAGCAGATGATTATCACTTTTACGATAAAAACCGGTGAGATGGCTCATCAGCTGTTGTCCGATGTTCAGCAGTCCGGGTCTGAGTTGGTATTCTTCTTCCAGTTCCGGAATGATCCAGCCATAAGGATCCTCAGGATCAAGAACCAGTGGGTTATATTCCCCGGATTGCGGATTAATAGCCACACGGGGCGGAGGTACGAATTCGGAATAGGCAGCAAGGAGAAAATCACGGGATCGGCCATACCAGGGAAACCCTTCCCGGAATTGTTCCCATCCTGGTTTTAATGGTTTATTGTTCATAAGTAAAATTCACTTGAAAAATAATAATGATCTGGTAAAGTTAAATAAAAAGAAAATCAATCGAATTAATGCCTGAAGGGTTTTCAGACAAAGGAAAATTTCCTAACTTTGGTATTGAATATTCAGGAATAAAGAGAAACATGAAACGAATGACAGCTCCATCAGGAATGCAGTTTATACTGGGAGAAAGTATTGATCTTCCTCTGATCTTTCTCTGATCTTTCTCTGACCTTCCTCTGACCTTCCTTTTACTTTCCCGTAACCATCTGCCAATTACTACTCAGGTAGTATTCAGACTATGTTCCATTGGCGTATACTAAAATTAGGGAATATTCCATACCTTTACCAGTTGCAAGCCAGGGATAGTGGCTGATCTACTGATGACACCCCTGCCCTTATTTTCAGGTTGGCCATGCGACAGATCTTTTGTTATGAAAACAAATAATGAAGTTGAACCTATTGAAATTTTTTCCGGAACGATCTGGGAAGCCGAACTGCTTAAAAGTCTCCTGGAGAATGAGGAAATTGAAGCATTTCTCAAAGATGAAATTACCGGAACATTAGCCCCGTGGTACACTGCGGCTGGAGGCATGGGTTCAGTTAAAGTGATCGTCTCAACTCTGGATTTTGATAAAGCAAAAACAATTGTTGAAGAATTCGAAAAAAACAGACTATGAAAAATTTTATATCAATCCTTTTCCGGGGTAAGATGTATTTTCTTTTCATTCCGTTGCTTTCTCTTTTTCACCCTGAAACAGCCCTGGCACAGTTTGTCAAAGGTGCTGATATCGGATGGCTGCAGCAGATGGAGGCTACCGGGTACAAATTTTTCGATAGTTCAGGCGTTCAGCGGGAATGCCTGGACATATTGAAAAGCAAAGGGATCAATACCGTCCGGCTCAGGGTGTTTGTCAATCCATCGAACGATAGGGTCAACGGGCATTGCAGTAAAAAGGAAGTAACCGCCATGGCATTGCGGGCAAATAACAAGGGGATGAAAATCATGATTGATTTTCATTACAGCGACTCCTGGGCTGATCCGGGAAAACAGAATAAACCTGCAGCCTGGGCCGGTCATTCTTTCAGCCAGTTGCTGAATGACCTGTATAATCATACATTTGATGTTTTAGACACCTTGAAATCCATTGGGGTTAAGCCGGAATGGGTTCAGGTGGGAAATGAGATCACCTGGGGCATGCTTTGGCCCGATGGAAGCACAACCAACTGGCCACAGCTGGGGCAGTTACTGAATAAGGGATACGATGCGGTAAAAGCAGTTGACAGCTCCATCAAAGTTATCGTTCATATCGACCAGGGAAATAACAATAGCCGCTTCAGGACATTTTTTGATAATGCCAGGAATCAGGGTGTTCGATACGATATTATCGGCGCTTCGTATTATCCTTACTGGCTCGGGACCGATTACACTATTACCATCAACAGCCTTGGCGTGAACCTGAACGATATGGTATTAAGATACGGAAAGGAAGTGATGGTGGTTGAAGTGGGGGGTGATTATACCCTGGTTCAGAACACTTATGATATGCTGGTTGCCGTAATTGATAAAGTCATTGCCGTACCGGACAACAAAGGCCTTGGCGTCATTTATTGGGAGCCGGAAGGAGAAAAGTCATGGAGTGGTTACCAGCTTAGTTGCTGGGGTTCCGACAGAAAACCAACCGCTGCCCTGAACGCATTTTTAAAATATCCGCACCTGGGCATCAATACTATACAGGGAGACAAAGGCATATTGATCTATCCCAATCCATACATAGACGGTTTGCTGAATATCGAATTGAGCGGTCTGACCGGGACTTCAGTCCTGAAGATCATCGATATGAAAGGGAAACTGGTAAAAGAGCTGACCCTGAATGATCAACCCAGGGCAGCATTGGATGTTCAACTCAACCAGGGCATGTACATCGTCAATGTTTTCAACCAGGGTCATACTATTTCTCAGAAAATGCTGGTTAACTAAAAATCCTGTAAATTTAGCTCTATAAATAAACTGATATGAAAACAAAGAAAATCATCCTGATGGCGCTGGTTGTTCTGGGTATAGCCGCCTGTAAGAAATCCAGCGATCCTGTCCCGTTTTTCCCGGCTGAACTGGCCACCGTAAATACCGGATTAACATTATCTTTCGATACCCTGAATGCAGATGTTTCTAAGATCGCGGCCAATCTTCCGCCCTATATGGATGATTCCATTCTGATCCGCTCAGAAATGGCAAAACTTTTCACCCGTTCATCCTTTGTCATAGAGTTTGCCTATATTACTCCGCAGGGTATCATGAAGATCATTGAACCTTCCTCTTATTATGGCTCACAGGGATCGGATATCAGTAATCAGGACCATATCATACAAGCTTTTCAAACAAAAGAACCTGTGCTGAGTAAAATGTTTTATGCGGTGGAAGGATTTTATGCAGCGGTGGATATACATCCTATTGTATCCGATGGACAGGTACTTGGAGGGATTACTTCCCTTTTCCTGCCGCAAGCGATACTCGGAAGAATAATCACCCCCCTGGTTAAAAACCAGGCATTTGAAATCTGGGTCATGGAAAAAGGCGGCAATGTGCTCTATGACCAGGACAGTGATGAAATCGGGCGCAATCTGTTTACCGATTCCCTTTATACCCCTTTTCCTGAATTGATCACAGCAGCTCATAAAATTGATTCGGAGCAGGCAGGTGAAACCTCTTACTCCTTTTATAAAACCGGAACGAACATTCAAGTTGTCAAAAAAACTTACTGGATAACTTATTCGTTATATGGCAATGAGTGGAAACTGATCTGGGTAAAACCTGAATAAATGCCCAGCCTTTGTCACAATTGAATTAAATAACCGTCTGTTAATCTAAAATTATTTTATGATGAAAAATTTTCTTGCAGGCATTTTCTTTGCCTTTTTGGCCATTCCTGTGTTCAGCCAGGAAAAACCGCTCTGGATGAGATATACAGCTATTTCACCCGATGGACAAACGATACTTTTTTGTTATAAAGGAGATATATGGTCTGTCCCGGCCACCGGTGGCACAGCCATTCCCCTTACCCTTACCGAATCCTATGAATATGCCCCGGTTTGGAGTCATGATGGCAAGAACATCGCATTTGCCTCGGATCGCAGCGGGAATTTCGATGTATTCACCATGGCTGCTTCCGGAGGTGAAGCCAGGCGACTTACATTCAGCTCAAACAAGGAAATACCCTGGTGCTATACAGCCAATAACAAAGACGTCATTTTCTCGGCTTACCGCCAGGATGTTGTGACCAATGCCCAGTTCCCGATCTCTCTCATGAGTGAGTTGTACACCGTGCCTGTTTCAGGTGGAAAAGTTGCCATGCTCCTCCCTACTCCTGCCCTGGACGTTTGTCCCACTGCCACCGGAGATAAAATTCTTTACGAAGATATCAAAGGATATGAAAGCGAGTGGAGAAAACATCATACTTCAGCCATTGCCCGTGATATCTGGCTTTATGATTTTAATTCGAAAAAATATACAAAACTTACCCAATTTAACGGAGAAGACCGCAACCCTGTTTTTGATTTAAATAACCAGGATTTTTATTATCTGAGCGAGCAAAACGGATCCTTCAATGTCTTTAAAAGTTCCATTTCCGATCCTTCCAAACAAACCGCTCTTACAAAGTTTACTAAACATCCGGTACGCTTCCTTAGCCGTTCTGATAAGAATATTTTGTGTTTTACCTATGATGGTGAAATTTATACCTTGCGGCCGGGAGAAGAACCTGTAAAAGTTGCCGTAAACATTTTTGCGGATGGCCGTTCAATCCTGGAAAAAATCGTACCTGTGAATGACGGATTTACCGAAATGAGACTTTCATCCAATGGAAAAGAATATGCCTATATTTTCCGTGGAGAGATTTTTGTAAGCAGCATCGATGGAGGATTCACCAAGCGGATCACCAACACACCGTACCAGGAACGATCTGTGAGTTTCAGTCCGGATGGCCGTTCCCTGGTCTATGCCGCTGAAGTCAACAACAGCTGGAATGTTTACAGCACTTCCATCGTCAGAAAAGAAGAACCCTATTTCTATGCTTCGACGATACTGAAGACGGAACCGGTAATTGCCACTGAGGCTGAAGAATTTCAACCGGAATATTCACCCGATGGAAAAGAAATTGCCTACCTGGAAAACAGGGTAGTGCTGAAAGTGATCAACCTGGCCAGTAAAAAAACGCGTACCATCATGCCTGCCAGTGTCAACTATTCCTATGCTGATGGTGACCAGTATTATCAGTGGTCGCATGACAGCAAATGGTTTTTAGTGAACTATGCTTTCCCCGACCGTATTTTCAGTCCGGAGGTTGGACTGGTATCAGCCGATGGAAAAGGAGAGATCAAAAACCTTACACTCAGTGGTTACGATGATTATGTGCCCAAATGGTCGGTGGATGGAAAAATGATGATCTGGGGTTCTGACCGCAACAGCGACAGGGAGCAGGGTGGAAATCTCGGAAGTGCGGACGTATATGCCATGTTCTTTACCAAAGCAGCCTACGACCGCTTCAACCTGTCAAAGGAAGAACTTGCCCTGGTGAAAGACCAGGAAGAAAAAGCGGAGAAAGAGAAGAAAAAGAAAGAAGACAAGGATAAAAAAGGGGAGAAGGATAAAAAGAGCAAGAGTGATTCAACGACTGGTGCAAAACAGGATTCAGGGAAAGTTGTGATCGACTGGGAAAATCTTACGGAACGCAAGTGTAAACTCACCCTGCATACCTCGGGGATCAGAGACTGGCTGCTTTCAAAAGACGGGGAAAAATTATTCTACCTGACCAGCTTCGAAAAAGACAATGATCTCTGGGTAACTGATCTCCGGGCACATGAAACAAAAGTTTTAGCTAAACTGGGATTGAAGCGATCGGGGTTGGAGTTATCGGCTGACGGGAAGTTCATCCTGCTTTTTGCGGACGGAAAACCCATGAAAGTTGAAGTGGAAGGCGGCAAGGCAGAACCCCTGAAGACCAGTGGAGAAATGCTGTTAAAACCGGCGGAAGAACGCAATTACATCTTTGATCATTCATGGAGGCAGTTCAAGGAAAAATTCTATGTGGAAGATATGCAAGGGGTGGATTGGGATTATTATTACACTGCCTATAAAAAGTTCCTGCCCTATATCAGCAACAATTATGATTTTGCTGAAATGCTGAGTGAAATGCTCGGGGAGATGAATGCCTCCCATACCGGTTGCGGATACCGTGCCAACCGGCCTAACATGGATCAGACCGCTGACCTGGGACTTTTTTATGATTATGAATTCACTGGGTCCGGATTGAAAATAGCAGAAGTGATCGAGGGTGGACCGCTGGATAAGGCCATTTCCAAGGTCAAAGCAGGATATATCCTCGAAAAAGTGGATGGGGAACCCATCACCGACTCCCTTGATTTCCCGATGATGCTCAACCGTAAGACAGGTAAACTCACCCTGCTTTCGGTATATAACCCGGCAACGGGCGAACGTTTTGAAGAGAGCCTGAAACCAATCAGTATTGGTGAAGCAAATGAATTGCTTTACCGCCGCTGGGTGAAGAACCGCCGGCTGGAGACAGAACAACTTTCAGGTGGAAAGATCGGGTATGTTCATGTACGTTCCATGGATGATGCAAGCATGAGGACTGTCTTTGAAGAAGCCCTTGGACGTAATTTTGAGAAGAAAGCAATCATTGTCGATACCCGCTTTAACGGGGGCGGCAATATCCATGAGCAGTTGTCGGATTTCCTCAGCGGGAAAAAATATATCGATATCGTTCCCCACGGTCAGTATATCGGATCGGAACCCTATGATAAGTGGGTAAAACCATCCATTGTGCTGATTGGTGAGAGCAATTATTCGGATGCCCATCTTTTCCCAGTGGCCTATAAGCTGAAAAATACAGGGCAAACGCTGGGCATGCCTGTCCCCGGAACAGGAACCTTTGTATGGTGGGAAGCACAGATTGATCCTACCCTGGTGTTCGGTATCCCCATGGGCGGATGGCGTACTCCGGATGGAAAATTCTGCGAAAACAACCAGATGGAACCCGACATCAGAGTTCCCAATGATCCGGGTATCCTTTCATCAGGTCGTGACCAGCAGATCGAGGAAGCAGTGAAAATACTGATGCAGTAAGCTCCATTTTTCAGCTCACATCATTTATCTTCATCTACCTTCATCACTTCATACATATCTTTACCATCCTGTTTGATGGGTTGGTAAAATCAGTGGCAGGAAGTCAGATTACCTATCATGGTGCTCATGTGATCGAGGATCACGATGGCTGTTGTATCATAGCTCTTTTCCTGAAACCGGGCAGCAGTGAATAGTCCGGGGAATAGCAAACTGTAAATCAGTTTTTTCATAATTATTTTTTCAGGATAGGTTTCTATAAAAAACCTAAAAAAACATTTCGGAAGTTGGAATTAATAATGCGTCAGAAAAAAAGAGTAATGGCTGGAGAAATAAATATGTCATTATATTTGTTGCAAGATTCACGGAAGCATTCATCATATACTTTATAATAAGAAAATGAAAATACGGCTTACCCTCTTTTTCTTTTTCATTGGGAACCTGATGCTATTTGCACAACAGCCGGTTCAGGCGGACACCTTCGACATTACCCGGTCGGCCATGCAGTTTCCCCACCATTATAAAAAATGGGGATTCCAGGTTTCTGCAGGGCTTTCCATGGTCAAGCCGCCCAAGGATCTGCTTGAAAATTCATACCAGGCGCCTCTGGTTAATATTCACGCCACCTTCGGTCTGCCCTGGAATTTTTCGCTCGAAGGCGATCTCACTACCCTACTTGTCTCAAACCAGCTGGCTTTGGGGCCACGCTACAGTTTTCTGTATAAAAATTTTGGCGTCAAGCTTGGATGGGATGTTGCCTTTGTTTATGGGCAGCTTAAACAAGGAGGATTTGACAACAGTACTCAGGTATGGATGCATTATCCGAACCTTTCTTTTGGATACAAGCTGAAAAAAATGGCTTTTACCCTCAAGGGGGAAATGGTACTCGTTACAAAATCGGTAACAAAATCGGGAGAAAATGAGGTGAATATTTCGAAGAATTTCATCAACGGAGGTACCCTTGCTTTTTATATCGAACAACGAATACATAAAAACAAGGTTTTCGTGATCGGTATTAAAGATAACTATGTTAAAGAATACTGGCCTGTATGGATGATATTTACCACGTTTAACCGGTATTACAATATTCCTGAACTTTATTTAAGCTGGATATTATGAAAATGAAATACCTTCCTCTGATTGGGCTGTTACTTTTCTTCTGCAGCTGTAATAAGGACACTGATGTCCCGGTCCCCACGCAGGGCCCCAACGCCATTGTAAATGAAACCTATCCGCTGGAACCGGAATCCCGGCTTGTCATGGAAGGGGTATACCGGGTGACTTCTGGATCAGAAATGTTCGGAGATTACATGATTATTAAGTGGAACCGTACAAACCTTTTATTTGCTAATAACAATGGGAAGCACTTTATCATGGATGCTGGCCATCTCGATTCTGTAATCATTCTTCAGGGCTATTGGAGAGACGGCTACAGTGATGCAACCGGTTTGTGCAACATGCATATTTCAAGAGCCGAAGGGGGTATCTCAATACTTTCTGGTAATAATGCCCAGCAGATCATGATTAGGGGGGCGTATGGGAAAGCGAGCGATCTTCCTGACAAAGTGCTCACACTTACCTACCTGAGACCATTTTCTGAAAAGGTAAAAAACAGCAACTTTTATATCCTTGGTCACCGTTGCGGTGGGAGGAACTCCGATCGCCTGCCCGTATCGGAAAACAGCATTGCCATGGTTAAGTACACCGAGAAGCTGGGTACAACAGGCATTGAGCTTGATCCCCGCATAAGCAGTGATGGGATACCATTCGTTTATCATGATGCCGACATAAATACACGTCTAACCCAGAAGGGACCACTTGCTGGCGATGTCAGTGCATACTCATGGTTTCAGCTATCATCGTTTGTAAGATTGATTCATGGAGAAAAGATTCCCTCAGTGGAGGAGCTGCTGACATTTGTAGTTGACAGTACCCTTCTCAGGTTTGTTTACCTTGATATGAAAACCGCGGAAGCAGTGCATATCGTTATTCCGATACAGCTTCGGGCAATTCAGCGTGCCCTGGAAAAAGGCCGTGATATCAGGATCGTCATGGGGATCCCTTCCGTTGATGTTTTGAACGGAGTACTGGCTTATCCCGGTTATCAGAATGTTCCTACCTTATGCGAACTTTCCGTGGATGATGTGAGACAGGTAAACGCCAGGGTGTGGGCGCCAAGGTGGACCTTGGGAACACAGAATGAGCTTGTTCAACAGATGCACAACGAAGGAAGACTTGCGGTGTGCTGGACACTCGACACACCTGCCTGGATCAAGGACTTTCAGGAAAATGGAAATTTTGACGGGATACTGACCAACTATCCTTATGTGGTTGCATACTATCATTATATACAGGAGTAAGGGTATGGGAAAGATAAAAACAGTGTTCATCCTGGTAATGATTTTTTTTACCATTGGCGTATTCTCACAACAGAAAGACAGTGTGAAAGTGAGACTTAATCATTATACCCTCACTGTTGGTGTTGGCTGGACACATTTCATTAATAACCTTGAATACGGAGATCAGAATATCCGGAAAGACTTTGCCGGAGTTTCATTAAAATTCTATTGGGAACCGGAACACAGGCTCAGCCTGGGCCTTGAAACAGGGTACTATCAGCTGTTTAAGGTTGAAAACCAGTTGAATGCCGATACACTCGGACAAATACGACGGACGGTAATTCCATTACTCCTTCTGGTAAGAATGAGGATCGTTGATAATTTTTACCTGGGAGCGGGTTTGGGAATGAGTATCATCAACAATAAGGTTTCAGGGATGGGAGAGAAGATTATAACCAAGACAACCTCTCTCGCCAATTTTGAATTATCGGGGGCTTATCTTTATCCCTTAAGTAAACACTGGCTTATCGGAGGAGAAGCCAAAATGTTCTACTTCGGAAACCTTAGCGATTGGATGTATTCCCTGCAGGCAACCTGTTCTGTTCGTTTTTAGATCGTAACCCTTAACTGAATGCGCATTCTTCTTCCAATTATCCTGGTCATCCTTATGTGTTGCAACCTGGGTTCAATGGCCCAGAACAAAGATGGTGCTATCCATGTTCCTGATACACTTTATGTGCCTTACATTAAAATCGCGGACGCTGAAATAGCCGGAAATAAACTGACCAAACCTTCAATAATTATCCGTGAACTGGATTTCAGGATCGGCGATAGTCTGGCCACTTTTCAAAAGGGGGCAAAAGTCAATTTCAATGACCTGAATTTTTACCCGGGCGATTCCAGTGAGTTGCGCCTACGGATGAATTACAGCCGGGAAAACCTGATCAATACAAAGTTGTTCCTTACCGTTGATCTTTCCCTGAAAAAAATAAGTAATAACCAATATGCCTTGTTAATAGATGTGACCGAAAGGCAATATTGGTGGCTGTTCCCGGTTCCCAAACTCAATGCTCCAAATTTTAATGAGTGGATCAGGGATATTGACTGGTCTTATCTGAGCATGGGGGTGTTTTTCAGCCATAATAATCTTTTCGGACTCAGCCACCAGACCTCGGTTATTGCCCTGGCAGGGAAAACCTGGGCCATCGCCATGGGTTATAAAATTCCCTGGATTGGAAAAGGGAAAAAAATCGGTCTGACGATGACTGCAGGCTATACCAACATGTATTACGTTGAATATGCTTCGGTTGATAATAAGAGACAAATGCTTTATGCTCCCAACAGTTCGCAGATAGCCATGGTCGGAGCAAAGCTCACCCTCAGACCAGGCCTGTACAATTATGGAACGATAAAACTCACCGGGGAATACATTAAAGTCTCCGACTCAATAATTAAACTTGACTCCAGTTACCTTGCAGGAAATAAAAAATCTAATATTTCACTCAGCCTTTATGCCGATTATTATTACGATACCCGCAACAGCCATTCCTATCCCCTGAAAGGAAACATGCTGAGAGTTTTCGTTAATAAAGTGGGGCTGGGGCTCGTTTCAAAAGATATTGATCTATTCTACTATGGGGTCGATTTTCATTTTTACCAGACCATCAACCGAAAATGGTATGTAGCTGAAATGTTTAAGGCCGAAAATTCCGCCGGAGAGCATTCTCCCTATTATTATCAGCTCAGCATGAGCAGCGGTAATGATTTTATCCGTGGATTTGACTTATATACACTGAAGGGGGATCAGATGTATTATTGCCGGAACAATATCAAGTATGAACTGATTAAACCTTCGCTGAAAAAAGTCAAAGAAGGTCAGGAGAAAAACAAATTCAAAGCCATTCAATATGCATTTTACCTGAATGCCTTTGCCGATGCAGGTTACGTGGTTAATAAGTTCACCGACGTCAATCCATACAACAACAAATTTCTGTTCAGCTGGGGATTAGGAATTGATTTTGTCACCTACTACGACCTGGTAATCCGGTTTGAGTATGCCTTTACTTCCATCGGTACCAATGGTTTCTTTTTCGGGTTCGGCATGCCTATCTGACCGGCTGAAACCAGAAATCGGGTCATGATAAGAACCAATATAAAAACCTAGGTCAGCCTGATCATTTGCTTTCTTTGACATCCACCACTTCATACATATCTTTACCCTCTTTTGTGATGGGCTGGTAATAGGTCTCTCCTACCTGTACATAGGTTACATCACCAACCTTCACTTCTTTCCCTCCTTCAGGCAGTTTTTCTACTACTGCGCCTGCAGTTGGTGGCACTACCACATACCCTGACGGTTTTTTTTCATAATAGGTTCCACCGTAGTAGTAATTATTAGTGGTTTCGTTGATAACTACCGTTTGGGAACCCGGAGGTAAACTGACTATGGTTGCCCCTACCGGAGCCGGAACAACAGTATAGCCTCCATTGCTGGCAACATAGTAAACACCCTGGTCATAATGGTACTGTTGGTTGGCCACGGTAACAATAATGGCTGTTGCTGCCATGGTGGCCACAAAGAATCCCCAGGGATGCCATACCGGCCCCCATACATAGGGATGATAAGGATGATAGTGATAGGGATGATAAGCATAATAGCTGTGACCGCCATAGGCATAGGGAGGCCTGGTATAGGGCCTTGGGTTGGCAACAACCACGGTGCTCTTATTGACGTTCACATTGACATTCGTACTGTTGTTGACATTAACATTTTTTTTGCTGTTGTCAATATTCACATTGTTGCCACTCACATTGGTCTTATCTCCTGTAGAAACGGCTTTCTTTTCTCCGGTCGGAACATTGCTTCTGCTTGCCCCGGTTTCTTTTGTTCCTGCTTTTTTCTCCCCTGTTGCAGGTTTTGAAACGGCCGGCCGCTCCCTGCCACCAGCCGGACGTGTTCCCTTCCGCTGTGCATTAAGGGATAATGGTAAAAGAAAGATCACTGAAATTACCAGCAACCCCAATTGAACTTTTCTGAATGTAAATCTGCTTTTCATTTTACTTTAATTTTTTAATGGATGTATTGCCTGCGATTAGAAAAGTTCAAATTTAAAAAAAATTGATTAATCACAATCATACACCTCGTCATAATTTGGCGTAGTCGGAGTTTATCTCCGCATGAAAAAAGATATAATACATTTTCCAATTATTGTTATTTTTACTCTGCTAATATGTTCCTAACACCTGAACAATAAAAAATGAAACAAATTAAAACGAGTTTCCACCTTAAATTGAATAAAAATGAAAAATAAATTATTTTTAATGTCAATTGTAATTATAATTGCTTCGATAAGTTCGGTAGCCCAAGAAACTGGAATTTTTACAGACCCGAGAGATGGGAAAACTTACAAGACAGTTAAAATTGGCAACCAGACATGGATGGCCGAAAATCTCGCTTACAAATCAAGTGAAGGTTGTTGGGCATATAAAAACGACACCAGCTTTGTTGTAACATACGGCTATCTATACAATTGGCACACGGCAGTGAACGTTTGTCCACCAGGTTGGCATCTGCCAAGTGCGGGTGAATTAGGAATAATGAATAGCGGTGGGGACTTGAGAGAAACAGGCAACAGTCACTGGAAAAAACCTAATAAATGGGCAACCAATAAAACTGGATTTACCGCTCTTCCAGGTGGCAATCGAAGTCCAATGGGTATTTACGGATTAATGGGCAAGTATGGATTTTGGTGGACTTCTACAAATTACAGTGCATTTGGTGCGTGGAACTGGGGCTTGAATAACTATGAATACAAAGGTGATAGATATGAGGGCCAAGTTGCTAGGGGCCTTTCTGTGCGCTGTATAAAAAATTAAAAGAACCAACGAAAAGCTAACAAGAAACTCGCATTAATCCGGATGCAGAAAAGCTTATCATCAGGGGTTAATGCAGTGGAAGTCAGAAAATATATTACCTTTACAAAAAAGCGATAATTACCAACAATTCGAATTATTTATGGGAAGAGCACAGGAAACATTTAATAAAAAAGACCAGGAAAAGAAAAGACTGAAAAAGAAGAAAGATAAAGAACAAAAGAGAGAAGAGCGAAAAGCCAATTCCGACAAAGGAAAAAGTCTGGAGGAAATGTTCGCCTATGTTGATGAATACGGTAATATTGTTTCCACCCCTCCGGATCCAAAAAGTAAAACGGTAATAAAAACAGAAGATATCCGGATCAGTACTTTGAGGCAGGAAGCTGTTGAACCTGCTGATCTGATCCGGAAAGGCACTGTGACTTTCTTTAACGACTCCAAAGGTTATGGTTTTATCAAAGACCATGAAACCCAGGAGAGTATTTTTGTGCACATCAACAACCTGGAAGATCAGGTAAAGGAAAACGATAAAGTGAGTTTTGAAACTGAAAGAGGACCAAAAGGCATGAATGCCGTCAAGGTCAAACTTATAACAGGAACGCCATGAAAATGAATTTTTCAGATTATCAAAGGACAGGATTACTTAAAAGAACGAGTTGTGGTATTCTTGTGTTCACTTTTCTCTTCTTTTTTTCCGGTATTAAATCGCATGCACAATTTTTTGATGAAATAAGCAACCCGAAAGTAACTGTCAAAATTGAGCATCCACCGGGACTCGGATTAAAAATCAATAAAATCGCTTTTAATACCGCAACCGGTAATTGCTCCTCCCAGATCATAACTTCTTTGATCAGCGACTTTGTTAACAGTAATGTTGAAGTTATTGACAGGGAAAATCTCAATCTGATCCTGGCAGAGCATGATTTTAATTTTAGTGGCTATGTTGATCAGTCAAAAGCCGTAGCTATCGGTAAAATTATTGGACCCTCCGCACTTATTACCGTTAAAGTATTGCGCTGTGAAACAAAAAGGGATAATTTACACCAGAAAGAACAAAAATATGATTCGAAAACAAAACGTAATATAGAGGTTGTGGCTTATACTGCCAGAACAAGAGTTTTCCTCAAAGTTTCTATACAAACTGTTGATCTTACAACCGGTCGGATCTTTACAGCTCTAATCCTTGATTATTCCCCATCAAAAGAAAATAAATCTTACGATGGTAAAGCGGAAATGCCGGCTGAGTTTGATGTTCAGGAAATAGCATTTCAAGCACTTGTTGCCGATGTTCACCGGATGTTTCTTCCCTGGACCGAGAATACACAATTGTACTATTTCGACGACAAAGCCGGTAATCTGAAACAGGCATTTCAGGCATTACAATCAGGGAACCAGGATCTGGCATTTAGTCTTTCTCAGCAGAACCTGGAAACCTGTAAAAGATCAATCGAGATAAAGGAAAAAACCCTGGCACATGCTTATTATAATCTGGGGGTTTCATATATGATTCGCAATGAATTTGATCAGGCCATTGAAAACTTCCTGGAAACACAAAAAATACGACCAGGGACCATTGTAACTGATGCCATTGAAAAATGTCAGAGAGCAAAAGAACTTGCCATTGCGATGCTAAAGGTTGAGGAAAAAGCTTCGATAAATGCGGAGAAAATTCAAACTGAAGAAGCACAAGCAATAAGAGCAGAAGTAGAAAACACGATAGTAAATTCCGATATCATCGAGTTGACAAAAAAGAAAATACCCAATTCGATAATTCTACAGAAAATCAAGAACTCTAAATGCAAATTTGATACTTCTCCTGATGCTCTGATAACTCTTACTAATGCAGGAGTCAGCGAAGCAGTCATCATGCTGATGATGGAAAAGAAATAAAAATATAAAGAAGTACTGCTAAATCACTTAACAAGCACCATCCTTTTTGTCTCCATGCTGCCTTCCATGGAAAAGATATAGCAATATACTCCATCCGGAAATTGCGAGGCATTCCAGTTCACCTGATAATTTCCCTTATCCTGTTTCTCATTGACGAGTGTTTCAACTTCCTTCCCCAGTGAATTTATAATGGTTAACTTTACATTTCCTGGTTGGAATAATTCATAACCTATTGTCGTTGATTGATTAAATGGATTAGGATTGTTTTGCCCGAGTTGAAAGCAGGCTGTCTTTTCATGGGTATAATTTTCTGTTCCTATTCCGACTAAATTGCAATTAAAGGCATATTCCAGCACTTCATCTTTTCCCTGTCTGATGCCTTCAATAGTCTGCCAGATTTCAATATCCGGAATGATCCCGATCCGCTGGGTAGGAGAATAATCGGGGTAAAAAGTACCAAGCCCGGTGAAATAGGTAATAATGTTACCCGGCAGATAGATATATGAAACATTACCATCGGCAGCCTTCGTCTGGCTTCCAATTTTAATGGAACCGGGATGTTGCTCCAATCCCATACAGGTATATTCAGCCTGGCTGATGGTACGTATATCAAACAAAATGATCAGCTTCCCCTGATAGACTTCTGGGTTGTAACTTCCGACCAAGGCATCCTGCCAGAATAACACACCGGGATATTGATGATCCGGAACGGTAAAACTAGCTATCTGTATCGGATGTGTAAAAAGATAATTAACCAGGGTCCATAAAGTTCCCTGAGGATAATTCCGGATATCAAAAATAATTGCATCCGTATTCCAGAGATCAGCCATCATATTCCCTACCTGGCCAACCGTAAGACGACCCATATCAACATATCCGAAATGGCAAGCCTTGTTAACAGCAGTATCGTACCATACCGGACCATTGTTTTGAATGAAAGCATTATACTCAATGGACGACCAGTTCCTTTGATGGGTGAAATTGTGTGACCCGCTTTCATTTTCAATATTAATACTGAAACTTCCGTAGGGGCCAATGAGGATATCCTGGTGAACATTTGACATCACGGCAAGCTCATTTGATCCATAAGTATAATGTTCGATGCTATCGCGTAAAACACCTATGTCAGCATCATCGATTGAACGGATGATATCTCCGGGTTTTACCCCGGTAATTGAAGGGGAAACCTTTGTTATAACCGTTTCATTTTCGAAAAATCCAATGGAAAAACGGGGAAAAAATGATCCGATGATTGAATTTATAACACCCCCAGAGGTGAAACCATGTGAATCGTTGATTCGTTTCGCCATGACCAGAATGGCTTTGTCGTATTCTTCGGCTGCCTGGGCATCAACAAATAAGGGTATTGCTTCCGCCAGTGTAGTATCCCATTCCTGATCCATTATATTTTTATACGGGAAGAAATAATTGAGAATATTCCAGTATCTGAATAAAGAAAGAATACGCACGGGTTGATCCGGATATAATCCTGAGTTATCATAATAAAGATTATCTGCATCAAAAACAGGATTTCCATTCGTAAATGCTTCTCCAACCAGACAATGGGTGCGTGGCCTGAACCTCACCCTGATTGTATCAAGGGCATCTTTAACCGTTTGTGAAAATATCGGATTCTGGATCCAGCCAAGGTTCAGGTTATACCTCAGGCTATCGGGAATGATGGGCAAGGGGGCTGTTGGCATTGCCGTTTCCCCCGGACTTGTAATCAGCTCCATCAGGATACCATTGAACTCATCATCATTGGATGCAGCTTCTATAAAAGGAAGTTTTTCGATGAGGACACTGTCGAGGCTGATGCTGCAGTTGGCTGTTTCGGAATGAAAATATTTGACAAAACCCCAGACTTTACAGGCATAAAAAAGTCGTTGATTGTAATCCAATGCAATTTTGGCCTGTCCTTGAACCATCCCTGTAAACAGAAGGCTACAAACGACAAGAAAGTATTTTTGTACAGCGATTTTTCTCATTTCCTTTAATTTTTAACCTGTATGTATAGTGGGTAACAATTACAGGCGTTTTTACAAAATTACAGATGAATCTTTGTAATATTGCAAAAAAAGAAAAAATACCTGAACCCATCGACCATGTTTGTTTTAATGATCGTTGTCTTTATTCTTGGGTACGCTGTTATTGCCCTTGAACATCCGCTCAAAGTGAATAAATCGGCAACTGCCCTCTTTCTTGCCGTTGCATTGTGGGTGATTTTCGTGATCGGCGGAGAGCAGGTAATGATTAATACTACTGCCTTCCATCAGTACATCCTTAAAAATCCGGCAGGGAGTTTTCCCGACTGGCTCGCGCATCATGAACTGCTCGGGCACCTGGGCGAGATATCCGAAATCATTTTTTTTCTGCTGGGAGCCATGACCATAGTGGAACTGGTAGATTCGCATGAAGGGTTCAGGATCATCACCGACAGGATTAAAACAACCAACAAGGTAAAACTGCTCTGGGTGATCAGCATCATCACTTTCCTTCTTTCTGCCGTACTTGATAACCTGACCACCGCCATCGTAATGGTTGCCCTGCTGCGCAAGTTGGTGGGCGATAAAAAAGAACGCTGGTTCTATGCCGGTATGGTAATCATTGCCGCCAACAGTGGCGGCGCCTTCAGCCCCATCGGTGATGTGACCACCATCATGCTCTGGATCGGCGGACATGTTACGACTATCAATATCATTGTTAAAACGATTATCCCCAGTGTGCTTTCCATGGTCATTCCACTGACTTTGCTTTCCATTACGATGAAGGGGAATATTCAGCGTATTCCGCAATCTGCCGTTGATCGGGCCAAGGACCCAACCACCCCATGTGAACGCCAGCTCGTTTTCTGGCTGGGAATCGGTTCTCTGTTATTTGTTCCGGTATTCAAGACCATTACTCACCTGCCACCCTATACCGGGATATTGCTTGGACTCAGTGTGCTCTGGATCGTTACCGAGATCATGCACAAATCTAAAAACGACGAGTATCGCTCAAAACGGACGGTGTCCGGCGTACTGCACCGGATTGACACCACCAGTATACTGTTTTTCCTGGGCATCCTCCTGGCGGTTGCTGCGCTTCAAAGTGCGGGACACCTTGACCTGCTAGCCAAAACACTCGACAAAAACATAGGAAATCTTTATGTGATTAATATTATCATCGGGTTGCTTTCGTCGGTTGTCGATAATGTGCCACTGGTTGCAGGTGCCATGGGTATGTATGAGAACACTTTTGTTCCCGATCATTACTTCTGGGAAATGCTAGCCTACTGTGCCGGAACAGGTGGCAGCATCCTCATTATTGGATCCGCTGCCGGTGTGGCAGTGATGGGAATGGAAAAAATTGATTTTATCTGGTACCTGAAAAAAATATCACTATGGGCACTCATCGGTTATCTGGCTGGTGCAATTGCCTATTGGATATTAAATATAGTGATCTTTCAGATGTAGATGGTCAGACCTAAAAGGAATAGGAGAAAGATCTTCCATCCATTTCACCCGACATCGTGCCATGACCACTTCCGTTTACATTGATGTCAAACTTGTAGCTCCAGTCATGATCAACACTTTCTCCGTTCATCTTTCCCTTGAGGGTTAATTTGCTGGAAGAAAAATGGGCTGACATGGTTCCGGCAGAATTGCTGAACCCCGAATACGACATCAGTCCGCTTAAAGTCAGGTCGGTACTTCCGCTCACCATCCTGTATGACCACCATCCTATATTCAGCATCCAGTTCACCCTCTCTGATACCTCATCGTACGTGGCTGTTCCGGTAACAGTAACATGTCCGCCATAAGGACTGTTGATGGTCTGGTTGATACCCTCTTTTAAATTTGGAGATGGGGTATACTGGATCTGCGAAAAAACTTCACCAAATGCCTGGTAAATAACCATAGCCGTCTGGGTATCGTTAGCTCCTTCATTCACATTTGCTTTTTTCAGACAGCCGGAGGAGCTAAAAAGCATGAATGAAGTTAAAAGAAAAACACTGATTGTTTTTTTCATACTATTTTGAATTTAAAGATGATTTCAAAAAACAATTACTGCCCATAGCGTCTGACAAATTTATTAAAGAAATTCACTGAACCTATTGATTTTCCGTAAATAATCAGGATTATTCTGCCATAACCTTCATAAAAAGGTTGTTTTTCCCCTTTTCATACGTATAATCAACACTTTTACAACGGCCTTTAATGAGTTTTAACCCGATATCCTCCTCCTGAAGTTCCTCTTTCAGGGGATTCACCGGAGATCCGGCACTGGAGCATACCAGTTCCACACTTCCTTCCTTTTCTGAAAAGGAAAGGGTAAGCTGAATATCCGAGAAATCGGTTTGCAGTCCTATAACCTCTTCAGCAAGGAGTTCAATATAGGTCGTTACTTTTTTTGTCAGCACATGTTTTTCGCAAAAAGCTTCCATTTCTCCCTGCATCGCATACAGGTCATAATCCGGGCTGCTGATGTGAAGTTGCAGGCTGCGTATCCGGTTGATGAATGCTTTGGTTTTTTCTTTCCCGGGTTGGTCAAATATCTGTTCCGGCGTTCCTTCTTCATAAATCAGTCCTTCATCCATATAAAATACCCTGGACGATATACTGCGTGCAAATTCCATTTCATGGGTCACGATGATCATGGTCATACCTTCCCGGGAAAGCCTGCGGATCACGGCCAGGACTTCACTCACCATGGTTGGATCTAAGGCTGAGGTAGGCTCATCAAAAAGAAGAATTTCTGGCTCCATGGCCATGCATCGGGCAATGGCAACCCGCTGCTTCTGACCTCCTGAAAGTTCATCGGGAAAGCTCCAGGCTTTTTCAGCCAGACCAACCAGCTTCAGCAATTCCATGGCCTTCCGGTCTGCTTCTGTCCTTTTCTTACCCAGCAGTTTAACCGGACCAATGGTCAGGTTTTCAAGCACTGAAAGATGGCTGTATAAATTAAACGACTGAAAGACCATACCCATCCGCTGACGAAGTTTGGGGACATTAGTATGCTTATCAAGAAGCGGTATATTGTCGATGAAGATGCTTCCCCCGGAAGGGGTCTCAAGCAAATTAAGACAACGGAGAAAAGTACTTTTCCCGGAACCCGAAGGACCGATGACAGCAATGATCTCTCCTTTGCGGATATCGGTACTGATATCCTTGAGTACGACAAGCCCGCCAAAATGTTTGGACAGATTTTGTATCCTGATCATTGTCCTGCCTCCTTTCTTCTTCTGTTGTATTTTCGTTTGGGATCAACCGAAATTTCAATTAATCCAAGCGCCCAGGTCAGCAGCCAGGCAAGGAACAAATAGATCACGGCTACCATAATCAGCGGAAAAAACGCATCGAATGTCCGGCTGCGTATGATATCGCTGGCTTTGGTCAGATCCTGCACGGCGATATACCCAACAATGGAAGTCATCTTGATCAGTGAAATAAATTCCCCCTTGTAAACCGGAAGAATATGACGCAAGGCCTGTGGCAGAATGATGTACACAAAAGTCTGCATTTTTGCAAAACCACCGGCAATGGCAGCTTCACGCTGGCCCTTGTCAATGCTTTCAACCGATGTGCGGAACATCTCTGAAACATAAGCACCGAAGTTCAGTCCGAAAGCGATGATGGCAACGATCACAGGATTGATATTCACAGAGGAGAACACCACGTAATAGATGATCATCAGCAAAACAAGGACAGGAGTACCGCGTAACAGTGAGATATAAAC
This sequence comes from Bacteroidales bacterium, assembly GCA_963662525.1. Taxonomy (GTDB): domain Bacteria; phylum Bacteroidota; class Bacteroidia; order Bacteroidales; family FEN-979; genus CAZSDU01. The sequence continues at coordinate 1,434,074 of OY759717.1, forward strand.
TTTCGCCGTTTCAGACAGGATCTTCCTTTTCGACATCCGCATATAACAAACAAGGCTGCCGATCAGCGTCCCTAATAAGGCTGCAAGTATAGAAATGAGCATGGTGACCTCAAGGCCATCGATGATATGAATGTATCTCTTCTCAAGGATGATGTTGTTGTAGAAACTGTCTGAAATGCTTTTCCAGATCGGTTTACTGCCAGAATCTTCCTGATCACTCCCGGCCTCCGGCATTCCATTTAATCCGATCGGATGCTCAATGTTCATTTTCCTGGCAATGACGCTGACACCGGATTCATAATAAGGATCTGAAAAATCGATCTGCTTTTCCCGCTCTTCGGTAACCATCATGGAACTGGTAATGATATCGATTTTTTTCGTGGAAATAGAGGAAATCAGGCTCCCGAACTGCAGGTCAACCGGAATGAACTTCTTGCCAAGGTAGGCCGCAAAACGCCGGGCAATCTCAATGTCAAAACCAATTAGCCGGCCATTCTGAATAACGATTGAAGGCATTCCCAGATCACTGACAACACCAACCTTCAGGATACCGTTGTTTTCCTTATTTTTTATCTCCGGCATCTCCATCAACCCCTTATCCATCCAGCGGCTGGTCATTCCCTGATAAACACCATTGGTCCGGATATCCTTCAGAAAGACATTAAATTGCAGTCGCAGGGAATCGCTCTCCTCATTAAATCCCGCAGCGATCGGTACGGTAAATACATTGTCGGCAAGAATTCCGAGTCCAGGATTTGTTGCAAAAATGTGTTTCAGGGATGTCCGGTCAAAAAAACCAACATCGGCTTTATCAGAATTCAGGGCAAAAAGAAGGTCCGGCAAATTCTGAAACTGCAATATCTCGGCCGTAGGAAAAGTTCTGGTGACATAGGCATCATGAATACTTCCGAGCAGGACACCGATCCTTTTGTTATTGATATCACTGAGATTTTTCATCCGGGAAGCATTGCCGGATTTGCCTGGAATGCTGGTTCCCCTTACTGCTGCAGCAATCCCGCTTTGATAATAACACTGTGAGAACAGTACTTTTTTCGCCCGCTCTTCAGTAATGGATAGACCGGCACCGATCATATCAACCTTTCCGGCGATCAGTGCAGGCAGCATGGCACCAAATTCCATATCCACAATCTCTAGCCGTTTACCTAGTTTTTGAGCGATATAGGATGCATATTCAACATCAAACCCGACGATCTTTTTCTGACCATCAAAAAACGACATAGGTTCCGTAACTGCCGCGGTTCCGAATTTCAGCACACCATTGTTATCCTTAAATCTGAAATCCGGCATGGCTGCCGGATTCCCCTGTTCCGGGAACCATCGCTTTGACATGTCAGCATAAATACCATTGGATTTAATCTCAGACAGCACCTCATCCATTGTTTGTTTCAGCAGGGTGTCCTGGAGCCGGACAGCAAAACCATACTGATCGTCAAAAAGCAAGTCAGGCAGAACCATTAATCCTGCATTCTTGGCGGCAATATTTTTTAAAACGGGAAGGTCATACACGGCAGCATCGGCTTTCCCATCCCTGACAGCCAGGGCACAATCAAGCACACTGTTATAATATTCTATTTGTGCATCCGGATATTTCTTTTTAACAAACTGATCGGCAGCGGTACCGGTGGGTACGGCGAACGTTTTTCCACCTTCAAGCATCCGGAGATTGGTCACCTTTATTTCTTTTTCACCACAACCGCCAAGCGAAAGAATAATGCAAAGGAGTAAAAGCTTTATTAAGTGATTCATTTTATTCTGAAGATTCGCAATGTTCAAATGTAGGAATAAAATAAAATGATGCTTGGCTTCGCATACATATATTTTCAATGATTAAAAAATACAGTTCCATAACATGGTCCCGGGTCAAGCCGATAATTTCATCGTCAGCCGTGAAAGGGTGAATGATTTTAAGGCATGGCTGGGAAGGTAATCATGAAAATGATCCAGAAGAACCCTGATCAATCAAAATCAAAGTGTCAGGGAACATCGCTGCCGGAGGATGCAGTATAAATCCGGTACCATTGTTCTGTACTCATTTTGCTAGTTAAGGCATCCAGTGCATGCTTCAATCGGTCAATCCTGCCGGATCCTACGATGGGAACGATAGAAGCCGGATGCTGCATCAGCCAGCAAAAAATCACGGTATCCGGCGCCGTATCCATCTCAGCACTTACCTGCCTGATGGCATTGAATACCCTTTGTTCTTTTTCATTCGCGGGATTGGTTAATTTACCCCGTGCAAGGGGCGACCAGGCCATTGGTTTAATCTTTTCCTTCAGGAAGAAATCGATATTACCGTTTTCAAAATGCTCAAGGCAGGAGGGTGAGATTTCCACCTGGTTGGTTACCAGCTTTTCATCGAGATATGCATCGAGCATTTCAAACTGCTGCGGGTTGAAATTGGAAACACCGAAATGCAGCACCTTTCCGGCTTTGTAAAGGGATGAAAAAGCCCGGGAAATTTCCTCCGGGTTGAGGAAAGGAGCCGGGCGGTGCAGCAAAAGAAGGTCCAGATAATCTGTTCCGAAGTTTTTGAGGGAGTTTTCCACAGAACCAATGATATGCCCGAAGCTGTAATCATAGTGTTTCAGTTTTCGCTCAGGATATTTTCCTGATAACAGCATAATTCCGCATTTTGTAACAAGCCTTATATCCCTGCGAATGGATTTTTTCAGTCCCATCGCTTGCCCGAAAATCTTTTCAACACTGTAATCCCCGTAAATATCAGCATGATCAAAAGTATTCACGCCAAGCTCCATAACCCTCAGCGTATGGCTCAGCAATTCCTGGCTGCTCAGGTTCCAGTTCACCACCCTCATGTGACCCTGCACAATACGGGAAATTTCCAGATCTGCTGTAAGTTTTATATTCATCATGGTGTCCAATTATCCTGAAGATTTCACACAAATATAGCTTTTCATTTTATAAATCATAATTATCGACCATCATATCATCACAAATTTCCAACCACTTTCCCGGGTTGCCTGAAAGGTTTCATTTGCAGCGGATTAAAGGACTAAAGATCAGGATTTCAGCTTTGAACTTCAAGCACATGACAGAAATATGGAAAATATTTTTTTTTCTTGTATTACGGGTTGTTATGAAGTACCTTTAACCGGTCAATAAACCAACTATAAAATGACAACAGCCATCAGATCCTGGTTTTCCCCATTTATTGCAATGGGATTTGTCCTGATTATTATCAGTGCATGCAAAAAAGATGATAATACCCCTACCTCCACAACTACTGATTATTCGCAATCAGCGCATTGGCTTTCATTGCCGGCCACTGTTTACAAGGCAGATCTTTTTTACCTCTATCCCACGGCCTGGTCAAATAGTGATTCATTACCGGTAATCTGTTCGATCAATGACTCTTCCATGCTGGTACAGGCCCCTGAGGCGTACGCGAGGCAGGCTACAGCTTTCGACACCATCGCAAATATTTATGCTCCCTTCTACCGCCAGAATAACTCTTCTGCGGTCAACCGCTGGAATATTATCGCAGATATACCCACCTCCGATGCAACAGCAGCCTTCGATTACTACATCAAGCACTTCAATAAAGGCCGGCCGTTTGTTTTAATGGGTCACTCCCAGGGTGCAACGGTTCTTACTAACCTGTTATCCGGATATCTGAAAAACAACCCCCAGGTATATGCCAGAATGATTGCTGCTTATGTGATCGGCTCACCCATTACACCAGCGTTTCTCCAGGAAAATCCGCACCTGAAGTTTGCAACCGGGTCAAACGATCTTGGGGTGATCATTTCATGGAACACTGAAGGCCCGGATGTTACCGGGGTGAATCCGGTTCTGTATGGAATGGTGGGACGTGTTATAAATCCAATAAACTGGAAAACAGATGAGACTTATGCTCCCATGGCAGAAGGACTTGGGTCACTCTTTATCAATTTTGGAAAAAAGGAATTTGTTCCGGTTCCGCAATGTGCTGATGCCACGATTGATACAGCAATGGGGGTATTGATTGCGAATATTCTCCCTGCATACTATCAACCTATTCTGGATTCAGTAAGCGCAGCACAGGGGTTCCCCCAGGGCGTTTACCACACCTTCGATATCCCTTTTTATTTTGGCAATCTTCGCCAGAATGCCTCCATCAGAATTCAGCAATGGTTTAATAATAATTAGGGGTTCACAGTCTTTTGACAGGTATCTTCTTCCATTCAATGACTGAAACAGGCTTATCCATATCAGCCTTTTGAATGACCGGAACAAGAAGAAGCAGGATGAATAAAAAATGAGTAATCAGGTTTCGTAACTTTGCCTGATAATTCCAACACTTAATGTTAAAACAACTGCTGGTTTTTACATTCATATTCCTGCCTGTTTTGTCAATCCGGTCACAAAACCCGGCATTTCCTTCAACATCGGGGCCGCCTGTAAACGCGCATGTGGAAGTTAACCGGACAGATCTGATTGCTTATGCAAAAATATACCTGGGCACTCCTTACCGCAAGGGCAGTTATAACCCCCAAAAAGGGTTTGATTGTTCCGGGTTCGTATATTTTGTATTTAAAAATTTCAATAAAACCCTGCCGCGCAGTTCGAGGGAATATAAAACGATCGGCAAGGCATTGAAACCGGAAGAGTATAAAGTGGGCGACATTTTGGTTTTTTATGGCTTTAAAGACAGTTCCCGTATCGGCCATGTTGGGATTATCTGCGAAGCGAATGGAATGAAATCCAGGTTTATTCATTCCTCTTCAGGCAAGGCTTATGGCGTTACCATCAGCGATCTCAGTTCAGCGGGATATAAAAGGCGTTTTTACAAATGCATCGATGTGATCACATATGAATAGGAACAATCCTATTTCGCACCGGTCAGTAATTCAGCCAGGCGATCATCCATCTCATAAATATCTTCATAAAAATTAATCTCCCCTTTCGGATCGACCCACGCAGTCAGATAGCCTATATAAACAGGTATTTTGTTTTTCAATGAATAAGTGGATTCTTTCCCGGCATGCATCGCTGCCTCTATTTTTTCCGGAGTCCAGTTTGGATCATCCCTGAGAATTTCAATGGCCAGATCTCTCGGTTTTTCTACGCGGATGCAGCCATGGCTGAAAGCCCTGCGTTCTTTTGCAAAAAGACTTTTCGCCGGAGTATCATGCATGTAAATATCATCTGAGTTCGGAAAAATGAATTTCACCAGTCCCAATGAGTTATTTTCCCCTGGTTTCTGGCGTACCTGTCCGCCATTCCACTCCATGTTGTGAGACTCCAGATAATTTTTATCCTTGGCCATCCCCGGTTTGACCTCCTTGTTGATGATACTCTGCGGTACATTCCAGTAAGGACTGAATACAATATAACTCAACATCCCGCTGAAAATAACTGTTTTCGTTACATTGTTTCCTACGATCACAGGGGATTGGAATTCGCTATTCCCATTGCGGACCAGATTCAGATTATAGGAAGGGATATTGACAACGATATAGGCTTTCGCTTTGGCAAATTCAGGGGAGATCCATCGGCAACGCTCCATGTTTACGATGATCTTTTTAATCCGTTCTTCAGCAGACACATTCATCGACCGGATATGTTCCGGTAAAATTAATTTTCCGGGATTGAATCCGTTGCGCTGCTGATACTTCCTTACTGCCTCAACCAATTCAGGATCATATTCGTTGCTCGCGTTATTCTGTTTGATATCTCCGGTTTTAAAAAGACGTTCCCTTATTTGCTGTATCGCCTTTGCTGTATCGCCTGGTTTATATGACTTTAATTTCGGATCCAGGTCTATCGGTTTCCACCCTCCTTTCCTCTCAATTTCCCGGTAACGTTTCAGTATATCCCTCAGCTTGTAATACTGGCTGAATAACATACTGTCGTCGCGGCAAATCAATTCCGGATCGGCCATGACCGAATCCAGTAAAACAGCGAAAGAAACTTGTTTGCGGGGGAGTAACCAGCCTATAGCTTTCGTTGAATCTTCCTCAATTCCCCTGAACACTTTTTCAGCATAGAAGAGATACAGGTTGGTCAGCATGATTTCAGTCTCAGTTGGGGAAAGTGTACTCACCTCATCATTATCAAAAACACCATCCATTTCTTTATGATAGGGGAATTTCGAAGAAATCCCTTCGTCGTTAAGTTCATTGACCTTACAGTAGAGGGTCTGACCAAATTCCACCACACCCCGCTTGTCAAACCAGATGTGGGTAAAGTGATGCTGCCGGTAAACTTCCGTCACATCCTTCTGATATTTTTTCAATGCCGGATAAGAGTGGTAGAATGCAATTACCATATTGCTATCAAACGGCAGATTGCTGTGCTGGTTTATCGCGTTGCGCAGCAGAAAATCCCCGGCATTTGCCCGATGCCTGTTCTTCTTTGAAGTGCAGGAACCATTGACAAGGAAAAACAACAAGAGGAAAAAAGAAAACAACAACCGAATTTTATTCATCCCCATAGATTTTGATTCAAATATAGGGCATCTCCCGATAATTTGATGGGCATGCAAACATTTTTGATCCATTGATTCATTTCCCAGGAAAGAATTTATAAGCACTGCATTGCCAGAAACCTATCTGATCTCTTCTATTTTCCCGATGATTACCTGTAGCGCCTCATTCAACTTAGCTTCAGGTGCGATGATGTTAAAACTGCCCCAGAAGGCATCATCACTGGTGTAAGGTTGATCCGAAAATACAACATTGGGTTTCAGTGTTTCCTGTTTAGGGAATTTTACCACAGCGGAGGTATCAATATGACAGGTGGCAAGTTCAAGGAAGGTATTAAAATGATCAGAAGATATATGATGTCTTAAGCGTGTTGTGACCTCTATATCACAGCGTGCATGCTGGAGGTAATACCTGCCGTTGAATGGCATATAGCTGACGGAATAATTGATCTTTTTAAGTTTAACGATCAGCCTGGGGCTTTTTTTCAGTACAAGATCTCCGGCTGCCAAATCAATATAATCCGGATTGATTTCGAAATCAGCGCCCAGGATGGCAAAACCTTCTTTCTCTATATAAACAGTTCCCGTGTACAAGGATTTTTTCAGACCAGCATTTTGCACAAAGGTAATGGCATAGGCATCCTTAGCATTGTAAGATACCAGGTTGGAATATTTATAGGTATATTCGACAGGGGCTGTCTGATCAAGGAACCCGGGAATATATTTAACAATATCAAGCTGCAGGGCTGATTGCACACCGGCTTTAAGTTTCAGAAAAACAGTATCATAGGGATTTGAACCCTGAAATTTTCTCGACTTCAGCAGTTTTACCTGGTCGGAATGCCAGCTTGCATCATAGGGTGTTTTATATACCTTGAACACAGCCTCAGAATAGCTGGTATATTTATCGTTTTTTCTTACACCTTCCCGGTAAAAAGTTGTAAGATAAGCAGGAACCAGGGCGTAGTTAGTCTTTCGCTGTTCTAATGCCTGTTCAAGAATCAAATTCGGATCGATATAACGGATGATCACTTCCTGTATTGAAATAATCCTGCGGCTCAGGAAAAAATCAACCTGCTGCTCCCTGAGTAATTGAACCGGGATATGCTGGCTCATATATCCCAGGTGCGATACAACCAGAGAGGACCCAACCAATGAATCCGGTATCTTAAGCAAAAAAAAACCATCGCTGTTGGTGATGGTCCCGATGTTTTCCTCTAAGATCCCAACGGTGGCATAAGGTATCACCGCTTTATTTTCGTTGTCGTAAATATGCCCCCTGATGACGATGTTTTTCATTATTTCCAGTCCCGGCACAAATGGCTGTACCTTATTTACAGGTTGTGCATCATGATTCGCTCTGTAAATAAGGATATGTTTTCCCAGTACCCGGTAAGCCAGTCCGGGATCGGAAAGGATATCGTCAAGTACCTTATGCAGGGGCTGATGATCAGCCTGCACCCTGACCCGTTTATCGCTTTCGAGGGTTTGGCTGTCGTAAATAAAAAGGCAATCGGCATTTTGCGATATCAGATTCAATGCCTCGTAAATTGTTGTTTTTATTCTGGGAATGCTAATGTTTTTTTCAAGGAGTGAACCCTGGCCGGAAACTGTACTTAAAGAAAATAGCATTAAGCCTGTCATGAAAACACCGGCTTTATAGAAGGAATGCCAGATATGATTAAGGCAAAACCTAATGCTGTTTTGCACCTTCCTTATTTTCGAAAAGGACCACTTCCCCATTGATATTTTGGCTTTTCAGATTCAGGGTCACACAAATAAGCTCGGTCATTGTTTCAGGCGTTTCATCATGGAAAGTAACGGTCATTTTATGTTTACCGATCTCATTGTCTGCCAATACAAAGGTAGTATTGAAATTCCGATTCAGCACAGCAATGATATGCTGAAGAGGTTCATCTTTAAAATGCATGTGTTGTTTATACCAGGAATTGGCTTCTCCTGCTATATATTTCGATTTTACCAGGCTGTTTTTAATGGCTGAGATTTTTTCACCGGCCATCACCATTTCGCTGTTTGAAGGATCCGTTTTCAAGATCACCTTCACTTTCCCCCGGTCAACAAAAAGCTCGAAGCCATGACCATTTTGTGTTTTCACATTAAAAGCCGTTCCCAGGACCTGCACCAGGGCTTCTTCTGTTTCAATAATAAAAGGTCTGGCAGGATCGGATGCAATATCGAAAAAAGCTTCTCCCTTCAATTCGACCTTACGAGAACCGGATCGAAATTCCTCAGGAAAAGAAAACGATGAATTTTCGGCGATATATATAACTGAGCCATCGGCCAGGGTCTTGATCAGGGTATTGGCTGCATTGGCAGTATTCAGATGAACAAGTTCAACCGAAGGTTTCCGGCTCATAGTTATAAAAACAACTGCGCCGATACCCAGCAGGATCAATACTGCAGCAGCAATTTTTATCACTGGCTGTATCAACCAGCTTTTCCCGGTACTATGCTGTGCCGGGATCAACTTTTCATCCTGAAGGCGGTCGTGCAGTTTCCCCCAGGCCTTGCGGGTATCAGGTGATACAAAAATAGCAGCTTTAAATTCGCTGGCTTTCACCTCACTTATTTCACCACTCAGGTATTTTGAGAGTGTTTCCGCTTCTTTATTTTTATTTCTGACTGTTTTCATAACGCACCTTCTCTGGTATACTCCTTCAATGATTTTCTGAACGTCTGCAGCGCTTTCCCCATTTCCGCCTCCACGGTTTTCACTGAAACAGATAAGATCAAGGCTATCTCGCGGTATTTCTTCCCTTCGAACCGGTTCATCTGAAAAATACGGGCGCAACGTTCCGGCATTTTCTTTAAAGTCGCATTGATTAAATTGCCCAGATCGTTCAACTCCACTTCCGTTTGTATCTGGACATGCATCCTTTCCTGAGATTCGCTGAAAACATGTTCCGCATAGTTTTTCCGTACAGCAAGGTGTTCAAGGTGATGCAATGCATTGTTCCGGATTGACTGGTAAAGGTATGCGTTCAGTGACAACCTGAGACGAAAGGATTCCCTGCTTTTCCAGAAATGATAAAAGAACTCCTGAACCAAATCTTCTGCCGTATCCATATCCTTTACGATTTTATCTGCATGGTGACATAAGGGTCTGTAGTATTTCGTAAACAGCCGTTCGAATTCCCTGATGTCACCATCCTGTATTTTCTTCTGTATGTAAAGATCGACGAGAGACATGCTATTTTTTCTTCATGCTTTTGGAGAGTTTTTTGATGGCATTCTCGATGGAATTTTCCGGCTCAATAATGTTGTATTCTCCCCAAAAATCAAGATCTTCAAAATCCTGGACTTTTTTGGTAAAAACCATGTTCGATTTGAAAACGTCCTGGTTTGCAAATTTAACGATATTATTCTCCCTCCTATCGGTAATGGCTATTTCCGACATCAGGGTATAATGATTTTTAAATAATCGTTTCTTCCAGTCACAGCGGAATTTCAAATCTACACGCACATAGCTTAGGTAGTATTTGCCATTTTGCTCTTTATAGGTTACCAGGTAGCTGGTCGATGTTGGCATAAAGCGCAATCCCAAAGGTTTTTTCTGAATAAAGAGGTTGGCGGCTTTGGATTCATCCTTGAGATCAAGACTGAATTCAGCCCGGGTAATAGCCATGTTGTCCTGGGAAATATAGAGCTTTCCAAAATAAAGTGGTTCTTCTTTTTCAAGCGCAGGGGAGAAATTAATAATCCAGTTCATCTTATTGTCGATATTCACCATGGATTCCAGTTCAAACTTGTAATTATCCAGGTTATCCAGGGCGATGCTGAGGTCGGTGTTTTTAACTATATCAAGTAGCATCATAACATTGGGACCTCCTTGCAGCTGAACCATCAGGGTATCGGCTTTTTTTACATTAGTACCCTTACGACCTTTGAAAATTTTCACCTGATCATCCTGCCTGCTGGTATAAGGAGCTTTATAAATATCTACGACCGCTTCGGAAATTGAAAGATAATCGCGGCGCTGTTTGATTGACTCACGATAGAAGCCGGTCATCATGTTGGGAACTTCGCCATAATTCCTGGAGATGTTACCGAGCGCCATTTCTACTATTCCCCGAGGATCATGAGGCACTACCGATACTTCTTTCAGCTGGATTGGTTGAAGATCAAGATAGAATATTTTATCATCACCCACAGCATCGCTTATCTTGAATTTTGTTGTAGCATAACTGATATGTGATACTTCAAAATACTCGGCATTAAGTGAAGTATTCACCTTCAGGATGAATTCCCCATCGGAATTCGATACGGTCCCAATGCCCGTGTTGGGAACAACAATGCTGGCATAAATAATTTTTTCACCGGTTTTAGCATTCTTCAACTGTCCACTGATGGTAACGAAGGTGCTCTGCGGAAAACCGGCGATATAACTGGCAAAAAGCAGAAACAACAGGGTGGTGCGGATCATATTCTTCTGAAATGTTTTCATGGCTGATGGTTTTACAGGTTTAAATTTTTGAGGTTTTATACCTATAAGATACCCCAGGATGAAAATACCCTAGGAAGCGTCCGGTTACACATCGACACCTTCTCGATGTAAGCGCTTTTTTCTTTTGAAGATGGTTGTGAAAGTTAGTCCGACTAAAATATTCAACATGGTCAAATCAAAATAAACCCAGCTGGGAAAAGGCAGCCAGGTAGTTCTCCTGAGGATTGATATCAATACCGCAAAAGTCATCAGGCAAGCCCATACCACGGTGATGAGCAGGCAACCGCGGATAAAATTTTCATCATTCCATTGTTCTTTTGGCAAACCACGCCGTGCGTATTGCAATGCAAAGGGTTTCCCGATGATAACAGTAAACCACATAATAGCTGCAAGCGCCAGATTCGATAATAAATCCATTTCCCTGGCCATCCATGGATTATTCATAAAATCAATCATGATGAGGCAAATAATAAAAAAAATACATGTACCCCAGGTAAGGATCAAGCCTCGTTTTAAATCGTGAAAGCCAAGGATAACTGAAGCAAGCAGACTGATGACGATAGCGACCTTCAGACTAAACATTGTGTGGCCGGAAAAAAAGAGAAAAAGCATCCAGGGGAGAAACCCCAGCATCAGATGTCCAAGTTCTTTTAAATCAGGGATAAAACTTTTTGGATCCTTCATTGGAAAATTTGTGTATGTAATGGGTTCAATGCTATAGCGTGATTAAAAAGCTGGTTGCATGTTCATTCGATTCAGCATAAATGTGTCCCTGGTGCAACCTGAGTATCTGGCGCGAAAGACTCAATCCGATTCCCGAGCCCTGCTCTTTGGTCGTAAAAAATGGAATAAATATCTTTTCAATGGTCTCATCGGGAATGGGTGGACCATTGTTGGCAATGCGGATGATTATATTATTATGTTTTGAAAAAGCAATGGATACTCTGATTTTTCGGTTTTCCGGAAGTTCTTCCAGCGCTTCCATGGCATTGTTCAGAATGTTGATGAGCACCTGTGTCAGCAGTTTTTTATCGCCTTTTATTTCATTGACCCTGGGATCTATTTTAAGATCAAAGCAGATATCGCGTGACTCCATCTTTTCCTTAAGAAGCAATTGAATATGTTCAAGCCATTCTTTTATTTTAAAAGACGCTATTTCCGGCTTGGGTATCCTTGTCAGTTTACGGTAGCTATCTACAAAATTCACGAGTCCGTTTCCTCTTTCCTCAATGGTGACAAGCCCCTCGATCACATTTTCAATGGTTTCCTTATCTATCATTTCCGGGGTAACAGCCTGTTTCTCTCTGATGAAAAAATTCCTCAGCGTACCCGTTAGCGAAACGATTGGAGCTATGCTGTTCATAATTTCATGGGTGAGTACCCTGATCAGCTTCTGCCAGGAATCAAGTTCCTTCTCATCAAGTTCTTGCCGGATGTCCTGAAGAGAAATCAATTTGGACACTTTGTCCCCATGGCTTATCTCCCTGGAACGAATGAGAAGGTTGATCTGTGAATCATTGGTAACGCATTTGTATGTAATGGCCTCGCCGGGAAGAATCCCTGCCAGGGTACTGAAGAGTTCGGGATTTCTGGAAGGAACTAAGTGAAGGGGAGTAAAGGAAGGGATGCCTGCATATTCAAATGCCTTCTCGTTCATGATCTCGACCTCATTATTTTGATTCACTGCCATCAGCCCGGTCACGGCATGCTGGATGAAAGACTGATAGTATTTTTTAAGGTATTCATTCTGAAGTTTTATCTCATTGATGCGTTCATTCAAATGATTCAAACTTTGATATAAATGGCGGAGCGACTTCTGACGTATGGAAGTGGGAAATTTCAGCGAAGAGTCCTCGTTTCTGATGGCCTCAAAAAAGAAGGCAATCTGCCGGTTGGATTGATTGAAATTATGCATAATAAAAAGTGTAGCAAGCGGAACAGGTAAAAGAAAAAACAAATACCCGGGATTTTCATTTGATGCAGTCAGATAGCCTGCGGTCAATGCCGACAGGACCATGATCAAGATGCTGATCATGGTGGTCATCGTTATTCGGTTAGATCCCATACTTTTTCATTTTTTTATATAAGGTAGTCCGTGAAACTCCCAGGTTTCTGGCCGCCAGGCTAAGGCTCTGATCATCCTTCCTTAACTCTTTCAAAATCATTTGCTTTTCCATCTCTTGCAGGGTCAGAGTTTCATTGGTGTGAACATGATGCGTCTGATTCAGGTAAAGATCAGCGGGGGCTATACGATCACCCTCGCAAAGGATTACTGCCTTTTCAATGGTGTGCTGCAATTCCCTGATGTTCCCTGGCCATTGATATTTTTGCAGTTGATCAATGGCTTTATCCTGGAGTTTCACTCCGCTTTTTTTGTACTTGTTACAATATTTGCCAATAAAGAAATTGGAGAGGATTTCTATGTCTTCAACGCGTTGCCGTAATGGCGGAAGTTCAATTTGAATGGTATTGATCCGGTACAGCAGATCCTGTCTGAACGATTGCTCCCTGATCATCTGAAGCAGGTTCTTATTGGTAGTGCTGATCAACCTGATATCAACCGGGTATTCTTTATTGGATCCAACCGGTACAACCACCCTGTTTTGTAATACATTAAGCAGCTTTGACTGAAGTTGTACCGGTAAATTACCTATTTCATCGAGTAAAAGGGTTCCTTTATTGGCCAGCATGATCTTGCCGGTTCGATCTGCATGAGCATCGGTAAATGATCCCCGGGTATGACCAAACATTTCACTTTCAAACAGCGACTCGGACATAGATCCCAGGTCGACCGTTACCAGCAGTTCGCTGCAACGTTCTGACAGCCTATGAATCTCTTTGGCTATCAATTCCTTACCAGTCCCGTTTTCGCCGGTGATCATGATGTTGGCATCGGTGTTGGCCACTTTTTTCACAAGCTCCAGGATGTTTTGCATGGCAGTTGAAATACCAATGATCATCCGGTCATCCCTGTTCATCTCGCTCTTAAGCTCCTGTTCCCGCTTCATCAGTTTGCCAACGGTGAGATTGGACTTCCGCAATTTGAGCGCAGCCTTCAGTGTTGCAAGCAATTTTTCATTTTCCCAGGGCTTGAGAATGAAATCCGCGGCACCTTCGTGGGTGGCCTTAACGGCAGTTTCAATATCTCCATAAGCGGTGAACATGACTACCTCAATATCTTTCCTGAACTTCTTGATTTCACGCAACCAGTACATTCCTTCATTACCGGAACTTTCACCGGCATTGAAATTCATATCCAAAAGAACGATATCAATATCGTGTGTTTCTATTTCATGTATCAGCGTGTTAGTACCGGAAAGTGTGATCACTTCCAGAAATTCTGATTTCAGGAATATTCGCAGTGCATTCAGAACACTTCTATTGTCGTCAACAATAAGCAGCCTGCCTTCTTTTGATTTTATTTCCATAATTAACTGGTATCAAGCAATTACAAATGTACAGAATGTTAACACACAACTGTTCAATATGTTTACAAAATTAAATTTTCATTTTTATTATGCTGTTGTCAATCAATGTTTTAATGTGTTTGGCACGAAAATTGAAATGATGGTATCTAATCTAATAATATAACAATGATAAAAACAAACAATCTCACGAAACGGTTTAAAACCGACGAAATTGAAACCACTGCATTAAACCATGTGACCATGGAGGTAAAAAAGGGTGAATTCATTGCTATCATGGGGCCATCTGGATGCGGAAAATCAACCTTGCTGAATATCCTGGGGATGCTCGACAATCCCAGCGAAGGAACTTATATCTTCAATGGAGTTGATGTTTCAAAATATAAGGAGAGTCGTCGCACCCAATACAGGAAAGGCAACATCCAGTTTGTCTTTCAGAGTTTTAACCTGATTGATGAACTCAATGTTTTTGAAAATGTGGAGTTACCTCTTCTCTACCTGAAAAAAAAGAACCATGAACGCAAACAGATGGTTACAGATATTCTGGAGCGCATGAAGATCGGTCACCGCAGAAAACACTTTCCCCAGCAACTCTCGGGAGGCCAGCAACAGCGAGTTGCCATTTCCCGTGCTGTGGTTCCGGGGCCCCAGTTGATCCTGGCTGATGAACCTACCGGGAACCTGGATTCAAAAAACGGGATTGAAGTTATGAATCTGTTGTCGGAATTGAATAAACAGGGCACTACCATCGTCATGGTTACCCACTCACAACGCGACGCCGCATTTGCACACCGGATCATTAATTTATTCGATGGCCAGATTGTAACCGAAGAAGTGGCCAATTATCAACAGGCACTATAAATATGAAATGGCCCCGGATCATCCTGCTTTTTCTATTATGGGTAATGATTGGCTGTAAAATCATAATTGCGCAGCAGATATGGACGATTGACCGTTGCATCAATTATGCATGGGAAAATAATTTCTCGGTCCACGCTCAGGAATTGACCATGAAAATCCAGCATATGGATTACCGTCAGGCTAAAAATGATCTATTGCCTTCCCTTAGTCTTCAAACCTCCTTCAACCAATATTTCGGTCGCAGTATCGATCCGACGACCAATTCCTATATCGATGTACAATTCTATAACAACGCCTATGGGGTTTCATCATCGGTTGATCTCTTCAATGGTTTTATTAAACTCAACACCATTGATATGCAACGCTTAAATCTGGAGGCTGAAAAAAGTAAATTGCAACAGGTCAGGAATGAAGTCGCTTTTTCCGTCATTAACAGCTATTTTAATGTGTTGTTGCAGAAAGGCCTCCTGGAAATTGCCAGGGAAAATTTCAACCTTTCGAACGATCAGCTTGACTACACCATTAAATTTGTGGAAATCGGGAGAAAACCAGGGACTGATTTGTTGGAAACTGAGGCAAACCTGGCAGCCGACAGTTCTTTAATGGTTCAGTCTGTTAACCTGCTCGAACAGGCGATACTTGGGCTCAAGTATCAGATGAACATTCCTCTTTCTGACAGCCTTACCATTGACACCCTGGTTCCATCCATATATTCAGGAACAATAGATACCTTATCCATACAGGAGCTTTTCCTTTCCTCATCCACTACCCTGCCCGACTTGGCTTATGCACGTTATCACCTGATGGCAGCAAAGAAAGCTGTTCAGGTTAGCAGGGGAGCTTTTTCACCCCGCCTGGGACTTTATGCCGGCTGGAATTCACAATTCATGGAGACGAACCGTGATGAATCCGAAAAGATCATCCCATTCCGTGATCAGATATCCAACAATTCCAATGAATACATTAGCCTTGGCTTAGAAATTCCACTATTTAGCAAATTCTCAAAGAATACAACGCTAAGGAAGTCGAAGTTACAATATCAGCAAGCCAAAATACAGTATGATGATGTCACCTTCAAGCTGATGATGGGTGTAGAAAAATCGCTGACCGAATGGCGTGCAGCCCGGGCTGAATATGAATCCTCCCTCAGCCAACTGGCGAAAAGCAGAAAAGCATACGAAGCCGCTGAGAAAAAACTGGACAAAGGACTCATCAACATCATTGAATTCTATATCCAGAAAAACAAATGGTTCAGGGCAAAAACTGAAGTTCTCCGTACCGGATTACAGGTACTGCTTAAAGAACGTTATATCAGATTTTTACTGACCGGATCTCTGTTAAGTTCATAAATCGTAAATCGAAATAAATGGATCCACAATACAATGCCGGCATGGACCGTATCATCAAAGAAAACAGATGGATTAAGAAAAAATACTGGAAATATTTTTTCGGAGGCACAGCCGTACTGCTGGCCATTTTGTTTTTTATTTTCAGGGACTGGACCAGTACGGTTCGTGTTGAAATAGACAGAATTACTATTGCAGCGGTATTCAGGAGTGTTTTTAATGATTATATCACCAACGATGGAATCGCCGCCCCGATATCAACCGTATTTCTCGATGCTTATGAAGGAGGTAAGGTGGAGGAGATTCTTCTTGAGGAAGGCGCCATGTTACATCAAGGAGATGTCATCATCAGGCTTAGCAACAATGACATCAATCTAAATATCCTTAACAGTGAGGCACAACTGGCTGAAAAGGCAAATTTCCTCAGGGAAGTCAGGATCCGGATGGAACAGGAAAAACATTCACTGGAGAGAGAAATCCTGAATGCCCGTTATGACCTTATCTCAAAAAAAAGGATCTGGGAACAAAACCAGGAGTTATATAAAGATCAATTGATTTCCCGCGATGAATGGCTCAAATCGGAAGAGAATTATACCCTGGCAGATAAAACACAGGAGCTTGTTCTTTTGCGGCAGAAACAGGATAATGAATTCAGGAATCTTCAAATTGAACAAATCACTGAAAACCTGAAAAACATGCAGATGAACCTCGCACTGGTGAAGCAGCAGCAGGATTACCTGAATGTAAAATCTCCTGTAGATGGTCAGCTCGGCAGTCTGCTGGTGGAGATCGGACAATCGATCACACGCGGATTCCGGATCGGTCAGATCAATATCCTGACATCCTATAAGATCGAGGCCGACGTCGACGAACACTACATCGACCGGATCAGACCCGGGTTGACAGGTTTTATCGAGCGTCCGAACGACACCCTTCATCTGGAGATAAAAAAAGTTTACCCGGAGGTACGAAACGGGCGGTTTAAAATAGACCTGGTCTTTACGGGAAAACTACCCGAAAACATCCGGATTGGCCAGTCATACTTCATAAAACTTCAGCTGGGCCAACCCATTGAAGCAATCCAGATCCCTCAGGGAAGCTTCTACCAGACCACTGGGGGGCAGTGGATATTTGTTGTGGACAAGAGCGGTCAATTCGCCATCAAGAGAAACATTAAGATAGGCAGGAAAAACCCGCAGTTTTATGAAGTCCTCGAAGGGTTGCGGCCGGGCGAGCAGGTCATCGTTTCCGATTATACGATGTTTGGCGATAATGATAAAGTGGAGTTGAAATAAACAGATAATACAGTTGAAATCATGTTAAAAAATATTTTCCGCATCATTTTTCGCAACATCTCACGGCAAAAGGGATTCAGCATCATCAACGTGGCCGGCCTGGCTGTGGGTCTGGCTGCCTCTCTGCTGATCCTTTTATGGGTGATGGATGAATTGAGTTACGAGAATTTCAATGAACATGCCGGGCAGATCTATATGGTTAACCAGGACCAGTTCTACACGGGAGACCGTTTTCGGGTGGCGGTGACGCCCCATCCCTGTGCACCGGTATGGAAAGAGCGGATTCCAGAGATAAAGGAAACGGCCCGGATTGTTTTTCTTCCCAAGATGTTATTCCGCATCGGTGACAAGGTTTTCTTTGAGACCCAGGTCTTGGCTGCCGATTCAGGGCTCCTGAAGGTTTTTACGCTTCCGCTGATTCATGGCGATGCGCAAATTGCACTGCGCGACCCGCATTCGATCATCCTGTCGGAAAAGCTCGCAAAGAAATATTTCGGCGACGACAACCCGGTCGGCAAGACCATCACCCTCGATAACAAGTTTCCATTCATCGTAAGTGCTGTGATGAGAGCCATCCCGAAAAATTCAGTATTCAGCACGGCTGCTGCTTCCAGATTTGGTCTTGATGCAATTATCCCTTATTCATTCCTGAAGGAGATCGGCATATCGGGCGATTCGTGGGGAAACAACAGTATTTTCACCTATGCGCTGCTTGAACGCGGCGCCGACATCCAATCCGTCAACAAGAAGATGACCGCCATTGTGGTCGAACATAACCCCGAGACCAATGCGAAATTTTTCCTCACCCCCTGGCTGGATTTTCGCCTGCATACACAATTCGGATTCGGGGACGGCAAAGGGGCCATCGTCAAAATTTATATATTCGTGGCCATCGCCCTGTTTATACTCCTCATCGCCTGCATCAATTTCATCAACCTGGCCATTGCCAAAGCCGCTTTGCGCGGGAAGGAGATTGGTATCAAGAAGGTGGCGGGTGCCAACCGACTCACGATGGCCCTTCAGTTCATGACAGAATCAGTCGTCCTGGTTTTCATCGCCCTGGTTTTCGCGCTTGTTCTGGTTGGCCTGTTGCTGGGCGTTTTCAATTCGATTTCAGGGAAAAGTTTCTCGGTGGCCGATATTTTTCAGGCAAAGTTCATTGCCGGTTTTATCATCACTGGTCTGCTGACCGCTATCCTGGCCGGTATTTATCCGGCGTTTTATTTATCGTCGCTCAAACCGGTCATGGTGCTCAAAGGAGAGACATTGTCGGGAAAACGTAACGGCCGCCTAAGGCAGGTCCTTGTTGTTGTTCAGTTCTCACTCTCCATTTTTATTGCGCTGGGCGCCATTTTCATGTACCTCCAGTTGAAATTCATGCAGGAAAAGGAGCTGGGTTTTGACAAGGGAAACCTCATCTGCATTCCCATGACTCAAGATGTAAAGGCCAAATACTATTCCCTTAAGAAGGAGTTGCTTAAAGAGCCCCTGATCCTTGGGGTTTCTGCTTCAAGTCACAATCCCACCATGATCGGCACCAATGGCGGCGGGGCTTCATGGAAGGGAAAGGACCCCAAACAGGAGGTGCTGATCGGGCAGTGCGTCATCGATTATGACTATTTAAGCACGATGAAGATGAGCCTTGTGTCGGGGCGCGATTTTTCACGCGACCACCCTGCCGACATGGGTGATACGCTGGGAAATTTCCTGGTAAACGAAGAGGTGGTCAAACTGATGGGCGGTGGCGATGCGGTTGGAAAAAGTTTCCGCTTCATTGGGCAGCAGGGGATTATCGTGGGGGTGATGAAAAACTTTCATTACAGCGGGGCCCAGGAGCCCATTGAGCCCATGGCTTTTGCGGTCAGCGACAGCAGGTCCTTCTCAAACGTCCTCGTAAGACTTGCCCCCGGCGATCTGCCAGCCACCTTGAAAATCGTGGAGAAGACATGGAAAAGGGTCGTTCCCGATTATCCACTCGAATACACCTTTATCGACCAGGATTATGACAACCTGTACCGGACTGAAATCCGCATGGGCCTGCTGCTGAAATATTTTACGCTGGTTGCCCTGATCATCGCCTGCCTGGGACTTTATGGCCTGTCGACCCATGCTGCCAGCCGCAGGACCCGCGAGATCGGAGTGCGTAAGGTGATGGGTGCCGGCACGGTCTCGGTGATCTTCGCCTTATCGAAAGAATTCCTTATCCTGGTGATCATCGCCATTGCCATTGCTTTTCCGCTCGGATGGTATGCCGTGCATAAAATGCTGCTGGAATTTGCCTACCGGATCAATCTTGACTGGATGGTCTTTGGCGCGATTGGCCTGGGCGCATTGGCCGTCGCCCTGGCCACGGTGAGCTTCCAGGCATACAAGGCTTCATGTGTAAATCCTGCGGTAGCGCTTAAAACGGAGTGAGTAACGAATTACCCATTTATAATGACACGAACCATATTGAAAAATGAAATATCTGTTTACAACAATCATCCGTAATTTCACACGAAAACCGGTTACCAACCTGATCAACCTGCTTGGCCTGGCCGTCAGTCTGGCATTGGTCATTATTCTGTCGGTCTATTCGTACAGCGAACTTACTACCGATAACTACCATAAAAATGGCGACAGGGTCTTTCTTTATGGTGATTTGAATAAAGGGATTTATACACCGGCAATCCTCAAAGAGCATATAGACCTGAGCGTTCCCGGAGTGGAATCAACCGTAAGGATGGTGGCTGCATGGGAAGCTCCGGTATTCCAGGTTGGAAACAATGACCCGATTACTTCGGATATGCTGTTTGCCGATGAAGACTTTTTTAAACTATTCACCTACACCGTAGTGGAAGGAAATCTTGAATCTGCCCTGAAAGATCCCATGTCGGTGGTAATTACTAAGTCTCTTTCTGAAAGGCTTTTTGGCAGTAAACCAGCTGTGGGCCGGATCATGAAGATGAATAACAACCATATACTTACCGTCAGGGCTGTAACCGAAGAGCCTAAAGCAAATTCCTGTATCTCGTTCAGTGCCATTGCTTCGGTCAAAACACGCAAGGTTGTTGTTCCCGATGAAGGTGAGTTTACTGATTGGGGGTGGTTCAATTACCAGACATTTATCCTGCTAAAACCAGGAAACAATCCTGATGAAACCGCAAAAAGGATTACGGCGCTTTTTCCACAAACTTTTCAAAAGGATTTGGTTGAAGCGAAGTTGAACCCGTTACGGGAGTTGTATTTATCAAAAAACGACCTTTCCTCTGCCACTTATTTCCATCAGGGGGACAAACGGAAAATCATGTTCCTCGTCCTGGTAGCTGCACTGGTGCTGATGATCGCCCTGGTCAATTTTATCAATATTTCATCCTCCCAGTGGCTGGATACAATCAGGCAGACCGGCGTGATGAAGATCATGGGGGCAAAACCGTCAACAATTGTCTTCAATATCCTGTCAGAGGCGTTCCTTCTTTTCCTGATGTCTCTTTTTATTGCGATCATGATAGTAATTTTCATCGACCCGTTTATTCAGAACTACACTGGTATCAAATTCAACCCTCAATTCATTTACACTCCGGGCTTTTTAATCATTTCAATTGCCGGGGTCTTTGTGCTGAGTTTTCTTTTCAGTATAATTCCCGCCATGCGGATTTCCAAATCAAATGCGATTGACAACCTGAAAAAAACAGTGGAGGCACCAGTATTGAATCACCTGTTCAGCGGAATTCTCGTTACCATACAATTCGTAATTGCCATTATTTTGTTGGCTTTTACAATTCTTGTGCAAAAGCAGGTAATTTTTGGCAGCAGCAACCTGGGATTCAACCAGGAAAACATCATCGGAATAAAACTGACACCCCAGCTGAAAGCAAAAAAAGAGGTTCTTAAACAGTCTCTTCAGAAGAAACCAATTGTTGAAAAAATTTCATTTACACAATATTACCCGGGCAAGCCTATCTCGTTTTGGGGAATCTGGTTTCCGGTCAATGGAGAAAGAAAAGAGCTGAATTTTGACCTCTTTAATGCTGATCCGGCTTTCTTTGGCATGCTGGGATTACAACTAAAACAGGGCCGGTTTTATTCTGAAAACAATAAAACCGATGCGGGGAAAATCATCGTGAATGAAACCTTTCTTCGCGAAAACAAGATCGTCAACCCCATAGGAGTTCAATTTGTTATTGGAATGCGGACGGATGATGGCCCTGCCGAAATAATCGGTGTCGTAAAAGATTTTCGGTACAAACCGGTAAACGAACCCATCGGCTCTCTCGCCATTCAAAACGGGACCCACGCTTCCTATTGTCTGGCAAGCTTGCATACCAGCGATTTTAATTCATTACATCAAGCCATTCATGATATTAATGATCTGGCGTCTGGCCTTTCCCCTTCTTTCCCGGTTGAAGCAAGCTTTTTTGATCAGGCCGTTGAGGATATGTACAAATCAGAACTTTCGTTCCGGAGAACCTTTTCGCTGTTCGCCGGATGTGCCATCGTAATTTGCTGCATGGGTATTTTAGCCATGTCGCTGTTTGGTTGTCAGCGAAGGGTTAAAGAAATCGGTATCCGGAAAATTAACGGTGCCGGAACATGGCAAGTGATGATAATGCTTAATAAGGATTTTGTAAAGTGGATAGCCATCGCATTTGTCATTGCCACCCCTGTTGCATATTATATTATGCAAAAATGGCTGGAAGCCTTTGCTTATAAAACCGGCTTAAGTTGGTGGATATTTGCGGCTGCCGGTGTTACGGTATTTCTCATTGTATGCATCACCGTTACCTCACAAAGCTGGCGGGCAGCTTCGAGCAATCCGGTTGAATCAATAAGGCATGAATAAAAGATCCATTAAATCACAATAAGTCGTAATAAGGTGAATAGATACCCTTTATTTTTGCTGATAATCGGATTGGTATTGTTGCTTGCTGCCTGCCAGGAAAATCGCCTTAAATCCGATGAGGAAAAGCTTTCGGCAGAGATCCTGCTGCAGGAAAAAGAGAAGGCCGAACGTGTTGAGCGTGAAAACAGTCTGGCCGATTCTCTGAAAAAGCTACCCCAAGGCTTCCGGTTTAAAGAAGACCGTTCCGTCGATCCCTCCCGCCCCCCGGTGGTGATCGATATTGCCGGAAGCCTGAATAATATCAGGGACTTTGCCTTGTCGGACGTGGCCTCAAAAATCACCTACATCCGCCTGCAAAAGCCGCCCGACAGTTCCTTCTCCCGGGCCATGAAGTTCAAGTATTACCTTATGGATTCGAACATCGTGGCGGTCAATCCTTCGGGCATTCTCCTCTATAACCAAAAAGGGAAATATGTAAGTACCGTGGTGAAAAATGAATCAACGGGCATTGAGGTTGAAGCCAACCAAATAACGATACAGGGCGACAATACCTTTATCGGTGGTGGCACCACCGTCTGGACCACCGGAAAAAACCTGTTTTACAAATACCGTAACTCGCTCACCGGTCAGTCTTACATCATGCAATATGATTGTTCGCAACCACCGTTGAACCTCTCCCTGGCGTTCGACCCCGAAAAACCCGGCAAGATCAGGGGAATGGGCGAGATTGCCATCGATTTCAACCACGGGAAAAAACCGGATCCTCCCAGGGGAAATGCCAATGGCATGTGGAGCGCAGGTTCTGACTTTATCTATAACCGCTTAAGCACCATGATGCTAGATCGCAACACCTATGCGCAGCAACTGGGAAGTCCATTCGACCTGAGCGGTAAATACATCCTGGGAATTTTCAATCGGCAGGGTGACACCCTGGCTGCCTTCACCCAGTTTGAAAAATTGGATCACTTTTCAAAATCAGTGATGCGGGGCACGGATCAAGGCGCCCAATATGAGAACAACGGAAAATTCTATATCCGGAATGCCTTTAACGATACCGTTTTCCTTGTATTGCCCCCCAACAGACTGTTGCCCGTATATGTGCTGAATTTTGGAAAATATAAGCTGCTGAAGAAAGAGGGAGTGGATCCCGATTTTAACCTCAACGGAAAAATAGTACCTGAAACCTGGGCCGACACCAAAAATTACATTTTCCTGACCTTCTCAAAAGACAGCTATGATTGTCCAAACACCCGAAAAAGCAAGCAATTGAAACGATTTTATACTATCTTCTCCAAGTCGGGTAAAAAACTGTTCCTGGTGAAAGGCGATCCGGGCAACTATGATCCCGATATCCTGAAAAACAACCTGGATGGCGGGCTTCCTGTGTGGCCCTCCTCCTACATGGTCGGCAGCAATGGGGAGATCCTGGTCTCGCTGAAGGGGAAAGAGCTTAAAGAACAGGTCAGATCAACATCGTTCAGCGCATCAACCGCTCCTGCCGCCAGGAAGAATGAACTGCTGAAACTGGCCCTGGAGGTATCCGATGATGAAGACATCCTGATGATTGTTGAATAACTAAAAGAACGATGATCCAGCCCTTTAAAATCACCATCCGCAGATTCAGCCATAAGCCGGTTTATTCCCTGATCACATTACTGGGATTTACCATCGGTGTGACAGCCAGCTTGCTAATCTACCTGTGGGTGTTGCATGAACTGAGCTATGAAAAGTTTCATCCTGACCATGACCGGATTTACCGTGTACTCACCCTTGCCAAAGAGGGTGACGAAATTGTGAAATCAGCCGGCTGCTACCGCCCGGTTGCGAAAACGCTGAAGATGACCTACCCTCAAATCGAAAATGCCACATACCTGAGTTTCGATTCCGAAGATTCGCCTCTGAAAAGGGATAAGGGAAGTGAAAAGATAGAGGCACGCTGCATGAGTACGAATGATGATTTCTTTGCCATCTTCGGTGGATTTTCTTTCATCGAGGGCAGTCCGGAGACCGCATTTTCCAAACCTTCAAACACCGTACTTTCGGAGGAAGTTGCCCGGAAACTGTTCGGCAATGAGCCGGCATTAGGCAAAATTGTCGTCAGCGACAAATATGATCCGGAAATCTATACCGTGAGTGGCGTAGTGCGGATCCCACGGCAAAGCCACATCGATTTCGGGTTTGTAGTTTCAGGTAAAAGCAGCAGGTATGCTTACCTTGAGGATAGCTGGGGCGACAAGGCCCATGTACATGTGTACATCAAACTGGCAAAAAATGCCTTGATCGATGACAAGTTCCTGGATGGTATAACCAATCACCTTGGCCGGTTCTCAAGGCTGTCGGATAAACTGGTGTTCCAGGCGCTGACCGACATTCACCTGCACACCAATTACCAGACCAACCTCTATGATAAAAACATCAGCAGCTACAAATACGTTTGGATATTCTCCGGACTGGCATTGCTGATCATTCTCATGGCGGCGCTGAATTTTTCGGTGCTGTCGGTGGCACGGTCATCGGAACGGTCGACTGAAATCGGCATTAAAAAAGTGTGCGGCGCCGGGCGGCCCGACATTATCCGTCAATTCATGGGAGAGGCGGTGTTACAAACCACGGCCGCCACCCTGATTGCCCTGTTTCTCATGTGGTTGATCCTGCCCTGGTTCAATGTGTTTACCGGGCAATATCTCACCTTGGAATTATCGTTTGGGCTGGTTATCAGCATGCTCGTGATAACAGTTCTGGTAGGAATGGTTGCTGGCATCTATCCATCCTTCTATCTCTCCTCCCTGAAAACCTCCAGGATCTTCCGCGGCGGCAGCCAAACCGGGTCAAAGAACAATTTCACCCGGTTGCTGGTAGTGATCCAATTCAGCATTGCCGCCTTTTTCATCATTGCCACATCCGTCTTTATCAAACAATTGAACTACATCCAGGGAAAAGACCTGGGTTTCGACCGGAACAACATTGTGGTCATCCCAACAGGTCTCTGGTATGAGAATAAGTCATTTAAAGATGAACTGCTGAAAAATCCGAATATCCTGGGGGTAACTGCAACCGCCTATGCGCCCGTCGATTTTAACTGGGAAGTCAGGCTTGCTGTTAACCACGCCGGCCGGCCCGACAGCATCAGGGCTGCCATGATCTGGGCAGATGAAGATTTTGCCAAAACCTATAAACTGGAAATTGTCAAGGGACAATTCCTCCAGATGGATTTTGACAGCTTCTGGAAAGAGGGAGAAACAAACCTGCCTGCGGTTATCAACGAAACAGCTGAAAAGATCATCGGATATCAGAATCCCATCGGAGAACGGATCGGGAATTTCGTGATTGCCGGGGTCGTGAAAGATTTTCACTTCCGTCCGCTGCATTATCCCATCGGCCCTCTGATCATTACCTACGATCCGCAAAACATCATGACCATGAACGTGCGAATCGCCGATAGAAACCGGGCGGAGACGTTGAAATTCATCAGCGACACTTACAAGAAATACAGGGAATCAAGAGGTTTTTCGTACCGTTACTTCGATGACCTGCTGGCACAAAAATACCAGGATGAAGTGAGGCTGCGCAACCTCACCCTGATCTTTTCAGCGTTGGCCGTCATCATCGCGATGTTAGGGATAATGGGTATGGCCCTTTTTTCCTGCGACCGCCGCACCAAGGAGATCGGGATCCGCAAAGCCAATGGCGCCTCCCTGCCGGAGATCCTTTTCATGCTGAACAAGGAGTTCCTGAAATGGGTGATGGTGGCTTTTGTCATTGCCATCCCGGTGGCATGGTATACCATGCACCGGTGGATTGAGAATTTTGCTTACCGGACTGAACTGAGCTGGTGGATATACCTCCTGGCGGCCTGCCTTATTATGGTCACGGCCCTGATCGCCGTTAACTGGCAAACTTTCAGGGTGGCCCGCAGGAACCCGACGGAAACGTTACGAAGTGAATAAATTCAACTAATCTGATCCATGAACGATTTAAAATTTGTCCTGAGAATCTTAACACGAAGCCCCTTCCTTCTTATTACGAATGTGGTCGGGCTTGGCGTGGCATTGACTACCATGATCTTTACCCTCACCTATATCAGGTATGAGTTGAGCTACGACAGTCATTTTAAAACAAAAGAGCGGGTTGTGAGGCTCTATTGCCGGGTAACCGATAAAACCACTACAGAGGTGTACGGAATTTCTCTACGTAAGGCCTATACCCAGCTTCCT
Source organism: Bacteroidales bacterium (assembly GCA_963662525.1). Taxonomy (GTDB): domain Bacteria; phylum Bacteroidota; class Bacteroidia; order Bacteroidales; family FEN-979; genus CAZSDU01. The sequence continues at coordinate 1,460,950 of OY759717.1, forward strand.
GAGATGGTGCCTGAAGTGGAGTCAAGCGTTCAGTTGTATGGCGGCTGGCCGGGATCTGTTCAAACCAAAGAAACCAAGGTAGAGAAAGTCAGGGTTTTTTATGCCGACCCTGAGTTTTTCAAAGTCTTCGGACTTGAGCTTCGCCTGGGTGATGAAAGGACTGCGCTGGCCGGAAAACAGTGCGCTGTGATCACAACAACCGTTGCCGAAAAACTTTTTCATTCAACCAACTGCATCGGGAAAACAGTGGAATCGGATGGTGAACAGGTGAAGATCACCGGGGTGATGGATGAGATTCCCAAAAACTCGCACCTGAATTTCGGGGTACTGATTTCTTTGTCAACACTCGAGATGAAATGGCTTTCATCAAGCCTCGAATTTCAAACGTACTATTTACTTAAACCAAACATTGATTCAAAAGCGGCAGGAGATAAAATTGCAAATGCATATAATGCGCTGATGAAAGATTGGGCCACGAAGTTTTTCGCAAAGGTCCAATCCGGGGTCGAGCCTCTGACCGATTTGTACCTGCATTCGGCCGCAAGTGACTTTATCCCGAACCGTGGAAGTACGAAACAAATGCTGATCGTCGGATTGATCGCCTTGTTTGTCCTGCTCACGGCCTTACTTAGCTATATCAATCTGTTCATCATCCAGGGCGAAAAACGCATTGTCGAAATATCAACCCGAACCATGTTCGGTGCCTCCAAAGCGAGCATCGCCAAACTCTTTTTCCTGGAAACACTGGTCGTCTTCCTTTTTTCTGCACTGCTGGCGTTGATAATCATCTACAAAGCAATGCCATTCCTCTCCACCCTCTTGCAATCAAAAGTCGATCTTTCTGACCTGCTCTCCAGGGGCGGCCTTATTTCTCTGGTGATTTTGCTGGTCGTGCTTCTTCTGGTCTCATCGGGTTATCCTGTCCTCTACCTCTCAAGAATGAAATACGCGTTGGGATTACGGGGGAAGATTTCAAGCTCCGGGAATAAAAACTGGTTTTCGGTCGCCTCGGTATTCGTTCAGTTCACCGTAGCCTCCTTCTTTATCAGTTGTGTCGTCATCATCATTTCGCAATTGAATTACATGCATAACGTGCCAATGGGATTTGAAAAAAAGAATGTAACCACGATCAGCAATTGCAGCAGCGGCATTTACAAGAAGTACGAAAGCGTTAAAACCGAATTGCTGAAACTACCTTTCGTTACTGCTGTTTGCGGTGGCGAACATTTTATGGGTGGAGGTTGCAGCGGCCAGTACATCAGGAACCTCTCCGATGCAGAAAACAACAATAAGGCGATCAACGAATACCGTGAAACACCAGGATTCGGCGAGCTCATGCAGCTCCAGCTTATCGATGGCCGCTTTTTCCGGGAATCGATGGCCGACAGTCTGGGTATCATACTCAATGAATCTGCCATGCGGATGCTGGGGTTACCGCTAAAATCGGGTCAGACCGTATTATACAAAGACATGCGGGTCGAGGTCATTGGCATCGTGAAGGATTTCTATTACATGTCAAACCCAGGCGAAGCCATTGCCCCTCTGGTCATCGCGAATTGTTACTGGGGAACGCCCAACATCTATATCCGAAGTGCCAACCCGCTTACCGGGAACCAGCTGATGCAGGTCAGGAGCATCTTCCACCGCTTTGACGAAAACTACATTTTCAATCCCAATAGTTTATCGGATATCTTTGATCGGATGTACAGGAAAGAAAACAGGTTTGCCATGATGGTCTCCATCGGGGCTGCCGAGGTGGTCATCATCAGTCTGATCAGCCTGCTGGCCCTCACCATCCTCAGGATCTCGCGCCGTACCCGCGAAATAGGGATCCGAAAAGTGAACGGCAGTTCTGTGGCAGAGGTGATCTCCGTGTTGTTCAGAGAAACCCTGGCTATTGTATTCATAGCCATTCTCGTTGCTTCAGCGGGAAGCTATCTGGTCATGAACCGCTGGCTTACCGACTATGCACAACGCATCCATCTCAACGCCGGATATTTCCTGCTAAGTGCATTGTTTGTCGTGGCTATCGCCTTTATTGCCATCATCGGGCAGGCCTGGCGAGCCGCTACAAATAATCCCGTAGAAGCGCTGAGGCACGAATGAAACAAGATTTTTAATATGACTTACAGAAGATTTTCAGGGATTGACCGATTTCGTTTTTTTTCAGTTGTAAGACAATATAGATTTGCGCTCCATTAAAATCACGCAGCTTATGCCCCTGAATTTTTTTACCCTTCTGACCATCATCAGCATTTTCATGACCATGATACTGTCAGTATTTTTCTTTGTTAATAAAAAGGGATTCATCACTGAAAATAAAATACTGGCAACCCTACTGCTGATTTTTAACCTTCAGATCTTTTATTCTTTTGCCACCAGTTCCTTTGCCTGGCAATATTACACAGACTGGCACAAAGCCCTGTTCCTGATCAGGCAAACATCCTTCCTGACCGGACCGCTGATTTATTTATATGTCAACACATTTTTGAAAAAAAAAGACATTTTCAATAATCGCACTTCGGTTCACTTCCTCCCGTTTGTATTTTCACTGGCATTCCTGATGGTTTTTTACAGAAGGGTCGATCAGTTTGTGATCTGGGAATCGATCGTTGACCTGAACCTCACCATCCTGATCCTGGCCCACAATTTTATTTATATCGTGTTTGCCCTGCTGAGCTTGAAATCAACAACAATTAGTTTTAAAGGGTTTTATAAGGTTATTTTTATCTCCTCAAATAACCGGTGGATTCAGGTCCTTTTAATCGGTTTTATCATTCTCTGGATTGTCAATTTAAATTCTTTCGCCATTTATATGATTCTGAGAAAACCCGGATGGTGTGCCTATACGGCAAGTATTTATGCCCTTACTGTCTTTTTGTTTATTAACACTATCATGTTCTTTCTCCTGTTAAAGCCGGATGTGTATTATGTCATTGCGAAGTATAAAAACAACAGGCTTACCCAACCTGATAAATCAGAATACCTGCAAAAGTTGACCTCCTATATGGAAACCCATAAACCATTCCTTAACCCAGATATCACCCTCGAAATTCTTGCCAATGAAATTTCAGTAAACCCTAGGATCCTTTCACAGATCATCAATGAAACATTTAAGAAGAATTTTAAAACCTATATCCTTGAATACCGCATCAGGGAGAGCATGCAGATACTGGCAGATTCGAAATACAAAAATCTTACGATCCTTGAAGTTCTTTACCAGGTCGGGTTCAATTCAAAATCAGCCTTTAATAACCAGTTCAAATTATTTACCAACCTGACTCCCATCGAATACCGGTCAAGGGCCATCGGCTGATCCTGACACCTTATCCCTGAAAAAAGGAGATGGAAAATCATCCAAACTTACGCTATAACAACAGATGAAATATTATGATAATATTGGTATATAGTACTGCATTACTGGGCATGTTCATGGCCTTTGTGTTGTCGGTTTTCTTCCTGATCACCCCGAAAGGCAATAAAAATGAAAACCGGATACTGGCAGCATTGATGCTTGTCTTCGGGTTTCAGATTTTCATAGCACTATCCCTGGGAAGTTACGGATACCCCTATTTTCTCAAGCCTCATTTATACATTTATATATTAAAATTAACTTGTTTTACAACAGGGCCTTTGATTTTTTATTACACCAAAGCTTTCCTTAATAAAAACGATTCAATTCATGTTCATCCCGTTCATTTTGTCCCATTTTTTTTCAGCCTGGTTTTCTATGGTTATTTCAGATTTGATATAAATTTAATCGGAAGAACATCTGTTGCTGTTCATTCTCTATGCCTTTTGCAAAACCTGGGTTACATTATCGCATCATTGAATTACATCAAAAAGAGGAATGTTCCTTATAAATCAGAATTAGGTGTTTTTCAAGACCTTTCTTTGATGAACTGGATACAGATTGTTTTACTGGGTTATATTACTATTTGGATTATCCAGCTTAATTCCTTTTCAGTTTATGTGATCTTACGGCAACCGGGTTGGTGTGCCTATACGAGCAGCATTTATATTTTAATAATACTTCTTTTCTCCCTGCTAATCATGTTCTTGTTGTTATTAAAACCGGAAATTTATTATGCCATCAAATACAGGAGCAGTAACCTGGATGAACTTTCAAAGGATGAGTATTTACACAAACTGAATGATTATCTGAAACTCGAAAAATCATATTTAAACCCGGATATATCGTTGGAAAGTGTGGCCAGGGATACATCCATTAATCCCAGGTTGATATCCCAAGTGATCAATGAATTATGTAAAAAGAATTTTAAAAGCTTTGTGAATGATTTCCGTATCAGGGAATGTATCAGACTGTTTTCTGAAGACACCCGCAATGAAAAAACAATCCAGGAAGTCTATTACATGGCTGGTTTCAATTCTAAATCTGTCTTCAACCAATTGTTTAAAGCACACACGGGATTAACGCCAAAAGAATTTAAAGAGAAATTGAAAGCAGGTAAAATTAACTGAATATTGTGGCCGAAAACATGTTCTCGAACAATTTGTCAAAGTCTGCTTGCTTATTTTGTGCTAATTATTAAACCCTGAAAAAATTAGCATATGAAAAAATTAACACTGACATCAGCCCTGCTTTTTATTTTTGGCATTATAGCCACCTCACAACCAATACCCATGGATAGCCTGTACCTGGGACAAACACCTCCGGGCAATACGCGAAAAATATTTAACCTTACTGCTGACCCGGGCTACTATGCAGTTGAAAAAATAGCCATTTCTCCGGATGGAAAAGAAATTTATTATGAGGAAACAAATAACAACTGGACTTCCTTTAAGATTAAATATTATAAATATTACAATGATCAATGGAATGCACCGGTGAATCTGTTCACTGGTTTTTATTGTCTTTCTATTTCGCCTGATGGGAATCATTTGTATTTTGAGAATAATAATTACAAGGATAGTTGGATTTCGGATAAACAAAGTACCATTTGGAATCCTCCGGCAAGATTCTTACTAACTTTCCAAGTACATTCCCTGAATCTGACATACCTTGATAATTACTATCTGTCTTCAAATCCGCCAGGTGGATTAGGTCAAAGGGACATCTGCAGACTTATTATCGAGAATTCCGATACGACATTAGCCGGATTGGGGCTTCCGATAAATTCTGGTGCCAATGAGGGTGACTTTTTTATTTCAAATGATGAGTCATTCATGATTTTTATGTCTAACAGATCAGGTGGTTTTGGAAGTACCGACTTATACATAAGTTACCGGAAAAGCAATGGCATATGGACCAATCCAAAAAACCTGGGCCCATGGGTAAATACTTCCGGTGATGATTTTGGTCCCTATGTTACCGCCGACAATAAATACTTGTTCTATGAGAGCGGATATTCCAGCCCCAGTTCAATATATTGGATACAGGCAGATCAACTTATCGACAGTCTCATATATACCAACTTTGTACCCTATGTCAGAAACCTGATCCCTGATCAGTCGGCTATTAAAGGAGAGCTGTTCACTTTTACCATTCCCGACAGCACTTTTGTGGATGATGACGGCAACAATACACTCACCTACACTGCAGAACTTACCAACGGAAACCCTTTACCCGCATGGTTGACTTTTGACACCCTGGCAGGAACATTTACCGGAACGCCTGAAGTAACTGAAACGTTGAATATCAGGGTTACAGCAACCGATACTGCTGGTGCGGCTGCTTCAACGAGCTTTAAAATCATGGTAAATAATCCTGTTTCCATAGATCAGATACACGGTCAAACCGAAGGGGTGAGGATCTTTCCCAACCCAACGAGCGGATTTTTAAATATATCGTTAGGTTCATTATCAGGGATAACGGCTATAGTTGAAATACGAAATCCGGAAGGAAAGGCTATGCTGAAAAGCATATTCAAAAATGACATTCGGCTTGATCTGGCGAACAGAGCCAAAGGAATGTACTTCATTAATCTGACCGTGGATAATAAAACAGTAATAAGGAAAGTCTTTGTCAAATAAGCAAAAAATATCAGGGTTGATACCTTTAATAACTAGTACCTTCTAAGTATATAAATATTTTGTTATGATTTTCTTTATACTTAAGATAGCCGGTGTTTTGGCTGTTTTTCAAACAGTTTTGCTGATGCTGTTTTTTAATTCCCCTAAGAACAGGAACAGGAGCAATGTGATATTATCCTTGATTTTGCTGGTTTATACTTTCCAGATTTGTGCGATTGTCTTTATGTCGTCATTCTCAGATGAGATCCTGGTTCGATATAATTTGTTCCCGGCTTTCTGTAATCAAGTTGCTTTCTTGTTCGGCCCTTTGTTGTGGCTTTATTCCAGGTCCATTATAAATATAAGATCAGGTCGGTGGGAATTTGTTCATTTTACGCCTTTTGCCATGATGATCATCTTCATGGCAGTAAAAAAAGCAGTTGACCCGGATTATCTGTTCTGGTTCTCCCCATTCCGGTTTTATGCAAGCGAACTGATTCTCATCCACAGTTTGGTGTATATCGTGTTAACCGGGCATGGAATCTTCAGGAATATTGGATTATACCTGAAATATGTTGATCAATCTCCCGGTTTTAAAACACTGTATTGCTTTTTGCTGGCTGGGTTTATTACACTCTGGGTATTGAAGTTTAATACCTTCCTGGTTATGGATATCTGGAGAAGGTATAGGTTATGTCCATACACAACGAGTTTGTATTTTATAGCCGGGTTCTTATTCTTCAACATCCTGGTTTACCTGGCACTTATCAGACCGGACTTATTTACCTGGAAAAAGAAATACCAAAATACGAATCTTCCCCAGGAAAAGAAGGAGCAGATTATTAACGAACTTCTAAGGCAAATGGAAGTTGAAAAAATATACACTGATTCATCATTAACATTGACCCTTCTCGCAAAGAAAATCGGAATCTCAGTACTTTATTTATCGCAGATAATCAATGAAGAATTCAAGGTTGGATTTTCCGAGTTTGTCAATACCTACAGAATTAAAGAAGCTGAAGGCTTGCTCTTTAAAACCAGGGATGAATATACCGTTCAGCAAATCATGTACGAAGTTGGCTTCAATTCAAAGTCGGCTTTTAATAATGCTTTCAGAAAGTATTGCGGCTGTACGCCAACAGAGATTAAGCAAAAGGCATGTAATAACTAATCCAATCCTGTTCGTTAACCAATTCTTTGCAAAAAGAGGTCTGTTTTATAAATCAGAACCTGTCTTCAAAATCTTTGTTCTAATGTTGCACCATTAATAATTTAAAAATAGAAACCCATGAAAACATTACTTTCCCCTTTAACTTTTTTGCTCATTCTGAATACTGGTTTGTCACAAACAACCCTGCCAGGAAGTTCATATCTTGAACAAACTCCTCCGGGGAACATCCCCCAAATATTTGCCCCGGGTATCATTTCACTCGATAGCAGGTTCGAAACATATCCTACATTTTCGCCAGATGGGAATGAAATGTTTTTTTCGGTTATAAATGCAAATTGGGGTCAGGGTAAAATTCTCCATTCACAAAAACAAAATGGTATCTGGTCTGAACCGGATACTGCCGTTTTTTCAAATAATAATTATAAAAATTGGGAGTCGTTTATTTCCCCTGACGGAAACAGGCAATTCTTTGCTTCAAACCGGCCTCCATCCTCAAATATGGATATTTGGATGGTTGACCGAACATCAGATTCAACCTGGTCGGCTCCGGTTCGTCTGGATAATCCTGTGAATTCAAATGCAGAAGATGGTTCTGCCTGTGTTACTGACAATGGCACTTTATATTTTAAATCACGTCGTGGCGGAGGGATAGGGGGATCCTGGCTATACAGATCACCACTTATAAATGGTTCTTATTCACAGGTTGAAAGTTTAGGTAATCTTATAAACACCGGGCCACAGGAAACGGAACCATTTATGGCTCCGGATGAGAGTTATTTGATATTTACTTCTTATACCAGGCCAGGGTATGGAGGTTGGGACTTATGGATTTGTTTCCAGAAAACAGACAGTTCATGGACGGAACCCATTAATATGGGACCGGATATAAATACTGTAGATGATGAATACGGTCCCCGCGTATTACTGGGCGGTAATTATTTATTTTTTACCAGAGACAATGCTGGTAATACTATGGATATCTATTGGGTTTCATCCAGCATCATTGATAGCCTGAAAAGTTCTGTTTTAACCTCATTTCACCCGACGTATGCGAAAAGTATTCAAATCTTCCCTAACCCGGTAAATAATACCATTAATATTCTGTTTGGCAAATTATCATATAAAAATGCATTTATCAAATTAATGGATATTGAGGGAAGAACAATACTATCCGATACTTGTCATGATCTTCCTGCAGAAACAATAGATATTACAGGGATACCGAAGGGATTTTACATTTTACTCATGGAGGTTGACGGCGAAATACTTATTAAAAATTTAGTCCATTAACAACCCCATATTTTAACACATGAAAAAGCTAGTTGTCATCCTTCTCTCCGCGCTATTTTGTGAAAGTCAAGTCTCTTCTCAAACAATACCGACAGATAGTTTGTATTTGGGTCAAACCCCGCCGGGAGATTCTGCGATCGTCTTTGCACCGGGAAGCATTTCTCTTCCCAACCGGAGAGAGACGAAAATAGTCTTTTCACCGGATAACCAGGAATGCTTAATCGGGATCGGCCAGAATAATACGTTTAAAATATTATATACAGATTTTTATAGCGGTTTCTGGAAATCCCCGTTACCGGCTTATTTTATACCAAACAACCGACCGATTGAACCTTTTTATTCCCCCGACAGTATGCATGTGTTTTTTACAAGCTATGCCGATATTTATATGTCAACACTTGTAAGTCAATCATGGTCAACACCTTTAATACTTGCATCACCTGTCAACACTGGGTATGAAGAGTATCATCCGACGACAGCCCTGAATGGGACCCTCTATTTTTGTTCAATGCGTGATAATCCAAACTTGGATATTTATTGTTCCCCCTATGAAAACGGGAATTTTTCCACTGTTGAAAAGCTTGACATGGTAATTAATCGTCATACCCCTGAACAGAATGGCGCCTGGGATCCATATATCTCACCTGATGAAAGTTACATCATTTTTACCTGCATCCGTTCAGATGGTTACGGACAAGAGGATCAATACATAAGTTATAACAGAAGTGGCCTCTGGACGAATCCTAAAAATCTGGGACCAACAATTAATACCCCGGCAATAGAATATGGTTCTTATGTGAGCCCTGACAGCAAATATTACTTTTTCAGCCGACCGGCGGGATGGGGTCCTAATGCTGCAGCGGATATCTACTGGATCAAAATAGATGATCTTATCAACAGTCTCATGTATACCAACTTTGTACCCTATGTCAGAAACCTGATCCCTGATCAGCCGGCTATTAAAGGAGAGTTGTTCACTTTTACCATTCCCGACAGCACTTTTGTGGATGATGACGGCAACAATACACTCACCTACACTGCAGAACTTACCAACGGAAACCCTTTACCCGCATGGTTGACTTTTGACACCCTGGCAGGAACATTTACCGGAACGCCTGAAGTAACTGAAACGTTGAATATCAGGGTTACAGCAACCGATACTGCCGCTGCGGCTGCTTCAACGAGCTTTAAAATCATGGTAAATAATCCTGTTTCCATTGATCAGATACACGGGCAAATCGAAGGGGTGAGGATCTTTCCAAATCCAACAAGCGGATTTTTAAATATATCGTTAGGTTCATTATCAGGGGTAACGGCTATTGTTGAAATCACAAATCCGAAAGGAGAAGTAATTCTGAAAACAACATGTTTAAATTCCATTCTTTTTAACTTTTCAGACAAACCAAAGGGACTGTATCTTGCAAAAGTTACTCTTGATAATGTCAATATCATCAGAAAGTTGTATGTCGAATAGATGCCATTTTGCCTTTGATCAAAAAAACAGTCCATTAACATGTTAAAGGTCTATTAGACGAATTTTTCTTCCTTTATTTGCACTAAATTAGCATAATGACACCACTATGAAAAAACCGAAACTGTTATTGATTGCCTGCCTGCTGCAAATGAGTTTAAGCGCCCAGGAGGATGTGGTTATCGGAAAGTACCGGAAATTCGAATCAAAAATACTTGGAGGTGAAGTCACCTACTTGGAACATCTTCCCGACGGATATGAAAAATCGGATCAAAAATACCCCGTGGTCTTCATGATGAACGGACAAAACACTTCACAATTTGCCAATGATGCGGCCACCCTGGATAATCTTGCAGGCGAACGTGTCCCCGACATGATCCTCATCGGGATATCCAACACGGGTGTGGCCGATACGTATTGGTCCTGTCCCAACGACAGCGGCCAGGTTCGGGGCGGAAAAAGCTTCTGTGCCTTTTTAAAAGAGGAATTGATCCCGGAGATTGAGAAAAACTACCGGACCAATGGGTATTGGATTCTCGCGGGGCAGTCGAATACCGGTCTTTTCGTACTGTATAATTTTCTATTCCAGCCTGATCTGTTCAATGCCTATGTAATCGCAAGCCCCATGTTGGGATGGTGCCCCGATTTCTTTTTGAACAAAACCAAAAGCTTTCTTAAAGATAATCCCGGGATCAGAAAAAAGCTGTACATCTCCTATGGTGACCTTGATTATGTGCAGGTTCTCAATCACATGAACAATTATAAGGAGACACTGAAACAAGCGCCTGCCTGTCTTGAATGGAGGGTTGAACTGATCGAAAATGCAGGTCACGTTCCCTATTCAAGCCTGAATAATGCCCTGCTGTTTTTCTTTTCCGGATGTACGATGAATGCTGAAAGGAGAAAATTGAGCGTTCCGGAAATAAAATCGCATTTTGAAGCACTCTCAAAGGAATACGGTTTCGAGGTCAATCCAAAGCCAGGCGTATTGCTCGATATGGCGTTCGACCTGGGCGATGAACAAAAAACCGACCAGGCGATCGGAATCATGAATTATCTGATCAGCTTAGATCCTGATTCTGAAATGAATTATTATTGTCTGGGACGACTGCTGCAAAAATCGGGTGACATTGAATCAGCGAAAGAAAATTACAATAAAGCCTTGAGGATCAACCCCGAACATGAACCTTCAAAGGCAGCGCTAAAAAAACTGAATAAAATATCAACAGGGTATTCTAACCAGTAAAATGACAAAAAAATGATAATGAATTATAAAACAGGCAGCCTTCCATCAAGCTTTTATTATTTAGGCGCAATGCTATTGGGTGTCGGCATCTGGAGAATGATAGTTTTAGACTGGAAAGGGATATTGTTTTTCCTGATTTCATTGCTTTGCCTTTTTATTAAATCCGGGATCATAATAGATACTGACCATAGAAAAATAAAAAAATACTTTGGCTTTTTCATGATTAAAAAAGGAAAATGGGAGAATATCAATTCATTGATTCATCTTCAAATCATGAAAATAAAAGAAACTCAAAACATGAGTGTTCTTTCCATAAGCAGAACTGAAATCAGGGATGTTTATAAACTTTTTTTGGTTTTACCTGATAGAAACATTGAGCTTCTCTCAGGAGAATATGATTTCATAATCAAAGCCGCAAATGAAATATCACAGGAACTTAAAACAACAGTATTTATGAGACCCATTGTCTGAAGTTATAAACAATAATAAACGGAAATAAACAAAAAACCATTCCATGAATACAAACTTTTCTAAAAGAATTAAATCAAGTTTTCTGATTTTATTACTCATCATGCCATTTGTGTCATTTTGCCGTGCAGGTAAACATGATATTGTAATTACCAATGTTAATGTTGTTGATGTAAATGCAGGGAAAATATTAAAAAATAAAACGATAGCCATTGACAATAATCGCATTAGTGCCATTTATGATAAGGAAATTTCCGGTTCAATCTCAACCATTTTAATTGACGGAAAGGGCAAATATCTTATCCCGGGTCTTTGGGATATGCATGCTCACTATAAATGGAGCCATGTTGACCTGGATCCTTTACTTATTGCCAATGGTATTACCGGAATCAGGGAGATGTGGGGAGACATGCCGGCCTTTGTGGAAATTCCAAAAAAAACAGAACAGAAAGGGTCCGTGTCACCGGATATTTATCTGTCAGGTGATCTTCTTGATGGAAATCCACCCTCTTTCCCGGCAGGATGTTTGGTGGTTACAACACCAGATGAAGCTGCTGATGCCGTAAAAAAGCAGATAGATAAAAACGTTGATTTTATCAAAGTTTACAGTTCGTTATCCGAAGAGAGTTTTATGGCAATCGCCAGGGAAGCCAGAAAAAGGAACATCACATTCGCCGGTCATATACCCAACAGAGTTTCAATCTACAAGGCAATTGAAGCAGGAATGGCCAGCTCGGAACATTTATATGGGTTTCTGAATGCCTGCTCATCAGTTGATACATCAAATGAAGCACTTATTAATACATTTTCTGAAAAAAAGTTTGACTCACTGTGTTCAGTGCTGGCTAAGAATAGCATGTGGTTATGCCCCACCTTGACGGTTAACAGGGCAATGAGTTATTTAAACGATACAATATTTACAAGTGATTATAGAAAGTCATATTTACCGGGATACGTTCTTGAGATATGGAATCAAAAAATGAGTCCTTATACAAAAAGCCAGATAGATAATTTTTCGAATAGTTCAAGAGTAAGGTACTTTTTTGAGCTAAGCTTAATAGGCAAAATGAATGCAAAAGGGGTGAAATTTCTTGCAGGAACCGATTTCCCCAATCCTTATGTTTTCCCTGGATTTTCGCTGCACGATGAATTGTCGCTCATGGTTAAGGGTGGCATGCCGGCTCTTGATGCACTACGGTCTGCAACAATCAATCCTGCAATATTTATGAATAAAAAAGCTGATTTTGGTTCTGTTGAGGCAGGCAAACTGGCCAGCCTGGTTCTGCTGAATAAGAACCCATTAGAAAATATTGAAAATACAAAAACCATTGAAACCGTTATCGTACGGGGGAAAGTTTATAACAGGAAAGCGCTGGATTTAATGTTAGCACAAGCAAAATCAAATGACAAATGAGGATAAAAACACCGTTTGAAAGAATCTTCGAAAAGATTCAAAAGACTCGGTTTATCGATACGCATGAACATTTTATAGACGAAACGGAAAGATTAAATTGCTTAAAACCATTCGTAACATGTGACGATTGGACAAGTATTTTTGGTCTTTATTCGAAATTTGATTTTGTATCAGCAGGGATGCCAAAAAGAGATGTTGATTCATTTACATCATCAGATATACAGCCGGTTGACAAATGGAAAATTATTGAGTCTTACTGGCAAAAAGTGAAGTATACCGGGTACGGACAGGTGATTCAAAATACCATCAATGAGCTATACAACATTCCCCAATTGACGCAGGAAAACATTCCGGAACTGGAAGAAAAATATCAGGCATACAGGAAAAAAGGATTTTACAAAGAGACACTCAAAAAAGCAAAAGTTAAAAGCTGCATCGTAAATCCTCCCGGCAGACCATTTAAGGAAACAGAGTTGCCGGAGATATTATATCAGGACATTGATGCTCTTGGTATGATTAAAATTAATGTCGAACGATATAATGAAAGTATTCTTCCAAAAGTTTCTGATTTAAATGACTGGTTACACATCATTGACTGGTGGTTTGAAAGATATTCAAAATCGGCTATTGGAGTTAAAATTGGCAATGCATATTTCAGACGACTTGATTTTGAGAAAATAGATTTTGAAAAAGCAGCACCATTGTTTCAAGATAAATTATCAGGAATAAAATTGTCGGAACTGGAGGAAAAGCAAATTCAGGATCACATTTTCTGGTATGTTGTGGATTTGGCAACTCAGAAAGGATTGCCAATAAAATTGCATACAGGATACCAGGCCATGAACAATATGATGAATCTGGAAAATGTAATGTATAACCCTGCTGATTGCGCAAATCTTTGCCGGTTAAGTCCAGATTCCAGATTTATTTTTTTTCATATCTCTTACCCTTACTATGAACCGATGATATCCTTGGCGAAACATTATGAAAATGCTTTTATCGATATGTGCGGGTCCTGGTCAATAAACCCAATTGCCTCCATTGACTTTCTGAAAAAGTATATTGTGACTGCTCCTGTCAATAAGCTATTGGTATTCGGTGGAGATGATTTGTACATGGAAAACTTAATGGGTCATTCCATCCTTGCGAGAAAAGGAATAGCATATTCCCTGTCTGATTTGATTAAGAATAATTGGATTTCAGAGGCAGATTCTTTTGAAATAGCCGAAAGAATAATGTTTAAAAATGCAGAGGAAATTTATGGAATCGGAGAATAGTAAGCAAAACCACTAAAATCAATTGAAACATATGAAAACGACATTATTTTTTGGTTTTGTAATTTTTACAATTTCTTTATTGGGGCAAGGCAATCCTCAAAAATATCGGGACCTTGTCAGAGTTGCAGACTCACTGTACAATGCGAAAGACTTTAAAAATTCTGCTTTTACATTTTCCAAAGCATTTGAGGCGAATGGCTGGAAAGGCTCATCAAAAGAGCATTATAATGCTGCCTGTTCATGGGCTTTGGCAAACTATCCCGACAGTGCCTTTTTTCATTTAAATTATATTGCCACACAAATGAATTACACGGATTACGGGCATATCAAGGGAGACCCTGATCTCAAATCACTATACAGTGATAGAAGATGGCAATCCTTTACTGCGTTGGTAAAAGCAAATAAAGACCTTGCCTATGCCAATATCGACTTCATCACTATTAACGGATACAAAGTTGAAGTATTAACTTCCGGGATGCAAAATAATAAAGCAGATAAACCTGTGGTTGTTTTCGAAAATGGAATGGCCAGTAGTTTTAGAAGCTGGGACATGGTAGCGGAAGAAATTTCCAAAACAAATACCGTGTTCCGATACAATCGTCCGAGAATAGGAGAATCGGAAAATGACAGCCTTCCGCCAACAACCGCACATATTGTCGACAACCTAAGGAAAATGCTTCTGCAAAAAGGATTGAAACCACCTTACATGCTGGTTTCTCATTCATTTGGAGGAGCCTATATCAGGAGTTTTGCCTCCCGGTATCCGGGGGAAATTGCAGGTCTTGTTTTTGTGGACCCCGTTGACTTTACCCCAAAAAAGAGGGACGGCGATTTGCCATACCTCGAAATAGGGTTGACCCAACATCAGATTGATTCACTTTTTGGAAAACCATATGATAATTTCATAGAGAAACTTTATGAAGAAATGCCGGGTTTCTATGTTGAGGAAGTTAAAGTTTCAAGGTCATTATATAACAGCGCGTTTAAAGAATGTGATCGCAATCCGGCCACCTCATTCAACAAGATGATCCTGATCTGTTAATTTCAAGTATTAAACTGGCTTTACGGGATGATGAAAAAATCAAAGAAGATTAAGATACCAACCGCTAATAAGTTGCTGAAATGTAAAAAATGACAGGGCCTCCTGAAATAAATTATGAATTATGACAAATAGAATCTTACTAGCATCAATTGGATTTATACTGATTTTTTCCACTGGATATTCTAAAACAGCAGAATTTAAGAAGTTCGAAGTTGAAAAAAAAGGAATAAAAATTGAGATTAATTCTGAGCTTGAGCTGTTCCACATCATGGCGTACCTGAGTAATTCAAATTATCTGAATAATCTAGATTTTAAGTATAAATCTGACATAAACACCTTTTTTGCTTTATTCAAAAATGATAATTCCGTTCAATTCGTAAAAAAGGTTTTGCAGAATTATCATGCTCATTTGTCAATAAATGGATTGTTTTTCGACAGGAATTTCAAAAGAGATACTTCATTTATGAAGTTTTTGCAATTGGATAGTTTTGGTTTGCCAAACACCTTGAGCAATAAATCAATGATCCTTGACAGTCTTAAAAATGCTGTTGCTTCCTTTGCAGGGATTACCCGGTTCGATGCATTCGTTGAAAATCACCGGGGATATTATCAACAAAAAATTAATGAGGTTGCGGGCGCAATTTCAGGTCTTGACATGATCAGGGATTTTGAAACATTCTGGGGCACAAAAAAGGACAGTTACACCTTCATCATTACAATGCTGGAACAGGATATTCATGCTTATTGGTTTACAGACCATGGTAAATCAGGTTGCCTGTTTTTTCTATCACCAAGGTTTGCCGGTGAACAGGATGCGGCATTCGGGAACAGCGATACAACCAACCTCAGGGAAGGGAAAATGGCTGCAAAAGATTACATTTATTATGGCGCAACACATGAGATTGGTCATGCCTTCTTAAATCCGATGATGGATAATTTCAATAAACAAATAGATCAAATTCCATTTAAATATTCCACACCGGATCCATCGAAAATTTCTTTTTTATGTGAATCCTTCCTGAGGAGTTTAACCGCTTACTTTTTGATTAAAAACCATTATGGTGAGTTTGCTCAAATGGTTATCCAGGGCGAAAAACAACAAGGATACATCTATAATGAATTTATTGTTGATTTAATTAAGGATTATGCCGGTAACCGCAATAAATACAGGACATTCAGTAATTACGTCCCGGATTTCCTGGACAAATTGAAACAAGAAGTTGAAAATAAATAAAATAAATTATTCATGAAAAAAGTTATTGCACTGTTGATTACTATTTTTAGTTGCAATATTTTATTTGCTCAAGAAACAGTAGCTTATTTTGATACTGATTTTCCTGATACACTTCCAAAGAAATATGCGATAAATATTATCTCATTAAAAGATCGACTTCAAGAAAGTCTTACAATGAGTATTGATGGGAGTGAACAGCTATTTACGCAAACTTTATCGGCAAACTGGTTCCAGGAACGGATTATAACCATTAAAGCAATAGACAATCGCCAAGTAGTTCTTGACACGCTCAGATTTGCAAAGAAATATAATATGTTCGCCGAGCCAATGATTTCTTTCAACAATAAACGATTATTTTTTATTGCAAATAATCGTTGTTGTTATTCCAACCGGTCAACTTCAGGTGATTGGTTAAGCCCAATTAGACTAGATTCCATAAATTGTGGCGAAGAATACTGGTATACCCGATTATTAAATGACGAGTTGAGCGATACTGCCTTTTATAATGTTATAAAAGACAGATCATTATTCAAATCCATGCGATTCCTTGCCTTTAAAAATACAATATTGCCCGGGTGCGATCCTTATATCTCTCGCAATAGAGATTACATGATTTTTTCTTCCTTTAAAGAAGGTGGATATGGGCAAGGAGACTTATGCGTATGTTTTAATGATGGTAGAGGGAATTGGTCAAAAGCATATAACTTAGGTCCAGAAATTAATACTGAATATTTCGAATATGGGCCTTTCATATCTCCTGATGAAAGGTTTCTGTTTTTTTCACGAAGAGAAAAATGGGAAAATGCCGCTTTTTCTGATATTTATTGGGTAAGTATAAAGGTTATTGATAAATACAGAAAGGCTGAAAAATTAAAAGTAAAACAGCATGAATAAAATATTGGTAACTGCTATAATCTTTTCTGTGCCCATTTGTCTGTGGGGACAATCTGATACCAGTTACATACGCAGAATATATGATGATCTGAAGCAAATCAAGTCTGCTTCTTACTTCTGGTATCAGTCGGCCAGCGCTCCATACGACACGATTCCATCATTAAGTTATAATGTCTATAAAAAAGAGTTTGATAACCCGGAAGACAAATATGTCGGGGCAAGCATTGCCAGTTTCCAGTTTGAAGATACAACCAAACTGGTTTATTTCTATGATGGCAAGGTGCAGTCGTACCTCGACTGGGAAAACAAAACCATACCCGTTGATAGTTTTCAAAATAACCGATATCCATTCAGGGTTGTTTATCCTCCATTTTTCACCCAGGTGAAATGTCTGCTGAAATATGCGCTCGAAACGCCTGACAACAAAATCATTCAAGTCAATGACCTGTCAGATTCTGTTTTAATAAGTTTGACTGTTTACGATAAACTAGTTGAAGTAGTTGGCAATAGCATTGTTTATGCGGACCCGTCCGGTTTAACAGAGGATAAATGGACAAAGTATGATATCTGGATTAACAAAGTGAATAATATACCATACCGGCTGATTAAAAGATTCCCGGACAGGGTATGTTGGGAGGTATGTAAAGATATAAAAATCAATACTACTGATAAAAAATCTTTTGTCGCTTCGGAATATTTTCCTCCTGACTTTGTAATAAGGTCTAGTAAAAATAAAAATACCAATGAGAAAAACCTGGTTGGGGCTGTTGCTCCCGGTTGGAAACTGAAAGACACTGATAATAATGAAATCTCATTGAATGATTTAAAAAACAAGGTTCTGCTTATTCAATTTACCGGTATCGGATGCGGGCCGTGTTATCAATCGATCCCCTGCCTGGCCGGGCTCAGGGACCAGTTCACACGCACGGAATTTGAGATCATCAGCATCGAAACCTGGAGCGGGCAGCCGGCCATCATCAAAAAACACATTTCCGCTAACCACATCGGCTGGCCTTACCTGGTTGGAGACCCGGAGGTGAAGGAGAACTATGCCATTCGCTCCGTTCCGAAATTCTTTATCCTGGATGAGCAAAGGGTGATCAGAAAAATCATATCAGGTTTCGACAGTGCTAAAACCTGCGCCGAAATCAGGGAGAACGTGAATAAAATTTTAAAAACCAGGACGGAG
The DNA here is from genome assembly GCA_963662525.1 of Bacteroidales bacterium. Classification (GTDB taxonomy): domain Bacteria; phylum Bacteroidota; class Bacteroidia; order Bacteroidales; family FEN-979; genus CAZSDU01. Next base: position 1,479,619 of record OY759717.1, read on the forward strand.
GAAGCAGACAAACCATGAAACACAGGATCATCTTATTGGTTATGGTGCTGGTTCTGGCCTCCTGCAGGAAAGAAGATAAAAACAGCTTTTCCGGATGCAACGAAATCCTTTACTCAGGGTGCGATGGAACAAGTACAGCGGCCTATTGCCTGTTCGGGATCAAATGGGGCCAACCCCCTTCCGGGCAAAAGCCATCGGCTGACTACATGGGGAGAACCGAACTAAGCTATGCTTTCATGGATTCTGGTTATCGGTTCAATACTCATTCGCAAAATAACCTGGTCAGCATCTCTTTTGACAGGGTCATACCGTGTTCCAGGCAAAGCATCAGGGATGCCTTTGCCGAATGGGAGCGGGTGGCGGCTTTAAAGTTTACCGAAACAGATAAGGTCAATCCGGATATCCGGATCATACTTGCTGATATTTCCCAGGGGGGACTCGGCTATCCCCCATTTTCCGGCGAACCTTGCAACGAACTGGCCGGTTTGTTGATTATACGGCCGATCCCCGATGCATCCTGTGAATCCTATTATTACCTCGCCCTTCATGAAACAGGTCACATCCTGGGATTAGGGCATGTTCAAAGCGATAACGTAATGAATCCGAACCAATGTTACGCAAAGCTTCAGCCTGGCGATACCGAGGGGATTCAACTGCTTTACGGCAAAAATTAAGTCCACATGAAAACCATTGCATATCTGAAATACGGACCTCCTGAAGTTCTTCAACTTCAGGAGTGTGAAAAACCCATTCCCGCAAACAACGAGGTGCTCATCCGTGTCATGGCCACCACCGTAACCGCCGCCGATTGCATGATGCGCAGGGGCGATACGGTTTTGAGCAGGATCCTGCTGGGATTCACGAAACCGAAGAAAAAATATCAAATCCTTGGAACAGAATTCTCGGGCATTGTTGAATCAGCCGGTCAGCAAGCCGGGAAGTTCAAACCCGGCGATGAGGTCTACGGTTTCAGGGGCTTTGGAACCGGCTGCTATGCCCAGTACAAATGCATGCGCGAAAACGGTTCGCTGGCCCTGAAACCCCGCAACATGGATTTTTCAGAAGCTGCATCGGTAGTTGATGGTGCAACAACGGCCTTTTTTTTTCTTAAAGAAAAAGCCAACATTCAGAAAGGGCAGAAAGTGCTTATCAATGGAGCCTCAGGCAGTATCGGCACCTTTGCCGTTCAACTGGCCAAATATTTTGGAGCTGAAGTTACAGGCGTTTGCAGTTCAAAAAATATTGAGCTGGTCAAATTACTGGGAGCCGATAAAGTAGTGGATTACACAAAAGAAGATTATACCAGAACCGGTGATTCTTATGATATAATCTTTGATACTGTTGGCAAAAGCTCCTTTGCACAATGCCGTAAGGCGCTTACAGGTCAAGGTAAATATATGGTAACCAAAATGACTTTAAAACATGTTCTTCAATCCTTCCTGACGAAATTCGGCAATAACAAGAAAGTGATCTTCGGGATGTCTGTCAATAAAACGGTAGCGCTGAATTTTATCCGGACCCTGATTGAAGAAGGCAACTTGGTGACAATTATCGACAGGCAATACTCCCTTGAAGAATTACAGGAAGCTCATGCCTACGTTGAAAAAGGCCATAAACAGGGAAATGTTGTAATCCATGTAGGTATTTAGAATTATCACTGATCCAATTTTTTACAAATGATTAAAACAACATCTATGAAATTCAAATCAAGACTGACAATTGTCCTGCTAATTTTCCTGACAGGACCATCATTATTTGCCCAACAAGCTTTACAAGTAATAAAAGCTAACTCAAAAACCGTCGATATTAAAGACGGCACAACCTTAAAAAAAGCGACCTGGACTGTTGTTCCGGAAGCAAAACCCGATGTTTATAAAACTTCAGGCAAAAGAGTCACGTTTTACACCGACCTGGATTCAATTTCTTTTACTGTTAAACCTAAGCAAGAGTACAACTTCGTCATTTTGCTTAATGGGAAAGACTCGGCTTTTACACAAGTTAAATATGAGAAGGCGATCAAGACACCAAGTAGTCTGGACATTTTAAAAAAAGCATCCAGATACGATTTCAATGACAGGAGAGAAATAACGAAATTTACTTACAAACCGGTCAGTGATACCGGTTTAATGAAAATACGAAAGGATTTTCAGCTGGATTCGGTAATAGGTACTGGAAATGAGGTTTCTCAAATTCTGAATCTGCTTCACTGGGTCCACAATACTTTTCCACATGACGGGACCAGGGACGCTCCGAAATATTCCACCATCCATAACCTTATGAATATTTGCATCAGCGGTCATAAGACCGTCGATTGCGGGACATTAGCAACGGTACTCAACAATTGTTATCTGTCTCTTGGATTTAAGTCACGGCGGGTTGTTTGCCTGCCAAAAGATTCAACAGATTTTGATTGTCATTCTATAAATACGGTCTATTCAAATACACTCAACAAATGGTTGTGGATCGACCCGACAAATGACGCCTATGTCATGAATGAGCATGGAGAACTGTTGAGTATTGCAGAAGTTAGAAAGAGATTGGTTGAAAACAAACCATTAATACTGAATCCCGAAGCAAACTGGAACCATCGGATGTCGATAACAAAAGAAGAATATCTCTATAATTATATGGCAAAGAACCTTTATGCTCTTATGTGTTTTGTAAGCGGAGGCGGAGAGAGTCAAAGCAACCTGCTGTTGCCGGTTGAATATAAAGGGATTATCCCGCGAGTAAAAACGACTCACCCAAAATGTACTAACAACCCGGATGTGTTTTGGGTAAAACCTGATTGAAATAATAAGTAGAATCCTGAAGCAGGCGAAAATTCCAGGTTTGTCGGAATAAAATGATTTTTACAAAGATGAGTGCCAATTTTAAAAAATAGCTGTTATGAAAAATCGAAGCATGATTATTTCCGCTTTTACTGGATTGATTTTGTGTTTTATTGTAATCCAAAACGTCATGGGTTGCAGTATGTTTAAATTAACCATGTTCGGCAAAACAATGGTTGGCAATAATGAAGATTATTGGAATCCTAATTCCCGCATTTGGTTTGAGCGTGGTGATGTTAATGAATATGGAGCCGTATATGTTGGATATGATAATTTTTGGCCGCAAGGTGGAATGAACCAGGCAGGGCTTGTATTTGATGGGTTCTCGATGGATTATTTAGCCATTCTCGACACTTTGGAAAAAAAGAGCCTTAATGCGAATTTTTTAAAGGACATAATGAAAAAATGCACGGTTGTTGAGGATGTTAAAGATTATTTAATTCAATATAATTTACAAGGTTTAGAGACATCCATGTTTCTGTTCATCGACAAAACAGGAAAGTATCTTGTTGTTGAGGGAGACGAGCTTATTATTGGGAATGATCAATCCTATGTTCTCTCAAATTTTTATCCATCCCTGATAAAGGAGGAAAAAGAGATAAAAATCCCACTTTATCATAAAGGAAAAGGATTATTGGAAAGTAAAAAAGACACCAGCATCAGTTTTTGCTCATCCGTTATGGATACCATGCATCAGGAAAGAAATTGGGGGGCAGGTACAATGTACACTACCATTTATGATTTAAAGGAAGGTACAATTTATCTGTACTTCTTTCGGGATTATACTCATGTTGTGAAATTCAATTTAAATCAAGAACTGAAAAAGAAGGAAAACAGTTTGGTCATTCCTGATTTATTTCCAGAGAATAGAAATGGGCAGGACTTTTTAAATAACTATAATGCAATAAACAGTTCTCTGGATTTATATAAAAGTGAAGATATTTTAAATGATTCAATAAGGTATAAAAATGTCACAAATACACTTTTCAAAAATGATATTAAGCTAATAGGCATATTTGCAAACAAGATTAATGAAATTGGAAATTCATGGATTGAACAAAAAAACTACAGGGCAGCCATCGGAGTTTTTCGAATCAGTGTAAAAATATCGTCTGATTTTTGGATTGCTTATAGCACTTTGGCCGATGCCTATTTGAAAAACAAACAAGAGGATTTAGCATTGATTAACTATGAGAAATCAATAGAATTAAATCCAGACTATTTGGAAGGAAGAAATCATATAGAACAATTGAGAAGAATATTGAAAAAACAAACAGATACAAAGGACCGATAGGGGTAATTCCAAAATGGTCAGCTGCTTCGGTTTTTCATGCACGATTGTGATTGTATTAATAAGCCAGCCACCTACCGAAACATATAACTATCCAGAACTTGCGATTGAATTGTTTGAAAAAGATAAAAGTGAACACATGACAACCCGCTTCCTGTTTCTGATTTTTAATGCATTTGCGAAGAGAACCATTATTGATCAATGGGGAAAGGAAGTTTATTCTGCCTATAGAAAAGCAGCAAAACAGAAACTCCGTGAAATTGAGTCCGAATTGCCCCCTGAAGTTGATCATTTCTTTCAGACTGATTATAGGAGTATCGTGGCATTCATTCCGATCTACTTTGCCCTTATGGAGCAGAAAATCGCGAGAGATGAAATCGACAGGTTAATATGGAAGACGATAGAGGGTGTCTATAAAATAATGCCTCCGAGGGGTGGCAAAAAACGTTACAGGAAGATACTGGATGGATTGAAAGCCTATCAGATGAAGGGAGAATCGGGTCTGCTCGGAAAAAACGACTGGGTACTGGAGATCGAAGAGGAAGGCAACGGATCATATTTTTGCCGGGTGACCGAATGCGGGGCGCGTAAAATACTGGCCGGCAAAGGGTACGACTATATTTTTCCGTGCATGTGCCGGGTGGACCATTTAACCATGAGTGTGCGGGGTTTCAGGTATGAACGCGACAAGACTTTAGCGGATGGTGAAGATGTGTGCAATAATCATTTTATGGGACTGGGTTACACAGATTGGGCGCCCGAAAAAGGATTTTTAACCAGGAAATAGATCAGCGAAAATCGAAACAATTAAAAAGACTATGAAAGAAAGTGTTTTATTCATCCTTTGCCTGATTTTCCCAATCGTCATGTTCGGGCAAGAGAACAAAAAGATTAACAAGGATATATTGAGTCATTACCCACTGCCAACGGTGGATAAGCGAACTGAACTGCTGAGCATTGTATTTCGGCTCGCGGGCAATTTTGAATACAATGATGATGTTTACCGGAGCTATGTTTCGGTTATTCACAGCCACTTCGATAAATACAAAGATCATCCGCTCATATCCTTTGCAGCTGAAATGCGCGACAAAAACGGAGTCAGTTTTGATGCCGTGCAGGCCATGGCCATCCACCTGGAGCAGCCTCCGTCATTGAATCCGCTTGTTCCGTTTTCATCGACTGTCCCGGAAAGTAGATGGGGAAAGGAAAATGCCAACCATTTTGTGGGATTGCTGAAGCAGTTTTATTCGAATGCAAAATGTGAGGAGTTTTTCAAAGAACAGGAAGGATTGTATAAAACTGCGCAGGAACGATTCATGCCGGTTTATAATGCCCTGGATGTAAATTGGCTCAACCGTTATTACGGGGTGCAACCTGAGGGCAGCCTGAATATCATTATCGGCCTGGGCCTTGGCGGCGGCAATTATGGACCGAAGGTGGTTTATCCCGATGACAGTGAGGCCTCTTATGCCATCATGGGAACCTGGTCGATTGACAGCGCTAACAAGCCTATCTACCCGGTTGACAACTGCCTGCCTACCCTCATTCACGAATTTAACCATTCGTATGTGAACCCCCTGACCAAAAAACACGAGAAAGAGTTTGAAGGCGCCGGTACCAAGCTGTTTGACCTTGTGAAAGCGGGAATGGGTAGTCAACATTATACCAGCTGGCAGACCATGCTGAATGAGTCGCTGGTGAGGGCCTCCGTGATCAGGTACCTGTTAAAGCACAATCCCGGTGGCAAAGAGGCCAGGAGTCAACTGATCTCGGACTTTGGCCGGGGATTTTTCTGGATGAAAGGCCTTGTGGAGACCCTGGGGGAATATGAAAAAAGCAGGACTCAATATCCCACGCTCGAAAGTTATCTGCCGGTTTTAGCTGAATTTTATAAGGGCGTGGCCAAAGAGAGCGAGATGATGTTTGAGATCAAAGAATGAATGTTGGTTAATAAAATGGTCGTATTCGTTAAATGCATTTTTATATATCCACACCCAGGCTGATCTTTGTTTCATGTTTAACCAATTAAATTCAAAATCATGAAAAAATCAGTAAGAATAACCCTGCATGCCTGTTTCTGGGCTTTGATTCCTTTAACATATACCTTGTTCAGCTGGGCCACCCAGGCGGATAGTTTTTTCGGTCTTCCCAACAATTCGAAAAGCTATTTTGAGATCCTTTCTGGTTACTTCTTCAATCTATTTGTACGGCCCGACATGGGAAGTGAAATGTGGAGCCTCTCTAATCTGACCAACATCTTTGTTAATGTTGTATGGTATATTATATATCCCGCCATTGTATTCTACCTCTTCTATGGATATTTTTCACCGAAATTATTGAAAAAAGGAGGTTGCCGAAAATATCTTGCCCCGGCCCTTTTTTTGGTGGTTTTACCCTATGGCATTGCGAAACTTTCCAGTTACGTGATATTCATGGTAAACCTGAGTTATATCTATTTTCTCAGCCTGACTTATATCATCACCCTGTTTTTTGCCATTTCCGGTTTCGTCTTTTCCCTCCTGGAGCGTTGGGTCCAGACTGAAAAATTGGCAAAGCAAGACCTTCAGAGCGAACTGGCCCTGCTTAAAAATCAGATCAATCCCCATTTTTTATTCAATACACTAAACAACATCGACAGTTTGATAAAAAGCAATGCCGAAAAAGCATCGGAAACCCTGCTAAAGCTTTCTGACATTTTACGTTACATGATTTATGACACCAATGTTGCCAGGGTACCATTGTCAGATGAAATCAGCCATATTGAAAGCTATGTTGAACTGCAAAGACTGCAGTTTGCGAACCGGGAACTTGTCTCCCTTACCGTCAGGGGCAATCCCGGAAATATCCCTGTTGCACCTATGTTGTTTATCCCTTTCGTGGAAAATGCCTTCAAACATTGCACCGATAAAAGCATCCCCGGCGCCATCCAGTTTATCTTTACCATTCATGACCACCAGATTAAATTTGAATCAGTGAATGTATCCAACCGCATGCAACGAATCAACAAGGATGATGCGGGTGGCGTTGGATTGAACATTGTCAGGAGAAGGCTTGAGCTGATCTATCCCAGCATGCACACGCTCAGCATCAAAGATGAAAACAACACCTTCAGCGTAACGTTAATATTGAATACCCATGAGCATTAATTGCATTGTGATAGACGATACCCCCCTGGCTGTTGAAAAGCTGGAGGGGTTTATCAGTCAGGTTCCACACCTGAACCTGTTGAAGTCGTTCAATAACGGAATTGAGGCCATTTCATTTATGAAATCCAACCCTGTCGGCCTGGTTTTTCTGGATATCCAGATGGAACAATTTTCAGGTTTGCAGTTTCTTGAATCGCTGCAGAATCCGCCCCAAATTATCATCGTGTCGGCCTACAGTCAATATGCCGTAAGCGGCTTTGACCATTCAGTTTCCGACTATTTATTAAAACCCTATTCATTTGAGCGTTTCCTGAAAGCCGTTGATAAAGTTCAATCTGATCAGGGTGCTGTACCTCAAAAAGAGTACATGTTTGTGAAGACAGAATACCGGATGGAAAGGGTCAGTTTTTCCGACATTTTATACATCGAGGGGCAGGGAGCCTACCTGAGGATCGTGACACAAAAGTCAAGAATAATGACTTTGCAAAGTTTTCAGAACACGGAAAATATGCTGCCACCATCCAATTTCCTGCGCATTCATAAGTCGTTCATTGTGGCAATGAATAAAATAGAGAGCATTGAGAGGAACAGGATCAGGATCGGAGACCAGCGCATCCCGGTTGGTTTGAGTTACCGCGAGCATTTTATGAAAAGATTAAACATCAACAGTGCTGACCGTTAGGCGTATTAACAAATGAATAAAATGAGAAATCACCATTCAATCAGCATGATGTCAGAGAGACAAAACCTGATTAATTTCATTAAACAGACAATGCCAATGTCTGACAATACCGCACAGATTATTGCAGGCAATTTTGAACCAATATCTTTCCTGAAACATGACTATCTGTCAAATGGCAGGTGTTGCTTCAGATAAAAGCCTGAACATTGCAATATTATTAATATGGATACTGATATGGTTAACAGACAGGTTAAAGAGAGAAGATTTTGGGATTGGTTTGCAGATTACTACGACTCTTTCATAGACAGAGTTTTCAGAAAAACATATAAAACCATACTTGAAAATATAGATGCAGACCTGGACCCGGGTCACAATGTTCTTGAGATCGGAACCGGAACAGGGATTATTCCTTTTTCGATTTACACAAAAGTGTCGTCTGTCATTGCAACAGACATTTCACCCGGGATGGTTCGCATCGCAAATCTAAAATTACTGAAATCAAAAATCACAAACCTGGATTTTCAAATCCAGGATTCATATAACCTGACATTCCCGGATAAATCATTTGACATAGTGATCGCTTCCAATCTGTTCCATCTGCTTTACGAACCGGAAAAGCCATTAAAAGAAATTAGCAGAGTGATGAAAGACAACGGAATTTTTATTGCCCCGACGCTTTGTGTTGGTGAAAATACCAAAAGCAAAATCATCGCAACAATAATTGGCTCATTGAGTGGGTTTAAGGTAGTCAATAAATGGAGTTTTAAAGAGTTAAAAAACCTGTTGACTAAAAATGGATTTGACATTTATAAAGAATCAAGGATTGAGGGTCGATTGCTGACAGCTTATTTCGTGATGAAAAAACAACAGTGCGTTGATCGCCTGGAGAACCATTCTGATCAAGATGCTTTATCGGTTTGAGTTTTTGAATAACTTTAATACGTAAAAAAATAGACCATGAATTCAACCATTTTTAATAGAATTAAATCAGGTTTTGTGATTTTATTACTCATAATACCATTTATGTCATTTTGCTATGCAAGTAACCATGATTGTTTAATTACGAATGTTAATGTTATTGATGTAAATACCGGGAAGATATTGAAAAATAAAACAATAGCCATTGACAATAATCGAATCACTGCCATTTACGATAAGGAAATTGTTGGTTCGGATTCAACTATTGTAATTAACGGAAAAGGTAAATATCTTATCCCCGGACTTTGGGATATGCATGCTCATTATAAATTGGGACATGTAGATATGGATCCTTTATTAATGGCCAATGGTATAACCGGAATACGAGAAATGTGGGATGATACGCCTGAGTTTGTAAAGGTTCCCCAAAAAACACAACCGGAGGGGTTGGTATCTCCAGATGTCTATCTATCAGGTGATCTGATTGATGGAAATCCACCAAATTTTTCGGGCAGTTTAGTGGTTACAACACCGGAAGAAGCTGTTGATGCCGTACAAAAGCAAATTGACAAAAAAGTTGATTTTATCAAAGTTTATAGTAACTTATCTGAAGAATGTTTTTTGGCTATTGCTAAGGAAGCAAAGAAAATGAACACCCCATTTGCCGGTCATATACCCAATAGAGTTTCAATCTACACTGCAATTGAAGCAGGAATGGCCAGCTCGGAACATTTATATGGGTTTCTGAATGCCTGCTCATCTGTTGACACATCAAATGAAGCACTTATCAGTACATTTTCTGGAAGTAGGTTTGATTCTCTTTGTACTGTTCTTGCAAAGAGTAGCATGTGGATATGCCCCACATTAACAGTTCATAGGTCAATGAGTTCTTTAAACGATTCAATATTTATAAATGACAACAGAATTGACTATATTCCTGGATTTGTTCTTGAGCTGTGGAATCAAATGATGATGCCTTATACAAAAAGCGAAATAGATAATTTTGCTAATAGTAACAGAGCAAGGTATCTTTTTGAGCTAAACTTAATAGGCAAAATGAATGAAAAAGGAGTAAAATTTATTGCAGGAACCGATTTCCCAAATCCTTATGTTTTCCCCGGATTTTCGCTGCACGATGAATTGTCGCTCATGGTTAAGGGTGGCATGCCGGCTCTTGATGCACTAAGGTCTGCAACAATCAATCCTGCAATATTTATGAAAAAAACAGCCGATTTTGGTTCTGTTGAGGTTGGGAAAATAGCGAGCTTAATCCTTTTAAACAAGAACCCTCTGGAGAATATTGAAAACACAAAATCCATAGAAACCGTTATCATACGAGGGATAGTTTATAATAGGAAAGCATTGGATTTAATGTTAGAACAGGCAAAATCCAATGCCAAATGAACCGCATCATAAAGCATAAGCCAAAACCGTCATACACCTAACATGGCAATCAGCAGTAATAAAAGTTGCAATATTGAGGTCAGTACCTGCAACTTTTTACTGCGCAAAAACCCCGGATACTTTAGTTAATAAATTTAAAAGAAACACCTACATGAAATCAACATTGTTATTTTTAGCCCTTTGCCTATGTACTGCATCGCTATATTGCCAGACGAACTCAAGCAGGTATGACGTTCTTATCCGGAAAGCAGACTCTTTGTACCAGGTAAAAGAGTTTGAGCAATCTGCTTTTGCATTTTCCGATGCATTTAAAGCAACTGATTCAAGGATAACAAGAAACCACCGTTACAATGCAGCTTGTTCATGGGCTTTGGCAAACTACCCCGACAGCGCATTTTATTATTTAAATTATGTTGCCGTTAACATGAATTACACGGATTACGGGCATATTAAGGGAGATCCTGATTTAAAATCACTTCACAGTGATAAAAGATGGCAATCATTTACTGAGCTGGTTAAAGCAAATAAAGACAAAGCATTTGCCAACTTGGACTTTATTACTTTAAATGGGAACAAGGTCGAAGTATATACAACCGGTATGAAGAATAATCAAAATAATAAACCAGTAATCGTATTTGAAAATGGAATGGCTGATACTTATGAAAGGTGGAAAGCCATTATTGATGAAGTTTCAAAAACAAATGCTGTTTTTGCCTATAACCGTCCAAGGATCGGAGAGTCCGAAGACGACAGCCTGCCTCCAACCACAGCGCATATTGTTGACAACCTGAGAAAAATGCTTTTACAAAAAGGATTGAACCCACCTTACTTATTGGTTTCTCATTCTTTTGGCGGAGCCTATATCAGAAGTTTTGCCTCATCCTATCCCGGTGAAATTGCTGGTCTTATTTTTATTGATCCCATTGATTTCACAAAAAAGGGGGATATGGGCGACCTGCCTTATCTGGAAATTGGACTTACCCAGCATCAGATTGATTCTATATTTGGGCAACCGTACAAGAATTTCATTGAAAAACTCTATACAGAAATGCCAGCGTATTATGTAGAAGAAGTAAAAATATCAAGACAATTGACCAAAACAGATTTTGAAGAGTGCGACCGTAATCCATTGCCTGACGTACCGGTACATTTTATTAAGGCAGGTGGGTTTTCTAATTCTGAACCACCAACAATTTATGACAGGGAAAAGATGTGGAGAATCAACAGTAACATCCAAATGAAGCGATGGCTGGAACTCTTATATCCCCTGAAATATGGAAAGTTATTTTATTGTTCAAACGCAAGCCATTTTGTTCAAGCGGATGAACCCGACCTGGTAATTTCAAGTATTAAACTGGCTTTGCTGGATTATGATAAAATCAACAAATGAAAACAGCAATCATAGGAACAGGGGGCGGCAGTTTGTTTACAATTGTCTTTTACCCATGGAGATAAAAGCAAGAAAAGGGTCAAAATTCTAATGAGATTATTATTGTCATCGGTACTTTTTCTTTGCCTGGGGTACTCCTTTTCACAAACCCGGATTACGGGAGTGGTCAGGGATTCGCAAACAGGAGAACCTTTGCCTTTCAGCAGCATTGCTGTCAAATCATCTGCACAAGGGACTATAGCCAATATGGATGGTGTCTTTTCACTTTTGTCGGATTTGAAAAATGATACCCTGATTTTTTCATACCTGGGATTTGAGAAGAGAGCAATTCCGGCAAAGGAGCTTGCAGGGATAAAAGTAGTTTTGCTCATAAGAAAGGAGATTCTGCTGCAGGAAGTTGTGGTCCATTCCAGTGACGACTACCTTTATGAAATCCTGAACCGCTGCCGGAAGAATTTATTAAAAAACTGCGGGGAAACAGTGTCGAAAGTGTATTATGGAATTGAAACGAAAACCAAAGACCGGCCTGTTGAGCTTCTTGAATGCTACTATAACGGTTATCTGAATGGCATTTCCGTGAACAGTCTGAGGTTGAAGAACGGAAGGATTGGCGTTGCCGAAATGGATAAACGGTACTTTCTGACCCTGAATTCCTCGAAAGGGATAAGCCGGATGCCGCTGATCAGCGTAAGGGAGGATTATCCTTCCTTACCCCTTCAAATGACGAAAAGGGAGGCAAAGAAACGCTTCCTCTTGTCGCCGGGTCAAGGCGATAATGAAACCGTGCACATTATTTTCAAACCGAAGAAAGACAGCCTGTCAGAATTTTCGGGAGATCTCTGGATTGATAAACAATCCGATGCCCTGGTAAAGGCTGATGTCCATATTGCAAACGCCCGTAAGCATCCCTTTCTGCCTGTATTTCCAGCCGATTCAATCTGCAGCATCGATATGAACATCAGTCATGCATTTGCAAAGGAAGGCTCCTCCAGCCGGATCGATCATATCAGTTTCAGCTACCGTATAACTTATAAAAGTGTCAGGGATACCCCCATGGTCGCCGTCCCCTCGATCATTCAGCGTGAACTCATCACCAGCGGGATCATTTATTTCTATGATTACGGGGATCCGTTTATACTTCCCTGCTTTGAGTATGATAATGATTTTGATGATTACAGTAAGATATCAATAATCCCTTACAATGATTTTTTCTGGGATAACAACAATGCAATGGTTCTGACCTCTGCTCAAAAGGAAAACCTGGGATTCTTTGCGAATGAAGGTTGTCTTGTCAATTACAGGGAAAATAATTTCGGCAAGAACTTTTTAAGGATAAGGCACACCGATTCCACATTCTCATCGCTTTACGAGAGCAATTATTATTTCTGGTCACCCGATAAGCGGATCATGCTTAACCGGAAGCTGAACCAGAACCTGATTTATCCCCGGAAAAAGATCAACAATTCGATTTTATCGAACCTTTACAGTCTGAAAGTTCAGTTTTTACTTGATGTTACGCGGAAAGATGGAACCTTTGACTTCAGGTCATACACTGTTTTCGATGCAGCAAAAACTTTTTATCACCTTGATGAAGAACCCGAAACCAGGGCCTTTCTCAATATATTTTTTGACATCTGCGAGATTGAAAGGCGAAGGATGGAATCTCAGCTCAACTCATCCGCAAAAACAATTCAAATAATAGATTCTATTTATAACGAAGCGGTGAAACGAAAAGACGGGATTACGAAACAATACCTGAAAGAGGTACAGCTGGGAAAGGCCGGGAATCTACTGTCAAAATGGAATGAATATATTATTGAAAATCTCGGGATAGATAATTTGGAACTGTTTGAAAAAAAATAAAACTAGAAGACCAATACGGAGTTTCACAACAAAGTATATTAACCTTTTTAAATTACAAGGAAGTCAGGCAGTATAATATAAAATCGTACAACAGTGAAAAGAACATTTTTAATATTAGTGAGCATTTTTATCGTTCAGGCATCTATTTGTCAGGTGATAGAATTAAATAATGAAACAGTTCTAGACAATATCTCGCATGTTGAAGATAGCATTCATTATCATATTGATTCTTTACCAAGACTATGTGATGTATTAGGCATGAAAAAGCAATTTATAAATATTGGAGATTGCAAACTATACTGCGAAATGGAAGGTCAAGGTATCCCATTGGTTATAATTAATGGTGGACCTGGCGGCACACATCATTACTTTCATCCTTGGTTTTCACAAGCCAAAGATTACTGTAAAGTAATTTATTATGATCAGAGAGGATGTGGGCAATCTGATTTTAAAAAAGTGGATGGTTACACATTTAGACAAGCTATTGACGATTTAGACAAACTAAGACAAAAACTTGGTATCGAAAAATGGATTGTTTGTGGATATTCCTATGGAGGAGCTTTAGCTCAATTCTATACAACTGTTTATCCTGATGCTGTTTTAGGAATGGTTTTAATAAGTTCTGCAACTTTGTTGCAAGATGAAATTTTAAACGATACAAGAGAGTATGATTATATGAGCAAAGAAGAGGAACAAAGAATTGATTCGATTTATAAGCTGTATCGTAATGGTAAAATAACTTTTCTGCAACTTCTCTATAATAAAGAACTGAATGGAGACTGGAAACGACAAAATTTTTACAAACCTACAAAAGAAGAATTTATCCGTGGTGCTTTATATGAGTGGGTAAACGATAAAGGTTTTAATCAAACCATGGGAAATAGTTATGGGCGTTATGATTTTAAACATGTTTTTGACAGTTGCCCTGTTCCAACATTGCTTTGCGAAGGAAAATGGGATTTAACATGGAAAGAGGATAAAGCAGTACTATTTAGAAAAAATCATCCAAATGCTGATTTTGAATTATTTGAAAAATCAGGGCATAGTATTTATCATGATGAACCAGAACTGTTTTTTTTAAGACTCAAAGAATTTGTAACTTCAATTAAGCCTGTTTCTCAAGATGAAATAAACAATTGGCAGAAACAAACCAATAAAATACTTGCTCCTCAGGAAAAACTATTTGAAAATGAAGCTCACTTTTTTACCCTAATTGAAAATGATGGCATAGAAAAAGCATTAATCTATTACAGGGATTTCAAAATAAAAAATAAAAATGAAATATTGTTTTCTGAAAACGGAATGAATAGCATGGGATATTCTTACATGTATAAAAAGGAATATAAAACTGCGATAAAATTATTTGAACTAAATGCCGAATCATTCCCTGATTCTTGGAACGTTTATGATAGTTTAGGTGAAGCATATTTATCAATTGGGAATAAAGAAAAAGCAATAGAAAACTATAGAAAATCTATTGAGTTAAATCCTAATAATGAGAATGGAAAGAAAATATTAAATGGAATTAAATAAGAAGTTGCAATGTTTAAGGGAAAAACGGGTGAATTCGTAAACACCGATACCACCGATATATCCATCAGTGAAATAGAACCTGCAGAACACAGCCCGACATCTACCCCGATAAATCAGTTAAGGGCTAGATCTGGTTTTTAGTGGATTATCTGGAGAATAAATGACAGTTATATCCCCGGCATCCCGGGGCAAACAGGGATGAACTTATTTGGAAAAAAAATGAATGGGAACATAACTATAAAACAGACAGCCCTAATTTCTTTCCTTGTTTTCTCGGCCCTCTTCAGTTTCGGACAACAGCCTGGCCTGAAAGAGCAGGCATTGGAGGAGTTCAAAAAAGAACATTACAGCGAAGCCATTGCCCTGCTGGAAAAAGCATCAAGGCAAACCCCCGGTGATGCAGAGATTTTCTACTACCTGGGATGGTTTAACCACTACAGGGCATACGACAGCCGGCCATTGTGCGGGTACGATTATTCCTATTCCGAACAAATTTTCAAATACCTGGACAGGGCACTGGAACTAAAGCCCGACTATGGTGATGCCAAGTATTTTTACGGCGCAGAATGCAGTGCAAACGTTTTTCTTGCGATGCAGAATAAGGATGTTGAAAGGTTGAAATACTTCTCCCTTTTAGCCAATGAGAAAGGGGCCTATCCTTCCTGGCTGAAGGAATTCGGGAGAAATTTCCTGAACAGCTGTGAAGCTGATGCGATTTTATTTACAGGCGGCAACGTCGATTTTGACGTGTGTCTGTACCTCCAGCTACACGAAGGGGTGCGACCTGATATAAATCTCATACCCATAGGCAACATTGACCGCCCCTGGTATGTTCAATTTCTGAAAACCGGCCTGAAGGATGCAATCCGGGAGGTTGATATAGGCCTTACAGACCGGCAAATAATGGACATTCACCCGTTTAAGTGGGATACGACAACAGTATCCATCAAAATTTCATCTTCCGGTTGTAAAAAGTTTGGTTTACCTGCCGGCTATTTATTTAATTGGCAGGTTTTGCCTGACCTGTTTTCAGAAAGAATGCATTCAAAAATAGTCACCGAAAAAGCAAAAAAGCGTGCCTACCTCAGTCCGCAAAGAGCGATACTCCTGCAAATCATAGAAAACAATTTTTTTCAGCGTCCGGTCTATTTTTCAAATTTCTGTTCCACGACGCTTGTTGGAGGCTTGAACGCCAATTTTCAAAATTGCGGATTGGTTTCACGATTAACGCCTGTTCCGACAAAGAACACCGATTTTTCATCCGATTATGGGAAAATGGAGGAATTGCTCAGGGACCCCCATGTGGAGAATTTTAAAACCCTGGTCAACAGCGACATGCCCCGCGTTTCGAACATCATCGTCTCGGGTTACTACAATACTTTGCTAAGCCTGTATGATAAGTACCGGAATACCAATGACGAGGATGGAATGAACCAACTGAAAAGACTTTTCGAAAGCCATATGAAAATCGGATACGACAAGGCATTCGAGAGCGAAATCGAAAGTGAATTTGACAAGCAGAAATGAAAAAATAGTCCATCAACCTGTTACAGGTCGATAATGGAAATTTTTCCCGGTTATTTTGTGCAAAGAACCATGAACCAAAAATCTTTTGCACTATGAAAACATCGTTTCTGACATCAATTCTGATTTTATTATTCGGGAGTGTTATATATTCACAAACAATTCCTCCCGATAGTTTATATCTTGGGCAAACCCCTCCTGGTAACACACCCCAGATATTTGCGCCGGGAATTATATCCATTCCCGGAAGAAAAGAATACGGCATTTCCATCTCACCGGGTGGAGATGAAATGCTGTTTGCCCTCGGGAACTGGCCATTGAAGCGAACCATGATCATAAAATATGAGAATAATCACTGGACAAGCCCGGACACTATTTCTTTTTCAACTACCCGGTCGGCCGAGGAGGCTATTTATTCACCCGACGGCCAACGGGTTTATTACTACGCCTATAATCCGCCCAACCCGGTTGGAGGGTCCGATTTATGCTATAGCGTGAAAAATGGTTCGGCCTGGAGTGAACCCATTAACCTTGGAACGCCTCTGAATACTATCCAGGATGAATATCATCCGTGTGTGGTGGCCGACAGTTCTGTCTATTTTGAAAACGTGAACGGGAAGATCTGCTATTCCAAATTTCAGAATGGCAACTACCTGCCAAGAATCATTCTGCCTGCCCTGTTCAACGATCCCAACATGGCATGGGGCAATCCCTTTGTATCGCCTGACGAGGACTACTTTATTTTCAATTCTTCCCGGTCAGGTGGTTTCGGAGGCACTGATCTGTATATTGCCTATAAAAAAAATAACGGTACATGGACCAATCCGAAGAACCTTGGAAATATAATAAATACCGCTACCAATGAATGCGGATCAGAAATCACCGACGATAATTTGTATCTGACCTATGTGTCGAACAATGATATTTATTGGGTTGGATCGGGTTTTATCGACAGCCTGAGATATACCAATTTTATCCCCTATGTTTTAAACCTGATTCCCGATCAGACTGCCATCAAGGGAGAGTTGTTCACCTATACCATTCCTGATAGTACCTTTATGGATGATGATGGCAATAACACCCTTACCTATGGAGCAAAACTGACCAGTGGGGACAGCTTACCCTCATGGCTGACATTCGACACCGTTGCAGCCGCTTTCTCAGGCATCCCTCCTATCCTCCAGACACTGAACCTAAGGATTACTGCAACTGATACCGCAGGAGCAGCAGCTTCAACAACCTTTAAAATTTTAATTGAAGATCCTTCCGCCATTGATCAAACGGAAGAACAGGTTATCCGGATCTTTCCCAACCCGACGAACGGATTGCTGAATATTTCCGTAAATTCATTGCCGGATGAAACGGTTTTTGCTGTAATAAACGATCTGCAGGGGAAGGTCATACAGACAAAGACTTTCAAAAAGAGCATCCGTATTGATATGACAGATCATGCGAAGGGGATCTATATTTTAAAACTGCTTCATGACAATCAAATAACGGTCAGGAAAATTTGTATTCAATAGGTCAAGGATCATCAATCGGATCACTCAGACACATAAGAAATAGAAAATCACTTTAAGATAAAATCATGAAGATATTTTGTTTTACTGCCCTGCTTATTGTGGCAATCATTTCCGGCAATTTCGCCCAGAAAGTAGATTTCTCAGCCTTTCTGGCCTCTGGTGGCGGAGTTCATTCTTCTACTCCCTCTGTTGTTGATAAGAAGGGAAACATATTTGTTGCCGGAGGTTCAAGAGACAGTTTGAAGGTAACCGGTGATGCATTTCAAAAAACATATAAGGGACATACGGTTGATGATGTTACCGGCGGCGATGCATTTTTAATGAAATTGTCGCCTTCAGGGGATTTACTTTACTCGACGTATATTGGCGGTTCGGGATCAGAGTATTATTGTTTAAAACTGGCCCTCGATGATTCAGGGAACGTGTACGTTGGCTTCACAACCGATTCGAAGGATCTGCCGGTTTCAAAGGATGCTTATCAAAAATCCGTTAAAGGCGATAACGATCATTACATTATCAAATTCAGCAATGATTGCAGGTATTTGGCTTCCACTTACCTGGGAGGTTCAGGAAGCGATCACTGGACAACGCTTGCAATTCATGATAATATCCTGTACCTTTTGGGGAAAACCCGGTCGCTGGATTTTCCAACCACACCCACCGCCCTTCAGAAGGAATATGATAATTCTGCTCCGCCCGACAGCAGTCAGTCGTGGATGGCTGGTGACATTTCAATTACAGCTTTATCGTTTGATCTTGATAAAATTCTATTTTCTACCTATTTGGGTGGGAAATCTCTGGACTTTATCAGATCCTGTTCTTTCGATCAGGAGGGAAAAATTATTATCGCCGGTCAAACGTATTCTGACAACTTTCCTGTCACAAAAAACGCGTATCAAAAATCCATGGCCGGGAAGCAGGATGGTTTTTTGACGATCATCAGTAAAGATCTCTCTAAGATTGATTATTCAACCTTTATCGGAGGGGATTCAACGGACCAGGTTAATTCTGTATTTATCGAAGATGCAGATAACCTGGTTCTTGCCGGCCAGACTAAGTCACCTGATTTTCCGGTCACACCAGATGCAATCAATAAAAAGTATTCAGGGGGAAACGCTGATGGTTTTGTCATGAAATTCGATCTGAAATCGAATATGCCGGAATATTCAACATTTATTGGCGGTTCGAAAACCGACTGGCTGAATTATATTTCAATAACCAATCATAAGAATTATATCGTGGTTGGCACCTCAGCCTCAAAAGATTTCCCGGTAACCAGGGATGCGCTATATCCATCCATCAGTGGTGGAATGGACCTGGTGGTCTTAATGCTCGACAATACCCTGAAGAATATTGAATATTCAACCTATGGAGGCGGTTCAAAGCAGCGGGTTATGGACCCAATCGCTACCTTTGTCAAAGGCGGCAAGGTGGTAATATCATCCATGTGTATTTCACCTGATTTCCCGGTAACATTGAAATATGCTGAACCGGATAGCACCTGGACGAATTGCATCTGGAAGTTCGATCTGACCGTTAAATAAGATCAATGGAATAAAAACAGTCCGTTAACCTGCAGAAGGTCGATTTGGGAAATACTTTGCTGTTATTTTGTGCAAAAAATTATCAACCAATAATCTTTTGCACCATGAAAACGATATTATTGACCTCCATTCTGATCTTCCTGACAGGAAGTTTTGCAATAGCACAACCAATACCCCCCGACAGTCTGTATCTTGGTCAGACACCTCCGGGCATTACACCGGTAATATTTCCCCTTTCTGTAAATTCCGGATCATTCGCTGCCGAAAGAATCGCAATTTCCGACGATAACAGAGAAATTTACTATTCAGAAGTCCATGCTTATTATCCCACTTCCGGCGATACGCTGAAGTGCTATAAATATTCCGGTGGGCATTGGACTGGTCCGTCCAACTTATTTCCATCTTACCTGGCTCCCGCTTTATCAGTCAGTAGTGATACCATGTATTTTCAAAACAACAGTTCGGTTTATGAATCATACTATGCTGTCAGAAATGGCACAAATTGGAACAGTCCCCAAAGACTATTAGCCAGCCTTAATTCGGCCCATTACTTGCAGGTTACCAACAGTGGCAACTATTATATTTCTTCCATTTCCAATCCCGGTATTGGCGCAGCCGACTGGTGCCGGTTATTGATCAATGGAAATGATACAAGCGCTATAAGCCTGGGACTTCCATTAAATTCCATCGGAGATAATCTTGACTTTTTTATTTCAAGAGATGAAACTTATATGATACTGGCTAAAAATGGTTTGAAAATAAGTTATCATAAAAATGATGGCAGCTGGACCAATCCCAAAAGCCTGGGTTCGCAGATTAACTTTGGTCTGGGAATGTGGGGCCCCTTTGTTACTTCCGATAGTAAATATCTGTTTTACACAACCGGGACTCAACCAGATTATTCCGACACTTATGTTTACTGGGTTCGGGTTGACAGTCTCATGGATAGTCTCAGATACACTAACTATATTCCCTATGTAAAAAATCTGATTCCTGATCAGACTACTGTTAAAGGAGAGTCATTTATCTTTACCATTCCCGACAGCACCTTTGTGGATGATGACGGCAACAGTACGCTCACCTACGATGCCAGGCTCAGCAATGGAAGCCCCTTGCCGGAATGGCTTAGCTTTGATACGATAACAGCTACCTTTACAGGCACACCGGATATTATTCAGACACTGAACATCAAGATAAAAGCAATGGACACTGCCGGAGCTTATGTTTCCACTACTTTTAAAATTAAAGTGGAAGATCCCAGTGCCATTCATCCTATTAAGGGACAAAAAATTAAAATCTATCCCAATCCCACAAGCGGCATGATACATATATCCACCGACAAATTCACTAATCAACCGATCACTATAGAAATAAGAAATCCGGAAGGCCGAATCATCCTGTCAAAATCGTTTGAAAAAGAGACAAGCATTGATTTAACGGGCAAGCCGGGAGGGTTATATATTCTGAAACTGCAGCATGATCATGAAATAATCGTCAGGAAGATTGTGTTGAACAATAAAATCATATGATTTGAGAAGAGATCAGCGACAGCCGATCTGCCATATGTTTGATACTATGTGTGGATTTATTATATTTGGGGTGTGTGAAAAAATTAACCAATAACCTGAAATCATGAAAAAATTAATCACCATCCTGTCCATCTTGCTGATGGTTATTACTAATCCATCCTTTTCCCAGGATAAAAGCGAAAAACCTAAAGAACCGATCAAACCCGCCCTGCTGGTGATCGATATCCAGAAAGCCTTTCTGCCTATGATGTCATCGGATAAGGATATGGCGATGGAGTATATCAACGCCCTGATCGGACTTTTCCGCAAAAACGGCTATCCTGTCATACGGGTTTACCACTCCAGCGAAGAGTACGGTGTCATGCAAGGTGCCGAAGGATTTGAATTTCCCGAAACGGTGAAAATATTGCCCGGCGATGCTAAAGTGATCAAAACATACCCCGACGGCTTTAACAAGACCGATCTCGACAAGGTCATCAAAGCCACGGGCAGTAATACTCTTTTCCTTTGCGGACTGAGTGCGACCGGGTGTGTACTTGCCACCTGGATCGGTGCACAAAACCATGACTACAAGGCCTTCATGGTGAAAAACGCCATCATCAGCCCCGACTCCGGGAATACGAAGAACATTGAACAGATTTTCGATGCTGTATCTTATGAAGTGGTGCAACTGCTGCTGGAAAATGCGGGTAAATGAGCTTGTCAGATTCGCAAAATTTAATTATTAAAAAATGACTTCATTTACCAATGCAGAAGGGTTTACCGGGCTGGAACGGGGTGTCCGTGCAGCTTTGGAAACCTATTCAAATGTTCACCGGGGCAGCGGGCATTACTCGATGACCACCACTCATTTATTCGAACAGGCCAGGGATATCGTCCTGGAGTACCTGGATCTGGACAAACGCGGATACATCGTCATCTTCTGCACTCCTGCCAGGGCATCAGAATTTGAGTCCAGGCTTGAGCCGGGAAGCTATACTATCATATCCGGCCATGATACAGGACTGTGTTTAGGTGTAAGCGCCCTGGCCGTCAAACGGAAAGCTCTTCCCGGAGGCGCTCCATTCCAGAGCGGCGGAGGGACGGCAAAGCTCATTGCTCCCGGCTGGGTGATCTGGGATGATGCACCGGACCGTTTCGAAGCCGGCACCCCGGCCATCATCAATATCATCGCCTTTGCCAGAGCACTCAGGATGATCCGTCAACACGGAAAAATAAATTTCACGGATCATACAGGTGGAAAACTTTCCGCCGAAGAAATACTGTACCATGATGACCTGGAAGGATATTCAGGACATGCGCTGATCGACCGACTCCGGCAGACCCTGATCGGACGTGATATCCTTGTGCCTACCCTGGAAGGCGACCGACCTTTTATCAACCTTGATAATGCTGCCAGCACGCCCACGTTTACCCCGGTATGGGAGGCTGTATGCCAGACATGGAGGCAGCCTTTGGATGTAAAGCAGGAGATCATTCATGAAGTCAGATCCATTTGCGCCAGGTTTCTGGGCGCTCCTCAGGATGAGTATGACCTGATCTTCACTTCCAATACCACCGAAGCCATTAACCTGGCTGTAGATAAGCTCAGCCATGAATCCTTCGGGGATACCGAAACAGTCATACTCAACACCCTTTCCGAACATTCCTCCAACGAGTTGCCATGGCGCATGCAAGCCGGTTTTTCACTGATCAGGCTTGGCGTTGACAATGAAGGCGTGTTGGACATGAAGGAGCTTGAGGCCACACTGAGCGCTTACAACCAGGAAGGCCTGCACGAAAAAAAAAGGATCAGGCTTGTGGCCTTGAGCGGTGCTTCAAACGTACTTGGCACGTTTAACAACCTGGAAGAAATCAGCAGCATTGTCCACCGGTATGGCGCACGACTGCTCGTGGATGCCGCTCAGATGGTGGCCCACCGCAAAGTTGACATGAAGGCCGGCGGGTTCGACTATCTGGTCTTCTCCGCACATAAAATGTACGCACCATTCGGTACCGGCGCGCTTGTTATCAAAAAAGAACTGCCTGAGTTCAGTTCCCGGGAAACGGAACTGATACGAGCTTCCGGAGAGGAAAATGCTGCAGGAATTGCTGCCATGGGAAAGGCGATGCTGCTGTTACAACGGATCGGAACTGACCTGATCCGTGAGGAAGAACAGTCCCTGACACGGTATGCCTTGTCCGGGCTGGCACAAATTCCCGGACTCAGGATTTTCGGGATCAGTGATCCCAACTCAGCCCGCTTCACCCAAAAGGGGGGGGTCGTTTTATTTAACCTGAAGGGCATGATGGCAAACCGGCTTGCCAGCGAACTGGCCCTGCGGGGAGGGATCGGCGTTCGGGCAGGCTGCCACTGCGCTCATCTGATCATCAAACACCTCTTGCATCTTCCGCCTGCAATGGAAAATTTCCAGCGCATCATCGTAACCCTGTTCCCGAAGATCAATCTTCCGGGACTTTTACGCATCAGCCTGGGCATTGAAAACACCCAGGAAGATATTGACACTCTCCTTCGCGTGCTGGAAAATATCGCCGGGAAACCCCGGCTGAATTCAGCCGGAATACATACGATTTCAGCGAAGAAAGGGACATCACCGCTTTCCAGGAAAAAAGTGAAACAGCAGATGAAGGATTTCGCTGAAGCTGCATCTGTGAGGGTTTATTCTTAGGCTACCTGCTTCTAGTCAGCATTCAAACTCACCTTTACCCTTCCTTCAAAGACAAAATAGGCCTTCACCGAACCTGGGGTGATCCGGATCTTTTCAGGGTCAAGCCTGTCGATATGGCCGTTGATCCTGAAATTTTCTATTGACCGGTTCTCACGAAGCGTGGCAGTCACCGATTCACGGGCCGACCGAAGCTGTTCGCCCACCGGGAAGACAAGTTCCGCCCGGAGTTTCTGTATCAGTCCTGAATGAAACAGCCAGGAGGCCGTTTTTACGGCCACATTCTTCGTAGCTACTGAAAAATCAAGGTTGTCCATCTCAATGGTTAGGGAATCCTTGTTGAAAACGGGAACTCCCGCCAGGTAGATTGTACCTTTGACAGTTCCCTCCACCGGCAGGGCCACGATGAGCTTATCTCCCTGCCCGTAGATGGTGATATCCCTGACGATCACCCTGTAATTCTTATAAGCCAGGGTGTAGTCCCGCATGCTTGTCTGCGCGAGCGAATTGATATAAGAAAGAGGGATATCGAGGGAGAGGTTGATGCTGAACTGCTCAGGCAGGGCTGAAGTGATCCTTAGCGGAGGAAGTTCAGGGTTCAGGGTAAAGACAGGTTCCTGTCCATAATACAGCTCGACCAGCGCCTTAAGTCCGAGCGAAGTCAGCATTCTTCCACCCTTCCCCTGTACCGGTAATGAACTCAGCTGGGCAGGGCTCAGTTTAAGCCAAAGCGAATCCCCGGGTGAAATCAGGAAAGGCTTCTGCATGGCAGTCCAGGCATCGCCCATGATCTTCCTCAAGTCCACCGCCGACTTCAGGGATTTATCAATCCCTCTGGCAATATCACTCAGGCTGCCTTTCAGCAGGATATCCGAAATTACCGGTAGTGGCAGCTGAAACCCGGCAAAGGAAACTTTCGGTATGCAGATCCATTCATAGCCATCAGGCAGTGTCAGGGTAGAGAGGCTCCAGTCCCTGTTGATGTTCAGTTTTGTTTTGAACCTGAGTGCCACCTCTGCATTCGCATCTTTGATGTCGCCTATGTCCATACCAAGCAACTGAACACTATAGCGTTTCTTCAGGTAGATCTTCAGCGGTACACGGTAGGTCAGGAAATTATTTTCGAATCCAACAATGATGCTGTCCGTCTTTGAAGCAAACAGCATCAGGTTGTCCCTGTCGTTATCCTCAAAGCTGGTATCGGCATAGAGCTGACCTGTAAGCCTTTTATTCACCAGCTTTTTCAGCTGTTCCATGCTCACTTCCAGGGGAATATTGATATTCGAGTACTGCGGATAATATTCCGGTACATCATACCGCTCGGCCGGCTTCTCCACCCTGATCGTCCGGCATCCTTCCTGGGCAAGCAGAATCATCAGCAGCGGGAAAACCCATTTCCAAAAGATCCTTTTCATCATCAGATTATCATATGCAATTTACAAATTTCACAAACCGGTCCAACACGGGTATTAACGAAGAAAATGGATAAAACGCCTCATGTTCTCCCTGAGTTCTTCCATCTTCTCCCAGGGAAAAGTTGGTGAGGTGGTGAGGTGGTGAGATGGTGAGGTGGTGAGGTGGTGAGTTGGCAAGGGTCGATAGGCGATAGTTGGGCGTCATGCTGACTCGTCCTAAGAAATGTTTCTGATTCACAAAAACAAATTATTACTTTTATACAATTTTGAAAAAGTAACACTTTAATAATTATGCTCGAACAACTGATTGATAAATTCAAAAATGACACAGCAAATCGGATTGAATTTCAAGATTTATTTATTGAAAGAGAAATTGCTTCCAGAACAATTTTGTTAAAAGAAGGAGAAATATCCAAATATGCATTTTTTATAAAAAAAGGATGTTTGCGTCAATGGTTCAATAAAGAGGGGAAAGATATTACATTTCAATTTTTTTTCGAAAACCAGCCTGTTGCTTCAATTGATAGCTTTATTAACAAACAACCTAGTTTATTTTCTATTGAAAGTATTGAGCCTACAACTATTCTTTCTATAAGTAAAGACAGCTTTGAGAAGCTATATCAAATTTATCCTGAACTAAAAGATTCATTTCAAGATTTTATTTTTCAACGACTTAGAAACTATACCCAGCTTTTTCTTTCGAGAATAAAAGACACACCCAAAGAACGTTATGAAGAATTAATTAAAAAAAAACCAGAAATTATCAAGCGGGTACCTCAACATTATATTGCATCATACCTAGGAATAACTCCTATTTCACTCAGTAGGATTAGAAACAGAAAATAAATTTCATTTCTTAACAAATGTTATCGTTAAAAGCTTTTTACCAGGGCATTTTTGTGTAAAAAACGATAACTCAATGAAATCAAGATTTATTAATAGTAAATGTACAGTATATGTGCAACTTGACACCCAAAAATGTATCGCTTGCTGGGAATGTCAGGAAATATGTCCGCATGATATAATTGGAAAAGTAAATATGCCTTGGCATAAACATGCAAAATTTGTGAAACCCGATTCTTGTACCGGATGTTTAAATTGCGTTGACACTTGCCAAAACAGTGCTTTATCAATAATTAATAGAGCAAATTACCAAACTAATAAGCAACAAAGGAAGTTTATCAATCAGTTTTTAATAAATAATCTACTGCTGATTTTCGGGATTGTAATGATTCTTTCAGGATTGAGCCTGCAAATCGGATTTCATATGAGTGGGTCTTATAAACAAAATGGAAGTGGTAAGCCAGAGTATATCCAATCCATGACTTATGAGCAAATAAATGAGATCGACACTAACAGAATAGTATGCGGATTTTATTATCAAAACTGGTCAACTATCCATAAAATTTCCATTGTTATCTTTTCATTACTGATGATATACCATATTTACTCACATTGGAAATGGTATAATAGTATCATCAGTAAACACTTAGTGAGTAAAAACATTCAGGTGATTACATTATCTGTACTTTTTTTTCTTGTTACCCTCACAGGTCTTATTCCATGGTTTATCCATTTATCAGGGGGTTCAGTTTTTTCTCGATTTGTTTTGATTGAAATTCATGATAAACTTGCCCTAATTCTTGTCATTTATATTACTTTACATATTATAAAAAGAAAGAATTGGTATACTACAACTTACAAACGAATTGAAACATAAAAACAAAAACCTCTTCTGGTTGATAGGCAAGCTGTTTACATTATAAATAGTATTCCATATGATTTTAGGGTAATTTCAAAAAATATCCCTAGTTTATCACGACTTTCATGGATAGCAAGAAGTATCTACTTCGATAAAAAAATTAAAGCATTTATCAATCATTTTCCTGAAGCTTCAATTGTAAATATTGGCTGTGGACTTGATACAACATTTGACCGCGTGGATAATGGAAAAATTCATTGGTATGATTTGGATTTACCGGATACTATTGAATTAAGAAAAAGATATATTTCAGAAACAGATAGAAGGAAATCCATTTCTAAATCAGTATTTGATACAAGTTGGATTGATTAAATTTAAAAGCACGAACGCCCAACAAGTGGCACTATTTAAAAGAAGCGCCCGATTTCAGTAGAATTGTCAGTGAATTGTCTCTGGGTATAAAATCAGTCCACAGGAAATCACAGTAATACGGAAGCCAGGCAGCGCCGTATTGTCTTGCGGTTTGCTCAATCAATGCTGTATCCTCAAGGGCTCTGTCTTCATCACCGTACAGATGGACCATTAATGAGGATCCCATACAATGGGAAATATGCCAGGCAGTATCATTATATGTGGGGGGCTTACCCTTCATGAACATTGTCGTAAACATGGTATCTGCAGCGATCCGGGTTAAACCTTCAGCATATTGTGTAAACGTTTGATACGGGGAAATGTCTGGATAGTTTGCATTTTTGATGTGCTTCGTTGTAATGATCAATGCGGAATCCTTAATGTACGTTATCAACCGGTATGCACAAGGGTAAACAATAATAGAACCGGTCTCTATATCATATAAGGTATGATTTCCTGATTGTTGCTCCGTAATATCAGTTGCATGAAAATGCCCGGTAAACATAATCTTCAAGCCCGCATTCATGAGTTGGTTTGAGACTTCTGTATAATTATCGACCATAAAGCCAGGGAATGAATTGTGCTTTTCAGTGAATTGTTCAACTAATCCGTGATGCATCATGCCAAAAACTGTTTTTCCTTTCAGGGCTGCTTCTGCCAACCGGTCAAGTACCCATGTCATGGTACCCGGCCTGATTGCTCCCGCGGTATAAATAGAATCATTTATATTATCATACTTGCAGCAATCAATTGCAAGGATCCAGAGATTGGGCAAAGGTTCTGACACATAACTCAGGGAGTATGGATCGGTATATAACGCATCGCTATATCCACAATCATAATAAATCGATCTGAATTTATCCGGACCGATATTCTGAACCCTTGTTTGTACAGCGCCGTTGTATTGATACGAATGCGGGTTGTAAATGTCATGGTTACCAGTAATAACCCTGACTTTGATCCCGGCCTGAATCAATTGCTGAAGGTATAAATGAACAGAGACATGACAGACCAGTTCACCATCTTTGGTGAGATCTCCCGGAATAAGGACAAGGTTGGGCTTTGCCTGAATTAATTCATGAATAGCTTCCTGCATGATAGCATCACTCGCGGCCAGGAGTTTCCCGTCGGTTACAAGATAATCCTGAAACGCGGGACCATCCTTTATCAGCAAGGAAGGATCCATATAGTGATTGTCGGCCAATACGGCAATGGTATAAACATTTGATGCGGGGCTATAAACGGTATCGCTTTTTTTACATCCTGCAAAAAAAAACAGAATTAAGATCGCTGGTAAAACAAATAGATTTTTCATGTGCCCCGGGATTTAATTTTGGTTGTAAAACAGCATATTTATCTCGGGGAAATTATTCAATATCAATCCTCTCCGATAAAGTAAAGATACGACTTAATACTGAGCTTTTTACATATTTCCCAAAATATATATTTCCGGTTCCCCTTCTGTCTGTCTTTGATAAACTCCTGATGAGTTGGCGAGTTGGTGAGGTGGTGAGTTGGTGAGTTGGCAAGGGTCGATAGGCGATAGGTAGCTTTTTCATCTTTTCTGAAGATAGTTTTCATTTCATTATCGGCGCTCTGGGTGTCACGCTGTGGTTTGGCAAAAAAAATGGCATTCATGAGATAATTATCAAAATAATTATGAAATTTGTCCATATAAAAAACCTTCAACTATGAATTCTTTTCAGCAGTATCTCATCCCCTGGATTGTTTCACAGCTTGTAAGTCTTCTCATTTTGTTCCTTGCCTGGAAAAAACCGGTATGGACAAGATATATTCTTGCCGTTTTATTTTGTGCCGCAGGCATATTTAACTGGTTCACTTCCATGAAAACCCCGGACGCATATTTGATGTATGCCGAAACATCCCTTGGTTTTTATCGTGATTTTATTAATGGATGGTTTAAAGAGCATATACAGATGGTTATACCTATCATTGCATCAGGGCAGCTATTGGTTGGTATTGGTTTATTTGCAGGAAGACACTGGCTGGCCTTAGGATGTCTTGGGGCAATCATTTTCCTTATTGCCATTATACCACTGGGAATAGGATCTGCCTTCCCGTTCTCCATAACGGTGTCGGTGGCTGCTTTCCTGGTGTACCGTAACTGGCAAACCAGGTGGGGCGCCACTGAACGGGAGTTCAACAGGTCTATGCCCGGTGATGATCTGGTAATGAAACCCGATTTCAATACCACGAGGGGGATTACAATTCGTACTACGCCTCAAAACATATTCCCCTGGATTGTTCAGATTGGCTCAAAAAGAGCGGGCTGGTATAGCATCAATTTGCTCGATAACGGAGGCGTGCAAAGCGCTTCAGAGATACTGCCCGAATATCAGCACATTGAAAAAGGACTATTTATTCCATTTACACCTGATCAAAAAAACGGAATGTGGGTCATTGATTATGAAACTGATAAATTCATTCTCTGGGGCGATAAATCGGGAAAGGCAAGCTGGTGCTGGTATCTTGTTCCTGGGCCTGAGGGGACGACCCGTTTATTGACACGGCTTCATACGCGCTATGACTGGCGAAGTTTATGGATCATTTATTATTTGATCTATGATATCGGAGATATTGTGATGATGAGCAAGTGTATGAAAGGGATAAAAAACCGCGCCGAAAAACATACCGAGCGACAGGTGAGCTGGTGAGGTGGTGAGTTTGTAAGCTCCCCTATTTTTCGGGGTTGATTTACTTTCCAATGTATCAACACTCAGGCGTCGAACCTTTTAACAATGATAATTAATTAAACATTGCCCATTTGTAATGCTTTTTAATGTCTGCTTTCTGTAAGGCAATGTACCCCCCCACAATGACCGATAAAGGGAAATGACCCAATAAAATCTCTGCAATAAAAACAGGCAGTCCTATATAGGCATAAAAATCATCGACTTTCTCGATCAGGTGAAGTTTTTTCATCATTACCTCCGCCACTCGTGCCTCTTTCTCTACGTATGAAAGATCTGTCAGGGATCCGTTTTCAATCATTGCATTCCATTCTGATAGTTTCTCCCGAAATGCTTTAACGGCTCCATTTTGTGAAGCATTAAGTGTGGCTTTCAATGTCGGGCAATATCCAAATCTGCCTAATGCCGCAGCACTGATCTTAACAATCACATATTCGTAATCTTTTAGGCTGAAGTTTTGATTTACTTGGTTATTAAATCCGGCAACTTTTATATATGCATTGGAGGCAGTTGCGGTGCTCATCATTTTCTCAAAATCATCATAGCATGACTTGATCCTCCTTGCTTTTATAAATAATCCTCTTCTTTCGTCCTCTTTTAGAACCTCTTGGTAAGGTATTCCCGATAGTTCAAAATAATGACCATTTTTCCTGAGTTGGTCATACAGCATTTTAAAAACGAGACTGGGCGGTTCTTTGCCTTGATCAAAATATTCTTTTTTTCTACTATCCAACTCCTCTGTTGCAGCAGTGATAATACTAATTATTTCATCTTCATGAATAGGCTGAGAAATGGTTCCAAATCTTCTATTCTCCAACATTGAAGCCAGTATCTGGATGGGCACAATGAACGAGCTATCAACTTGGACTTTCGATGAATCTGCATGACACTCCTTAACTATAATTCCGTTATCAATCATATATCCTGAAAGAGCATCATAATTACAATCAGGTATATGTAATACATGATCCGACAACATGAATTGTTCTAAAACAGCTGTTTTTTGGTAATGAGGAATTTTTAACGTGTCATAAATATTATAGAACTCATTAAAATTACTCTTGTTGATTTTCAGTAATCCTTCATCCTCAGCCATTTTTAAAAAAGCATAATAAAGAGGGAGATCAAAAAGTGTGGTTTTCATTGTGTCTTTTTTTCATTACTCTGCGGTACTCCTTTCCAGTATATTGATAAGGTGCGATGGTAGGTTTGTATGTTTGTGAGTAAATAAAAATTGCTATTGATTGTGTTTTTAGGAGGCGAGGCTGTCTGAAATATTCATTAAAGTGATTCAAAATTAGTTCTGATGATTCCGGCCATCAGAAATCGCCTTTTTGTGAGGAATTCAAAATATTCCATATTTTCCCAGCCAAACGGGAGCGCATGCATATTTGTCATGGTAATCCAATCTTCTTCCCTGAATCGTGATTTCAGGTTTCTCAAATCCATCTGGACAATAATTACCGATCGTATGCATTACCAGTGAATTTACCTTGAGCCTTAAAACCCTTGTGATGAAATTTTAAGCCTTATAATGTGATAAGACGAATTCTTTGAACCATTGAGGCAATGCACTCATTTTAAGTTGCAGTTTCCCTTCATACGCCTCAGCAATCAGATTTAATTTTTTTCCTGAATTGTCAAAGAGGTAAGCTCTTCTAGCCAATTTAATTGCAGGAAACAAATTTGTTAATGTATTGGTATAACGTGATCTAATTTTATCCTCTCTCACGTCATGGCCGCCCATTTGTACTCTGTTGGCTACTCTTTCAACATTTATTTCAGGGTCATCCGTACATATAAAATATAGATAGGTCTTATAGCCTTGATTATTAGCATGCCTAATTAAATCAACTTTAGAAGGATGGCTCATGACTGTTTCAAAAGAAAACGATTTATTTTTTTTAAATAACAGCCAACGGATAAACGATGCCGCAAATGATGCCTCATAACTGTGAGTTTCCTTAGTGCGATCAACAATAAAATTTTCTTTAACTTGTACGTCTATAATTGCCCCTTCTTTATGAGCTTTATCAAATAATGATTTTGCCTCATTGGTTTTTGAAAATTTATCTAAATCTTCTTGGGTAGCTTTAATTCCTATAGGAAGAAGATCAATCAGACCACTTTTGTTTAACTGACTTTCCAAATCATCAGCATTGATGAAATACCCCGGATCGTATTTCTTTTTAAATTCATTAAACAAAGTACTTTTACCAGATCCATTAGGACCGGCAAATATCCTCAGTCGCATATTATTTTGCATGAAAAATCATCCCTTTTTTTAATGAACCTTTTGCTTCTTTGGAAACGATTTTTGCTTTGCGTTCTGTAATTATTTCCTTACTGCCATCAGGATGCTCCCTATATATAATGCCATTTTGCATATATGTAATTGGCAAGCCTAAGGCTTTAGATGACCTTATAGCATTGACAGCCCCAGTATGCCCGATTTTGACAAGTGTTGCTGTTTGTTTAAAGTCTGATCTGAAAACTGGCTGTTTGCTGCCTAAATCTGTTGCCTCAACCGATCTTTTTTTTACAGATTTATGAGCTGAATTTCTTTTAACTTTTTTATTTAAACTTACTCTTGCCATATTGAAGCGATTAATCTATTGCAAATTTACGAAAATATCAGGCAAATAGGAACTTTTGAGGTCTTTTAAAATTCAGACAGTCACCTTCCTATAATCCCTCCAAAACTCATCCACAATCAAATCCCTGATCACCGGGTTCTCAAACTTCTGATAGAAATCGACGCGGTCGTTGACATAGGATAGGAAGATCGAGCCAATCACCTCTTCGAACTTGCGGCGCTTGTTGGTCTCGCTGTTATCCCCGGTCATGACGTTTCGCAGGGCCTCATCGCTTTGCACGCGGGAGCGAACGTTGCTGAGATCGAGCCGATGCTCCTCGGTAAGTTCTGCCCCGTAAATCTCATTCAGCTTGCGTACAATCTCCGAAAGGAAGTCGAGTGGCTCTTCGGCCGAGCCGCCCCCTCCCATGGCTGTCATGGGCTCTAAAACGCCGGAAACGTCTTCCAGGCCGAGGCGGTATTCCCCGATTTTCTGAATACGTAACGATGAAAGTTCAACTGAACCTGAAATATCCACAAAGGCAGAATCTCCTTTGGGCAGCTTCTTGTTCACATATTTCAGGAAGATGTACAGCTTCTCGAGCTCAATGTCTTCGAAGGTGACGATCTGGCTGATGTACCCGTATAGGCGCACGTACGACTGGATCAGCGATTTGAATTCGTTCTTCTGCTCGAGGTCGCCGATCTCGTTCCATTTTTCCACCACGCGGTTCAGGACGGGTTGCAGCATCTCGTCCGATTCGCGTTCGTTGTAAAACAGCCGGCAGAACTCATCCACCATATACTTGGTGAACAGGTTGAAGGTACGGATCTTCGTCTCCAGGTCATAGAGCTTGTTGGGATCGGTCTCACCGGATAGCTCGGTGGAAGTATAAAACGGCTGGAAAGCCTCAATGACTTCGGAAGTATCGTTGGCGAAATCCAGGACAAAGGTCTCGGTCTTGCCCGAACAGGTGCGGTTGAGCCGGGAAAGCGTTTGCACACACTGCACCCCCGAAAGTTTCTTATCGACGAACATCGCCTGCAGCAGGGGTTCATCGAAACCCGTCTGGAATTTATTGCTCACGATCAGGATGCGGTAGCGCGGGTCCTTCAACCCATCAGCTATAGATACCATGTGCTGCAATCCGTTTTCCCTGTTCAGGATAGTCTCGTTGACTTCACGGATGCAGGATTCAGGATGCAAGATACCGGATCCTGCATCTTGCATCTTGGATCCTGTATCACGCCCCCCGTATCTCACCGTCCCACTGAATGCAACAAGCACCGAATAGGAAAGTCCGAGCGCTTTCATCTGCCTCACCATCTCCTGCTGGAACAGCACACAATGGTACCTCGACCGCACCACCACCATCGCCCTTCCCTTGCCATTGATCGTGCGGGAAGTCTTACCCACAAACTGCTGAAGAATGATCTTTACCTTTTGTTCTATCGTCTGCGGATGAGAATCCACGAAATTCACCACCTGCCTCATCGCCTTGCCCTCGGGAAGCTGCTTGTCGTCGCCGGTCTGCACGAGCCTGAACCAGCGCGAATACGTCGTATAGTTTTTCAGCACATCCAGCGTAAAGCCCTCGGCGATGGACTGTTTCATTGTATACGAGTGGAAAGGCACGAACCGGCCATCCGCAGTCCTTCTTCCAAATAATTCCAGCGTTTTATTCTTGGGAGTCCCCGTGAACCCGAAGAAACTCACATGTTCCTGCCGCCCGCGGTTGCGGATCTCCTCCCTGATGAGGTCTTCATAATCGGGCAGTTCCTCATCCTCCTCCTCTCCGTTTTCCCCTTTGGAGATCGTCTTTTTCAGGTGTTTCGACGTCTCGCCGGTTTGAGAGCTATGCACCTCGTCGATGATCACCCCGAAAGTCTTTGATTTCAGTTGCGAGATCGTTTCCGAAATCTTCGGGAACTTCTGGATGGTCGAGATGATGATATCCTTCGATTGTTCCAGGAACTCCTGCAGCTGGTGCGAATCCTTATCCACGCTGTTCACCACCCCCCTGGTCTGTTCAAGTTGGGTGATGGTGTTCTGAAGCTGTTTATCGAGCACCTTGCGGTCGGTGACCACGATGATGGTATCGAAGATGCGGTGCGTCTCGTCCTTACTGCGGTAGAGCGAAGTGAGCAGGTGCGACAGCCAGCCGATCTCGTACGATTTCCCCGAGCCTGTGGTATGCTGGATCAGGTAATGATGCCCAGTTCCCTCCATCCTCACCTGGTCCCTGATCTTCCGCACACAATCGAGCTGGTGGTAACGCGGGAAGATGAGCAGTTCCTTCGGTTTCTCGACCACCCTGCCCTTATAGGAATCCCAGCTCTTATCAACCTCCCTGGAGAGGTGCACGTAGTTTTCGATGATGTCGAGCAGAGAATCCGGCGCCAGGATCTCCTCCCAGAGGTAGTGGGTGCGGTAACCGCTGGGGTTGGGCGGATTTGCGATCCCCTTGTTATACGGCAGAAACTTCGTGTCGTCGCCCATGAGCCGCGTCGTCATCGTCACTACATCGTTATCCACGCAGAAGTGGGCCAGCAGCTGTTTAAATCGCAGCAGGGGTTCCTTAGGATCCCTGTCGCGACGGTACTGGGCTTCGGAATTGGTGAAATCCTGGCCCGTGAGCTGGTTTTTCAGTTCCATTGTAAGCAGCGGGATCCCGTTCAGGAACAGCGCCATATCGATGGAATTCTCGTTTTTTAATGAATATTTTAACTGGCGGATGAGGGAGCGGCGGTTTTTCAGGTAGAGTTTCCGGTGTTCAAGGTTCAATCCGGAATTTGGCTGAAAATAAACCATCGAGAAACTGCAGCCCCTGTCCTTGAAACCATTCCTCAGCACATCGATCACACCCCTGCGGGAAATCTCCTCATTCAGACGCTTGCAAAGCTTAACCTCCGTTTCCTCACCATACTGAACCGTAAGCTTTTCATACTCCTTCGGCTGAGAATCCATGATAAACCCCAGAACCTCAGAAGGAATCAGGCAGAGACCCCGGTCATACTCAGTTGGCAGGATCGAGCAGTATCCCTGGCTATTCAGAGATGACTCGATATGTTTCTCAAACCGTTTCTCACTCGGAGCATCCATAAAACTCAATTTGTTCGCACATCAATTTTTCCCGTCACAACCTCGGAAATCAGGGATTGGCGGTACTCTTTCAACAGATCTATTTTTCTATTCTCAAGATCAACTTGTTTATCGATTTCGGAGGTCTTTTTGTCGAGGTATTCGACGATTTCATTTTGTTCAGAAAAAGGAGGCAGGCAAATTACAACATCCTTTAAATCTTTATGATAAATATGAACTATGATTTCGCCTTTCCCGATTATTGATTTCTGATGAATGACGTATGAAGAATTCATCATATAGGAGATGAATAAAGGATCCAAATCTGGTCTAAGTCTTAGAATAATGATATCTCCACCGACAAATATATCATCTTCACCGTAATAAACTACCGACTTACCAATATCTTCAATAGTTTCGCCTGATCCGGTAAATAAAATATCTCCTTTAAAAATTCTAACACATTGTTGGCTAGTTTCTTCACTTATAAATGAGATCGGGGAATATACTATTCGTTCATATTGTGTGTAAATTTCCCCATATCGGATACAGGGTTTCCCACTAACAGTAATTTCATCCTTTTTTATTCCACTTCCTTTGGTAAAGTGACCTAAAACATTTATTCGCGTTAATTCCCAATGTTCTGGCATCCCTCCAATCCACTTCACTCCAGAATCTTTCATCGTAACTTCAGGAATCAAACCTTTGGTGACGGCCCGAGTGATAATGCTTTGTCGCTGTTCCTTCAACAATTCTATTTTCCGGAGTTTCTTTTGAATAAGGTCGTCGATTATTGAAGTTTTTCGGTCAAGAAAGGCGGCAATCTGAATTTGCTCAGGCAGCGGGGGAAAACAAAAGGAAACAATTGATAGCTTTTCCTTTGTCAAGTGAGGTATACTTACTCTATTGACAACCGAATCAAAATATCCTGTAAAATGATGGAGAAGAAAATGATATAAGAAAAAATGACTAAACCCATTGTGGACTTGTACCCTATTAACTGAATTTTGAAAATAACATTCGCTTAATTCTTCATTCCATGTTGCTGTTCGTCCTACATCACCGCCTTCATTGACTAATAAGTCCCCCTTAACAAGCTTTAGGGATTTCAATTCGTCGAATGAAAACCACATTTCCTTGACATCACTAAGATCAACCTTTTCAGATTGAATATTATAACTTCGTAAATAGGGCTTATAAAAGTATCCTCCTTTATTTTCATTTGTCAACATTTTTCCTAAGGTAATTTCCGAAAAATGCTTCAAAGATTTAATTGACCAATTTACTGGAATTTCATCAATCCATTCTACGCCTGAATCCGTATATTTCATATACTTCCTCATCAACAAATCCAAACTTGCTATAAATAATATTCCATTCAAGAAAACTCACCATGATCTTGGCAAGCTTCTATAAAGGAACCAAATTTCATTATTCTAAAGATTTCAACATATTAAGTAGCCTTTCATTTTTGTCATCAATCTTTAAGCCTTCATTGATTAAATCAATTGCTTTTATTTTATCAGAATCTGCAATTAGTTTCAGGCCTTTTTGTGATGAAAGGCGAAACTTGTAAATGAAAACTTTAGCAAGAAGGCCCAAGTTTTGAACATTTCTATTTTTTCGAACCAACTTTTGAGCTAAAGATTCAGCATCCTCAATTTGTTCATTTTTTATGTAATAATTTGCTATGATTGATTCAAGAACATTTTGTTTATCACCTTTTACTTTATTCTTAAGATAATCAATATGTCTTTTTGCTTCTTCCAGATATTCTAAATCAATACATACATCTGATAAGGATAATCTTGCATCAAAATAGCTATCATCAAGTTTAACAGCAAGAGAAAAATAATTATACGCCTCTAAAAGTCTGTTTGTTTCTTGGAAAAATCGACCTGCTCTAAAAAGAAAATTTGGATTTTTTGGTTGTTGTTTAAGAGCGTCAATTAATTTTCCGATTGCATCAGCTTTTTTATCCATTGCCCATAAAATTTCCGCATAAATACTTAACGCATATGGATCGGAAGGCGAATCATTAAGTTTACGATCAATAAATGATGCTGCTTCAGTATATTTCTTTTTATGAAATAAAAGTTCTCCCATACTTTGAAGAGCATTTGCATGTTCATTGATTCGAATTGACTTCATAAAATATTTTTCAGCCTTTTCTAAATATTCATCTTCATTTTTCTGAGAATTTTCAATGTATGCTCGTCCAATAGCGTAATAATATTTTGCTTGACGACGTTTATTAATTTCATGAGTTAAAAGATTATTTAATATTTCTGTAGATTCTATTAGTTTCCCAATTCGAGACAAACAACGAGCTTTTGTAAATAGCATGTCAATATCATTGGATCTAGTTTCTAAAAAATCATTACAAAATATTAATGAATTTGAATAATCTTGCCTCTGATAAAGCTTTATTGCTGCATCTTTTAATTCTCCAATTAAATCTTGTCTTAATTGCTTACTTTCATTGTGTTTACCGCAATAGAAGAGCATTCGACAAGCATTTGTCAACCAAAAAACATATTTACCATCTGTTGATTCAACGGAAGCCAAATTTGCTTTTGCAATTTCAGATAGTTTCTCTGCAAATGGGATAAAATTAGGACTGTTTCTAGCCAATTTTAGATAGAAATCATTAACTAATGGATGTAAGAGAAGACCATCGCCATTGGTATCAAGCAAATTAAATGAAACTAAATTGTCGATACATTTATTAAATTCAATTAACTCAATATTTGTAACCTCATTTATATATGAAGGTTTTAAAGGATGTTCAAAAATTGCTAATAATTCAAGAATACTTATTTCATTATCACTCAAAACAGCCTGAGAGATAATGTCTTCTGCAATATCGACCTTTAATTGATTAATAATATGTAAATTTTGAATTAAAAATTCAGCACTATATTTTACAATTATTGGTGCTGCTAAACGTCCAGCTAATGGATATCCATGAAGTAATTCGGAAATATTTAAAATGGAATCAATATTGATTTCTTTTTTTTGATCAATTCTTTCAATTTCAGAAGTAATAATGTGGCTTAGATGCTTTGTTGATAATCCATTAATTCTTAATAAATCAAAATGCGGTTTATGAACAAATTTAAAATCCAACCAACGAGTAGAAAGAAGAAAAAATGGAGTTTTATTTAATATTTCCTTGTTTTGAAAATATTCAAGAATTAATCTAAAGTCCTTATTTGGCTGACCTTCATCATCAAGAATTGATTCAACCCGATTGAATACTACAAAGAAATGTTTTGATAAAAGAGTTTCAATTGCAAGAAGATTCAATTTATCAAGCTCCTCTTGTGACATTCCATCTGCTGGTAATGGCATTTCAGCCTTTGAGCATAATTCTAAGGTAAGTCTTGAGCCAAAAAAAGCTTGTGAAAGATTGATTTCTATAATATTAGGACTGCTATAAATCCTTTTTAAAGCTTCTTTTAAAAATGAAGATTTTCCAATTCCAAAAAATCCGATTATAGATATAAACCGAGTAGTTGGTTCATATAAAATATCTTGTAATGCAGTAATTTCAGGAGACCGATTTACAAATTGTCTTTTAAAACTTTTATGCATTTGTTCCTCGGACTTCGTGATGTCAACAAAAATTGATTCAACAATATTTTTGCAGCTTTCACAGTCAATTCTTAAAAATGGTTTCAATCGTAATGGGACTTCTACATCATCAATTCTTGCAACGATAATTCTATAATCTTCATTTTCAAGATATTTAATTATCGCCATATTAAGTTCATATTTTACCCAATTACTCTTTATTGAATTTTTGGAAAGAATTATCAAAAAGTTTTTCGCTTCATCGATACCTGTCTCTATTTTTTCACTTAAAACATCTCCTGCATCCATGTCCCATAAATCGAACCAAACATTTTCTTTTCTAAGCCTCTCGGCTAAATCTCTAACAAGGGATTTATCAGAACTTGAATGAGAAATAAAAGTTTTTTTAATCATATCAAGGATACTTATGGTTTATGTTTTTATGTTGCAAAATCAATGTTCATCAACGATGTAAGACTTACTCACGTATTTTTATTAAACTACTTGTATTTTAATGTCTTAAATAAGTAAATATTAATAATCGACATCTAGTGGGTTAGTAACCTTTCTAGAAAACAAATTTTTATTCTTGTGGCTTATTCTTCTTTAAATTTTTCACTAAAGTATCAAACGCTTCATTGTATGGTGAGCCATGATTACTTTTTGTATCAAAAATTGATATCGGGTTTTTAGAAACATTTAATATTGTTAATTCAAGCAAAGTCCTCAATAAATCATCATCAACCTCTCTTGTTTCATTTTTATATCCTTCAAACGCCATCGATACAGCATACTTATATGCATAATCTTCCCTAATTCGAGAGGTAAAGCCATATTGCTTTGCACAAAACCAACCAAGCCAAACACATGAGGCAAAGATTGGTATTTTAGCATACAAATCATTGAGCTCAATTTTTCCTTTTAATAATGGTGCAAGGATCAGAAATGAAATCAGAACCAACCCAGTAAGTGCTACAATTGTTGCGGTTGTCCAAAATCTCAATGGCCAGGTAAGTTCATCCTTTCGCTTTTTAAAGGAACCAGCCATTCCAAGCCTATTAGCATCTTCAATTGTTTTTTGAATTTCTTCTTGTTGATTATTATTTAGATGAATTATTTCGTCTTGCTTTTTAAGTTGTAATGTTATCGAATCTAGATTCTTTTGGCATTTATCATTATTGATTGAAACATTTGTTGATAATTCCTGAAGTTCTTTGTTCTTTACAATAATTGTTTCACTTATTTGCTTAATACTTTCCTTCCACGTAACAATCTGGGATTCTGTTTCATCCAGGTCTTCTTTGGTTTGTTCAATTTCCGAAAGAAATGAATCAATGGTTTTTGAACTTTCTAATGATTCTTTTTGTTTCGCCAAAAGGTCCGATACATACTCAGAAGATGATAGTTTTAATGTGTTGATTTCTTCAACAATGGTTTGAATTTGACTAAGGTCGGTTGTAAGATTTAACAGCGATTCTTTAGCTTTAAAAAGTTCAGCTTCGGTTCTAAAAGGTTCATCCGCAACAGCAATGTATGTCTCTTTAATTCTCGAATGAATCTTGCTTACTAAATCAAGGAACTTATTGAAATTATTTTTATCATTAATTGAATCAAGCAGGTCATTTGCATCTTTTATATAATCAGCCAGTTTACGTTTAAGGAAAATTGTCTCAAACTTAGCATCAAAATCTTCCAAGTTCCCTAATAAATCGTAGCTCTCATTTAATGAATCAATAATAATGTTTTTCGAAATTCCTGGAAATTCAAAAACATCTGGTCCATCAGGAATTTCTTTGTTAGTTTTAGTAATCAAATGTGTGAGCCGATTTCTTGTAGATTTCATAAGCCGTTATTTTGATGTTTATTAAACAATTTTTCTTAATGTCTTATAAATCCACCAACCCCCTCCTCAGCCCCTCACTCTCCTTCTCCAGTTCCAGCAGGTCTTTGGTGAATACTTCGACGCTGCGCAGGGGTTTGTATTTGTAAAAGTATTTGGTGAAGTTGATTTCGTACCCGGTTTTGTCTTTGCTGCGGTCCATCCAGCTGCTGGGCAGATGTGGCTTGACTTCGCGCTGGTAATACTGGTCTATGTTTGTGCCCAGGGGGATGCGTTCGTAATCGCGCAGGGAGCTGTCGGGTTTGGGTTCCAACCCCGTAGGGATTGAATATGGGTAGCAAACGGGGCGTGGTGTGCAATATTCCGTCCCGTAAGGGACGGAATTAATTGCCCGCGTTACATTGGCTACCCACATATCGTGCCCGACGGCACGAATTGATTTTCCTGGCTTCAAAGCATTCATAAATTACACCATTGGCATTTCCTGGTAAACTTTTCCATTCAATATCTTTCCCGCTTTCTTTTTATTGGTTCCGCCCCATTGTTTAAAATAGAAGGCCACCCCTGCATTTTCACATTGATTTTTAATATCCTCCACCCATTCGGCCTTTATCGGTCTTGGTGTCCGACCACTTTCACCTCCCACGATAACCCAATCAATACCGGTAAGATTCATTTCAGGCAAAGGTGTAAGAAGTGGTTCACAGGACAGAAATTTCACCCGGGCCCTTGTTGAACTAAGATGACATATCCGCTGAGTGACCGAATTGCTCTCAACAGTAACCCCCATCCAAAGGTTATGCGGCCAGTCAAGCAAGCCTTCATGATCATAATACAACAGGATATCTGACCGTTTTGTCAATACCTGGAATACATGATGAGGATTCTCACTGATCACCTGAAATACCCGCTGGATAAACTCAACGGGAACATCTTGATGAAACAGGTCACTCATAGAGTTCACAAAAATCATTTTGGGCTTCTTCCAGTTGTATGGATCATTCAACGCCTCCGGATGGAGGGTTAATTCAAATCCATTCCGGTATTTTTCCTGTCCCATGGCCTGCAGCCGCCTTGTCATCACTTCCGCATAGCAATGCTTGCAACCGGATGATATCTTGGTGCAGCCGGTTATCGGGTTCCAGGTGTTTTCGGTCCATTCTATTTTTGTCAATGCCATGATTAAACTGATTGAATAATTTGATTTGCAATTTTAACAGCATTTTTATTATTCGAGGCAAAAACAAAGTGAAAAATCGGGACTCCTTTGGAATTATTCAGGACAAGAGGATTCTCAATCACATGTATCCAAACTGCTTTTAATTGATCTATATACAGCCGCGCAATCTTCTCAATAGGCTTTGAAACTTTCCTGACCAATTCCTCTTCTCC
The DNA here is from genome assembly GCA_963662525.1 of Bacteroidales bacterium. Classification (GTDB taxonomy): domain Bacteria; phylum Bacteroidota; class Bacteroidia; order Bacteroidales; family FEN-979; genus CAZSDU01. The sequence goes on from OY759717.1 coordinate 1,522,167, forward strand.
AAAGATAGTATTTTGATGCTCTGAATAATAAAAGGATTTCTTGATATCATCAGCGCAAAGTCCAAAAAAGGATTGCAATTTTTCAATACTCTTTAATTCACCTTTTTTGTCCAGAAGGCGATTTACAATCACTCCTGTGGGCACAAGGATCCAGATATCGGAACGCGTATTTGCCAGGGCAGCAATTGAATCCCAGTTAATCTGCATGCCAAATGGATCCAGAAAAACAAGTGCTGCATACTTATTTGTTTTAAGTGCAACCGCTAATTCGAGTACCCATTTATTAGCATCACCGGATCTGAAAACGATTTGTTTGTTTTCTGAACCGGGATCCTGACTTAATCGTTTCTCAAGGTGAGAAAGGGATATTTCATTGCTGTCGATGAAATAGTAGTAATCAAAAGTCAATCCGTCTTTAAGGTTGATGACTCTCTGGGCTGCACCTTTATACCCTGATTCTTCTTCAAGAGAAAATTTTAATTGTCTGTATAATTCTGATTTGCAATTGTCACTGCGATTCCCACTACCAGCAAATCCATCAAAATAAATGGTTTTCCAATAGGGTTTTTGTTTCATGATTTTCAGATATGACCAGACGTATTTTGAGAATGCCTCAAGCTTTCTTTCGGTCCATGGGCCTCCCCACTCGTTTTGGTTCCCGGTAAAAAGATTAACATCTGCCATTATACTGTAATCCGTTCATTTAGTTCATTGGTAATCTAACAAGTTCTTCATCAGCCCCTCACTCTCACTCTCCAGTTCCATCATCTCTTTGGTGATCTCTTCTACGCTGCGCAGGGGAATGCCTTATTAACCTTACTATTTAATTTTCTCCGCTAGAACTGAACCAGCTTTAAATCTAATTACCTTTTTTGATGAAATATGAATTTCTCTACCGGTTTGTGGATTACGTCCAGTTCGAGCTTTCATTTGAGTAACGGAAAATGATCCAAAACCAAATAACTCAACTTTGTTACCCTCCTGAAGCGCTCCTTCAACACTTTGATGATAACAATCTATAGCTCTTTTTGCCTGAGCTTTCGTCAATCCTGCACAGATTGCAACCTTTTCAATTAATTCAGATTTATTCATATTATTTGTTTTTATATGTAGTTTTGTGATTGGATGCAGAGTCCCTGAGATTCTTGATCAGGATACTATCTCTTTTCTGATTTGCCAATAGCGTTAAAATGCTCTTATTCAGATTTATTTCTCGCACCTGAGATTTTTCAATTACTCTTGTTAATTCTCTGTTTTTTGACGACAGAATTATTCCAAACAACGTCACTGATACTGTAATTACTGCAAGTATGATTGTTGTAATCCAGCTCTTTTGTGAAAATTTACTGGTCTTTTGAGAAATAAATAAATTTAATAATTGGGAATTATCAAAATCTTTAGGAAGATCAGAATTGTGATATATACAATCATCTCTTATTTCATTGTTTTTGATTAAACCACCTATGCAGGTTTTTTTTCTGATGCCCGCCAATAATCTTCTTAATTCTATAAGATCTATTTGTTCATTATCTGAAATTGAACCGATTTTAATTCTTTCGAATTTAATTTGGTCTTCAGCCGTGAGATTTTGAATATCATCTTCAACGATAAAAAATGAACAATCTGAACATTTCTTCATGGTATTTCATTTTGTTATTAATGAAGTATCTTGACAAGGAATATAAGAAAACCTCTTGCTGATTTCTTCGACGCTCGGCGGAGTTAATCCTGACACTGTGTCATTAAAAACCTTACCCCCGTCCTTCCTCTTCCCTACCCTGTACCTTGAGCGAACCTTAAGCGAAGGATAAGCGAAGGATGAGCGAAGGATAAAAAGCCAAAAATCCACCTGATTCAGACTTTTTTTCTGCCAGATTGTCATTTCCCCACCAACTGCAACTTCCATCCATGCCCCCCCGGTATACGGCCAAACGGTTTGTTCCCACATGATCATTATTTCAGCATTCTGCATCGAAAAGTCAGGTTTCAATTTATTGTATGTTTACTGTTCATTGTCTATGATCCGTGTGGGCGAAAGTGCCTCCTTACCTTCCTGACTTTGATGTGATCCCTATTGCGTTCGTTGATTCAATCCATTTTTTGGGTGTCATTACAAAACTGTTGAGCCCAGCCTGTTTTTTAAACCCCTCGAATTCGAGGGGTTTTACATCAGTTTTGTAAATGCCGTTCATCCGTCAAATTTTAAAAGATCTTTCATCAACCCCTCACTCTCCTTCTCCAGTTCCAGCAGGTCTTTGGTGATTTCTTCGACGCTGCGCAGGGGTTTGTATTTGTAAAAGTATTTGGTGAAGTTGATCTCGTAACCGGTTTTGTCTTTGCTGCGGTCCATCCAGCTGCCGGGCAGATGTGGCTTGACTTCGCGCTGGTAATACTGGTCTATGTTTGTGCCCAGGGGGATGCGTTCGTAATCGCGCAGAGAGCTGTCGGGCTTGGGATTGCCGTTCTTGTCGGTCTTCACGGTTCCATCTTCGGTCAGTGGCTGTTCAATGGTGACTTTGGTGTACCCGAAAAAGGAGTTGGGAAAGATCTTGCAGATCTCCGTTTCACTAAAGCCGGTGTAAGTATCCAGGATGAGTTGTTGCTGCTCGCTGCAGATCTCCTTGCGTTTGCTCCCAAGGCTTTTTTTCATGGGCTTAAACAATCCGCTCGCATTTATAAGCTGAATTTTACCTTTCCTCAGCGGTTTCTTGCTGTTGTTGAGGATCCAGATGTAGGTGGTGATGCCGGTATTGAAGAAGAGTGAATCGGGCAGCTGCACGATGCATTCCAGCCAGTCGTTCTCTATAATCCAGCGGCGGATCTCGGATTCGCCGCTACCGGCATCGCCCGTGAACAACGGGGAGCCGTTGAACACGATGCCGATGCGCGATCCTTTTTCCTCCATCTTGGAGATCATATGCTGAAGGAATAGCAGGGAACCGTCGGATGTGCGCGGTGTGCCGGCGAAAAACCTTCCGTTGGGATTCTGCGCTTCGGCCGTCACGAACTCTTCTTCGCTTTTCCAGGATACGCCAAAGGGCGGATTGGTGATCATATAGTCGAACTTCTCGCCCGTGAACCCGTCTTCGCCCAGGGAGGAGCCGAGCCTGATGTGGTCGGGGTTCTCGCCCGAGATGAGCAGGTCGGATTTGCAGATGGAATAGGTCTGCGGATTGAGTTCCTGCCCGTATATCTTGATTTCTATCTGCGGATTGATATTCTCGAGCACCCAGTCCTTGCCGATGGTGAGCATACCGCCGGTGCCGCAGCAGGGATCGAACACCGAGCGGATCTTGCCCTTGCCCTGCAGGTCTTCCTTGTCGCCCGAAAACACCAGGGCCACGAGCAGCCTCACGATGTCGCGGGGGGTGTAATGCTCCCCGCTGGTTTCGTTGCTCATTTCGGAGAACTTCCTCAGAAGCTCTTCGAAGATCTGCCCCATGGTATGGTTATCCACCACATCGGGGTGCAGGTCCACCGAACTGAACTTCTCGACCAGCAGGAACAGGCGGTTGTTCTTATGCAGCTTATCCACCGGCTTATCCAGCTGGAAATTCTCGATGATATCGTAAACATTCTTCGAAAACCCGTTAATATAATTGCGGAAATTGATAAACACATTCTTCGGATCCTGCTTCAGCCGCGAAAGATCATACTTCGACGTATTGTAAAACTCGGCATTGATCCGGCTTTTGATCACCGGAGATGGGTCCTCCAACCTGGTCTTGTATTCTTCGTACAGAGCGTAAACCTCATCCTTCCGCGGCTCGATCACACAATCAAGCCTTCGCAGGATCACAAAGGGAAGTATTACATCACCGTATTCATGGGGTTTGAACAATCCCCTCAGCACATCATCCGCCACACTCCAGATCAAAGAGGAAAGTTCCTGGAATTTAGACATAGTCAACCATTTGTTAATTCCTTAACAAAATTGGCGAACATAAATGGAATTACCAAATTTTTGAATGTGAATTACTTAGGCTGGTTTCACGATTTTTGGTCTAAACAAAAACAATGCCAGAATCTAATTGCATATTATACAGTCAAATATGAAAACAGACTTAATTTGAAGTGTAAAAAAATTAGACGTTTTTATGTTGATAACTTTTTGAGTTGGCGAGGTGGTGAGCTGGTGAGCTGGTGAGTTATGAGCTGTGATTTGCATTCGTGCATTCCTGCATTGTTTGCATTCCTGCATTCTAGCATTTTTTCACCAAGGGGTATTACTTTTCCTGTTTTTCCGGATTAAGCTGAAACGGAATTAATAAGTCGAATTATGTTAAATCACGAGATGCAAACCAGAGATATAGTTTCAATGATTTTTTATATCCGCGGGAAAAAAGTCATGCTTGACAACGACCTGGCAAGTATCTACAATGTTGAAACAAAGGTTTTAAACCAGGCTGTAAAAAGAAATCAAAAACGCTTTCCAGGTGATTTCATTTTTCAACTAACTCAAGAGGAATGGGTTTCTCTAAGGTCACAAATTGTGACCTTAAAGAATTTACCTGGAAAACAGAAAGGTCATAACAGAAGAGGAATCCACAGGAAGTTTTTACCTTATGTGTTTACTGAACATGGAGCACTCATGCTTGCTTCGGTTTTAAACAGCGAAGAAGCCATCAATGCCAGCATTTTTGTTGTGCGTGCTTTTATAAAGCTTCGTGAATTTATTGAAATCAACCGGGATCTTGCCAAAAAAATCGAAGAACTAGAGAGAACCCTTGGCGTTCATGATGAAAACATACAGCTGATCTTCGAAACTATCAGGCAACTGATCGAAAAGAAAAATGAACCCCGGGAGCCGGTTGGATTTAAGAACGGGAAGCGATAAGCGACCTGTATTATGAGCTGGTGAGCTGGTGAGTTATAAGCTGCGATTTGCATTCCTGCATTCCTGCATTGTCTGCATTGTCTGCATTCCTGCATTGTTTTCTTAGTCCAGAATGTATGGCATAATTATTTTTCCTATATTGGAGGTCTGGTTTGTGATTAGATTTTAATCATCAGCCTGTTTTTAATTTAAAAAATCATTTACAACAATTATCGATTATGGAAAAATTGATCTCCTGCTGCGGATTGAATTGCGTTACCTGTGATGCCAGGATCGCTACGCTTTCAAACGACGATGAACTGAGACGGCAGACTGCCGAAAAATGGAAAGTGATGTATAATGCCCCCGGGATCACTCCCGAAATGATCAACTGCACGGGCTGCCGGGTGGAGGGCGTTAAAATAGTCCACTGGAGCGAATGCGCGATCAGGAAGTGTGCCGGTTCAAAAGGGTTCTCGACCTGCGGGGAATGTGACAGTCTGCAAGCCTGCGAAACCATCCAACCGGTGCTTCAGTTTGCCCCTGATGCTTTGGAAAACCTGAGATCGTTGAGTCGGGAATCGTGAAATAAGGTACCAGGGTCATTTCGGCGACACGCCGGCCAAAGGCTGACTTATCGACCAGAGCCTTGAGAGAAGGTTATCAGCAGGGAAAAACAAACACTATTTGAACAACATAGCAGGTCAAACTGCCTGTATTTACTATCTCCCTCTCATTAATAACTGGATAGATTTAACACTCGAAACACTGTCTGTTTTGATGGTCCCTTTCCCTTTGAACTTCTTATATTTAATCTGAACAAAATTGTCGCTATCTGCTTTAGCATCTGAATTTATAAAAACTGCTCTCCCATTATTTATTAGCTTGTTGCATTCAATCATTAGCTTGTTGCCGTTCCCGTTAAAAGTACAGACAAATTCATTATTTTTAGTGCTGGTTAAAATTAAGGTATTACACTTAATATTCAGGCAACCTCCCTTTCCTGGAAAATTCATTTTAAATGTATTTCCTCCTGAAAACTCAATTTTTCTACCTTCGAAATTTTCCTGATTGACAATATTTACCGGGGTTTCTATTTTCAAGGATGATATACAGGAAACGAATAATACAGAAATGCCTGAGCCAAATAAAATTAATGTTATGATCTTCATGGGTCCGGGATTAAAAATTGTATTGAATTCCGATATATGGTTTTGGTGGCCAATTGAACTGGTATTTCAAATCCTTTGATACTTCTGCCTCTCCCGATACTTTGTCGCCAACTTTTAACTTGTCAAGCTGTTGGATCCATGTCGAAGCGCATCCAAATGACAGGGCCAGTCTTTTTAACGGAACAAAATTTAATCTTAAACCAATTCCAGTTAAAATCGTTGGATAGTTGGCATTAACTCCAACGCCAAGTTGGAAAAATGGCTGAACCATGGAGTTTGGGATAAAGCCTACGATGTTCAGCATAGCATTAATGGACAACCTTTTAAAATTCTCATTTCCCGCATCGGCCACATATTGTTGTCCCAGAGAATCCGCCTCGGTACTGTATTTTGGAAAATTCAAATTAGTATAGGCTACACCCGCTGACACTTCGGGGATAAAGAGATTGAACTTACGGAAACTGATTACCCGATTAACTTTTTCAATCAGTTTGTTTGCCACAATCTCACCATCTACTAACACGTAACCTGACTGATTAACCTTAACAGCAAGTTTAGAAATCTTTCCTCTTTGTACTTCAACTTCCTTAATGAAAACATACCATTGATAGCCATCTTTACTAACCGAAGCCTCTTTGCAAGCTTTATCAACAAGGTCAAGGACATTTTTAAGGTTCTGATAACGAACCTTCTGCCGGTCATATTCATCCGTAAGTTCTTTGATTATATCCTTGAATACATGTTTTACGATCAGAGAATCTGCAAAGTCATTGCAGGAATACTTTTTCACTTGAGTTTTCAATAAATCTAACAGGGTTTTTACAGAATCAAAATGCACCTCGACTTCAGAAACTTGCTTCCCAATCAGATCTATTGAGTCCCGGGTGCTAAGGGATTCCTCAAATGTGAGGGCTTCGAGCAAGTTAAATGATGAGATGATTTGCTTCTGGATAACGTTGCCTGAATCAAGTTTCTCCTTAATACCAAAATATGTCAGTTTTAGATTATTATACTGCGTCCAACATAATGGTGGGTTATCATAAAATTCTTTTTGATTAGCGTTTGCCTTTTTGTATTTTAGAATGGTTTCGTTCCAGTTTTTGTCCATTTTACCTAAAAGTCCAGTTATCTGATCAAACACTTCGGTTGCCTTTGCTTCTATTTGATCCGGGACAAAGGTCACTTCATTTGTAACAGAGAAATTAACTGGATTGAGAGGTCTCATATAAACATTCACCCCGATATTTTTTGGCAGGAAGAGAGCCGAATCAGGGAGGGTCAAATAATTATCAGGGCGGTCTTCAGCTATATCATATTTTAACACCCCGGCTTCATATTTTAAAAAGAGTTTCTGGTTTTGCTTTATGGTTATACCACGTTCAAGAACATCGGAAGCCTGCTGGCCGTCAGCAGTATTCCAGCAAAAGCAAGAGATTATTACTAAAACAAGTAGCGCTCTCATAATGGGATTGATTTAGAATATATTATACTTCCTTGGTCCTGGCAATAATATAACATTAGAGTTTCAACTCCAAGAGTATATTTCCGTAAAAAAAATTCCGGAAATCGGAAAGTGGGAGGGGGTAATTAATTGACTGTTAATTTGATCATGGCTTTGTAAACCAGTTCTGAATTGGTTTTTGCATCATAGCATTTGCGGATTCCCTGCAGCTTTTTCTCTATGGCTGAATCGGATTGTTTCATTTTGGCTGCTATTTCTTTTACGGTCAGGCCGAAGGATAATGCCGTGATGATTTCTTTGAAATCGGAAAAATAGCCGGAGGTGCTTTTTTCATCCTTGGGGGTAAGGAGTACCCTGGCTACTTCGTCGGGCATCACCACTTCTCCGGATGAGACAACATTCAGCTTCCTGATCATTTCTGATTTGGGTTCCTCTTTATTGATGTATGCTTTGATCCCGTGGCGGAACATCTCCACCTGCCATAACAGGCAGCTTTCGTGTGAGATAATGACAACGGGGAGTCCGGGAAAGCTTGTGTTTATTCCGCAAAGGTTGCTGATAGGATCAGAATGACCGATAAAAAGATCCAGCAACAGTATGTCAACATTTCCCGGATCCATCGTTTTTAAGGCTTCATCAACGGTCAGGCTTCCTCCGACAACCTTAAAATCGTCAGAATCAAGATCAAAGGCTGAATATAATCCTTCAATGATCAGGTAATGATCATCTATAATATACAACCTCGTCATGGGGTGAAATATTACAGTAACAAATATACGTTCAAAATCTGGCGAATGCACATAAGGGTTAAGATAAAGTAATGATATAACTGAATATCTGCATTTCGCTTTTTCTTCACGAGGTATCAGAATATTTGATATCTTGGTGGGTTGATTCCTTTTACTATGAAAAGCCGGATTGTATTGTGCTTTCTTCTCTTCAGCCTTGGCTGTTACTCCCAGAATGAAGGCAGGATTAATACCTCAGCCCTGAAAAAGTATATCGATGAGCGCAAACTACCTGGGCTTATCGCCATGGTGGCCCGGCATGGGGAAATTGTCTGCTGCGAGAAATACGGGCTGATGGATGTTGACAAACCCATGCAGTTCAATGCCATCTTCAGGCTGGCCTCCATGACCAAGCCCGTTACAAGCGTGGCGGTTATGATGTTGTATGAGCAGGGTCACTTCAAACTGGACGATGCCGTTTCAACATACATCCCTGAATTTAAGGATCTGAAAGTGTTTTCATCCCTGGATAAGGATGGCTTTCACCTGGAGGCTCCGACCCGGTCCATGACGATCAGGGATCTCCTGATGCATACCTCGGGTTTGGGCAGCGGCTGGGGTGAAAGTCCGGTTGATTCCTTGTACAGGACAGCCGATCTTTCGGGAGGCAGTTTACATGATATGATCAGGAAATTAGCCAGAATCCCGCTTCTGTACCAGCCAGGGACAAAATGGGTTTACGGCAGGTCAACCGATGTCCTGGGATACCTGGTAGAAATTATTTCAGGTAAATCCCTGGATGTCTTTTTTAAAGAGAATATTTTCATTCCCCTGAAGATGCAGAATAGCGGCTTCTGTGTCCCGAAAGAAAAGGTATCACAGCTTGCCGCGGTATATTGTCCGGATGATTCTTTAGGATTAAAAGTCATCATCACCGATACCAGCGATATTTCGAAGCCGCCGGAATTCTTATCCGGGAACGGAGGTCTTTATTCAACGGCTGAAGATTACATGGCTTTTTCGCAGATGTTGCTGAATAAAGGGGAATACCATGGTGTGCGACTTTTGAAAAGCCAAAGCGTCGGGTTGATGACTGCAAACCATCTGACCAAGGAGATTATGCCTGAGGATGATTTCTTCGGTCCCCTGATGAAGGGGATGGGATTCGGTTTCGGTTTTGCCATACTGACCGATACCACCCGGGCAGACTGGCCTGGTTCTCTTAATTCATACTGGTGGTCGGGTTCGGGGAATACCTATTTTTATATTGATCCGAAAGAAGACATGGTCATGATCCTGATGACCCAGTTTGTTCCGAATTTCTATTATCCGGTCTTCAGAGAATTCAGGGAGATGATTTACAAGGCTGTACAGCCCGATTAGATTATGATTTTATCCTCCAAACCTGTACCCGATGCCTGATTCGGTAATCAACAGATTTGGTTTCAGCGGGTTATCTTCGATTTTTTTTCTCAATTGTGCCATAAATACCCGTAGATACTGGGTTTGTTCGCTATGGCCCATGCCCCAGATTTCTTTCAGGATGAACTGATGGGTCAGTACCCTGCCTTCAAATTTTACAAATAAGGCCAGAAGGGAGAATTCTGTGGGAGTCAGCTTGACCATCGCATCATTTTTACGTACAATATGGTTTTCAAGGTCAACCGAAAGGGAGCCGATATTCACGACGGGTGTCACAATGATTCCCTGGCTTTGCCGTATGGCCATCCGTATCCTTGCGTTCAGTTCGCCGGTACGAAAAGGCTTGGTAAGATAGTCGTTGGCTCCGCCATCGAGGGCTCTGACAATTTCCTCCTCCGTATTCCTGACGGAGAGGATGATGACCGGTTTAAAATACCAGTCCCTGAGCCTTTTCAATACATCATGCCCGTCCATATCGGGAAGACCCAGGTCAAGGATGATACAGGCAGGGAGGAGTGATGCGGCAAGCATCAGTCCCTCTTTTCCTGTTGATGCTTCAACAATGTGATAACCTTTGGCTGATAGTGTGATCTCCAGCAGCATTCTGATCTGGATTTCATCGTCAATGATAAGTATGGTATCTGCTGGCATATTTTCAATCTTTTAAATCAGGCAAAAATGCTGATATTTCCACCGGAATCCTGAGGGTGAACCTGGCGCCTCCATTTTCCCTGTTTTCAGCAATGACCTTTCCTTTCTGGGCTTCCACAAATCCTTTGACGATAGAAAGTCCCAGGCCGGTTCCTCCCGCGAGCGCATCTTTTCCCCTGTAGAATTTGTTGAAGATGGACGACAGGTCGGATTCCGGGAATCCATTTCCCCTGTCCATCACCTGGATAACCAGGTTTCCATTGTCGTAAAACATTTTCAACCTGATGCGGCTTCCCTGGGGAGCATACTGCGTGGCATTCAGCAGGAGGTTATAAACAGCTTGCTCCGTCAGGCCATAATCAAAACGAACCAGGGGCATATCAGCCGGAATGATAAGGGCTTTTTTAAAGGGTTTCAGTTCCTGTTCGAGGGCATTGATCACCTTATTTGCCAGATCGCGCACATCGCACCAATCGGGATTAGGTGAGATGAGACCTGATTCCAGGCGGGACATATTGAGCAGGTTTTCGATCAGGCGGTTCAGTCGTACGGATGCGAGGTTGATCTGTGCATAAAGCCGCTGCCGGGTATCTTCGGGATATTCCTGGGCCAGTAAAGTGTCGGAGGCGCCCATGATCGTGGTAACCGGTATCCGCAGTTCATGGGAGATAGAATTGAAAAGCGTTTTGTAAAGTTTATCTGATTCATTCAGGATATATCCTTTTCTGGCAGCTTCTCTCAATACTTCCCTTTCGTATTTACCGGAAATCTGAGAAAGAAATGCCTCCCAGAATTGTTCTTCGCCCTGGGTAAACAAAGTAAGCTGTTCGGCTGCAATCACTCCCATGTTCCCGCTATTTCCGGCCAGGGGGAAAAATGTATATTTTCCCGAGGGCAATGTATCCGTATGTTTTCCGGCTTTGGTCTTATGTTTAAAAACCCAAGCAGCAACACTCAGATCGTTTTCGGTGAAGAGGATTTCCTGATCCTCTTTTAAAGGACTTTCGAGCCGGCCATTTTCATTATTCAGTAAAATAACACAACTAAACCGGAAATACTTTTTGATATACCGCAAGGCAATTTTTGTGACGTCTTCCATGCCTGAAGAAGCTGTAAGGTCTTTTGTAAGCTGGTAAAGCGCATGGGTTCTTTCTTCACGGGTTCTGATTTTTTTCTCCTGCCGTCTCACCCTTGAAGTCAATATACCGTTTAACAGGGCGATGATGAAGAACATCACCAGCATTAAAAGATCAACTGGCTGTCCGATATGCAAGGTAAACTGAGGGGGGATGAAGAAATAATCCCAGATCAGTGAACTTTCGATGGCCGCAAGAAGAATTGGTCCGGTTCCATAGAAAAGGGCAAGCATTGAAACCAGGAACAATAATCCGAAAGAAACGACCTGGTATCCCAGATAATCTTTCAGGAGGTAAAAAACAATGGATGTCAGAACAACAAATAAAGAGCTTACAAAATACTGAGCAAGGTTAGAAGTGAATGGAGGGATGGAAACTTTTTTCCGGTAATAATCTTTTGCCTGTTTATCGGCGCCAAGAATATATACATCAATATTACCGCTGAAACGGATCAGGCGGTTCACAAAATTCCCGAGTTTGAACATGGAGCGGATGTTCCGGATTCTCGGTTTTCCGACAATGATATGGGTGACATTTTCCTTTTGGGCAAAATCAACGATCGCCTTGACGGTATCGCGGTTTGTCACTATCCTGAATTGTATTCCGAGCTGTTTGGCCAGGTTGAAATTCTTATCCAGCTGCTCTCTTTCTTTGGGTGTCAGTTTATACAGGGTTTCCACATAAATTGCCTGGATGGAGGCTCCCATGGAATAGGATAGATTTTTTGCCCAGCGTAAAAGGCGCATGGATTGTTGGCGGTAATCCATGGCCACAAGCAGTGAAAGACCGGATTTCCAGGGCCCCTTGATCCTGTTTATCTGCATGTAATCATGCAGTTGCTTATCAACCCGCTCTGCCACAATCCGGAGGGCCATTTCACGTAAGGCCGTAAGATTGCCCTTGCGGAAAAAATTCTCAATGGCTTCCTTTGACTTGTCGGCAGTGTAAACTTTTCCTTCATACATTCTTTGCAGGAGTTCGTCGGGGGGAAGGTCCACGATTTCGACTTCATCTGCCGTTTCAAAAACATCATCGGGTACCGTTTCCCTCACAATAACCCCGGTGATCTGGGCCACGGTTTCTGACCGGCTTTCAAGGTGCTGAACATTCAGCGTGGAGTAAACATTGATCCCGTTATCCAGTAATTCAATAACATCCTGGTAGCGTTTGGAATGGCGACAACCCGGTGCATTGGAATGGGCAAGCTCATCCACGAGGACCGTTTCCGGTTCGCGTGAAAGGATTGCATCGATATCCATTTCCTCAATTACCGCAGACCGGTATTCCATGCTTTTTCGTGGGATCAACTCAAATCCTTCGGCGAGTTCGGCTGTTTCCTTACGGTTGTGCGTTTCCACGTAACCTATGATAATATCTGCCCCTTTTTGTTTTTCTTCCCTGGCCACCTTCAGCATGGAATACGTTTTGCCAACCCCGGCGCACATACCGAAAAATATATGGAGTTTCCCCCGGCTGCTTTTTGTTTCCTCCCGGATCAGAGAAGCCAGCAATTCATCGGGATCAGGTCTTTTATTTTCGCGATCACTCATTTTATCTTATCGGTCTCTAAATTTAGCAATAAAACATTGATCCTTTTCTGTCCCAGACATAAAAATTGCGGTGACTCAGTCATCTGGCTGATCATCTTTTTCAGCCGGATCTCCTGTGGAAGTGAAAAATTTCGTGCCCTGCATATTCTACCGGCCTGCAGCAGGGCTGCTTCCGGTGAAATATGCGGATCCAGTCCGCTGGCCGACGCAAACAGCATTTCGGAAGGGATCTCTGTATGGGCATCCAGCAAATTGACCCGGAGAAATTGTTCTTTTCTCCTATCGAATTGGTCTTTCAGTTTCCTGTTTGTCAGTCCCAAATTGGATCCTCCTGATGGCAGCGGATGGTATGCGATTGCTGAAGGACGGGATGTGAAATAAATGTCAGCCGAATCAAAAGATTGGCCGATAAGCAGGCTGCCTATGGGTTGCCCGTTTTTAAAGATCATGCTGCCATTGGCTTTTGAAGGGAACATCAGCCCGGCAATCCCGGTAACCAGCAATGGATAGGCAATTCCGGTAAGCACAGTAAAGAACAGGAAGATTCTGAGTGCAATGATCAATGATTTCATATCAAAAAGTCATGTTGATTAAAAAGTCTATAATTTTTATACCCATGAAGGGGACCAGGATACCACCCAGTCCGTATATCAGTAAATTCCTTGTCAGCACCGTGGTCGCGGAAACAGGCCTGTATTTTACACCCTTCAGCGCCAATGGAATCAATAGTATGATGATGATAGCATTAAAAATGACTGCACTGAGAATAGCGCTTTGAGGAGATCCCAGTTTCATAATATTAAGGGCTGAAAGCGGCCCGACACCTGTTTTTCCTGAGTAGAGTGATAAAGCAATGGCAGGAATAATGGCAAAATACTTTGCCACATCATTGGCAATGCTGAAAGTAGTCAAAGCACCCCGGGTCATCAGCAGTTGTTTTCCTACTTCAACTACTTCAATAAGTTTTGTCGGATTGCTGTCAAGATCAACCATATTGCCCGCTTCACGTGCAGCCTGAGTGCCTGTGTTCATGGCAATTCCAATATCAGCCTGAGCCAGTGCAGGTGCATCATTGGTTCCATCGCCAATCATTCCGACCAGATGGCCATTTGCCTGTTCTTCCCGTATCCTTTGCAGTTTATCCTCAGGTTTTGCTTCAGCCATAAAATCATCAACTCCGGCTTCGGCTGCTATGGCTGCTGCAGTCAGTGAATTGTCGCCGGTGATCATCACCGTCCTGATGCCCATTTTACGGAGTTCTGCAAACCTTTGTCTGATCCCACCTTTAACGATATCCTTCAGGCAGATCACCCCCAGTACCCTATTGTCTTCGGCCACTACCAGCGGTGTGCCGCCCTGCTTTGAAATATCGGTAACGACATCCTGCATTTGCTGGGGATAGAATCCATTGTTGCTTTGAATAAAACTGCGAATGGCATCTGCAGAGCCTTTCCTGATCTGGTGAACAATATCCACATCACTGATGTCAACACCGCTCATCCGTGTCTGGGCGGTGAAAGGAATGAAATTGGCTTTCAACCTGTTGACATCCCTTCCCCTCAGGTTAAATTTTTCTTTCACGAGAATTACGATGGATCTTCCTTCGGGGGTTTCGTCCGTCAGGGACGACAGCTGTGCAGCGCCGGCAAGTTCTTCCACACTGACTCCATCGGCAGGGATCAGATCGGTTGCCATTCTGTTACCTAAGGTTATCGTACCCGTTTTATCCAGAAGCAACACATCCACATCGCCGGCTGCTTCTATGGCTTTTCCGCTTGTTGCAATGACATTCCGCTGCAGGAGGCGGTCCATACCACTGATCCCGATCGCACTCAGCAAGCCACCTATGGTTGTGGGTATCAGGCAAACAAGAAGGGCAATGAGCACCGGGATGGTAAGGTTCCGGGAAGAAGGCTGGAGGGAGGCATGTAAATTATAGCCGTAAAAGGCGGGTAAGGTCACAACGGCAGAAATGAAAACAATGGATAATCCGGAAAGAAGGATTGATAGCGCAATTTCATTCGGGGTCTTTTGGCGCTTGGCACTTTCCACCAGGGCAATCATATGGTCGATAAATGTATCACCGGGTTCGGAAGTAATGCGGATGAGAATGTTATCGCTGATCACTTTAGTGCCACCGGTAACTGCCGATCTGTCGCCACCACTTTCCCGGATCACCGGTGCCGATTCACCTGTGATGGCCGATTCATCAACACTGGATATGCCATCGATGACTTCACCATCAGATGGAATGATATCTCCTGCAGCACAAAAAACAATATCGCCTTTCCTGAGATCAGTGGCATAAACCATTACTTCTTTATTTCCCACTCTTTTTCTTGCCTGCGTTTGTGTCCTGTTTTTCCTTAAACTGTCTGCCTGTGCTTTTCCACGGCCTTCAGCAACGGCTTCTGAGAAATTGGCAAATAATACGGTGAACCACAGCCAGACTGCGATCTGAAAGTTGAACGATGAAAAGTTCCCGTTCAGCAGCCCATATATTACAATGATAGTGGTCAGGGCGGCACCAATGTCAACGATAAATATCACGGGGTTTTTGATCAGCTGTAAAGGATTTAATTTGCAGAAGCTCTCTTTCAGTGCTTGTACTAAAATCTTTCTGTTGAACAGACTGATATTTCTTTTTGAACTCATTTCCTAAACAATTAGAAGGTAATTCCCTGGTTTAACAAAAGATGTTCAAGGATGGGTCCCATCGACAGTGCAGGAAAGAAGGTCAATCCTCCAAGGATTAAAATGACCCCAATCAGGAAAGTGATGAAAAGCCAGTTATCGGTTCGAAAGGTTCCTGAAGAATCAGGAGTGATATTTTTACGTGCCAGGCTGCCGGCAATTGCCAGTACAGGCAGGATAACTCCAAAGCGTCCGATCAGCATGACAAATCCCAGGGTAAGGTTGTAAAAAACCGTATTGGCATTCAGCCCCGCGAAAGCGCTTCCGTTGTTTCCGGCAGCAGAGCTGAAGGCATAGAGGATCTCTGAAAGTCCATGTGGCCCTGCATTGTTCAATCCGGCCAGCCCCGTTGAAGCTGATGATGCCCAGGCAGAAAAAGCCAGGATCATGATACTCGGAGCGAGAATGGCTATTAAGGTCATCTGTACTTCGAAAGCTTCAATTTTCTTTCCCAGATACTCCGGTGTTCGACCGACCATAAGCCCAGCAATGAAGACAGTGAGGATGATAAAAATCACCATCCCGTACATTCCTGCACCGGCTCCTCCGAAAATGACCTCTCCAAGCATAATATTCAGCATGGCCATCATCCCGGCCAGTGGAGAAAGGCTGTCGTGCATCGCGTTGACCGAGCCATTGGAGGCTGCGGTAGTTAAAACGGACCAGATAATGCTGTTGGTGATTCCGAATCTTGTTTCTTTTCCCTCCATCAGGGCATGATTACCGAATTGTGGATTTCCATGGTATTCGGCATATAATGAAATGCACAAACCGGTGAGAAGTAAAATGAACATGGCTGAAAATATGGTCCAGCCATGACGCACCGACCCGGTCATTTTTCCATAAGTGAAAGTGAGTGAAGCAGGGATCAGCAGGATGGCCAGCATTTCCAGGAAATTGCTGAAAGGTGTCGGATTTTCAAAGGGATGAGCGCTGCTGGCATTGAAATAACCACCTCCATTGGTACCAATCTGTTTGATAGCAATCTGAGAAGCAACCGGCCCCATGGGAATCACCTGTGTTTTTCCGGTCAGGGTTTGAACGGAAAGGTTAGCGTGGTAATTCTGGATAACACCCTGACTTACCAGAACAACGGAGAACAGGATCGCCAAAGGCAATAAAACATAGATCGTTGAACGGGTAAGATCAACCCAGAAATTACCCAGCTGTTCAGTGGTTTTTCGCGACAATCCCCTGATCAGGGCAAGCAGTACCGCAATTCCTGTTGCTGCACTGACAAAATTCTGTACGGTAAGGCCGATCATCTGAACAAAAACACCCATGGTTGTTTCCCCGGCATAGCTCTGCCAGTTTGTATTCGTTATAAAGCTTACCGCAGTATTAAAAGCGGAATGCCAGGGAATATCAGGGAGATTGGCAGGATTCAGGGGAAGATGAGATTGCAGGAGCTGAATCAGGAAGAGGAACAGGAAACCTGCAAGGTTAAACAGAAGCAGGTTAAATGCATATGATTTCCAGTTGTTTTCCTCTTCAGGGTCAATTCTGCATAACTTATAGGTCAGGCGCTCAAGCCATCCCAGCAAAGGAATTAAAAAGTGTTTTTGCGGTGTAAATACCTTATACATGAAGTTGCCCAAAAGCGGGGTTAATACAATCAGAAGGACGAAGAAAAGAATGACCTGGATCAGTTCCAATATTGTCATAATCAAAATGAATTAATGCGAGGCAAAGTTGCATCTGAAATAATAAATGTTTTGTTCAGAACTGATCCCCGAAGTGTAAAGATTTTATAAAGACAACATTGGAATGATTAATTTTTATCACTTAATTTCCCGAAGTGTAATGGTGAGTTGGTGATATGCGTACTGTTGGTTGGTCTTATCCATAATTGTTCTACTATAGGCTGATACTTGTGTCTCAATTCTCAATAAGGTCATTGAAAAAGTATTTTTCATTCAATAAAAAAATAATAATACATTTTTCCCGTTTATGATAACAAATCCCTCCATTTATTGCCGGTATTTACTCGTTTTGTAAACCCTATGTTTAACCTTAAACTTCATCAAAATGAGAAAATTATGGCTTTGGGGACTTATGATGTCCCTGTTGGTTTCCTGCAAGGAAAACGAAACGACCACTCCCGTCGATGATCTTGGAATTGTAACAGATTACTTGCCGATGAAAGTCGGCAATTATTGGGTTTATCAACACTATGTCATTGACACGCTGGGTATTGCTACCGAACAGGTAAGAACGGACAGCGTTGTGATCACCAGCGATACCATGATTAATGGGAAACAATACTATGTCTTTCAAGGAACAAACTATCCCTACAATGAACATTGGGGAATTATCGAAATACTCAAGGATTCAGGTGATTACATCGTCAATGCCCAGGGGACCATCAAATTCTCCAAAACTAATTTCATTGATGTTCTTGCTTCAAAAACTGAAGTGATCAGCGGGGATACTGTGTACTCACTGAAATATCGTATGGAAAGGATTGATGAGGCTATCAGGGTTCCTGCCGGTTTATTCAGTGTGCTCAACTATAAAGGAACGATCGAAACGCCTACGGACCTCCCAGGAATCCCCAATCCAAGATACTTGAATACCTATTATTCAAATGAAGTCGGAAAGGTTACTGAAACTTATCTCTTCCTGAACCATCCCAACACATTCGAAAAGCGGCTTATCCGCTATAAAGCGGAACGCTGAAATCATAACTATAATATTCCGCGCTGATCCCCGAAGTGTAAAGATTTTATAAAGACAACAGGGAAGATAAATAATCCATCGATTAGAAAAAAATGAAAGCAACAATGACCATCTTCGCAGTGGTTTTTACGCCCTCTGTTGCTGATTTTTCAGATGGGATCTAAACTCAAAACATAACTCGTCTTACGAATTAAGCCGCTCCATAAGGGTGGCTTTTCTTTTGTTCTGAACAATTTATGATAATGATTAACTTTACAACCAATTTCAATAGAAAATGAAAAAAGTAATGTATGGCAACGAAATGGACAGAATGCCGGACTGGGCATTCAAAATCATGGCTTTCATGTTTGATGTTGCCGATATTTTTATGTCTCCGGACCGGAAACTCGATGCTTTCGATATCCGGAAAGGACAGACCGTCGTCGATTGGGGATGCGGAACGGGCAGATATTTAAAACCAGCCTCGGAACTGGTTGGTGATCAGGGAACTGTTTATGCGGTTGACATTCACCAACTGGCCGTTGAAGCAGCTGACAAAATCGCCTGCAAACATCATCTTAAAAATGTTCATTCCATCCTTACCGATGGAAAATCGGTCGGTATTCCATCCCAGACCGCTGACCTGATCTATGCTTTGGACATGTTCCATATGGTAAAGGATACAGACACTTTTCTGAAGGAACTTTGCAGAATTACAAGGCCGGAAGGGATATTGGTCCTTGAAGACGGACATCAGCCAAGGGAATTGGCCAAGCAGAAAGTCAATCATTCTGCTTGCTGGGAAATTATCTCAGAGACCAAATCATACATTAAATGCAAGCCGAAAAATCAAACCCTATGACCGTTTAGCTTCAGAAGAGAGAGTCAGATTTTGCAACTTTTTTCAAAAAGCGCGGTTATAACAGCAAATAAAACGAAATGATGAAAGCAACTCCAATTTTAATCGTATTACTGTTTTTCATGGTGAACCTGCAGGCACAGGACTACCTGATTGGTTTTGAGGGAAGTGGCGCCAGTACCACGGTTGACTCGGTGAAAGTTGAAAATCTTTCCCTGGGGATAACCCTGACACTTGCCGGAACAGATATACTACACCTTGTATTGCCGGTTGGCATGGACACTATTGAGAAAACAAGCAGTAAATTTCTTCAGATCTATCCAAACCCGATGATTTATGAAAGTTATATAGAATTTTTAACCATGAATGATGGTTTCGTGATCATTGAGTTAAATGATATTGAGGGCAAACTGGCAGTTAAAACTGGAAATATATTGACTGCGGGTTATCACAGGTATGCTGTCAGCGGACTGAAAAGCGGAGTTTATACAATACATGTACGATCAAGCGATTGTTTTTATAGCCGGAAACTGGTTTGCCTGGGAACAGCCCAAAGTAACCCGGCAATTAATTACATCAGCGGGAATGTCAAGTTGTTGGTAAAAAACATCGTAAAAAGCACACAATCCATCGTACCCATGCCATTCCATGACGGAAACCAGCTTATATTTACCTTCTATTCCGGCATTTTTTCTACCGTTATTCCCACTATTCCCACACAAAGCCAGACAGTTGTTGCTAACTTTTTACAATGCACCGATGCCGAAGGCCATAACTATCCGACACTTTCCATTATGACTGGGAAAAAAGGCTGTTCCGGAGAGAAAAGCGAACAGATATGGATGGCGCAAAACCTGAATGTTGGAACGAGAATAAATGGAGCATCAGATCAAACTGACAATAATATTATTGAAAAATATTGTTATAATGATCTCGATTCCAATTGCGATTTTTTCGGTGGTTTGTACCAATGGAATGAAATGATGCAATACGATACCACAGGGGGCGTACAGGGCATCTGTCCTGATGGATGGCATATACCCACAGACTTTGAATGGACAACCTTGACTGACTTTTTGGGGGGAGAGATAGTGGCTGGGGGTAAAATGAAAGCCACGGGGACGATACAGTCGGGGACTGGCCTTTGGTCGGAACCCAATGCAGGCGCCACCAACAGTAGTGGATTTACCGCGTTACCGGGTGGTTACAGAGCCGACATTGGAGGATACTTTGATGCAATTGATGCCTATTTCTGGACGGGATCGCAGTCAAATTCAAGTTTTTCCTGGGGAAGAATGCTTCAGGCATGTTGTGAAAGCGCTGAGCGTCATGGAGACGGGGCGAAAACAGCAGGCGCTTCGGTCCGCTGTATCAAGGATTAAATATCCTGGCCCGGGTTTTACTTTTTTAGAAATCAAAGCCATCCTTTTAAAGTGGCTCGAAAGTTTTTTATGTACAATGCATTTTCTGACACGGCAAAATATGATACGCAACATGAAAAAAACAATCTTTACAGGAACTATCCTGTATATCTTTCTTTTTACCTGGTATGGTCCCGACAGATTGCTTGCCCAGGACATGGCCAATGCAATCCGTGACAAAAATAACAATGTGGTAAAAGCTTTGCTGGACAAGGGTTATGACGTAAACACAGTATACCATAAACAATCCGCTTTGACATTTCCGATAGAATGTGATAATATAGAGGCGTTCCGGATGTTCCTGAATGTCAAAGGGATCAAAGTCAATGTATGGAACATACGCTCCATGCCTGAAGTATCGTGGAAATATATGGCTTTACACCGGACAACAGAACTTGAAAAACCGCTGGAGTATATGAAAGCCTTACTCGATAAAGGGGCCCTCATTGATGCACAGGACGAGTATCTCCGTTGGGATGGATCGTTGGATGAAAGCGGAGGAAATACGACGCTGATGCTGAGTGTGATGAATACTGAAGCCGCGAAATTTTTAATCGATCGGGGAGCGAAATTGAATATTCAAAGCAGGTCTGGTGTAACAGCCTTGATGGGTGCGGTGCCAAATTTCGAAATACTGAAGCTTCTTGCCGATAAAGGGGCAAAACTGGATCTTCAAAATAAGGGAGGTGAGACTGCGCTGATGATGGCTGCGCGAAAATATCCTGATGCCGTAAAGTATCTGATCGACAAAGGGGCAAACATCTCGTTGCGCCAGCTTGCCTACAGGGCATCGCCGAATGCCTTGGATAATGCCGCCATAGCAGGGAATATCGAATCTGCAAAGTTACTTCTGGCAAGAGCAGTAAGCCTTGGCATAAAAGATGAGGTGATCAGTGCTTCCCTGCATTGGGCCGTGGTTTCCAACCAGGTCGCGATGGCGAAATACCTGCTCGACGAAGGAGCCAATATCGAAGGCACCGATCAGGATGGTCATTACACTCCGCTGATGGAGACCATGATGCTCGAAATGGTTGAACTGCTTGTACAACGTGGAGCCAATGTAAATGCCGTAAGTACATTCAATTACACACCCTTGATTCAGGCTGTCCTCAACTTTCAAAAGCCAGACCTGAAAGAGAAAAACAATGTGAAAATAATCAATCTGCTGTTGGATAAAGGGGCAAACCCGGACATCCCGGACGGCAATGGTACAACCCCCTTGATGTGGGCCGTGCAGAAAATCACACCCACCAAGATACTTATCGAAAGTGGCGCCAATGTAAATATTCAGAACAAGAACGGGGAGACGGCATTGATGCTCGCCGTGAAGGGCGGATTGGTGAAGACAAGCTTGTTTATGCCCGTCATTGGTCCTTACAAGGATGCTGCCAAATTGCTGATAGCCAAAGGTGCCGACCTTAACCTGCAGGAAACCAATGGTAAAACTGCACTGATGCATGCTGCGGGGGCATTGAATAACACCGGCAATGATTATGGTTCCTACACCGACATGGCTGAGTTGCTTATCGAAAAAGGAGCAAAAATCAATATGGAGGATAAAGATAAAAATACAGCTTTGTATTGGGCCCAGCGGTATGGTCGTACAAAAACGGCCGATTTGCTTCTTACCAAAGGTGCAAATTCTGCCAAAAAATATGTAAAAACAGCCGACAATTCGAATGTTAAGGCCGGGATCGTTGGCACCTGGAAAAGTAATTTCAAAGTTGGGGGATCTTCTGTCGTTTTCAAGGTTGTTTTCAATGCCGACTGGACCTATAGTAAGTCAATGATAACCCAGGGACAGGTGGTTCCTGATGGAGGTAATTACGACACCTATGACTTCAGGGATGGCCGGATCTGGTTGTTCAATAAGATGGGGACGAATGCCGTTATTGAATGGCGTTTTGAAGGGAAAACACTGGTGCTGAATGGCGAGAAATATGAAAAGGTGGTCAAATAATAGACAGGTGGCCGATCAAGTGCAAAGTGCTTGATTTTATTGAGGAAATGGACAAATATTGTATTTGATTTTAACAAGAGATATGAAACAAAAAAATCCCCACCAGTAATGGTGAAGATTTTTTTGAGGTAGGCACTTCCTTTACTTATTCCTCACAATAGTAAATTTCAAGGGCAGCGGCCCACTTGAAATGATAGCAACTAATTTCCTGATTTCAGTTCTTGAAAAGCCACTACCAGTCAATGAAATCTTTCCATGGGAAATTGTATCCTTTATCAATGGAGCAGAATAAACTTTGTCATCCATGACCAAGGAAACAGGTTTATTCACATTCCGGGTAGTCATGTTCTCCCATACCTTCCACATATTTTCCTTCAATGTGATACATAGCGTGGGCTGTTCAGGGTTGTCAAAATTTGTATGAGCTTCCAAAAGGTTCTCCTGATTTAAAACCAGAATGGTGTCAGCTTTAAAACTGACATTCCCCTGAATCAATAGAATTTCTGACAAAGTCAGATTTGAAATGGTATCCCCGACAGTAATAACCAATTCAGATTTTGTATTATTCTGTATAATCTTAACATCACTGAGTCCCATAAATCCTAATCTTCGTGACAGAATCACTTTCGACTCAGCCAGAAGTGTACTTGATGCATTTTTAGGAACAATTTGCATTGTAATGACTTGTTTGGTTTTTAACGGTGTTTGTGAATTACAAAGGGGAATGATGGTAATTAACATTATTCCCAATAAGATATAATTTAAAGTTTTCATAATCATTTGTTTAGATTCAATGAATACACGAATTAAACCATACATTCTCATGCAGTGGTTAAAAAATAAAAGTAGAGGAAACTAAATTATTGAGGGAATACCATCATCATTTCCCTGCTCTGGAACTTTCTGAGGGAAAATTAAACCAATAACTGGATTGTTAGAATGAAATTCAAGCTGATGTGAGTTGTAACAACTGGATATGAGTTCGTTCAGGACGAGTTCCCTGCCTGAATCGTACTCAAGACGAGTAAATTTCGTATTGAGTTTTTTTATCCAGAATATGTCTATACCCGGGCTTGAAATCTCTGGAACGATGATTGCCTGAAGGCTGGAACTGTTTGTATATGAGGTAACAGATTGAGTTGTTTCATTATGCTTATCCTTGTCTCTTTGAAAAAAAGAAATAAAGACAATCATTAAAACCAGTACAAATATGCCCGAGCTGGTATTTCTTCTGTTGTCACCCATAACGGTATCAAATGTACGCAACAATTAGTGATTCTGTTCTAAAGCTTAAAATATTTTCAAGTCAGTGGTTTTCCAAATGAATTGACACAAATAAAAAAAGGCAGGTAATTACCTGTCTTTCTGCATGTTCTACATACATAAAATTCGACATCTAACTTTTCGAATCTATGTTTTCAACTGATTGAAAATCAATCAGTGGTGTCTGTTCACTTAATTGACCAATTATCTAACTTTAAAATCATTCCAGATTATCTCAAAGTGGTTGATTTTATTGAAGAAACAGATGGATTATCTTAATCTCTGATAAAAATATCTGAAAATGATGTATTTTTGTCTGAACAATAAGAAAGATGACAAAAGAAGAAGTCATACAATTCTGGTTGGAATCTTCGGATAAGGACTCTCAGACGATGGATCATCTTTATTTGTCGGGTGACTATATGTGGTCACTATTCATTGGGCATCTTGTCATTGAGAAGTTGCTCAAGGCATATTACATCCGAACAAAAGATGAAAGTTATCCAATGATTCACAACCTTTTGCGAATTGCAGAAAAAGCAGGATTGGATTTGAATGAGGAACAACAAATCTTCTTTTCGACAGTAACCGGTTTTAACATCAATGCAAGATATGATGACTATAAACAGTCATTTTATCAAAAATGCACACAAGAATTTACAGCAATTTGGATTGAAAAGATCAAAAATCAAAGATTATGGATCAGAAATCAGCTCTCGAAATAGGGCGGAAATATCTATTATTGCTGTTGCAACGAAATTATCCTGTAACAAGGATGTTTTTATATGGTTCCTATGCCCGGGGGAATCAACATGCGGACAGCGATATTGATCTCGCCATCATTTTAAAAGAAATGCATGACCCTTTTCAAACTCAGGTTGATTTGCTGCAACTGACTTGGAATTTTGACACCCGAGTTGAGCCTCATCCGTTTGATGCAAGTGACTTCTCCTCCTTGAATCCTATTATCAAAGAAATCCTTCAAACCGGGGTTGAAATTTCTGTTTGATTTGACATTGACAGTATCTCCGATTATTTGAAAGGTAAATTTCATGCCTCTTTCATTATCAACTTTTTCAGCAATCAGAGAATCTTTATTTTTTTCAAACTTTCTCTATTCACGATAATATAATACTTGGGGACATTCCCAAAAAATGAATTATGTATGTAACTGGAAGGCTGTCGGGAAACGATTGTTGGGCGAGAAAATCAATGGTCTAAAAGAACCATTTCCACAGATGGAAACTGAAGTGAAGCACCCTGATTTTCTGTAACATGCAGTATATGAGCCGCCTAATTTGGCATCGCTGCACACTTAACTGACCAATTATCTAACTTTAGAATCATTCCAGATTACCTCAAAGTAATTGATTTTATTGATGAAATGGAAGGATTGTGACATTCCCATTTTAGTCCCCTGATTCAATCCCAAGAACTTTATAAAAATGATTGATGGCAATAGGGTTGTCCGCTAACACTGACAGTCGGTCTCCTTTCTGAATTCTGGTCGTGCCTTCAGGAGTAAAATATTTACCATCCCGTTCAATGGATGTCACAGTAATACTTCCGCCCATGGAGAGTTCAATCATTGATTTACCAATGCAAGGACAAAATGACTCAATTGTGGTTTGAACCATAATCGACTTACCTTTAATTGTCAGTTCTTTCTCAAATGTAGAGTACTTTCTAACCTGTGGCGGTAGTGTCAGGTTTAACCACTTTGCAACAAAAGACAGGGTTGTTCCCTGTACAAGGATAGATGTTATCGAAATAAAAAAAACAAGATTAAAAATAAGGTTTGCCTTGTCGATACCGGCTGTCAATGGATAAGTAGCCAAAACAATAGGAACAGCACCTCTTAATCCCACCCACGAGATAAACATTTTTTTTCGATTATTAAGTTTGAACATCCAAAGACACAGGTAAACACTTATTGGCCTTGCGACCGCTATCAATACCAGAGAAATTAACAAACCAATCCCAATATATGGTATCAATTGTTTTGGATAAACAAGCAATCCAAGTGTAATGAACATTATCCCCTGCATCAACCATGCCTGACCGTCGAAATGTTTAATTAAACTCTTTTTATGGATAAAATTCCTGTTACCAAGAATACATGCCGAGATATAAACCGAAAGAAATGCATTTCCACCAATAATATCCGTGAAGGAAAAGGTGAAAATCATCAGTGTGATTAGAAGTACGGAATAGAGGCCATCATAGTCCAACTTAATCCAGTTAATCGTTTTATGCATGACATGGCCCATCAAGTATCCCACCAGACTACCCAAAATCATTTGTCTGAAGAACAATGGAATCAAAGACAGTGCAGTAAACTCTTTGTTTGTCAATAAGAAAGTAAAACATATCGTCAGGAAATAGGCCATAGGGTCGTTGCTGCCACTCTCCAATTCAAGAAGCGGTCTGAGGTTTCCTTTAAGTGCAATGCTTTTTAAACGAAGTATGGAAAATACAGCAGCAGCATCGGTTGAAGATACAATTGAACCCAATAACAAACCTTCGAGCAATGAAAGGCCGGTGACCAAGGTCACAAAGACCCCTACGATAACAGCGGTCAGAACAACTCCAAGTGTAGATAATATCAACCCTTGCCTAAGAATAGGTTTTACATCACCCCATCTTGTTTCAAGGCCTCCGGAAAAAAGGATGAACGAAAGGGCGACTGCCCCTATAAATTTTGAGGTTTGAGGGTCATAAAAATAGATACCCCCAAATCCATCTGAACCCGCCAACATCCCAACTGCAAGAAATAAAAGGAGAACAGGAATTCCATACTTGGTCGTCCGGCTGCCGATTAATCCGATGATAAGCAGTATAGAACCAAGGAGCAATATGTTATCAAGGGAAATCGTCATATATATTCAGGTACAGTCTCTCAAAAATATGAATTTTATCAATGCCAGAACTTGGTTAGATAATGAACAATCTTAGGTTTCAAATATTTTGTACCTTTGCAAACACCTGAATGGCATGTACATGAATATATTTCGGAAGTTTAATTTTCTTTCAATCACTTGTATCCTTTTTACCTTTCTTTCTTTTTCGAGGTATGCTCCTCAAGCATTAACATTAAGTGAGCAGTCGACCAGTAAGGGAGATATCAAGTTTACATTGCTTCATTTCATTTCTTCTGAATTTCTTCTACCAAGTATTGAACGGACACAAAATATTCAAATTTTACCCGTTCTAAAGTGCTTTACTGAAAGCCCTTCTTTTAGTGAATTCCAAAAAACACTACCAGCTTCAGAAAGCATCAATCATATTCCCATTGTTTCATTTGCCTCCAATTCCATACTTCTTGAACAGATTTGTCAACTTCAAATCTGATTTTCTTCCCTTTTCCCTTCAGTTTATTTACTAATTCAATTTTATTCGATGGTTGTCCATTGGGATTCAACTATTGGAACAGTATGTTTATTAAAAATCAAAAAAATGGAAACAAATGATAATTCAGGTAAAAAAGGAACTTTCGGTCACTTCATGCTATTATTCGTTGGCTTTATAGTCGTTTTGGTTGCTATTTCATACCTCGTTACATCTCTCATGAAGTAGCAGATTTAATGCTATCATGAACGAGGGTGTCCAAAATTTCCGGACACCCTCGTTTGTTTAAAATTAATTGGACGACTTTGGTATACGGGATAAATCGAATGGAAAGTTCTGATTTCAGACCTTTCCGTCACGATAAGCCATTTTGGTAAGAAGAATTCAATTGCCTTTAAGTTTGTCAGAACAATGACAAAGATAGAACCTTATCCACAGGGTTGACAACCCATACTCAGCACCCTGATATTCTGTAACATGCAGTAATAGAGCCATCTGATTTGCCGTCGCTGCACACTACTCTGACGAAATATCTAACCGTCAGTTCATCCTCGATTTTGCGAAAGTGGTTGATTTTATTGAGGAAACGGAAGTTCTGGATATATCTTGAAAGCCGACCGGAATATCAGGTCGGCTTTCAAAACAACAATCAGAATTATCATTCCTTAGTAAGTACCAGTTCTTTGGTTTTTAATTTAGAAGGCATAAAAATCCCGATCACGCCATTGATACCAACACTCATAACAATGTTGAAAAAGAAGGCCAGGAATGCAAACAACAACAAAGCACCACACAAAGCCGACAGAATCATATAAGTGTTGAATTCACCATTTACATATAATGACCTGCGGAGCATTCCGTGCAGTCCGGCCATTCCCATAAATGCGCCCATGCCGATGCCTCCAATAAGTTGTCCCCAGAAATGAAAATTAGCAAGTTTCTGGCTGTACAACTGGGCCCCGTTTGTCAGTATCGGGAAAAGAATATAAATTGCAGCATAGAGTGTCATGGCAAGTCCGACAAGAATAGCAACATGCACATGAGGACCAATGACCCACTGAGTATTGTGAAGAATCCTGTTCAGGCCGATGTCAGCCTGCATGATCCCGGCAGGAACTGCGAGAGCAAATCCAAGCAGGCCACCAAGAAGGAATTTTAAAGGGTTAGTCATTTTAAGAGGCCTGGCACTCCAGAGTGTGGCGAGGGTAATGAAGAAGGCCAGCCCCTGAGTTATCAGCTCAAATGCTGTTACCATTTCACCAGACAGTACTTTTAAAAATCCCGGCTGTGCCTGATCAGAGAGTAAGTGGTGTGACCAGACTGTCCATGAAACAACCAATTCAACGAATAACGCTGCCCTGGCAATATTTTCCATGAATAACTTCTTTCCTGTGATCAGTGTTGCAAGCAGATACCAGGTACCGGCAACAAAAATAAGGACCAGTCCATCGGCTACAAGATCGAGCCCCCACCAGAACCAGTTTTTGTAAAGGAGTGCATCAATGGTAGTGTCCTTCAGGCTAACGCCAAACAGGGCAAAAACCATATAAACCAGGATCAGGACACCAGTAAATATGATGATACCCGAATTCAGGGCTACATCTACCGTTCCACGGGCAATGGCAGCTACAGGAAGGGAGACCAAGTGTTCCTTCTTATTCTTGGAAAACAGGCTTCTGATCCCACTTATACCAAGAGCTGAACCAATCAACGCTCCAGAAGGTTGTTTTTCCCACCCTTCAGGTGTATAGGTGATGGTTGCAAAAACATTGATGACAAAGAACACCGTTCCAAGCATCACCAGAGCTATTCCGAGGATGAAGAAAATTCCTCCCAGAATGCTGAATTGAGTGAAATCAACCGGCAAAGGCCAGTAAAGCGTGTATAGCGGGGCATAATGGGTTAAAAATCCTGAAAGCCAGAATGTGAAAGTCCCTATAGTAACCAACCAGAAATTCCAGTTGGCAAGTTTTATGCTCCAAAGAGGTTTTTTCATCAGGAAAGGAACCAGAAAAAGGAAGGCCCCAAAAACGATTGAATAGGTTGAACCAAAGATCCCTACCAGCGGATGAGCGGTCATGATGGCAAAAAACTGGTTTGTTGAGATCGCTGGAATTGGCTGGATTTCATAAATCCGCATGACCATTCCTTCAATAACGGCAAATGCATAATAAACCAACCCTATCACGACAAAACGAAGGGTGAGTTTTTGCATGGGGGTAAGGCTGTCGGGTTTGAACAAAGCCTGTTCACCTTTTATTAATGTTTGTAAAAAGTTCATGTTGATGAATTTTAAGTTAATACCTATGGATTAATTATTGGCTGTAGTGTTACATGTTACAATGACAGCATCTTTCAGGACGATATTCCACCCTGTTGGCCCCGAATATTCCGTTGATCTGATCGTGTAAGTACCTGATTTGTCGAATTGCCAGAGTATATCATTCGGATGTCCGGGAACCACCTGCATCTGGAAAACCATGGAATTGTCCTGACGGAATAATCCGAAGCCATAGGTTAAATCGTGTGACAGGACAGAAAACAGCACCTTTTCGTTGCAACTGATATTCAGCGTTGGTTCGGGAAGTGTGAATTTGTGTTTCTCTATCGTGATGTTAAAAACTTTGTCGGCCTTGATTTCGGCACGGTTCAAATCCATGGGAGCCCATGGAATGGTGTTAAAGGTTACAATATGAAGGGATACGCCCAACACGACCAGCATTCCGGTAAAGGAATAAAACAGTGCATTTGCAATCTTGTTATCCTTTCCGGGCCGGGTAATTTTGTAGCCAAACCACCCCATTACCAGCAGGATGGCAAAGCAGTAACATGTGTAGGCCAGCGTCTGGCCGTTTAACACAACAGTTGAGTCAACCATAATACCTGAATTTAATTGATGAATTAATGAATTAATGATTTATTCAATTTAGCAATTGTCCCTCTATCCTTCTCGTATTTGTTCTTCAGATCAGCCAGAGATGTGTTTGTCAGGATTTCGATCATTTTTGACCGGGCTTCTGTCCAAAGGTCATGCATCACGCATGGATGATCAACGATGCATGCAGTAAAACCAAGCAGGCAGGTTTTCATTACTTCTGGTCCTTCCATGGCTTCGATCACCTGCGAAAAATTGATTGCCGACAAATCACGGGAGAAGACAAATCCACCGTTTCTTCCCCGTATACTGGTAATAAATCCTTTTTTTGACAAATCCGTCAGCAGTCGCCTCAGGTATTGCCTTGGTATTTTCAACTCCTTGTAAAGGAATTCAGCCGGATACATCTCTTTGTTCCTTGTTGCCATAAAGGAAAGAACATTCAGGGCATACTCCGTAGTTTTACTCAGGATCATATAAATGCTACCATTTTGTAGTAATTTAGACACTGCGAAGATAATGATTTCTTTCTTGTGTGAAATATTTCACAAATATTTTTTTGACTGTATGAGAGGGAATATTATATCTAACCTTCTTTAAAGTTATTTTGTGTTTACTGAATTCTTTGGAAAGCCAGTAATTAAGGATGGTTCAGGAGTCTCATGAGTAAAGAAAAGCCAGTAGTCTTGATTCTAAATGGTTGATAAAGTCCGGCCTGATACATTAAAATATCTAACCATAGGGCTTCTAATAATCATCAGTTAACAAGATTGTTATCAGTAATTTATGGTTAGAAAATAAAAAACTCCTCACTGGTTATAGAGAGGAGTTGTGGGTGGTACCCGGAGCCGGAATCGAACCGGCACGAGTGTTACCTCATTGGTTTTTGAGACCAACGCGTCTACCTATTCCGCCATCCGGGCTAAATAGTGCTGCAAAGTTAGAAAATCCCTGCAAACCACCAAAACTATCCTCTCCCCTAATCCCATTGCCCCGCTGTTACTTTGTTACTTTGTTACTTCATCACTTTGTCCCCCCTGTTAATATCTTAATTTGCCCATCCCTGATTAATGATTTATCTTCGCCTCAAGAAACCCCCTCCCCTTATGGCAGCAAAAGTGAATATTTTTTCAGGTCAGGCCACCGCCTACCTGGGTGAAAAAATTGCACAAAGTTATGGAGCTGAACCAGGTAAAGTTACCGTAGTGAAATTTGCCGACGGAGAATTCCAGCCTGCTTATGAAGATAATATCAGGGGAACCGATGTGTTCCTGATACAAAGCACTTATGCCCCTTCCGATAACCTGATGGAGCTTCTGATGCTGATCGATGCTGCCCGTCGTGCCTCTGCCCGTTCCATCGTAGCCGTGATCCCATATTTTGGCTATGCGCGCCAGGACCGCAAAGACAAGCCCCGGGTTTCTATTGCAGCCAAGCTCGTGGCAAACCTGCTCTCCGCTGCCGGGGTCAACCGTGTAATCGCTCTCGACCTCCATGCCGACCAGATCCAGGGATTTTTTGATGTCCCGGTGGATCATCTCTATGCTTCTTCCGTTTTTATCCCCTATCTCAAATCCCTTCACCTACCGGAGTTGACATTTGCTTCACCCGATACCGGAGGAACACGCAGGGCAGGATCCTATGCCAAAGCCTTTCATACCAATTTCGTGATCTGTTATAAACACCGATCAAAACCCAATGAAATTGAAAAAATGGCGCTGGTGGGTGATGTGAAAGGGAAAAATGTTATCCTGCTTGACGATATCGTTGATACAGGAGGAACCCTTTGCAAAGCAGCAGGTATCATCATGGAAAACGGAGCCGCTTCGGTCAGGGCGATGATCACCCATCCCCTGCTTTCAGGCAACAGCATCGAGAATATCGAGGCTTCCAGACTCGACGAGTTAATCGTCACGGATACCATCCCCTTGCATCGTGAAAGCCCGAAAATAAAGGTCCTCAGCACCGCCGACCTATTCGCGGAAGTGATTCGGCGGCTGCGGAAAAAGGAATCCATCTCGTCCCTGTTTAAATCATAAGATTTTTTTATCTATCTTTGCAGCCCGAAAAAAGCTAGCGAGTTGGAAAGTTCACCAGCTCACCAACTAAATTGAATTATTAACCTAAATAAAAAGACCTATGAAATCGGTATCATTGAGCGGTTCTCTTCGTGAGAACGTAGGGAAAAAAGATGCCAAGAAACATCGCCGTGAAGGCAATGTACCTTGTGTGATGTATGGAGGTAAAGAACAGATTCACTTTGCAGCCAGCGAAAAAATCCTGAGCAAACTTCTCCATACTCCGGAGGCTCATATCATCAAATTAAGCGTAAACGGACAGGAATACGACACCATCATGCAGGATGTACAGTATCATCCGGTGACTGACCGTCTCCTCCATGTTGACCTCTTGCAGGTCCTTCCCGGTAAACCGGTTACTATTGCTGTCCCGGTAAAACTCAGTGGCACTGCCCCTGGCGTTCTCCGTGGTGGTAAACTCATTAAAAAGTTGCGTAAGCTGAAAATCAGCGCTTTGTCGGAAAACCTTCCGGATGATGTGACAGTTAGCATCGAAGGCCTTGAAATCGGAGATTCCGTGAAAGTTTCCCAGCTGGTGCTGGAAAATGTTTCCTTCCTGGATGCCCCGACGACAGTCATCGTTGGAGTACGCACTGCCCGTGCCGTGGTGGAAGAAGTTGTCCCGGGTGCTGAAGGAGCTGCTGCTGAAGGTGCTGCCGCTGAAGGAGAAAAGAAAGAAGAAGGAAAATAATCCTTGAAATATCTTATTGTCGGACTCGGCAACATGGGTGACGAGTATTCGAATACACGCCACAACATCGGCTTCATTGCCGCCGATGCTGTGGCGTTTTCCATGAAAGCCTCTTTCAGTCCCGACCGTTATGCTTCCGTTGCCCGGATGTCGCTCAAAGGCCGTCAGATCCTGGTGATCAAACCGACGACCTACATGAACCTGAGCGGGAAAGCTGTGAGATACTGGATGCAGAAAGAAGATATTCCGAAAGAAAATATCCTGGTGATCGTGGACGACCTGGCTCTTCCCCTAGGCAGTCTTCGTTTACGTGCCAAAGGCAGCGATGGCGGCCATAACGGACTGATCAGCATCATCGAGACCATACAGACTGCTGAATTCGCACGCCTTCGCATCGGTATCGGTAACGACTTCGCCAAAGGATACCAGGTGGATTATGTACTTGGGCGATGGACCCCGGAAGAAGAAAAAGTATTACTCCCCCGTATCGAAATAACGGTTGACCTGGTGAAGAACTTCGTACTCACCGGTGTGGCGCGGACGATGAATGATTTTAATAAAAGGTGAAAAGGGAGATTTTTATATCCAACCCAGAAGCCAGTAGTAAGTCAGGGCAAGCCACTCCCTGATCACGAGAAATTCATAATTCACCTGTGACCAGAATTGGTAGCGAAGGGTGATGTTTTCACCGATATCAGGTATAAATTTCCGTCCACCGAGTTTCCTTGCATTAAAATTAATATCCGATTCTATGGCCTGTTCAAAGGCAGGCAGCCCGTCGACCTTCAGGAAGCCGGCTTTTCTGAAGGCCAGAACAGATCGGTACAGGTGCTCGGGGGAAGTCACAATTAAAATTGACGATTGTTGATTGACGATGTTCGTAAGATTTTGTGATGTTGAATTCGTCAATCGTAAATCGTCAATCGTAATTAGTTTCCGGATATTTATCGCCTGAGCCCGGGTATTTGTGCCGGAGTCTTCCAGCATGATCCTATCCGGGTTGATGCCGCGGAGGACCAGTTCTTCCTTCATCAATTGAATTGAACTCAGGCTATCCGATATATCTCCGGGCAGGGCAACGATAATTTTCGAACGGGTGAAATAATTCCCGGCAATGGCTGCATAATAACAACGGATAAGTCCGGATTCACTGGGCATTCCCCCTCCGCCCATCAGCACGATATAGTCGGGTGGGCGGTGAATTCCGGAATACCTGGTTCCCAGTCCGTACCAGGTCCAGAAGGGAGCTGGTGTGAGTGCCAGGATTATCATCAGGGCAGCCATGATCCCGGTTGAAAGGAGCAGTACTTTTAATATTTTCCAGAACCATCTCACAATTTCGCTATTTCACTATTTCCCGACCTTCCCCTTTACGATCCCCCCAATATCAGCCATGGAGACGCGGTCCTGCAGCATGGTGTCGCGATCTCGGATGGTCACGGTATTATCGGCCAGCGTTTGGTGGTCGATGGTAATACAGTAGGGTGTTCCCAGTGCATCCATTCGGCGGTAACGGCGGCCGATGGTATCTTTTTCCTCGAAATAACAACGGTAATCGTTCTTCAGGAAATCCATGATCTCCCGGGCTTTTTCAGGCAAGCCATCCTTTTTGATCAGGGGCAAAATGGCCAGCTTAATGGGTGCTAATTTTGCCGGAATACCAAGGACCACCCTCTCACTTCCGTCTTCCAGTTTTTCCTCCCGGTAAGCATGACTCAGGATGGCCAGGAAGGTACGGTCGAGACCGATGGAAGTTTCCACGACATAAGGAATATAACTCTCCTGGTTTTCCGTATCAAAGTACTGGATCTTACGCCCGGAATGGGTCTGGTGGGCGCTCAGGTCGAAGTCGGTCCGGCTGTGGATCCCTTCGAGTTCCTTGAAACCGATGGGGAATTCGAATTCAATATCTGCCGCGGCATTGGCATAATGGGCAAGTTTTTCATGGTTGTGGAAACGGTATTTCGATGCAGGAATGCCCAGCGAAAGATGCCATTTCATGCGCTCTTCCTTCCAGTATTCATACCACTGAAGCTCTTCTCCAGGTTTTACAAAATACTGCATTTCCATCTGTTCGAATTCCCGCATGCGGAACAGGAACTGCCTGGCCACGATCTCATTCCGGAAAGCCTTACCAATCTGGGCAATGCCAAAAGGAATCTTCATTCTCGCCGACTTCTGCACATTCAGAAAGTTGACAAAAATTCCCTGGGCTGTTTCAGGTCGAAGATAAATGGAAGAAGCATCTTCATTAACCGAACCCATCTGGGTGGAGAACATCAGATTAAACTGCCGTACATCAGTCCAGTTCTTAGTTCCGCTAACCGGACAAACGATGCCTGCTTCTTCAATCAAAAGGCGGATATCGGCCAGATCGTTTTCCCCCAGGGATGCATAGAACCTCGATTTGACCGCATTGATCTTTTCCTGGTATTCTTTCACCCTGGGATTGGTTTCCCTGTACATCTTTTCATCGAAGGTTTCACCAAACCTGTTCCGGGCTTTTTCGACTTCTTTGGAGATTTTATCTTCAATCTTCTGAAGATGATCTTCCACTAACACATCGGCGCGGTAACGTTTCTTGGAATCCCGGTTATCGATCATCGGGTCACTAAATGCATCTACATGTCCGGAAGCTTTCCATACAGCAGGATGCATGAAAATGGCCGAATCCAGTCCGACGATATTCTCATGTGCCCGGGTCATGGCATTCCACCAGTATTCTTTTATGTTGTTTTTAAGTTCAACCCCGAAAGGGCCATAATCATAAACAGCGCTTAATCCATCATAAATTTCGCTGGAGGGAAATACAAATCCGTATTCCTTGGCATGGGAAATTATTTTTTTAAAGAGATCTTCGTTGGAAGCCATTGTAAAGGTATTTTGGGCTGCGAAGATAAGAAATTTGCTCTTGACGATCACTCATCGCGGACACACCTCACCGAAAGCGCACTGGGTGTATATTCTTCATAGATGTCGATCCGGCTGGTCCTGTATGTCAATGTAACCCCTGCTGCAGTTCCTTTTTCTAGCGCATCGGATGTCCAGAAATATCCATCCCTGTTCTGATCATGCCATTGCTGGGCCATGAAGTCGAAATAACCGCCAGGCAATGCTGTGAAACCACTGGCGTCGGTAGCTCCCACATTGGGAGTTTGCCAGCCATTGGAGCCGGTAAATTTCATTTTACCCCCGGCAAAGTCATCCCCACCCAAGTAGCGGATCAGGGCTTTCCAGTCCTGGCAGGAAGGAAGATGCCAGCCCGGGGGACAAATTCCCTGGGTACCTGAAGTTTGCACATATAGCATCGCTTCATCCCATTGGTAAAGGCCTCCCCACTGATCACAATTAACAAAATCGTCTCCGTAACAGTACTTTTCAATTACCCCGTTGTCGGTCTGTTTCTGGATCTGGCTCTGATCTGTCCACTTGCCGATATTCAGGTTATCTTTCATCCAGCATTGCCTGCCAATAATAGCTGTTCGATAAGTCTGACCATTATAGCTGATGATGCCGCATGAAGTGGTGTCGGTGAGCTTTGCTGAACCCATAGCCGGAGCTGGAGTGGTCTGTCCGCTAAGAAAAACCGGAGCATACAACAGGAAAAGAAGCGTAAACGCATGGAGTTTAAGTTTTTTCATACCTTGATTGTTTCTACAAATGTATGAAATATGCCAGGGAAAGTCAATTATAGGACAGGAATGACGAGGTTCTTTGCAGTAATGAAACAAAATTTTATATTTTCGATCTGAAGCCGTATGGTTTTTCCTCTCTGGCTGAAAGAAATCGTTTGATGGCGTGATTTTGCTACATTCATCAGGGTTAGGGCTTTTTCAATACCATCGCCGCGCTGAAAATTCACTACCTCATCAGGAAGCGCAAGCCGGTTGCCATCGTAAATGGATTCGTCAGGCCAATTTTGCAGGAGGCGGAAGGCATCAGACAGATCCATGTCTTTAAACCGATCAAGGGCGACGGGATTACGTTCAAAAGCCGCCTTGAGGAAAGGTTCCCAGTTGCAGGAGTCCATATAGCGGCCGGCGTAGAAGGCCAGATCAGCGACCACAGATGCGGGATGCAGGATGCGGGATTCGGGATCAGAATTCACGGCCAGTTGACGAAGGGAAGAAAGGTGTTGAATGATTTCCTCCCTGGTGTTAGCTGATGAAATATTTATCTCGCCAACTCTCGAACTCACCATCTCACCCGCTTTAATGTATGTTTTATTCCCTGATGGCAGCCTGGGGATTGTGCGGACAAATTTTTTCAGGTCTGAAAAAAAATCTTCCTGTTTTTCAAGTCCGGAATATTTCTGTTTGATGGAGATGATGAATTCCGTCAGATTTTTTTTCAAAAAAAGGTCATCATCCGGCAACAGAAGCAGGCGGCATTCAATGGGATTTTTGCTCAGATCTTCTTCATCCATTTCGCAGAAAAGCTTACGGCTGGTTTTATCGCCCAGCCTGTTTTTACTGCCATGTTCATAGCCAAAGGCTTTTTCGAGGCGGATGTATTTATTAGAGCCCTGACAGAAAAAACAGATCTGGAAATACTTCTGGTAATGGCTGTAGTTGCGCAGAAAATTTACAAACACCTCGAAGTCAAGCTGTGTTTCAAGATATTTAGTGAGTTGATCTCGGAAAAGGTGGAGGGCATCCGGAGAAATTGTGGCCTCGGGGTAGAAAGAATGGATGTGCCCGGAGCTATGTGCGACGATGGTCACCTGTTCATGTTCCAGGGCTCTCCTGGCGAGGGCAGAAAGTTCTGTCCCGTTGAACCACATGGATTTCGTCACAATACGCCGGTTATTGGTCAGGACTCCTTCGTCGATGAGAATAAAATTCTGTGAATGCAAAGGAGTTCCCATTAAAAATATTTTTTCCAGGGGAACCTCCGCCACAATGAATAAAGCAGCAGCATAAAGGCAGGCCAGAGAGACGCATTCTCCCGCTCCGATATCATGACCTTCCTTGTAACGAAAAGCATTCATTGCCTCCACCGTTTCCGTTTTCCAGTAAGGGATAATCTCTGTATCGTACTGATCCAACCCGAAATGTTTGCGGATATCCATATCGAAATAATACTTATCACCTTCGTAGCCAAATAAGGCGTTCGATTGTGCAAGCATTTCAACATCCACAAAGTCCTCAAAACGTCTGATCTCAGTTTGTTTATCCGTCAGTCCCCAGGTTTCCAGGTCGAGATTAAACCCATAATGATCCATGATAAATTGTTTCAGGCGATGTATTTTTTTCAGGGGTCCCATTTTTCGTATCCCGGAGAACCAGGGATCATCGCGCCATTTCCAGATTTCGGGAGATATGATATTGGCCAGCACAAGAGCATAGAGCAGTTCAGGAAAAATGAAGATCTCCATGTCGGATAGGGTGAAGGCTGATGAGTATTTTTCGAGGGTTTTCTTGTCCATAATTCTGCAAAGATACAAGGTTTGGAATTTCCAATTTTATTATATATTTGTAAGGTAAAACCCAATCCCATGTTCTACTCCGGACAAGAAATCGTCGAAATTGCCGTTCGTATTGAAGAAAACGGCCATGAATTTTACAATGCAGCCGCTGAAATGGTTCAGGAATCCAATGATTCAAAAAATCTGTTCCTTGACCTGGCTGAGAAGGAAGTGATGCACATCGCTATTTTCCAGAAGCTGGCTGAAAAGTTTGAGCCGGAAGATTTTGACTTCAAGCCCGAAGAAGCTTCTGATTACATTAATTATCTGGCCGACGCCCATATTTTCGGAAAGAAAGATGCCGGTGCCGAACTGGCGAAAACCATTCAGACACCCAGGCAGGCGCTCGAAATTGCTTACAAATTCGAGAACGACAGTGTGGCTTTCTACACTGAACTGTTAAAAAGAACGCGCAGTGATTCCAAACGCCTGATCCAGCAGATTATTGAAGAAGAGAAAGAACATGCTGCAGAGATAAAAAGGTTTCTATAACAATCCGACGATTAAAAAGGGCAGTAAACCAAAGATTATAAGGAGGGTGGTCATAAAGAGAATATGAATCCTGTATGGCCATCCGGCTTTTAAAGGGATTCCTTCCTGTGGTTTCAGGTACATGGCCATGATCGGTTTAAAGTAGTATACTGCACTGATCGCTGATCCCAGAATAGCAACAATCACCAACCAGAGTAATCCTTGTTCTATGGCTGTTGTAAACAGGTAATATTTAGCCATGAACCCGGCAAGCGGTGGTATGCCGGTGAGTGAAAGCAAGGCAAGAGTCAGACAAAAAGCTTCCAATGGATTGGTTTTGGCCAATCCGTTCATGGAAGTAAATAAGTCATTTCCTTTTGCTTCTCTGATCAGGATAAGAATACCAAAGGCGATAATAGTGGCGATGGAATAAGCCAGAACATAAAATAAGAGGGCATTGGCGGACCGGTCGGAGAAAGCGATAATGGCCAGCATCATGTAACCGGAATGGGATATGCTCGAATATGCCAGCATGCGTTTAAGATTAGGCTGATATAGACCACTCAGATTACCGATAAAAATGGTAAGGACTGCAAGTATGGCAATGGTGGGTTCCCATACGCCATGAACTCCGTAAAAAGTACTGCTGAAAAACCGGAACAGGGCTGCAATGCTGGCAGTCTTGACAACGGAAGCCATGAAGGCAGTCAGCAGGGTTGGTGTTCCTTCATATACATCGGGTGCCCAGAAATGAAATGGAACGATGGCAATCTTGAACGCCAGCCCGGCAATCAACAGGAAAAGTCCGGCAAGGAACAGGGGGGGAAGATGTCCTGCCCGGGCAGCAATGAAAACAGCTATTCCGTGCAGGTTGAAAGAATGGGCGGATCCATAGATCAGGGCAATACCAAAAAGAAGGAATCCGGAGATGAAAGACCCTAAAAGAAAATACTTGAGCGTTGCTTCGTTGGAAGTGATGGCCTCCTTATGGCTTCCGGCAAGGACATACAGGGCAATGGACAGGGTTTCAATACCCAGGAAAAGCATAATCAGGTTGCTGAAGGCCGTCATCATCACTGCCCCTGTAAGTGCGAAAATCATAATGGCATAGATATCATCGAGCGGACGTTGTACCGGCCGGTAATAATGTGCTGCAAAAGAGAAGATCAGGAAGGTGGACAGGATCATTACTGCACTGAAGGCAATGGTGAAATTGTCAATAAGTAACATTTCATGGAAATAGAATTTGCTTGTATTCCAATCCATCAGTGTCAATGCCAGGGTGGCCAGTAATCCTACCAGGATAACAGGCAACAGCCAGGATTTCTTTTTAAGAATCCCCAGGAGAAGGACCAGGACGCCAAGGAGTACCAGTGAAACTATTGTTGTCATTTATTCCATGTTTCAATTAGTCTGACCGCATCCGGCCAGATCACATCCGTAAAAAAACCGGGATACAGACCGATCCAGAAGATCATGATCACCAGGGGGACGAGGGCTGAAATTTCCGTGATGCTGAGATCGGAGATGTTTTCTGTGTTTCCATTGGTTTTACCCAGCATGGTCCGTTGATACATCCAGAGCATGTAAACAGCGCTGAAGATAATAGTAAGGCCAGCGATACCAGCAAAAAACCGGTTATACTCAAACAGCCCGAGTAACAGCAGGAACTCTCCAATAAACCCATTGGTCATAGGTAAGGCGATACTTCCAAGCAGGATGATCATAAAGAATGCTGCCAGGATCGGGGCTTTGGATGCTATTCCCCCGAGCTCGCTGATCTTCCTTGTTTTTGTTTTTTCCTCTATCTGTCCAGCAATGATGAACAGTCCGACAATATTGATACCATGCGAAACCATCTGTATCACAGCGCCTTCCAGCCCCTTCATGTTCAATATGAAAACCCCGGCTGAAATCAGTCCCACATGGGCAATGGAAGTATAGGCAATGAGCCGTTTCATATCATCCTGTCGGATGGCGATCAGGGAAGCATAAACGATTCCGGTGATGGAAAGGATGATCACTGTTGGTCCCCATTGCTGCAGGGCACCTCCGCATATGGGTATTAACAATCGGATGACACCATAAATTCCCATTTTCAGCATGATTCCGGAAAGCAGCATGGTTCCTGGTCCGGGAGATTCCGTATAAGTATCAGGTTGCCAGGTATGAAACGGAAATACCGGCATCTTGATGGCAAAGGCAAGGAAAAAGGCAAGGAAGATCCAACTTTGCTCGGCAGGACTCATTATGACACTGTATAATGCCCGGAGATCAAAGGAATGGGGTAAGGGGGTGCGTAAATAAAGCCAGATCAGGGCTAACAGCATAAACAAACTACCTGTAAAAGTATAGATAAAGAACTTGAAGGTGATCCGGATCCGGTCGTGACCACCCCAGACAGCACAAATAAAGTAGGCAGGAATCAGGGCCAGTTCCCAGAAAATGTAAAAAACCAATCCGTCGGAGGCGGTGAATACCCCTATCAGGGCCATTTCCATAAACAGGATCAGACCATAAAAAGCGGATGGACGGGAATAGCTGTGGCTGAAAGAAGCCAGGATGATCAGGGGAACAAGAAAAGTCGTGAGCATGACCATCAGCAGGCTGATCCCATCCATGCCAAATCTCAGGTTAACCCCCAGGGTTTCAAGCCAGGGTAATGAAAATGTCAACTGGCAATGGCAGGCAATCCTGAATTGAACAAAGGCGGCTACAGCAATACCAAATTCCAGGAGGGAAGCCAGGAGTGCAAACTGCCTGATGCGTCGCTCTCCTTTCAGGGCAAAGGTAGCCAGGGAAAACAGGAAAGGCAGTATGATCAGGAAAATCGTCAGCATGGCTTACATCAAAATATTAAGAAATAACATTAAAATGATCCCGAGGACCATCATGAACATATAAAAGCCCACATTCCCGGTTTGCAGGTAACGGATGACGGAGCCGCCAGCAACAACAATATGGCCAATGCCATTAACAATTCCATCGATCAGGTATTTCTCAATAAAATTGTTAAGAAAACGGGAAAGCCACAGGATGGGCTTTTCAAAAAGAAAATTATACAGTTCATCAATATAAAATTTTCCCGAGATCAGCCGGACCAGGGCTGGACGCTTTGCTCCGTCGGTCATCAATCCCTTATTGTTGTATACATAACGCCGGTAAGCCCAATAAATCATACCCAGAACGCCCAGGAGTGTGATCCCCATCAGCCAGAACTCAGTGGAATGTTCCACATGACTGCCTTGTTTCAGGATGATACGGGAATCAGCAAAGACCGGTGAAAGGAAATTTCCAAGTGCAGTACTTCCGCCAAACAAGGCCGGGATATTCAGCAAGCCACCAAAAGCTGCCAGTAAAGCCAGAATGATCAGGGGAATCGTCATCACCCCGGGTGACGCATGAAGGTGCTGGGATTGTTTCTCC
Organism: Bacteroidales bacterium; assembly: GCA_963662525.1. Lineage (GTDB taxonomy): Bacteria > Bacteroidota > Bacteroidia > Bacteroidales > FEN-979 > CAZSDU01. The sequence continues at coordinate 1,564,315 of OY759717.1, forward strand.
GTTCCCCGGAAATTCCTGAAAAAAGTAAGATATAATAAGCGGAACATATAAAAGGCAGTCATCAAGGATGCGATGAGGGCGATGACCCAAAGTATGCTGTTGGATTCAAAGGCATTGAGCAGGATTTCATCCTTGGAGAAAAATCCTGACAGGGGTGGTATTCCGGAAATCGCAAGGGTAGCGATGAGGAAGGTCCAGTAGGTTATTGGTAAGGCTTTTTTCAATCCGCCCATGTTACGGATATCCTGTTCTCCTCCCAGGGCATGAATGACGCTCCCGGCGCCCAGGAAAAGCAGGGCCTTAAAAAAAGCGTGGGTAGTCAGGTGAAACATGGCCCCGGTAAAGGCCCCTACGCTTAATCCCAGGAACATATATCCCAGTTGGCTGATGGTGGAATAGGCTAGTATTTTTTTTATGTCATGCTGAAAAACCGCGATGGAAGCCGCAAACAAAGCTGTTGCCAGTCCGGTAATGCCAATGATGGTCATGGTGAGGGGCGACAAAGCATAAAGAATATTCGAACGGGCGATCATATATACCCCGGCGGTGACCATGGTGGCGGCATGAATCAGGGCAGAAACGGGTGTTGGTCCGGCCATGGCATCGGGGAGCCAGGTATATAGCGGGATCTGGGCGCTTTTCCCGACAGCACCAATAAACAAAAGAAGGGTAATGGCAAGCAAGGCGGGATTCCCGGCAGGAAAGAGTTTTGCCTGATCAAAAATCTCGTTAAAATTCAAACTATGAAAAGTCGTGAAGAGGAGAAACATGCCGAGCAGAAATCCAAGGTCACCGATGCGGTTCATGATAAAGGCCTTTTTCGCCGCATTATTGTTTTCATGATTTTTAAACCAGAATCCGATCAGGAGATAGGAGCATAAGCCCACCCCTTCCCAGCCGATAAACATGATCACGTAATTGGAACCCATCACCAGCAGCAGCATGGAAAAGACAAACAGGTTCATATAGGCAAAGAACCGGTTGAAGCCTTCATCATGCTTCATGTACCCGATGGAATAAACATGGATGATGAACCCAACCCCGGTGACAAGGAGCAGCATCAGGATGGAAAGCGGATCGATCAGGAAGGCGAAGGGGATGATGAGGTTATCCAGATGTATCCAGGTAAAAAGGTGGTGAGGTGGTGAGTTGGTGAGGTGGTGAGGTGGTGAGTTGGTGAGGTGGTGAGGTGGTGAGGTGGTGAGTTGGTGGAAGCTGATCAGTACAATAAGGGATAGAATGAAGGAAATGAAGATCAGTCCCGGACCGATGACTGCAGTCCATGTTTTGGGAATAGAACGATATCCCAATCCAAGGATTAAAAATCCAAATAGTGGACAAAGCAGAATAAATATCAGAATTATTATTGTCATTAATTTATCTTTTTTTCACCAGCTCACCAACTCGCCAGTTCACCACTTTAATTTATTCAGCACATGAATATCTATCGATCCTGTCGTGCGGTAGATCAGTACTATAATAGCCAGCCCGATAGCCACCTCGGCGGCAGCCACCACCATGATAAAAAAAACGAAAATCTGACCGGCCGGATCATTCATATAAGCCGAAAAAACTGCCAGCAGAAGATTGATGGAATTGATCATCAGTTCAATCGACATAAGGATCATCAGGGCATTGCGTTTAATTAGCACACCGATAACCCCGATGCAGAAGAGCATCGAGCAAAACATCAGGTAATACTGGATTGGGATTGATTGCATATATCTTATATTTGTTCCTTCTTCCCAAGTAATACCGCCCCCACCATCGCTGTCAGAAAGAGGACCGAGGAAAGTTCAAAGGGTAAAAGATAATCGTGGTATAGTACCCGTCCGAGATTTTTTACCAATCCGATTTGTGACAACATGGGATCTCCGGCTACTTGAATATCATAGCCCCGGAATACGCCCACCAGCACCAATCCGAGCATACAGGCGGAAACAATGGCCAGGGCTTTGACCCAGATGGGTTTAGGTGAGCGTTCGTCTTTATTGAGGTTCAGCAACATCACGGTGAACAGGAAAAGCACCATGATGGCTCCGGCATATACGATCACGTGGACCACGGCCAGGAACTGGGCATTCAGCAGCACATAATGGCCTGCAATGGCAAAAAAGGTCAGGGTCAGATAAAGCACACTATGGATGGGTTTTTTCGACACCAGTAACATCACGCCTCCATAAAGGGCCAAAATACTCAGAAAATAAAAAATGTACTTAGTGAACATCAAATTAACTTCAGACGGTTTATCGTTTACTTATTGTGTTTTTTTGTTTTATCCTTTTTAAATTCCAGTACTTTCAGGGTCTGACGTTTTGAAACATCTATCCTTTTTTCAAGATCAGGCGGTTCCACCAGTACATCTTTTCCATAGATGAACTTATCTCTTTCGTACTCCGAATGTACGATTTCTTTGGTCAGGAAGATGGCTTCTTTCGGGCAGGCTTCTTCACAGAAACCGCAGAAAATGCAACGGAGCATATTGATCTCATAAACCCGGGCATATTTTTCTTCCCGGTAGAGTATTTCTTCTCCTGGTTTCCGTTCATCAGCGATCATGGTAATGGCTTCCGCCGGGCAAGCCAGGGCGCATAAGCCACAGGCCGTGCATCGTTCCCGGCCTTCCTCGTCACGCTTCAGCACATGCCGTCCGCGGTAAATTTCCGAGAACTCTCTTCTTACCTCGGGGTAGCGAACCGTGGTTTTCTTCCGGAACAGATGACCAAAGGTAATGCGCATCCCGTTCAGAATGGCAGGCAAATAGATCCGCTCACAAAAAGTCATCTTTTTGTCAGCCACCACCTTTGATCTGTCAGTCAGGTTCTCCATTTATTTGTTCAGCAATATTACAACTCCCGTGATAACGACATTAAGTATTGCAAGTGGTATCAGATTTTTCCATCCCAGCCTCATCAGCTGATCATAGCGGAAACGGGGAAGTGTCCATCGTATCCACATGAAAATGAAGCCAAAGAAAGTAATTTTGGCAAACAGTATGACAAAGCCGGCCAGGGCCATGATATTGGGAGAAAGTCCCAGTTTGTCGATGAATGGGAAATGGTATCCTCCGAAAAATAAGGTAGCCATCACCGCTCCGGAAATGAACATATTAATATATTCGGCAAAGAGGAAAAACCCCAGTTTCATGCTGCTGTATTCGGTATGGTAGCCTCCCACCAGTTCTGTTTCACATTCGGGAAGGTCGAAGGGGGCTCTATTGGTTTCGGCAAAGGCACAAATCAGAAAAATCAGGAATCCCAGGGGCTGGTACCAGATATTCCAGTTGAATCCCTGCTGCTGATCCACAATGTCGCGCATACTTAAAGAACCGTTCATCATGACAATGGCGATGATGGAAAGACTCATGGCCAGTTCGTAGCTGATCATCTGGGAGGAAGCCCTGATGGCTCCCAACAGGGAATATTTATTATTGGATGCCCAGCCGCCGATCATGATTCCGTAAACCCCGACGGAAACAATGGCAAAAACATACAGTATCCCGATGTTGACATCAGCAACCTGCAAAGGATATGATTTCCCAGCAATAATCAGATCCGGACCCCAGGGAATGACGGCGCTCACCAGGAGGGCAATCAGCATGGTGAGTGATGGACCCAGGATATAAAGAAATTTATCTGCTGTATTGGGCATGAATTCCTCCTTGAAAAACAGCTTGAGTCCATCAGCGAGCGGTTGAAACAATCCCCAGGGACCGGCACGGTCGGGACCAAGGCGATCCTGGAACCAGGCTGCAACCTTTCGTTCGATGAGGGTGGAATACATGGCTACCACCAGGCTAAGGATGAGAATCCCTGAAGCTAGAATTATTTTATACAGGAGAAAGTTCAGGTCCATTATTCAGCTTGCTCTGTTATTCCTTTGATGGGTTCAATGATAGACTGTTTTATAATTCTTTCATAATGATTGGCTGAAATGACCGACTGCCGTATGATTTTACGTGGTCCTTCCAGAATCCAGTCGCCCGTTTCTTTTTTCTCAAACCGGCATTCGTTGCAGATGAATTCTTCCACTTCTCCGAACAGATCTTTCCTTCCGGTAATGCGATAGATTTCTTCACCAAACATCCAGGCAGTGACTTTCCCTGGACACTTCTTACAATCCCTATGGGCATCCATAGGTTTTAAAAACCATACCCGGCTTTTAAAGCGAAAGGTCTTGTCGGTAAGCGCTCCAACAGGACAAACATCGATCATATTTCCGGAAAAATCATTGTCAATGGTGTTTTCGATACAGGTACTGATCTCTGAAACATCTCCCCGGAAAAGCACCCCATGCAAACGCTGGCCGGTGATCTGATCAGCGGTGTAAACACAGCGATAACAGAGGATGCAGCGGTTCATGTGCAACTTGATGAAGGGCCCGATATCGATCACCGGAAACTCTCTTTTTTCTTCTTCATAGCGGGTCTCTTCCTTTCCATTACCAAAGCTCAGGTCCTGAAGGTCGCATTCCCCGGCCTGATCGCATACCGGGCAGTCGAGGGGATGGTTGATCAGTAAAAACTCCACGATGGCTTTACGGGCTTCAATTACTTCAGGAGAATTCATGTTTTCCACTACCATTCCATCCTGGACCGGGGTGCTGCAAGATGCCACCAGTTTGTTCATGGGGCGGGGATCCTTAGCCGATGCATGAGTAACCTTGACCAGGCAAGTCCGGCATTTTCCACCGGAGCCCTTGAGTTTGCCGTAATAGCACATCGCCGGTGGAACCACTTTCCCGCCGATTTTCCGGGCAGCCTGAAGAATGGTGGTCCCTTCTTCCACTTCAACTGTGATGTTGTCGATCGTTATTTTCATCCTATCAATGATATTGGATGCCTGTTGAAGGATGCAGCCTGCCTGCCGGACAGGCAGGGATACAGGATCCATGATAACTGTTTTTCACATCCTCCGGGTGGGTTATATGATATTCGAATTCCTTGCGGAAATGGCGGATGGCGCTGGCCACCGGCCAGGCGGCTGCATCACCCAGGGGACAAATGGTATTTCCCTCAATTTTTTCGGCTATATTTACTAGTAAATCGATATCCTGTATTTTTCCCATGCCATGCTCAATCCTGTAAAGAACCTTCTCCATCCAGGCTGTACCTTCCCTGCAGGGTGAGCATTGTCCGCAGGATTCATGCCGGTAAAAGCGGGTCAGGTTCCAGGTATTTCTGACCATACAGGCATCCTCATCGAAAACGATAAATCCTCCGGAGCCCAGCATGCTGCCGCTGGTAAAATCTCCTTCAGCCAGGGATTCATAGGTTAAAAGGCGGGTCTGTCCTTTGGCTGTTTGCAGGATCAGTTCAGCCGGAAGAACAGGCACTGAAGAGCCCCCGGGAATGACGGCTTTCAGGCGTTTATCGTTTTTAATGCCGTTACAGTATTCTGGTGTGTAAATAAAATCTTCTACCGGAAGACCCATTTCAATTTCATAAACTCCAGGCTTATTAATATTGCCGCAGGCTGAAATCAGCTTGGTCCCGGTACTCTTGCCTTTTCCGATACCGGCATAAACTTCCCCACCCATGTTGATAATCGGACCTACTGCAGCTAGTGTTTCCACGTTATTTACCACCGTGGGGCAACCATACAAGCCTTTATATGCCGGAAAAGGTGGTTTTATCCTGGGGTTCCCGCGCTTTCCTTCCAAAGATTCAAGCAGGGCCGTTTCCTCTCCGCAGATGTAAGCTCCGGCACCGGGATGGACGAAGATTTCCAGGGAATAATCCGTATCCAGTATTTTTTCGCCCAGGAAACCATGCTTTTTGGCTTCCTGTATGGCTCTTTCGAGAATACCGATAATTTCCCTGAATTCTCCCCTCACGTAAATGTAGCAGGTATGAACTCCCAGGGCAAAACTGGAGAGTATCAGTCCTTCGATCAGGCGATGCGGCAGATGCTGCATCAGGAAACGGTCTTTAAAGGTTCCCGGTTCGCTCTCATCGGCATTGCATATGAGGTAGCGAGGCCTATCTGTCTTTCGGTCAAGGAAGCTCCATTTGAGCCCTGTGGGAAATCCGGCTCCTCCCCTGCCTCTTAATCCCGACCTGGTGATTTCCTGGACAATCTGTGATGGGCTCATGTCCTTCAATCCTTTCTCCACGGCAGTATAACCACCGTGGGCGCGGTAGGAGTTAAAGTGCCGGATACCTGGCACTTCCAGGTTTTCTAACAGAATTTTTCTACCCATTTCGATTCCCGCGATTGTTCTTTATTGGCACTGGCACGAAGGTCGTCCAGTACCTGGTCAATTTTTTCCCTGGTCAATTGTTCCTGAAATTCGCTATTTACCTGCATGACCGGGGCATTACCGCAGGCACCAAGGCATTCCACTTCCCTTAAGGTGAACAGCCCGTCTGCTGTCGTTTCTCCGGTTTTGATCTCCAGGGTGTCTTTCAGGTATTCCAGGATCTCTTCGCCACCGCAAATCGCGCATGGCCCGGTGCGACAGACTTCAAGCACAAATTTCCCTGTCTTTTCAAGATAAAACATGGAATAAAAGGTGGCAACTTCATACACTTCTATCGGCTGAATGTTCAGTAAAGAGGCCACATAATCCATGATATCCACCGTCAGGTAGCCCGAAAACTCCTCCTGGGCTATATGCAGAACCGGCAATAAAGCCGATTTCTGCTGACCCTCAGGATAACGCCGGATCAGCGCCTGAACCTTTTCCAGCGTTTCAGCCGAAAAACCTACAGACTTATTCTCCCTGACCATTAAATGCCTTATCATTCCTAACTCCTGACTCTTAATTCCTACTTGTTTACGCATCCAGTTCCCCTGCGATCACATTCATGCTGCTCATCGTCAGTATGGCATCCGACAGCACACCTCCCTTGATCATTTCCGGGTAAGCCTGGTAGTAGATGAAGCCTGGCCTGCGGAAATGCAGACGGTACGGGTTTCGTCCGCCATCGCTCACCAGGTAAAATCCCAGTTCTCCGTTACCTCCTTCTACCGAATGATACACCTCTCCTTTGGGAATGCTGATTTCTCCCATCACGATTTTAAAATGCCAGATGAGCGCTTCCATTTTACTATACACCTCTTCTTTGGGCGGAAGATAAAATTCCGGTACATCCATGTGAAAATTCCCTTCCGGTAAGTTATCCAGGGCATTATGGATAATTTTAAGGCTCTGCCATATTTCTTCCTGGCGAACGCAGAAACGGTCGTAGGTGTCGCCCTGGGTTCCCAGCGGAATGATAAAATCAAAATCTTCGTAAGAAGCATACGGACTGATCACCCGTACATCATAATCGACTCCGGCAGCGCGGAGATTGGGACCGGTGAATCCGTAATTCAATGCCCTTTCAACAGAGATCGGTCCGACCCCTATGGTGCGGTCCATGAAAATCCGGTTACGCCTGAGTAATTTATCGAATTCATTCAGCACCCCGGGAAGGTGTTCGAGAAAGGCCCTGATCTTTTTCACTGCTTCCATGGAAAGGTCGCGCTCAAACCCGCCTACCCTGCCCATGTTGGTGGTCAGCCTGGCGCCTGATATTTCTTCATAGATCTCATACACTCTTTCACGTTCCTGAAATACATAAACGAATCCTGTCAAAGCTCCGCTGTCAACGCCGATCACGCTGTTGCACACCAAGTGATCGGTAATGCGGGCCAGTTCCATGACAATGATCCTCAGGTAATCAATGCGCTTGCTGGTTTTCACGCCCAGCAGTTTTTCCACCGTCATATGCCAGCCCATGTTGTTGATGGGAGAAGAACAATAATTGAGTCTGTCGGTGAGCGGGGTTATCTGATAATAAGGCCGGTGCTCGGCTATTTTTTCGAAGGCACGATGAATGTAACCGATGGTCTGTTCGGCAGCAATGATCTGTTCTCCGTCCAGAGTCAGCACATTCTGGAAAATTCCATGCGTGGCCGGGTGGGTGGGGCCAAGATTCAGGGTTGTGTATGTCCGGTCGTCAGTCATTGTTCAAGGTGCAGTGGTGCAGTGGTGCAATGGTGCAATGGTGCAATGGTGCAGTGGTGCATTGGTGCAATGGTGCAGTGATGCAGTTGTGAAACAGATACATATTTCATCATTCCTTGTTCGATTATTCGATTGTTCATACCCTAACGTCCAAAGTACCTGTCGTCTTTATCTTCCCTGGTCGGATCTTCCAGCGGATATTCCTTGCGCATGGGGAAGAAATCCAGGTAATCAACATTCAATATTCTTTTCATGTTGGGATGGCCGGTGAAAATGATCCCGTAAAAATCGTAGGTTTCTCTTTCCATCCAGTTGGCTGCAGAAAAAATATCGCTGATGGTGGACAGAGCCGGGTTGTTGGAGGAAACATACGTTTTAATGCGGATCCGTTTCCGCTCCTGCAGATGATGCAAATGATAAACCACTCCAAGGGATAATTCCCGGTCGGGGTAATGAATTCCGCAAAGATCGGTGAGGAAACCAAATTTCAAATTTTCATTTTCTTTGAGAAAAAGAATCACCTCATGAATCACCCGGCTGGAAACCGTAACCGACAATATATCCGAACCGGTATCCACATCCAGGATATCCCTGCTGAACGCCTTTTTCAATCTTTCTATGACGACCAAATTCTCCATCTCACTAACTCACCAACTCACCAACTATTCAAGTATCCCATATTTCTCCAGTAAATCCTTATATTCCTGAGAATACCTCCGCCTCAGTTCTTCCTTCCCCACCAGTTCCTGTATTTTCATGAATCCATCGATGATCTGTTCCGGGCGGGGAGGACATCCGGGTACGTAAACATCCACCGGAACAATACGGTCGATTCCCTGTAGTACGCTGTAGGTGTCGAAGATACCACCGCTCGAAGCGCAGGCGCCCACGGCCAGCACCCAGCGGGGTTCAGCCATCTGGTGATAAACCTGCTGAACGACCGGTGCCATCTTTTTGGCAATGGTCCCCATGACCATAAGCAGATCGGCCTGCCGCGGACTGAAACTCAGTCGTTCGGAACCGAAACGCCCAAGGTCATAATGTGCGCCCATCGTAGCCATAAACTCAATGCCGCAACAGGATGTGGCAAAGGGTAAAGGCCAGATGGAGTTCTTGCGGGCCAGTCCCACGACCTTATCCAAAGTCGTTGCAAATAAACCCGGAGAAATGTAGCCCTCCGGCGGATCAACCTTTGTATATCCTTTCAATCCTCCCAATTCAACGCCCCTTTCTCAATGATGTACCAGAACCCGAAAAGCAGAAAGCCCAGGAAAACGATCATTTCCCAGAAACCTTCCCATCCGAAATCCTTGAAATTGATGGCCCAGGGATAGAAAAAAATGATCTCCACATCGAAGAGCACAAAAAGGATGGCAATGAGAAAATATTTCACGGAAAACGGGAAACGGGCATTTCCTTTGACTTCAATACCACATTCAAAATTTTCCTCCTTCCGGAGGGAGTGTATCTTTTTTCTTTTCCCTCCGATAATATGAGACAGCGTCATGGTGATCACCACAAAACCAAGGGCCACGACCGACTGAATTAAAATGGGCAAATAATCCGAAGGAATATAATTTTTATTCATTATTTAGAATTATTCTTGACAAATATACAAAATTTTAGTAATTAATTTATACTTTTGAATCATGAATGCTATGCCGCTGATTATTGCTGCCATTGCTATTTTTGCACTGGCATATCGCTACTATTTCGGGTTCATCGCTGCCAAAGTCCTCTCCCTCGACAATAACAGAATTACTCCTGCCGGTCGTTTATACGACGGGCAGAACTATTACCCCATGAGCAAGTGGGTATTGTTCGGTCATCATTTTGCAGCCATTGCGGGTGCCGGGCCGCTTGTCGGGCCAGTCCTGGCCTGCCAGTTCGGGTATTTTCCCGGATTTGTATGGATGGTGGTGGGTGCGGTGATGGCTGGCTCTGTTCACGACATGGTGATCCTGACCGCCTCCATCAGGCATGACGGCAAATCACTGGCAGAAATTGCCCGGGCGGAGATCGGCAAACTGACCAGCGGGATCACGGCTTCCATTGCCACTTTCCTGATCATCATCATTGCTATTGCCGGATTGGGACTGGTGGTAGTCAATGCTCTGAGTGAATCATCCTGGGGGCTTTTCACGATTGCTTCCACCATACCTATCGCGATCTTCATGGGCATCTGGATGTTCCAGTTCAGGAAAGGCCGGGTGGTGGAAGCAACCATCATGGGTGTCATCCTGCTTTCAGCCTCTGTGATTTTCGGGAAGTATGTTCCTGAATCATCCTTTGCCTCCTGGTTTACCTTCGATCATAAAACACTTGCCCTGCTCCTGGCGGGATATGGTTTTTTTGCCTCTGTATTACCTGTCTGGCTTTTGCTTTCACCCAGGGATTACCTGAGTTCCATTATGAAACTGGGGGTGATCGCCATGCTGGCCATCGGCATTATCATTGTCGCCCCCACGCTTAAAATGCCTGCATTCACCACCTTCATTCACGGGGGCGGACCGATCATTCCGGGAACACTTTTCCCTTACCTGTTCATCACCATTGCCTGCGGAGCCATTTCCGGCTTCCATGCCCTCATCAGTTCGGGTACTACCCCGAAGATGATCATGCAGGAATCGCATATCCGGCCTATTGCCGTGGGTTCTATGCTGGCAGAAGGGCTGGTCAGCATCATGGCCCTGATTGCCGCTGCCAGTCTGCATCCCCTGGATTATTTCCAGATCAATGTTTCCCCCGAAAAATTTGCCCAGATCCTTCCGCAACTGCAGGCCATGGGATTCACTACCACAGAACTTCCGAAGCTGGCCGCAGAAGTCGGTGAAAACATTACCGGACGGGCCGGGGGAGCGGTTTCCCTGGCTGTCGGCATGGCCCAGATATTTTCCTCCATCCCGGGTATGGATAAGCTGATGTCGTATTGGTACCATTTTGCCATCATGTTTGAGGCTTTGTTTATCCTTACTACCATTGATGCCGGAACCCGTGTCGCCAGATTTATTTTACAGGAATTGTTCGGAAAAATATTTAAACCATTTACCAAAACCACCTGGCTACCCGGGAATCTGATCTGCAGTGCGCTGGTTGTCATTTTCTGGGGATACTTCATTTATACGGGTAGCGTTTCTACCATCTGGCCCATGTTTGGCGCAGCGAATCAATTGCTGGCCACCATTGCCCTGGCCATAGGCACTTCCTACATCATCAACCATGGGAAAGCAAGGTATGCCTGGGTTACCCTGATTCCACTGGCCTTTGTCGGCATCACCACCATCATTGCCGGGATCATGAATATGACGGTGATATACATTCCCCAGCTTTCTATGCCCGCCAGTCAGTTTAAGGGCATCATCAACCTCAGCCTGACGCTGGTCATCATGCTTTGCGTATTTGTCATTCTCTGGGATGCAATACCTGCCTGGGTAAAAGCGATCAGGGAGGGGGATTAGTCATATTCATAACGATTACCTGGCTTATTTTGGAGTATTGAAGCGTTTTATGCAAAACAATAAAGAATACAGGTGCAATCCACCACTGTTTATCATCAGTGGAAATCCACCCTGCTGGAGGTGTATGATCTGAGCGGTAAAAAAGTCTTTGAAAAGGAGGTTCCCCGCTCAGAAACCGAACTCCTGCTGGATGTTTCTAACTGGAAAAGGGGAATGTACGTTTTCAGGCTGCTGTATAACAGACAGGAGGTGGGGAATCAGAAGGTGGTGGTGGAGTAAAAAAAAACAATAAGAATAAACGCTTTATATGAAAACAACACAAGAACTCCGCCCCCTGGGCAAATCCGGGCTGATGGTCACACCCGTCGGACTGGGATGCTGGCAATTCAGCAAACAGAACAATATGGCAGGTAAGTTCTGGCCTGTCCTGGAGGATGATCTCATCCTTTCGGTGGTAAAGACCAGCCTCGAGGGAGGGATCAACTGGTTCGACACGGCAGAAGTCTATGGCAACGGAGCTTCTGAACGGGCATTGGCAAAGGCGCTGCTAAGCCTTGGAAAAAACCCGGGAGAGGTCATGATCGCCACCAAATGGTGGCCGATGTTCCGCACCGCCTCCAATATCCCGAAGACTATTGATGCGCGAATTGAAGCGCTGAACCCTTTCCCGATAGACCTCTACCAGGTTCATCAGCCCTGGGGTTTTTCGAATGAAAAACAGGAAATGGAAGCCATGGCAAAACTGGTCAAAGTAAAAAAAATACGTTATGTGGGGGTAAGTAACTTCTCTGCCAAAAAAATGCGCAATGCCTGGGAAACTTTGCAGAAAGAAGGAATTTCACTGATCTCCAACCAGGTTCGCTACAACCTCCTCGACCGGAAAATTGAAACCAATGGCGTCATGGAAACAGCCAGAGAACTGGGTATTTCAATCATCGCCTATTCTCCCCTGGCTCAGGGACTGCTCACCGGAAAATTCCACGATAAGCCGGAACTCCTTAGAAATATCGGTCTCAGGAAATATTCATCCGGCTTTAAACCAGCCGGAATGGAGAAAAGTAAATCCCTCATTCAACTTATCAGAGAACTGTCTGAAAAATACAAGGTCTCCGCTTCACAGATCGCTTTGAACTGGCTGATCCATTTTCACGGGAATACGGTGGTTGCCATCCCCGGGGCCACAAAAGAATCCCATGCCAAAGAAAATGTGGGGGCAATGGAATTCAAACTATCCCAGGAAGATCTGCAGTTACTCGACAAGGAAAGTGTGGTTTTCAAATAATTCCGTTACTTCCTGCTAAGGCTTAACTGGTAATATTCCCAGGAAGAATATATGCCTTTTACCGTGACCAGGGAAGAGGTATCCACAACGAATTCGCTGCATCCCACCGGGTGAACCGGATTGGCCCAGTCATAAGTATATCCCAGCCTGGTCCAGGGAAAGGCGCTGGTGGAGGCAGTGTCATACTTATGTGCCATTTCATTCTGGAACCAGGAGATGTGTTTTGCTCCCGCCGTTGATGGGAAATAGAGATCTGCCTCATGATCGGTGATTTCAGGATCCGGAGCAGGCCGGAACAGGTTACGTGGATACACCCAGTATTCGACAAAATAATCATTCTGGGTATCGGGCGGCATTCCCAATACCTGGGCGATTCTCAGGTGCAGGGCAGTCTGATTGGAAAATGAATTTTTCTTTAAAAAATCAAGCATTTCGGGGGCTGTGGTGATCCATGACATATAGGCCTGGTTGTTGCTCGTTTTGAATGTTTGTCCGACCGGCCAGTATTGGGTTGAACTTTGTTTCATCCAGGAAACAACCAGCAGCCGCATATTTCCAATAGAATCCGGCGACCAGCTAAGGTTTCCCTGCCCGGCTGTGCTATCGCTATAATAAATCACAGCAACCAGGCTCCTGTAGATCTCATACGGTTCTGCGGTTTTGGCATCGATCACCGCCAATTTATACTGCTTTTTCAGGGAAGCCATATCCGCTCCCGCCGGCTGATATTCTGTATTTTCCTTGCTGCAACCTGAAAACATGATCACAGAAAAAAAGAATAAATACACAAACAAATTGATCTTTTTCATGCTACATCTATTTAATTTTCAGTATATTATTAACTTTAATTAACGCCTAATTCCTCACTCCTAACTCCTAATTCCTCATTGATCTCCAGCTCTCCCTCCCACCTCGCTATCACCGCCGTTGCCAGGCAATTCCCGATCACATTCGTAGCCGTGCGGGCCATGTCCATGAGTTCATCTATACCGAGAATGATGAAGATCGGCCACACCGGAAGTCCGAAATTAGTAGCGGTACCCAGCAGGATGACCAGTGAAGCCCTGGGAACCCCGGCTACCCCTTTGCTGGTGAGCATCAGGGTCAGCATCATGATCAGCTGGGTTTCAAACGACAAATGTATGCCTGCAATCTGGGCAACGAAAATGGAAGCCATAGCGAGGTATAAGGTTGTGCCATCAAGATTGAAGCTATAGCCTGTTGGAATGACAAAAGCAACTATTTTCCGCGGGACGCCAAAGCGCTCCATATTCTCCATGGCGATGGGCAAGGCCGCTTCGCTGCTGGTGGTGGCAAAAGCCAGGGTGGCAGGTTCAAGGACAGCCCTGAAGAATTTCCGGATGGGGATTTTCAGCATCAGCATGACCGGGATGAACACCAGTAAAATAAGTGCAAGCAATGAAACATAAAGGGTAGCCAGCAGTTGTCCCAAATTGATCAGTATGCCGAGACCCATATGACCGACACTGTAAGCAATGGCAGCAAAAACAGCGAAAGGAGCGAAATACATGATCATATTGGTGAATTTGAACATCACTTCCGACAATGCCTCGGCAAAATTGACCATGGGCCTGCGATATTTTTCTTTCACCATGGCCACGGCAATTCCGAAGAGAATGCTGAATACCACGATTTGTAAAACTTGTCCTTCTGCAATCGATTTGGCAATGTTTTCAGGAAAGACATGGAGGATTATTTCTTCCCAGGTTTGCTTATGAACTTCCGGCAATACCCCGTGGGTCATGGCGGGAGGAAGGGTCACGCCCAGGCCGGCTCCGCTGATGTTGATGGCTGCCAGCCCGATAAAAAGGGCAATGGTGGAAACAACCTCAAAATACAATATCGACTTCCAGCCCATACGTCCTACCTGCTTGAGGTCGGAATGTCCGGCAATACCTACGACAAGGGTTCCGAATAACAGGGGGGCGATGATGGTCCTGATCAGGTTAAGAAAAATTTTACTGATCAGATTCAGATGAATGGCAATCTCATGAAAATCATTCCCGAATTCAACCCCTGCCAGCATGCTCACAAAGATCCAGGTCGTCAGGCTTTTTTTTCTACAGGCATAGAGGAAATAAAAAAAAATCGGAATCCAGCGGATAAAAATCAATAACCCAGGAGGAAAATCGATCATCGTCCAATGATAGACCATCTGGGATACTGCTGCAAAGGTCAAGGAAAAAAAGAAGGCTAAAAGAAGTCGTTTGTTACTTAAGAATTTCATTCCATTCAGTTAATTTTCACAAACTTTTTATAGATATAAGATTCGCCCCTGACTTTAACCCTTACAATATAGATTCCTGGAAGAAAGCCGGAAATATTCACTCTGCCGGAAATATAAGGAACCGAAAGCAACATTTTACCGGTCATATCAAAGATATCGACAGTGATAAAATTTGTTTTTCCCTTTGTCAATAATTCGATATAATCCCTGGCCGGGTTAGGACGAAGGATAAAATCCCGCTTATAATTTTTTTCATGCATTCCCACGGGAAGGTTTTCGGTACTGATCTTCCAGATTCCAAATCCGTTTGTTCCAAAGTATAAAAAATGGTTCCTGACCATTAAAGTCCCTCCCCATAACACTGAAAGCACAGGTAATCCGGAAGTAATATTGGACCAGTTGAATCCGGAGTCGGAAGAAAAAAACACTTGGTTATCGGTGCAGGTGAACAAAAGAGAGCCATCATAAACAAAATCCCGCAATTTAGTTTCCAGGTCGTAATGATTTTCCGGCAATCCGTTCCCACCATCCTGCCAGGAAACGCCCTGGTTGAATGAAAGATAAGCAGATGGATAGGAAGCGGCGACTAAAATGCCGGGAGCATAGCCCAGTTTATAAACCTCATGATTGGGCAATCCGGCGGAACAGAAAAACCAGTCAGAGCCCAGGTCAGTACTTTTAATAAGTTCAGCATTCCAGCAGCCTGCCACATAAATTTCATTATCCTGTAATAAAATATCATTAAAATTATTACATATCATCCCTGAAGGAGGAGAGATATTGCTCCAGGTTTTTCCAGTATCAGATGAAAGAAGCAATACATCGTCCTCACTGATGATGATCTTATTCCCTTCTGTTCTGACCAGGTAAGGATCTCCCTGGTTCGGAATGGTTGATTGCATTTTCCAGCTGGCCCCGTCATTACAGGAAAGATATCCCTTACATGGAGCAGGATAACCGGGATTGTCAATAAAAAAGTAACAATTTCCCATGGCATTGATTCCCCAGGTCATTCCGAGGGTATCGGGACTTACAACCGTTTGCCAGGTCGACCCATCATCGTTGGAGATTAAAACTTTGCCAAATTCTGTCGCGGCGATACTCCCTTCGGTTTGGTCCAGATCCCTGATATCAGAACAAATGATATTATTATTGACTGATATCCATTGAGATAAATCTTTGGCTATTCCAAAGTCTCCACCCAGAAAGTACTCATCCTTGAAAACAGCAAGGCAATCGGTTTTCAGACCCGGCAACCCGGTATTGGCCGAAATCCAGCTAATACCGAAATCAGGCGATAAATATAGCCCTTCCGTCTGAGTGAGTGCAAAAATCGTGTCATGAATTATTTTCAGGCGATTAACCCTGTTCCCGGGAGCCAAAGTAAAAACCGGGGTCCAGGTATCTCCATGGTTCAACGAACGGAACATGACATTGCCTTCTGCAGTTACAAGTAAGCTGTCAAAACTAGTGATGGCAGTAATCTTTTCTAATGGCAATCCATTGTTCATGCTTGCCCAGGAATGTGTCTCTTTAAGCGAACGATAGAGTCCTTTTCCTGTACCTGCATAAATATACTGCTGATTATTCCCAACAGCATAAACATTATATACGGTGATATAAATGCCCGGCCATTGGAAAACGGAATCTTTAGGCAATCCATCGTTGTAAGAATACCAGTTGTTCCCGTCGGAAGACCAGGTAAAGCCACATTCGGCTCCATTGTACCCGTCACTGGATATAGCTGCAAATAACTGCTGACCATCTGTGTTTAAATCATTACATACGCCGGAATTGTCATAAACAGTCGTAAATGACCAGAGCCCTTCGTTGCTGCTCACTTTCCTGATGACAGCGCCGGGATAACCCGGATATTGTATCCCTCCTGTAAAAATTGTGTCATGAAACACTACAGAAGTATTAAACGGAACCGGGTATACCGGTTGCCAGAGATTCCCCGCGTTAGTGGAATAAAAAACACCACAGGAGGCTGAGATCAAAATCATGGAATCCCGGGTAATAATTTCCTGAACTCCAAAGGTGTCTTTGGGCCCATTCAACTGTATCCACTGGGCATTGGAATTTCCGGAAAGAAAAATGAGGAAAAGCAAAAAATGAAGGAATTTCATGGTCTGCTATTATTTTGCATTCCTGTTGGCTATCCATCAAAAGTAAAACAAAAATCATTTCATTATCGGAAAATCAACAACGAATTAGGTCATTGCATGTATTTATTTTATATTTGAATATAAATTTCATGCCATGAATACTCCCCTGACCATCCCCGAAGAGCTTTTTCTGCTGACAATCAATGAAAAAACAGGGAGAAAAGCCTTTCTGAAATCAAAAAAATTTGACATTCTGCTGGCTGCAGCAATATTGATGGATCTGGCGCTGCAGCAAAGAATCGACAGTGATCTTGAGTACATTATTCCCGATCGGCCTGAGCCGACAGGGAGCCCCATGCTTGACCAGGCTTACGAGCTGATTAAAATGGCCACAAAACAGGAGAAGATTTCTTACTGGCTCATTAAGCTGGCTGAAAAAGCCCACCATTACCGGGAATTAATTGTTTCAGGCCTGGTTGAAAAAGGATTAGTGAAAATTGAGAAAGAAGGTGTTTTTCTCGGCTTTGGTTCAGTAAAATATCCTATGCTGATCAATGAAAAAGAAGTTATTGAAGTAAAGACCAGGGTTAGGGAAATTATTTTCAGTAAGGACTTTCCGGATTTTCGTGATGTGGTGATCATCAGTATTGCCTGGTATGGAGGACTCCTGAACCTGATCCTGTCCGAGGAGCAGATTAAAACCCAACAATCCCGTATCGAACAACTGGCCAGGATGGACCTCATCGGGCAGGCTGTATCAAAATCAATAAAAGAGCTGACACTATCTATCGTTCTATCCATGCGTGCCAGGGAAATTTTAGGAATCAAATCCCCGGAAGAAAAACTGGAAGAACTGGTGGAAGAAATAAAAGCCCTGATGCATATCAATGATGACAATGATCTTCCGGAATGGTTGCGGAAAGGAACTGAACAATACGGTAAAACATTACAATTCATTAAGGAAACCGGCACCAACGAAATCTCCTTCAACGCCCAATCCGGAAAATACGGATTGAAAACCTGGGCGGGATTACGTTAAACCATATCATTATCCTATTGACTTTTGTTTTTCATTATTGTATTTTTGTTTTTTTGCAATTCAAACAATTCACAAATCTTTATTAACCTTTTAATTTACGCCTATGAAAACAAAATTACGATTGACATTTGTTGTTTTGATCTCTGGCCTGCTCCTGGCTTCGGCCCAGGCCCAGTACAAACCTCAGGCACCGGTTTACGGAGCCGATGTACAGGTCTTCTCCTATTTTGACTGTATGCATGCTACCTCAAAAGTTTCTGTTGCCGACAATGGATGGATATATGTGATCGCTATTGTGGAAGCGCCCGGCAGCAGTTATCAGGCCTGGAGGGTCTGGCGTTCAACTGATGAAGGGATTACCTTCGAATTTGTGTGTAATTGGGCATACAATACCACAGATTATATTTTAACGGATGTTGATATGGTAGTGACCGGAAATGATCCGACCAATATTAATCTATGGGTTGGGGAACTTTGCAACAGTGGCACGGTGACACCGCACAATGCTTATGCCCGGGTCACACAATGGGATGCCAATGGGAACTATATAGGTGCACCCTATTATCTTGACTACATGGCTGCTCCCAATGAAACAAAATACATCTCCATGGCCACCGATTATCGTTCTCCCGGAGTTGGCGGCAGTCCATTTACCATTGCTGTTGCCTTTACCGGACAATGGGGCGGAAACGACTGGCTTACTTATGCCTATTCCCTGGATGGAGGGGTTACTTTTCATGGGACCAATATATATTCCGAAGCCGGAACAGGTAAGCTTGGCAGGATAAGCATGGCATTGGGGGGAACTATCAATTATGGTTTCGGACGTTATGTGATTGCCTTTGAGATGAATAAATCAGGCGACCTGGGTGATATCGGCGTATTATGCAATTATACCGACAACACTGTAGGTAATTGGCTGATCCCTGTTGCGGTAAATACCCTTTTTCCTCCAGCTGCACAAAAATGCCGTTTCCCGACAGTCAGCGTAATGGACAATATGACAGCCATTCCTTCTGTCAGCACATTTTTTCCATTTGTAGTGACCTATGAAGAATGGAGTGCGGGTTCCGGTGCCATCGACTTGATGTTTGCCTCCCTGAAACCCACAATCAGTCCCACGGCAGTACAACCAGCATTAGCTGATTTTGTTTTTTACTGGATGGGGGCAGGAACCGGCTTTAACGAAACAGAACCAAATCTTGCTTTTGACAAGACCTATAACAATTTTCTCCTGACTTATGTGACAAATGATAATAATCAACTCAAATACAAGGTCTCTAATATTGAAGATTTTCAATCTGCATTATGGGCTGATTATGGTAATTACCGCGATGCCGGCACTCCTTTTACCTGGCAAGCCGCTCCGAAGACAGACATCAATCTTTCCAAGGCCCAGGTTTGTTTTTCCTGGGTGGAACAAGCCCCTGATTTTACACAAAGTGTTTATTTCGATGCTGAATGGTCGACCGTGGGTGTAAATGAAAATCCAGGTAATAAGCAGGCGGAATTCCGCCTTTACCCCAACCCGGCCAAGGATAATGTAAATCTGGAAATACTAAAGAATGGGGAATACACTATGGTTATTACCGATAATCTGGGCCGTGATATTATTAATAAGACCGTTAAATCAGGGAATCAACTCATCAGCCTGGATAACCTGAGCAAAGGCATCTATATGGTCAGGATCTTCGGTAAGGATTTTGATTCTTCAAAAAAACTGATCATTGAATAGGGACAACCTATTTAATTTTCACCAGTCGGATTGTTTCTGTCAATACCCCTGAAGACAGGCGGCAGAAATAGAAACCTGAAGGCAGGAAACCCCCTGAAAAATTGCAGGTGTTGTTTCCTGCCTTTTGCTTTTTATTTATCAATCCCACGACTTCCTTTCCGTATATGTTATAAATACCCATGGTGACCAGTCCATCTTCCGGAAGGCAATAGCTGATGCTTGTCTCCTCCAGGAATGGATTAGGCGAACCCGAAAGGGAAAATGATTGCCGGTTTGGCATTTCATCAGCTATCCCGGTTATCTGGGGAACAATCCGGCTGTAATAAACATCCTGTTCACCATTGAAAGTATTGGCCCAAGCCAGGTGAGCCCCGGTATTATCTGATTCCATATCGAAATAATCCCCCATTTTATCCTGCTGGGGATAACCCAGATGAGGGTCGAATGTATCTGAAAGCTTTTCATTGGCCGACCAGTTTTCACCCTGATCCGTTGAGTAGGAATAATAAAGTGCGGAAAAATCATTGCCTCCGGTGGCATTCCGGGTATCCAGCCAGATCACGTCAATCCTTCCGTTGGGAGCCACCGACATGGTACCGAACCATTGATAGGCATATACCCCGAAATCAGTATTGATTCGTTTGGGCGTACTCCAGGTCAGACCGCCATCGGTGCTTTTTACAAACATAACATCGGCGGGATCAACGTTTGAAAGTCTGCCTGCAGATGCCAGCACATATACATTTCCCCTGCCGGGCCCCTGGGAATGATCTACATCAATGTTTACCTGTCCGACCAGGCCAAGGGGATTAATCCCTGCCTGGGAGTATAGATATCCATCTATATCAACCTGGGACGAAAAATCCCAGGTAATGGATGAACCCGGGTACTTAGCTGTCGTCGATTTTGCCACGACAATCCCGTCCCATTCACTTTTTCCACCGATATACAATTCCCCTTCGTTCCCGACAGCCATCGTACTCCAGTAAGGATTTCCCGAAACCGAAATACAATTTTCAAAACTATTACCCTCATCCGTGGACCGGGTAAAAAAACCGGGGCTGCAGGAAGAGTAAAAAGAGGTCCAGGAGGAATATATGTTTCCCGTACCGACACCCCCGCTTTTGTCGATGACCATCCATTGCTTATCTCCACCATGGGCTTCTATACCATCATCCCAGCCGGCGCCTCCGTTCAGACTCTTAAAAACCTTACAGGAAAAATTAACGCCATCAGAAGTCAGGCTGTTATAGTAGAAATTTCCAGAGGTGTCATTTTCCAGTACTGGATCTGACCTGAAAACACCCGCCTCGATTTTCCCCGGGAATATCCAGGTTTGACCCGCATCGCTGGTGTATCCAAACCCTGCCTGACGGAAATTACTGTTAACATTATCAAATTGTCTCCATCCGATAACCATATGATCAGGATTGACCGGATCCACAGAAATAGATGGTTCATTGGCAGCATCCCCAAGAATGTTCTGCCCATTGGCATCTACATTCACCTGGACGATGAAAATGCCGGTGGTTTTATATTTATGTGCAGTCGAAGTACGGATCTTCCCTGATGGATACGGCAGATAATCCTGATCTGGGACCTCATGGTGTCCCTGCAGTTTTTTATCCTCCGAAACCGGAATATGCTGCGCAGAAGTGAGGATGGGGTTAATACAGAAGGCAACTGAAAATAAAGCTATACACAGGATTTTATTTTTCATGGGAAATGGTTAAATATTAAATTTTCACCTGGCTCAATTACCAGATTTTAACTCGAAGGCTGTCGGGCCTCCACATGGCATCTCCTTCTTTTATGCCGAAGGCTGCATAAAATTCAGGAATGTCGGACAAAGGACCATTAACCCTGAATTTCGCCGGTGAATGGACATCGCTACGCACCTGGTTGGCAATGGCTTCAGGACGGTCGTTGATCATCCAGGCCAGGGCATAAGCCAGGAAATACCGCTGATCGGGGGTGAGACCTCCGATGATCTCCTTGTCAATGAATTGAGGACGTTTCCGGAACGCCTGATATCCAAGGATAATTCCGGCGAGATCGGCAATATTCTCACCTTGGGTTTGTGAACCGTTAATGTGCAGACTATCGGCAACAATATATCTGTCAAACTGACTGACAATCATTTTTGTTTTTGTAAAAAACCTTATGCTATCCTCTGGAGTCCACCAATTATTCAGGTTGCCGAATTCATCGTATTTGCAACCCTGGTCATCGAAGCCATGGGTCATTTCATGACCGAAAGTGGATCCTCCAATAATGGAATACAGGATGGCATCATCGGCCAAAACGCGTTCAAATCCAGGGACGATGATATTGCAGCCTGGGACACAGATCTCATTGTTGGAAGGATTATAATAGGCATTGTATGTCTGAGGATCCATATTCCATTCCTGACGGTCAACCGGTTTCCCGAATTTTGAAATGTTGTAATTGAACCACCATTGATTACCGGCCATCACATTATGCAGGTAGGAATTACGGCTGATTTGCAGTTTGCTCATGTCTTTCCATCGATCAGGATAACCTACTTTCATGATCATCGCATCCAGTTTCTTCAGGGCTTTTAGCTTAGTGGTTTCGCTCATCCAGTCGAGCGCCTTGATCCTTTCGGCGTACACCACTTTGATGGCATTACCGATCTCAAGTAGTTTCTCCTTGGTCCCTTTCGGCAGGTATTCATCTACATATACTTTCCCGATCAGGGCACCCAGGGTTTCATCGGTCTGCTCCACCACCCTTTTCCATCTAGGCTTAGGCTCTTTCACTCCCCGCAAAGCAGTGGAATAGAAATGAAAAGTTTCCAAATAGGTCTTATCATCCATGTATCGGGCAAGCCCTCTGATGAGGTGGATTTTCAGATAATTTTTCCAATCGTTCAATGCAAACGATTTCAGATGGCTGTTGATCCCACTTAAAAATTCAGGTTGTCCGACAATGACCGTATCGACCTTCTGAAGCCCGGTGACAGAAATAAAATTAACCCAGTCGAAAGCCGGCATGTTCTTTTTAAGTTGAAGAAAAGATATTTTATTGTAATTTTTCAGCGGATCGCGGGTATCCTCCAGTTTTCTTGATTTCAGAGCGATTTCCGTTTCCAGTTTCATGACATGATCAGCCGCTTCTAGGGCATCTTTTTCTGAATATCCCATAATTACAAACATATGATTGAGATATTCCAGAAACTTTTTTCTGACCTTAACAGCCTGCGGGTCCTTGTCAAAATAATAAGAACGTTCAGGCAGACTCAATCCGCCCTGATTGATAAAGATGGCATATTTGCTGCTGATCCGGTCATCCTGTCCCACATAAAATGAAAACAGGGGGGCGGAAGATATCGTATGAATAGTAGCCACTTCCCGGGCAAGCCCGTTCAAGTCGCTGATGGCATCGATACGGTCAAGGCTTTCTTTAAGTTCAGAGATGCCTTTATCGTTTAAAACCACGCTGTCCATACCGGAAAAGAAAAAATCTCCGATCTTTTGTTTGTTGCTCCCCAACGGTTCATCTGAGAGTTTTGCAGAAGATTCACAGATATTTCTAATCTGGGCATTGATGGTATCACCAATCAGTTGCCATAAGCCATTACTCTGTTCACTGGCAGGTATGGGATTCTCTTTAAACCATTTTCCGTTGGCATAGAGGAAAAAGTCGTCGCCAGGTTTGACCGTGGAATCAATATGGGCGACCATGGGGTCAGTCTCCTGTTTCGGATGGATTTGATTATTGCAGGATGAAAAGCCTGAGATCATCAGGGTCAGGGCAAGGGGGACAATTAATTTTTTCATACAATCAGGGATCTCTTGGAACTTGAAAATAAAGGAATTAAATTCGGTATAAAAGTAATTCATTCCATGGTTCTGGACAATATCAATCGATTACGTCTGCAAAAAAGTCGTCATAGACTTCTATTCAGGCATTAAACAAGCTCTTTTACAAGGCTACGGAACGACATAGCCGGAATCCTATATAACCATAACGATATGCGGGGTTTGCACTTTCCCGGTCGCTTACCCTCAGTCCCGAATAGTCATAAAACCAGCTTCCACCCCTGATCACGCGGAAGTCGCCTGCATCAGGTCCCCTTGGATTAGACTTGGGTGAAACCATATACCAAGTTGGGGAATACCAATCTGAACACCATTCAAATACATTGCCGCTCATATCATATATTCCCAGTTCATTGGGTTTTTTAAGTCCCACGGGATGGGTCTTCTGGTCAGAAGCTCCTACTTTCCAGGCGACAGAGATATCGGCGTTGCTTCCACTGTACTTGTATCCCTTTGAGGCGGAACCTCCCCTCGCCGCATATTCCCATTCAGCTTCTGTGGGAAGCCGGTAATTCATATTCGTTTTTTCGTTCAGCTTCTGAATAAACTCCTGGACATTATACCAGCTTACCCGTTCAACCGGACAAAGACTGCAACCTTCAAAATAATTCTTATTGGTATCCTGGTCCATGATCATTTTCCACTCGGCCTGGGTTACCTCATATTTCCCGATATAAAAATCGTTTAACACGACTTCGTGAACAGGGCGTTCATCCTCGCATCCCAGGGTCCATCCCATTTTAAAAGAGCCACCCTTGACGAAGACCATTTCCGGGGTAAATTCCTGGGCTGTGGCAAACTGAAGAGCAGAAAGAAATAAAAAGATAAATCCAGTTATAAAATGCATTACCGGCATGAATAAAGAGGCTATTTTGAAGCTTTTCCCCGCAAAAAAGTCAGGGCTTTAATGACTTCTTTCACATCCTCCATGTTTTTGCATTGGAAAACCTGCTCATCCAGGGTATCGAAATTATCGGGAGCATCGTATTGTTTAATACAGTCATTGCAATTAAACAATACACCCGGTGCGAAATTTCCGGGAACCGGCAAGTTAAACCATTCTGTACGAGCATTACTGTGATCTGTTTTCGACATTTTTACATCGTTGATGTTAAAGCGATAAATATCATCGGGAGAATTGATGGTGAGAATTCCATTTTTATCCATCATTAAAACAATGGAATAGGAAAGCCGGTCGTTGATGAAATCAATGGCTCCGGCCACGGTTTTATAGGTATCGGTCCGGGTTCCACTGACATTTCTGAGCCCTGCAACTTTCGCCGGATCAAGATCAGAATAGGTGCTTTTAAGATAGTAAAATACACTTATTACCTTGTATGCCTTTACCTTGCCTTTGGTCAGGAATGACTGACGAGAGATGAATTTCTGTTTTCCATGATCCTTCTTTATTCCCATGCAGAAATCTCCATATATCCTCACCTTTGCGCCATCACCTGTGTTATTGTAACCAAATTCGGCCCTTGCCAGATCGACTTTGTAAATTTCATCCGGGGCATTGATTGTCATTATTCCCTGTTCATTGATGCTCATCACCATGGAATGGGATAAGTTATCATTGATGAAATCAATGGCTTCCCCCACTGTATAAACGCCAAGTGTAATGTCCTGGATCTTCAGCTTTTTATCAGCGGGATTTCCATTTTTTGGATCAGTAGAAAAGCTCTTTTTAATGAACCGAAAAGCAGTAAT
This sequence comes from Bacteroidales bacterium, assembly GCA_963662525.1. GTDB lineage: Bacteria > Bacteroidota > Bacteroidia > Bacteroidales > FEN-979 > CAZSDU01. Next base: position 1,589,693 of record OY759717.1, read on the forward strand.
TACCTCGTTGGCATCGGTTTCCGAGTCACACAGGAACGACTGCCGGCTTAATTTTTCCTTCAGCTGCTTGTTTTCATAGTTTTCGATGCATTCATCGCAGAATACCCTGACCCTGTCGTCATCGTTTCCCCCGTTATAGTTAAAAAAAACATCACGAAGGTTGAATTTGAATTTACTGCCAGGAGCGCTGATAGTCAGGGTTCCATCCGGATCGATTTTCTGGAGAACCGAACGTGAAAGACGGTCGTTGATATACTCCTTTGCTTCTTCAATATTTGAATACTGGGCAAGACTGATTGTTGCCCCCAGTAACAGTATTCCTGTGAACAGGAATGTTTTGATTTTGCTCATATTGATCATGGGTTATTGATTTTATACTGAAAATTCATTTTCAAAATCTGATATTAAAGTTTCTGCCTGAATAAATGTTTGTTCTCACCCTGTCCTTTCACCTGATAAAGGTAAAAAAGATATCCTCCGTGAACTTTGATTTTAACCGGAAAATCGTGGGTGGTGACAAGTTTCCGTTTCAATTCTCCGGTATTGAGGTCTATCCGGTAAATGGTGTATAATCCTCCTTTGTAGAAAGAGGTATAGGCCTTGTTTTCCATATCATCAATAAAAATTTCGGTGGTCCATTTCCCGTCATTGATTTTTTCGACCGGCATTTTTAATTTAGCGGTAAAAGTGCCTTTCAGGGTATAAAGCGACAGGGTATAATCCGTTGTATTGAACACACACATCAGGTCGTTAATCCGATGCAGGGTAGAAGTATTAGGCTTGTACAGTATCTTTTTCACCCAAAGCCATTGCGCCATATACTCTCTTGCAGAAGGAATTGTATCCATCATCAGAAACCAGTAATCTTGAGAATTGCGCCGGAGTGTTTTCAAATTCTCCTCGTTTCTCAGGGTTGAAAGCGACCGCTTGCTGCTGTTCTTCCGGTCGATGGTATAAAAATCGACTGACTGACGATCCGGACTTTCCTTACGGAAATACAAAAGTTCATTGGTCGATGCCACACAGTTCTGAAGCACCGAGCGGAACCTGTTAATATCAACCGGGAACCAAAGGAATAAACGATCCTGATCCCGTTTCACCTGGTAAGCAGAATCAGCGCTGAGCACATGAATGTTTCCCATGCAATCGCGGAATAAACCAAGCGGTTTGAATGGCAGAATTCCCGACCGGGCCAGGGTATCTCCATTCACCTTTTTACAGAACAATTCGGCATTGACAAGGCGGAATTTATAAATCAGCAGATAAACAAGGCTGCTGTCAATTTCATAATCCAGCACAGAATATTGATGGTCTTTGAAAAAAGGAAGCGGATCATTATTGGCTTTGATCTCAACTTCCTGCAGAAGGTTTGCGCCAGGATTCAGTAAGACCGTAATGGGCGCGGAAACATCATCAATCCAAATGCGTTGTGTTTCATATCCCAAATGGCTGACCACCAGAAATACCGGCAGATTGTAAAAGATCATAGAAAACTCACCCTTCTGGTTTGTACTGGTACCCCGCCGTGAATCGGCTATCCCAATGTTTACATCGGGAACTGCCAAATTCGTCACCCTGTCGATCACTTTTCCTTTGAACTGCATTCTCCGGTTCTGAGCCGGCAAAGCAGAAGTAATGCAAATCAGGATAAAAATGATGAGCAAACGCATAAGAAGGAGTGAATATACAAAGTTATGGCAGAATAAAAGAAAACAAACCAAATTCGGTGAACGTCATAATTACCACGATATTCTGGTTGATTTCATTGCCAGGATGATTATAAACCCAAACCTGCATACCATTCTGCCAGGTATGTCATTGGAAAACTGACTGGCAGATGGTTCTTTCTTTTTAATAGTTTTGCATATTATAATACTTTCCCATTAAAGGATGCAGAAACGCGGACTACTCTTTTTCCTGATTTGCTGCCTGTTTTTATGCGCCAGCAAGGCGCCGGCCATGATTACCGATTCGATTCGTTTGCTGGAACAATCCCTGGTCGAAAAAATTCCTGATACCGCTAGGCTAAGAACCCTGATCAGTCTCTCTGAGTTCTATATGGCAAACAAAAACACCCCTAACCTGGGAGAAGTTTATATTGTTAAAGCCCTTGAACTTTGCCATGAGAAAAAACTGTCTATTCCTTACCGCTTGCGATGGCTGCATGCCATGCTCTTGCAATCGCACAACATGACAAAACAATCGGTTGAGGAAATGGAAGTGGCGATCAACTATCTGGAAGGAAAAAACAATTTCCAGGAGGCTGGGGAGGCGAGAAACTATATGGCCAATATCCTTTTCTTTGCCGGGCAGTTCAATGAGAGCATCGGACTCTACCAGAAAAATATTTCACTGGCACGGGAGAAACATGTTAAAACGATCATTCCTAATGCCTACCTGGGGATTGCCAATGTACATAATCAAACGCAAAATCCCCTGGAGCGGAAAAAATATCTCCTGCTCTTTCTCGAAGAAGCAAAAAAAGAAAACAACCCGGGATTAATTGCACAGGCGTGCTTAAGAATCGGTGTTCAAATCATGTTCCTCGACAGCAACCTGAGAACGGCGATGCCTTACCTTCAGAAGTCATTGAAGATCAGCAAATCCATGAACGACTCCCTGTCGGTATTAACAACCCTGAATATGATCGGGTGGTTTTATTATTTAAAAAACGAACATGACTCATCCCTGTATTATTATCTTCAATCCATTCTGTTTTGCCCGCCTTCGAATATCGGAGGTTTTGCTAAGCCTTACGGAAACATCGGTAATATATACAGGGATAAAAAAGACTATATCAAGGCCATACACTATTATGATCTGTGTGAACAGTATTGCATGAAAACAAGAGATTTCTATATTCTGGCCGGACTTTACAAGGATATGAGCGATATGTATATCACCCGGATAGATTACAAAAAAGCCTATGATTATTATGTCGCCTTCAAGAATTCAAATGATTCATTGAATGCGAGCAGGTATATTGAAGGATTAGGATTTGCCCGGGCCAAATTCGATACTGAGGCCAAGGAGAAAGAACTGCTGCTGCTCAACCTGAAACTAGACAAACAAAAATACTTTACCTATGGTTTTTCAGGATTCATCCTGATGCTGCTCATCATCGGCTTCCTGCTATTCTACCAGTTGAAGACTGCAGCCAGAAGGAAAATCAGCGAAATGAACAACAAACTTTCTGAGATCACCCATGCCAATCTCAGGCAGCAAATGAATCCCCATTTCATCTTCAACACCCTGAATTCGATCCAGTATTATATGTACCAGCACGATAAGATCGCTACTAACAATTATCTAACAAAATTTTCACGTCTGATCCGAAAAATACTGGAGAATTCCCAGCACAACCTGATACCGGTCAAAGATGAACTGGATGTAATCCAATTATATCTGGAACTTGAAACACTGCGGTTCAAAGAAAAATTTTCTTATAATATAATTATCGATGAGGAAATCGATACCCTCACCTATAAAATTCCTACCATGCTGATCCAGCCTTATGTTGAAAATGCTGTTTGTCACGGACTGATCAATAAACCGGATCAAGGGATGCTCACCCTCACAATGCAGTTATGCGACCGCCATATCCGCTGCATAATCGAGGATAACGGAATAGGACGGGAAGCCGCTATGGAAATTAAAATGCAAAAGGATACTCCCCATCATTCTCTGGGCACCAAAATCACCGAATCAAGAATCAATATTACCAACGCGCTTTACGGAACAGATTTAAAAGTTATTTTCACCGATCTGAAGGATGATAAAAATGAACCTGTTGGAACATGTGTTGAGCTCCAATTACCACTGATGACATGACAAAGCCAATGAAAACACTGATTGTTGACGATGAAACCGATGCCGTGAATTTCATCCGTTCCATCATTCAGGAATATTGTCCGCAACTCGAAGTAATCGGAACCGCCAACACCGTAAAAGAGGGTATCAGGCTGATTACAGAACATCAGCCTGAACTTGTTTTCCTGGATGTGGAGATGCCCCATGGAAGCGGATTTGAACTGCTGGCCCATTTTCCTAAAAAAATGTTTGATGTGATTTTTATCACGGCATTTAACCAATATGCATTAAAGGCAATCAAGTTCAGTGCGGTTGACTATATCCTCAAGCCAATCAATATCAGTGAGTTTATTGAGGCGGTCGAAAAAGTCGTGGAAAAAAGATCCCATGCCTTCAGCACTGATATCAACTATGGCGAATTGATAGAGAACCTGAAATCAAGCATTCCTACGAAGCTGGCCATCCCCACATCCGAAGGGATGGAATACCTGAACACCAAAGAAATTATCAGGATTGAAGCCGATCGCAGTTATTGCTGGTTTTACCTGACGGAAAAAAGGAAACACCTGGTGTCGAAAAACCTCAAGGAATACCAGGATCTGCTGAGTGACTGTAGTTTTTTCCGTCCCCACAACTCCCATTTGGTCAACCTCGAATACGTAAAAAAATATGTTCGCCAGGAAGGTGGGTATATCGAAATGACCGATGGCTCGCAAATCCCAGTCTCCCGGATCAAACGGGATCTGTTTCTCCAACAGATGGCCAGGCTGAGCCATTAACCATCCTTAAGTATCGTAAATTTTCGCAATGAAATCATTGGCATTGGGGTAAGTGCCCGTCAGATTCTTGTGAACAATGAGCAAGTTGTATTTTACCGACAATGGCAATAGCGCCGGATTATAGATTGATTATGCAATGATATCCTTCATTAAATATCCGGCAGAACTGATAGTAATGTTTGAAGAAGAGGTTAACGGATCTGTAACCGGATTGGTTTCAGCATGAATAAAAAGGAAATGAAGGCAAAAAAGATGGTGAAAATGAAATAATAATGTATTCAAATTTATAAGTGGCGGCATCAAATGATAGAGGTATCTCGTCAGTCATCGGTGTACATCAGGCTGTATCCTGCAAGTCCAAAATGGCTATTTGTTTAATGTGTGATTACAGAGTTGTTGCTCATTGGTATTTTTATGCTTTGAACAAAACATACCCGCAAACAAAACTGATTGAATATGAAAAGAAGTACATTGTTATTCCTGTTGAGTATTGCGACAACAACAATCCAGGCTCAGGATTACCTGATCAGTTTTGCAGGTTCAGGCGTATCTGTTACGATTGATAGCGTTAAGGTTGAAAACCTTACACAAGGCACCAGCCTGACTGTTAACAGCGGAAACCAATTACAATTGCTGGGAACTCTATCAGCGGTTGATCCTGGTTCTGTAACAACGAAAAGGTCGCTGATGGTTTATCCAAATCCTTTCGATGGAGAGGTCTTGTTGACATTTGAAGCAACTGCAGCTGCCAGGGCCACCATTGACCTATCAGATCTTACCGGCCGGCAAGTTGCACAAGCAGAGTCGTTCTTTGCAATTGGCATCCAATCCTTCTCCATTAACGGATTGTATAACGGAACTTACCTGATCCGGGTCCGGTCAGAACGCTACAATTATTACGGAAAGATCCTTAGCCGGTCTGCCCCCGGAAACAACACGCAGATCAGGTTGCAGGGCCAGTCAGCAGGACACCCGGTACCAGAAAATCTGAAACAAACTGAGACGATTGTCCAGATGCAGTATAACACAGGTGACTTGCTGAAATTCACCGGCCGATCCGGCATCTATGGGACAGTATATATGGATGTCCCGACAACAAGCAAGACCATTACTTTCAATTTTATCCCCTGCATTGATTTCGGCAATAATAGCTATAACATCGTTCAGATTGGCGACCAGTGGTGGATGGCCGAAAACTTAAAAACGACGAAATACATCACCGGAGATGATATACCGGAAGTAACCGGGCAAGCAAACTGGATGGGGTTATCGACCGGGGCTTATTGCTATTTCGACAATGATCCGGACAACGCGTCTGTTTACGGATGCCTGTATAATTGGTATGCCGCCATAGACAATCGTAATCCATGCCCGGCTGGTTGGCATGTCCCAACAGATGATGAGTGGATTACCCTTTCCACCTTTTTGGGAGGAGAGGCAATTGCCGGTGGTAAAATGAAGGAGACGGGCATCATTCACTGGTTTTCCCCTAATGTCGGAGCTACAAACGAGAGCGGCCTTACAATCATTGCAGGAGGTAATCGCAGCTATGGCAATTTTGATTTTATGGGGTATGGAGGTTCATTCTGGTCCACCACACCCTTTGATGATATTTTCGCCTGGAACCGGGATATCTTTTACTACAACACGGTGGCCAATCACTCTGGCGCCGACAAAAAGAGCGGCTTGTCGCTTCGCTGCGTGAAAGATTAGCAGGTACCCCCATTACTCTAATCTTCAATTAACTAATTCAATTCAAATGAAAAAATCTTTTCTATTATTATTTGCCATATTGATTATATGTTTGACGGCCTCACCGCAATCCTGGATGAAATCAATTCCGCCTGATGCTGACGGAAGACCCGATTATCTTGAAACGAAAAAATACCTTGAAACCTTCAGAAATCAAAACCCCGGGACCCCGTTGAAAGGAGAAAAACAATTCCTTCGTTCACGGTTTTTTCTCGATGGGCGTATTGGCGAAGACGGCCATCTCCCCACTGGAGTTTATTGGGAAGAGGGCAAAAAGGTGATAGCAGCCCGCAGTCTGAAAAAGGCAGTACAGACACCCTGGATTTTCCGTGGGCCATTCAATTCAACCGTGGGAATCAATACGGGAGAGGTTGGTGGTTCGGGTCGGATTGATTGCATCGAATTTCATCCCGACAACCCCGGTACGTTTTATGTAGGAGCACCAACCGGTGGATTATGGCGCACATCCGACGGTGGATCCAACTGGGAGTGTCTTACCGACGAGCTTCCCACACTGGGGATAAGCGATATCGACCTTCATCCCCAGGATCCCAATACGATTTTCATCTGCACGGGGTCGAGGGATGTGTGGTGGGAAACCTTTTCAGTAGGGATTCTCAAATCGGAAGATGCCGGAGAAACCTGGACAGAGACCGGATTGCAATATGCCTTGCAACAAAACCAGGCGGTTCATGAATTGCTCATCAATCCTGAGAATCCTTTGATCATGGTGGCAGCTACCGGAAACGGCATTTACCGTTCCCTCAACGGAGGGGATAACTGGGCACTGATAAAGGGAGGAAACTTCATGGACCTTGCCCAGAAACCTGGAGATCCTTCAACAATATATGCAACAAACTTCAACTACTATTACTGTGGCGCTAAGGTATACCGCTCTCTTGATGCAGGCGCCTCATTCCAGACCATGGTTACCGGGATTCCTTCCTCAGAAGTTAACCGCATCACCATTGGAGTTACTCCTGACGATCCTGAAGTTGTGTATGCCCTATGCAGCAAATGTGATAATAACAGTTTTCATGGACTCTACAAATCGAGCGATCACGGAACAACCTGGATAAAAACCCCGAACACGAATAACCTGAACCTGCTGGGTTGGCAACCCGACGGCCTGGATGCAGAAGGACTTGGGTGGTACGCGCTCTCTATTTCAATAGACCCGACAAATGCAAACCATGTTTTTGTCGGTGGAGTGAATATATGGGAGTCGATCGATGCAGGGGATATCTGGACCCTCAATGCGCAGTACTATGGATCGGTGGCGGAATATGTTCATGCAGATATTCATTCCCTTTCATACAACCCGCTCGATGGTACTCATTATTGTACCAACGATGGCGGGATTTATCGTTATACCGGTTCCCCCGATGGTTGGGTAAGTATCAGTGATGGCTTGCATATCATGCAGTTTTACAGGCTTGGCGTTTGGAAGCAAGATGAAGCCCGTATCCTTGGGAGTCCCCAGGACAATGGCCCTGTTTTGTTCACAGATTCTGCAAATTATGAGCTAATTACTGCCGAAGCCTGTGACAATTTCTTTGACTATTATCAGCCTGACACCTGCTATTTTGGCGGGTACGGCGCCGGAATAAGGCGTTCGAAAAACGGTGGATTCACCAGCAGTTCCATCACCCCGCCGGGAGAATCCGTATACAGTTTCAATCCAGCATTCATCATGCATCCCACCGATCCCTCTGTCCTTTTTTATGCATTTAAAGATGTGAGCCAGAGTAATAACCGTGGCATGACATGGACCAAGCTTACCAATGGTCTCTCGGGAGATATTGATTTCTCGTGTCTTGAAGTAGCGCCATCCAATCCGGATTACCTTTATGCTGCCACATATAGCCAGATATGGAAAACCTCCGACGCGGGAACGAACTGGGAAAATATAACATCAGGACTCCCTGCCGGGGAAATGCTTTCCGATATCGTCATTTCGACCGGCAATCCGGAACTACTTTGGGTTAGCATCGCCGGTTTTTCTGCAGGAGTTAAGGTTTTCCGTTCCGGGAACGGAGGCCAGACCTGGCAGAATGTAAGCATGACCCTACCCAATATGCCAGCTAACTGCCTCGCCTTTGAACCCGGCTCCAATAACGCCATCTATGTGGGCACCGACGTGGGGATTTATTATACCAACGACAACCTAACGGGGTGGATCGATTACAGTGAAGAGCTCCCCAATGTCATCATTGATGAACTTGAGGTTCATCCTGTTTCTGGAAAAATCCTGGCAGCTACCTACGGGCGGGGCATATGGGAAAACAATCTGGCTGATCCGGCAACAGTGAGTATCCGCAAAGCGGTGGCTCGTGATTTTTGTGTTTATCCGAATCCGGCCAGAGAAAAAGTTTGGGTCGAATTTACACCAACTGAGCCTGGTTTGTATGTTCTGACAATTATCAATGGTTCCGGGCAGGTCGTTGGCAGGAAAGAAGTCCGTTCTACCGGGATGATGATCAGGACTCAACTGGATGTTTCCCGGCTTTCTGTAGGTTATTACCAACTCCGTTTCTCCGGCACCGGAGCCGATTACTCCCGGGCAGTGCTGGTTGGAACGCCCAAATAACCTTGAGAATCAAAGTGGACACCAATCAGTTTTTCATCACTGATATCTTGCCAACCAAAGGCTTATGGCCACTTGCCTGAATAATATAATAATGAATGCCTGGCACTAGATTTCCCGTTGGTATGCAAATTGAATGCTCTCCGGCGGCAAAGGCCTTGTTCGTTACAGGGGAATATTCCGTTTGGCCCAACTGATCAACAAAATTGATTGACAAGGTTGTTCGTTCAGGCAAACTGAAACGGATGGAAGTCTGCTTGTCACAAGGATTAGGTAAATTCGAGTAGAGCATCAGTCCCCCATTCCGGGCCGGCGAAGGGGAAACTGAAAGAATGACCTGCCGGATACTATCGATGATGTTTGCGCTGACCCAAAAAGGATTGCGGTTACCACCGTCACGTTCAGAAAGAAAAAACAGAAATTGCTTATCGGTTGAAACATAAGGAGACATCTCATATGAATCAGTGTTGACAGGATAACCAAAATTAATTGCTGGAGTCCAGGTGTTATCGGGTTTTCTGAAACTTATATACAAATCCGTTTCACCTAAACCACTCTCCCGATTCGATTCAAAAATCAGGTATTCTTCATCCGGATCAATGAAAGCGCCGATATCCATGGAGTCTGAATTAATATTGACGCTCATTTTCTGAGGTGTCAGGTATTGTCCATTCACCTTGTCGATGGTATAGATATCACATTCAGAAAAACTACCACCACCGAAGAAATGAGCGTAAATCCTTCCAGAATTTGCCACCGATAATCTCCATCCGCTGCCTAATCCCACAGGATACTGATAATAGACCGGAGCAGCATTGCTCCAGATGCCATTAACTTTTGATGATTTCCAGAAGTTGCTCTCCGGTCTGTCGGAAACCCAATAAACCGTATTACCGTTATTGTTGAAACTCATCCCCGCTGATAGATAATCGCCGGAAAAAGGAGTTGCCTGGATAGGACTCCATACATTGTTTGTCATGACCATCTGTCTGACCCGCATGCCGGATGGATTGCCATTCGGATAATAGATATCCATATAAAATTCCGTCCCATCTTGGGAAAATGCCAGTCCGCCATGCCAGAACCACTCAGTGTTTGACTGGAGTTCTGGCGGTGCAAACAATACCGGGATATTGCCCGGAGGAGTTTGTCCGAACCAGGGGCCGTAAAGGGTTGCAGGAGTGTGTTGACCGATTGATTGCAGCGGACTGAGGCAGATGCAGATGGAAAAACACCACATTAACAAATAAGCTGATGTTGTTATCTTTTTCATGACAATGTTATATTAAATTTTTCTATTTACTTATCGTGTATTAACTTCAAATCTAGGACATCTCTATCCTTTCAGGATTAACAAGTCCACAAACGGCTGGTATGGGTATACCAATGGCGATTTTTTCGGAACGTTCACGGATTCCATTTTAAGTTGCAGGCATATTATCCGGGTTTAGGGTTTTCATGATAACCTCAAATTGATCCTGATTTCCGTTAGCTTCCATCATCATTTTTTCCCGGAATCAGCATAGTATATCCTACTTTCGATATCAATGGAATGTATTATTTCAGGATGATCGTGAATGGCGTGGTCCAAGCACAAAAAGCACTCATGACCAAACAGAAATAGACGAGTCTGTCTTCCAACTGTAAACATTCCAGGGCATTTCGTAAGGTCATATCAGCCATTTGTACAGTAATTGATCCTTAAACCGGATTCCCACATTACTTTTATATCCTGATTAAACTGGCAGAATATGAGAAAAAGCACAATACTGTTCCTATTGATTTTTTCCTTGGCAAAATTACAAGCACAAAACTACCTGATCAGTTTTGAAGGGGCTGGTGCCTCTTCCACTGTGGATAGTGTACGCGTTGAAAACCTTACACAAGGCACCAGCCTGACAGTGGGAAGTGGGAACCAGTTGCAGCTTTTGGGAGCCGTGTCAATTGATGATCCAAACGAAATAAAAACAGGGAGGGCCTTGAATATTTACCCCAACCCGGCTAAAGAAGAGGTTATTTTAACTTTTGAGGCAACAGCCAACGCCAATGCCAGCATCTCTGTCACTGACCTCTCGGGAAAACAGATTGCAAAATCAATTGCATTTTTTACCCGAGGCCGCCATGGCATTCGTATCAGTGGGCTGAACAGCGGAATTTATGCGGTTAAGATTTGTTCGGAAGCGTATCAGTTTTCCGGGAAAATTATCAGCCAGTCATCTTCGGGGAAGTCAACATACATTTCCCCTTACGGACAAGCATCGGGGCAGTCAGGTCCTGAAAATCTTAAAAATGCCGAGGCAATTATTCAGATGCAATACACCACAGGCGACTTGTTAAAATTCACAGGAAAATCCGGCATATACGCTACTGTTGTGATGGATATTCCAACAAGCAGTAAAACGATCACATTTGCATTTGCCTCCTGCACCGATTACGATAACAACCATTACACCATCGTGGAGATTGGCTCCCAAATATGGATGGAAGAAAACCTGAAAAGCACCCACTACCCTGATGGAACCGCAGCAGCATATTATGATTACGATCATGATCCGAACAATTCATTGATTTATGGCAGGTTGTATGCATGGTCATCGGCCATGAACGGAGCAGCAAGCAGCAATACAAACCCCAGCAATGTGGAGGGCATTTGTCCGGATGGATGGCATTTGCCCAGCAAGGCCGAATGGGAGCAATTTGCGGGTTTTTTAGGAGGATTGAATATTGCCGGTGGGAAAGTAAAGGAAACCGGAAATGTTCATTGGATAAGTCCAAACACCGGAGCAACGGATGAAACTGGTTTTACTGCCCTGCCAGGAGGAATATGGGCCTTTTGGGATGAATTTCAATGGAAAGGGGATCATGGTGCTTTTTCAACTTCTACCGGGAATCTCCCCATGGTTGAAGTTACCACCATCATGCTGCAAACATCCAATGGAACTCTGACTGTCGGAACCTTTCACCCCGATGATGCTGTTTCCGTTCGTTGTGTAAGAAACTGACTGAACTGAACTCAATTCCGGATTACGATTTCTTAATTCTGGCTTATCTCCTTGAAAAAATCTCGTTTCTTCTGTGATTCACGGCAATGCATGATCTCCTGCCGGGCTTTACCGGATTGCCCTGTCAGGAAATAGATGGCCCCCAGGTTGAAGCGTGCATCATCGAAAAAGGGATCGATCGACAGAGCCTCCTTCAAAATTTCAATCGCCTCCCGGGTCTTGCCCTGCTGAAACAGATTTGCGCCGTAATCATTGAGCACCCTGACTTCATATGGCGTTATTTTAATGGCCCTTTCGAAACATTTCCCGGCCGAGGAAAAATCCCTGAGGCGGAAACAGGCTACCCCTTCGAACCAGGAAATGGGAAGCGTATTGGGTGTGATGTGATAGAATATATTTTCAGCCTTTTGACAGGAGGCGATCACCTGCATATCATTTTTCCGTTCATTCCGGAAAACCTCCAGGGTATAGTATTCTCCCCTCATACGGAATATGGCGAAAACGCCAGAAAAGATCAGAAGTCCAATAAAAATCAAAGAGAACCACCTGTTTGCAGAGATGGCACGATCAGTTTTAACAGACGGAAAGTAGACCTTGTTCAGCATCAACGCGAAAACAGACCAAAGCACGATATTATGCTCAACCCTTCTCAGTGGAAAATCAAAAGCGGCAAACGCATAAAACCCGATCATGAAAGCAGCATAAAAAAGGGTCTCCAGGGGAGGTTTGGGAAATTTAAAACCAATACGGTATAAAATGATTAAAGGAGGAAGAAAGAAAAGGAAAAGTGCCAGTATAGATCCAATGACACCTAGTTCCGTGATGATCCTTATCCATTCATTATGGGGTTCGCTGTAAGTGAAATTCCCTATTGTATGTTCAGGATTGGGAGGATTTTTTACTGAAGGAATGGCCAGCTTCCAATTGCCCGCACCTACCCCTGTTATCGGCCTGTTAGCAATTAAACCCAGGGACTTCTCCCAGAAGATCAAACGCAGGTTGGCGTTGGAGTAATACCGCTCTGAATAATCGAAAGCGCCAAGTTTACTATGGTCTCCGGACTCTGGCTGTTGAAGTTTCTGGATGTTCCTGGCCTGGAAATCCTCATACGACCTGAAGTATTCCCAAACCATGACCTTCTGCAGAAAATACTGTCTGCGCGTTTGATCGAGTGACAAGGTGAAGATTAAGATCCCTAGCAAAAGAACTCCCAGGCAGAGTATCCCTTTCAGGATATTCCATTTTGAAAACACCTCAGGATAGCCGATTTTCATGAAAAGAAAAACGATCAGCAGGGCAGCAAGAGTGCCGAGATAGGCCGCCCTGGTTTGAATAATGATGATAAAAAAAAATGCCAGTATTCCTGTAATCATCGTCAGTATTCTCCAGCCACCTCTCAACTGCCTGTATCCTGAAAACACCAGCGTCAGGGAAATCAGGATGAATCCGGAATACAGGTTGTTGTTGGCTGAAATCGAAATGATGCGGTAAGGATCATAAAACTTCAGGGTTGACATTTTCAGGAAAGCCAGGGTATAAGATAACAACAGTAAGAGTAAAAAAATCCTGATAAAAAGTTCTTCGAATTCAGAAAATTTTTCTGCCAGGGCTGAAATAACAAGGTAAAGTGTCAGGGATAAGAACACTAGCAAGGCCTGCAGTAAGGCTTCGTCTGGGTCAACCGACCAGAATCCGCTCAGCAAGGTCCAGGTAAAAAACAGGATAACTGATGTTTCAAAGATTGGGTTCCGGAAGCGGATCATCCGGTGGACACCGGAAATCCAAATGATCAGTAAAATAACAGATAGCAGGGCAAACCTGGGAAAGAAAGTAGTATCGACGAGCATTCGTGAACGCAGGGCGCAGGAAAGGTAAATCAGGCAAATCAAAAAAATGACGAGCCTGGTTTTTGTCGCTTTCTGCATGATCAGTACCAGGGAGGTCCTGTCTGTTATTCAAAGAAGGTGATGACGGCGCATCCCCCTTCACCGGATTTGGGCTGAATCGCGGAAGAATAGGTCTGTATCCAACCACCCAGCCCTGGTTTGGAGGTCAGTGTCCGTTCGCCGAGATAGGAACGATCCAGTCCTACCCATACATCCAGGATATTTGAATTCGAAACCCCTGCATGAGCAGTCACCGGACCAAGATTATTGGTTCCCGCATTCCCGTGAACAGTAGACTCAGCATAGCTTCCTCTTTTCCCGCCCTTTCCCCCGGCGGCTTTCATGATGCCAAACCAGGTATCGCCACCTTTATCGCCATCAGTATCACCGTACCAGTAGTAGCCATTATAATAAGCGTTAACACCGGGATCTCCTCCGGCACCGATCACCACATCAAATTGCTGATCTGTAGTAACATTAAGAAGCTGCTGGGAGAATCCTCCGCTTCCGCCATCCCCCCCATTATTCAAATAATAAGAATAGGAATATGCTCCGGCTCCCCCACCACCGCCTGAAGCGCCCCAGAGTTCCACCTTGATCCGGGAAACAGAGGGTGGTACGCTCCAAGTTTGGGAGGTCGTCAGGGTAATTTTGTTGCTCTGCGGATACGCCGGACTATTGATCAGATAAGGGTCGGAGGAGGTGCCTGAACCCAGGACGGTGATATTGGTTCCAGCCATAATCTTAGTTTCCGAACCATCCACATTGGCCTTTTCGGCATATAGGGCATAAGGCACACTCAGTAACTGGCTTATCCCGGAAATGGAATAGCTGGTACCACCAGCCGGATCGGTTTCACTCTTCAGGTAATAAGGACCCTCAGCCCAGTTGATGCTGTCGAAACTCCCGGTAGCGTTACCGCTGCCCACCTCAACCGAAACAAGACCATTCACATTGGTAAGGGCATCCTGGGTCTCACTGTAAACAACCTGCCCCGTGGGAGAACCCTGGAGGATGCTGAACCGTATTCCAACATTGGTGTTCTGAACAAGTTTACCCTGGGCATTTCTGACTACTGCCTGGTAGCTCAGCTTCCGTGGAGCCTGTGCAAGTACCATGACAGCTGTAGTTACAAAGATCAGAAATGAAAGCAGCTTTTTCATTTTTTAATGATTTTATAAGTCTTGATGGATTGATCCGCTACCAATATAACGAGATAATAAGTACCGGGCTTAAGATCATTCATGGGAATGGCTGTTACATCGGTTATAAGGGCCAGCCTTCTAAACTCCCTGCTTTCGGTATCATATATCCGGTAACTCAAGTCTTTAAGTTTAGTGTCAAGAATTTTCAGATTTACATTTCCGTCAGTCGGATTAGGGAAAACCAGGAAAAAGGAATTTGTCTGGACTTCCTGCAATCCCGGCATGATGAAGATCTCATAGGGTTGTTGCACCCCTTCAGTGATATTTCCACCCATGTCACCCCAGGCAGAAAAGGCTACCAGTCCTATGCTCCAGGATACACTTCCTCCTTCTCCTGTTGCTTCATTTCCGGCAGCATTGATCATTCCCTGGGCAAATAAACCAGACCAGGAAAATGCCCATAGCATCCATAGGATCAATATTTTCAGAATGCTTTTCATATCAGGAATTTTAACCTTATATCCGGATGAAGATATTGACTTGCGAATTTAAGGGATATATTCTTCTCTAATACATGAGTACACCAAATATTTATGCGATTTTCACGAGATATTTTGTTAATTTCCACTCTCTTTTCCTGTATAATCCATCGGAGAATCTTTATCCCAATTTTGATGCTTCCGTTCCCTCACCAGGATACAAAAATGATGATCCCGAACTGCACAAAGATTTGAAAAGGATTTTCCCGGCTTTCAAGCGGGATATCTGTTGAAGGAATATAAACCTGTGAAGGAGGCGAATCATGATAATAAGAAACCTGGTTGCTGCCATAGATGGTCGTCCGGATAACTTTTGACCGCAGCGTCAAACCTGAAAAAATGTCAAATCCCAGATTAAATCCATCGCTGAAACGTATCCTGAGCTTCTTCCCGATCAGGATATTTAAGCCTGCCATATCGCAATTCATGGATCTGAGCTGATAAACATTGGTTAAGGTGCTGCTGCCTCCGCCACCAACTCCATAGGTGTATACAATTTTATCGGCAACCATTGTTTTATAAAAAATTTCAGGTGACACATAAAATGTTTTGGATCGCCCGAAATAATAACGATAACCCAGGGAGGCATAAATCCAGCGGGCTGTGTTCCTATAGCACCAGGCTGTGGGAGCCTGACCAAGGTTAATGTTTGTCGCATCGGTAAAGGAGCTAAGAACCGGTTTGTAAGATACTTCCAATTTAAGCCCATGTGATGGGGTTATTTTTCTTTCATAGGAGACCCTGAAATCTAAAAAAGGAAGCTCAGTCAGTGATATGCCAATAAAATTAATGTGATACACCTGGTCTTTCTGTGATCTTGCCAATTGAGCCGACAGGCATAACAAGATGAAAGTCGCTATTTGTTTTACAGATGGTATCATATCAATAGCTCTTTTGCTCACTGAAATCATCGGGAGAAACGGACAATTTAAGTTCTCCTTCCGACTCATTCACCAATGAATATTCCCAATATTGAGTCAGACGGTAATTCTTTTTTGACGCTATCGAATCATTCCGGAATATGAATACCGTTTTAATGCTTTTCAAGGTATCTGCCTTCTCAGGATTACTCCGGTTATATTGTTTATACATTGACACGAACAATGTTCTTGTTCTCCCTGCCTGAATATGGATGACCGAATCGGGCAAGGGGCCCGGTCCTATGGGATTGTTAAAAGTGTAAACAACCCTGATGTCGAAGTCGGCCTTGTTCTCTATATTATAATAAACAGGAAAATGTGGTTCTAACCGTTTTTTACAGGAGGATAAAAAAAGCATGATTAGCAAGACGATAATTAATAAATATTGAAGTTCTGTTTTCTGACACCTCATTGACTGCTGATTTTCAGATTCCGGATTAATTCTTATCATTGACAATTCTGTTCAGTATCACCTTGCCGGCCTTTCATTTCTGATCTCCATCCAGTCGGCCGGCCGGGCCAAAGGCTTAAAACCATTCTTGCTGTAAACCCCGTGGGCATCCTGGGTGATCAGCAGAAACTGATATACATCTCTCAGGGAATCGTGCGTAAGAATGTAATTGACCATTTTCTGACCGATACCCATTTTCCGGTAATCCTTGTGAACATAAACATCGAGAATATAGGCAAAGCGGGTCTTGTCGGAAATCACACGGGCATAACCGATTTGCGACTGGTCATCGAGGAATGTTCCGACCACCAGCGCCGAATTGCCTGCACCCTGTTTTACCTCTTCTATTTTGATGCCCGGAGTCCAGTAGGATTCCGAAAGCATTTCCGTTACTTTTTCAAAATGCATGTTCTCCATGCCATCCTTAAGAATTGTGTGTTTCATTTCAGGTGGTTTGTGTTATTGTTTTGATTATAGCCCATTTCTTATTTTTTCCATGATTAAATGCCGATCATAGGAATAAGTGGAACTCGTTTCTTCGACATGCTCATAAATTAGCAATGCCTTCCTTTTTAATTCACGCATTATATCCCCGTTTGGATCTGATTTTTCCGGATTCTCCGACAGTAAAAAGAGGATTTCGGCAAGGCAGTTCAGGCTGTCATTTCATGTCCAGTTCTTTTTTTAATATCGGGCTGACCATTCCAATGCCATCATTTAATCGTCCCTGGGTTTTAAATCCCAATAGACCACTGAGAATTTTACCCAGAACATATCCAAGCTGGTCAATCTGTCTCTTTATATAATCTTCCTGTTCCAATGGTTTGTTTTTACAATGTGCTAAAGTGTATCAGGTTTATACTGCAAGGGCCGGACCGCTGAAGAGTTTTTTAATCAATTTCACTGACAGAAATTTTTTGCGGGAATAAAAGTAATCAATGTTCTGAATCATTTGCCTTGTCACCCACCGATAACTTTCATCCGGTATCCGACATTATGGATATTTTCTATCAGCAGACCGGGATCGGCTTTCAGCATTTTACGGAGGCGGGAGATAAACACATCCAGGCTACGGCTGGCAAAGAAATGATCGTTCCCCCAGACTTTGATCAGCAGATCTTCGCGTTTGATGATCTGGTTCAGGTTTTCGGCGAAATGCAGGAGGAGTTCGTTTTCACGGCGGGTCAGCGTCTGACTTTCTCCCAAACCGCTGAGCTGGTGATTGGCCGGGTCGAACCGGAATTGCCCCAGAGAGATTGTCCCTTTTGATTGAAAGGGAGCAGCTATGATTTTACTTCTTCTCAGAAAAATATCAATCTTCAGCAACAGTTCTTCAATGCTGAAAGGCTTGGTGATATAATCATCAGCGCCAAGCTGAAGCCCGAAAATGCGGTCTTCCCGGGTGGAGCGGGCAGTGAGGAAGAGAATGGGGACTTCCTGGTTCTTCTCCCTGATCCTGGAAGCCAGGGTAAAACCATCCATTTTGGGAAGCATGACATCAAGAATGCAGAGATCGTAGGCCTTTTCACTGGTCATCTCCAGAGCCCTCACACCATCCTCACAATAATCGACAGCATAGCCTTTCATTTCAAGATTATCGCGGGTAACAAATGAAAGAGTGGTATCATCTTCAACGTAGAGCAGACTGGCTTTCTTTTCCATGGTTCATCAGGGTTTTAGCGGAATCTCAATGGTAAATATGGCGCCCTTTCCGGGTTCGCTGCTGAGCCGGATTTTCCAGCGATGTGCCCGGCATATGATTTTGACATAATATAATCCCAGGCCGAATCCCTTCACGTTGTGAATATTGCCTGAAGGGATACGGAAGAACTTGTCGAATACCCGGCGGCGGTATCGGGGGGCAATGCCCGGTCCGTTATCGCTCACAATGATCAGCACCTTATCTTGCTCTTTTCTGGTCATGATCCGTACGATTGGATTTTCCCCGGCATATTTCAGGGCATTGTCGGTCATGTTGTAAAGGATGCTGCTCAGGTGAATGACGTCGGCCTCAATTTTGTCAATGTTTGCATCAAGGCTTACTTCGGTTTGTGCGGAACTACCATGGTTTGCCATGAAATTATCCGTCACGGTCCGGACCAGTTCATTCAGCGCTATCCTTTCGATTTTCAGCTGTATCCCGCTTTTCTCAAGTCGTGCAATCTGAAGCAGTTTCTCCACCAGGAGATTCAGCCGCTGGTTTTCCTGTTTGATGATCCAACCATACCTGGACAAGCGCAACGGATCATTGACAATGTCGGGCTGAACCAGAATATCGGCTGAAATGTTAATGCTGGATATGGGAGTCTTAAATTCGTGGGTCATATTGTTGATGAAGTCCTTCTGCATCTCCGAAAACCTTTTCTGCTGAAGGATGATAAAAATGGCATATACAAAAAAAATGACCGACAGCAGCAGAATGGCAGTAAAGAAAAACCAGATGGCCATATCCCCGGCCACCGAACTCCTTAAGGAAGGGAAACGGATCCCGAAATAATAGAGGTATTCACTGTATTTGGGTAAATTGACGGTGAGTTTTGGGGCTTTGCTGGCGCCGTCGGAGGAGATATAGTCGCCGTAAACCATTTTATCGGTATGGCAATCGTAAATGGCATATTCATAGTCGGTGTGCAAGTTCAGTTTCTCAAATTCTTTTTTCAGGTAAAACTCCAGGATGTTGGCATCAATCATGCTGTTCATGTCAACTACGAAATAATTCGATGTGAGTTGTCGTACAGGATTACCGTAAGGAAGTGAAGTTCCATTAAGCCGGCTCATTTTTTCAGCCACGTTTTTTAATCCGATCTCCAGGGTTTGAGAAAACTGTTTCTCCCTGATGTTCCAGGCTTTCTGCAAGAAATAAGCCTGAACACTGATAATCCCGATAATGGAGATGGCTCCCAGCAGGACGACGAACCGGATCTGTTTATGCCGCATATTCATGTAAAAGTAAACAGAATTCAGGCGGTGTACAAGGTTTTAACATATTGTTTACACAGTTTTACATATCGTTTACAAAGATTTACAAGCCGTTAACCTGCTTTTCTGTTAAGCTGAATGATCTTTGCCCGGTATTCATTATTCATTCATTTAAAAAGTTAACCCATGAAAAAAATGACCCTTTTACTAGCACTGATTGCTTCATTCGCCTTTTATGAAGTCAATGCACAAAACAACAGCGACAAAAATACGGTTGCAGCTTCCACGATTAAAACCAATGGTCCTGTAGCAAAACTGGACAAAATGTCGATCGATTTCGGGAACATCGAAAAAGGCATTCCAAAAACGGCTGATTTCATCCTGACCAACGATGGCAATGAACCATTAATCATCGCTTCGGCTGTAGCGTCCTGCGGGTGTACCAACCTTAAATACGATAAGGAACCCATACTGCCAGGAAAGACCAGTACGATCTCAGCAACATATAATGCTGTCGCTCCCGGACCATTTATGAAAAGCATCACCCTGAAAACCAATGCCGGTGATCCGTCTGTTGTTTTACAGATCAAGGGAACGGTGGTTGAGAAAAAGAACTGATCGCTTACAAGTAAATTTTCTACCTTTGATCAAACCATTAACCATGTTCGCTATTCATTCCATTTACCTGAAACCCATTGAGGTGGTTGACCAGTATCTTCCAGCCCACCGTGCCTTTCTGAAAACACTATATGATCAGGGGATCACGATATGCTCCGGACCTAAGATCCCGCGCACCGGAGGCTTTATTCTGATGAATGCGGCATCAAAGGAAGAAGCGATTGAATTTATGAAGAATGATCCTTATGTGATCAACGGGGTGGCGGAATATTCAATAATTGAATTCGAGCCAAAGAGTTTTGCCAAAGGGTTCAGATCTTTTATAAAATAAAAACAGTTCTCCCTGAAATCAGGGAGAACCGGGGTGGACCGTCTAGAATTCAATCTTGTAACTGATGAACGGCAGTATGCCCATGCCATGAACCGGTTCAATAGACTGGTTGTAATCATTGTAAACATACCCTGTGGCCGGTTGCTGGTTCAGGATGTTCTTGATCTGTATGGCCCAGATGCCTGAATATTTCTTGTGATTGGTACGGTAGGTCAGGGTAAGATCCAGGTAGTAAAACTCGGGAAGCCTTTCCTGGTATGCCCGGGATTCATCAAGGACTTCATCGTGCTGAATTTTCGATTGTTCCAGGTCGATGGGAACGTAATATTCACCTCCGGTCAGGGTGGCTTTCAGGTTAACCCCAAGAATATTTTTCTTCCGGATGGTCCACTCTTTTCCACCCAGAATATTGATCACATAATTGGCATTGAAACGCGCATTCCGTTCTGTTCCATCTCCCCCTTTATATTTCGAGTCAAAAAGAGAAACAGTCACCAGATAATAATACTGACGGGTAAGAAATTTCTCCAGGGTTATATCGACTCCTGCATTCCTTCCTGTGCCTTCATTGACAAGGGTGTCATTATAGAATCCACCGCTGCTGTTGATCAGGGAATAATAATTACCGGGTATCACGGGAATATCATACAGATATTGATAATAGGTTTCCACTTTCAGCCTCAGCGCCGGGCGGATCATATAATCGTAACCCATTACAAAATGATGTGAACGGCTGAAATTGAGGTTTCTGTTTGGCTGTAAACTGAGTTCAGGGTTGATTTGTACTCCGGTGAGGTAAACTCCCACATCCTCGGTTTGTGAATGTTTTCCGTAACCCAGGCTGAGGGCGTGTTTGCTGCCGACCTGCCAGCGCATGGCAATCCTGGGTTCAAGAGCATAATGACGATTCAGAAGGAAATACTGAAAATGAAGTCCAACATTCAGGGTGAAGGTATTCGTAATATCGATCTTCGACTCGCTGAAACCCTGGATCAGGTCGGTGTTACCTTTCCCGTGATAAATATCTGAAAAGATTCCCGTACCATGGTTCCTTGCCTGAATATCGCTGTTGAAAAACAGCCGGTTATAAGTGAATCCGCTGCGGTTGGTATGCCGGGGCCCGAATTTATGGTTAAGCAGTATCCCTGCTGCAAAACGGAAATTTTCCTGCATGATGCTGTCCTGCGGCTGTATTGCATAAGTTGTTGACAGGTATCCGTTATCGAAATCTATGCTATTGTATGTTCCTGAAAGGTACGAACGCAGATAGGTTCTCCGGGATAAGGGGATCTGGTGAATCAGTGCCAGTGCCCCCATATTGTTGTTCAGCAGGGATTGGGTCCGGTCCTCCAGGGTTTTCCAGCTTGTTGAATCCTGGTCGGGAATGTACTTTGAACGGGATATCCCTCCTAACCCGAGCAGTGAAAAAGTACCTGCCTTTTTGGTCGGAAGATTAATTTTAAACGAAAGATCCTGATAAGTCGGGATTTTATTTTTCATATCCGGGTCGATATACTGCAGAAAAGCCAGAATGGAATAACGGTAGTTAAAGAGGTATGAGGCCTGGCTTTTCCTGCTGAAAGGACCTTCGGCTGAGATATCCAGCCCCTGGATCCCTATCTGGAAAGCAAATTCATGACGGTTGCTGTTCCCGTTGCGGAAACGCATATCGAAAACGCCAGACAAGGCATTGCCATATTCGGCCGGGAAAGCGGCCGTATAAAAATCACTGTTCCCGAGTACCTGGCTGCTGAACATGGTCAGCCCCCCGCCGGAAGTGCCCACATAGGCGTAATGATTGGGGTTGGGAATGTCGACCCCATCGACCCGCCAGAGCAGTCCTTTGGGTGAATTCCCCCGGATCACGATCTCGTTGGAATTCACATCTGCACTGGAGGCCACCCCGGCGAAATTCGAGACTGCCCGCATAGGATCATCGGCAGAGCCGGCATAACGGCGGCTTTCTTCCACCGAAAAAGATCGGGCACTGATCAAGGCCATGCTGTTGACTGCCCGGTCCTTTTCAATGTTTGCCTTAATTTCCACCTCCTTTGCCTGGATGACTTCCTCCTCAAGTTCAAACGAAAGGAAAGTTTCTTTTCCGCTGCTGACCAGAATTTCCAGCCTTACCACCGGCTTATAACCGATATAACTTGCCTGTAAGGATTGACGTCCCACCGGAACTTTCTCCAGTACAAAATTTCCATTGATATCGGTAGTAGTACCGATCAGGGGATCTGTATTCAACAATATGACATTGGCTCCCGGAAGTCCTGTTTTCGAATCAGTATCGAATACCCTTCCCCTGACTTTCTGGGTTGGGGTTTGGGCAGAAAGAGCCATGGAGGTCAGCAACAGGATGAATAGAATGAGAAGTGCGCTGGTGAGTTGGTGAGTTGGTGAGTTGGTGGGTTGGTGAGATGGTGAGATGGATTGTTTCATCAGTTTTTTTGTCTTGGTTTATCTGATGACAGGCAAAATGTAAATTACCCCTATCTCCTGCGAAAAAAATGACAGAAAATCGCACCACTGCACCACTGCACCACTGCACCACTGCACCATGGCACCATGGCACCATTCACCAACTTGAATCAGAAACGGACGCCGAGGACTCCACCGAGCCACATCTGCATGGAAGCATTTTCGGTGGATCTGAAATAGAAATCATAGGTTGAAAGACCACGGGGGGTGGCACTGGGCTTGCCTTTGGAGAAAAGGAAGAAATTATAGGCCGGTCCCAGGAAAATGGCAAAATGCTTTGCAAAGCGGTATTCGATAGCCGGGGTGAATTTGCACAGCAATCCATGATAGATCGTATCGGTGGGGTGGTATACAAATCCTGCAGAAGCATCGATATTCATCGACCAATTTTTCTTCAGCCTGAAAATTGTCCCGATACCGTAGGAAGCCTGTAACTTATAGTCGCTGCCCATACCCAGCTGAACAAAACTGTAAAAATGCCGGGTTCCCGATTTATAAGCCAGATTACCGTAAAAAATCTCATTACCTGAGACTTCAAAAAGATGGTACCCCTGCTGTACATAACTGAAAAGACCGATGGGAAAACCCCTTTCGAATGTGTTGGAAATATTGATTAAACCGATCTGGAATCCATTGACAATGGTGGCATAATTCAATAATCCGGCGATCTGTACGCCATCATTATGATTTCTTGCAATGTTCAGGATGCCGGCGATCTGGCAACCATCCACATTATGTCCGTAATTCATTATACCGCTTAACTGCAGCTGTCTGACATCTTTTAATACAACATTGAGCATGCCGGAGAACTGCCAGCCATTTTCGTTTTTTCCAACGATATTTCCCAGTCCGGCTATCTGCAGTCCGCTGATGTTACTGCGAACGATATTTACCAGTCCGCCTGCTTCAAAACCTTTCAGTCCGCCGCTATAACCCACCAGCAGGTTCAGTGAAAACCGGTTGGTGATGGAACCGCTCACCTTCCCGTTGGTGCTGAGATACGGTATGACGGATAAGTGCAAGGTTTGTGAGGTGCGTACTTCGAGATTCCTGGCATTCACAACCGTCATGCGGGGAATCAGCCAGTTTATCGTGAACAGGCTGTCGATGCTGCTGATCTCAAGCATTCCTCCACGAGGATTCAAACGGATAAGACTTTCCTGTAACGGCCTGAGCGGGATATTCAGCTGACATTTTCCGGCCAAATGGATAAAAACTACGGTATCGGCATAGCCTGATTTGCAAAATGTAAGGCTGATGACTTTTTTTGCTGATGGGACCTTCATCTGGTAACTGCCGTTCACTGCAGTGATCGCCGAATACTTGTTTTCGACATCGTACACTGTGGCATCTTTCAGGGGATTGCGGTTAGCGGCATCAAAGATGATGCCGCTGAGCATTATAAAGGGGGGGGTCTGTTCTTGCTTCGGGGCGACTGATTTCCTGATCAGTATCACATGATTGCATACTTCCCTGGGGTAGATCTCTTTTCCGAGAATCTCTTTCAGCAATGTCCTTACTTGTGTATTGCTGGATTTGAGTTTTACCTGCCGGTCACCGGCAATCAGGTTTGCATCATAGGAGAAGCTAAATTTTCCGGCCTTCCCGATCTCCCTGAGGGCAATATCAAGGCTGCATTCAGGAATATCGATGGAAATTTTCCGGGAAAGAAAACTTTCCTGTGAAAAACAAAACAGGGACTGAAGCAACAGAAAAAACAAGATCAGGCCTGATTTATTTACTGCCTTTGCTGCACCCATTCCCGCTTAAATTATAGTTTTTCCCTTTCATGCTGAGTTTTAATCCGAAGGATTCTGCTACGACCGTCATGATGCGGTCTGCAGGATCATTGACGAAGGAAGCTGAGAGCCGGCAGTTCAGTATATCCTGTTGGCTTACTGATACTTTAATATCAAAATATTGTTCCAGCATCCTGAAAACCTCTGCAAGCGGTGTTCCATTGAAATCAAAGGTATGATTAACCCAGAACAAATTATCGGGAATTGAATCGGTAACTATTTCAGGACTAGCGGCTCCCGGTTTCAACGTACCTGTCATTCCTGCTTCCAGGACAATGGATGAAGTGTCTTTAAGCAATGTATCGACAACAAAGAAAAGGACCCTCCCTTCGTTCACTGTAACCCGGATTTCCTTTTCAGGATATGCGGAAACATTAAACGTTGTTCCCAGCACTTTTACTTTTGCCCTTCCGGCATCGACAATAAATGGCTTTAAAGGATCTTTTGATACATTAAAATATGCTTCTCCGGTGAGGGTCAGACAGCGCTCTTCATTTGTAAACTCTTCAGGATATGATAATTTTGATTGTCTGTTAAGTGTTACCATGGAGCCATCGGGAAGGGTATCGCTAATGATTGATGTACCGGCTGCCATTTCAATTTCTTTCACTTTTACGGTAAAAAGGCGTATTGTTGTATAGATTCCGAATATCAGCAGGATCATGGCAGCGGCGCCCAAAGCAAACCGTAAAAAACGAATACTGACAGACTGCCTTGATATTCCTGCAAGTGGTTTCTCCAGGTCTTTGGTCCGGTCAGAAAAACGCTCCCAGGCTTTATCAACATCCACTACCAAGGGAGGGGGATTGAGCTTGCCGGTTTCCAGCCACAGCGCTTCCAGCCGGTCGAGGTTTTTCCTGTTCCCGCTATCTGCATCCAGCCAGTTTTCCACCATACTGCGGTTTTCATTCTCCGTATTTCCAAGAAGGTACTGAAGCAGTAAACTTTCGTCGATATCCTGATTGTTTTGGTTCATCTATGTCTTCTGAATGACAACTTAAACATCCACTACCCCTATCCAAAAATTAAATATTCAACCATTAACTCCCTTACTTTGTTACTTTGTCACTTTGTTACCTTGTCACCTTTTTAATCCCTGAACACCTCAAAGAAAAACAGAATCAGCCAGGGCAGGTATTCCGCAAGTTCTTCCCTGAGGGTTCTCAAAGCTTTGCTAATCTGATTTTCAACGGTTTTAACCGATATGCCAAGTTTTGCACCAATCTCGGCATAAGTAAGGTTTTCATAGCGACTCAGAATGAAGACCTTGCGGCGTTCAAGGGGAAGTTTGTCGATCGCTTCCCTGATTTTCTGCTCCAGTTCAGAAACGATCATCTTCTCCTCATGTGACCTTTCAAAACCCTCTCCCAGGGCTTCATTCCAGGTTTTATAGGCTTCCCTTACCTCCAGGTGTTTAATCAGGTTCATGCATCCATTGCGAACTGCCCTGAAAAGATAACTTCGAATGGATGTCGTAATCTTAATGGATTCCCTGTTAACCCAGATTTTAATCATCACCTCCTGCACGATCTCTTCCGCCGCATCCGGATCCTGCAGAAAACTGTTGGCATAACCACATAAAGTGCTGTAATAGAAACGAAAGAGCCTTTCAAAACCAGTCCTGTTCTGTATTATAAATCCTTCTTCCGGAGTCTGGTCCATTTAATCATCATTTCATTTTGGTTCAGCGAATATAAATTGAATTTCCGGAAAATGATGTAACTTTCCGGCTGATTTTACCAGTTTATTTCATTATGAACATCATTGAAATAAGCCATCTTACAAAATCTTACGGACGCTCAAGGGGGGTGGCTGATCTTAGTCTGGTTGTGCCTGAAGGTGATATTTTCGGGTTCATTGGTCCCAATGGTGCCGGAAAATCAACCACCATAAGGATATTGCTCAACCTGATTTTTCCCACTTCAGGGAAGGCCTCTGTCTTCGGGCTTGATGTGGTGAAGGATTCAAAGCAGATCCGGGGCCGCCTGGGTTATATACCCTCCGATGCCAGTTTGTACGACCGTATGAGCGTGAAGGAATTCATCCATTTCGGAGCTGCTTTTTATGGGGCCCACAATGATAATGAACGGATTCATTATCTGCTGGACATTCTTGACTTAGATCCAGGAAGAAAGATCGCCGAGCTTTCGATGGGCAATAAGAAAAAGGTATCGATCATCCAGGCCATGGTGCATCAGCCGGAGTTACTCATCCTCGATGAGCCGACTTCCGGGCTGGATCCGCTGATACAATCCAGGTTTTTTGACCTGCTGCGTGAGGAAAACCGACAGGGAACCACCGTGTTTTTTTCATCCCATACGCTGAGTGAAGTCCAGGCCCTCTGTAAAACCGTGGCCGTTGTCAGGGATGGAAAAATTGTCAATGTGGAGGAGATCGCTTCAATGCGCAAAAAACAACTGAAAAAGGTGAGTATTTTATTCCCTGATGAGCATTCGTTGGAGGAACTGGGACTTAAAGGGATAGTACCTGTTGAGTCGCCAAAAGGGAAAAAACTGGTCTTTCTCTATTCTGGTGAAATCAACTCCCTGGTGGCAAAACTTGCCCAACAGCCGGTCGACAACCTTTCCATAGAAGAGCCGCCGCTGGAAGAGATCTTTCTGCATTATTACAAGTAAAGCAACATGAACAGCATACTTTTTTACATGGAGATGCGCAGGAACCTTCGGAGCCTGGCGATATGGTCGGTGGTGATTGGTTTGCTTACTTTCTTCACCATGTCATTTTTTAGGACTTTCCTGGTGTATCAGGAGCAGATTACCAATATGGTACAGATCGTCCCAGCGGTAGCAATGAAAATGAGAGGATTTGCGAATATTACCGATATTTTCTCCGTCATCGGTTTTTACACCGCCAATAACCTGATTTATATGATGCTCATGGGCAGTATTTACGCTATCGTACTTTGCTCGAATATCGTCCTCAAAGAAGAGTATGGAAAAACCGCCGAGTACCTGATGTCACGGCCACTTACCCGGCCCGAGATTTTCACAACCAAGACGACCCTGGCTTTTCTTAACATCATCTTGCTGAATTTGGTGGTAGCCATTATCGGATTTATTGCCTGCCTCATATATAAGAAAGGGGTATTCAACATCCATGCTTTCGTGGTGATTTCCTTTTACACCCTGCTGCTCAACCTTCTCTTCGGCGCCCTGGGACTGTTTATTTCAGTCATGATCAAACGGGCAAAACCGATCACTTCTTTTTCTGTTGCCCTGGTCATGGTGCTATATTTCCTCTATACCATTTCCAGGATGTCGGGGGTAGATGGAACATTTGGATATCTGAGCCCATTTAAATGGGTCAACGTGGATGTGCTTTCACAAAATTACGGAATCGAATTAAGCCGTCTGTTCGCTTTCATAGGTGTAATAGCATTGTTGGTCTTCTTTTCCGGACTGATTTACCGGCGGAAGGATATTCTGACGTGAGTGCCGGATGAGGGCCCGAAAGATTTCATTCTTCATTCCCTGCAAAGAGATTTCTTGAAAACAGCATTTTTTATTAAAATTCAATGTTATACCCTATCGAAATAGTGATCGGGATGGTGGTGCTGTTCATTTTTATCTGTGAGTCATTCTTCATCCGGCTGATCTGATTAAAGTATTGCGGCGAACGGAATGGAAAATTCAGGTCAAAGTTCAACCCGCTTTTCTTCCTTTTACCAAATCTGGTTTCCAGACCTATACCAACAGTAAGCCCATAGAACATTTTATCGTACCCGCTTTTACCAGTCACCTTGGTGACTCCATTCACTCCGTACATAACTTTCAGGTATGGTCTTACTCCATGTTTCCCATCGGCAGGGATAATACGTCCGAGGCAGCCAACATTCCATCCAAACCCTACCAGTTCCCAGCCACCGGCAGCAAAAATGCCCATATATGGAATCGGATAAAAAGTGGCTTTAACCCCGAAAAGGCCACCATAATCAAGCCCCATGCCAATGCCACCATCCCCCCAGCGGTGTTGAGGTTTTACCGGATGTTTAAATGTTACCGTTGAATCTGATATAATCGGTTTTGAATAGTCCTGTCCACAGGCAATCTGAATGGTAAAAAAAACCAGACCAACAAGAAAGAAATTGCCTTTCATAATCGAAAAATAAGATTGAACTGTCAGATCAGAATTCGTCGGGCAAATTCTTCAGCTGCTCATTGGTAAACACCGGTCCGTCTTTGCAGACATACGTCGATCCGATGTTGCACCTGCCGCATTTTCCGAGCCCACACTGCATTTTCATCTCCAGGGTGGTGATAATATCTTTGTCGGCAAAACCGAGCTTTAAAAGCGACTGTATGGTGTATTTGATCATGATCGGTGGGCCGCAGGTGATCACCTTGGTGTTTTCTATCACCGGCTTGACAACCTCTTCAAGAATCTTTGGAACAACACCTACGTTGGTAGTCCATGTTTCCTCAGGTTTATCAATGGTAAGAATCACCTTGAGGCTTTTGTTGTTCTGCCACTCTATGATCTCCTCTTTATAACACATATCGGCAGAAGTACGTGCGCCGTAAAGAATGGTAAAATCTTTATAGTCGTTGCGGTTGTCGATGCAGTATTGTATCAGTGAACGAAGCGGAGCGAGACCAATACCACCACCCACAAAGAGCAGGTTCTTTCCCTTGATATCGTCGAGCGGAAACCAGTTGCCGTAAGGGCCGCGTATGCCTACTTCATCGCCTTCATCAAGACTGGTGTGGATATCGGCAGTCACAACTCCTGCCCGTTTGATCGAACAATCGAAATAGCCTTTTCGGGTGACGGAAGAGGCGATACAGAAAGTACATTCGCCGGATCCGAGCAAAGAAAATTCGACAAACTGCCCAGGCATCCAGCTGAATTTTTCCAGCATCCCTTCATCTTTGAATTTCAGGCGGTAAGTCCGGATATCCGGGGTTTCCTGGATCACTTTATCGATCTTGCAGATCATCGGCACGAGCAACTGTTCCATATAAATTAAATAACGAAATGGTGAAATAGTGAAAAAATATTCCTGTATTCCTGCATTATTTGCATTGTATGCATTGTTTGCATTACTGAATGGCAGTGTTGGAAACCTGATTTACAACCTCAAAGATGCTGATGTTCACGGGGCAGGAGGTGGTACATTTGCCGCAACCCACACAAAGGTTTTCACCGAAGCGTTCCTTGTAATAAACGAATTTGTGCATGGCACGCTGCCTCCAGCGACGGTACTTTACCGGGCGTGGGTTATGGCCTCCGGCCATCAGTGTAAAGTAACCGTTATTGCAGGAGTCGTAACTCTTGTATCGAACACCGGTATCCTTCACCTTCTCATCGGAGATCTTGAAGCAATGGCATGTCGGACAAACAAAGGCGCAGGTGTTACAGCTGATACAGTTGGCCGAAACATTCTCAAATTCAGGGGTGTCAAAGATTTTCGAAAGCTTCGCATTCACCTCCTTGTAGTTCATCTTGAGACGGAAAGTGCCTGAGAAAGCATCAAACTGCCTTTTCATAGCAGAGGAAGCCTCTTCTTCTTCCACCGGTACCGTGTATCCTGCATCCTGTATCCCCATGCTTTTCAGAAAATCCCTTCCCTTCTCCGTCTTCGGCTTTACAAAGATCTTTCCATCGGTTCCGTTCACGATCAGTACGTCCATGGCATCGAGGTTTTCCACATCATAGTCGAGGGAAGTACAGAAACAATGCATTTCGGCTTTGTCGCAACGGGTTGAAATGACGACAGTATTCTGGCGGCGTTTCTGGTAATCGTTGTCGATATAATCCCAGTTGTAAACCTTGTCAAGCACCTGCAGGCTGCGGGCATCGCAATGTTTCATCCCGAGTATTACCCTTTTGCCTGCCAGGGGATCTTCGTCGGTATCTTTCATGGTCGTTCCGGAACTATCGGCTGTAAATTTCATGACCTTGGCCGAACGCGGGAAAAAGAGCGGCTTCGCGCTCATGGTCCTGGTGATGGGTGAATCAGGATTGCATTCGGCCAGGCTGGAAACCAACCTGAAATCGAACTTCCCGAATTTCTCAACCGGGGCATAGGTTTCATTTTTAGCTATGATGGCTTCGTAAAATTTTGCTAAGCCAGCTTTATCGGTAACAAAAGTTTCAACGCTCATAAGAGTAAGATCTTATTACATGATAAAATCGTCAGGATCCTGCATGCTGTATTTGTAAAAAGCACCGCGGTCGCCTTCATGCACGCCGGCTAAGTGCTCCTGGAAGTTTTCAAAGATCACCCGTTCATTCCACTTATGAAGGAGGTGGAGTGGTAAATGACTTGGGCAGGCTTTTTCACAATTGCGGCAATCAACGCAACGGCCAGCCAGATGAAGCGACCATGTCATCAGGGCATGAAAAGCGCTGCTGGTCGTATTTGCACCGTTGTACAGGGTGGAAGTTTCCTGATCGATACAGCATTTCGCACAATAACAAAGCGGACAGGAATGGCGGCAGGCATTGCAACGGATGCAACTTTCAAAAACTTCTTCAAAATAAGCGCGGCGGTCCACCAGTTCCTTTGCTGCCAGGTCATGAATGTCAACATTTACTTTGTATTCCTGTTGTCCCTTCGGGGTGCCAAGCATCTCGTCAAACACTATGGCATCGGGAATCACACATTCCGTGCAGTTCTGCATTTTACTGCCATTTTCATCCACCACGCCTTCACAGGCAATGCCTATCACATAAAGTTTTTCACGCTTCACCTGGCTTTCAGTAAGCAGGAGGTTGAGGGAGCGGCTGTCACAGCCTTTTACAATAATTCCCACCCGCTTGTTGCGGGTATGATCCTGTTTAAGGTAGTTAGTGAGGTTAAAAACGGATTTGTCGTTGAAGACCAGCTTCGGCACCTCCTTTGTGTCTCTGATCAGCACCGGGACCTGGTTCTCATCGAAACCTGTCAGGCGGTAGCCAACGAAAACATCGATCTTATCTTCGGCAAAAAGCTTCGAAGCGATCTCCTGGATTTGTTTCGTGTAGTCCATTATTTCTCGAAGTTTTCTTTTTTATACAAATGAAGCGGACCCAGTTTCTTAATGTCCTCGGTGACCTTGGCCACAACCTTGGCAAATTTGGGACCTTCGGCTGCCGAAACCCAGGAGAACTGGATTCGGTTTTCATGGAAACCGACGAAGTTCAGCAGTTTCTTGGTAACCAGGAACCTGCGGCGGGCGTAATAATTCCCGCTGATATAGTGGCAGTCGCCCGGGTGGCAGCCAGAAACGAGCACGCCATCGGCAGTAGTCTGCAAAGACTTGATCAGAAACCAGGGGTCAACACGGGATGAACACGGTACACGGATGATCCGGATATTGGGTGGATACTGGATACGCGAGGTTCCTGTAAGGTCGGAACCTGCATAGGAACACCAGTTGCACAGGATTCCCATGATCACCGGTTCCCAGTTGGGAGGGGCAATGATCTCAGGTTTTTCAATGCTTATTACTTGGTCTTTTACTACTGTTTCCATCAGATTGAAACTATCTCGTTAATGATTTGAGGATCGGTAAAACCAGCCAGGTTAATGGCCATGCTGCGGCATACGGCAACGCATGAACCGCATCCCTGGCATACGCCTTCGTTGATTTTGGCAACGGTTCGCATCTCCTTGGAGCCATGACCCAAAGGAATTTCTTCCGTGACAATAGCTCCATAAGGACAAACCTTCACACAATTCTGGCAGCCGGAACAGTATTCGTTGTTCACGGTAGAGATCATCGGGTCTTTCTTCATGGTATCTCCGGCAAAGAGACCGCAAACCTTGGCGGCACAGGCGGAAGCCTGGGCCACGGTATCGGGAATATCTTTGGGTGCCTGGGTACAACCGGCCAGGAAAATCCCGGCTTTGGCCGTTTCTACCGGGCGGAGTTTCGGATGTGCTTCAGACAAATACCCATATTTATCATAGGAAATACCCAGTAAGCGGGCGAGATCCGGATTATTTTTGGGTGGGATCACCGCTGTAGCGAGTACTACCAGGTCGGCTTCCACTTCAACTACTTGTCCGATCTGTGCATCTTCACCACGGACCATCAGCTTATCTCCTTTTTTATAAATTTTGGAAACACGTCCGCGCAGGTATGTGGCTGCAGTATCGACCTGGGCCTTCTTGACAAATTCTTCATACCCCTTACCTGCGGCACGGATATCCATATAGAAAACGTAGGCATGGGAATCGTGTACCTTATGATGCAGGAGAATAGTATGTTTGGTCGTGTACATGCAGCATATCTTCGAGCAATATTCAATTCCCTTGGCTTCATCGCGGGAACCGATACATTTGATGAAGACCACATTCTTGGGGACTTTCCCGTCGGATGGGCGCAGGGGTAAACCATTGGTCGGTCCATTGGCGGAAACCATGCGCTCAAATTCCAGGGAGGTGATGATGTCTTTGAACCTGCCTAC
Organism: Bacteroidales bacterium; assembly: GCA_963662525.1. GTDB lineage: Bacteria > Bacteroidota > Bacteroidia > Bacteroidales > FEN-979 > CAZSDU01. Next base: position 1,623,127 of record OY759717.1, read on the forward strand.
CCCGTATTCTTCATAGGGTTTGGGATCCCACATATCATATCCTGTGGCAACTACCACGGCACCGATTTCGCGTTCGATAATCTCATCTTTCATGGTGTAATCGATGGAACCTTTTTCACAAACCTTGGCACAAACCCCACACTTGCCTTTGGTGAGCATGGTACAATGTTCGGCATCAATGACAGGCTTGTTGGGAACCGCTTGCGGAAATGGAGTATAAATTGCTTTCCGCTTATCGATTCCCATATTGTATTCGTTGGGGACCTTTACCGGGCATTTCTGCCAGCAGGCGCCGCAGCCGGTACAGGTCTTGAAATTGACATAGGATGCTTTCTTTTTGATCTTAGCCTTATAATTTCCCACAAATCCCTCTAATTCGAGCACTTCAGCATACGGGATCAATTCAATATAAGGATGCGAGGCCACATCTACCATCTTCGGTGTAAGGATACACTGAGAACAGTCGAGGGTCGGGAAAGTTTCGTCCAGCTGGGCCATCTTTCCCCCGATGGAGGGGCTCTTTTCGACCAGTACCACGGGAATCCTGGCATCGGCAATATCCAGCGCGGCCTGTATGCCGGCAATACCACCCCCGATTACAAGGGCACGCTTGGTTACAGGTACCGATATCTCATGAAGCTGCTCGTTGGCTATCGATTTTGCGACGGCCATACGGACCAGGTCAGCGGCTTTTTCTGTTGCCGCTTTTTTATCTTTCTGATGAACCCAGGATGAGTGTTCACGGATATTGGCCACTTCGAGAAGGTAGGGATTCATCCCTGCATCCGAAAGTGCCTTCCGAAAAGTTTTCTCATGCATACGCGGCGAGCAGGCGGCTACTACAATGGAGGTCAACCGGTGTTGCACGATAGCATCCCGGATTTGTTGCTGACCGGGATCCGAGCACATATATTTATAGTCGATGGCGAACTTGACCTCACGGATGCGTTTGGCCTCTTCAACCACGGCAGGAACATCGACGAAGTCGGCAATGTTAGCTCCGCAAAAACAAACGAAAACTCCTACTCTTGCCATTATTCAACCTCACTTTCTGCTTCAACAGCTTTTTTGGGTTTCTTGACTTTTTCAGGTTCCGGTTCGATCTTGCCGATATTGGCAAGGGCTCCTTCAACCGGCACAATATGTTTATTGAACATCATATCCTTTTCCGGCATACCGAAGGCAAGAGCCATCAGCTGCGTGAAATAAAAGATAGGAATATCCAGTTTTTTACCGGTATGTTTCTCAATATCCGGCTGCCGCATATCGAGGTTTGACTGGCACAGGGGACAGGCAACCACGATGGCATGGGCTCCGCTTTCTTTGGCCATTTCCAGGATCTGCCCGCTAAGACTGATCACTACTTCCGTATTAGAGATGCTGAAAGAGGCTCCGCAACATTCGGTTTTATAGTCAAACTCAGTAGCTTTAGCTCCCAGCGCTTCCACGATCCGGTCCATTGAAACCGGGTATTCGGGTGAATCGAATTGGGTGATTGCTTTCGGGCGGGTAAGAAGGCAACCATAGTAACAGGCCAGTTTCATCCCGGCCAGGGATTTGGTTACCTTGGCTTTGATGGCTTCCAGTCCGATATCTTCATAGCAGTATTGAAGCATGGATTTTACGGCAACCTTTCCTTCATAATGTCCGTCTTCCACAATGGTCGAATTGATCTCCTTGCAGAGTTCCGGGTTTTCGTCCATACGCGCCTTGGTCACTTTCATGCGCTGATAGCAGGAAGCACAGGGTATAGCCATGGTAGTATTATCCAGTTTCTCAGCCAGCACAAGATTTCTAAGCGGAAGTGCATAGGCCAGGCTTTCACTCATGGTGTGGGCAGAAGTGGCGCCGCAGCAGTTCCAGTCAGGAATTTCCTCCATCTGTACATCCAGGGCTTTCATGACCATTTTAACGGTCTGGTCGAATTCCTCGCTGGTACCATGCGCGGAACAACCCGGGAAATAAGTTATTTTTTTCATGTCGGGATCGGATTATTGATGCTTCTTTTCCAGTTTTTCGGCAAGCTTATACATGCGCTTGATAGCTTTGGCGCTCTTCATTGGCTTTACGCCTAAAGGAATTTTTCCCTTAAGCAGGGCCTTGGGAGCCAAGTGCATATCTTTGAAGAGGTTACGGGTACGGATATTGAATTCAGCCATCATACGGAGTTCGTAATTACGACCGTAACGTTTGATCATGTCCAGGAAAATCTCGTGGAACTTCCTGATCTCTTTGACCTTTGTCGTATCATTGATATAATTCTCTTCAATGGCCAGATGCCTAATCGCTTCCATAACTGCAGGGATTTCAATCTCTCGCGGGCATCGCCCGGAACAAGCTGAACAGGTAAGGCAAAACCAGGTGGAATTGGCCATGTAAACCTCATTCTTCAGACCCAGTTTGACCAGTTGCATGATCTCCCGGGGCGGGAAATCCATGTAAGCTGAAACCGGACAGGTGCCTACACACTTACCGCACTGGTAGCACTCCAGCACGTTAGCGCCGCTTCTTTTATTGACCTCGGCCAGCAAAGTATTTTTTTCCTGTAATCCAAGTGTGATCATCGCGCGTTGTTAATTAATTAACAACACAAAGTTAAGAAAGATTTCTTTTGGACAGAATCTAAATTACATTTTCAGTCCCCTACCGCCTGTCGGGATTCCACAAACCTTTGAGAAGGCAGGTCTGAAGCGGGAATCACAGACTTAGTTTCAACTTTCGGAAACTCACCATTTCTCTGGCCTCCTCATCCCATAGCCGCAATGAAAGGGTTGTAAAACTCTGCCATATGGTAAGGGGTTTAATCGCATTAAACAGGGTATTTTCCTGATGGCATCGGGAGAGGTTATAATTTGGGATCATGGGGCTCAGATGATGAATATGATGGAATCCAATATTTCCTGAAAAATACTGAAGAAGCCGTGGAAGTTTATAATAAGAACTTCCTTCCAGTGCTGTTCTTTGATAATCCCAGGATTCATTCCTTGACCAGTATGTTGGCTTGAATTGGTGCTGGACATAAAAAAGCCAGAATCCAAAAATACCGGCAAAAGAGATAACCGGAAGCTGGATCATCAGGAAAGATTTTACACCCATGAGCAGACACATTACGGTTATAAATACCAGTAGTCCTGCATTCGTAAAATAAACACTCATTCTGCCTTGTTTATTCATACCCTTTTTAGTGAAACGGTTACCAATAATAAAAACAAATGGTGCACCGATAAGGAACATGGTAATCGGATTTCGGTAGAAGCGATAAACTGTCTTATTCCAACGCGTCAGTTTCAGATATTCTGTCACCGTAAGTGTCCAAACGTCTCCGATTCCTCTTTTATCAAGATTTCCTGCTGTTTCGTGATGAACCTGATGGTTTCTTGACCAATGATTATATGGCGTAAATGTCAGAATCCCGATAAATATGCCCATTGCATTCATAAGTTTTCTGTTTTTCAGAAAAGAACCATGTCCGCAATCATGATAAATAATAAACAATCTGACCAGCATACCTGCCGAAAGGAAAGAAAGTCCGAGGGTAATCCAGTAGGAAACCGAAAGGCCTTTAAACATTAAAAACCAGGAAAGTGCGTACAGTAAAAAATTACTCGAAAATTGCCACCAGCTTTTAACAGGACTGGGATGGTTATATCGTGATATGATTGTTTTCCATGAGGTTTTTGATGTTTCACGAGCATTACTGGGTGAAGTCATCATGTCATAAAATTTTTTCAAATGTAAAGGTAAAGAATTAATGTTCACGAATTTGCAAAATGAAATAAGGCGGGTCTGTTTCCGGATCCGCCTTATTAATGATTATGTACTCCTTTTATTGTAACGTAAACTTGATCGGTAAGTTGAACTGTACACGCACGGGGACTCCTCTTTGCTTGCCGGGAACCCATTTGGGCATAGACTTGACAACCCTGATGGCTTCCTCATCGCAGCCACCACCAATCCCACGAAGAACACGAACATCGGTAATGGAACCGTCCACTTCAACGACAAAGGTCACGAATACTTTTCCCTGGATGCCAAGTTCCTTGGCTTCTTCGGGATATTTAATACTTTCCTGAAGGAAACGAATACGTGCTTCTTCTCCACCGGGGTAGCCAGGTTGTTCTTCCACAACCGTAAAAATTTCAGCCTGCTGAGGTTGTTCAATAACCTGGGGTTTTTCGTCTTTCACTTCAACTTCAACATCCTCAGTTGGAACTTCTGTATTTCCTTTTTTATTCAAATCGTCCATGGATGTAAGACCTGTTTCAATGGTTGTATCTTCCACAACCACAGGAGCTGTAAATTTAACCTTTTCAACCAAAGCTTCAGGAGGAGGAGGAGGAGGAGGAGGAGGAGGAGCTTCTTCCTGTTTCATGTTTTCCATGGTTACGCCTACTTCTTTCTCTTTTTCCCTGATCATTTTATTTTTATTGATATAAGCATTGACCAGAGGATAGCCAACCACAACGCTCAGCAGTAACAGCCCAAAAAGCATGGAAATGCTCACATACCTCTTGTATTTTTTACGAAGCATGTAGGAACCATATTCCTTGTTCCTGTTCTTGAAAACAATTTCCTCCATCGGTTCAACACGATGTTTTTCAATTGCCATACACTATTATTTTAAAGTGTTAAACACATCATTGATTATTTCGGCGCGGTTTTCAACATTTCCAGTTCGATGGGTGAAAGATCAATCACGGCATAACTGGCGATATTGCAAATAGCCATTTCATCGATGATATTCACAATGTCCTTATACTTTGATTTTTCGTCAGCCTTGATAAGCACGATTGGCCCTTTACGGTCCTCTTTTTTAAACCTTTTAATGGCATTATCGGCTGTAGTATCAGCAACCACCAGTTTCCCCGTCAATCGTTGCTCACGGTATTCAGCAATCTTGGTAAAAAGATCTTTATTCCGTAACAACAGTACTTTACGAATACCGTCTTTACTGAAATCTGATTTGATCAATTCAGGTAAAGGTGGTTTTTTAGGATCTGCCAGGCCTTGATAATAATAGACCTTATCATCGCCCGTAAGGAGAATGTTCAATGTCCTGTTGGCCGCGATTTGCGGTTTATCCTTTTTATCTTCTGTTTGATCTTTTTCAGGCATGGTGATGACCATGACCTTGGGCTTGCTAAAAGCAGTAGTAAGCATGAAGAAGGTAATAAGCAGACACATCAGGTCGACCATGGGGGTCATATCGATGCGGGTGCTGTGTTTCTTCGCTTTTCGCTTCCCACCCTTTTTCCCTTTTTCCTCTTGAATAATTTCACCCATTTTGGTTTATCTTTTAGGGATTAATAGCCTATTGCCTTATTTTGGAAAGTCTTTCATCGTAACTTCTTCTTTCTGAAGATTAGTTACCAGATTGAACTTATTTACCTTGTTATCCTGCAGCAGGTCCATTACTTTTTTTACGTCAGTATATTTGGTGTCAGCATCCCCTTTGATGGCTACTTCAGCACTTGTATTTGTCAAACGGGCCAAACGTACCCACCAGGCAAGCTGATTATCAGTAGAGTCCATCGGGATACCAACCTGGAGTTTATCGCGCTCTTTGGAATCTTTAGCATCGATCCAGGCTTTAACATCTTTGATGGGCATACCAAATGAGGACATTTTACCAAACTTGTCCAGTTCCTTCGGGGTAAAAGTGATTTTATACTGTTCGCCTATTTTTTCAAGCAATTTTTCCCTGAAGTGAGTAGAAGTGTCTTTCCCATTGTCAATGTTAAAGAAGACTTTCCCTTCCTTTGAGATAAAAATTGTCATGATGTCATTATCAGGAGCCTGTTTTTCCGAAACAGATGAAGGGGCTGTTATGGGAGCGGCTTCCTGGGGGCGAAACGACGTGGTTAACATGAAAAAAGTAAGCAGCAAGGAAAACAAATCCACCATAGGCGTCATGTCTATGTGCGGAGATCTTGCGGGAGCTTTAATTTTTGGCATGGAGTTCTACTTTTAATTACTTGGTAGCAGCTGCAAATGATTGAACGAGGCTGAAACCAGCTTCATCAATTTTGTAAGTAAAGTTGTCGATCTGGGTCGAGAAGAAGTTATACATCACGATGGCCAGAAGAGAGCCGAAAATACCAAAAGCAGTATTGATAAGGGCTTCGGAAATACCGGTTGCAAGGGCAAGGGCATCAGGAGCACCTGCTGTGGCAAGGGCGGCGAAGGCCTTGATCATACCAAGAACTGTTCCCATAAGACCAGTCAACACGGAGATTGAAGCAATGGTAGAAAGGATAACCAGGTTTCTTGAAAGCATGGGAAGTTCGAGGGCCGAAGCTTCTTCGAATTCTTTCTGCAGTGCCAGGATTTTCTGATCCTTCACCAGGTGGGTATCATGCTGTAAGGTACGATAACGGAGAAGACCAGCTTTCATTACATTGGCCAGTGAACCACGTTGCTTATCGCAAGCTGCCACGGCATCTTCAATTTTATCAGAATCCAGCGAGTTTTGAAGAGCCTTGACAAATACATTGATTCTGCCTTTTCCCTTGGCACGGGTCAATGTAATAGCTCTTTCTACCGAAAAGATAACGACCAGTAGATTGAGTCCGATCAGGAACGGAACAATTGAACCGCCTTTGTAGATAACCCCTAATAAATTGCCTTCAAGGGGAGAGCCGGCAGGGTTTCCACCTTCAAAGTTAACCGGATTTCCAAAGATAAATTTGTAAACCAGGAACCCTGTGAGGAAAGCCACAACGATCGCTAAAACGGTGAATGTTGACTGTAAAGCGGCACCCATGGATCCGCCTTTGCTATTTTTCTTGCTCATCGTAATGAAATTTAAGGTTGAAAAATGATTAGTTTAGTTGATTTCTTATTTGAATTTGACCGACAAAAATATAAAATTATCTCGTTAAAACAAAGAACATCTTAATTCATGAACTTTTTAAGGTTATCGATGATTTGTTTCGCTTTCATGGCTTTATCATCATTCGGATCAATGGCAATGACCAAATTACTGTATTCAATGGCTTTAAGGGCAAAATCCTTGATCTTTGTCTGACTGTACTGTAAAAAGTTATAATAGGCTAAAAAATAATAAGACTCTATCCGGTCTTTGGCATATTTAACGGTATCTACCACTGTTTTTCCCAGGATAGTCTCATAAATGGGCTTGGCTAATCCCATTTTACTGTCGGGATCAAGATTTGATTTTGCCCTCGCCCTCCAGGTCCAGCCGGCTATGTAATCAGGCTGCAGGGTATTGAAAACAGCAAGGTTCGTATCCGCCTTGATATAATCCTGGAGACTGTAGTAAACTTTTCCAAGGTTATAATAGTCCATGGCTCCTCCTTTGCTCATGCTAATTTTGAGTTCATACAGTTCTCTTGCTTTGTCGTACTTTTTCACTTTTGTCCAGCACAGGGCTGCTTCTGAAATCAGTTCAACCTTAGTGGAATCCAGGGAAAATGCCTTTAGAAGCTGCTCGGGGGCCAGGGAATCCATTTTCATTTTTGCCAGGCTCCGGCCATAATAAACATAATCGAGTGAACGGATTTTTGAGGAGTTGGCCTTGATAATAAATTTGCGCATAGAAGCCAGGGCTTTATCATATTGCTGGGTTTCAAAATAGGAATAAGCCAGCGCCCGGTTAACGTCATTATCAGAGGTATCCACCTTCAGAATTTCCTTAAGCTGCACAATCGCCTCGGGATAATCATTAAGCTCAATAAGTGTATTGACAAATTGCTTGCGGGCTGAAGTATTCCGTGAAAGTTCAAGGAATTTGTAGAAGTTCTTCTTGGCTTCTTCCTGACGGCCGGCACGGGCAAGCAGTGAACCCAGTTCGCGGTAAGCAGGCGCAAAGGTCGAATCAATTTTAACCACATCCTGATAATAAGTCAATGCGTCCTTATAATTGCGGGCACGCATCCAGAGTTGTCCGATACGGAGTTTGGCCTGGGGCGACTTGGGATCCAGTCCCTGGGCATAATTATAATTAGAAATTGCCCTGGAGCCATCATTTAACAGGAGGATATAAACATCTCCTTTGACGATAAATAATTCCGGACTTTTAGCGTCCAGTTTCTCAGCAGCTCTCAACAATGCAAAAACCTGAGCGGTATCCTTTACCCTTGCAACCGTATAGGCTTCAGACATCTGCACCAGAACCGAGGATTGCTTTTCAGGTGCCATCTGAATGGTTTTATTGGCTTTCGATGGTAAGAGGGCTGTGGCTTTGGAAAAATATTCCTGGGCTTTGGGGATTTCCTTCCTGATCAGGGATAATCCTCCCAGTCCGACAAAATTCAAAGGGTTTGAAGGATCCTGTCTGATCCCCAGTTCATATATTGCTTTGGCGGAATCCGCTTTTTCATCAAAGGAAACATTCAGGGTGTCGGAATAATATTTGTCCAGACAATTCTGCCCGTAATAATAATACAGATCGCCATTCCCGGGTGTTTGCTGGATAAGCTTTTTAAACATACTGGCTGCAGCCGAAAACTGCTCGCTTTTTGTCAATTTGATGGCCGATTGCAAATCCTGTCCACGACTGATGCTGCCTGACGTAAAAAAAGCAAGTACAGTTAAAGCCACAGTTATTTTTTTTGAAACATTTAGCATATTAATATCTCCTAGGTTTTTATTTTCTGATTTCAACGAGTCTTACAGGCATTGCGGCAGGAACCAATCCTGAATGCAGAACAATCATTTGTCCTTTTTCTCCTGCAATAAAAGATGAAAAGCCAAATGCCATTCCCTTATAGGGCTGACGATTTATACAATAAACTTCACGGATAAAGGGATAAGATCCTTCGGCAATATAGCCCGGGAAAGGACGGTAAAATTTGGTGCCCGGATTATTGTCTCCTTCAATGGCAATTCCGGCCACTTTAATTCTCTGAAGAAATTTATTGGAAACGGTATCCTGTTTGTCGCTGATCCAGTTGACACTGATAATCCCTATTGCCCCTTTGTTTTTTTCAACATAATTGATCACCTCGGCATTGTCCTTCGCCGCAAAGCAATTATGCGGGAAGGAATCGATGGCGAATTTTTCCTTGAAATAGCGGGGATTCCCAGAATTAAGATTGTCGAATACCACCATAATTTCTTTTAAATCCGATGTTGGATCCATTTGTTTCCATTGGGTGACCTTCCCGAGTAAAATATCCCTGACCTGTTCGTAAAACAAGGTGGTGTCAGTGTTTTCCCTGTTTACAATCAGGGCAAGTGCGTCCTTGGCAATGACAGTAGTTCTGGCCACATACTGGATGGAGTTAAGATACTTTTCCTGTTTTTCAGTCAGCTTTCGGTTAACAATAATCAAAGGCATCGAATCATTGATGAAATCATTGATAACATCCACTTCACCTTTATAAACCGGATTGATGTGGGCATGGATGTATAGCGATTCGAAGGTATAAATTTCAGCTTCAAGCAAGAGGCGATAAGAATCATCGATGCCAACTCGGATGCTGCCGGCTGTGGGTGTGTCCATTTCCTTTTGTCCTGAATTACCTCCGCAGGAAGTTAAAAGAATGAAAAAAATAAAACCCGCAATCAGAAAAAAACAATATGTGAATTTTAAGTACTTCTTCATTGCTTATTAATTATAAATCAGTCTTTTCATTAAAAAGAACACAAATTTATTAATTTTATTATTGGACTTGATTTTTTTTGAGATAAAAGTACACGGAAAAGATTGATTTGTCAAGGAGAAATCGACTACTCCTCATCTTTTTCCCTGTTTTTAGTCCAAATCCTCGCCAAACGGAATCCTCCGTACAAAAAAAGGAAGATGGCAAAGATTATTTTAATCTCCCTGGTCAAATATTGAAACCTTGGACTGACGAAAATAAAAATCCCCAAGGAGAAATAAAGAAGAATAACAAAATAGGAGAAATATTTACCGAATTTCTGCATGACATTTTACCGCTGAACCTTCCAATACGGGAGTTCCCATTGATCAGACCATTGATTCCAGAATGCCTGACTGACAACTTTCCCGTCTTTGCGAAACAGCTTTTTTTGAAAAACAACGATCATAGGGTTAAATAGGATATTGGTTGTGCCCATCCTGTAAGTTTCCAGCATCGAACCATCTTTTGCCTTTTCCTGCTCTGATTTAACCGTATAGCCATTAAATTCCATAAGCTCTTTCAGGAAATTCAATCGGTTCGGGCTCAGCCCTGTTTCCACCATACTGCAGCGGGTTCCTTCGATTTCAGCAATACTGTGTTTTCCTTTTGTCAGTGCCATATCAAGATAATTTATCCGTTCCTTAGTCCCTGCCTAAAGGGAGGGGTCTGGGGTGGGTTTTAAAACAATCCGTAACTCAGATTCAGAATCATTTCATAAATCGGACTTGCAAAACCGATGATGACCATACCGGCAATACAAAGAAGAAGTCCAAGACGGGTATATCCATCGCTTTTAAAATAAGCAATGGGACGATCGCTGTTGTTCAGCAGCATGGCTTTGATTACCAGCAAATAGTAATACAATGAAATAATAGTGTTTACCAAAGCAATCAGCACCAGGATGTACATCCCCTGTTTGGCGGCGGCGGTGAAGAGAAAGAACTTTCCGAAAAATCCGGCAAGCGGCGGGATTCCTGCAAGAGAGAACAAGGCAATCATCATGACCAGGCTGAGATTGGGATTCGTACGGTAAAGACCATCATAATCATTGATGTTTTCTTTTCCGGTGCGGTTTGAGATGATGGCAACCACACCAAAGGCTCCCAGGTTACTGAAAATATAAACGAGTACAAAATAAATCACGGTTGTCATCCCCAGCTGGCTTTGGCCAATAATACCCAATAAAATGAATCCTGCCTGGGCGATGGATGAAAATGCAAGGAATCGTTTCAGGTTCTGCTGACGCATGGCGAAAAGATTACCCAGTGTGATTGTCAGGATAGTGATGATATAGATCACCTCACTCCAGAGGACGGCGATCTTGGCAAATACCGTGTACAGGATAATCGTAAAGATAAAGGCTGCTGCACCCTTGGAAATGACAGATAAATAGGAGGCCACGTTGACAGGAGCTCCTTCATAGACATCGGCAGTCCAGAGATGGAATGGAACCAGAGATAGTTTGAAAGCCATGCCCGCAAAGAAAAAGATAAAGGCAAGCACCTGCAGTGGAGCGCCGGTAATGGCCGGAGCCACCTCTTCAAAATACATGGTTCCACAAGTGCCGTAGATCATGGATAAACCATACAGCAGGATGCCTGATGACAAGGCGGAAGTGAAGATAAACTTGACGCCTGCTTCAGCTGATTTTTCCTTGTACCTTTCATATGCAGCCAAAGCGGCTATGGGAATGGTCGCCAGCTCAAGCCCCAGGTAAAACATCAGGAAATCGCCTGCAGAGATCATATAATTCATCCCTATGAGGGTGGAAAGCATAAGCAAAAAATATTCGCTGACCTTTTCCTTGTTTTCATCCTTTTTCAGCCAATCAACCGATTGAATAAAAACAATTAATACCCCAACATTCAGAATATTTTTAAGCATCAGTGTCAACAGGGTCGTTTTATACATCCCCCCGAATAGAATTCCGCTTTCTGCAGGAAAAAACCCGATCACGGTAACTATTGCCATAAGCAGAATGGCCGGTAAAATGATCTTGTGTTTCCGGTCGGCCGGCAGGAAAATTTCGACAATCAATAAGATTACCGTGATTGCAACCAGCAGTAATTCATGTCTCATGATCAGCATCGTTCAGAATTTTAATAATTCGTAATTCGTAAATCTAAGCTTGTCAATTAATGTACTATCATTGGCCCAACCATCAGTATTTTATGCATCACGGGAACCAGGCCTCCATTGATCATATCCGATAACCACAGGGGGGCTGTACCGATCATGGTGATCCCGAGTATCAGGGCTACGACACTGATGCGGTCAAACCAACGGGCATCCCGGATCTGATTAAATTCTTCATTCCGGATCTTCCCCAATAACAGGATCCCGACAACCCTCAGGATATAGACTGCCGTGACAACAATAGATGAAGCCACAATGATGGTAGCTACCCGGTGGAAGGTATCGGCATTCTGGAAGGCCCCTACAAAAATGGTCATTTCAGCTACAAAACCACTGAAACCGGGAAGTCCAAGCGATGCCAATCCGGCGATCACATAGGCTACGGCAAGGAAGGGCATTACTTTCATCAATCCGCCCATCTCGTTAATGTAACGGGTATGGGTTCTTCCGTATATCATCCCGATCAGGGCAAAAAATAAGGCCGTCATGATTCCGTGAGAGATCATCTGTAAAATCGCCCCATTCATGGCGGTCTGATTAAACATCAGAATAGCAAAGAGAACCAGGGCACAATGACTTACGGATGAATAGGCATTGATGTATTTCAGATCCTTTTGCCAGACTGCTCCAAGTGCACCATAAATAACTCCGATGGTGGCAAGAATGATAAATATCCAGGCCATGTCGTGCGCGGCTTCCGGCAATAAAAACACGGCTACCCGGTAACAGCCGTATCCTCCGAGTTTCATTAATACTCCCGCATGAAGCATGGAAACGGCTGTGGGTGCGGAAGCATGACCATCAGGCGACCATGTATGAAAGGGAAACAGGGCTCCCAGCACTCCGAATCCCACAAAAAGAAAGGGAAAAAGGAACATCTGAACGTTATGCGGGATATGCTCTTTGGAAATTTTTATCAGATCAAATGTCAGGGGACCTCCGTTGGGTGCAGAATTAAAGTACAATCCCAGCAATCCGAGCAGTATGAAGGCAGATCCACCCATCAGCATCAGGGTCAATTTCATGGCGGAATAATGCCGCGGACCGCTACCCCAGATACCAATCAGCAGATACATCGGAATAACAGCCAGTTCATAGAACAGGAACATGGTGAAAAGATCGAGGGAAATGAAGAATCCGAATACTCCGGAGGCCAATAAGATCAAAGAAATAAAAAACTCTTTCGGCAAATCTACAATATCCCAGCTGGCAAAAATGCCGGCAAACACCACCAGGGAAGTTAGTCCGATCATGGCTACTGAAACGCCATCCACCCCAATGAAGAAATGGATATTCAGACTTTCGTACCATACATTATCCTGGATAAACAGAATTTCTGCGGTATTTCCCGCCCTGCGTGCTGCGAGATACAAAAAGATCAATATTATGGCATTGACCAGTTGGAGACTCATCCCAACTACAGCGGTCCATTTCACCTGCATATGGTTCCTGGAAAACAGAATGCCGATTACCGTCAGAAGCGGTATGATGATAAATAGGGTAAGAATACTCATTCTTCTACAGGATTAGTTGGTCCATAAATAAATGAATAGCAAGGCAAGGAAAACGGCGCCGGAAACAAACACCAACGCATATTGCTGAAGTTGCCCGGATTGCAGTTTTTTAATCCCTCCCGAGGTTTCATTGGTTACATAAGCAATTCCGTTCATGGCTCCATCGACAATGTGACGGTCAAACCAGGCAATCGGGCGGGAAATGTAATTGAAAATGATTTTCTTGGTGATGAAGAGATATACTTCATCAATATAAAATTTATGATAGGCTGCCTGGTAAAAAGATCCCAGGGATTGGGTGATCTTTTTCGGGACTTCCGATTCTTTACGATACAGCAGGGTAGCTACCAGGATACCAACGAGGGCAACCAGGATGGAAGGGATGGCAATCATCCATTCCGTATGAACTTCAAAGGGAACTCCATCGCTTGTCACCAGTTTGGCAAATGGGATAAACCCGGTAAAGGCAGCACCTAAGGCCAGGAAAATCAAAGGAATGGTCATGAGTGCCGGCGCTTCATGCGGGGTATGATGGTAATGAACTTCTTTTCTCCAGAAAACCGAGTAGTACAACCTGAACATATAAAATGCAGTGAGACCGGCAACAAGATATTCGATGGTAAACAGTACTTTGCTGTGATGGAAAGCAGCAACGAGGATTTCGTCCTTGCTGAAGAAACCCGAAAATGGAGGAATCCCAGATATAGCCAGACAGGCAACAAGAAAAGTCAGGTGGGTAATGGGAAGGAATTTCCTTAATCCTCCCATTTCATTCATATAATTGCTGTGAACAGCATGAATGATAGCTCCGGCCCCAAGGAATAACAAGGCTTTAAAGAAAGCATGGGTAAACAGATGGAACATGGAGGCCATGTATCCCAGTCCTTCATGACCGCCATATCCTGAAACACCCAGGGCAAGCATCATATACCCGATCTGCGACATGGTGGAATAGGCCAGCACCCGTTTGATGTCAAACTGAGTACAGGCAATGACCGCCGCAAAAAGAGAAGTAAACGCCCCTACCCAGGCTACAACATCGAGGGCAGAAGGCTCATGGATGAATATCGGGAACATCCTGGCGACCAGGTAAACCCCGGCAACAACCATGGTCGCTGCATGGATGAGGGCAGAAACAGGTGTTGGACCTTCCATGGCATCAGGCAGCCAGATATGCAGCGGGAACATGGCTGATTTTCCGGCACCTCCCATAAATACAAAGATCATGGCCCAGGTCATGGTTGACATTCCCAGGAACCAGACCCCCTGGCCGGAAGAAAATGCCGGGCTGTTGGCGCTGGTAAGGGTAATGAAATCAAAGGTCCCGGTGGTGTATGAGAGGATCAGGATCCCGATCAGAAAACCAAGGTCGGCAAAGCGGGTGACAATGAAAGCTTTCTTGGAGGCCGCAACCGCACTGTCTTTGGTATAGTAGAATCCGATCAGGAGATAGGAAGAAACACCCACCAGTTCCCAGAAAATATACATCTGGAAAATATTCGTGGCTACCACCAGTCCCAACATGGCAAAACTGAATAAAGACAAGCAGGCAAAAAAGCGCTCAAATCCTTTTTCTCCTTTCATGTATCCGAGAGAATAAACATGAACCATAAAGGATACCGTGGTGATGACGATCAGCATCATGACCGAGATGGGATCGAGTAGTACGCCCATATCGATATGCAATTTATCCGTGAGGTTAAGCCAACGCATATTGACGGCAAGGATTTTTTCAAAGGCTCCACCTACACCCCTCCCAACGACAAAGAAGTACTGATATGCGGTGACAAGAGAAAGAACCCAGATGGTAAACAAGCCCGTTGTTCCGATCACGCCCGAGACAAGGGGTTTGAAGCGGTTCCCGAATAAGCCGACCACCACGAAAAGAAACAGGGGAATCAGCAGGATCAGCGCAGTGTAACTGAAATCAATCATATTATCATTTTTTGATCTGCGATCTGCGATCTGCGATTTGCGAAAAACTTTCGCCTATCGCTTATCGCCTACCGCCTATCGTTAATACTTCATTTCATTCATCTTTTCCACATCGATGTTCACGATGCGACGGTATATATTGATGATAATGGCAATCGCCACGGAAGCTTCGGCAGCAGCAACCGCAATAATGAAAATCGTGAAAAACATCCCTTCCAGGTGACCCGGGTAGAGGATCTTGTTAAAAGCTACGAAATTAATATTGACCGAATTCAGGATCAATTCGATCGACATCAGGATTGTGATCAGGTTTTTCCGGACCAGAAATCCATAAATTCCGATGAAGAACATCAGCGTGCCGGTAATCAGAAACCATTGTAATGGAACACCTTCAAACATACTATTGAACTTTAATTAATCTTTACGTTTTTTTGCCAAAATAATAGCCCCCACCATGGCGGCAAGCAGCAGGATGCTGATCACTTCAAACGGCAGGGCATATCCGAATTTCTCCGTACTGATCAGGCTATGCCCGATCACCCTGACATCAGTTCTATCGGTTCCTGCTATTTCGGTAGGGAATTGATACTGCAGGATGGTGAGGATACAAATAATTGCCCCGGCAGCTGCGGCCATAAATGCCGGGATGATCTTCTTCCAGCCCGGAGCTTCCAGTTTCTCTGCAATATGACTGGTAAGCAGGATGGAAAAAATGATTAAAACAACTATACCACCGGCATACAGGGTCAGTTGTATTGCTGCAAGAAAATTGAACCTCAGCAAAAAGTACATGCCTCCTGTAGCCACCAGCACAAACAACAGGAATGTGGCTGCCCGCAGGATTCGTCGGCTGGTCACCGTTAAAATGGAAAAAATGAGGATGACTGCAGCAAAGATCGCAAACATCAATTGATTGGTCGTCATTCTACAATATCTTTAAGGATGGATGAACCGGGTTGATTTAAAATTTTGGTCAGCTTGGAACGGTCGAACACCGCATGCTCAAACTCCTGTCCCCAGGCAAGAGCATTCGACGGACAGGTCTTGATGCATAATCCGCAAAAAGTACACATGCCAAGGTGATAAATATGCTTGTCGATGATGCGCTTCTTTTTACCTTCGGGGGTATCGATCTTGTCCTGGATGATCTCGATAGAACCATTGGGACAATTGGTTTCACAAATTCCGCAACCGGTACAGCGATGTTCATTATGCGCATTATGCGGCATGATTACTTCTCCCTTGAACCTGTCGTACATTTTCAGGGTCTTCCGGTTTTCGGGATATTGCTGGGTCACTATTTCCCAGGGACTGAAGAAGTATCTTCCGGTGACCTTCATCCCCGTCAGGAGCGATTTGATTGCGTGGAAGATGTCTGCAAAATATTTAAAGAAGCTGCTCATAGTTTTCTAAAAATGCCAACCCATTAATACAACAAATGCCATGATAAGGATATTGACCAGGTTTATGGGCAATAAATATTTCCATTCCAGGGTCAGAAGCTGGTCGATTCGCAAACGCGGGAATGTCCACTTAAACCACATCATTACCCAGATGATAAAGAAGGTTTTACCGATATACCAAACAAATGGCGGGATAAAATCCATAATATGGTTAAATCCATCCCAGCCGCTCACATGAAAAGGCATCCAGCCCCCGAGAAAAACGGTAGCGGCAATGGATGCCACGATAAACATATTCATATATTCTGCCAGGAAAAAGAAGGCAAATTTAATCCCGGAATATTCGGTATGAAATCCTGCTGTCAGCTCTGACTCGGCTTCAGCCAGGTCAAAAGGTCCGCGGTTTGTTTCAGCAGTACTCGAAATTAAAAAGATGATAAAGGCGATCAGGGCAGGAATATGTCCTTTGAAAAGAAACCAGCCATCACGCTGCCCTTCAACGATAGCAGAAAACTGCATGGTCCCTGCCAGAATAATGATAGTGAGCAGGGAGAGTCCGACGGATAACTCATAACTCACGATCTGGGCGCCGGAACGCATGGCGCCGATCAGGGAATATTTGTTGTTGCTCGACCATCCGGCCAGCAGAATACCCACAACACCCAGAGAAGAAACGGCAATTACATATAAAATGCCAATATCGAAATCGATGGCATGTAACCCCTTCGCAAACGGAATGGCTGCAATGGCCATAAAGGAGGCGCAGATCACGATAAAGGGAGCAATGTTGAACAGCAGCCGGTCCGCATTTTTGATATAAACCAGTTCCTTCATCAGCAGTTTAAAGAGGTCGGCAATGGTTTGAAAGAAACCATAGGGTCCAACCCTGTTGGGACCGACACGATTCTGCATAAACGCGCAGACTTTTCGTTCGGCATAAACCAGGAAAAGACCAATGAGCGCATAAAAAAGCAAAACAAGCAGTCCGATGATCGTCATCTCCACCATAAGAGCCCAGAAAGGAGGAAGGCTATCATAAAGAAATTTATCGATCCATTGGTTAAAAGACGTAAAGTCGTAAATGCTAAAATTCATAGCGTGATAGTATTATCTGTCAATATCCGGAATAACATAATCTAAGGAACCGCCTATAGCGACCAGGTCGGCAATTTTACCCCCGCGGCTGATATGATCCAGAGCACTGAGGTTGGAAAAATTGGGAGAGCGGAATTTCATGCGGTAAGGCGTTTTGTTTCCATCACTCAGCACATAAACGCCGAGTTCTCCCCGGGCAGCTTCCACACGCTGGAAGTATTCGCCGGCAGGCAGTTTGAGAACGGCCTTCATCTTGGCAGTATAGTCACCTTCAGGAATGTTGTCGATCAGCTGCTCAATGATCTTCATGGATTCATGCATTTCATGCATTCTGACCATGTATCTGGCAAAAGTATCTCCCTCATGCATCAGGATCTCATTGAATTCAACTTTATCATAAACCCCGTATGGATGATGCTTCCTGACATCACAGGCAAAGCCTGACCCCCGGCCCGAAGGGCCGGTAACGCCATAACTGATGGCATCTTCTTTGGATAATATCCCAACGCCCTTGGTACGTTCCTGCATAATGATATTCCCGGTAAGCAGATCATCGTAATCCTTGATTTTCTTTCTGAAATACTTGATGAATGCCTTCACGTTCCTCTGAAAATCCGGATGAATGTCCATCATCAGCCCGCCGGGGGTGTAATAGGAATGCAGAAGCCGTGATCCGAAAGATTCTTCGAAAATGTCAAGAATTTTTTCCCGGTCACGCAGGCCATAGAAGAAACAGGTCAGTCCGCCCATATCCATACCAAAACTGCACCACCAGAGCTGATGGGAGGCAATACGATTCAGTTCATCGATGATGGTGCGGATATATTTTACGCGCTCCGGAACTTCGACTTCAAGTGCTTTTTCAACCAGCAGGCAGACTGCATGGTTATTGATGTGGGCCGAAAGATAATCCATCCTGTCGGTGAGATGAATGATCTGGGGATAAGTATCCTTTTCACACATTTTTTCGATGCCGCGATGGATATACCCGCAATGGGGCTTGAGACTTTTTACGATTTCACCCTGAAGGGAAACCACCAGCCGCAATACGCCATGGGTAGAAGGATGCTGAGGACCCATATTGATATGGTATTCTTCCTCCTCAACATTTTTAACAGGCAGGTTTACGATTTCTTTCATACCTTAAAATTCTACGATATTGACTTCATCCACATAATCCTTGCGTAAAGGATGGCCCTTCCAGTCTTCTTCCAGGAAAAGACGGCGCAGATCAGGATGATGATTGAACCTGATGCCCAACAAGTCATAGACCTCTCTTTCATGAAATTCAGCCGTTCTCCAGATATCACAGACCGTATCAAAGGCAGGATTGACACGGTCTTCCGTTTGTACCTTTAAAACCAGCTGATGCTGATGCCGGGTTGACTCCAGGTGATAAACCACCATCAGCTGCTTGACCAGGTCAACCCCGGTCAGGCAAAACAAATAATCAAAAGCAAGATCATCCGCGCTTTTGAGTATCAGGGCAAGGCCATGCAGTTCAGCCGGAGGAATGAGAAAAGTGAGAAACTGTTTGTTCTCCTGGAATTCTGCGCCGGGAACCAGACCCAAAATTCTATCCTTTAATGTTGCATTATCCATCTTTGGAATTATCTAAGTAAATCATCAGTACTTCTCGGGTCAGCCATGGTTTCCAGCTTGATCTTGCGCTGTAACTGCATCACGCCATAAAGCAGGGCTTCCGGTCGCGGAGGACAGCCGGGAACATACACATCAACCGGGATCACATGATCCACACCACGAACCACATGGTAAGAATTATAAAAGAACGGACCGCCGGAAACAGCGCAGGCGCCCATGGCGATCACGTATTTGGGATCAGACATCTGGTCGTATAACCGCTTGAGAACAGGAGCCATCTTGTTAACTATCGTACCTGCAACCACAATCACGTCAGCCTGACGGGGACTGGCACGGTAAACTTCTATCCCGAACCGGGCAAAGTCATGACGCGATGCCCCGGTGGCCATCATTTCAATTCCGCAGCAACTGGTAGCAAAGGTCAATGGCCAAATGGAATTGGAACGACCCCAGTTGATCATTGCATCAACGGTAGTAAGTAAAATATTGCCCCCCGATTTTTTAAACAATTCCAGGGTTTCATTATCGCGGAAATCCGCTTCTTTCATATTCTTTATTCCCATTTCAATGCTCCTTTCTTCCAGGCATATAAAAGACCCAAACCCAGCACAAAAAAGAAAATGATGATTTCAACGAAGGCGGTCATACCGGTTTCTTTCATGATAACTGCCCAGGGGAAAATGAATACACTTTCCACATCGAACACCAGGAAGATAATGGCAAACAGGTAATACCCCACGTTAAACTGAAGCCAGGTAAGGCCTTCGGTAGGGATACCGCATTCATACGGTTCCGCTTTCTGGGGATTGGTAGAAGTAGGCGCAACATAGTGGGAGAATACCAGGGCGAACCCAACAAGAAACGCCCCTACGATAAAGAAGAGGATCAGACTTTCTGCACTCATAATGTGAATCTATTAACAGACGTGCCGGCAAAATTAGAAAATTATTTGAGATAAACTAATCTGCCCACCCCGGTAAATATCAAGATGCAAGTTGATATTTGTCAATGCATTCGTACATTTGTGCATTAATCAAACATGATCTCTCTCGAAAACACCCTTATTTCCGACGACATAAAGTCAACGTTCTTCAGCTGCGATATGGAGAAGTGCAAAGGAGCATGCTGCGTGGAAGGCGATGCCGGGGCGCCGCTGGAGGAAGAAGAAATATCCCTGCTGGATGATTATATCGATGAGATCAAACCTTTTATGGAGGAGGAGGGAATACAGGAAGTATCACACCTCGGTGTGTTCGATTACGATGCAGAGGGCAGGTTTGTTACGCCACTGGTGAAAGGCAGAGAATGTGCTTTTATATTTTTTGAGGAAGGAATCGCCCGTTGTGCCATTGAAAAAGCTTTCCAGGAAAAAAAAATTCCTTTCCCAAAACCTGTATCCTGCCACCTGTATCCGATCAGAATAACGTCAGTATTCGAGGGTGATGCCCTGAACTATCATAAATGGGAAATTTGCAGGAAAGCGCTGGAGAAAGGGCATAAAGAAAAAATGCCCCTCTACGAATTCGCAGCCGGGGCATTGATACGTAAATACGGAAGGAACTGGTATAACAAACTGCTTAAGTTACTGCATTAGCGCCTCCGCTCAGCGCCAGGGCAGCTCTTTTTGCCGTTGCCATGGCGGCAAATTCCTTATCCATTAAAAACAAACCTTCGGTACCGGCCAGTTTGATCTGATCGAGAATGCTGCGAACCGTACTCTCCTCTTCTATCTGTTCCGTAATGTACCATTGCAGGTAATTTGCTGAAGTAAAATCCTTCTCCTGGGTGCAGATGGCATATAGCTCGTTGATGGAAGCCGAGATGTATTCCTCGTGTTTCAATACCTGTTGGAAAACATCCAGCAGTGATTTGAATTTTGCTGGCGGAGCTTCAAGTGCAGGTATTATTGCAGCCCCTCCCCGGTCGTTGAGGTAATGAACCAGTTTCAGCATATGGATACGCTCTTCTTCGGTCTGGACATAGAGCCAGTTGGCCGCCCCGGGATAGCCGTTGCGTTCAGCCCAGGAAGCCATCGCCAGATAAATGCGTGAAGAATGCTCTTCCCGCTTGATCTGCTCGTTTATCGCCTTTTCAACATTCTTTGTTATCATAAATTCTGTTTTTAAAATCCACGCTCATTATCACTTTGTTTCTTTGTCACTTTGTTACCTTGTCACCCCCTTAATGCTTCCGCCCCGCTGACGATCTCAAGAATTTCATTGGTAATGGAGCTTTGCCGTGTTTTATTATAAGTAATGTTAAGGGCTCTCAGGATATCCTTGGCATTTTCTGTGGCCTGGTGCATGGCTGTCATCCTGGCGCCCTGTTCCGACGCAAAAGAATCGAGCAGGGCTTTAAAAAGTTGTATCCTTAGCGTCTTTGGAATAAGTTCCCTGACGATAGTTTCCTTATCCGGCTCAAAGATATAATCGGCGTCCATAGTGCGTCGGGAAACAGATTTTTCAGGCCGTACAGCAGAGACGGGAAGATATTGTTCAACGATCAGGTTCTGGACAGCTGCATTTTTAAACTGATTATAAATGATATCTATCCTGTCGTATTCTTTGCCGGCAAAAGCTTTCATCAGCTTTTCCGCCAGGGGAGCAACATTGCCGAAGGTAAGCTGGTCAAAAAGTTCATCATGCGATTCGATGACAGGGAATTTACGTTTTCTGAAAAATTCCGTTCCCTTCCTGCCAATGGTGATCAGGCTTACATTATTTTGCTGAAACTGGCTGGCGTACAAGGTATTCAGCTGATTAAGCGTCATTTTAATAATGTTGGAATTAAATCCCCCGCATAGCCCGCGGTTGGAAGTAAGTACCAGAAGCAATATTTTTTCGGGTTTACGTTCCTCTGAAAAAACACTTTCATTGGAGTTTTCGATGCTGCTGCTAAGGTTTTGAAGAATATCGCGCAACTTCGCTGCATAAGGCCGCAATTTGATGATGGCATTCTGTGCCCTCCTCAACTTGGAAGCCGCAACCATTTTCATGGCATTAGTGATCTGTTGGGTAGATTTAACCGATGCGATCCGTATCCTTACTTCCTTCAGTCCGGCCATGCTTGATTTTTATTTCGTTTCTTCAAATTTATGGGATAATTCCCTGGCCACTGCTTCCATGATCTTGACGTCCTCATCCAGTAGCTGTCCTGATTTCAAATTGTTCAGCACGTTTTTATGATCAGTTTCCATCCGGTGCAGGTACTCGGTTTCAAAATGTCCAATATTTCTGATGGGGACCGAGCGCAGTAGTCCGCGGGTTCCGCAGAAAATGATGGCGATCTGCTTCTCTACTGTCATGGGAGAATACTGTGGCTGCTTGAGAATTTCCACGTTGCGCGCTCCTTTGTCAAGCACCGCTTTGGTCGCTGCATCAAGATCGGAGCCGAATTTTGAAAAGGCTTCCAGTTCGCGGAATTCAGCCTGATCAAGTTTCAGGGTTCCTGCCACTTTTTTCATGGATTTGATTTGCGCGTTTCCACCAACGCGGGATACTGAAATACCCACGTTGATAGCGGGACGGATACCGGCATTAAACAAACCGGATTCCAGGAATATCTGTCCGTCAGTGATAGAAATCACATTGGTTGGGATGTAAGCCGATAAGTCGCCGGCCTGGGTTTCAATGATGGGCAAGGCAGTGAGTGACCCACCTCCTTTAACTTTATCCCTGAGACTTTCAGGAAGGTCGTTCATTTTTTTGGCGATGTCATCGGCCGAAATGATCCTGGCTGCTCTTTCAAGCAGGCGTGAATGAAGGTAGAACACGTCGCCGGGATATGCTTCTCGCCCTGGGGGACGGCGAAGCAAGAGGGAGACTTCGCGGTAGGCTACCGCCTGTTTTGACAGGTCGTCGTAAATAACCAGGGCCGGACGTCCGGTATCCCTGAAGAATTCACCGATGGCTGCTCCGGCAAAGGGAGCATAAAACTGCATGGCAGCGGGATCGGAAGCTGTAGCCATGACAATCACGGTATAAGCCAGCGCACCTTTCTGTTCAAGGGTGTGCACGATATTGGCCACGGTAGACCCCTTTTGTCCGATGGCAACATAAATACAATAAACAGGTTCTCCTTTTTCGTAAAATTCTTTCTGGTTGATGATGGTGTCAATGGCAATGGCTGTTTTCCCTGTCTGCCGGTCGCCGATGATGAGTTCCCGCTGTCCGCGGCCGATGGGAACCATGGCATCGATCGGTTTGATACCAGTCTGAAGGGGCTGGTTAACCGGTTGACGGAAAATAACTCCCGGGGCTTTCCTCTCCAGGGGCATTTCAAAACGTTCTCCTTCAATTTTTCCTTTCCCGTCGATGGGCTCACCAAGGGTGTTGATTACACGTCCCAACAAACCCTCGCCGACTTCAATGGAAGCAATGCGTCTTGTTCTTCTGACCGTGTCACCTTCCTTGATTTCATAAGATTCTCCAAGCAATACGGCGCCGACATTATCCTCTTCAAGATTGAGTACGATGGCTTTCAGCCCGTTTTTCTCAAACTCGATCAACTCGCCGGATTCGGCATGGGTAAGACCATAGATATGTGCGATCCCATCCCCGACCTGGAGGACGGTTCCCACTTCTTCCAACTCTTTCACATCATGGTACCCGGCCAGTTCTTTTCTCAGAATCGCGGTAACCTCAGCGGGTTTTATTTCTGCCATAATCAATAACCTTTAACGTATAAATTTACTTTTGCCACGCCCCTCTTCATTTTCTCGATCTGTTTCCGGATGCTTGCATCATATTGCAAATCTTTCCAGTTTAGCACAAATCCGCCGATGAGGGAACTGTCTATTTCTTCAACCAGGTCAATGTTGGCCTTGGTATAACTGGTCATCAAATCCAGAACTTTCTTTCTGTTGTCATTATCTGGAAGTACCGGGGCCCTGAAATGAACCGTCAGTATGTTTTTATATTCTTTATAATTTTCAACAACCTGTCCGGCAATCTCGGGAATAAATTTCTCCCGTTTTTTGCGGATCATGACAAGAAGGAAAGTCAGCATCACCTGTCCGACAACTTTACCAAAGATTTCTTTCACTACCTTGATCTTTAAATCTGTATGAACTATGGGTGCTTTAAAGAACATCCGCAGTTCACGGCTTTGCTGACAAATTTCCGATACCGTCAGCGCATCCTGATAGATCTCCTCAGCAATGTTCTTTTCCACTGCCAGTTCAAATAAGGCATTGGCATAACGTTCGGCGACCAGGGAGATCCTCATAACTTCATCATCAATTGAATTTCACTTCTTGTAATAATTCGCGGAGATATTCTTCCTGTTTTCTGGGGTCAGAAAGTTCACGCTGAATGAGTTTTTTCGCCACTTCCAGCGATAACTCGGCGACCTGGTTTTTCAGGTCGGTCATGGCGGCCATTTTTTCATTATTAATGGTCACCTTCGCTGCATCAACAATTCTTCCCGCTTCCTCCGATGCCTTTTGACGTGCTTCCTCAATGATTTTATCCTTAATCTTCCGGGCTTCATTAAGAATGG
The DNA here is from genome assembly GCA_963662525.1 of Bacteroidales bacterium. Taxonomy (GTDB): domain Bacteria; phylum Bacteroidota; class Bacteroidia; order Bacteroidales; family FEN-979; genus CAZSDU01. Next base: position 1,647,919 of record OY759717.1, read on the forward strand.
CATCCCTGTCGTTTTTGGCTTCCCTGAGTAAAGTCTCATTGCTGAACTGCATTTTCTTCATTTCCTCTCTGGCTTTATCTGCAGCATGCAAGGCTTCACGAATGGAGGTTTCCCTTTCTTTAAGGGCCTTCAGGATAGGTTTCCAGGCAAATTTTCCAAGAATGAACAATAAAAGAAGGAATACCAGCGTCATCCAGAAAATCAAGCCCAGGCCGGGAGTGATCAGTTCCATAGGTTCAGTTTTAAATATTTTTTTCAATCAAAAAATTCTTTACGGCTCAACCAACCGTTAAACCGTAAAGAATTCGGGCATGTTTCCTAGATGAAAAGAATCAGCAAACAAACTACAATAGCAAAAAATGCTACGCCTTCGACAAGTGCGGCGGCGATGATCATGTTTGACCGGATATCACCAATGGCTTCCGGCTGACGGGCAATAGACTCGAGGGCGCTTTTACCGATATTTCCGATACCGATACCAGCACCGATCACGGCAATCCCGGCACCGAGGCCAGCTCCCATCTTGGCAATGGCGGCAAAATCGCCAGCCAGTTGCAACAAAATCGCTAATAAATGCATACTTGGTTATGATTAAAGGTTACTACTAAAATTAATTCCTAATTTTTAATTCCTAATTCCTAATTGAATTTAATGGTGCTCCGGCTCTGTGGTTGCCAATCCGAAATACAGCGCCGACAATAAAGTAAACACATAAGCCTGTATAAAAGCTACCAGTAATTCCAGCAGATCCATAAACACCATAAAGGCAACTGAAACGACAGATACACCTAAACCCAGGGCAGCACTGATCGCGCCAAAGATAAAGATCAGGCTGACAAAGCCCAGGGCAATGATATGCCCGGCAGTAATATTGGCAAAAAGCCGGACCATCAGGACAAACGGTTTGGTGATAATTCCGATAATTTCCACAATGGGCATCAGGGGAATGGGCAACTTCAGCCACCAGGGAACCCCGGGCGTATTGATGATGTCGATCCAGTAATGTTTATTCCCGTTGATGGTCGTCAGGATGAACGTAAATACAGCCAGTACCAGGGTAATGGAAATATTGCCTGTAACATTGGCCCCACCCGGGAATAGCGGGACAAGGCCCAGTAAATTATTGATGAATATGAAAAAAAAGACGGTCAGCAAAAAAGGCATGTACTTCTCATGGTTTTTCTCCCCGATGGAGCTCTTGGCAATATCATCACGGATAAAAAGAATGAGTGGTTCAAGCAGGGATTGTATGCCACTCGGAGCCTCTTTGACATTCCGCTTATACCCTTTGGCCACGGAAAGAAAAATCCAGATCATCAGCAAGGCGCTAAAGATAATGGCAAATACCGTTTTGGTGATGGAAAAATCATATACTTGAGCCCCTCTGGCAGTATCCTTATCGGGATTATCCCTGTAAATTTTTCCTTTATGGGAACCTTCCTGCCCCAGGATGAATCCATGGTAAGAATGGTTTTCATTATGAAATCTTGAGGAAGAAAAACAATACAAACCTCCGTCAAAATATAAAATTACCGGAAGGGGAATTGTCAGGTGAAATTCTCCAATTTCAAGAATATGCCATTCATGGTTATCCACCACATGTTCCATGATCATCTCTCCGGCATTGAACTTCTTTTCAGCTTCCGTTTCCGGGTTATGCAACAGAGCAGAAGAGTCGTTGGCTGGGATAAGAACAGGCTGGCCCTGTATAGCGGCTTTTACAAGATTCTGTGAAAGAAATATCAGGCTGAAAAAAAGTCCAGCAATTAAGATTCGAAAAACATTTCTTTGTGGTGCAACCATCAATAAATAATCCTCTAAATAGGGCTGCAATGTTACAAAAAATAAATGAAATCGTGAAACGCTACTTCACTGCTTTTTTGGCCTGGGTATTTACATAGAGAAACACATACTGGTCAACTCCTGCAAAAGTCTTTATGGCTCCCCAATCCTGCCAGTCCTGGGTATCATACCAATAAGTTGCCGGCGAAATACTTCCAAAAAAAGCCATACCATTATAGTCGGTCCAGCCCGTGGCAACATAAATTCCCTGCTGCATATTGACATAGCTGGTAGCAAGGTATACCTGCTCATTAATGATGGGGAGTCCCGTGTAAAAATCCGACACGTAGATGGTAAGGGTTCCTGTTGTTTCATTTTTTGTGCAAGCCGGCGAGAATAGAATTCCGCTAAGCATAACAAGGGCAAAGAGAAAGAATACATTTTTTTTCATGGTACTTTTTTTTAATGATATATTGCAAATATACATTTTTTCGTTCCTGTTGTAACCTCTGAATGAATTCTTCGTCTTAATGCTCCGGTGAAGTTTAAATTCACTAATTTTGAACACTTTTATCAAATTTCATTGAAAAACCGACCATTAATATCCTTCCCTATGCTGGTACATTTTCCCCGGAGCAAATGCCTTATTCTGCTCTTTTTTCTTATTGTATTTTTTTCCGGATCTGCAAAGGCACAAAAGATCTGGACACTTGAAGATTGTATCAATTATGCCCTGGAAAATAACCTGGATATCCAAAAGCAACTCCTGGCCGTGGAGTCAAACAAGAAAGCCTTGCTTCAAAGTGGATTGAACATGCTTCCCGACCTTAATGCAAATGGAAGTAATGTGTGGAATTTTGGCCAGACAATCGACCAGTATACCAATAGTTTTGCGACAAATACAGTGCGTTCAAATAATTTTTATCTGCAAAGCAACCTGGTTCTTTTCAGTGGTTTTCAGAAGCTCAATACCATGAGGCAGAATCAGATCAATGTCCTGGCCAGTCAATACGATCTGGATGTGATTAAAAACAGTATCTCTCTTGCTGTTGCAGGATTTTATCTCGATATTCTGTTTAATTCGGAATTACTTGATGTAGCCCGGGAACAGCTTAAAATCACCAATTCCCAGGTTGATCGGATCCAGAAACTGGTAGAAGCCGGATCCTCGGCCCGGGGAGACCTGCTGAATATACAGGCTCAGCGGGCTGCCGAAGAACTGGCTTCCATAGAGGCAGAAAACAGGCTGAACATTTCTAATCTTTCCCTTCAACAATTAATTGACTTTCCTGTAACCCGTGATTTCCGGATTGAAAAACCCGGGCTTCGCGCCGTTGAAGAGCCCAAGGACCTGGTTTCACCTGAAATTATCTATGAGAAATCACTCAAGGCACGTCCTGAAGTACAAAGTGCTGAACTTCGGGTTCAGAGTGCCCAGAAAAGCCTTGCCATCGCCAGGGGCGTTCTCTATCCCTCCCTATCCTTTGCCGGTTCATGGGGAACCGGGTATTCAGGAGCAGCCAAGGAAGTTGACCCCGGTGTCGCACCCGTTATTACCATGCAGAAATTCGGAATCACACAATTATCCCGCGACACTGTTTTTGCCTATAGTGCCAAATATGCCACGCGGGTGACTTCCTTCAACGACCAGTTACACCAGAATGAAAACCAATCCCTGGGATTTTACCTCAGGGTACCTATCTTTAATGGCTGGCAGGGCAGAAATGCCATCAGCCAGGCAAAAATTCAACGCCATCAGGCAGAACTGGATCTGGATATCACCAAAAGAGATCTCCGGAAAAAAATTGAACAGGCCTATGCGGACGGAGTTGCATCCCTGAAAAAATATAACTCTTCATTACAAAAAGTAAGTGCACAGGAAGAGTCCTTCAAATATACCCAACAGAAATTTGATGTCGGACTTATGACTTCATTCGACTATAACAACAGCAAAAAAGACCTGACCAAGGCACAATCAGATCTATTGCAGGCCAAATATGATTTTATTTTCAAGACGACCATTCTTGAATTTTACATGGGGAATCCCATTACAATCGATTAATTCATAATTTTATACCAATTAATTTTATCTGTTACTCCATGAGTATAAAGAAATCAAGGAAAAAACTTTGGATTATCATCGCGGCAGTTATTGTGGTAGCCGTTATTGTTATCATTGCTGTTGTCAAAGGAAAAGGCAATGATGGGACCAAAGTAGCCACCGAAAAAGTGATGAAACGCACGATCATTCAAACGGTTTCAGCCAACGGCAAAATTCAGCCGGAAAAAGACATCAAGATCAGCCCTTATATTTCCGGGGAAGTAGTGGAACTTAAAGTCAAGGAGGGAGATCAGGTAAAAGCGGGAGATCTTTTAGCAAAAATTGATCCGGAAATTTATGTTTCCCAGTATGATCAAAGCGAAGCGGCTGTCAACACACAAAAAGCCAATGAAGCTAACTCCAGGGCCAGGCTGGCACAAAATAAGGCTCAATTTGAAAATACCCGCCTCACTTTTGAACGACAGGAAAAGCTGTTTCAGCAAAATGTAATTTCAAAGGCCGAATACGACCAGGCCAAAGCTTCCTTTCAGGTTGCCAAAGCCCAGGTTGAAGCAGGAGAACAAGACATCAAGGCTTCGGAGTTTATGGTGAAAAGTTCAGAGGCCGCTTTAAAGAAATCGAAGGAAGACCTGACCAGAACTGCCATTTTTGCCCCTAACAATGGCACCGTTTCCAAACTGAGTGTGGAAAAAGGGGAAAGGGTAACCGGGGCTTCACAGTTTTCAAGCGGCACAGAAATCATGCGTATCGCCAATCTTAATGAGATGGAAGCCCAGGTGGAGGTCAATGAAAATGATATCGTCCGCGTAAGTATGGGTGATACCGCCCTGATCGAGGTAGATGCCTACCTGAACCGCAAGTTCAAAGGAATTGTGACCGAAATCGCCACCTCTGCCAATACTACCGGTGTCAGCGTTGACCAGGTGACGAATTTCAATGTAAAAATCCATATCGTTAAAGATTCTTATAAAGACCTGCTCGATGCCCTCAGACCTGATTTTTCTCCTTTCCGCCCGGGAATGTCCTGCACCGTGGAAATTCAAACCGAGACGGCGGTCAATGTTTTAACAGTCCCCATTCAGGCAGTAACAACCCGTATCGCCAAGGATTCCCTGGATAAAATAAACCAGAAAAATAAAACCCAGAAAGGTGAGGGGGATGATCAGGTTGAGTTTGTTTCCGGGAAAAAGAAAAGCGAGGAAATACAGGAATGTGTCTTCCTCTTTGCCAAAGATCTGGCAAAAAAGAAAGATGTTAAAACCGGTATCCAGGACAATACCTATATCCAGATCCTTTCTGGCTTAAAAGACGGGGACGAAATTATCGTTGCGCCCTATACCGCAGTCTCTAAAACCCTTAACGACGGGAATAAGGTTAAGAAGGTCGACAAGAAGGACTTGTTCACCAAGGAAAAATGATCTTAACTTTCGATACTGCTACAAATGTATGCTCAGTCGCCCTGTCCGACAAAGGGAACCTGATTTCTTTTCGGGAAACTTCAGGAAAAAACGAACATTCTGCCACCCTTACCCTGATGATCAGTGAACTGATATCGTCGACCGGAATATCATTATCCGGACTTGATGCTATCGCAGTAAGTGCAGGTCCCGGCTCCTATACCGGACTTCGGATCGGTGTTGCCACAGCCAAGGGTCTTTGCTATTCACTCGGCAAACCCATAATTGCTGTCCCTACCCTTCAAGCCATGGCTGTTGGGATGCATCTGAAGATCCCACCCCCAGCCCACCCCCCTGAAGGAGAGGGGACTGTATCCCGCTATTTTTGTCCCATGCTTGACGCACGCCGGATGGAAGTTTTTTGCGCGCTTTACGATCATTCAGGCAAAGTGGTAAGGAAAGTACAGGCTGAAATTATCGACGAAAACTCATTTCAGGAAGAACTGAAAGAAAACATTATCGTTTTTGCCGGGGAAGGCGCTGAAAAATGCAAACCTTTTTTGGGACAACATAAAAATTCAATATTTCTGGATAATTTTACGCTTTCGGCAAAATATATGATCGGGCCGGCAGAGGCCAAATATATCATGGGTGACTTTGAAAACCTGGCTTATTTTGAACCTTTTTACCTGAAAGAATTTGTGGCGGGAAAACCAAGAGTCAAGGGACTTGTTTAGTTGGTGAGTTGGTGAGTTGGTGAGTTGGTGAGCTGGTGAGTTGGTGAGCTGGTGAGCTGGTGACAAAGTGACAAAGTAACAGGGTGATAAAATTGAGTGAAAATATGATGAATAGCAGGTTCCGGACAGGGGTTGTCAATATCGGTGATCTTCCTTTGGGTGGGGATTATCCTGTCCGGGTGCAATCCATGACCAATACCAACACCATGGATACGGCTGCCACCGTGGGGCAGTCGATCCGTATGATTGAAGCCGGTTGTGAATATATTCGGATGGCTGTTCCGGGCATGAAAGAAACTGAAAATCTGCGCGAGATTAAAAAGGAGTTGTATAAAAGAGGATACAAGGTCCCGCTTATCGCCGACGTGCATTTTAATCCTAAAATAGCAGAAATTGCAGCGACTATAGTTGAGAAAGTAAGAATCAATCCCGGAAATTATGCGGATAAAAGAAAGATACAGGATGCAGCCTGCCCGCCGAACAAGCAGGGATGCGGAATAAAAGATAATGTATATCAGGATGAGTTGGAAAAAATTGCCAAAAGAATCAAACCCCTGATATTGATCTGTAAGGATCATGGAACGGCCATCCGGATTGGCTCAAACCATGGTTCGTTGTCGGACAGGATCATGGAACGGTATGGTGACACTCCGCTTGGGATGGTTGAATCAGCGTTGGAGTTTGTCAGAATCTGTGAAAGTTACAGTTTCCGGAATATTGTTCTGTCGATGAAAGCCAGTAACACCAAGGTAATGATTAATGCGAACCGGCTGCTGGTTGAGCGAATGAAACAGGAGGGAATGAATTATCCCCTGCATCTTGGTGTTACAGAAGCTGGCGCCGGAGAAGACGGTCGTCTGAAATCGGCAGTTGGAATTGGCAGCCTGCTGGCTGATGGGATAGGAGATACGATTCGTGTTTCTATCACAGAAGATCCGGAATATGAAATCCCGGTGGCTTATGGAATTCTTCAGGCTTCCGGCGCCAGAATCACCAGAACAGAATTTATTTCCTGTCCCTCCTGTGCCCGCACATTATTTGATATTCAAAAAACACTGCTGGCCATAAAAAAACTGACCGGCCACCTGAAGGGACTGAAAATAGCTGTGATGGGATGTATTGTCAATGGTCCGGGGGAAATGGCCGATGCACATTATGGTTATGTAGGTGCTGGAAAAGGGAGAGTGATGCTTTATAAGGGCCGGGAGATCATGAAAAAAAACATTGAAGAGGCAAGCGCGGTGAATGAATTGATTCAACTGATCAAATTGCATGGCGACTGGCAGGATCCTGATTAATTACCTGTCCACCTGTTCCTATCTGCACCTGCCCGCAAAAAACCTTCAATGCCAGCGGCAATATCTCAAATGTAAACGGGGTATGCCCCAGAGATTCACCATCTGTTTCGATGTAGATGCTTCCCGTTGAACGGATGCGGATGTGCTTTCCCCTTAACGTAGTAACAAAAGGAAGGTTTACCAGCGTTCCATCATATAATTTCCTGGTATAACGAACCACCGCAAACTTCGATGCTTTTTTGATAACCATTACATCCATCAGGCCATCATCGGGAACAGCATAAGGAACCTGCATCATGCCACCTCCGTTGTATTTGCATATCCCTACATTCATGGAAAAAATTTCTCCCTTGAAAACGATTTCATTGTCCACTTCTATTACCCCGTCAAGAAATTTATACTGAAACAGGCTGGCAAAAACAAAATAAAAATAGGCAAAGGTATTTCCACGTCCCTTTTCTTTCAGGATATTGGTTTTCTTCGCCACCAGTGCATCGTAACCCATGCCGGCGACATTCATGAAGTATCGGTTGTGCTTTTCGCTTTCTTTATGATAATGAACCAGCCCGATATCCTGGATGAAGGTTTTACCTGCTTTTAAAATGGCAATGGCCTTTTTATAATCGAAGGGAATTTGAAAAGTCCGGCACCAGTCGTTTCCCGTACCAACGGGGATCATCCCAAGCGAAATTTCCAGGGGCGGAATGCCAGTCTGTCGCATAATGCCATTCAGCACTTCGTTAAGGGTGCCATCACCTCCGACGACGGCAATATTTCTGAAACCCCTGGCGATGTTGTCTGAAGCAAGATGAATAGCATGATTCCGGTGTTCCGTGAAAACGCATTCATAATCAAACCCCTCCCGGGTAAGATGCTGGCATATTTTCGGCCAGTCTTTTTCACCTTTCTTACTCCCTGCATTGGGATTCACAATGATCAGCCATTTGCCGGCAAGATCGGTTTGTTGTTGAGTCATAAATCCGGATTGGTGGAATTGGACCGCAAGTTAAGTATTTAGTGTAAAAGTATTATCTTTATACAAGAATTTGAAATGATGAAAAAGATCCTTTGCTTCTTTGTATTTTGCCTGCTGAACGGACTATTGCTCAGCGCACAAACGAATGATAAATCCCTGAAATACTTCAACAAGACCGAAGCCGGGGTATCATTCGGCCTTGGTTCATTTAAGACCGATATATACAATAATGTTCAGAAAAAAATCAGGAATGACGAGATTGTCATCACTTTTCAGACCATCAATGGACTTAAATACATGAATCAGCTTGGGGTAGGACTTAGTTTTGGTGTCGAAAAATGGCAAAATGGTTTATTCTGGCCGCTCTACGCTTATATAAGCTATGACCTGAAGCCTGCCGACAATACATTTTATGGCGCCATCTATCTCGGGTATGCCTTCGGAACACGTAAACAAACAAGTTTTTATGAAGAGGGAAAAGGCGCTTTCGGATTGAGTATTGGATTGGGATATAAAATGAAGATCGCGAAAAACCTGAGATTCATGTATGAGATCTTCTATAAATACCAGGCCATCTCATCAAATTATAATGTTTGGTATACCGACTCTGCCAATGTGAAAAAATTGATCAGAACAGAGGAATATAAAGTCCCGCTTCATTTTGCCGGATTCAAGATCGGCATCTGCTTCCCCTGATAATTCAGATCAGACATTTTTCCTTCCTGGCAAAAAGGAAGAACGAATAAAAGAAAGCAAAAAATGTTACTCCTGTCTGAGATTCAATGGTATCCTCTGTCAGCATGGAAAACAGGGCGATGATTAAAAATACCAGAAAGAAATAATCATTGTATTGTTTTAAAATTAATGGAGGATAAAAAACCGCGACAAGAAACCAGATAAATCCAAAAATACCAAAGGCAATAAAAATTGACATATACTGGTTATGCGACCGCCATCGCTGATCAGGCGCCAGTTTCGAATGCATCTTTTCATATTGCCGCTCAAATGCTATATTCATATCTCCCGTTCCAACACCATACAACCAGTTTTCTTTGATCAGCCCCAGAGAAGCTTTCCAGAATTCAATGCGCTGCATTACCGTTGATCCGGTGGGATTTTCAGTAGCCTGATATTGATCGTATCCTGCCAGGAATTCATAAATCCGGCCCCGGATACTGAAAGGCTCCAGAAAAACAAAATTTGCGGTTCCTTTTTCGATGGTGCTGATTTCATTGTCGGTCAGCTTTTCAACGGCATCAGCATCTTTCCGTTCGCCTTTTGAAGTAAGGAAGCGGATCAGGGTGAATTTCACGGGCTGATTTTTCATGTCCAGGCTGTCAAAGGGAATTTGACTTCGGCGATTCCAGGAATCGCGCAATTCATCCCATTGCACATAAAGCCAAAGATAATTCCCGTTTTCAGTCTGAAGATTTGCAGAATTATGAATATAGGGGTTCCCCCGGGAAGTGAAATGGTCCAGCTTTCTGAAATCGACTATTTTCACGGCATAATAATCCCTGATGACAGAATGAACATAAAAATACCAGCCACCCCCTACGCCAATCAACACTAAAAGGATGAAAACTTTCAACCATATCTTTTTTTGGTGGAAAATCAAAACCGGGATAATCAACAACAATGTCAGGAAGGAAATGATAAAGCCGGTCATCGATTTGGTCAGGACCAGATAAGCAAGAAACCAAACCATGGCAAGAAAAAAGAGGACCTTCCATCCTGGTCTTATGCGGTTTTTCCGGATGATGAAATAAGCAAGAGAAAACAACGACAGACTGATGAGTAAACTGAATATAATGTGGGAAACATGCCTGGCAACATCTCGTATGTCTATATAATCATTGAAAATAACCTTCCATGTATTCATGAATGTTGCAACCAGAAGGGAAAGAATAAACAGCAGCAGAAAGGCCCGGAAGGTTTTCGGACCGATTTTTTCTGAAGTGGCAAAAAACACCGGAAGTGCCATCAGGGGCAATTTGGTGCGTAAATCCTTCAGGGCATAATCGAAATCTACGGTAAAGATTAGTCCCACAATATGCAACAAGAACACAGAAGAAAAAATAAGAGCGGGTTTGTTCTTCGAAAATTCCCGGAGTCCCCTGAGCATCCCCTCAAAAAACAAATAAAAAAAATAAGGTAAAATGAGTAAAATTCCCGGGAACCTTGGATGACGGAAATAAAACGAGGTTAATTTCTCAAGATTCAGATAAGCCATGATCCAGGCTCCGGTCATCGTCAGCTGGCCGATACTCAGGATGGCTTTGGAGAATGGCAGAAAAATCAGGATTAAAACAAATCCGAAATAATAAGCAAAGCGAACGAATTGTCGAAAAATAAATTCCATTCCGGTTTTAAATAAACAATTTTGCTCTTCCCATTTTCATCTTGATTCTGAATGTTAACAATGAATCGGTTCCCCTGATATCGATCCGCTTCATCTCAAAAGCTTGTCGTATCGGATATGGGTTTATGCGATTCCCAATCCTGAGCGCATAATCCATCTCCAAATTTTTAAAAAGCTCAAACATCCCGGCTTTTCGTGCCGGATCCTTCCGGGGATAACCTCCATAGGGATAGGCCAGTACACGGATAAACGGCAGGTGAGAATACTGCAGAATATCGAAACAATTTTTCAGATCTTCTTCCATGTCGTTGATTGCAAGATCCCGGTAATTTTGATGGAGAAAAGAATGCAGACCTATTTCCACATTACCGCCTTCTGATATTTCTATCAATTCATCCGCAGTCATGATGGGATCATGGCCCCTGTCCCAGACATTGGTCTTTCCCATGTAAGCGACCGGAACAAAAATGCAGGCTTTAAATCCGTATTTTTTTAACAAAGGGACTGCAAATTCTTTAAAACTCCGGTAGGCATCGTCGAATGTGAGAATAAATGCTTTAGCTGGCAATGGCTGATGATCAGCCATCAGAGATTTCAATTCCCGGAAAGAGATGGAATGATATTCATTTTCTTTCAGCCAGGCAAGATGCAGCTCCAGATTGTCCGTTGAAACCGTCAATAGGTCGTTAATCTTCTCCGACACCTTGTGGTACATCAGTACCGGAAGTCCATTTTTCTCCGGAATCCAACGATCTATCCCATTCATGACGCTGATAATTCAATGGTTTTAGCAATTTTCAGGGAGGCATAAAATGCGGTAAAGAACGACCAGATAAAGCCAGGATAGCCATCCAGAATACCTCCTTTAAGAATATAAATAGTAAAAAAACTGATGGGAAATTTAAATCCCACCCAGCATTTGGAATATTTTTTTCCTTTACTGACATTCTCTGCCGCTGCCTGTGTTGTATAGATGTTGGTTTTTCCCAGGTGATGGGTAATGTTGCGATAGGAATAATGAATGATCCTTCCCTTGAACGTACCTGTGTTCCCTCTTAATTCAACCCCTTCATGAACCTGTACTTGGGTGAAATTTCCCCGGTTGCGGTCGAAAAATCTCAGGTGAAATTCATGTCCCACCCCGCTATGTTTGAGGATGCGGTCCATAAAGCATAAAGAAAACGGAATCCTGTATCCTGAATCCTGTATCCCTGCCTGTTCGGCGGGCAGGCTGCATCCTGCATCTTGTTTCCATGCAGTGATTTCTTCGCGTAGTTCTGCGGATACGACTTCATCTGCATCAATGGAAAGAATCCAGTCGTTGGAGGCCTGATTGGTTGCAAATTGTTTCTGGTCACCATAACCCGTGAACTCACGATGATAGACACGACAACCCGACGACTCACAGATGGCAACAGTATTATCCGTGGAAAAAGAATCCACCACCACTACTTCTGTGGCAATTCCCTGAACGGAATCGAGGCATCGCTGGATGTTTGCCTCTTCATTATGGGTTATTATAACCACAGAGATTTCAGGCATATTCTCAGGTTAGGTTCAAAGAAAATTGATCCCAGTCCATCCCAAGCGTGAATGATTCACGGAAAGCCAGTAAATCCTTATAGGAAAGACTGAGCGTTTCATAAACTTCTTTGCCTGGCGCTGCTTTCATCATCACATTTCCCCTGGCATCAACAGCCATGGAATCGCCGGAATGGTCAGTCCCATGACCGTCCATGCCAATGCGGTTGACACCGATTGCATAGGACTGGTTTTCCATGGCGCGGGCTTTAAGCAATGTTTCCCAGACATGTTGCCTGCTCTGCGGCCAGTTGGCCAGGCAAACCAGGGCATCATATTCATATCGTCCATCCTGATAAGAATTCTTGGTCCATACAGGAAATCGCAAATCATAACAGATCAGCGGCATGATCTTCCACCCGTTTACATCAAATATTTTCCTCGAATTCCCGGCATTGATAATCCGGTATTCTTCGCTTAAACGAAACAAATGCCGTTTATCGTATGTTTGAATGCTTCCATCCGGAGAAATACAAACCAGGCGATTATAAAACTGATCCTTATCCCTGATCAACAATGTTGCCATAATGACGACATTTCTGGAGGTAGATTCTGTAAGGAGAAAACGGACTGAAGGGCCATCCATTTCTTCAGCACAAACCATGGGATTGATGGAAAAGCCGGTATTGAACATCTCCGGTAAAAGGATAAGGTCGCTTTGACTTCCTATCCGGTCAAATAAATTCCGGAAGTGCTGAATATTTTTTACAGGGTCTTCCCAGTAAAGAGAAGTCTGGATAAAAGTAACGGTAATCTTGTCCATTATTGCAATTATATTCCCCTCAGGGCCCCTCCCTATTTATAAAGAGGGTTCGGGGCGGGGACATTTATTTTACTCGTAAAATTAAAAAGATATGCGTTGTCCCGCTGAAAAATTTTAAATTTGCCCTGATAACTATAATTCTCATATCATGCATACGATAGATGATTTAAACTTCAAGGGCAGGAAAGCCTTAATTCGTGTTGACTTTAATGTTCCCCTGGATAACAACTTTCAGGTAACCGATACCAACCGCATCGATGCAACTTTACCCACCATCAACAAAATTCTGAACGATGGAGGATCGGTGATACTCATGTCGCACCTGGGTCGCCCAAAAGGCGGACCGGAGGAAAAATATTCCCTGAAACATCTTGTTCCATATTTGACGCAGGTTCTTCAACGGCCGGTAAAATTTGCCGATGATTGTATCGGGCAGTCGGCTATTGACCTATCCGCTTCCCTTCAGCCAGGAGAAGTGCTTTTACTGGAAAATCTCAGGTTTTACAAAGAAGAAGAAAAGGGGGATGAGGTTTTTGCTGAAAAACTGGCCAAACTCGGAGATGTTTATGTGAACGATGCTTTTGGAACTGCACACCGGGCTCACGCGTCAACGGCCATCATTGCCGACTTTTTCCCCGAAAATAAAATGTTCGGTTATGTCATGGCCAATGAGATCATCAACATCGATAAATGTCTGAAAGATAATAAACGTCCTTTCACAGCTATTCTCGGAGGAGCAAAAGTATCAACCAAAATTGAGATCATCAACCACCTGATGGACAAGGTCGACAACCTGATCATAGGAGGGGGTATGATGTTCACCTTCATTAAAGCCCTTGGCGGCGAAATAGGGGCATCCATGGTCGAAGAAGAATATGTGGAACTGGCTAAAAACATTATCGAAGGAGCCAAGGCCCTTGGCGTAAACCTTTATGTTCCTGCCGATGCGGTGATCGCCGATGTGTTCTCCAACGATGCCAACAAAAAACTCAGCAGCGCTTACGACATACAGGTCCCCTGGATGGGCCTCGATATCGGGCCATCAGCCTGCCAGAAATTCAACCAGGTCATCGAAAAATCAGGTACTATCCTCTGGAATGGCCCTATGGGTGTTTTTGAAATGAACAGTTTTGAAGAAGGCACCAAATTTATCGCACATGCTGTTGCCCGTGCAACGGAAAACGGTACTTTCTCCCTGGTTGGCGGGGGAGATTCCGTTGCAGCCATCAATAAATACGGACTGGCCGATAAAGTCAGCTATGTTTCCACCGGAGGAGGCGCCATGCTTGAATATATTGAGGGGAAAGAACTGCCGGGAATTATTGCTATCCTTGATTAATTCCGGTCAACCTCTGTTAACAGATAGTCTTCAAGCTCTGTTATCCTGTCGTCCAGCTGGAAATTCTTTTCAACCCTTTCCCTTGCTGCTTTGCCAAACTTAGCTCGGAGATTTTCATCCCGGCTTAATAATTCTATTCTCTCGCTCATCATTTCTACATCCGGATAATCAGCAAGGAAACCTGTTTCATTATCGATGATAATTTCTGGATTACTCGTTATATTAAAGGCAACAGTGGGTTTACCCGCAGCCATCGCTTCCACGATGACATATCCAAATCCTTCCCAGCAGGAGGTAAGAACAAAAATATCAATTGAACGCATAAAACCTGCCATATCTTCAACAAATCCAAGCAAAACAACCTCCTTCTGAAGATGGTATTTCTCAATCAGTTTTTCCAGGGTTGACTTCATCTCACCGATTCCTGCAATAAACAGGGTAAACCTGATTCCTTTCTGTTTTAAGCGGTTGGCAACTTCAATTAAATAATGCTGCCCTTTTTGTAAAGTCAGCCTGCCGGCATTGCCCAAAATGATCCCTCCTCCTTTTTCAGCAACAGGAAAACAAAGATTACCGGGATGGTTATCGAAAATATTCAAATCTATTCCATGATAAATAACCTTAACCGTTTCTGCATCGATGCTTTTTTTCAGATGGGTTAAAATTGTTCTTTTTGTCTCCAAGGAATTGGCGACAATATGAGTAACAAAGTGTTTAAAAAGGATTCGGTTAATCACGGTGTTTCTGATCGGAGTAGCAAGCCCTCTTAAGTAAACAATGTTGCGAACTCCGGCTATTTTTGAAGAGATCGCACCCAATTTGAAATCCTGTGAACTTGAAAACAGTATCGTGTCGGTTTTTTCCTTTTTAAAGAACCGAAACAGCTTAAAATATTTTAACGGATTTAAAAAGGAAAGATTTCCGGCAGAAATGTTAAACACGGGCAGATTGATAGCTTTTCCCTTTTCAGAGAGCGTTGAGTTCTTATCAGATACCAAATAAACATGATACCCTTTTTCTTCGAATTTTATTGCATATTCAAGGTGTAATTTTTCACCCCCGCCCCAAAACTTTACGGTATTAAAAAAGCAAATGTTCTTCATTACCGATATTATCGTGTTTCGTGATCAGTCTCCTGTAGAATTACCGCGGTACCCGGGAATTTGATCGATCCGCCAAAACGTTTCATCAGGGCAGGAAATACGCCGGTGACATGGTGATAAATAAACGATGCTGTTTTATCCTCTTTTTGTATCCACTTCTCCCCGGTGTCCACACTGGTAATAATGAACAGCAGGATGCTGGCCAGGACGACCCCTTTGATAAATCCAAGGATAGCCCCTGCAAGGCAATTCAGAAATCCCATGCCAACTACATTCACGACTTTTTCCATCAATTTTGCAACCACAAAAACACCCGTTACCACGATTAAAAACGTGAGGGTAAAGGAGAGTATTGGAAGCCAGGTTCTTGATGGTTTAAGGTTTTTTAGTAAAATTCCATCAAGGAAATTCGAAAAATTCACGGCCAGATATATCCCGAGGATGAGTGCAATAAAAGTTGCCAGGCTGATGATAAATCCTTTCCGGTATCCCTGGATGATGAAAATTCCCACGAAAGCAAAAATCAGGAAATCAAGAAAGTTCATACCGAAAGGATTTGTTATTTTTTTAGCCGTGATGTTAATTCGGTACCAAAAACAAATTCATTCAATTCCTTGTTTTCAGTATGTAAAATCGTTTCCTTATCGCCTTTCCACCATAACTCTCCTTCATAGATAAAGGCAACGCTGTCGCCGATTCCAAGGACAGAATTCATATCATGGGTGTTCACGATAGTGGTTATGTCATATTCCCTGGTAATTTCCTGGATCAGCCTGTCGATCACCCCGGAAGTCTGGGGATCCAGTCCGGAATTGGGCTCATCACAGAACAGGTACTGGGGTTTCATGGCTATGGCTCTGGCAATGGCCACCCGTTTCCGCATACCTCCGCTGAGCTCTGAAGGCATAAGTTTGTTCACATTTTCAAGGTTAACCCTTTGTAAGACGAAATTCACCCGCTCTTTTTTTTCTTCCAGACTCTGGTCGGTGAACATATTCAACGGAAACATCACATTCCCCTCCACATTCATGGAGTCAAACAGGGCTCCTCCCTGGAAAAGCATACCGATCTCTTTTCTTAGGGTCTTGCGGCTTTCAAAGTTCATTTCGGTAAAGTTCCGCCCATCATAAACAACCATTCCCTGGTCAACTTCAAAAAGACCGACCAGGCATTTCATCAGGACGGTTTTCCCGGAACCGCTCTGCCCGATGATCAGGTTGGTCATGCCCTTTTCGAATGTACAACTGATGTTTTTCAGCACATGATGATCGCCGAAATGCTTATCGATGTTCCGGGCCTCTATCATGTGAGCAACAATTGGGTGAGTACCAGGTTAAACAGGATAATGGTGATGCTGCTGATGACAACCGCCTTGGTGCTGGCCTGCCCCACTTCCCTCGCCCCTCCCTGGGTCTCATAGCCGTAAAATCCGGAAATGGAGGAAATGATGAATGCAAAAAATACTGTTTTTGTCAGGGCATAGAAAATAGTATAGCCTTCAAAATCGATTCTGATCCCTTCCACAAAATCGGAAGTGGTAACCAGGCCGGTGGCAACCATGGCGAACCATCCGCCCAAAATTCCCATCCACATGCTGAAAACGATCAGCACAGGATTGATCAGGATGGATGCGGTGATCTTGGGAAAAATAAGGTAATTGGCTGAATTGACCCCCATGATCTCCAGGGCATCAATCTGCTCTGTGACCCGCATGGTCCCGATCTGGGAAGCAATGCTCGATCCTACCTTCCCGGCCAGGATCAGGCTGATCACGGTAGGTGAAAATTCAAGGATCACCGACTGCCGCGTGGTGAAGCCCACCATCGACATGGGGATCAGCGGGCTGTCGATGTTGTAGGCAGTCTGGATGGCAACAACAGCGCCCATAAACAGGGAGATGAACGCCACAATGCCGATGGAGTCCAGTCCTAACTGCTCCAGCTCTTCAAACAACTGCCGCTGATAGATCTTCCGCTTCTGGGGACGGGTAAAAACCCGCTGCATGAGCAGGACATATCTTCCAATGGTATCAAATACCTTCAGCATAAAATCTTTTTGCTAAAATACCAAAAATAGGTGAAATAACGTTTCAGAGGAAGAAATATTGATACGGTCTGCCCGACAGGCAGGGATATGAGATAAAGGATACAAGATGCAAGACGCAAGGCATCGCCTATCGCCTATCGCTTATCGTCAAATTTTTTTGTACTTTTACATTGACGATTTTTATATGCGTATTTTAAAACGACGGTTCGTGTTTTTAATCTTATTCCTTAGTCTGGTATTGCTGGGGGTATCCTGCAGCACCCAGCGTTATCCGGCCCACCGGAAAGGACATTCAAAAGGCTGCAATTGCCCCTGATATTAATCCTACCTTTGCTTCTTACACCCGGGACCGAAAAACGTGCAACTATTTTTCTTCAAAAGAAAACAAAAAACAAGGAGAATTATCCCGTCTCAGGGTCGTTCTGCCGTGATGGAAATGCTGGTCCCCTGCCTTCCGGCTGGCGCTGCCGATGTCCTTATGGAATACTGGGATGAAAAACCCTTTCACCTGAAGATCGTGCGTCACCGGCATTCAAAAAGCGGTGATTTCCGGCCTGCCCATAATGGAGATCCTGCCCGGATCACCATCAATGGCGACCTGAGTCCATCTGCCTTCCTGATCACCCTGATCCATGAACTGGCCCATCATTCAGTACAAACAAAGCCCCGCCCAAGGCCTCACGGAGCTGAATGGAAATCAAGATTCCGGGAACTGATGCAACCATTTCTGATTTCATCGGTTTTTCCTCCTGAGGTTCTGATCCCTTTGCAGAAGTACATGAAAAATCCGCTGGCTTCAACTTCCGCCGATCAGGACCTGAGCCGGGCGCTGAAAAATCCTGAAGATAATAGTGGACAAGTTCACCTGGAGGAACTCCCCCAGGAAGCTGTTTTTCGCATTCATAACGGAAAAACCTTCCGCAAGAAGGAGAAACTGCGAAAGCGCTACCGCTGTATCTGTCTGCAGAACCAGCGGATCTACCTGATCAGTCCGCTGGCGCCGGTTGTTCCGTTGAGCCGGGAGCAGACAAAAGGGGGAAGCAAGGCGGTAGCACCCCGGTAGCACCCCGGTAGCATTCCGGTCTTCAATGCTTGTTATAAGGGAGTTTAATTACACCCAGCAAGGTTAAATTAAGTTAATGTTTTCTTACAATCATTGTTTTTCAAACGGTATATTGATATTTTTGTGAAACATTTGTAAACCTTCCCAGATGGCAAAATCGATTCACAACTATTGCGTGATCATGGCCGGGGGGATAGGCGCCCGGTTCTGGCCCATGAGCCGCACCTCTCATCCCAAGCAATTCATCGATATTTTAGGAACAGGGGAAACCCTTATCCAGCAAACCTTTAACCGTTTTAAAAAGATCTGTCCCCGGGAAAATATTTACATCGTCACCAATGAAATCTATAAAAGCCTGGTGAAGGAACAGATACCAGAGCTGGATTGCCGGCAAATACTGCTCGAACCTTCCCGCAGGAACACGGCTCCCTGCATTGCCTACGCCAACTATTGCATCCTGGAAAGAGACCCGGAAGCCCGGATCGTAGTCGCCCCTTCCGATCATATCATCCTGAAAGAAGAAGTCTTCCTGAACGACATAGAATCGGCGCTGAAAGCAGCTTCCGGTCATGACTGGCTGCTGACCCTGGGCATTCGTCCCAGCCGCCCCGATACCGGCTATGGCTACATCCAGTACAGCGAAGGCGTTGTTTATCCCGACAATCATCATCTCCGGAAAGTAAAAACATTCACCGAAAAGCCCAACCTCGAATTAGCAGAGACTTTCCTTAAATGCGGAGACTTTCTCTGGAATTCAGGGATTTTTATCTGGTCTCTGAAAAGCATCATGAAGGCTTTTAAAGAACACCTCCCGGAAGTTGACGTGCTGTTCAGCCAGGGACAGGGAAAATTCGGGACCAAAGAAGAAAAGAATTTTATTTCCGAAACCTATTCCATCTGCAAAAGCATTTCCATCGACTATGGGGTCATGGAAAAAGCCAACAATGTGTATGTGCTGTCGGCAGATTTCGGCTGGTCCGACCTGGGAACCTGGGGCTCCCTTTATGAAAACCGTCCCCAGGATGCACAGGGCAATGCCATCGTGGGTAAGAATGTACTGATGTATGATTCCTCCAACTGCATTGTCAACATGCCCAATGACAAGGTGGTTGTGTTAGAGGGAATGAACGACTTCATCGTGGTGGAATCGGAGAATGTATTGCTGGTTTGCCGCAAAACCGACGAACAGCAGATCCGGCAGTTCGTCAACGACGTCCGCCTCGAAAAAGGCGAGAAGTTCGTGTAAAAACGGCGAAGGGAAACATATTACTCAAACACAATCTTCCCCGAATAGTTCTTTTTACCATTGCTGAGAATGGCCGTGTACATTCCTTTGGCCTGGGCTTCGATGTTTAGTTTTATTTTGTCTTCAGCGATTTCAACTGCCGATTGCTGAATCAGTCTCCCTTTGTTATCGAAAATCTGCAGCCTGAGGTTTTTCTCCTTTTTAAATTCATCAGGAATGCTGATGTTGCACTTGCCAGTATTGGGGTTGGCATAGATGAGCAACGAATTTTGTTCTTTTTTTGGGGGGTCTTCCAGGCCGGTAATGGCGGAGCATTTGGCGAGAATAATATCTGTACCTCCATAGGAATTAAAGACTTTTGAACCTAATGAAGTGGAACCCGAAAACAGATACGTAAAATACGGATTACCTTCGGTGTCATTGCAGATGCCCGATCCCCAGCCGTTTCCGAAAGAATATGCGCCAAGACATTTCCCAGAGTTATCGTAACTGGTCATGAACATATCCTCATTCGAAATTGATTTAACCTGAAAATCATCAAACCGCGTTGTCCCGCTATAGTGACCTGTTACCGTGATCTTTCCATTTCTATCGGTTGCCAAACTGAATCCTTCTGTGTAATAACTGCTAACCGTTTGCCTTGCCCATAATGGTTTTCCGGTTTTATCATATTTCACTAAAAACATCTCCTTTTTTCCTGTTTTTGGCGCTAAAAAAGTACCGCTGAAATTGATGGAATCACGAAAATATCCTGTTTGAAAGATATTCCCATCTACATCAATGGCAATATCTGAAACAGACTCGGTGATATGGGATATCCCTTCCCTGAGCCATTTTGCATCTCCTTTAGAATCAAAACAACAGATCAGGCTACTCCAAAATCCTTTATGCGCAATAATAATGGTGTCTATTCTTACTGTATCATCAACCTCCAAGCATCCGCCAACAATAATATCCGAATCAACTATCTTCAGCCCAGGCGTTCTGATCTGAGACCATGCAAATTTATTTTTAGCCCATTGACATTTCCCATCCTGGTTGAATTTTGCCAGGAAACCTCCTCTTGGAATCTCAAAATCATCAAAATTGGCAGTTAATGAATTTGAACCACACATATAAATACATCCGTTTTTATCAAAAGCAATTTTTGATGCTCTGTCATCTCCAACTCCACCCGCTTGAGTACCCCAAACACAATTGCCATCGAGGTTATATTTTAAGAGGAAAATGTCCAATCCCCCCCTGGAGGTCATAACGCACGAACCAAAGCTTACGGCTCCATAAAAACTACCAGAGATGAAAATGTGGTTGGAAACATTGTCATAATTCACTTTGATGAATTCAAATGATTCTTCGTTCCAGCCCCCGATCTGTCGCACCCAGAGTTCCTTTCCTGTTGGATCGTACTTTACCAGAAAGAGATCATTGACCCCGTGCCTGACCAAAGTATCTGTTTGAAAGTAGCAAAAAATACCCTGAAATCCTCCCGCGAAATAAAAGTTTCCTTCATTATCGCAACAACCTGATCCCCCGGAATCATAATATTCGCTTCCGATTTGATTCGACCAGAAAAAAGTTTGACCATTGACCGTATTAAAGTTGAATATTGCACAGGTCAAGACAAAACCGATAATAAAAAATATTATTTTCATATGGCATTTCATTAGTGCCTAATGATAAAAATTATTTTTTAACCCCCTTCCCTGGCAGGGTAAGAGCCTGGGAAGGGGGCGCGATCACTCAAACACAATCTTCCCCGAATAGTTCTTTTTGCTATTGCTGAGGATGGCCATGTATATTCCCTTGGCCTGGGCTTCGATGTTCAGTTTTATTTTGTCTTCAGCGATTTCAACAGCTGCCTGCTGGATCAATCTCCCTTTGTTGTCGAAAATCTGCAACCTGAGATTTTTATCATTCTTAAATTCATCCGGAATGCTGATGTTGCACTTGCCGGTATTGGGGTTGGCATAGATGAGCAACGAATTTTGTTCGTTTTTTGGGGGTTCTTCCAGACCGGTGATGGCCGAGCATTTGGCTATAATAATATCTGTACTTCCATAGGAATTAAAAACTTTTGAACCTAATGAAGTGGAACCCGAAAACAGAAATGTAAAATACGGATTACCTTCGGTGTCATTGCAGATGCCCGATCCCAAGCCGTTTCCGAAAGAATATGCACCAAGACATTTCCCAGAGTTATCGTAACTGGTCATGAACATATCCTCATTCGAAATTGATTTAACCTGAAAATCATCAAATCGCGTTAACCCACTGTAGTGACCTGTTACAGTGATCTTTCCATTTCTATCTGTTGCCAGGCCGAATCCTTCTGCATAATAACTGCTAACAGTTTGCCTTGCCCATAAGGTTTTTCCGGTTTTATCATATTTAACTAAAAACATCTCCTGTTTTCCTGTTTTTGGCGCTAAAAAAGTACCGCTGAAATTAATGGAATCAACAAAATATCCTGTTTGAAATATATTCCCATTTACATCAAGGGCAATATCCGAAACAGACTCAGTGTAAAGGGATATCCCTTCCCTGAGCCATTTTGCATCTCCTTTAGAATCAAAACAACAGATCAGGCTACTGCAAAATCCTTTATGTGCAATGACTATTGTATCTATCCTTACCGTATCATCTACTCCCAGGCATCCGCCAACAATAATGTCCGAATCAACTATCTTCAGTCCAGGCGTTCTGATCTGAGACCAGGCAAATTTATTTTTAGCCCATTGACATTTCCCATCCTGGTTGAATTTTGCCAGGAAACCTCCTATTGGAATCTCAAAATTATCAAAATTTGCAGGTAAAGAATTTGAACCACACATATAAATACATCCGTTTTTATCAAAAGCAATTTTTGAGGCTTTGTCATCTCCAACTCCACCCGCTTGAGTACCCCAAACACAATAGCCATCGAGGTTATATTTTAAGAGGAAAATGTCCAATCCCCCCCGGGAGGTCATAATGCACGAACCAAAGCTTACGGCTCCATAAAAACTACCAGAGATGAAAATGTGGTTGGAAGCATTGTCATAATTCACTTTGATGAATTCAAATGATTCTTCGTTCCAGCCCCCGATCTGTCGCACCCAGAGTTCCTTTCCTGTTGGATCGTACTTTACCAGAAAGAGATCATTGACCCCGTGCCTGACCAAAGTATCGGTTTGAAAGTAACAAAAAATACCCTGAAATCCTCCTGCGAAATAAAAGTTTCCTTCATTATCGCAACAACCTGATCCCCCGGAATCATAATATTCGCTTCCGATTTGATTCGACCAGAAAAAAGTTTGACCATTGACCGTATTAAAGTTGAATATTGCACAGGTCAAGACAAAACAGATAATAAAAAATATTTTTTTCATAACAAGGATTGTTCATAATCATACCCATCCCCCCCTATACCTCCTTCTCTGGCAGGGTAAGAGCCAGAGAAGGGGGCGCTCTCACTCAAACACGATCTTCCCGCTGTAACTTTTTTTGCCATTGGTGAGGATGGCGGTATATACTCCTTTCGCCTGTGCTTCGATGTTGAGCTTGATCTTCCCTTCGGTGACCATCACCGGTTCCTGTTGGATCAACCGGCCATTCAGATCGAAAATCTGCAGGGTGAGGTTTTTTTCATTCACAAACTCCTCCGGCATGGTGATGGTGCACTTGCCGGTGTTGGGGTTGGCATAGATGAGCAAACGGTTTTGCTGCGTTTTGGGCATCTCTGAAACGCCGGTGATGGCTGAGCATTTGGCGAATATAAAATCTGAAGAACCATAAGATTCATAGGTGTTGTGACCAACCTGAGTCGTATATTCAAAGTTAACTAAAAATGAAGGATTGCCATCGGAGTCCTGAGACAACCCGTTGCCCCTGCCATTGGCAAAATTGATCACCCCTTTGCATTCGCCATTCGCATTGTAGCGCGAAAGAAAGAAATCATTGCTGCTGAGGGAGGTGATTTTATAGTTCCCAAATGTGGCCTGGCCTTTAAAATAGCCGGTAATATAAGAATCTCCCTTGTCATTTGATATAATATCTACTCCTTCTGCAATCGAGGCTCTCGTTTGTTTTAACCACTGAACCTTTCCATTCTTATCTAATTTAACAAGAAACAGATCTGTCATTCCTGCCCAGGTTGTTAACAGATTCCCCGAGAAAGAGATTGTATCCCTGAAACAGCCCGTATAATAAATATTCCCGGTTTTATCCATGGCAAGATCAGAATATGAATAGGTCATTTTCGATATTCCTTCCGTGACCCACCGCACATTGCCCTCCCTGTCGAAACACATGATCATGCTGCTCCCGTATCCCTTATGGTCAATTTTTATGGTGTCGATGAAGATGGTCTTGTCGCAGGTCATGTACCCGGCGATAAACAAATTGTTGTTGTAGTACTTAATTCCTGTGATGTCAACCTGGGAATTTGAACCGATTTTTTTCTTTGCCCAGATGCAATTCCCGTTGCTGTCGAACCGAGCAATAAAACCTCCCGGTTCAACTCGTATCGAATCAAAGAAAACGGTTGTGGTGATACGGCCGGTAACATAAATATCTTTATTTCCAGCAAGAGTTAATGCACTGAAGCCTGAGAACAAACTGACACCGGAAAATGTCTTCATCCAAATAACATTGCCATCGGTATCAAGTTTTGAAATAAAAAAAACTGTTCCCTGTGCTGTGCCATAAATCTGACCTGTGCAATATATCATGTTTGATGAAGCGTCATAAACCATATCCATAATCTGTTGAGGAATATCCACATTGTTATTCCCTAATCGCTTAACCCAAATTTCATTGCCCTTGGTGTCATATTTTATGATAAACATCCCGTTATAACCCCACTGATAGATTGTATCCGTTAGAAAATAGCATTCATTCCCTTCATAGATACCTGAAAAATAAATATTTCCAAATTTGTCAATAACACTTGGTCCCCCATTATCAGGCCCGGGACCTCCGGCATGATTAGACCATTGGACTTCCTGTGAAAGTGATGAAAGTACAATTCCAAAAAGCCCGATAAATAGCGTTGAAAAAAATACTGGAAGCTGTTTCATAAACAGAAAAGATGAAAAAAAATTCAGGCTCAACTCACATATAACAAAGGTAATTATTTAACCCATAACATCCAGGAAAAAATCTTTTGAAGTTCCTTTAGCCTGATGTGGGTCATGCAATAAAATAAAAACGCCGGCAAAACCGGCGCTTCTATCAGGAAAATACATTAACCGCTATTTCAAATGTTCCCCCAGGAATTTCTCCATGGCACGGTAGAAGTCGAAGCGGTTTTCTTCGTTATGGAAGCCATGGCCTTCATTGTCCTTGACCATATATTCCACCACGATTCCGCGTTTCTTCAAAGCATCTACCATCTGATCCGACTCATCTTTGTTCACCCTGGGGTCGTTTTTACCCTGGGCAACAAACAAGGGGGTTTTGATTTTGTCGGCATTCATCGCTGGGGATGTGGCCACAAACTGGGCGCTGTCGGTTTTGGGATTGCCAACCATCTCATACATCATATCGAGCATGGGTTTCCAGTAGGGAGGAATGGTCCTCATGAAGGTGAAGAGGTTGGAAACACCTACATAGTCAATGCCTGCAGCATAAAGGTCAGGTTCTTTCACCAGTCCTTCTAAAGTGGCATAACCGCCGTAGCTTCCGCCGTAAATGGCGATCCGTTTAGGATCGGCAATACCCTTTTTGATCAGCCAGTTGGTGCCGTCAGTGACGTCATCCTGCATGGTCAGGCCCCATTGTTTGAAGGATTTTTCCCAGAAATCACGTCCATAGCCGGTGGATCCGCGGAAGTTCACTTGGAGCACGGCATAACCGCGGTTGGCCAGGAACTGTATCTCGGGATTGAATCCCCAGCTGTCGCGCGCCCAGGGGCCGCCATGAGGATTCACAACCACGGGAAGTTCTTTGGCGTCTTCCATGGTATATCCGACCGGAAGGGTAAGATAGCCATTGATCTTCGTACAGTCGCGGGCCGTATATTCAATAGGCAGCATTTTAGCCAGTTCGTCTTCCTTGAGCCAGGTAAAGAGGTCGGCCACTTTCTGCAGCTCGTCCTTGGCTTTGTCATACACGTAATATCCGCCCAGTGAACGGTCGCTGTATGCGCGGATCATGAATTTATCTTCTGCCTTCGTAAGAGAAGTGATGTTAAAAGTATAATCTCCCAGCTTCTGCTGAATGCTTTCATAGATCTTCTTTCCTTCCTCATCCAGGAAAAATCTTTCCGGTTTCCATGATTCATAATTCACGGCCACCAGTTTTTTATTCAGCCTCGACCATACGACATCGCTGACATCGTAGTCGGGATTTTCATACAAGGTCTGGATTTCCTTGCCGTTGGCGATGTCGAAAATCACGAGGGCGCTCTTGTCGCGGCCCAGGTTGGAAACGGCATAGATGTTCTTATTGTCGAAAGTAAAGATCATCGGGGAAACACTTTCTTTAAAATTAGTTGTCAGTACCGGCTTGAATTTATCGGTTTCTTTTTCACGGTAGAGGATCTGGGTATTTATTCCATCCACGATGGCGGTGGCAGCCCTGAGTTTGCCTTCATGATCGAGGATCCATCCCTGGATGTTTCCCGGGTTTTCGGCTAACATTTTCATTTCGCCGGTCACGATGTTGAGACGATAGGGATCAAACACTTCGGGATTCCGCTTGTTGAGACCAATGATGACTTCATCGGGAAAATCATACAGATCGTCAAAGATCTCTGTGCGGACTTTCGGAAAATCGGTGAAACATTTCAGGTTGGAGCCATCAATGTTCACACCATAGAGTTTGAAATTCTCATCTCCGCCGGTATCTTTCAGATACAGTATGCGGGTAGGGTTTTTCCAGAAATAACCGGCAATGTCGCGATCGGTCTCGGAAGTAAGCCTGACGGCGCTGTCCTTACCGATTTCCTGAACAAAAACATTCATGCGCTTTTCATACGGCGCCATGAAGGAGAAATATTTTCCGTCGGGAGAGATCTGGTACCTTGCCTTTTCAGGATTTTTAAAGAAGTCTTCGAGAGGGATCGTTCGTACTTGCATGGTTTTTTTAGGTTTACAGCCTCCCAGGATCAGGGAAAAGCCGATCAATGCTCCAAAAAGGAGACAAAAAATGAAACGTGTCTTCATAGGGTTTATTTTGAATTCAATATTATAAAAAATTTATATGTAAACAGCAGAAATTCGATAAAAGAATTGGTTTCGTCTGTCAAAGCAAAGTAAAACAAGATGAAAAATCATATAACTTTGACAGCCAGTGAAAAATAAAAACTTTATCGCATCGTTTTCAGATAAATCTTTGACTGTGGACATCTACCTCCGAAAAAAACGCTGGAAACTCATTTTATTTGCTGTTGCCGTGATTATTGTTGCCGGTTCGCTTTATTATACCAATATCCTGGTCAATGAAATCCGGAAAGATGAGCGTAAAAATGTGGAAATATGGGCAGATGCCATTCACCGGAAAGCCGACCTGGTGAATTTCACCAATAAACTGTTTGAACAGCTGAAGAACGAGGAGCGGAAACGGGTGCGTACCCTGGCCGAAGCCCAGAAAAGGATAGTGACGGTTTCCTTCAGTCCTGATCTGAATTTTTACCTGAATATCATTTCCGAGAACACCACCATTCCCGTTGTCCAGACCGATGAAGCCGGGAATATCCAGAGCCGGAGAAATGTGGATCCTGCCTTCGACAGCATTAGCCGATTTGAAGGCGAACTGGCAAAAGAATTTTCTGTTTATCCGCCCATTGTGGTGAACTATTACCAGGATAAAAAAATATACCTCTACTACAAAGACTCCAATATTTTCGCAGAATTAAAGAATGTGCTCGACGACCTGATCCGTTCCTTTGTTTCAGAAGTGGTGCTGAATTCAGCTTCTGTTCCGGTGATTATCACCGATAGTACAAAAAAGAACGTCATTGAATTCGGGAATATTCCGGTGAAAAAAATGGAGAATCCGGGGTTTGTGCGTGAAACCCTGAATTCCATGGCCTCCCACAATACCCCAATTATGGTCAGCCTGCCAGATCAGGGGAAAAGATATATTTTTTACCAGGATTCCTTTTTGCTTACCCAATTGAAGTATTATCCCTATGTGCAGCTGGCGGTGATCAGCCTGTTCCTTTTTATCGCCTACCTCCTGTTCAGCTATGCCCGTAAATCGGAGCAGAACCAGGTTTGGGTCGGAATGGCCAAAGAAACCGCGCATCAGCTGGGCACCCCGCTTTCATCCATGATCGCCTGGCTGGAGCTGTTGAAGTTAAAAGGGCTGGATGAAGAAACCATCCGGGAAATCGAAAAAGATGTACTCCGTCTGGAAACCATTACCGACCGCTTTTCAAAGATCGGTTCCATCGCCAAACTTGAAAAAACAAATATAGTCCAGGTCGTTTACGATACTGCAGATTATATCCGTACCCGTACTTCCCCCCAGGTAAAATTCGAAATCCGTCCGGATATTACCAAGGCCATGGTCGTTCCCATCAACCTTCACCTCTTTGAATGGGTGATCGAGAACCTTTGCAAAAATGCCATCGATGCCATGGAAGGTAAGGGGGAGCTGCTTATTGATATGACCGATGATGTTGATCATATTCATATTGATGTTTGTGACACCGGGAAAGGGATTCCGAAATCCCGGTTTAAAACCATTTTCCATCCGGGATTTACAAGCAAGGCCAGGGGCTGGGGATTGGGGCTTACCTTATCCAAACGCATCGTGGAAAACTACCATGCCGGGAAGATCTATGTGAAATCCTCCACCCTGGGAAAGGGCACCACCTTCCGCATTGTCCTGAAAAAGTAATGGATTTTGGCCGGTATTTATATTCATATCCCGTTTTGCAGGCAAAAATGCCATTACTGTAATTTCTTTTCCCTGGCTTCTCAAAGTTTGAAAGATCCATTCCTGGAAACTTTGCGGAAAGAGATCCGGCTTCAGGAGGATTATTTTCAGGATCAGACGGTCAACACCCTTTATTTCGGAGGAGGGACCCCGTCATTGTTATCATCCGCGGAAATACAAAACATCCTGGATGAAATAAACAGGCATTTTCCGGTTGCTGCTGATGCTGAAATTTCGATGGAAGCCAATCCCGATGATCTGGATCCCTTTAAAATCAAGGAATATCTAACTGCCGGTATCAATCGTTTCAGCCTCGGGGTACAATCGTTCTTTGATGAGGATCTGAAATTCTTAAACCGGAGGCATGATACATTGGCAGCCATCTCTGCCATCAATAACCTTCAGGAGGCGGGTATAGGGAATATCAGCATCGACCTGATATACGGAATTCCCGGGCTAAGCCTTCAAAAATGGGAACAAAATATTGAGACCTTCTTTTCTTTTCATCTTCCTCATCTCTCGGCCTATTCCCTCACCATAGAGCCAAAAACAGCCCTGGATGTTTTGATCCGGAAAAAGAAAATGCCTTCGCCAGTCGAAGAAGAAGCCATTGATCATTTCAACCTTCTGATGGAAAAAATGCAGGAAGCCGGTTATGAACATTATGAAATTTCAAATTTTGCCAAAGACGGCCAATATTCCAGGCATAACAGCAACTACTGGAAAGGGGTTCATTACCTGGGTCTCGGTCCATCTGCCCATTCATATAACGGAGCCAGCCGGCAGTGGAATGTTACTGGTCTGAAGGAGTACATAAGCAGACTCAATGAAGCTGATCGCTGGTATGAAAAAGAAATCTTGAGCCTGGTCCAAAAGTATAATGAGTATGTGATGACCTCACTCCGGACAAGCTGGGGGTGCGATACAAAGAAAATTATTTCGGATTTCGCCTGCCTGCCGGACAGGCAGGGATTTTGCCAGTCTGCCGGACAGGCAGGGATTTTGAATTTTTTCAGAAAACAGGCCTCTCAGGCAATAGACAATGGCTTACTTTATGAGTCTTCCGGTATTTATTTTCTGACCGCCAAAGGGAAATTATTTGCTGATGGAATTGCAGCTGATCTGTTTTTGGAAGAAGAAGGCGGAAGTTAAAATTTGAACCGGGAAAGCATAGATTCCAGGTCTTCTGGTTTTACGGGTTTCGACAGGTATTCATCCATTCCTTCCCGGATCATCTTTTCCCTTTCCCCCTTGATTGCATTGGCCGTTAAGGCTATAATGCAGATTTTCTTTTTGATTTTTTTATTGATTTCATGCTGCCTGATGATATGGGTAGCTTCCACTCCATCCATGACCGGCATGTTTATATCCATAAAAATAAGGTCGTAGGGTTTTTCAAGATATTTATCGACCACGATCCGGCCGTTTGCGGCGACATCCACTTCATGTCCATACCTGATCAGGGTATAGCGGGTTACTTCCTGGTTGATGAGGTTGTCCTCTGCCAGCAGGATTTTCAGCTTTTTTATGGGTTTGCCCGATTTCACCGGTTTTGGCGGCGCCACCAGGGCAACATCTTTTTTAGTGCATTTATTAAGTCTTACTGTGAACCAAAAGGCGGAGCCCTCTCCTTCTTCACTTTCCACGCCGATTTCACCCTTCATCAGTTCGGCAAGCCGCTTACATATCGCCAAGCCCAGGCCGGTTCCTCCATATTGACGGGTTACGCCCGAGTCAGCCTGAGAGAATTCCCTGAATAATTTTTGCTGGTTTTCCGTTGAAATTCCGATCCCTGTATCGGAAATTTTAAAATAGAGCTTCACTTCTCCTTCGGGCATTGGCTCGTACTGATTGCGGATCTCAAGTTTAACACTTCCCCTGGGAGTAAATTTTACCGCGTTATTTAAAAGGTTCAACAAAATTTGCTTGATCCTCAACGGATCCCCAATGAAATTCTGTGAGACTTCCGGATGAATGATGGATTGGATTTTCAATCCTTTTTCATTTGCTTTAAGGTTGATGAGAAGGAGAATTTCCTCAATCACTTTTTTTAATTCGAATGGGATTTGATCCAGTTCAATTTGTCCGATCTCAATTTTCGAAAAATCAAGAATATCATTGATGATTTCCAGCAGATTTTCTCCTGAAACTTCAACAATATGTAAAAATTCCTTTTGAAAAGATGACATTTCCGTGTCCTGAAGTAGCCTCACAGATCCGATGATCCCGTTCAAAGGAGTTCTGATTTCATGACTCATATTGGCCAGAAACTGACTTTTGGTCCTTGTGGCAGTTTCAGCCATTTCCTTTGCTTTACTGAATTCAATGTTGAGCGATTGAAGTTCTGAATTTTTTCGCCTCAATTCCAGTTCCGTGTGATTTCGTTCCATGGCATAGCGGATGGAACGGTTCAATAATGATGGATTGATGTCTCTTTTGTCCAGAAAATCTGAGGCGCCCATTTCAATGGCTTTCATATCTGTTTCCGGATCATTGAGACCTGTAAGAAGGATCAGGGGAACTTTAGGGTTGTGATCGCGCACACCATCTAAAAAATCCAGTCCTGTATGATTCCCTAAACGATAATCAACCAGATAAACAGCATAGGTGTTTTTTTTGCTCATGGTTAAGCCATCCGGAAGATTATTGGCCCAATCAAGATGGTAATACCCCCCGGGGATAGACTTGATCATATCGAGCAGAATGAAATAATCATCCTCATCATCCTCAATAAGTAATATTTTTATCCCGGGGTTCATTTTAACGGGGGAGTTGGACAATTTCGAACCAGTAATTTTTCAGGATTTTCACCACTTCGACCAGGCCTTCGAAAGTCACGGGTTTGGTGATAAAGGAATTGGCCCCGATCTCATAAGTACGTAAAATATCCTCTTCCGCTTTGGATGTAGTCAGAACAATCACGGGGATTCTTCGCAATTTATGATCTGCTTTGATTTCCCTTAGTGCCTCTCTGCCGTCTTTTCTGGGCATGTTAAGATCCAGTAAAATAATTCCCGGCCGTGGAGAAGTTAGGGTATCACTAAATTTTCCGCGATGATGTAGATAATCCATCAGGTCAACCCCATCCTGAACAAAAATTATCTGGTTGGAAACCTTGCTTTCGTCTATCGCTTCCTTGATCAGTAGCTGGTCATCCGGATCATCTTCTGCCACCAATATTACCACGGATTTATTCCTTTTTTCCATTTGCCCTTGTGTTATGTTTTTTTTCGGGGTTGTTTCTGTTTAACCGGTAAAGTTAAAACAATTACCGTTCCCATATTCAATTCGCTGTTCACCTCTATTTTCCCATGATGCAAATCAACAATTTTCCGGCAAATAGATAATCCTATCCCTGTGCTTTCAGCGGTTCGGCTGGGATCAATCTGCTGAAAAGGGCGGAAGATCTTTTCATGAAACTGAGGATCAATGCCTATCCCGTTATCTTCAACCGAAATTTCTACTTTATTCCGGGCAATTATACGGGCTCTTAGCCTTATCAACAGTGGCATTCCTGTCCTGCGATATCTGATGGCATTTTCGATCAGGTTTTCAAAAAGCGTACTCAACTGTTGGGGGTTTCCCTGAATTACAGGAAAAGGCATTTTACTGATTTCGGCATTGCTTTTCTCAATTTCGCTTTTCAGGCTTTCAATAACATTTCTGATCACCTGATCCAGATCAACCGCAGAAAACAGATTTTGTTTTTCATTGACAGAGGAATACAGGATAAGATCTGATAATAAGGCCTGCATTCTATGGGCCGATTGCTCGATCCGTTCAAGGAAAATCCTGGAGCTCTCATCGAACTGCTCCAAATGCTTTGTTTTAATCCGATCGCTGAATAATTGAATTTTTCTCAGTGGCTCCTGCAGGTCGTGGGAAGTGATCGTGGCGATTTGTGCCAATTCCTCATTGGTCTGCTTTAAAACCTGCTCATTTCGTTTCAGCCGGAATAAAAAATACTGGAAAACACCAACAATAACAAGAAAAAGTACGATAGTTAAAAAGCTGATAACCCCGGCCCGGTTAAGTACCATATTGATAATCAAATTTGTTTTTTCAGAAAAAATAATTCCGTATGGCAATCCCAAAATGTTGATGGGGTAATAAGCAGAGATAATGGCATCCTTTTGTTCTCCCATATAAACGTATTGCCTGATGATTCCGCTTAAATTTTCAGCAAGTTCTTTTCTGATCTCACCGGATTGAGAAAATTGTATTCCAGATTCATTCAGATTATTGGTCAGGATTTCCCCCCTTCCGTCAAATAACGCCTGAAATATCTGATCTTTCAGATAATACTGATTGAACACGGTTGAAATATAACGCGCCAGATCGATCCGGAAATTAATGTTGGCAAATGGTTTCCGGTCTTTGAATAAAACACTGGTATAATGCAATTCTTTATTCCTGTCGATGTAAAAGGAATCTACCGCCAGGATAACAGGTTTTGAAATCGTTGAAAAAGAATTCTGGTAATAATTATTGGTCGTTCCGAAAAAAGTGAAACACCTTCCGCCGGTATCAAAAATTTTGATCTCATTAACCAGCTCATTGTACTTGACATAGAAAGTCCTGATTCGGTTCATAACGGGAGTATACATATTCCGCTCATGGAACAAGGTTCCAATGTCCTCAGTGCTGAAGAAAAAATTAAGGTCGTTTTGAAATTCCTCGAAATTATTCTCGATTTGCCCTCCACACCCTTTTGCCTGACGAATAAGAACCGTTTCTCTCACCTTGACCTGCTCCTCATAAAGACTCCAGTAAAAATACAGATTGAATCCAATGATCAGCATGATCAAGGCAAAGGTAACTGCACTAACTCCCCTTCGTACCCAATACATAACAGGTTTTCTATTTCAGTTTTTGAATTTTTACGACATACCAGTCCAGTATTTCAATTTCTGCTGCAAAAACAGCCAGCGGCAGTCCTTCAACGTCAATTACCTGGGCATACGTTTTCTGGTTTAAAATACTATTAAATGCCGTACGCAAAGACTTGTCCTTGTTTTTCATCATATTATATTCATGCTTTTTATAAGTGTCCTGTTTGATTGTTTCCAGATATTTATGTGCTTTCAATGGAGGCAGGTTCAGGAGGCTGATGATTTTTTCATCAGCTGCAACAATTACACCTGTATTATCAATGATAATAATATCTTCATTTTTATCTTTTAAATACCGGTCGGTAATGGTGTTGATCGTAATATCGAGTCCGGGAACACCAACCATTTGTCCCTCGAAGTAAACGGGAGCAATAGCTGACACCATCCAACCGCGACCTGCGGGATCTACATAAGGCTCTTTGACCCAGATCTCTTTCTTTTCCGGATTGTGTTTTTCGTCGGCCAGGTAATAAAAATTAAACTCGGGAATATTCATTTTTGGTTCATATTGAACCAATACATCAAAAAAGGGATAGATTCTGTTATAAGAATGCTGGTCATTATAATATGCCTGAACGATTTCAGGGTTTTCCTCTACCAGGCTTTTCAGAATTGTATCAAGGGGTTCCGTGAAACTTACTATTTTCCTTATTTTATCATTTACCGGGATAATGCCGGAAACAAATACAGCAGAATTCCCATCGTTTATCTTTTTAAATAAAACACCTTTATCCGAAACAGAATAGATTTCCGGATTCCTGCATTTGTAGCGATCCTGATTCTCGTACAATGTTTTTACCACCCGGGCCAGATCGTTCACTTTACTCCCGATGCGCTGAAAATCGTTTCCAATTTTATCAGCCAGTCCCTTTACCTCCAGGAGTTTGTTCTCTTTTTCTTTTTCACTGATGTTTGTGCCTGAATTGCATGAAACCATGATACAAACAACAAAAATCATGATAAGCCTGTTTTTCATTTGACGTTCTCTCCTTCCTGCAATTTAGGTAAAGTAACGGTGAAAACTGATCCCTTCTCCGGTTCACTTCTGACTTCGATTTTTCCTTTATGCCGCTCTGATATTTTCCGGCAGATGGCTAATCCTATTCCACTTCCTTCATATTGACTTCTCCCGTGCAATCTGAAAAAAGGTAGAAAAACTTTTTCAGCATATTCCTTCTCAAATCCTATTCCGTTGTCAGAAACATGAATGTTTATTGTCATCCCATCTCTTTTGTCCAAGAATATTCTGATCTGTGGAGGAATATCGGGACGATGGTACTTCAAGCCATTGGAGATCAGGTTGGAAAAAAGTTGCCTCATCT
The DNA here is from genome assembly GCA_963662525.1 of Bacteroidales bacterium. Taxonomy (GTDB): domain Bacteria; phylum Bacteroidota; class Bacteroidia; order Bacteroidales; family FEN-979; genus CAZSDU01. The sequence continues at coordinate 1,682,753 of OY759717.1, forward strand.
GAACCTCATCAGCTTCAATGACCGGAAGTTCTTCAAATTCAACCTTTCCCATGCTTTTCTCTATTCTGATTTCAAGGTCAGAGATACATTCTTTGATAATATTTGTCAGGTTCACTGGTTTAAATGGTTGCGCCCTGGTGGTGATCCGCGACAGCATAAGCAAATCATCAATCATGCTCTGCATCCGTTTTGCGGCTGAGGACATCCGTTTCAGATAATCCTTTCCAGTTTCATCCAGCACATCAGCATATCTTTCTCTCACACGGTCGCCGAAAGAGATGATCTTCCGCAACGGTTCCTGCAAATCATGAGACGCAATTGAAGCAAATTGTTCCAACTCTTCATTTGAGCGCTTCAGATCTTCAGAGTACCTGGTAAGCCTGGTTTGTTCCTCTTTTTTTTGAGTCACATCCCGAATGATCCCAAGGGCATGCCATTTACCACCGATGTTAACGGCCGACATTGATAAGTCGACCTGGAATGTTGTTCCATCCTTTTTTAAGGCTGCTAATTCCAGTGTTTTCCCTACAGCATCCCCCGTCCCATTAATCTGAAAATGCCTGAAGGCCTTTTGGAAAATCTGGTGGTATTGTTTGGGGGCAACGATATCATGAAGCATTTCCCCTAAAACTTCCTCTCGCTCAAAACCAAAAACACGTTCCGCAGCATCATTCCAGAATGAAACCCTGCCAACTGAATCCATCATTATCATGGCATCCTGGGCGGCATCAGCAATGATACTAAACCTATCATCGGCAGGTAAGGTTTTTTTCATTTTAAAAAACGGATATATGTACCTAAGGGTAATTTCCTTCCTCCCTGATCCTGAAAAAATAATTCCCCAGATTCGGGGTGGCCGGATAATTTAAAATGCGTATGAATAAGACTTTCTGCAACCAGAGAGGACAATCCCATGGAATAAAGACTCATGAGAAAAAAACCATGTTCCGGTCCCAGCAATGATTTACATAGCATCACCATTTCGTTGATGGATTCTTCCAGCAACCATTTTTCGCCGTCCGGACCACGGCCATATGCCGGTGGGTCAAGAATAATTCCCTGATAGGTGTTTCCTCTTTTCACTTCCCGTTTCACAAATTTCAATGCATCTTCCACCACCCAGTGAATATCTTTCAGTCCGGAAGATTCCATCATTTCGCGGGCCCAGTTGACGACCGGTTTAACCGAATCGACATGCACAACATCTGCCCCGGCAGCCCTTGCGGCAAGCGAAGCACCGCCGGTGTAGGCAAAAAGATTAAGTACCCTGGCGGGGGAGTTGGGGAGTTGGTGAATTGGTGAGCTGGAGAGTTGGTGGGTTATTGTGTCATAGATGTAGTTCCAGTTTTCGGACTGCTCAGGGAAAATACCGACATGTCCGAATGCAGTCAGGCCCAGCCTGAACCTCAGGTTCATGTCATTATAGGAATAACTGATCATCCATTGATCAGGCATTGATTTTTTTCTGATCCATTCTCCCTTGTCAAAATTATCCGTTTTCCCCTGGGATAGACCTTTTACACGCCTGTACCGGGCATGTAACATCGACTCCCAGTCTGCCTCAGTCATCGCTTTGCTCCATACTGCCTGGGGTTCAGGGCGGGCAAGAATATATTTCCCGAAACGTTCGAGTTTTTCAAGCCCTCCCGAGTCGATCAGTTCATAATCCTTCCAGAATTCCGGTGTAATTATTTTCATTACTATCTCATGTCTTTGATTACAAGCAGGCAAAAATCACCGCATCCGGAATTTTTCCAGGCTCTTTGCAATCCGGCTTTAACAAAAATACATGATTTCCCCGTGCATTCAATATTCCTGTTTTCGAGTTCAAGAATACCACTTCCGGAAAGAATGAAAAATACAGCATCCATAGGCTGAACATGGGGAGCCATTCCCTCTCCAGGGTGAAGCATCAATTGTATCACTTCCAGATGAGGGGAGGAGAACATCTTTCGTGCATCCAGGTCAATCGGAATTTTAGGGGCATTGTTAAAGGTCGTAATAATAATATCTTTATCGCTCATTGTAAATTGAGGTTCCAAATTATTTTTCAATCCCGCTCCATTTTGACTCCCTTTCTGCTGCTTTTTTATCCCATTCTGGCAATACCGATTTAATCCATTCTTCCTTTTCTTTGCGCAGTTGGTCTATCGGTAAACCAATTAGTTGCTGGGCTTTTTCTTTGGTTGTGATGTCAGGATAAGGAATTTCAATATTTCTCCCATGCATGGCCAATGTTCTGGCAATCAGTATACGGGCTTGCGTGCTTTCATTCATCGAAAGCCCAATTATCCGCGATACTTCCACCGGTGAATGGAAAGATGAACCATGCCCGGCTGCTGCATAATCCCAGTACCATTGTGCATTACGGATATGCTCAAGCGCCGGTTTCATTTCAGCTTCAATGGCCCCTGCATCCCAGGCTGCTTTGGCTTCAATGTGTGCTTTCACCAGTTCGATTTCTGCTTTATCCCTGATTTCCTTTACTTTTTCCTGGCGCTCATAAACATTTTCCCTTAATGTCTCTTCGCTCTCCCTGTGACAAACCTGGCAGATTCCGGAAATATTGCTCAATGGGCTTGTGATTTTATGACTGGTGAATTTTTGTCCTCCTTCTTTGACATAAGGCATGTGGCAATCGGCACAAGCCACACCGCGTTGAGCATGAATCCCCGTGAGAAATATTTCATAGTCGGGATGCTGGGCTTTCAGGATCTGGGTTTTACTTAACTGATGCGTGAAATCAGTGAAGTTTTCTTCTTTATAATATTTCAAGGCCGCTTCTGCAGTGGGTCCATATTTCCAGGGAAAAGTCAGATAGGCAATATCCGGAGCATCCTGTTTGTGTTTATTGAAGTAATACTCCACGTGACATTGTGCGCAAACCAATGAACGCATTTCCTGGTGTGTGGCTTTTGAAATATCCTTCCCCATGGACTGGAACGCTTCTGTAAGTGCAGGCCTTGTAATCCTCAGATCCATGGTTTTAGGATCATGGCAATCGGCACAGCCAATGTAATTGACAATTTCAGGGCCTTTTGAAGCCCATTTCCCTTGATAAAAATCCTTTGCCCCCATATGTTCCATTAAACGGGGCACATCGGGACTTTTACAGGTCCAGCAGGTATTGGGCTGAGGTCCATCCTCCGGCCCCTTCGGAGTACCTGTACGAAGGGTATTACGGATATCGGTGATGGCATAATAATGTCCTCGGCTTGAACTGTAATCCTTTGAAAAAGCATATCCTGCCCAGAGTACCACCAGCCTGGGATCTTCTTTCAGCTCATCAATCATGGCGTTGCCATTGAACTTACTGCGAAAACTGCTGTCGGCGGTTTTCAGGTAGGATTGATACTCACGTGGAAAATTCTCTCCCCATAGCTGGTTCCTTGGTTCATATTCATCGAGCTTGACCTTTGGCTTGTATACATATTCCTGTTCTGCCTTACGCTCTGTAATGGATGAGGCCAGCAACCCAAGAAGAAAAACAAGAACCATGGTTCCGAAAAATAGCGCCCAGTTGACCCAGGGAGCACGTTTGCCAGATGTCGACATATTAAAAATATTATTTAGTGATTTTGCTTTCTTTATTTCTTAATTCGATTGTTTTAATATTGCTGAATTCAATTATTCATCCTCTTCATCTTCTTCCCGTTCTGTTCTGGTATAAATCTTCGTTTTCACCAGAGCGCCAGGTGCTGAGGAAAGTCCGTTGACCCTGCTGTGAGGGGTTTCCCTATGACAGTTAAGGCATTGCCTTTCCAGCAGGTAATTATGATAAGCGGGAAGAACACTTCCAAGGTATTCCATCCCTGTAATCCGTTCGTGACAGCGGATACAATTTTTCTGTACCGCTTTTTTCCCTTCATCCCGGATATAAATTACCTGTGGTTCGGTTCGTAAAGTGAAAATTGTAGCATGCCTGAGCCCGTCTTTCGCTTTGAAAAAGTATTTGTTGAAAATATTATTGTGGGGTACATGACAATCATTGCAATTGGCTACATTCCGGTGTGAGCTGTGAGCCCAGTCATTGAACTGCGGATTCATAACGTGACAGTTAATACAGGTTTCGGGGTTATCCGACAGGTATGATGGAGCTTTCGAGATGTAAACGGCATAGGCAGCCAGGCCGAAAAAAACGCCCATCAGCACGGCTACCGTGGGTTTCCACTGGTCGGGCGGGACCAACCACTGTATAATTTTTTTCATAACCATTTACCTATGAGAAATCCTGCAATGCTCACAATGGTCGAAAGAATGATCCCCCATATAAGGTCTACTACCGTTATGATCAATGGCCAGTTTTTAACTGTAGCCAGGTTAGTGAGGTCATAGGTTGCATAAGTAATTAAACCGAACATGGCTGCTTTAAGGATCGTTGCAGAAAGAGAATTTTCCCTTATCCCTGGTAATACGACGAAAATCAGGATGCCTGCTATAAAAAGAAAATAAAAAATCAGGGCGGCATACCAATTAACATCGGGAGCCATCAGAAAACCCAGGTGTTTTTTATAAAATGTACGTGCGATCAGCCCCAGCCAGAGCATATCAACGACAAAGAAAACGGCCAGTGTGGCAAAATAAAGTTTAATGTAATAGCCCATAATCTGAATAATTTGAACAGGATATCACAAATATAATATAACTTATATTATTTTCTCGTTTTCTTCTTCTTTTTTGACAGCCACCAGGAGAAAAAACCAGTCACAAGAATGAATAGGGTAAAAAGACCCGTTACAGGAGCGACAAGAATATAGAGATTTCCCAGGATCGGTTCAAAAACACGACCGGTGTGAATTTCGAGCGATGCATTCCAGAGTGAAATGGGGCTTGCTTCGGCCACCTGCTGAGGCATTTCGGCGAAGGGTGGGGCCGATTTTAGCCCTGTAAAAGAATCCGTTGTGCAGTAGTGCCGTGGTGAAAAATACCACTGCACCACTGCGCCCTGGCACTATTTTTTGAAATAGGTATGAAACATCCCGTCGGGTCCGCTTGCCAAATGGGTTTCGAACCCTGCGGCGGCCATTTTTTCGATCATGGGCGCCGGTGGAAAGGGAGTGATGATCTCGAAGATCTCACCGGAGTTCAGGGCAGCACACTGCTGCTGTACCATTTCCAGCGGATGCATACCCTCGGCCAGCAGTGGCCGGGCATCGAGCGTGGTTTTTATGTGGCTCGTTTCAAGCCATTGTGGTCCGTTCATTTTGATATCAGGTTTAGGTTGTTCACTTGTATGCACAAAATGTTGGCCTGGGTTTCCGCCGCCTTCGCCCTTTTTACGATAACTTAACAGTCGCTGGTCGCCGGCAAGGGCTCTTTTCTCGGTCAAATCCTGCGACATTTCGAGGGTTCCGAGGTATTCGCCTTTCTCATTTCTAAGGGCGAAATATTCGATGTGGAGGAACTTTTCTCCCATCTGGATCCAGAAAGGGGCGCTGTCGGCCTTGCCGCTGCGGAAATCATCCACGATCTGGTCGACAATGTGCACGCTCGAAGGAGGATGGCACATGCGAACGTCGCGCCCGAGGATCGCCCGGTTGCGGTCGAAGATACGCTCCTTCCCCTGCGAAAAATACTTCACCTTGTCATTCCTGTCGACGAAGGTGATGTCGACTGGCAGGGTGTTGAGGATCGCCAGCAGTTCCTCGGAGCTGAATTTGCCGCTCGGGAGGTTCACGGTACCCTCTTTGGCCGAAGTTTCTTCGATCGTCTCTATGCCCGCAGGTTTCCAGCTGATTTTCGGATCATACAAACAGTAACCGATTTCGTTCGTCTGCCTGTAGATTTCGTACCAGTCGGCCTCGGTCAGTTTGTCGAGGGTCATCGGGAAGAGGATCTCCTCCTCCTTCATGATCATGTCGGTGATGGCTTTTGCAGCCGGCTGAAGGTGCAGTTCGATCTTCATCTGCATCATGTCTGCGGTAAAGTCGCCGGGCATGTTCAGGGCGTTGATGGCGTTCTTGAGCAGGTCGCGGGTTTCGTCGTGCTTGCCCCACATCACTTTCGGAGGACCGGTGATCCCGTATTTCTCAAGGAACGGGAACAACAGGTTCTCCTTGCGGCGATAATGCTTGTCGACATCCATCAGGCTGTTGAAGTGACCTTTGATACTGTTGATGTACCTGCCGGCTTCCGGCCCGGTCATTTCAGCCTCAGCACGGCCGAAAAGTTCCTGCAGTTCGGCAGCAACCTTCGAAAGTTCCCGGTTTTCCTGTTTGAAGGTATCGACCGGATGACCAGGGGCTACGATTTTCATCCCGGCGAGGTCGATATGGCCTTCCAGCGCCTGGGTATGTACATCGCAAAGACGCAGCACCTCCTCCTCGGGAAGTCCTTCACTAATCAGTTCCTGTTCAACCTCAACGACCAGGCCGTACGGAACCTTCGACATGATTTCGACCAAGCGGGCTTTCACCGCTTCCGGAGCCACCCCTTCGTGCAGTTGAAGGATCATGTGCTTGAGCAGATCCTTTTTCTCCTGAGAGTTGTTGATGAGTTCACTCATCGCTTATCCTTTTATCATTGTTAAAACCATCTTGAATTTCTCTACGGCATTTACAGCGTGAGGGATGCCGGCCGGCATGATGATCGCATCGCCTGTTCCCAGGCTAAAAGATACATCGCTGATCACGATTTCCGCGCTGCCCTCGATCACCTGCACCATGGCATCGAAAGGAGCCGAGTGCGTGCTGAGCCGCTGACCTTTGTCGAAAGAGAACAGGGTCACTGTCCCCAACGGGCGGTCAATCACCCGTTTGCTGATGATCCCTTCGGAGGAATAATCCACCTTTTCGGGAAACCTGAACACGTTGGAGTGTTCGAATAACGCTTTTTCCATTTTGATTTTGACTTTTAACTTTTAACTTATTTTTTCACCGACCATCCTGCAGGAATTCGGCTAAACGGGCGTACCACTGTATCACATCTTCAGACCCAATCCTCCTCTAGTAAATCCCCTTGAATGCTGATAAGGGAGCGCTTGATCGGGACATTCCGTCCGGATTGCTCCCGCGCCATTCGCGCCATTTGCAGCAGTCCTCCGCAACAGGGTACCTCCATCATGACCACGTTGAGTGAATTGACCTTTGCCTCGGCGATCATCGATGTGAGTTTCTGTATGTATGATTCTTTGTTGCTGTCGAGCTTGGGACAGGCGATGGCCAGTGATTTCCCACGGAGATATTTCGCATGAAAATTGCCCATGGCAAAGGCTGCACAATCAGCAGCCAGCACCACATCCGCATTCTTGAAATAGGAAGCCTGCGGGTTCAGCAGGTGAAGCTGGACAGGCCACTGGCGGAGTTCGGAGGGTGCGCTGGCCGCGGAAACAGCCGGCGTGGCAGCTGCTGCAACAGCCTCCTGATCAATCCTGAAATCCTGTTCCATGGAGCCGGAACAACCACGACCTTTGTGTGCATGCGCTTCTTTCCTGGTATCCTGAATGTTTGCAAAAGGCATCCCTGCCCTGCTCTGTTCTTTTTCGGGAGTCATATCGATGTTGTTTTCTTTTAAATAACTGATGGCCTGATTTAAAAATTCGGTTTCGTTGTGATCGCGCAGGTGCTCAAGATGGGCCAGGATGGTGTTGCGGCCCTTGGCCACAAGGATCTCCATCACCTTGCACTCATCATAGGGTTCGGCCTCGCGCTCGATGATTTCGATCGCTCCTTCGGGGCAATACCCCAGACAAGCTCCCAGCCCGTCGCAGAAAAGATCGCTGATCAGCCTCGCTTTCCCGTCAATTACCTTCAAAGCACCTTCATGGCAATTCGGAATACACAATCCGCATCCGTTGCATTTTTCATCGTCAATCTGAATGATCTGTCGTTTCATATATAATATTATGTATTTAGGTATTTTATTACCTTTTATTGATCAAAAAAATTACAGGTATGAATCCAGCGTTTGTTCCTGTAAAAATTTTTTGAACTCTGCAGCCAACTTGTTCACGACATTGCCAAGAATACAACGGTCAAAATTGCACACTTCATTCAGCAATGGGCAATCACCCATCTCAATGGGTCCCTCGATTGCCTCATAAATATTGAGCAGGTTGATCTCCCTGGGATCCATCTTCATCGAAAACCCACCCGAAGGCCCGCGGACAGATTTCAGCATGTCATTCTTTACAAGCCGTTGCAAAACCTTTGCAATATGATTTTTCGAAAACCCGGTAAACTCCGCAATCTTTACTGCATTGATGCCGTTTCCCGCCCGTGCGATCAGCACCATGCTGTGGATTGCGATCGAAGAAGCTTCAGAAAGTGCAAAGATTTTGGACATAGAGATATTTAGGTATTTGAATGCGCAAATATAAATTTAATTTTATTCGGTGTAACAAAAAACCGAAAAAAAATTCTATTTTTGATGAATCTCACTGAATATCAACTAAAATAATATTTCTACCCATTAACCTCAACCTGCATGCCCCGGATCATCACCAGCCCTCAGAACCCGGATGTTAAAAACCTACTCCTCCTCCAGGAAAAACCCAGTGCCCGCCGCGACCAGGACCTGATGGTCATTGAGGGAGTGCGTGAGTTGCAGCTCGCGGTAGAGGCCGGCTTTGATATCGTCTCTCTGTTTTATTGTCCTTTCATCCTTGATGTTCATATTCTGAACGAAATAAGCCGGATGCCTCGGACCATGCTCACCGAAGTATCCCCAGAAGTATTCGACCGAATGGCCTATCGCAAGGGGAATGGCGGAGTGATCGCGCTGGCTAAGCCACGACGGCTGACTTTCGGGGATCTGAAGCCGGGAAGGGTTCCGCTGATCCTGGTAGTGGAATCGGTCGAAAAACCCGGGAACCTGGGGGCACTGCTCCGCACTGCCGATGCGGCAAACCTCGATGCGGTGATCATTTGCGACCCGCGAACCGACATTTACAACCCGAACGCTATCCGTTCTTCAGTAGGATGTATCTTCACTATGCCTATTGTCACCACTACCGCTGAGGATACTATCGACTGGCTCCGTTCGCAAAAGATCAGGATTTTCGGAACCGCGCTGACCGCGACCCGCTATTACCACGAAACCGATTTGAGGCATGCCGCGGCCATCATCATGGGAACCGAGGCGACCGGTCTCAGCAATACATGGCTGGAACAGGCGGATGAATTGATTAAAATCCCGATGATGGGTAAAATCGATTCGATGAATGTCTCCGTTTCCGCGGCCATCATAGTCTTCGAGGCCATACGTCAGCGTGGGTTCATCTCCGTAAAAAAGTGATTTCCCTATTTATATTGCTCATCCCCGGGCAGCAAAACAAGAAATTTTTTCGGCATTTTACTTTTAGCCTCTATTAGCTTTCCCGTAACCGGATGCCTGAACGACAGGTAATAGGCATGCAGGCGGATACGGCGTTCATAGCGATCGTCAGCGCCATAACGACGATCCCCTACGACCGGGCAACCCATTTCAGAAAGATGCACCCGGATTTGATTTTTCCGACCGGTTTCCAGTTCGACTTCTAACAAAGTATAATCAGGTGTTCTGTCCATCACCCGGTAATGCGTTACAGCCAGCTTGGCGCCTTCCTGGACTTTAACCGAATAAACCTTCTGATCGCGCCCTTCTGCCAGCCAGGTCCGGATGGTCCCCTGATCGTCTTTGACAACTCCCTCAACGAGGGCATAATACAATTTTTTGGAGTCGTGCCACTGAAGCTTCAATTGCTCCTGTAAAGCTTCTGTTTTGGCAAACAGTATGATTCCTGAAACTTCGCGGTCAAGCCGGTGAATTATAAAAATACGTTCTTTCCCTTTGGACTTTTCCTTAACATAATCGAGCATGATTTTGTAAAAGGATGTTCCCCCCAATCCTTTATCACCAATGGTAAGTAATCCGGGAGGTTTTTCAGCAATAAGGAAGTGTTCGTCTTCAAACCAAACCGGGAAAGGAGGTTTGACTTTGCTCGGAACATAGGTCTGCTTGGTATATTCCACCGATGCTCCCTCCTTTACTACCTCTGCAGGATTAGTAACCATTTTCCCATTGACACGTACACTGCCGTGGGTGATCAGCTTTTTCACTGTGGTCTTTGAAGCTGTTTTAAACTCTTCCAGCATCAGTTCCCCCAGCGACGTCTCTTTTTTAACTGTAATGACCATCTTCTTTCTGTTATTTTCGCCAACTCACTGTTTAATTTCTACTTTCATCACCACGGGGTTATGGTCCGAAAATTTAAAACCCATAGAAATCGTCCGGATGTTTTTGACTTCAATGTTGGGTGAAACGACGAAAAAGTCAATGATGGTGGTTTTTGTTTTTCCCTTGGAATACGGAATATCCATAAACCGGTTTGTGGGAGTGCAGGGGTCAAAAACAAATTGCCATCCGGGTAAAAAAGCCGGGTCGATCGCGGGATCTATTGTGCTGGGAAGATCTCCCGATTTTATCATTTCCGGCCTGAATCCTCTTGGGTTGTTGTTCCAGTCGCCCCCTGCAACAACAAAATTTCCCTTCTCAAATTCAGTAGTCATAAAATTATGAAGAAGTTCAAATTCCGATTTTCGTAAAACGCCTCCCTGGTCAAATGCGGAATTATGTGTATTGATTAAAACAAATTCTTTGTTGTTATCCAGCGGAAATCGCATAACCAGGAAACACCGGTTAAGCATTGCCAGCCGTTTTGGCCAAGAAAAATTGGCCGTAAAAGCATTCCTGTTCGAACTAATGGGCTGATATTTGGAAAAAACAATCAATCCTGCCATGACCTTGCCCATGGGCTCACGGAGTGGCAAGGGAACAAACCGGCAATCATAGTTTTTTGCAAATGCATGCATATATTCAGGCAACACCCCGGCAATGGCGCTGATTTCATTAGTATAATAGCTTCTCCGGGCATTAACATCTGCTTCCTGCAATAAAACAAAATCGACGGTATCGCATTTATTTATGGACTCCCTGATTCCCTTCATGCATTCCAAAAACTCATCTTTCCCTGGCCTGACTCTGATTCCTCCATCATAAAAAAAATCCATCTCCTTCCCCTGTCCTCCATAGCCAATATTCCAGGAAACAAAAGTGAATGTCTTTTTCTCCTCCGGAAAAGTAATTCCTGCTCCTTCGTTCTCAGTTTCTTCTGTTGAGGCGGGTCTATATTCTGTGATGGTTAAATAAACCAATAGAGAAATCACACACATTAATATCAAAATTATCGTGGCAGCTAAAATTATGGCTGTAACTCTCCAGAGCTTTTTCATGGGCAATAATTAAAAGGGGAAAATACGCATTTTTTTTTAATTTTACTGTTTAATCCTATTTACTAACTGACCATGCCGCTTCTGGGAACACTCATAAAAAAAGCTTACGAACTACGACAGTTTCCCATCGACATTAAAACCATTGATCCCCTCGGAGAACAGAAAAAAGTCCTGAAAAAACTTCTAACGCAGGCACAGAATACGGCATTTGGAGAATATTATCATTTTTCTTCGGTTTTGGAATCTCCAAACTTCCTGCAATCTTTCAGGAATAATATACCCGTGCACGATTATAGTTCAATGTTTAAAAACTGGTGGTACCGAAGCCTGAATGGCGAACCATATGTAGCCTGGCCTGGCCATGTAAAATATTTTGCACTTACTTCCGGAACTTCTGAAGCTTCGTCCAAACATATCCCTGTCACCCAGGAAATGCTTCGCGCTATTCAAAAAGCCAGTATCCGGCTGTTGACTTCCACCAGTAAATACGATTTCCCGGATGAATTTTATGAAAAAGGGATTTTAATGATCGGGGGAAGCACCCATTTACTATATAACGGCACCTATTTCATGGGCGACCTTTCGGGAATTGCGGCAAGTAATATTCCTTTCTGGTTTCAGCATTTTTACAAACCCGGACGAAATATTTCCCGAGAAAAGGAATGGACGGTCAAACTGGATGAAATCGTGCGCAATGCCAGGGAATGGGATATCGGGGTGATTGTCGGTGTACCCGCCTGGATTCAGATCATGCTGGAAAAAATTATTAATCATTATAAAATCAACAATATCCATGATATCTGGCCCAATCTTTCCGCTTATGTCCATAGTGGTGTTTCTTTTGAACCCTATGTGAACAGCTTTAAACAACTGCTGGGCCGTCCGATTATGTATAATGAATCATATCTTGCTTCAGAAGGGTATATTGCTTACCAGCGCCCCGGAAGTAAAAATGGGATGGAAATGATTCTCGACAATGGTATTTTCTATGAGTTTATACCATATTCAGATAAAAATTTTGATTCGGAGGGAAATCTTTTACCTAATCCAGAAGTATTGACCCTAGCTGAAGTAATTGAAGATAAAGAATATGCCTTGCTTCTTACTACCTGCGCAGGAGCCTGGCGTTACCTGATCGGGGATGTGTTGAAGTTTATTTCCCTTGAGCGATTTGAAATTATCCTCACAGGGCGCACCAAAAATTTTTTAAGTCTCTGTGGAGAACATCTTTCCCAGGATAATATGAACCGGGCTATTAAAATGTTCCAGGATGAATTCAACCTTACAATCAAGGAATTTACAGTTATTGGAATCCGCCATGGTAGCTTGTTTGCGCATAAATGGTACCTGGGTAGCGACAATGATATCGATGCTCGTCTGGCATCCGTGAAAATTGATGAATACCTGAAAATCCTGAATGATGATTATCGAATTGAGCGGCTGGAAGCCATTCAGGGGGTATCAGTAGAAGTACTACCTTTGCAATTGTTTTATGACTGGATGAAAGCCATGGGAAAGGAGGGCGGCGCCCATAAATTCCCAAGGGTGCTGAAAAACGAGCAAGCCAAGCAATGGGAAGAACATATCAGAAATTATGCTACACCCTCTATTTGAAGGATTGATCCTCGGCATCACGGTTGCCATAACATTAGGGCCCGCCCTGTTTGCATTACTGCAAACAAGTGTCAAGCATGGCATCAAAGTCGGGATCTTCCTTGCCCTGGGTATATTCTTTAGCGATCTTGCTCTGGTTGTTGGTTGCTACTTTGGAGCTTCACAAATTGTTACCGACTCGAAATATCACCTGATCCTGGGTATTATCGGCGGAGTTATAATGACTGCTTTCGGAATTTATACTTTTTTTAAAAAAATTCCTGCAACAGAACAGGTGGAGGCCATCAACGAAATAAAAGTCAGGAAACCTGGCCCCCTCCCCTATTTCTTTAAAGGTTTTCTCCTGAATATTGCAAATCCGTTTTTATGGGTATTCTGGATTACCTCCGTCCTTGCTATTAATTCCACCTATGGGGGAGACCGGAAGGCCGTTGCCCTGTTCTTTACCGGAACCCTTTCCATGATCTTGGCGACCGATATCCTTAAGTGCATTCTGGCGAATAAAATCAAGGTGCTTGGAAATCCAGTGGTCAAGCTCTGGATGAATCGTGCCGTAGGACTATTGTTTATGATCTTTGGTGCCTTTGTTATTGCCGGTTCCCTGCTGGAATATTTCAGGGGCATTTCCATAAAAGTTCCTTAGCCATTTGTTAAACCAATTCTAATGCTAAATTATGAAAACAAAAAGTTACAAAAACTGGTGGTTTCTTGCACTCAACGGAATGATCGCTGTGCTTTTCGGAATTCTTCTTACTTTTTTTCCACAGAAAGTAATCGAAACGATTGTTTCTTTGATCGGCATTGGCTTGTTAATCGTTGGAGCCATACAATTGATTGCCGGAATCTATAACATTAAAAAGGATAAGGCTGCTGGTATGATTCTTTCAGAATCAATTCTGTTTCTTGCCATGGGTTTGGCGTTGCTTATTATTTCCACTGAAACCGCTATGAAAATCATTTTTATCCTGTTCGGAATATGGGCAATCATTATCGGGATCATACAGCTGGTTATTATTATAAATGTCAAAGGCCCTTTGTCCAACAAAAACCTTTTACTTTTCAACAGCCTGCTGACCATTGTTGTGGGGATTATTATGTTTTTTAAACCACTTGAATGGGCTGCTTTTCTGATTGTGCTTATTGGCATTTTTATTATCCTTTTTGGCATTCTCCTGATCTATTTCTCATTTATTCTCCGATCGGTGAACACCCAAGGAGATTCCGTCAGCAACAATAATTCCGGGTCTAAGCCTAAGGATTAAATCATTTTTATCAGGCGTTCAAAATCAGTTTTAAAATTAGTTCCGATGGGAATCATGCGATCCTTAATTTTCACTTGGCTGCCTTCGATCAATTCAATTTTAGCAAGCGAAATGATGAACGATTTATGAATTCTGGGAAACTGCCTGGGGGGAAGGAGAGTTTCTATGTTTTTAAGTGATTGATAACTGACTATCATTTTGTTAAGAGTAAAAATTTTAACATAATCACCCAAGGCTTCAATATAAAGTATCTCGTTCAGGTTAACTTTATATGTCTTCTTGCTTGATTTGATAAAAATAAATCCATCTTCTGGCTTCCCCTGTTCAACGATAGCAGGCGGAGAGATTTCTTTGCTTTTCAATATTTCTTCCGCTTTCTGAACCGCTTTATAAAACCTTTCAAAAGAAAAAGGCTTCATCAGATAGTCCACCACATCCAGTTCATATCCCTGAATGGCATATTCGGCATAGGCCGTGGTAACAATAACCAAAGGAGGGTTCTTTAAAGTTTTTAAAAAATCCAAGCCATTTAACTTTGGCATGTTAATATCAAGGAAAATCAGGTCAATATACCGGTCATGCAGCACTTCAATGGCTTCAACTGCATTATTAGATTTGGCTATGATCTCCAGAAACGGCAGGTTTTCCGCATACCGCTCAATAACCCTTTGTGCAAGGGGCTCATCTTCAATAATCAGGCAACTAATTTTCATGTTATGGAAATGCTTAAATCAACCCTGTAGGTATCATCTGTTTCAGAAATCTTCAGATCATGCTTGCCTGGATAAAGCATTTGCAAGCGTTTTTTAACATTCTCCAGTCCGATCCCCCCTTGCCCCAGTCTTTTGCCGCCATGATATTCTTCTTTATTATTCTGAATAAAAAACAACACCTTATTTTCATTTGACAAATCAAAAGAGATATCAATATAGGGCATTTGTTCCGCTACTTTCAATCCATGCTTAAATGCATTTTCAATAAATACGATAAAAAGAAGTGGATCAATTTTTACCTCCGTATGCTGACCCCTGATCTGCATATTGACTTTTAAAGATTCTCCAGCACGAAGGTTCTCCAGGTAAACATAGTTTTGTAAAAACTCCAGTTGTCTGCGGATTGGAATTACATCTTCCTTGGCTTCATAAATGACATAGCGCATCAATTCCGAAAGTTTCAGGATTAATTCAGGCGCTTTCTCTGACTTGTCGAGGGTGAGTGCATAGAGACTATTCAGGGTGTTGAAAAAGAAATGAGGGTTAACCTGGGCTTTAAGTACTTTTAGCTCCGCTTCTATTTTTTGCTTCTCCACTTCCTTCATTTTCAATTCGACATCCTGAAGGGTAATGGAATCACGGGTGAACTTCAGCAGGGTTGTGATCACCAGGAAAATGAGGATAAGGATGAATTCGGCAACAATTTCAGTAGTAAAATTGGGATGTCCGTTCCCCTCGAACCAACTGGAAACCCAGAAATTCAGTAGGATGAAGAGGAAAATATTGCTCATTTGTAATATAAAGAAGAGCAGGTATTTCCGTTTCATAAAAAAAGAAGGAATGAGCCACAACAAGTTGATATAAACCGAGATGCAAAGCAGGATTATCGTGACAAGCACGTTGCTGGCCGTCGCTAGATCGATTTTGCTCAGGCGGAAATCTCGGGTGTAAAAAAGTACAACTGTAAACAACACAATACTAAAAAGCCAGAAAATGATATGTGGAATGATAAGGTTCTTTTTACCCTTTTTATAGATTTCCCAAAGGCTCATAAACGATTTTTTTGCAAAGTTGAACCACAAATTTCGCATTATCAATCTTTTTTGATGTATCCGTACATTTACTTGACGAAATTACTGCTTTTATTGTTGGAAAGAAATTACGTTGATCCTATAAATAACCCGGATTATCGAGAATATTTAACATTTGGCTAAAAAAAACCAGCCCTAATCGAATTGTCTGTATTTTTGTAACTATATTTTTCTTGTCTAAAATAACCGAAATTATTATTTATGAAAAAAATGTCTGAGAGTATTTGGATCACGCTGATAGCGATTATTCTGATGTTGCCACCGGCAATCCGGTCATATGCCGGCAATCCTCCTGACGAAGGGATGTGGTTGCCACTGCTTATCGAAAGGCTTAACTATGTTGATATGCAGAAAATGGGGCTGCACCTCACCGCCCAGGAGTTATATGATATCAATAATTCGAGTCTGAAAGATGCGATTGTAGGCTTATCAAGTAATGGTGCAACGGGAGGTTTTTTTTGCACCGCAGAGGTTGTTTCAAGCCAGGGGCTCATCTTTACCAATCACCATTGCGGTTACGGGGCCGTTCAGAACCACAGTACGCCCGAACACGATTATCTGACCAATGGTTTCTGGGCAAAATCAAAAAGCGATGAATTATCCAATGAAAACATGTGTGCATCTTTCCTGGTCAGGATTGAAAATGTAACGGATTCTATTATTCCCTTTCTTGCTGATACTTTAAAAGAATCCGACCGCGGAACCAAGGTGAAAGAAATTTCCACCCGCATCAGGAAAAGAGCCGAGGAAGGAGGAAAATATGAAGCTTCTGTGAAATCCTTTTTCGGTGGAAATGAATATTACCTGTTTGTTTTTATAACCTATAAAGATGTTCGTCTGGCAGGCGCACCACCTTCCTCCATTGGAAAATTCGGCGGAGATACCGATAATTGGATGTGGCCGCGCCATACCGGTGATTTTACAATTTTCCGTATTTATACCGATCCTGATGGCAAGCCAGCTGAATATACAGAAAAAAATATTCCTCTTCAACCAAAATATCATTTGCCAATAAGCCTGAAAGGGATTAAGAAAAATGATTTTGCTATGATCTGGGGATATCCCGGAAACACCAGCCGATACATAACTTCTTTTGGCATGGATTATAATATGAACGTTTTATATCCTACCATTATCAAACTCTTCGGAAAACAATTAGAGATTATGAAAGAGCGCATGGATGTGGATAAAGCTGTTAAGATTGCATATGCCGATGATTATGCGGGCCTGGCCAATACTTGGAAGAACTTTATCGGGCAATCAAAAATGCTGAAAAAAAATAAAGTCGAAATCAAAAAGAAAGCCATTGAGGATTCCTTCATTGCATGGTATACCCTAAATCCGGAAAAGCAGAACAGATACGGCAAGGTTCTCGATAACCTCAAAGAAGGTTATGCCTCCATGACAAATCTGGCGGCTCCGTTTTTTTATTCAAATCTGGCAGGAATGGGATTGAATATCGTGCGATTGGCCGGACAATTTGGTGATATACAGAACGCCCTTGAAAAAAAGAACAAAGCCGCATTAAAGGAGGCCCAGAATGCTTTAAAATCTGCCATAACTGAACACTTTAAAGAATCAGACCTGGCTATTGAAAAGAAAACTCTCGCGGAATTATTGCGTCTTTATTCGCAGGACGTGCCAAAAGCTGACCTTCCTTCAATTTTTTCAACCATAGAAAAGGAATATAATAATGATTTTAATGCCTTTGCCGAAGATGTTTATTCGACCTCAATATTTGCAACAGCGGCCAGTGCAACAAAATTTGTTGAAAAACCAAACCTGAAAGTTTTTAAAAAAGACCTGGGATGGAAACTCTACAAATCAATGGCAGATGCTTCGGGCAAGAATCAGGTTGCTTTCGGGGCTGCCAGAGCCAATATCAGTGTTTCTAATCGCCTTTTTATTGCAGGATTGCGTGAAATGAACCCTGATCTTGTCAAATATCCTGATGCGAACTCTACCATGCGTATGACCTATGGACAAGTTCTCGATTATTTTCCCGCTGATGCTGTACATTATGATTATGTAACAACATTAAGCGGTGTAATGCAAAAAGAAGATCCTGATAATGATGAATTTATTGTTGAAAAGAAATTGAAAGATCTTTTTGAGACGAAAGACTATGGCCAATATGGAGAAAACGGGGAAATGGTCGTTTGCTTTCTTACCACCAACGATATCACCGGTGGAAACTCCGGGAGCCCGGTAATCAATGGTGACGGCCAACTGATTGGTCTTGCCTTCGATGGGAACTGGGAAGCCATGAGTGGTGATATCATGTTCGAGCCTGGGCTGCAACGCACCATTAACGTCGATATTCGTTATGTGCTATTTATCGTTGATAAGTTTGCAGGAGCTGCCAACCTGATCGATGAACTGACCCTCATTAAATGACAATCAGAACATGTTTCTGAAAGAGCGGACCATTCAGTCCGCTTTTTTTTTATTTCCTTCGAAATAATTTTATCGACATTTATCAGGGGGTTGGCGAAAGAATATTATCAGGTACAGATTAAAAAAGAAATCATTAGGAGTATTGGGACACCATTTTGTAATTTCGGCAAGGATTTTAAACATCATCGATGAAAAAGAAGTATAAAATTCTGATCCATCTTGCTTTTTGGCTTTATATGTTCAACCAGACATGGCTGGCGATACTTCTCCGGGCGGATAAGGGTTATGGCCCATTTGAAGAAATAACCATATATCCGATCACAAGTTTCATCACTTTTTACGCGCTTTATTATTGCTTTGGTTTTTTTTTCAAAAAGGAGCAATGGATGGTTCCGGCAATTATTTCTGTTTCGGTATTTTGTCTGCTAATTCCTTTAAGAATTGGTCTCGAATACATTTTTTGGAAGTTCCCAGGAGCAAGCCACATCAAGCCAAATGAACCGCTGATAATTAACAGTTTGTGGTGGTTCAATTCATTGCGCATGGTGATTATTTTTGCCATATACGCATTATTGATCAGGCTTGCCATCGGATGGTTTGAATCGCAAAAAATGAAAGCAGAACTGATGCTGCAAAATCAATCTAGTGAATTGGCTTTGCTGCGGTCACAGGTAAATCCACATTTTTTATTTAACACTTTAAACAATATTTATTCGCTCGTCTATAAAAAATCTGACGACGCTCCTGCCGCAATAATGAAAATGTCTTCCATCATGAGGTATGTCCTTTATGATGCCAATACCGACAAAGTATTACTCGAAAAAGAAGTGGAATACCTGCAAAGTTTCATTGAGCTTCAGAAACTACGTATTCTAAAAAAAGACTTTATTTTAGTTGATGTTCATGGGAATATGGAAGGCCTGACAATTGCACCCATGCTACTCATTCCTTTCGTGGAAAATGCATTTAAACACGGAAGTAAAAACGTTCCGTCTCCTGGCATTAAAATACGTTTGTTCGTTGAGAAAGGACAAGTTACCTTTGAGGTATCCAATTACTTTCGCAAGGGAATTAGTGTCAAGGATAATACTAGCGGAATAGGATTAAGCAACATCCGGCGAAGATTGGATTTACTCTATTCCGGGAGGTACAGCCTGGATATAAAGCAGGATCAGGATATATTTTATATAAAGTTAATCTTATACCAATAATATGAAAATCAATTGTATTGCCATAGATGACGAGCCTCTGGCGCTTGAAATCATGAAAGATTATGCAGCCAAGGTACCCTTCCTGAATCTCCTTCGGACTTTTGACAATGCCCTGGAGTCCATTGATTATATCAGAAATAATCCGATTGATTTAATTTTTCTCGATATTCAAATGGAAGAATTGTCAGGCATTCAACTATTAAATGCAATAAAGACCCGTCCATTTGTGATTTTCACAACAGCCTATGATGAATATGCTGTACAGGGCTTTGAACTGGATGTTGTAGACTATCTGCTTAAACCCATTTCTTTCGAGCGATTTATCAAAGGAGTAGATAAGATATTTGAGCGCATGTCGAAAGAGGAAAAAAAACAGCCCAGAACAGATGTTCAACCAGGAATAATATCGAAAAAAGAAGATTTTTTCTTTGTTAAAACCGAAACCAGGATGGAAAAGGTTTTCTTTTCAGATGTCTTATATATTGAAGGAATGGGCGACTACTGGAGAATTGTTACCCAGGCAAAGAGGATCATGAGCCTGATGAATGCCAAACGGATAGAAGAGATTCTTCCGGAAACCCAGTTTTTCCGTGTCCATAAGTCCTTTTTTATTGCCCTTGATAAAATTGATTCTATTGAACGAAACAGAATAAAAATCGCTGATAAATACATTCCGATTAGCGAAACATACCACAAAGGCTTTTTCGAAATGGTCGAAAAAAGAAAGCTGGCTTGATTCTGTACTTGTTTATCTGACAAGGTCATAATCCATCTGCTTCCGCCCAAGATCTATTTTCTTGACACGGATTTTAATTTTATCCCCTAATTTAAACTGATATCCAAGCCTCTGACCTATTACCTGAAAATTCTCCTCATCAAGATAGTAGAAATCATCCCCCATATCCCTAAGCCTGATCATCCCCTCACACTTTGTTCCGATGATCTCGACAAAAATTCCCCATTTGCTTACCCCCGATATGACACCATCAAACACCTGACCGATTTTATCCAGCATATATTCGGCCTGTTTATATTTCACCGACATACGCTCTGCTTCCGTTGCCCTTCTTTCCATCTCAGAAGAATGATCGCAGCGGGGTTCATATAACTCTTTTGAAACAGAGGGTGCATCATGCAGATAATCCCAGAACAGCCTATGTACCATAAGATCCGGATAGCGGCGAATTGGAGAGGTGAAATGCGTATAAAAAGGAAACGAAAGCCCATAATGTCCGATGTTTGAAGTAGAATAATAAGCCTTGGCCATTGTTCGTATGGCGATGGTCTCAATCATGTTTTCAGTACCGGTTCCTTTTATTTCCTGGAAGAGATTATTAAATGATTGAGCAAGCGATTTTTTTGAGGTGAGCTTAAGTTGATAACCCAGTCGTTCAATGAACTGGGTAAATGTATCAAGTTTTTCTGGTGTCGGTTCGTCATGGACTCGGTAAACAAATGTTTTAACCGGTTTATCTCCTGCTTTTTTCCCGATTTTTTCTGCTACTTTCCGGTTGGCCAACAGCATAAAATCTTCAATCAGTTTATTGGCATCTTTCATTTCCCTGATATGAATACTCAGGGGCTTCCCGTCTTCATCAAGCTTAAACCTTACTTCCTGTGTTTCGAAGTTGATCGCCCCCCTGCCAAAACGCTCTTCCCTTAACCTGGTAGCCAACCTATTAAAGATAGCTATTTCTTTTGAATATTCGCCTTCCCCTGATTCGATGACAGATTGAACCTCATCATAGGAAAAACGGCGGTTAGAATGAATGATGGTTTTTCCATACCATTCATTATAAATTTTTCCCTGTTCATCCATTTCAAAAACTGCAGAAAAACAAAGCCGGTCTTTATTTGGCTGCAAGGAACAAACTTCATTGGAGAGACGCTCTGGCAACATGGGAATAGTACGGCCAACCATATAAATAGAAGTAGCTCGTTCATAAGCCTCCTGGTCAATGATGGATCCTGGTTTTACATAATAAGAAACATCAGCAATGTGAATACCGACTTCCCAGCGGCCCTGCCTTGCCGGTTGTAGCGATATAGCATCATCAAAATCTTTGGCATCTTCGGGATCAATGGTAATAGTAAGGACATTCCTGAAATCTCTCCTGACCATAGCCTCAGAATCAAGAATTTCCACAGGTATCCTTGATGCTTCTTTTTCAGCCTGAGGTGAAAATGAAAGAGGAAATTCATGCTCGGCCAGGATTGATTGCATTTCAACCTTATTGTCACCCGGCTTCCCCAGTACACGCAATACCTCCCCAAAGGGGTTTTCAGCATGAGCCGGCCATTCTGTAATCGCTGCCACTACTTTTTCCCCTTGTCTGGCTCCATTAAGCTGTGAGATGGGAATAAAAATATCAACCGGCATGGAATTACTGTCAGGGATCATGAAGGCAAATTTTTTCGATAATTCAATGGTGCCAACAAACTGCTTTTTCTTTCTTTTTATGATCTCCACTATTTCCCCTTCCCTTTTATACCCCTTGCGGAGCGGAAACAGATTAACCATTACTGTATCTCCGTTCAAGGCATGGAAAGTATTATCGGAAGAAATAAAAATATCTCCGGATTTATCTTCCGGGATGATATAAGCCTTACCAGTTTGTTTCATGTCTACGATCCCAGTAATTTGTGATCGTCCTCCTTTCACAGAATTATCGTTAGCCTCATTGATCTGAAATTTCCCCCGCCTAGTCTGAATCAGATTTTTGCCCATAAAGAGTTCTTCCACGATCAACCGGACCAGGTCTTTGCTCCCACGGTCAATAACACCGAGCCGCTGTGCAACTTGTTTATAATTAAAACTGCTCCCAGGGTTTTTCTGGAAAACATTCAAAATAGATTTAACAAAGGCATTCGCTTCCCTTCCCTTGCTTGTAATTATTTTTTTTTTGCCCATAACTTATTCTTTTTTATCTGTGTTGGGAATTGCTGCTAATAAATTTTTAGTATAATCTGATTGGGGATTGGAAAAAATCGCATCTGCTTCTCCCATTTCTTCAATTTTCCCGTTTCTCATTACAATGATCCTGTCAGACATAAAACGGACCACGGAAAGATCATGAGAAATGAAAATATAAGTCAACCCCAGTTTTCTTTTTAATTCATTCAGTAGATTTAAAACCTGCGCCTGAATGGACACATCAAGAGCAGAAACAGATTCATCACAAATGATTAATCTGGGTTCTATCGCCAAAACCCTTGCAATGCAAATTCGTTGTCGCTGTCCTCCGGAAAACTCATGCGGGTAACGGAAATAATGCTCTTCTTCCAATCCGACAAGGGTTAATAATTCCATTACCTTTTCTTTTCTTTTGGCATCTGACCCATGAAGCCCATGAACCAACATCGGTTCAAGAATAGCTGAACCAATAGCAATTCTGGGGTTCAGCGAAGAATATGGATCCTGGAAGATGATTTGTAGGTCCTTTCGTAATCGCTTAAACTTAGCCCGATTGATTCTGGTAATATCAGTATGATTATAAATGATACTGCCGGCAGTGGGCGGTATCAACTCAAGCATGGTTCTTGCCAATGTTGTTTTTCCGCTTCCCGACTCCCCAACAATTCCCAGTGTCTCCCCGGGAAAAACACTGAAATTAATTTGCTCAAGCACGGGAACCCTGACTTCTCTGCCAAACAGAAAAGAAGTATTTTGTGTAAAAAATTTACATAATCCCATAACCTCGATGATGGCTGGGTTTGCATATATCCCCCGGTGTACTTGCGATCTTTCCTGCGGAGAAATAACCTCCACATTACTATTGCCGGAAGAAGAAATATAATCTTCAATCGTTGAAAGCCTGTGCAAACGGACATTCAAAGGAGGCCGGCAGGCAAGCAATCCCCGGGTATAAGAATGAATTGGCCGTGTAAAAATTTCTTTTGTCTTTCCTTCCTCAACGACTTTTCCTTTGTACATAACCATCACGCGATGAGCGAAATCGGAAATTAAACCCAGGTCGTGAGTAATAAAAAGAATACTCATCTTCCGTCTTTCCTGAAGCGTCGAAAGCAACTCCAGAATGGTTTTCTGAACTGTAACATCTAATGCGGTTGTAGGCTCATCCGCAATCAATATGCGGGGATTACAGGAAATAGCCATAGCGATCATGATACGCTGTTTCTGGCCACCTGAAAGCTGATGAGGATAACTGGAAAAAACTTGCAGTGGCCTTGGAAGGCGAACTTCTTCGAACAATTCAAGGGTTTTCTCTTTAGCTTCCCTACGGGAAAGCTTCAAATGTTCTGTTATTCCTTCTGAAACCTGATCACCACAGGGAAACACAGGGTTCAGCGAAGTCATTGGCTCCTGAAAAATCATTGAAATCTGACTTCCCCTGATAGCCCGAATCCGTTCTTCAGCTAAGCCGATCAACTCTGTTTTTATTCCTGAATGATCATGATAAATAGCTGTCCCCCCCCTGATGAATCCCGGAGGACTGGGAATTAACTGAAGAAGTGAGAGGGCTGTTACCGATTTACCCGACCCAGATTCTCCAACTATGGCAAGGGTCTCAGCTTCATTTAGCTGAAACGAAACTCCTTCCACTACAGTGTTCCGGCCCCCATCAGTTAGAAATTCAACCGATAAACCATGAACTTGAAGCAATGGGGGTGACGACATAAAAAAATGGAAATAATACCCAAACCTACAGTATTTTTTGAGATCTTTTACTGCCGGATATGAAAATTAACCATCTGTTTATGTATTACCTTTTGTACCTAAGGGGGATTAAGCATAAAATCAAATGTATGCTATGGATTAATGATTTTATTTCATTGGTTTACCCGAAAATTTGTGCTGCCTGTGGCAATAGCCTCTGGGTCCATGAAAAAGTGATCTGCACCTTCTGTGAATTTCATCTGCCTAAAACCAATTATCACCAAATTCCCGACAATCCAATTTCCAAATTATTCCTGGGCAGGGTAAATATTTACAGCGCTTCAGCCTATTTGTTTTTTCATAAGGGAAGTAACGTTCAGCAATTGGTTCATCAGCTAAAATATAAGGGACGCAAAGATGTCGGAGTTTATCTTGGAAATTCATATGGCAAAGCCTTATTACAATCGTCCTTGTTTATTGAAAGTGATCTGATTATCCCCGTCCCTCTTCATCCTAAAAAATTAATGAAACGAGGCTATAATCAAAGCGACCAGTTCGGAATTGGCCTCTCAGAATCCATGAAAATTCCTATGAATAATCAAGTTTTAATCCGGTGCCGCGCCAATGAAACACAAACAAAAAAAGCAAGGTTTAAAAGATGGGAAAATGTTGATAATCTTTTTATGGTTAAAGATCCCGGCACCCTGAAGGGAAAAAGGATTTTACTGGTTGATGATGTCATCACTACCGGAGCAACACTAGAGTCTTGTATTAACGCCCTCTCTGTGATACCCGAAATTCGAATCAGCATTGCAGCCATTGCCGCTGCATTGCGTTAAAGTTTTCCGGCAAGTACTACCGTTCGCTTAAAGTGTTTAACCGTCCCGTCAGCCTTAAGCAGATCAATAAAAAAGATATAAATACCCAGGGCGGCTTTGGTATTCATATCCGTGATACCATCCCAGGTGAAAACGTTCTCTCTGGATAACAAAACATTCCCCGCCAATTTTCTCACCAATCTCCCCCTGGAATCATAAATAGCAACATCTGCCTGGAAACCAGTGACATCCGGTTTTATAAAAAGATTTACACCATCATCATGCCCATCATTATCAGGTGAAAATACACGAGGGCTTAGGAATATTGAGGAGGAAAAAAGGTCATCAGGAAAAAACTGGGAATTTTGATAGGCTGGTGTTGCAAATCCTGTAGATTCCGATGCCGAGTGCCAGTTTGTGTGATCGTCAGAGGGTCGGTCGGGATTGAGACGCTCAAGAGATACCCCTTCTTGTGACGACAACAGAGGAAAGTGCATGGCTGAACTATACCGAATTTTATCAATAATGCTTCCATCTCCCCTAAGAACAAGTACAACAACACCCGAATCATTATCAAATATTGGAAATTTTTCCGGCTGAATAAATTTTCGATCCGATGGGCCCGGGTACCTGTTTATAACATCGTCTCGGTCTGGAGATAGGCATAGAAAATCAAAGGGAAAGAGAAGATAGCTTTCGTCAATAATAGGGCTTCCGCTATTTTCGAAACCCTCGGAAGAATCCTGTTTCGATAAAATGAGTGATTTCACATCTAGCACTTTCGATGAGCGGTTAAACAACTCAACAAAGCGGCTTCCTCCGGCATACGGATTGAATAGAATTTCATTAATGATAATATCACCGGAAGAAATTTCCATTGGTATGGCAACCTCGGCAATTTTTGCTGTATCAAGATAATTCCCGACACAATCGTGGATGTCCTCAGAGACAACAACCTGATAAACAATTCCCTTGTGAAAAGAAGAATGGAATTTTAGGTCAACTGCATCAAAATAGGGTTCTATTAAAACAACTTGATCCGGATGGATTTCTCCAGGCACTATCCGGTAAGTTTCGCAATTTAACAAACTACAGCTATCTATTGCCTCTGAAAAGACAACATGTATCGTCAATGAATCTATAATGAATGCCCGGGCAATTTTCGGACCCTGAAGGTCGGGATGAGATAACGAAACAGAATTTTTCCTGCCCGGCGTTCCCCCTGAAGGATCCGTACTTTCTGTCCAGTTCTCTTTACAACCACATGGATTCATTGGATCAAGCATTTCCATTGACCAGCCTCCTTCCTTTTTAAATGAGGAAGTAAGCCATGTGTCTTCATATGAAATAGCATGAATAATATGTCCATATTTATCCCTGAGAACCAGGGTTGACCCTTCATTCGACAAACTAAAGGATGAGGTAAACAGGGGAACACAATTGCCATAAGAAATAAACCATGACGAGTCCTTCACCAAAAGAAGGTAGCCTCCGGGTACAATACTGACAGCTGGAATTTTTTTTACTGATTTACCAAACTGAAAAGTCCAGTTTTCCAAGCTGAGAGGAAATCCTGTACGGTTGTATAGCTCAACAAATTCCTCTGCCGGTAATTCAACCTGGGGATCGGGATCAGCCATGATTTCATGAATCAGTATATCAAAAGAACGGGGTATGTAATAACAAAATCCGACAGTCGTATCCTTGATCATATTTCCGGCGAGATCCTTCACGTTGTTTACGCGCAATGAATCAAAAGTCCCCGATGTAAATGGATTCGCAAATAATAAAACAACATTGGACGGGGAATCAGAATTCAGGGTTGCCCGAAGCGGATTTTGCCCGCTCCCTTTGAGATAATAATGCAGTGTTTGCTCTGCGGTCTCTTTGTTTACATTTTCATCGAATTGAAGTTGAAGATTAAGTGAATCCCTGATCGTATATGACAATATTCTAGGAGGTGCCGTATCATGGATGATGATCCCAACAACGAAATCATCAAAATACATTTTTTTTGAATTACTTGAGGTGTACTTACAAAACACTCCAAACCAAGTTGTTTGTGAGATAGTATTCTCTGAGAATGTACCATCCTTATAAAAATTTGTTCCTCCCGAAGTATCTGCAAATGCCTCCCAGTTTCCCATATCATCCCTCAGAATGCTAAAACGAAGTATGTTTGTCGAATGGGTTATTTTATATTTCCGGAAACAATAAACCGAATGAACAGAATCACCATTTTGTCTGAAAAACCGAATGCTGTCATCACTTCCACCTATCTGTAAAAAATACCCCTGCAGCGGCTTTTTAAGATCGTACGAATCTGAAACCAGATAAATTCGTCCAAAATTATTGCCCGAAGTATTGAAAGAAAGCTTGACCCAAAAACTCCAGGAAGTCATGCTTATACGTTCATTCGGTGTGGAAAGAAAAGAAATGCCAGCACTGTCGGAATTCAGATGAAGCTGATGATTTGAGTTTATCTCGAACTGGCTAATATCACCCGCCCAGGTTGGGGTATTAGAAAAATCACCATCAGTAAAATTATCGTTAACCTGACCATGGATGATTTTTGTCAGGAGGATAAAACAAAGGATCACTTTTTTCATTTTTTTATACTTAATCCTGAAAAATTCAAAAGGTAACATCCTGTTGATAACTTTTGTTCAATTATCTTTGCAGATATCATTCCTTATAAACGGTAAGTTTTTTATGAAAATCGCTGTGGTTGGGGCCTCCGGATTAGTGGGACGGGAAATAATCCGGGTTCTTGAAGAGCGCAATATTCCTGTTGATTTATTCATCCCCGTGGCATCTCCGTCGTCAATCGGAAAAAAAATACTTTTTAACCATCGCGATTATACCATAATCGGGCATAAGCAGGCGATTTCCCTGAAACCAGATATTGCCATCTTTTCCGCCGGTGCGTCAGTATCACGTGAATGGGCGCCACAATATGCAGAAGCCGGCATTACGGTTATTGATAATTCTTCGGCCTGGAGAATGCATCTAGAGGTACCACTGATCGTCCCTGAAATAAACGCTAAAATTCTTAAACGCAGCAATAAAATTATCGCCAACCCAAATTGTTCTACCATACAGCTTGTTTTGGTATTGGCTCCGCTTCATGAGATTTATAGAATTAAGCGTCTGGTAATTTCCACTTATCAATCAGTAACAGGAACGGGAATTAAAGCTGTACGGCAAATGGAAAACGAAAGAAAAGGGATAAAGGCCGAAATGGCATATCCACATCCGATTGATCTTAACCTGTTTCCGCATGGTGGTATTTTTTTACCCAATGGATACACGACAGAAGAAATTAAACTTGTTGAAGAAACCCAGAAAATACTCAACGATCATGCTATTGGGATCACCGCCACCATTGTACGTGTCCCGGTTCTGGGAGGACATTCCGAAGCCGTGAACATTGAATTTTTAAGAAACTTCAAAATCCGGGATGTGATACAAGTCATAACAAAAACAGATGGAGTAATTGTTCGAGATGATCCTGAAAAAAATATTTATCCCATGCCCATCGAATCCAGGGGAAAAGATGAAGTGTTTGTCGGTCGCATCAGGCGCGATGAATCGCAGGAAAATTCTCTTAATTTATTTATTGTCGCCGACAATCTCCGAAAAGGAGCAGCCACAAATGCAGTGCAAATCGCCCAATACCTGATCTCACACTCACTTCTTAATTAATCATTCTCCTCATTTTGAATGCGTTATTTCCGGATTGACAAAAATTTATATTGAAGGATCTGAGATAAATTAATTCTGGCACTTGTTAAGCGTGTTGATTATATTTTTGCCCCGGTTGTTTTTGTGGATAATCGTCAATATTATTCTACTTCCGCAGTGGAAAAACCGGCTGCTTGTCTTATTGAAGCTAATATCTTTAACAAACTTATTTGTTAAACCCCTGATTTTGCTGATGAATTTATCAGGAGTGATCTCCCGTGATACATTGCTAATCTTACAGGGATATCATAAGAAAGTGCCATTCGCATTTTAAAAGAGTTCAAAGAGAAAGGCATCCTGACAATTTCGCGAAATACAAATTGAAATATCAATGATTTGTTGACATATCTCCGTTGTTTTGGTAATAAATCTCCGTGACCTGTGAATGGATTCATGTATAATTCTTAATACTTTTGTTTACTGAATATAAAAAAATGTTTGTCTGCTGTGATAAATGAAATATTAATAAAACCTGAAAGAAAATGAAAAATTTTTTGATCTTATCCTTTGTGGCTGGAGTGATGCTTTCTTTTGTTAGCCTTTTATTTTCGGGCTGCACCAAGGAAGGGCCACAGGGTCCGGCAGGACAAAATGGTACAGATGCCAATGCTACCTGCACCCAATGCCATAATCTTTCAGATAGCATTGTGGCCAAAATTTTTCAATACGATGCTTCACAACATGCTACAGGAAGTACTGCTTATGAAAACCTTACAGCTTGCGCTGCCTGTCATACCAGTCAGGGTTTTGTCGAGACCGTGGAAACGGGAAAAGACACTACTAATGCTCCTGTTAGTGATCCAGCACCCATTAATTGCCGCACTTGTCATAATGTTCATAAAACACATACAACCGCCGACTGGACATTAAAAACAACTTCCCCATTCAATCTTCGTATTGATTTGACGACCACTATAGATTTACAGGGTGGTGACGGCTCCTCAAATCTTTGTGGCCGCTGCCATCAGGCAATGACTACTGTCCCCTGGGTAACCGATCCCCTGGGAAATGATTCTTTAAAAGCAAGCGGCTCCAGCTGGGGACCACACAATGGTCCACAGGTACTGCTTTTTGCCGGAAAAGGCATGTTTGAATTTGGCACTCCTTACGGTAATACCAGTCACCGTACCCTTGCTTCATGCAGCAATTGTCATATGGCAAAAGCTGTTGGTAATTTGACCGGAGGACATACCTGGAAAATTACCCATGAAGTAGCAGGCGATAATCTCAGCGGTTGTAATGTTACTGGCTGTCACATCGAAGCTCCTGTGACCCAATCATGGATGGAAACAAAACAGGAGGAAATGGATGTTAAATGGAATGAACTGCGTGACAAACTCCTGGCAAAAGGTATCATTGATACAACAAACGCCATTACCTATAAGAAAAAACATACTCAGAAAGAGTTTGCGGTTGTCTGGAATTTCAGAAGTTACCTTACAGACCGAAGCCATGGCATGCATAATTATCGTTACATTGGCGATATGTTGGATGCCAGCATTGCAATCCTTGATCAGTAATCTTTAAACAGGATTAATCAGTTTTTTCTAAACCGGCCTTTTCTATGTAGCTTTGTTGCATGAACTCCGTTTGCTATCCCAAAGCTGTTATTTCAGCTTTAATAAAGGCTGATTTAAAAACTGCCAATGAATTGCTCGGGAAAGAGTATTATATCACTGGTATCGTAATTCGGGGTCAAATGCTGGGCAGAACACTGGGTTTCCCGACAGCCAATCTTATTGTTTCCGCAGAAACTCCTCTGCTCATTCCTAACGGGGTTTACGCTGTAAGGATAGTGTATTCTGAAAGCATCTACCTGGGGATGGCCAATATTGGTACACGACCAACCATCAATGGAAAAAGTCTTACTGTTGAAGTCAATTTATTCGATTTTAATGATGATCTGTATGGACAAACGTTGAACGTCTATTTTGTTTGCCGCATCAGGGATGAAAAAAAATTTAAAACCCTGGAAGGATTGACCAGGAAAATTGCTCGAGATAAAATCAGAATTCTTGAATTATTTTCCCTGACCAGTCAGCCGGATTCCAATGCCTGAAATCCCTTTAAGATTGATGACCGGCATGAGGTTTTCCAACTCCAGGGACAATATTCCTGCTTTTGACAAATAAAGGTCGCTTTTTAATTCAATACCGTTTTCTCTGTTGATGCTGACATCCTCTATATTGTATTCCATAATCCTCTCTTCCCCGGAAGGAGTGGTCAGTATCAGGTTGAAATCCAGATTTTTATAGGAATAATCTCTGGTCATATTGGCAAATAAGTAGATATTATATTGTTCCTTTCCCTTTTTTATTGGAATAAGGAAAGTGATTTTATTGAATCTGGGCCAGGTTTGGTTTTTACATTGAAAATAATATTCTGAGAGCTTTTCCCGATGACAGCCGCAGTTCATTAGCAAAAATATTACCAAAACATATAAGCTTGTTTTCATTATTTAATTGTTGTTGTTGTTTCCCTCCTTGAACGATGGTATTTCAAGGAAAAATGTAGCCCCTTTCCCGGGATCTGATTCAACACGAATGGACCCGTTCATTCCCTGTAAAATTGCCTTTACGATGGCAAGCCCCAGCCCCATTCCTCCTGATTTTGTAGTAAAATTGGGTTGAAAAATATAATCTGATTTGTCCATCGGTATCCCACTCCCATTATCCCGAATCTTCACGATAAAGTGGCAATTTTCCTCTTCAAGGCTTACCTCTATTCGACCTTCCTTGGTATTTGTTATGGCCTCGACGGCATTATTGAAAAGATTCGTAAAAACCCGTAAAAGTTGCTTGCGGTCAGCCCAAACGAAAGCTTGTTTTTCCTTGAGCCTGTTATCTTCATCAATCTGGATAAAATCCTTGTACAAATAAATTACAGCCTGAAGGACTTCCTCAAGATCAAGCTTTTCATTTTGAGGAACCGGCATTTTTGCAAAATCAGAAAACTCCGAGGCAATCACAGCAAGGGCATCTATTTGTTCGGTGATTGTCTGAGTAAAACGGTCCAACCGTGTATCCCATCCTGTTGCTT
The DNA here is from genome assembly GCA_963662525.1 of Bacteroidales bacterium. Classification (GTDB taxonomy): domain Bacteria; phylum Bacteroidota; class Bacteroidia; order Bacteroidales; family FEN-979; genus CAZSDU01. The sequence goes on from OY759717.1 coordinate 1,714,470, forward strand.
TATCCGTCCAAGCTCTTTTCAGGTGCTGTACGCTTAATTTCATCGGGGTCAGCGGATTTTTAATTTCATGTGCAACTTGTCGAGCCATTTCCCGCCAAGCTCCTTCTCTTTCCGAAACCGCAATTTTTTGAGCACTCTCACCCAACTCCTCTATCATTTTATTGTACTGTTCCACGAGTTGCCCGATCTCATCTTTTCTTTTCCAATCAATTCTTTCGTTTGGTTTACCCAGTTTAAAATCCCCCATTTTAACTGCTAAAAGGCGAAGCGGTAAAGTAATGTACTTGGCAACAAGAAATGCAATAAGAACACCCAGAATGAATAATAATACATAAATATTAATGAAGGCAACAAGAAAGGTCGAAATCTCTTTCCTGAGATCATCTTGCCGTGTAAAATATGGAAGATTAATATATCCCAACAATTCATTTTCATTGTTATAAAAAGGCATGTATGCCGAACTATAATTATGCTCCCCAATGTTTTCATCGTGAATATATAATGACTGTCCTCCTAATTTTAACTGTCGAAATGCATAAGTGTCAATGCGGTCAGAGATAAGTCCTTCGTCGAAAACCTGGGGCCTGCTTGAGGCAAGCAATCTTCCTTTTGGATCATAAATATTGATGTCTGCGAAAAAAATGTTGGACATTTTTATTAACTGATTTTCCAGAATAGTGACATTCTCACGAAAACCATTGTCCGTTGAGCCAAATTTATACTGCAATTCCATCTGAACAGATAAAGCTCTTTCCCTGAGGTAATCGTCGTTTTTTTCGTTGTTAAGCCTCACAATATAAACGACAATCACCAGCCCAAGTGCAAGAAAAGACAAGAATAGCATTCCAATTATTGAAATCTGTAAACGATCGCGGAGTGTTTTTAATGAAACTGTATTTGAAAATGAGTGCCGCAGAATAACATACATAAAAAGGGAGGAAAACCCGAAAAATAAAAATAAGTATGCAAATGGAGACAGGGTCGTCAGGAAGTTCTGCTGTTTCTTACTAATGAGTAAAACCCCAGATTCACTTAACCTTGAAAAATAATGGTTAGCACCGGAAAAATTAAAAAAAGGTCTGTCGTTAAAATACGGCCTGTACTGCTGAAGATTATGATAGTATTGGAATTTTCCCGCGCTGTATTGTATATATCCATGCTGATAAAATGCATAAGAATATTCTGAAATGTCAGGAATTTCAATAAGTCTGCGGTCTATCAATAATTCCGGATAGCCAACATCTTTAAATACATATTTCGAATTTAATTCTATATAAAGATTAATCTGATTATTCTTTTCTTTTTTCTGTTTTGAAGGCAGTCCGATAACAGCAAGATAATTCTCCCTGCCATATCCATAGTCCAGAAAATAAAGATTGCTGCAAGAAGTATTCTCACCAAAATCCTGAATTACATTTTTAAAATAATCCTGACAGCTTATCAGGTACCCCTGTGGCTGGACCTGAAGTCTTTTACTGTCAGAACATTGAGTTATCTGAATGTTGAATTTACTCCAGTAATCATTAAAATATGCTTTTTTCAGATACTCTTCAAGAGGTTGTGACAGTGAATCCATTTTTAAAGACGACTCCCCGGCCATCCTGAATATGATAGAGTCTGCTAATATTCGTTTTTCAAGTTGCGAAAACAGGGCCTCTGTTATGGGATTACGTTTAGTCGCCAGCTTTATTGCCAGAATTTTCCGAGTTTCTTTTTCCTTATAATAATTTGAATAATTGATTACTACCATGCTCACAAATGAAAAAAAGACGACTACAAGAATACTGATTCGAAGATTAATTTCAGCTCTAATTTTCGGATTAAAGTTATGAAAGGCGTTGGATATGGGTTTCCAGAAAATCAGAAAATAACATGTCCAAATTGACCAGATGATAAATATTCCATATCCGCTATAAGGTGCAAGACTGGAAATGTTCTGCAGATTAAATGGAATAATTGAATTGATAATAAAACCATGGATATAAAAAAGAATCCCGACAAAACAAAACAAGGCCAGGAAAAAGGTAGTAAATAGTTTGATTAATTTATTTCTGAAATTGGATAAAGCTGGTTGTTGTTTTGGCCAGGTTAAAAAGAAAATATAAGATAAGGCTAAAAACAGGATGGCATTAATCAATAAATCTCCAAGGGATGGCAGTAATAAAGAGGAAGAATAAATGGCCGGAGTAAATAAATCAGATTGATATAGGAACGAGGGAAACTTAAAATAAAACTGCAGGCCACGGAGAAATAAAACATCTGTTGCAACTCCGACAATTACAAGATATCTCCAAGGTGATCGGCTGGATAGCGTTTCATGAAATTTAAATAAAAATGCAATCAGGAAAAGAAAGCCTAACAAGAACAGGGTCAGAAGAAGCGCAGTAAATCCTGAGTTGACATGATTCTTCGGCGGAAAGAATAAACTCAAAGCATATCGGCCATCATGGAAATATACGGGGGTCCCGATTCTGTTCAGGTCAATTTCCACTTCGGGTGGAATTCCATAACATTCTGGGAAGCGGTTTTTTAAATAATCATTTTCAAACGGATATTGCTGCTTGATTAATACCAGAACAAACATGGAGTAATTCCCGGCTCTTTTTCCCTGGGCCATGTACCAGCCATTCTTTAACCGAATTACAACCGGCTCCTTGGAGGCCGTGATATTGAAAAAATCTGAAGGTATCGGAATTGTATTATCTGACCAGAAAAACAAAGAATCGTGCTTGAACATAAAAACACTGTATTCTTTTTCTAGCTGTATCATTTTCCCTTGCAAAATATTTTTTGCACCAATTTGTTTATCGTGCAGAACCTTTTCAAAAATTCGCACACGGTTTTTGGGGTCGCTATTTTTCTTCCAGATCCCATTTATGAAAAACATAAGTGTAAAGCAGAGAAAGGCAGCAGAAAAATATTGTATTCCGAAAAGCAGACGCAATTTCAACTTTCTACTATTATAATACTGTAAATCAATACGATATAAAATATCTCGTTATCTTTCTTCTAACGGGTTTTTTAAGCCGGGTTGAGGCAATTCCATATTACTGATGTTTCATTCGTCTCAGGGCCTAATTTTAAATATTTTCCATTTTTATCACAAAGATCGTACTTGAATAAGCGTCTTTCTTTTCCCAGGCCCGAAAGTTAGAGATTATCCCCTGAAGTAAAGCCATAAAAAAATTTCCATGTCCCGATTTGTAACGTTCACTAAGAAGTGAAATATAAAAGGCATCAAGCTTTTGAGGTATAGTTTTGATAATGCCCAATGCATGGTTTTTAAGCAGGCGAATAATGCTTTTTTCCGAGAAATGATAAAGATGACGAGGAAGATCGTATGCTGCCCAGAACTTTTTATAGTGCTTCGCATCCCAGGATTCGGAATTTGGAACTGCAATTATTAATATTCCTTCTATTTGAAGAAGGCAGGAGATATCTTCCAGGGATTGAGTCAATGAAGGTAGGTGTTCTAAAACATGCCAAAGGCATATGCAATCAAATTTTTCACCTTTTTCTTTGAGTTCATTTAAATTCCCAACAATATTTAAAGAATACTTCGTCTTGGCAAATTCTCTAGCTTTTTCGTTTGGCTCCACTCCATGAACTTCCATTCTCTTTTTCTGGCAATAATTTAATAGTTCTGCCGTACCGCACCCAATATCCAATATTCGTTTACCCGGTGAATGGCTTTTTATTATTGCATACTTATTTCTGATTGAAAAATACCTCGCGAGCCGATAAATAGTTGTTGTCAAGCCTCCATTTTTAGCATTATGCGAAATGTATTTCTCTGAATCATAATAAGAAATAATACTATTGCTATCGGGTCTTGGGTTTGTAAATTTAAACCCGCACTCCTTGCATGACTGGATCACGAAAGATTCATTCGATAAAAAATAATCTTTCCCTTCAAGAAATGTTGAAAAATCAGATCCTGAGCAAACAGGGCATTGAGTTAATACTTCTTGCATTTTAAATTATGTTTCACGTGAAACAAATACATTACCGGCCAAGAAAAACAATCAAAACAGAAATATCTGCCGGAGAAACTCCGCTTATTCTTGAGGCTTGTCCTATTGTTCTTGGCCTAATCTTGCTTAGTTTCTCCCTTGCTTCCATGGATAAAGAAGTAAGCTTTGAATAATCTACATTTTCATTCAGAGAATAATCCTCTAACCTTTTTTGTCTTTCCGCAATTTCTTTTTCCTTTTCTATATAGTTTTCATACTTTATCAGTAACTCCACCTCTACAATTTCTTCATGTAATAAATCCCTTCCCCCTTTATTAATAGCCTTTTTAACAGTGTCAACATTTTCGATTAAATCATTTAAATGAATTTGTGGTCTTAAAAGAATGCTTGATACTTTTGATTTTTGATTTATCACCGGAGTTCCCTTTTTCTCAAGAAGTGCATTAACGTGCTCAGGGCTAATGCTCGTCTCTTTAATGATTCCAATGGTTGCATTTATTGCTGCATACTTCTTTTCAACGGCTTTCATTCTTTCTACCGAAGCCAAGCCCAGCGAAAACGATAATGGAGTTAACCTAATGTCGGCGTTATCCTGTCTTAACAGAATTCTATATTCTGCCCTTGATGTAAACATGCGATAGGGTTCATCAGTTCCTTTTGTAATTAAATCGTCAATTAGAACACCAATGTAGGCCTGATCTCTACCTAAAACGAACTCTCGTTTTCCGATATTCTTTAAATGGGCATTGATTCCTGCCATAATCCCCTGCGCCGCAGCCTCTTCATATCCCGTTGTTCCATTAATCTGACCAGCAAAGTAAAGATTTTCAACTCGCTTTGTTTCCAATGTGCTCTTTAACTGAAAAGGAGGGAAATAATCGTACTCTATTGCATAACCAGGCCTGAAAAATTTTGCGTGCTTAAATCCTTTTACCTTTCTTAAAGCAGAAAACTGAACCTCCGCTGGGAGAGAAGAAGAAAATCCGTTCACATAATACTCGATTGCGTCCCGTCCTTCTGGCTCAATAAACAGCTGATGCCTTTCTTTTTCTGCAAAACGGTCAATTTTATCTTCAATTGAAGGACAATATCTAGGCCCCTTCCCTTTAATCCTTCCTGAGTACATCGGAGATTTTTCAAACCCTGTTCTTAAAATGTCATGAACTTCCAAACTTGTATAGGTTAAATAGCAGCTTTTCTGTTCCATTGCCTGCATGCTGCCAATAAAAGAAAATTGTTCCGGCGGATCATCCCCTTTTTGCTCATCCATTAAAGAAAAATCCAGCGATCTTCCGTCTACCCTGACAGGAGTCCCCGTTTTCATTCTCTTCGATTCAAACCCTAAATTAATAAGATTTTCGGTAAGTCCTTTCGATGCCCTCTCTCCTATTCTTCCACCCGAAAAATGGTTCTCGCCGATATGAATGATGCCATTTAAGAAAGTACCGTTTGCTAAAACAACTGATTTGCTAGAAAATTTTATTTTCATTCCAGTTTGTACACCAACAACTCGATTGTTTTCGATAAGAATTTCTTCCACGGTGTCCTGCCAAAAATCAATTTTTAAATTTTGTTCTAAAATTTTCCGCCATTCCATTGAGAATAAAATCCGGTCATTTTGGGCTCTCGGGCTCCACATTGCAGGCCCCTTTGACAAATTAAGCATTCTAAACTGTATTGTCGACCTGTCGCAAATAATGGCAGAGTTTCCCCCTAGTGCATCAATCTCTCTAACAATTTGCCCTTTTGCTATTCCTCCAATCGATGGATTGCAAGACATCTGGGCCATATTCATTAAATTCATTGTAATCAAAAGAACTTGCGATCCCATATTCGCAGCTGCAGCCGCTGCTTCACAGCCAGCATGTCCGGCACCAACAACGATAACATCATAAATTATTTCCATCCATCAATGTTTCATGTGGAAAAAATAAAACGAAATTTACAAAAACAATTGGATCAGGAATTTTTCTTCTTTAAAGGTAGTTTGTCCATCCTTCTCAGTAAAGCCAGGCAATCATTTTCTTTCTTATGCATCGTTTCCTTTTCCTCTTCCGTCCCATCACTCAATCCTAATAAATGCAAAACACCATGGATCATAACCCGGTGTAACTCTTTGGTATAGGTACTTTTAAAAATCCTTGCATTCTCTCTTACCCTTGTGATGCTAATAAAAATATCTCCGCTTATTACCGATGAATCTTCACTGTAAGAAAACGTTATTATATCAGTTAACTTGTTGTTTTTAAGATACTTTCTATTAATTTTACAGAGACCCTTATCATCAACAAAAATAAAATTTATTGCTCCCGTCTGAACTTCATAACCACTCGTAATCAGTATAATCCAGTCTCTTACTAAATTCCTTTTTTGAAAAGTGAAAGGTTCAACCTCAAAAAAAAAGTTTATTGATTTATCCATTTTTATTCGGACTTACAGCAACTCTTTGTTCCCAATACTCCTTTAGTTTATTAATTCTTAATAGTGATTTTTCATAATTCATGCTCGACACATAAAAAATCAGTACAATGTCTTTCCCGCTTAATGAAATGGTTATTTCATCTGCCAAAGCTTTAACAATAAATATTTCCTTTGATAGCTTATGTTTTCTAATTTCCTGATCAAGAATATCTTCATTTATGCCCGAATTCCCTTCATCAGTTACTCTTATTTTGAACATAAGTCCTTTGGGTGACCGATCGAAGCGAACCAGAAGTTTTCCCTTTTCACTTATATCATTTAATGATAGTAAAATAGCAGCAGCTTCCGTTGTTGCTAGCAAAATATTTCCAAAGTACTCATTATTAATATTATAAAAATCACAAATCTCCTCAACAAACCTTTCTAATATGAAAATTTCTTTAATACCATTAATGTCGATTTCTTTACTTGCTTTTTTCATAATTTACTGCATTTTAATCAAATATGAACTTATTTTATTCTTATAAAATACTTTCAAAGGGAGAGGCGACATTTTTAATATCTCATTCTCTTTTTCATTTTTATAATTATACTTGATTTTCTCATTTTGGTTACTAAAAATACTAATTTTTGGTTGCTCGGCTTGCCTTTTTTCTTCAAAGTCTCTTTTTTCATCAGCTTTCTCAGCTTCTAAAAGCCTTGACAGTATTCTTTGCTGTCTGTTCAAAGTTTCTTGTGAAATTCTACTGAATATCAAATCTCGTTCATTTTCATTCATCTCCTTTATGATACTATTCATGTTTTCTTTTTCCTGAAGAGTTGATTGATCTGAATTTTCCTGATAATGTTGCATTTCTCTCCTCAATGACTCCTGTTGAGCCGCGAGTGTTGCTATTTGCTTATTCAACTCGCTATTTGCTGAAGTATTCTGTTTCCCTGCTTTTTTATTTTTCTCTATTCCTTCTTTTATCTTTTTCATTTGCTGGCTAATCTGGCTTTGCAGCTCCTTCATACTTTTCGCTGTTTTCTTACCGGGTTTCCCTGAAGGTTTTTTGCAGGCCTTTCCACTTTTATTCTGCGAATTCATCTGCATATCCATATTCATTTGACTTAAAGCCTCGGATAAAAGCATTGCCAAGTTATTCATGGAAGTCATTGTGTACTGTTGTGAAACATTTGCACCGCTAATATTTCTTTCATTCAACATATCAACAGATTTGCGGATGTTAGCATTAATAGAGGTAACCTCTTTTGCAACTATTGGCTTTAATGCAAGTTCTCTTCTGCTTAATTCATTAAGAGAGTCTTCCACATTTTTTACTTTACTAGACATTTCATCCTGTCTGACTATCAGACCTTGGAACCTTGGGTCTCCCCTGCCTATATTTCTAATCTCATAAATCAGTTCTTCCTGATCAAAAGATAAGTTTACTAAATCGTCCAGAATTTTTCTTAAGCTCTCTGCGTTTTCCGCATTTTCCTCTTCTTCTGCTTCATTCTGCATATTCTCCAATTTCTCGGCCAGATTATTCATTTTTTCTGCTGATTCTTTCTGCAACTTTTGAGCGCTCACTATATTCTTGCTATCCAGCAATTTCTCAGTTTGCTCTAGATTTTTGCTAATTTTCTTTTGCTCCTCATTCGTTTTTTCAATATTGGCAACACCTTCCATTTCTTTGCTTTCCTTTTCAAGTCCGTTTAACACATTTTTTACGGAATCGAACTTGCCCCTGATCTTCTGCTGCTCCAACAACCGTTTTTCCTTACTGCTTTCAGCCTTGTTAGTTTCTGCAGCCTGGTCTTCCAGCGTTTTTGCAAGTTCCCTAATATCCTTGATCACCTGCTCCATTTTCCTTTCAAATTCAATTTTTTTATATAAATCCAGAGTTCTATCCAACTGCTCCTCTATTTCTTTGTTAGAAATTTTCATTTTTTCCAGCAACTCATTCATTTTGGTTTTATCCGCCTGCTCCAATAATTTTTTCATTTCAAGGATTTCTCGCTTCATTTCATCGGTTAGGAGATCCTTCATCATGTTATTTAGTTCTTTCTGCTTATTCAAAATTCTTTCGCTAGTTTTAAAATAATCCTGTTCTTTTTGAATATTTTGAAGGTTTTCCTTGCTTATTCTCTCAATTTCATCAGATAGTTTTTCAAAGGATTTAATCAATTCCTCAGCAGTTTTCTTCTCTTGCCAGTTAACCACTTCTTTTTCAACCCTTTTGCGTTGCAATACCTCAATTTTCTTTTTTATGGCTTTTGATTCTTTGACATTTTTTTCCAGATTTTCTTCTACTTTTTTACTACTTTTTTCTGTTGTTTCTGCAATTTCTTCTATGGTTAGCATAGAAAAAATCAACGTTTCCGATTTTGTGGATTTTGGTCCATGAATTCCATCGTTATCCCATACCTCAAAATAGCACCTGATGCTCTCTCCCGGCTTTACCTCAATTTCGTTCAGGCTGAAATCAAATAAAAAAGACTGGCTTGTTGTCTCTGTGTTTATCCATAAAGATTCCGATTGCATTTTGCGTTCCAGATTATTATCCCCATCGCTTATTGCATAATTAAAATTTAGTTTTGAAAACCCATAATCGTCTTTTATAACACCTTTAAAAAATATTCTTGAAGAAAAAGATGAATCCCTGTCCTGAATTAATGAAATGCTTGGGAAAGCGTCTTTAATTACCGAAACTCTACAAGGCAGCGAATCTGCTTTATAGGTATATTTATTCCCCGGAAGAATAATATAAGATGTTGACTCGGTAAATGATTTAGAGTACTTGAAATTTTCTTTTAACTCCTTCTTACACCGAACTACATTTTCCTCAAACTTTAATACAACCTCATCAACATCTTTAGTAAAAATATTCCAGTTAACAGTTGTTCCCTCTGGAATAACTATTTCGGAAGAATTTTCAACATGTTCGGGTATCATTTTTAAATACTCCGGGTAATCAAATGTAAATTCAAAATGAATAATGGTTGGTTTAGGGTATACAATTATACTACATTCATTGGTTTTAAACCTTCCGGCCTGAACAAAAAATCTAATATCTGTTTGAAGAGATTTAAAAATGTAAGTGAAAATAAATGGACTTTCCTTTTTCATTTTATAATTGATTCCGTTGGAGTTAACAAATAGCTCTTTGGGTATTTCTTTCCCCCTCAGACTAACTTTCAATTCAAAATCTTCTTGCTGCATTACCCGAAAATTTTCATTTTCAATCTTCAACTGAAAGGGTAGTGGTATGGCAAACTCACTATTAAATAAAACCAGGCGACGGGTAGGGCCTGAAATGATATCAGGGAAAAATATTCCTAAAAAAAGTAATAAAATTATAACCGGGATAATGAACTTCAGGAATTTAAAATTTTTCCTTATTTGAATGATTTTTCTGAAATTGAAGACCTTGATAAACTTGGTTTTTTGCTCGATACCTGCGACAATAAGCTCCAGTTGTTCAGGTCTAGCTTTCTTTTTTTGTATTAATTGAATTGTATTCAGGAGTTTATCCTGAATGTCTTTAAAATGTTCTCCAATAATGACAGCAGCCTGTTCATAAGAAAGAACCTTACCAATTTTATACATTTTTAATCCCGGTATCAGGATTAAAAAGCTGGTAGTAATTAGCACCAGGGCAATATATGCCAAAAAAGCCATGGTTCTGATTGTTGTATTGAAATGAAGATAATATTCAAGGACAACCAGCAAACTATATACTCCAATAAGTAGAATAAGGGTAAGGATTATACCACGGATCAGTTGATTCTTATAATACTTATGTATGAATTCTTCCAGTTTTTTAATCAGGATCTGGTCTTCCATAATTCCATTTAGCTTTCAACAAAGGAACGGCCGGTGTTTCCGTTTATTTTTAATTTCAACAAAATTACGAATTTAGGCTGCTTAAATCCCGTCAAATAATGATAAAAACGTATTTTCGCAATCTGGATAGCCAGAAGAAAATTAAACCGATCAGAATGAAACAGGAGAACATACGGGTGCGTTTTGCACCAAGCCCCACAGGTCCCCTACATATTGGCGGAGTCAGGACGGCTTTGTATAATTATCTTTTTGCCCGTAAAATGGGAGGGAAGTTGATTCTTCGGATTGAAGATACCGATCAAAATCGTTTTGTTCCGGGCGCTGAACAGTACATCCTGGAATCACTTAACTGGTGCGGAATTCTATTCGATGAAGATGTTGTTCAGGGAGGGCCTTATGCCCCTTACAGGCAATCGGAGCGTTCAGAAATTTACAAGGAATATATCCGAATTCTTCTTGAAAAAGGTCATGCTTATTATGCTTTTGATACTGAGGCAGAACTTGAACTCCGGCGTGAAAAAGCGAAAGCAGAGGGGAGGGGAGCTTTTCAATATGATTTCAGATCACGCGTCTTAATGCAAAATGCTTTGACTTTAAGTGAAGCCGAGGTGGCTTCCAGGATCAAGTCTGGCCATCCATATGTGATCAGAATTAAAATTCCTGAAAACGAAACGATCCATTTGAGGGATATGATCAGGGGAGAAGTCCGCGTGCATACGGCTAACCTGGATGACAAGGTTTTATTCAAATCTGACGGATTGCCAACGTATCATCTGGCTAATGTGGTAGATGATTATCTGATGAAAATTACCCATGTGATCCGTGGAGAAGAATGGCTTCCCTCGGCTCCACTTCATGTTTTACTCTATCGGTTTTTCGGATGGGAAGGTGTTATGCCGCAGTTTGCCCACCTCCCTCTTATTCTTAAGCCAGATGGTAATGGCAAGCTCAGTAAACGGGATGGAGATCGCTTGGGCTTTCCTGTGTTCCCAATTGAGTGGAAAGACCCGAAAACAAAGGAAATATATGCAGGATTCCGGGAAACAGGTTATATCCCGGAGGCTTTCATTAACATTCTTGTTCACCTTGGCTGGAACCCGGGGACTGAACAGGAATTATTTTCAATGGAAGAGCTGATAGCACAGTTTTCCCTGAATCGTATCGGAAAGTCCGGCAGTAAATTTGATCCCGAAAAGGCTAAATGGTTCAATCACCAATACCTTTCACACAAAACAGATGATGTCCTGTTATCTTTACTGGCACCCCAGCTTGAACAACACGGGGTTTCAGCATCTCCTGAGTATATGATAAAAGTCATTCACCTGATTAAAGAGCGGGTCAATCTACTGCCCGATCTCTGGAATAATTCCTGGTTTTTCTTTATCCCGCCAAAAACCTATAACGAACAAGTAAAAAGCAAAATCTGGCGAAGCACAACGGCTGGTCTGATCGCTGCTTTCGCTACGGAAGCAGAAAATTTATCCGAATTCAATCATGATACAGTTCACACCCTGGTTGAGAATTTCACGCAGAAAAACCAGGTAAAAATGGGACAACTAATGAACCCGCTACGGCTGCTGATAGTTGGCTCTAATCAAGGTCCGGGAATGATGGATATTGCAGGGACACTGGGCAAGACAGAATTTCTAACGAGAATCCGAAATGGGTTAAGCAACTTAAATTAATGAATTTCAATGTGGTTCCTGGGGCTAATTTTGAATTTTGACTGCCATTAAGACCCGGTTATTTTTTAACAATAAAAAACATCCCATGAAAAAGTTAATTTCTGTTGTTTTATCGATTCTGGCATTGCTATTAGACGATAAAATTCAAGTGTATTTTGGAGGTTATGGAGCCGAACTAAATCCCCTAAAATGCGAAAGATACGGATGCATATCGGGTAGCAGATGGGTTGATCTTACAAATTTATCGACACAGAAAAAAGGAACATTTGAATATACCGTAGCAAAAGGCGAAACTTATACTTTAACTGTGAATACTGATTTTTTCTCAAACTGGAGGAAATTATTAAAGAGAGCCGTTCGATAAATAAAAAACTCAACTAATTTAATTACACTTAGTTGAGTTTTTTGATTGTTGTCCGACTAGGGGTCGAACCTAGACTCTAATGATCCAGAATCATTTGTGTTGCCAGTTACACCATCGGACAATTACGGTGCAAAGATATAATAGTTTCAAAAAATACACAAGTTTTATTTCATTTTTTCACTTTTTGCCCATGAATCCTTCAGGGCTACAACACGATTAAAGACGGGCTTTTCAATGGAGGAGTCGGGGTCAACAGAGAAATATCCGATGCGCTCGAACTGAAATTTTTCAAGGGGTCTGACCTGAATACCAGAAGGCTCCAGATAGGCGGTTATGGTCTTGAGGGAATCCGGGTTCAGATAATCTTTATATGTTTTCCCTTCCTCGGCGTTATCCGGGTTTTCAACAGTAAACAAGCGGTCATACAGACGGACCTCTGCTTCCACTGCATGTTTACCAGAAACCCAGTGCAGGGTGCCTTTTACCTTACGACCGCTTTCGGGCATTCCGCTTCTGGTCATAGGGTCATAGGTACAATGAATTTCCGTCACTTCCCCCGTTACCGGATCTTTCACGAAGTTCTCGCATTTAATAATATAGGCGCTTCTCAGCCGGACCTCTCTTCCAGGGGCAAGTCTGAAGAATTTACCTGGTGGATCCTCCATGAAATCCTCTTTTTCAATATAAAGTTCTTTGGAAAAAGGAACTTTTCTTGTGCCCGATTCTGGATTTTCGGGATTATTTAGAGCATCTATTTCTTCGCATTGGTTTTCAGGATAATTATCAAGAATAATTTTTACCGGGTTTAACACAGCCATGAGTCTGTTTGCTCGTTTGTTCAGGTCTTCCCGAATGCAGAATTCCAGCAGGCTGACATCAATCACATTATCCCTTTTGGCTACCCCGATTAAATCGGCAAAATTCCGGATAGATTCAGGGGTATATCCTCTTCTCCTTAATCCACAGATTGTCGGCATTCTCGGGTCATCCCAGCCTTTGACCATTTTTTCCTGCACCAATTCCAGTAATTTTCGCTTGCTCATAATAGTATAGCTCAGGTTCAGGCGGGCAAATTCAATCTGACGGGGAACATAAATCCCGATTTCCCTGATCAGCCAGTCATAGAGCGGGCGATGTACTTCAAATTCAAGGGTACAAATGGAGTGGGTGATCCTTTCAATGGAATCAGACTGTCCGTGAGCGAAATCGTACATGGGATAAATGCACCATTTTTCACCAGTACGATGATGTGCTGTATGAATGATACGGTATAAGACAGGATCCCTCATGTGCATATTCGGTGATCCCATCTCTATTTTTGCCCTGAGTACTTTTGACCCGTCTGCAAACTCACCAGCTCTCATCCGGTGGAATAAATCGAGGTTTTCTTCCATGCTACGGTTGCGATAAGGGCTTTCCTTTCCCGGTCGGGTAGGGGTTCCGCGGGTTTCACTGATTTCCTCCGCCGACATATCGCATACATAAGCCTTCTCTTTTCTGATCAACACAAGGGCATAATCAAAAAGCTGCTCAAAATAATCAGAGGCATAAAACAAGCGGTCTTCCCAGTCAAAGCCCAGCCATTTGACGTCTTCCATGATAGAATCCACATACTCTACATCCTCTTTTGCAGGATTGGTATCATCAAAACGGAGATTTGTTTTTCCATTATATTTTTTCCCCAGACCAAAATTGAGACATATAGATTTTGCATGGCCGATATGCAGATATCCATTGGGTTCCGGGGGAAACCGGGTATGTATCCTTTGCCCATAAACATTATTCCTTAAATCCTCCTCAATAATTTCTTCAATGAAATTTAGCGATCTCGCTGCCTTTTCCGGTTTCGGTAAATTTTTGTCTTCCATGCTTTTTATGTCCCTTGTATTTAGGCGCAAACTTACTGAAATTTCAAAAAATGTGGGAATATTCAGCGGAAATTAATAATTTCGGGATTTTCAAAACCGCTTACAATGGGTAATATCTTGCTTGAGGGAATGGAGTTTTTTTCCTACCATGGATGTTTTAAAGAGGAACAGATTATCGGGACCAGGTTTATGATTGATCTTGAACTGCAAGTTCAGACCCAGAAAGCTGAGATTTCGGATCATCTGCACGATACGCTTAATTACACAGCTGTTTACCAGCTGGTAAAACGAGAAATGGAAAAAAAATCCTATTTGCTTGAGCATGTGGCCAGGCGGATTCTGGATGGTTTACAATCAGAGTTCGGGCAAATCGAACAAATAGAAATCAAGATCTCAAAAATTAATCCTCCGGTTGGGGGAAAAATGCAGCAGGTTAGCTATATAAGCTCATGGAAGAAATGAATAAGTACGATTTGAAAGTTTTTTATACCTTTGCACCCGAATTTATTCTGGTTTCGTGGCCGAGTGGCTAGGCAGCGGTCTGCAAAACCGTCCACAGCGGTTCGACTCCGCTCGAAACCTCAGAATTTTTAAACCCGTTTTTTACGGGTTTTTTATTTGTCCCGGGGAGAAAATAAATACTCGCTTAAAAATATAAGAAAAAGGGTAAATCCGCTGCTTAACAAGACCCTCAGTAGGGTATTGAAAAATTCGCTGAGCCTGAAAATCTCAAGATAAAATAAAAAAGAATGATGGATCAGGATCAGGATCAATGAATAATAAAGAAACCATTTCAATCCCTGGTTTTTTAATGAGGGGCTCTCTCCGATCAAAGATTCTGGGCCTGAGGAGATAACAGTAATGATAAGTGGGCGAAAGAAAGCCATCATTACACAAGAAGCAGCATTAAGGCCAGGAGTATTTGTGAAGAGATCAACACCGGTTCCCAAAGCAAATGCAAGGAACAGCAATAGCCATCTGGGAATAAAAAAGGGGAGTAATAGGATAAAATAAATATAGAACAATGGATTAATGTATCCACCCAGATTAATATTATTAAGAATTAGAACCTGAAACAAGATCAGGAAGAAAAATCGCAGAAAATGAATTAAAACCGATTGTGTGGTCACTCTATTTTGTTATAATTGTCATTGTGACTTAAAAGAAGCCTTCAGGGCTTCTTTCTCCTTTCGCATCATATCCACCACCACCTCGACATAGCCAAGGCTGTTGAAGTCGGTAGAAAATAAAACGGAAGCATTGTTAAAACTCTCATCGTTGGCAATGGTAAAATATTTTATGGTTCCTACAATCAATCCCTCTGGAAAAATATCGGAATTACCGCTGGTAATAATTGTATCGCCAACAATGATCTGCACATGTTTAGGAATTTCTTTCACATCGCCGAAACGATAATTTCCGCCCGGCCATTCTACATTTACCAATTGATTATTCTTTTTAAATTTTGCCGATATGCGGCTATCCTTATTTAAAACCGACATTATCCAGCTGAACCGTGGAGAAACGCTCACAACTTGTCCAACAATTTTATTTCCGATAATAACGCCCATATGGTTTTCGACTCCATGGATTTTGCCCTTATTAATCATCAGAAAATTATTTCTCCTGTTGGTGGTGTTGCTGATCACTTTGGCCCCTATAAATTTGTATTCCACTTTCATCAAGGAATCATTTCTGTAAAAAGAATGGGTGTCTGTTCTATAAAAAGCATCGGGAAGACGGGAATGCAGTTTAGCTAATTCCTCAACCAGGACTTTATTTGTTTTCCGCAGATAAAAATATTCTGAAACATTGCTAAAGGTGGCATTGACAGAGCCAGAAATGGTCTCAGAAAAAAAATTTAGCTTACTTGCCTGAAAATCATTAAAACTAAAGAACAGAAACAAAGATATTCCTTCGAGAAGCAGAAAAAGAAAATAAAAATAATGCTTCCGTAGGAATATGAAAAGATTCCGCATGAGTTAATTTACTTGATAAGGAAGGTAAATTTATCAAAGTTTTTTAAAGCGATTCCTGTTCCCCTGGCAACGGCGCGTAAGGGATCTTCAGCAACGTGAACTTTCAGCTTGGTTTTCAGATGTAAGCGTTTATCAAGTCCGCGGAGTAATGCGCCACCGCCGGTAAGATAAATTCCTGTTTCAAAAATATCAGATGCCAGTTCGGGTGGAGTCATCTCAAGTGCATTGAGCACGGCAGCCTCAATCTTGGCAACAGATTTATCAAGGCAATGTGCTATTTCAGCATGATTAACAATTACTTCTTTGGGGATACCGGTGAGAAGGTCTCTGCCGTGTACGGCATAATCGGGAGGAGGATTATCAATATCAGCTAATGCGGCACCTACTTCAATTTTTATTCTTTCAGCAGTCCGTTCTCCAACATTGATATTATGTTGCTTACGCATATATTCTTCGATGTCGGAATTAAACTCATCTCCTGCAATTCTGATTGATTTATTATTTACAATACCGCCCAAAGCTATTACGGCGATCTCGCTGGTTCCACCTCCGATATCGATAACCATATTACCAATCGGTTCCAGAACGTCGATTCCGATTCCAATGGCCGCTGCCATAGGTTCATGAATCAGGCGCACTTCTTTGGCTCCGGCCTGTTCTGCCGAGTCTTTAACCGCTCTTTCCTCCACCTCTGTAATGCCTGAGGGTATACAGATAACCATTTTTAGGGCAGGCGGAAACCAGGATTTCCGGAGATCAATCATTTTAATCATCTCACGGATCATGTGCTCAGCTGCCTGAAAGTCGGCAATTACCCCACCCCGCAAAGGACGGATGGTTTTAATATTTTCATGTGTTTTCCCGTGCATCATCTGGGCTTTTTTGCCCACGGCAATGATCTTTCCGGAACTCCTTTCTATGGCAACAATGGAAGGCTCATCGACTACAACTTTATCGTTATAGATTATAATGGTATTAGCGGTGCCCAGGTCAATTGCTATTTCTTTGGTAAACAATCCCATGTTAAATGATTTTAATGTTTAAAGTGCCTTGTCCCGGTAAAAACCATGGACATTTCATGTTCATTGCAAAAGTTGATGGAATCAACGTCTCTTATCGATCCTCCTGGCTGAATAACCGAAGAAATACCGGCATTGCAAGCAATTTCAACACAATCGGGAAAGGGGAAAAAGGCGTCAGAAGCCATTACTGCTCCATTGATATTGAAACCAAACGACTCCGCCTTGATGATTGCCTGTTTCAAGGCATCAACCCGGGAGGTCTGGCCAACACCAGATCCAACCAGTTGGTGGTCCTTGACTAAAACAATGGTATTTGATTTTAAATGCTTCACTATTTTATTTGCAAATAATAATTCCCTGCATTCCTTCTGTGTTGGCTTCCTTTTAGTTACAAATTGAAAATCGTTTTCACGTTCAGTGTGGAGATCTCTATCCTGTTCTAGTATCCCGTTAAGGATGGTTTTCATTTGCCGATCAGGGGGCTGAAAGGAATTTTTCTGCAAAATTATTCTATTTTTTTTTGATTTCAGGCGTTCGAGGGCATCATTTTCAAAGTTATCGGCAATTAAAATTTCAAAGAATAGTTTATTCAATTCTTCTGCCGTATCTCTATCTATCGTACGATTGGCGATGATAATGCCACCATAGGCAGATACCGGATCGCAGGCCAGGGCGTCCCGATAAGCTTCTTTCAGGATTTTTCTACTGGCCACCCCACAAGCGTTAGTATGTTTAATAATAACCACTGTCGGCTCTTCAAACTCGCTAATTAACTGACAGGCGGCATCGACATCGACAAGATTATTGTACGAGAGTTCCTTGCCATGCAAATGAACCACAGCATCTGAAAGATTTCCATGGAAAATAGCCTTTTGGTGAGGATTTTCGCCATACCTAAGAGGAAAAATATGCTGTTCGCTTTGTTGTAATGTCGCCACCTTTTTTTCTGCATTAAAATAATTAAAAATACAAGTATCATAATGCGAAGAAATACGAAAAGACCTTGTGGCAAAAAATTGTCTGTCTGCCAGACTGCTAAATCCTTTATTCCGTTCCAATAAACCAATAAGTTCATCATAAAAATCAGCAGAAGGAACCACAAGCACGTGTTTAAAGTTTTTAGCTGCGGCACGTATCAATGATATTCCTCCTATATCTATGTTTTCAATGATCTCTACCTCTGAAGTGCAAGTAGCAACCGTTTTTTCAAACGGGTAAAGATCAACAATAACCAGGTCAACGGAAGGAAGTTCATATTTTTCTACATCTTCCACGTCAGACAACTGATCCCGTCTCCATAAAATTCCTCCGAACACCTTGGGGTGTAATGTCTTTACCCTGCCACCCAGAATTGAAGGATAGGAAGTAATGGACTCAATGGAAGTCACATTCACCCCTTTATCACTCAAAAAATCATAGGTACCGCCTGTCGAAATCAACTGAATATTAAGAATTTCCAGCTTTCTGGCAATTTCTTCAATCCGGTCTTTTGAAAAAACCGAGATCAGTGCTGTTTTTATTTTTACCTGGTCAACCATATAAATTCAGATTGTAACGACAATGAACATTTGGCGTCTAACAAACAAAATTTGCTTAAGGTGCAATGATACCAATTTTACCCGGATTTTCCAATCTCAAGAAAGGAATGATGATTAAATATTATCTTTACGTTTTGTTTACAAGGAAAGTGAGCATTTTATGATCCTGATACTACGCCTCATCAGAGAAAGCTATTTATTTGCATTTCAAGAGATTATTGTTAATAAAGTGAGAACAATCCTTTCTCTTTTAGGAATTACTATCGGGATATTCTGTGTTATTTCGGTATTCACTGTTTTTGACTCCATGGAGAGTGCCATAAGGAAAAGTATCGCTTCCCTTGGCAGCAATGTGCTTTACATTCAAAAGTGGCCGTGGGCCATGGGCGGAGATTATCCCTGGTGGAAATACTATCAACGACCGGAGGCTACCCTTGAAGACATGCGGGAAATAGAAAAAAGAAGCAACCTGAATGATGCTGTTGCTTTTATGTCGCAAGTCAATAAAACGGTTAAATACCAGGGCAACTACATGGAAAATATTGGAATCCTTGGGGCTTCCCAGGAGTTTGATAAAGTATGGGCCTTTGAGCTTTCTGATGGAAGATATTTTTCGCAAACCGAATCGGCCAGCGGAAAAAACATTGCGATTATCGGAGCTGATCTTGCAGAAAATCTTTTTCAGGGACTGGAACCTGTCGGACGAAAAATTAAAATTTTCGGAAGAAATGTAGAAGTTATTGGAGTAATGAAAAAAGAAGGGGAGGACTTGTTTGGAAATTCAAATGATAAGGCAGTTTTTCTTCCTATCAATTATTTTAAATCTCTGGTTGATCTGAATGAAGTGGGAACGACCATTATTGTTAAGGCCAAGCCATTGGTCTCCAACGAAGAGCTTACCGATGAGCTTACAGGTATTATGCGTTCCATCAGGAAATTAAAACCTTCAGCCGAGGATAATTTTTCCATCAATGAAACAGACATTATTTCCAAAGGGTTTGATAGTCTTTTTGCTGTAATTGCAACGGTGGGCTGGATTATTGGAGGGTTTTCTCTACTTGTCGGGGGTTTTGGAATCGCCAATATTATGTTTGTATCCGTTAAGGAACGGACCAGTATCATTGGCATACAGAAAGCACTTGGGGCAAAAAACTATTTTATTCTGCTTCAGTTTCTTTTTGAGGCTATTTTCCTTTCCCTGATCGGAGGTGTTTTCGGTTTACTAATCATCCTGATCCTGACGGTAGTCGTGTCCAATATAACAGAATTTCATTTGATCCTTACCCAGGGAAATATTCTACTGGGAATCGGGGTATCCGCTGTTATTGGTTTGATCTCCGGAATAGTTCCGGCTTATTCTGCTTCACGGCTTGATCCCGTAGAGGCGATGAGAACTTCCATTTAAAACGGCCAGAACTGATTATCATTCCAGATCTTTTCTTTCAGTTCATTGTCCATGTCGCTGAGTACTTTCAGGTGACCCTTTTCCCAATCAGCAAGCCAATGATAAAGGGCTTTTTCATTTAAATCCGCCGTTGTTTCTGCCTGGTTGGAATATACTTCTATCGCCCGTTTTTCAAAATCAATGGCCGCAGAGATAGCGGCAGCCTCAAAACCAGCTGAAGAGATCTTCTTCTTTATGTTTTCTGAAAGAATAAGCTTAGTAAACTCTTCTTCAGCCAGGTTGGGGAGTTCGACTTTTTTAAAGGTATGGTCTTTTTCAAAGGCAAGATATTGTTCCGATAGAAATTTTACGTGTTTGGTTTCTTCATCGGCCATAGTAAGAAAAATATGTTTTATTTCTTCATCGACTGAATTACTGGCGACGGTTGAATAAAATGCATGGCCCCGTTTTTCCATAAGAATGGCCATTTTTAGAATTTCTAGCGCTTTTGAAGTTTCCATTGGTTTTATTTTTTAAGGATCAAACATACAAAATTTTACTATTCATTCGTCAAAGGCCATTTCTGAAAAATCAGTTCAAGTGCCTCCGGTACATTTGAAACCGGAGGAAAACAGGTTTGATTATGGCAAATATAAATCTTTGTTTTTTCCATTTTATTAAGATCTTCGGGCATTTTCATGGCTTTTACATCGGTGTTGCCGCAATAAATTGCTTGTGATAAATACACTTGCCTTAATTCTTCTAGTACTTGCATTCGGTGAAACCCGGAAATGCGGATTTCAAGAGGTCCGTTTGCCATTTGATTTAATAATGCAAACCATCTGGAATGAAATCCGGGGTTTTGTCGCATTGTGGGCAACATACCAGATAACATTTTTTCGGAATGGGTAATATAACTTTGTTTATTATTAAGATAACCCAGGAGCAACAGGTTCTCTGCCATCCGGGAATTTGATGAAGGAATAACATGATCAATGAGTTCCATTGTTTTCTGAATCAGCAGGGAATCCCTGCCTGAAGAAAGGTAAAAATATATTCCTTCCTCTGAGCAAAATTTTGTGAGTACTTGCCGGGTTAATCTATCGGCTGCTTCTATCCAGGAAAGTTCGAATGTTTGCTGATAAAGCTCAAGAAAAGCGCTGATAAGAAAAGCATAATCATCAAGAAAAGCCGGAATTGAGAATTTTCCGTTTTTATAATTCCTGTAAATATTGCCATCATGATTTAAGACATGTTCAAGGTAAAAAGTTCCGGCTTTTATAGCTTTCCCCAGAATTTCCGTCGAATGAAGTGCCCTTGAAGCCTCCAGTAATCCATTGATCATTAAACCATTCCATCCGGTCAGAATTTTATCATCTGTTCCAGGGTGTACCCGGGAATTTCTGGCCTTAAGCAGTATTGATTGACAGGTTTTTATATAATCTGATAATTCCTTTTCTGATATTCCGTATTTTTCAAGGAGTACTGATGGGTCGGAGGTCTTACGGAGAATATTTAATCCGTGCTCCCAATTTCCTTCCTCTAGGCAGGAAAAATATTCAAGAAACAGTTCAGGGTCGTAGCTTAGACTAAGTATCTTTCTGATCTGGCCAGAAGTCCAGGTATAAAAATCACCCTCATTCCCCTGGCTGTCAGCATCCAGAGAAGCATAAAAAATTCCTTCGGGATGAGTTAGTTCCCTGTCAATAAAATCAAGGGTTTCCTGAATGACAATTTTCAAAGAATCCTGTTTAGTAAGCAAGAAACCTTGTGAATAAAGGGAAACAAGCTGGGCGTTGTCATAAAGCATTTTTTCAAAATGGGGAACTTTCCATTGTCCATCGACAGAATACCGCGAGAATCCGCCTCCAATATGGTCATAAATGCCCCCCATGGCCATCTTGTCCAGTGTATTTAACACATATTGAACGGCTTTTTGATTGTGGCCCTGCTGCCCGAATGCCAGGATCGCAGAAAGGTTGGCGGGCATAGGAAACTTGGGAGCACCAAGGGTTCCACCCTGGTTAAAATCAAGCTCTTCTTCCCAAATGGAGAAAATCAGTTCAGGCAAGTATTTATCTTTAGGGGAGTTTTGACCAGTTGTTGGAGGACAATGAATTTTCCTGAACCCCTCGGATACTATTTGGGCCTGATCTATCAATTCCTGTGGTTGTGCCGCATGTATTGCTGAAAGGTAATTCAAAATATAAATCCAATCCCGTTTAGAGAAATAGGTTCCGGCAAATACCGGACGCTGGTCGGCAAGAGCTATAATATTCAATGGCCAGCCTCCGCGACTTCCCAAAAGCTGACAGGAACTCATATATAAATGATCTACATCTGGTCTTTCTTCACGATCAACTTTCACAGAAATAAAGAGTCTGTTCATTAAAGCAGCCACTTCCTCATCATTGAAAGACTCGTGCTCCATTACATGGCACCAGTGGCAGGCGGCATACCCTATGCTTATGATAAGCAGCTTATTTTCTTCTTTTGCTTTCGATAATGCTTCATCGTTCCATGGATACCAGTCCACAGGATTGAAGGCGTGTTGTAATAAATAAGGACTGGTTTCCTGACAAAGATGGTTAGCGGCTCTTGTTGTCATGCAGCATTGGATTTAAGTGCGACCCAATCCTGGAAGAAAGAATGTCGATAGCGACTTTATTTTGTCCTCCCTGGGGTACAATTATATCTGCATAACGTTTGGTGGGTTCAATAAATTGCAAATGCATGGGTTTTACGAAACCCTCATAATGCTCTAAAACCTGTTGAAAGGAACGGCCGCGTTCTTCGATATCGCGCCATATAATTCTCATCAATCTGTCATCGCCATCTGCATCTACAAACACCTTAATATCCATGCTTTTTCTCAGCCGTGGATTGGTAAGGATCAGTATACCTTCAACAATAATCACTCTTGAAGGGGTAACAGGGATGGTTTCCTTTGAGCGGGCACAGGTAACATACGAATACATCGGCATCTCGATAGAATTGCCTTCCCTCAGGGTGACAAGGTGTCTGATAAGGAGGTTCCATTCTATGGAAGAGGGATGGTCGAAGTTAATTTTTGCCCGCTCTTCCGTGGATTTATGTCCGTTATCTTTGTAATAGGCATCTTGGGGAATAACCGTTACCGATTCTTTCGGAAGCCGTTTTATGATTTGGTTAACGACGGTTGATTTTCCTGATCCGGATCCACCGGCAATACCTATTATAAGCATAATACTACATCAAATAACTAAGTAAAATGCCCGCGGCAACTGCTGAACCGATTACCCCGGCAATATTGGGCGCCATGGCATGCATAAGTAAATGATTTGAAGGATCAACCCTAAGACCTTCCATTTGAGAAACCCTGGCAGAATCGGGCACAGCCGAAACCCCGGCTGACCCTATCAAAGGATTAATATGATTTTCAGGTTTTAGAAACAGATTCATCACTTTGGCAAAAATAACACCGCCCGCGGTGGCAATCATAAATGAAAATGCTCCGAGAGCAAAAATGAGAATAGATTGCGGGGTCAGGAAAATATCGGCCTGGGTACTGGCCCCAACAGTCAGCCCGATAAGAATAGTAACAATATCTATCAGGGGATTACTGGCGGTATTGGCCAGCCTTTTGGTAACGCCGGATTCTTTCAGAATATTTCCGAAAAAGAGCATCCCTAGCAACGGCAGAGCACTTGGTGCAATAAAAGTGGTAAAAATCAATCCAATAATCGGAAATAAAATTTTCTCCTGCTTTGAAACCTGGCGTGGAGGCTTCATCCGGATCAGTTTTTCTTTTTTTGTCGTTAATAATCTCATGATAGGTGGCTGAATTACCGGGACCAGGGCCATGTATGAGTAAGCGGCAATCGCAATGGGGCCGATCAGGTTTTTAACCACTTCTCCATTGGGTAAAATATTAATACCATTGGCCAATTTTGAGGAGAGAAAGATTGCTGTCGGGCCATCTGCGCCTCCAATGATTCCAATTGCTGCTGCCTCCTGGGGATAAAATCCCAGAACAAGCGCTCCCAGAAAAGTGATAAAAATTCCAAGTTGCGCTGCAGCACCAAGTAAAATCAGCTTAGGGTTCGAAATCAGGGACGAAAAATCCGTCATCGCTCCAATACCCAGAAATATCAATGGAGGATAAATACCTTTGATCACCCCGAAATAAAGGTAGTTCAAAACGCTTCCGGGTTCATAAATTCCTATTTGAAGATTAGCATTATGAAGAAAGGGAATGTTCCCTATAAGAATTCCTGTACCTATCGGGACCAGAAGCAGGGGTTCATATTCATAACGAATAGCAAGAAAAATAAATACCAATCCTACGATGATCATTACCAGATTTCCCCATTGGAAATTAGCAAATCCGGTGTAATTCCAAAATTTTTCCAATCCCCCCTGAACACTGTTTACCGAGGAACCACCCATATCCGTCGAGGCTGTTGTTGCCTGTCCAAATACCTGAAATACAAATGGTTTAATAACAAATAGCAGTAAAATGATACCAAAAACGACCAGTATTTTATTCAATGAAGGCCTGGCTTGGTTTCCTAATTTTCGGCTTCTCATAAACAGCACAGATTAATCAATTTCTATTAAAACATCATTTTGAAGTACGGTATCTCCCGGTTTAACTAAAACAGACCTGACGCAACCGGCTTTTTCGGCCAGTACATTATTTTCCATTTTCATGGCTTCCATGGTCAGAAGTTTCTGTCCCATGATTACTTTATCTCCTTCACTAACTAAAATACTGATGATTGTTCCCGGCAGGGGAGATTTGACAGCCAAGTTGGTGGTTCTGGAAGGCACTTTGGGAATCCGTGTTTCTTTCCCTTTGGGCTGAGGGGCTTCAGCGCGAACCAGGGTAGGGGTTTTTGTCATTTTCAGATCGCGATGAATTTCAACATCATACGGTGTGCCGTTCACTTCTACCTTGGCGATATTCTCCTCAAAGCCAAGAATCTCTACTTCGTAAGCATTACCATGAATGGTAAATTTAAATTTTTTCATCTGCTATTCATTAACATGTTAAACTTCAATTACCCGCGCTTGGAAAGATTCATGATTCCGTATATTTTTGAATTCCAGGGGGAATAATTCCTGGAAACCTTTTTCACGGTCATCACATACTTTTCATCATCATGCAATTCCGTAAAATAAAGATACAGCGCGGTGCAAATGGCTGCATTTTCATCTGCACTGATTGAAACTTCCGGAACACTTTCCGTGGAATTTGTTTCTTTTTTTCTGTTCCTTAATTTAATTTTGATAAAGAATTGCTGAATGATTGCAATTCTTCCGATAACAATGACAAGAACCGACAAAGAGATAAAAACAACAACATAGCCAACAACCGTAATGATAATTGCCAGTTTGTCTATATTTGATAAGCTGACGGGGATCTGATCACAAAGAACCATGGGAGATGATGTTAGGGATTACAATGGAATATTGCTATGTTTTTTAGGCGGCATACTGTCTTTTTTCGTCTGCAGTGTCTGCAGGGCGCGGATTATCCTGAACCGGGTATTTCTCGGCTCAATTACATCATCAATATAACCGTATTTAGCTGCATCATAAGGGTTTGCGAACTTGTTTTTATATTCAAGTTCTTTTTCGGAAACATATTTTACTTTTGCCCTTGCGTCCTGGATCTCATTAATTTTTCTTCCTTCCAGAATTTCAATGGCTCCTTTGGGGCCCATTACTGCAATCTCGGCGGAGGGCCAGGCATAATTCATGTCGGCACGGAGTTGTTTACACCCCATGACATCATGTGCTCCTCCATACGATTTCCGCAGGGTAATTGTTATTTTTGGAACTGTAGCTTCACCATAAGCAAAAAGAAGCTTTGCCCCGTGAATAATAATTCCTCCATACTCCTGAGAACTTCCGGGAAGAAATCCAGGAACATCAACAAGAGTAATGATGGGGATGTTGAAAGCATCACAGAAACGTACAAATCTTGCTCCTTTCCTGGAGGCTTCAATATCAAGAACGCCGGCTAAAAAATTAGGCTGATTGGCAACAATCCCACATGGAATCCCATTAAATTTTGCAAATCCAACTACAATATTTTTGGCATAATGCTGATGGATTTCAAGAAATTGTTGTTCGTCAACAATACGGTAAATGACATCCTTAACATCATAGGGCTGGTTGGGATTTACGGGAACTATTTCATTCAGGGAATCTTCAAGCCTGTCAATGGGGTCTTTACATTCTGTCGTGATGGGGTCTTCCAGATTATTTTGAGGAAGATATTCCAGAAGTTTTCTGATCAGTAAAATGCCTTCGTCTTCATTTTCGGCGCGGAAATGAGCAACTCCGGACTTAGTAGAATGAATTGAGGCCCCACCAAGATCTTCTGTGGTTATGTCTTCACCTGTGACTGTCTTGGTCACTTTCGGGCCGGTAACAAACATGTAACTTGAATCCTCGCTCATAATGACAAAATCAGTGAGCGCAGGAGAATAAACAGCGCCTCCGGCACAGGGTCCGAAAATGGCAGAAATCTGAGGAACTACTCCCGAAGCAGCAATGTTTCTCATGAAAATCTCAGCATAGCCCGCCAAAGAATTCACTCCTTCCTGGATACGGGCTCCTCCACTATCGTTGATTCCGATTACCGGAGCGCCAACTTTCATGGCCTGATCCATGATCTTGCAGATTTTTCGCGCAAAGGTTTCAGATAATGAACCTCCGAAAACCGTAAAATCCTGGGAAAATACAAAAACAACACGTCCGTCAATTGTTCCGCGTCCCGTAACCACCCCGTCACCGAGATAATGTTCATTTTCCAGACCAAAATCTGTACATCGGTGAGAAACAAACATGTCATACTCTTCAAAGCTTCCGTCATCTACCAGCTTTTCAATACGTTCACGGGCAGTATACTTGCCCTTTTTATGCTGGGATTTTATCCGCTCTTCTCCGCCGCCAAGTTTTGCCTTTTCGCGCTTTTCAAGGAGTTCGGTAATTTTATTTTCGAGTGCCATAGAGGGAGGATATTTACGATTTACGATTGTATTGAAATTAAATTATTTGCTGCAGAATTCTATCAGTACACCATGCGTGGACTTTGGGTGTAAAAAACCGATATTCATGCCTTCAGCGCCCTTCCTTGAAACCTTATCAATCAGTGACAATCCCTGTACTTCGGCGTCCATCAAAGCATTTCCTGCATTCTCAACGGCAAAAGCAATATGATGAATTCCTTCCCCTTTCTTTTCAAGGAATTTTCCTATAGGACCCTCCGGATCCGTGGATTCCAATAATTCAATTTTTGTTTGTCCCACCATGAAAAATGCTGTTCTGACTCTTTGATCCTTTACTTCTTCCACTAAATAACAATTTGTTCCAAGCAATTTTTCATAATAGGGAATACTCTCTTCAAGATTTTTTACTGCAATTCCAAGATGTTCAATATGAGTTGGTTTCATATAGCTTTTGTTATTTTCTTAACAGCACAAAGTTACGTAGTTTTTATGAAACCGAAAAGGCAATAATTGATTCGCAAAAAAAATTTTCCAGAAATTGTTGAGCATATAAAAATACTTTGTAATTTTGGACCGTTTTAGTCGAAACGTCAATTTTATTACAATGATTCAAAAAGATGAAATACGGGAAACTATCCTGAACGTTGCCAGAGAGATTTTTTCCCGTTTTGGTTTTCATAAAACAACGATGGAAGATATCGCCCGGGCAACCGGAAAAGGAAAAAGCTCCATATACTATTATTATAAGAACAAGGAAGAAATTTTCCGCGCTGTTGTTGACAAGGAAGTTCTTGGACTTATTGCAAAGATTCTGGTTGCCATAAATAATGAAACAGATCCCCGGGAAAAATTAAAAGCATATGTTATGGAAAGGATGCGTGGTTTTGATAATTTCCTAAACCTGTACAGTGTTTTAAAGACTGAATTTTTGTCGCACTTTGATTTTGCAGAACAAATCCGAAAAAAATATGATAAAGAAGAAATCAATATAATAAAAAGAATTCTGGATGAAGGTGTGGTTAACAATGAATTTAATATCGAGGATACTTACCTTACTTCTGTGGCGATTGTGACGGCAATGAAAGGACTTGAAATACCATTATTCATTACCCATATCGGAGAAAATCATCTTGAAGCAAGGCTCGATCAGTTGATTGATGTATTATTTTTTGGTATTATAAAGCGGTAATTTTTTTACCTCATTTTCGACCATTCAATGTTTTTAGTCTAATAGTCAAATGCTTGATAAAATGAAATCGATTAAAGTTTTTTTATCTGTTCTGTTTCTCTTCCCGTTTGGTTTTTCGGTTTTTTCACAACAAAAATTAAGTCTTGCCCAATGCCGGGAGATGGCATTGCAGCATAATCAAAAATTAGCCATGGCCAGGGAAAATACTGAAGCTGCCACGGCTTTAAGGAAGGCGGCTTTTACACAATTTTTTCCGGACTTCGGTTTTACCGGAAGCTATATGCATTCAACAAAAAAGCTGGGGTTATTAAGCGAAAACCAGTATCTTCCGGTAATTCCATATTCCGCAATTACTCCTGACGGCGAACTGGATCCCAGTAAGCTTGGGCCGAATGATATTGTGATCAACCCGGTTACCCATCAGCCGGTGCTTGATAAAAACGGCAATCCTGTTTTTCAAAAGTATGCTTATATGCCCAAAGATGGGTTTTCCATTGATCTGAGAAATATCTACATGTTCAACTTTGGCCTGACTCAACCAATTTTTACCGGGGGAAAGATATTCAACGCATACAAGTCAGCAAAGTTTATGGAGCAGATTGCATGGTCAAACCAGGTACTGGAAGCATCAGAGTTAATCTATAAGGTAGATGAAGATTACTGGAGGGTCGCTTCCGTGCAGGAAAAAGTCAAACTTGCAAGGGAATATCAGCGGATGTTAACCCATTTGATTTATGATCTTGAAAATTATGAAAGGGAGGGGATAATCGTCAGTAATGATCTGTTGAAGGCGAAAGTCAAAGAAAATGAGGCGGAGCTTAACCTGATGAAGGCAGAAAACGGGTTTGTCCTTTCAAAAATGGCTTTATGCCAGGTCATTGGTTTGCCTCTCGAAGCAGATATTGCACTTTCAGATTCAATTACTGAAATAAAAACAAATGACATTTCATCGGATCGCACGCAAGCAGCCCTGCAAAACCGCCCGGAAATTTCCATCCTGAAAAACAATGTCAATCTTGCCAATGCCGGGGTCAATATCATGAAGTCAAGATTTTTACCTGATATCGGGCTCACCGCCAATTATGGCTGGATGAACCCAACCCCATATAATGGTTTCAAGCAGGAATTTGAAGGAGATTTCAATGTTGGAATCGTTTGTAAAGTACCTCTTTGGCATTGGGGAGAACGCATGCATACCCTGCATGTTGCCCGGCATCAGATGAAGGTCAGCGAACTCAAACTGGATGAGACAGAGGAATTAATTTCACTACAGGTAAAACAAGCCCAATACCAGTACAATGAATCATTGAAAAAGACAGAACTGACCTACCGTTCGCTCGGCCAGGCTTTGGAAAATCTTAAAATCACCAACGATAAGTTTTCCGAAGGTATGCTGAAAACCAGCGATGTGCTTGAAGCACAAACCATGTGGCAAAAAGCTTATGCTGAAAATATTGATGCTAAAACCGAAACAAAAGTCAATCATACATTCCTTTTAAAAGTCAGTGGTGAACTCCAAAAAGAAAACAAATAATCCTATGAAAAAAAGTATTTCATTAGTTCTTCTCATTTCGCTGTTTATGGCAGGATGTGCAAGAAAAGAAATTAAAAACGAGGAAAACAAGGCAGTCCTCGTCGGTACAACACAGGCAGAATTAAAGCCTTACATTCCGACCTTGAATTATTCAGGAAATGTGTTGCCAAACAAAGAGGCTAACCTTGGGGCGACCTTGCCGGGCAAGGTTGAAAAAATGAATATTAAGCTGGGGGAAACCGTAAAAAAGGGATGTCTTCTGGCAGAATTATCAGGAGAAATGCTGACACAGGCTGTGGTTGAAAATGATGCTCTTCAGAAAGATTTCGACCGCATTTCCCGCCTGAAAGAAAAGGGAAGCGTCAGCCAGATGGAGTATGATCATCTGAAAGCACGCCTTGACGCCTCGATGGCAAAAGTTGAAATGATGAAAAAAAACACTCAGGTGATTGCTCCGTTTAACGGCACCGTGGTGGATATTTTTGTTCATGAAGGAGAAAACTTTTCACTTTTACCTTCCATTGATGCTCAAAATTTGTCAGTAAACCCAGGGATTTTAAAACTCATGCAGCTCAATCCTGTCAAAGTAACCTTTGAAGTGAATGAGAAGGAATTATCCTGGATTAAAACCGGACAAATAGCTTTCATCCGGGTTGATGCGTTGCCGGAGAAGACCTTTGAAGGAAGGATAAGTTATATCCGACCTGTCCTTTCTGCCGTAAGCCGCACTGCTACCATTGAGGTGGAAGTTAACAATCCGGCCAATGCCCTGAAACCAGGAATGTATGCAAATCTCGAAATCAAACTTCCTCCGGCCAATGGCATTTTCATCCCCGTTTCCTGCATTTACCGGAAACCTGGTACTTCCAATGATTATGTTTTTATGGTCATCGACGGAAAAGCGAAAAGTCAGGCGGTCAGGCAGCTTCAAACCATGAAAGATCTTGTGCTTGTTGATGGCTTGGCCAATGGGGCAACAGTAGTCAGTGTCGGAAAGGCAAAACTTTCTGATGGTTCTGTTGTTGAAATTCAGAAAAAATAACCTTAAAATCTTTGATCCATGAAACTTCCTGAAATAGGAGTAAAACGACCGGTTTTCACTGCTATGATATTTATAGCCGTGTTGCTTTTTGGTATTGTGTCGTTAAAAATGCTTCCCACGGATGTTCTTCCCGATATAGAACTGCCAACCTTAACTGTTATCACTGTATATCCAGGGGCTTCAGCCAAAGAAGTGGAGCAGCAGGTTACCAAGAAGCTTGAAGAAACTTTATCGGGTTCAGAAAACCTGAAAAAGATAACCTCAAAATCGAAAGAAAATGTTTCTTTCATCACACTTCAATATACCTGGAGTTCTGATTTAAATGAGGCTTCCGCTAATGCCCGGGATCTGATCGATTTAGCCAAACGCAGATTGCCTGATGCGGCAGAAGATCCTACCATTTTTAAAATCAACAGTTCGATGCTTCCTGTTATTATCTATGGGGTAAATGCAAAAGAAAGCTATAATGGCATTTCCAGGATCATTGAAGATAAAGTTACCAATCCCCTGAAGAAACTTCCGGGAGTGGGTTCTGTCCTGGTCCTGGGACAACCTTCCAGGGAAATAAAAATCAATATTGATCCTGAAAAGCTGAAGGCTTACCATTTTTCAATTACCCAGCTATCCCAATTCCTGAAACTTGAAAACATCAATATTCCGGGAGGAATTATAAAGGTAGGCAGCAATGAATTTGCTATTCGTGTACCTGGAGAATTCGAAAGCATTCAGGAAATTGAAAATATGGCGCTTAGCAGTTTCAATGGAAAAATCATCCATTTGAAAGACATTGCTACTGTAGTTGACGGGTTCAAGGAAAAGGATGAAATTATCCGTGTGGGAAACAAGCACGCTATTGGTTTGCTGGTTCAGAAACAATCAGGCGCCAATACGGTCGAGGTGGCCACCTCCTTGAGAAATGAAGTAAAAAAAATACAAAGGATTCTTCCCGCGGATGTTGAAATCACGGAATTAATGGACAGTTCGGAGCTGGTAACCGCTTCCATTAATAACCTGACGGAAACAATTTTATATGCAGCATTATTTGTCGTATTGATTGTTTTCCTTTTCCTGAGAAACTACCGTTCCAGCCTTATTGTGATCCTGAGTATTCCTTTTTCACTGATCGTGGCTTTTATCTATATGTATTTTGCCGGTTACACGGTTAATATCTTCTCCCTGATGTCGCTGGCTGTAGCCATAGGGGTTGTGGTGGATAATGCCATTGTAGTTTTAGACAACATCACGCGCCATATTGAAAAGGGAGTACGTCCGCGTCAGGCCGCCATCTTTGCTACCGGAGAAATGGGACTGGCTATTACAGCATCCACCTTCACGATTATAGCCGTTTTCCTGCCAATGGTATTCATGGGTGGGCTTGTTGGCATTATGTTTAAACAGCTGGCTATCCTGACCTCGGTAACTTTACTGGCTTCGCTTGTTACCTCTTTATTACTTACACCAATGATGGCATCATTGCTATTAAAATCAGCGGAAGAGGAAAAAAGAAAGAAACATGGTAAACTCTATAAACTCAGCGAAGAACTGTTTGTAGCCCTTGAAAACGCTTATAAAAAAGGGCTGGAATGGTCGGTACGTCACAGGTCCATGGTTATTGCTATCAGCTTAGGATTGTTTATTGTTACGCTGTTTCTGGCCAGGAATGTGGGAACTGATTATATCCCAGAGTTCGATGCCGGAGATGTTACCATTGTTTTCCAGACGGAAGTAGGTACCAATGTAGCAGAAACCGAAAGGGTGGCCAAACAAGTGGAGGAAATCCTCAGAAAAGAAGTCCCCGAGATGAAATCATTCTTTACCATTGTTGGGCAAACTGAAGATGGATTATTAACATCCATAGGGTTTAAAGAAGGAAAAAACATTGCCACGCTGATGGCAAAAATAGTTCCACCTGAAAAAAGGAATCGTTCGGCAAGGGAAATTGCAGATGTTTTGCGAAAGCGGATTGCATTAATACCCGAAATTGAGAAATATAATGTAAGCGGAGGAAGTTTTTTATCTGCCGCTTTGCTCGGGAATATCAAACCAATCCAGGTCAACCTCATGGGAAATGATCTCGGGGAGCTGAACGCCGTGGCAGATTCATTGAAGGCAGAACTCCAGAAAAATCCAAATCTGACCAATATTGAAACCACTGTGGATAAAGGAAAAATGGAGATCCTGATCGAAATAGACCAGCGTAAAGCCGCGGCTTTGGGATTAAATTCGGGTATGATTGCCATGCAGGTCCGTCAGGGTATTTATGGAACAGAAGCCGGAAATTATCAAGAAGAAGGAGAAGAGTATAAAATTATTATTCGTTATGATTCCGCGAACAGGAACAATATAGAGAAATTGAATTCCATCATGCTCACCACCCTGACCGGCCAACAAATTCCCATTGCCACGATAGCGAGCATTGGCAGGGGAGTTGGTCCCCTTGAAATTTCCAGGGAATCCCAGCAAAGGGTGGTTTACCTGATGTCGGACTTGAAGGATATTTCCCTTGGAGATGCGACTTCCCAGGTGAATAAAACACTGGCAAACATGCAGGTGCCAAAATCGGTGGATATCAGTATTGGTGGCCAGGTAACGGAACAAAAAGAATCCTTTTCGCGCTTGATTATAATGTTTATCGTGGGGGTTTTGCTGGTTTACATGATCATGGCTTCACAGTTCGAATCATTGAAAGATCCCCTGATTATCCTGTTTACGGTACCTTTATCGATCATCGGCGTAATCTGGGCCTTTCTGATCACCGGACTGAGTCTAAGCGTGGTAACATTTGTTGCCCTGATCATGCTGATTGGCATAGATGTGAATAACGGTATCATCCTGGTAGATTATACCAATATGATGCGCAAGCGCGGTCATTCATTACTGGAGGCTGCGGCAGAATCAGGAAGATTAAGGTTGCGTCCGGTATTAATGACTTCCCTGACGGCAATTTTAGGCATGATCCCCCTGGCTGTAAGTTCGGGAATGGGCTCTGAAATTTGGTCACCTTTCGGGATTACCTGTATAGGTGGATTATTGGTTTCGAAGTTTTTTACCATGTTTCTGATTCCGACACTCTATGTTTCTTTCAATAAAAAAGCATTAAGGCAGGAAACTGCTGTTTAACAATCAACAAGACATGGGGCCGCATTTCTCATAAAGGATTTTTGGTTAATGCTGTTCTTTATATCCCGCGGTCCTGTGTCTTTTTAAAATCTTGAATGTATGAAAATGATTTATTGTACCTGTAATGTCAGTGTCGTTGAATTACTGACAGAGTTGCTCGAAAAATGTCATATTCGCGATTATCAGGTCATTGAACAGGTCACTGCGAAAAACAAGAAAGGGGAACCAAGGTATAATACACCTGTCTGGCCGGGGTTTAATTCTTCGGTTCTGATGCAGGTAAGCGAGGAAGAGAAAGTGAAAAATGTTCTTCTTGCGATCAAAGAGTACAATCGGCAAGTCATGAATGATGATGAGCTCATTGCCGTTTGCACCTGGAAACTAGAAGATTACTTTTTTGATTGATATAATCCGGATTTTTGTACTTTTCGGTCAGTAATCCGGCTATTATGAAAAACCTTGAGATTGAACGAAAATTCCTGATCCATAAAGCAGCCTGGGATTCCCTTGAAAAACCTGTTGGTGTCAGATATTGCCAGGGTTACCTGGGAATTGACGCCGAAAAGATAATACGGGTAAGGGTTGCCGGAGATAAAGGGTTCCTGACCATCAAGGGAAAATCTGCTTCTTTTTCGCATCCTGAATTTGAGTATGCCATTCCTTACGATGAAGCTTTGGAATTGATCAGAAAATTTACCGGCAGACAGGTTGAAAAATCGCGTTACCGCATCCCTTGTGGTTCGCATATATTTGAAGTGGATGAATTTTATGGAATGAATGAAGGATTGATGATAGCCGAAATTGAACTGAGTAGTC
Source organism: Bacteroidales bacterium (assembly GCA_963662525.1). Taxonomy (GTDB): domain Bacteria; phylum Bacteroidota; class Bacteroidia; order Bacteroidales; family FEN-979; genus CAZSDU01. The sequence goes on from OY759717.1 coordinate 1,749,236, forward strand.
CTGAAGAAACTTTTGATAAGCCAGATTGGCTGTCGACAGAGGTTACCGGTGATGAACGGTACTATAATGCTTACCTTTCTCTTTATCCATATACCGAATGGCAAAAATAAAAAACCCGTCAAAATATTGACGGGTTTGGGGTGGAGAATAGGGGAGTCGAACCCCTGACCTTTAGACTGCCAGTCTAACGCTCTAGCCAACTGAGCTAATTCCCCATATGGGCTGCAAAAGTAATAAAATAATTAATACCGTCATGAAACGTCTTTTTACTGCCATAAAAATTCAGCCCGACCTGGCATTTTTTGATTCTTATCGGGCATTAATGGCAATCCTGGCTCATGAAAAAATCAAGTGGACTGAAACGCATAATTTTCATATCACCTTAAAATTCTTTGGCGATACCCCTGAGAAAATAATTCCAATCATTAAGGATCTACTTAGGCAATCCACTATGGCCGTTTCTCCTTTTAAGATTCAACTGAACGGACTGGGAATCTTTGGCAGTATTTATTTGCCACGGGTTATCTGGGTGGGTATAGAGCCCTACAAGGAGATGTCGGACCTGCTAAATAATCTTCATGAAAAATTTGTTACTGCAGGATTTAACCCTGATCGCCAGAACCTGGTTCCACATCTGACCCTGGGGAGAATTAAAAAACTTGCAGACAAAGTGCTTTTTAAAAAAGTCATGGAACAACATCAGGAGATTTCCTCATTGCCTATCCATGTTGATCATATGATTCTTTTTGAAAGTATTCTCAGAAAGGAAGGGCCTGAATATATTGTTTTAGACAGATTTCCTTTTCATGGCAAACATCCCATACCCCTCCCTGTAAACGAGATGGGCTGAAGGGTAATTAAAAGCAAATTATTCCTTGTTTTTAGGCGGTTCCGGAAATTTCCGGGCAATGATATGGAAGAGTATCAATCCGATTCCACCAAACAAACAGATCATTGAAAAGAAGGCGGGTTCTTCGTCCAGGCAGGAATAAACCGCAAGGACTTTTCCAAGCAGGATGCCTACACCAAAACCAACAAGCAACAGTCCCCATTTCAATGAAGAAGGTTGATTTTTTTTAGAATCAAAAATACTGGCATCCATGCCTTTTTCGATGAGTGTTAATCGTTCCTTTCTTCTGATAAGGAGGTAGACTATTCCATACACCATGGCAAAGAACGCGATCGGGATTAAAAATTCTGAGTTCATTTCCGTGATTTTTTAATTAGTAATTTCCATTTACGATCACTATGACGCTCAGAAAACTTATAGGTTACAAGGAGGATTGATATTCTGCTATTCAATGGTGAGCTTTGAATAATAGACCCTGTTCCCGCCGACCATCTTGAGGAGATAAAGTCCCCTGGGAATATTATGCACATCGATTTGAACAGAACAGGGGTCGGTAATACAATGGAATGTTTCATAAAGAATAATCCGGCCTCTCATATCCATTATGGCCAATTCTCTAAGGCTGTTGTCGCCTTCTGAAACGAGAGTAAGTTCATCTTTCACCGGATTAGGATAAATAAAAAGACCGGCAGGTAAGCCATGATCTGAGATACCCGCACAGGTATTTATCGTGATCAACATTTCCGCCCGGGGTCCTTCTCCGCAATCATTTTTCCCGGCTACGGAAAGATAGCCGGACTGGGCATCCTGATGGAAGAACAAGGTCACTTCATTGGTCCCTTTTCCGGAGGTAATTTCCGAACCCGGGGGAAGTATCCATACATAGTCGGTGGCAAAGAAAACCCGGGGAATGGAGTACAAATAATTATCATGATTCTGGCAAACGGTATCTTTCCCTGTAAGCGGTTGAGCTTGTGAAGGCAGAGAATCAAGGCTGATCATCTTGTTTAGGGTATCTCCATGGCCACAATCATTTTCCGGGAAAATGGAAATGATTCCTTCGAGGTTTCCCCAGGTGACATTGATAGCCGGGGTTCCCTGGCCACTGTTAATCACTACTTCCGGCGGAGTAATCCAATGATAAGAAAGAGCTCCGGGAGCTTCTTCAACATAGAAATCAGCATTTCCATTCCCGCATGCATGATCAGGTCCTACAATGACACCAGGAATTTCGGGTCCTTGTGTTACATTCACAGGCAGAACACTTGGGTTGCTTGTCCCGCAGTCATTCCCGACGATAACGGAAATATTACCGGAAATTGTTCCCCACCTGACTGCAGCCTTGCATGTATTTTGACCGCTGATAATGGAAGCTCCTTCGGGAACGGTCCAGGAATAAGAGGTAACATCTGCCGATGGAACCACGGAATAAATATTATTGGAATAAATACATACCTCCTGATCGCCGGTAATGGGACCAGGTGTTACAGGAGGAAATTTGACTATCACTTCAACACTATCGGTATCTGAATTTAACATGGCATCAGAGGCGGTTATATAATATCGCCTGCTTTCTGTCAGGGAGGCAATGGGATTGGCTATGCTGGGATCTGACAACCCTTCGGCCGGCGACCAGGAAAAAGTTATTGGAGGAGTGCCTTTGTTCACATAAGCTAACAACTGGGCCGAAGCGCCAGTACAGATCGTATCTGGGGTAGAGGTTGGAAAAACATAATATCCCGTTCCATGTTCCACGGTAATGATGGCATTTCTGTAATGAACCGGTGTGCCATTGGGCCCCCGGGCAAAGAAAACAGCGGTATAATTTCCAGTAGGGACCGATCCATTCAGAATAATATTAACGGTTACCGTGTCAGGAAAGGAGCAGATGGTGTTTGCCTGGGGATAATCAATGGTAATCGAACCATTGGCGGGAACCGGCGATATTTCTGCCGAAACAAGGATCACTTCCGTATAGAGCTTAGACGCTGGAACGATCACCAGAAATCTTGCAGTATCTTTTTTGAGCCGGAGCGTGTCGGCGGTATGATCCAGCATCATGGAAAAATCAGGAAAATAGGCGGTGGTACTCATGAATGAGCCATCCCTGAAGTCGGTCCATCCCAACATGGAAACCTTACGGTTGGAAACAATCCCATTGTAATCGCCCTGATACCTGGGAACGCCTCCTCCTCCGCAGCTACTGCAATCGATTTTCATCTTCTGGTTGGAGATCTTCTGGTTTACCGCAAAAGACGATCCTCCGTCATCCGAAAAAGTAGCATAAATCAGCGCGCTGTCGCTGGTAGGAGTATCCCGGGTATCCATCCATTGAATGTACAGGCGGCCGGTTTCCTTGTCGCACCAGGTGGCCGGATGCCATTGGTGGTGTTCCTGGCTGTTGGCATCATCATTTACCCTGACTGCGGCAGACCAGTTGATTCCTCCATTATCGGAAAAGCGACAAAAGATATCAGGTTTATTTCCATTGCCCGATGGATTGTTGGAGGCATAGATCAGGTAAAGCCGTCCCCTGTAGGTTCCATAGCTATTATCAGCCGCAATAAAAGGGTAGGGGCGGGTACGCATATTTTCAACTGAATTTCTATCACCCACGTTCGTGCCTACATAGCCTGCAAAATTCTGCTGCGACATCTGAGTAAACGTTTCTCCTCCATTCAGCGAACGGTAAAATGTATAGGTGGAAGCAAAACTGCTGCCTGAATTTGTCACCACATACACAGCTCCTCCCTGAATATTGTTATCTGGACCGACACATACCATCATCCCCGGCAAAGACTGGGTTTCAGCTTGAAAAGTCGGCTGAAAAGTAATTCCATGATCGGTACTTCGGGCAAAATTTCCACCATTTCCCCCACTCATGGTTGCATACACGTAATTAGCATACGGACCATCCGTCTGATCGCAGGCCATCCAGCATTTATCATAACCGGCAATGGCATCAACTGCCGGCTCCCAGGATATACCATTGTCCGGTGACCGAACTACCCTGGCTCCGGTGACATTGGGCAGGCCTTTCATATTCATATAATAAAGATTTCCCAGGCTGTCGTAAGCAACAACGGGATCTCCCCTGACATCGTCAGCAAAGTCAGGATTATTGGTAAACCATTGGAAACCATTTTCGGTATGATGGGTGCCGTTCAGATTATAAGCAGTGAAAAACCATGGCGGATGATTTGGGTTGGTGGCCATATTGCTTTCGGCAAGGTCAATCCCGAGGTTAAAATTATCCCAGTTCCCGATGGTAATCACGGCAGGAGCGGAAAAAGGAAAAGCCGGCATACGGTTATTCAGCAGGTGATTCGGTACCTGATCAAGCAGGGGATTATCAAGCGGTGAAACCTGGGCAAATATCCCCTGTAAGGGCAAAAAAAGAATAACAAAACATAGCCGCCGGAACATGGGTATTTGGTTTAATACAAACTTACACAATATGAACGTAATGAGCAAGTTTTTATTCCGCATTAGCAAATTTTGGTATTTTTGTAAGCGGGGTTGTAACCTATGACCTCTTTAAACGTCCAAGGTCCAGATGAAATATCAGGATGACAATCATTACATCGAACGTGTTTTGAACGGCGATGTTTCAGCTTACTCAGCGCTGGTTGCCAAACATAAAAACCTGGTTTTTTCTATTGCTCTTAAAATACTGAATAGTCGTGAAGATGCTGAAGAGGTGGCCCAGGATTGCTTTTTAAAAGCATACCAGGCATTGAATACATTTGAAAGAAAATCGAAGTTTTCGACTTGGTTATACCGCATTGTTTATAATGCCGCCATTTCGAAAACACGAAAAAAGAAACCTGACGTGATTCCCATGGATAATTATATTATTCATAATTACTCTGAAGATTCGCTTGCATCCGGAGCTGACGGGATGAATCCGGAAGAACAGAAGCTGTTGATTGATAGAGCGCTAAAAACGCTCAACGAAGAAGATAACTTATTGATTACGCTCTTTTATAAAGCAGAAAAATCGGTGGATGACATCAGTTATATCACCGGGCTTTCTGTTTCAAACGTTAAAGTCAGATTACACCGGATTCGTAAAAAACTGTTCGGGGAGATATCTGAAATAATGGCGCAACAAATGCATTAGCAGATTTTTCACTAATCTTGCATGATATGGACAAGGAAGAGTTAAAATACGAGGATTTGCTGAAGAAGCTCATCCTTAATAGTTCACCGGATATGCCGTCAGATGATTTCGCAGATCGGGTAATGGATAAAATAATGGCAAGCCCTGCATTGGCACCTGTTAAAAAATCTTTCTATCTGAATTTGAGAACAGCATCTCCATTTTTCCTGCTCGGAATTTTCTGCCTGATTATTATCCTTACATCGGATTTTCCTTTTATGAACCAACTCCCTGGAAAAGAATATTTCACAACTGAAATTTTACCCTATTTTACGATCCTTATCACAGGATTCAAGACCATTTTGGCCACCAAATATTTTTCCATTGCCCTCATGGGTGCTGCAGCAGGCTTACTGCTGGTACTCATCGAACAGTTGTTCAGCCGGAAAGCGACGCAAAATCATACTGCCTGAACCATTGATTCCGGCAGAAATTGTTGATTCTGTTATAGGTTTTGAGAAATTTTAACCCGGATTTCGTTCTTTCCAGAGATCTTTAAAACTTTTAGGTGCTATTTTCGGGAGGGTTCTCCTCGGACCCCAGTACCTTTTCCCGAAACGGCGAATGGCCTTGTTTTTGAGTCCGGGCCCAGGCTTGTCAAGCATCCAACGGTGTAGCATGACCATTTTCCAGGCCGATACTATTCTTCTCCACATAAAAGTGGAATATTTCCGTTTTATGGCTTCATTTCTGTTCTGTAATAACAGTTCGTGAATGGGTATTTTTACCGGGCAAACCTCGGTACATTTCCCGCAAAGAGAAGAGGCAAAACTCAGGTGACTGTATTCTTTCAGGCCCAGGAAATGCGGGGAAATAACAGACCCTATTGGCCCCGAATAAGGCGCTTTATACGTATAACCACCCACGCTGCGATAGATCGGACAACCATTCAGACAAGCCCCGCAGCGAATGCAGGAAAGAGCCCGGCGCTGTTCCTTGAATTTAAGTAATTCTGTGCGGCGGTTATCCAGAAGAATGACATACATTTCCTCGGGACCATCGGGTTCGAGTTCCGTTTTTGGACCAAATACCAGATTGTTATAAACGGTGATGTTCTGTCCCGTCCCATGCTGTGCAAGCAAAGGAATAAAAAGATCCAGATCCTCAATAGAAGGAATTAATTTTTCAATGCCGACAACGACGATATGAATTTTCGGGAAAGCCATGCAAAGTAATCCGTTTCCTTCATTTTCTGTCAGCACGACAGCCCCTGCATCGGCCAGGAGAAAATTTCCTCCCGTTATTCCAACATCGGCCCTGATAAATTCACCCCTAAGTTTTTCCCTGACAAAAGCCGTGATTTGTTCCGGTTGACTGTTCTCGGGTAAATTGAATTTTTCATGAAAAAGACTGGCAACATCCTCTTTTGATTTATGCATGGCAGGGGTAAGAATATGATAAGGCTTTTCGCCGGCTACCTGCACAATGAATTCTCCCAGGTCGGTTTCATAAACCTCCCGCTTGTTCTTTTCAAAAAGCTCATTTAACTCCAGCTCTTCTGAAACCATGGTCTTTTGTTTAACAATAACCCTGGCCTTGGCTTTTTTAATGATATGAATAATTTCACGCTGAGCATCCCGCTCTGATGGAGCCCAGATCACCTTTCCTCCCCTTTTTTCAAAATTATTTTCAAATTCAACCAGGTACTTATCAAGATTATTGATAACCTTGTGCTTGAGATTGGCCGCCCGGCGTTTAGCAAGCTCAAGGTTCTGATATTGTTCTTTTCCCTTTAAAACCGCAAGATCATAACGACCAATGTTAAAATCAAGTCTTCTCCTGTGTTCCTTATCAAAAGACTTAAGCTCGGCTTCTTCTATAAATTTATTGTAGAGTTGATTCATTTTAAGTCGCTTAAAGAATTGTTGAAATTTTATCGACCCTGATTTTATGCCGCCCTCCATCAAAAGCAGTGGACAGGAATATCTTCGAAAATTTAACAGCCTCCTCCGGACAAATAAATCTTCCTGGTAAAACCAGAATATTCGCATCATTATGCAAACGGGCTAGTTTTGTAATATCCTCATTCCAGCATATCCCTGCCCTGACTGAAGGATACTTATTGGCAACCATGGCCATACCGTTACCGCTTCCACAGATGAGAATACCAAATTTAAACTTTCCCTGCTGAATAGCCCGAGCCAGCGGATGAGCAATATCGGGATAGTCAACACGCTCTTCAGAATAAGTGCCAAAATCTTTGAAATCAAACCCTTCAACCTCCAAACCAGCTTTAATATGTTCTTTTACGCTATATCCGGCATGATCAGATCCTATAGCAATAATTTCGGTTAATTCTGACATTGTTCATACAATTTTTACAAATGTAAGTATAATGAAATCATTATGAAGCTAAATGAATTTTTAACATTCAATACTGTGTTCAAAATCAATTTTTTAAAATTTTAACAATTTAATGTTCACAACTGATTAATTTTGTTGCAAAATATTTATAAAATCACCCGTTTGACAAAAAACATAGATCAAAATGACCGGCATTGTTAATAGGAACCTTCTTATACAATTTCATGAACATTTTTTATCCCTGCTAAAATCATATTTTTATACACATTTAACTTTATTAACAACCTAAAAAATATAACTTAAATAACTATCATACAATAAAATAAAATAAATAATTTGTTTATAACATGTTAATACTTAAACATAAATTTAAAAAACAAATTTTATTAAATTAAATAATCAACCATATCAACATACATTATAATAAACAACATAAATAGAAATCTTTTTTATTATTATTAAAACTTATGAAATCCATGGTTAATCAGGATTTGATGTACAGAATAGGAGAACTGAAAAGAAAAAAAAATGCAGTAATTCTGGCCCATTACTATCAGATACCTGAAATTCAAGATATTGCAGACTATATTGGAGACAGTTTAGGACTTTCCCAAAATGCTTTTCAAACGCAGGCTGATATTATTGTTTTTGCCGGCGTTCATTTTATGGCTGAAACAGCCAAAATTTTAAACCCGACAAAAAAAGTTCTGATTCCTGATTTGCAAGCCGGTTGTTCACTGGCTGATTCCTGTCCTGCATCTCGGTTTGAACAGTTTATCAAAGAACACCCTGATCATAAAGTTATTTCCTATATCAATTGTTCTGCAGAAGTGAAAGCTTTGTCTGACGTTATCTGTACTTCCGGAAATGCAGTAAAAATTGTGGAATCCTTTGACAAAAATCAAAAAATAATCTTTGCACCTGATAAAAACTTAGGAAATTATATTAACCGGATTTCCGGTAGAAAAATGGTTCTCTGGGATGGAATCTGTGAAGTTCACAATATTATCAAAACGGAATCTGTCATAAAACTGAAAATGAGACATCCGGAGGCAAAATTGATTGCTCATCCTGAATGCCAGGCAGTTATTCTTGAAATAGCAGATTTTATAGGATCTACCACAGCCCTGCTAAATTATACCATGAAGAGCCCGGATAATAAATTCATTGTGGCAACGGAAACCGGGATTTTACATCAGATGCAAAAACATTCACCGGAAAAGCAGTTTTTTATTGTGCCTACCGATGAAGCCTGTTCCTGTAATGATTGTCCGTATATGAAAATGAACAGTCTTGAAAAAATATATTTCTGTCTGGAAAATGAAAGACCAGAAATTATTCTTTCTGAATCTTTAATGAACAAGGCCAGAAAACCGATTCTTAAAATGCTTGAAATTTCAGTTTAACTTATAAAAAATATACGTTCCGATGAATAAAGAAATCTGCCGCCTGTCTGCTTTTTTCTTGTCATTTTGTTTGTTTTCTTTTACTGCCATAGGTCAGGATTCTCTCCGCAATAATGGTTTTCAGCAATTCTATTATCCCAATGGAAAACGATCAAGTGAAGGCACCATGGTTTCAGGAAAACCCGACAGATACTGGAAGGCGTTTTATGAAAACGGAAATCTGAAATCGGAGGGAAACCGCAAAAACTTTGAAATCGACAGCACCTGGAAATTTTATAATGAAGACGGAAAGTTGATACTTGAAGTTAATTACCGGATGGGAAAAAAAAACGGATTGAAGATCAGTTATCTCGACAAGGAAACGATACGGGAAAATTTTAAAAATGATATTAAGGAAGGAATTACACGGTATGACTATCCGGATGGAAAAATAAAACTTGAAATACCTTTTATCAATGGACTTGAACAAGGCTTCGGGAAGGAATATGCCCAGGATGGTACAATTATTACGCTGACAGAATATAAGCGGGGTTTTATTGTTGACCGGCAACGAATCAACAGGAGGGATAAAAATAACCTGAGGCAGGGCAGGTGGTATGAATTTTATGGCAATGGAAATATCCGGATTGAAGGAAATTACAGGGATGATAAGAAACATGGGTACTTCAAGGAATATACGGAAAGCGGTGATTTTGTCAGAATCAGCAAATATGAAAATGATGTTCTTTTGCCTGATGCCGAAGAGATCCAGAAACTGGACTTGCAGTATGAATACTATCCCAATGGTAAAGTAAAAATCAGCGCCATGTTCCGAAACGGAGTTCCGGAGGGCATAAGGCGGGAATTTAATCAGGAAGGTAAGATAGAAAAATCGTATCTTTACAAAAATGGCATTCTTACCGGTGAAGGCATTATCAAAGAAGACGGAAACCGGGATGGCCCCTGGAAAGACTATTATCCTGACGGAAAGCTGAAAGCCGAAGGCGGCTATGAAAATGGCAAGCAGGTCGGGGAATGGAAATTTTATTTTGAGAACGGAAAAATTGAACAAACCGGGAAATATAATAAACAGGGGAAGCTGGAAGGGATCTGGAAATGGTATTTTGAAGGCGGACAGTTATCCAGGGAAGAAAGTTATCATAACGCTGTTCGTGACGGATTGCTTACTGAATATGACGAAACCGGAAAATTGATTGAAGAAGGTGAATTTGTCAACGGGCTTGAAGAAGGCCCCTGGTTTGAAATCATCGGCGACTGCTTAATCCGGGGAAACTATCGCGATGGTCAAAGGAACGGAATCTGGTCAACCTGGTATTTGCTTTCCGACGGTCAAAAAACAGACAGTGTCCTGAGTTTTAAGGGTAATTTCATTGAAGATTATCCCGATGGAAAACATGTCTCTTACTGGGATAATGGAAAAATCAAAGACGAGGGTGTGTTTATCATGGGCAACAAAGAAGGAGAATGGATCAAATATAACTACGACGGTACCCTGTTCATGATTATCACGTTTAAAAATGGGATAGAAGTGAGGTACGACGGCGTAAAAATTAAACCCCCTTTTGATAAAGAAGAATAATTATGAAGATAGAGAAAAGAGATAGGCCAAAGCCAAAGAGATCAGACCCCGACCTGACCAGGTTGAATAAATATATCGCCAATTCGGGTATTTGTTCACGCCGGGAAGCGGATAAACTGATCCTCGCCGGCGCCGTGAAAATAAACGGGAAAGTGGTTACCGAACTTGGTACAAAAGTAGCTCCCGGCGACAAGGTGCAATATGATGACCAGACGATAAACCGGGAAAAATCACGTTATCTTTTACTGAACAAACCCAAAGGATATATTACCACGGTAGATGATCCGGAAGACCGCAAGACCGTGATGAACCTGGTTGCAGGCGCCTGCAAGGAAAGGATTTACCCGGTAGGAAGGCTTGACCGGAATACCACCGGATTACTGCTGTTCACCAACGACGGAACGATTGCTAAAAAATTAACCCATCCCCGGTACGGGATAAAAAAGATCTATCATGTCGGCCTGGACCATGCCCTGAGCAGGGCCGACCTTCAGAAAATAGAAGAAGGACTGAACCTGAATGATGGTTTGATCAAGGTTGACCATATCGAGTATGTGGGCGATGGAAAAGATAAAAAAGAAATTGGAATAGAACTTCACTCTGGTCAGAACCGTATCGTACGCCGCATTTTTGAGCACCTGGAATACAAAGTAGTAAAACTTGATCGTGTTTTTTATGCCGGCCTGACCAAGAAAAATATTCCCAGGGGCGAATGGAGATTTCTTGAAGAACAGGAAATCAACATGCTGAAGATGATCAGCTCGAAACCCTGAAACAGCCAATGAAACCAATCAGTATTTACATTGTTGAAGATGAACTGCTCATCTCGGCCAGTCTGAAATCACAGCTTCAGAATTTCGGCTATCAGATCTTCGGGTCAAGCACCCGGGGAGAAACCTGTCTGCAGGAAATCGGACAACTCAGCTCTGAAGGTAAAGAACCGGAAATCATTTTGATGGATATTCACCTGAGAGGACAAATGGATGGTATTGAAGCGGCGAAAGCCATCAATGAGAAATACCATTGTGGGATTATCTTTCTGACCGGTCAAAGCACCAAGGAAGTATATGAGCGCTCATTCAAGATCAAACCTTTTGGGTATCTGCTTAAGCCAATCGATATGGAGCAAATGAAAATGACCATTGAAATTGCCTCCTACCAGAGAAATCTTGAGTTGAAAAACAAGGAATACCAGAAAAGCCTGGAAGCCCTGTTGAACATCCGTACCCGTGAAAAGAATGAAATCATGGATTTGTACCAGATCATCATTGACAATTCACTTATGGGTTTGACCATCATGCAGGACGAACAGTTTGTTTTTGCCAACAGGAGAACGGCTGAGATATTCGGATTTTCACTGGAAGATTTTCTTTGTCTGACCATCCGGGATATTGTAAATTTATTGCATCCCGATGATCAGCAAAAAGTGATCATGCTTTCTCAGGAGCGCCTCCCTGGAAATGATTTTCCACAAGGCACGCTGGTCAGGATATTCAGAAAAGATGGAAATCTCCGCTGGCTTGAAACCAGTGTGAAAACCATACAGTTCAAAGGAAGGCCTGCGCTTCATCAAACCTTTCTCGATATTACCGAATTTCAAACAAATTAGCCCGGATGTTACGAAAAATCTTTCTGTTCCTTCTCGCGGGATTCATGCTGCCCGCCATGGCGGGAGAGCCTGTCCGTGAATTACTGAAAAAAAATGCCGATATCTCGAAATTCCCGAACGACAAACTGCTGATCCTTTTCGACAGCACCCTGGTGGATATGCAGGAGTCGGGACTTACTTACGTCAGGAACCATACCCTGACCCGGGTGCTGGATGCGAAAGGTGCTTTGGAGCTGAGCGTTGTTAAATTCGGGTACGATCCATTATCGGCTTTCGCCGAAATCAGGGAAGCGGTGATTTATAAAAAAGATGGATCAGAACTCCGGCTGGATGTCAGAAAAGTAATGGATTATCCTGCGCCGGCGAGGGCAATCTATTGGGGCGCCCGGGAGATCATGCTCGAAGTGGGACGCCTTGAACCCGGTGATGCCCTGGAGGTAGTCATGTTCCGGAAAGGATTTACTTATGCCTTACTGGGAGCGGAGGAGGATGATAAATATATTCCGCCCATGAAAGGACAATTTTACGACATTGTTGATTTCACCTCTGCCTATCCCCTGATGCTGAAAGTTTACCAGGTGAAGGTACCTAAGGATAAAATTCTCCAGTATGAATTTTATAACGGAGAAGCCCGCTCTTCTTCCTGGCTTGAAGACGGGAAAGTTTGTTATACTTTTTCCAAGAAAGATATTCTGCCCTTTAAAACCGAAGCCAGGATGCTGGCATTATCGGATGTGGCGCCCAAACTATTATTGTCGACCAGTCCCGACTGGAAAGCAAAATCGACCTGGTTTTTCAAGGTGAATGAAGATTTCGGCAGTTTTTCTTCCACTCCCGAAATCAAATCAAAGGTGGATGAAATACTGAAAGATGCCGGCAATGAATTGGATTCGGTTTCGCGTCTCACCCATTGGTGTGCCGACGAGATCCGTTATTCGGGTATTTCCATGGGCAGCGGGGAAGGCTTCACGCTTCACAAAGGGGAAATGACCTTTACCGATCGTTGCGGTGTATGTAAAGATAAAGCAGGTATGCTGATCACCATGCTGAGGGCTGCCGGATTTAAATCCTACCCCGCCATGACCATGGCCGGCTCGCGCATCGATTATATCCCTGCCGACCAGTTCAATCATTGTGTCACTGTCGTAAAACTCCGCGATGGAAAATATCACCTGCTTGATCCGACCTGGGTTCCCTTTGTCCGTGAGCTCTGGTCGAGCGCCGAACAGCAGCAGGAATACCTGATGGGCGTTCCGGAAGGAGCCGACCTGTCCAGCACTCCGGTATCCGATCCTGAAAATCATTACATCAATATCACCGGAAATGCCGTCTTGCAAGCCGACGGTACCCTGAACGGGAGAATCTCGATCACCGCCGAAGGGCAATCGGATGCAGCAGTCAGGGGGCTTTTCAAATATTCAGCAAAAAACCAATGGTTCCGGAATGTGGAAAGAGAACTTCTGCGGCAATGGCCACAGGCACAGGTTGTCAGTGTAGGTTATACCGACCCGCTTGATTATCTGGGAAGTCCTGTCAGGGTCGATATTGAATATAAAATTCCCGGCTTTGCCCTGGTTTCCGGAAATAAAATGATGTTCATTCCTTTATCGGCTGCTGAGATTTTCAAAACCTACCAGGGCCACTTATCATTCGATATCGGACTGAAAGAACGAAAATTCCCTTTCCGCGACCGCTGTTCGCGACAGGTAGAAATTTCTGAAACCATCACCCTGCCCGCAACGAAAAACAAACTCAGCCTGCCCTGTAATATTAATGCGCCTGGCAATGCCGCTTCGTTTACCGGAGGATATCAGCTCCAGGGCGATCAGCTGACCTTTACCGCCAGGGCCATCCTTGGAAAGCGCCTGTATGATGCTGCCGAATGGCCGGAATTCAGGGCCGTGGTTGAAGCCCAGAACGCCTTTGCAGGGAAACCGGTTGTTATTGAACTATAATCTGAATCTATAATTGATTTCCGATGAAAAATATCCTGCCGATCACCTTCCTGATTTTTACCTCAGTCCTTCATCCTCACCTGGTTTTTACCCAGGACAACGATCATGATGCTGTATATTTATCCCTTTTCAGGGAATTCACACTGAATCCCGACGGAAGTATGGATTATCGCTTTATTAAGAAGCAAAAACTTCTGACTTACCGTTCCTTTCATAATTTATACGGAGAAACCTTCCTTGTTTATAACCCGGCATTTCAGCAATTGAAAATCAATGAAGTGTCAACCCTGATGAAGAACGGAAAAAAAATTCAGGGACCTGCCAATGCCCTGAACGAGGTCTTGCCCGGATATGCTGCCAATGCACCGGCTTACAATGGCTTGCGCGAGATGGTTATCACCCATACCGGACTGGAGAGGGATGCAATCATCAGCCTGGATTACCAGATCCATACAATTAAAGGATTTTATCCCGCCCTGATGGGCAACGAAGTACTGACAGAAACCGAAGCGGTTAAAGCCTTAACCATCAAGATCCGGATTCCTGTTGGTCAATCGCTGAATTACCGTTTGTTAAATATTGCCGACCCTTTGGTGAAAACCACCGAAAACGGGTTTCAGGTCTATACCTGGACATTCACCAATCTTCCCGCTGCTTCGGCTGAAGAATCCCAGAAAGGAAACCAGGATCTTTATCCCCGCCTCATTTTCAGCAGCTTTAAAAGCAGGGAAGAAATGATCCGCTTCCTGACGCAGCAGCAGACGTTTGGTTTTCAAACCGATGCCTCCATGAAAAATGAGATCAGTAAACTGAAGGCTGAAACCTCCAATTCCCTTGATATTGTGCTGAAGCTTCAGGATAAAGTGGTGAATGATATCCGCTTATATCCCATTCCCTGGAAGGTAAGCGGATATACATTCCGGACGGCTTCAGAAACCTGGAACAGTAACGGGGGTACACTGGCTGAAAAAATGATTCTGCTGACGGCTCTGCTCGGGGAAGCCGGTATCAAGGCTGAGCCCACCCTCATTGCCCGATCGGGCATCCTGGACCCCCGGGAGAGCAATTTAAGCCTGGTGGAAGACTTTGCCGTGAAGGTTGAACTGAAAGAAGAAGGAACGATATATTTATCCGTTGGCAACATGAATGTACAGGACCTGATGAAGACCCTGGCAGAACGTATTTTCATTGCCATTGACAAAGACGGTAAATCAACCATCACCACATCCGGAGATCCGGAATTCAGGGCAGATTTCCAGGGTACCATGATCTGTTCGTCGGATCCTGCAATTACCGGCGAGATCTCCATCTCTGTTACCGGTGCAGCCAATCCTTTTCTGGGTTTGTACAGGGATAAAAAGAAGCTGAAAAATTACCTCTCCGGAGGCATTTCCGGCGCTGACCTGAAAGAGGCGAAAATCACCAACTCAAATCCTGAAAGCAGTTTTCAGACTTACACCGTACAGGCCCCCAAACCATTCCGCAAGGACAGTCTGATGTTTTTCTTCAATATTCCCTTCCTGAGTGGCGGTATTGAAAGCATGGGCATTCATACCCTGTCGTCGAAACGCGAGACCCCTTTTGAGATTCCTGCCCTGGCGGAGGAAAATACGGAATTTACCCTTTTACTCCCGGATGGAATGACCGTATTTACGCCCTTGCAAAAGAGCAGCATCAGCAATAAATGTGGAACTTACCTGTTTGAACTCCGCCTGGAAAAAGGAAAACTGATGGTCAAACGGTCCCTGCGCTTAAAAGAAAGGATCATTCAGCCGGAAAATTATGCTGATTTTAAAGCGCTCATGGATTCCTGGAATAATCCGCACCATCGCGAAATTGTATTTAAAAAAGGGAATTAGCGGGTGATGATACGTCCCAGCTTTTTATTGATCTCAATGCTGGTTTTTTTCAGCTGATGCCATTTCCCAAGCAGGATCAGTTCTTCTTCTGCGCCGGGTTTTTCCTTCAGTTTTTTCCGCGTTATTTCCATGGCCTTGGCGATTTTCTTTGCTTTATACGATAGCAGGGCATGTTCCACATGTAGCCGGAGGCGCATTTCTTCTGTTTCCACCAGGATATTGTTTTTAGCCCAGTTAAGACTGAGTTCATAGGGGGTGAAGATCAGGTCAACCACTGTTCTCGAGAGATCATGATCGGGATGGGTCAACAGGGAGGAGCGGTCGGGCAAAGCATCTTTTTCAAAGCCATTGACATATTCGGTAAAGATTTTTAAAAACAGGGGATTTTCAAATCCCAGCTCATCCCGGCTGATATCATGGATGACCAGGTCGGCTACCATCACCGGAATGGCTTCCTCATTGGGAGAAGAGGGGGGAAGGTGAATCGTGTCATTGCCATACAGCAAGAGTATCCGGATGATCTCTTTTTCCTGGTATTCGGGCGAATCGGGATCGGTTTCCACGATTTGTGTCTGGGCCAGGGAAGGTTCCTTCGGGATCGATGCGCCATCAGCCGCATCCGGAAGATTTTTCAGGACCTTTTTCCGCAGGATCTTGTTCAGCTCGCTCATCAGCACCTGCTCGGGAATATTCATCAGGGAAGAACATTCCTTCACATAGAGCGAACGGGAGATAATATCCGGAATCAGGGCAATGGTATTGACGATTTCCCTGATCAGGGAAGCTTTTTTAATGGGGTCGTTCCGGGTTTCATCCAACAGCAGGCGTGTTTTGAACAGGATAAAATTCAGGGCATTATCACGGATAAAAGTTTCCACTTCCGCGGGATGATGTTTCCGGGCATAGGAATCAGGATCTTCCCCGTCGGGGAAGAGCACGATTTTAACATTCATCCCCTGTTCCACGATCATGTCAATACCGCGGAAAGACGCTTTAATACCGGCCGGATCCCCGTCGTACAGGATGGTGATGTTGGCGGTATAACGCTGGATCATTCTCACCTGGTCGTGGGTGAGGGAAGTCCCGGAAGAAGCGACCACATTGGCAATGCCCGCCTGGTGAAGGGAGATCACATCGGTATAACCTTCCACCAGGTAGCAGTTGTCTTTGGAGGAAATGGCTGTCCCGGCAAAATAAATACCGTAAAGGGTTTTGCTTTTATTATAGATCTCCGATTCCGGAGAATTCACATATTTCGCATGTGATTTATCGCCTCCCAGGATACGGCCCCCAAATCCCAATATACGTCCCGAAGGACTGTGAATGGGGAACATGACCCGGGAATGAAAACGGTCGTACAGGCGGTTGTCTTTTTCCAGGGAAAGTCCGGTTTTGAGGAGGA
The DNA here is from genome assembly GCA_963662525.1 of Bacteroidales bacterium. GTDB lineage: Bacteria > Bacteroidota > Bacteroidia > Bacteroidales > FEN-979 > CAZSDU01. The sequence continues at coordinate 1,766,362 of OY759717.1, forward strand.
ATTCTTTTTTATAGCCATGCTGAATCGCGTATTCCGTAAAGGCATCCCATTTATCGGGACTGAAACCCAGCTGGAATTTTTTTATCATGTCTTCCCGGATTCCGCGCTCCCGGAAATAAGTCATGCCAATCGCTTTTCCTTCTTCGGTTTCGGTCAGTATGCGCGAAAAATACTGCTGGGCGAAAAGGTTTAGGTTGAAGAGACTTTCTTTTTCACTGATTTCCTGGAGCTGTTCCGGGGTTTGTTCTTCCTCCTCGATGTCGATATTATACTTGCGGGCGAGGTACTTCAGGGCTTCCGGATAGGAGAAATGCTCGTGTTCCATGAGGAAGCTGACCGAATTACCGGCTTTTCCGCAACCGAAGCATTTATAAATCCCCTTGGCGGGAGAAACAGTGAACGATGGAGTTTTTTCGTTATGGAACGGGCATAATCCCAGCAAATTCACCCCCCGGCGGCGCAGGGTGACGAAATCGCCAATCACCTCCTCCACCCGGGTGGAGGCGATGATGTTCTCTATGGTTTCACGGGTAATCACAATAAAAATACCTTCAGGCGAAGGTAGTAAAAACGTTTGGTAAAAATTCGTAATTTTATCCACAAATCTGAGCCATGAACCGTCGTGATTTTTTTAAACGGAGCATTTACGCGGGAGTAGCCACAGGAGCAGCGCTCACGTTGGGTGATAGTGAAAAACTGTTTGCCGGCCCTCCGCTTTCCTCTCCCGGAACTTACGACCTGGTTGCCGTAAAAGGGGGAGAGCCTGTGGCCATGTTCGATAAGGCCATGGAATCGCTGGGAGGGATGAAAGCCTTCGTGAAAAAAGGACAAACCGTGGTGGTAAAGCCCAATATCGGCTGGGATGTTAGTCCGGAAAGGGCGGGCAATACCAATCCATTGCTGGTTAAGCGCATCATCGAACAATGTCTCGGTGCCGGGGCCAAAGAAGTATATGTTTTCGACAATACCTGCGATAACTGGAAAAAATGCTATGAAAACAGCGGCATAGAGAAAGCCGTTAAAGATGCCGGGGGGAAAATCGTTCCCGGCAACTCCGAAGGCAATTACCAGGAAGTTGAGATCAAAGGCGGAAAAAAGCTTACCAGGGCCAAGGTTCATGAGCTGATCCTGAGCAGCGATGTATTTCTCAACGTGCCCATCCTGAAGAGCCACAGCAGCACCCAGCTCACCATTTCCATGAAAAATCATATGGGAATTGTCTGGGACCGGGGATACTGGCATAAAAACGACTTGCATCAATGCATTGCCGATTTTGCCGCCTTCCGCAAGCCCGACCTGAATATCGTTGACGCCTACCGGGTCATGATGAAACGCGGCCCGCGCGGAGTATCGGTGGAAGATGTGGACATCAAGAAATCACTGATCATTTCCCGCGATATTGTCGCAGCCGATGCTGCAGCCGCCAAGGTCTTCGGACTGGAACCGGCCAATATTCCCTATATCCGTATCGCCGACCAGGCCAAACTGGGAACCATGGACCTGACCAAACTCAACATCAACCGCATCAAGATGTCGTAAGATGCTGTTAAAAATACTCAAACCCTTACGGGTATTTGTTTCGCTTGCTTTTTTCCTGCTGACCCTTTTCACTTTTATTGATTTTGCCGCCATTTTCTCCGTGGAAATGATCAATGCCCTGCTTTATCTGCAGTTTTTCCCCTCCCTGTTGAAATTCATCGATGTTCTGACGCTTGGCGCTGCCGGTTTTTTAGTTGTCCTTCTGCTCACCTTTTTCTTCGGAAGAATATACTGCTCCAGTGTTTGTCCGCTGGGGACCCTGCAGGATTTCGTCATCGGCATCAATGCAAGAATAAAACGCCGGAAAAATTTCCGTTACCGGAAACCACAGTCCCTGCTTCATTATTCGGTGCTTGGCATCCTTATCCTTGCCCTCCTGCTCCACAGCATCTTTTTTATCAATTTGCTTGATCCTTACAGCCTTGCGGGAAAGATTTTCAATCAACTGTTCCGCCCCCTTTACATACTGGGAAACAACTTGCTTGCCCGCGGCTTCCAGTCCATGGATAATTACTTATTTTATTCCGTTCCTGTAAAGATCATATCCCTGGCGTCTTTTATCTTTTCGGCCATTATCCTCATCACCCTTATTATCCTTGCCGTTTTCCGCGACCGCTGGTATTGCAATGCCATTTGTCCGCTGGGCGGAATACTGCGGCTGGTATCAAAATTCTCCCTCTTTAAAATTCAGATAAACAAGGATGAATGCACCCTTTGCGGGGTTTGTGTGCGGGTATGCAAGGCCGGCTGTATTGATTTTATCCATAAGAAGATCGATTTTGAGCGTTGCGTGGGCTGTTTTAATTGCATGGGGGCCTGTCCGCATGGGGGAATCAGCTATAGAATGCAGGAATGCAGGAATGCAAGCAATGCAAGAATACAAATCGCAGATCGCCTATCGCCTGTCGCCTATCGCCCATCGCCTATCGCCTATCGCGAATCTCGCAGAAACTTTCTCAAAACATCCTTAATAGGTACAGCAGGTGTGGCCGGGCTTTTATCGGCGAAAGAGGCCGTGGCTTCGGGGGAAAAGACGGGGAGCGCGTATCCCGTGATGCCTCCTGGTTCGGATAGTTACTGGCATTACACGGCCAACTGCACGGCCTGTCATTTATGTGTAAGTGCCTGTCCGACCCATGTTTTGCAGCCCAGTTTATTTGAATTCGGCCTGAGCGGGATCTTCCAGCCGAAAATGGATTTCAGTACCAGTTACTGCAATTTCGATTGCGTGCTATGCGGGGAAGTTTGTCCCACGGCTGCTATTTTCCCGCAGAAAAAAGAAGACAAGCAGCGGATACAGATCGGCGTTTCGATATTTGTAAGAAATATCTGCGTGGTGGTGGAAAAGGAAACCGCCTGCGGCGCCTGTTCGGAACACTGTCCCACCAAGGCCGTGGAGATGGTTCCTTACCTGGACAACCTGAAGATCCCCAGAGTTGATGCCAGGATCTGCATAGGTTGCGGCGCCTGCGAGCATGCCTGTCCTGTAAAGCCGCTGAAAGCCATTTACGTGAAAAGCAATTTGTATCACCATATGGCGCCCAAACCACTGAGCAAAGTAGAGGAAACAGGGCCTTCGCCGGGACAGGAGAAGAAAGCGGAGGAGGATTTTCCGTTTTAAATTTTTTTTCATATCCCAAATATCTATCTTTGATAGGTATTTATTATCCGAAAAGATGAAAGTTCCTTCCCTTCAGAAACAAATTCTTGTATGGGTATTTCCATTTACCCTGTTTTTACATGAAGCCATGGCCCAGCCATCTTCCGTCCCGCGTTTTTTTGAAAACAAAGGCCAGATCCTTGATCAGGACCTGAAACCCAATCCCGCCGTAAAATATCTTATGCCTGGCCCGGGAAAAAACGTGCAATTGCTCAGTACGGGTTTCAGCATCGATGAATATGTGATCCGGAACAACACGTTTAACAAAGCCGGGATCTTATCATCGGCGGAATACCATTTTCAGCGTTCTGACATTGAATTTACCGGTATAAATCCAAATTGCGAAATAATCCCTGAAGATCCTTCGGCAGATTATCTGAATTATTATACCACGGGAAGCGGTGAAGGGGGGATAACCCACGTCAGGGGATATGGCAGCATACGGTATAAAGATCTTTATCCCGGAATTGACCTGATTTTCCTTGCAGATAATTATAACGCCTTCTCCTTTCATTTTGTTTTTAAACCGAGTTCTGAAAAAGAAATCATCAAAGTCAGGATCAACAATATTGAGAAAACGGCTGAAACCTTGTACGGAATGAATTATTACAGGGATATTCCGCGAGAATCCCGGGCAGAGGCCAGTTCCTTTGATGATTTATCGTCCGACCCGGAAAGGATCTGGGGTACATACTATGGCGGAAGCAATACGGAGTTTTGCTTTTCGACCATGCTGGATTTATACGGGAATGTTTTTCTTGGCGGGAGCACTTATTCCGTTAACAACATTGCCACCTCGGGCTCCCACCAATCCACGCTGGCCGGGAGCCAGGATGTTTACCTGGCAAAATTCAATTCCGATGGAACCCGGTTATGGGGTACTTACTATGGAGGCACATCATTTGATCACGGGGGAATACTTCTGACAGATTTTACCGGGAACATATACATTCATGGGGAAACAGAATCAACCAGCGGGATAGCAACAGCAGGAGCCCATCAACCGGTTTTTGGGGGAGGAGTTGATTGTTTTCTGGCCAAATTCACTACCGATGGGCTCAGGTTGTGGGGAACCTATTACGGGGGAAGCAGCGACGAGGAATTCGGATCCATTGCCCTGTCGCCCGATGGCAGAATTGCCATGGCTGGCCGAAGCAATTCCACCAACAATATTTCCAGTACAGGAGCTCACCAGGTTGTACCCGGAGGAGCCAATGACAGCTTTCTCGCGGTGTTTACTTCCGATGGGGTAAGACAATGGGGAACTTATTATGGCGGAAGTGCGGATGAGGACGCACAGAGCTGTACTTTCGACCTGAATGGCAATGTTTTTCTTTCCGGCATGACCGAATCAACATCGAATATTTCAACTTCCGGATCACACCAGGCTGTATATGGAGGAGGGCAGGACGCCTTTCTGGCAAAATTCAACTCCCCGGGCAATCGGCAATGGGGAACTTATTATGGAGGAGGAAATTATGAAAAAGCGTGGTGCTGTATAGCAGATCCGGAAGGAAATATTTTTCTCGGCGGCTCTTCTACATCCCAGAATAATATTTCGACCCCGGGGGCCTATCAGGAAGAAAACCATGGTTCGTTTGATGGCTTCCTGGTAAAATTCACAACGGGCGGGAGCAGGGTATGGGGCACTTATCAGGGAGGAAGCAATGTTGATGAAGGACAGGGCCTTACTATTGATATGGCAGGCAACATTTTTCTTACAGGAACAGCTTTTTCAGCAGATTTTCCTGTTACAGGCAATGCTTTTCAAACCGTTTATGGAGGCAATATTGATGCCTTTCTTTCCCGTTTCGATCCTTCCGGTCAGTTAATATGGAGTACTTATTATGGAGACGGCGGCATGGACATCGGCTGGAGTTGCAAAATTGACACTGCCTGGCATATCTATTTATGCGGACAAACGGAGTCGGCGAATAATATATCCACACCCGGATCTCACCAACCTCTTATCGGTGGATTAAACGATGGTTTTCTGGTGAAGTTCAGGGACTGCCAGTCTCCGCTTATCATAAGCAATCCGGCCGACACCCTTTTATGCGAAGGCGATGTTGCCCTGTTTCAGGTTGGAGCTCTTGGTACTTCCCTGGCTTATCAATGGCAGGAAGATGCGGGAAGCGGATACAACGATCTTACCAACACCGGGATATATGAAGGCGTAAATTCGGCCCAGCTTCATATCAACGGTATTATGGCGGAAATGAATGGTTATTCCTATCAATGTGTTGTCGGTGGCAATTGTTCGCCGGAAGCAATCAGCGAATCTGCTGTGCTGGAAGTAGTCCCCCAGCCTGTTCCGTCCATTTCCGGCCCTTCGGCCGCGTGTTCGGCGTCTTCCGGAAATCAATACGCTACGGAGACAGGTATGACCAATTATTCCTGGGAAGTTTCCTCCGGCGGACAAATCGATTCGGGGGGAGGAACCTCTTCTATCACCGTAACCTGGAATGCCGATGGAGTTCAGACGGTATATGTAGGTTATACAGGACTTTCGGGATGCAATACCGTTGTGCCGGCCGTGTATGATGTAAGCGTTTACCCCTCTCCCCCGTCTCCGCTTATTACAGCCAGTGGCAACATGCTTATAAGTAATTCTCCCGATGGTAATCAATGGTACTTTGAAGGGACTCCGGTTGCAAATGCTACCGCACCAACTTATTTTGCAACTCAAACGGGCTGGTACTGGGATGTGGTTACCCTGAATGCATGCTCCTCCGACACTTCAAATAATCTTTACGTTCTGGTATCGGGATTAAGTTGTCAGGATGTAACCTTCTTTTCAGTTTATCCATCCCCCGGCGATGGGATTCTTTATATTACTTTTTTCGGTCAGGAAAACCAATCTGCTGACATTTCCGTATTTAACTTCCTGGGAACTAAAATTATTGATTACCCTGGCCTGAAAGGACCATTAACGTTTAAAGCCGATATCAGCAATGAGCCGGCCGGGGTTTATTTCGTGGTTTTCCGTAATAAGGACGCCTGCATGGTTAAGAAAATTCTGCTTAAATAAAAAAAACACCCATGAAAGCATTGTTTACCGCAATTGTTATTTTGGTCATTTATTCAGCCTTGCCCGGCTGTTCACCGAAACAATCTTCCGGCCTGGCTCCGGGATACGATAAGTCTGAACTAAGCCAGCTTCTTCCGGCGATGGAAAGAACCTATGATTCGGCAGATATAGGGGGCTTTAAAACACCCGAACCCATGGGCATCAAACAGGTTTTCCGTTCAAAAGTATCGCCATTGAAAAACCGGTTTGATGTCTGGCTTACCGACGACAGGAAGGCGGTGATCACGATCCGGGGGACCATTGTCGATACCGGGGCATTGAGTTTTACGGCTGCTTTTTATGGTCTGATGGCGCCGGCCAGCGGAAAAATTAAAATGTCGGATACATCCTGGTTTGCATATAAACTGGCCGGACTGCCCGGAGCGGGTGTACACCTGGGGATGTTGCTTGGTTTGTATTTTATTTCCGGCGAACTCCTTGAACAGATAAAGATGAATTATCACGACGGCATCAGGGATTTCATCCTTGTAGGTCATAGCCAGGGCAGCGGCATCGGATTGCTGGCAATGCCCTACTTGTTGTATCTTCAGAAGGATGGCAAACTGCCGGCCGATATCCGCTTCAAATCCTATTGCATTGCCACGCCCAAGACGGGAAATCTTCAATTTGTATATGATTTCGAAAAGCTGACCGAAGGAGGCTGGGCATTATCGGTGAACAATGTAATCGATTGGGTGCCCGAAATTGCCATTACCTTGCAGTCGGGAGGAGATTTTCCCAGGGTAAGTCCCTTTCATGACATGAAGGAATTCCTCCACGGGGTCAATTATTCAACGGGTCCGAATTTTGAGGCGGGTTTCGAAAAATTCTCCGGAGCTGTTCCGGCCATCGTTGAACAGCTTAGCCAGGTAATCCATGAAAGCGTTTATCCGAAAGTCATAAAGGCCATGCCGGGCTACGTGGAACCGGAATGCCTGAAGAGTTGCAACTATGAACGGGCCGGGATCAACGTGCCCCTGTTTCCCGATAAGGATTATTATAAATTATTTCCCAATGATCCGGCAAAATTCCAGGTTTGGGAAAATCATTCGGTCTATCCTTATTACATGCTGGTGAAGGCAAATCGCCTATCGCCCATCGCCCATCGCCTATCGAAATAGCCATTATTGAACCAGAATCTTTCTGCCTGCTATGGTTTCGTTGTTGTAAACCAGTCGGATGATGTACATTCCTTTGGGCCAACCCGAAACATCCAGGGTTATTTCATCCTTTCCGTTAGGGATTTTAATTTCTTCCACCTCCCTCCCAAAAACATCGTACACAATAATTCTTAATTCCTCATTAATTCCTAATTCCTCATTCCTCATTCCAAATTGAACCCTGACCTTGTCCTTGGCCGGATTAGGGAAAACCGACATTTCCCTTTTTTCCGGCGCCCTGGTTTGGCCGATTCCCACCCAGCAATCACCCGGACTGACGCAGCCCAGGCTATCGACTTTAATTACCCAGCCATCCTGGGAACCGGTATCGGGTTGTTTGGGATACACAACGCCACAGGCTATATATCCATTATCGGCAGTCTGGATTACATCGTATAACCAATTATCGCTTTCTTCGCCTTTACATACATCATATTCTCTATACCATAAACTATCTCCATTTGCCGATGTTTTCATTATCCATCCAAGGTCTTTTGAACTGTATTCCCTTGCAAGATGAGTAATACCAGAAGTAATCAAAGAGCCATCGGAATTTTCTCTGATGTTCAATAAGGTTTTTTCATAAGTACTTTCCCCGTACTGTTTATTCCAGATCACATTACCATCATTATCCAGCTTTATCAGATTAATCCTGCGGAAACTGTTGCTGCCAATCATCCAGTCACAATAGGCATAAGCCATAACCATATTCCCATCCAGGGTATTGCAAATCATTCCCCGGGTATCTTCGTAGCTTCCGCCAAAAACCTTTAACCATTGCTGGTTACCGGCGCTATCGGTTTTTACAACCACGGGGTCGCCGGTACAATTTGGGGGAGGGCTTGGCGACCATAAAAACCCCCCAATGGCATATCCTCCATCGCTGGTACAGATAACACTATGACCCTGGTAATAGGAATAAGAACCGGAGCCATAAGTTTTTTCCCAAATCTGGTTTCCTTGAAGGTCGGTTTTTATTAAAATAATCTTTTCGGCTAGACCATATGGTTTTTTTATTCCGACTGTGATCATTTGGTCTGATCCTGTTTTTTTTACTTGATTGAGAATATAAGATGTATCCTTCGGTATTACTCTATCCCCATAACATTTTGTAAAGAGTGTGTCGAAACTATTAGTCATAAATAACAGAAGACCTTCATTATATTCCATGTTTTGAAAAAATTTCTTTGTTGATCCAGAAACAAGAATAGTGTTGTCGTTAAATCTTTCTATCGATCCCGGGTTCCCTAAAAAAAACATTGTTGAAGTATCTCCATATACTTTTGAAAAAATTCTATTACCTGAAAAATCTGTCTTGTAAAACCCAATTCTAGGCCATGGATCATCAATTCCCGTGCCTAATACTCCACTCAACACATAACCATCCGAAAGGATAAAGATAGTTTTGGATCCATCCCATGTGCCTGCTTGATCATACTCAAAGCGCTTATTGAAATATTCCTGGCAAAAAGCAGGGATGCATAGCAGGGTAGCTATAAAAATTAAGAGAATTTTCGACATAATTTTTCAATTATAAAGGCTCCCTATGCAAAGATAGCATAAGGAGCCTTTAGATTCAAGTTATTTTATAACAACAAATCTTACATTTTGAAGCGGTTTGCCACCGACCCTTAAACTACAGATGTAATTTCCGGATGGGATTCCCGAAAGCGGAATGACCAGAAAGTCTTGTGTGCTATTTAAAGAGCTGGTGAGTTGGCGAGCTGGTGAGCTGGTGAGTTGCGATCTGCGGCGTTTTAAAATTTCAGGAAAATTCACATAATCTGCATTGCTTGCATTGCTTACATTCGTGCATTTGTGCATTCGTGCATTTTTTCAACAAGGGTATTACTTTTTCCATTTTTCAGGATTAAACATAAAAACAATATGGGAAAGGAATTACAAACTCAGTTTGAAAACATTTCCTCTTTAATCCATTATTTCAGAGGAGAGAAAGTTATTCTGGATTTCGACTTAGCTGTACTTTATGGAGTTGAGGTAAAAAGGCTGAAGGAGGCAGTCAGACGAAATATAAAACGGTTTCCTGTTGATTTTCTTTTTATTTTAAACACGAAAGAAAGTAACAACTTGAGGTCGCAATTTGCGACCTCAAGTTGGGGAGGGGCACGTTATCAGCCATTTGCATTTACAGAACAGGGAGTCGCAATGCTGTCATCGGTACTTAATTCTGAACGTGCAATTCAGGTTAACATTGCTATTATGAGGGCTTTTGTACAACTCAGGAAATTTCTTGAGACCCACAAAGAACTTGCGCTGAAGATCGAAGAACTGGAGAGAACCCTTGGCGTTCATGATGAAAATATCCAGTTGATCTTCGAAACCATCAGGCAGCTGATCGAAAAGAAAAATGAACCCAGGGAGCCGGTTGGGTTTAAAATCGATAGGAGATAGGAGATCTGCGATTACTTTTTATTATTCTCAATCAATTCCAGTGCAGCTTCCATCGCCTTTTCTGCCGGCACGATGTAGTCGGGGATGGTGCCGTGGTTGTCAGTGTCAGTAGCTCCGTAATTATAAAATTTCTTATATGAAACCGTGTAATTGATGCCGCTGTTGGGCAGGGTCTGATCAATGATATCTCCGAAGCAAACGGCCACGCCTCCCGTTTCTTCCCCCACGATGGTCCCCATTTTGAAATACCTGAAGGTCCAGGCAAAATCGGCTGCCGATGAAAAGGAATAATTGCTGGTTAACAACCATACATTTCCGGTGAAACGCAATTTGTTTTTACGAAGCTTGACAAGTCCGGCATTGTCGGTCGTCTGTATGCCATTGGGTTCGGTCATGTCCCAGTTGTTGTAAGTTTTATTGTATTGCCTGACACGGTCGCTGATCTTAACGGTTGTCTTTCCGAATTGCCGGAAGGGAACCGGAGAGATATACTGAAAAAACTCATCGCCGATGCGGGAGTTTCCTCCTCCGTTTTTCCGGATGTCAATGATCAGGTCGTGAATGTGGTTCTTCTTTATTACCGTAAATGCAGAATCGATGAAAACTGCAAAGCGTTCAATGCCATCAAAACTGTTGAATTCAATGGCAGCAATACCCTTATCCTGGTTCAACGATAAGGAATAACTCCGGATCACCTCGGGTTGTGCCTGGTTGCGGTGTTCGTAACGTTGTGCATACGAAACTCCTTTCACCCCGGCCTGAAACAACGAATCATGATAAGAATATACGATGTTGAAACTTGTATCACGATAAAGGGCATACAGCAAGGGTGTGAATTCGATGTTGATCCGCTGTATCCTGAAAATGATGATCTCGCCACTGGCAAACGGAATCATCGCTTTCACTATTTTTTCACATGGACGATTGTTAATGCTTATTATCCTGGCGCCCGGTGGTATTCTGTTTTCGGATCCGGTATAATCATTTTCAACATATACCGAATAGTCCCCGGCTTTTACCGACACCGAAAAGGGGAACAGCAATATTCCGGCATTTTTCAATTCCTGTCGGGGAAAGCTCATGGAAGTATGACCATCGCCTAATCCGGCCACAAGCGGAGCAAGGTATTGATAGAAATTAATGACGCTGGTCGAATCCTGCAGTATAGCTTTTATACCGGCAATTTTCTTCTCAAAATCGGTTTTCGGCATCACCGCGAACATATCGGGATGAATTTCGCTGATGCTTGCATACAGGCTGTCGATATCGGCGCATAACTGGTTTCGGCCAGGATATTTCTGCCCGCTGGCATAATTAAGGCAGATGAATAAACCAAAAACCAGCCATAGTTTTTCTCTATTCATGGTATATTTCTTTAAAACTGGAGACCATGGGTGAATTCTGTTATAAAACGTTAAGAGTCTGTCAAAAATTGCAGGAATTTTCCATAGAATTCTATATGTGCTATCACTGCGTTTCTTCAACCACAAAGAATTCACAATGATTTACACAAAGTACGCAAGGGGTTGCTTTGCATAAATTGTGTCCCCTGGGGCCAGTCTGGTTAAATTCCGACAACAGTTTTTTATAAATTTGGTCTCTGTTCCCTTGCTGCCGGGAACCTATAAAATGTAGTTTATGCAAAGCCTGAAAAGCAAAATATTCCTGGGATTGCTGTTACACCGGCACCTGTTTAAATTTCAGTTAAGGCAAAAACCCTTTGATCCTTCTCCTGAGGCCATCAGGAAATTGCGAAAGGACACCGAACGCGCCGGAAGAATGTTTGGCAAATTACCTGCCGGCATCGAAATAGAGCCGGTTACTGCCGGAATAAGATACGCAGAATGGATTAAACTTCCTTCCAATGATCCTACAAAAGCTATGCTTTATTTTCATGGTGGATTTTATGTGATCGGTTCACCGCTGGGTCATCGGTCTCATGTGGTTAAATTCGTAAAGGGAAGCGGCATCAACGCCCTTGTTTTCGATTACCGGCTGGCACCTGAACATCCTTTTCCTGCCGCCCTGGAAGACGCCCTGGCTGCTTATGATTATTTGCTGGGCAGAGGCTTTAAACCCGAAAACATCGTATTTATTGGGGATTCAGCAGGCGGTGGATTGTGTCTGGCTACGCTGCTCTCAATAAAAGATAAGGGACTTCCGCTTCCTGTCGCCGCCGCTGCCCTTTCACCCTGGACCGATCTTTTACTTACCGGAAATTCGCATGTGACCAATCTGAAAAAATGTTTCTCTCCCCCGGGTTGTGCCAGCGAGGCCAGCAGTATGTATGCCGGTGAGACCGACAAATCAAATCCCCTGGTTTCTCCGCTCTACGGAGACCTGAAAGGATTGCCCCCCTTGCATCTCAGTGCCGGGGGGAATGAAATTCTTCTCGACGATACATTAAAGTTTGCCGAAAAAGCGAAAGCCGCGGGAGTGGAAGTTACTTTAAGGACAGGCAAGGGAATGTGTCATTGTTACCCGGCATTTGGTGGTCTCTTTAAGGAATCAAAAGAAGCGATGGAAGAAATATGCCTGCATTTAAAAAAGCATGTCAACAGGGATGTCCTTTGATTTTGATTGTTATTTTCATCAATTACTTTGTACCTTTATCACATTCAAGTTTTACACATGCGTATTCAGAGCGGAACCAGCAAGGTCGCGATGGTCTTTGTGGTACTTGTCTTTCTGGTCATATCCCTGTATGGACAGGACCGGCTTTCGCGGGGGCAGTTTGATTCCCTCTATGACAAAGCCATGCGATATATTGGGGCAGACCTGGAGATTTCTAGGAAATGCCTTGAAACACTCAAAGCATATGGGCAGCCGCTTTCGGATGCACAGCAGGTTAAACTGGGATACCTGCAGATGCAGATAAACGATGCCGTTAAAGCTGGTGGTGTTGACCCGGGGAAAAACACATTTTCTACCCCGGGAACACTTACTCTCCAGGATTCGTTGCAGTTTTATGCCCGGCATTACCTCGAACGCTCCATGCCCGACATGGCGATTCCTTTACTGATGAAGGCGATGGAAGTGCTGCCTGCCAATTCGGGAGATGCTGCCCATGTGAAGATAGAGCTCTGTGAAGCATATCGCCAGAAGCAGGAATACCGGAAGGGAATAGGATTGATAGAAAACCTGTTCGAAAGAACAGCCCTGCTCTCCGACCAGAACAGGGCGTATGCTTATAACCGGCTTGCGGCCCTATACAACGAATGGGGGAATCCTGCAGGAAGCTATACCGATTCTGTTTGTAAATATTCCCTTCTTTGCCTGGAACTCTCCGATAAGATTGGTGATAAACCTTGCCTGGCTGCGGCACAGAATGAGCTTTGCTTCCAGTATATCCTCAAAAAAGATTACAATAAGGCGCTGGAGCTGGCACAAAAGGCAGTATCCAATTTTCTCTCCTCCGGGATGCCCTTTCAGGCCATGAATGTTCTCATCAACCAGAGCAACATTTACATGAGAAAAGGGGACTACAGGGCTGCTCTCGGATCGCTGCAGGAAGCAACCCGCCTGGCGCCGATATGGGAAAACCGCAATCTCTACATGCGGATATACGCACAATATGCCAGCATTTACATGGCAACAGGAAGTTATAGGGAGGCATGTGATTTTCTGCGCTTTGGTAACCAGCTTCAGTCAAAATTTTATAAGGATAGGATCAACAGTCAAATCGTTGAGCAGTCGGCAAGGTACGACCTCTTTGTCAAGGAGCAGAAAATAAGAGAGGAACAGAAAAAGAATGAATACAATCACAGGCAGATCATCCTGCAGATCATTCTCATTGCTGCACTTACCCTTGCTTTTATCATCAGCTTCTTCTATTTCAGGCTGAGCAGGAAGGAGGCCATCAGGAAGAATTTGATTGGAGCGGTTATGGAAACAGAGACAAGTGAACGAAGGCGCATCGCCCGCGACCTCCACGACGGGCTTGGACCATTGCTCTCAGCCATTAACCATTATTTCCAGGCTTTTCTTGATGCAAAACCGGAAAACCGGGAGGCCATCAAGTCCAGGCTGCAGATGGTGATCTCAGAGGCCATCGACGAAGTGTCGAGGATTTCCCACAACATCAGTCCCCATGTTCTGGAAAAATATGGCCTGATGACCGCGCTCAATAATCTGATGGCCCCGCTCACTGCCCATGGCACGTACGAGGTCGTCTTCACTTCCATGTTGGAAGAGAAACTTGGCCCCAGGATAGAACTTACGGTTTATCGCTGCATTACCGAATTGCTGAACAACACCATGAAACATGCAGCGGCATCCCGGATCAACCTCGACATCAGGCTTACGGGAAACCAGCTTCTGATCCGGTATTCAGATAACGGAAAGGGATTTGATGCGGCCTTGACAAAAAAGACAGGCATGGGTTTGCACAATATCACCAACCGGGTTGAGTCATTGGGTGGGACCGTTACCATGGAAAGCGCCCCGGATGCAGGAATTTTAGTGAATATAAACATACCTGTTTGAACATGGAAAAGATCAGGATTGCCATCGTTGATGACCACGACCTATTCAGGGAGGGCATCATTCTTGTGTTAAACCAGATTGAGGGTTTTGAGGTGGTGTTCAATACCTCCGACGGGAACCGTTTTGTGGAGTCGCTCCAGGAAACGGAGGTGGATATCGCGCTGATGGATATTGAAATGCCTGTCATCGATGGCGCTCTCACTACCGGGAGGGCGCTGAAAGTAAAGCCTGAGCTGAAAGTGATCGCCCTCACCATGTTCTCCGATACCGGTCATTACACCCAGATGATCCAGGCCGGAGTCAAAGGGTTCATCCTGAAAAAGGCCAACAAATTCGAACTGGAACAGGCCATACTCGCGGTGCATCGGGGAGGAACTTGTTTCAGCCCGGAGATCCTGCAGAAGCTGGCTTTCAGATATACCGGGAAGAATACCAGCGATGAGAATCTTACCTGCCGCGAAGTGGAAATCATGGTGTTGGTATGCCAGGGTCATACCTCTCAGGAAATATCGGATCGGTTGTATATCTCCACTAAAACAGTTGAAACTCACCGTTCCAACCTCTTTCTCAAGGCCGGCGTACGTAACGTGGCGGAACTTATAGCCTGGGCGGTAAGGAACCAGTACTACTCCATACGGTAAGGATTTTGCCCCGTGGCTATCATGGTTTTCCCTGAGCAGATTTCAGGGGATTCATCTCAACCTTTCAGTGGTTCTCCTGAGCTCCACGTCCTGGCAGGGCAGTAACTTCCCTTCCGGATTTAATCTGTTTTTCATGATCCTCATCGCCCTTGCCGACGTTAACCAGACATACTGCCATGGCTTGAAGACCATGCTTGAACAAGTGGAGGATTTCCATGTATCTATCATACCCACTGAAAATTTCCACCCTGAGTTCATCAGCGATCCATCCATCGGAATACTGCTGATTGATGAAGACCTTTACCAGCAATGCCTGAACATATATCCGGAACAGAAGATGCTTCTTTCATCACGGAAAACGATAGAGCTGACGATGGACCTTGACGAACGACTCCTCCCCCCCAATGGATATGAAGTGATCTACAAAGGATCAGGCAAAAAAGAGTTTGAGGAGAGGATCAGGAAACTTACGTCTGAAGAGATTAATCCAACCAACATATGAAATACCAGCGTTTACCCCTGCTCCTTGCAGGAATGATCTTCTCGGTCGTCTCTTTTTCCCCGGTCCTTGGCCAGGCGCCTGTCATCACGGCGGTGACCTATGACTCCATCACCCAGAGCAGCGTGACCCTCCACTGGAAGACCACAGTCCCGGCTGATTCAAGGATCTTCCGGATGGTCTCCGACTCGAATGACCAGCCGGTGGTTTATACCGATTCGGCCAGTCTGCCTTCGCTTGTCGCGCTGCATTCAATGAGGGTCGGCAACCTACAATCCGCAGTCATGTATAGGTATATGATGAAGTCGGTGAACGCCCAGGGAAGCGATTCGGCAACAGGGTATTTCATAACCAGCTCAGCTTCAACGGGGAAAGTAACGGTTTGGTTCAACCATTCGGTAGATACCCTGGTGAGTACA
The DNA here is from genome assembly GCA_963662525.1 of Bacteroidales bacterium. Lineage (GTDB taxonomy): Bacteria > Bacteroidota > Bacteroidia > Bacteroidales > FEN-979 > CAZSDU01. The sequence goes on from OY759717.1 coordinate 1,782,247, forward strand.
GGAACGCCTGCCAAAGGGAACAGTGACTTCCAGAAGCTCTTCATGGATCAGATCAACAAGGCAAGCCACAGCATCGACATCACGACCTGGTTATTTGAAGATGAAGATTCTGTTGCTGCATGCCTTATCAGGGCAAAAGAGAGGGGGGTGAAGATACGATTTGTTTACGATTACACTCCTTTCACAGCCAATATCGACACACTGCTGAAACATGGTATACAGGTCGTCAGGAGGAATTTCGACACCACCTTTACCATGCACGACAAGTTCTGGATCTTCGACCACCGCTATAACTCCGACCCCACCAACCAGTACCTCTGGACAGGCTCGACCAATGTCACCCACACCCAGTTCCACAGCGATCGTAACAATATCATCATCATACAGGATCAGTCGCTCTGCGAGGTTTACACCCGCGAATTCGAGGAGATGTGGGGATCGGGCACCGACCGGCCCGACATTTCCAGGTCGAGGTTCGGGACCGAAAAGAAGGGCGAACTGGCCCATATCCTGAATATAGGGGGGATTCCCATGGAAGTGTATTTCGCTCCCACCGACAGCATTGCCGATACCCTGGTAAGTCTGTTCACTACTAAACCGGTGAAAAGCATATATTTCTCCATGCTCAAGTTCGTCTTCCCGTCTATTGAAACAGCGCTGCATGAAAACTTCATCAGGGGAATATCGATCAGCGGGGTCTTCGACTCCTCCTGTTCGGTAAGAAAGGGCTCAGCTTTTCCCCGGATGAAAGGAGAGCAGGTGGCAGAAGCCTGGGATCCGCCTGCCGATGTGTTCATTGACACCCTTCCCGGCTTGCTTCATCACAAGTACTGCCTGATTAACGCCGATACTGCTGCCGGAGAAAAAATCCTGACTACAGGCTCCTTCAACTGGGAACTGCCGGCTCAGCAAGGTAACGATGAGAATATGCTGGTCATCCATAATGCGGCCATCAACAACCTCTATTTCCAGGAATTCATGGCCAGGTACAGGGAATCGGGAGGGACACACATCGGAGGCAGCTGGGGAATCGGACCGGCAGAGATAGGCTCAGTTGTTGATGAGCCGAAGGCCAGTCCAAATCCGTTCAGCGACAGGACCAGCATAAGCTTCCGTGTGAAAAACCGTGCAACGGTGAGCCTGGAGATTTATGATCAGTGTGGAAGGCTGGTTGCTGCTCTGGATGAAGGAACCATGGAGCCGGGAGTACATCTTATCAATATCGATGGCAGCATACTCCCCTCAGGCATATTGTTGTGCAAAATAAACACCGGAAGTAAGATGCATTTACTGAAACTGGTCCACTCAAGAGGTTCAGTTAAGCCCTAATCGTAATAAACCAAATAATCAATGATGAAAAACAGGATTTTGATTTTCTTTATGACACTGGTCGTTGCTTTTGCGCTGGTGTTAAATTCATGTAAAAAAGACTCCTCAACGGATAATGATCTTGGCGCACATCCTAACGATGCCGACAGGGCGCTTCCATACACCAATGCCGACTGGATGGCCGGGATCGATGATACCCGTTACTTGTCGGAACTCTCTATCCCCGGTACCCATGATTGCGGCGCCGATCTTCACACCTCCGAACAAGGGGCTGCCTGGGCTAATGTTATTGCCCAGGATTTCCGTCTTTCGAACCAGATGTTGCTGGGTGTAAGATGGTTTGATGTGCGCTTGAGCGATGATGAAGGGACCATGACCGTATTTCATTGGGATTATTATCTTCACAAGAATTTCACCGACCTGATCACACAGGCCATTGACTTCCTGAATGCTCATCCGACAGAAACAGTTGTTTTTATGATCAAACAGGAGCACTCTTCCCGGGGCGACGATGCCTTTGCCAACGGAATCTGGTGTGGCTACCTGTATCCTTACCTGAACCACTTCTGGCTTGAAAATCATATTCCACAGCTTGGCGAGGTGAGGGGAAAAATCGTGATCATGAGGCAATTCGAGGGCACACACGGGTACCCCATGGGGTCACCACTGATCTGGCAGGACAATACCAGCGGTAATATTTATATGTCTGATAATAATTTTTATTACTATGTGCAGGATCATTATTCGCTGGGTACGGTTGAGACCAGCACCAAGATCGATGAAATAGAGGCCTGTATTGAAAAAGCTCATGCAGAGCCCTATCCTTACCGTTGCTTTTATATCAATTTTACCAGTGCTGAGCGACAGGCGTCGCAAACCCTGGAACATATCACCTCCGAAATCCAACCAGCCATCGATAACTATCTGATATCGAAAAAATATCAGAATGTCGGGGTGATCATGGTCAATTTTGCAGGAGGTTCCGACGACGACGAGGTACATACCAGCTTTGTACAAGATATCCTGAACCTGAATAATTTCAGCAATACCCTTCAGATTGGCAGCCAGACCTGGATGAACCATAACCTGAGAACAACCACTTACAGCAATGGCGATGCCATACCGCAGGTTCAGGATCCTGTGGCATGGTCAAAACTCACAACAGGAGCCTGGTGCTATTATAATAACGACATAACACACAGCCCCCCCGACGGGATATTGTACAATTGGTATGCAGTTACCGACCCACGCGGCCTTGCTCCTCAAGGCTGGCATGTGGCCAGTTGGGACGATTGGAATACCCTGGCCAATTATCTCGGAGGATGGGAAGTAGCCGGAGGCAAGCTCAAAGATGCCGGCAACCTGCACTGGGCGCCACCCAACGCGGGTGGGATGAATACAGTATTATTCACGGCCACACCTGCCGGGATGCGTGATGGTCAGGGAGCATTTTCAGACTGTGGTCAAACGGCTTATTGGTGGACATCCACAGTAAGCTCTCCAATTGTCATTCAGTATAATGATCCCGGACTTTGGAACGGAAACGGAGCTACTGCGAAACAATGCGGGTTTCCGGTAAGATGTGTGAAAGACAATTAGTTTTTTAATGACTGTCCTACCCGGCTGAAATCGATGTCTCAGGGGTTAGCAATTAAATAAAATTAAGAAGTATTTATAAATCTAAAAAGGGGAAAAACCATGTCAGAAAAATTAACGAGTATGTTCCGGATGATGAACTGTCGTTTCGACAGCGTTACCATGATGCTGCTGATCATTGTTCTTGTGATACTGAGCAGTTGCAGCAAAAATAAACCTCAAGAACCACCGCTTGGAACAGGTGAAACACTTCGTTTTGTTTTTCTGGCCGACAGCCGGGGCGACTCGCTCGGCTACACCATCGACTCGACTGCGCTGAACCCGATCATCCGCTGCATTGACACGCTTAACCCGAAGCCCTCTTTTATGGTATTCGGAGGCGATATGTGCTATAGGGGTTATATGAACAAGAAATATACCTTCGAGGAATTCAAAAACCTCTTTTCGGTTCTGACGAGCAAAGGAATCAAATTGTACACGGCCGTGGGAAACCATGAACTTTATCATGAGCATGCAAGCTACGGTTACTTTCTGGTCAACCAGCAGCAGTTCCAGAGTACTTTTTCAGATAACCCGGCCAACGGACCAACCGGGTATGAGCACCTGGCTTATTCTTTCACCGATGAGGCAACCAGCTCTTTTTTTGCTGTAATGGATTGTTATTATGTAACCAAAGATACCCAGAAAATAAACATGGGTGGCCATATCGATTCTACACAAATGGCCTGGCTGAAAACACAGGTGGCACAGACCGGTGCATTGCATAAATTCCTTTTTATACATGTACCCTATTATTATGTCGACAATGACTCAACGGAAGCTTCGGAAGCGGATACAACCCTCACCATGCTTTGGTCGTTCATCGACGCCAACAAGTTCGACATCTATGCATGCGGACATTCGCATCTGTATGCGCGAAGGACCATTGACGGCAGTTTAGCCCCGTTCCCGCAGCCCACAACGCCGGTTCCGGCCTGGAAGAACAATGTCGTGCAGCTTCTCAACGGCACCTGCGGTGCAGGTTCCGGAGGCGGATACATCGATCCGACGGTCAGAACCGAATGGAACGTTCACAACAACAAAAAGACCTATTACTTCAGCGTTGTCGACATCTCTGGCAGCACCGTTACGGTAAACAGTTACCAGGGATATACTGGAGCATACAGCGTGTTTGATACATTCACGATTACCAGGCTTGATAATCGTTAAACAAAATTGAAAGAGTATAAGGTAAAGAATGGTTTTTGGTTTTGATTATTAATTTTCATATTTTTATTGTTTCAATCCTATTGAAAATCTTATTATTCATTTAAAACCAGGAACATGAAAAAGTATGCAGCAGAATTTATCGGAACTTTCAGCCTTGTCCTTTTTGGCTGTGGTTCTGCAGTGATTGCAGGGATTGCCGGAACCGGCCCCAGCGGAATTGGACTTTTGGGCATTTCCATTGCCTTTGGATTTGCGGTTGTTGCCATGGCTTATGCCATCGGCGGAATTTCGGGCTGTCACATCAATCCGGCAGTAACGATTGGCGTGCTTGTTGCCGGGAAAATGGAAGTGAAAGATGCCATTGGTTATATTATCGCGCAATGTTTCGGAGCGATCCTCGGCGCCGGCGTACTTTATCTGATTGTTTCAGGCCGTCCCGATTTTACCATGGGAGAATGGGCACTGGGTTCCAATGGCTGGGGTGAAGGCTACCTGGGCCAATATAACACCCTTAGCGCTTTCATCATTGAAGCCGTCATGACCTTTCTTTTCATCTTTGTCATCCTGGCGACCACTTCAAAGTTCGGCAATGGAGCCATGGCCGGACTGGCCATTGGTGTTACCCTGATGCTGATCCACCTGGTGACCATCCCCGTTACAGGAACTTCCGTGAACCCTGCCCGTAGTCTTGGTCCTGCTATTTTTGCCGGCGGCAAGGCCCTCGCTCAGCTCTGGCTGTTTTTCGTTGCTCCGATTGCAGGCGCTGTCATCGCCGCGATTGTATGGAAATTCGGTTTTGATAAAGAATAAATTTGTAAATATCATGAAAACAAAATTATTGATCATTGCTTCCATTCTGCTGGGCTTTGGTGTTCAGGCGCAGAATATACAAGTCCCGACTTCGGGCGACATGAAAAAGCTTGAACAGAATGTGAAAAGTGAAGCCGAAAAAACGACCAGCCAGATCAATATCGGCAGCTTGATCGGGCAGCTTACGAACAATATTTCCAGTGAGGCCTTTACCGATTCTTTTAAAAAGAACAAGAGTGCGTTTATTTCGAAGGTTAATAACGTCAAGGACCCTTCCGGCGCTTCCGGCGCTTTACAGACCCTGCAGGGGGGACTGCTTCCCTCGGCCATGGATGCGGGATGGGGATCGGTTAAAGATAAATGGGTGAAAGATGCCAAGACAGCCAGCACCGTGAAATCCCTGGCAGGGCTTGCCGGCACTCTGGAATCCAACATCAGCGATAAATATTTCAAGGGCGACTGGGCAAAAGCACGCCCGGCCTGGCAGGCTGCTCTGGGGGCATTGTCGAAATAGGGATTAATGATACAAGTTGCCGGCTGGCACTAATGACCATAGGTCATCAGGTAATGTTCAATCCCGGCTTCGGTAAACTGTTCACCAACTTTCTCAAAGCCGTTTCTTTCATAAAAGGAAACGGCTTTGAGCTGTGCATGGAGGTAGATGGGTTTTTCCAGGGGAACAACATCTTCCAGTACTGCCCTGAGGATGATTTCACCTATGCCCCGGTTGCGGAATTCAGGCAATACGGCAAAGCGTTCCAGTTTTATTCCTTTCCCGGTTTCCCGCCAGCGGGCGGCAGCAATGGGTTTTTCTCCGAGGAAAAGGAGAAAATGCCTGGCTTCTTCCTCGTGATCATATTCAAGCGCAGGATCAACTCCCTGTTCTTCGACAAATACCTTCTTACGGATTTCCAAAGCCTGACCCGCCAGCGCTTTGTCTTCAGATGTAAATCGTATAACTTTAAACATATATCAAGGTTTGGGTACCCACCCCCAACCCCCTCCCTTCCGGAAGGGAGGGGGCTAAGGGGTGGGTCATTTCAAAGCCACAGTTTCCCAGCCAGAAAGGCCCAGTTCCATCACTTCCCGGAAACCAATGTCGTAAAGCAAGCGGGCAGTTTCTGGAAAAAGCAAGGCGAGTTCTGACGGTTTATGGGCATCCGAACTGATGATGACCGGGATGTTCATCTCGTGAATTTTTTTCAGGATGGCGGGACCGGGAAAAAGCGAATCCGAGCGCTTTTTATACAGTCCGCGGGTATTCACCTCCACGATGGTCCCGGAGCGTTTCACCAGCTCAAGGGTTTCATCGACAAGGGCGGTGTACCAGGGTTCATCTTCCGTGAAAAACCTGTTACGGTTATGCATTTTGATCTTGTCGAGATGACCGATGATGTCCATTTTACCAGACGTAAGCATGCTGTTGATTTGTTGCCAGTAGGCCGTCACTCCTTTGCGGATATTTCCGCCAAAGAGCCTGTTCAGGCCATCATCGTAGGTGGCAGGGTCCGGACCATCGATGAACCAGAGATCGTCGCCTGAACCGTTCCCGACAAGATGTACCGACCCAATGAGATAATCGAGCGGAAAATTTTCCCGGAAGTAGGAAAAAGAATGGCCCATGCCGGGGATGTAATCCACTTCCAATCCTAGAAAAACCCGCATATCGCCTATCGCCTTTCGCCCATCGCCTATCGCATCACAGTATTCCTGCATTTTTTCCGGCCGCAGGGCGAATGTGTTCTCGAAGGGCAGGGGGGAATGGTCGGAGAAGCCCAGGCTATCCATCCCAAGCGAAAGAGCCGATTCTACATATTTCTGCGGTTCGTCTGATCCGTCGGAGAAATAAGTATGAGTATGGTAATTAGAAAACAAGTTTAGTGTACTTTGTGTAAATCATTGTGTCCTTAGTGATTAATATTGGTATTACTGATTCTGAATTATTTTATAGACTTTGTCGGCACGGCGGAGGAAGGTATCCACGGAAATGCTGCATCGCTCTCCTTTGACCGTTTTTTCAACAGGTTTCAGGTCAACATGAATTTCAGGCAACGTCAGTTCTAAGGAACCGGTTGTGGGACCCTGGATATACACGTGATCGCCTGGGCTCAACTGTCCTGCTTCCATTTTGATCTCAGCCACCCGGAGCCTGGTGAAGTAATTGGTGATCTTTCCCACATATTCCTTCGATTGTGTGGCCACCGATCCATGCTGTTCAGCCCATTCCCCCATTTTTCTTCCCAGGTAATATCCATCCCAGAAACCACGGTTATAAACGGTTTTCAGCTTTTCCAAAAGTTTTTCTGCCAGCGCCGGGGTGTATTCCCCCGCCACCACCGCATCTGCTGCTTCACGGTAACAGGCCACCACGGTACTGACGTATTCGGGGCTCCTGCCGCGACCTTCGATCTTCAGGATGGAAACGCCGGCATTCACGATTTTATGCAGGAAGCCGATCGTGCAAAGATCTTTGGGCGACATGATGTACTCATTGTCCACTTCCAGCGCTATCCCGGTATCGGAATCCTTCACCTGGTAAGGCCTGCGGCAAAGCTGGTAACAGGATCCGCGGTTGGCGGAAGCATTGTAATGGTCGAGGCTCAGGTAACATTTGCCGGAAACAGCCATACATAAAGCGCCATGGGCGAAAACCTCAATCCTCACCAGGTTCCCCGACGGCCCTTTAATCTTCTGCCGTTTGATGGACCTTACAATCGCTCCGACCTGCTCAAGACTCAATTCCCGGGCCGTGACCATCACATCGGCAAACTGTGACCAGTATTTCACGGCTTCCAGGTTGGTGATATTGGTCTGGGTCGACATATGGACCGGCATCTCCACCGAACGGGCATACTGGATCACAGCCTGGTCGGAAGCGATGATGGCGGTGATCCCGTTCTTTTTTGCCGAATCCACCATCTTTTTCATCAGCTTTACCTCCTTATCATAGATGATGGTATTCAGGGTAAGATAGGTCTTCACCTTGTGTTTTCTGCAGATGCGGGTGATCTTCACCAGGTCGCCCAGGGTAAAATTCACCGAAGAACGGGCCCGCATGTTCAGCATGCCCACCCCGAAATATACCGAATCGGCCCCGGCCTGAATGGCTGCATTCAGCGATTCCCATGTTCCGACAGGAGCGGTGATCTCAATTCTTTTCAAGGAGGAAAGTTTTTACAAAGATAATTAGAAAGTTGGCGAGATGGTGAGTTGGTGAGTTGGTGAGTTATTGTTCAGGAAAGCGTTTCAGCTTCAGTTTTTTCTTAGTTGAAGATAGAATACGCAGTAATTCAATGATTTCAGCATGAAGGATACTTAGTTCTTCACATTCTATCAGATTTGCTCCTTCAAGAATTTCTAACCAAAATAGTGTTTCATCACACTCTTCAACAACAATACAAATTTTTGAATAATATTCTGCAGTCGAACGGGCTCTTGTCGCGGCGCGAAAGTTTGCCGCCATACCCATTCCACTTCGAAGAATTTGACGAACAACAACCCGTGTTGATTCTTTTAATTGGGGTTTGTCAAAAATGCGACAAAGATTTATTGCGAACCATTTTGTTCGTTCTCTATATTTATCGTTGAAATTGACCGGGCTAGATTTTTCCATTGGACTTTTATTGCTTAATCCCACAAACAATAAAAAGTCAACCCTCTGTTAATATCTTTTTCACTCACTACCTCACAACCTCACCAACTCACCATCTCACCAACTCGCCAACTCACCAACTCACCAACTCACCAACTTCCATCATCCAGTTTTCAATCAACTTCTTCCCATGCTCCGTCATGATGGATTCCGGATGGAACTGTACCCCGCAGAAAGGAAGGGTTTTATGGGCAATAGCCATGACGGTTCCGTCGGAGGTTTCTGCCAGAACCTCCAGAGAACTGGGAAGTGATCCGGGGTCAACGGCCCAGGAATGATAAAGACCGGCTTCGAATCCATCGGAAATTCCTTTAAAAAGATAATGATCAGGCCGAAGAACATTTAATTTCCTGGGTTGTCCATGAACTACTTCCGGAAGGTTGAATAATGTTGCTCCAGCATGCAGGGCAATGGCCTGCATCCCCAGGCAAACCCCGAGGACAGCCGGAATTTTTTCCTTCTTCAGCCGGCGGACTTCTATTTCCTCCAATATCCTGAACATGGCTGGTTGTTCCTGCGGAAGCCCTGGACCAGGAGAAAAGATGATCCTGTCGCATTCCGGCATGGATGATAATTCAAACTTCTCTGAAGAAATAATATTAAAGCTAACTTTGCCTATGGAGCGAAGCAGTTCAGCCAGGTTCCAGGTAAAGGAGTCGTGATTATCGAGAAGGAGAAGACACATATGAATTAAGAATTAAGAATTAAGAATGAGGAATGAAGAATTAGACTTTATTGACCGCCCTAAAATCATTGATAAAATTAATCATTTTGCGGGTCGGGGAGAGCCCTTTCTTTTTGCCATTGATTTTGAAGGGGAAAAGGGATTTGTCCTGTCACCTGAGGAAGCATCGGAGAGGGGCATTCTATTCGGGATAGGAGGGTGGCGAAATGATTCCGGCCTGGTAAAAAAAGCACCCGGACGTTTTGATTTTACCCCGGTTGATCCTGAAACCTATCAGAGAGCCTTTGAAAAAGTTCAGGTTCACCTGAAGAAGGGGGATACCTACCTGGTTAACTTAACTTTTCAAACTCCCCTTGAAACAGATCTAAATCTCCGGGAGCTTTATTCAGCCGGCCGGGCGGCTTTCAGCTTGTATGTTCCCGGCCGTTTCGTGGTTTTTTCACCGGAGGCTTTTGTGCAGATCCGGGATGGAAAGATCACTTCTTGTCCCATGAAAGGAACGATCAGTGCCACCATTCCTGATGCCGAAAAGCAATTGCTGGAAGATAAAAAGGAGTTCTTCGAACACAATACCATCGTTGACCTGATCCGCAACGATCTTTCCATGGTTTCCACCCATGTCACAGTGAAGCGCTTCCGTTACCTCGACCGCATTCACACCAACCGCGGGGATCTGTTGCAGATGAGCTCTGAAATTTGCGGAGATCTTCTGGCCAATTACCTGGAAAATCTCGGAGGGATCCTTTATACCTTGCTCCCTGCCGGTTCCGTAACCGGCGCTCCGAAAGAAAAAACCGTTCAGATCATCCGGGAGACTGAAAATTATAAACGCGGCTTTTATACGGGCATTTTTGGTTATTTCGATGGAAGCATTCTTACCTCAGCCGTTGCGATTCGTTTTATTGAAGATACCGGGAACGGATTGGTATTTAAAAGCGGGGGAGGGATTACCGCAATGAGCGACATGGAAAGCGAATACAATGAACTGATAGCGAAAGTTTATGTGCCGGTTGTTTGAAACGATAAGGATAGAAAACGGAATTCCGCAGCACCTTCTGTGGCATGAAAGACGCATGGATCGGGCAATTCAGGAATGCTGGCCCGGGAGCATACCGGTAAAGCTGGCCGGCCTCATTCATGTTCCACCTGAATATTCAACCGGAACCTTTCGCTGCAATATTCAATACGGGCCGGAAATCACAGACATTGTTTTTAAGGCTTATGACAAGCGCATGATACGCTCATTAAAGCTGGTCATTTGCGATACGATCGATTATCATCTGAAATTTAAAAACCGGAATCTTCTGGAGTCCCTTCTTGCTCAACGCGGAGCATGCGATGATATCCTGATCGTAAAAAACGGCTTTATCAGCGATACCTCGATGTCGAATATCATTTTTTATGATGGGCTGAACCGGATCACCCCGGCTACTCCATTGCTCAAAGGTATCTGCCGGGATCGTTTAATGGAAGAAGGCTGGCTGAAGGAAGCCGACATCCGCCCGGTGGATCTGCCGATGTTCAGCGGATGCAAGCTGATCAATGCGATGAGATATCCCGGAGAAGAGGAACTGATTCCTGTTTCCATGGTATCATGGTGAAGAGGTGAGTTTATTTAAGTTCTTTTTCAAAGACTTCGCGGTCTTCCTTTGAAAGATGAGGACATTCCAGCATGGCTTTTCTTAATTCCCGGGCAAAGTCCTTGTTAAACTTATCATCGGTTAGTTTATTCTTATTTTTTGCTTTGAATTCCTGATAAACAATAGTCATTTCAATCTGCACCTGCTTGGCTTCCTGCTGAAGTTTTGCCACCTGTACTGAATCAGCAGGATTGGCTGTACGTACCCTGTTCATGATATCGATGTTTTTACACATGACATCGGCGATATCTTGGGCATCTTTTTTCAATTCTTTGTTACCGCCACAACCTGCCAGCACAAATACCATGACGATCGTCAGGAGATAGAAAATACGGGTCATTTTCATAAAAAAAATTTTCGTAAAATTAACAATTTCCCCACCAACTCACCAGCTCACCAACTCACCACCTCGCTATCTCACCAGCTTTATCCCCAGCTCTTTCAGTTGTTCTTCACTAATCCCCGAGGGGCTGTCGATCATCACGTCCCTGCCGGAATTATTTTTCGGGAAGGCCATGAAGTCGCGGATGGAATCTCCTCCTCCAAAAATGGTAGTCCAGCGGTCGAATCCGAAAGCGATTCCGCCATGAGGCGGGGCTCCATATTCGAAAGCATTCATCAGGAATCCGAATTGCTCCTGGGCCAGTTCATCGGTGAACCCGAGCACCTGGAACATTTTTTTCTGAAGGTCTTTATTATGGATACGGATCGATCCTCCCCCGATTTCAGTTCCATTGATGACCAGGTCGTAGGCATTGGCACGTACAGCGCCGGGGTCGGTATCCAGCAACGGAATATCTTCCGGCTTCGGGGAGGTGAAAGGATGATGTTTGGCATAGAAACGACGGGTATCCTCATCCCATTCAAGCAGGGGGAAATCAACGACCCACAAGGGCTTGAAATCTCCGGCCTGCATCAGGTTCAGGCGTTTGCCCATTTCCAGGCGGAGGGTTCCCAGGGCAGAACGGGTTTTTTCCGCTTTCCCGGCCAGGAGCAGGATCAGGTCGCCGGGTACCGCATCGAATTTATGAAGGATAGCGAGTAAATCTTCCGGGGTATAAAATTTATCGACGGAGGATTTGGGAATTCCATCCGATCCGTACCGGATGTAAACCAGTCCGGAAGCTCCTACCTGTGGCCTTTTTACGAAATCGGTCAGCTCATCCAGTTGTTTGCGGGAATATTCGGAACATCCTGAAGCATTGAGGCCAACAATCAGTTCGGCATCATCGAAAACCCTGAAATTTTTTCCTTTCGCCAATTCGTTAATTTCCGTGAAGGTCATCCCGAATCGCAGATCCGGTTTGTCGGAGCCGTATAGATTCATGGCTTGTTCGTACGCCATCCGGGGGAAGTCGTCCATGCTGATATTCAATACTGTTTTGAAAAGGTGTTTTACCAGTCCCTCGAAGGTGTTGAGTATATCTTCCTGGGTGACGAAAGCCATTTCGCAGTCGATCTGGGTAAATTCCGGCTGGCGGTCGGCACGCAGGTCTTCATCGCGGAAACAGCGCACGATCTGGAAATAACGGTCAAACCCGGCCACCATCAGCAACTGCTTGAATGTCTGGGGCGACTGTGGAAGGGCATAAAACTGCCCCTGGTTCATGCGGGACGGGATCACAAAATCCCTGGCGCCTTCCGGGGTGGATTTGATCATATAGGGTGTTTCTATCTCCAGGAACTTCTGGTCGTTCAGATAGTTCCTGGTTTCAATGCCCATACGGTGCCGTAATTCCAGGTTTTTGCGGTTGAGGCTGCGCCTCAGGTCGAGGTAGCGGTATTTCATGCGCAACTCTTCACCTCCATCGGTATTGTCTTCAATGGTAAAAGGAGGCGTTTTTGAAACGTTTAGAACGGTAAAGCTGTCGGCCAGTATTTCTATATCGCCGGTCGGCATTTTCGGATTTTTATTGCTGCGCTCGGCTACTTTCCCGTTCACGGAGATCACAAATTCCCTTCCCAGTTTGCGGGCTTCCAGGCAGAGGGCGCTGTTCACTTCAAGGTTAAAGACAAGCTGGGTAATGCCATACCGGTCGCGCAGATCGATAAAGGTAAGGCCGCCCATGTCGCGGGAGCGCTGGATCCAGCCCGACAATGTTACTTCCAGGCCAACATGATCCATATTCAGTTCGCCGCAGGTATGTGTTCGGAGCATCTTATTTTGTATTACAGGACGCAAAGGTAGAAAGAAACAACCACCTCACCAACTCACCAACTCACCATCTCACCATCTCACTGCCTAATCATGATCCTGCTTCCTTCCGAATGCGCCGAGAATTCCGGGGCATACATGCATTGAATGGTGGTAATCCCGTTGGAGTAGTCACCGCTGGCATTTACTTTCAATGGATATTCAAAAACATAGGTTCCCCTTGGAAGCACATCGAAGAAGAAATTCATGGCCTGGTCGGTGGTTGACTGATAGTATCCCAGTCCATCCTGGTAATGATAAGCGGAAAGCGTCTCTACAGGTTCAAAAGCCGAAGCCCTCATATCCTTCATGTGTACGAACTCCATATCACGGTCAACAGTCAGAATGATGCGGACCTTCAGCTTGTCGCCAACATGTAATAAGTTGGTGAGTTGGTGAGTTGGTGAGTTGGTGAGTTGGTGAGATGGTGAGGTGGTGAGTTCACAGGGTTCCAGTACCGGTCCCGATGGGGTGTTTTTTTCGATGAATAGTTGTTTTTCGAGTTTCAGGGGTGTTGCTGCCGGGGTGATCTTGTCGAGGTTTTCGAAATACTGCCAGTAAACAGCTCCCCAGGCAATTCCGTCAGATGATTTGGACACGCTGATCCTGCCCATGTCAGGTTTGATGCTTTCTCCCGTCCATGAATACCGGAAATATCCCGTACCTGCTTCTTTGGGGGTATCACTGAGTTTTTCAGAATCGATTTTCTCTTCTCCGAGCTTGATTTTTACCTCAGGATTGCCAGCCAGCAGGTCGCTGCCCCTGAGCAATAAAGCATAAACGGCTTCAGCCGTGGCCCTTGGCGTTTTCCAATCCTGGGTCTGCTTTTGTTTCAGCAGCCAGATTTTAAGGTCTTCCACCGATTTATTGTCGCGGGCAACTTCATCAAAGACTTCAATCATCAATGCCTGGGTTTCGATAGGTGCCTGGTACCAGTGCCATCCCTGTTCCATTGCCCAGTACATGCCCATTTCTTCAGAATGCAGGGCTTTTTCAGAAAGGGATTTCACGATCAGCCCGGAAGTTTCCTTATTGCCAAGTCGATCCAGGGCAAGAGCGATCATTCCCTGCATATATTTATCCTGGGTTAACCAGTATTTGGCTGCCTGACCTTTATAGTATTCAAACGCTTCTTTGCATCCTGCATCCTGCATCGGTATCTCCATGAAATATGAACGGGCATACAGATACTGGATCTGGGTGGTGCCCAGGTGATTTTCACCGGTTTTCCCTTTATTATATTTCTTCACCAACTCAAGGTCAGCGCTCAGTTCTCCGTCAAGGTACCGCATGGCTTGCTCCACCATTTGCCGGATGGATTCATCTTTTTTCAGGTCAATGATTCCCAGGTGGCACAGGTGGCCCAGTCCCGTGATGATATTCTGGGTAATATACCGGCTTTCGGGCATCTTTTCAAACCATGGCCAGGCGCCATTCGGCGACTGAAGTTTCCGGAGTTTCATCAGATCTTCCTGTAAGCGTGACCGGAGATTGTTTACATCGAAAAACAAACCCAGTTTTTGTTTTCTGTCTGTTTCGTTTTTAGCCTCGCCAATCCAGGGCGTTTCCTGTAATAAGGCCGATTTCAAGTCCTGGTTTTTTTCAAGATTCGATTGTAATGCGGAAGGAGTGAGGGCCGACCAGCTTTCAAACACGGCCTTGATTTTAGGATTTGAACTGGCAATGAAGGAAGCGATACTGTTGGCATAAAAAGCAGCAAAAATGGCATCTGCATTTTCGTATCTTTTCTCATTCAGCGAAGGCAGCGCCTGAACAGCATACCAGGCCGGATTGGAAGCAAATTCAAGGGTAAGTTGATAGTTTTTCAGGGTTTGATCTGCTTTTGTATTCTTAGCCGACTCCAGAAGTTTATCGAATGAAAAGATGAAGTTACCCTTTCCGCGAACCGGTAATGGAAGCGTTTCCGTAACCATCATGCGATTGGTCAAAACCGGGATGATCTTTTCCTCCCCATCGCTGAAATTACCGGCAACAGCCGTAACACGATATTGCAATGCGGTAAGTTCAGGGCTATTGGGGATATAAATTTTCCAGGAATATTCAGTTGGCGAGTTGGCGAGCTGGCGAGTTGGCGAGTTTAAGATGAGATTATCAAGATTTTTCAGGCTGATGGGATCCTGGAGGCTGAGTGTGACTTTGCCGTCCAGATCTTTGCCGGAAAGGTTCACGACTTTCGTGCTGAAAACAAGGGTATCGCCCTGGCGGACAAAGCGCGGGGCATTGGGGAATACCATCAGGTCTTTGCTGGTCACCAGTTCTTTTTCAATATGTCCGATTTCCAGTTGAGGGGTATAGGCCATTCCCATGAACCTCCATCGTGTAAGCGATTCCGGCACGGTGAATTTCAGGATGATATCTCCGGCAGAATCAGTTGCCAGGGAAGGATAAAAGAAAGCTGTTTCGCGGAAATCACGCCTGATTTGCATTCCGGGAACAGGTTTAACCGGAGTATTTTCAGTCTCCTCGTTTTTGGCAATACCAGTCACGGTTTTTTCCATTAAAGGGCTGGTTTCCGGCATTACATCATCGCCTCCCTTGGCGGAAGGCGCTGCCGTGGTCTTGTCCATCATAAGCATCTGGTCCGACATGCCTCTTTTCATGGGATAAGGATGTCCGCCGAAATAATTCAGTCCGAACCAGTCCAGCTGGTAATAATGTCGGTAGCTGTAATCGCCGGCTATCTGTTCCTGATAATAGGTGGTGGAAGCGCTTGTCTTGAATGCATTGCTGGTTTCCCAGGAAGTAAGTGAAAAATAGCGGCGATAAATATCGAATGCCCAGGTGTTTTTCTGGAAAACATCCAGGGAGGCATCGTACATCCCGGCTAAAAATTCCGCCCTGACAGGTTTTTTACCAGGCCCGCTGATCCGGATTTTCCATTCTTCTTTTTGTCCGGGTT
Organism: Bacteroidales bacterium; assembly: GCA_963662525.1. GTDB lineage: Bacteria > Bacteroidota > Bacteroidia > Bacteroidales > FEN-979 > CAZSDU01. Next base: position 1,798,282 of record OY759717.1, read on the forward strand.
CCAGTTTGTTGCGGAAAGTTTCAATGCTGATATCCAGTTTTTTGTCGGCGTAAGGAACATTGACCAGCTGGCTGTTCCGGAATGCCCGGTTGTATTTAATGCCGATGAAGTTAACGGAAAAATTACCCTGGTACGATTCAAGAATGGGGACTTCAATAAGTTTCTGTTCCTGCCGGATGTTGATCCATTTCCTTGAAAACAGGCTATCATGAACCCGGATTTCAAATAGCACATCCAGGTCCTCTTCCGAGGAGCCAATCAGAAAACGGGCAGTTTCACCGGGTTTTCCGCTGGTTGTCAGGGGGGTGAACCAGCAGATGCCGGCGACAGGAATGTCTTTGGCTTCCGGGCTGAATATCGTTACATAGGTTTTCTTCTCCACCTCCTCTCCGAAAGGATCGCGTGATTTCAGGACGAGGAGATAGGTCCCGGGTTCCCTGGCAGATATTTTATTATCCCTGAAGTTGAGAAGCGAATCTGTTTGGGTATCGATGGATTTTTCGAAAACCAGGGTTTTTTCCCATTTTTCAGGATTATTGTCGTCCTCGTATATGTCGTTGGGATAGCGTGAATAAAACTCCTGCCGGCTCATTCTTTCCAGGTCGGGACGTTCCCACATCCGTGGCCTGAAAACATGCTCAGGCTGTTCCAGCCGATATAATTCAATGTTCACCCTGGCAGGGGTATGATGTCCGTTCAGGTTGGTCGTGGTGATGGTGAAAATACTGTCCTTTCCTGGATCGATATTTTCGGGAAGGTTGATGCCGATAAGCAGGGAGCGGTAGCCGGCGGAAACGGTTTCCGTTGAAGACTGGGTCTCCCCGTTGATGTCGGTGACATCGGCATCAACCTCATAGCGGAATACCGGCAGGTTCGCCTTATCCAAAGCCAGGTCGGGGGTGGCTGTAAAGGTAACGGAAAAGTTTCCGGCTTTATCGGTCGTGGTCAATCCACGGGTGATTTCCAGCTCGGGAGAAGAAGGCAAAGGGCAGTACCAGCCACGAATCCACCAGGGGAAGCTGGCGGTTCTCACCACCCGGTAACTGACCCTGGCTCCATCGACCGGATTTCCGGCGTAAGCATTTGCATTCCCTGTTATTGTAATGGATTCCCCGAGCTTAAAATTGCCTTCCAGGGGTTTGAACGTAACTTCGAATGTAGGTCTTTTATATTCTTCCACCCGGAACGATGTATAACCGGAACCATTGGTAATTGACATTTGGCCAGGAAGGACAGCCCGGGGCGCCACAAATGAACCATTAAATGATCCGGATTCGCTGGTGGTGAATGTTTGCTCTGCAACCTTCTGGTTATTGGCATCATTCAGGACCACGGTAACGGTTTGACCGGGTACGATTTTGTAATCTTCTCCCGTTTTTGATAAAAGGATTCCCTTGAAATAAATGGTCTGACCCGGCCGGTATATGGCACGATCCGTGAAGAAACGGGTGATGGGAGTGGTTACGATCCTGGGCGTGGAAACCGGGTACTGATAAAAGTTTTCCGTGTAAAATACGTCCTTTTCATGCCTGATCTTCAGGTAAAGGTTGGAATATCGGGTTCCGGATTCCACCGGCGGAATGGAAAATGCACCTTCTTCGTTGGAAGTAAAATCACCCAGTTTCTTGGATTCATATCGCCTGGCGTTATAGTTGTAGTTTTTCACCCAGGCTTCCGCTACTGCTTTTTCAAGCCGTTGGCCGTTTTCCCGTCCGGCGAGATAAAAGTCTATCCCGCCCAGCTCATTCCGTTGACTGATATAACTGATATGTGTTGACCAGAATACTATATGGGTAAACAGATTTTTCGTCGCCGGACCTGATTTGTCGGGAGTTCCAAGCAAAATATAAAATCCGGGGGATAATTCCGGAATGTTGATTTCCAGGCTGTGGGATTGATAATCGGTTTCTTCGGGAAGGGTAATTTCCCAGTTCATGACCAGGGGAAGTGGTTTCAGCCAGGCTAAAAATTGTTCACGGCTCATGCCGTTGGTATTTTCGGAAAAAACGTCCGGGTCCACCTTCAGGATGCGGAAATAAAGTTGTTTAACATTTTTAAATTCAAGAAGGGCAAGGGAGGATTGTTCCGGCGACAGGGCATAAGGCAGGGTAAGCTGCAAAGCGGGTTGTTTGATCGCGTTGAGCAAAATTTTACAATTTTTAGCTCCATCCGAGCCCGGGAAACGGCTTATCGCATCCTCACATTGTTCGGCTGCCGAGCAGATATCCATGCGGTATTTCTCCGATTGCAATGGCCGGTACATTTGTCCCCGCTGGTTCAAAAAACTTGCCAGGGTATAACTGATATCTGTCGACCAGGCAGAAGCCTGGTAATATTTACCAAGTTGCCTTAAAGCCGAGATGTAAAGGCTGTCTTTGTCGGGGAGGGTTGAAGTTTCATGGATGAAATCCAGGCGTTTCAACTCCAGGTCGATCATAGCGCGGGGGTCTTTATCTTTGGCATGGAAAGCCTGCAGCTCATTAAAAATCCGCAGGGCATCATCGTTGGCCGTGGCAGAATCGTTGGCAATATTCTTCTGAACCTGTCCGGACATAAAGAACTCCAGGGCCCGCCAGGCGAGGAAATCATAAAGGCTGGGGCGGAAAGGATAGTTATCCTGATCGTCAAGGATCACTTCATATCCAGTAATCGGTTTATTTTTCAGGAGTTCTGGATTTTCCAGGGAAAGGAAGTAAGTACTGAAGATGGCCCCCGAGATCGTATTCAGGTCCCAGGTCGTGATGCTGTCGGGCTTGTTATCCGCTAGCTGTGTACGGTCGCGGAAACGATACTGGTTATTCTGATAGTATTTCCAGTAAACTTCGGCCAGCACCGATTGAAGGATTTGTTTTGCAGGTTCCCGGGCTGTTTTTATTTCAGCCTGCAGGTCGCTGATGGTACCGATCAGAAAATCTTCCCGGAAATCAGAATTCAGGCGGATCTTGTACAAAATGGCCTTGATCAGTTCTGCCTCGTTATTGTCCTTTTTCGCCCGCTCATAGATCAGGTCCACTTTGGCCAGGGCCGATTTCGGCTGCCCGATTCCCGTCAGGGAGTCGACCTGTTTCCATAGCGCTGCCGGACGAAAAGTCTGGGCTGGTGTGAGGGCTTGGATGAAAAAGAATAAAATGATCGTCAGACAGACTTTTCCCTTGGTTTTCATGGTCAGACTTGTTGGTTAAACTACGATATTAATGATTTTCCGGGGAACGACAATGATCTTCTTCGGTGGCTTTCCCTGCAGCCATTTTTCGGATTCTTTGGCGCCCAGCGCTGCTTTTTCAATTTCAGCCACCGGCATATCGGCCGGAAGGTCGAGTTTGAAGCGTGTTTTCCCGTTAAATGAAACAGGATATTCAAAGGTGTTTTCCACCAGGTATTCCGGCTTGAATTCCGGGAAGCGGGTAAAAGACACACTTTCGGTGTTCCCAAGCTGATGCCAGAGTTCTTCGGCAATATGCGGCGCATAAGGGGAAATGAGTACGACCAGATCGCTGAGAATTTCTTTGTTGCTGCACTTCAGGTCGGTGAGTTCATTCACGCAGATCATGAAATTGCTGACGGCGGTATTAAGTGAAAGCCGCTCAATGTCGTCCTGGATCTTTTTAATGGTTTTATGAAGCGTCCTTAGCTCAGCTGCTGACGGAGCATCGGATGATACCCTGAAATTATTCTGCTCGTCATGATATAAACGCCAGAATTTACGGATAAAGCGGAACACGCCTTCGATGCCGTTGGTATCCCAGGGTTTCGATTGTTCCAGGGGCCCCAGGAACATTTCATACAGCCGGAAGGTATCAGCCCCGTATTTGGCGATCAGTTCATCGGGATTGACGACATTATATTTCGACTTCGACATTTTTTCCACCTCGGGTTTTAATGAAACTGAACCTGGTGAAAAAAGATGTTTGTGTTTTTCAACCAACTCCGGCAGGTTTTCCGCTGTAACCGGACAACGCAGCACGTCTCCGGTCGTGGCGATCTTTAGATAAGCCAGATTGATATATTGTTCCTGGCATTTTAAAAGAACTTCCTTTGTCAGCACCCCATGCTGAACAAATTCGATGGGAATATTGATCCAAAGGTTGGGGAAGAGGGATTCCAGTGCGTCGAAATCAGCGGGAAGGATATAACCCACAGGCTTTTCCTGATCGCCAAATACAATTACCCTAGCTTTCTGGCTAACGCCCTGTATCATACCCTGGTTGACCAGCTTTTTATAAGGTTCTTCTTTCACGGAAAGGCCGAGGTCGAAGAGGAATTTGTTCCAGAACCGGGAATAGATCAGGTGGCCGGTGGCATGCTCGGCGCCGCCGATATACAGATCCACATCCTGCCAGTAGTTGACTGCTTCGCTGGAAAAATATTCCTTTTCATTGCGGGGGTCCATATACCGCAGGTAATAACCACTGGATCCGGCGAAACCCGGCATGGTGCTCGTTTCTAGCGGATAGCCGGCGGATGTCGTCCAGTTTTTTGCCCTGGCCAGGGGAGGCTCACCGCTTTCGGTGGGAAGATAAGCATCCACTTCGGGAAGGAGCAGGGGAAGTTCGCTTTCCTCCAGGGTACAGGCAATGCCGTCTTTGAAATAAACGGGGAATGGTTCTCCCCAGTAGCGCTGACGGCTGAAGATGGCATCGCGGAGGCGGAAATTCACCCTGCCTTTTCCGATGCCCGTTTCTTCCATTCGTTTAATTACGGCGCTGATGGCTTGTTTTACCTGCATGCCGTTGATGAAACCTGAATTTACCAGGATTCCGTCTTTGGCATCGTAAGAACTTTCGGAAATATCTCCTCCGGAAACCACTTCCACGATGGGCAATCCAAAATGCCGGGCGAAATCATAATCCCTGCTATCGTGGGCCGGAACCGCCATAATGGCTCCGGTTCCGTATCCGGAAAGGACATAATCGGCAACCCATACCGGAACAGGCTTTTCTGTCAGGGGGTTGATGCAGAAGGCACCGGTAAATACTCCACTTACTTTTTTCACTTCGGTCATGCGTTCGCGTTCGGAACGGTTCATGGTCTCATGCAAATACCGGGCCACATCTTCCTGGCGATCGGGGGTAGTGATCTGGCTGAGCAGTTCGTGTTCCGGAGCCAGAACCATGAAGGTGGCTCCAAAAATCGTATCGGGACGGGTAGTGAAAATATTCAGGCTGAGATCGGTTCCCCGGATGGGAAACAGCACTTCGGCCCCCTCCGAACGCCCGATCCAGTTGCGTTGCATTTCCTTCAGGGAATCGGGGAAGTCGATCTGGTCGAGACCATCGAGCAGGCGCTGGGCATAAGCCGTGATCCTCAGGAACCATTGGCGCATCAGCTTGCGTTCCACGGGATGACCGCCGCGTATCGAAAATCCATTGCTGACTTCGTCGTTGGCCAGCACCGTCCCCAATTCCGGGCACCAGTTCACCATGGCTTCCGAAAGGTATGCCAGGCGGTAATTCATCAGGATATCCTGCTGTTGTTTTTCGGAAAATGAATTCCATGCTTCAGCCGTAAAATCAGGTCCTCCGTGGATTTTGAATTTTTCTGTTAACCCGGAAATCGCTTCAGCCGTATTGGTTTCAGGATTATACCAGTGATGAAAAAGCTGGATGAACGTCCATTGGGTCCATTTGTAATATTCCGGGTCACTGGTTTTTACTTCCCGGTCCCAGTCGTAGGAAAACCCGATTTTATCCATCTGTTCCCGGTAACGGGCTACATTTTTTCCGGTAGTGATGGCCGGGTGGGTACCGGTTTGAATGGCATACTGTTCGGCTGGCAGTCCGTAGGCATCGTATCCCATGGGATGCAGCACGTTAAAACCCTTCAGCCGTTGATAGCGGGAAAAGATATCAGAAGCGATATATCCCAGGGGATGCCCCACATGAAGTCCGGCGCCGGAAGGATAGGGAAACATATCGAGTACATAATATTTTGGCAGGGAAGAATCCGTGGTTGTTTTAAAAGTTTTCCGGTCAAGCCAGAATTGCTGCCATTTTTTCTCTATTTCAGTAAAGTTGTAATCCATTTGTATGAGCTTAAAAAGTGGTGCAAAGGTAGGAAAATAGCCTGATAATTAAGAAAAGCCTATCTTTGGGAAGCCTAACGATTTCCTTGTTTCATGACTGAACCTGAACAGACCGATATCCCCAAAAAACGATCGCATTGGTTCCGGAATACCTTCTTCATCTTCGCGGGACTCCTGATCCTCTTCTTCTGGGGCATCTTCTTTGGATTTAATTACTTCGGCGATAAGCTCTTGCGTAAGTATTTGCAGGAAAAAATTTTCATCGCCAGTCACGGCCTTTATACCATTGATTTCAGCAGCATGCACCTGAACATCCTGAACGGGAAGATCAGTCTTCAGGATTTTGAGCTCACGCCCGATACCTTGCTTTATGAGCAGCTTAAAGCTCAGGGAAGGATTAAGACCAGCCTTTACCGGATTTCTTTTTCATCACTCAGTGTCGATCGTCTTCACCTGCTTTTAGCTTACCGGCAACGAAGGCTGATCGCCAGGGAGTTGAAGCTGATGGAGCCGAAAATACTGATCATGGGATATCCCGACACGACGAAAGTCAAAAGGAACCGCTTCAACCTGATTTATGAGGATATCTATCCATTGGTCAGACAGGTGTTCAATGATTTTCATATTGATTCCATCAGGGTGGAACACGGGTTCATGCTTTCAAATGAGTCGGGGAATCCTGGCCGGATCAGCCGTGGCGAATATGAATTTTCGGCCTACCTTCGCGATGTCAGCATCAATCCTTTCAGCTATTATAATAAAGACAGGGTTTTTTATTCTACCGACCTTGATCTGGTCATTCATAATTTTGAATATTCCCTGGCCGACAGTCTTTATTTTATTCGTGCCGAAGAAGTCGGATTTTCCCTGACCCGTTCAAAATTGTACGGGAAAAACCTGTCGCTGAAACCCAATTTCCTGAAAAAGCATATTCACCAGGTTCACCCGGGCGACTTTTTCCAGCTCAGCCTTCCTTCTTTTTCCATCGAAGGAATCAATCTTTACCAGGTGCTCACCGATCGTAAAGTTCATGTAGAAAAAGTAGCGCTGGAGAAATTTTCACTGCAGGTATTCCGGAACCTGCAAACCGCCGGGAACCCAAAATTCAATAAAACAAGAAAGAAAAAGCTGCAAGTTGCCGACCTTTTTACCATTATCTCCGGCGAACTGAAATCCGTGGCCATCGATTCATTTCTACTCCGAAGAGCCTCTTTCGATTATTTTAATCAGCTCACCAACCCGGATCCGGAGTTGAGCATTGCCGAGGTAAGCTTAGGGTTGTCGCATTTTTACCTTGATTCGCTTGCTTTCCGGAACAAGGAAAAGATCTATTATTCAGAAGACATTGAACTCGAACTGAACAATTTTTCACTGACCCTGAAGGATGAAATTCACCGGCTTAACGCCGGCAAGATCCTGATTTCAACCCAACGTAAGCAGATTGAGATCCGGGATGCCATTCTTTCGCCCGATCAAACGAAAAATCAATTGCTTGGGATGGGTAAAAAAAACACGATTTCGTTTTTTCTTCCCGGTATGATCTTTTCCGACATTAAATTGAAGAAATTATTCAATTACCGTGTTTTTGATTTCAACCGTCTGGAGATCACAGAACCAGACCTGAAATTCATACAGTTTAATAAATCAAAGAAGAAAGACCCCAGGTTTAAAAACCCCAAAGATTTTTTTGAAGAGGACAATGAGGAGGTGGTTTACGATCTGATAAAAAAATACATTTTCCTGGTCAGGGGCAATGAGATCAGCATTGATCGCGGTTATTTCGAGTTAGCCCATAATTACGAGGGGACGGATAAAAAAATAATCTCGGCCTCATTTGATCTGCTGATGCAGGAATTGTTAATCGATTCGGCCCATGGCATGAACCAGCAGGGATATTTTTACAGCCGCGATTTCGACCTCGATGTTCAAAGCCTGAAATACCAGTCGCCCGACAGTCTCGACCACTTCCAGGCTGAACGTATCCATATTATCACACGCGACTCCCTGATTGAAGCCCTGAACCTGCAGTTCCTCCAAACGGCAAATCCGGTAGCCATGGATATGCCACGGGAAAAAATCCAGGCCCTTTCCATCGACTTTTCCCTGAAAAAACTACAGCTGACCGGGCTTAACCACAAAAAACTCTTCCTCGAAAAAATACTGAAAGCCAACAATATATTGCTTTCCAGGCCCAATCTGATCGTGAAAACCGAAAAGACCAACCCGGCGCTTCAGGCATTTACAGGGCCTTTACCCGAAAACCCGGGCAGCCAGATCCGCACTTTCGAGGTAGCCAGTCTGAATGTCAGACAAGGGTCTTTTTCATACGATGGGTATGAAGATAAAAAGGCCAGCTATTTTTCGCTGAAAGATATTGATTTCAGGGTGCAGGGCGCCATGGTGCACCTCCCATCGAAAGGAAGACATGATGGTGTGATCCGGTTTGATTCCCTCACCCTTTCCGTTTTCCCGTTTCATGCCGTGGTGGCCGACAGCAGCTATGCCCTGGAGTGTAAAAGTCTGAAAATACATTCCTATCCGGTAAATATCAGCGTTGAGGGATTGCGGCTTACGCCCCTGGAAACATTCAGCCGCTCCTCTCCTGCAGGCATGCAGCTTACAGCCAACATTCCGCTGCTGACCCTCTCCGGGTTTTATTTCGATAAGGCCATTTTTGAAAAGAAATGGATACTCGATAAAATCGAACTCCGGGATCCTTCTGTTTTTGTGGAGTTAAAAGCGAAAAAGAGATCTTCCGCCGGGCTTCACCTTCCGCTCCTGATGAAAGATCTCAGCATTTCCTCCATCCTGCTATCCAATGCCACGCTTGGAATCAGCATTCATAAAAGCGACAGCACGGCAACTTATCGCCTGAAGGGGATCCATGCAAGGATGAAGAACTTCATCGTTGATTCTCTTACCCAGGCCCATCCCGAGAGGGCTCCGCTGTTCAACGCCGAGGACATTGCTTTTTCGGCCAGGGGATACACCTGGCTGTCGCCCGACAGTATGTATACCTTCACCCTGGGTGGTTTCGGATTTTCAACCCGGCAGAAAAAAGCCTGGGCCGATACCCTGACCATGATACCCCGGTTTTCGAAGGCAGAATTTTCGAAAAAACTGATTTACCAGACCGACCGCCTGGAGATAAAAATCCCCAGAATTGAACTGGAGCAGATTGACTATCCCCGGCTGCTGAACGACAGCATGCTGCACGCCGGATTGTTGCGTATTCCGGGGTTTTCAATCGAAGACTACCGGGATAAAAGGGTTCCCTTTCCTGTCTGGCAAAGACCGCCAATGCCCACCGATGCTATAAGGAAAATAAAATTCCCGTTTGTCGTCGACACCGTTTTGGCATCCGGTGGATTTGCTGCCTATGAAGAACAAACGGGAGCCGAACCCGGACGGCTGTTTTTCGACAACCTTTCGTTCACCCTGACGAACCTCACGAACCGGCCCGTGGAGCGTACTGTCATGGAGGTGCACGCCAACTCCCGGTTGATGGGCAAAGCCCCGGTGGATGCCCGTTACCATTTTCTGCTTGACCACCCCCGCGATTCATTCACGTTTCAGGCAAACATGGGACTGCTGGATCTCCGGGAACTCAATCCCATACTTTCGAAACTGATGCCGGTAAGCATCAGAAGCGGAACCGTCGAGAAGACGGAAGTAAAATATTTCAGGGCGAACGACAGCTTGTCGAGGGGAATTCTGAACCTGTATTTCCGGAATCTGGATATTCGCCTCGATCCGACGCGGGAAGATTTTTTACATAAGGCAGAGAAGACCCTGGAAACGTTTCTGGCGAATCTGATCGTGAGCGACAATAACCCGGATGAGGAAGGAAAGTTCCGGCAGGGGGTCATCTGTTTTGACAGGGACAAGAGCAAGGGCTTTTTTAATTTCATCTGGAAAAGCACCCTCAGTGGCATAAAATCCAGTGCGGGATTCAATACGAAATTACAGCGGGAGATCCTGCGATCTGAAAAAAAACAGAAAAGGGAAAAATCCCACGGGAAGTAAATTTTATGTAATTTTATCCCGTATTTTTGAATGATGCTTCAACAGGAAGAAAGTTATTATCAGCGCCGTATTGCCACCTCCTATGTTACGACAGTCATTAGCATTACTCTGGTGCTGTTTTTAATGGGATTGCTGGGAATGATCATCCTTCATGCCCAGAAGTTGTCGGAATACGTACGCGAAAACATTGGCTTTTCGATCATGATCCGCGAAGGCGTGAAGGAATCAGGCATCATGGAGCTCAAGAAGAAACTCGACCACACCTATTATGTAAAATCTACCGAGTATATTCCCCGTGAAAGAGCGGCCGACCGGCTTCAGGATGAGCTGGGAGAGGATTTCATCGGTTTCCTTGGTTACAATCCCCTTTTACCCGCCATCGACCTGCGACTTAAGGCGCCCTATGCCAATAACGACAGTCTGGGGCGGATCGAGCAGCGATTGCTGGCCAACCCGGAAGTCAAAGAAGTGTTTTACCAGCGATCGCTGGTTGACATGATCAATAAAAACCTGGAAAAGATCAGCCTGATATTGCTGGGCTTCAGTGGCATCCTTTTATTTATTGCCATGGTGTTGATCAACAATACCATCCGTTTGTCGGTTTATTCGAAGCGCTTCCTGATCCGCAGCATGCAGCTGGTGGGCGCAACCGAGGGATTTATCCGCAAGCCCTTTCTCTACCGGGCCATTCTTCATGGCTGCGTGAGCGCCTTTATTGCCATTGCCATGCTCATGGGCGTCACCTATTTCAGCATCGAACAAATCCCTGAATTACTCGAACTTCAGGACCTGACCATGCTATTGATACTGACCGTTCTGATCATACTCCTCGGAATTTTCCTGTCCTGGGCCTCTACCTGGTTCGCGGTCAGGAAGTATCTGCGCATCAGAACCGATTTATTATATATCTGAAAATATCCGTACTTTTGCCCCTCAAATCCAAGAATTGTCATGGAAAAGCAGAAAAAAGTCAAATCCGCACCCATCGCCGAACCCGTTAAAACCGGGGAATTTGCCTTTGGGAAGGAAAACTATCGCCTGATGCTCATCGGACTGGCATTGATCATTGTCGGTTTCTTGCTGATGATAGGCGGAGGCTCTGATGATCCCAAGGTATTTAACCCTGAAATTTTCAGCTTCCGCAGGATAACCCTGGCGCCCATCCTGATCCTGGCAGGATATGCCGTGGAGATCTTTGCCATCATGAAAAAACCTAAGGATTAATGACCCTTATCCAGGCCATTATCATCGCCATCGTGGAAGGGATCACCGAATTCCTGCCCATCTCTTCCACCGGCCACATGATCATCACCCAAAGCCTGCTGGGAATTCCCAGTACTGATTTTGTCAAAGCTTTTACCGTCAACATTCAGTTCGGAGCCATCCTCTCCGTGATCGTGCTTTACTGGAAGCGGTTTTTCCAGACCTGGGACTTTTACTTCAAGCTTTTTGTCGCCTGTCTCCCGCTGATCCTGGCGTACCTGCTGGAGAAACAGATCGACAATATGCTGGAAAACGTGCTGATCGTGGCTGTTGCCTTGCTGGTCGGAGGTGTTTTTCTGATTTTCGTCGACCAATGGTTCGACCGGCCGGAAAATGACAATACCAAGCTGACCTTTAAAAAGTCGCTGATCATTGGCTTTTTTCAGATCATTTCGGTTATACCGGGAGTGAGTCGGTCTGCCGCAACGATAGTCGGGGGGATGAGCCAGAAACTCAGCCGGAAAAATGCCGCAGAATTCTCCTTTTTTTTAGCGGTCCCCACCATGTTTGCGGCCTCATCCCTGAAATTATTGGAGAATTATAAAACCATTACCACCGATAATATCAACATTCTCCTGGTTGGTAATCTGGTGTCATTTATTGTCGCCCTCATAGCCATCAAGTCGTTTATCGCGTTCCTGACCCGTTACGGGTTTAAGATGTTCGGATATTACCGCATTGTCGTCGGGGTAATCCTGATCATCCTGATCCTGAGCGGAAAAAGTCTAAGCATACTCTGATGCCATTTCAATTTGAACAAGGCGAGATATTGCTTGTCAACAAACCCTACCGCTGGACTTCCTTCGATGTGGTGAACAGTTTCAGGGGATTTCTCCGGAAGCAATTCGGAATTAAAAAAATCAAAGTAGGCCATGCCGGCACGCTCGATCCCCTGGCCACCGGATTGCTGATACTTTGCACCGGAAAATTTACTAAAAGGATAGACGAATTTCAGGCCCAGGAAAAGGAATATACCGGCACCTTCACTTTGGGCGCCACCACTCCTTCTTTCGACATGGAAACCGGAATTGACCATCAATTTTCACTTGACGGTTTTACGGAAGAAAAGCTGAAAGCCGCCGTAATCAAGCTTAGCGGAAGCTATGAACAACTGCCTCCTGCATTCTCGGCAAAAAAAATAGATGGTAAAAGGGCCTATGATTATGCCCGTAAAGATATTGACGTTGAGATTAAACCCAGGCTGATTCATATTCCGGCCTTTGAGATCACGGCTATCCGTTTGCCCGAAGTGGATTTCCGAATCGTTTGCAGCAAAGGGACCTATATCCGGGCCATTGCCCGCGATCTGGGCGAAACGCTTTCCTGCGGGGCATACCTCAGTGCATTATGCCGAACACGAATCGGCCAATACCATCTGCGTGATGCCTGGGAACTGGAAGACCTTAAAAACGAATCAGCCAAAGACTGTAATCCGCTTTAGTCTATTTGGTTTCTTCTTTTTTCCTGCATACCGTACTCAGCCCAAAGGGCAGGTATGCCGGGCAATAACCAAATGATCCTGTCAGTATGGGTACGATTCCGATGACGCCCCACCAGCTTTGGTAAATGATTCCCAGGACGATAATGGCCAGCCCGAGAACAATCCGGATAATCCGGTCGATGTTTCCTACGTTGTTTTTCATGGTATTTTTTTTTACCCACCCCCCGGCCCCCTCCCTATACACAGGGAGGGGGAGGGATCTGCAAAGATATGTAAAATATTCGATATATGGTCGCCCATCGCCCATCGCCCATCGCCTATCGCTTATCGCCCATCGCCTATCGCCTATCGCTTATCGCTTATCGCTCATCGCCTATCAAAAAATTCATACCTTTGATCCTTAAATAATTCCTCGCTGGTTATGTCTTTTACCTTGTTCTCCGACGAATATTTCATGAACGAAGCCATAAAGGAGGCAAGGAAGGCTGATGAAAAAGACGAGATTCCGGTGGGAGCGGTAGTTGTTTGCGAAGGGCGTATCATTGCCCGGGCACATAATCTTACCGAAACCCTGCATGATGTGACTGCTCATGCCGAAATGCAGGTTTTTACAGCTGCCGCCGACCACCTGGGGGGAAAATACCTGAAAGATTGTACCCTGTATGTTACCCTGGAACCTTGCGTGATGTGTGCCGGGGCTGCATTCTGGACCCAGATCAGCCGGATCGTTTATGGAGCTTCAGACGAAAAGCGGGGATACCGTTTGGTTGAGCATCCTTTGTTGCATCCGAAAACAGCGGTTGTTTCCGGAGTTCTGGAGGACAAATGCGGGGAACTATTAAAGACGTTTTTCAGAAGAAAAAGATAGGCGATGGGCGATAGGCGATAAGCGATCCTGCATCTTGCATCCTGCATCCTGCATCATTTAATCTAACAACAGCATCATGAAACAATCGATTTTAATGCAAGCTGAAATACAGGAGACATTGAGGGAAATGGCTGAAGTTGCCGGAGTTCTCTGGGAGCGGGGCTGGGCGGAGCGAAATGCCGGGAACATGTCGAAGTTGGTGAGAGGGAGAGATGGAGAGATGGTGAGGTGGAGAGATGGTGAGGTGGAGAGTGGTCAGGTGCAACACTTGTTTTTGGTATCTGCCAGTGGTTGCAGGATGCGTGAGTTGGCCAAGGATCCCGGGGGGAATGTATGTGTTCTGGGGGTAGATGACGACGGGCAGGCGGAGGTGCTTTCTGACGACAATGGCAAATTGAAACCCACTTCTGAATTGCCCACCCACCTGGCAATTCAGCAGATGCTGATCCGGAAAAATGCTCCGGAGAAAGCTGTTTTACATACGCATGTTACAGAACTGATTGCCCTGACCCAGATTGAACAGTTTAAAAGCGAAGACGCCATCAACCAGATGTTGTGGGGCATGCATCCGGAAACCAAGCTTTTCATCCCCGATGGGGTTGGTTTTATACCCTATACCCTGCCAGGAACCAGGCATATTGGAGAACTGACACGGAAATGTTTTGAATCTCACCAGGTTGTTATATGGGAAAAACATGGCTGCATGGCCATCGGAGTCTCCCTTACCGAAGCTTTTGATCTGATTGATATACTGGCGAAATCGGCCAGAATCTGGTTTACGTGTAAATCTGCCGGGTTTGAACCCGAGGGACTGAGTGCCGGGCAGATAATAGAGATAGGCGATATGCGATAGGCGATGGGCGATTATTTTTCGATTTCAGGTTAATTATATGCTAATCAGCATTATCTTTACGGGTTGAAATTTCTGGTGGAAACAAAAAAAGTCATACTTTTTGAGGATGAGTCGCTGCTGGCCAATGATCTGAAACGTCAGTTGGGGCAGTATGGCTATGAGGTCAGCGCCATGTTTCGCAAGGCTGAAGACGGTCTGGCATACCTGGAAAGTCATTCGGCGGAAGCCGACCTGCCGGATGTGGTTCTCATGGATATTTCCCTGGCCGGGGATATGGACGGCATCGGGGCCGCGGGCATCATTACCAGCCGGTATTCCTGTGCGATTGTATTTCTGACCGGGATGAGCCAGCTTGAAATATTTGAAGCAGCTTTCAAGACCAAGCCTTTTGCCTTCCTGATCAAACCCTTTGAAGTACATCAGGCGGTGGTCAGCATCAAGCTGGCGATATACCAGAAAAACCTGGAAAACCTGCTGAGGAGGAACCAAGTGGCGCTTGAAGACAAGGTAAGGGAAAGAACCGCGGAATTGCTGAGCGCAAAAACAGAAGCCGAACAGGCCATACTGTCGAAGAATGCATTTCTGGCCAACATCAGTGCCCAGATCAGGGAGCCCATGTATGGCATTCTGGGATTATCGGCCATGATGAAGGAGGAAATGAAAGAAAAGCCGGCTTTACAGCGCTATGCGCAGTATATGGAGGACAATGCAAACCATCTTTTCACGTTATTAAATAAAATTATCAAATTAAGTGATGACCAACCCGCACACCCCCGGACTTCCTGAGGTTTTGATTCTGGAAGACGACCCGGCCACGGCAAGCATATTACAGATCTGGCTCAGGGGAATCTGCAACACCTATGTCGTGGAACATGGGGATGCAACGATTGACATATTGGAAAAATGGTCGGCAGAGAACCGTACCTTCAACCTTTTCATTTTCGATATCAACATCCCTTATCCCTGGAACGGGGTGATATTATTGCAGGAGATCCGCAAGCGCTGGGATGCATACCGTCATTTTCCGGTCATTGCCGAAACCGCCTATGCCCTTCCCAACGACCGGGAATACATCCTTTCCAACGGCTTCAACGCCTACCTCTCCAAGCCGCTCAATCGCGATGAAATGACCAACCTGGTGAAGGAATACCTTGGAAGGCGATAAGCGATAGGCGCCTTGTCACCTTGTTACTTTGTTACGTCCTCAAGGTCTTGTTCATTTCGGATAATCTTCCTTGTTTTGGCCGGGCAGGTGTTGAAGAGTTTTTCCTGGGCAGGGGAAAGCGGCTCATGATGGTATTTTACTTCAATGAGAATTTTATCCGTGAGGAAAAAGTCGATTTCGGTTTTATTTTCATATATATACGTGGGATCGTATTTTCTTAAACGCAGGTAAACATAATTTTCAAACAGGCTGCCTTTATCCCTGAATCCGGTAAACAGGCAACGAATGCCGGTATCCGCCGCATAGATCTTTTTGGGAGAAAGAAGACGCTCATTTGTTTTTCCATGCCGGCTTACCAGATGAATTAAAAAGGTATCTGCAAAGAGATCAAGATACCTGCGCGCGGTGTCGGGAGAAAGCTGAAGGATATTGGCAATTTTATTGATGCTGAATTGTTTTCCCGCCCTCTCCATAAGGAGCATGAAAAACTCTTTGAGGATACGCATATCTCTCACCTGCTGTATGGCCGCTATATCCTTGTAAAGGATATCATCAACCAGTTCGCGTAAATAATCAGCATTTCCTGAAAGCACATAGGCGGGAATTCCACCGGTTTTAAGAAAATCATCAAAATAGGGTTCCATTAAGCCCTCATCCCCCGGTAAAATGGAAATCTTTTTAAAATCAAGGTATTCCCGGAAGGTCAACGGATTTACCTCAATATCGAAATGACGCCCGGTAAGGTATGCCTTCTGGCTTTTAAGCAAAGAAGCGCTTGATGCAGATGCAATAATCTTTACATTCCCCGCATCATGCAGGTTTTTTAACTGGATCTCATAATCTTCCTGATGGGTAATCTCGTCAAGAAAAAGAAAAACAGATTCCTTAAATGATAACCTGTTGATTTTTCTGAATGACTCAATTACTTCTAGGATTGAATGTTTCTGAAGCTGATAATCATCCAGGCTGACGTATAATATATGGTTCCCGTCTGTAATAGCTTCACTGATCAGGCGGTGAATGGTCATTTTCATCAGGGTTGTTTTCCCAATCCTTCTCAGACCGGTGATAAAAATGATTTGTTCGTTAGATAAGTACTGCCAGATCAATGTTTCAACCGATGGCCGTGGAATTCCGGGTAAGGGATCAACGGCTCCTGTCCACCATGGATTATACCGATGCAGGATAGTATCCATTATGATTTTTCAGACAAATATACGATACAATCGTATAAAACGCAAGTAAGTTATACGATAGGCGCCTGCCGGTAGGCAGGATCTGCGATAAGCGATCTGCGATAGGCGATAGTAACTTTGTTACTTTGTCACTTTGTTACTCTGTCACTTCTTCTTTCTCTTTCCTTGCATGGTAGAGTTTTTTAGCCCCATAGCCGGCTCCGAGGGCCAGGAGGATTCCCAGTCCGCCATCAATGGGAGCGCCGGCAGGACCCTGGTTGCCGGTTGAACCATGATCACCCGGCGGGGGCGGTGGGCCGGGAGGATCGGCATGCAAAGGTTGGGTAATAAAGATCGTGCAAACGATGAACGAGAGGATTGCCAGGGATTTGATTATATTTTTCATAATGATAAGTGTTTTCAGGGTGATATGATATTATTACTGCACGAATACTTTACCCGAATAGGCCTTCTGGTTGGTTATGACCTTCACTAGGTAATAGCCGGTAACAGCATCCAGACTGATTTTTGTTAGCGCTCCCTCGTTTAATTTCTGCTGCATCATCTGCTGTCCCATGAGGTTGTAAACAAAAACATCGCCTTTAACAATGGTCCCGGTATTATTTGAAATATAAAGGGTGTTGCCGGCAGAATAGATGGTAACGTCATTATCCTTTTTCGGGTCATTAATCCCCAGTGTTCCGCCGAAATGAAGGTTAAAACGTCCGGGAGAATCATTTACGGAAGCAGCGAACGAATAGGACGGCTCGTTTTGCAAATTAATTGTTTTTGAAGCCTGGATATCTTCCAGTAAAATGGTAACCGTGGGGAAGAACGTATTTTCCTTCACGCTGATGGTATAATTTTCATCTTTACCCACTTTTAACTCAAGCGGGACTACCACTTCGGAGTTGGAATACGGGAGCACATCAATTGAAAGTTCTTCGTCGGAAGCCCGGCAATAAAGCTGGGGCGCAGCGGCATCGCCATACATCTTGCGAACATCAAAACGACCATCATAAGCGGCTGTTGCTTCATTGTTGAAGTTCACCACGATACCATCCTTATATCCGTTTCCTTCAACATTAAGCAGAAGAACATCCTGAACTGATTCTGTGGATTTGTAATAAAATTGGGCGTTGTGAGTCCGGGCCGTATTTGGTATGGTAAGGGAAGCCGCTCCTTCGGCGCTTACCTTGACCCAGAATCCCTGCATGGCAGGAATGATTCCACCAGTCAAAGACCCGATGCTCCCATTCCATGTCAGATATTCGCCATTATAATACACCCAGATAGAGTTATCGACATTGGTTTTGGTCCAGGTATCTATGCTCCCGTTCAGGGCCGAGGGATAAGGATTTCCTAAGAGATTATATCCGGAGCCCTTACCGGTTGTGTAGGATAAAGCAGGAACCGTTCCTGTCCCCGTGGGATAGTCGCCGCTGTTGAGTGTTCCGGCAAAGTCCTTGCTTGCTCCAGCCGCCCAGGATACAAGATAACCTTTTCCCGGCAGGTAAGAAGCATCGGGGAAGCTTCCACCATTGTCATTCAGCCAGAGGTTGTTTGTTTCATCCCAGGCATACATATCGGTATATCCGGCGAAAATACTTTGTGAAGAAACCGGCGCCGACATCAGATGCCAGGCCGGACCGGATATCATGCGCGTTATCGTAGCGCCTCCGCTAACCGTTCCGTTGGTGATCAGGGACCCGCCTTCGTTGATAACAAGGGCGGTATTGTCGCCGGAGTTGGTAAGGGTGCCGGTGACGGTAAGGGCTGCATCAGAATTAATTGTCAGGCTTCCTGTCGCATTGATGTTCACCGTACCGCCACTGATTGTTTTATTGGAAGTTATATTTACGGCGGAACCACTGTTAATAACAAGTCCGTTTACTCCCAATGACAAAGTTCCGGCACCACCAATTTCTGCAGTTGCCCCGGAAATAATCCATTGCCCATTAGAAGATTGAGACATTGTACCAGTGCCAATAATTCCATTCCGGAATGTTTTAGTACCAGTGCCATTCCATGTGAATGATGAATTAGCCTCAATTTTTCCGTTGATGACTGTTGCATTGCTACCTCCCGGTGAGCTAGTCAAAGCTGTTATTCTAAAGATTGGGATTGTATTTACGTCTACATTAGGAAAATAAGTTACTCCAGAGGAGGAAAATGTCGATGTTGATGTATATTCCAGAATCGAGCCAGTTCCATAGATAAAATTTGCCAAGTTGACACCTGTTCCGTTTCCTGTCATGCCTGTAGTAGAAACCCTTAAAATTCCATTTGTATTAATAGAACAAGTTGCACTGGAGCTATAAGATGGTGTTGTTGCTGCCAGATTAAATACTCCACCATCATTTATTATAATGTCATCTCCGGCTCCATTGTTCACAGTCAGGGTCCCTCCGCTATGTGTTAGCACACCACCTGATTGAATAATAACCTGATCTACTGTAACATTTGCTGTTATACTCACAGTATGATCATTTAGGATTGTAATAGAGTTCGCATTGTAGTCAGGAGTTAAAGTGGCATTAATCCAAGGATCATTTCCGTCGGGTGATGATTCCCAGGTTCCGGTCGAAGCCCAATTTCCAGTTGCTTTGCTTCTGAAATAATCTGTAGCTGATGAGCTGGTTGCAGGAGTTGCGTTTGCTGTAACCCCAGTACTCCAATTTGTCCCCTTACGGGTAAAAAACGTGTAATAATATTCCGTTCCATTTGTGAGACCTGTTACCGTTTGTGGGGATGTTGTTCCTTTGTAAACCACGTATCCACCATCAAAACTAGTGCCCTGAGTGTAAATCAGATCAGCAGTATAAGCCAAGCCATCTCCACTGGGAGTAGCAGTTACAGCGCTACCAGCTTTTGCAACAATCATGATTTCATCAACGCATCCTGTAGGATTAGCCCACGAAAGAGAAGAAGATCCAGAGATAATACTAGCAGCCTGGCCAGAAACATTGTTTGCTCCATTAGCAATTTCAAAAACCGAACTGGAAGACCCTGTAATCACAGGAGAATCACAATCAATACGTATTTTGTAACCCGTACCAGATGAAGTGCCTGCCGGAATTGTAACATCTATGCTGCCGGACGGGTCTGTGCCAGAAACAGATGTTGTACCGATATTTGTTGGTGAGGAAAAATCACCGCTGGCATTGGAAAGATATGCCGTAAAAGTTGCCGAAGAATATGTGCCAGTAGTTGTGTATGCTACTGTTCCTGCCGAAGTATTAGTTAAATCAATACAAAAAGGAGGAGAAGAGACTATCCCTGTTGTTATAGCATTACCACCAGAAGTAGTTACAGTCCCAGTTAAATTCAGGGTATTATCATTAATTCTCCAAGTGCCGCTTGTGGCCTCAGCCGAATAACCGTACCATCTTATCTTTAAAGTTTGTCCTTCCACAACATCAATATCAAGCCCTGTTATATTTCCAGTTCTTTCTTCAGTATTATCAGGGACACTGACAGTTGCTATTGTATTCGAATTAGAAAAATTATCAATTGACCACCTTACCTGATAATTCCTGATTCCCGTACTAGATCTTCTTTCTCCAAAATTTACAGCAGAAATTTTAATTATATAACCAGAATTTGGTGTTACAGAAATTTCAAAATATTTCCCAGTATTAATTGCTCCTGTAGACCAATTATCTGCATATGCTCCGGATGCTCCAAATGTTAGAGTTCCAACCCCTATTGCTGTGAATGCTGTAGCTGTAATATTTTCATTAACCCCCGAGGGATTACCGTTGCTCGTTAATACCCAATTAGCAATCTGTCCCCACCCCGTGAAATTCAATGAAAACAATAAAACCAAAAGTAAAAACCACTTTTTCATATATAATATTTTAAAATGTGACGAGATATAATTTCTGGAGCGATAAAAATAGGAAGATATTTTGAAATAACGTATTTATTATTTTTGCGTTTGTTACCCACCCCCCGACCCTCCCGGGAAACCGGGACAAGCTCTCCCTACGAGTAGGGAGGGGGAGTGCCAGGTTCATCCTTAAGCTTTTTCCTGTTTTTAGGGAGGTGTTTTTTTCTGTTGCACTGGCTTTTTCCATTGGTATAATGTTGGTAAAAGTATGAGTAAATATTTTTTGATATGTTAATGGTGAGTTAAGTTTTTGGTACCCACCCCCCGGCCCTCCCGGGAAACCGGGACAAGCTCTCCCTACGAGTAGGGAGGGGGAGTGCCAGGTTCAT
Organism: Bacteroidales bacterium; assembly: GCA_963662525.1. GTDB lineage: Bacteria > Bacteroidota > Bacteroidia > Bacteroidales > FEN-979 > CAZSDU01. The sequence continues at coordinate 1,819,316 of OY759717.1, forward strand.
CCCTAAGCTTTTTCCTGTTTTTAGGGAGGTGTTTTTTTCTGTTGCACTGGCTTTTTCCATTGGTATAATGTTGGTAAAAGTATGAGTAAATATTTTTTGATATGTTAATGGTGAGTTAAGTTTTTGGTACCCACCCCCCGGCCCCCTCCCTACGAGTAGGGAGGGGGAGTGCCAGGTTCATCCCTAAGCCCCTCCCTATTTATAGGGAGGGGTTTGGGTGGGCACCGAAGGCTTGGGGTGGGTAACATCCCCCTGATCTTACCCAGCACCTTTTCCATCTCTCCGATCTCATCATTTTTAAACCGGATAATTTTTATCCCCAATGCCCTGATGTTTCCCTCCCGCCATTGATCATAAGTTTTGGCATTATCATGATAAGAGCCGTCGACTTCAACAACAAGTTTTGCTTTCGGGCAATAGAAGTCAGGTACAAAAAAGTTCAGGTCGTTTCCCTGCCTGTCGTATAGCAGCGGATGCTGACGGAGAAATTTATAACCCTCCAGTTGCCGGTCTTTTAGTTTTGCCCACAATAACTTTTCATACCCGGTTTGCCGCCGCCGGAGTTTCCGGGATAGTCTTTTTATTTCGACGTATTTCATTTTGTCCCATTTTCTGCTTAATCCGGGAAAACGGAAAAGGTAATACGTTTGTTGAAAAGTTTTTACCTCAGGTCTTTGTAGAATGGTTTTGCCGCGTACTTTGCTTTTCAGGCATTTTTCAGGTGGTTTTTGACTGCGTCGCTAATTTTTTTTGATACTTTTCTTTCGTTTTTTAATATTTCTTCATTTCTGAAACGGATTACCGTTAATCCGAAATTTTCAAGTTCTGTGGTTCTGTTCAAGTCCTTTTCCTTTTGTTCTTCCGAATCATGAACAGAGCCGTCAACCTCGATAACCAGCCTGAGTTCATGACAATAAAAATCAACGATAAATTGACTGATTGGGTGTTGTCTGCGGAAAATAAATCTGTTCAATCTTTTTTTTCTCAATTCCTGCCATAGAATTTTTTCACATAAAGTTGTTCTGTTGCGCAACTCCCTTGCCCTTGCAATTATTTCGGGGCTTGCTCCGAAAAAAAACGCCTTTTCAACCGATTTGCCTAAGTATGCCATATATCCTTTATTAGCACATCAAACCTCCTCCCTCCCCCTTGGGGGAAGCCTGTCCCGGTTTTCCGGGAGGTCGGGGTGGGGTAATCCTCCTTTTTCTGCTTAATCCGGGAAAACGGAAAAGGTAATACGGTTGTTGAAAAAAAAGTGGCGATCAGCGATAGGTGATAAACGAAACTCCTGACGTTTCAGGGAAATTCTCAATTTGAATAATAATTCGTTTTAGGCTCCTCAAGACGGTAGTATCATGGACTTTGTTCAAGGATTTATCAAACGATTTATCAAACTCAACAATCATTTGCTTTCTAATTTATTCATAATGGACTCACGACTAACACTGTCTCCGGTCTTAACCTTATCCATAATAATCCCCAAGGCAAGATTCTCGAATTGATCTTCATTAATATTTAAAACATCAGCTCCAAGCTTTTTTGCCAACTCTTTGAGGATTTTTGTATTTTGATTATCAGCTTTAATAACGATTGCACTCATGATTGTGTTTTTTTACAAAGGTACAAATATTCTGAGGGCCATTAATTTTAACTTTCTGAAGCCAGCGGCTGCAGTTTTGGGAAATCGACTGATTTCAGCGCAGCATACTGAGCGTCGTGCATCCTCTGCTTTCATCATCCTTTTTCTGCTTCATCCGGGAAAACGGAAAAGGTAATACGGTTGTTGAAAAAAAGCGGGTATCAGCTCCCGGCTTATTTGCCAATTCTTGGGAGAAGATGGGAGAACCCAGGGAGAAGATGGGAGAACTCAGGGAGAACCCAGGGAGAAGATGGGAGCCGGCAGGGAGAATCCAGCGTCACTAATGGGACTTTAATGGGAGGATAATGGGAGGATAATTATTCCCTATCGCCTATCTGACCATCACCTTCCCCGAATATGTCTTTTCCGGGGTGATCACCTTTACCAGATAGCACCCGGGGCGGGCATTCAGTTCGATCTTTGTCAGCTCACTGCCGCTCAAAGGCTGATGAAGGATTTGCTGGCCGAGGAGGGAGTATACCGATAGAGAACCGTTTGATAGAGAAACATTATCTGTTTGGATAAAAATCTGTTTCCCATCAGAATAGATTACAAGATCGTTCTTATCGGGGGTTTCGGTAATTCCGATAGCACCTCCGAAGTGCAGATAAAACCTATCCGGATCATCGCTAGTATTGGCAGGAAATGAATAGGATGATTGAAGCATTAAATCCTGGTTCAGATCGTTTTTTTTATCTTCCAGGATAATACTGGTACCGGAAGGAAAACTGTTCAGAAAATCAGCAGTCAGGGTATAAGTCGCATCAACACCCGCACTCAGACTAAGAGGAATAGTCTGAGGAGAAGGGATTCCCCGAAAATCAATAGCGTATTTCTGATCAATTTTTGGCACATACAATCCTGGGGAATAATCATACAGACTGAACCATTTTTCAGCCCCTCCTTGTGAAGTCTCATGTCCGAACTCAATAATCACTTCATCGGAATAAGGATTAACAGAATTTGTAACCTTCATTTTCAGGACATTGCTTAGTCCTGTAACAGATTTCAAGTAGGTGGGATTTTGATGTACCCTTACGCTGTTAGTCATTGAAAGAGAACCTTCAGCAGAAGCCTGAACAAAGAATCCTTGTCCGACAGGAACATATCGTGTAACACTATTGGTTCCACTTGAAGAAGCGCTGTTAAAGGTACCATAGTTTCCTGCTGCTTCGTTCCAGATCCACATATTGTAACCACCTCCGCTCAAATTCAGACTTGTTCTTGTCCAACCCGAAGCTGCTTTCCAGTCGATTGCCGAAGGATAAGGATTCCCGATCAGGTTAGAACCTTTATAAGCGTCAGTACCACTGTATGATAAATCAAAATCAATCGGTCCATTATTAAGAAGTCCAGTGAATGATTTATTCTGGCTTGTTGCTTCATAAGCAACAAGGTAACCGCGACCGGGAATAAACTCACTGCCATTGGCAGTGCTAAAAGTGGGTTCAATGGTTGTATTTTTAAAATTTACCCATTGTGAAGTTAGTTCATCCCAACAATAAAAATCATAATTGGAACCTCCCGGAACAAACTCAGAACCTGCAATGGCCATTGATACCGGAGAAGAAATCAGATGCCAGGCATTACTTACCCCAGGGATATATCTGTTCACTGTGGCTGGAACATAGTCGGAATTGTGAATCAGGGAACCGCTTCCCGTGGCGTCCGAAGCAATGACCAATCCTCCGTTACCAACATTGTTGGTTAAGTTTCCGTTGACGGTCAGCTGTTTGCCTACCGGAATGTTTAAAGTCTCTCCGGCACCAATGGTGAGGTTCTGAACGGTGGCGTTCTGGCTAATTGTGGTTGTGTTCGCCAATGAGAAACTCCATGAGGGAGTGGCCAGAATGCTGCTGCTCGTTGTCCAGTTTACAGGATTTGCAATGAATGAACCAAGGGAGTTTATGGAACCCCCTGAAATTAAATTATAATTACAATTTTGACCAGTGATATTAAGTGCATTAACATTGTCCGTGAGAACAGAAGGCAAATATGATGTATTTGAGGTTGCTGCACCCGAAGTCAACCAGGATGCATTCCCAAAATTGACGCCAAATAGTAATATCTGGTTAGAATTCCAAGTGCCCTGAAAGGCAAAAAGCTGGTCTCCGCTGACAGAAAATTGAAATGATCCGGAAACAGCAACCCAATCTCCTGATGCAGAACCGCTTATCCAGGAAATGACTGTTCCCGCGGAGATTGTGGTCGGAGCAGTATAGGAAATTACTCCTTCCCCAATCCTGCAAGTTGTTGCATTTAAAAACCCATTATCCGTAAAATTAATAACAGTATTGGGGCTTAGTTGTTTTAATGTAATAAATGAAAATTTATCAGGATCAGTAGCTCCAGCCTCGATAATTGCGATATCTCCAGCCTGAAGAGAACTCGTTCCAGCTGTCGTTGCCAGTGAAGTAGTTTGTATGTTGCCATCCGTTTTATAATTGATAGCAGTTCCAGAGTTGGTGTAGGAGTATATTTTAAAGTAATAGGTGGTACTTGCCGATAAGCCAGTAAAGGTATAGGCTTGTGAACCATAGGGTATGTTTTTATTTAACCCTCCGTCAGTAACTGCAGTGCCATCTGCCGGATCAGTTATTGCTGCAAAACCGCTGGTACTCCCTTTGATCAGGTAGCCATCCGGGAGCACAGCCCCGGTTGCATCCGTCCAGGTAAGGGCGATGGCATTGTAAGATGGATTCCCTGCACCGGAGGTATAAGCCGATGGATGGTTGCTGGGTTCTGCCTTTATTCCGCCGGGAGCCCAAACCTCGGTAACGTATTCCTCGTGGTCAATGTATGGATTGCGGTTGTGTTGTATGGCATACACGGCATTGTTGCGGTCGATTTCCTTGGCCGAAACCGGATCGGATGCATTCCATTCAATAAGCATATTTTTGAACCAGGTTTCAAAAGCCGGGTAAGAAGTCCCATTGAGGATGGCATCTGCATAAGGATCATTCGCAGGCCAGGAAGCAATCAGGTCCTGGTATCGCGTTGCCATATAAAAGTAAGCCCGTGCAAAATCGCCTTTGTATTCATCGAGTGGTTCAAATACGGTGCCAGTATAACCAGGATATGAGCAAGTCCCTCGTTTACTGCCATTTTGTGAAGTATAAGCTGGGGCAGATACGGTTCCGTAAGGGTAATTGTTATGCCCGGTGCCGTTTACGTACTGGTCAACCGGAAAAAGATGGTGAAGGTCGGTGTACATGGGGGGTGCACTGTTGAAGTAGCTTTTCGGAAAAGAATGTTCCCTGCTGTAACAGTCACCTTCCTGATAACTGGTTCCACACTGGCTGGTCCCAAGGGTGTATTCATAGGATGGTGTTCCGCCGGGCACATCGGAATACATATCCCATACCTTCCCATTGGGTTTTACATCGGTAGTAAAAAAAGCATTCCATACACCAGGGGTATAACTTACCGGGGTATGATTGGTTTTGATGATGTTATAGAGCGCCATCTGTAGCTCAGCCCCCGTTTTTCCAATGGCTGCATCATAATATCCCGGCGGTATCTGTGCAGGTAAGGAATGAAAGAAAAAAAGAAGAAAAATGGCGAGTGACAGGGACCGCGATAAACGCGGAAGAGAAGGGTTGTTAGGGGGAGAAATGTTCAAGTTTTCAGTGTTTTATATTTCGCAAGACCAATACAGGGCTACAAATATAATAAAGATCATCCATTCATATGTTAGGGCAGGAATAAAAACTAATGAAAAATCGTATTTTTACCGAAAAATCTGCTGTATGTTATTCAATCAACTGTATACTGCGATAGGCGATAGGCGATATGCGATATGCGATATGCGATGGGCGATAGGCGACAGGCGGTCAAATATCTGTCATCTGACAACTGTTATTTGTCTCATACTTCTTTTTTTTCTTCCTGCAGCGGCTATCTGTCATCCGCCAGCCGATCCCGACTCCCTCGTTATTCGCGGGATCTACACCGAGGCTTTGTCAAATCCGGTGGCATACCACAACCTGGAACAACTCTGCACTAAGATCGGTGGCCGGCTATGCGGTTCACCCCAGGCGGAAAAAGCAGTGAAATGGGCGGAAAAAGTATTGAATGGCATGGGGCTTGACACGGTTTATCTCCAGCCGGTAATGGTGCCCCGCTGGGAAAGAGGAACGAAAGAAATCGCCTCCCTCACTTCTGCCAAAGCGGGCAAACATACCCTCAGTGTTTGTGCCCTGGGAGGCTCCATCGCCACCCCAAAGGAAGGCCTGAACAGGAAGGTTGTGGAAGTCCATAATTTCAAAGAGCTGAAAGAGCTGGGACGGGAAAAAATAGAAGGGAAGATCGTATTCTTCAACCGCCCTGCCGACCCTTCGCCCATTTATACCTTCGCCGCTTACGGGGGGGCTGTCGATCAGCGGGCCTATGGCGCCATGCAGGCCGCCCGCTTCGGTGCAGCAGCCGTGATGGTGCGCTCTGTCACCCTGGCCCACGACAATTTTCCGCATACCGGCATACAGCATTATGCCGACAGCGTAAAAGCCATCCCGGCCCTTTCGGTCAGCACAAACGATGCCGACCACCTTTCTGCCTGGCTGAAAACAGACCCGGATCTCAGATTATTTATACGCACATCCTGCATCTTGCATCCTGAATCGGAAAGTTTTAACGTCATCGCCGAAATCAAAGGCAGCGAACATCCCGACGAAATCATCGCTTTCGGTGGCCATATCGATTCCTGGGATATCGGGCAGGGAGCCCATGACGACGGGGCCGGCGTGGTACAGACCATGGAAGTGCTGCGCTTGTTCAAGACCCTGGGAATAAAACCGAAACATACCCTCAGGGTCGTGGTGTTCATGGATGAGGAATATGCCCAAAGTGGAGCCGCCGCCTATGCCGCTTCATCTACCGAGTCGCTCGACAAACTTGGAGGTACCCGGCAGATTGCCGCCATCGAATCCGACCGCGGAGGGTTTACTCCATCAGGATTTTCCATCGATGCCCCCGACAGTATCGTGAAAAAGATACAGGCCTGGAAACCCTTGTTGCTTCCCTACGGACTCTGGTCGGTAGAAAAAGGCGGGAGCGGGGTTGATATCCGAAACCTGAAATCACTCGGAGTGCCGCTTGTGGCGCTGGTTACCGACTCACAACGCTATTTCGACTATCAGCATGCCGCCAGCGATACCTTCGATAAGGTCCACCCCCGGGAACTTCAACTGGGCAGTGCAGCCATTGCAGCCCTGGTCTACCTCATCGATTCAAACTGGTAAAACAGCTTTAAAAAATCTTTCCCCGGCATCATTCCATGCGGGGATGAACACGGAAAGCATCAGCAATCAGAAATCAACCATGATCCCGATGGCCGGGAGAATGGTTCCTGCTTTATTCGGAATGGTCCGGAGTTCGTAGCGTTCCTGCCCCGTCTCATCCACATATTTGATCACCGAGCCGTCTTCCTGGGTGTTGACGAGGAGGTCGGGCTGCTGGGCTTTGAAGTTGAGAACATTCTGTATGTCGAGGTAGAACATCAGCGACCATTTTTTAAAATAAAAGCCTTTGTCGATGCGCAGATCGAGTTGGTTGAAAGATCTTAATCTCAAGGTGTTGAAGGCGGAATAATCAAGATAACCCCGGCCGATGGCATCCCAGGCCACCACCAGACTGGATTTGTTCATATCCCAGGGAGTGTAAGGTTGTCCGCCGGCAAATCTCCACTTGGCCCCGACCTCCCAGTTGTATTTGAATTTTCGCCCGATGGTTACATTGATCAGATGACGGTTGTCCCAGGCGGAGGGAATATATTGACCGGAATAATTGGTGAACTCACTTCTGACGAAGGTATAGGTCATGATGATGTTGAACTTGTAGAAATTGGCATCCCTGACCAGGATCTCGAATCCATAAGCCCGGCCTTTCGAAATTGACAATAAAGGCTCGTCGCCCACGGCGCCGAAATTGGTTCCTTTACTGGCGAGAGCCACAGAATCCTCGATGGAAAATGGATAATTCCGGTATCTCTTGTAAAATCCTTCCAGGGAGATCTTGGCATTTTGTTTGGGCTGATATTCCAACCCAAGCACAAGGTGATCGGCAGAAATATATTTGATGCCGAGAGAATCATTGACCAGGGTTCCACGGTTGCTCCTGAAGCCAAGAGAAGTGTAGGCGGGAAGCTGGTAATACCTTCCGATGTTGAAGTTGAGGAAAAATTTATCAGGAACGAAGGCCCAGGAAGCGGCAAAGCGCGGGGATATCTGGTTCAGCATGTTATTCATGCGGTTTGAATAGTTGTTGGCGTCCATTCTGAGTCCGAGCGAAAGGCTGAGGCGTTCATTAAAATAAGTCCGGGTGACATTCCCGAAAAGGCCCCATTTCCACATTTCAATGAGGGAGCTGTAATCGAGGGTACGCAACTGATTTCCCAGGTATATTTTCTGATAGGTTTTATTGGTATACCGGGCATATTCCAGGCCGGCGCCATAGGTGATTTTCCACTTCCCCAGGTCGGTGAGTCCTTCATAACGGAGCTTGTTCTCGGTTTCTTCTGAATTGTATTTCAGCAACAGGCTGTCGGGAACCTCCACGTTATTGGTGTACTTGATCTGTTCGTTGTTGAGCATATTCCGGCTGAGCACCCAGGTATCGTACCCTTTTTTACGGAAATGCCGGTAAACCAGTCCGAAAACATAACTCCACTGGTTGTTGACCGGCAGCGACTGAAGGACATAACGCTGGAAGGCATCCGGATTGGAGATCCCGGTGTTAAGCTTGTTCTTATCCAGGGCGCCGATAGAGATCACCGAAAGCTGGTCGCGCTTCCCGAGATCGATCTTGTACTTCAGCTGATAATCATTGTAAGTAGGCAGAAACGGTAACTTCAGCGCACTGAAGAGGAGCTGAAGATAGGAACGGCGAATGGAGAAAATCAGGGAAGAGTTTTTAGTGATAGGACCGTTTAATGTCAGTCCAAGGTCGCTGGATCCCAGGGTAAACCGGCCGCCAAACTTTTCCCTGTTGCCATCAATTTGTTTTAATTCCATTACGGAACTCAGGGCGTTTCCATCGTTTACCGGGAAAGCGCTGGAATAGAGTTGCACTTCCCTGATAAAGTCGACATTGATGATCCCTACCGGTCCACCCGATGCACCCTGGGTGGAAAAATGGTTCAGGTAAGGTATTTCAACACCATCCAGGTAAAAACGGTTTTCGCCTGGCCCGCCACCCCTGACGATGATATCGTTCCGGAAAGAAGGAGAGGAGGCCACGCCGGGAAGGCTTTGGATCACTTTTGAAATATCGCGGTTGGAACCCGGGCTGCGTTCAATTTCCTGTATCGTTAAAATCTGCAGCGAAGCCGGGGCTTCATCATTTCTTGCGACAACGGAAGGCTTGATTTCCACCTGATCCAGGGTCGTTATCTGCTCATCCATGGCAATATCCATATCGGTTGTCTTCGAATTGGTGACCAGGAAATCCAGGGAAATAAATTTTTTATATCCGACAGATGACGCTACCAGTCGTGTATAACCGGGCTCAACCCGGCTGATGGTGTACCTGCCGTCAATATCGCTTGTAGCGCCCTGGCCGGGATTCCCGTCAATGATAATGTTGACAAAGGGAATGGGCTCATTGTTTTTTTGATTATAAACCCGGCCTTTGATGACCCCGGTTTGTGAGAAACCGATATTCAATAAGAGGATGAAAAATATGGTGAATGTAAGCTGTTTCATATGAATTAAATAGCGTACAAAGGTACGAAAAGAACAAACGCTAATTTAGACTAATTATAATTAATTGCCGGAAAGACGATTTTCGGGAGGGAATATTACGGCAAGGATGATTTATTTTCCGGGTTTTGCCGGGATTCTGACACCCTCGGCGTATCGGGCAATGAAAACACCTTTGAAACCGCGGGCTTTGAGTTTTTTAAGTAAAACCTCGGCGGATTTCCAGCTATTAAATGGTCCGATGGTAAAGCGATACCATTCCTCTGAAAATTCTTTATCGACCGGGAAAGTGAGTTTAAGATTTTTCTGAATGCTTTCGGCAGTATGGTTTGGATCACGGGAAGCAAAAACCTGCACCCGGTAAGTGGTGCCTTTGTCGGAGAGCCCTGTACCCCGGCCCTTCTCCGCATCTTTGGTTACCGGAGGTTCTACAATATTCGTGTTTGATGCTGATTCATCCGGCGTGATTTCCTTCATTGGCGGAGGCTGGAGGGCTTGTTTTTCGGCATCAGTTTTTTGCTGCACTGCCGGGGGAGTTTCGGAAACAGGAGGTTTTGGAAGCATTATTCCCGGGGGTGTTGAATACTGGGCCGGTTTCAGTTTTCCGGAATTCCGCTTATTGAAATTAAAAGTAACATTCAGGGCTAAAAATGAATACATATCATAGGGAAATCCGCCCGGAGTAGCATCAAGTTTATCGGAATTGAGTCCGCGAAGGGTCCATTCCAGGCCAAGGTTAACCTTATCAGCAATGCTGTAATATGCTCCTAAACCGGCAGGAATAACAACTTCAGTAGTCCAGTTTGATGGAGAACCACTGCCTCCGATGGTGGCATGGGTGATCAGGTCTTTCTTTTTTGTAATCCAGTTGGATAATCCGGCGCCCACAGTACCATAAACAAAGAACCTGCGTTCCGGTTTATATTTAAAAAACAAGTTGCTGAAGTTAATGGTTGCATTCAGGTTATACTCCAGGATATTTCCTTCAAAATACAGGTTGGCAGGAGCGCCGTCCTTATAATTTCTTTTTGTGCCGGATATTTCGCCATAAAGCACCTGTCCGCGAATGGCAAATACATGACTTAACTGGCGGATCAGCGAAAAACTACCGGCATATCTCCATTCATTCATATTGGTATTGGCAGGGAAGAAACGGTTGACTTTCAGATCGCCGAAAAATATATTCGGCCCGCCGCTGACACTTACCGACCAGTTGCTGAAAAATCGTTTTCCAAGAACTCCCTGGGTTTGAGCTGATGAATGAAAGGGTAGGGTGAAAAATATAAATAGTGTTAAGAGGAAAAATAATTTTCTCATGAACCTTCGGTAACGATGAATTTCGCGTAAAGATAAATCTCCACCCCATGGGGTGAAACGACCACCTCGGTTCTTTATTAACAACGCATTGTTATTAGCGTGGGTTTGCAATGCCTGTGAAAGGATGAAGCCGGAATCTTTTCCGGAAAAGTGTCAGAAAAGATAAATTTTCTCTGAAATTATTGGAAAATAGAAGACTTTGTGTAAATTTGCACTCCCAAATTCCTCCTTAGCTCAGTTGGTTAGAGCATCTGACTGTTAATCAGAGGGTCGCTAGTTCAAGTCTAGCAGGGGGAGCCTCACTGGACAAGCCGGCAGAAATGTCGGCTTTTTCTTTGATTCCCAGTTGACTCAACAGGTGCAACCCCTTATCTCTTTCCATTCAACTTTCCTTATTACTTTAGAAAAAATATCGTATTTTTGTTCAAACAGATTCAATATATGCTTGATCCTGAAAAAATAAAGTAATTATTGATTATCTCAAGGCCTACAATCCGGTAAAAATCGGGATTTTCGGTTCCTACGCCAGGAATGAATCCAGGCCGGATAGTGATCTTGATATCCTGATTAACCTTAATACGGCTATCTCGCTATTTCAGTTAGTCCGGATTGAGCGTGAATTATCTGAATTATTAGGCGTCAAAGTCGATCTCGTTTCTGAAGGCGCCATTAAAAATCAAAAATTACGAAACTATATTGAGGCTGATCTTAAAATCATTTTTCAGTCATGAAGGATGACTCCATTTATCTTGAACACATTGAAACTAATCTGAATATTGTTTATCATACAGTTGCTGTTGACATTCCCAACCTCCTGCCTGTAATTGAAAGGATCTTAGGATAACCTATTAAAAAGACTATTCCAGTTGCAACTTTGTGCATTAAGGGGAGCCAACAAAGACAAGGGTTTCAGAGTATATTTTCTAAGACCCTTTTTCTTTTTTTCCTACACAATTTCCAACATAAGTTTCCTCCCGTACCATCTCGAATCCTTTATCAGACGCCATCTTTCGTATAATTCCTTCCATCTTTATATTAAATCTATTAATTTTTATTGATAGATATCCTGCTGTATATCAGCGACAAATATCATAAAATGCTGTTATTGAAAAAAGTAATTGATAGAATTGTGAATACCTTTTGAATTTAGTGTAAGAAATTTTATTGGCGGAGGAGACTCTGTTTGATAGATAAATATATGGAAATCAATAGAATAGTTAGATGGTTCTCTTTTTTGAAGAAAAATCCTGACGACCAAGGTCAACATAGAATTTCACAAGTGTATCTCCGGGAATTTGGGTCATCGGGTCAAATAAGCATTTTAAGGCTTTCCTATCTGAATAAATTCGATAGGTGCTCCATTTTCTTCTATAAAGGCAACGATGTTTCCTTCAGAGGGGCTGTTTGACTGAATGATCACATGTTTGTCCTTGATTGCCTCGTAGATATCATCAACCTCAAAAGCAACATGCGGGAGTGTCTTGTAATCTTTCAAATAGACTTCACCTCCAATTGGTTTCGTTGTTGGAATACCAAGATGGTGGTATTTTAACTTTTGTGGTTTGCTCATGGGGATGGTTATAATTACCTGTGAGGTACTACCAGATCACAATACCAAAATCCATTATTGAAAGGGCTATCATCCGTTGATTGGTCATCTGTGTCAGGTGCGGTATATTTTCTGTAGACTATTTCACCTTTTTCAAATTCAATGAGTTTTGAAAAGAATGGGGCATCAAACACAAAGCTGTGATATTCGCCATTCTCCCCACAAGGATCAACACCAGGAGGAAGATCATGTAAAAAGTCATCGTCAATTATTCTTCCAACAAAGCTCTTGTCCAAGTATTTATCGTTAACACAGGTTGTAATAGCCCTAAACCCAGAATCGATGAATTCCCGTATAAGTTTGTCAGTTGGAATCTTCCATAATGGAAAAAGACCTTTAAGATTCAACTCTGCCAGTTTATCTTCTCTGTATTTCCTCAGGTCTTCCAAGAAGATATCCCCAAACACCGAAGCGGTTACTCCTTTTTCTTTCAAATCTAATAACGCTGCCTCCATTGTATTATCGTAGACTTCCATGATTGGCATTTCGGGGATTTGTATTTTTAGCAATGGTAACCCTATACGTTCTGCCTGAGCTTCTAGCAATTCAACCCGCACCCCATGCATCGAGATTCTTTGGTATGGTTGACTTATCGTGGTCAATAAACACATAATCTCGTATCGCTGGTCTTGCAAAACTTTATTCAAACAGAAGGCGGAGTCTTTACCACCGCTCCAGTTAAATATGGCTTTTTCTTTTAAAAGCATGGGGGATTATCTTACTGAGGATCAAATTTATTTGGTCACCCCTCCAACTATTTTAGAGTATTCGGTATCAACAGGTTCCCAAAGTTCAATTTTATTTCCCTCGATATCAAGAACATGAATGAATTTCCCATACTCAAACGATTCAATTGTATCCAGAATAGTAACGCTATCTGCCTTTAGCAGTTGGACAAGTGCCTGAAGGTTATCCACCCGATAGTTGATCATGAAATCTTTGGTGGATGGTTCAAAGTACTTAGTAGTTTCTTTGAACGGGCTCCATTGGGTGAATCCTTTCTTTGTACTGTCAGCTCCAGTCCGCCATTCAAAGGTCGTTCCATACTTATCAGTTTGAAGTCCAAGGTTCTTCGCATACCATTCCTTCAGTTTCTTGGGGTCTTTGCATTTGAAAAAGATGCCACCAATACCTGTTACTTTTTTCATAGTTGGTTCTTCAGGGGTATTTGATACCATTCTAAGGGCAAACCCAGCTCCAAAGGTGGCAAGGAATGCTATTGTTATCAGGATTGGTTTCAGGATGTTATTTTTCATGGTTCGTGGATTTTATTGTTGTCATAACTTTTTGAATAAATTCAGATTTTCCAGCAGTATAAGCATCTCGGTCATTCTTGAATTTCATAGCCAACTCCAGTTTGAGAGCCTCATATTCTTTGGCAACTGCAGTATTGGCGATCAAATAATCTCGCAAATAAATCCGATCCCAAAGCCCAGCGTGGCTTAAAGGTGCCATGTGGATGTGATAGCACTGACCCTTAAACCCTTCTGGGGTATAACCCTTCATAAACATCATGTAAGAGGGCGGGCAATCGTGTCTGAGGGTGAAATGATAGCCATTATCTTTCATTTTCTGAATAATAATATGCTTGATATCTTCACTATCAGGTATTGCCACCAAAATATCAACGGTGGGTTTGGCTGCCATATTTGGGATAGCAGTGCTCCCGAAGTGCTCGATCTTGAGCGAAAAGGGGGAGATTATTCTCTCGATCTCAGTTTTTTCCATCAGGAAGAGATCGTGCCATCGGGATTTGTAGGGAACGATCTCTATCGGGAAGAGTTGCCCAAGTTCTTCTGGGGATAATTCGTTCAGGTCTTTTAACATTGGCATAATAGGCTATTTCGATCTTTTATCTTTCCAATTCCACCATTTCAGCAATTCAAGATCAAGAGCCTCTGGTGCTGTTGAAGCATAATAGACGGCACATCGGAAACTATACAACAAACACCGATCCTGAACCGCACCAGCATATCTATTTGAAAGGTCAAAGAGAACCTCTGGGTTTTTGTCCTTCAAGTCGTTCACTGATCTGATCTCAATATTCCAAAGATCATTGGCAATGGACTTACCAATTGAAGGGATTGTCATGAGTTCTTTGATGGACTGTTCTTTATTCATTTGAAATTCGATGAAAGAATTGAAAACCAAAGGTAGAAAATCTGCATGAGTGGAAAAATCTGAGCTCCTGACCACCCTCTGCCGATTTTGGCTGACCACCCTATTTGATTAGTAACCAATTCATCCCTACCTCAAAGCGTTTGGCCTGATCATCGACACCCCTATTCTTTCTCCTTCTCTGATCACCGTTTCATAACCCTTTAACGTATTGATCAATAAATCTTCATCGATGCGAATTTTGTTTTTTTCAAACAACAGCACCACCGTGGAACCCCCGAATTTGAAATATCCTTTCTCCTCCCCTTTTTTTACAAAATTCCCGGTATAAGTCTGTACAATGCTTCCGACCATGGTTGCGCCTACTTCAGCCATCATGACATCTCCATACAATGGGTTTGAAATGATGGTAAATTCCCGTTTGTTCAGGCAGAATATTTCGGTCATTTTGCGCAAAGCAAGGGGGTTTACTGAATAATAGTCCCCATCAATCCGGGTGATAGGTGATACCCTTCCGCTCATGGGGAAATGGAAACGGTGGTAATCGAAAGGGGCAAGCCGGATGATCACCAGGGTGCCATCAAGGTAATTTTGAGCAAGGCGGGCATGATTCAAAAACGAAAAAATATCGAAACGGGTTCCTTTGATGATAAAATCGCTCTTGCTGATATTGGCATATGCCAGTATTTTGCCATCGGCAGGCGACACTGCAACCGTTGAGTTGGTATCCACCGGTCTGGCATCATACTTTAGTTTCCGGGTAAAGAAATCGTTGAAAGAATTGAACTCCTGTTTTTGGGCGATGCTCAGGTCGATATCAAATTCATCAACAAAGGCTTGTATTTTTTTGGTCGATGAAGGACGATCCATGCTGTTGCCATAAACAGACGAAACCACCTTTCTTTTGGCCAGCGCCCACAATGTTGCTTCGCCAACCGGGTTATTATACAGCCACACCAACCACTTTTGGCCAGCCACTTTTTCCGTTTTTAACAAACCGCTTTGCCTGTCGTAATAACGGATGGGAGCCTGTGGCGGCAATGGATATAAAGCCAGTATGGCAATGACAGCAAGCAATAGTAAAATGAGACCCCACCTCTTTTTAGGTTTTGAAATGTTCATCTGTTATTCTCTGTTAATTTATGAGTCAGATAGAATGTCTTGTTTGCTTTCTTTGCCTTGAATAGCAAACATAATGGAAATACGGCCCGGGGGGCGGGATCTCTCTTGCCAGTTTCATCGTGTTATTCATCGGATGGTCATATCAATTTTTTACCAGCGAAACATACAGTTTGTCCTGGGGAGTTACGCTTACCTTCATCCTGTCCCCGTTATGCTTGATCACAAAGGACAGGGTTTTAAGGTTTTTCTGAGCATAGGGTTGATACTTGAGGTTCGACATGATGAATAAATACCTCAATCCGTTGTTATTGCCATGCAGAAGGTTGCTCCATTGTGTCTGGCCGCCGTCAGAATATCTTTCCGGGATCCTGGAATTGACTATGTTTATAATCTCGTCCCCCTTCCCGATCCCGGCGGTTGCTGCAGGTGAACCTGGAATAACATCGGCGACTGTCCTCATATCATTCAGATCATATATGATCCCGGTATAAGCGTAATGCAACAGCAAGTAATATTCCGAATTGGGGATCCACACGGCTGGGAACTGGTAAAGCAGGAGCGCAAACAGGTCACCGCTTTTGTCAACCAGGTTGCTTTTTGATTTCGAAGCCTGAGACACCGAGCCCGACCAGATCACCGGCGGGATCTTGCTTTGCCCGATTTTATGGGCATCAAGAAATTTCAAGGAGATGGAATAGAGATAAGTCACCTCGGTATAACCTCCTTGGGTGGTGGATTCTGTGATGGGTATGGGCACAAAGCCCCAATACCAGTCATAGGTAGTGCTGATCCGAGTGCTGATGATTTGCTGGGGAGGGTTGTAATGCTCTTTCGAGCCCGAGTAGGAACTCATCACGATCAGGATATCCGGGTTGTTTTGTGATCTTCTCAATCCCCTTGTATTTAACTGGTCTGCAAGCTCCTTGAAAATTTCCTTTTCGAGCAGGGGATCCTGGGCTGAAGTGTAATCAAAATCATACGATTTGTAATCGAAAATATTGATTTCATCATCATCAAGGACTGCCATCGACGATTGCACCATCCGGGTCTTCTCGGAATAGTCATTTGTATAGATTCTTGTTGCTAACGCTCCTTCAGTAATATAGTTCCTTCCATCGAATAAAGAAACTGAAATCCGGGGGACATTTTTTTCAAGGGAGCCAGTCTTGCCATAACGGCTGACGGCAAGGTTAACGTAAGAACCGGGAGTGCCTTTTATATGGCTGATGGGATTTTTGATCTCCGCCACCCTTATCCCGTCTATGCCGATAATATGATCCCCTGCTTTTATTCCGGCAACATCTGCAGGAGAACCCTGGATAACGCTGTTAACCTTTATAAACTGTTTGTTGCTGCTCGCCTTGAGCATGCAACCGATACTGCCGGTGGAAGATCCTTCATCCTGAGAAACACAAACTGTAATATTAAGCAAATAGGCCAATATCAAAAGGAGTAAATTTTTCATACTGCTCGTTTTAATATGAATAATAAAAAGACAGTGGTCAACTTCCCTGTTTTTCAGTTCATTAAAATTAGCAAATATTATAATTTACGCGGCACTATCGAAATATATTTATCGTCATTTTGGGGTACAATAATTGTGCGCTGAGATTTCCGTCATAATGAAAATCCACAAAAACTAAAATTCACTATTTCTTCACTTTCTTATACTTCAGGGTATTCCCCCTTGCCGTGTAAATTAATATATGCGTGGATTCATTTTACCATGGATATCTTGATATTTCTTTGAAGATGCGAATTTTCTTTGATTGTTACAAAATATATCCCGGAAGGAAATTCTGACAGGTTGATGCTGAAAGGATCAGAACCAAGCGCTGCATCCTTTTTATAATATATTTCGGTTCCCACTATATTCCTGACGATGATCTCTGATGTTCTCGGAGCAGCCTCCTTATTGATGAGATAAATGATTCCGGTTGAAGGGTTTGGATATACGACCAGGGTGGAAGAGGGATCAGGTTCTTCAATTCCCAGCGGGTTTTTGCTGATGTTGATCTCCAGCTGGTACATTCCGGTTTGTTTAATAAAATTGGTATATACGCAGAAAGAGAGTTCTCCTCCTTTGGCGGATTCAAATTTTGCGGGGCCGGAATTGTTGCAGGGAAATTGCCATACGGTATCTTGTGGTCTCCAGTAATTCCAGAAACCGTTGAGTGAATGCGACCAGCTGGTATCGTATTCTGAATTTCGCAGATTGGCTTCTATATTATAAGAGAACCCTATGGGAAGCGCTATTTTATAAAAGTCAACATCTGTACCCACATGGCAATTGGCATTATCCAATAATATTTTCGCACTATTTCCTATAAAAGATAGCGGTAATACTGAACTTATCTGCACTGAGTCGTTGGGTTCGTAACGGTCGGCCACAAGCTGACTGGCATTGACCTGTAACCTGACCGGGTTTTGAAAACCTGAGGACCCGACCAATTCGAATTCGGCATTAGCCGGACTTTTATACCACAAGGCGATCATGTAGCTTCCTGCCGAAACAGGGATCCTGTTCGTGCTGAAAGTGAGCTCACCGGAGGCAGATCCTGCCGCGAGGGTATAATTTTCCTTTTGTGCAATTGAATAGAGAAAATTACCGTCGGCATCATGAATTGCAAGGTTCAGCATTCCTGAATAATCTACACCTCCATTGTTTCTGATCGCCAGTTTCACGCTGGCAGCCTTGCCCTCAGTAAGTATATCTGGCAATACCGTCATTGCAGAAGCCATTTCGATGACATCGGGATTGATGACCTCCGCCACGGGAAAGTTGACATATTGAAGAGTGTCGTTTACCTCCATCCAGTCGTCGCCAACGTAACTATACATAATACCGATCATGTACTTACCGGGCAGCATTTCTGGCAGACCACTGTTTTTGAAGGTGATATATTCAGCGTTTTCCCCGGCCCAGATCGTAAAAGGATTGATGATCTCAACAAAACCAATACGCAGCTGGTTGCTGTCGAAAATGGCTGCCCCAAGGCTGCCGGTAAAATCGGCTTGGCCGTTGTTACGGATGCTGGTGCTTATGGAGATAGAATCTTCGTATTGAATGATATCCGAAAGCAGGGTGACCGGAGCGCTGAGGTTGAGATTAAAATATTTTCCCTGGCCGGGCATGGGGCGGACTCCCTTTATCATTTCGTGGCCACAGATATACCTGGAACCTGGAGGGTTGAGCGAGTTGATCTCAAAGTAGCCGTCATCGTCACCTCCCCATCCCCAGTTGATATGAAACTTTCCATTATTATCATAACCATCGCATATAAATGCGTGGCCGCCACCTTTGGGGCTCGGATCCTGAGCTGCATAGAGCACAGGAAGTCTGGCATCCAGGTCTTCTTTTAAAAGATCGATCCACTCTGTATCTGTATAATTATGCCTGCTGAGGCCCCTCAGGGCAGGGTCGTAACCAAAATAATTTTTCAGGGCATTTTCAGTACACTTTCTTTTCGTCCCAAAATCGATCACAAAGGCAGAACTTCCTCCAACAGCGGCAATTCCATATTCCATTTCAACGGCAATCCCGCAATGATACATAAGGGTTGCAACGGCATTAATAGCGGCCGTGTCGCTGTCGTTATCCAAACGGTCAGGCATTACACTCCAGGCATACTTTGTACCTCCAAAATTGGCTGAAAGTGTGCCATATTTCTCTGTTTTATTGGATGCGGAACCGGTTCCCTGCTTAGGATAATTGTGATATTTCATCACCATGGCCATGGCTGTCGCAACACAACCTGTGACGGTAAGCTCTTTGGGTTTTTTATTTTCAGGACATAGCTTGTTATAATGAGGGGACTGATTCCAATATAATTTGATCAGGGGTTCAATGGCTTTCACTCCTTTGTCTGAATGGTTTGACCCACTTGATCTGTTTTGGTATTCCATCCAGGCCGATTCAATTTCAGGAGTAGCCCGGATTTTTTGGGCTACCGCACTTTTTATCTGTTCTTTATAACTCCATAAAAATGATGCTGCTGCCGGAGCTATGTTGGACATCGAGAAATCTCCTTCCATTGAGTAACCCAATATGGGGGTTACGATATCATCGCCGGCAACGATGACAAACCCGGGGCTTCCTGTAAAATTGTAAACATAAAAGGCCGGGAATGCGTTTGTTCCGGCATCCTGATTTGTTTGCAGATCGTTTGAAGTACAGACCAATACCGGTATTGGCAAGGCCTTGAGTTGGTTCATGCCGATCCGGCTTGCGAAGAAATTACCGGCGACTTTTCCGGCAGTACGCTCTTCAACCTGTTTTGCGCTGGTTATCCAGGAAAATGCGGTTAAGAATAATACGATCGTTAAAATTCTTTTCATATTCTTGGGGTTATTTAGTTAATATAAGTGAATAGGAAACTTTTTCACCGGATTTAAAATATAAAGTAAGAAGATAGTTGCCGGACGAGAAGAAGGAGAGGTCGACAGATAGTTTATCCCCCTCGGGTTTTATCGATGAACGGTATACCGTTTTACCCATCTGGCTTGTCACGGATATGTTTTGCAGATCCGCCTGCATTCCTTCATCCATCCTGATTTCAACCTGCCCTTTGGTGGGATTGGGGAACAGGTGGATTTTGGTTTTCAGCTTGTTCTCTATATTGGTCGGATTCCCAAATCTGGCTTCAAGATTACGGTTTCCCTGGGCAATGAATGTCAAGTTGGCGGAATCACTAATCTTCGTTCCGTTTTCGAACCAACCCGTGAATGAGAAGGATTTCAGGGGTGTGGCCGCCATGGCGACTGTATCTCCGATCTTGTAAAGTCCGCCGCCGCTGGCATCTCCGCCATTTCTCGGCACTTCAGTTTCATTCACCTTGATCTTTCCCGAGGGTACATACATATCCGATTCCCATATTCCTCTTCCATAAGTGGCGGCGCGGATGGTTCCTGCCATATAACAAATGTCCAGGTCTGTTACCATCACATTGGGAAGTTGGTTGTTGAACGGAATCCAGTTAGAAAGGGTTGAGTCACGGTAAAAAACACCAAGATCGGTCCCGATGTAGAGCGCATCATTGGAGAAATCCTCATAAACAATGCAATTCACCGGCACTTTTGGCAAGTTGGTACCCGAAATGTCTTTCCAGCTTTCGCCTCCGTCAATGGTACTGAATACCTTTAAGGAGTCATACCCGGAGAAGGCGACAAACACCTTTTTTGGATCTGTTGGATGAATTGCTATTCCCGTGATCATGTTTTTGTTCTTGCCCAGGGCAGTCAGCTTAAGCGTGTCAATGGCTTTCATATTTCCCCCCCCGTTGGTGGTCATGTAGAGGCTTTTCGCGGTACCCGCCCAGATCACTTTCGGATCATATTGGGAAATGGCCATGGTCCTGAACTGGAAATCGCCCGGAACTTTGTGATCCATCCTGGTGATACTGTCCCACTTGTTACCCCGGTTGGTTGTTTTCCAGATATCCCGGTATCCTGCATAAAGAATTTCAGGATTGATCGGGTCGATGGCAATGGGAGTGATCCAGGAACCTCTGTTTTTGCTTTTGATACTGTCGGAAATCAACGTACAGTCCTCTTTCCAGGTACCGTTAAGGGTTCTTTTGATGACTCCATCAGAATAGCAGGCATACCTGATATTCGGATCAAGCCAGTCGATCAGGCAGTCCATCCCGTCGCCCCCGATGGCATCAGGAGTCAGCCACTCACCCGGAGCGGTGCGCACCTGTGAACCATTGTCCTGGAATCCGGCAATGATCAGATCTTTCTCCTCCCAGGAGCCTCCGATACGGTAAATCTGCCCGATCTGCATTCCTCCGGAGATATCAATCCACTTTTTCCCCCCATCCTGTGTATAATAAACTCCTCCGTCGTTACAGTCGAAGAATGTCCCTTTTTTCAGTGGATGAAAGGCAAAGGCATGCTTATCAGCATGGACCTGTTCCAGATTTATCGGTTCAACACTTTTTTCCCAATAACTGGCAAGGTTGAATTCCCTTCCTCCGTCGGTGCTTTTCCAGGTGTTGATACCGCCCAGCCAGCGGATGTTGAGAGAATCGGGGTCGATCATATAGCACAGGTCATACCAGCCTTGTCCGCTACATGCATCATTGTACATTTCGGGATCGACGTAACTGTGCAGATAATTGTTGCTACAGTTTTTATACACTTTTACAACAGTATCCCCAAAGGAGGCTCCGTCACTTATTGACCTGAATATCCCGGCCAATCCACCATACACGGAATCCAGTACGCACAGCGCTTCGACCATGCCGGGTTTTTTAGGTGTCACTGCCAGCTTGATCCTATTGATGTTGGTGAATTTTGTCACCGAATCCCAGCTTTTTCCCCAGTCGACTGACCGGTAGATCTGGGCTGATCTTTTATAGGATGATTTTGTTGCAGCATACATAGTTTTAGTTGTGCCTGGCTTGTAAACTATGTCGCAGAAGTTTAATGTAGGCCCCACCGAAACAGTATCCTGCCCTCCATTCATCAGCTTGTAAATGCCGCATGACGTCGTTGCAAACAGCATGCTGCTGGTGTCGGGATTCATGATCAGCCTGCTTACCTGATACTCTTTATCCTTGCCGGTTTCAAAGCTCAGACCTGTCTTTTTCCAGGTCAATCCGCCATCAATCGATTTCAGGATGCCGAGGCTTTTCGTGTCACCTGAACCTGTCCCGTTAAATTTGTTATCTCCTCCGTCGTAATCTCCTGTAGCGAGGTACATGGTATTTGAATTTTTCGGATCGATAACGATCTCGCTGATGCCAAGAATGGGCTGGCGGTCAAAATTTGTAGTCCAGGTTTTACCGAAGTCGGTGGTTTTCCACAACCCTCCCGCAGGGGTTCCTGCCCAAAAAGTGTTGATATCGTTTGGATGAAAGGCGATACAGTTAACCCGGCCTACCCCAAAGTAACGGTTCTCAGGTTTGTCGGGACCCAGGGACTTCCAGTTACCCGCTGCATCTGAATTATCCGTTGTATGTTCGGCGGAATACTTTTCCCACTCCTTAACAACCACATTGTTCGGGGGGAATGTCCCGTCATGATTGATGCGGGCTTCCCAGTACCACTCCCAGCGTTTGAAAGGTTTATAGCCTGATCCTCTGGTAACCTCCCGTCCTTTCCAGTAATCATTGAAATTTTTTTGTATCTGGTAGAAATTCGCTTTAGCCGGCGTTGTTGCGGCACCGGAAGGGGCCTGGGCAGAAGCTGATTGCCGTGCTGTGATCAGGGCAAAAAACAAGCTGATTGCGGGAAGGAGCAGCCATGTCTTGCCCGTTAAACATTTTGTGGTATATTTTGTTTTCATTTTTACTTTGTATTTGATTTAATATTAAACGACGGGTCAATTTTCTTTATGGGGAAATACTTTTCTCCATGGATTAAGCTTTTGATGGCTTTTTCGAGTTCCTGTTTCCCGGAAGTCTTCATTACAAAACCCATGGCACCTGAATTTATCATTTCATTATCATATTCCTGATCGTAATACATGCTGAACATCAGGATTTTTAAACCCGGGGTGATTTCCAATCCCAGCCTTGTGGCTTCCAGTCCGTTCATAACTGGCATTTCAATATCCATCAGAACCAGATCGGGATTATGAGTTTTGAGCAGGCTCAGAAATGCCTGGCCATTTTCGGCTTCAGCAATTATCTCTCCCATCTCTTCTTTTTCGATGAGGAGTTTTATTCCTTCACGAAACAGCGGATGGTTGTCGACAATAATAATCTTTGGGCGGGATGGCATCTGACAAAACGTTTTTCACAGGCAACAAATATAGCTCCGGAAATTTCGAATTACTATGGGATAAATGCTGAAAATGCTGCCAGGAATCCTAAAAATGAATTAGGGTAAACCCTATAGCAGGGAGGATATTATATTTCTACGATTTTGTTTTTAATAGCAAACAATATCAGGTTAACCGTATTTCGGGTTTCGGTTTTCTGCAGCAATTTTGCCCGGTGTGCTTCAACGGTTTTAATGGACCTATGGATTTTATCTGCAATTTCAATGGGGGAGAGCCCCCCGCAGAGAAGTTTCAATACTTCAAGTTCACGTTCCGTGAAATTGTTTTCATGAGATACAGTAAGATTCGATGCTGAATTTTTCTGGCTTAAATCAAGGATGATTTTGCGGAGAAGCTCATTCGAAAAATAGCTTTGTCCATGAATGACGGTTTTAATGGCGTTTTCAAGTTCTATCTTTCCGGCTGATTTGAGTACACAGCCCATGGCCCCAATGTTGATCAGTTTTGCATAGTCGTTGAGCATGTCAAGCATTGTGACCAGTAAAATTTTCAGGCCCGGCTTTCTGGAAATTGCTATTTCCGTTGCTTCAATACCTCCCATGACGGGCATTTCTATGTCCATTAATACGATGTCCGGATCCTGGGTTTCGAGCAGGTCAAGAAACGCCTGCCCGTTCGAGGCCTCGGAAATAACCATACCCATGCCTTCTGTTTCGATGAGGAGTTTTATCCCTTCGCGGAATAAAAGATGATCATCGACCAGGATTATTTTTGTTGTGGATGTCATGGAAACTATATTGTATTTCCGTTGCGTTACAGGAAAAATTTAGTCAAGGGGTATTTCAATATAAATTTCAAACCCTTTCCCTGCTGCGGTTTTAATTATAATTACTCCCCGGATAAGCATTATTCTTTGCTGAATATTCAACAGCCCCAAGCCTTCTTGGCTTTTTTCAACGAGGCCCAGATCGAACCCAATTCCATTATCAGTATAGGTAAAGTTGATCCTGTTTTTTTCTTGTGCATAAAAATAGGAAATATTTACCTGGGTTGCCTTGGCATATTTTAAAGTATTGTTGATTAATTCAGTGGTAATTCGATAAAGCGTGGTTTCCCTCAAAAGACTGAACCTCGCTTTTGTGTTGAAGTTAAAGTTGATGGATAGCTTCTGCAGATCGTTAATGCTATTGATAAAGTTCAGAACCGCATCAACATAGCCATGTTTGGAAAGAATAGCAGAACTAAGGCCCATGGCGACTTCGCGGATTGTCTGTATCGCTTTTTCGATGTTGTTGTTGCCTTTTTCTGTAATTAATTTTTTCTTTTCCGGATCATCGGTTTCTGCAAGCCACTGGAAATAGAGCTTGATGGTTGAAAGAAGAGGGCCGAGACCATCGTGCAGTTCTCTGGCAAACCGGTTCCTTTCCTGTTCTTCCACCTCGACAGTCAAATTAAAGAGCGCACCTTCAATGGCGACTTTCTCAGTGATGTCGCGGTTTGAGGCCCTAATGCCAAGGTATTTGCCGTTGTTGTAAATCCTTCTGCAAACATGGTCAATCCAGCGAATTTTACCGCCTTTGGTCACGATCCGGAAATTGATCTCCAGGGCGGTCTCCCCGGGCCGGTCACAACCTTCTTCTTTTTTGTGCGACTCCCAGAGTTCTTTGTCTTCATGGAAAACAATATTGTCAATTAAGGCCGGATCCTGAATAAACTCTTCTATTGAATAACCCGTGATCTTTTCAGCAATGGGTGACATATAGATGACCTGTGCGTCAACACCAGTCCAGTATTCCCAGTCGTAGGTATAATCGGCAATTGTCTTGTATTTTTCCTCGCTTTTTTTCAATGCTGTATTGGACTGGGCTAACTCCAACGATGATTGTTTCAGCAGCGCTGCATCAAGGATAATTTTTTGTTTATAGTTGAATAAGTCAAGAAAGATATTGATTTTGTTGACCAGGATACGATCGTTGAATGGTTTAAGGATATAGTCGATGGCGCCGTTATCATATCCTCTGGAAATATCAGTTTCGGAAAGGTATTTAGCGGTCAGAAAAATAATGGGAACCTTGTCATTGATCCTGGATTCATTGATTTTTAAGGCGAGTTCATATCCGTTCATGCCAGGCATTTCTACATCGAGTATGGCAAGCGCCAGGTCGATTTTATGGCTCATCTCAATTGCCAAATGTCCTGAAAGCGCTCGTATTACATTGACTTTTATCTTCTTGATGCGGATAATAGCCTCAAGGAGATCCAGATTATCGACAGAATCATCAACGATGAGAACGTTTGGTAAATTTGGCTTTGACATCAAGCAAATCTAATCCAATTTTCCCAAATTATAACTAAGGGTCAGGTTTTTCATGGATATGTCAGCTTTGATCCTTTTTAACCGCTTCTCCCGGTTTGCATTCCGGACCAGCCCGGGCAGTAGTCTGCCGGCCTCAGAAGGCGTCTTTCAGACATCGCACGGAAAACCCCTGGCTCCTCAAGGTTTTTAACCGGTAAACCCCGGTATCAGCACTATTCATGGATCGAAACCAGGAGATGGTATCGGATTGGGTGCCGGTCCAGAAAAGCCCATAGTTGCCTGCCCGGATAAAGCCTCCATGGGTATTTCTATAGCCCCCCGGCAACGCGGTGAAACCGCTTGCATTGCTGCCGTTGCCTTCATAGTTCCATCCGGTGGAAGACTTCAATAACTTCCCTATCCCTCCGGAATTCCGAAGGTAGACAGAATCTGCCTCGTACCAGCTCATCCCGAGGTTGGTTTCTAAAACTTTCCATTCTTCATCATATGGAATGTGCCAGCCGGAAGGACAAACGCCACGGTATCGGTCTTTGACGCCTTTTTCTTTTTCTGGTTCAAGGATGGCAGCCGGCCAGTTGTATAGCGCACCATATAAGGTATAATTCAGTGTGGCTTTGGCTGCTGATACGATGGTATCTTCATAACCATAAACATAAAAATGCCTGAGAGAATCGGAACCTGTCGTCGATGCACTTACTTTTGGCAACCAGGCAAGATTTTCTGCCATCCAGGTCTGATTTCCGATATGGACGATGGCATAATTTCTGCCATCGGGATCCTGGCAAAGCTCGAAATCAACTGTATAATTTTTTGAAACCGTAGGAGAATCTGTGACTATGGTTGTGTAGATATCACCCCTGCAGCGATACAGGATGATGTCGCCCGCTGTATATCCCAATGTGTAAAGCGCAGTTCCTTTCAACAGAGGTGATTGTTCAGACCCCGTTGAAGTTCCATTGAAGCGGATTGTATTTCCATTGCCGGATGTTTCCATACAGATGACTTTATGGCTTTCCGTGCCGTGTAACGTACTGATGCTGACAAGATACACCCCTGTTTTGGAAACGGTGATTGAAAATGTTTGGAAACCGGCATTGACCGTGGTCCGGGTACTTGCCAGCAATTGCCCGGTAAGATTTCGCATCTCCAACGAAACCTGCTGAGCCTCCGGAATGCTGACGGCAAGGTTGGTTATTTCCTGGAAGGGATTCGGGAAAACGATTCCCTGCTGATTAAGGTTTTTATGGTCATAGATTCCTGTATTTTTTGATAGAACCAGGGTGTCATTGCCTGGCAGGGTGATACTTTCATTGGTCCGGAGGTTGGTGGCTTTTATGGAATCCACCTTACTGGCGGCCCCGATAGCAGAAAAGGTCATATTCAGATTTTGTCCGTAAAGGATCACGGGACTCAATACCCATAGCATAAGTATGTATATTTTTGACATTCTTATTTGTATTAATTGGTTCCTATTATCATGAATTTTTTACACATTATTCCATTCTGTTTCAGAATCCATTTGGATTATAATTGACACTTCCAGTGTCCGGGTCAATAGCCTGGACCTCATTTGTGGTATCGATCTGGGCATATGGATTCATCACTTTGTAGGTATGTGCGTCATCGCCCCATTTCCAATAAAGCGGATCTTTGACAGGGGGGGTGGGAAACGACGGAATGGGGTAAAATGCATAGGGAGAAACGACAGCACGGCGCTGAAGGATACGGGTCGGGGAGACGTTGATCACCAACAGGTCAGCTGCAAAAGCGACATCTCCGACAGGATAATGGTTGCGCACGCTCTGCATCGCAGATTCAATGGTGTCGTCGGCAGCCTGGAAATGGGTGGCCAGTGCGAGCCTGGGCGGTGGCGACATCTGGCTCAAAAGAAAACCGAAGGCGCCCTGCGGGGTGTGGGAACTGTTTTGCACCTGGAGGGCATAATTATAAGCCTCTTCATAATATGGTTCTCCCGGGAGGAGTCCTGAATTTTTTTCTGCCCAGATCTGCGCTGGTACGACCATCTCATGGATCAGCAGGTCAACCCCCGATGCCTGGCTGATCATGTGTTTATTGGGTTTTGTATCCCCGCTGAAAATCATCGACATGCCGTTCCATTCCAGCTTATAGCTTACCGATCCGAACCGGGTATGGATGGCAGGAAAATGGGTTATCCTGACCTTTGTTGTCGGATTGTCATAGGCCACATTGTCACCGGCATGATATCCATATTTTGTAAAGTCCAGTTCGATGGGATAGATGCAATATCCGTCGCCGGGATCATCATCGCCCACCTTGACCAGCGGTTTAAGAAGACCCCAGTCCTGCTGGGTTGGCAGGGTATAGCCGGAATACCCGGTAGAGCCGAAACTGAAACTTTCCGTGTGCCAGCGCATTAAATTCCTGAAATTCTGGCAAAACGCCATGGTGCCGTCTTCGTAGGGACCGCGGATATTGTTCAGGGGATCAACATAGGTGAACCCTGAGTTTTGCGGGCCCCAGATAAACAGCGGCGACTTCCGGTCCTCGGCAGGTCCGAAACAGTATATATGCGTGAGATCGCTGGTGTGATCGGCATGAAGATGGGTGAAGAAAATCTTGTCCATTTTGCTCATGGGGATTCCCATCGCGTTGTACTTGGCGGCAACCCCGGTTCCGCAGTCAAAAACAAACTGGTCTCCGCTACCGACCTCCACAAAAACGCTGTTGCATTCCTGCGACAAACGCGGGATACAGGATGATCCTAGGATCGTAATTCGCATCTCATCTGAGGCTAGTGGCTCGCCAAGAGGAAATACAGGTAAGGAGTCAAAAAACGAATTCTTCTGTGAAGGATCGGTCACGTTCGCGCCGGCAGGTTTACCATAGCCGCTCAGCGGCCCTCCCAGGGCAAGCCCTCCCAGTGAGGCACCTGAAAGTTTTAACATTTGTCTTCTTGTCAGTTTCATTTTACTCCAGCCTCCTGCCAGAATTTTTTAAAATATTTGTTTAACTTTTTTTTATAATATATTCTAAGTTATGATAAGTTGTCCGGGTTTATTGTCAGTTCAGAACCTTACCCTGATGTTTCCGGCCGCCCATATCAGCAGCAATGCAATAGCGACTGACAAAATCCGGATACGGCTGGTGAAGATCTGCTTATCCGACTTCCTTATCCTGGGTTGAAACCGGATTACCGGATCGTCAACCAGGATGATGGCCATATACCCCAGACTGATTAAAAAAGCAGGCCAGAACAAGTTCGTAAACGGCCAATTGAAAGCCATAAGTATAACCACACCCAGGATCCAGGGTCTGAGGAAAACGGCAAGGAAATATGACCGCTGTGCTTCCGGGCTCTTAAAAAATGCCAGCGTAAAAACTGTTTTAAGAAATTGGAAGTACCAGAAGCGGCTGGTGATGACCAGCACGACCAGGACCAGCAACGCCAATATTCCCCTGGAAACAAGGGAATTCAGCATCCACATATAGGCCACGCCGAAACCATCATAAAGCATAGTCCCTGCCAGGATGCTACAAGGGAAGGCATTCACCATCAAAAAACACATCCAGGTCAGAACAAGTTTGGTTTTCCAACCAGTCATGCTAAGATTTTTCATAATAAGTAAAAGGGCCACTCCTCCTATAGACATCAGCAAGGGGCCTGAACCAAAAACCAGCATGATCATTTCTTCAGACCATTTGGCGCCGCTTTCCGAGAAAAAAGAAAGATGGAAAAGGCCGTAGCTGAAGTGGATGTCAAAATAATTAAGGAGGATCATCAACCAGGCACATAGCAGGAATTGCATGAGCAGGGCTGAAAAAATGAATATCACCGACGAGAACAGACTCAGTTCACGCAGGGAATGCTTTGACAGGGGCCCTTCAGCGGGTCTGCGTTTGCGTCGTTGGGGATAGAACATCCAGACAAAGAGCGGTTTCACTTTTCCCTTGCTTCAGGTTTTCCTTTTGTTTTTTTTCTGGACTTGAAGAGTTTCTTACCGCCATAGGCAGCGCCCAGGGCAAGCAGAATGCCGAGTCCGCCATCGATGGGCCCGCCAACCGGACCATCGCTGCCCCCACCTCCGGTACGCGCATTACCAGGAGGAGGAGGAGGAGCCTGAGCCAATGCCGAAATACCAACACTTATTAAAACAGCAATAAACAGGATTTTGATGATGTTTTTCATAGTAGGTATGTTTTATTTGTTGATGACCTTTGCAACAAAATTCCGTCCCTCGGAAGAAACGGTTAAAATGTAAATGCCTTGTGCAATTGGAGCTTCCATGCTGATGATCCCTTCCATTTTATTTACCTGGCTACGGATGATTTTTCCCAGTACATCATACAGGGTAATATTGACCGTATGACCCTGCATTGAGGGTACGTCCATGTAGATTTTGCCGTTGCTGATGAAG
Source organism: Bacteroidales bacterium (assembly GCA_963662525.1). GTDB lineage: Bacteria > Bacteroidota > Bacteroidia > Bacteroidales > FEN-979 > CAZSDU01. The sequence continues at coordinate 1,849,261 of OY759717.1, forward strand.
GCCTTTCCGTCGCTGGCATTGACGGAATTGATCCCATCAGGATAACCGAAAATCAGGCTGTACCTTTTTTCACTGTTGGAGGTGTCATGGGCAAACACATAGCTGCTGTTGTGCCGCAGGTCGGTCATCGACCCGTTGAGATGGTCCTGAAGCCGGATGGGCAGCATGGGATCAAAGCTTTCAATACCCGAGAACTGCAGACTGACCTCTCCGGCATGGCTCGTTTTAAAGTCCAGGGGAACGATCAGCGAACCTGAAGGGGGAGGCAGCTGGTTGATGCTCAGATGGAATTCTCCTTTTTCGGTCCACAACTGAGGCGCATCTTCCAGACCCCAGAGTTTGAAACCGTCAAGCTGAGGGTCGAAGTCTGAACCTGCTGAACTGTTGAAACCCACAAAGGTCTCGTCGTAGTAATTGTTGGATTGGGCCGTAATTTTAAGCTGGTTCGAAGGAGCCGATTTATAGAACGACTGGGTATTGTGAACACAGGCACTGTTGTTGACCGTAAGCGTAGGGGAACCGCTGGTCATGACAATGAAGGACTGACCGACAGGTATGTTATAGTTGCTGCTTGCAGTTATTGTCGTATAGTTCCCTGCACCCGCAGGCCATATATAAGCTGTAGCCCCGATATTGTTTTTTACCCACCCTCCCGATGAACCCCAGTTGATGGCCGAGGGGTAGGGGTTGGGCACCAAGTTAAATGTGTATGTTCCACCGTAAGATACTGAAAGCGGGAATGAACCTGTATTCAGGGAGCCGTTGAATGTATAGGTGTGAGAGGCCTCGGGGTAATAGATCATGTAACCTGTATTGCACAACAATGGTGTTGTGGTGGAGGTTCCGAGGTTGACCCATTTCCCATAATAGTTGCTATTCTCAGGATCAGCCTGTGTTGCATCCAGTTTGTACAGATAAGAGCCCAGGAAGAGGTTGGAGGTCGGACTGCCATAGTAAACCGGGATGGATACGAAATGGTACATGTTGGCTTCCAGATTTGAACTTCCGCTGATGTACCGATTTACTGTAGCCCCTACAGATGAGGAGCTTTGGATTAGAGATCCTGTACCCGTTGCATCGCTGCTGATCACCAGTCCGGAGTTGCCGGCGCTGTTGGTGAGAGCCCCATTGACCGTCAGGGCTTTACCGGGATCAATTGTCAATACAGCTCCTGACTGGATGGTCATGTTGTTGCATGCAGCCGGATTGGCGACCGCCTGTGTTACATGGGGCTGATTGGAAGGAGCAGAAGGAATGGTTACGTTGGAGGAGGCAATGGGTGCTGAACCAAGGTCCCAGTTGGATGTCACGGACCAATCAGTGGACGTTGTGCCCATCCAAATTAGCGCGGTATTCTTTTCCCAGGCTCCCATCTCCGGAGAATCTGATCGGGTTGACCCGCCGTAGTCGGTGGTGACTCCTGTCCCCGATGCTGCTGGCAATAATGTCGAAGGAATATAATCTATGGCATTGATACCCCCAGCAGAGGCGAAGGATGGATCGAGGTCCTGACTATGAGAATCCTGTCCAGTCGCAGTTCTCCAGTCCGCCAGAGTTGTTTTATCACTACTATAAAATCCCAGTACTCCATCTGTCCCTGTTACGTAATAATCATTGTAATCGATTGCCGAAACTGCACCGGAAAGGTAAATGGCATAATGTTTACCGGTGGCCCCGCTATTGGAGCGAGCATTGAACAGAATATTATTTTTGTAATTTCTTGTGCCTCCGCTACCAGCATCATGATATAAACAGGCGCTTTTCAAAGAACCTGATATAGGTGATCCGTTCAGGTAAACAGAATTAAAATAAATACTGCTGGTATACCCCGGTGTATTTGCGTCATAGATTCCGTAAAGATTTGAAATTGTATTGCCTCCAAGGATTATAATGTTGTTTGAATAGGTCGTAGTGCCCTGGCCGATCTTGATTCCATGAAGGCTTGCTGAACTACTGCTTGAACTGACGCTCAGCCCATAAATGATATTGCCGTTCACAGAACTACCAGAGGATTGTCCATAATGGTAAATCCCTGCCACATGTCCGGTAAAATCGGAACGTGAATTGGATATATTATACACGGTGTTGCCAGAAATGGTCTGGTTGTTGCCGTTATAGATAGGCGCAACAATTCCGCCTGCAGAAAGCGAGGTGGAGGGGTAGCCGGTTGAAATGACAGGACCTGTTCCATTATTCGCATTCGCGATGGTTAAATCGTGTATCGTGTTTCCGGTTATAGTGTTTACTGCCTGAAAAGGATAGATCCCATAAATATACCCCTGCGAGGCGGTTGTTGCATTCGTTGTTCCGTTGGTCAGATTGGCTATTGTGTTATTTGAGATATTCATCGTAGAACTGCCCTGAATTTTGATTCCCACAACTGTCTGAGCGTTAGAGGTGGAAGCAGAAGTTGCGTTGATGCTGTTTGAGGTGGTCGTGCTGCCCACCAGGTTATTGCTGGTGGAACCTGAACCGCAAGTCGACGTAACCAAGATACCCAAAAAATTTGTCGCATTAGCCGCATTGCTGTTTGCAACAGTAATGGCACCAATGGTATTATTGTTTACGGTCGAGGAACAATAAACTCCTTGTATGATTCCCCTAAACCCTCCATCGGATGAGCCTGTTGTAAAAATTATGGAACCAGTACCGGTAGATGAACCGATACTATTGTTCGAGACATTATTGTCGCCAGCGTTAAAGTTAATTCCATCCCAGCCATAATTTCCCGAGTTGGTATAACTGAAATTTTTGATGGTATTCCCCTGGATATAATTCGTTGCTCCTGCCTGCTTGGCGTTAAGAAAAATTGCTGTGAAACCGATATTACCAGTTGTTTTGGTCCATGTTCCGCTGCAAAGTGGCGCATTACCTCCGATATAATTATTGGAAATGGTAAAACCGCTGCCATGATCGGCCCATACATAGATAGCACTTGCACTTCCTGAAATAGAGGAGGTGAAGTTCTGGGTATCGTAAAAGCTGTTTCCGCTGATTGTCCAGCCCGTACTATAACTGTTGTTAGGGTGTGCATCATCTTGTGCGGAAAGAACTATAGCTCTGGTCCAATTTTGGTTGAGATTTAATACATCATAAAAATTGTTATTGGTCACGGTGTTTGAACTGTTCATTACCGCTTCACTAAATCCGCATGAAAACAGTGCATTTCGTGGCCTGTTTCCACCCGCATTGGTGATTTCATTATGGTCGATAGTATTATTGCTGTTTCCGGTGGTAGTTGCTACATTTTTAAAGGTTAGTATTCCATTGTATTGAGTTGTCGTAGAACCCTGAAGTTTACAATATTTTATAATGTTATAGGTAGCATCATTTGTGAGTCTGATTGTGGAAGTATTACTGCCGTTGGATGTGCTTGCATTGGAAATTACAAGACTGACTGTGAATCCCGTTGCATTTACTTGACCATCAACAGTCACATGATCGGCGCCGTTGAGATCAATAATTGGACTTCCCAGGTTCCCGCTGATCGACAAACCAGTGGTGGTGGGATAAATGTTCACCGAGGTGTAATTGGCGCTTCCCGAACTGCTGGCATTCAGGACGGCGGAAGAGGTTTCGGTTGTACTACCGATGATCTGTAGGGTGATGGCCCCGGTTAATGTTCCATCGTTGATTTTATCGAAGGCCGCCTTCAGGGTTGCATAATCACCACCGGATCCAATGGTCTTTGAAACATCAACAGGGGCATTCTGGGCGTTTAACGCCAGGTTCGTGCTTATGAAAATAAGCAGAGCGAGTAAAATTCTATGTTTCATGGTTGCTGGATTTTGATGCCCGAAGGGCGGGGTGGGAACCATTGGTTAGTTTTTATTATTGAAGATTAAAAGTATAATAATTCTTTTAATTGTTAATTGTTTATCAATATGTTTTTTGTGATCGGGGACTGAACCCTCACCTGGATCCTGACTGCTGTTTGATCCATTCGGGAGTGTACTGAAAGTACCTTTGTTTAACCGCTGCAGGCAGTTCAACGTATTTTCCGATCGTCTTCCTGCACAGGTCCGATCCGCACTGACACTCCATCACCCAGGCATCTGCAATGATCGTGGAATAATCAAAAGTAACTTCCTCGCCGGCTTTAATATTTCTCATCGCGACAAGAAATACATCCTTAACAATTCCTGCATTGGGGTCGCAGGAATGATTGGTTCGCACCGCGGGTTCCCTCGCCATAATGTATTTGTCAACCCCGATATTGAACAGATGATCTATAACCTCATCAGGAATACCGTCGAATTCGGGTATCGTGACCACGGGTCCCGAAAATTCAGTGATAATCTCATCTTTTTTAATGTCCCTGATCGCAAAAATTCCCAGGCCTTTGCTACTTGTTCTTTGAACGCTTACGAGATCTTTCATTTTTAATGAATTAAATGAATACAGGATAAAAGTTTCTTATGCAATCTCTCAAAGATATCAAATATTTTTTATTGCCGGCTTCACCTATTCCTTTACAACATTGCCAGAGGAAGAACCATTGGAAAATATATTTTCCAATGATTATGGCAACGGCTTTTCCAATGAAACGCAATAGTTGTTATCTTCTTTAAGGTTAAATGGATGCCGGCCGTACTTGGATATTAAAAATTGTTATTTTTATAACCATAAATTTATGGTGTTAATTCAGAATGAAATGACCTCTAAATCAGTTGCGTTTTCTATAAACCTGATCTTATTACTCATCATGCTGCCGATTGCTCTGGGGCAAAAAATGCTGCTTAATACCAGGGAAATAGATCAGAAATTCTCACAGGTTTGGAAAGAAAGCAAAGTGTCGAGAAAAAATTATGCCTGGAAGTCCAGAATTGAAGTCGCAAGAGACAATAAAGTAATGCAGGTACTGGTCGAAGAAATTTCATTCGATCCAAGGGGAAGGCAGATCCGGAAAGTAATCAGCAATCAGGAAACTCCGCTTCCTTCGACTTTTTTAATCCGCCAGATAGCTGAAGGCCAGAAAGCGAAAATCGTTGCTTTCATGAGCGATCTCAGTGTTTTCCTTGAGCAATATGCCCTTGATAATGACAGCCTGAGACATGCTTTTTTTTCGAAGGCAAGCATCAGCAGCCCGGATACAAGAGGGCAATTGTTGATTTCGGGGTCCAATGTGCTCACCCGGGGGGACCAACTAAAATGGTGGATTGATACCCGGTCTTATACCATCACCTATGCGACTATTTCAACAACATTTAAAGGGATAAGCGCTGAATTTTCAGCCACCTACTACCTGTTGCCAGGCTTGAATTACATGTCACAGGCAAAGATCAGGGTACCTTCAAAAAATATGGTAATTACCCTGAAGTTCTTCGATTTTGTGAAGCGATGATCGCGGCTTGCAAGCGTGTGCTTTTATGCTTTTATACCAGGGTTCATGTTTGCGATTTGATCCATTCGGGCGTCTGCAATGAATGTGGAATAATCAAAAGTAACCTATGGGTCAATACCTTGCAGGTAACTGGTAATTTCGGGCCGCCAGCATGGAGATCAGCATTCCCGGATCATCAGTGATGATGCCATCCACTCCCCAGTTAATAAGCGTTGACACCAGGGAGGGATTAAATACAGTACCGCTATGTTCCGGCCAGGTCCAGACTACAACTTTTAATCCAAGTGCATGGGCCTCATCCAGTTTTGCCTTGGTAAGCACCACATCTTCCGGCTCCCAGCAGGTTCCGCCCAGGTCTTTGACCATCTGGGGAATTGAATTTTTATGATCCTTCACCAAAACCCCGCCGGTCCATAATCCTGCTATGGCCGGATCGGGATCAAAGAAACTGTAAGGAGTTCCCGGTTCATTGTCCCATTCGGTGAGGTAGGCTGTCTTCACCCGGGCATTCAGTTTCTGAAGTTCATAGAGGCATCTCCAATCGAACGATTGGATCTCGCATATGTCAACGATATCCTCTTCAACCAAAATGGTATAAAGCGCCGCGGCAAACTCAGCCGGGGTAAAAGTCCAGTCGGTATGTTCGGGATCGGTTTTAAATTCGATCTGGAAGCCAACTTTTCTCTTTGTTTTACCATTCACATAGTGAATCACTTCACGCAGGGTGGGCATATGTATGCCATCCATGCCCATCTGGGCCGGGAAAAATTTGCTGTAGGCGCTGGCTGTATCCATCCGCCCGACATCATATTTCTGAACCTCTGCCAGGGATAGCGATTTTACAATTTTTCGCTCTGTGATGAATTTTCCATCAATATCCCGTACAATGTCAGGATTCAGCCTGATATCGTGTGATACGACGACTTCTCCTTCTTTCGACATCACGATGTCCATGTCCACCCAGTGGGTGCCGATGGCCAGACCTGCGGTATAACCAGGAATGGTATTCTCAGGAGCATAGCTTCTTGCTCCCCGGTGTGCATAAACTTCTAATTTTTTGCGCGTATCAGGTGTAACAGGTTCACTGGTTTGTTTTTTACAACCTGGATGTATCAGAGTAACCAATGTGCCCAGAATCAGAAGAAATACGCGGATTGCTTTTAACTTTTTCATGGGATTCAGCATTTACAATACATTCAAAGATAACACACAGCAGGAAATACTTATGAAAGTATAAATATACAAAATAGACCGGATATTCAGAAAATAGAACCAGACGAGATAGAAACATTTTGCATTAAAATAAACTCGCCTCCCCACAATTATTTGACATACGGTGAGTTTATAAAACTGAAATCCAATATACCGGGCGCAATGAAAGAACAAATCATTCAAAGCATCAACGACCCTGAAATGCTTGAAATCTTATTCAGGAAGGATAAAACCGCCTTTATACGTGATTTTGATGAAGCCACCGGGGGGATTGATACCAGCCTTGTAAAATTCTGGCAGATCAGACTCAAAAATACAGAGCGGATCCGGCAACATCCGTCGCTGAAAACCGGATTCGTGGTTATGGCAGGTATTTCCATCATGATTGCTTTGCTGGTAAGACTGCCGTTGTTCCTGATAAGCATGGCCCCGGAGGAGTTTTACCTCCGGAACCTTTGCATCCTGATTTTTTCAGGGCTTACAGCCTGGTTTATTATCAGAAACAAGATCGCAGACCGGAAGAGAATACTCCTTCTTGCTCTTCTTACCCTGACGTTGATCATCTTTATGAATCTTTTACCCGAAAAACAGACCGATATATCCATCCTGGCCTTTATGCACATTCCCCTCTTCATGGGATTTATTTTTGCAATGGCCTATATTTCTTTCAACATCAGTAATACCGCGAAAGTCTCCGGATTCATACGCTATTGCGGAGAACTGGCCATCATGATCGGGCTGCTGGCCATAGCCGGAGCGATTTTGTCGGGCATGACCATTGGCATGTTTGAAATTATCGGGATGAAAATAGAGCAATTTTACATGGAAAATGTAGGGATCATCGGCTTGGCAGTTCTCCCGGTGATTGCTGCCTGGCTGATTGACCTTTACCCGGGAATTACAGACAGGATCGCACCGGTCATTGCAAGGATCTTCACCCCTCTGGTTCTCATCGCCGCCAGTAGTTACCTCGTGGCCCTCTCCATTTCCGGGATCAGCCTGTCAGGAAACCGCGAATTCCTGCTGATCTTTAATGTCATGTTGCTGTTCATTATGGTAATTATCGTCTTCTCCCTTTCCGAGCTGGACAAATCAGATGTCCGGAAACTGAACCTGATCCTGTTGTTTATCCTTGTGGTGGTTGCCTTGCTGATCGATCTGTTTGCACTTTCTGCCATCATTACCAGGCTTTCGGAAGGGTTTACCCCAAACAGGACCGTCGTATTGATTTCCAACATCCTGATCCTGATCAATCTGCTGCTTGTTTTGCCAGATCTTTTCTTAGCAGGTTTCAGGGGGAGGCGGCTGGACCGCATGGAAAGGATCATCAACCGGTACCTGCCGGTCTATTTCATTTACAGTATCGTGGTGATTTTTATATTTCAACAACTATTTTCCTGATTTAAATTTCCGTTGTTAACTGACCGCTACTGACAGGTTTCTATCATAAAATTATTAAACAGTAAAACAACCTGTCCACCGAGACTGTTCCCGTTGATTGAATATTGTTTACCGGAAGGCAGGCTACCTGTGTCAGTAGTACCTACGGTTGCGCCGGAGCCTGTGATTACGTCGGTCAGGCTGGCAGTGAGATTTCCATTATCGCAGGTAAATGAGATTTTGTACGTATGGTTAAACGCTAATGCGTAGGTCTGGGTGGCGAGGGCTGTCATTACACCATCTTCTATTTTATAGATACCGATGACATCGTTCATGGCGATTGCAAAGTAGCCTGATTGTGTCGTGGTGCCGGCATAAATTAATTTACCACCCACCGCAAATGCGCAGCTTCCACCCGAGAGGGGTGTAGTACATTCAACACTCACCCTGGATTTGCTGTTTTCCACTTCATGAGTACAAACCACTGCCCAGAAAACACTGTCGGAGGAAATCCTGAGACTGTTATTGAAAATATCGGCAAAACCATGTCCGCCATATTGCGTCGGCTGAATGATGACCTGGAAATCACTGCCAATGATGGTGTCGGACCGATGAAAACTATCCGAAAACACGGTCCCCCAGGTGCAATTGTTGTTGTTTGTTTTTTTTGAACATCCGGCAGCAAAGAGTACCAGAAGAACGACGATCGAAAAGCTTGATATTTTCATACGAATGATGATTTGAAATACGTGTAAAGGTAGGTAATAAATTACTGAAAGTCAAGGATTCTCAGTATAAATATTCAATATTTGTTGGGGCGAGAAGTGAGTTGAGTGTACTTTTCACAATTTTCTTTATTCCCTTTTTCATTGAAGCCATGATAACATTTCAGATCAGGTAAACTTGCTTTCAGGATTTTCTTTGTATATATTTGCAATTAGCATTCATTACCAAACAAATACTCATACAATGCATACCGTCTGCAAGATCTGTACGGATTCCCGACCAATAAATAAATGATTTCCTGAGCACCTTTGAAAACTTAAAACCTGAACTTATGAAAAAAGCAAAAACTGGAATTTTTTTGGTGGCTACTTTATTGCTGGTTGCCTTTACATCGTCCTATGAGGGTCCCGATCCTGCCTATTTTAAAGCTTTCGGTTACGGATCAATTGCTGCCTCAATCGGGGGGCGCCCTTCCTTTGATCACTATAATCCTGCTCAATTCGACTATCAGAACGGTATTTTTTATATCAATGCTGATGCAGAACGGCTCGACCTGAGGGCCCTTTTACCCCAGGGCCAGACCTATGGATCGATGATGAGTGCTTTGTTTAAAGCCAAGGCCGGTTTGCTGAAAGACAAAAAGAAAGAGGCCATTTATTGGTATGCCTGGAGTTCCCATGAATATGACGGTACCAGGAAATATCCCGAATGGAAGAAAGGATCCCCGCATCCGGATTACCATGATAAAACAGTATGGAGGGAATCCATAAACTTTGAACCTGCAAAAACCTGGATCTCCTCAGCCGCTTATTTTGAAGACGAGGACACCGACTTCAGAACGGATGTGGTAAATACCTGGTTGAGAATGGCAAAACCCGGAATGCAATTATACATTCTCAATACAGTCGGGTTTGAAAGGTGGGTGAAAGAGGCTGCTTACTGGGATTACGGACAAGGAAAAACGGTGACCCCGCTGGAGTTTGTTATGTCTGATGATCACTATGCCTATTGCATACTCCAGATCAAATAAGCGCCTACATCCTGATAAATTTTTTCGAACCATCAAATGTTCGGATATCCCCTGGCTATTTCATTGGCAGACGGGGAGTAGATGGTGTTTGTGGTATTTAACAGAAGAAATATTTCCAATTTGTTGATACATGCATTCTATTTATATGTATCTTGCAAGGCATTTAAATTTGAAAACAAGAATCCTGTCCCATGAAAACCAGAACCATCCTCTTGCTGATCTGCTTGTTCGTCGTGATCAGACTTTTTGCGCAAACGATTCCCGAAGACCAGGCCAGAATTGCGGCCAGCACATCCATTGCTATTTATTCTCCTGAAGAAGAAAGGACTCCTACTGTCAATGCGGTCAATTTATTCCTGGCGGCAGACAATACCCCCTTATTTTATGTTTATCGTCTGCTGCCCAGGGGATATGTTATTATCTCTGCTTTATACGACCTTCCCCCTGTCATTGCTTATTCTTTCAGCGGTATTACAGATCCTGAAGGCCGGTTTCTTGATTTTGTAAGATGGGATCTTACCCTAAGGATGAAAAACATCCCGGAAATTCCAGTGAAGATGCTGGAAAAGCGGCACAATCAATGGAACCTTCTTTTAACCGGAAGTGATCACAAACGGGTTTTTCAACAATGGCCGGAGCGGGGAAAAACCCCCGCGGAAGGCTGGATAGAAACCAACTGGACACAGGACGAACCCTATAATTCTTTTTGCCCGATGGATCCGGTCACCTCCAGCCGTAGCCTGGCAGGCTGCCCCGCCGTGGCCATGGCCCAGATCATCAATTTTCATTCAACCACAAGCAATGCGCATTTTTCCGATGAGGATGATTACTACCATAATTATGCAGGGCGTAAATACTGGATCGATAATGATTACCTGGAAGAAGATTTTCCATCGTTTCTCCAGTTGAACGATTACCTTCTGACCCTGAAAACGCATTATCAGCAAGAACTTCCATTGACGGATGCGGATATGGCGGCCCTGGTTTTTGCCTGCGGGGTGGCAGCGAAACAGGTTTTTGCCTCTAATGGTTCAGGAACATTCGGGGTGGATCAGGCTTATGATGCCTACCTGAAATTCAATGTTTCTACTGTTGAGTTATTGGATGACACCGATACCAATCTCTATACACGGATGGCTCAGAATGTCATCGATACGCTTCCGGTTCACCTGGCCGTTGTTAACCCGGGATGGACCATGGGACATAATGTTGTGGTGGATGGATACAATACAGACAAATATTTTCATCTTAATTTCGGCTGGGGAGGCCCCTATAACGGCTGGTATCTGCTCCCTGATGAGATCCCTTACGGGCTCACGGTGATTGAGGGCGCCGTGGTTGACATCATTCCCCAGGAAGTAACCGGAATCAGAGAGCCCGGAGATCAAGCCTTCAGGCTGTTCCCGAATCCTGTCAGGGAACAACTGACCATTAATTCAGTAAACCCTATTACTAAAGTTGAAGTATATTCGGTTTCCGGACAGCTTCTGGCCGTGAAATTTTCGGATGATACCCGGGTCTGCCTTGATTTATCGAAATTGGATCGCGGGATTTATCTTGTTAAAATCGTTACCCCTGAGGGTGAAGCCTGGAAACGAGCGGTGAAAGAATAAGTTTATAATGCAGTTTTGAAAAGCCTTTCCATCACCGATTTAATTTCTTCCCGCTTGATTGGTTTGCTGATATATTCATTAAAACCTTCCAATAGAAACTTCTCCCGGTCTCCCATCGCTGCATAGGCAGTTACCGCGATGATAGGAATTTTCTCATAACCAGGCTGTTTGCGGATTTCATGCATGGCCTGGGTACCATCCATCCCCTGTCCGAGGTTGATGTCCATGAGAATAGCATCAAATTTTTCACGATGGGTCATTTCAATGGCCGACAATGCGGTTTTAGTGGAAAAAATATTGCAGTATCTCCGGATATAGATCATCAGGAGATTGATGTTGACCATATTATCTTCCACGATCAGCACATTGGGCAGTTTCTTGCCGGCCGACTTGGGGCGTATTCGCCCTCCGGATTCCTTCCTGACGTTCATCACCGGTGAGGGATCCGGAATGCTGTCCTCGGGAATCACCTCCCCGGCTTCGAAGGCAAAGCGTTGAATGGTGTTATCCAGGACACTTTTCATTTTTTTTGCAGAAAAAACAATCTGCTCTGTTTTCCAACGGGCTTCTTCGTCGACCAGTTCTTCCATAAGGATTTCCGAAAAACCAAGGATTCCGCACATCGGACTGCGCAGGCTATGGTCGACTTCCGCCCATAATTTCAACAGATCTTTTTTTTCAATAAGGTCAGCATCACCCTGGTTATGCATTAATTCGGAGATAATGCCATGAATGGTTTCGAACATGGAATTCAGGTCCTTTTTCCCATGAACCAGTTCCAGGATACGGAATACGGCATGATTTACCTGTTCGTTCTGAGATTCTTTCATTGAAAGCCAAAGTATCTGTCAAAGATACGGCTGAAAACTATTTTTCCAAACGTTTCTTTTCTTCGATTTTCTTAATGATTTCTTCCTGAAGAAGTTTTGGCAGGGGGGTGTATTTATAAAACTCCATGGAATAGTTGGCCCGTCCGCTGGAAATATTCCGCAACTGGGTGGCATAGCCAAACATTTCCATCAGGGGAACAAAGGCATTGACCTTTTGGGAGCCTTTACGGTAACGGCGCATGGCTTCGATCTTGCCGCGACGGCGGTTCAGATTTCCCACCACATCTCCGATATATTCATCCGGGGTATTTACTTCCACTTTCATCATGGGTTCCAGCAAGATCGGATCAGCTTTCATAAAGCCCTGCTTAAAGCCGATAGAACCACAGGTCTGAAAAGCCATATCAGAACTGTCCACCGGATGGAAACTGCCGTCCAGCAGCACTACTTTCACGTCAACAATCGGGAATCCTGCCAGTACTCCTCGTTCCAGGGTTTTTTGAATGCCTTTGTTAACCGAAGGAATGTATTCGGCAGGGATGTTTCCGCCTTTGATTTTTTCGATGAATTCATAACCTTTGCCTTCATTGGGCTCGATGCGCATCACTGTATGGGCAAATTGTCCCTTTCCACCGGTTTGCTTGGAGTGTTTGTAATTCGACTCCACTTCCGCGGTGATGGTTTCACGGAAGGCTACGGAGGGTTCTCCCACTTCGGCTTCCACTTTAAATTCATGTTTCAGGCGGTCGATGATGATCTCCAGGTGAAGTTCGCCCATGCCGGCGATCACGGTTTCTTCTGTTTCATCATCAAATCGTACATTGAATGAGGGATCTTCCATGGCCAGTTTATGCAGGGCTTCGCCCAGTTTCTGCTGGTCGGCACGTTTGACCGGACTGATTTTAAGCTCAATGACACTGGGCGGGATATGAATATTTTCGAGCATCAGCCGATGGCTGTCATCGCAAAGGGTATCTCCTGTCTTGGTGACTTTCATTCCGATCAGGGCGACAATATCGCCCGGACCTGCTTCGGAGATCTCTTCCCGGTCTTTGGCGTGAATCCTGAAAATCCGGCCTACGCGCTCATGTTTGCCCTTGGTGGCGTTATATACCTGCATGCCGTTTCTCAGTGTTCCGGAGAAAATCCGCGTAAAAGTCTGTTGTCCAACAAATGGATCATGGATCAGTTTAAAGGCCAGAGCTGAAAATGGTTCTTTGGGAGAGGGATGAATCGTATGCAGTTTCTCGGGATCATCAAGGTCGGTACCTGTGACGGCACCGACATCTATCGGGGAAGGCAGATAGTCAATAACGGCATCCAGCAGCATCTGAACTCCTTTGTTTTTATATGCGGCGCCACAAAATACCGGGGTGATCAGGAGCTTCAGGGTGGTATCCCGCAAAGCTTTTTTCATCAGCTCTGCTGAAACTTCTTTGTCTTCCATGAACAATTCCATGACCTCATCGTTGAATTCTGCCAGTTTTTCGACTGCCCAGGCACGTGCTTCCTCGGTTTTTTGTTGGTACTCTTCCGGGATGGGAATTTCAATCTGCTCCAGTTCCTGGAAAGCATAGGCTTTCCGGTGTATGATGTCGATGATCCCTTCAAAATGTTCTTCAGCTCCGATGGGGATCTGAAAAGGAACGGCATTGGCGTCAAGGTACTTATTCATCTGCGACACGACGGCCGGGAAATCAGCGCCGGTGCGGTCCATCTTGTTGATAAAGGCAAAGCGGGGAACCCGGTAACGATCGGCCTGGTTCCATACTGTTTCGCTTTGTGGCTCTACCCCGCCGACTGCACAAAATACAGCCACCATGCCGTCAATGACCCTGAGTGAGCGTTCAACCTCAACGGTAAAATCAACGTGGCCGGGAGTATCGATAAGGTTGATCTGATGATCTTTCCAGATACACGAAATGGCGGCAGAGGCAATAGTAATTCCGCGCTCCTGTTCCTGTTTCATGAAGTCCATGGTGGCTTGTCCGTCGTGGACTTCCCCCATTTTCCGGTTGGTACCGGTAAAAAATAAAATACGTTCAGTGACGGTTGTTTTGCCGGCATCAATATGTGCCGCAATCCCGATATTTCTTAATCTGTTCAATGGCATAATAAGGGTGTTTTTTTGGGGGTGCAAAGGTACATTAATTTTCTGATTTACAGATCAAAATATAGTATTAAATTTGTGTTAACATTAAAAGTTAGATATGAAAACAGTTATTACCGGAGCCAGTGGACTGATCGGAGGTTATCTTCTTAAACATTTGTTAAGCGACGAATTTTATTCGGAAATTATTGTCCTGGCAAGGAAGCCCCTGGGATTTTCTCACCCCCGGCTTAAGGAATTAATACTGGATTTTTCCGGGATTCATAAGATTGAAAAAATAGATGCAGCACATTTTTTCTGCTGTCTGGGAACGACCATTAGAAAAGCAGGAACCCGTGAACGTTTCCGGGAAGTCGATTTTTCTTATGTGGCAGCGTTTGCCAAGCTTGCAGAAAGATCAGGCGCCAGGGTCTTTCAGGTCGTTTCTTCGATCGGGGCCGATCCTCTGTCCCGGAATTTCTACCTCCAGGTCAAGGGGGAAATGGAAGAATCCGTCAGGTCCGCCAGTATCCCGTCCATCGTTATTTTCCGTCCTTCGATGTTGATGGGTGAAAGGAAGGAATTCCGGTTTGGGGAAGAAGCCGGAAAATTCCTGATGAAAGGCTTGAATTTACTGCTGGTAGGGAAATGGAAAAAGTACCGGGGGATCGAAGGATCAGCTGTGGCAGAAGCAATGTTTTTACTGGCAAAAGAAGGGAAGAATGGAATCATGATCCTGGAATCCGATAAAATTCAGGAACTGGCCGACAAGGCAAACAGTTAATCTTTATTTATTCAGTGTTTCCTGGCTTCTTTTCAGCTCTATGGCTTGTGTGAAGTCGATCACTGAACCCTGAATATCGCCTTTTGCTTTGCGTGCAAATCCGCGATAATAATAAGCATCACCAAAATCAGGCTGGAATTGTATAGCAGTGGTAAAATCACGGATAGCCCGGTCGAACCGCTGCATTTTCAGATAAACGATTCCCCGGTTACAGTAGGCTGGCAGTAAACGGTTGTTTTTCTTGAGCGCCTTGTTCAGATCACTGATGGATTTGTCGTATTTTTCCATGAAACCATAAAGGCATCCCCGGTTATTAAAGGCCCGGGCATCATTGCCATTCCCGGCCAGCAGCATATCATAGGCTTTCTGCGATTGAACCAGGTCGGCCGACAGGCGGTAAAAATACCCCATGCCAAGCAATAAAATGGAGTCTTCTGATTTGTCAAGCTCTCTGGCTTTTAAAAACAGGTCAACAGCTTTTTTATAACGGCCAATGGTAAAGCAATAATTGGCATAATTAAAATGCGCTTCGTAGAATTTGGTTTCCTTGGTGGAAAACCCGAACATGGCATCAATCAGGGCGGTATCAATGGATTGATGCAGCACCTCATTGGTACCAAGCAAAAAAGAAAAAAAGACACGATCTTTGGCAAAGGGCAGGTTTTCCCAGTACTCCGGTTTCTTTAACTCGGTTACAGGAGCCTCAAGGGCATAACTGCAGATGCTGTAAATGCTGTCGGGCATATCCAGCTGCATGAAAGCCATACCCAGATAAAAGTTGCAGACAGGTTTGGAAAGGGTTGAATCCCGGCGGGCAATTTTAAAATCCTGAATGGCTTCAATAAAATTCCGTTCATCCATATAACTGATGCCCCTGTAAAAATGAACGGCTCCGGTCGTAGTACTCCTGGGAAAAAGGTCCTCTTTGGTGGAGTCGGCCAGGGAGGAAATATCGGTTCTATAGGAAACCGGGTAAATTTCTTTCAGTTCAAGTGCCTGCCCCCATCCCTGAATACAGACCAGGGCGAATAACAGCAAATGAGTCAAAAACAAATGTTTCCTATTCATTTTTAAAAATTTAATTCAAAAATACTCTTTTTTACCAAATGAAAATATTCAGTTTTTAGGTATTTTTACAGAATAAAGTAACAAATAAGCTCACCAATTCACCAACTCACCAACTTCCATGAATTTCCGGCTTAAGACAAAAGAGGTTTTCGTTTTTATCCTGCTTGCACTAGGAATTTATCTGTTGTTTATCTTCGGGTTTGCTTACCTCTATTTTGTTACCCGGAGCATTGAAATGACGCCGTATTCCAAACCATTTACTGACCATCTGACCTTCGAGAAGGCCGTTTATTTCAGTATCGTCTCGTTTCACACAATTGGTTTTGGTGATATCCACCCGATCACCCAAACCGGCCGGCAGATCGTGATGGTACAGTCGACTATTTCCCTTTTCTTCACCTCTATTTTTTCTGGATTCCTTGTTTATTTTGTAATCAAGCGTCCCCAGGATGTTTTTACAACCAGGAAAATCTATATCCGTTACCGGAAAGATCATTATTTTCTATCCCTGAGAATTGGAAATAAAGGTCGCGACATCATCGATGTGAAAAGCAAATTTGAAGTCTGGAACATTGTTAATAATACCCGTGTTAGGATATTTCATTTCGAAGAAGAGCTGCCCGACCTGGAGAAGATACTCTATTACGATCTTGATCTGGGGGCTCCGGAAAATCTTGCCCTTCATGACGCCATTCACCATGCCATGGAAAACGGAAGTCTGCTGCATATGAAATTTTCTTTCATCGGCAATGATATTAAAACCGGGGAGCAGGTGGCTTTTGCCAAATATTATGATTCACACAGTCTGAGCTTCGGAAAAATGTTCCTGAATGTATATTCCTGGAATACGAACGGTCGGCGAAGAAACTTCCGCTGGGCCAATTTTGAGCGGATTGAAGAAATGGAAACTGAAAGGATCAATATCTTTCTGAACCGCTAAAAATCAGCATTCAGCGTTTGTTTTACCACCTTTACCGATTTCCGGCTGCAAGCATATAAAAAAATTGCGATTTTGCCGTTTCATTGTAACGTTTTCAATGTGATGCAGTCTAATTGGCTGCTCAGCAAATTTCAATTCAATGATACAAATCCGGAATATTCATAAATCATACACAACCGGACAGAATAGTCTCCACGTCTTAAAGGGAATCGATCTGGATATCCAGGCCGGTGAGATGATCTCCATTATGGGCGCTTCAGGCAGCGGCAAATCAACCCTGCTGAATATTCTGGGGATACTGGATAATTACGACCAGGGGGAATATTTGTTAGATGGTTTGAAGATAAAAAAACTCAGTGAACGCAAAGCCGCCCAGCTCAGGAATAAAATGCTTGGTTTTGTCTTTCAATCCTTCAACCTGATCTCATTTAAAAATGCCATGGAAAATGTTGCCATGCCGCTTTATTACCAGAATGTCAGCCGGAAAAAACGCAACATGATTGCACTCGATTACCTTGAACGAATGGGAATTAAGGAATGGGCCCATCATCTGCCCAATGAATTGTCGGGCGGACAAAAACAAAGGGTGGCCATCGCCCGGGCGATGATCACTAACCCGAAAGTGATCCTGGCTGATGAGCCTACCGGGGCGCTGGACTCAAAGACCTCTCTGGAGGTGATGGATCAATTGCAGGAGATCAACAAGACCGGGATAACCCTGATTATCGTAACCCATGAACATGATATAGCTGCCCGTACCCAGAAAACGATCAGGATTACGGACGGACTGATAACGGATATCGTCAACAATTAAATGCGAAAAGAGATAGGTGATGCGCGATCTGCGCCCATCGCCTATCGCCTATCGCCAATCTCAAAATGTTTGAACTGGATAAATGGCAGGAAATCTATAGTACGGTAAAAAAGAATAAGCTCCGTACCTTTCTCACCGGCTTCAGTGTGGCCTGGGGTATTTTTATGCTTATTGTACTCCTGGGTTCGGGCAACGGACTGGAAAACGGGGTGAAGGAAAATTTCAAGGGTGGTGCCATTAACGGGGTTTGGATCAGCAGCGGGATGACCAACATGCAGTACAAAGGAATGAAAACCGGCCGTCAGATCCGGTTCACCAACGAGGATTTTAAATTGCTCAAGCAAACCGTACCTGGTTATGATCTGATGTCGGCCCGCCTTTTTTTAGGGAACCAGCTGACTTCCTACAAAAACAATTATGGCAGTTTTTTCCTTTCTCCCTGTCACCCGGATTATGGAGCGATCAAAGAACTGGTCATGATTGAAGGACGGTTTCTGAACTCCATCGACATCCATGAATTCAGGAAAGTCGCGGTGATCGGTGAAAAAGTCAAAGCCGCTTTATTTAAAGGAAACGACAGTCTTGCAATAGGAAAGTATATCAACATCAGCGGGGTACTTTTTAAGGTAGTGGGTATTTTCAGGGATTACAGCAGGAATGACCATGAACAGCAACGGATCTATATTCCCATTTCCACGGCACAAAGGGTGTTCAACGGCAATACGGTCATCAACCAGATCTCCTTCACCACCGGAAAAGCCACCCAGGAGGAATCGGATGCCATGATACAGGTGGCCCGGACCATGCTTTCGACCAAGCATACCGTCGATCCCAAAGATGACCGGGCGATAGAGATCTGGAATAAAAGCGAAGATGTCAGGAGGTTCAATGCCCTGTTTAACGGGATCCGTTTATTTATCTGGATCATTGGCATAGGAACTATCATTGCCGGTGTGGTGGGCGTGAGCAACATCATGATGATCTCGGTGAAGGAAAGAACCAAGGAAATCGGAATCCGTAAAGCCCTGGGCGCTACGCCTCTGTCCATTGTCATGCTGATCCTACAGGAATCTATCGTGATCACTGCTTTTGCCGGGTATATCGGGCTTGTTCTGGGAATCGGCCTGCTCGAGCTGGTTTCAAAAAACCTGCCACCCTCCGATTTTTTCCGGAATCCCGAAGCCAACTTCGCCATCGCCATCAGCGCCACTGTTTTGCTGATCGTTGCCGGCACCATAGCGGGTCTGATTCCCGGGATGAAAGCGGCAAAAATCAAACCCATTGAAGCATTAAGAGACGAATAATATGTTCGATTTAGACCGCTGGCTTGAAATCTATCATGTGTTGCGTTCGAATAAACTCCGGACCTTCCTGACGGCTTTTGGCGTATTCTGGGGGATTTTCATGCTGGTCATCATGCTGGGATCGGGCAGGGGACTGGAAAACGGGGTTACCCAGAATTTCGGGGATATGGCCACAAATTCAGTGTTCATCTGGGCGCAGCAGACTACCATCCCCTATAAGGGTTTTACCCGGGGAAGATCGTTCGATTATGAAAACAGCGATACCCGTGCCCTGAGTGATGGCATCCCCGAAATCAAGTACCTGGCGCCCCGTACCAATGTTGGCGGATACAATGGCAGCAGTAACGTGGTCAGGTTCCTGAAATCCGGTCAGTTTCAGATCTTCGGCGATTATCCAGTGTTCAATAAAATTGATCCTGTCAATATGGTGTCAGGAAGATTTTTAAATGAATTCGACCTGAAAGAAAAACGTAAGGTTGTGGTGGTTGGTCAACGTGTGGTTGACATTCTTTTTGAAAAGGGAGAGAACCCCATCAACCAGTATATCCGGATCAACGGGGTATATTTCAATGTGATCGGGGTGTTCCAGTCAAAGCGCAACGGAGAGGCGGCCGCCAACGACAACCAGCGCATCCATATGCCCTTCACTACCCTGCAGCAGACATTTAACCTGGGCAATTCGGTAGGTTTCTTTAACATCACTTCCCGGGATGGGATCCCGGTGGCGATAGTAGAAAAGAAAGCCATTGATATCCTGAAAAAAAGACATGCCGTGGCGCCTGAGGACGACCGGGCCATCGGGCATTTTAACCTGGATGTGGAATACAAAAAAATGCGTGGTTTATTTTTCGGCATCAGTATGCTGGTCTGGATCGTGGGTATAGGAACTTTGTTAGCCGGGATCATTGGCGTGAGCAACATCATGCTGGTTGTGGTGAAGGAAAGAACCAGGGAGATCGGCATTCAGCGTGCGCTGGGCGCAACACCCCGCAACGTGATCACCCAGATCATCACCGAAGCGGTGGTACTCACTACCTTTGCAGGATACTTCGGACTGGTTATGGGCGTCGGTTTGCTGGAACTGATCAACTATCTGCTCGACAGTTCCGGGGCCAATACCCAGATGTTCGTGCATCCCGGAGTGGATTTCAAAGTGGCTGTCACGGCCCTGACGATCCTGGTCTTTTCGGGCGCCCTGGCGGGACTGATACCTGCGAAAAGAGCAGTATCGATCAAGCCGATTGATGCATTGAGGTATGAGTGAGAATTAGGAATTAAGAATTAGGAATTAGTTCAAGGAAATAGTAAGTTTATGAAGAAGATTTTGAAAATTTCGTTGCTGGTGATTATTCTGGCGGTTTTTGTGATCACCATTGTTTACCTGTATAATAAGTCGAAGGAGAAGCCGGTGGTCTTTCAGACCGAGACTCCGTTCAAGACGAATATCATTAAAAAAACCGTGGCAACAGGTTCGGTGATCCCGCGCAAGGAAATTGAGATCAAGCCCCAGGTTTCGGGCATCGTGGAGGAGATCTACGTGGAAGCCGGCAAGAACATCAGATCAGGGGAGGTGATTGCCAAGGTGCGCATCATTCCCGACCTGGTGAACCTGAACAATGCCGAAGGCAGGGTGGAAAGGGCAAAAATTGCCTTTGATGATGCAAAGCTCAATTTCGACCGTCAGGAAAAGCTGTTCAAACAGGGTGTTATTGCCGAAGCCGAATACCAGAAAACTCAGCTTACTTATCGAAATGATATGCAGGAAGTGGAAGCTGCCGAGGCCAACCTGGAACTGATCCGTGAAGGAGTGAATAAAAGATCGGGTAAAACCACCAATACACTCATCCGTTCCACCATTACCGGAATGATTTTAGACATCCCGATCAAGGTGGGAAGTTCCGTGATCGAAGCCAATAATTTCAATGCCGGGACGACCATTGCCAGTGTGGCAGACATCGGCGACATGATCTTCCAGGGAAAGGTGGACGAGACCGAAGTCGGGAAGATCAAACCCGGCATGAACCTGCTGTTGACGGTTGGAGCCATCGAAAACGATACTTTTCATGCTACCCTCAAGTACATTTCCCCCAAGGGAGTATTGGAAAACGGAGCCGTTCAGTTCGAGATCAAAGCCGATGTGAACCTCAAGGCCGATCAGTTTGTGAGGGCGGGTTACAGCGCCAATGCCGACATCGTCCTGCAAAGGGTTGACAGCGTGCTGGCAATTAAAGAAAGCCTGCTGCAGTTTGAAAAAGATTCGGCTTACGTGGAAGTTGAAACAGGTCCTCAGAAATTCGAGAAACGCTTCATTAAAACCGGATTATCCGACGGACTGAATATCCAGGTTATTTCGGGTCTTACCGCCAAGGAAAAAATCAAGGTGCCCCAGAACCTGACTACACCCAAGTGACAGGATTCAGCATCAGAAACGTTTGACATAGCCATGGCAGTAAGGCGTACTGCCCTTGTGATCGTAGTAATCCTGGTGGTAATCCTCGGCTTTCCAGAATGTTGATGCCGGCCGGAGTTCGGTGACTACCTTAAAGCCTTTGTCTTTCAGCAGGGCGATCAGTTTTTCTGCCGTTTTTTTCTGTTCCTCATTCCGGTAAAACACGGCCGAACGGTATTGTTCCCCGAAATCCGGTCCCTGGTGATTCCACTGGGTAGGATCATGGGTTTCGAAAAACATTCTGGCCACTTCCTCATAGGAGGTCTGTACCGGATCAAACACCACCTCAATGGCTTCCAGGTGGCCGGTCGTTCCCGCACAGACCTCTTTGTAGGTGGGATTGTTCTTATGCCCCCCGGTATAGCCGACTTCCGTGGAGATCACCCCTTTGATTTTCTGCATATAAAACTCCACGCCCCAGAAGCATCCGCCGGCAAAGATGGCCGTATCTGTTACTACTTTTCCCGCGGGAATAAAATCAAGGGAGATGGAATTGACGCAATGCCGGGTATCTTTCGTGGTGAACCCTTCTCCTGAAAATACATGCCCCAGGTGAGCGCCGCATTTGGCGCATTGGATTTCGGTGCGCATGCCATCGGCATCGGGTATTCTTTTTACGGCTCCTTTTATCTCATCGTCGAAGGAAGGCCAGCCGCAATGGGCATCGAATTTATCGGAAGAACGGTAAAGCGGTGCTCCGCAACGCTTGCACACATAGGTTCCGGGGTCGTTGAAGTTCTCGTACTTCCCGGTGAACGGGTGTTCAGTTCCTTTTTGCTCGATTACTCTGGCTTCTTCAGGGGTTAAGGTTTTATGGTTCATCTTGTTTTGTTTTTTATTGGAAGGCATGGAGGAATTCTGAGTGCAGGCTCCACCCGCAAGCACGAAAAAGATCAGAAAGCTGAAAAATGCCCTGTTGCACATTTTATTCAAACACAATCTTCCCCGAATAGTTCTTTTTACCGTTGAAGGCAAACGCTTATCTCACTGCTTCCTACTGCATTACTTGATACCTCAGCAGGCTCCAGGTGGTATCGGTTGCCGGATATTTTCTTTTGATTTGAATCAAGCCAATATTTTTTGCCAGAAAGATATTTTGTTTAATTGTATCTGTAGTTGAATTACCTATTATTGGGTTCTCTTCCCTTGTTTGAATCACTTGATATTGTACGCTAATAATGAATTTCAGACTATCGCAGGAAGCTACATACGGATTCCTTAACGGTTATCGCACAACATGAGATCTCACCAAATTCCATGTAGAGTCTTGCCCATTGGTATGGTAAGTATATTTGATTAAACCATGAGATTTATCGAAGAAATATGTACACTTGACAGAATCGTGGTTTTGAAATGGAAAGGAAACATATTGAGTAACAAGGACATTTACATAAATATTTGAATCAATTCGCAAGGTATCACTGGTACTTAAAACCTCAAAGGAATAATTGGAATACGTACTATGCCGATAGTAACCCTTATAAATATTACCTGAAATAATGCTGATACTGCCTGACGCTCCTTTAAAGGAATGACATAAAACATATCCTGAATCCTCGGAGTCCGGTCTTCCGGGGACAGATGTAAGGAAGTTGCCCCCATAGTGACTAAATAGCCATTCTTCTTTAGGTCCTGTTTCCCCGATATAGACAAACGATAAAACAGGAGGACTCAATAAATAGGTGCTATCCTC
This sequence comes from Bacteroidales bacterium, assembly GCA_963662525.1. Lineage (GTDB taxonomy): Bacteria > Bacteroidota > Bacteroidia > Bacteroidales > FEN-979 > CAZSDU01. Next base: position 1,872,537 of record OY759717.1, read on the forward strand.
CTTCCCGATTATATCATTTTTATAGATCCAGTAACTTCCCATCCCAAATAATGCATAGGGTTTCAATTCGTCAGGAAAATAGGATACTGACCTTTCTGTTTTTTTGCAACCGATTAAGGTAATTAATAAAAGCAGAAATGCAAGTAAAGGTTTATTCATGCATCCAGGATCAGTTTGCCTGTAACAAAGATATTTATTTTTCAGGAAAAATTATGAAAAACTGATTTCGCTGTATCTGATTCCCTGACAACCCTGAACTTACCATAACCGATAATTCCCCTGCCTTGAATGTATAAATATTGGTTTGGGGAAAAGGATCAGAAGTATCAAAACATTACGAGGCTGTTCAAGTTTATAAAATGGATTAAAATTTAACCACAATGGCACAAAGGATGCACAAAGTACACAAAGCAACTCATTGTGAACTTTGTGTAAATTTTTGTGGACTTTGTGGTTGAAGAAAAGCAGTGATAGTGCGTATAGGATTCTACAGAAAACTTCTAAAATTTTAAACAGACACTAAACTGCTTACATCGGATGGATATTTTACAAGGGGAATGATCGTTTGCGAAACTAGGCTAATGGGTCTGAATATTAATATAATTAATGATTGATAACGCTGAATTTTCCATACCCTGAAAACTCCCCAGCGCTGAATGAATAAAGATAGGTTCCCGGGCTGAGATCAGAAACATCGGCTTTGAAGGTATTGTTCCCGGCCGGAAAGTTCTGATTGCAAAGGAATTCAAGGTTCTTTCCTGAAAGATCATAAAGCCTGATCGTTACTTTTTCTGATTTTTCCAGTTCAAAAGCAATGTTCAGATACTGATCGCATGGGTTAGGGTAAGCTCCCAATAGCCTTTCACCTTCTCCATGGTCTATTTCCGAAACAGATGTATAAGTGCTGTATTCGGCATCGAACAGGGCTATCCCGTTTCCACCTGTTCCTTCTGACGTCCATACATTGATCCCTTTCTGTTCGGAAAAGTTCAGTCTGACTTTGGGATCAGGATCCTCAAGATTTGGAGCATCATTAAAACCGGCAGAAACAATTGTCCAGTTATCGGGTTGTTGGAAATTCAGGTTGTTGGTAATAAAGGGCAGTTTCTGTTCCGTGGCATCGTACCAGGTGGCCATGAAATTTGAAGTGTAAGGATTGAATGCGATATCGGGCTGGAGGTTCTCATGCCCGGGATTGGTGAAGGATAAGGGTTTGAAACAGGAAGTGAGGGTGGATTGGAGGTTATACACTCCTTTGACATCAAAGCGGTCGTTCAGGGGATCGTACTGTTCGTAGAGAATAACCGTAGTCAGGTTGGCGCTGTCGTTGTCGGTATCGCTATACTGGCAGGCAATGACCGGGTTACGGCAAAGATTGATGGCCGAAGGATCCAGGCTGTCGATGCATACCGGTCTGGTATAATGACTGTCGAAGTTCGGTTCTGTATGTGCAGTATAGATATGACCGGTAGGAGAATTGATATTGTCTGCCTGTTCCCACACAGCAAAATACCTCCCACTGCTCCATGAGGGGCTTCTGCCATAGGCCAGACTGAGATTCAGAAAGGGTTTATCTGAAGCACCAATGGTGTCCCATACAAGGGATTCACCACCATCAGCGGAAGAAATATAATAAAGGTTTTCTGTGTTCGAATATTTGTTTTGCGAATATAAAATTCCAAGGCTATATGGATCAGCGGCTGCCGCCGGATACATTAAATCTGAAGCAAAAAAAATGTCACGGATACCTTCATCAATAAGTAGTGTTTTTTCATATTCAGTGGTCACAGCATTATACCTGAAAACCTGACCAAGGCTATAACCCAATGAAGTACTTGAGCCAACATAGGAAAAGTATAATTTCAAATTTGCCTCGCTATTTCCAACAACCATTAAATCTAATGATTTAAGGGAGCAATAGTCACATGGAAGAGCCCCGCCCAGGATATTTTCCCAATGCAGACCATTATCTGTAGATTTTAATATGGTGAGCCATGGATATATCGTAGAATCATATCCATAAACAGCATAAAGCCAACCATTATATGCAGATCCAATAGCAATTTTCCTCTGGTCACGATCAGGTTGGTCGTGGATTACAATATCTTTCCCGAACAGGGGCGATCTGTTTGTCTGAACCGGAAGCAAGGGTTTATCCCTGGGAATCTGAGCGTTCAGGTCGCGGGCGAAGACCAGGGAAAACATGACAATGGCAAGCATTGAAGATAATTTCATGATGATATTTTTAAGTTCCAAACAGGAAATATTTTCTCGGTTATCAGGGTAGAAAACTCGTTAATCAATTTTTGCAATTAAATTCCGGGGAAATAAAATCGCTTGAAATAACAAAGATAACGCGGGATTAAGCGGATATCAAATTTATGAATGTGAATAGTTTAGGCGGTTTTTGCTGTTTTTTCGGCATAACAAAAATCACGCCAAAACTTAATCACATGTCGTTCAGCAAAATATAAAAATGAATAATTTTCGAAGTGTCAAAAAATTAGACAGTTGATGGTTAATCAATTGTTAATAAATTTTTTGAAAGGTGTGGTATGTTTTTCCAGTAGCTATTACCGGAATTATTGTTTGAACATTTTTTCCACGATGAGCACCTGCCCGTTATTGCTTACCCTGACGTAAGCGATGCCCGGGCGTATCTTGTTATACACGTCGAAGGAACGGACCTTCAGTCCGTCTTCCTGGTACTCCTGCATGAGGGTTCTGAGTACAGCACCGGAGCAATCGAGGATCTCGATCTTGACGTTGCCTGGTTCAGCAGTGGTATAGATTACATTGAGGGTTTGATCGACGGGGTTCGGCATGATGCGGAACTGTAGGTTTTCTTTGGGGCGCATCATTCCGCCAGCGCACATGTTCGGATCAGGCACTTCGAATCCTTTTGGGAACAACTGGTAGGTTTTGTATTGTTTCACAGGTGCGGGAATGACCTTCACCACTGGTTTTTCGATAATTATTTTTACTTTTTTCCTGCAGGGACAGTCATCGTCGGCGGCAAAGCCAGCCATGTAAAAAGTGGCAAACAAAATGGCCAGAACTATGTTTAACCGGGTTTTCATGGGCTTCGTTTTCTGTCTTGTACGGTTAACAGCCTGAATGGTTGCATTTTCATGGTGAGAATAAGTAACTGTAGCATTTTTCGAGTTATATGTGTGCGTCAAAGGACAATGCTGTTTTTATTACCTTTGCCGTTCAATACGACATGACGATGAAAAAAATACTGGGTATGGGCAATGCCCTGGTTGATGTGATGATCCCCCTGGAAAGCGACGGGATCCTTGAAATATTGGGTCTTCCCAAGGGCAGTATGCAACTGGTTGATAAAGAAAGGAGCAATACCGTATTGCTGGCATTAAAAGATTATCAAAAGAGCCAGTCGGCAGGAGGATCAGCAGCCAATACCATTCATGGCTTAGCCATGCTGGGAGCTCCGGCCGGATATATTGGCGTGATCGGGGAAGATGAACTCGGTGGTTTTTTCGTTCGCGACCTGATCCAGGCCGGGGTGGAGCCGCATATGATCCACAGTACTCAGGAAACAGGCCGGGCAATAGCGCTGGTGACTCCCGATTCGGAGCGTACTTTTGCCACCTTTTTAGGCGCAGCCATTGAGCTTTCGGCCGGGAACCTGAGACCTGAGATGTTCAGGGGATATTCCTATTTTCACATAGAAGGCTACCTGGTCCAGAACCATGAGCTGATCCGCAGGGCAGTAGCCCTGGCCAAGGAAAACGGGCTCATCGTTTCCCTCGACCTGGCCAGCTATAATGTAGTGGAATCCAACAGGGAATTCCTGCAGCAAATAATCAATGAATACGTGGATATCTTGTTTGCCAACGAAGATGAAGCCAAAGCGCTGACCGGTCATGAACCGGAAAACGCCCTGACAGAAATCGGGAAATTCGTGGAAATCGCCATTGTGAAAACCGGGGGCAAGGGCTCTCTGGTAAAAACCACCTCAGAATATTGTGAAATCGGGATCATCCCGGTTACACCCATCGATACCACCGGTGCCGGCGATCTGTATGCAGCCGGTTTCCTGTTCGGACATGCCTCCGGGCTAAGCCTTCAGAAATGCGGTGAACTTGGCGCCCTGCTCGCGGGGAACGTCATCGAATTCATGGGCTCCAAAATGTCAGCCGAAAGATGGACTTTCCTGAAAGGTTTGTTGAATTCCTCATTCCTCATTCCTCAATCTTAATTCCTTTGTTATTTCCCTAACATTTAGTATTTTTGCGGTCCTTTTCAGGAAAAAATAACCATTTATTTACGTATAAGAATTGTTTATCATGAAGGTATTCCAAACCAACGAAATCCGCAACATTGCCCTGATCGGCGGTGCAAAATCAGGAAAAACCACCCTTGCTGAAGCGATGCTGTTTGAAGGCGGTATAATCAGCAGAAGAGGATCCGTAGAAGATAAAAACAGCGTGTCAGACTATCGTCCGATTGAACTGGAGCGTCAGAACTCGGTATCTGCTTCCATCCTATATACCCTTTGCGACAATAAGAAAATAAACATCATTGACACACCGGGATTCGATGATTTTTGCGGCGAGGTGATTTCCGCCTTGCGTGTGGCAGATACTGCACTGATGGTTGTGAATGGTCAGAACGGCGTTGAAGTCGGAACCGAAATTACCTGGAGGCATACCAACAGAATGAATATTCCCGTGGTTTTCGTGGTGAACCATCTTGACCAGGAGCATGCCAATTTCGATGAAACACTTCGCCAGATGAAAGCACAGTTTGGTAAGAACATCACCCTGATGCAATACCCGGTTAATGCCGGTTCAGGATTTAATACCCTCATCGACCTGCTGAAAATGAAGCAGTATAAATTCACTTCCGGCGGAGGGAAACCTGAAATTTCTGAAATTCCTGACAGCGAAAAGGGAAAAGCAGAAGAGATGCATGCCGCCCTGGTGGAAGAGCTGGCATCCAAGGATGAATCCCTGATGGAAGTTTTCTTTGATAAGGGAACCCTTTCGGAAGAACAGATGCAGCAGGCGCTGAAGGCCGGTTTGATCAACCGTACGATTTTTCCCGTGATGTGTACCTGTGCCAAACAGGATATGGGTGTGGGCCGTTTACTGGAGTTCATCGCCGGCAGCGTTCCTGCTCCCAATGAAATGCCCGGTGTTAAAACCAAAGAAGGAAAGCAATTAAAATGCAATGTTTCAGATCCCACATCTGCCTTCATCTTTAAAACTTCCATAGAGCAACACCTGGGTGAGATTTCTTATTTCAAGGTTTTTGCCGGCGAGATCACGGAAGCCATGGATATGATCAATCCTGCCCGACAGTCGAAAGAACGCTTGTCGCAGTTATTCGTGGTCAATGGCAAGAACAGGGAAAAGGTTGAAAAAATGGTTGCCGGAGATATCGGCGCCACCATTAAGCTGAAGAACTGCTATACCAACAATACCCTGAATTCGCAAAAGAATCCCGACGATGTCATCGAACCGACTACATACCCTGATCCCAAATTCAGAACTGCGGTAAAAGCAAAAAATACTGCCGATGATGAAAAGATCGCAAGTATCCTTTATGAACTGGCCAAAATGGATCCGACGCTGATCATGGGCTTTTCCCGCGAACTGAAGCAGATGATCCTCCAGGGACAGGGAGAATTGCATCTGAACCTGGCCAAATGGCATGTGGAAACCCTCGAAAAAATTCCCATTGAGTTTTATGCCCCGCGTATTCCTTACCGTGAGACCATTACCAAGGCGGCAAAATCGATGTACCGCCACAAGAAGCAATCGGGTGGTTCAGGCCAGTTTGGTGAAGTTCATATGATGATACAGCCTTACAGGGAAGGGATGACGGAACAAAACGAATTTCCTATCCGCGGAAGGGATGTGATTGACCTGGATTGGGGTGGAAAACTCCAGATGAACAATTGTATTGTCGGCGGCGCCATTGATGCCCGTTTTATGCCGGCCATCCTGAAAGGGGTCATGGAAAAGATGGAAGAAGGTCCTTTAACCGGTTCTTATGCCCGTGATATCGTCTTCAACGTGTATGACGGGAAGATGCACCCGGTGGATTCCAACGAAATTTCCTTTAAGTTAGCCGGCCGTAACGCCTTCCGGGAAGCCTTTAAAAATGCCGGTCCCAAGATCCTGGAACCGATCTATGATGTGGAAGTCATTGTTCCTGAAGAAAAAATGGGTGAAGTCATGACCGATCTCCAGGGCCGCCGTGCCGTCATCATGGGGATGGACAGCGAAGGGAACTACCAGAAGATCCTGGCCAAGGTTCCCCTGGCAGAGCTCAACCGTTATTCCACTGCCCTGAGTTCAATTACCAGTGGCCGTGCCACCTATAACATGAAATTTGCCGAATACACCCAGGTACCGGGTGATATCCAGGACAAATTACTCAAGGCATACGAAGATCAGGAGAAGGACGAAGAATAGGCTTAATGTCAGCCGGCGATACTTCCCAGGACAAACATGATGCTTATGCCGTATTAAAGGTAGGCGATTTCCGCCTGTTCCTGACATTCCGTTTTTTTACGACCATTGCCTTTCAGATGCAGGGCCTCATTGTAGGCTGGCAGATGTATGAGCTGACCAGAGACCCACTGGCCCTTGGTTTGATTGGTCTGGCAGAGGCTTTGCCGAACATTGCCACTGCCCTTTACGCGGGTCATGCGGCTGACCGGTACAATCGCAAACGCATCATTATCTGGTTTACCCTGTTATTTCTGATCGGAACTACCCTGCTTTTTCTGTTTTCCATTAAATCGCTGGGAATCATTGCTGCCTTCGGGGTTTTTCCGATTTACCTTGTCGTGATGATTTCCGGGATTTCACGAGCCTTTCTCTATCCATCGATCATTGCTCTGATGTCGCAACTCATCCCCAGGTTTCTGTATACCAATGCATCGACCTGGAACTCCACCATGTGGCATGTGGCTGCGATCACCGGACCGGCTTTGGGAGGTATGATTTACGGTTTCTTCGGGGTTCGCATTGCCTATCTCAGCGTTCTCTTCTTTTTAATGCTTGCCCTCACTTTGCTTATTTTCGTGAAAAACCGCCCGCTCCCTCAGTTCGAGGCCGGAGAAACCCTGATGCATCGTTTGTCGTCGGGATTGAAGTTTGTATTTAAAAACCAGATCCTGCTGGGGGCCATGTCCCTCGATATGTTTGCTGTTCTTTTCGGCGGTGCAGTCGCCATGCTGCCGGTATTTGCCGCAGAAGTACTGATGGTGGGTCCGCAGGGACTTGGTTTCCTTCGGGCTGCCCCCATGGCAGGGGCAGTGATGATGTCGCTGATCATGGCTCATCGTCCGCCCATGGTCCATGCCGGGAGATACATGATGATCGGGGTGGCGGGATTCGGATTGAGCATCATCTGTTTTGCCCTCTCACATAATTTTTATCTTTCTCTTCTACTCCTTATGTTCAGCGGCATGTTCGACAACATCAGCGTGATCATCCGGGCAACGGCCATGCAACTGATCACTCCGGATGAGATGCGTGGCCGCGTTGCTTCGGTCAACGCGATTTTCATCGGTTCATCGAATGAAATCGGCTCCTTTGAATCCGGCCTTGCAGCCAAACTCATGGGACTCATCCCCTCCGTGATCTTTGGCGGCATCATGACCCTGGGGATCGTTGGGTTTACGGCGAAGTTTGCACCCAGGCTGAGAAAGCTCAATTTGAGGGCGATAGGATAGTTTTCTGAATGCAAACAATGCAGGAATGCAAACAATGCAAGAATACAGAAATACAAAAAATGTTTTCAACAATAGTTTCACTTCTTCCCTTTTTTCCGATAAAGCGGTAAAAGGTTATGAAAGAAAATATGATTAAAGATAAAAGTTTTGAATTGGCGAAAGAAACTGTTTTTATTTACCAATATCTGACAAGAGAAAAACGAGAATTTGTCCTATCAAAACAGGTTTTAAGATCTGGCACTTCAGTCGGGGCGAATATTTCTGAAGGAGTAGCCGGACAATCAAAAAAGGAATTCTGCAACCGCTTATCCATTGCATATAAGGAATCTCGTGAAACAGAATTTTGGCTCAAGCTGCTATGTTCAACGGGTTACCTTACTCAAGATAAAGCTGCTGTTGCAATACAAAAATGTGATGAAGTAATCCGGATATTATACACAATTTTAAAAACAGCCTCACGACCTCAGAAATCCTAATCCCCGAACCACAAGTATTTTAATTATTCCTGCATTGTCTGCATTCCTGCATTGCTTGCATTCAATTAAAAAGTTCAATCAATATCCGGTAGTCAGGCTCTTTCATCCTCATATTGGCTCCGGAGACTTTATTGTGTATCATGGCTTTGAGGATGGGTTGACTGAGATTACCGGGGATTTGAAGGTCAGAAAGGCGGGTAGGGCAATCAATGGAGCGGAAGAAGGCTTCGATGCGGTTGATGGACTGATCAGCAGTGAGTGTTTCATCAAAAAGTGCTGATCCGAGCTGTGAAATGCGGGGAGCGAGCTGGTTTTTATAGTGCCGCATCCAGGCCGGATAGACGATGGTGAGTGAAGCGCCATGGGGAACATCGTAGAGCAGGGAAAGGATATGTCCGGCGCTGTGCACGCCCCAGTCGCCGGAAGCCCGGCCCTGCATGGTCAGTCCGTTGAGTGCCGAGGTAGCGGCGTACATGATCCTGGCCCGGAGATCATAATTGCTCAGGTCGTCAAGAAGCGGGGGGCCATATTGCATGGCTTCCTTCACGATCGAAATGATAAACCGGTCGCTGAGCGAGGCTTCTCCGATCCCGAACCAGGCTTCAAAACAATGGGCTATCAGGTCGGCAATGCCAAAGGCAGTATAATTTCGGGGAACAGAGAAGGTAAGCTGAGGATCTAAGAATGAATGTTTCGGGAAGGTAAGCGGGGAGCCATAGGCTGATTTTTGCTGTGTTTCCGGGTTGGAGACTACGGCAAAAGGATTCATCTCCGAACCGGTGGCAGCCAGGGTCAGGATGGCAAACAGGGGGAGGGCTGATTGTGCTTTCGCTTTACCCGTAAAGAAGTCCCATCCGCTATGTTGGACGGGAATGGTAATGGAAATGATCTTTCCGGAATCAATGACGCTACCGCCACCGACAGCCAGAACAAGATCCACCTTATATTTTCTACCCACCTCCGCAGCTTTATCCACATCTTCAATCACCGGGTTGGATTTTATCCCGGAATATTCATAAACCTCCAGTCCCGACTTTTTCAATAGGGTCATCAGCTGATCGTACAAGCCTGATTTTTTAATGGAACCTTTACCATAAACCAGTAAGACCTTTCTGCCGGTTTCCAGTAATACTGGTCCCAGGGAATTCAGAGCGTTATTCCCGAAATGAAGGGAAGTCGGATTATAAATATTAAAATTTTCCATCAGGGACTATGGCCGGGAGATGGTAAAAGGATAAGTTGTACGCAGGCTATCTCCCAGGGAATAATATTGGAAATTACCGGTCAGGACCATGCTGGTCGGATTAAAAGTCCCCCCGATATGCGTGGGACCATCGGGTCCGCCGGCTTCCAGGATTATATCAAAGGCGTTGTTTTCAATAGGCGCCAGTCCTGAGCTGTTGCTGGCCGAATAGCGGATCAGTCCGGTCAGGCTTTTTACCTTGGCAACAGTAGAAGTGACATACAGGGTACTGCCGATTTTATCAACATAAAAATAAATGGAATCATGGTTTTCGCTTTTTACCCAGGCTCCCATCAGTTGCATGTTTTCGGGGTCCTTATTTTTCTTGCAGGAAAAAGCGGCCATTAGCAGACTGCTGCAGAAAAGAACTAAAATCAGGTTTTTACCTGAAAAAATTGACATACGTTTCATATTAATTGGTTTTGGTGGCTGTATAGGTTCCGGTGATTTTAACAGTTGAAGTTCCTTGTTGAGTCGGGAAAGCAGTAGTAAATTTTCCTTTTAGGATCATGGTGTTCAAATCGAAATGCCCGTAAAGATAATCAGATTCCGAGTAGCCTCCGTAAGGACGAAAAATAAAGCTCGTATCCGTCACAGCCGCCACTGCGGTTGAGGCGCTTAAATCATAATTCATGGTTGAGCCCCCGGCGACAACATCATTCACAACGCTGTATGTATAGGTTCCAACATATAGGACCCCGTTGAAATTGATAATTCCAACTTTAATCGGTTTACCCTGGGAAGTAACGCCTTCCCATTTCCCGAGGAGCTGGGGGAAGTCGGGATCAGGAATGATGACCTCATCATTATTATTACAGGAAAAGAAGAAGAAAGAGAACAAACCGGCAAATAGAATAAGCAGGGAAAAGGAGCTTTTTTTCATGATGAACATTGCATTGATGCTTCAAAGGTAGTGCTTATTTGCTTTTGAAAGATTTCACCTTGTTTTTTTTTATAATTTTGATCCGGTTTATCATTCAAACAGAAGGTTAACATGTACGGAAAACTCCAGCAATATCTGCAGAAACAACTTGTAAACATTCATGATGACGGTCTTTTTAAAACGGAAAGGATAATCACTACACCCCAGGGGGTCGAAATTCAAACCAATGGAAAGAAGGTTTTAAATTTTTGTGCCAACAATTATCTGGGACTGTGTTCTGAACCCAGGGTTATGGCAGCTTGTAATTATACCTTTTTCAAATATGGATATGGCATGGCTTCCGTGCGTTTCATCTGCGGAACCCAGCAGGTTCATAAAGATCTTGAACAGAAGATCAGTGAGTTTCTGGGCATGGAAGACACCATCCTGTACTCTTCGGCATTTGATGCCAACGGAGGGGTTTTTGAGCCTCTTCTTGGCGAAAAGGATGCGATCATATCCGATGAACTGAATCATGCCTCCATCATCGACGGTGTCAGGCTTTGCAAAGCACAGCGGTTCAGGTACAAGAACAACGATATGGAAGACCTGGAAGAAGTGCTTCAGGATGCCAGTGAAGCCAGGTTCAAGCTGATTGTCACCGACGGGGTTTTTTCCATGGATGGAATTATTGCCCAGGTCGATAAAATATGCGATCTGGCCGAAAAATATGATGCCCTGGTCATGGTTGATGATTCCCATGCCACGGGTGTCGTTGGAAAGACCGGGCGCGGGACCATGGAGTATTGCAATGCCCGGGGCCGGGTCGACATTATTTCCACTACTTTTGGTAAAGCTCTTGGCGGAGCTTCCGGAGGCTGTATATCGGCCCGGAAGGAGATCATTGAAATTCTGCGCCAGCGGTCGCGTCCTTATCTTTTCTCAAACTCACTGGCGCCGGCCATTGCAGGAGCAACCCTGGAGGTTATCAACCTGCTCTCGGAAACCACGGCACTGCATGATAAATTGTACGAAAACACCCAGCTTTTCAGAAAAGGGATGCAGGATGCAGGATTCAGGATCGTTCCGGGGGTTCACCCCATCGTTCCCGTATTGTTTGGTCATTTACCCAATGATGCAAAGTTGTCACAGGAATTCGCAAATGCCTTGCTTGAGGAAGGGATTTATGTCATCGGGTTTTATTATCCTGTCGTACCCAAAGGAAAATCCCGCATAAGGACACAGATTTCAGCGGCACACAGCAGGGAACAGATAGAGTTTGCCATTGAAAAATTCACCAAAGTAGGTAAAAAACTGGGCGCCATTTGATTTACGGGACGGGTACAGATATTATCGAAATTGCACGCATCGAAAAAGTCATGATGCGGGATATCGGGTTCCGGGATAAAATCTTTACCCCGCTCGAAATTGATTATTGCGAATCAAAAAAGAACAAATTTCAACATTATGCCGCCCGATTTTCGGCCAAGGAGTCGTTCCTGAAGGCCATTGGTACCGGCTGGAGATTCGGGATCCGGTTCGCCGATATTGAAGTATTTCATGATGATCTCGGCCAGCCTCATATCAGGGTCTTCGGCAAAGCAAAAGAACTGGTCAATAACTTGGGGATTTCAAAAATTCATGTATCTTTATCGCATCTTAAAGAAATAGCCACTGCCATTGTCATCCTCGAAATCGAAACTTCAAATGTCTGACCCTTTATTCGACTATTTCACCATTCGCCAATTCACTATTTTAATCATTAGCCTATGTCAAACATCGGATCGTACGAAGAACGCGTAAAAAACTTTGACTGGAATATTGCCGAAAAGGAGCTGGATTACCAGCCAGGCAACATCATTAACATCGGCTGGTATTGCTCCGACCGTATTTGTGAAAAAGGATACGGCAATAAACCCGCTCTGATCTGGGAAGGTTCTACCGGTATAGAGAAACGTTATACTTATAACGACATCCGCCTGAACAGTAATACCATCGGACATTTTCTACGAGGTCTCGGCATCCTGCCTGAAGACCGGGTATGCTTGTTCATGGATAAAATCCCGGAGTTATATATCGGGTTTCTAGGTATTCTGAAAATGGGAGGGATAGCCCAACCGCTGTTTTCTGCTTTCGGAGATGAATCGCTCTTTATCCGCCTTGAGAATGCTCAGACCACCGCCATTATCACCCAGAAAAAGCATGCGCCTAAGATCAGGAAGATCATGGATAAAATGCCTTTCCTGAAGCATATTATCATCGTTGACCAGGATCCGTTAAAACCCTTACTTGATCGTGAAGTAGCTTTCGATATGGACAAGGCAGAAAAAGTTGAGCAATTCAAGATCCACCCCACCACCGCCGAATCACCTTCTGTTTTGCATTATACTTCGGGAACGACGGGTCAGCCGAAAGGGGTCAAACATGTTCATTACAGCCTTATATCGCAGTATCTGACATCGAAATGGGTGCTCGATCTTCAGGAAGATGATATTTACTGGTGTACCGCCGATCCCGGCTGGGTGACTGGTACATCCTATGGTATCATCGGCGCTTTCAGCAATGGTGTGACCCAGTGTGTGCTCGATGCGGGGTTCTCGGCCGATAACTGGTACCGCTTTATCGAAAAACATAAGATCAGCATGTGGTATTCGGCTCCCACAGCCATCCGTTCCCTGATGAAAGCCGGTGAAGAGGTGATTAAAAAATATAATCTCTCCACGCTTCGCCATCTTGCTTCCGTTGGAGAACCCCTTAATTCCGAAGCCGTTATCTGGAGTGAAAGGGTATATGGAAAACCATTCCTGGATACCTACTGGCAGACGGAAACAGGATCCATCATGATTTCCAATTATCCCGGAATGAAGATCAAGCCCGGCTCTATGGGCAAACCTTTCCCGGGGATCACCGCCACGGTCATTGACTCAGAAACTTTCACCCCATTTAACGAAACCGGAAAGATCGGACTCATTGCCATCAAACCTGGCTGGCCTTCGATGATGCGGACTTACTGGAAGAATGAAGAGACCTACCAGAAAAAATTTAAAAACGGATGGTATCTTCCCGGCGACCGCTCCTCTATCGATAAAGAAGGATACTTCTGGTTCGTCGGTCGCGATGATGATGTGATCAATACAGGTGGACACCTGGTGAGTCCGTTTGAGGTTGAATCGGCCTTGCTGGAACATCCCGCCGTGGCTGAATCGGCCGTGGTAGCCAAACCCGACTTTGTCAACATGGAGGTCGTCAAAGCTTTTGTGACCCTGAAACCCGGGTTCGTGGCCAGCAAAGACCTCGATCTCGATATCATGAACTTCGTACGGAAAAAACTTTCACCCCTAGCCATGCCGCAGGAAATAGAATTCATCGATAACCTGCCTAAAACCCGAAGCGGAAAGATCATGCGCCGAATCCTACATGCCAAGGAATGGGGAGAAGAGATCGGAGATACCAGCACATTGGAAAATGATTAAAAAGATGCAGGATACAGGATATCCTGCATCCTGGATCTTGCATCCATTAGATAAGAAATCAAATCAAGTAACTGCAAATTAATAATAAGCAAAACTTAAAGGAGAAAACACCATGGAAGACATGAAAGAAATTATCAAGAATTATGTTGTCAAGGAATACGTGGAAGATGACACGGAATTAACCTACGACACTCCCCTGATTTCAGGTGGAATCGTCGACAGTTTTTCGATGGTCTCATTGAAACGCTTTCTTGAAAACAAATACCAGATCTCCATTCCCGATGATAAAGCGACTCCGGAAGCATTCGATTCTGTGAATAAGATCTGTAACCTGGTGAATGAATTTGTAAAATAGTAAGGAGGAAACCATGGCTTATACCGATAAAACCCGAGGAATCTATACCGAAGTTCTGTCCGGCCTGAAAGATGCCGGTTTATTCAAACAAGAACGATTCATCCATTCAGCCCAGGCAGCCGATATAGAAGTAGAATTCCCCGTCGGAGCTGCGCTGAAAAAGGTCATTAATATCTGTGCCAATAACTACCTGGGACTTTCCAGTCACCCGGAAGTGGTTAAAGCGGCACATGCAGGACTCGATTCTCACGGATACGGCATGTCTTCCGTGCGTTTCATCTGCGGAACCCAGGATATTCACAAAAAACTTGAAAAGATGGTAACTGAATTCCTCGGGACCGAAGATACCATTCTTTTTCCATCCTGTATGGATGCGAATGCCGGCGTCTTTGAAGCCATATTGACCAAGGATGATGTCATGATTTCCGATCGCCTGGTTCATGCTTCCATCATCGATGGGATCCGCCTCTGCAGCGCCATGCATGATACGTTCAAGCATTCCGATATGGGGCACCTGGAAGAAAAGCTGCAACTGCATAATGATAAGCGGCTGAAATGCGTGATCACTGATGGCGTTTTCTCTATGGATGGCGATACGGCCAAACTGGATAAAATGGTTGAGCTTTGCGAAAAATATGATGCCCTGCTTTTTATTGACGATTCTCATTCCAGCGGTTTTATTGGAAAAACCGGCCGGGGAACCCATGAGCAATATGGTGTAATGGGAAAAATTGACATCATTACCACCACCTTCGGCAAAGGGTTGGGAGGAGCTTCCGGCGGCTGTGTTTCCGGTCGCAAAGAGTTGGTCGAAATGTGCCGTCAGAAAGCACGTCCATACCTGTTCTCCAATACCATTGCCCCACCCGTGGTTGCCGGTGTCATCAAAGTTTTGGAAATCCTCTCCGCCTCGACCGACCGCCGCGACAAACTGGAAAGAAATACTGCCTTCTGGCGCAAGGGACTACAGGATGCAGGGTTGATCATCAAGGAAGGGGATACGCCCATAGTACCAGTCATGCTCTTCAATGCAAAACTGGCACAGGATGTTTCCCGCGATCTTTATGAAGAAGGCATTTATGCCATCGGGTTCTTCTTTCCCGTTGTGCCGCAAGGAGCAGCCCGTATCCGCACCCAGATCTCTGCCGGACATGAAATTCACCATCTCGAGAAAGCCCTGGAAGCCTTCAGAAAGGTTGGAAAGAAATACGACATCCTGGGAAAAACAAAACAAGAAATCATCGAAAAATACGGAATGTAAATGGACAACAAGCTGGCAAACCCTGCACCATTGGGACTCATGGGCTTCGGCATGACAACGGTTTTACTGAATATTCACAATGCCGGTTTTTTCCCGGTCAGCGCCATGGTCCTGGCCATGGGGATTTTTTACGGGGGTATTGCCCAGGTCATTGCCGGTATTCTTGAATTCAGGAAAGGGAATACTTTCGGACTCACTGCTTTTACTTCCTATGGCATGTTCTGGCTCACCCTGGTGGCATTATGGCTGCTACCGGAAATAAGCACAGGCAAAGGAATCAAGTCGGAGGAATCGTTTATGGCTTGGTATCTTTTCCTTTGGGGTGTGTTTACTTTCTTTATGTGGCTGGGGACTTTCGGGAAAAGCATTTGTTTGCAATTTGTTTTCCTTTCCTTGTGGATATTATTTTTCCTGCTGGCCATCCGCGACTGGACCGGCTCCCCCCTGATAGGGACGATTGCAGGGTACGAGGGAATTATTTGCGGCCTTTCTGCCATTTATCTTGCAATGGCTGAAGTGCTCGAAGAAGCAAGAGGGAAGAAAATATTACCCTATTAATCGTGAAAACATCCTCACAAGACGGATTTTTTTGCGATTTGATCTAATTATTTTCAGGGAAAGCTCAGGGTAATCTATTTTTATCTCTGAAAATGATTCATAAACCATCCTTTCCTTTCTTCTGCTTAATTTTTGTCATATTTTTGACAATCTACTTATTTATTCCCATTCAGACAGCGGCTCAGGAAATATCCCAACGCTTGGATTCCGTTGCACTGACAAAAAAAAGTATTCCCGCTGCCCGTATTTCAGTACCTCCGAAAATCGATGGTCATCCGGATGAATCATTTTGGAAAACGGCCGCGGTAGCTGGTCATTTTGTCGAGTATGCACCACGCAATGGCACACTGCCAGCTCTTCCCACAGAGATCAGACTTGCTTATGATGATATGGCATTATATATACTCGCCATCATGTATGATCCCCGACCCGACAGTATCTGCAGGGAAATGGGAAGACGCGACCAGATAGAATCCTTAAATACGGATTATATTTCTTTTGATATTCTGCCTTATAACGACGGGCTTAATATGTACGAGTTCAAGGTAAGTCCGGCGAACCTTCAGAACGATTGTAAATATTCAGCTGTGGGACAGGATATTACCTGGGATGCGGTTTGGGAAAGTGCCGCTATCATTACTGATTCTGCCTGGATCACGGAACTTAAAATTCCTTATTCCGCGTTAAGGTTTCCAAAAACGGAAGAACAGGTATGGGGGATCAATTTCTGGAGAAACATCCACCGTTATCATGAATATTCCACCTGGTCGTGGGTGGATAATAAATCACAGGACATTTTCCGGTATTATGGCACATTGACGGGATTTAAAAACATTAAGCCCCCGGTAAGACTTTCCTTTACACCCTATGTGTCGGGTTATATCGAGAAAATCCCGGAAATTAAAAACTGGTCTCCATATCTGAGAGGCGGACTGGATATCCGTTACGGGATCAATGAAAGTTATACCCTCGATATGATGCTTATTCCAGACTTCGGACAGGTTCAATCCGATGACCGCATCCTTAATCTGAGTCCTTTCGAAGTCAGGTATGATGAAAAAAGACAGTTTTTCACAGAAGCCACGGAACTATTCGATAAATGTGAGATTTTTTACACCCGCAGGGTGGGAAGCATGCCTAAAAATTATGGAACTCCATACGACAGTCTGAGGCAGAACGAGAAGGTGAATTCAAATCCCGACCAGACAAGGATCATCAATGCGACAAAAATCTCCGGAAGGAATTCAAAAGGACTGGGAATCGGCTTTTTCAATGGCATGACTACAAACACCTGGGCCAGTGTTCAGGATACCATTACCGGGGAATCACGCAGGATCATGACCCAGCCTTTTACCAATTACAATGTCCTGGTCTTTGACCAGAATCTGAAAAACAATTCTTACGTTACATTGATAAATACCAATTATTGGACACCGGAAGAGGGTTATTCTGCCAATGTAACAGGGGTCGAAACCAACATAAAAAACAAGAAAAACACTTTCCGTGTCTTCGGGCGTGTCAATGTCAGCCAGAAATATATCAGTGGAGTTCATCCTGAATTCGGACATCAGTATACCGTGGCCTTATCGAAACCCAGCGGAAAATTTCAGGCCCAGCTGTTCCGTCAGGAAACCGGCGATACCTACGACCCAAACGATATGGGATTCCTGCTTTACAACAATGAAACTTATAACCGCCTCAGGCTGTCCTGGTATGATTTCGACCCCAAGGGAAAGATCATCAATTCTCAGACCGACTTTCAGGCTATTTACACTACTCTTTATCGGCCTTATAATTTTAAAACTTTGGAGTTCAGCTTAAATAACTCTATCACTTTCGTGAAATACTGGACCAATGAAATATATGCCGAAATACAACCCCTGGGATTCAACGATTATTATGAACCCAGGATGTGGGGAAGGGTTTATACAATGCCCTTCAACTATTCGGGCGACTGGAGCTTATCTTCCGATTCCAGGAAACCCTTCCGTTATGCCCATTCTTTCGGATTCATGAACAGTCCGGATAACCATAATTTCAGGTATTATTTCACCCTTATTCCCCGGGTACGCTTCAGCGACCGGTTTTCTATGGCACTGGAGATCAATTTCGAGAAAGATCTGAACAATTATGGCTGGGTTACAACCACCTACGATTCCATTTCTCATCCTGTCATATTCTTTGGCCGCCGCGACATTACCACCATCAACAACATTCTCAATGCCCGGTATATCTTTAGCACAAAAACCTCACTCTCCCTAAGGGCAAGGCATTACTGGTCGCAGGCAAAATACCTCTCATTCTATACCCTGAACCAGGAAGGGACATTGGATCCGGCAGGTTTCCTGGAGAATCAGAATATCAATTTCAATGCCTTCACCCTCGACCTGCAATTTATATGGTATTTTGCTCCCGGAAGCGAACTGAGTGTAGTCTGGAAAAATGCCATCTACACCATGGATGAAAAGCTGGTCAACAACTACTTCAGGGATTTCGGCAATACCATCACCTCCCCCCAGGCCAATAGTTTTTCCTTCCGTATTCTGTATTATCTCGATTATCTTTTCTTGAAAAAAGCCTTTACAAAAAAGCAAAAAACAATGGCTTTGCAGTAAATATGGCTAATTTTGCATCTCCAATCTGCTCATTTTATGAAAAAGAAATCCTTATTTTTTACTGTTTTGGTATTTGCCGTTTGTTACTTGTCATTTGTCACTTCCTTCGCCCAATTAACCGTCAGGCCTTATAACGAAAACCAGAATGCCCGTGCCGATCTGAAAGCTGTCCTTGTACTGGCACAGAAAGAAAACAAAAATGTACTCATCCAGTTTGGCGGTAACTGGTGTTCCTGGTGTATGCGCTTTCATGCCCTGGTGACCGGCGTTCCCCGTGTGGATTCACTGATGAAACACAATTATGTTTACCTTTTACTCAATGTTCCGCATGAAAAAGACAAGCGCGACAATAATATGTTCCAGGAATTCGGGTATCCGAACCGTTTCGGGTATCCGGTTTTTGTCATCCTCGATAAAAATGGAAAACGTTTAAATACTCAGGATTCCGATGCTTTTGAATATCCGAACCCGAATATAAAAGGATATGATACGGCAAAAGTGATCCGCTTCCTGACCCTCTGGACCCCCAAAGCCCTGGATCCGGCATCCTATCAGAAGAAATAATATACCCCGATCAGGATCCGGAGGTTTCCGATTTCTTTGGAGTCGAAGACAAATCCCTTTTTACTGGTTGTTCCATAGGCAGCAACGGTATATTCCAGTTCTGTGGCCAGGCGGAATTTGCCTATGTTAAAAAGGATGCGAGGAGAGATCCGGTAGAGATAATCAATATTATTTCCACGGGTATAATAAGGGCCGGTCACTATTTCACCAATGCCAAGGTTTTTCCCATAGGCCAGAAATAATCCGGGCTGCCATTTTTTTCCATTGGTATGGACTTCACCCCAGACGGCAAAGGAACGGAGATTGGCATAGTCAACAAATCCCCGGACGGAATCGGTGATGTTTTTAACGACATAACCTCCGACCATGGTATAGGAATAATTGTTATCCCCATATTCTCCGCCCAATTTCATGGTCACATTCCGGAGCTTTAATTTAGCATAAATATTCCCGGAAAAACCGGTTGATTTTGTATCTGTTTTATAGGTCTCGGTCACGGCATCATGATGAAAAACAATATTATTGATCACGGTATCATAAGCCTTGGATATGACTACTTCGGATGATAGTTTTGGGGTAAGCATCAGGTAATTAATCCCGGCTCCGACAAGAAATTCTGTTCCTTTATCTTCATTTTTAGTTCCATATTGGATCTGCAGATCCAATTCCGGTAAAACGGAATTTCGGGCATATTTCGGACTGGGACCTGAAGGCCCGTCGCTGACGAAATCTAGTTGTGAAAGCGCGGTAAAGGACAACTTAAATTTTCCGAAAGAACGGGTTATCTTGATCTGAGGATTGCGTGAAAATACAACAAAGGGGGCGCCGGTATTGAAGGAAACGGTAGCCGGTGAGCATTCGGGTACGAACATGGGATGCCACCATTGCCCTACCAGTAATTCCACCTTGGGCCAGGCAAGTTTTACCCAGGCATGCCTTAGCCGGAAAGAATTAATTGCAGGATTGACATTGCCGAAAAATTCCGCTTCAATATACCCGGATGTTTTTGCACCCAGGGCATCAGGACCGGAAATGGTGCCGGCCAGCCGGGTCTGAATAGAGAGAATATTGTAATTTGCCTTGGCATTGATATCCTTTCCATCTTCATCCGGCTTCGCATTTTCCGGGTAAAGCAGGAACTGACTTTCCCTTAATCCGTAGGTCTGACGGGAGTCAAAATAGATATCCGTTTTGACAAATCCGGAAAAGCTGATCCCGAACAAGGGTTGTTTTTTTTCTTTTTCGGGCTGACTATTTCCGTTAGCGGCAGTTTTCGAATCAGATAACTGTGCCCGGGTTCCAAGGACAACCATCATCAGGCTCAGGAAAAGGAGTATTGTTTTTTTCATCGCACTAGGTTTTTTGAATTGCAAAGAAACTAAGAATTCCCAAGAATCCATCATCTGGCGGCTGTCATCTGCCCCCGGCCATCTGAAAATCACTATCTTTACACCCATAAAATTTTACTATTTCACCATTTCGCTATTTCACCATTTTCGATGAACATCCACAAGCTAAACAATATTTTCAACCCCCAAAGGATTGCCTTGATCGGGGTAACCACCAATCCCAACAGCGTCAGCGGAAAAGTGCTGATCAATCTGGTCAGTGGTGGTTTTCGCGGCGTAGTATATCCCATTAATCCCGACCATGAGGCAGTGATGGGCATTCCGTGTTTTCCGGATGTAAAAAGCCTGCCCAGAGTTCCTGACCTGGGTATTATCTGTACAACGGCCGAGAAGGTTCCGGGACTTGTCAGGGAATGTGGCGAAGCTGGCATCCGGGGACTGATTATTATGTCGGCGGGATTTAAAGAAATCGGGGAAGAAGGAGTAAAGCTGGAAGAAGAGATCAGGGTAGAGATTGGGAAATTCGAAGGAATGAGGGTCATCGGCCCGAATTGTCTGGGGATCATCGTTCCCGGATTGAAGTTGAATGCCAGTTTTGCCGCCGACATGCCAAAGCAGGGTAATATTGCCTTTATCTCTCAATCAGGAGCGCTCTGCACTTCTGTCCTGGATTGGGCTATGGAGGGAAAAATCGGTTTTTCCCAGTTCGTTTCCATCGGAAATAGCCTCGATGTTGAATTCGGCGATCTGATCGATTATTTCGGGGAAGATGAAAATACAAAATGTATCATACTTTATATTGAATCAATCCGGAATCCGAGGAAATTCATGACTGCTGCCCGGGCATTTGCCCGGAAAAAACCAATCATTGTATATAAGGCCGGAAGGTTTCCGGAATCAGCTCAGGTTGCGGCTTCCCATACCGGTGCCATGGCCTCGGAAGATGCTGTTTATGATGCTGCTTTTCAACGCGCCGGATTGGCCCGGGTTTATGATATCGGAGATATTTTCAGTGTGGCCGAACTTATCGGCCGGAATAAAATTCCTCAGGGTCCGCGATTGGGGATCATTACCAATGCAGGAGGACCGGGAGTTATGGCTACCGATGCACTGATCGCTTCAAATGGAACATTGGCTGAGCTTTCGGATGAGACCATGTCGAAGCTGAACGAAAATCTTCCTGCTTACTGGTCGCACGGCAACCCGGTGGATGTGCTGGGTGATGCCCGTGCCAAACGTATCGCCAAAGCCACACAGATCGTTCTGGAAGACAAAGGTGTGGATGCAGTGCTGGTGATCCTTACCCCCCAGGCCATGACCAATCCCAATGCCACTGCCAGGGAGATTAGTGCCCTGGTGAATACAACCCATAAACCCATTCTGGCGGCCTGGTTGGGCGGACAAAGCATGCATGAAGCCGATGATATCCTCGTGGGAAACGGTATCCCATCATATAAAACGCCGGAACAGGCGATCCGGGCTTTCATGACCCTGGTGGCTTACAACCGCAACCTGGCCACGCTTTACGAAACCCCGAAAGATATCCCGGTGGAGTTTTCTATCGACCGTCTCCGGATTCGCGAAGAGTTTAATGCGATGATCAGCAACAAGGCATCGGTCCTTTCCGAGGAGACTTCCAAATCCATACTCGAATCCTATGGAATATCAACCACAAAACCTGTTTTTGCCTCTTCTGCAGACGAAGCAGTGGTTAACGCCGGTCGCATTGGCTATCCCGTAGTACTTAAAATCCATTCACCTGATATCACTCATAAATCGGATATAGGAGGAGTACAACTCAACCTCGGGACCGAGAAAATGGTGAGGGCCGCTTTTGAAAGGATCATGGAAACGGCTGCTGCCAAACGACCGGATGCCAGGATCGAAGGAGTCACCGTACAGAAAATGGCTCCAGCCCGCGATGCGGTGGAACTGATCCTGGGAATCAAAAAAGACAGTGTTTTCGGAACTGTCCTGATGGTCGGAATGGGTGGGGTGACTGCTGAACTTTTCGGCGATAAAGCCCTGGGCTTTCCACCACTGAATGAACGTCTCGCCCGCCAGATGATTGAGTCGCTGAAAATATATCCCCTGCTGAAAGGATACCGTGGATCTCAGCCGAAAAACATTGCCAGTCTTATCCAGGTATTGATCCGATTGTCATATCTCGCCGCCGACTATCCGGAGATCAATGAACTCGATATCAACCCCCTGATGGTTACCCCCGACGACGCCATCGCCCTCGATGCGAGAATAGTGATCGATAGCAAAAAGGATGGTGCCACCATCGTTCCATACGCCCACCTTGCTTTGCATCCTTATCCTGAAGAGTTTGTGAGGAAAGAATTACTACAGGATGGAACAGAGATCCTGCTTCGTCCGATAAAACCGGAAGATGAACCGCTTTGGCTGGAAATGATCGGGCAATGCTCAAAAGAATCCCTTTATTCCCGCTTCCGCTACTTCTTCCATTGGGAAACACATGAAGTGGCAACCCGTTACTGCTATATTGATTATGACCGGGAAGTTGCCATTGTTGCAGAAATTTTGGAAGAAGGGAAAAAACATCTGGTAGGAGTGGGCCGGCTGATTGCCGACCCCGATCATGAAACGGTAGAGTATGCCATCCTTATTATTGATGCATGGCAGCATAAGGACCTGGGGAATATGATTACCGACTTCTGCCTCGAAATTGCAAGAAAATGGAATTTAAAAAAAATCACCGCACAAACCACTACCGATAACCAGCGCATGATTTCTGTATTTCAAAAAAGGGGATTTGAGATCATTATTAACAACCAGGATTCGACCGTGGAGGTGATAAAATCCTTATAATAAAAAGGAAGATTAGCCGTTAACCTAGAAAATTAGATAAAATGAAAAGATATCTTAATTTAATCGTTATAATTTCGGGATTTGCCCTGCTAATCTCATGTTCGCAAAATATCAATGCAAAACTGATTGTGGGGAAATGGAACAGGGAAAAAATCAGCTCTGTGGTGAAAAACCCGGTTTCAAAAAAGGAATCAGCGACAGTAAAAACACAGGAAAAAGCTCAGAATGACACCCTGGCAATGGATCCTTTGAAAAGTCTTCTGGCTTCTTCCAATGCCGATGAGGTTCGCAAACTGAAAAATAAAATCAGAAAATCAATGGAATTCCGTGCAGATAAAACGGCTACCTTTACAATCTCCAAATCAGAGATGAATGGCAAATGGAAGATGAATTCGAAAGGAACGAGTATCATATTCACCAATGCTGCCAATAACGAGAGAATTAAAATTAGCCTGGTTCAAGTTGACTCTGTGCGGTTGGTCATTGCCGAGGAAATCACCGGAGGGAAAGCCCTGATCGATTATATCAAACAATAAACTGTTTAATATGATCAGCCGGTAACATTTGCCGGAGGAATTTGCTGCAATTAAATCTATCCTTCTTAGATGACCGTAGAATCGTGATTTCCCAACTGAAAAAGAATAACCTACCGTCGCCCATATCCCGCTACCCATTGTGATGAGCGCTGACTAACTCCCGCTGATCACCCGGGAAGAGCGTTTGCCTGAAACAAGGGTTGGTCATGAATAATTCTGGTTTTGTCGAAAAGGTATATTAAATTCAATGGAAAGATAATCTGTTTACTAACTTTGTGTTAGGGTTATCTTTTTACCATGCTTTTATTTCTTTTAAAAATCAGAAGACTTTTAAAACACCTGGCATTCTGGACGTTTATTCTTGCCTTCCAGATATCAAGATCCGGTTCAAAAATCATCGACACCAATTGGCATGACTTCCGTTCCCTGTTGATCGAGCATAGTTTGATGCTGCCTTTACTGGTGATGATATCCTATTTTTTTGCCTATTTTTTATTGCCACGCTTTTTATCTGCCCGCCGATATCTTTTCCTTTTTCTTCTAGCCTTAGGCAGCGGTGCATTTGCCATCATCATGATGAGGACGATCCTGTACGCTTATGTTTTTCCTGAGTTTTATCCTGCCTATTTTGAAAAGTATCCAGGTTTCTGGAACTTTAATATAGCCCAGTACGCTTTTTATATTTTTTCAACGGTTGCCATTGTGGTCATGATCAAATATGCCAGCCAACTCCGGCGGGTGGAAAGGATAAGATACCAGCTCGAACAACAGAATTTATCCAGCGAATTAGCCTTGTTGCGCAATCAGGTGAATCCTCACTTTTTATTCAATACACTGAATAACATCAACGTGCTGGTAAAAAAAGACCCCGAACTGACTCAGAAGTCCATTGTGAAACTGAGCGAAATCATGCGGTATATGCTGACGGAAGCCGTTAATGAAAAAGTACTGCTGACCAAGGAAATAGAATACCTGAACAGCTATATCGGCCTTTTATCCTTACGCCTTGAACAAAAAGATTATATCCTGTTTACAGTTACAGGAGACGCGTTTGGACTTCTGATTCCTCCCATGCTTCTGATTCCGTTTGTCGAAAACGCCTTTAAACACGGATTAAAAGATGTCCCAGCCCCGGGTATTGTCGTGCAACTCGAGATCGCCAGTGATAAAATAATGTACTATGTTGAAAATTTTATCAAACCCAATACGATTTCCGATGCCCCCAACTCGAACGGTATAGGGATTGCAAATCTTAAGCGCCGGCTCGGATTACTTTATCCCGGCAGGCATAAACTGGATATTCATACGGATGGTAAGACTTACAAATGTAAACTTGAACTGGAACTTAACGGATGATTCACTTTACCCGTAAATGAGGGCTGATGATGAAAATGACCTGTATTGCCGTTGACGATGAACCCCTGGCCCTGGACCAGATGGTTGATTTTATCAAAAAGATTCCCTATCTTGAACTTATGGCAACATTCAAAAAGGGTATGGATGCGATGATCTATATCAAGGAAAACAAAACAGACTTGGTTTTCCTGGATGTTCACCTGGAAGATATCAGCGGAATCCAGATACTCAGAACACTTAAGCAAAAACCCTTTGTCATATTAACGACAGCCTACGACCAATATGCCCTTGAAGGGTATGAACTGGATGTGAACGACTACCTGCTGAAACCCATTTCCTTTGAGCGTTTTGTCAAAGCAGTGGAGAAGATCCAGGATCTCGGATCTCATACCAGGCCTCCATCGGCACCCATTACATTTCCTGCGCCACCTCCTGAATATATTTTTGTCAAGGCCGACTATAAAATGCAGAAAATTGTATTGAAAGACATCCTGTTTATTGAAGGTTACCGGGATTATATGAAGTTTCATTTATACCAGAAGAAACCTGTCGTAAGCTTGCTGAGCTTCAGGAAAATTGAAAACCTCCTGCCTTCCCGGGCATTCATCCGTATCCATAAATCTTTCCTCGTTTCTGTTGATAAAATTGATTCAATCGGAAAAAATGCAGTTAAAATAGGTGAACAAACCATCCCTGTCGGAGAGGCATTCAAAGAACGCTTTTTCAGGTACCTTGAAGAAAAGGAATTATTGAAATAGCCTTATTTAATGACGACCTTGAATAATTTCCATTTTTCATCCGGACCGATGTCTTTCGTCAGGAAATAAGCATCACCCCTGAACAATTTGATTTTTTCCGGAAAAATAAAAGGCAGACTTTGCAAAGGCCCCAATGTTCCGGTCTCAAGGTCTATTTTTTTCAGACCAATGAAACCGCCGGACGAGAAAACAGCATAGATATTCTGAAAAACTTCATCCTGAAGGAGGGTTTTATTCCACTTCCACTGGTCATCACCGAGAAATGCAGTTGTGATAGAAGTCAGCCATCCCTGTGTTTGTTCCTTGTGAAAATCAATGGGCTTTTGACTGATCAGGTGTCCGTCAGCATTCAGAATTTCAAGCCTATTTCCACAGAAATCAAAAAACGCCATTGTGCTATCACTGATCCTGAACAGATCTCCGCAGGTTTTCTTCTTATAAAAATGTTCGTAGGTTATTGCTTCTGCATCTACCGATCTTCTTTCATTTTCATCGATGGGATCAGGAATCGGCCGAAAGGTATGATAATTTACTGCATCGGTAAAAAAGGTTCTCCTTCCTTTATAATCTGCAGTTTTATGTGCATATTTGCGGCCTTCATCACGGCTGTAATAACCGAAGGAAGTCATAAAACCCCTGGGTGAATGTTCCAGGAAAAAAAGCCGGTTTTGTAGTAAAAACCGGTATCTTCCCAGAAATCGCAGGATGGTGTCATAAGTAGTATGGTAGGGAAATCCCAATTGTCCCTGTGCGGGAAAATAAACACACTGGAAGGCCTCTTTTTTTTTGGTGATAAAATGCAGGTTTGATAAAACATCCTTATATAAGCCGAGGGGTGGAACAGCGGGTGGGGGAACCACGGATAGGGTGTCACCGTCAGTTGTCATCAGTATCAGTTCAGAACGCCTGAGCTGATAACGGAATACAAGCAGTATCAGGTTATCTCCCAGGAAATTATAGTCCAGCACAGAATAATCCTCATCCTTATACAACGTAATCACCAATTTATCCGATACCGTCAATGTGTTCAGATCATACGTTTTTGGCTTAAGGAATAATACTACCGTTGATTTCTGGATTTTACTTATCTCCAATATCAGGGATTCATATCCCAGGCATGAAATTTCAAGGATGGAGGGTAGGGATGTAAGATGAATATTAAAACTACCATCCGCACCACTAACGTTGCCCATGTCTGTATCCTTGATCCGGATATGAGCATTTGGGATGGGAAGGCGGGAATTCTGTTCATACAAAAAGCCCCGGAAATGATCATCCTGGGCAAAGCTAAAGTTGGATAACAGACAAAAAGTGATGATAAGCTCACGGCACATTATCCTGTTTTATTCCAAATATAATGGTTCAGGTAGCTGAATGCAAAAAAGATCAACCAACACCGAAAAATTCCGGATCAAAAAAGATTTTTTCACCGAATTCAATTTCACCTGCCATAAACCGGTGTTTGTTGATCCATTAGAGTGATTTACTGAATATACTTGTATCCGGTCTACCACAGGCTTATTTTCGTAAAAAAAATATTATGAAAACCCTTGCCATCAGTTTCTTATTGTTGATACTACTGTTCCTTCATTTAAAAGGGATCAGTCAACCGCTTGCGTTCAACGGGCATTTGATTTACCAGACAAGCACGAAAATTTTCTTTTCAGCCGCTTCCGACCTGGATCAGGATGGTGACCAGGATATCCTTTATACACAACCTGACCAGGATATCCTGAGCTGGTTTGAGAACCGGGGTGATGGAAATTTCAGCCAGCGTGAGGTAGGAACATTTCCGGAAGCTTTCTCGACCTGGGTCGTCGATATTGATTTTGATGGCGACAATGATATTCTGGCGTCTTCTTATGACCCTTCAAAAGTAGTTCTGTTTGAAAATGACGGGAACCAGAATTTCACCTATCATTTATTGTCGGAAGGGATACCTCATCCGCTTACCATTGCTGCCGAGGACATAGATCAGGACGGAGATTACGACATCGCCTGTGCCACCCAGGATGCCAACAAAGGGATGATGCTGCTCAGAAATGAGGGGAGTCTGGTTTTCACCCCGGTGGAACTTAGCAACCAGCCCTATTCCAGTACCTGGACCCAGATCATCGATCTCGATAAGGACGGGGATTGGGATGTTCTCGGAAATAATTTCAAGTCGGTCGGGGGGATTTTATGGTATGAACAAACGGCTCCGTTAATTTTCACCGAGCACCTTATCCCCTTTGCCAACACGCATGGATTTACAGCTGCTGATATTGATGGCGATGGGAATACCGATCTGGCTGCTGTATCCTGCGGAAATCAGCTGGCCTGGTTCAGGAATGACGGCAATAACAATTTTATAACTGAAATACTGGCCAGCAATTTCAATTGCGCCGTGTCTGTTACCGCTGCTGATCTTGATCTTAACTCGAAAACGGACCTTGTGGCTTCATCCTGGAGCAACGATAAAGTTGCCTGGTGGAAGAATAACGGAAACCAGGAATTCACCATGCAAACGATCAGTGATACCATGTTAAGGCCCAATTGTGTTGATGTGGCAGATTTCAACAACGATGGCCTTCCTGATGTTGTTGCTGGCGGATATTCGGGCACCCTGATCTGGTGGGAAAATGCCGGGCATGGTGTGGGCGATTGCGAAGCCGGTGATATGTTATCTGCCGGAATCATTTTCAACCAGGAAACAAGTTGCGTGGAAATAATCCTCCATCCCGGTTTTACATCCGCTGCGGTTAGCCTTTTTGATGTGAGCGGCAAACAGGTTTTTCCAGCGGTCGTTTTCTCAAATTCCACCTATCTGCATTGCGATACACTGAAACCGGGACTATATCTGGTTAAACTGGAATCTGCCGATCGGTCGGTTATACGTAAAATTATGATTTTACATTAATCAAACCATCTTCTTTATTATGAAGCCTATGGGCGATTTTCCTGTGCTTGAAACCCGGAGACTGGTACTCCGGCAACCAGAACCGAACGATGCAGCGGCAATCCTGAGGTTAAGGAGTGAATCGAAAATGTTAAAGCACATCGAAATGTACAGGCTCCAATCCCTGGACGAAGCAAGGGAGATGATAGAAACCAACCGTAAGAAATTTGCCGAAGGGAAAGGATTAATCTGGGGAATTCAATTTAAAAACCATAGAAGTCTTATCGGATATCTTGGATATCATACCATCGTTCCGGAACATTTCAGGGCAGAGGTATGTTACCTCCTGCTGCCGGAATTCTGGAATCTGGGGATAACAAAAGAAGCAATGCGGTGTATCACCTCTTTTGCCTTTACTGAACTGAACCTTCACAGGCTTGAATCAGTGATCATGAAAGGCAACAACAGTTCAGTTCAGATAGCGCTGCATGCCGGTTACCGAAAAGAAGCCCATTTGCGACAGCATATATTTTTCAAGGGAAGGTTTTATGATTATTTGGTCTATGCCATGATCAGAAAGGATTATGAAAAACTACTATTGAAGTCTATAATGGTTAAAAAATGAAATTCTTAAAAGTGCAGATATGAAATCAATCACCCTCCCCTGATCAGCGCCCATCCGGTTCGTGACATTTGCTGCAGAAGAACTTGTTGGTTATACAGTTAAAAGCGGGAGTGTATGGTATGCCAAAAACATCCGGGAAACGCTCCGGATCGCTTATTATTCTGAAAGACTAATATTGAAAAGAATAAACCTGAAAATTCCCATCCGAAAACAACCAGCGGATTTCGGTCAATAATCCATTGGGATTGTAAGTAAAACGGATTTCAGCAGAGGATCCATCTTCGCCATGGTATGTTCCGGTAGCCAGCAGTTTTTCGGTTGTGTGCGTGAAAAATGCAGAGCCGGTAAGCCATCCATCCATATTCCTGTATACTGCTTTAATCAGCAATCCTACGGTGTCATACAGGTAAGACTCATTGCTGACAATAGAATCACCCATGCCGGATACCCGGCTAATCAAATGGCCGGCCGCATCGTAGGCATACGAGAAAATCATTTCACGGCCATCGGGTAGCATCCGGTTGGAGCTTTTCAAGCGGCCATCTTCAAGGTATTCAAAGGAGGTAATTGTCCTGAATCCGTCGGAACGGATGAATTCCTTTTTGTACAATAATCCGTTTTTATCATAAAAATATTCTGATGGTCCGCCAAGCTTATCGTTATAAGAATAGTATTCACGTATGATCTTATGATCCGAAGTCGCAATTAGAAATGGAGAGGTATAAAAGCACCTGGTCTGGGCTCGTATAAATTGATCAGGAAGAATGAGCCAGATTAGGAAAAGCCACCAGATCTTCATACGAATTTTTATCACAGGATGATCATTTTGCGGGTAAGCCGAAAGCTGTTTCCCTGCATCGCACAGGTGTACAGTCCGGCAGGCAGACCATCTGCCGAAAAATCAAGCCGGTGTTCTCCTCCGGGCATGACCTGGTTCAGCAACTTTGCCACGATTTTTCCCTGACTATTGTAGAGTTGCAGAATAATATATTCGGAACCGGGCAGAAAAAAATTAAATGACGTATTTTCCCTGCATGGATTTGGCTCATTCTGATCAAGTCTAGGGCCTATTCCGTGGTCTTTTTGGCCGTGGATGCCGGTTGAAGTGTTCAGGTTTTCAAACAGTTTAATTGCACCCCAGTTGGTTAGTGCAAGATCAGGGTCTTTGGAATATGAGTAATGGAGACTGATTGTCTCTCCTGCTAAAGGTGCCGTGGCAAAGGAAATCCATCCATCGATGAGATCATAACAATACTGCTCGGGGGGGATTATTATCCCACTGTTATCTGCAGAAGATACTTGATGCAGGACTTGTTTCCCGATATAAAACAATTTCTTATGGCCATCGCCCTGAAGTGTTTTAAGGGTATCGATCAGGTCGTCTTTATCATAATCAGCCCAGGCAATCTGCTGTGTCCCTCCGCCAACAGGCTTCGACCAGGCAAAGGTATCTGAAAGTATGCCATTTATATTTTCGAAAATCCCCAATGCTGAATTCCATGACCCTGCCGCGAGGTCCAGATCCCCGTCTCCATCGGCATCGGCCCAGGCCACGGCTGAGGGTTCGTTGCCCGGTAACGACACCCATTGGGGAATAGTATCTGGAATACCATTGATGTTTTTAAACAGGAAGAACTTTTCTCCCGGCGATGCGACAGCCAGGTCAGGATAGCCGTCATTGTCAACATCCCCGAAAGCCATTTGCCTTGCCCCGGCAACTACTCCCGAATGCCAGGAGGGAGAAGTTTCCAGTATTCCGTTTTCGTTATAAAAGATCAGGATACCTTTGGTGCGGGCACCTAGGGCCAGATCCAGGTCTCCGTCAAGGTCAACATCTGCAAAGGCTATATCTGTGCCAAAATAGGCGGTATCAGATTGCCATTCCGGGATGGAATCAAACGAACCATAGGTGTTGATAAATAGAAAGACCTTTTCCTGTTTGGATGTGGCATAATCGCCTCTTGCAAAGGCCAGGTCGATATCTCCGTCTCCATCTATATCCCCGCCGGCACAGGAAAAGGCATTCCCCGGCTGAGAGAGCCATCCGGGTGCTGGCGGCATTCCTGAATGATTCATAAAAATATAATTGGGAACGGGAAGCATTCCGTTTGAAGTCAGTCCCAGGCTTGCCACCGCAATATCAACATCCCCATTGTGATCGAAATCATTCAGGTATATATTGCATCCGGGTGCCAGGAAGACGGAAGTCCATCCTGCAGTTGCCGGCAGGATTCCCGAATCATTATCATAAATCAAAGTGGGACCATTTACAATATCAAGTCCTGCAGAAACTGCCAGATCCGGATACCCGTTATGATCAAAATCAGCCCAGCCTATCCCGGTGGGGTAATTTTTCGAGACCTGCCAGACCGGGGAACTGGAAAAATTGAATTGTGCCTGGCCATCCAGCAAAAATAATGCCGGCAGAATACTACCTATTAAACGGATTATTGTTTTCATCTGAAGAAGGTTTATTTTGCAAAATTGAATCCCCCCGGAATGAAAACAAAATACTTTAGACCAACAGCGAATTTTCTCTGATATATGGTCATTCTTTTAACTGTCGGATTTTTATACTGGGATCTGATGATATAAATAGGTATTCCGCCTTCTCACATCACTCCATTCAGGAATCAAGGGGACAGTTAATACATGGGAAACAGACCGGAAGCGGTGCAATATTGAAATTAGGAATTAAGAGTCAGGATTGAATTGGTTATTGTTGGAAGAGGATTGTTGCGGAATAAGGCACTATGGTAGTTTTACCGGAACAATGGGTGTTTTCGTCTTTGCTGAACTGATAGTTGCTGAGTGCAACCTTCCACATCCCTTCGGGAAGAACGAATGTTTTTTCCTGTTCTGATCCGTTGAAAATTATCAGTATATTTTGCCAGGGGTCGTTGTTAGCATTATTTTTCAGCTGATAGGCAATGAGCTGTGGGTCATTCACCGGCAGGAAAACCAGGTTCTTCTGCACCATTTCATTGCGCAGCATCCTGAAAGCCGGATGTGCTTTACGCAAGGCAATCAGGTCTTTATAATAAGCATACAGTTCGCGGTTCTCATATTTCCAGTCCCAGTTGATCTGGTTCACCGAATCCGGCTTATTGAAAGAGTTGTCAACCCCTCCCTTGGTCCTTTTCATTTCCTCACCGGCATGTAAAAACGGTATTCCCTGGGATGTCAGCACGATGGTATTGGCCAGTTTGTCTATCCTGATCAGATCTTCCTCAGAAGCATCCGGCCGTGAGACTTTTAATTTGTCATACAGACAGTGGTTGTCGTGACAGGAAACGTAATTAATGACTTCATCCGGATTTTTCGCATAAGATTCTTTGGAATAATTCACCTTTGAATAATTTATCTGCGGATGTTCTCCGGCGCCAACGATGCCGAATTTGACTGATTCAGCCATGTCTTTCGCACCACTGGCGAAGCCTGTGCTCTTGTTGTCGAACACGGATCCCTTGATAGCATCGCGGATATCATCGCTGAAAACTGCCACCCCTTTCATTTTTTTGGCATTCATTTTCAAAGCCCGGTAATCCGTTGGCAGGGGGGAATCTCCGGCTGTCCAGCCTTCCCCGTAAACAATAATGGAAGGATCGATGGAACGAAGGGCAGCAGCCACCTGGTTTATGGTTTCCATATCATGAATGGCCATCAGGTCGAAGCGAAATCCATCTACATGGTATTCTTTCACCCAGTAAGTTACCGACTCCAGGATGAATTTCCGGAACATGGCACGGTCGGAAGCGGTTTCATTGCCGCAGCCCGAGGCATTGCTGTATTTCCCGTCTTTCTCCCATTGGCGGTAATAAAACCCCGGAACAAGCTGATCCAGGTTTGAGTTGTGCGTCAGCCCGGTATGATTGTAAACCACGTCCATGACCACACGAAGTCCCTTCTGGTGCAAGGCATGCACCATCTGCTTGAATTCCCTGATGCGTACCTTCCCGTCTTCCGGATTGGTGGAATAGGATCCATCAGGGACATTATAATTTTGCGGATCATATCCCCAGTTGTACTGCGGAACATTTAATTTCGATTCATCCACGCTGCAGAAATCGAAGGAAGGAAGAAGATGTACATGGGTCACCCCCAGCCCGGCAATGTGATCAATCCCCGTGCTTTGTTCATGGCTGTTTCTGGTTCCTGTTTCGGTCAGTCCCAGGAATTTACCTTTGTTTTTTATACCGGAATTGGGTGCCACTGAAAGATCGCGGACATGCAGCTCATAGAGGATCACATCAGTGTGATTGTTCAGCAATGGCGCTTTGTCGTTGTCCCAGCCTGCCGGATTGGTTTCAGACAAATCGATGATCTGCCCGCGTTTACCATTTATGCCAACAGCACGGGCATAAGGGTCGGGGTTTTCATCATTCCATTTCCCTTTTATCCTGGCCTGAAAGGTATAGTACTGGTTCTTCCTGTCGCCTTTCAGTTCAGCTTTCCAGACACCATTGTCCTCCCTGATGCAAAGGATCTCTTCATAAAGGTCATTGCCTGTGGAGGTTTTATACAATTTCAGCTTCACTTCCTCTGCCGGGGGCGACCATATTTTCAGTATGGTTCCGGTTCTGGTATAAGTCACACCGAGGTCTTTGCCAGTGTAAACAGGATAGTCTTTGTAAGGGTCATAGGCCAGAGAGCCAGTTCCCTGCCCGGCCAGTTTCGCATTAAAAAATAAAATTGATCCCGCAAAAAGGATCGTCAGAGCGTTCATGAATTTCATCAAAGGTGTTTTTGTCCAAATGAGTTCAAATATAATGAAAGTCGCAATCAAAGAGACCATGGAGATCAGGAATAAATGATTTGATTTCAGCAGAACTTGTGTAAATTCGTGGATCATTGCGGAACAAAGTCTGTCAAAAAAAACCGCGGTATGCCCATCATCAGGATCCTTATCCTCCTCTTTATCCTCGTTCAGCAGATCAGCTTTGCTCAGACGGACCTTTTCAGGGGAATGGTACGGAACGAACTCACGGATAAGCCTGTTCCGGGTGCCAATATCAGGATTTATGGCACAAACCTGGGAACCTCTGCCGATAAAAACGGTCATTTCACCCTTGTGCTTGACAGGCTTCCTGCAACAATTGTCATTAGTTCCGTAGGCTATGATAAAGCTAAGTACGACATTCTGAAGAAATCTGCTGACACCCTCGAGATAATGCTGCAACCGCTTACCTACGAATTAAAGGAGGTGGAGATTTCCTCTGCAAGCTATGCCGCTTTATTTAATAATAAAACCTATTCTGTGCTTGATTATGAGCTGATGGGCGACCAGGTGGTGTTGCTTGTTATTCGCAATACGGTGCAGCGTGCCGGGATGATTATTCTTGACAGGGATAGTGACACCCTGGCCATTTCCGATCTGCCTGAACTTCCGCCTGCAATGCTCTGGAAGGACTTTCTTTCCAATGTACATTATTATGCAAAGACAGGAGTTGCCTACCAGTGTTATTATGACCCTGACAGGCAAACACTGGATTTCATCCACCCGATCTCCATCGATTCTCTGGAAAAGTTTGTCAGGCCTTACCTGTTCCGGATTTCCGGCCGCCTTTATTTCCAGGAAAAGGTATTGAACGGGTTCGGGACTGCCATCGCCTATTACAGTAAGGATCAAGGGAAACGCTACATTAAGAATTGCATGAATGACAAAAAAATATCGGAATACCTCGACGACATGAAATTCTATCTCCGGTGGAATGGCGCAATCGGCAGCTATACTTTTCCGGAGGATGACATCGAAAGCGAGGAAAGGTTCAACTTTTCAGTTTCGCAGGGAGAAGGTGGAGGGTATGGCAAAAATGAAGCAAGGGCCCATCAGTTCGAGTTCTTCAACATGATCTTTCCGCTTGTCAAACTCAATGAGGATACCATGGCTTTCTTCAATTTCGGTAATGACCTTCTCGAAATGCTCGATCCCGACGGCAGGGTGATTTCGACTGCCCCTATCAGTTTTCACAAAGGAGCATCAGGAGCAAACCCCCTGGCAAAAAATGACCGGACGGAAAATGACGGCTGGCGATGGGGAACAAAGATTCTGGTCGATGATGCAACCCATGCCATGTATGCGATGTTCCTTAGGAATGGCATGGTCATGATCCGGAAGATTAATCCCCGGACCGGGGAACTGAATGCCCCCAGCATCATTCCCTTCCCCTTCCCTGAAAAAATAAAAATTTACAGGGATGAAGCTTTTTTTCTGTGCAAAGAAATTGGTGACAACGAAAACTGGAAGCTGGTGAAATGCCGGGTTCAGTAAAAATACAAAGCGCATGAAAACCTGTGTTTTAGCTTTAATATTTTTTCTTTACTCCTTCTGTTCCTTTTCTCAGACCCTGATAGAAGGGACTGTCAGGGATTCAGAGAGCAAGGAAGCACTGCCCTGGTGCAGCATCTCCGTAAAGGGTGATAAAAAAGGAGCCATTAGCAACAGCGAGGGAACTTTTGCGATAAGCGTCAATGTAACACAGGATACACTGCTTTTCACTTATGTGGGATATAAAGCCATGGAAATCCCATCATCCGGATTATTCAAAAAAAACGTCGTTTTTCTCAAAAGAACCGATATTCAGTTGGAGGAGCTGACGGTTCATGCCGACAACGGGTACCTGTATGATATTTTGGACCAGTGCAGGAAGAACATGCTAAAGGAAAAGCATTATCGTGTGGCAAAAGTTTATTACGGGATTGAAACCCGTACAAAGGAGCAGCCAATTGAAATGCTGGAATGTTATTATAATGGATGTATGAAAGGGTCATCCATCGACAGCCTGGTTTTTCGAAACGGTCGAACTGGATTGGCCGAACTGGATCAGCGCTACTTTCTCACCCTGAACTCTTCCAAGGCCATCAGTCAGATGGACTTGCTCCATAAAGATCCTGCTTACCCTTCCATTCCCTTGCAATACGCTCAAAAGCGGCTGAAAAAGATGTTTGATCTTACGATAGAACCCGGAGAAAACAGCCTGTACCACATCCGATTTAAGCCATGGAAAAACATCCGTGATCATTTCTCGGGAGAAATCTGGATTGACAGAAAATCCTTTGCGCTGGTAAAAATTGACCTTACGATCGATGATGCGGCCAGGTATCCGTTTGTCCCCATGTTTCATATTGACCGTCTCAGCAATGTGG
Source organism: Bacteroidales bacterium (assembly GCA_963662525.1). Classification (GTDB taxonomy): domain Bacteria; phylum Bacteroidota; class Bacteroidia; order Bacteroidales; family FEN-979; genus CAZSDU01. The sequence goes on from OY759717.1 coordinate 1,909,141, forward strand.
GTATCCGCATCAGCCATACTTTTAAAAATGATGGTTCCGCCAATACCATCGATCATATCAACTTCAGTTACCGGGTCAACTATAAAAGCGTGAGGGAAAACATCGGAACAAAGGACCCGTCGGTCATTCAGCGGGTGATCATGACCCATGGGGTGCTGTGTTTTTATGACTACGATGAGCCCTTCATCATTCCCCGGTTTAAATATGATGAAAACTTCGATGATTACAGGAAAATGTCGGTTATTCCGTTTAATCCCATTTTCTGGAATAACAACAACACCCTGATCCTTACAGCAGAGCAAAAAGAAAGTATCGGTTTTTTTGCTGATAACGGCCTGCTGATCAATTTCAGGGAGGGAAATTACGGGAAAGACTTCCTCACTCTTACCCATTACGATTCAAGCTTGTATGAGAATTGCTATTCCATCTGGGATCCCGTCAAACGGTTTTCGCTGAACAGGAACTTGCCCCAGAACAAGGTTTATACGCAGAGACAGATCAACAGCAGTATATTGAACGACAAGTATAACCTGGACAACCTGAAAGTTCAACTGCTGCTCGATGTCACCCGGACTGGCAACGCCTTTTTCTGTAAATCCTATACCATTTTTGATGAAAATAAATCATTTTTTCATTTTCCTGATGAAGCAAATACGAAGATTTTTTTAAACATCTTTTTCGACCTCTGTGAAATCGAAAGAAGGAAAATGGAACAAACGCTGGATACCCGGGATTTCACGATGAATCAAATCGATTCCGTGTATCATACCACCCTGGGAAATATGGATAAGATCACCGCGAAATACGGTGAGGAGGTGAAAATGGGGAAGAATATGAAAGCCTTGCTGAAGTGGAATGCTGTGGTTCAGGAAAATCTGGGTATTGATAATGTGAGAGATGCAATGGGCGATAGGCGATAAGCGATCTGCGATAAGCGATCTGCGATAAGCGATCTGCGATTGGAGTTTTTATAATTATAATTGTGGTACCTTTATAGTGTTAAAATTTACAGCCATGAAAATCAAAAAAATCCTTCTTCTGATATTATTTGTAATCCCGGCACTGACCTTCGCGGGAGATATTTTTGGTACCATTACCAAAAACGGGAAACCTTTTGCGAAACAGCAGGTAAAGATCACCACCAACGATGGTACGGTAATAAAATCAGATAGTACCGATGCTTTCGGTTACTTCACCATGAATATCAAGCAGCTGGGTCAGTTCAAACTGAGTGCGGGAGGGGCCGTAACAGATGTAACTTCAAATAACAGTCCAATCGGATACACCTTTGTACTGGTTCAAAACAATTCTAAATGGCAACTGATCAAAAAGTAGACCCGCCAAAAGCCCGGAGAGACAATTGGGATAAAGCTGATATCATTTTACGACCATTTGGGGCTCTGCTCACGGCGCTTACGATCGCGTTTGTCAGTTTTACAGCTTCATCCTACCTGAGCAGAAGCCAGGAAAAGGATGCAAGAACCAAGCTTTATACCGAGTTAATGACAAAACGGGAAGAATCGGAAAGCGCACTTCGTAAGGATATGTTCAACTCCATCATGGGCAATATTCTGAAAGATAAAGCCAGTGCGACCCTTGATGAAAAGATACTTCAGCTTGAATTGCTCACCTATAATTTTCATGAATCCCTGAATCTGATGCCGCTTTTCGAATACCTGAACAGGTGTAATAATGAAGAAAACAGAGATCCGGCTTTAAGACAAGCATACAAATACAGGTTGATCAAAATGTCGAAAGCTACCATTTCAAAGCAGATATCCACCCTTGAAGCGGTCTCATCGCCCATTACTTTTACTTATGAAGACACCTTGTTTACCTATAAAAACAAAAAGGAATATAAAACAGATAGTGCATTCAAGGCTAGGATCGATGATTTATATGAACGAAATTCAACGGCATTGAATGGAACAGAACCATTCTGCACCTATCCGGATTCGATTTTCAACGGGAAGACCTGGGATTCACTGCAGCAGGTTGTACGAATCAAAATTCTTGATTACGATACGAGCAATGCATCTGTAAAAGTGCGTCTGACCATTCAATCCAATTATCCCGGCACAAACAGGGCCCCTGAAATGCCACGTCAAACCGAGTTTATCGTTAATTATTTCGAGTTTCCGATGATCGACAATACCCGCATGAAAAACGACATGCGACTGGCTGTGGTACTGAACAGCCTCGTCAGCGAAAACAGGTTCAATAATTCAGGACAGCCGGCAGGAAAAAGCAACAGGATTGAATTAAAGGTCATCTATTTCCCCGGTTCTCGTTCCAGTCTCAAAGAAAAGCCATATTTCGACGACATCGTTACAAAGCTCTTGATGAAGGATTAGGCAGATAGTGAGCTGGTGAGCTGGTGAGCTGGTGAACTGGCGAGCTGGCGAGCTGGTGAGATGGTGAGTTTTCGCCTATCGCTTATCGCCCATCGCCTATCGAAATAGCCATTATTGAACCAGAATCTTTCTGCCTGCTATGGTTTCGTTGTTGTAAACCAGTCGGATGATGTACATGCCTTTGGGCCAACCCGAAACATCCAGGGTTGTTTCATCCTTTCCGTTAGGGATTTTAATTTCTTCCACCTCCCTCCCAAAAACATCGTACACAATAATTCTTAACTCCTCATTAATTCCTAATTCCTCATTCCTCATTCCTAATTGAATTGTGACCTTGTCCGTCGCCGGATTTGGAAAAAGAAGGAGTTCGTTTATCGAAGGCTCTTCGATAGACTGGACCAAGTTCTCATTAAGAAAAATGCGGGCATACTGAGTTCCTACACTACTCACGATCTGCATGGTACTTTCGTAGTACAAGGGTTCAGGGTTCTGTTTTACGATTGAGCTGATATATATTTGAACAGTAACGATCTGTCCGGGATAAACAAAATGGGGCAGGTTCATTGATATTGATCCTACATCCCACCAGACACCTCCCTGGCAATTTGAACAAGACTCCTGGACAAAGGATAAGTAGATTGGCATGGAGGTATTGTTGGATATAAAAAGTGAAGCAATGGATAAGTTCACATATAATGAATCTGGAGTAATGGTCAAGTCAGCCTGAAGTGGTTTACTTGAAAGGGTTTTTTCAAATGCTCCGGTTGTTATTGGGGACCTGCCCTGAAGGCTAAAATCCTGCTGGCTCCAAAGTAATGCGGGCAAGAAGCAGGAAACAAGAAATAATAAAAATAGTTTCATAGGTATGCCAAATTTATGTTAAAAATTTTTTCTTCCGACCAACTCATCCCCCCGGCCCCCGGGTTTTTCAGGAAAAAGTTGGTGAGCTGGTGAACTGGTGAGATGGTGAGATGGTGAGATGGTGAGTTTTCGCCTATCGCCCATCGCTTATCGCCTATCGAAACAATATTATTGAACCAGAATCTTTCTGCCTGAAATGGTTTCGTTGTTGTAAACCAGTCGGATGATGTACATTCCTTTGGGCCAGGAGGAAACGTTGAGGCAGAGTTTCTTTTCGGATGGCTGTAATTCTTTAATCAGCATTTTTTTTCCGAACAGATCATAGATTTCAAGCTGGGCCTGACGGATCTGGTAATGCACCGTGGTGACGTTGAACGAGATTGTTTTCGAATGAAGAATGATCTTTTCAGGGATTTCTATCTGGATTTCCGAAGAAGCAGGGTTCGGATAGACCTTCAGGTTGTTTTCCTCCGTCTGATGGAAATGTTCTTCAACATCTACTACCACACAATCGAGATCTATGGTATCAGAAGGGATAGTATGACTGCATAAACTGTCGTAAACAAACGGCCGGGTATAAACTGAATCGTACTCAAGATCCGAGTTGAATTTATATGCATGAGTAATCAAGCGTGTTGTGGGAATACTGGCAACCATTACAATTTTATTGTCGAATGTAGTGGCAGCACTATTAAATATACTGGGACTCAGAAAAAGTTGTTTTGATTTAATAATATTTCCAAAGCGATCAACTTTCACCACGCCAACATATTCATCTCCCGGATAGGTGTTAAGCCAACCTTCTCCCAGGACAATGGTTGAATCGGCGAACCAGTTTATTGTACCCGTCACACCTAGAACCGAACCCGGAATAAGATCCTTATACGATAATTCGTTGCCATCTTTATCTGTTTTAATTATCGCGGGTTTATCCCCTTGATTTGATCCTCCCGTAACAATATGTCGCCCGCTGGAATAAATAGTTCCGGCATTATCCGTTATTGACTTGTATGATTGGCCAACATATGATTCGCCCATCACCGACCTCCAGGGCAATTCCCATTCCGGTGTTCCCGTACTATCAACTTTAATGAGAAATGGACGTAGAAATACATAGAGCGGATCATTAGGGTCTGGATAATAGCAATACCCGGTTATTAGATAATGAGAATCCGTTGTAACGATCATTGTTGCACTTTCTTCATTATCTATCAAAGTATCGGATTGGGCATAATACTGGGTCCAAAGCAGATCACCGCCCTCATCCAGGCGGAACAACCAAATCCGGTCTTGCTGAATATCATGTCCATACCCCCAGATCAAAGCAATATATCCCCCGGGAACAGGATGTATTGACTGACCCCAGCTTTGCCATTGAGATTCATGACTGGAATAAATCCTGCACCACTCATTTTCGCCACATGAATTCAGTTTCATGATGAATGGGTTGTAATAAGGCGCCTCTTTCCCAGTCATACCCGTTAAAATTAATCCATTATCATTTGATAGATTTATCTCACTTACAGAAGAGTATTCAGAACTGATTCCAATTGTTTTATACCATAATAAACCTCCATTAATATTTGTTTTAAGTACGTATCCTCGAATTGGGGTTCCATTTATTTTATTAAACTCTCCGGCAATTACATATCCTTTGTCATAGGATTCAATTACAGAATGAGGATTACTTGCTTGATTAGAGAAGTAGACTTTATCCCATGTTTGACAATAAAGCAAATGAGTTTGAAGGATTAACAATAAAATTGTGAGTACAGATATGTGTTTCATATTAACAAAGATATATAATAAAAGGCTGTCATGCCCACCCCCTTTCAGACAGGTGACAAGGTAAAGCCCTTCTCATCTTCTATCAGGAGAAAGTTGGTGAGTTGATGAGTTGGTGAGTTGGTGAGTTTTCGCCTATCGCCTATCGCTTATCGCCCATCGCCTATCGCCTATCGCCTATCGCGATTTCACCAGCTTTCCTTTTCCTATCTTTTTATTTCCACTGGTGAACAGGTAAAAATACGAACCGGGCTTTAATCCTGAAATGTCGAAGATTTGTCGGTTATTTTGTAGTTGCTTGTAAAAAACCTGTTTCCCATTGAGGTCATAAAGCAACAGATCTGCCGATGTATATTGAGAGCCCACGATTGCGCTTACCTTATCATGTGCAGGGTTTGGGGCAAGAATAGCCCCGGCGATATCAGTTCGTTCATTTTCCACCTCGCCTGTAACGGCTCCATTTGTATCAACTTTCAAAGCAAAAACATCGAAAAGGTGCGTTTGAAGGTCATACCTGAACCCGGTAAGAAAGGCGCCCCCGTCTGCTGTTGCAATGATAGAATAAGGAGAATAAAAAGCATCTCCCCCGTAAAAATTATTGCTGATAATGTTCAGAGAACGGTCAAGCCGGGTTACCTGAATCCATGAAGGAGTGGATTGGCATGGGTATGCTCCTGGATCTATATTATACAGACCGCTGATAAAGATACTTTCCCCGTTAATGGCGGTATTGGGCGTGGCGCCGGCATACAACAGTGTATCAGGATCATTGAATATTTGCTGACGTTTCAGGCTGTCATGGTCGTAGGTCATCAGGTAGGTGGAAATAAACCGGTCAATAGCCATGGTATGGGTAACACCGGTAAAGATATAGGTAGTATCGGTTAAATAGGCGGCCGAAGGTTCAGTCATTATGTTTTCAGGTAATGAAATTGAACCGATAGGGTTCAGATTGGTATCAAGTTCTAAAATTTTCATATATGATTCTGCTTTACCTATATATGGGCCAATATAAAAAACATCCACACTTTTATTTTTATCATTATATAGAAAATCTCCAATGATGTGATAGTAGTCACCGGAAGAAAAATACGAGCTAATGCTATCAAACTGATGATTGAACTTTAAAACACAAAATTGAGGAAAGTACCCGGGTAGTGTCGATGAAACAACATGACAAAGAAGATAGAAAAAATTATTTCCAGCAATTTTTAGTTGCCATGGATAAATAGACAACCCCAACCCAGACCTAAAATATTGTTCAGAAATAAAATTAAGTGAATCATCAATGACATACATCTTGATCAACTTATTATCCACAATACCATTTATTGAATCCTTAAAACCAGTTAGCAAGTACAGGTCTTCCTGAATGGAGAAATAATTTATCGTGGCCAGATCTGAGGCGTTACCCTCATCGTGAAAAACAATTTTATCGAGAAGATCCCCATCTGAGTTTATTTTCAGGATTATGCCCCTTGTCATGGAGGAAGAATAACCGTTACTGCCAACGATAAGGAAGTGATGGGAAGGCGTTTCTAGTGCCTTGAATCCACAAGAATTATCTGTTGAGGGAAAAATTTTAAAGAAAGTTGATTGAGCATGGGTAAACAAGGGAAGTAACGCGAATAAAAAACAGAATAAGAAGTAATATAATTTCATGGCCTTTAATTGAGTTTAAATCTTGTTTAAAAAGAGTTATAATAAATGCTGTCGGAATCTGATATAAGGTATGATTCCTTTTATTAATTCCGACAGCATAAAACATACTTACTGCGGATTATTAATTGTTATAAAATACACATTTATCATTGCATGTATATTGTAAAAACTCCATAGTACATATAGTAGGAATATAAAAGAGTATTGGGAGGGGGATATCCAACAATGGCATCTTCTTGAACATCAACATTACTGAATGATTTTCCTCCACCGGGATTATTCAAATCTACAAGATATTCAAATTTGCTTACATAATAATTTAATTCATCTGGAGCAAGGCATGGAGTCGATGAATAATTATTTGTCGAAAAAATCATGAGATCACAGTATGGACCGGGATTACCAGGATCCTCATAATCACCGGGGCAAAGCCAGATTTCAACAATATCCGTATAGTAACCATCTGGTTGAATTACCGGAAAAAGGTTGTTAAAAGCCTGTTCCAGCTTGTCTGCCGCATCCTGGCCTACTCCGCCGGAATAGCCTCCGCATTTTCCTAAATTATATGCCCAATACCAGTAATCCGTTTCCCCGAACGGCCTGTAATTGGGAAGGGGGATAATATTATTCCCACCAGAAGCATTCATTCCCAGGTAGCCGGAGCCATCTTTGAGACTTGTAGCATTCAGGCTGATATCCACAAGATTAAATTTGAAGGAAGCCCCCTGCTGTATTGCAATGGAATCGAGCAAGGCGGTGAAGTGCTCATAAGCAATATTGATCTGATCCATTGAAATCAGACCATTATTATCAATAATCTGAACAGAGTCTTTGAAAAATTGCAGGTTTTCAAAATTATGATTGTTTTGTGCCTGTTCAAGGTTTAGAAGACCCTCTGTATACCAGACAGCACTGTCAGATGTCATTTGCCCGGATGTTTTCAACTGGAGATTGGCTTTAAACGCAAGTATTCTTTGTGTTTTTGCTTTGGCAAAGGCTTTATCGATATTATTTATTGGTAATTGCTTGTCCTTGGAACAGGAAGCTAAGAGAATTACAAGCGCGCATCCGAAAATACCAAATAGTTTCAATGATTTCATAAAACAGTAATTTTAGATTCAACGTTAATATTTAACCATTCCTTTTAAGGAGACAGGAACTTCACCCTGTTTTCAATGACCTTGTCAATAAAAACAACAACCTATTATTTCTATCTTTGCGCGGCCTCCTTTCTTTTGTTCGTGAGTATGATTGTGCTGATCATTGTTTGCTTACAAAGTGTAAAGGGGGTATTTTTTTGCCTGGAGTGATGCAATATTCATGCCAAAAAGTTAAATCAAATGAATTCAATAAGATATAAATATCCAGGAAGAAAAAATCGAAGAAATGGTGTCAAAAATTTTGACATAAATGTCAAAAGAATTGACAAAAAGTTCACCCGATCACCTGCGTTTTAATCGTTGATTTCATAAAAAATCGTTCAGCCGGCGGATCCAGCCCTTTTCAAATTTCTTCTGGGTCGGATCCTTGCGGATGATATTCCTGATAGGTCAAGGTAGAGGAGGAAATGGTCTTGCGGCTCAGTTCTGCATTGGAGAACCTGAGCAGATCTTCAAAAATACCGTCCACCAGGGCGGGAAAGGAATATGCTGTTTTTTTAACAACTTACCCTGGTTTAACCGCATTTTCACCTTTATTGATTAATCATCCTCCCATTTTCTCCCAGGAAAAAGTTGGCGAGGTGGTGAGTTGGTGAGCTGGTGAGTTTTCGCCCATCGCTTATCGCCTATCGCCTATCGAATTAGTCATTATTGAACCAGTATCTTTCTGCCTGCTATGGTTTCGTTGTTGTAAACCAGTCGGATGATGTACATTCCTTTGGGCCAGGTGGAAACATTAATTTCGAGTTTCTTTTCGGATGGCTGTAATTCTTTAACCAGCATTGTTTTTCCGAACAGATCATAGATTTCAAGCCGGACCTGACGGATCTGGTAATGCACCGTGGTGACGTTGAACGAAATTGTTTTCGAATGAAGAATGATCTTTTCAGGGATTTCTATCTGGATTTCCGAAGAAGCAGGGTTCGGATAGACCTTCAGGTTGTTTTCCTCCGTCTGATTGAAATGTTCTTCTACATCTACTACCACACAATCGAGATCTATGGTATCAGAAGGGATAGTATGAGTGCATAAACTGTCATAAACAAACGGCCGGGTATAAATGGAATCATATTCAAGATCCGAGTTGAATTTATATGCATGAGTAATCAAGCGTGTTGTGGGAATACTGGCAACCATTACAATTTTATTGTCGAATGTAGTGGCAGCACTATTAAATATACTGGGACTCAGAAAAAGTTGTTTTGATTTAATAATATTTCCAAAGCGATCAACTTTCACCACGCCAACATATTCATCTCCCGGATAGGTGTTAAGCCAACCTTCTCCCAGGACAATGGTTGAATCGGCGAACCAGTTTATTGTACCCGTCACACCTAGAACCGAACCCGGAATAAGATCCTTATACGATAATTCGTTGCCATCTTTATCTGTTTTAATTATCGCGGGTTTATCCCCTTGATTTGATCCTCCCGTAACAATATGTCGCCCGCTGGAATAAATAGTTCCGGCATTATCCGTTATTGACTTGTATGATTGGCCAACATATGATTCGCCCATCACCGACCTCCAGGGCAATTCCCATTCCGGTGTTCCCGTACTATCAACTTTAATGAGAAATGGACGTAGAAATACATAGAGCGGATCATTAGGGTCTGGATAATAGCAATACCCGGTTATTAGATAATGAGAATCCGTTGTAACGATCATTGTTGCACTTTCTTCATTATCTATCAAAGTATCGGATTGGGCATAATACTGGGTCCAAAGCAGATCACCGCCCTCATCCAGGCGGAACAACCAAATCCGGTCTTTCTGAATATCATGTCCATACCCCCAGATCAAAGCAATATATCCCCCGGGGACAGGATGTATTGACTGACCCCAGCTTTGCCATTGAGATTCATGACTGGAATAAATCCTGCACCACTCATTTTCGCCACATGAATTCAGTTTCATGATGAATGGGTTGTAATAAGGCGCCTCTTTCCCAGTCATACCCGTTAAAATTAATCCATTATCATTTGATAGATTTATCTCACTTACAGAAGAGTATTCAGAACTGATTCCAATTGTTTTATACCATAATAAACCTCCATTAATATTTGTTTTAAGTACGTATCCTCGAATTGGGGTTCCATTTATTTTATTAAACTCTCCGGCAATTACATATCCTTTGTCATAGGATTCAATTACAGAATGAGGATTACTTGCTTGATTAGAGAAGTAGACTTTATCCCATGTTTGACAATAAAGCAAATGAGTTTGAAGGATTAACAATAAAATTGTGAGTACAGATATGTGTTTCATATTAACAAAGATATATAATAAAAGGCTGTCATGCCCACCCCCTTTCAGGCAGGTGACAAGGTAAAGCCCTTCTCATCTTCTATCAGGAGAAAGTTGGTGAGTTGGCGAGATGGTGAGATGGTGAGTTTTCGCCTATCGCTTATCGCCTATCGCCTATCGCGATTTCACCAGCTTTCCTTTTCCTATCTTTTTATTTCCACTGGTGAACAGGTAAAAATACGAACCGGACTTTAATCCTGAAATGTCGAAGATTTGTCGGTTATTTTGTAGTTGCTTGTAAAAAACCTGTTTCCCATTGAGGTCATAAAGCAACAGATCTGCCGATGTATATTGAGAGCCCACGATTGCGCTTACCTTATCATGTGCAGGGTTTGGGGCAAGAATAGCCCCGGCGATATCAGTTCGTTCATTTTCCACCTCGCCTGTAACGGCTCCATTTGTATCAACTTTCAAAGCAAAAACATCGAAAAGGTGCGTTTGAAGGTCATACCTGAACCCGGTAAGAAAGGCGCCCCCGTCTGCTGTTGCAATGATAGAATAAGGAGAATAAAAAGCATCTCCCCCGTAAAAATTATTGCTGATAATGTTCAGAGAACGGTCAAGCCGGGTTACCTGAATCCATGAAGGAGTGGATTGCCAGGGGTATTCAAAAGGATGAATATTGTACAGACCGCTGATAAAGATACTTTCCCCGTTAATGGCAGTATTGGGCGTGGCGCCGGCATATAGAATCGTATCCGGATCATTGAATATTTGCTGACGTTTCAGGCTGTCATGGTCGTAGGTCATCAGGTAGGTGGAAATAAACCGGTCAATAGCCATGGTATGAGTAACACCGGTTAAAATATAGGTAGTATCGGTTAAGCAGGTAGCCGAGGGTTCAGTTATAATATTTTCGGGCAATGAAAGTGAAGCAATATAATTCAGATTGCTGTCAAGTTCTAAAACTTTCATGGATGAGCCCGATTTAGTAATATAAGGGCCAAGATAAAAAATATCGACTTTTTTTTGGTTTTCATCGTAAAGTAGATCCCCAATAAGATGATAGGAGCTTCCTTGAGAAAAATACGCGCTTATGCTGTCAAGTTCATTATTAAACTTTAAAACGCAAAATTGTCTGGGTGAGGTGGGTTGATTTGTTGAATCTACGGTACAAAGAAGATAGAAAGAGTTGTTGCCTCCAGTTTTTAATTGCCATGGATAAATAGACAACTCCTTCCCAGACCAAAACGAACGTTCGGAAATGAAATTAAGTGATTCATTTATGATATACATCTTGATGATCGTGTAACTGACACCACCTATCACAGTATCTTTGTAGCCGGTCAAAAGGTAATGGATTCCTAATCCAGTGAAATTATTTATCGTGCTCAATCCAGAAGAGATATCATCTTCTGGTAAAATTAATTTTTCAATAAGATTCCCGTTTGAATTTATTTTCATGATTATACCTCTTGGTACAGAGGAATAAAAATTATTGCCTCCAACGATAATAATATCATTAGTAGGTGTTTCTATTGCCTTAACTCCAATGGAGTTATCTGTTGAGGGAAAAATTTTAAAGAAAGTTGATTGAGCATGGGTAAACAAGGGAAGTAACGCGAATAAATAACAGAATAAGAAGTAATGATATAATTTCATGGCCTTTAGTTGAGTTTAAATCTTGTTTAAAAAGAGTTATAATAAATGCTGTCGGAATCCGATATAAGGTATGATCCCTTTTATTAATTCCGACAGCATAAAACATACTTACTGCGGATTATTAATTGTTATAAAATACGCATTTATCATTGCATGTATATTGTAAAAATACCATAATATAAGTAATAATCATAAAGAATTGTAGTCGGATTTCCACCAACAATGACATCCTCATGAACATCGATATTGCTAAATGATCTTCCTCCACCAGGATTATTCAAATCTACGATAAACTCAAACTTACTGACATAATAATTTAATTCATCTGGAGCAAGGCATGGAGTCGATGAATAATTATTTGTCGAAAAAATCATGAGATCACAGTATGGACCGGGATTACCAGGATCCTCATAATCACCAGGTAAAGGAAGCACTTCCACAATATCTGTAAAGTAACCATCTGGTTGAATTACCGGAAAAAGGTTGTTAAAAGCCTGTTCCAGCTTGTCTGCCGCATCCTGGCCTACTCCGCCGGAATAGCCTCCGCATTTTCCTAAATTATATGCCCAATACCAGTAATCCGTTTCCCCGAACGGCCTGTAATTGGGAAGGGGGATAATATTATTCCCACCGGAAGCATTCATTCCCAGGTAGCCGGAGCCATCTTTGAGACTTGTAGCATTCAGGCTGATATCCACAAGATCAAATTTGAAGGAAGCCCCCTGCTGTATTGCAATGGAATCGAGCAGGGCGGTGAAGTGCTCATAAGCAATATTGATCTGATCCATTGAAATCAGACCATTATTATCAATAATCTGAACAGAGTCTTTGAAAAATTGCAGGTTTTCAAAATTATGATTGTTTTGTGCCTGTTCAAGGTTTAGAAGACCCTCTGTATACCAGACAGCACTGTCAGATGTCATTTGCCCGGATGTTTTCAACTGGAGATTGGCTTTAAACGCAAGTATTCTTTGTGTTTTTGCTTTGGCAAAGGCTTTATCGATATTATTTATTGGTAATTGCTTGTCCTTGGAACAGGAAGCTAAGAGAATTACAAGCGCGCATCCGAAGATACCAAATAGTTTCAATGATTTCATAAAACAGTAATTTTAGATTCAACGTTAATATTTAACCATTCCTTTTAAGGAGACAGGAACTTCACCCTGTTTTCAATGACCTTGTCAATAAAAACAACAACCTATTATTTCTATCTTTGCGCGGCCTCCTTTCTTTTGTTCGTGAGTATGATTGTGCTGATCATTGTTTGCTTACAAAGTGTAAAGGGGGTATTTTTTTCCTGGAGTGATGCAATATTCATGCCAAAAAGTTAAATCAAATGAATTCAATAAGATATAAATATCCAGGAAGAAAAAATCGAAGAAATGGTGTCAAAAATTTTGACATAAATGTCAAAAGAATTGACAAAAAATTCACCCGATCACCTGCGTTTTAATCGTTGATTTCATAAAAAATCGTTCAGCCGGCGGATCCAGCCCTTTTCAAATTTCTTTTGGGTCGGATCCTTGCGGATGATATTCCTGATAGGTCAAGGTAGAGGAGGAAATGGTCTTGCGGCTCAGTTCTGCATTGGAGAACCTGAGCAGATCTTCGAAGATCCCGTTCACCAGGGCGGGGAAGGAATATGCTGTTTTTTTAACAACTTACCCTGGTTTATCCACATTTTTCACCTTCATTGATTAATCATCCTCCCATTTTCTCCCAGGAATAAGTTGGCGAGGTGGTGAGGTGGTGAGACGGTGAGTTATATTCCCGCATTGTTTACATTTTTTATATCTACATGGGAAAGAGCATTACGGAAAATGTTCCCGTATGTTCAATAGATATAGGGAATGAGTTTCTTCGTTCGTTTTTGATAATCAGCGTATTCATCCTTAAAATGACTTCAGGGAGAAAACAGCCATAAGCCGGATGCTTATTCCGATGATCATCAGGAAAATACCTGTAATGTACTTGGCTAAACTGAAGTTCGGGAATGAAAATACAATGTACATAAACAATCCGATTGATCCGGCAAATTACATCAGAATAATCTTTTTCGTTTGCTGCGCGGTAGCAGTTTTAGCCGTTAAATAGCAGATCCCCGAAGGGAATCCGGACAGATCCAGATGTATGGTTTGTGTGCCGGGCTGGCATTGTCCTTTCCAGATGATGCCAAGGTCCTTTCCATTGCATGAAGTGAGCCGGATCTCCAGGTTTTCGCTATGCCCGGTTCTTATAGGAAGGTTGATATTTCCCGAAGAAGGAAGGGGATAAGGGGAACCCAGACTCAGGGCGGAGAAACCGCCGGGATCGCTTATCCCTGCCGATGACTTGTAATAAGTACTGTAAACCCCGTTGCCATGCGTGGCTATGGCAACGAAGCCATCGGTGGAGCGGGCATCGATCATATCGACGATTACTGAGCCAATCGTTCCGGGTCCTTCCTGTATCCATACTGTGGAATCACCTTTCAGATCCGTTGTTGAAAATAATCCAACAGAGGTTCCAGCAAAAATAACTTTCTCTCCCTTGTAGTTCAGGATTTTCGACCATCTTACTGAAGGACCTGAACCCGATCCGTCGGAATGTTCCTCCAGGTTCCCAGAAACCGCGGTCCAGGTAGCTCCTCCATCCACAGAATGAAACAAACTCTGAACTCCGTAATTGGAGAACACCACCATCAGGCCATCTGCATTCAGCGGATTGATATCGATACAGGAAATGAACGCATGAGCAGGGAAGTTGCTGCCGGTTATATCCACAGGTGAAGGGTTGCCGGAATTCGCATTATCCAGGCGATAAAGTTTACCCAGGCTTGTGCCGTAATAGAGCCGGTTGGCCGGGATACGGGAAATACTGAGGGCGCTGATCACAGAAGCGTTGCCGATATCGACATTGCTGAGGTGATTCCAGCCGGCATTACGCAGGGAAGAGTCCATGGCTGATGCCTTCAGGTCATCCTTACGCCAGATACTGTTGATGGTTGGCAGGTAGAAGGTCCGGGCATTATCCGGATCGAGGGCGAAATTCTGGTAAAATGGGAAAAGGGCGTTGGAGCCCATCACCGGGTCATAGTATTTCAGCAGGGTATCGGGCAACTGGGGGTAAATATTTTTCGTATGCATGGTCTCGTCGAATTGTGAGGTCCAGATGTTGCCGCTGTAAGCCGAGATTACGCAATATTCCCATGAAGGAGCTACGGCTGTGGCAAATCCGTCATAACAGATATCGATATTGAACCAGAATTCCGAAGGATTGTCAGTGACCGTATAGTACCAGTTATTATCCTGCAAGCCGCCTAAGATCCAATCTTCGGCTGAAGCTCCATGGTCGATGGCCACCGAATAGAACTGGGTAGTAGTAAGTTTCGCGTTCTGCCTGTCCCAGGTGATATGGGCGCTGTCGGCCTGACAATTCGTTGTGCGGTAAATGCCTCCGTCGTTCGACATGAACATGGTATTGGGATTGGCAGGTAAAAACGTAATGCCATGCTGATCGGGATGAATGGCATGGATGGAATCCATATCATAGGGACATCCGCCCAGGAAGGCTGTATGCAGGCTGTCGGCAAAACCGTTATCGGAACGATAAAGACACATCCCTCCGAGGAAGACCTGGTTGGCGTCATCGGGCTTCACGCCCAGGGCAACACAATATCCGCCATACACCACCAGGGAAAAAGGCCAGGAATTGATGTCGCCATTCCCATGGCCGGGAATTCCCGAAGTACGGTTTTCCCAGACGGCTGAATCGCCGCTGATGCTCCAGTTCATTTTCCAGAAAGTATTCACCGAATTCGTGTAACCGTTAAAGGGGTTGAGATCGGGCGATTGTGACTCGGTGAACACGTACATCACGGTTTCATCGGAAGGGGCTATTGCCAGTTTCGTGGTCCGGTTGTCGGTGGGAAAACCGGCCGGGGTGATCTCCGTCCAGTTGATCCCGTTGGCTGAACGCCAGATTCCCTTTTTTCCCGGAGGTTCTATCGACCATCCGTATCCGCTGAGTGCCGCATAGAGCGTACCGTTTGAAGTTACGGCAATGTCGGTGCAAAAGGATTTGTTCACCAGATCACCAAGCACCACATTCCAGGTTTGACCTCCATCTTCCGACCGCATGATCGCTCCGTAACAGGCTGCATAAACAATGTCCTTGTTCATCGTCACCGGATCTGTCACGATGCGCCAGACTCCCTGGAATACATCGGTGAGCACCCCGAGTTCTCCTCCCTGGGTGGAGGGAAGCGCCTGCCATGTGGTTCCGTTGTCGGTTGATTTGAATATTCCGTTTCCCAGTCCGACCGTGCGGACACTGGTGCTCACATTACGGTTGGTCGTACTCAGGAGTTCGCCGCTTCCATAATACCAGGTGGAATGTTTCCCCGCCCTGCTGTCCTGTACGATGCAGGTTGCGCTCTGTTCCGCATCCGGTGCAGTAACTTTATGCCAGAGGTTGCCGCCTGTGTTCGATTCCCACATCCCGCCCGAAGCGCTGCCAGCCAGGATGTGATCCTCGTTGTCAGCATCCACCGCGATGCATAGCATCCTTCCGCCAATATTATCCGGACCACGCCAGTCCCAGGTCTGACTGGTTTCCGATTTTTTTGGAAGACTCCTGGCAAATTCCAGTTCTCTTGACCTGATCCCCGATGGTATTTTTCCTGTCAGTGGATCATGGAGCATGTTATATTGTCGCTCGGCCATCATGGGGAGCATCCGGGAGGGAGGCATCTTTTCTTTCTCCGGTTTTTCCTTTGAAAGAACTTGCTTATTTGGATTTAGAAGTGGTTTGTGGACAAACATGAACCAGGCGGCAGACAGGACGAAACCCGTTGCCAGCAGAAGGAGGATGGATTTTTTCATAAGATACACTGTATATCAAACAAATATACAATCATAAAGGGGGAAAGTCAAGGAAAGAAATCGACTTATAGGTCACCACCCATGATTTACTTAATTTCAATCATACTCTCCTTTGTTCCGTACATAGGTATACGCCTGATATCGCTGGCGGAAAAATCAAGTTTATTCAGATCGATTTTACGCAGGGTGGGATTATCGTAGGTTTTAAAATACAGGATGCGGTTGGTGATGTCGCGGAATGTGACCCATTGGGTTGATTCTTTGTCGGTGATGGTTCCATCGGGAGCCTTGTCAACGATAATTCCGAAGGGGATGGTAAAGGTATTGATCACATGCTGGCAAAGATTAAGATTAGTCATGGCATCGGGCTGGCGGTCAACAAAGCGTTCAAACATGGCCAGGCGGACAAAACGGCTTGGGGGGGTGTAGTCTCCGGGAAGTCCGAACATGCCATCTCCGTGTCCTGTCGGGGCAATAGTGAACCCTCCGGTTTTAATTGCCATGGGATTATCGGGATCCATCCCAATATATTGCCTGAGGTTGGTCATTTGCCAGGGGAAGGAGGGGGAATTGGTCATAATGCCCAGGGGATTGTCGTAGATGTTGCATTGCCCTTTGTCATATTCAATCACAATGCATCCTCCGCTGGCATCATAAACGATGTAATGCAGCAGTATCGGCATGGTTATGGATGGATCGGTAAATTTGAAAACCCTGACCTTGGACAAAGCTGCTCTGACTTCATCAACACCCGAGAAGTTTCCCAATACCCAGTCGGAGAACATAGTATTGGCCAAGGCATTGCTGCTGTCGGCCGGCGTAACGTCCTGCCACTGCATGGTCGTTTCATACCAAAGGGCGCTGATTGAAAGTCCTTTTTCATTCATGCCTTCACTTACCCCTGTATTCATCCCCATGGCAGCCACACCCAGATAACCAAAGCGGGTTGACCATGCCAGGCCATTCCTGCCTTGGGAAAACGGGCTGACAAATGTCTTATTCCGGGGTACCACAATCAGATCGTAATGCAGGTCGACAGCAAATTCCATTGAACGGGAAAGCATGATGCTCCCGTCTTTGGCAGTCATACGAAAAACAGTGCAGGCCGATACCTCCGAAAAAAATGTGAAAATAGAAATTGCCAATACGGGAAAAAGAATTTTTGCTTTCATGATTGAAGATTGTTTGGTTTGATTGGAATGTTCCGGCAGATTGATGAGTCAAAGTTAAATAAAAAACAAATGCTTGGGTTGCAAGCGGAGATCCGTCACAACTCTCGACTGACAGATTACCTTATGATTTATATCAGACAAACATCAAACAAAATTTTTATTATCTTTCGCCTTGATTATCTTTCGCTTAAATTGAAAAGATGAAAAAAGTATTTTTACTCTTCTTGTTCTTATGTGTTCTGTGTGCTTGCGAAAAGACGGACAACCCGAAAGACCCGAATGAAAACATTGCGACTGAAATACAAACCTTAATGGCGGGCAAGGTCATCGCTGTATTGTATCTCAGGTCAACAGATGAAACCATTGATGAACTTTTATTTTATTATCCGGTAATTACCTTTACTGACACTTTTCTTGTCATCGATGGATTGGATTACATCAGTCTGGAGAGCATAACTCAGTTCTCGGTCAATCCATTGGAAGCAGAATACAGCCTGGAAATTATAACTTCACCTGAATAAATACTCCTGACTTCAAATTCTTAATTCCGTATAATCGGTTTTCATTAAATTTGTGATGAGAGTAATAATCAAATAAAATTTGGCATGAAACGGAGTTTTATATTCGGGATCGTGGCCCTGATGATCATGGCCTGTTCCACATCGAAAGAAGTGCGCAAAACCTCTGCCAGCCTTGTTCCTGGCACCAGCGACAGCCTTGGATACGAAATCCGTGTATTGGATCCTCAGTTTGATCACTGGTACCTGACCAATTATTCTGCGGCTAAAGACAGGACCAATGACTTTTACAGGGAAAACAACCTGAGAGCGGTCGGTACCTGGAATGATTATTTCCGCACCGGACGGTATATGCGATTCATCGATACCTCCATTGATTATCATCCGGATGTGGATTATGGTATTGAAGTAAACCGAATCTTATACTGGTATTTTGTTTATGTACAAGAGCAATACAAAATCCCGTTGGTGAGATGAGGTGAGTTGGGCGATAGGTGATATGCGATTAGCGAATTGGAATATTTTAGTAAGTAAGTTATAAAAATCAGAAAAATGAAAAAATTTCTTCAATCAAATGCAATCCTCCTGATCCTCATTGCATCAGCATCCATTCTGGTGTTATCAGGTTGTGCCAACAAAGAAGTGGTTAGCGCTTGTCTGAAAGGGCATACTTTCGGTTTCTGGGGAGGCCTGCTTCATGGAATCATTGCGCCCGTAGACCTTATCCTGATGCTTTTCCGTGACGACATTACCGTATATGCTCCGAATAACAACGGGATCTGGTATGCTTTTGGATTTGTCCTGGGCAGCGGAGGCTGGGGTTTCCTCGGAGGACACGGGGCGTCAAGAAGCCGGAGATAACAGCTTCTTTCCGACCTCCTGCAGCATTACCTCTGTCATTCTGGCCAGGTCGTATTCGTAATTCAGTCCCCAGTCTTTCCTGGCCACATCATCGTTGATGCAGGCCGGCCATGAATCGGCGATGGCCTGACGGAAATCGGGTTTGTAGGTGATCTCGAATTCAGGAATATGTTTTTTAATTTCTTCGGCCAGGATTTTCGGGGTGAAGCAGATTCCCGCCACATTATAGCTGGAACGCAGGGAGAGTTTTGAAGCGTCGGCTTCCATGATGTCAACGGTGGCTTTGATGGCATCGGGCATGAACATCATGGGCAAAGCCGAATCCGGGCCAAGGAAACATTCATATTTCTTGTGTCTGATGGCTTCGTAGAAGATTTCCACGGCATAATCGGTCGTGCCTCCGCCGGCTTCGGTTTTGTAACTGATAAGCCCGGGGTAGCGAAGGCTGCGGGTATCCACTCCGTACTTGTTGAAGTAATATTCAATCCAGCGCTCGCCTGCCAGTTTGCTGATGCCATAAACTGTATTGGGCTCCATGATGGTGTATTGGGGGGTATCCATGCGCGGGGTTGTGGGTCCAAAAACGGCAATAGAGCTGGGCCAGAATATTCTTTTCAGCTTTAGCTCCCGGGCCAGTTCCAGCACGTTCATCAGGCTGCGCATATTGATATCCCAGGAAGCCAGGGGGCGTTTTTCAGCATTTCCCGAAAGAATGGCAGCCAGGTGGTAGACCTGTGTGACTTTCTCATGTTCAAGGATGAGTTGGAGCTTCGAAGCATCCAGGACATCGAGGATTTCGAAAGGACCGGTACCGGCCACTTCTGGCGGAGCCGGACGGATGTCAGTGGCGATCACATGGGATTCACCGTAAAGTTTTCGTAATTCGAGTGTCAGTTCCGAGCCGATCTGTCCGGAACAACCGATGACCAGTATTTTTTCCATCTTTGCGTGTTAAAAAGTTCATGCAAAAGTAGAAAAAAACCAATCACCAATTTAAAATGACGTAACCCTGACAGTAAGTTGCCGTCTAAATATAATAATAAAAATCACCCCAATGATCCATCGTATTTTCTCCATTCTTCCGCTGGTTATGATTCTGGCGATGTTTTGTCCTTCACAGGCCCAGGTTGCCAGCTTATCTTCTGAACAGCTCACCAACAGGTTTGACCGTGTGTTATCGGATGCCTTTAAACCCGATGGACCGGGTTGTGCTGCTCTGGTCGCAGTAAAAGGGAAGGTGATTTACCATAAAGCCTTCGGAAAGGCCGACCTCGAGCTCAATGTCGATATGCGCCCGGAAATGATCTTCCGGATTGGATCCATCACCAAGCAGTTCACTGCAGTGGCCATCCTTCAGCTCGAAGAAGCCGGGAAACTATCCCTGAAAGATCCCATTACGAAATTCATCCCTGATTACCCGACGCATGGATATACCATCACCATCGAACATCTCCTGACCCATACTTCGGGCATACACAGGTATACCAGCATGAAGGAGTGGACTTCAGAAATACGGAAAAAGGATTTTTCACTGGATTCCCTGATCAGTTTCTTTAAAAACCAACCCATGGATTTCGAACCCGGCACAAAATGGAGCTACAGCAATTCGGGTTATATCCTGCTGGGAAAGATCATTGAAGTGGCCTCAGGCATGACCTATCCCCAATATCTCCGGGAAAAGATCTTTACACCCCTTGAGCTGAACCATACTACTTACGATTCGATCAACCTGGTGATCAGTAACCGTGTCAAGGGTTATGCAAAAGGAGATAAAGGCTTTGAAAATGCCGAATACCTCAGCATGACCCAGCCTTATGCTGCCGGCTCACTCATTTCAACGGTAGAAGATCTGTACAAGTGGAATCTTGGCATTCGTTCCGGGAAGATCATTCAACGGGAAAACCTTGAGAAAGCGTTTATTGCGTATAAAACTTCCGATGGAAAGTCGACCAATTATGGTTATGGCTGGATGATGGGGGAGATCGATGGCATTACAGTGATCCTTCATGGCGGAGGTATCAATGGTTTTCTTACCATGGGATTGTGGATCCCCGAAGAAGAAGTTTTTGTGGCCGTCTTTTCAAATTGCGAAAGCCAGTCACCGGATAACGCAGCGCTTAAACTGGCAGCTATGACCATCGGGAAACTACCTGAGTACAAGCCTTTCCTATCCGACAGTTTGACCCTCAGCAGGTATGCCGGAATTTATGAAAATGGCAATGATGTGCAGCGTATCATTACCCTGAAGGAAGGAACACTCTGGTCGCAACGCACGGGCGGAGGCTTGTTCGAACTAACCCCTTATGAGCCTGATAAATTCATTTTTTCCGACGATATGGCATCCTATGAATTCCTGGCAGATAAAAGCGGCAAAGTAAAGGGTTTGATATTCCGCCGCCTGGGTTCCGAGACATCGGAATGGAAACGCACGGATAAGATAATTCAATCACGCCAAGAGATTAAGATGGATCCAGCGATCCTTCAGCAATATACAGGTATCTATGAACTGGTTCCGGGTTTTACCCTGACCATGACTGTAGAAGACGGAAAACTGATGACCCAGGCCAGTGGTCAGCCAAAATTTGAGCTTTTTGCTGAAAAGGAAAACCTGTTTTTCCTGAAGGTAGTTGATGCCAGTGTGGAGTTCATTCAAGGAGAAGATGGAAAAGTAAATGCGCTCATCTTACATCAAAACGGAGAACATAAGGCAAAAAAAATAAACTAGCCACCCACTCTATTAATGAGATGGTAGTCTGTCACATGGTTTTAACCAGTATCAGTTTTTCGTTGAATTTATCTACGATTTTATTAAAATATCCCTTGACATCGAGGTAATCCGATGCATCATAAAGGTCCTTCCTGAACATATATGACCCAATGATTTTCACGGTATTATCATCCTGGGCCGTAGCGACATATTTTATTTTAATGATGCTATTGTTGATCATCAGGTTTTCGGGTAAGGATAAAATTTTATATCCATCAGGGATAACTATGGTTGAAAAATAGTTTTTTGCCTCTTTAAAGGTAAAATCAACCGAATAATTTCTTGATGGCATTTTTAATGGATTTTCGGTTATTACCCTGTCACAGAAAGGAGAAATGATGATTTTATCTTCGACTTTTTCAACCGGAATTTCTATGGTGTAATTCAGTATAAATGGTTTTTCAATATCAATGGCATTAATTACTTTAAGTGAATCAGTCACACCGGAATTGGTTCCAAGGAGAAAGTCCTTAACCTCTTTATAGGATTCAGCATACCGGTTTCTGAATTTCATAGCCTGATATCCCGTTGTGGAAAATTGGCAGATCTGTGTAATACTATCCTTATCTGGGTTAACCCGGAGATCAAAATTATATTCCGAGGATGAAACAACATTGCTTTTAAGATTCACCCATTCGGGTTTATCGTCCTTAATGGTCAGTCCCATCATATTCAAACATTGGGAAGGGATCTCGGTAAAATTGCTCAGGGGCTCAGTGGCATCGAGCAAGACCATGGAGCTATCAATTTTAGCAACAGCAATGACATAATTGAAGAAATGCTCAAAAGGGTAATCAATTTTGATCATACCATGGTCCCGGGTGCTGATGATTACCGGGTAGGCTTCAACACCGGCGGCATTGAGCAATCCTACCAATAACAGATTGATATCAGCACTATTGCCGGTTTTGCTCACCATTAGATCCTTGATGGTTTTTGATGCATACTTGGAATTATCGCCATTCCATTTGAAGGTTGACTTTACAAAGTGATCAATATACTTAGCTTTTTCAAGCGCCGGCTTTGATCCAAGAGGCATGGTGTCGGTAATCTCCTGACCTCTTTGCTGGCATTTTTTCAGGTATTTCCCGAAATAATCATTGTCAAGTAAGCCCTTTGATAGTTTTGGCCAGGTAGTTATTATTTCTTCATTAAAACCTGTTGGATGGTGTATAGATGATAATTGAAAATCGATTTTAATAATATAGTCATCGATGGATGTGATAAATGTTTCGTCTTTAAATGCCGGTACATCTTTCATTATAAAAACGTACACCATGTCGTAATATTCAATATTGGCAAAACTGCGGTTGGTTATCTTATCCGCATAACTTTTATACTCATCAAATTTGGTAGCTCCCTGAAACAGATAGGTGTATTCATAAAAAGGGACCATTAAGGTGGTATATTCGCTGTAAATAACCGGTATCCGGTACTGAAAAACCCAGTTCCGAAAGTGGAAAATAAAAGGACTTCTGATTTTATATGAAATTTCGATCACAGAACCTACTTTGACATCAGGCATGGCAAATTTTTTATTGTACCTGTTGTCTTGCTCCTTCTCAATGAAGGCTGTTTTCCGGTTCAGCTCAGAAATGCGAACTTTACCGTTTTCCAGGTTATAGGTGTTGCCTTTGAGTTCGTTAATTTCTTCAAATTTGTTCTTCTCATCATAATACGGGATTGAAAATTCTGCGTAATTCAATCCCGCGTTAGTGAGGATCTTAATTTTCGTTTTCCGTTCGAATATCAGCCGAAACCCTTCGTCGGTTGTAATAAAATAGGATTTACCGATATCATAGATCACTACTGCTGCAGCAGTAGTGTCATTGGGGTATTGTTGGAGTTCGAGCTCCTCTTTACAGGTTTTTCCAAACTCGTGAATATAGTTTTGTGCTTGTACAATTTGTAAGAAACAAGAGAAGCAAAGGAGAATATGTAGTTTTTTCAATGGTAAAGGATTTAATGTGTTTAATTTAATATATGGGTTTAATAATGAGTTTCTTTTCATCAACTTCTTTCACGGATTTGATAAAGGTATAAAAATCAGGGTATTGTTCAAGGGTATATGAACCTGAGTGTAATTCAAATCTACGGATGACCATAATCTTATCACCCAGTGCTTCTATGACCCGATTATAATTGCCAAACTCAGTGGTAATTCTGACCGTATCCAGGCCGGTTTTCATCATATATCCAACAGGCAGATTATACACGAGTGTATCTATGTTAAAAATGGGATAAGGAAGTTTAACCGGAAGTGTCCTTATTGAAGGTGTTGTAAAAGGAGGGATTATGCAAGGGAAAAGATTCAGATAAAACTCATTCCCAAGTGGTTTGAGAAGTTTGTACAGATTTAAGGTGGCATTTAATTCTATGCTTGCGGTATCCCTGTTTTGTTTTTTAAGCTCCCAGGAGATTACTTCGTAATTATTGTAAGGCATATAGTCGCGTATTAACCGCTCTTTCTCCTCATGGTTGTATGACGTATGAAACTGATTGAACATTTCGAACTTATATCCTCTGAAAGAGCTAGTCATGTTCAGCCGGGCATTCCCATCTTTTTGAAAATCGCAGATCAGCTTGTTTGCCACAAGATTCTCTTCCCTTCGCAATGCCGGAATTTTTACTAGATGGCTATTTTCTTTTTTAATAAGCAGGGCCTCGCGGTTCTGAGTAAAAGTACCCCAATAATTAAATGGGTTAATTTTTGAAGTGCTTTCTAGCCATAACGTATCATTGCCGAGTGGAACAGCCAGAACGACATGATTAAATTGTGGCCCTGCAAAGTTTTTAATCAGATCATGGTTTTGTTCAGATGCATACACTAGCGTATAAAAGGATTCAATCCCTGCAAAACTCAAAAGGGTCTTTAAATAGTTTGTCAGCGCTTTGCAGTCGCCATATTTATTCAATGCGACATAAGAAGCCGGGTAGGGCTTATATCCACCAATTCCAATTGAAACACTGATATAGCGCGTATGATCTTGCAGGTAATGATAGATTAACTTTACAATTTCTTTTTTCTCAGTAGTACCAAGGATTAGTTTTGTGATGACCTCTTTCTCACTTTCTGGTAGTACATCAAGTCCTTCTATGAGACGGAAATACCAATTACCGAAACTTTCCCAATTTCTCAAACTTCCTTTAGCTCCGTATTCAAAATTCAGAGGTGCAACGATCACATAAGGTCTTGAGATTTCAGGTTGTGAATAGATTTCTGTTTTTGCCGGATTAAAATACCATGTATTCCAAGTTACAACTGTTTTACTTGTATTTGTATCTATTTCGGGATCAGGAACATTGTTTCCAAAGCGGATGAAAGGGATATCCTTTGGAATAGTCAATATTAATTTCGCATTAAAAGTAGGAATCGAAAGATTGATTATAGGCGACCAAGAGGTGTAGGTTATAAAATCCCTGCAAGTGGTTGTGTAAGTATACACTAACCGGTAAGGATAGCTATTGTGCTTCAGTTCAAAGCATTTATTATAGTGGTCCTCGTAAAGAGAAATTTCTGATATGGCACTCCTTTCCGATATCTGGTTTTTCTTCAGCTCCCTGATTTTATAACCTTCAACGGTTTCAATCCAGGCTTCTAAATTTGAAACTTTTTCTGTTTTGGAGTAAGGTATTGATATTTCAGCATACTGGTCTCCTGCACGATTATTAATCTGAATGATCACGGAGTCAGTCTGTGTAAAATAATCCTTCGCCGCTTCAACGATACTTATATACCTGATAACTGCGGCATCCAATTTCTGGGAATAGCACCTTGTGATAATAAGGAGCAGGATTAGCGGAACCAGCTGCAGCGGTTTTGAACTCATGGAACCTGTTTTATTTCCCCCAATGCTTTTATTACCGGGTAGATCATCCCCGCGATCAGTAACAGGACAAGGAAGGGACGGTTGATGTTCTGCCATTTGTAGTTCTTCCTCCTGATGGCATCCACGGCATGGTTGATTGCAGAGAAAAAGAAGAAAAAAATGAAGGCGAAAAAGATGGTCAACTCTGCCGCAATGCCCCATTTGCAGAAATATACCACAATGGAAACAGCGGTATACGACAGCATCCCGATAGCCGATTGCCGCTGGTAATTGCCATCTGATTCATAGCCCTTTGCTTTTGCCGCTTTTTTTCCGGCCAGCAATCCTTCCAGTCCGGAAATTCCGGCAATGGCAATGATGATGAGGGGAATCATGAAATGCAACTGGGCCTGAGGATCGTATCCGTTGTCAAACCCGATCTGGTAGCCGAAAAAGAAAGCAACGCAAACGATCAGGATCCTGATAATGTCGAGAATGTTTGAAAACATGATGTTGGGGATTTAAGATGTGAAGGTAGCAAATTTCCAAAAATTCCTACCTTTGTCATGTTTATTCTTTACCGATGGAATCCAGGCTGCTTCTATACAATACATTATCCCGGAATAAAGAACTTTTCGAACCGCTCAATCCGCCTTTCGCCGGGATGTATGTTTGCGGTCCCACGGTTTATGGCGATCCGCATCTGGGCCATGCCCGTCCGGCCATTACCTTCGACCTGGTATTCCGCTACCTTCAGCATCTGGGGTACAAAGTACGGTATGTAAGGAATATTACCGATGTCGGGCATCTCGAAGCTGATCTCGATGAAGGAGAGGATAAAATCGCCAAGAAAGCCCGCCTGGAGCAGGTAGAGCCCATGGAGATCGCCCAGTACTATGCCGACCGGTATTTCCTATACATGGATGCACTGAATGTGAAACGACCATCCATAGAACCCCGTGCCTCCGGTCATATCATCGAACAGATCAGTCTGGTTCAGCAGATACTGGATGCGGGTTATGCTTATGAAGTGAACGGTTCTGTATATTTCGACATAGAAAAATACAGCAAAACATATCAGTATGGCCGGCTTTCAGGTCGTGTACTCGACGACCTGCTTACCAATACCCGTAATCTTGAAGCTCAGGAAGAAAAACACCATCCGGCCGATTTCGCGCTCTGGAAGAAAGCCCAGCCGGAACACATCATGCGCTGGCCTTCCCCCTGGAGCGACGGCTTCCCGGGATGGCATCTTGAATGTTCGGCCATGAGTACCAGATACCTCGGACTTCAGTTCGATATTCACGGCGGTGGCATGGATCTGCTCTTCCCACACCATGAATCAGAAATCGCCCAGTCGCAGATCGCAAACCGGGTGACACCCGCGAAATATTGGATGCACAATAACATGATCACCATCAATGGTCAGAAAATGGGGAAATCATTGGGAAACTTCATTACGCTCGAAGAATTTTTCACCGGGAATCACCGGGAACTTCTGAAGGCATACAGCCCAATGACTATCCGTTTCTTCATGCTGCAGGCTCATTACCGTTCCACCCTGGATTTTTCAAACGAAGCCCTGGAAGCGGCGGAAAAAGGATTAAAACGCCTGATGACGGCATATGAGATACTGATTAAAAGCCCCTCACCACAGACAGATCCGCGATCCGCGATCCGCGATCCGCGATCCCCCATTATCCATCGCCAATCGCCAATCGCCGATCTTTTTGACGCTTGCTATGCCGCGATGAATGACGATTTTAACAGTCCCATGGTGATCGCCAGCCTTTTTGAGGCTGTTCATATCATCAATTCAGTGTATGATAAAAATGAAAGTATTACGGTGGAGGAATTGGATCTGCTGAAAAAAATGTTCGGTATTTTCGTTTTTGATATCCTTGGATTAAAAAATGAACAGTCTTCCGATCAATCGGTTTACCTTGACGGTTTAATGGATCTGATCCTGAAGATCCGCCAGAAATCAAGGGAGACCAAGGACTGGGGAACCTCCGACCAGATCAGGGATGCACTCAATAAACTGCATATCGTGGTAAAGGATGGGAAAGAGGGAACGAACTGGAATGTGGAGTGATTATTGAATAACCAAGCAATAGAACAATCGAATTCTGAAATTTCAAACAACCCATTTATGAAAAAAATCTTCTTATTCATGCTTTCGCTGGCAATACTGGCGGGATGCACAACAAAAAAGGAAAAAATGAACAAAGAACTTGTGAATTTTATCAAGCAGCATGATTCTTTGCTGATCCCGCTTTACAAGCAGGTTACGCTTGCTTCCTGGGATGCCGCTATTTCAGGGAAACCCGAAGATTTCAAAAAAGCCGAAGACCTGAACCTTAAGTACATGGCGCTGTATGCCGATAAGGATAAGCTGAAGAAACTGGAAGAGATCAAGATTTCCGGATTGATCACCGATAGTCTTCTGCTCCGTCAGATGGATGTGCTGTACCGTTCGTTCCTCATGGCCAAAGCTGATACCGGGAAACTGAATGCCATGGTAAGAATGGGAACCATGATCGAACAGAAATACGGGAATTTCCGTACAGAAGTGAAAGGCAGGAAATTATCCGATAATGATGTGGAGGAAGTACTCAGGAATTCAAAGGATGTAAAACAGCAGAAGGAAGTATGGGAAGCCCAGAAAAAGATCGGTGGCGTGGTTGCTGAGGATGTAAAAAAGCTGGTGAAGCTCCGTAATGAAGTAGCTAAAGATCTCGGGTTTAGAAATTATCATGAAATGAGCCTGACACTCAGCGATCAGGATCCAAAGGAGATCAGTAAGCTTTTTGACGAACTCGACAGTCTTACCAAAAATGCTTTTGCACAGGTCAAAGGTGAAATCGATGATTATTTTGTGAAGTATTATGGTTTGAAGGGGAAAGAAGAACTCATGCCCTGGAATTACCAGAACCGTTTCTTCCAGGAAGCTCCGAAGATTTATGATGTTGATCTGGACAAATACTATAAGGACAAGAACCTGGAAACCCTCACTTCTGCTTATTATGATGGCATTGGTTTATCCGCCGACGATATCATGAAACATAGTGATTTGTACGAAAAACCGGGAAAAAACCAGCATGCTTTCTGCACTGATATTGACAATGCCGGAGATGTTAGGGTGTTATGCAATGTAAAACCGAATTCTTATTGGATGAATACCATGCTGCATGAATTCGGTCATGCGGTGTACGATAAAAACATAGACACCACCTTGCCGTTCATCCTCCGTGATCCGGCCCATACTTTTACCACTGAAGCCATTGCCATGATGTTCGGACGATTCTCCAGAAATCCTCAATGGATCAAGGATATGGTTGGTATCAGCGAAGAAGAGAAGTTGAAAATTGCCGAGAACAGTTTCAAAACCCTTCGCCTTGATCAGCTGGTATTCAGCCGCTGGGCACAGGTAATGTATCGCTTCGAAAAAGGCATGTATGAAAACCCTGAACAGGATTTAAATAAGCTCTGGTGGGATCTGGTCGAAAAATATCAGTTAATGAAACGTCCGGAAGGACGCAATGAACCCGACTGGGCAACCAAGATTCACATTGCCACTTATCCCTGCTATTACCATAATTACCTGCTGGGCGAATTGCTTGCGTCACAATTGTACTACTACATTGTTGGGAATGTACTGAAGTCTGAGGATTATAAATTCCAGAGCTTCGCGGGTAACAAGGAAGTGGGCATTTACCTGAAGGACAAGGTATTCATGCCGGGAAGCAAATGGTACTGGAATGAAATGATAGAAAAAGCTACAGGAGAAAAACTGACCGCAAAATACTATGCCAAGCAGTTTGTGAACTAGCGGATATTACCGCCCGTTCATCGTTTATCCACACGGAAAGACCGATTTCTGTTTCATGTCCGGCTTATTCCCGATAACTTGTGGGAAAATTTTTAAACCCGGATCAACATGAAGAAGATTTTTTTATCATTCCTGATTATTGTTTGTTCCATGACCACCACGGCACAGCAGCCAGGAACAGTTTCAACTGGCATCCTGAAGCCTTCGGCAACCGAAGACTCGATCAGAAATACGGCCCTGGACTATGCCGAAGGCTATTATTCCGGCGACGGAGAGAGAATGAGCAAAGCCATTCATCCTGACCTGAATAAAGCATTTCCAAGGTTTCTGCCAAGAACCGGGCAGGTCGTCCTGACTTATTCAACCTATAGCGGTCTGGTTGAAATATCATCAGCAAAGCTTGGTTTCCTTACCGATTCCGCCCGCCATATACAGGTTAACATTTTGTATCTGACCCCGAATATTGCTATGGTAAAAGTAAACTCTGCAAAATTCAATGATTATCTCCAGATAGTCAGAATAAACGGGGAATGGAAGATCATCAATGTGCTCTGGAATTCGCCTCAGAATGCCTCATGGACGAAGGAATTCAAGCAGGAGAAGGAGAAAAGGGATCTGGGTACGGCGGTATCTGCTTATATCCGGGGGACACAGGCATGTGATGCCGAACAATTACAGGAATTTGTCAGCCCTGACTTTACCCGTGTGAGTGTGGTTCCCATCGGGAATGATGGACGATCTGCTGTCCAGCGGCTACGTTTTGAATCCCTGGAGAAAAGCGCCATGGCCGGAGCCGGACGACAGGAAGAAACTCAACGTGATAATACCATCGAAATCCTTGATATTATGGACGGAATGGCCATGGTCAGGATACAAACCATCCGTAATGTTGAGTACCTTCAGATGTACAGGGATTCGGATCACTGGAAATTGTTCAATTGTTTGTCGACCCCAAGACCAGATCAGAAGCTTGCCGATCTGCTTCCTGCCATTGCCGGGGAACCCATGCCGGAGTTCAGCCTGCCTGTTTATGGAGGAGGAGAGTTTTCACTGGCCGCCCAGCGAGGGAAAAACGTACTGCTGATGTTCCCGCGTGGCTGGGTGGGGAACAGCTGGTGTGCCTTTTGTCCATATCAGTATCTGGAACTGGCTGAATTGGAGAAAAAAGAACAATGGCAGAAAAAATACAATGTTGAAGTGGTATTTGTCATGCCTTACAGTCAGGAACGCATTGCCGATTGGTTTGCCAAATTCCCGGAAAACATGAAAACCCTGGAAGGGATAAAAAATCCTCAGGGAGGTCCGGTTCCGGGGATACAGGGTGAGTTTTCACTGTGGACAAGAAATCATTTTCCGATGACCTTTGATTTTGCGGATGGAGTTCCCTCAAAGGCTTTTCCGGTTTTATGCGATGAGAAACGCATCCTTTCTAAAAGGCTGAAACTTTTTACAGAATTCTGGGATAACGCACAATCGGAACAGAATGTGGCGGCCATTTACCTCATCGATAAGGAGGGGATACTTCGCTGGAAATACATCAGCCAGATGACGGAAGACCGGCCATCAACCATCCATATGATGAAAATCATCAAGGATATTCTTCACTAAGGGGATTTTAGGGCCAGATCCTGTGGCCGGTCTTATCGATATATCCGAAGGTGTCATCAAGGAATATTACCCAGGCAATTCCATTGGCAAAATCATCAGCATCTTTAAACTGAGGGATGATTTTCATTGTGCCGTTATTATCAATATAGCCCCAGAGCTCACCCTGCCTGACGGCGGCCAGTCCTTCTGAAAAGCCACTGGTATAATCGTATTCAAGGTTTGTTCTCAAAACCGCCGCCTGATCCATAAATCCCCACTTATCGCTGATTTTAACTGCTGCCATACCTTCCCAGTATGGACCGGCATCATCGAATATGAATGGGATGGCTTCAGAGCCATCCTTTCGTATAAACCCATACTTATTGCCTTTGGCAACTGAAGCAATACCATTGACAAAGATTCTTGCATCATCATACAAATAGCCTAAGACCAGGTTATTGTTCCTGTCAATGTACCCGCATTTTCCCGCATCATTGACAACCGGGGCATATCCTTCATTGAACATCAGGCTTGACTTGTAAATCTGAGGGATGACAAGGGTGCCGTTGACATCGCAAAACCCGACTTTTCCGTTGGATTTAATGGCAGCCAGTCCTTCGTGAAAATGATAGACCATATCATACTGGCAGGGTATTTTTAGATTTCCCTGGCGGTCGACAAACCCATATTTTCCTTCATCGTTTTTCACCCAGGCCAGTCCATCCGCCGTGAATTTGCCACAGTATGAATAAATAGCGGGGACAATGATATTCCCGCTTCGGTCGCAAAAGCCGTGCTTCAGGGTACCACCGGCCATATTGGCAATATGGGCCAGGTCATAAGAAAAATCATAAGTGAGATCAAACAGCTCAGGAATTACCATAGTCCCAGCATTGTTGATGTACCCGCATTTACCGGCATCCCCTGATTTATAATCAATTTCCGTGGGATATAAGTTAGGCGTATATCCCCACATCCCGAATTCATTGTAGGGCTCTACTGGCTCATATGTGGTTTTCTTTTTACAGGAAGCGGTGATCAATATGATTCCGATTAATGGGGTCAGAATTAAAAGCAGTTTTTTCATACCAGATCAGTTTGTGCTATGGATATTAAATGTAGATGGTTTTATTAGCAATAATAATGAAATTTCCTTTATTCGTCATAATTTTGTAAACCAATTTAATATTCATGATAAAGTCAGAAAAAGCGTTGACCTTATTCGATCAGGGCTTCAATTGCTCACAATCCGTGTTTTCAGTATTCTGTGAAGATTTTGGACTAAAGGAAAATGATTGCCTGAAGATTTCCTGTGCATTCGGCGGAGGCATGGGAAGACGTCAGCTTACCTGTGGTG
This sequence comes from Bacteroidales bacterium, assembly GCA_963662525.1. GTDB lineage: Bacteria > Bacteroidota > Bacteroidia > Bacteroidales > FEN-979 > CAZSDU01. Next base: position 1,941,637 of record OY759717.1, read on the forward strand.
CAGTCACCGGAGCTCTGATGGTTATTGGTATGAAATTTGGTAAGGCAAAAGGCGATGATAATGCCAGGAAGATTAATACTTACGAAAAAACAAACGAATTTCTGGAAGCATTTACACGCTTGAATGGAACCATTAATTGCAGGGAGTTATTGCAGGGCCTCGACATGAATGATCCCGAAGACAGCAAAAAAATTGAATCACTCGGTTTATTTAAAACCAGCTGTAAAAAATATATCAGGGATGCTGTCGAAACAACCCAGAAATTAATCAGCACAGACTGAACATTTTTCAACTCACTAACTCACCAACTCGCCAACTCACCAACTCACCAACTCACCAACTCTATTGCCTCCATCTGGCAACACGATCAATGAGTCATTGGCGGTGTTCTGCATTGGTTGATTTTGCTAATTTACGATCATTTTATAGGCACGCTTGCTTTCACCATTGTTCAGTATAATCGTGTAAGGGCCGGTTGGCAAAGGTCTCAGATCAACTGATACAATCTTTTTCCCCTTCGCGGTGGTTATCTTGCTGCTGTATATTTTTAATCCAAGGACATTGAATATTTCCAATGTACAGGTTATTTCTGAAGCATTTTGGATAGAAATGTTAAATATACCATTGTTGGGAACAGGATAGACATCTACCTTGAATGTACTCATTTCATTGAATCCAACACCCACGGTCGAAAAGGCAAGATCCTCTCCAACCCTTATACCGGCCGCATTACTTCCCTTCACACGGAAATGATAGGTTGTTTCAGATGCCAGGCCGCTGAGGCTGGCCTCAACCGGTGTCGGACTTGCACCTGTAACCGTTGAAGGAAGGGCGGCTATGGTGTTTCCATAGGAGGTTGTAAGGCCCCATTCGAAAGTCACATCCGTGGTTAAATCATTGGCAATGACAGAGCCGTTCAATGTTGCTTCGGTAAAAGTGATACCGGTGGCAGCTAATGTCACAACGGTAGGAGGCTGAGCAGTTTGCCCGCTCATGGTAATCATTAGGGAATCTGCAACCGTTGTATCCTGCACGGCAATTGCTTTTGCATATACAGTACCATTGGAAACAGCAGTTACCAGTCCTGAGGAGTTGATGGTTGCCATCCCCGTACCAGGGACAATACTCCAGGTCACGTTTTGATCGGCAGTGGAAGGATATATGGTAGCGACCATTTGCAAGGTTCCCCCATTTGTCGTGATTGTCGCAGGCACACCTCCCTGGGTCGTAACAGCCAGTCCGATGAGTCCGCCAATGGAGATTCCCTGGGCATAGCCCTTGTAATTCAAACCTCTTTTCTCTGTCCATGTTCCTGCACATCTGTTAGGTCCATCCGGGGTAAACCCATAACGCATTTTTGGATTTCCCATAGTTGCAGTGGTTGAACTTATTTCTACCCTGTTTCCGGGCCATACGAAATTACCATTGGCATCCAACCTTGTAGCAAAAATTTTATAGGTGGAATTATACGACATGAACATCGGTGCGTCAGATACCAGCGCCAGGTCGCCTCCCTGGTAATCACTGGCATTACTGACACCATAAACAACTTTCCCGGCATCCGTCAGTTGGCGCTCGCCACTGGTTTTCAGGAATTTCTGAACGTAGACACCATACTGTGTCTGATTGGGGTTGCTGAAAGTACAAACTGACCATATATAATTTGAGCCAGGTGTAAGGTTGATGTGTGTTTCTCCCTGGTAATAGTCGTTTGTTCCGGTGTTTGTATTAAAGTTTGAGCCATTCATTCCCCAGGGTATTGTCCCGTCTGGATTTATCCGTTGCAGAAATGAATTAAACCGATTTCCGGTTGAACTGTAATAGCCAAAAAAAGTTGTGTCAGCTTCGGCGGCAATGGAATAATACCTGGCTGCACTGGAAGTCTGATTGCAGATTTGCAGCGGAGCATAAATGGCAGTTCCCGAATTCTCAAACATCTGAGCATATAATGTACTATAGATCCCAGTCCCCCTTTTCTGAAAAACCAGGGTAAACTTTCCATCGGTGTTCGCAATGACTTGTCCGCGTGTTGTTTTGGTTGAGCCGACAGTGACTTGCACCGGAGTAGACCAGGCAAGGGTTCCATCGGTTGTGATCTTTTGAATTTTCAGGGTGTTACTGTTTGTTTCGTTCCATGCTACAGCAACTTCCCCATTACTCAAAGCGGCAGGGTATGGGGCAAGCCCAGATCCCAGTACAATACCATCGTTTCCCCACAATTGGGTCCCTTCCTGGGATATTTTATAGGCAACAGCCATGAGGTCTCCTAATCTTTCGTCCTGATAAGTAATGATCAGGTTGTTTGAAGCATCAACACAAATGCTGAACACAAAAGTGGCTGACCCGGAAGGATAATTGCCAACGAGAACTCCATCAGGTCCGAGAAGTTTGTAACCATCGGCATCAATCAATTGGGCCCTCATATCATAATTACCTCCATTTTGGGCATAGAATGCAATCCAGGTTTTTCCGTCAGTGGTCGAGGCTTGCTGCATATCGGCAACAATTGTCCCTGAAATTTCGATATTTTCGGAAGTATTGTCATTCCATTGTGCCCTGATCGTGCCGGGCAGGATGATAAAAAAAACAGAAAACAAAAGCAATGGAAGGCAAATACCAAAAACAGAGCTGAAAAAATGTTGTTGATTTGTTTTCATTTTTATAGTTTTTAAATGGTTTTCACCAGGAAATAATTTTTTTTACCTTTTTGAACAAGCAGGTAATGGTTGCTTAAAAGGAAATCAGAGGTAACTAAAAAATCTTCCCCGACTTTTTGTTTATTGATTTGTACTCCGCCTTCCTTCAGCATGCGACGAGCTTCACCTTTTGAAGCAAAGATCTGGGTTTTTTCCGCAAGAAAATCAATTATATTGATGGATTTCACTATTTCGCTTTTTGCAATCTGACTTTGGGGAACTCCTTCAAAAACAGAAAGCAAAGTATCTTCAGATAGTCTTTTTAGCGTCTCGGTGGTCCCTTTTCCAAACAGGATTTCAGAAGCTTCGAGAGCTGATTCATATTCCTCAACGCTATGCACACGTATGGTAATATCCCTGGCCAGGGTCTTCTGCAGGATGCGCAGATGGGGAGCTTCTGCGTGCTGCTTCCCGAGTGACTCAATCTCCTCCTTTGGCAGAAGAGTGAATTTCCGTATGTATTCCGCTGCATCTGCATCGCTTGCATTGAGCCAGAATTGGTAGAATTTATAGGGGGATGTTTTTTTCGAATCCAACCATACATTGCCCGATTCTGTTTTACCGAATTTTCCGCCATCAGCTTTTGTTATAAGAGGACAAGTAAGGGCAAATGCTTCACCGCCAAGTTTGCGCCGTATCAGCTCTGTTCCTGTTACGATATTGCCCCATTGGTCGGAGCCACCCATTTGAAGTTTTACTCCCTTATGCTCAAAAAGCCAGCAAAAGTCATATCCCTGAACAAGCTGGTAACTGAATTCGGTAAAAGAAATACCTGAGCCGGACTCCATTCGCTTCTTCACTGAATCTTTGGCAATCATATAATTGACGGTAATATGCTTGCCCACATCACGTAGAAATTGCAGGAAAGTAAAGGTTTTCATCCAGTCGAAATTATTTACCATTTCAGCAGAAACGGGTCCTGGATTGAAGTCGAGAAATTTTTCCAATTGTTTTTTTATGCAGGATTGATTCTGACGTAAAACAGTTTCATCCAACAGGTTTCTTTCTTCAGATTTTCCCGAAGGATCGCCGATCATTCCGGTGGCACCACCAACAAGGACGAAAGGCTTATGTCCGGCCTGCTGAAGGTGAACCAGCATCATAATGGAAGCCAGGTTCCCGATATGTAATGAGTCGCTGGTCGGATCATATCCGATATAGGCAGCGGTTGTTTCTTTTGTCAATTGTTCTTCAGTGCCCGGTGTCATATCATGTATCATACCTCTCCACCGGAGTTCTTCAATAAAGTTCATGGCTCGGTATTTTTTGCAAAAGTATGAAAATTGCCTGGCTCTGTTTCAGCATTATCCGGTAGTGTTATTTTAAAGCAACTTCCTTTTCCGGGTTCTGACTCAATAGAGATACTGCCTCCGTGCTTCTCAATAAATTCCTTACACAGAATCAGCCCCAGTCCTGTTCCACGCTCCTTTTCCGTTCCCCGGCGGGTTTGTTTCAGTTCCACCTGGAAAAGTTGTGAAAGGATTTCCGGAGCGATACCAATGCCGTTGTCTCTGACCAGAATACTGACAAATCCCAAAAGGTTCTCAATAGAAACGGCAACCTGACCATCGCGGGGTGTAAATTTTATGGCATTTGTCAATAAATTTCGAAGAATGGTGTTGATCATCTGTATATCGCCGGCAACCATAATATGGCTTGAACTTTCAACGGTCAGGCTAATATTCTTCCTGGTTGCCTGGCCACTGACCAGGTCGATATTGTCGTTGATCAATTCTGTCAAATCAAATGCAACGGGTTTAAATTCCAGGGTCCCTGTCTGTGAACGAGCCCAGATCAGCAAATTCTGCAGGAGATCGAAAGCGTGCTTGGAGGATTCGCGGATATCACATATCGTTTTTTTAGTCTTTTCAGGATCATTGCTGCCCAGATTAGATAGAACAATATCAGTAAGACCAATAATGGAATTAAACGGATTTCGCAAGTCATGCGCGATGATAGAGAAAAATTTATCTTTCGTTTTGTTTAAAGCGTGCAGCTCGGAATTCAGCTGATTCAGAGCCTCATTTTTATGCAGGATTTCCTGATTCTTATTTTCGATCTGTAATGTTCTTTCCTGGACTTTTTTTTCAAGCAGGTTTCTTTCCTGAATCAGCTTTCGCTCCCGGATCCGGATGTAGATCATCAAAATCCCCATAATAATTACAATATAGGCAGTCCACGCCCACCAGCTTCGCCACCATGGAGGCAGGATTATGATTTTCAGGGTGCTGCCCTTTTCATTCCATTTGCCATCATTGTTTGATCCTTTGACCCTGAAGATATACTCGCCGGGTGGCAGGTTGGAAAATGGTACAAACCTGCGGTTGCCAATGTCTATCCAGTCTTTCGACAATCCTTCAAGCCTATAGGCATATTGGTTTTTATCAGGATTGGTATATTCTAGAGCTACAAAATCGATGGTAAAGGTCTGTTCAGGGTAATCAAGGATGATTTCCGGTTTGCTTCCAAAGTCAAGGAACACTTTCCCGTCTTTAGTCGATTTGTAACAATCAGTGATGATAATTTCCGGGATGTATGGATTGTCCTCTGTCTTGCCTGGATAAAAGGAATTAAACCCATTCATTCCACCAAGAAAGATCTCTCCGTCCGGACTGGTATAGCAGGCTCTAAGGTTAAACTCAGGGCTCTGAAGTCCTTCATCCACTGAATATGTCCTGAATCTCCCGTTCGCTGAGTCAAACCGGCATAATCCTCCTCCGGTAGCGAACCATAGCGTATTCTGATGATCCATCAGGATCTCAAAGATATTATTATTGGGCAATCCCTTGTCTTTTGCATAATAGATAAAGGTTGAATCTTTCCGAACGAATTTATTTACATACGAGCCTGTACCGATCCACATATCGCCCTGCCGGTCTTCACATAAAGAGATAACGAAATTATCACAAAGCGAATTTCTGGATTCATTTTTTCTGAAACGGGTCATTTTTCCGTTGGCAGGATTATATACATCCAGTCCGTTGAGGGTTGCGATCCAGATTAAACCCAGATGATCCTCATGGATACAATAGATCAGGTTTCCTCCGATCTGATGATCAGGCGGAGATTCTGCCGTGAAGAGTTCTGTTTGTGATTTTTCAGGAATGATTCTGTAAAGACCTCCCTGGGTCGCGATCCAGTAGCTGTTATCTTTACCATGAATGATCATAAAAATTCTTATTCCACTGAAATCAGGAAGGTTTTTGTTTCGGAAAAACTCCCGGAAACGTACAAATGTCCGCTTAGTTTTATCAAAAACAAGGATACCATCACGGGTCCCGATCCAGATATTTTTATGATCATCAGCAAAGATAACATGAACAAAATCATTCGGAATGTAATGGTTCCCAGGAAGCTTTGAAGAGAAATGTTCCACCTTTCCGGTTTCCCTGTTGATGATGTTCAGCCCCTGTCCCCAGTTTCCGACCCAGATCAAGCCGTTTTCATCCTTGTAGATCGATGCAATGACATTTCCAAGAAGATCCAGAGACGAAGAGGTGTTATCTCTCCGGTAAAGCTTGAATTTGGCCGGTTTAAGGTCGGTCTTGCTGATTCCCTGTAAAGTTCCTGCCCATAGATTTTCTGAGTGGTCAATGGCTAAAGCCAGTACAATATTATGACCTAAGCCATGCTGCTGATTATCGTACCGGTCAATCTGAAACTTTTCCTTGTTCAGGTCCAGGATACGGTTAAGCCCGCCGCCTTCCGTGCCGATCCACACGACTCCTTTACGCTCACAGATGATGGCACGGATAAAATTACTGCTGAGTGTTTGCTTCCCGGATGGGAAAGGGAGTACCTCCGGATCGCCTCCTTTTTTCGTATTCAGTAAAAACAGTCCCCGGGCCGTACCAATCCAGATTGTTCCTGAACTATCCTGGCAAAGCGCAGTGATGCGTTTCCCGGGATCAGAAACAGATTGCTGCTCTTCCTCTAAAAAGTAGGAAAATTTCTTCAGGTCCGGATTAAAACAGGCAAGACCGAAATCGGAACCCATCCAGATCTTTCCCTGTTGATCTTCAAGTAAGGGAATGCGATTATCATTTACAACACCATTATTCCGGAATCTGGTTTGAAAATGACTGAATGTTTTTTTTCCGGGGTTAAAAACCGATAAAACAGGAGGATTATTAATATAGATTTTTCCACTTCGTGATACTAAAACATCATAGGCACACAGCGATAGTTTCTCCGGAGAACCTGGGGGGTGTAAAATACGCTGAAAGCGATTTTCCTTGCGGATATACCGGTTCAGCCCCCCCTTGGTTCCAATCCAAAGATCTCCGTGGCCATCTTCGGTGATGGCAAAGACCCAGTTGTTTGAAATGCTGTTGGTATCGTCGGGATTGTATAGGAAAACAGAAAAATCATAGCCGTCGAAACGGTTTAACCCATTCTGGGTCCCGATCCATAAAAATCCATAGGAGTCCTGGAAAATACAATTGACAACGCTCTGCGACAGTCCCTGTTCTATGGAATAGTTCCTGAAAATATAAGGCTGCGGATAGGCAGCGATTCCGCAAAAAAAAAGGAAAATGGAACCCAGAAACCTGTTCATGAAATGGTCTGATCAGATCATGTAAAGGTAGGAATTATTCCTGCAATTATTTGCTCCTGGACGCAGCAATTAAATAGATGATGATCGGGAAAAATATCAAGGTTAAAAATACGGGAAGAAACCAGGGTCCAAGCCCGCCGGTTTCAGGCTTCAGCCGGGGCCGGTTTTCTTTGTCATTCCGCTTATGGTTTATCAATGCCATGGCTTGGTTCCATCAGGTTCTTGCGATGCCGGAGGATTTCTTTTTTGAAGAGGGTGATCGTTTGTTTTTCTTTAACTGAGCATCCAGTAACCATTCAATCTGCCCGTTGACACTGCGGAATTCATCGGCGGCCCATTTTTCCATCGCCTCGTAAATTTCCGGGTTTAACCGGAGCATAAAGACCTTCTTTGCTGCCATGGGAGATTCAGGTTGAATGTGTTTTCATCATACGGTCCATCGCAGCCAGCAGAGCATCTGAACGCCCTGTGCCAAAAAGAATTTTCTTCCCGTTGCGGAGTTCAAGCTGAAGACCGGTATTGCCTTTGACATTGTAGGCGTCGCCGATTCTCTTACCTCCAAAACGGATTCCCCATCCTCCATATTCCGAAACAGGTCTGTATTGGCGGATTGCGTACTCCTTAATTTCTTCCCGGTGTATGATCCTGTTGTGACATATCAAGGGAGGAAACCGGTAATTCAGCCCCTCTTCTGTGATCTCCACGGTCAACCTCAGTTTCAGAAACAGCAGGTTAAGTCCCAGAACCAGCATGAAGACAAAAATGGACAGTATGACCAGCACGGCATCGGGAGCCGGTTTGCTGCCGAATGGAATCCCGCAGAATATTTGCTTATAGATTCCGAAACCAAAGAGGGTAAGTAGGGGAAAAGTGATCATGACCAGTAGTATCCTGATCCAGGGCTGGTCGAATTTCTGAGTTTCGGTGAAAAGCGATCCCGGCATCTTCTTACTGGTGCAGGGTGCCTGTATTGACAACCGGTGTAGTGTCTTTATCAGAACAAAGCACTACCATCAGGTTGCTTACCATGGAGGCTTTTTTTTCTTCATCCAGATCGATGATCTGTTTTTTACTCAGGGCATTGAGGGCAAGTTCAACCATGCTGACCGCACCCTCGACTATTTTTGTTCGTGCAGCTACAACAGCTGTGGCCTGCTGCCGGCGTAACATGGCTCCGGCAATCTCGGAGGCATAAGCCAGGTAACTGATCCTGGCTTCCAGCACTTCAATGCCGGCCATTGACAGGCGTTCTGAAAGTTCATGCTCGAGAGCCTGATGAACCTCTTCACCTCCGGCACGCAAAGTGATTTCTTTCTGCTCATCATCGAAATTATCATAAGCATAATGTCCGGCCAGCTTACGTGTTGCTGATTCACTCTGGATATCAACAAAATGTGCGTAATCATCTACTTCAAAGGCAGCCTTAAAAGTGTCGCGAACCCTCCAGACCAGTACACAACCGATCATGATCGGATTTCCGAGTTTATCGTTGACCTTGATCGGTTCCCGGTTCAGGTTGCGAGCCCTGAGTGAAATCTTCTTTTTTATAAAGAAAGGATTGACCCAAAAGAAGCCGTTCGACTTAATTGTTCCCTTGTACTCCCCGAACAGCACGAGCACCGATGACTCATTGGGATTAACAACGATAAGCCCGATGGCTGTAAATATTGCAGCAGCTATGCACAATATTGCCAGAATGATCCCGATGATGGTCTGTTCGAAGAAAACAAGCCGGCTTATTCCAAGACCCAGCAATCCGGCAAAAACCAGGAGACTTTTATACCCCGATGCAGTTGAATAGACTTTTTCTTTTTCCATGTTGCAAAATTTGAGATATTAATATGATATCAAAATGATTTTGCAATAATAACAGATTCTGATCGAAAAGTCAAGAAAATTATTAATCAGTCACATTGGAAATAATGGAACTGGCGATATTGCAGGATTACTTACTAAGCCGAAAAAGATGCAATGATTACATTCCGAGCTGGTTAAGTAAAAACTCGAAATCAACCATGATGTTATCAATCCTTTGTTTGGTGGCCTGCCCTGAACCATGCCCGACGTTATAATCGATATATAGCAGTATAGGGTTGATCTGTCCGGGATTATTCTGAAGGGCAGCGGTGAATTTTTTTGCATGCAAGGGGTCCACCCGGCTGTCGTTGGCGCCGGTCCTGATTAGCATGGTTGGCAGGTTGATTCCCTGACGGATATGCTGGTAGGGAGAATAGGCCAGTAAATTCCTGAAATCAGCTTCATTGTCAGAGGATCCATATTCAGGGATCCAGTAACGGGCAATCAGGAATTTATGGAAGCGGATCATATCAAGCAAGGGAACGGCACAGATTACCGATTTGTATAGATCGGGCCGTTGGGTGGCAATGGCTCCCATCAGCAACCCTCCGTTACTTCCTCCTTCTGCAACAATTTTACCGGTGTTGGTATATTTATCCCTGACCAGCCATTCGGCACAGGCATTAAAATCGTCGAAACAATTTTGCTTGTTGAGAAGCATTCCATCTTCATGCCATTTTTCACCATATTCATCCCCTCCGCGGATCCCCGGTTCCACGACCACTCCCCCCCGGTTGATGAAGGGAGCATAATATCCATAGTATCCAGGTGAAATACCAACCCTGAAACCGCCATATGCGGTTAAAAGAACCGGATTGTTCCCATCTGTTTTCATGTCTTTCCTGTGCACCACAAGACATGGAATACGGGTACTGTCTTTCGAATAGTAAAATTTTATCTCACCCACGATATTGCTCATATCAATAGGAAGTTCCCGGGAATAGTAAAGTCTCCATTTGAAATTGGAAGGGGAGGCGACATACATTCTTCCGGGTGAAGTGAAGGTGCTCAGGTAGATATAAACAGAATCTTCTTCCCGGTCATAATTCACATAATTCACATTCCCGATTTCAGGTAATTCAATGGGTTTGATTATTTTTCCTTTTGAGTCAAAAAGGGTGAGCCTGCTCTGAATATCTTTTTTATCCTGGACGATCAGTCTTCCATCTTTCAGTACTTCTACGTTTTCTATTACATTGGACCCTTCAGGAATAAGGATCTGCCAGTCCTTGTATGCGGGTTTATCTTTAGTGGTAACCATGAAGTGGTAATTGGGGGCATGGTCATTGGTCAGAATATAGAGTTTGTCTCCAATTGCCCAGGGATATGCCTGGAATTCCTGACTTTCATAAATCAGAGAACCTTCGTCGTTGGTTCCTGTTTTTCTCATTTTACATGTATTCGAATTAAAATTGCCTTCCCCATAGAAAGTAACATCACTGTAACGGTTGTCGTAAATATAATAGGAATCCTTAGCATCCTTGGTGGTTCCGAGGAACTGCGCTTTTTCAACAGGGTCGCCTACTTTCCAGAGGTAAGTCTTCAGGGGTGCCTGGCTGTCAACGTCTGCCTGGCTGCGGATGGTGAAATAGGCATGCTGCTGGTCTTTTGTCCACTGGTAACCGAAAATATTTTCAAGGGGAGAGAAAAGGATCTTTCCTGTACGGGTGTCAATGATATAAGTAGTGGAAATCTCTGCTCCGCTTTTTTGGACGCTCACGGCAGCCCGCTCCCCGTCGTAGGTGTACTGGACTGAAGTGGTGGATGTTTTTCCTGAGGTGTCGAGTTTTACAGGGTCCCAGATCTGGATTTTCTTACCATCAAGGATGGTGTAAACAGAAGATTGTTTGTCGCCTTTCTTTTTCATGGTCTGAAATACCCTTTTCCCTTCTTTGCTTAGTGGGCCTTCATAATCCATATCGATATAAGCGGTAACTTCCTCGCGGAGCCCGGAATGGTTTTTCTGGGTGGCATTCAGGTACTGAACGGTATAGTCATGCTGGGCTTTGGTCCAGGCTATTACATCCGGATCAGTTTTATCCTCCAGCCAGCGGAAATTATCTGTTAGCAAAAATCCATGAAGGGTATCCACAACAGGTTTTTTTATAGTGGCCGGCGGGTTGAAGGCTGTCTGGGCTATGCTTAAAAGGGGCAGCCCGAAAAGAAAGAGGATCAGTTGTTTTTTCATGATAAATGGATTTTACTGCATCAAAAATAACCCGGAAAATTCAAAATGGAGTATTTTTTCGGCAATGGTATGAAAATACGGGATCAAACTCACAATTTACTTGTTTTTTTAGTCTAGGAATGATGATAACTATGGATGGGATGACATAGTGAAGACTAATTCTCCTCCGGCAGTAATGTCAGAATGAAGCAGGAATGGTTTTTCCAGTTTTTTCTCGTTCAGGCTTACCGACCGGATAAAAATGGTTTTTTCGCTCAGTCCTTTAGCTTTAATGGAGAAATTTTTTCCATCATTAAGCTGAATGGTTGCTTCGCTGACACAGGGACTGCCTATGGCATAGACCGGAGTTCCGGGACAAACCGGGTAAAAACCAAGTACGCTGAAAACATACCAGGCACTCATTTGTCCGCAATCATCGTTGCCGCAGAGTCCGTCGGGAGCATTGCGGTACATGGTATTGACGATGAGGTGGACTTTCTCTTGGGTCTTCCAGGCCTGTGATGTCCAGTCGTAGAGATAAGCGATATGATGGCTGGGTTCATTGCCGTGCACATAATTGCCGATCAAGCCGGCACGGGTAACATCCTCGGTTTCGGCGAAATATTTATCATCGAGTGGCATGGTGAAGAGCGAATCCAGTCGCCGGATGAAATGCTTTTCGCCTCCCATGAGGTCAATGAGCCCCGGCACATCCTGGGGAACGAAAAATGAATAGTTCCAGGAATTTCCTTCAATAAAGCCCTGTCCGTGTGTGCTGAGCTGATCAAAAGGGCTTTTCCAGGAACCATCCGATTTTTTTGATCGCATGAAGCCGGTGGACTTATCGAAAATATTTCTGTAATTCTGCCCTCTTTTAAAATAGCCGGGCATTTCATTGAAGGCATTCAGCTTTATTTTTTCAGTAACATCATTTGATTTGCTGATGGCCTCAGCGAAGCAGGCCAGGGTGAAATCATCATAAGCATATTCCAGGGTGACCGAAGCGGCATTCCCGACTTTATCGTCCGGAGCAAACCCATATTTGATATAATCGGGAACACCTTCATAATACCGGTTATTTGCCGATGACAGACAGGCTTGCATGGCCTTTTCCACATCAAATCCGCGGATTCCTTTCACATAAGCATCTGCAATGACCGGAATGCTGTGATAACCGATCATACACCAATTCTCATTTCCATGATGCGACCAGACAGGTAACATCTTCTCCGGACTTTGCTCCCAATGGGCCAGCATCGAGCTGACCATATCTGAAGTACGTTCAGGATAAAGGAGTGTCAGCAAGGGATGAAGGGCACGGTAGGTATCCCAGAGAGAGAAAATGGTGTAGTTGGTAAATCCTTCTGCCTTATGGATCTCCTGATCTATCCCACGGTATTTTCCATCCACATCCATATATATCACCGGGGATAGCAGGGCATGATATAAAGCCGTGTAGAAATTGATTTTTCTATCCGTTGACCCTTCTATCCTGATCCGGCTGAATTCATTTTCCCAGTAAGCCCGGGCTTCGCTTCTTGTCTTTTCAAAATCACGGTGTGGGATCTCTGCCTTCAGGTTTTTCAGGGCTCCTTCCGTGCTTACGGCTGATAAGGCCACCCTGACTCCTATCTTTTCTCCCTGGGCAGTGCTGAAGTCAAACCATGCCCTGAGTTTTTTGCCTGCCATCTCCGGAAAATCGTTATTGACTTTGAACCTTCGCCAGAAACCACGGTAAGCCGGTTTATCTTCATTCCGGTAACCATAGCTTTTAAATGCTTTCGTGAAGCTCAGGGCAAAATACAGGTAGCGTGTCCGAGCCCAGCCACTGGTGATGCGGAAACCTTCTACCAGCGTATCGTTGACTACCCGGATGCTGGTCCAAAGCACTTTTCCCTCAAAATTATAAATTCCGTGTATCATGTCCAGGATGAAATGAACACTGTCGTTCTGCGGAAAAGTGTATTGATGAAACCCGCAACGCGAGGTGGCAGTCATCTCTGCTTCCACATCCGGATCATCGAGATGAACCCTGTAATATCCGGGAGAAGCGAATTCTGTTTCCTTTCTGAAACGGGAACGGTAACCGTTTTCCGGGTGATCTGCCGTGCCCGGATTTAACTGGAGTTTGCCAATGGTTGGCATGATAAGAATATCACCCAGATCCGAATGTCCGGTACCATTAAAGTGCGTATGGCTGAAACCCACGATGGTTTTATCCGCATTCTGGTATCCTCCACAGTAACGATAAACTTCCGGATTGTATTTTCCGTCTTTTTCATACAGGATGGTATCGGTATCCGGACTGAGTTGGACAAAACCAAATGGCACACTGGCTCCGGGAAAAGTATGTCCCATTTCCTGGGTGCCGATAAATGGATTGACGTAATCAACCAGGAATGTCTGCTGGTTTGCATTCTGTCCCTGATGGGTAAGCCGGCAGATTAAACAAACCAGCATAATGATCATTTTTTTGATGGAATTCGTGGTTCCCATTGCTATTTCTCCTTGGTTTAAATTAACGGCACACTAAACAAATATTCAATAATTTATGCAAAAATACTTTAAATTCATCTGACAAGCCATAAGTATGAATTCATAAATTAGTACGGAAATATATATGCTGATATTTTAAAAATTTTATTTTTGCATATAGCAATTTGGCAACTCCTGTTTGCCGGTTTTGTGTTATTCGATCTATCTTTCACGGTAATTTTTATTTTATGGGAATATTTAATAAACAACGAACAGACGGTGAGACCTTTGATGGTAAAGGTGAAGAAAGAAAAGGCATGATTGACCGCATAAAATATGATGGTCTGGCCGAAGAACTGGTATGGAAATTTCCCTATGAAAACTTATCGATCGGTGCCCAGCTGATCGTGAACGAAAGCCAGGAAGCTGTTTTTTTCAAAGGGGGTAAAGCCCTGGATGTTTTTGGTCCGGGAACACATACACTATCAAGCAGTAATATCCCGATTTTACAGAAGCTGGTCAACCTGCCATTTGGAGGCAACACTCCTTTCACCGCGGAAGTCTGGTTTATTAATAAAACCATCAAGCGTAACCTGAAATGGGGAACGAAAACCCCGATGAGCCTTCGTGATCCGCAATGGGGGGTGATCATTCCGGTAAGGGCATACGGGGAATTCGGGATTCAGATCAAAGATTCCACGAATTTTTTAAACCAGATTGTCGGGACCCAGCATATCACGGATACCCAAACCATTCTGGATCAATTTACCTCCCTGATTATCACCAAGACCAGCGATACCATTGCAAAATACATTGTTGAAAGAAAGGTATCGGTAATTGATCTTCCAGCCAAGACCGACGAAGTATCTAATCTTTGCAAAGAAAGAGTATTCGAAGAATTTGAAAAATATGGCATTCTGATCACGAATTTCTATACGGAATCGATCAATTATCCTGCTGATCATCCTCAGGTTGAGCAGATCAACAGTGCCATGGCAAACAAGTTGCAACGTGAAATTGAAGGCTTTACCTATGCTCAGCAACGTTCCTTTGATGTGATGGAAACCGCCGCCGGAAATGAAGGTTCTGCGGGAAGCGTGATGGGAGCGGGCATGGGACTTGGAATGGGTGTCGGTATCGGAGGTGCTTTCGGAAACCAGATGGGTTCTATCGGGAATCAGGTAAACGTGAATGCCCCAAACCTTAATCCCAATGTTCCCCCTAACGTTCCGCCTCCTCCCCCAGTACTGATGTTTCATGTTCTTGTAAACAATGCCCAGCAGGGTCCGTTTAACCTGAACCAGTTGGCTGAATTTGCACAAAAAGCCCAAATTTCCAGGGATACCATGGTCTGGAGACCGGGCATGGCACAATGGGACAAGGCGGGTAATCAGCCCGAACTACAACAGGTGTTCGGAGCAGTTCCCCCTCCACCGCCCCCTCCACCCCCTCCACCAAGTATGTAACACATTAATAACAGGCGAACATGACAAAGTCAAAAATTCCCATTCTCACGGCAACCCTTGCGGTTATTGTTATTGCTGTGACAGTTTTTTTATTTTATTTTTTAAATACAAATCCTGAAAAAACGACCCTGTTTTTCTTTAATCTCGGATATGTATGTTTCCTTGAACTGGTTTTATTTTTCTATATCGGCTTGATGCAATTCAGATCTGGTATTACAGGAGGTTCAAGTGTGGCTTATGCCTCCATCGGAACAGTTCTGATTTACTACCTGATCCTGGGAGGTTTGATCACCCTGCTGTACAATCTGTTTTTTACCCAATCAATTTCCGTTAATATTTTCATCTCTGTTATCATCATTGGAACAGTAATTACCATTGTTTTAGCGGGATTTCTCGCGCAAACAGGAATTCATCACCAGGAAAGTATTACAGCGGAAGCCATTAATTCAGAAAAAGTTACTGCACTGAAAACGGAATTTGAGTTATCGGAAAAAAAATTCCGCAGACTGATCAAAGAAAAGGGGATCACCGGACAAACAGAATCCAATTTTGGCTCTGAACTGGAAAAAGTAAGCGGGATTATTCGTTTTTTACCCCATAATGCGCTCGAGCAGGAATCCAATTTTAACCGACTATCCGATATTTTAAAAAGTATCAATACTTTCGTTGACAATTTTGTTTCTTCCACTGAAACAAATCCTGAGGAATTAAAAAAATCAATAAATTCGTTTGTTCAAAATACCCTTGATCAACTGGAAGTTTTTAAAAGAACGATTCGGAAATAAGTATGGCAAAAATTGAAATTCTCCAATGCAATGGATGCGGGGCCAACCTCTCTCCAACGAATACCACCTGCGGCTATTGCGGAAGTGTGAACATCATCAAATCGGAGGTCAATCCGTTTAAACTGGATTCAGATTTAACCCGGCAATATACTCAGTATTTCAAAGAAAAGGCTACCCAGGATCCTAAAGATACCAATGCCTTGCACTCTCTGGGTTTATTTTACCTTGGTTTAAAGAATTATGACCTGGCTTCCCGTAACTTTAAAGAAGCTATTGATCAGTCACCGGATAACCCCGACATCTATTATCATTATGCTATCACCCTTACCGGGGGAAAAAAACCGCGTAAGCTGATGATCAAGGATATCAAAAAGATAGAAGAATATGTAAAGACAGCCATACAAATGGACCGTCAGGCCAAATATTATTATTTTTTGGCCATGGTCAAAAATGATTTCTATCCTGCCAATGGAATGATGATGTCGGAACCAGGCCCAGGGTCGTTGATTACTGAAGGTGATTCCTTGCCTAAGGCTGCTGACGACATAGACCTGATCCTTGAACATGTCGTGATCAAAGATGAAGTGATTCTTTCCCGAATAAAAAACAGTAACTAAAATTTTGTACTCATGGAAAAACAACAACAAATTTACGATTGGTTTTATGCTCCGGTACCAAGTTTTCCGGTAAAGCAGACGTTAAAATGGTTTGCCGGATTACTGGTAGTATTGCTTATACTTGGTTTGATTATAAAAAGCAGTATCATTACCTGGTTGCTTTTTGCCGGTATTTTGGCGATCATTTACTTTATGTTCATTGCCCCTTATCTCAAACAGAAAGCTACCTACAAGGCGCGTCCAGCCGATAGTCAGATTGATACTTGGGTGGAAGAAGATTTAACCAACCTGGTAACCTCGGCAGCTAAAAAATTCGACATCGATGAAGAGGATGAAGATGAATTAAAAGCGCCAACTTTTGTCATCTGTTTTCCGGTTGGAGATGCCTGGAGAATTGGCTTTGACGACAAACAAAGATGGGTAGAATGGGCATTTCATCTGTTTTTCTTTAAAGAAGACAGCATTCTGTATTATAATGGGATCTTTAATTGTGTCGAAGATAAAATCACAGCTGAATCCAATGAAAGGTTCTTCTACAAAGATATTATCAGCCCTAAATCGATGAGAGAGGGTGATAAAACGATCTTTGAACTGGCCGGAACGGATGCGAGAATCAGTTACTATGCCAATAATTGCATGCCATTCCATGGTAAAAATCGCACAAGTGATGTAAACTTTACAGTGAGAGCAATTGAAAAGCTGATGCATTCGTCAAAATATAAGACCAGCTAGACTTGACGGAAATCCTTTTGTAAAAAACAACATTGAAAACCCTGGTGAACTTTTTTATCAGGGTTTTTAGATATTTTCGTAATTGTATTCAGCATTAAGATTGTTTATCATTGGAAAACAATTATTTGTTGTACCTTTGTATTTTATTTGAGTAGTAAATCGTCCGCTAAGCAATCCTTCAGTCGTTCTCAGCTCTTCGCAGCTTCAACCGCACGGTATTCTTTTCGATATTGAAACTCAAAGTCACAAGTATCAATTAATTAAATTATTTCAAGATGAAAAACATTTATGTGTCAAATTTGAGTTTCAGGATCAACGATGAAGATCTGAAGCAGGCTTTTACCGATTATGGCGAAGTTATTTCTGCCAAAGTTATTACCGACAAATATTCATCAAAATCACGTGGTTTTGGTTTTGTCGAAATGAAAAACGATGAAGAAGCAGATAAAGCAATTGAAGAATTAAACAATGCCGAATTCGATGGCAAAGTAATGTCGGTTTCTATTGCCCGTCCTAAAACGGAGCGCAAACCTTTCAACCGCGACAATCAACGTTCGGGTGGCGGCTCAGGCGGTGGATTTAAAAGCCGTTACTAACCAACTGTTTTTAAATGAAAATTAGAAGGCTGTCCCGGTTTGTGGGACAGCCTTTTTACATATAAAACAACAGGAAAAGGGCTGGGATGATAATCCCGATGGCTGTCAGCCATGCTCCCCGTCCCAGTATTCCGTTTTTTCCCCTTAAAATAAAAAGGCCGGTAATGGCCAGTAAGATTAAAGCAATGGCATAAATATCTGAGTACCAGGTGTATAATTTTTTTATATTGTTATAGTGCAAAAGGTTAAACTCCTTAATAATATACCTTGACTGTCTTTTTTCCTGAAAAACAGTTCCGTCTTTAACATTGACAGCCAGGGAGCCATTGGTCAGAAATATTTTCAGTGTTTCACCACTCATAATATGGCTCTTATAATGTCCTTTTTCATCGGATTCAGCAAGGACATGATTAATATAAACCTGATCGATTTTTCCATTCTCCGGGGGTTTAACTTTGAACTCCCAGAAGGATTTTGAATAATCAGGATGGGCAAAATCTCCCGATTTGAAATGGTTAAGTACTATTCCCGAGATGGCATAAATGAATGTCATTCCGAAAAAGAGATAACCCAGATCACGGTGTAAAGCATTGTTCCAATGCCTTAATGTTTTCCGCTGCATACTTATTTAATCTCTTCTAAGCGGATGGCTTCAACAGAATAAAAGGAAAGATGATCCTTCCCGCTCTTTTTAATATCGGCTCGAAGTTCATTGATCTGGTTCAACTTATCCTGTATTGATTGGTCTTCATGTCCCATGGCGCCAGTGTGTACTCCGGTCTCATGATTTTCTTTGGGCTTTTTTATTTCGTTTTCCCATTCCGATAAATATTTTTCGTCAATGCGCTCCTCTTTCAGGATCCCGAGTATGCGTATCCGGCTTCCAGTGAGCGCTTCGTCAAATTTTACAATATCCGGGCCGGTAGTGATTTTAACACGGATGCTGTCGGTACCGTCAACCAGAAAAAGACGCTTGCCACTATGTTTGCAGGTATGGAATACTGTGCCTTCAATGATGACCGGTTTATCCACAAAACGATAGGCAGAAGTGTCGAAGGAAGCAACAAGGAGTTTCGCCGTATCTTCAACAACGGCGGTAGCCGGAGTTTTTGTTCCCTGGTTGCAGGAAGCAAGAAAAATCAATGCCAGTGTGAACAGTGAAAGGAGTTTTTTAAACATAATTGTAATTGATTTAGTTAGACAGTACAAAGATGGAGATTTTTCATAAAATCTTAGTAATATTGTTTAGACAAAACAATAGAGAAAAACCTTCGCTATGAAAAAAAATTATTTCCTAACTGCAAACCTTGCCCTTTGCCTGTTGATTTTTCTGATTAGTCAATCCTGCAAGGACAGGAGAACAACCACCCTGATATCAGTCAATCCTGCTTTCCGCGAATATATACAGGCGTTTACATCCGGGGTAATATCAACCCATTCTTCCATAAAAGTAAGGCTTACAGATGATTTTACCGACTCTCTTTCCCTTAATCTGCCGGTTGAACAAAATTATTTCAAGCTGAATCCCGCGGTGGCCGGGAAAACCTACTGGATCGATAACCGTACGCTTGAATTCAGGCCGGATACGCTACTTCCACAGGATGAGGTGTTTACGGTTCAGTTCAAGCTTTCTGAACTTATTCAGGTTCCTGATTCACTGAAAACCATGGTCTTCCAATTCCAGACCATGAAGCAGGAAATCTCTGTCGATGTCGCCAACCACAAAGCTTACACCCAATCAGACCTTTCCAGGGAATTTCTTTATGGCTCCCTGTCAACGGCAGATCTTGCCCTGGATGAAAAGGTGGAAAAAGTTCTGACAGCAACCCAAAACGGGAAAAAATTACCCATAAGCTGGATACATGAATCCCGTAAACGGGTTCATTCCTTTACAGTTGATTCTATTTTCAGGGGAAGTTCATTCGGCAAGGTCAGGCTGGAATGGGTCGGGAAACCAATAGATTCAAAAACAACTGGAAATTGTGAGGTGGAAATTCCTGCCCTGGGAGATTTCAGATTCATGGGAATTCGCCACGTTACTGATGCTGAACAATGCCTCCTGGTTCAGTTTTCTGATCCGCTTAAAAAAGATCAGAATCTTAACGGGCTAATACGGATCGGAAAGCAAATGGATATGCGCTATTCCGTTGATGATAATGAATTGAGAATTTATTTTCATGACATTCAGGGAGATAAGGCAAGACTTACCCTTGAATCCTCAATCAGGAATTTAAATGATGTTCAGCTCGGGAAGAAAATTTCGGAAGAATTTAATATCGAATCTGCTGCTCCCAATATTCGTTTTGTCGGGGAAGGCAATATCATTCCCAGTTCAAACGGAATGTTGCTGCCTTTTGAGGCAGTCAATCTAAAAGCTGTTGACATCAAGGTAGTAAGAATTTTCGAGAAGAACATTTTACAATTTCTGC
The DNA here is from genome assembly GCA_963662525.1 of Bacteroidales bacterium. Lineage (GTDB taxonomy): Bacteria > Bacteroidota > Bacteroidia > Bacteroidales > FEN-979 > CAZSDU01. The sequence goes on from OY759717.1 coordinate 1,962,015, forward strand.
AGATCAATGACCTGAACAGCAACTCGGAACTTGTCAGGGTTGGCCGGGTCGTGCTGAAGAAAACCATTCCTCTGTCTGGGGGATCTGACTTCCGGAAATGGAATCGTTATTCCATTGATCTTTCCACCTTAATGAAGACAGAACCCGGTGCTATTTATTCGGTAATTCTGGGATTTAAACAGAAATACTCCACGTATTCTTGTTCCGGAAACAGCATGTCGGATAATTCAAACAATGAAATGGTTGTGCTGCAGGATCCGGAGGCTGACAGCGAAAAAGATTGGGGGTATTACAGCAATTATATGGATAATGATTATTCCGATGGGGGATGGAATGATTATGATTGGAATGACCGTGATGATCCCTGTAAGTTATCCTATTATTTCAACAAATCCATCACCAGGAATGTATTTGCCTCCGATCTTGGAATCATAGTGAAAGCTGGCAGCGATGGGAACATTCACCTTTATGTCACGGATATTGTCACAGCCCGGCCCTTGTCTGGAGTCAGTTTGGAATGTTATAACTACCAACTTCAGGGCCTTGGGAAAACGGTTACGGATAAAGACGGAATGGCTGTCATCCCCGTAAAAAAGAAACCTTTTATTATTGTGGCACGCAAGGATAAACAAACCGGCTATCTTAAACTATCCGATGGTTCTGCCCTTTCGTTGAGTATGTTTGATGTCAGCGGAGAACCGGTACAAAAAGGCATCAAAGGCTTTATTTACGGTGAAAGAGGGGTCTGGCGCCCCGGCGATTCTATATTCCTCACCTTCATTCTTGAAGATAAATCGAAACAGCTTCCTGTCCATCATCCGCTTACTTTTTCGCTTTATAATCCCGGCGGGCAGCTCATAAACCGCCTGGTCAGAACCACAGGGATCAGCGGTTTTTATAATTTCAGTACGGCTACCTCCCCGGGTGCTCCGACAGGCAATTGGCTGGCTAAAGTGAGTGTTGGCGGTGTTGATTTTCAGAAAACACTTAAAATTGAAACGATTAAACCCAACCGACTGAAAATCAATATGGATTTTAAAACCACACAATTGATACAGGATAATATTCCTCCGGTTGTCCTGGAGGCTGAATGGCTTACCGGTTCGACAGCGAGAAACCTTAAAGCTAAGGTCAATCTTACGCTGACAAAATCGACCACAACATTTAAGCAATATCCGGCTTATACCTTCTCAAATCCCACTGCCAGTTTCAGTGCCGAGAACATCAGTATTTTTGACGGCAGACTGGATGAAAACGGCCGGGTCACAATAAATCCAAAAATTCATATGCTGAATGTGGCACCTGGGGTACTCAGGGCTAATTTCGAAACAATGGTTTTTGAAGATGGGGGTGATTTCAGTATTGACCGCTTTTCGATTCCATTTTATCCTTATAAAACCTATGCTGGTTTAAACATTCCTCAAACCAACCGGGGCGACAGAGTGCTTTATACCGATAAAACCTATGCAGTTGATTTGATCAATGTTTTTCCCGATGGTAAAGTGGTTCCCTCGAACCGGCTTAAAGTTGAAGTTTATAAACTGGAATGGCGCTGGTGGTGGGATGATTCTGAATCGGGTGATGCTGATTTTATTTCTACTTCCCATCTTCGGGTTATAGATTCAGCGACAGTGAGAACTACCGGAGGAAAGTCGGTTTTTCAATTCATGGCCGGGCATGATGATTGGGGCAGGTACCTGATCAAAGTCACCGACCTGAGTTCGGGACATGCTGCCGCCCGTGTTGTTTATGTTGACTGGCCAGGTTATTACCGTATGCCCGGAGGTGAGAAACAAGCTGCTTCCATGCTTACATTTACTTCCGACCATGACAAATACAAGGTCGGAGATCAGGTAAAACTGACCATACCAACTTCCCCCGATGGCAGGGCACTGATCACCCTGGAATCTGGATCAGCTGTCCTCCGGTCATTCTGGGTTCCGACACAACAGGGTACCACAGATATCACTTTTCCGGCTACAGCTGATATGGCACCCAATTGCTATGCTTATGTGACCTTGATACAGCCTCATGCGCAGGTTAAAAATGATCTTCCGATTCGACTCTATGGATTGCTTCCTGTGATTGTAGAAAATCCCGGGACTCACCTGAACCCAGTCATCAGTATCCTGTCTGCTTTTACACCGGGAAAAACAGCCGGTATCAGCATAAAAGAAACCAATGGAAAAGCAATGACCTATACCCTTGCCATAGTGGATGAAGGTTTATTGGATCTTACCCGTTTCAAGACCCCTGATCCATGGAGTACCTTTTATGCCAGAGAAGCATTGGGTGTAAAAACCTGGGATTTGTTTGATCAGGTCATGGGAGCATTTTCCGGAGATTTGCAGCGGATACTGAGCATCGGCGGGGATCAGGAAGGTGATGTTAAAGGAGCACTGAAAGCAAACAGGTTCAAACCCATGGTGAAATTTTTCGGCCCCTATGAACTGGGGAAAGGACAATCCAGGACTCACTCCTTTATCATGCCAGAGTATGTTGGTTCAGTACGTGTTATGGTTGTTGCCGGTAAGGATGGAGCATATGGAAAGGAAGAAAAGTCGGTCAAGGTGAAAAAACCCCTGATGGTATTAGGAACTTTGCCAAGGGTACTTGGTCCCGGGGAATCGGTTAAGCTGCCAGTCAGCGTTTTTGCCATGGAGAAGAACATCAAGAATGTTAATATCGAAATTGAACCCAATGAAATGTTTTCAATACAGGGAAATAATTCACAATCTGTAGTCTTCCATGAAACAGGAGATCAGCTGGTATCGTTCGACCTGAAGGTAAAGGAAGCAACAGGGATGGGAAAGGTAAGAATACTGGCAGTCAGCGGAGGCATAAAAGCGGAGTATTCGATTGAAATTGATATCCGTAACCCCAATCCGAGGGTAACGGATGTTTGGGAGAAAACCATTCAGCCAGGTAATACATGGACCACTGCTTATCAGCCTGTCGGGATTCCGGGTACCAATAAGGGCTACATTGAACTTTCTTCAATTCCTCCCTTAAATCTGGAAGACCGCCTGGGAGAGCTGATTAATTATCCTTACGGATGCATTGAACAAACGGTTTCTGCCTCATTTCCACAACTGTTTCTTACCGATCTGCTTGAGCTTTCGGAAGAAAACAAAGCCAGAATCAATCAAAATATCCGGGCATCTATTCAGAAGATCAGGTCTTTTCAGCTCTCAAACGGCGGAATGAGTTATTGGCCGGGTTCTTCCTATGCTGATGACTGGGGAAGTGCATATACCGGACATTTTCTGCTGGAGGCAGAACAAAAAGGATATTCAGTTACAGTCAATACCTTGCCAGCCCTTTATGAGTACCTCCGCCAGAAGGCTATTTCATGGAATTATAATGCCAGTTACTTTAATGATGAACTTATGCAGGCATACCGGCTGTATGTTCTTGCCCTTGCCAGAAAGCCGGTCTTAGGCTCGATGAACCGACTTCTAGAAAAAAAGGACCTGCCGGTTTCTGCCCGCTGGTGCCTGGCAGCTGCGTATCAGCTTGCAGGGAAGCCGGAACTTGCCCTACAGCTTGTTTCTTCTGCAACCATGTCCATAAAGCCATATCGCGAACAGGGATTTACCTATGGTTCGGAATTGCGCGACAAAGCAATGATACTGGAAGCGCTGACATTAATGAATATGAGAACCAAAGCCATGCCGCTCGTTAAGGAAATTTCCGCTGACCTTTGCAGCAATGCGCAGTACAGTACACAATCAACGGCTTTTGCATTAATGGCAATAACAAAATTTTCCGGAAAATCAGCCGGAAACGGTATCAATGCCACTTACCGCCTGAATTCCGGAGAAATAACGGAAGCGATTAGTAAAAAAAGCCTGGTAACTTACCCGGTTGATCCTCAACCCGGAAGTAGAGGAACACTACAGGTTGCCAACAACAGTAAAAATGTATTATTTGCCCGGCTTATACTACAGGGAATCCCTGCCAGGGGTGACACAACAGCAACGGCAAATAACCTGAAAATAGCTGTAGTTTATAAATCAGTTAAAGGGGATAAGATTTCGCCTCAGCATTTAAATCAGGGCAACAGTTTTATGGCTGAAATCACGATAACTAATCCGGGAATTCTTGGGAAGTATCGGCAATTGGCTTTATCACAGGTTTTTCCCTCCGGATGGGAAATTATTAATTCAAGGAACAGCATTGTCGCTGAAGCCGGTACAGCAGCTTCGGCATTCGATTATCAGGATGTGCGTGACGACAGGATTTATACTTTCTTTGATCTGAATCCTAACCAGTCGAAAGTATTCAGAGTGATGCTGATAGCTACTTATACAGGACGATTTTATCTTCCTTCGATAAGTTGTGAAGCCATGTATGATCATACGATCAATGCTAGGGTTCCGGGTTACTGGGTGGATGTTTTGCCTGCTTCAAAATGAAAAAAAAGATCCTGATTTGGTTGGTTCCGGGGATTTTATTTCTGTTTTTCTGGTTTTCACTCCCCAGTCCATTATTTCGGGATTCAACTTCAACGGTTCTGCTGGATCAGGACGATCAGTTGCTGGGAGCAAAAATCGCCGCTGATCAGCAATGGCGATTCCCTGAATCCGAAAATATTCCGGAAAAATTCAGGCAGTCAATCATTCAATACGAAGACAGGTATTTCAGGTATCATCCTGGATTTAACCCCATTGCTTTATTCAGGGCTGCTCTGCTCAATGTGAAGAACCACCGGGTTGTCAGCGGAGGCAGTACCATTAGCATGCAGCTGATCAGGCTAGCCCGGAAAAACAGACAACGTACATACCTGGAGAAGGTCATTGAACTGGTTCTGGCTTTCCGCATGGAGATCACCCATAGCAAATCGGATATTTTAAGGATGTATGCTTCGCATGCTCCGTTCGGAGGCAATGTAGTCGGGCTGGAAGCTGCTGCCTGGCGATATTTCAGAAAGGATGCCGATAACCTTTCCTGGGCTGAATCGGCTACCCTGGCTGTTTTGCCCAATAGCCCGGGGTTGATTTATCCCGGCCGCAACCTGACCCAACTGATGATAAAGCGAAACAAACTTCTTGAAACCCTGAATAAGCGGGGATTAATCGATTCACTAACCTGTTCAATGGCCAAAAGCGAACCTCTTCCAGGCAGGCCATTTCCACTTCCGCAACTGGCACCTCATTTACTTGACAGGATAGTGAAAGAAGGCAGTAAAGGAACTTTGTTGCGGACAACCCTGAAATATATCCTACAGGAACGGGTTTCCAGTATTTTGCAGCTTCATTCCATTCAGCTAAGAGCCAATGAAATACATAATGCGGCTGCCCTGGTTATGGAAGTCAATACAGGCCATGTTCTGGCCTATGTTGGAAACCTTCCGGAGTCGGACAGAAAAGGGCAGGGGAATAATGTCGATATCATTACTTCTCCAAGAAGTACAGGAAGTATTTTAAAACCTTTTCTTTTTGCTGCCATGTTGAACGATGGCTTGATTCTCTCTAATACTCTGGTGCCCGACATCCCGATGCAAATAGGAGGTTTCATTCCTGAAAATTACACCCTTTCTTACGACGGAGCGGTTCCCGCCAAACGGGCCTTATCAAGATCACTGAACATCCCTGCTGTGAAAATGCTTCAGACTTATGGTTATGATCAGTTCTGCACCTTCCTCCGAAATATCGGAATGACTACTCTGACCAAGCCGGCAGATCATTACGGACTGGCACTCATTTTAGGGGGAGCAGAGGCAACATTATGGGATTTATCGGGTATTTATGCATCGATGGCACGAACATTAAATCATTTTTCGGAATCAAAAGCACATTACAACAAAGCAGATTTTCATCCGCCTGTTTACAAAAGACTCCCCGGGGTTCCGCTCGTATATAAGGATCGGAAATCATGGTTTGACGCAGCTTCCATATGGCTGACACTGGAGGCCATGGTAGAAGTTGCTCGGCCGGATGAAGAACAGCAATGGCAACGGTTCGAATCCGGATCAAAGATTGCCTGGAAAACAGGAACAAGTTTTGGTAACCGTGATGCCTGGGCCATCGGGATCACTCCTGAATTCGTTGTGGCTGTGTGGGTGGGAAATGCTTCCGGAGAAGGCCGGCCAGGGTTGACCGGAATAAATGTCGCTGCTCCGGTGCTTTTTGATATTTTCAAAACCCTGCCCCCGACTTCCTGGTTCCAGACACCTTATGAAGAAATGATTCCTGTCCCGGTTTGCCATTATAGCGGATACCGTGTTTCTCCGGTTTGCGATTTGATTGATACTGTCTGGATCCAGAAATCTGGAGCCATCACGGAATCCTGTCCTTTTCATCAGATTATTCACCTGGATAAAACAGGGAAATGGCAGGTGAATTCAAGCTGTGAAACGCCTGAAAACATGCAGCATATTTCCTGGTTCGTTTTACCCCCGGTTCAGGAATGGTATTTCCGGAATAAAAACCCGTTTTATAAGGTCCTGCCACCATTTCGCCCTGATTGTGCTCCGGCTGGAGAAATACGAAACATGGATATGATTTATCCCAAGCCCAATTCAAGGATATATATTCCTGTTGACCTTGACGGAAAAACTGGAAGTACGGTATTCAAACTGGCTCATCGCGATCCGTCAGCTGTCGTATACTGGCACCTGGATAAACGTTTTATAGGATCAACCTCACAGATCCATCAGATGGCCATCTCCCCTGCAAAAGGATTCCATCTTATTACCCTCATAGATAACAAAGGGGAAACCCTCCGGATCAGGTTTGAGGTTCTAACCAAAGAATAGTCATTTTACCTACCTTTGGCGTTAAAATAGAATTTATGATACTCGTAACCGGTGGAACCGGCCTGCTAGGTTCCCATCTTCTTTTCGATCTGACCAAAAAAGGAATAAATGTTCGCGCAATCAAGCGCAAAACAAGTGATATATCCATGGTTCGTAAGATATTTTCGTATTATTCCGAACAGGCAGATGTTTTATTCAACAGAATTGAATGGGCCGATGCAGATTTATTGGATTTTGGTGCCATAGAGGATGCTTTGAAGGGAGTCAGCGAGATTTATCATGCAGGCGCCGTTGTTTCCTTTTATCCCAGCGACCATAAAGCCATGCTGAAGGTGAATATCGATGGAACGGCCAACCTGATTAATCGCTCGCTTGAACATGGTGTTCAGAAATTCTGTTATGTCAGTTCTGTTGCCACGCTTGGGAGGGCTGAGAATAATGGCATAAGCGATGAGGAGACTTACTGGAAACCATCATCAAAAAACTCTGTTTATTCCATCAGTAAATACGGGGCTGAACGGGAAGTATGGCGTGGTATGGAAGAAGGTTTGAATGCGGTGATCATCAATCCCTCGGTTATTCTTGGTCCCGGATACTGGAACGATAATTCAGGGCTTTTCAGACTGGTATGGGAAGGGTTGAAGTATGCCACCAACGGGGTCAACGGGTACGTGGATGTCAGGGACATCTCCCGGAGTATGATCAGCTTGATGGGCAGGGGTGTTTTTGGAGAGCGGTTCATCTGCTCCTCCGACAATCTCTCTTATCAGGAGTTCTTTACCTTTGTAGCCAGATACCTTGACAAACCGGCTCCCACGGTGATTGTTCCTCCTGCCTTAACATCGGCTGCCTGGAGGGTAGAAGCGATCCGGGCATTTCTGACAGGATCGAAACCTGAAATTACACGTGAGATGGCTATTACGACTTCCCAGGTTTACCGGTATTCGAATGAGAAGTTAAAAAGAACACTTGATTTTGAATTTATCCAGGTTGAAGAATCTATCCGTGAAATTTGTGGGTTTTTTCTGAAAGATCAAGCAGTTACTGTGGGATAAGATTTTTATAATGCTGATAGCGGTTCATGATGTCATCCACAAATCCTTCCATTTTATAGTCCACAGGTAAAAAAGCTGAGCTGTCGTTTTTCAAATATGGATCCTTCCTTGATTTTCGCAGCAGAAAATAATCCACATGCCCATTCCATAAATTCGGATCACGTCCGAATTTTTCTGCTTTCTCCCGGGCCAGGAGAATACGGCCTATACCGACATTATAAGAAGCAAGGAGGAAATGAATTCGCTCCCTTGGGTGTGAAATTTCAGCAGGGAGGTTTTTTTCAAGATAACGTATGTATTTAACTCCGGCTGCAATCTGTTGTGCAGGAGAAGAAATACTGTCGGCACCGAATTTTGCTGCAGTTTCAGGCATCAGCTGCATGAGACCACTGGCGGAATGAGATGAAACAAGCCCAAGCCTGAAGTTTGATTCTTCATAAATAAGCGATGCCAGCAGTCTCCAGTCCCAGTTTATCCATGGACTGTACCTCCTGATCTCAGCATCAAAGGGGGATAAGCTGTTCCCGTTAATTGAAAAATAATCACTCTTGAAAAAATTGACGATACGCTGATTGTCAAAGTAATCCAGATAGGTCTTTTTCAGCTGACCGGTAGATTTATATGTACTGATCCATTCATTGATCTTCACGAGAAGGGAGTCAGAAGCATGGCTGACCCCCCAGGAACAGGAAAAAAGTGGAGAAACGACCAGGGTAGCATCAATGTTACGATAGAATCGCTTGTACACCATGACTACATTTTCCTGGCAGAGGGCATAAGCGATTTGACCTTCTGACACCAAGCGGAGAAGATCTTCCTGACTTATCCCCTGTAAATCTTTTAGAATTGTATGATGACCGGTTTGTTTTAGGAATTGCTGATAAAATGGATCAAAAAATATGTTTTGTCTGATATATACAGTATCGGGAGGGGAGCTTTTTATATTTTCTGTGTTAATAAAAAGGGTTGCATTATTGGAAGATTTTTTTCTTTGAACCAGAACCAGCCTGGTTTCTTCCAAAGGCACACTGAAATGGACCAGTTTTTTCCCTTCACGGGAAACAGGCAGATGGAGTGCAATTACATCTGCCGCATGATAGTCCAGATAGTAGAATAATTTTGAAATATCTTTGCTGACAATGATTTTTAGCGGGACCCCGAGGTTCCTTGAAAAATCTTCCAGAAGGGTTAACTGATAACCCATTGGCTCTCCTCTGTAGATGAAGTAATTTAAGGTGTTCTGATCTGTCAGGGCGATCAGGTATCCTCTTTCTCTTATTCTTCTCAGGGCATCTTTTTGTTCTTCTTTACTATACATTAAATTCCTGGTGATCACTCCTGCAATGATCACAACAACGATTCCGAGAGCAATATTTCTCAGGATTCGAATTGTTTTTTTAGATATGTTCAATATATAAGGTTAAGCTACTTTCCGGTATCTGAAGATGGCCAGGCTGACAATACAAAGAGCGTAAACGACCAGTGATAAAAATAAAGGTTGTATATCGGCAAATGTTGATCCTTTAAGCAAAACCATGCGCATGATTTTTATAAAATACATCAGCGGATTGAGCCTGTCAAGGGTTTGCGCCCATTGCGGCATACTCTCGATGGAGGTAAATAAGCCGCTCATCAGAATGAAGACCACCATGAAAAAGAACGAAATAAGCATGGATTGCTGCTGGGTGTTTGTAATCGTGGAAATGAGCAATCCAAACGACAAAATTACAAAAAGGTAAACAGCGGCAGAAAGAAAAATCAACCATAAACTTCCTTCCATAGGAATATTGAAAAGTAATTTTCCGATCGAAAGCCCAAAAGCAAGTTCAAACAGTCCAATGATCCAGAATGGTGTCAGTTTACCAACAATAAACTGAATTTTATTAATCGGTGTGACATTGATCTGCTCAATAGTCCCGATCTCTTTTTCCCTGACGATATTCATCCCCGAAAGCAATAATCCGATGATGGTGACGAGGAGTACGAGAATTCCCGGAACCATATAGGTTTTATAATTTAATTTCGGGTTATACCAGTAACTATAATCCGTGTGTATGTTCCTTAAACCTGCCAGTAAAGCCGGATTTAGATTCTCCATCAGGACTTCCCGGTTATAATCGTATAAAATCATACTGGAATAGGCATTTACCAGGCCGGCTGTTTGACCGTTGATGGCATTGATCACAAACTGAACTTTGGCATGATTGTCTTTCAGCAGTTTCCGCTCAAACCCTGAAGGAATCTGAAGGATCATGTCGATATTCCCTTTTTTCATTTCATTCTCAGCTTCCTGATAGGAAAAAGATTGATGCCTGACCTCATAAAAGGGAGAACCCTGGTATTTGCTGACGAGTTTCCTGGAAATACTGGATAGATCAAGGTCAACCACCGAAATCCGGATATGCTTCATTTCAAATGTGGCAGCGTTGACCAGAATGATCAACTGCACAATGGGAACAACAAAAATGATGGGTAACATGGTTTTATTGCGAAAAACCTGGAGAAACTCCTTTTGTATGATATACAGTATTGTTCTCATCAGGCTAAACGGATTTTGAATTTTTTAATGCTGATCATCAGGAATATTCCGGTGAAAGCTATCAGTACAAGGGTCTCTTTCCATACATAAACAATTCCGTTTCCCTGCAGCATAATGCTTTTTATAATCGTGATGAAGTACTTGGGAGGCATCAGATAACATAAGACCTGCAAAATCCATGGCATGTTTTCAACCGGGAAGATAAATCCGCTTAACAGAATTGTCGGCAGCATCAAGGCAACCAGAGAGATCATCATCGCTACCTGCTGGCTGTCGGTTATATTCGAAATCAGGATACCCAAAGAAAGAGCCATGCAGATAAAAAGGAAGCTTTCTGCCAGCAATAAAGCCACACTGCCCTGTACAGGAACGCCAAAAACCATATTCCCCAAAAACAGAATGATACAGGCATCAAAAAAAGCAAGAAAAACATAGGGAAAGACTTTCCCGATTATTACCTGAGTCGGTTTTAAAGGAGATACGAGCAACAGTTCCATGGTTCCCAACTCTTTTTCGCGGGTGATGGATAAGGAAGTCATCAGGGCTGAAATGAGCATCAGGAGCATGGCCATCAGGCCGGGAACGAACATATATACACCCTTTAACTCTCCGTTATACATCATTCTTACCTCGGGAACAATCTGTAAAGGGACTTTCTCCGTATTCATTGAAATAAGAAATGTATTGATGATCCCGTTGGCATAATTAACCAGGATATTCGCGGTGTTCGGATCTGAAGCATCACCAATGATCTGGATTTTTGCCGTGCCATATTTTTCCAGTCTCCTGGCGAAATCGGTCTCATAAATCAGCACAAGTTTGACCTCTCCTTTTCTGAAAGCGGCATCGATTTCTCCGACATGATTCAGGGTGCGATCCAATAAAAAATAGCCTGACGAAAGTATCTTATCACTGATCTTACGGGTAACAACATCTTTTGACGGATCCAGAATGGCGATTTTTGCATCTTTAATCTCATTGGTGATAACATAGCCAAAAAGCATCAATTGTATGGCTGGCATACCAAAGAGGATAAGCAGGGTCCTGTAATCCCTGAAAATATGGAAAAATTCCTTAACCACAAATCCCCAGAACCGCTTCATTCTGTTTCTTTATTAATAGTCCAGGCGTAGAAAAATCGGGAAGCCGAAATCAGTAGCGGAATTCCCATGGACACATAGAAATTATGCAGCCAGTCTTTATTGATAATATCCATTCTCCGCAACAATATTCCACCCGTAATCATAAGAGCCATAAGAAAATAACTCCTGAAATTGAAAAAAGAAAAGGCACAGGGGTAAGGAATATTTAATCCCTTTATCCGTTTGATGTGTTTCTTTGAAATTTTTGCGAATAAAAGAATGTAGAAGATACCTCCGAACACTACCCCGCCTGCCAGTCTCCATCCCAGGTAATTCCCTTGCTGAATGAGGTGGGAAACGCCCCTGCCCGTGAGGATTAAACCCGCAGCGGTCCAGACAATTCCTGCAATGAAAAGCAAATTTTGTCTTCGGACAGATGGTTTTATTTTTTCTGAGATATTCATCTTTACCGGGCTAGTTTTATGAAAACATCATCCATGGTTTTAACACTAAACTGCTTTTTCAATTGTTCCGGGGTGTCAAGTGCAGCAATCCTGCCATCCACCATGATAGAAACGCGATCGCAGTACTCAGCTTCATCCATATAATGTGTGGTGACAAAAACTGTGATTCCATTCCTTGCAGTCTCATAAATCATATTCCAGAATTGCCGTCGCGTGATCGGGTCCACACCTCCTGTAGGCTCATCCAGGAAGACAATTTTCGGATCATGAAGGATGGCTACCGAAAATGCCAGCTTTTGTTTCCACCCCAGCGGCAGTTCCCGGATAAGCTTATTTCTGGCATCAGAAAGTTCAAGACGTTTCAGAAGATTGTTGGCACGCTGATCAAGATCCTTCTTCCTTAAACCATAAATGCCTCCGTAAAACCGGATATTCTCATATACCGAAAGATCATCATAAAGTGAAAATTTCTGGCTCATATAGCCGATGTTCCTTTTCACCTTTTCACGCTGGGAATAAATATTATAACCAGCCACATTTAATTCTCCCGAAGTAGGATACCAGAGACCGCAAAGAATTTTAATGGCCGTTGTTTTTCCGGCTCCGTTGGCACCCAGAAAGCCAAAAATCTCCCCTTTCCCGACATTGAAAGTCAAATGGTCATTGGCAATAAAAGATCCGAATTTTTTAACCAGATCCTTGACGACTATGATATTTTCCCTTGTTTCTCCCATCATTTACTATCTGCTGCTTTCACTCGTCATCAATTCCATGAAACAATCTTCTATACCCGGTTTGACCGGACTGACTTCGATTCCTTCATGATTCATTTGTGCAAGAAAAGATTGCAATTCAATAATATTCAGCCTGTTCACAAGATAAGACAAATGAACAGATTGTCCGAAGGCATGTACGGACTGAACACCAGGATAATTTTTAAGATCCTTGAGTAAACGATAAATATCTCCGGTTTTAACCGATAACAACCCATAGGGAAACTCTTTGACTACCTGCCCGGGAGTACTGACCCTCATGATCTTTCCTTCCTGAATGAGTGCAATCCGGTCACAAAGACTTGCTTCATCCATATAGGGAGTGGAAACAATAATGGTGATCCCGTTTTCTTTTAATCTTCTCAGCATCTCCCAGAATTCCCTTCTTGAAACGGCATCGACACCGGTAGTGGGCTCATCAAGGAACAGAACCACCGGTTGATGAATCAGGGCACAGGAAAGTGCAAGCTTTTGTTTCATTCCACCCGATAGTTTCCCGGCCTTACGTTTTTTAAACGGTTCAATCTGAATGTAAATGTCTTTAATCAATGCGTAATTTTCAGCGATGGTTGTCCCGAATATTGTGGCAAAGAAATTCAGGTTCTCTTCTACACTAAGATCCTGATAAAGAGAAAATTTACCCGGCATATATCCCAGGATATTCCGTATCTGTTTATAATTCCTGACAACATCAAATCCTTCCACGGTGGCAGAACCCTTGTCCGGGAGAATCAGGGTGGTCAGAATACGAAACAGGCTTGTCTTTCCTGCGCCATCTGCCCCGATAAATCCAAAGAGTTCTCCTTTGTGGACCTCAAAGGAAATGTCGTGAAGAGCCTGGGTGGCAGCGTAATTTTTATAGATATTATTAACCGATACCGAGATCATACCAGGAATCAGGGAGGTGTGGTTTTTGTCCAATAGGTGTTCCGGCCAAGCAATGAGAATCCGATATATCCGCGGATCTTCAAGCGATTGGCACGTTCGAACTGGATATAGCACTTGTATGTCTTTCCGTTTTTTGGATCATAGATCGTTCCGTTTTCCCATTCGTCGGTCCCATCAAAAACAAAATTATTAAGATTCACAAGACCGATCAAAGGGATCGATCTCAATTTAATTTCAGGGTTTTCTATGTCGGTACGAGGCAGTCCGGTAACTTTGTCATTTGGTTCTTTCAGCCAGACAAGTTTGCCGAAATATTTCCCTTTTTCTTTGTAAATCTGTATTTTCCCTGTAGCCTCTTCATTCAGCCAGGTGCCGAGGATATCATCCGCTTTAAAGGTCTGACAGAAGACATTCATGCCTGACCACAAGGTCAATGCCAGGATCAGAAGGAAATTCGTTCTTGCTTTTTTCATCGTTTTGGTGATTTGGTTAATACTATTTCTCCGGGCATGCCTATTTTCAGGCTCCCATCATTGGGTACACGCACTTTGACAGCATATACCAGGTTAACCCGCTCTTCTTTGGTCTGAATAGTTTTCGGAGTAAATTCTGCGGTTTGAGATATCCAGCTGATAATGCCGGATGTTCTGGAAAAAGAAGTTTCATCATTATCATAACGCACTTCTACTTTTTCCCCGATTTTCACATGGGGAAGCTGGGCTCCCGTAATATAAACGCGGAGCAGCATTTCACGCAGATCCGCAATTTTATATAAGGGCTTACCGTAGCTTGTTACCTCATCTTTTTCAACATATTTGGTCAATACTGTGCCTTTAATTGGATTAATGATGCGGGAATTCCTTATCGATTCAGTGATCTGGGCGATCTGCTGACCAATGGATGCAATTTGATCCTCAATTCCCTTGTTCTGGATTTTAATGGAGGAAATCTGCTTTTCAATCATATTCAGACTTGCATTGATATCATCCATTTGCTTTTGAGTGGCAGCTCCGTCTTGTAATAATTTTTCCACCCTTCTTTTTTCCACCAGGATATTTTCACGATTCTGTTCCTGAACAGCAATCTGAGCCTCCAGATCATTCTGGCGTGAACCAGTGGCATTTTTTTGTTCAATGGTCTGAAGTTTTTTCAGATAAAGGTCGGTGGAGTCAACAAATCCAACCATCTGGCCTGAATCCAAAACCTGCCCTTCTTCCAGATTGAATAAAAGGATTCTGCCATTGGCAAGGGATGAAACGGTTACTTCAGTCGCCTCGAAGGAACCATAAGCATCGGGTTTATTTTTGTCAGTGATGCAGGATGACAGGAGTACCAGCCCGAAAAAAAGTCCTAGAATAAATCGTGTCATGTGTCAAAGATATTTTAAAATAAAACTACAATTTACCAATATTATATAAGTAACTGATTTTTGCCTTGATCAGTTGTATTTTATGAATTTCAAGGCTCATTTTTGCTTGGGTTTCGTCGTTAACACGCAGAATAAAATCACTGGAAGTGATCACTCCGTTCGACATCTGGGAGGAGGCCGTCTTGGTGATGCTGGTCCTCAGGTTTACCAACTCCTGATCATTAAGAATCAGGCTGGATAGTTTGCTAATATCGGTAACTATTTTCTGGGTTGAGACCCTGAGGTTTTTATCAAAAGCTTCCTGTTGATTTTTGATGATATCCCCCTGAATACCATATATCTTTTTTTCATTCCTGTTGGCATTCCAGTTCCAGGGATTCCAGGTCAGTTTGGCGCCTACCATCGCCATGGGTGCAATGTCGCTGGATAAAAAATTATACCCCGGTCTTCCGAATCCAAACTGCCCGTATGCCCAGAGCTTTGGGTTCCATTTTGTGGTAACCATGTTCTTTAAAAGTTCAGTCCGGTCTCGCTGGATGGCGTAAATTTCATACTCAATTCGCTTGTTTTCGAAATTCATTCCGGGTAAACTGATGACAGGT
Source organism: Bacteroidales bacterium (assembly GCA_963662525.1). Taxonomy (GTDB): domain Bacteria; phylum Bacteroidota; class Bacteroidia; order Bacteroidales; family FEN-979; genus CAZSDU01. Next base: position 1,977,547 of record OY759717.1, read on the forward strand.
GTTACAAAGTTGATTTTTTCATCCAGTATCGTTGAAATAAGTTCCGACAGCATCCGGATGCTGGAGAGGCGGTCCATCGATAATTCATATATATTCTGGTCAAGCTTGATAATCTCTGCCCTGATCAGGTCGGCATTCATTTTAAGCATGGCACCATTCCTGACTGCAGATTCCACTTCTACCAGCTTGGATTCAAGCTGTTTTTTCGTTTCCTGCAATAGTCTGGCATTCTGCTGTGTGAGCAGAATGCTGAAATAAAACTGATTAACTTGGTCTTTTAAAAGATAAAGACTTGCATCAACATTTTTCTGATCAACATTCAGATTGACTTTTTCAAGCTTCTTCTGATAATTGGTCACATTCCCATCATAAATCGATTCACTTACATCCAGCGTGAGTTTATACTGGTCTTTCGGAATTGATGGCCCCTGAACGGGAGGCATACCGGCAGGAAGGTCTATTGTTACAGTGGTCACTTCATTCTGCCACGAGGCATTGCCATTGACATTGAAAGCAGGTAGGTAATTTTTGTTCAGGTTTTTGATCCTGAGTGCACTGGAGTTGTCCAGCAAACCTGACTGTCGGGTCAGTGGATAGGTTTTAAGGATCTGCTGATAACAGAAATCAAGGGTAATGGTATCCTGTGCTGGCAACCATAAACTCAATAAGAGAGCCGGAATGACCAGTAATATTTTTTTTCCGGAGTGTTCAGTCAATCTTTTCATATGCTTTCAATGCAGAAATTACAAATTGTGGTACGACCGATTTTCGTTCTTTTAGGATCTGATTATAGGCTTCTTCGTTCAGCTTGAAGACCTCCATTAAAAATGGTTTGGCAACTACCGGAAAAACACTCATCGAAAGAATATTCAACCAGATATGAAATGGATTAATATCGGCATTGTATTCCTTATGGATCTGCTCTTTCAGATGCTCCATGAGCAGGAGGGGATTTATTTTATTTTTTTCGAGTATTGTTTTTAATTGTTCAGGTCTTTCGTACATGCCATTCAGAATGAACCAGGGAATATAGGAATTCTCCGAAATGGTATTGATATAATCAACAAGGAAGGCGGAAATTTTTTCTTTCAATGGTTTTTTGGAGAAAAAAATCTGTTTTGCATTTTCCATCAATCCGGAGAACGCCGCCTCAAATACAGCCTGAAACAACTTTTCTTTGCTCCGGAAATAGTAATGAAGCAGTGCTTTGTTTATTTCTGCCTCATCAGCAATTTCCTGCATCCGTGTGCCTTCAAAACCTTTCCGGTGAAAAACGGTCTTAGCTGCAGCGAGAATTTTTTCTTCGGTACTGAAAGTGTGTTTAACCATTTGGATTAACTGGAATATTTAACCAAGTGGTCAAAAGTAAGCAAATTTTTTTTACCACCACAAAAAATCTTATATTATTTTGGAATTTTTATTTTCTGACCGGGTTTAAGGCGATTCAGGTTCTTAATATCGTTTAAGGCTTTGATCTGTGAAATGGTGACGTCAAATTTATCAGCAATATCCCAGAGATTATCTCCTTGCTGAATGGTATAATAACTGAATTTCTGGGCAGTGCCTGATGAGGTTTTACTGGTTTTCTGGCTGCTTGAGGTAGGTCTGTTTTCTACCACTTCCTGTTTTGAAGATGACATAATTTTTAACTTCTGTCCGATGATGATTTTGTCGCCGATAAGGTTATTCCATTTTACGATCTGAACAGAGGTACAGTGATATTTTTGAGCGATACCTCCCAGACTTTCTCCGTTTTTAACCACGTGTACCACAGTCGCCGTTTCTTGCTGAGCAGGTGTGCTGACTGGAGATTTAGTTTCTGGTACAGTATCTTTTTTTACTTCAACGGGTGAAATTGAGGTAATGCTGATTGGATTTATTGTGGTCTTCTTAGCGGATGATTTTGTGTAAACAAGTAGCCTTTGCTTTGGTTTAACATAATTTTTCCGAAGGTTATTTAGGGATTTCAGTTCGGAAACCGACATTTGATATTTTTTTGCAATACTCCCTATTGTTTCTCCGCTTTTTACGATATGCTGTTCAGTCTCACGGTAACTCCCATAAATCACAGCCATCAACGAATCACGTTCCAGCCCCCTTTTTGTTTTAAAGGAATATAATGCAGTTTCATTGTTAATAAAATCACCAATATGCTTTTTTCGTAAACGGAGTTTAAATGTATTTTCACTTGAAGCTGGAATTACTCCTTGTTTAAAGGATGGGTTTAAAAAAGCAACTTCCTCAATCGGAATATTTAACATTTCCGAAATCTGATCAAAGGTAAGTGGACTTCTGACCGTCACTGTATCCACTTCGTAATAAAGAATTCCAGGATCCACAGGGTTGATCTTATGTTCGTTGGCATAGGTCATTACGTAGCTGGCTGCTATAAAAGCAGGTACATAAGAACGGGTTTCCCTGGGTAAATAATTTTGGATGGCCCAGAAATTTTTCAGTCCTCCTGATCGACGAATTGCTTTATTCACATTGCCGGCGCCTGAATTATATGCGGCCAGGGCCAGAGACCAACTGCCATAGATTTCATAAAGATCACTCAAGTGCTCACAAGCAGCTTTGGTGGCCTTAAAGGGGTCGTATCTATCGTCGACGTATGAACTGACCTTCAGTCCGTAAACCTTGCCGGTCCCATACATGAACTGCCAAAGTCCTTTTGCACCTGCCCGTGAATTTGCCGTGGGATTTAATGCAGATTCAATGACAGCAAGGTATTTCAGCTCCAATGGCATATTGTATTTGTCGAGTTGTTCTTCAAAAAGCGGAAAGTATATTTGCGATAAACCCAGAATTCTTGCGGTGAGTTTGCGCTTTTTATTGGCGTATAGTTCAATAAATTTCTGTACCTCTGAGTTATAAACGAATTCAAAGGGTGACTGGTCATTCATTTGTGCAATTCTTTCCCTGTAGATGGAATCAGGGAAAAAGGGGATATCTGAATCTGAATATGTACTCCAACTTTGATATTGATTTGCATTAGGGAATTCGGCATCTTGAAATATCTTTAAACTTGCCAGACTATCAAGCATATAAACAACCGGGTCGTCATCGACAAACGTTTTTTTAACAAGGGTATCCGGACGAATCATTACCTGTGAAAAAAGGGAGAGAGGGAAAATAATAAAAAGAAGAAAAAAAATTCCCAGTTGTTTCAAAGCCATGAGAATAAATTTAGTGAATGTTAATTAACGATTTAAAAGCTTAAAAATTTTCTACATGAATAGTAATTTCTGCATTGATTATTGCTACTTTAATTTCATTTTCAATCTTATCGCATATATCATGTGCTTCTTTAACAGTCATATTCTGGTCCAGGTTAAGATGAAAATCAATGTATTTGTAATTACCAGCTTTTCGCGTGCGAAGATTATGATAGGTCATATTCTCAGAGCAACAACGTTGAAGGATTGATTTAATGGATTCAATTTCATTGGCCGGTAAGGCAGAATCCAATAAGGGAGAAAATGCCTTAGTGAATAGTTCGAAAGATTCCTTGAAAATGAGTAAGGCCACCAAAATTGCAATAACAGGATCTAACAAATGGATTCCGGTTATAAACATCAGGGCAAGTCCAATTGCAACTCCCAGAGAAGTAAGTACATCTGTTTTCAAGTGTAAAGCATCTGCTTCAAGAGCTACCGAATCAGTTTCTTTGGCAACGCGGAAAAGCTTACGTGAGACTATAATATTAATAATTGCAGAAGTAATCATGACCGCAAAACCCATTCCTATTCCGATTTCTGCAACCTTACCAGGTTCAATAATTTTTTTAATGGCTTCAAAAATAATCCAGAACGCTGCAATAAAGATTAGAAAAGCCTCTATTACCCCTGAAATGTTTTCAAATTTTCCATGTCCATAGGGATGTCGTGCATCAGCAGGAGTGTCTGAAATCCGAACCGAGAAAAAAGCAATAATCGCAGCCAGGAGGTCCATAAAGGAATGGATGGCTTCAGATATTATACTGACTGATCCGGAAAAAATTCCAACGGTCAGCTTCAAGAGAATTAAAATTGAATTTGAAATAATAGAAAGTCTGGCTACCCTGACTTTTTTATTCATAAAGAAAATTATTTCTACAAAAATATGATTATTGCGGGGAAAATCTGTCATAAAGAATTGTTAATTTTGGCCAAAATCAAAGATGGCATCCATGAAACAAGGTTTTCTTTTTATTTCGTTCTATTTTCTTTTTGTTGTTTTCGCATCTGGACAGGAGTCAGAGTATAATACTCCCGGGACATTAACCCATTGGCTTACTCCCGGAGAGAAGCTTCGGCTGAACGAAATAGGGAGGGGCTTTATTGAAACTGCCCCACCTGATGGACCAGTTAGAAACATTGCTGAATTTAACCGTGTGCTCGGGGCATTGGTACGTTATCCATTGGGTGTTCCCATTTCATTGATCAAGGAAATGGCAGAGGATATCACAGTAACGACAATCGTCGCCAGTACTTCCCAGAAAAATACGGTTACCCAACAATACGTGACCAATGGAGTGGATACAAGCCATTGTGACTTTCTGATTGCACCCACCGACAGCTATTGGACACGTGACTATGGACCCTGGTTTGTTTCCTATGCCCCGGATAGCATTGCCATTGTCGACTTTCCTTATAACCGGCCCCGCCCCAATGATGATGCTGTTCCGGTTAAAGTTGCACAGGCGCTTGGGATCCGCTGGTTTGGCATGAATCTAATACATACTGGAGGAAATTATATGACAGACGGAACGGGCAACTCCTCCTCGACAGAATTAGTATGGGAGGAAAACCCCTCGTTATCACATAGTCAGGTGGCAGATAAAGTACATGACTATCTTGGCATAGAAACTTATCAGGTCAGGCCTGATCCGAATGGCACATACATTGATCATATCGACTGCTGGGGTAAATTTCTTGCCCAGGATAAAATTCTAATCCGCAAAGTCCCTGCAACACACCCTCAATATTCACAGATAGAAGCCGCCGCCGAATTCTGGACCACTCAGATATGTCCTTATGGTTATCCATATAAGGTTTTCCGTGTGATGACACCCAATAATCAGCCCTATTCGAACTCCGTAATTCTGAACAATAAGGTACTTATACCTTTTATGAATTCCAGCTGGGATGATAGTGCGAAAGCTGTATATCAGGCTGCAATGCCAGGCTACGAAATCATCGGCTTCCTTGGAAACCCTGGAACTCCCTGGGAATCTACGGATGCACTCCATTGCCGGGTAATGGGTATAGCTGATATCGGGATGCTCTATATTAACCATATCCCCTTGTCTGGCAATCAACCTTGTGAAAGTGATTACATGATTAACGCCGATCTGATCGTTTGTAGCCATCAGCCTGTAATAACAGATTCAGTACTTATCTACTATAGTGTTAACAATGGCCCCTATCATATCGTATTTATGGATAATACTGCAGGGAATCACTACACAGGGTTAATTCCGAAACAACCGGGAGGAAGCATAATCAGGTATTATCTATTTGCCGCGGATGAATCCGGACGCAGGGAAACCTGTCCCCTCATCGGGCCAGGAGATCCTTTCCAGTTCAATACCGTTTATACCGATATAACTGCCATTCCGGATACCATCTGGTTCAATACCGCAGATGAGGCGATGAACGGAAGAAATCTGACAATTCATAATTATACCGGATCTGAAAAAACTATTGTTGACGTCGAATCCTCGGGAATGTACTGGTGGATTGACCCATGGCCGGTTGTCACCCTGCCGTATAATGTAGATCCTGGAGATTCACTGGAGTTGACTATACACGCTCCTGTGGTAGTAAAAAATGGGATGACGACCTATTTCAAAGACACTATGAATATTGTGAGTGCCCTTGGTATCCATCAGGTAATCATCATGATTAATTCTGACTTACTGAATGGGAAGCAGGATCTTTCGGGCAAAGAGAATTTAGAATATCTGAGTAACCAACCCAATCCATTCACGGGAAGAACCACGATCTTCTATCAGTTACCACGATCTTCGGATGTAAGCCTTGAAATCTATGACTGGAGCGGAAATCGGGTTAAATCTATCCGGGTAAGCGGGAATTCAGCCTCCGGCTCTGTTGAATGGACCGGCCTTGATGAGGATGAAATGGCATTGCCTGGAGGAATGTATTTCCTGAAGGTAAGCAACGGGAAACAGAGGTTAATGAGAAAAATGGTTCTTATTCGGTAGCCTTTTTTTCAGGCCGCATCTGAGGAAAGAAAAGAACATCCTGAATAGAAGCTGAATCCGTCATGATCATCGTCAGACGGTCGATCCCAATACCAAGTCCGGCAGTTGGAGGCATACCAAATTCAAGGGATCTGAGAAAATCCTCATCAAGTACCATGGATTCTGTATCTCCTCTTTTTCCAAGTTCAAGTTGTGATTCGAAGCGTTCCCGCTGATCAATTGGATCGTTTAATTCGGAAAATGCATTGCATAATTCCTTTCCATTGCAGATGGCTTCGAATCGTTCAACCAGTCCTTCTTTATTCCGGTGCTTCTTCGCCAGTGGCGACATCTCGACCGGATAATCAGTAATAAAAGTTGGCTGTATGAGAAATGGCTCGCATTTTTCGCCAAAAATCTGATCAATGATTTTTCCTTTGGCCATGGTACGGTCAATGGGAACATTTAACCGCTGGGCGATACCGATAAGTTCTTCTTCGGATTTCCCATCAATATCAATACCGGTGAAGTTTTTAATCACCTCATACATGGAAAATCTTTTCCATGGGCGTTTGAATTCTATTCGCTGAGCTCCTACCTTTATCTCCGTAGTGCCATGAAGATCAATGGCTATTTTTTCAACCATCTCCTCTACAAGATTCATCATCCATTCATAGTCCTTATAGGCGACGTAAAGTTCCATCTGGGTAAATTCAGGATTGTGAAAGCGATCCATCCCCTCATTCCTGAAATCTTTGGAAAATTCATAAACACCATCATATCCTCCGACAATCAGGCGTTTTAGGTATAATTCGTTGGCAATGCGAAGATAAAGAGTCATATCAAGACTATTATGATGAGTCTTGAAGGGGCGGGCAGCCGCACCTCCGTAAAGTGGTTGCAGAATGGGCGTGTCCACTTCAAGGTATCCCCTGGTATTTAAAAAACCACGCATGGAATTGATCAGGGAGGTTCGTTTAATAAAAATTTCCCTGACCTGTGGATTCACGATCAGGTCAATATATCTTTGACGGTACCGTTGCTCAGGATCAGTAAAAGCATCATATACAATTCCTTCAGTTTCCTTAACAATGGGAAGCGGACGCAGTGATTTACTTAGCAACTTCAGTGATTTAACATGAATGGTTATTTCACCCATCTGTGTAATAAATACAAAACCAGTCACGCCGATGATATCACCGATGTCAAGCAGTTTTTTGAATACAGTATTGTACATGGTTTTATCTTCTCCCGTACAAATATCATCCCGCTTGATATATAGTTGTATCCTTCCTGTTACGTCTTGTATTTCCACAAAGGAAGCGGCACCCATGATCCGTCTGCTCATAATTCTTCCGGCGATATATACCTCCTGAAAAAGGGTGTTATCAGCCGGATATTTTAATTTTATTTCAACCGAAGTTGTATTTATGGGAAAAGTATCAGGGGGATAGGGATTAATTCCAAGTTTGATCAGTTCAGATAAGGAATTCCTGCGGATAGTTTCCTGCTCGCTTAATATTATACTCATAATTTACAATAATTTCCGCAAAGATAAGGAATTAGGACAAAACACTGTGAAGTACAAGGTGTGACTTCAAGCCTTTAAACCCGGGAAGATGCAATTGATAGTACTTGATGATTGTTTCAAGCAAGTGGTTTTTTGTATCTGTATCTAAAAAGATCGTACTGAAGAGCTCAAGGGGAGTTGTACTCAGAAGAAAAAAAATCCGGCTTTCATTGGGATCAAGATAATTAGGGTCCCCAGACATTTTCGACTGGAAATTACCGTCCCGGAGGTGGAAAAGATCATTGGAAGAGGAGTAATTGTTTTGTGGTTGAATTCCCAGATGACGGGTCAACTGCATGGCAAAAACAAGATGAAAACATCCGGCATTTTCTTCCATTGTATCGAGTTGAAGGAAGGATTGCCAGAGAAAGCTGAAAAGTGTAGGATTGGCCTCCTCTTCCCTAATTGATTTATATATTAATTCATTAATAAAAAGGGCAACAGAACTTTTTTGTATATCAAAGGGGATTTGCTGGTAGGGGTAAGCAAAACGAATTTCTTTAGCAGATTGGATATTGCTTTTCTGTTTATGGTACACTTCCATTTCCAGCAAGGACAGTGTCTGAAAACAAACAGACTTGAATTTTGATTTTTTACTGTGAATACCTCTGAAAATGTAGGATTGCAAACCAAATATCTCGGTGTATATTTTAACGATTACACTGGTTTCAGAAAATTTGGTTGAATGAAGGACAATGCCCTTGGTTTTATGCATCATGGATGAGAACGCTATCCGTTTTCATAAGCCCAGTCCTTAATTTCATCAAAAAGCTTAAAACTTTCAATGGTGGAAGGATGCTGTAAGATTGATTCCACTGATACTTCAGGTAAAAGATCCCGACCAATATCGTTTCTGACAAAAACAGCATTGAAACCATAGCTGTTTGCTCCGACAAGACGGTATCCTTTACGCTTTGCCAAATTATACATTGCTATCGGTGAAGCTCCGTGGTAAACCGGATGCTTACCGGGAAAAAAATATGCAGGATCGTATGGAACCACGATGTTATGGTACCCAAATTCAACGTGGGTTTCAATCATCACGACACGGGGATTGGTAACATTCAATGCATCCCAGATCCAATAGTCATTTCCGTCAATGTCGATGGATAAAAAGTCGATTTCTCCGGTAAACCCTGCATCCGCGATCAATTGATTGACATTGTCGCGGGTCAGTTTTGCGCATAAAAATTTCGGATGATAAGCCCAATGGGTGGGATATTTTTTATAAAAATGCCGTCCCCGTTTGACTGAGGAGGGATCTCCATCGATGAATAGTCCATTCCATCCGAAGTTGAGCACAAGGTTGGCACTATTGCTGTTGACTCCATCATCGGAACCTATTTCAATGAATGTTTTGTTGCTGGTCCCAAGAGTGGCAAAAAGAAAAAGGATTATACCATCATCTTCAAATTGTGTAAAATTGCTAAATCCGGTGTCACGCAAGGGAATCCGTATTCCTGCTTTAGCGCAATCCTGATAATAATGAAAAAGCTGACGCTGGGCAATCTGAATCGCTGGGCTGAACTTGTTGCGGACTTTTAAAATATAAAAATGATATTTTAGGAAGTTCTTGATCTTTTGTTTAAAATTTATACCCATATCAGCAGATGAATAATCCCTAATTAATGATTAAAATTTTTGTCACTACTTTATCTTTTCCATTACTGTCGCTGGCAAAAACCATGTAAACTCCTGTTTTGGCACGTTTCCCGTCAAAATTTTTACCATTCCAGATGGCCTGACCACCTTCTGCTATAGTTGCAAAAACCAATTGACCATTGATGTCGGCGATTTTAACCTGAGCATTATTGACCAGTCCCTTGATGGCGATCACGCCCTCATATCCACCACGCACGGGATTAGGATAAGCATATACATTGCTGCTAGTTTCTCCGCCTTCTGTTGCCGTACTTTTAAATGAGATGATGCCTTTATCGGTGCCAAAATATACTTCTCCCGTAATATTATTAATCGCTATTGATGTAATGCGGTTGGAAAAAAGAGGACTGTTTGTTTCTGTGAAATGATAAATTTCTTTGGTCCCATCTTCTGAAAACAGAAAGACGCCACCACGGTCGGTTCCTATCCATTTCCGATTTGCCCCATCAATTGCGATTGCTGTTGCCACCTCATTTTCCAATAAATACTGGACATCCCCTCCTTGCTCAACAAGAATACGCTGAGCATCGAAATTTTCTCCCGGAACGAAAACGTTTTCCGGGGAATAAAATACTCCTATTCCTTTTTCAGTACCGACCCAGATCTCTCCATTATGATCTTCGGCCATACAGTAAACATTCGTTCCCGGCAGATTTCCGTTACCCGGGGTCGAATTAAGCTTTTTTGCTTCATCATCATTGGGATTATCAGGAGTACCATTGGCGGTAAAAACAAAAAGAGAATAAGCATTCATGCTTCCATAATACATAGTAACCCAGACCTGGTCATTACGGTCTACCAGCAGGATCCCCAGATTGTTTTCCTGAATGATTGGAATATTAAAGCCATACCATTGATTTTCTTTCTTCATTGAAAGACAACTGTTAGTATGAGAAGTTACCACCCAAAGATTACCATCCTTGTCATAAGCTACACCCCCGACCCGTATATCAGAAGTGTCGGATGCAGAATGATGGCGCAACGTGCTATTGCTTTCGACGTAACGGTTAATGGCTTCCCCGTTATAAAATTCCAGCAAACCCCTTCCCCAGGTTCCAGCATAAAACCTTTTACTGTCGAATGGATCAACAGCGATTGTCACAACATCATGACAAACCGATAAAAGAGGATTATTATATCCGGTATAATTTTTCCAGTTTGTATTATCGAAATGGTAGATCTGGCCCTGAAAATACAATGGAACATAAGAAGCATCTCTTCCACCAGGGGCAATATATAGGTCATTGCCATTGCAAGTCATGCTGAATGCTTTGTCTGTCAAGGGTCCACTCAGATTATAATGATTTATCAGATATGTTTTAAGGTTGAAAGAAATCAGTCCCGAATAAGTATCACCAACCCATGCTATGTCGTCATTATCTGCAATGGCATCAAGCGGATAAGGATAACCAGGGTAATAGTCTCCGATATGAACCACATTGGTGAACGACAGGTCATAAACCTTTACATAGTAGCGAAAGGAAACAAGCAGGTAGCGGGAATTTGATTCCAGTTTAATCACAGGATCAAAAGGGGACACAGGCCAGGGACTCCAGGCTCCGTTAGAAAAAGTATACATGGTATCAAGACTGATATTAGGTACGAAGTGGTTCCTTTTATTGACCACTATCTTATTGGAAAAATATGTAATACTGCTATATTCTGCGGTAGTATCCATGCGGAAATCTTTATGCCAGTTAGCAAAATTGACCAGGTTAGGGTTTTTTAGAGAAGCCTTATAAAGACCATGTTCAGAAGCTGCGAAGAGGCTATCCTGGTCATCTTTAACAAGTCCGAGAACATTAACCTGGCTTCCGTCTTGCCCGATAAGATAAGTATCGCGAACTTCTTCTTTGTCGATGTCGAGGACTACAATTCCAAATCCGCAGGAAAGATATGCAAGCTTACCGATAAAATAAATGGAATTAATGGTTTTATTCCCGAGGATGGATTTTCGTTTGATATCGGAAATATTAATGATTACATTATTTTTAATGAGATCGATATTGGCATTACTATAGGCAACTACCAGGGTATGATATTCCTTATTATAATTGATAGAACTGATACCGATGTCAGAAAGGCCATTGATCTTAGTGGTCCGGGTCACGCTATTATCTTCCTTATCGACATAAAATATCGCATAAGGAGTTGAACAATAAATTCGCCCATCCGCTTCTGTGACCGAGTTACAAAGCGTGTAAGGTAATTCATCTCTCCACTGCCCAATGGGGATCTGCTGTGCATTCAGGGTATTCAGTACGCTGATTAACAGACAGGAAAAAGACAAAAGGATATGAAGTTTCATAGGTATTGTTTTTCAGGGATTACCGTAAGAAATTGTCATAAAGTAACTGATTTTTACCGGATTTATTGTGAAAAAACAGCGATATCAGAGGATCATTCCTGCACCCAGGGTTTCAAAACTGGCTTCATCGATCAAAATAAGGCTGCCTGTAATACGGTTGTGGCGATAGGAGTCGAAAAACAAAGGTTTTGTGGTGTGCAATTTGACACAGGCTATTTCATTCATGTTCACTGTGTACAATCCGGGTATCTTTTCAAGATTGTTGATATTTAAAACATAATCAACTTCACGGATTACACAACGGACGTCCCGGGAAGAATGTTTCAATAAATATTTGGAGTTGACTTGGAGTGGCTTCGGATTCATCCAGCATATCATCACTTTAATGTCACAACTTTCAATCGGAACATCATCTATCCCGGTAATCATATCTCCTCTGCTAATGTCAATATCGTCCTTCAACCTGAGGATCACCGACATGGGAGGAAATGCCTCATCAATAGGACCATTAAAGGTGTCAATCGAAAAAATTTCACTCTTTATCCTTGATGGAAAGACCATAACCTGGTCATCGTGATGAAAAATTCCTCCGGCAATTCTGCCTGCATATCCTCTGTAGTCATGATGAGCTTGTGATTCCGGGCGAATCACATATTGAACAGGAAAACGTGGATGGATCAAATCATGATCCTGGCTGACAGGGATGGTTTCAAGTACCTGAAGCAATGTCCCTTCTGTGAACCAGGGCATGCGCTTTGAAACTTCGACAACATTATCCCCTTTAAGAGCGGAAATAGGAATATACCGCAAATCCTGATTTGGGAAAACAGAGGAAGTAAATTTCTGAAATTCAGTTTTAATAGAATCAAAAACATGCTGACGGTAATCCATCAGGTCCATTTTATTGATGCAGACAATAATATGCGGGATTCCAAGTAAAGAAGCAATAAAGGCATGTCGGTGAGTTTGTTCGGTTACTCCGTTACGCGCATCTATCAGGACAATTGCCGCATTTGCAGTGGATGCTCCGGTGACCATATTCCGTGTATATTGAATATGACCGGGAGTGTCAGCGATAATAAATTTTCGTTTTGGAGTAGCAAAATACCGGTATGCAACATCAATGGTAATACCTTGTTCCCTTTCGGCTCGTAAACCATCAGTAAAAAGTGCGAGATTTAAGTGCTCACTGCCTTTTTGAACACTGGCCCTTTTAACGGCGTCAAGTTGGTCTTCAAAAATGGATTTACTGTCATACAACAAACGGCCAATAAGGGTGCTTTTTCCATCATCTACACTGCCTGCAGTTGTAAAGCGCAAAAGTTCCATGTCTAAATATGCTTTACTTGAGAACTTGCTTTCCATTAAAAATATCCTTCTTTTTTACGGTCTTCCATAGCAGCTTCAGAGCGTTTATCATCATAACGTCCCCCACGTTCGGTAACCCGGGTTGCTGCAATTTCCTGAATAATATCTTCCAGGGTATTGGCGGTGGAAAGTGCTAATCCGGTACAGGAGATGTCGCCAACAGTGCGGCAGCGGACCTTAAGGTATTCAATTTTTTCAGATGGTTTCATTGTCATAAACGAAGCGGCAGCCAGCCAGATTCCATCTCTAAAAAAAACATCCCGCTCATGGGTAAAATAGATACTGGGAAGATCAATTTTTTCCATCAGGATATACTGCCAGACATCCATTTCCGTCCAGTTGGAAATAGGGAAAACACGGAAATGTTCTCCCATTCGTTTCTTTCCGTTAAAAATATACCAAAGTTCAGGTCTTTGATTTTTAGGATCCCATTGTCCGAATTCATCCCTATGGGAGAAGAATCGTTCTTTCGCACGTGCCTTTTCTTCGTCCCTTCGAGCGCCTCCGATCGCGGCGTCAAATTTATTTTTTTCAATGGTATCCAGCAATGTAACTGTTTGTAAAACATTGCGGCTGGCATTGATGCCCTGTTCTTCAATCGCCCTGCCACTATCAATAGACTCCTGAACAGAACCAACAATCAACCGGGCATTGATCCGTTTCACGAGCTGATCTCTGAAATCCAGAGTTTCCTGAAAATTATGACCAGTATCAATATGCAGGAGAGGAAAGGGAATCTTTGCCGGATAAAATGCTTTAAGGGAGAGATGTACCAATACGATAGAATCTTTCCCGCCGGAAAATAACAGGACTGGTCGTTCAAATTGAGCCGCGACTTCCCGTAAAATATAAATTGCCTCTGCCTCCAGTTCCCGCAGATGAGTCAATTGAAAATCACTCATACTGATACTTCCCCGCCTTGTTTATGATTTTCCGAAAATCCGTTGCAGTAAGGATTTTTTCTGAGATTCTTTATCATCGGAATAATATCCGTACCCGTATCCATACCCATATCCATACCCATAACCTGATCCGTAACCATAACCGTAACCATAGCCATATCCATAACCATATCCATAACCGTAGGAATTACGGTTAAGTTTAACATCATTAATCATAATAGCCAGATTCGGAATGTTTCTTTTTTCCATATCATGGATGATGGTTGCAAAAACTTTCTTATGGGTATAATTCTGACGGACCAGGAAAAGATTAGCATCGGCATTCTTCATTAGGAGGAAAGCATCGGTGACCAGCCCGACCGGTGGGGTGTCAATGATAATGTAGTCATATTGTTCTTTTAGCAAATTGAACATCTCGGTGCATTTGGCAGATGCGATTAATTCAGCTGGATTTGGAGGAACCGGACCAGCCATGATAATGTCAAGATTTTCTATGCCGGAATATTGAATGATATCCTCAAGTTTACTTTTGTTAATCAGGTAAGAGCTTATCCCTTCGGAATTGGTAAGACCGAAATCCTGGTATATTTTAGGTTTACGCAAGTCAAATCCCATCAGTAAGGTTTTCTTGCCGTATAGCGCGAATATGGATGCCAGATTAATTGAGACAAATGTTTTTCCTGCGCTGACCATATCAGAAGTAATTAATATAGTCTGTTTTTCTTTACCCTGTAACAAATATTGCAAATTCGTTCGGATCGACCGAAAAGACTCAGCGAGTGTAGATTTTGGGGAATCGATTACAGCAACTTTTGCTTGACGGTCGCTATGAATAACATGCCCGACAATAGGAAGTGAGGTTATCTTTTCAATATCCTCACGCTCTAAAACCTTGTCATTGAAATAATCTTTTCCCAGAATGTATATAATTGGAAGGATAAGTCCTAAAATAAAAGCAATTATGTAATTCAGACTCTTTTTGGGGAATACAGGAGAAGTACCATCCCCTCTTGCAGGGTCTACAATCTCATTATCCGACAAGTTGGCGGCCTGGGTTATCTGGGCTTCCGATCTCTTTTGCAGGAGGTAAGTATAAATGGCATCAGTGAGTTTAAACCTTCGTTCAATCCCGAATAAAATCCGTTGAGTTTCCGGCAACTGATTAATCCGGCCGGAAATCTGCGCCACCCGGTCATTTATTTCCTTTACGGCTATATCATTAGTTTTTATGGCACTTTTTATGTTCTCATTTAAAGCATTCTTTGTAGTTGCAATCTGTAAATCAAGTGATCGTAATGTGGGATTTTTGTCTTTTGAATATTGCGCCGTTTCAGTACGCTTGGTATAAAGGGCAGTGAGCTGCATGGTAAGGTCGTTTAAAACCTGATTGTCAATACCCATGGAGGCAGGGACAATCATTTCGTCCAGCTTTTGATTCTGTTCAATGTACTCCTTCATGTTGATCAGGTACTTTGATTTCACGATTAGAACAGCTTTTTCATCCTGTAGATCCATCATTTTTTCAAACACCTGTTTTGCTTCATCATCCAGATTCATAATATCCTTACTTGATCGAAAAACCTGGAGTGCTTTTTCATTGCTGTATAAAGTATCGGCAATACCCTGGAGTTCATTGTCAATAAAGGAGATGGTACGGATGGCAACCATGTTTTTCTTTTCCAGACCCTTGGCCAGATATTCCTGCGTAAGTTTGTTTAAAAAGTCAACCAGTTTGCTGACGTTGCCCCCTTTAAGTTTTATTTCAATGATAGAAGCTTCTTTATTGATGGGTTCAAGACTAAATGTTTTAAATTCACTGACCAGTGTTTCATAGCTTTTAAAAATAAAAGTGAAGTTCTTTTTAATATCTTTTTCAGGATCAAAATTTGAATTTAATACAACCCTGAATTTAAAATCTTTTGTTTGAATTTCCTTATTAAATGAATAGGTCTCATCAAGAGCAATATTTGTTTTGTGGTCTTCGACTGCTTTCCGCTGGGAGTAATTATAAAACTTGATTTCTTCGTTTTTTGCCTCCAGTCTGAATTTATCTGAAGAAATGACAGTCAGGGTAAATAATAACCCAACAGGTTGAGGGGAAGCAGTATCAAAAATCACTGAAATAGGCGAATCTTTATATAATTCCTTGGTGATGAAATTCTCTTCACTATAATACGAGACCTCAAAACCCATCTTTGTAATGGTCCGGTATGTTAGCGTATAAGATGATAGAATTCCGATTTCGTTCTGCAGGTTCTGCATATTGTTGAAAAGCCCTAGGCCTATAATATCCTGAGGATTCATTTTGTTCTCAGACTTGTCTTTAACAAGCACGGTCGTTTTTATTTCATAAATGGGTTTTGAATATTTATTAAAAATAAAGGCAATGATTAGGGCCATGAAAATGGTAACAGCAAATAAATACCAATATCTGTAAAACTTGAATAAAATGACCTTGTAATCAACAGATTGCTGTTGCTGTTGCGAAAAATCCTGTATATTATCGTTCACGGAAAATTTTATTTAAAGTAATTAATCAACAATAAAGCAGTTGAGATAGAGGCAAATATAAGCGCCCAGGGGAATACAGAACCCAACCCCCATCTTTTATATCCCAATGGTGCAACATAGATAATATCACTGGGTTGAAGATAATAAAAGTCAGAATTGAGGATTTTATCACTGGTAAGATCCAGGTAAAACACTTTGGATCCGCCTTTGGTTTGGCGAATCAAAGCAACTTTGTTTCGGTTAGCAAACTCAGTCATGTCCCCGGCGATCGAAAGGGCTTCAAAAATATTAATATCATCCTTGTAGATGGTGTATTCACCTGGTCTGGTTACTTCTCCAACGAAAGTAACCTTAAAATTAACCATTTTAACAACCACCGTGGTCTCAGATAAATACTCATTAATGAGTTGTTGTATCACATTTTTTACCTGATCAACATTGAGATCTTTGACAAAGATTTTTCCTAATAAAGGAAAATCAATATACCCTTCTGTGTTAACACCATAACTGTTCAGGTAAATTGAAGCGTCGTTGGCATAATCATTATAGGAATTGCTTCCAGATTGTTTATTGAAAAATAAAAATGATTTCTCGTCTAAACTAAAAACCCGGATATATAAATTGTCTTTGGGCTGTATTTTATAATCAACATTACGCTTGTTAGGATAATAAGTGGATGTATCTTCAGTTTGCTTTTTCTGCAGATACTTGATCTTTTTCTGAGGAACGCAGGAGATGAAAACAAACGCGAAAATGAGAAAAAAAAGTGCTGATTTACCCAGCAAAAGAATGGGTTTTTTCATAAAAGCCAAGGATTAAGGAGGCAAAAATACAAATTTTTTAGGAATTTAACAATTTTTGAACATGGCTGGGAATCACACAAGCTCACCGATTAATGTCGCTGAGGTAACCCGATTTATCTTAACATTAACATAATTTCCTTTGCCGATATTGGTTTTTGGGAAAACCGCTACTTTATTCTGGGAAGTTCGTCCGAAAAGTTGTTCATTAGAACGTTTTGATTCACCCTCAATCAGGACCTCAAAAATTTTTCCCAGATCATGTTCATTACTCTGATATGATAATTTCTGCTGTAATGCTATAATTTCATTTAATCTTCTTTCCTTTTCTTCGGCCGGCACATTGTCTTTTAGTCCTTCTGCCGCCAGGGTTTGTGGCCGTTCTGAATAATAAAACATAAATGCGTGCTCATAACCCACCCATTTCATAAGCGAAAGAGTTTCTTCGTGATCCGCTTCCGTTTCATTACAAAAGCCGGCAATGATATCTGTTGAAATAGCGCAACCCGGAATAATTCTGCGAATGGCTTCAATACGCTCCATATATTGTTCCCGGGTGTATTTCCTGTTCATTAAATCAAGGATTTTGTTACTGCCTGATTGAACAGGAAGATGGATTGCCTTGCAAATATTTTCATGCTGTTTTATAACATCAAGAAGCTCATCGGATATGTCTTTGGGATGCGAGGTGGCAAATCGAATCCTCAGTTGAGGGTTAACGACTGCAATTCGTTTGAGCAATTCAGGGAAATGAATCCGGGTATTATTGTCTGTCCAGGCGTACGAGTTCACATTTTGTCCTAAAAGGGTGATTTCCCTATAGCCTTTCTGAAATAGGTCTTCACTTTCCCTGATAATTGAAAACATATCACGGCTGCGTTCAAGGCCACGTGTGGAGGGGACCACACAATACGAACAATAGTTTTCACAACCTCGCATAATTGATATATAAGCTGATATCCCATTGAAATCAAGTCTCACAGGATTGATGTCAGCATAAGTTTCATCCGCAGAAAGGATGATATCAATGGCTTTTTGACCGGAACCGACATCACTGAGTAATTGGGGCAGATGGCGATATGAATCGGGACCGGCTATTAAATCGAGCAATGGTTCATTTTCAAGTAATGCTGATTTTATACGCACGGCCATACAGCCAAGAAGACCAATGATCAACTGAGGATTTTGCTTTTTTAAAGAATAGATGTTCTGAAGCCGCCTTCTGACTCTTTGTTCGGCATTTTCGCGTATAGAGCAGGTGTTAAGAAAAATCACATCCGCGGCATCAATTTTTTCCGTTTGCTCATACCCTTCGTCCATTAAAATTGATGCAACAATCTCACTGTCAGAAAAATTCATCTGGCAACCATAAGTTTCTATATATAATTTCTTTTTATTTTCCACGAGGGGATATTACATTTCGAAATAAAACGGATTAAGCACTAAAAATCGGTCACAAAGGTAAGTATAATGTTTATTGTACTACTTTTGTACCGGATTCGATACATTTAAAATGGAATAATCGATGAGTAAGAATCTTGTTATTGTTGAGTCTCCTGCTAAAGCCAAGACCATCGGAGGATTTCTGGGAAATGATTTTCTGGTCAGGTCTTGCATGGGCCATGTGATGGATCTTTCTAAAAAAGACCTTGGGGTTGATATACCAGGTGGATTTATTCCCAGGTATATCATTGCTCCCGATAAAAAGAAAATCGTTGCCGACTTGAAAAAACTGGCCAAGGATGCTGAGGTAGTATGGCTGGCGTCCGATGAGGACCGGGAAGGAGAGGCCATTGCATGGCATCTTGTTGAAGCGCTTGGATTAGATGAGAAAAACACCCAAAGGATCGCATTTCATGAAATCACCAAGCCGGCTATTCAGCAAGCTATTGAGAACCCTCGCAGGATCGACAAGCACCTGGTTGATGCCCAGCAGGCAAGACGTGTTCTTGATCGATTGGTTGGATTTGAACTTTCCCCTATATTGTGGAAAAAGATTAAACCCGCGCTATCTGCTGGCAGGGTTCAGTCGGTTGCAGTTAGATTAATTGCTGAACGCGAAGAGGAAATAAAGAATTTTCAGGCCATTCCCAATTACCGGATAACGGCTGATTTTCTGGTTCAAAAGGAAAAAAAGACCGTACACATTCTGGCCGAATTAAATAAGCGATTTCTTACGAAAGATGAAGCATTATCCTTTTTGAAGAAATGCCTTATTGCTGAATATACAATTGAAGAAATAGATACAAAACCAGCAAAAAAATCTCCGGCTCCACCTTTTACAACCTCCACTCTTCAACAGGAAGCTTCTCGAAAACTTGGTTTTTCAGTTTCAAATACCATGAGGGTAGCCCAGGAGCTCTATGAGAGTGGGAAAATCACATACATGCGTACCGACTCAGTGAATCTTTCCGATATGGCCAGAGCTATGTCGAAAAAGGAAATCACCGATTCCTTCGGCCCTGAATATGTTAAGACAAGGAATTTTGTGACAAAAACCAAAGGGGCTCAGGAGGCTCATGAGGCAATACGACCTACTTATATGGTAAACAAAACCATTGAAGGAGACAAATCGCATAAACGCTTATATGAATTGATCTGGAAAAGAACAATTGCCTCCCAGATGGCTGATGCTGAGCTGGAAAAAACAAATGTTACAATTTTAACTTCTACAAACAGCGAAAAATTTGTTGCAAGGGGAGAAGTGCTCAAATTCGATGGTTTTCTTAAAGTTTATATGGAATCTTCTGACGAGGAGGAAACTGAAGGGAAAGAAGGGATTCTTCCACCATTAAACCGTGGAGAGAAATTGGAACTTGTTCAAATGACCGGACAGGAAAAATTCAGCCAGCAACCTCCGCGATATACTGAAGCAACCCTGGTGAAAAAACTTGAAGAGTTGGGAATCGGCCGCCCATCTACCTATGCTCCAACTATTTCGACGATACAAAAAAGAGGATATGTAATTAGGGAAGATAGGCCTGGGTTTGTACGGAATTATCAGGTAATGACACTTAAAAATGCCCAGATAAAAGAGGAAGTAAAAAGTGAAAATACCGGGTTTGAGAAGGCTAAATTATTTCCAACCGACATTGGCAATTTGGTGAATGGATTTCTGATGCAGCATTTTAACAATGTTCTGGATTATAATTTCACGGCGACTGTTGAAGAAGAATTTGATGACATTGCCGAAGGGAAATTAGTCTGGAATCAGATGATCCAGGAGTTTTATTTTCCTTTTCACAAACAGGTTGAAGCTACGCTTGAAAACACCAAAAAAGTTAGCGGGGAAAAATTGCTAGGAATAGATCCGAAAACCGGTGAAAATGTTTTTGTGAAAATCGGCCGATATGGGCCCATGGTCCAACTCGGGAATACAGATACCGAGCAAAAACCCAGGTTTGCCGCATTGAAAAAAGGACAAAGCATCGACACGATCTCCCTCGAGGAAGCCATGGACTTGTTTAAACTTCCCAGGAATCTCGGAATGTTCGAATCCGATGAGGTTATTGTATCTACTGGGAGATTTGGACCGTATATCAGGTATAAATCACAGTTTGTTTCTTTGCCGGCAGAAGATGATCCATTATCAGTAACCCTTGACAGGGCTATTATAATCATCCTGGAGAAGCAAAAACAGGAAAGCCAGAGAGTACTCAAAGAATATAATGAAAATAGTCTGATAATTCAGGTGTTGAATGGCCGTTATGGCGCTTATATATCATGCAATAAACAGAATTATAAGATTCCCAAAGGGAAAGATGCTAAATTGCTTACCCTGGAAGATTGTAAAAAAATTATTGCTGAAACAGAACCGTCGAAATCAAAATCGAAACGAAAAAAGTAAGATCCCATGGATATTGCTGCTTTTTTTGAACCCATTGACCTTCAGGATCTCTCTTATACGGGAGAAACAACCGGACAATTAAGATTGGGGAACCTAATCAAAATTTATTCCGATGACCAGGAATTTCCTGATTATTCTCAGGCCGAGCTTGCTTTTATCGGTGTTAAAGATGACAGGAACGCTGTTAATAATGAGGGTTGTGCCATGGCACCTGATGTCGTGCGAAAATACTTGTATTCGTTATTTCCGGGACCTCAGCAAATCAGGATGATAGACCTTGGGAATATAAAAAAAGGATTTACCGTTTCAGACACCTATTTTGCTTTAGCTTCCGTTGTGGCTGAACTGATCAGCAACAATGTCCTTCCGATCATTGTCGGAGGCAGCCAGGATCTGACATTCGCAAACTATCAGGCCTATCAGAGTCTCGGACAAATCATCAATATTGTGGCCATAGACCCCATGTTCGATCTTGGGAAATCAGAAGAGGATCTCAATGCTCAATCATACCTGAGCAGTATTATCCTTCATCAGCCTAATTACCTTTTCAATTATGCAAATATTGGCTTTCAGACCTATTTTATTGATCAGGATGCTTTAAAACTGATGAAGAATCTTTTCTTTGATACCTACAGGGTTGGCATTGTCCGACAGAATCTCGAAGAGGTAGAACCGATTGTGCGAAATGCCGACCTGCTTAGCTTTGATATTTCCGCCATTCGTTATTCTGATGCTCCGGGTAACGGTAATGCAACGCCCAATGGATTTTATGGTGAAGAAGCCTGTCAGATTGTCCGCTATGCCGGATTAAGCGATAAACTTACTTCCATAGGTTTCTATGAGGTTAATCCGAAATTCGATAAAGCTGGTCAAACCGCTCATCTGGTGGCTCAGATGATTTGGTACTTTATCGATGGGTTTTACAACCGTGCCCATGATTTCCCTTTCCGGAATGAGGAAGATTATTTAAAATACAGGGTTTCAATTGCTGACCATAAAGAAGAGGTGGTTTTTTTTAAAAGTAAAAAAACCGATAGGTGGTGGATGGAAATCCCTTTACCAGCTGAGCAAAGAATTAAGTATGAACGTCATTATCTTGTTCCCTGCTCTTATAAGGATTACCAGACGGCTTGTGAGAATGACATTCCCGACCGCTGGTGGATGGTTTATCAGAAACTCATGTAACGTAACTCAGGATAATCTGTCCGGGTTTGCATTAATAAATGCCTTCCATCCAGTAAACTTCTTTTCTGTCTCTGCTTTTCCTTTTTGAAAATGATGACAAACAGCTGCTGCCAGACCATCGGTAGCATCCATGGTTTCAGGTTCCTCAGGCAACTGAAGCAAACGTTGAAGCATTGAGGCGACCTGCTCTTTTGAAGCGCTTCCTTTTCCGGTGATAGATTGTTTGATTTTTCGTGGAGAATATTCAAAAACAGGCAGTGAACGGTATAGTGCAGCAGCTATTGCAACTCCCTGAGCCCTCCCGAGTTTAAGCATGGATTGAACATTTTTACCAAAGAAAGGAGCTTCAATGGCAAGTTCATCAGGTTTGTATTGCTCAATGAGAGAAACGGTTCTTTCAAAAATAATCTTAAGACGTAGGTGATGATCCTCGTATTTATTTAATTTTAACACCCCAAGTGTAAGTACTTTTATCTGGGAGCCAACAACCGAAATAATCCCATAACCCATAATGTTGGTGCCGGGATCAATACCCAGAATAATGCGCTCACTGGCCATGAAGAAAAGATGAGAAACCCTGCAAAAATAAGGAAAATACTTAACCTTATAATTCAATTGCTGATTCTTGCAGTTACTTATGGATTCATCTATAAACAAGTATTTTTTAAAACAGGTTTCCCTGAACTATTACAGTCCCTCAGGGCCGATATTAATCAAGCTGGTTTTATTAAACAATTATTGCTTGTATTTTTGCTTATGGTCATCAACTGGTGTATTGAAGCATACAAATGGAAATTCTTAATCAACAAGATCGAAACAATCACTTTTTTCAGTTCTTTTCAAGCAGTTATGACGGGAGTAAGCATCAGTTCTTTTACCCCAAACCGCATCGGCGAATATTTCGGCAGGGTTTTTATTCTAAAAAAAGCCAGCCATATTGAAGGAATTCTGATTACCATTTTAGGCAGTATGAGCCAGCTTTTAGTAACGGTCATTGCCGGAACCCTTTCATTACTGATTTTTTTACCATCCTATTTTCAGAATTCAATTTACGGCAGTGGCAATGTTTATTATGGAATAGTATTTTTGACTATTTTACTGGATTTGTTGCTGCTGGGTATGTTCTTCAATGTGTCCTTTCTTTCTGCATTAAAGGAAAGAATACTTAAAAACGGACTAAAAAAGGCCAGGAGGTTTTTTCGTGTTTTCGGATTTTATCACAATAAGGAATTACTTACCCTGATCATTTTCAGTTTTTTACGATATATGGTTTTTTCTTCCCAGTTCTATTTGCTTTTACGTTTGTTTGCCGTCCCGGTACCATTTTTCAATGCCCTTATTTTGATATCACTGATTTACTTCATCATGGCGATTATTCCAACCATTGCACTTACTGAGCTTGGCATCAGAGGATCTGTAGCGTTGTACTTTTTTGGGCTTTATTTATCCCAAGCCTATCCGGGCAGTAATGGTTTTAATCTGGGCATTTTTTCCGCTTCCACGATGTTGTGGATGATAAATCTCGGATTGCCGGCCATATTAGGTACTGTTTTCGTATTCCGCTTGCAATTTTTTCGTAAACCATAACAGAATACTACCGCTGACATGGATATTACAATGGTGTTTATAATTTTACTCTTGTCAGTCACCGCCGGATATATTATTTTTATCGTTGTGCTGACCTATGGATTAATTAAGATGCACAGCGCAAAACGGATGTTTATTTATCCTACCAGTCCGAAAAAGGTCAGCGTAAGTGTAATCATCCCTGTCAGGAATGAGTCTCTGAATATTCGGAATTGCTTAGAAGACATGTTGGTTCAGGATTACCCCAGGGAGATGACGGAGTTTGTCGTTACAGATGATTTTTCCGAGGATCATACTCTTTCCTTTGTTCAGTTTTTTATTCAACAACATCCTGATTTCCCGCTAACCGTCATTTCCCCCAAAATTGTTTCCATCCCGGAAACAGGGAAAAAGAAAGCCCTTTCGCGTGCTATCAACCATGCTTCAGGAGAGTTGATCCTTACAACAGATGCTGACACAAGGCGTGGTTCTGCATGGATATCTGCCATGGTAGCGGCTTATAACAATGGCCGGTATCAGATGGTCCTCGGGCCGGTGGCCTATGACCATGAAAACAATCTACTTTGTAAAATTCAATCACTGGAATTTTTGGGATTGATTGGGACAACGGCATCTTCAGCTTATTTTCACATACCTCTCATGGGCAATGGAGCAAACCTGGCCTATCAGCGAACTGCTTTTCTTGAAACCGGAGGTTTTGAAGGGAACTCTCATTTGGCTTCTGGGGATGATGTTTTTATAATGACCAGTATCCGTAAGAAATTTGGGAAAAAATCCATTGGTTTTGTTTTGGATCCCAAGGCAATAGTTTATACAGAAGCAGAATCTTCATTATCCGGGTTCATCAGCCAAAGATTGAGATGGGTCTCAAAAAGCAAAGGATACCGTGGAAAAGGAATCATCATTGTGTCTTTGCTGACCTGGGCCACCCATTTCTTACTTTTGTCAGGCATCATGATTGGATTGTTTCATCCGTTAGTTTTAACCTTTTCTCTTGGGTTGTGGATGCTAAAAGTGCTGGCCGAATATCCATTGGTTTGGATCATGGCCCATTTTTTTAAGAAAACAAAATTGCTGGAGTACTATTTTCTTGCCCAGGTTTACCAATTGATTTATGTGGTTTTGATTGGAGTTGCAGGAAATCTCTTTTCGTTTAAGTGGAAAGGAAGAAAACTGAAAAATTAATCTTAACGTTCATCGAAAAAAGTCTTGGCGATTAATAAATCAACGGGATTGGTAATTTTAATATTTCTTGGATCACCTTCGGTAAGATGAATTTTTTCGCCAAATGATTCGAAAACTGTAGCATCATCAGTGAAATCGGCGCTATAGTTTTGTTGATAGGCTTTTTTTATGAGGGAAGAAGGAAATACCTGTGGCGTTTGAACAACACGTATACTGGAACGATCAAATGGATGAGAATAGGAGCCATCAATAATCCGTAAAGATTCATAAGTGGAAATGACAGGGATAGCATTTCCCATGGAAAGTGCTTCTTCAAAGCATAGTTCAATCATGGATTTGGTAATCATCGGTCGTACTCCATCATGGATGGCTAACCAAATGCCATCAGGAATATAATTAAGTGCGTTGCGAACGGACTGGAAGCGGGTTTCTCCCCCTTCAACAATCTGATGCTTTATTTTGAATGTATAATCCCTGCAGAGGGTTTTCCAGTATTTAAAGTATTGCTTGGGAATGGTGACTAACAAAGGCATTTCTGCATCAAAATCGGCAAAAGCTTTCAGCGTATGCATTAAAAGTGGTTTCCCGGCCAGAATTACAAACTGTTTGGGAATTCCTGCGTTCATCCGGATGCCAATTCCTCCAGCAACGATGATAGCCGCTTTTTTCAAAAACAAGAAAAATTAGAGAATCAGCATTGGACTGCCATAGGTAAAGAATTTGTATTTCTTTTCTATGGCAACTTCATAGGCTTTCATCAGAAGGTCATAACCTGCAAAAGCGGAAACAAGCATCATCATTGGCGATTGGGGCAGGTGAAGATTAGTGACCATGGCATTGGCAATACTAAAGTCATAAGGCGGAAAAATAAAGCGGTTGGTCCAGCCTTTATATGGTTTTAGTGTTCCCGAGATAGCAACGGATGATTCAATGGCTTTCATAGAAGTAGTGCCAACGGCAACAATTCGTTTCCGGTTAGCTTTTGCCTGGTTTACAATTTCCGCAGTTTCAGATTCAATAATCACCTCCTCAGAGTCCATTTTATGTTTGGTGAGGTCCTCGACATCAATCGTGCGGAAGTTGCCAAGCCCCAGGTGTAGGGTTACTTCTGCGAAGCTTACACCCTGTAACTCAAGGCGTTTCATGATTTCCCTGCTGAAATGCAGGCCGGCAGTAGGAGCCGCAACAGCTCCTTCGTGTTTGGCAAAGATGGTTTGATATCGTTCTTCGTCTTCCGCTGTCACGGCCCGGTTATGTAATTTCGGAAGAGGAGTTTCTCCCAGTCGCTGAATGGTCTTTTTAAATTCTTCATAAGGCCCATCAAATAGAAAACGGATGGTTCTTCCCCTGGAAGTTGTATTGTCAATCACTTCAGCTACAAGAGAATCATCATCACCGAAGTAGAGTTTATTACCGATTCGTATTTTCCTGGCAGGATCAACAAGAACATCCCATAAGCGGGATTCACGATTCAGTTCACGAAGGAGGAAAACCTCTATCTTGGCTCCGGTTTTTTCTTTTTCACCGTATAAGCGGGCAGGAAAAACCTTGGTATTGTTGATGATAAAAACATCTCCATCGCCAAAATACGTCAGGATGTCTTTGAAATGACCATGCTCAATGGTTTGAGTCTTTCGGTCAAGTATCATCATCGGCACATCATCCCTTAATTTGGATGGATGATTGGCAATTAATTCTGGAGGTAAATGAAAGCGGAATTGAGAGAGTTTCATGTGTCCTAGCCGGTTAAAAAGGGCGGCAAAGGTAATGTTTTTTCCCGCTCAAGTCAAGTGTTTTTATTCATTTTGAAAAAGATCCATGATTTGCTCTCTCTGATCAAGTCGCAAATGATAAGCATACATTCCTGCTTTCTCTGCCCCCTGAGCATGCTGCAGGGTATCGTCAATGAATAAAGTTTCTCCGGCTACCAGTCCTGAGTCCTGCAGTACGTATTCAAACACCGCTGGGCCTGGTTTCTTTAATCCTATCATGAACGAAAAATAGGCTTTTTCGAACAAACCATCAAAATCATCATAACCATATTGCTCCCTGAAATCCCGAAGGTATTTCCGATAATGGATTTCATTTGAATTACTTAACAAAAAAATCCTGTAATGCTTCCTTAGCTTTTCCAGTAAACGTATCCGGGGTTCCGGAATATCGAGCAATAAAGCATTCCAGGCATCATCAATTTCAGTGTCAGTTACAGGTTTTTCAAAGTACTGTCTCAGCGCATCACGAAAATCCTGAGAAGAAAGACTGCCATCCTCAATACTGGCAAACAGGGCATCTCTCTCTGCTGAAGACCTTCTTTGTTCAGGGCGTATAATTCCCAATTCCATAATCTTCTTTTCAGTCCGTTTTACATCCAGGTTACAGATGACACCACCAAAATCGAAAATAATGTTTTTTATGGCCATTGGATAGCGGACATCCGACATTGGATGCCTGATATAGGATTCGGGATGCAGGATTCGGGATATAGGTACGAGCATGATTGAAAAGGGTTCGGGGTGATTTCAGGTTTGCAAAAATCGTAAAAATTATCTACTTTTGCAGTCCTCATTGCGTAATTCATCATTCGTAATTTGAGCGGGCCCATAGCTCAGACGGTTAGAGCAGCTGACTCATAATCAGCTGGCCACAGGTTCAAGTCCTGTTGGGCCCACAAAATATCAAGATTAAAGGCTTATATATCAATAATATGTAAATCTTTTTTCTTTTTATGGTTATACAGTAGTTATACATTCATTATTCGTAGTGTATTCCGAATAATGTCGATCCAACCGATACATCTGTTCAACAGTGACAGCATAAACCCGATTTCATTCCGATGCACTCTGGTTCACTTCTTAACCAATGATTATAGTTACTATATTCAACCATATTGCGTATAACCTAGATGACGGTTGATGCCCACGTATTAAAACGACTTGTTGTATAACGCTTGCGTTATACAATGTATATATTTGACCTCATTTAATCCAAAGCTTGGACAATCAACAAATGAATGACAACACAGTCACCATATCTGCTAATCAATGCGTTAAGTATAGAAATAATTTTCATTTTTATAAGTTGTTTTTACTTTGATTAAAGCTTCATAGAAAATAACGGTAGGACAGGTAAGGTAGGTAAGGTTATATATACCTTTTCTTTATGTCCCCTGCTAGCTTATTCCGTACTGATATAGCAGTAGTTACGCTTATAGAAAGCCTTTGAGTCTATATTAAAACATTTTTCTTTCTTCAATATCCTTCTTGAGTTTTTTTACAGGGTCCTCTACCATTTCAAGAATATTGATTACATCCTCGGGGTCTCGAGGAACAATTACCTGATTATCATTTGTACCAAGAAGATGTTCATCTTTGATTATTCTGAATAGAGCAGCCCTATCGAACTCATCAAATTCACGAGTCGTATATGATTGATTGTAATAACCAGCAACCTTCCCGAAGAATTCATCAAATGAGATAATATTTGCTTCTCCGATCCTGGACTTTCTTACGAGAAAATCATAAACGATTTTCCAAACCCTCTTCAAGTTTTCGTTTTCGATTTCATTGAGTGGGGGATCGCTTAATTTTTCTACACTTCTATAAAAATCCTCTAGACTTATTTGTTTAGCCCTTTGATCTTTTAGTTTTTGAATAAAATGTTCGTATACAATTGGACTTAATATTTGTATTCTTTCATTGATTTTCTCTTCGTCCAATTCAAGTAAAAACTGTTCATAAACCGATCTTCTTTCTAAGCCGATCCATTTTTCAACACGTTTTTCTGGACTGAGAGGTTGCGGTTTACTCCTTTCCCTCAAAGCGTATACATATATATCATGTTTTTTGAGCTTTAAAAAGCCGTGCTTGGTCAATATCTTCCCCATATTCATTTTATTCCCATTGTTGTAAAAGAAGTCAGGATACAGTTCTTTTAGCTTCTCCAGAACTTGTGAAGCGTTTAAAAATGCGTCTGCATCTTCTTTATGACAGGGTTCGAAATTTTCCAATAAGTATTCTTCTTCAAGAGGTGTGAATTGAAATTGCTTATTGTTTTCAGTTATTTCACCGATTTCCTTCATGTCAAAGTAATACTGGAATCCGTGTTCGAAAAGATATCGTGCTTGAGCAAAAACATTATCCATGTTAATATTGTGCTCATAATCAATTTGATATACTTCAAATGAAAGGAATCTACGGGAACCTGTTGGATCATTAAGGAATTCAGTTGTATTTACTGATCCCATCAATGATGCCCTTCTTGGGAAGGTTTCATCTACCCGTGCGTAGGGTCTTCTTATCTTGATTTGACCAGATGTTATAACCTGTTTCAATTCACCAATCTCCATTCGATTAAGGGTTTCAAGCTCGTCAAGATTGACCAGGAAATTTTCAGATAAACGAATGAGCGAATCTTTATTTCTTGGATCGATGATGCCAGAATAATAGTAGGACTTTAACCGATTCGGTATCAATTTCTCCATCCAACGGGTTTTTCCCAGTCCTTGCTTACCAGACAATACTATTAAAGTGTGGTTAATAACCTCTTCTTTGATTGATGAACCGACAGTTGCTACAATCCATTTTCGAAATACTTTATTCCACAAAGTATCATTACTCGTAACGACGGTTTTGGCTATTTGATCAAGGTAATCGGTATGTTCATCCCAAGGATTCAATGAGTCAAAGTACTCAATGAATGGATCATATTCTTGTGCAAATGAAGAGTTTATAATGACAGGTAATATTGTCTGATGTACGGGGATGTGAGCAATTTTAAGTTGACGATGAAAAGAGTTAAGGTCATAATTCTTAACGTCTTTGAAATCAATATCTTCGTGTTTGCGAAATTCAACCTTATCAGTGACAATATTTTTCCGGAATTCGTACCTGCCAGATAAATACCGTTCAATCTTCACATAATTAGATTGCCACCTATGGTTACCCATTAAATAGACATGATCGATAATTTGTTGAACGACGTTCCATTCATCTGTTACTACATCTTTCTTAAGCAAGATAATTAGATCATCTTTTGGAATCCCCAGCTCCTTTGACCTTACAACTAATTCCCAATGGTAGGGATGAACTTGTAGATTCATCCCTACCAAATCGGTTGTGACCTGACTCTTACATTCTTCGTAATCTTTAATAGTGTTTCTCATTTCGTTTAAAAATTTTAAAAGTGATAAGCCAGATTAATGATCAGAACTCATTCACTATCAAAGTCTGTTGAAATGAAATCATCGAGATGCTTTTGTGTGTAGTAGATTTTCTTGCCCTTTTGAATAAACCCAATCATTCCTGTGGAACGATACTTTTGCAATGTGGATGATGAAACTCCAAGTTTTTTTTGCACATCAGCATTTGTATAAAGGAATGGAGCATTCTCTTTGCCTTGCTCTTCGGCGGTTTTAAGGAGATCAATAATCTCATCAAGTTTTTGATTCAATTCACTTAACAATTCAGCGGTTTCCATAGTTCTAGAATTTAATGTTCAACATTAAGTTGTTTCTTGCGTCTAAATCAAATGAAAAATGATAGCCCCATGGCCACCGCCGGCGGTGGCCACAATTAAAGGTCAGCTTGAAAAGTAAGTGAGAAAATATGGGCTCTGACTGATCTAAAATGCATAAGTTGCATCTTTCATTCGATTTGATGCAACGAAAGTACTCTGGTGATCAGTGTTTAAAAAGAACCGTATTAATACCGGAGAAATTTTGGTATATAAAAATCATTAAAAATGATGAAGGTCGAATCCCTCTGGATCAGATTCATATTCTTTGAAATTCCATTTAAGTGTACCTTCTGAAATAAATTTACTTTTCCCTTTCACAGGGCGGATTATAAAAATTTTACGGAGTTCAGTGACTATCGGGTCCCTATCAGTTATTGAGCCAAGTGTCAGAACTTTCTTCGTTATTAACTCTGAGAATCTAGAAACAAATATCTTTCTTGACCCAAGCCACTCGATCGAATCTTCAGAATGCGGAGATGAATAATCGAAGTCTGATAATCTCAAAGAAGACCTATGAATTCTTTTACATATGATTTGATATATCGATAGAAAAGTATTATTCAACTCTGACTTCAACCAACCTTTGTTATAGAATTCTTCAACAAAATCAGACATGTTCAGTTTATCTTCGTGCCATATTAAGAATTTTTCATTTTTAATGGAACTCTTTTCTTGAACTTGTGAATCTTGCAAAGTATAATTCACGATCGGGCTTTTTTGGGAAACCTCATTTTTTAGGAACTTACAGATGTTAATTTGAATTTGTAAAACACCTTCAATTATTGAAGCGAAACGATTATCCACGCTTAAATCATGAGTAGTAAAGGAATATGGCGAAAAGGTTGTATTTTCTTCTATTGCTAAGGAAAGAAAATGATTTTTTAGTGAGATTAAATCTAAAGAAACAGCATTATCCAAGAATGAAACATGTCTTCGAATACTGTCGTATTTCAACTCTTCAATGCTAAAATCCTTTAATTCAAGATCATATTTCTTCAGTATATCCTTACCCTCACTAAGCATTTTTTCATAATATGTTTTCAAATCAGGATTATCCCAAAGTATTCTGTTAAGGATCTTTATCCTTTCTTCTTGAGAATAGGGTGTAATATCCATCATTAATTCAATCAGTTCAGTATCAAAGGATGTCTGGACAAAAAGCCAAATTGATGTTCCACCTACAGGATCAAGTTCTCCAACTTTCCATTGAAAATCTGTCATGTCACATTAAGATTTTAATTAATGTTATTCCTAGTAGTTACGTTTGAAGTTCTATTTTTCTTAGTTGAACATTTCTATTTTAAAAAGTTCATCTTCATCAAATGCTTCATCCTCGTAATTAATTAAAGACTCAGGTTCTATTTCAACAGGTTCTTCATCAATTTCCACTCCTTTGTCTTCGAGAATTTTATTCCTTTTTTCTTCAAAGTCCTCTTCGAAATCAGAATATGAAATCGAAAATATTGATAAATCTTCTTCGTCAGAATCTAGCGTAGTTTTAAAATAACTTAAGGAGTTTTCCGTGTCTTTTCTGTCAATTTCACTTTTAATTACCGTGGTTATTTTCTCTTGAATATATTCAATATTATTCTGAACATATTCATTAAAAACTTGTTGATCAATTTTACTAAGCAGTGAAAGATTTTTTACATTTCCATAATACCTAATGTTTTCAACTACCTGGCTAATAATAGGTGACAGGGTTATATTCAGTTTATTGTAGTATTCACGGTAAAAAGAGATGTATTTCCCTTCATCATCGTAAAACATGTTTTTCAGATCAATTGATAAAAAATGATTTAAAATGAACGGTAAAATCTTACGATCTTCTGCTTTATTTAGAAAGAATTTTAAACTATCTATTTTTTTAATCTTACTTAACTTAAAGTGAAATTCCTCTTTCTCCTTTGAAAAGATAATTGAGGAATTCTCAAAAGAATCAAATCTTTGAAAAATAATTGAATCTGCAAGCTCTTGTATTTCAATATCATTCAAATATATTCCTGTTAGGTACCTTAAGGTATATATAAATTGATTATAGAACATGCTAGTTGACAGTAGCAACTTAATAATTTCTTTATCTTGCTTAATAATGTTAATTAAAAAGTCTTTGATAGAGGGATTTTGAAAATCCAAATAATGATTCTTTTTATTTGTGATATTTATTTTAATAAAGCTATTCTCTAATTCTTTAAGATAAATACGATAATTTAACGGCTTGAAATCAATTCCCCTTTCCTTTCCTCCATACTTATAAAAATTTTCCATGGCAACTTTAAAATCGGATAGGAGAACTTGTTCTGACATCGAGATTAATATAAATAAGAAAAACCTTGCACCTTCTGATATCTGTGATTTAAATGCTTTATCCCAAATTCCAAGAGGATAATCTAGACTTTTAATAAATTCCTTTGCATAATCATCAACGGATACATTATTTAATTTGACTGTTAATTGTTCAATAATCCGAGGACTATAATTTTGATGTTCAATAATCTTTTTATAAGTTTTGTCCTTTAATATTGCTTCGATATATTCAACTTGTAAACCTGAATAGTATAAATGGTTATAAAGGATTAATGATTTTATTTTTTTACTGTAGGAGGATAAATCTAAAGTGTACTTAACAATATCAAGCTCTGGCGAATCTAATTTCTCATAGACATCCTTAGCTTGGTTTAATATGTATTCTCTTGTTGTCATTATGAGAATTTTGTTTTTACTATTCTTAATTCTCTTTAAGAACTGAATTAAGTCGCTTGCTCTTCCCTCAATAACATCATACTTTAAGAAGTTCTCACCAAGAAAATCATCAAAGTAAAATACCTGTTTATTTTCGGAATTTTCAATTAAAATCTTCTCTCCTTCCGTTACCCTATGAATCTCTATTATCTCAAACTCTTTTTGAAGATACTCCCATAAAATTAACTTTGCTAAAGTAGTCTTCCCGATTCCAGGAATCCCACTGATCACTATAAATTTATTTTCATTTAATATCTCAAATGCCCTACTGATACTTTCATTCCTTACATAATATTTATAATCTCTTTTTATGTCAGCAATTAATGATTTTGCTCTCTCAAATAATGGTTGATTAATTATGGAATTGAAAATGATAGCACTATTTAACCATAATTTATAATGCTTTTGAAGAATATCGCGATGCTTATCTAACAAATCATTCAAACGGTTCTTTGTATAAATGTTTTTGTCGTCAGTCATCCAAGATGAAAATTGTTTTAGTATATGGTCAGTAAAATCTACGCTTATATCACATGCAAATGCCAGATAATACTTTTTAGGGTTTATTTTTTGAATTTTAACGACCTCTTCATCAAGTTCTTTTTTACTAATAGCTTTAACTCTTTTGCATTGAACAATAATATTGTTTCTCTTACTTTTAGAGTATCGTAAGTCTGTTCCTTTATCTTTTCCTTCTGCAAAAGCCATGAATTCTTTGTTTAAATCTCTGGAAAGTAAGTCCCGAACGAGATATTCAAAATCTAATGGTGATAAAAGATCGACAAATGAATAATTAGCCATTATAACGATTTTAAGAGTTACTTAAACATTTTATAGTTTCAAGCCATCCTTTGATTTCCTCATAACCACCTTGATTCTTTATTCGGGCTACTGTCATTTTATTAACAGCCTGGGTATTTAAAAATTTTTTTACATGTGATTCTTTTTTCTTCTGATTTTTTTCTGTTAAATCCTCCCATTTTTGACCTGGTGTTGTTTCATACAATGCTTTTGCAACTGTTAAAGGAACATTTAATGAAGCATCAATTAGAGGAATCACAATATTTGTCCCATTCTCAGCATATGCCTCTTCGATTGCTTCTTTACTTAAATAATTCTCGATTTCGGATTTGACTGTATTGAATGCTTTTTTCTTCGGGCTTCCTTCATCATTAACCTTTTTAACATAAGTTTTATATTCAGCAACGTCACTATCATATATATGAATTTGTGGCTTTCCTAAACCCTCAAGATATTTATTGTCAATGTAAAACTTTAAAGAAGAACCTCCGGATATTACTATTCCAATATCATCATTATCTGATAGTTTTAAAATAGAAGGATTTTCAAGATGAAGGATTTCACTATATCTGAATAAAGCATTTACATCATGATTACCTTCAACAAACAATAAAACTTTAATTCTATCAATAGGATTTGGCAGTACACCTAATGTATGAATTATTTTATTCAGGGTTTCTTCATTATTTTTCTTTTCTGAAATATTAAACCCGTACTCAATAAATAATCTATTTTCATCGTCTTTATAGATATAAACAAGAGATTCGATTGGTAGTTCCCTGACCAAATTTGAACTGTGGGTGGTAAAAAGGATTTGAACATTATCACGTTCACTAAGTTCTATTAATGAGTTGATAAGAATTTTCTGATGATTTGGGTGTTGAGATGTTTCCGGTTCTTCAATTCCATATATGATTGCTGGTGCATTTTCATCAAATTTCCTTTTTTCAGCCTGAGCTTGAAAAAAACTTAAAAGTACTAATCTCCGTACTCCACTTCCTCTTTTGTTTAAGGGTATATTATTTTCATTCAAAAGGGTTAAATCAAAAATTTTATCCCAAGTAGGTTCTTTATTGAAATCTGCTTTTAACTTCTCAGCTAAGCTTTTATCTATTTCTTGTAATTTTTCGATAGTTAATTCAGCAACCTCAGTTGATTTTTTCTTAACCTCTTTTTCAATTTTCTCCAGTAGTTCTTGGATTTCAGGCACTGATAAAGATTCTTTTATTGCTTGTTTCATTGGATCTTGAACATCCTTATCTTTATCATCAAGGTTTTTATCAACTTTGAAAAGTGAAAATATTGGTAAAAACTTTTTCAGATTTTTCCATATCTCCTTCAAATTGCTTTCATTATCAACATTTCCATCAACTTTAATTTCTATTACTTCTATTTCACTTTCAATAGAATCTCTTATTGCTTTTCTTAAGGGAGGATTCTTTTTTTGATTTACAGTTGCTAAATCAATTTCAAGTTCTTTAGCTAGACTTTTTAATTGGGTGTTTTTTAAACTTAAAATATTTACAAGCTTCTCATTTGTAGGATGTTTAGCTATTAAATAGCATGCCTTTGATACAGTTTTTCCAAATGTGAATGTTTTCTTTATTTCTAATAATCCTTCGGCATTTAAAAGAAATTCATCTTTTGCATTTGTTTGCTCGGAACTATCTAAAATGATTGTTTGAGGTAAATCATCAAAGAAACATCTTAGCTCAACAGTATTGTCTTCAATGTTTGACGTTAAATCGCCTTTGTCAATGACGTCATTAAAGAAAGAATTAAGAGCTTCAAGAATTGTAGATTTTCCGATATCATTTTTACCAATAATGCAGGTCAAGTCATCTATATCAAAGGAGACTTCTTCATTGTAGCACCTATAATGTTTAATATTTATTCTGACGAGTTTCATTTGTAAAAGTTGATTTTGTTAATAATTAATTTTCATTAAAACTGAAAAGAAATCGAACTTTAAACGAATCTTCCATTGAAATCACACTGATGTTCCAGTTATCGCAAACGAAAGAAAATATATAATATAAAACTTGTTACAAATGTTGATGTACGATGAATATACGGTACAAAATTCATTTTTAAAGAAACAGTCAGCAACATGTTCTAAAGACACAAAAGAAGATTTGTATATAACACAGTTTCTTGATGAATTCATCAAAGGTAATAAACCTTTTTATTTGATTGTGGAGGAATTCAATCAATCCGTAAATGAAGGCATTCTTGGAAGGGTTGTAGGAGGGTTGACAGGTCTTGCTCTTGGCAAAGCAATCGGCGGTTTCCTTGTTCGAATTTTTCAATTGCCTCCAGGAACGGTCTTACATAAGATCCTTACTTCTTCTTTATTTTATATGGCAGTTGGAGCCGCAATTGGAAAAAGTAGTCAAAACAAGCCTTCTATAAGTTAAGATAGATATTGCTAATGTTCTCTTCAACTATGCCGATATAACGTCGAGTTATTTGAGTACTCGAATGATTAAAAATTTGAGAAAGGTAAATCAAGGCTCTTTCACTTTTCCCATCCATTTCCCAAACTCGTTTCCCAAAAGTTTTTCTTAAAGTATGCGTGGAGGCATTTTTGACCTTCACTTTATAATCCGAAAGAGTCTTATGAAGCAACCTGTTCGTGTATTGGATAGACAATTGCTTTCCCCATCTATTCTTCAATATAGGTTCATTGAATTGAAAATGTTCTTGTTTACTTTGTTTTTTCGAAATTCTTAAGAGAAGCTCTTTAAGGAATGAATTAATCGTTAGTTTCCTTTTTTTACCGGTTTTACCTTCGTTTAGGTCGAGTTCATCGACATTAAGAATGTCAGACCATTTCAATGATAGTAAGTCTCCTGCTCGTAATCCGAGAAATGAACCTGTTGCGATTAATAGACAAGGGATGTACTTTTGATCTCTTTCCAACCGAGTTACCAAACCGATCATTTCATTCCATTCCATTCCTGAAGTTGTTCTTGTAGTGCCCATAGAACATGATTTATTGGTTATGGGTAAATATAATACATAACCTCCACCGGTGTATCAGAAATAGCTAAAACGTTACATAAATGAAACTAAGAATGGCACCTTTGTGTCAAAAATAGTTCCATCTAAATGGATATCAATATGTTAAATAATTTACCATTGTTTCATTTTGTACAAAAATGAAACAAAATATGTTGATAGTATCTTTGGTTATCATATCTTTGGCTAGTTTGTTTCAGCGTCTTTTAATCATTTTCAGTCGATTACCAAATATCCTTTCATTATGACAACAGCAAAAGATATTATTATAAGTTTATCATCAAAGGTATTTGACGAAATCAATAAATTCTCGTCAGGGGTTTTACAAACCAGAGGGGGTAGAATTGGAAGTGGTATGGGCCTTTTAATTGAGGCCCTATGGGGATATTACTTAAATCATGAACTTCGCGATTCAAACATTGAACTTGCTTGGTTTCCTGATCATCAATATAATGATTTTGTTTGCCTTTACAAGAATCAAGAATGGAGTCCTGAAACAAAAGAAGGTGAAGCACTTCGAATCGAAGTAAAATCAATGAATATTGGAGCAGATGAATCCAAAGCCCACTTTGATGTACTTCATGAGGAAGCAAGTGAGAATGATCTATTATTAGTTATTGTTTGGGAATGGAGACGGATTGATGATAAGCACTTTGCACCAATCATTATTGATCATTTTATTGATGTTGTAATGCCAATAATCCATTTACGAGATCAATTACACTTAAGAAGAGGAGGTAGTTTTGTTGATCACTATCATTGCCCTGATGAATGTGCTCCTGAAAGCTGTGTTCATGATGGTGAACCTTTGAATGCCTCCGGCAAGAGGGAACGGTTGTCTGGTCCTTACTTTACTAAACCTTCGGAGAAGGTTCTATATGCTGCGAATTTTGGAGGGTTAATTAGAATGTTAAAAACAAGCTCGTCATCTGCCCGTGACGAATTTTTTAAAATCAGACGAGAAAGCGACGTTGCACATAAATACATATCATTCATTCATCGATACTACTTTGATGAAGAACTAAATCAATATCCTGTAGAAGTATTTAAAGACCTTCTAAAGGTTCAAGGAATAGTTACAAAAGGGAAAAGTAAACGAGAATTACTTCTTTCATTACGGACTATCGAAAATTATCAAGAATTATTAAGAAATCACTAATTAAAGTTCCAGCCTTGGGATGGGAATATCTCCTTGAATATTCATCTCAAGTTGATTATTTTCATCTAAATCTATGGAAATTGTCTCCATCCCAGATTTAATTGCGTCAAATATTTTTGAATACAAATCCCGAGTCCTTGAAAGTAGTTCTCTGCTTCGAGATAATTTTGATTGCAGGGTCATAATTTCATGCTCATAGACTAATAACAAATTCTTATTGGGGAGTGGTACTTTAATATTTAAAAAATCATCGATATGAATTCTTGGAAGAGCTGCTCCTGCAGTGAACGATTTTATCTGATTCAAAACAAAATCACTAGTTAGAATAAGTCGTAGATAATTTGGTCCGACTTGCTGTTCATTAATTTTCAACACGAAGAATTCGGTGGAGCATATTCCCCTTTTAAATGAATTATTAAGGACGGTCGCCTTACATAATGATGGCCGTAATTTGCCATAGAGCAAATCACCTCCATAAATAATTTTGGACCTAGATTTAATCTCGGCTCCTTTTCGTGGAAAACAATTTAATAAGAATCCTGTATTTGATTCAACATTTTCTAAGCCTAAATAAGTAAAATCCCAGTCAGGATATTTTTGCGGGTCAAAGAACTCCACTCTTTCTACTACCAAATCTCCTATTTTGAATAAATTCAAATTTTTAATATCTTGTTGAGCTCCCTTTGCAAGAAAGAAATTAATTAACCATTTATCATTGTTAAGTAATTCTGAATATTCAATAGTAATTGTACGTTTCGTTACCATAATAATTTATTTGTTTTAATAAACTTATCAAAGTCTCTTATGACCGATTCAATATCCGATGTTTCAGTTTTTCTCCCGGCTGAGTCATAACCAATGTGCTTTATGTCGGCTATAAACACTTTTTGCGTTTTTTCATTTGGTGAATTAAGCATTTTTTTCGCTAGAATGATTGAGGTTTTAATATTCGCCCCAAAGGGAGAGAAAGTTTCGATTGGTAGCGAAACTAGTGCGATTATTGTAATATTTTCAAGTAACCATTCTCTCACATATTTTTGATTTGAATTAACTAGGATGCTTTCAGGTAAAACAATTGCAAGTTTTCCCCCAGGTCTCAGTAGCTCAATCGAACGTTCTAAGCCTAAAACCTCCATGGGAATGTTTTTTTTCCCTTTAAGAATTTCAAAATGTCCTAACCGACTTATGTTATCCGAACTTAAAAGTGATCCGAATGGCGGATTTGTCATAACTATATCAAAAGAACCTTTTACCAGGTCTTGATAATTCGAAAAGTCTAAGAGTGCGTCGATACATCTTATATTTGAATGTCCATCACCATGCAAGCGCATGTCAGTCATTGATATTCTGACCATTCTTTCACTTATTTCGATGCCATGTATATTATGGAAAAGAAATTCATCAAGCCTTTTATTCGTTAGTTCACGATTGTGAATTTGAACGTACTTTATAGCTGAGCTTAAAAAATGACCAGACCCAGCAAATGGATCTATAATCAAATCAGATAAAGTCGGTCTCATTAAACATACTATTAGTTCAACAATCTCAGTTGGTGTAAAATATTGACCTAGTCCACCACGTAAGACAGGGCTTATAAGGTTCTGAAAAAGCCTGCCCTTTAAATCAGTGTCAGTATTCAAGAAGGAGTGGTATTGAAGAAGATCTACCATTTTCATCATTGCTTCAGATGATAAAAGAATAGGTGAATCGAACACTCCCCTTGACCTTTTATAACCTGGGATCCTTAATGAGAATACTCTTTGATCATAATCATTCGCTGCTTTGTATAGGTATCTAATTGCTGCAGCGCATTCCTCTGCGCTGAGGTATCTATTACGTTGAAATTTGTAGTATTCTCCGATTTTAGTATGTTCTTCATCAAACAACTTGACATATAACATCTTGCAAATTTCGTCTAATGCAATATCTGCATGTAGCCCATCAATATCTCGAATTACGGAATGTAATTGGAAAAATGTGTTTTCCAATTTCAAATTGCGTGAATCTAATGGTTTAAGATCTAAATCCCCATTTTCTTTATTTGCAGTTCTCCTTAGGAGAACCTTTCGGTCATACAGTTTAAACACTTCACCGTATACCGTGGATTTCATTACTGTGTTGGTTATTCTGTTCCACTTATAGATAAAATGAACCCCACTGTTCATCAAAACAATTGCATGGTTTAGCTCGTGTTGTGAATTAAAGAGGCCAAATATTTTCAGCTCAACGGTTTCAAGATTACTTTCTGAAGCATCAGTAACATAACAATAAGGATCTCCGAATTCTGTAAGTAAAAGCCAACCATCCTCAATACTCTTATTCATTTTGGACGCAGTAACAAGGCGATCATTTATCCAATGTTTTGGTATTGTGAGATATTCGGATAGGATATCGATTATTTCGTTCATATTTATAGCGTGTTGTCTGACAAATATAAGACATTATGTCTTGATTTTGTAATAAACACAAATTAAATTATCAACAATGTAGCTATCACAAAAAATAATGGTCTGATTTCTCAAGGTGCATCTAACTGATCCACAAGGTGGAGGATAACTATTGGTATTATCATTTCTATGATTTTTTCGGGCCGGAAACTGCCTAGTGACCCATGGATGGCACAACATGCAAGTTAGATTCGTATATATAACGGCCTGAAAGAAATTTAAGTTGTAGGGTAACCAAAGGAATAGATTTAACATACCTTCTTGTCAAATTTTCGCATTTCGTTATCGAGTTCAAGATCTGCAATATCGAGGTATTGAGCTGTCATATAGATATTTGAATGACCCATTAACTGTTGAAGTGCTTTGATGTTTATTCCTTTGAGGATTCCACGAATAGCAAAGGTGTGACGGCTTACATGAAAACTCAAATGTTTATTTATTTTGGCCCTTAATCTAATGTGATTCAATGTCTTGTTGATAAGAACTGTATTGATGTTGATTTGCGAAAACTGCTCTTTGGGGGTATATTTTATTTTCTTATCCATGATTGGAAAAACATAGTCATTTTGATCCTTTAGTGGGCTATGGTATGATTGAATGATTTTCAAGGCTATTTTCGTCATTAAAATAGAGGTTGATATATCGGTTTTAAGGCTGTTTGTTATTACTTTATGCCCAATCACATTGTGCCATTTTAACAAAATTACATCAGAAACCCTTAGCCCCCCGGTTTCACATGCAAATACAAACATATCTCGATGAAGTTTCTCCTTTGTGTTGTCTGTTAAATCTAACCCCCATAATCGCTCCACTTCCTCATCTGATAGATAAACGATTTCTTTTCTTTTGCCTCTTTTTAATTTGTAATGTCGGAACAAATCACGATCCTCGATCTCAAATCCTTCATTTATTGCTTTGTTGAAAAGTTTACGCAATACCTTTAGATTATTGTGAATGGTACTCT
This sequence comes from Bacteroidales bacterium, assembly GCA_963662525.1. Classification (GTDB taxonomy): domain Bacteria; phylum Bacteroidota; class Bacteroidia; order Bacteroidales; family FEN-979; genus CAZSDU01. The sequence continues at coordinate 2,019,304 of OY759717.1, forward strand.
GGCAATTTTCATACTTCTTTCTTAAATGCTCTTCAAAATCCTTTAAAAAACTTTGATTAATATCGTGAAAATGGAGTTTTCCTTTACCAAGCCATTCTTTAAGTTTTTGATAAACAACTTTGTCCTTCTTATATGTACCAATCCTATCTGTTTTTTCAAGATTTTTCAGATGGTGATCAAAATATTCCAGGAAATCAGAAGGCTTCTGAATTCGTTTGACAGCATCAAGAATGAGGTTCCTAGGAATTAGTTTGTATTTTGTGTCAAGTTCCATCATGATCTTGTCAACCTCCATCTTCCGTTTTTGGATATAGTTATTCAACAAGGTAGCTCCAATAAATGACTTCTTAACTTTCTCTCGAGAATCATCCCAATCGCTCACCTTTATTGACTTTCTGACTATGACATGGAAAAACCGGCGATTATATATAACCCGGATATATATCGGTGCTTCTTGTGGAGGTTTGCTACGTAAATATTTTTGTACTAGCTTTATAGAATATGTCATTGATATTCAATGTTATGTGAGTGCTAATATAATATAACGTCTTGACAGTTATACAAATAGCAAGACAAAAATAGCATTGACATATTCGATAGGCAAGAACGGCATTAATACCGTAGGATAGAAAGAACTATAAGCAAATAAATAAAAGGTTTATTTTCGATTCATATTTGATATATTTTGTACCTTTCGGCATAAAAAGTAGTTAAAACGCAATTGTAAAGACGACATTTAATTTCATTTTTATGGCATTATTTGAAGATTTGATACTTAAAGGATATTTCCCATCTGAATTAACTCCTTCATTTGTAACAGAAGAGCTTGTTAAAGTTTTTCCTGAGATGCTTTTAAATATTAATACATATTCACCATCTTATCCCCAAAAACCACACCTGAGTAAACCAGTTATCTTTTCTATTCCTAAAATAAAAAAGTATAGGAGATACTTAGGAATACCTAATCCTTTAAGTATGATTAGGTTATCAACCACAATTGATGAAAATTGGAAGGCAATAGAAACTTTCATTAATAAATCACCGATTTCTCTATCTAAGATAGTATACCCATCAACAGGTTATAGAGCAGTTAATGAACCAAACTTTAGTGATATAAATAATGAAAGGTTATTTAGGTCTGTAGGTCTAAAGTACTTATTGATACTTGATATTTCACAGTTTTATCATTCAATCTATACTCATAGTATACCTTGGGCATTACATGGCAAGTCAATTGCAAAAAATAGAAGAAAGAGGGGAGATTTATTTGGAAATGCTTTGGATGAAGACTCTAGGAATATCCAAGATGGTCAAACAATTGGTTTGCCTATTGGACCCGATACTAGTAGAATAATATCTGAGATTATAGCTTCAGCGATTGATGTTGAAATTTGTTCAAAAATTGGGGCATTACATGGTATTCGAAATGTTGATGATTATTATTTATATTTTCAATCACTTGATGAATTAGAAAAGGCAAGATCAATTATTCAAAGAATATTGAAAGAGTATGGATTAGATTTAAATATCTCTAAGGATAAAATTTTTGAATTGCCTGAAATTATAGAGCCAGAATGGAAAAATGAAATACGGAGGTTCAAATTTAGAGAGAGCAAACGTCAACAAAGGACTGATATTATTTCATTTTTTGATAAAGTGTTCAACTATGCACGTCAGTACCCCAATGATTATGTTCTTAATTATGGCATTACAAAAATTAGAGGTTTAATAATACAAAAGGAAAACTGGGATGTAATGGAGTCTTTATTACTGAAAAGTATTTTACTTGAGCCTAGGGTAATCCATTTATTAAACGAAATAATTATAGGATACTATAAGTATGGTCATCCAATTAATGAATGTATTTTAACCACTTCACTATCTCCGTTTGTCGAGTATCATTTATTAAATGAAAATCATTTTGAAGTGATTTGGGCATTATGGCTATTCAAGTCTATCAAAATACCAATCCCTTTAGGGTTAGCAAAATCCTTAAATGATGCAAAAAATCCATTAGTAATATTGACTATTCTTGATTTATTTCATGCAGGTCTCATACCCGATGGATTAAATACAAATAAATGGACTATCTATTGTAAGGAAGAGCATTTATTCTCTGAATACTGGATCTTGGCATATGAAGCTAAAATAAAAAATTGGTTAAAATCAAAAACCGAATATTTAGATAAAAATCCATTTTTCAAACTTTTAAAAATTAATAATGTTGAGTTTTATAAATTGGATAAGGAAATTGATTATTCCAAGCTTACTATTTATTATGGTATATCTTGATCTTGTCAAGTAATGTTTTTACCGTATATACTACTAGGTTATTGAATTTAGTGATAATGTTAATTGTTAAATGAGTTTTCATATGAATGATGTCTCACAAAATGTTTTAGTTTTTGCGATTGTTGCTGTAATACTTGTTGCATTTATCTTCGTTATCATGCGAGGCGGAACACTTAAGGAATTTGATCTACAAATGCTTAAAGGATTATTCACCTTTAAAGGGAAGGCTGATACAAGAAGCAATAGTTTACCACAAAGGCGTAGTTCCGAATCTAACAGCCTTGATTCTGCTAGCCGCATATTAAAATGGCTTCAAGATAAACTAAATAAAATTGATGGAAATTATGTGTTGACAGAAGCAACTGATGAAAATGCTAGAATTGCTGCTAACCTATACACTAGATTACAAGGAGATATTATTGCAACCTGTTTTTTCGAGTCTCCTGATTATGGAACTGGCGATTTTGCTGCTACCATTCACAGAGGGTCAAAGTTTACAAGGATTGCGCTTTCGTCTATGTGTGATGAACAAACAAATTTAATTTTAAGTAAGAGGTTTGGTAGCTTTGTTTGTGATGCCAGTTTGTTAGTTATACCTGATGATGTAAATATATCAAAAATTGGGGGAATATTTTGCAAGTTAGAGGATAAAAGTTATTTGACTTTTATTGCATTAAATAACCAAAGTGGAAAAGGAAAGAATCAAGGTTTAGTTTTTTGTGGAACCCTTGCAAAGCAATTTTATGATTATTATAATTCATTTATACCGTAGATTTTATGATTTTTATTTGCCTGATATTTATATTTTATTGGTTTACTTTTGGACCCCTAGAGCATATTAATAGTTGTTAGGGTTGTTGATTGTATAATTTATTGCCATGCAGATGGTTATAATGGTTTTTATGACACAAGGACTTAACTTTTAGAAGGCATTATTGACATACAGTTAAAAATGTAGTAATTTTAAATTTCAATATCTGAAGTAATCTTCCTTATCAAGTGCATTTTATAACGGTAATTATTATAAATTTCAAATTTTATAAAATGAAATTGCACAGAATAAAGAAAATTGGCGATCAAATTGAAAGCAAGCTAATTTATAAAGCAACTAAAGCAATTTTAGATGGACATCGAACTACTATCGCAGGCATTAGATATGGGGCTTGTGCCTATTCTTCAAAAGGAAGGTATTATGTGGGTTTCAACATTTTTTCATCTACTCAATCGTTAACACTCCATGCAGAACAGGTTGCGTTAGTTAATGCAGCAATTCACAAAGACCCCTTAATACAAGCCATCGCTATTTCATCAGAAGATGAATTGTTAATCCCTGTTCCTTGTGGAATTTGTCGACAGGCTCTTTTTGAAAATGCTCGATTTTCCAAAGTAGATATTCTTATTATATGTATAGCAAAAAAAGAGATTAAATCCTTTTATTTGACTGAACTATATCCTAACCAATGGCCTGATAGAGAACCAAAATCAAGATTATGAAAACAGATTCAGAATATCCACCTATTGATCCTCAAAATGTAATTGATCTTGTTTTTTCTGCAACATTCTATAATTCATCTGATCTAAGAGGACAAAAATTTGGAGAATACCTTTTTTTTGATTCTCTTAAGGAATATAAGGAAAAATACAGGGATGATGATGCTGCATTAGCATATATTCGAACGCTGGAACCTATTATAGGAAGTGCCTTAAGAGCATTCAGTGTTGAAAAACTAAACTACAAAAGAAAAATACTTCCTTTGGAGCAAATCCAACAAGGAGAACAAGCAATATTAGACGATAATCTTAATTTAATGCCGATTGTAGGCGTATCAAAGGGGTATAGCAGATGGACTGTTAATTTATCTTTAATTCTACTTGGGATTCTTGGTAGTACTATTCCTATACCTTGGACTTACCAAAATAGTAATTTGATTTATATCCTTGCATTTAGTATCATAGCAGGCTCTCTGTCAATTATTATTTCAATAGTTATTAGACGGTCTATAAGGTATTTTCTAACAAAAAAATTTATGAAGAAACTGTCAAAAGATTTAGATAGATACTGGAGCGAATCTTATTTGAAATATGAGAGCACATTGTTTGATACTTTAATTTCTTCTATTCGTGCAAAGGAACTATTTTATCCTCACCTATTTACTTTTGTCGATGGCCATTTATTCCCACGAGAAGATCTGCCATATTTACCTCCACCAAACTTTAAAACGTTAACACCAAGTAAAAAAAAATCATCTGAGTTGGTTGACATTCTAAATGAAGTTGTAAAGGCTAGAATTTCTATCAAACCCGGAGTGGATAAGATTAAATCTCTAAAAAGTTTAATAAAAGATAGTGAGTAAATACTCTTCAATACTTTCCATTAAAGAAGCATACAATAAAGTTGCATTAGAACTTTATGCGAAATGGGGGTATAGAAATTCACTTTATAATGATAGGCTTGAGCGCTTTGTTGGACTACTTTCGCCTGAACAATCAATACTTGATCTTGGATGTGGATTTGGGAGAGATGTATATTATTTTTCAAATAAAGGAATTCAGTGCGAGGGAATTGATGTTTCAGAAGAAATGATTCAGCTTGGACATAAAATTTACGGTAATATTAATATTAGTGTAGGAAACATATTTGACATAGCAACAAGATACAAAGGGAGAAAATTTAACGGGGTCTGGATTAGAGGGGTTTTATTCCATTATCCAATTTGTGCCTATGAGAAAATTTTTCTTGATATTCAAACTATACTTGATGAATACGGCTATTTATATATTCAAATTACTGATGAGATCCCTGGCAATTATACAAGAGGCATTTCTGATACCAACTCCTCAATAAATTATTATTTTTACAGCAAAGAAAAACTTTTGCAAGAAATAACTGAAAAATATTTTGAAGTTTTCTTAGATATATCAACTCAACATGATATATGTTTAATTCTAAAGCTAAGATAAAATCAAATCGTAAAGTGATTCAAAAAAAGCTACGAGTAATTATTACAAATTCTTGTAATCTTAACTGTAAAGATTGTTTTAATGAATGGAATCCTCAGAGAGGAAAATTATTTGCAAAAATTCAAGATATTTATAGTGCAATTCGTAATCTTGAGTATAGTGTGTTGTCAATAAAGTTAACAGGAGGTGAGCCTCTTTTACATCCCGACATTAACGAATTTTGTAAACAACTTGAAGATTTTGCTCCTGTAAGCATAACCACGAATGGCCTTCTTTTGTCTGCATGTATTGATACCATCCCTGTAAATATTCCAGTGACAATAAGTTTATATGGGAAAACGGCTTTGGAGTTTTCTAACCATACTCAAGTATCGTTAATATATTTTTATAAGCAAATTGAACAACTTGAAATTGTAAAATCAAATCCACATAGAACATTTTTTGCAAATATTATAATAAAAGATTCCTCGAGTTGGAATTTTTCTGATTGGCTTGAATTCGCTTTGAATTTTAAATTTAAGAAAGTTAGGTTTCTTACAAAATTAGGTGCTATCAACGATAAAATAATTTATCAAAATAATGTTGAATCAGTTGAAAAATTTATTTTGTCAAATCCGACTTGTTATAAAAATTATTACGATCCATCCACTTTATCTTGTAGATATGGAGATTTGGAAATTCAACTAATAAGACAATACTACGAATTTGATTTAGCCGTACAAAAGACATATGGATTTATATGGATAAATCCCAATGGGAGTGTGAATCATGAACCGAATTTCGATATTATTATAAATAATGGATTCAAATAGTATGTAATGAAACAAGATTCATTTTTATATTTATTCGATATTGTAGTGAAGAACATTTTAAGGCGGATATCTTCGGATATGCCTTTTAATCAATCTTTTATTAATGAACTAAGTAAATATATTTCGAACGAATCAATTCGTGGGCTTCCGATTGAAGCTACTAATTCTGCATTTATTGAACTAAGAAAATGGATAATATTTAATGATGAAAATATTGTTGGCCTATGTCTTTTTGGATCAATAGTTACCAATGCTTGCACAGAAAACAGTATAACTATTCCTAAAATAAATAATGAGTATCTGTCAAGTACCATTCAAATAGGACCGAGTGATATAGACGGCCTCATTGTTGTTAAAAGGATTAAGGACAACTTGCCAAAGGTTTTGGGAGACTATAATATATTTAATGATAGGTGTGAATTAATTGGCAAAATTAAAAGGAATTTATTAGAAAATATATTGGTAATAGAGAATGAAGAATTTGAAAATTCAATCATTTTTAATAAAAGCCTTTATCCAATGTATTATAGACTATTGTTTAAAGCAGGAATTTGGCTTCGAGATGAAGAAAAAATAAAAGAAAGGTTCATTAGGAAAACTTCACTTACTGAAACTGAGTTATTAACACTTGCCACTCAATTTTATGAAAGAAGAATTGTTGCCTTACTTATGTTTTTAAAAGGCATTTGTAGTCATCGTGTATATCATGGATACCTATTTGGAAGTTCGGAATATTGATGTTGTAATGTTAGAAATGTTTTCACATTAAGGCACAGATCCATTATAAGTTATAGTTATTAATGAATGAGAAAGATAATCCTCGATTTAGCTGGTGTTGTAGTTGATATGAATTGGGATTTAGATAATATCAAAAAATCACTTAATCAAGAAATATCAGTAGATACATTGAATAAATTATATCAAGGTCAGCAGTATGAGAACTTTATGATTGGACAGGCGGATGAAGAAAGTGTAATTAAGTATTTTTTAGAGACTAACCAACTTAATTTCACAATAAAGCAAATTCAGAACTTGGTAAGAAACAAACCTCAGTTTGTTTTTGGCATGAGGGACCTTCTAGAGAAGATTTATGAGAAATACCATTTGTGTTGTGTCTCTAATGAAGGACGTGAATGGATTAATTACAAATTTGAAAAACTTTATTTGAAAAAATATTTTAAAGAACTTTATTTTTCATGTGATTTTCATTGTCTTAAACCATCAGAAGAATTTTTTGAAAAACTTACGAAGAGAATTAATTTGACAGAGAATGAAGTTGTGTTAATTGATGACAATTTAAATATTTGTAGGCACGCTATCTTAGAAGGCATTCCTTCAATATGTTTCATTAATGCTTATCAATTAGAACAGGAATTGATTAAGTTGGATTATGATATTTAGAGTATTGTAATAAATTATCCAAATTCAACTGCTTTTGCAAATTTTAACTTAATCCATGTAATTAAAATTAAAGTCTGAAAATATGACAGTTATTATTGCCTCAGCATCAAAAATGGGATGTGTTGTAAGTAGCGATGGTCTGGTAAGCTTCGGGTCTAAAAGAATGGAAAAAAACAAGACAGTTAGGCTTTATAATGGCAAAATCATTGTTGCCTTTGCTGGAATGATGTCTTTTGGAACAAATTCAGCCTTAGGTTTCAAAGAGACAGAAGACTGGATTAAAATGATAGAAGAAGAAATTAATCCTAAAACACTTAAGGGCTTTGCTCATTATTTATCTAAGAGGTTGAATGATATAGTTTCACAATTGAATTCTGGAGAATGGGCAATAGCAAACCGAAATTTGGTTGTATTCGTAGCTGGAGCCAAAAAGTTACAAAAAAGAGATTATATGATTTATGAAGTTAATATTCATCCTGATCCAGGCAAAACTTATGTTATGCCCACCATAACACCTCATGGACCTGATAAAACGATAATGTTAAAACTTGTTAATTCAGGTGATGGTGCAGTTCAAAATGCAGCATTATTCCATCTAGAAACATTTAAAAATCAACCAAGTTTATCCCGATTCAGAATGTTTAAGGAGCATAAGATTGCTCTACAAAAAGGAATAGACGCAGGCATAAAATCCAATCCCAATCCTCTAAATGTATCTTGTGGAGGCAATCTATATTTCCGTTATAAATAGGCAGATTAGATTTGGTTATACAATGGTTATACAATCATAAAAGTATATTGAGGTAAAATAGATTAAAAAAATTTATTGTGTGGAGGTTTATTTTTAAATTTGTTGAATTTGAGTTAGTTAAAGGGAATATGAAGTAAAATAGAGTTTTAATTTTATTCCTGTTTGGCCCACTATAGTACTCCCTCTTTCTTAGACCACGACTAATTAATTCTTAGGTGTACTTTTTGTTTGTTAAGCTGCATTTCTATAAAGTGTTACAGGGATTTGTCTATTAATGCCCTGATGCGTTCTTTGATTATTGTAATAGTAAAAATATTCATCTAGACCGGTGTAAAGTTCCAGACCGTCTTTGGCAGGATTAAGATAAACATGTTCACGTTTAAGAGTACGGAAAAATCGTTCAATGTAAATGTTGTCAATGGCCCGTCCTTTGCCATCCATACTGATTTTAATGGATTGTTCGTTAAGAAAATCGACCCACTCTTTGCAAGTAAACTGGCTACCCTGATCGGAATTAATAATCTCCGGCTTTCCGTATTGTTGAATCGCTGTTTTAAGCACCTCCAGGCTTGCAGCAGCTTCAAGGGTGTTGGATATTCCCCAACCCACAACAAAGCGGCTGTAAACGTCCAGAATCACGGTCAGATACATAAATCCTCCCTTCATCGGGATATACGTAATATCAATGGCCCAAACCTGGTTGGGACGATCAATGGTTAAACCTCTAAGCAAATAGGGATGAACATACTGTTTAAAACCAAGTTTACTGAGATTCCGCTTAGGATATATAGCCATGATGCCCATTAACCGCAGTAATCGTCTGATCCGTTTAATGTTCACCCAATGATCAATACTTCTCAGATAATCCTGCATCGTAATCACACCTGCCGATGGATGCCTGAGGTAATGTTCATCCATCAGCCGCATCAGTTCCAAGTTATAAGCCGTTTCACCAATCGGCTTATAATACAGAGCGCTGCGGCATATCGACAGAAGTTCACATTGCTTTCGCATACTCAAAGGGTGTTGTTTATCAAGCAGTTGTTGTCGTTCATTCAGAGTCCGGCTTTGCGCAAGCTTTTTTTTAAAAAGTCATTCTCAACTTCAAGCTGCCCGATCTTGGCAAACAGTTTATCCGTTTCTTCTTCTTTGATCACTTCCGGTGCCGGCTTCTCGAAGATCTCGGTAGAACGTTCAAGGAACTCTTGCTTCCATTTTGAGATCATGTTTGGATGCAACTCAAAGCGTTTTGCAAGCTCTGACATGGTCTCCCGTTCTTTAATAGCCTCAACGGCCACTTTGGCCTTGAATGCTGCTGAAAATTTTCTTTTTGTTCGTTTCATAGCTGGTCTAAAGTTAATAACTTTATCACTTTAGCCAGTGGTCTAAATTTTAGGGAGTATTATACACATCAACATCAGCCACTTGCACAAATATTTGCAGGTGGTTTTTTTATCTTTGCGATTTCGGTTTAAAAAATTTCCAAATAGCTTATGCTATCCGGAAATATTTTTTCCAAATTGTCGGTAAAGGATTGCTGCAAGCAAGATTAGGAAAAGGTTACTTAAGCCCTGAAATCCCATGATGAAAAGCTGATGAGAGAACTCATGGCCAAGCAGATCATCGGAATTTCCACCAAAAAAGAAGAACAGGATAATCATCAGCGGGATAAAAAGATATTTCCTGTTCACGGCTATGTAATAAAGGATAAAAGTGATCAGCGGAGCGGTACAGAGAAAATGTTCAGAGTCGGTCCTGACTAGGTCGGGGATCAATGCGAGTATTAAAAACCATTCAAAAATGAAATTTCTTTCTACAAAACTATCCGGGTTCAATTCCTGCTTTTCTTTCTTTCGGTTCAGGAATGTAAAAGCAGCCAGCGAGATAATAGCGAGAACAATGATAACCAGCCCGGCCCATCCCGGTAACCCAGGGAAGAAATAATACCTCAACATGTAATCAATGGAATTGACACCGGGATACCCGTCAAAATGAAGCAACATGGCCTTGGCCCATTCCACATGAAGCATGAACCCCAGTCGGGGTCCCAGGATGATCTCCGGCAAAAGAAGTCCGGTCAGAACTACCATGACCAGCCATTTTATTGCCTTAAAATTTTTCCGCACGAGCAAAGGAATCAGCAGAAATGCAAAAAATGGTTTCGTAAGCAATACAATCCCTAGGAGAATGCTCCCGGCGAAAGGCTTTCCGTCCAGATAATTCAGTAAAGCCAGCAGGCAGAGCAGCAGGAGCACGACATTAACATTTCCCAGGTAAAGTTCCTTGACCACATGAATCAAAATACAAAGCATGGCAAGGGTCAATAATAGTGACTCAAGTTTAATCTCTGTCCTGAAAAAATATCTTGTAAGAAAATTTCTGATAACTATAAATGCAATGCAAAAACATAAACTGAGCAGGAAAAAGTGGACTACAACTGCAACTGGATATGAGAAAAGCGTGAAAGGAAGGAAAAAAAAAAGAATAAAAGGACTGTATTTGTAAATACCCGAAAGTTCTCCGAATGCTTGCCCGTAAACAGTACCTCCATTAACAAGTGATTCGGCGGCCATATAATAAACCTTAAAATCTGACATCCCGAATCTTCCGTTGACCAGGTTGAAAATCAGATTCAGAAGGCAAATTACCGTGATAAAAATAAAGAACCCGGTCAATGGGATGAAAGTTTTTTTGCCTGAATTCATATACTTATTGATCACTGATCCTTATTTTACTAAATTACAAAATATTTTAATAAGAGAAAGTGGTAAAGCAATTCAAAGTTATAATTAACGTTAACAAATTATATAAATTAGCATCCATTCTGTATTAATTTGTCTTTCCTTACATTCATGGTCCGGCTCCGGTTATTTCTCCTTTTTTCAGGCTTATTTTCAATTTCGGTGGCATTATTCGGGCAATCCGACATGAGTTATAAGCAAAAAGGGGTGAATCATCTTCGCAAAGGAGAATATATTGAAGCACTGGAAAATTTTAATTTCGCCATTCAGATTGAACCTGCAATCCCTGAGTTGTTCTATTTACGGGGATATGCTAAATATTGTCTGGATGATTATTATGGAGCAGAACGCGATTATACGATTTCAATCAGTCTGTCACCCTTCCTCTCGGATGTTTTTGTTAATAGGGCTGTTGTTCGAAGTCAGCAGCAGAATTTTAAAGGCGCCTTTGAGGATTATTCAGCAGCCCAGGAAATGGATAGCACAAACGTGGAAATATATATTAACCGTGCACGGACGTTTTTATATTTAAAAAAGTATTTTGCCTGTCTCTGGGACTGTAATAGGGCGATACAGTTGAATTCATCCCAGGAAGGAATATATATCCTTAAAGGAAGCGCTGAAATCGGATTGGAACGATATGACAATGCTATTGTTAATCTGACCAAGGCCATAGAAATAAATCCATCGAATCCCTTCACTTTCACACAAAGGGGATTGGTATGGATGGAGAAGAATCTGGTTGATTCAGCCATCCTGGATTTCAGCCGGGCGATCGTTGTAGATTCGAACTATTCCTATGCGCTTTTCAACAGATCTTTGGCCAGATCGAAAAAACCAGATGAAAAAGGTGCATTGGAAGATTTGGATAAAGTAATACTTCTTTCTCCATATAATTCTTATGCCTATTTTAATCGGGCAATTATACGGATTGGAATGGACAATAAAACAGGAGCTATCCGGGATTTTGAAAATGTCAGTAAACTTGATCCGGAAAATATTCTGAGCTATTATTACCGAAGCCGGTTAAAAGCAGATTTAATGGATTACAAGGGGGCATTGGATGATCTTAATAAAACCATCGAACTTTTTCCTGAGTATGCCGATGCTTATTACGAAAGATATGCTGTTAAAACCAAATTGAAGGATCGACAGGGTGCAATTGACGATTATAAAAGGGCGATTGAGCTTGGAGAGAAGAACCGGCTCACTCCCGATAGCCTGAAATACAGGACTGAAAATTATTTGCAGAGTCTGCTCAAGCTGAGTGGCGACTTTGAAGAGCGCAACACACAAAACGCTAAATTTCAAAATCAATATATTGAAATAGAATTGTTGCCGATGTTCGGGATCTTCCTTGGGAAAGCTCCGCTGGAAAAGATACGTTTGTATGATGTATACCAGAAAGGTAATTACTATACGAATATAATTACCTTGACAAACCAGGGAGAACTAGTTAATGATTCGATCTCGGAAATAGAGATTGAAAAGTTGACTTATCAGATAGATACAATTGCTGATCGTCCACAATACTATTTGAATCGTGGAGTTTATAATATTGCTCTGAAAAAATTCAATCAAGCCATCAGGGATTTCACCTTGGCGCTTCGCCTGGATTCAAATTATATACCAGCTTATTTTTGTCTTTCAAATGCCCGGTATAATTTACTGGATCATATGCATTCCATGGAAGATAATCCGGATAAGATCACTATCACACAAGATTCACCTGGTTTGAATGAAAAGATAAAAATTGCAGCCTATCATTCATTTTATAAAGAAATAATCCATGGATATGATAAATCAATAGCACTTGATTCAGGATTTTCATTTGCATATTACAACAGGGGCTATCTGAATGCCAAGCTGGGAAATTATAAAGAAGCTATCATGGATTTTTCGCAGGCAATCCGAAATCTGCCTGATTTCTCAGAAGCTTATTATAACAGGGGATTATTATCTATTTTGTTGAAAGATCAGCAACATGGTTGTGAGGATCTTAGCCATGCAGGAGAACTGGGCATCCTGGATGCATATAAAGTGATGAAGCGTTATTGTTATAAGTAAGGATATCATTCAGTTATGTTTCTTTTTTGAATTTAAGCAAAGAAACCTGTTACTTTGTAAAAAATATTGGAGCAGGATGAGGTGTAAATGTTTTTCCCGGTTTATTGCAGTCTTTATATTTATGATCGGCACAGGCTGTGTTTATTCACAGACATGGGACTTTATAAAGGAAAAGGAGGGGGTGAAAATCTATACTCGGAAAGAAAACAACAGTTCATTAAAATCTTTCAAAGGGGTAGTTGATTTACATACCCAAATGGATAAAGTATGTAATCTCATTGGCAATGTAAAGAATGTCGACTGGTGGGATAAAAATTTGAGGGAAATAAAAGTTTTACTATATGAAAAGGATAAACATATTCAATATTACCTTGTTTATGGCGCTCCATGGCCGGTAACAGACCGTGATCTTTGCGTAGATGCGAACATTACTACCGACCCCGTAACCGGAATCCGCACGATCTATTCAGTCCCATTGCCTGGCGTGATCCCTGAAAACCCCGAATATGTCCGGATAAAAGATTACTGGCAGAAATGGATTATTCAGGACATGAAAAACGGGATTATACATATTACCCTGGAAGGCTATGTGGACCCGGCAGGAAGTGTTCCCGACTGGATATATAATATGGTTATTACAGATACTCCATTGAAGATTATTCGTGGAATCAAGGAGCGTCTGGAATCCTCAAAGTAATTCTATAATAAATAGCTGCCGAAATAAATCAATGTCCCGGCAATGAGTTTGATAAATGGGCATATTTTCAATGGGCGGAAAGAAGTGACAGCTCCCGTTATTAATGTCCATGTGGCCATAACTGCAAGCATTGCTGCACACAGGCGAAGAACAATATGAGATAATTCAGTTTGGGGCTGACCGTAAAAGTTTACAAGAAAAACAAGCAATCCGATGAAGCAAAGGGTAATGCCTTCAGAAATCCACTCCATCAGGATAATTTCCCGGTTTTCCCACTTTTTCTTTTCAAAATGGCTCAATACGAATTTTGTTGGTATAATATGAATGACCCCCCAGCTGATTATCAGAAGAGATCCAATATAAATTAAGATCGTACCAGTCATACTCCGTTGTTTTCAACAAATATAATCATTCTCAGATGCTTGTACATGAATTTAATGTTAAGTTTTTCCAATTTATTATCCGCTTTTTTTTACTTTTGAGCCATCGCATATCATATCAAAATGAATAAGTGGAATATCGCTATTCTAGTTTTATGTTGTTTTTTTCCCACTTTGAATACCTATGCATCCCTCAATCAAAATTGTACCACTTATGATAGCTTGCTTCTCTTGGTAAATAAGACCAATGATAAGCAACAAATCGATGTTCTGATTGAGCTTGCCCGGGTTGTGAACGATACCGCCCCGGAAAACAGTTTTGCTTTTGCCTTTAAAGCACTCAACCTGTCGACAGCTTCAGGTTATCTGAAAGGGAAAGCAGATGCACGGCTCATTATTGGGAATTATTTGTTAACCAAGAGAAAATATGTTCCTGCACTTCAGTTCTTTCTTGGGGCGCTGCCTGTTTATCAGCATATTAATGACGAGAAAGGAGAGCTGGAAGCCCTCAGATGTGTTGGGTTTCTTTACCTTCATCTGAAAAGCTATAACAATGCTCTTGTCTTTTTTCAAAGGGGGCTATCCATTGCACAGTCGATACATGATATTGCATGGATTGGACTTTTCCTTCATAATATTGGCATTATTCGCCAACAGGAAGGAAATTTTCAGCAAGCTTATTTATTATATAATAAGGCGCTTTTATCCTTTCATCAGATCGGCCAGCAGAATTCAGAGCTGGATGTTTATAACTCATTAGGCAGTTTATTGCTTGATCAGCAGAAATACGATGAAGCCTTGGCATTATATACCAGGATTCTCAGCATGAATGATTCCATGCCAATACCTTTCCTGGGGACGATATACACGCGACTTGCCCATGTAAACAGCAAAAGAAATCGATTGCAGGAATCCCTTCAATATAATAAAAAAGCATTATTGGCGCGTTTGCAGGCACACCAGCAGGAAGAAGCCAATAGTTCTTTGATCAACTTATCTGGTAGTTATTTTGACCTGGATCAAAAGGACTCCGCTTGGAAATATATGGATGAAGGCCTTTACCTGGCAAGGAAATTTAGCAGGAAGAATCTTATAGAGAATGGATATTATATACTTTATAATTACTATTTAAATACCCGTGATTTTAAAAATGCGCTTGATTATTTTCAGCAATATCAGGCAATAGGCGATAGTATCCAGCAGGATAAAACCCGGTCTGAAATTGTCATTGTCGAAGCCAGTCAGCGCATCCAGAGCATTGAAGGAAGCAGTGAACTACTCTTGAAACAGAATGAAATTCAACGGCTGAACCTCAGAAATCAAAAAAACCAGCTTATCTTTCTCCAGATACTTACCGGCTTTTCAATTATTATTATGTTCGTTTTTCTGTGGCAGTACATGATCAATTTCAGGGGAAAAAGAAAATTACAAAGTCTTAACGAGAAGCTTTCCCGGGAAATCCACGACCGGGAAATTACCCAAGATCAAATTCGCGACAGGGAGAAGAAATACCGCTTTATTGCTGAACACACAGTCGATTTAGTTACCCGAATAAACCAGTTGAAACAATGTGTTTATGCCTCTCCCTCAGCTGAAAAAATATTCGGATATACCCCTTCGGAAATTCTTGAGGAAATACCCTATGGGTTGACGCATCCCGCTTTTATTGAATATGCAGAAAATCAATTCATGGAAATGATCCGTGAACGAAAACCTGTGCAGTTTAGTTATTTATCTTTAAGAAAAGGAGGAGAGACTTTTTGGGCGGAAGCATTATTAAATCCCGTATTTGATGAAAAAACTGGTGAATTCAGAGAAGTTGTGAGTGTGATGCGGGATATTCAGGAACTAAAAAATAAAGAAATGGAAATTATTGAAGGCACAAAGCAAAAAGAAAATTTGTTAAAAGAAATTCATCACCGGGTTAAAAACAATTTTGCCATCCTGGTAAGCCTGATCAATATGCAAAAAGATCAAACAAAAAGTCCAGAACTGATTCAATCACTGACCAACCTTCAGCTTAGAATCCGTACCATGGCTTTGGTTCATGAGATGCTATACCGGTCGAAGGATTTTGAAAAAATTTCTTTTACTGAATACCTGCGATCGCTTTCTTCAGTGATTACGGGAACATATGACCGCCGGAAAATTCAGCTGCATTTCGATGTAGAGGAAATCGTCATGGACATTGAAGCATCTATACCACTTGGCTTGATAGTCAATGAAATTCTCAGTAATGCTTATAAACATGCTTTCCCTGATGACCGCTCGGGAAATATTTGGATTTGTCTGAAATCCCTTGAAAACGGCAATGCTTTTTGTCTTGATATCCGGGATGATGGTATTGGAATACCTGAACAATTTTCCTTTGAAAATTGTACAAGCATGGGACTTCAGATCGTACAAATCCTGGTTAAACAGATAGAAGGGAAAGTGATTTTAATTAACAGACCCGGCTCAGGGTTTATTATCACATTTCCTAAAAATGTAAATTAACCCTTTCACGGATTAATTCCATCATTTCTGCTTTGTAAGAGGGGGTTCGTTAACAATTAATTAATCTTAACGTAACCTTGGGTTAACATTGGCAAAAAGCCAGTGGGATACTTTTGTGCCATAATTTTAAACCCTGCATCATATGAAAAAAACTACACTTAAATTATTTACATTGACATTTCTTTTGCCTGTAATGGTATTTTCAACCAACCTGAAAGCTCAGAACCAGGTTGATGAACTGAAAAACGAACAGGATTCGATCAAGGAGAATGTAAGCACTTTGCGCGATAAAATTGCCGGTGTAGAAGAACGGATAGCCACAGCAGAAGCCGATCTGGCAAAGCTGACAAAAATTAAATTATCGGGTTATATCCAGGCACAATGGGTTCATCTTGAAGCCGCCAACGCATATCCTTCAAATCTTTTCCAGGTGCGCAGAGCCAGGATTAAGTTTCAGTATGAACCGGTGAATGGAGTCGTATTCGTGTTGCAACCCGATTTCACACCCGGAAATATTACTATAAAAGATGCCTATGCCCAGGTTAATGAACCATGGTTAAAGATGTTTTCATTGTGGGCAGGAAAATTCAACAGACCAAACTACGAAGTTGAATACTCATCCAGCAGTCGTGAAGTTCCGGAGCGTTCCCGAGTCATCCGGGCCATCTATCCCGACGAACGCGCCATTGGGGCCAAACTTGAATTTGCCCCCCAGAATGTGCCCATAAAAGTTCAATTGGCTGTATTTAACGGGAACGACGGAATTTCCATTAATAATCCGGTCTTTAATTACGGCACCCTGAAATGGGATAATAATACAACGGTAACCCAAAACAATGACTTCGATAATTATAAGGACCTGATGGGAAGAGTCACCTATTCTTTCAGGTTAGGTAAATGGGGTGGCTTGTCGGTGGGTGCACACGGATATTACGGACAGATTAAGGCCAATAGTCTCGATGTGCTGAATTCGGATTATTCTTACAGTACCACACTTTCAGGGGTTGGCAAGGGCGTTAAAAAGAACTGGATTGGTTTTGAGGCTCAATTTTTTGCAGATGTTCTCGGTGGCCTTGCACTCAAGGGAGAATACATTTTCGGAGTGAACTCCACTCCGGGTTATAATGGGAGCGCCTCCATAGTCAGCCAGACTTCATCCGTGGTAAACGATACCCTGAACCTTATTACCCTGACAACAAAATATATGAACAGCGCCCCGGCAATAAGCAGAAATTTCAGTGGTTATTATATTTACCTGATTAAAAACATAGGCAAGCGCAATCAGGTAGCTGTTAGATATGACTACTACAATCCAAATACAAAATTAGCTGCTGATCAAATTGGCACAGCCAAATGGGATGCTAAAATAGATCCTAAAACCGACCCGGTTAAATACACATCTTTTACCGGTAATGACCCGGTTGTTGCCCTGGGGACTCAAACAAAAACGATCACCACCAATAAGTTAGTGAGTGGGGTTAATGATATTCCTTATGGAACCTGGACCTTCGCTTATACATATTTCTTCGATGAAAACATTAAATTTATGGTCTCCTATGAAATGCCTCTGAATAAAAAAGTGGGTGTTGTGGATGCAAGCGGAAATGGCAACGTGACCTCTAGTTATACCGTCAATAATATTGCCGGAGTTTATGATTACAGTAACCTGATCAAACAGAATACACTGACAGTTCGTGTGCAGGTTAAGTTTTAATAAAAAATGAATAATTAAAATAAATTGTAGAATTTAAACATACCTAATTATGAAAACAAGAACAATAATAAGAATATCAGGCCTGGCGGCCATCCTTTTAGTTGCTTCCATCGGGTTTGCTTTTATGCCCGCCCCAAAAAAGATTACGGTGAAAGGGTCAGACACCATGGTTATCCTTGCTCAGAAGTGGGCTGAAATCTATATGAAGTCACATCCCGGATCTGTCATACAGGTAACAGGAGGCGGGTCCGGAACCGGAATCGCTGCCCTGATCAATGGTTCAACGGATGTCTGCAATTCAAGCCGCCCGATGAAAAGATCTGAAATGGATAAATTGAAAGATCGGTATGCCAGTCTTGGGATTGAAATACCTTGTGCAAAGGACGGGATCACCATTTTTCTGCATGAATCAAATCCGGTCAGGGAATTATCCGTCAAACAACTGAGTGGTATTTTCTCCGGAAAAATTACCAACTGGAAAGAAGTTGGAGGACCCGATCAGTCCATTAAGTTATATGGACGTGAGAATAGTTCAGGAACCTATGTCTTCTTTAAAGACAATGTGGTAAAAACGGATTATGCGTCAAGTTGTCAGACCCTTCCCGGTACTGCTGCAGTTGTGAATGCAGTTTCGAAAGATAAATACGGAATCGGATATGGAGGTGCTGCTTATGCTGAAGGAGTCAAACATTGTGCAGTGAAGAAGGATGATAAAAGCCCGGCATATGTGGCCACTCCAGAAACTGTTAAAGCAGGTCAGTATCCGATTACCCGTTACCTGTATATGTATCTGAAAAACAGGCCAACGGGCGACCTTAAGGAGTATATTGACTGGATCCTGAGTTCAGAGGGACAAAAAATTGTTGTATCCGTTGGATATTTTCCGGTAAAATAGTTTTTGTTAGTAATTTTATAAGTTGGTGACTGGCAACATCTGAACCGTGTTGCCTTTCCCCATTAACCACTCAAGGATGAACAACGCTGCAGAAAAGAAAGAGTTTGTATTTAGCAAAGAATCGTTGCGTAGAAAGTTTCGATTATCGGAATTTCTCTCTGAGAAAATCATCACTTCAGTAGCTTTTCTTTCGATCGCTATTATAATTTTGATTTTTTTCTTTGTTTTCCGTGAATCTCTGCCTCTTTTCAAATCTCATGGGAAGAAAATAGCCCAGCAGGAATCAGTTCAGGTTCTGGAGCAGTACGGAGGGGATTCCGATGTGCAGACTAATTCATCCGGGCAGGAGCAGTATGGTGTGACGGAAACGGATACAATGATGGTGGAGAATCAGACTGTTATTCCTGATTCAGGACTTCAGATGGATGAAGGTTCCCCCATGAAGAGCCTGATTGGTAAGGATTGGCTCCCGGTTTCGGATCATCCCCGGTACGGGTTGATACCCTTGTTTGTGGGCACCCTGAAAATAACATTGATCGCTATCCTTTTTGCAGCACCTATTGCTATTCTTGCAGCACTTTTTTCAGCCTCATTCGCTCCATATTGGCTGCGTGAAATAATTAAACCGGCCATTGAACTTCTGGCTGGCTTCCCATCCGTGGTGATTGGTTTTTTTGCTCTGATGGTGATGGCTTCTTTTTTTCAGGGTATTTTCGGGTACGATGGACGTCTTAATGCCTTTGTTGGAGGTGTTGCCATGGCACTGGCGGCAATTCCTATCATTTACACCATCACCGAAGATGCCTTGACAGCAATTCCTGCAACATATACGGAAGCAAGTCTTGCCTTGGGAGCATCAAAATGGCAAACTGCCTTGTTTGTTGTTTTGCCTGCAGCCACTCCGGGGATATTTGCGGCCATTTTGCTTGGTATCGGCCGGGTATTTGGAGAGACCATGATCGCACTTATGGCGACTGGTAATGCGGCCATGACCGGAATCAATCCTTTTGAGTCGGTGAGAACTCTGGCTGCAACCATTGGGGCTGAAATGGCTGAGGTAGTATTTGGTGATACTCATTACGGGGTGTTGTTCCTGATTGGTTCCCTTCTGTTTATTTTCACTTTCAGTTTAAATGCCCTGGCTGAATTTTACGTGAAAGGAAAATTGGTGAAACGTTTTCAAGGCAAATCGTCATGAGGAATAAAACCCGCATTATCGGAGGAATTTTCGTGGGGACTACTGCTTTCTCCGCATTTTTAATCATTGCCGTTATTCTGATCATTTTACTGGTCATCATTTTGGGAGGTAAGGATACTTTTTCCTGGGAATTTCTAACCGCGTTCCCGGAGGACGGAATGATGAAAGGAGGAATTTTTCCCGCCATTTATGGCACAGCATTACTGGTTATCATCATGTCTGTTGCAGCAGTGCCCTTTGGCACAATTACAGCAATTTATCTTACTGAATATGCCAGCGAAAAATCAGTTCTTGCACAAACCATCCGGTTTGCAGTACGAACTCTGGCAACTGTGCCTTCCATTATTTTTGGCTTATTCGGACTAGGGTTTTTTATCAAATTTGTCGGTACGGGAATGGATAACGTATTCCTTGGAGGGGAGCTGAAGTGGGGACAACCCAATATTTTATGGGCAAGTCTGACAATGGCATTATTGACACTTCCGGTCGTTATTGTATCGGTCGAGGAAGCCATCAGAACCGTTCCCCGGGAATTACGGGAAGCCAGTCTTGCATTGGGTGCAACAAAGTGGCAGACGATAAAAAGGATTGTTATACCAGGGTCTTTTTCAGGAATTATGACAGGCACCATTTTAGCAGTGAGCCGGGGAGCAGGAGAGGTTGCTCCCATCCTTTTTACAGGAGCAGCCTATTACCTGGCTACCCTGCCTGTTTCACTCAGCGACCAGTTCATGAATCTGGGTTATCATATCTATATCTTATCAACACAATCATCCAATGTTGATCAGACCTTACCACTTCAGTTTGCAACCACCATGGTCCTGTTATTACTGACCTTCATGCTTAACTTTACGGCAGTAATAATCAGGGCAAGAATCAGGAGGAAATTAAAATAATACCTGAAAGAATAAAATGAAAGAGACAAAAATCAAAACCCGTGACCTGATCCTTTTTTATGGAACAAAAATGGCACTCAACGCTATTTCTCTGGATATCCCTGAAAAAGAGGTCACTGCTTTTATAGGGCCTTCCGGTTGCGGAAAATCAACTTTTCTGCGTACGCTCAACCGCATGAATGACTTGATTCCAGGGGTCAGGATTTCAGGAGAAGTGCTGATTGATTCCCTGAACATATACGACAAAGCCATCGATGTTGTAAATCTTCGCAAGAAGGTTGGAATGGTTTTCCAGAAATCTAATCCCTTTGCCAAATCTATTTTTGAAAATGTCGCCTATGGACCTAAAATTAATGGGATTCATGATAAATCAAAACTGCAGGAGATAGTCGAGTCTTCCTTGCGGAAAGCGTTTATATGGGAGGAAGTCAAGGACCGGCTGCATGATTCCGCGATGGGACTTTCAGGTGGTCAGCAGCAGCGGATGTGTATTGCCCGCACCCTTGCAGTTGAACCGGAAGTTATACTGATGGATGAACCGGCCAGCGCCCTTGACCCTATTTCTACTGCAAAAATCGAAGAATTGATCTTTGAGTTGAAGAAGAATTATACTATTGTCATCGTCACACACAATATGCAACAGGCCGCTCGTGTGAGTGATCACACAGCTTTTTTCTATCTTGGAGAACTTATTGAATTTGGAAGAACAAAGAAGATTTTTACAACCCCGGATAAAAAGCAAACAGAAGATTATATCACCGGAAGATTTGGATAATCAAGCGTATAATCATAAAAAATCGTAAAAACCGACGATATGGAAAGACATTTTGAAATAGAACTCGAAAAATTGAACAAGCGGATCCTGAAGATGGGAAACCTGGTCACCGAACAGGTACATAATGCCCTTCAGGCATTGTTGAATGGAGATATAGAACTTGCCCGGCAAATC
The DNA here is from genome assembly GCA_963662525.1 of Bacteroidales bacterium. Taxonomy (GTDB): domain Bacteria; phylum Bacteroidota; class Bacteroidia; order Bacteroidales; family FEN-979; genus CAZSDU01. The sequence continues at coordinate 2,041,554 of OY759717.1, forward strand.
ATTGAGAACGACCGTAAAGTTGACAAACTGGATGTAAAGATTGATAAACTATGTCAGCGGATTTTTGCGCTGACCCAACCTGTGGCTACCGACTTACGCTTGATCATGTCGGCATTGAAAATGAATAATGACCTCGAACGAATGGGCGATCATGCTGTTGCCATTGCTCAAAAAGTTGAAGGTGTTAGTGATTATAAAGAAGTCATTTTTGAGTTACATATTGATGAAGTAATCAATCTGGTAGATTTAATAGTGAAAGATGTGATTTCGATTTTAAACAGCAGGAATACGGCTTTTGTTAAAGATATTTTCGAACTTGCCGTTACCATCGAAGAAAGGGTTCAGGGAGTGTCATCCCGGATCATCGAAGAGATGATGCATAAAACCGAGGTCATTGTTGTAGCCACACATTTGATCATGATCCTGACGACCATTGAAAGACTTGCAGCATATTCAACCAACATTGCCGAATCTGTAGTTTTTATTGTGGACGGGAAGCTGGTAAAACACAAGAAGCTCTTCAAAAATGAAAATTCCCAATCATCCTCATTTCTGGAGCCAGACCCTCAGTAAATTCAGGAGCTTTTCAGGTTGTACAGGTTTGGAAAGGTAATCATTGGCCCCTGCCTCAATACATTTTTCCCGGTCGCCCTTCATGGCCTTGGCTGTAAGTGCAATGATGGGTAGTTGGGCGAACCTGTTGTCTTTTCTGATTTCCCGCATTGCAGTATAGCCATCAATTTCAGGCATCATAATGTCCATCAGCACAAGGTTGATATCCAGATGCTGGTGAACTTTTTCAATACCTTCTCTTCCATTTCTCCCAATAATGATATTTACCTTTTTTTCTTCCAGTATTTTAGAAAGAACAAAAACGTTTCTCATATCATCATCGACAATCAGGATCTTTTTATTCGCGAAAACAGTGTCTGGTAAAAAGGCGGGAGCAACGGGAGAATCAATGATTGATTCTGCTTGTGTTTCTTTTGGAAGAGTTTTCTTCTGAGTTGTATGCCCATCAAATGATAGCGGAAGGTAGAGGGTGAATACAGAACCTTTCCCTAATTTGCTTTGCAGCTGAATTTCTCCTCCAAGTAGCCTGGACAGACTTCTTGAGATGGTAAGTCCAAGTCCGGTACCACCAAATTTTCGGTTGATTGTGCCATCGGCTTGCTGAAAGGCTTCAAAGATCACTTTTAACTTCTCCTTGGCAATGCCAATTCCTGTGTCGGTTACCTCAAGTCCGATAACATGTCCGGAAATAAGTTCAGCCTGAGTAAACTGTACTGCTTCATCCGGGCAGAAAACACGTAGACTTACACCTCCCTCCTCAGTAAATTTAATCGCATTTGACATCAGGTTCTTAATGATCTGAAGAACACGCTGGGGATCGGTTTGAATGATTTCAGGAACATCGTCCTCTATCTTGGTATTTAAAGAGATTTTTTTGTTATTTGTAAGCGGTGAAAAAGTCCTGATTACAAATTCCTCAAGTTCTATCAGGTTCATATCCTCGATGTCAATTTCAAGTCGTCCTGCCTCAACTTTCGACAGATCCAGGATGTCATTGATCAGTTCAAGTAAATCTTTTCCGGAGGAATTTATCACTTTCGAAAATTCAATATCTTCTTTGGACATTCCACCACTCTTATTGGTGCCGAGAATTTCCGAGAGGACAAGAATACTGTTCAATGGTGTACGCAGCTCATGCGACATATTGGCCAGGAACTCCGACTTATAACGACTTGCAATTTCAAGTGCTTCAGCTTTCTGGTGGATTTCACGCTGAGCAACCTCTAAAGCTTCATTTTTCTTTCGGATATCATCACGCTGAAGCTCAAGAACTTTAGTTCGTTCTTCTAATTCCTCATTAATCACCCTCAGCTCCTCTTGCTGATGCTGGAGGTTTTCTTCAGATAATCGCAGGGCTTTAGTCTGTTCTTCGAGTTCCTGATTTATCTGACGAAGTTCTTCTTTCTGCATGACCAGTTCTCTTGCCTGTTCCTGAGTTTTAATCAGCAGTTCCTGAACCCTTTCCCTCGATCGGGCTGTGGTGATGGCAACTGAAATATTATCAAGTGAAACTTCAATAAAATGTTGTTTTTGATCATCAAATGGTTTAAAGGATCCGAATTCAATGACGCCAAGTAATTGTCCTTCAAAAAGAATAGGAGAGATAATAAAGTGCTGAAGTTGAACATTATCCGGACCAATATTTACCCAGGGAAGTTTTTGATCAGAGGAGAAAAATACCAGATGTTTGCGCTCTTTAGCCACCTGTCCTATTAACCCTTCACCGATAAAAAGTTTTGATGGCATCTGATCTTCTCCCCCATAAGCATAAGTTGCAGTGAGATTGAGCAGCTCTCCTTCGTCTTTCAGGTATAGCATTCCCAGTTGCGCCTCTAAATAATGTGCAAGAAATTGAATCACTTCATCCGCAAGTTCCTTTAGGCTCTTTTCTCCACTTATCTTAAGGCTTAACTCGTTAATACCCGTTTTTAGCCAGTCCTGGTTCATGATCTCAATAGAAGCTTCCCGGAGTTTTTTAGTCATGTCGTATAAGGCGATTCCAAGCGTATCCTGCTCGCTCCTGGGCATTACATTCGTGGAATAATCACCGCTGGCAATGGCTTTGGCCTGTTTAACGACAGTCCTGAAACTTTCCACCATCTGGTTCATGGAAATTCCAAGGGTATCTTTGTCACTTCTGATGTTAACTGTTTTACTGTAATCTCCCAATGCAACGGAATGACTTACTTCGGCAAACGATTGAAGAGATGTAACGAGCCAATTAAAAGTATCTTTCATTTCACCGACTTCATTCTGCGCAACCTTGATGTCCTTGGAGACCAGTTCCCCATGTGCCACTTGTTTTGCCCATTCAGATATTTTTTTTATGGGATTGACGAACCTGTTGGTCACGATAAGAGATAACAGAAATACCACAATGGTCGTGATAATCAAAGAGAGTTTAGCAAAAGAAGATAACTCCCTGGCTACGGCATGGGCCTCATCCTGATCAATTTCTTCTACAAGGGCCCAGTTAACCCCAAGTTTTTCAAGTTCAGTAATGTTGCGGTAAAGCCCCATTACGACTACTCCTTCCGAGGTTGTGAAACTGGATACTTCTTCAACAATGGGTTTTCCATCTGCAGAAAGCGTAATGTTGTTCACTTTAACACCTTGCCAGGTTAGGGTAAGGTGGTTTTCTTCATGCTTTTTCAGGATGTCGGATAGATTGCTGAATTTACTGGCTGAACGCAAATTCAGGTCAAGCCCGATAAGATAAACTTTGCCCGTATTACCGAATCCAATACCATATTGAATAATTTTATCAATGTTTGAAGTAGCAATCTGAATGGCAATCATCCCGATTTTTTCTCCTCTTTGACTGTTGATAGCCTTGACCAGAAAGCCACTTAATTCCCCACTGGAAGATGGATAGTATTCAAGGTCTGAAAACAAGGGTTTTCCTGATGTCAGCGCTTTTTTACATGTTTTGCTGAATTTGGTTAAAGCCATCGGGCCTTTGAAAAGGCTAGCTCCCAAATCCTGGCCTTCATTCATCTCAAAAAGGATCGTTCCGTTTGTATTTACAAAATAGTAATTAACAATACCCTCCGGAATCCAGGTTTTCTGGATTTCTGAACGAAGGTCATTGGCTATTTCCCGGTAGGTCTTGGATTCAGTGTCGGTAAAATGAGTTTTCTCGGCTTGTGAATAATCTTCCTGAAGTTTTTGGAGCAACTGGATTGTTACTTTATTCGTCGACATGTCCTCGAGATAATCGGTCATTTCCTGGAAATAGGAATTCAGGTAATTTACCCGCAGCTGAGATGTTGTAAACAGGGATTTTTTAGCCAGGACATTCAATCCCCTATAGTAGTTTAAATAGTTGATAAAACTTAAAGTTGTCAGGGGAATTAGTGCAATGGCCAAAAACCAAAGCAACAGGGTTTTTCCGATTCCCATATTTTTCAGGGTACGGTAATCAAACCTTGATAACGACTGTTTTAGCCGAGTCTGTATTTTTTTGATCATAAGGGATCAATTTTTATGAATAATAAACTTTTCGATGGTCTGAAAAAGGTCATCAGGATGAATGGGTTTCGAAATATAATCGTCCATCCCCGCTTCGAGACATTTTTCCCGGTCACCTTTCATCGCATTAGCTGTTAATGCAATGATGGGAGTTCCTGTATTTTTTCCTTCTTTGTCTCTCCTGATCTCACGGGTTGCCTGAAAACCATCCATTTCAGGCATCATCACATCCATCAGAATAAGGTTAAAAGGCGATTCGTGCGCTTTCTGGAAGGCTTCCAGTCCATTTGCGGCAGTAATTACATCCCATCCTTTTTTCCCCAATAGTTTTACCACAATTTTTCGGTTGATCAATTGATCTTCTGCCAATAAAATGCTGATTTTCATTCCGGAAGATGTGCCAATTAATTCATTGAAATGATATTGGCCAGCAGGAGGGTTATCGGTTTCCTCTCCGGCGATTTTTTGCATGAGGTTTCGTAAATCTTTTTGAAGAACCGGCTTGAAGAGGGAGAATTTAATGCCATAGGATTGGATTTTCCGGCTGGAATGAAGCGATTTATTGTCGGTCATAATGACAAAATCCGGATTTGAGTCAGCAGGTAGAACATCTTTGATCATTTCATGAAGCAGATAACCTCTTTGACGCTGAAGCTCCTGATCGATAAAAATTATACTGAATTGTTCTCCGGAGGAATTGGTAATTAGCTTCAAGGCATTATCAGCTGAATCTGAAGTGCTTGTCTTCAATTTCCAGAAATGGAAGAAATCATTTATCTGATGATTATGCTCTTTATGTGAATCAATGATCAGGATCCGGGCGTTTGTTATTTTATCATTTTTTTTCAGATTCCAGCTTGTATCCAGATCACCACCTTTTTTCATGGTAATGGTAAAGAAAAACCTGCTTCCCCTACCAACGTTACTTATGACCTCAATCTTACTGCCCATAAGTTCTACCAGCCGTTGCGAAATAGTCAGCCCCAGCCCTGTTCCCCCATAATTTCGGGAAGTGGATAATTCGGCTTGTGAATAAGATTCAAAAAGTTGGCTGATTTTTTCATTGGGAATACCGATACCGGTGTCGGTTACTTCGAATTCAATGTCAACGGATTGTTCTTCCTGTTTTTTAAGCCTAAGATTCAGGGTTACACCTCCTTCTTCCGTAAATTTAATGGCATTACCAAGCAGGTTGATCAAGACCTGACGGATGCGGGTAGGATCCCCATATACAAGGTCAGGCATATCGGCTGGATGCAGGCATAAAAAGTTGAGTTTTTTTTGTAAAGTTTTTACGGATAGAAGCCGGACAACTTTTTCCATCATTCCACGAAGGCTAAATTCAATTTCTTCAATTTCAAGCTTATCGGCTTCAATTTTTGAAATGTCAAGGATCTCATTGATGATTTCCAGCAAAGATTCGCTGCTTTGCTTGATATCTGTCAGGTGTTCAAAATACTGTTCCGGGATATCCTGATCCATCAGAATGAGATCTGTCATACCAATAATCCCATTCAGAGGTGTGCGGATTTCGTGACTCATGCTTGCCAGGAATGAACTTTTTGCCAGGGTTGCCTCTTCCGCAATGCGCTTAGCCAAATTCAGTTCTTCAATGGTTTTCTGAAGCTGCTTGGTGGTCACTTGAAGGGCATGTTTTTGTTTGAAGAAATCGATATAAGCCCGGATCTTATTCTGGAGTATTTTCCGATCAAGAGGTTTATAAAGATAGTCAACAGCACCCGTTTCATAACCACGGAAAATTTGTTTTGGCTGACGGAAAGTGGCAGTAATGAATATGATCGGAATGCTCTTGGTTCGTTCACTTCCACGCATCAGTTCTGCCGTTTCAAAGCCATCCATCCCGGGCATGTTGACATCCAGCAGAACAAGCGATATTTCGTATTCCAGCATCAGGCTCAGGGCTTCATTCCCCGATAATGCTTTGATGATGTTCAATTCCTGACTATTGATAATACTTTCAAGGGTAAGTAGGTTTTCCGGCCGGTCGTCAACAATTAAAATATTAAATTTTTCCTGTTCCTGCTCCATAATAAAAACTGACTTATGTGTTAAGTACAAATGTATTATAATTTACCGACTCATCGATTGAAAATTGAATTATTTTTGCCATAAGTAAATGTGACTGTTAATTTTGTAAAGTATTTTGTATGGCACAGACAAGTAGGGGCAACTACATACTTTCTATCACCATTATTGGCGTTTTCTTTTTCATTTTCGGCTTTGTGACCTGGCTCAATGGAGTGCTGATTCCCTACCTGAAAATCGCTTGTGAATTATCCAATTTCCAGGCATTATTTGTCGCGTTTTCATTTTACATTTCTTATACGGTTATGGCCTTACCCTCTTCCTGGGTGTTGAAGAAAACAGGATTTAAACGTGGAATGACCGTGGGATTATGGGTTATGGCTCTGGGTACTCTGATTTTTATTCCCGCTGCCCTGATGCGAACGTATTCAGTTTTTCTTCTGGGTTTATTTGTTTTAGGTACTGGTTTGGCCGTATTGCAAACAGCTTCTAATCCCTATATCACCATTATTGGTCCCAGGGAAACCGCTGCCCGCCGCATCAGCATCATGGGGATTTGCAATAAACTGGCCGGGACAATTGCCCCTTTAATTCTCGTTTATTATATTTTAAATGATGGAGATGCTTTTATCCAAAACCTGAAAACTCTGGATGAAACTGCAAAACAGCTTGCCCTTGATGGTCTGGCAAAACGCGTCATCGGTCCATATTTGGTAATGACCGCCATTTTGTTTATTTTGGGATTATTTATCCGCTATACTCCCCTTCCCGAAATCGAAAGCGAAAATGACACTGAATCTGATTCCGGATATGCGGATTCAAAAACCAATATATTCCAATTTCCTCAGCTGATTCTTGGGGTTATAGCTCTTTTCTTTTATGTAGGGGTAGAAGTTATTGCAGGGGACACCATCATTCGTTACGGGCATTCTATTGGGGTTCCACTTGCATCAGCAAAATATTTCACTTCAATGGTATTGATTGCCATGGTTCTTGGTTACATTTTAGGAATTCTTATTATCCCGAGACTCTTATCGCAAAAGACTGCTTTAGCCTGTTGTGGAATGCTTGGGATAATTTTTACCATGCTGGCAATTTTAATTCCGGTAAGCGCACAGGTTTCATTACCATTTCTTGATCTGATGACCCTTCAGAAAGTCATCATTGTTTTACCTTATTCCGTCCTCTTTATTGCTTTACTGGGTCTTGCTAATGCCCTGGTCTGGCCGGCAATCTGGCCATTGGCCATTCATGATCTTGGGAAATTCATTAAAACCGGATCTGCCTTGCTTATCATGGGGATAGCCGGGGGAGCAATAATGCCCTTGATCTGGGGATATTTATCGGATGTGTGGACATCTCAACAGGCTTATCTGCTTGCAATACCATGTTATCTGTTTATTATTTACTATGCCCTGGCCGGACACAAATTGAGGACCTGGGAAAAACTTACATCATGAAACCGACTTTATTAATTCTTGCTGCCGGAATGGGTAGCCGTTACGGAGGGTTAAAACAGCTTGACCGGATTGGTCCAACGGGTGAAACAATCATCGATTATTCTATTTATGATGCATTACATGCTGGTTTTAACAAAATATTGTTTATCATCAAGGAAAGCATTGAACAGGATTTCAAGGAAACATTTGTAGAAAAACTGAGAGATTTGGTTGAAATCGATTATGTTTTCCAGGAGACCTGGATGGTCCCTGAAGGGATTATGATCAATGATGAACGTCAGAAGCCCTGGGGCACAGGTCATGCAGTAATGATGGCTGAAAATAAAATTGAAGGACCATACGCTGTAATCAATGCCGATGATTTCTATGGGAGGGAAGCTTATATCGCCCTTGCTGAGTATTACAAAGGATGGGAAAAAGGGAATGACAACGATTATTGTATGGTCGGCTTTCATTTGGCCAATACCCTTTCTGAATTCGGAGCCGTATCAAGAGGAGTGTGTAAGATCAATACGGCATCGGAGCTGGTCGATGTGATAGAGCGCACTCATATCGAGAAAAGAGATGATCGCATCATTTTCAAAGAAGATAGCGGGATGATGATGGAAATTCCGGAAGAAACGGTTGTTTCTATGAATTTCTGGGGATTTACCCCATCTTTTTTCCGTCAGTTGAACATTGGTTTTTCAGAATTTATCAGGAAAAATGCGGAAAATCCTAAAGCGGAATTTTATATTCCGAGCGTGGTAAATCAATTGATCAAATCAGGGGAAGCCAAAGTCAAGGTGCTCAATTGTCATGGAAAGTGGTTTGGTATGACTTATAAAGAGGATCGCCCGGTGGTCATTAAGAGCATTCGTGAGCTGGTGAAACATAAGATTTATCCCGAAAAACTATGGGGATAATCAAATTTTTCACGCGCTCCTGCGTTAATAACACGCTGAAATCAATAAAAACACTAATTTTGTTAAGGTAAAAACGCAATCCTATGAACCAAAATAAATTATTCCCACGCTCGATAATCATAATCTTTTCTTTCATTTTTATCTTTTCATCAAATCCGGGACAATCCCAGGTGGTTAATGAATCGGCAAAAAAGAAGATCAGCATTGGGGTTGGCATGTTTACAGATATCTGGCAAAACCTTCCGGCCGGGATTAAAACAAGAACAATTAATCAGGGAGTTAACGTTTTTGCCACCTATAACCTGGCTTTTGGAAAAAGTAATTTTAGCTTTGCCGTCGGGTTAGGGATCAGGGTTCAGAATATGTACGGAAATTTCCAGGTTAAAGGATATAATGATTCCATTCAACTAGCTAGAATCCCTGATTCCATAAGCTATCAGCGCAGCAAACTGGTGTTGCCTTACCTGGAACTCCCCATTGAATTTCGGTTTAAGACTAAATACAAACTGGCCATTGGTCTTGGATTCAAGGTGGGGTATATGTTACCTGCCCACACCAAATGGGTGGGTGAAGATTACCTGTTCAATACTACTGATAAATTAAGGGTTTCATTCCGTGATGTAAAATATCTTGAAAAGTTCAGCTATGGCCCGACTTTCCGTATCGGCTATAAGTGGTTTCACCTGAATGCCTATTATTCGCTTTCAAATATTTTCACAAAAAACAGGGGACCTCAGATTTCCCCGATTTCTGTTGGATTTCTCCTGATGCCATTCTGATCAGAGCAGCACCATCAGCGCGGTCAGAACTCCTGCTCCCACAAAAAAACCGGAGTATATTTCGGTTGGTTGGTGGGAGTTTGATTTTAGCCTGGCAAAACCTACCAGTCCGGATAAAAGCAATCCGGCAAAAAACAGATTCAAAAAGTGGAGCCCATAGTTTAGAGATAATCCCAGGAGCAACCCGGAGAAGCTGCCCATCCCCAGCATATGCAAGCTGATTTTTTTATAAAATGTTATCACCAAAGCCAGAATTGCCAGCAAAGTTGCACCCAGCATATAATAACTGAAAAAAGAGGCAAATTGTACTCCTTTTAAAAGGTAATAGGTCAGATAATAGAATATGGCGATACAAAGCAAGGGGAAAATACGTTCTTCTTTTTGTTCCAGGTAAAAAGAAGTAATAATCTTCAGGCGGTACAGGAAAAATATCACGATGAGAGGGAAACAAACCGTAGTTAAAAATACTATTCCCAGAAGGACAAATTTAAAACGAATAGGTATCAACAGGGCGAAAAAAGAGTCCAATCCCAGAAAAAGTAACAGAATATAAAACGGAACCAGCAGCGGGTGGAATAGATATGAAATTCCACGGGCTATTTTATCTGACATAAGGGTGATTTATTAATTATAATTCTTTTCTCAGCCGGGCAACCGGGATGTTGAGTTGCTTGCGATACTTGGCAATAGTCCGACGTGCAATGCTATAACCCTTTGTTTTCAGGAGGTCCATCAGTTCATCATCGGTCAGGGGAGTGTTTTTATTCTCAACCAGGATGATATCGGTAAGAATTTTTTTTATTTCCCTGGTGGATATTTCTTCCCCTTTGGTGTTTTGCATGGATTCAGAAAAGAAACTTTTCAGAAGGAATGTTCCGAAAGGAGTTTGAACATATTTGCTGTTGGCTACCCTTGATATTGTGGAGATATCCAGCCCGACCAGGGTGGCAATATCCTTTAGAATCATAGGACGAAGCTTGGTGTCATCACCACTGAGAAAATATTCTCTCTGATAATCCATGATGGCTTTCATCGTCGTGTAGAGCGTTTCCTGGCGTTGTTTTATGGCTTCGATAAATCCCTTTGCGGAATCTATCTTTTGTTTTATAAATGTCAATGCTGCTTTCTCTGAATTGCTTATGGTTTTTTTATTTCCGCTATATTCCCGCATCATTTCCAGGTAATCGTGGTTTAAAATCAATTCAGGAGTGTTGCGGGAATTGAGCATTAGCTCCAGAGTATTGTCCTGGTTTGAAATAGTGAAATCCGGAACAATATAATGGCTGATCCTGGAAACCTCTGAAATGGCGGCACCTGGTTTTGGGTTGAGGGTTTGAATTTCTTCAATGGATTCTTTTAATTCTTCTTCAGAGATGTTCCCTTTTTGCAGAATTTTTTCATAATGTTTCTTGCTGAATTCGTCAAAATAAAACTTCAAAATCACTTCAGCCAGATCGGTGGCATAGGTCCGGTTGATTTTAGAATGAAGCTGAAGCAACAGGCACTCCTGGAGAGTTCTTGCGCCAATGCCCGGAGGATCAAATGTTTGCACAACCCTGAGAACTTCAAGAATCTCCTGGGGTGTAGCTTCAACGTTTTGATTAAAAGCAAGATCATCAACCAGGGCGTGAATTTCCCTTCGTAAATATCCGGCTTCATCCAGGTTGCCAATCAGGGTAGAGGCAATAATAAATTGTTTATCCGTAAATTGATGTAATCCAATCTGGGAGATTAAATAATCCTGAAAACTGATCCCGGATGCAATGGGGATATCCCTGCTTTCATTATCCGGGCTTTTATTATCTGCAATCAATTTATATCCGGGAATTTCGTCCTCATCCATATAATCCTCAAAGGAAAACTCATCCTCAGAGGATGCTATGGGTTCAGCATCATCGCGGAACTCATCTTCATCTGAATCAACAGATTCAAGGGTGGGCTCATCAAGGAGATTCTCCTGCTCATCTTCTTCCCTGCTGGCTTCTTCCAGGGCTGGGTTTTCTTCGATTTCCTGCTTGATACGCTGTTCAAGTGAAAGAAGGGGGACCTGAAGTAAACGCATAACCAAGACCTGTTGAGGAGAAAGCTTCTGGGTAAGCCGCTGCTGAAGTTTCTGGTTAAGCATAGAAAACAAATATAGCAATTAATATCAAAATCGGTATCTAAAAATCGGTGAAAAAAACTTTCCTGACCTTAAAAACCGACCATCTGTCTAATATATCATGAAGGATCACAGGATTTGAATAATTTTACCGAAAATTCAGGCCGGATGTTTAAATTTCGTGAGATACCTTCAAGGAAGTACACCCTGGTAATTCATCTTCTTATCTGGATCTCTTTTTTCTTCGTTCCTTTATTATTCATTGAATCCGGCCCGGGGAGATTGCGCTTTATGGTCATGGGATGGTTCATGCTGCTTCTGATGGCTGGATATTTTTACCTGAATTATCTGTACCTCATTCCCCGTTTTCTCCTACAAAAAAAAACGCTACTGTACTTTTTTTTACTTATAACGGCACTGCTTTTAATTGGGCTCATTCACCTGGGGTATATTTATTCTGTTGGTAACCTGATCGATCACCGGCATCGCCCTCCAGTTTTTCATATTGCTTTAACACCCTTATATCCCTCCTTACTTGCATTTGCATTGAGTACTGCAATCAGGATTACCGGAGAGTGGTTTAAAGCAGACAAGCAGAAAAAAGAGATGGAAGCGGAAAAACTTTCTTCTGAACTCGCTTTTCTGAAATCCCAGGTCAACCCACATTTTTTATTCAATATTCTGAATAATATCTGTTCTCTGGCCCGGAAAAAATCAGACGATACAGAGAATGCCATCATCAAACTGGCCCAGATTATGCGCTACATGCTCCAGGATTCAAAGGATGAGAAGGTATCACTCGAAAAAGAAATTGAGTACCTTCAAAATTATATTGAACTTCAGCGCTTACGAATTGCTGATCCCGTAAAAATTAAGTTCACATGCGAAGGTCAGATTGAATTAATCATGCTTGAACCCCTTTTATTAATTCCATTTATTGAAAATGCTTTCAAGCATGGTATAAGTTATCTTGAAGATTCATCGATTGATATCCTCATCAGGGTGGAAAAAAACAGACTGGTTCTCCAGGTGGAGAATAAAATCGTCAGACAGGATCACAGCCTGTCTTCACAAGGATCGGGGATAGGTCTGAAAAATGTTATCCGACGGCTGAATTTATTATACCCGGATATGCATTCACTGACCATTACCGATAATGGCGAAAGGTACATGATTGAACTTTGTATTCGTTTTTCCCTATGATACGCTGTCTGGCCATCGATGATGAAAAACTCGCCCTGGATCTTATCGAGGATAATATCGGGAAAGTGCCATTTCTTCAACTGGTGAATACGTGCAGGAGCGCTTTTAATGCCATGGAGATTCTCCGCTCCGGGAAAATTGATTTGATTTTTCTTGACATCCAAATGCCCGATGTTTCGGGCATCCAACTGTTGAAAAGCCTGAAAGAAAAACCCCTGGTTATTATCACAACCGCTTATTCAAATTATGCCCTGGAAGGATACAACCTTGATGTGATGGATTATTTACTGAAGCCATACACATTTGAACGGTTTCTGAAAGCAGTAAACAAGGCCAGGGAATACCTGGATATGCGCGAAAATCTCCTGGTGACGGAGTATATAAAAACGAACTCAGCTTCAGATTACTTGTTTGTTCGTGCCGATTATAAACTCGTGAAAATTGACCTGAAAAATATACTCTATGTTGAAGGCCTTGGGGATTATGTAAAAATCTACACGGGAGAAAAACCCATCCTGACCCAGATGAGTATGAAAGCCATGGAGGAAAAACTGCCGCCTTTAAATTTTATCCGGGTTCATCGTTCTTTTATCGTGGCCTTCAGTAAAATAGAGTATATACAAAAGCAACAACTGGGAATTGCCAATCGTGAAATTCCAATCAGCGATCATTACCGCGACCAACTTTTCATGATGATTAATCAATCCAAAACAGAAGAATAAAATGATTAAAAAATCTTTCGTTTTACTGATCTCTTTTCTTTCCCTTGGAACCGCCTGGTCACAATCAATACCCTGGACATTCCAGCAATGCCTCGATACTGCCCTTCAACGGAATATCTCAGTAAATCAAAGCCGGTTGAGCAATGAATTAAATAAAGTGAACCTGGAACAATCCAAAGCAAACCGTATTCCCAGTTTAAGCGCTTCAGCTAGTGAAGGCCTCAACCTTGGGAAAAATGTGGATCCCACAACCAATTCATTCGTTACCGAAGCGTATCATTCCACAAATGTTGGGATATCCAGCAACCTGAATTTATTTAACGGGCTTCAGAATGCCAATACAATCAGGCAAAACCGGTTAAATGTGGAGGCCGGACAATATGATGTCGAGAAGGCAAAAAATGATGTTACTTTGAATATTACCACTGGCTATCTCCAGGTATTATTTTCTTATGAAATCCTTTCTTCGGCGAAAAAGCAGGCTGAAGCTACCGCTGTTCAGGTTGACCGTACCGAAAAAATGATCAATGCCGGGAAATCGCCTGAAAGTGATCTTTTACAGATCAAGTCACAGTATGCAACAGATAACCTTGCTGTTATCACTGCCCAGAATCAGCTTGACCTGGCGAAAGTGACCCTGATGCAGTTGATGGAAATCCCGATTTCAGATAGCTTCAGTGTTTTGGTTCCTGAAATGGTTGAACCTTCTTCAGTCTTACTTCAAACCAATGAGGAAATTTATAACAAATCATTAAGCGTGCTTCCTCAGATTTCCAGCGCATCCTTAAAGACTAACGCCTCACTGATGGCATTAAAGGTTACTGAGGGCGCTCGCTGGCCCCGCCTGAATTTTGGGGCAAATCTGAATACCAATTTTGCTTCAAGCCGGAAAAAGGGTTCAGTAAATCCTGAAGGATATCCGTTCTTTGAACAACTCTGGGATAATATCGGTCAATCATTCAGTCTGGGTCTCTCTATTCCAATATATAATAACCGTCAAATAAAAAGCAATATTGACCGGGCGAAAATTAATTCAATGACGGCTCAGTTAAATGAACAAAACACGAAGAATATATTAAGAAAATCGGTGGAGCAAACATACATGGATCTTAAAGCGGCTGTAAAGAAATATGAAGCGACAAAGGAGCAATTATCCGCGGTTAAATCGGTGTATGAAAATGCTGAGAAAAAATTTGACGTTGGGGTCTTGAGCGCTACTGATTTTCTCATCCAGAAAAATAATTATACGCAATCACAATCTAGCCTGATTCAGGCTAAATATGATTATATATTCAAGACAAAAATTCTTGACTTTTATCAGGGTAAAGGCATACAGTTTTAAGGAAGAATTAAGAATTAATCATCCATAACCATGAAGAAAAAATATTGGATTATCATACTTACTATTATAGTATTAGCCGTGTTAATTATTTGGTTTTTTGTTGGAAAGAAAAAAACGGAAGCCCTTGAATTTAAAACGGCCCAGATTGAAAAAGGCAATATTCAGGTAACCGTAAAAGCCAGCGGAACTTTACAGGCCGTTACTACTGTACAGGTTGGCACACAGGTTTCGGGTATCATCAAGAAAATTTATGTGGATTTTAATTCGGTAGTCAGGGAAGGACAAGTAATCGCTGTTCTCGATACGACTTATCTTGTCCAGGCGGTAGATGATGCCAAGGCTTCGATGAAACGCTCGGAAATCCAGGTGAACCAGGCGAAACGGGAATTCGACCGGACAAAGCAATTATTTGATCAGAAAGTGATGGCCCAGGCCGACTATGACCTTTCGCTTACCAATTATGAAACAGCAGTAACTAACGCAAGTTCTGCACAGGCTGCTCTGAACAGGGCAAAAATAAATCTCAGGTACGCGACAATTATTGCCCCTATCTCGGGCGTGGTTGTCTCCCGAGCTGTGGATGTCGGTCAGACGGTTGCCGCCAGCTTCAGTACCCCTACCATGTTTACCATTGCCAATGATCTCACGAAAATGCAGGTACAGGCAAGCATTGACGAAGCCGATATTGGAAAAATCCAGGTTGGACAGGAGGTGAAATTCACAGTTGATGCTTATGATGAACTCACTTTCTCCGGGACTGTGCGCCAGGTGCGGCTTCAGCCTGTTGTAACCCAAAATGTTGTGAATTATACTGTCATTATTGATGTGCCTAACCCCGATCTGAAACTTTTACCTGGAATGACGGCCAACATCACCGTTATGATCCAGGAAGTTAATGATGTTCTGAAGGTTCCTGCCAGCGCTCTGAAGTATAATCCACCCAGGGAAATCCTCGATAGAATTGAAAAAAATCTCCCTGATTCCATCAAACAGAAACGCGAAAAGTGGAAAATGAATGGAATGCAGGGGAAAGGAATGATGGGAGGCTCAGGAAGAATTAACGGAGCAGCACAGGGTGGATGGGGGAATGTCCATGGAGACCATATAAAAGCAGGAAATATGGGTATTATCTGGATCAAAGAAGGAGAGAATATTAAACCAAGACGTGTTAAAACAGGACTATCAGATGGAAGTAATACAGAAATTGAAGGAAGAAATCTGAAGGAAGGCGATATTGTGCTGATTGGCACTATCGGATTAAGCAGCAGTAAGACTTCCAGCCAAACTCAACAAAATCCTTTTGTTCCTCAAATGCCGAAAGGCGGACCCCCAAGATAAGGACATTGATATGAGAGAGAATATCATTTCGGTAAAAAACCTGGGTAAAGTATATAAGATGGGAGATGTTGAAGTACACGCTCTCCGCGGCGTCGACCTCGATATTCAACAAGGGGACTTTGTTGCCATCATGGGAAAGAGTGGCTCGGGTAAATCAACATTCATGAATATTATTGGTTGCCTTGATGTTCCTACACGGGGTAATTACTTTCTTGATGGTGTGGATGTGAGTATTCTGACGAAAGATCAGCTGGCCAGCCTGAGAAATCATAAACTTGGTTTTGTTTTTCAGTCGTTCAATTTACTGCCACGGACTTCTGCCTTGGAGAATGTGGAACTTCCCCTGATGTATAACCGGAAAATAAGCTCCAGGGAAATACGCGAGCGTTCACTGTCAGCGCTAGAAGCTGTTGGGCTTACCGACCGTGCCCATCATATGCCGAATCAACTATCGGGAGGAGAACAACAACGTGTGGCAATTGCCCGTTCCCTGGTCAATAATCCGGTGGTGATTATGGCAGATGAACCAACCGGTAACCTCGATACCAGGACCAGCCTGGAAGTTATGGATATTTTCCAGCAACTTAATAAGAAGGGGATCACCCTGGTTATTGTCACCCATGAAGCAGATATTGCGGCTTTTACAAAACGAAACGTGACTTTCCGCGATGGAAAAATTATCCGTTCCCTGGAAGTCGAAAATGTAAGGAATGCTCATGATGAATTAATCAATTTACCGGTAACCGTGGAGGGCAACGAAGAATGAAAATAAATAACCTGTTAATCGCAGCTATCCGTTCACTGGGAAAAAATAAAATGAGAACCTTCCTCACCATGCTCGGCATTATCATTGGCGTGGCATCTGTAATTGCCATGCTGGCTATCGGACAGGGTTCAAAACAAAGCATCCAGACCCAGATCTCCAGCCTCGGAACAAATGTATTGATGATATTTCCTTCCGCCAGCAGTACCGGAGGTGTCAGGATGGAAGCAGGATCCTCACAGAAAATGACCCTGGATGATGCCACAGCTCTTATTGCCAGATGCCCATCGGTTGCTTATCTTACACCACAGGTTAGAACCAGCGGACAACTTGTCGCTTCAAACCTGAACTGGAGAACTTCTGTTTATGGAGTTTATCCTGATTATTTTAATATCAGGAACCTGAAGGTTGACAATGGCAGTGCATTTACCATGAGCGATGACCGGAGTGCGGCAAAAGTATGCGTGGTTGGCCTGACCATTGTTAATAACCTTTTTGGAGAAGGAGCCGATGCTGTCGGGAAATATATCAGGATAAATAAAATTCCTTTTAAAATCATCGGAGTAACTGAAAAAAGAGGACAGAATACTTTTGGTCAGGATCAGGATGATATGGTTATTGCACCTTTTTCGACAGTACAGAAAAGAATGCTGGCCACGACCTATATCCAGAGTATGCTTGCTTCTGCAACCAGGGAAGATTTGATCCCAACTGCCACGGATGAAATCACCACGGTGCTGAAAGAACGTCACCGCCTAGGACCTTCCGAAGACCCTGATTTTACCATTCGTACCCAGTCAGATATTGCAACAGCCGCAACGGCGACTTCCGGTATTCTTACTATTCTTCTGGCCAGTATTGCCAGCATTTCCCTCTTGGTGGGCGGTATCGGAATCATGAATATCATGCTGGTTTCAGTAACAGAACGCACCCGTGAAATCGGAATCAGAATGAGTGTAGGAGCCAGGGGAAGGGATGTTCTCTTGCAATTCCTTATCGAAGCCTTATTGATCAGCTTGCTCGGTGGGCTTCTCGGAATAGCTTTGGGTGTAATGGTTTCAGGGCTCATTGCCAGCCTGATGAACTGGCCGGTTACCATCACTATTCAGTCCATACTGATGTCATTCATTTTTTCTTCAGCTATCGGGATCTTTTTTGGCTGGTATCCTGCCCGCAAAGCCGCCCGTCTGAATCCTATCGATGCATTAAGATACGAGTAAGCAGATTTGTAAATCCTTTGATTCTTTTGTACTTTTGATCGGTAAATACATCGATTATGAAAAAGTATTTATTATTATTGGCAGGAATTGCATGGTTCAGTTTTTCATTTGCACAAAATGCCAACCTTATCTATCCAGGTGATACCTTGGAAATACTTAAAGTTATCAATTTTGAAGACCCGGTAACGGATCTGGAAGTTCCGATTTTTCCAGGCAATACCTGGCAGATCGGACCTCCACAGAAAGACTTTTTTAATACGGCGTATTCAGTGCCTAATGCCATCGTCACTGATACCCTGGGTTTCTATCCTTCCGTCAATCACTCCTGGTTTGATCTATATATCGGACAGTTCAATATGGGGGGATCATATGCATTGTATTACCCTTACAATATTTTCATTGATTTCCGGCATAAGTTTGACACTGATACTTTGCGTGATGGAGGCTATTTACAGGTTTCCTGGGATAAAGGATTGAACTGGATGAATATTATCAGTGATACTGTTTATACCTGGGGAGTAAGCCCTTACTGGGGATGGGAGAATATAAACCTCTATACAACATCCGATACATTGTACAACGGGGAATATGGATTTTCGGGACATTCCAATGGCTGGATTCATACTAGCTTTGCCTGGCATGTCATTCCGGTTGACCATATGCTGGAATTCCCGCCGGATACCATGATCGTGCGTTTCAATTTTATTTCCGATGCCGATCATCACGATAAGGAAGGCTGGATGATCGATCACATCCGCTTGTTTGCCATTGATCTCGGATCAGGGATAGTTGAGCCATCCTCCTTTGCTGAAAAGGTCAGGATTGCGCCTAATCCAATGAAAAACCTGGCTGTCGTATCCTTCGATAAACCATATGCGCGGATTGATTTCGAACTATATAACAATTTGGGACATCTGGTGAATAAAACCTTCTCCATGAACAGCAAATCTTTTCAAATCCACAGGAACAATATGCCGGCGGGATTGTATCTTTGCAAAATCCTGCTGGATAATAATAAACTGATCAGCAAGCAGGTGGTTTTATTAAACCAGTGATTGTAAACCGGTCTTCCTTAATGGGTAGAATGCTGCGCATTTTCTTTCTTTTTTTTCTTTTAATTGCCTCTTCTGATATTTTTGCACAATCGGTTGTGGTGAGCAGTTATTATAATGCTGCTGATCCCAGGGATGAATGGACGGAGCTGCTTGTTATTGATGATAACACGGATATAAGAAACTGGACACTTCAGGATAACAATTCCAACCAAAATGCTTTCCAGCCATGGATAAACTTTGCCAATATTGCTCTTTGGAATAACCTCAGGGCTGGAACCATCATCATGGTTTGGCACCGTAGCATCGGTTCAACAGGAACCTCTCATCCAATAGATCAGGATAAATCAGATGGTTATCTGGAAGTCTCCGCCAATGATCCGGCTTTCTTTATTCTTACCAATGCAAGTTTTGGTACTTCACCGCTTTTTGCAGGAGCAACCCTCAATGTTGCTGCCGCAGGAGATTTACTTCAGCTTCTCAATTCATCAGGAACCTTTGTCCATGCTTTAGGACATATTCCCACGATCCCACCCCCTCCACCCCCTCCTCCAGGTGGCTCATGGCACACACTTCCTCTTCCCAAATTAAATCAAAAATCCACACTTACTAATAGTGAAGCGGTTTTTATTTGCCCAGGCACGAATATTAATGAATTTGGTTGGAATGCTCCCCAGGATGGGACTACCTGGACTTCAAAAAGCAGCGCATCACTTTCATTTGGGCTCCCCAATCAATGTGCGGCCTCCTCTACCGCTAATTCAGATTACTGGCGAAGTCTCAGGCAGCCAACCTGGACAAATCCAACGTTAAGCGGGATAGCCAATGCCGGGAACACCCAGGTTACACTTGACTGGTCCCTGTCAGATGATCCAAATCCCGGAGACGGGACCCAGGGCTATATGTTATTGAGGAATACCACCAATGTCTTCGGAATACCCAATGATGGACATACTTATATGCTGGGTGAAAATATAGGCGGCGCGGTTGTGATTGCCCTGATTCCAAGCTCTCAGACACATACATATATTGACAATATTACTGTTCCATGTCCCTATGGCGTTTACTACAGTGTATATACTTTCAGATATACAACGGATAATATTTATGGGAATAATTATAATAGTGCAAGAGGAAGAGCTTACAACGAAACCTCAATTGCTTCCTGCCAGGTAAACGGCCCAATGCCAGCGCCACCAGTTTCCGCATCCAGCGACCGGGATAATTTCTGTGCCGACGATCCCGGAAATATTACCCTTTCAGCCACGGGAGGTTCAGGAAACACCTTACAGTGGTTTTCAGGAGTTTGCGGTGGAACCTCGATCGGGACAGGTACAAGTATAACCATTCCATCGCCTACCATAACCACTACTTATTTTGCGCGATGGGAAAATGATTGTGGAAATTCATCTTGTGTGAGCGTGAATGTGACAGTGATCCCTAACCTGCCGGCAAGTGTTGCCATTTCCGCCAGTCAGAACCCGGTATGCCAGGGAATCATGGTGATTTTCACAGCTATTCCGGTAAACGGAGGTACCCCAACTTATACATGGTACAAGAATGACATTCTCGTTACCGGGGAAGCAGCTTCTTCTTATTCTTATATCCCGGCAAATAGCGACAGAATTAAATGTGTCATGAATTCCAGCCTTGCGCCTTGTGTATCAGGGAACCCCGCTACATCCAACGAAGTGACCATGATTGTTAACCCCTCACTTCTGGTAAGTGTCAGCATTTCTGCTGATCAGAACCCGGTATGCCTGGGGGATATGATAACGTTTACAGCCAATCCGGTAAATGGCGGAACTCCGGCATATGTATGGTATAAAAATGATATTGCAATTCCAGGACAAACCACTTCCACCTATGCTTACCTACCTGCTGATGGAGATAGAGTAAAATGTATTATGACTTCCAGCTTGAGCAGTTGCATTAGTGGGAATCCGGCAACATCCAATGAAATTACTGTTTCAGTTAGTTCAGCGCTTCCGGCATCTGTGGGTATTTCAGCGGATCAAAACCCGGTTTGCCAGGGTGAATTGATAACCTTCACTGCGGTCCCGGTCAATGGAGGAACACCTGTGTATGCCTGGTTCAAGGGCAATATTCTGATTTCTGGACAAACAGGTTCGACCTATTCGTATATCCCAACTGACGGCGATAAGATAAAATGCATCATGACTTCCAGTCTGACGAATTGTATTACAGAAAACCCGGCAACCTCAAATGAGATAACGGTTTCTGTCAGCACAGGCCTTCCGGCATCGGTCAGTGTTTCGGCGGACCCCAACCCGGTATGCCAGGGTGAATTGATAACCTTCAGTGCGGTCCCGGTCAATGGAGGAGTACCTGTTTATGCCTGGTACATGGACAATGTTCTGATTCCGGGTCAAACAGGTTCGAACTATTCTTATATCCCAACTGACGGCGATAAGATAAAATGCATCATGACTTCCAGTCTGACCAGTTGTGTTACAGGAAATCCGGCCACGTCAAATGAAGTTACGGTCTCAGTGGTTACCATATTGCCGGCATCCGTAAGCATTACAGCAGATCAGAATCCGGTTTGTCAGGGAATGCAGGTAGCCTTCACAGCCATGCCTGTCAATGGAGGAACACCCGCTTATTCCTGGTATAAAAACAATTTAATTATTCCAGGGGAATCGGGTTCAGCTTATCTCTATATACCTATCGATGGTGATATGATAAAATGTATCATGACGTCCAGCCTTGGCAGCTGTGTAACAGGAAATCCGGCCCAATCAAATACCATTGCAATCATTGTTACCAATGCCTTGCAGGCGGGTATAGGTATTACGGCTGATCCCGAGACGATTTGTCCCGGCCAAGAGATCATTTTTACCGCTCAAGCTGTTAATCCTGGCAATAATCCTGATTTTGAGTGGTTCATCGACGGAATTTCAGTTCAACAAGGTGATCCTGCTGTTTATTCCACAATCACCTATAAACCAGGTCAATCGGTTATCTGCCGGATGACTTCTTCATTAAGTTGCGTGGCCGAAAATCCGGTTTCTTCTTTGCCTGTAAGTGTTGTTGTTGTGCCTGCTCCGGTCGTCAAACTTACCAATGAACCATATTTATGTGCCGGAGTCGAAACCAGGCTGGATGCCGGATCGGGTTTTTCATCCTATTTATGGCAGGATGGAAGTACAGAACAATATTATCTGGCCAAGGATGAAGGAGCCTACTTTGTAATGGTTACAGATTCTCTCAGTTGTACAGGCAGCGATACTGTTTTGTTCAGAAAATGCAGCCAGAATCTATATGTACCTACAGCTTTCTCACCAAACGGTGACAATCTGAATGATCAGTTTATTTTATTGGGCAACATTGATGAAATGAGCAGTTTTTCAATGCGTGTTTTTAACCGTTGGGGAGAACTGATTTTCGAATCCAATGATATTCAAAAAGGATGGGATGGGTTTCAGAACGGGAAGTCATGCCCCCAGGATACTTATACCTGGATTGTCAACTATCAGGTTTCCTCCTCCTCTCCTGATGCAAAACCGGTTACCCTGAAAGGAACAGTCACCCTGATCCGCTAATGCGTCTTATTTTAAATCCGCGTTTATTTTTTTCAGCAATTTACTGTCCAGCGCCTCCTTGTATTTTTGATTTACTGCTGCCCAGTTGATTGCCCCCAGAATGGCTGCGAGATAATCTCCGCGTTTATTCTGGTACTTCAGGTAATAAGCGTGTTCCCAAACATCTATTCCCAGGATCGGGATCCCTCTTTCGGGGGATATGTTCATGATCGGATTGTCCTGGTTCGGGGATGAACAGACCGCCAATTTTTTATCCGGTGTAAGATATAGCCATGCCCAGCCAGAACCAAAACGTGTTGCTCCTGCTTTTGTCAGCAGTATTTTCAGGCTATCCAGCGAACCAAAGGTGGTAATGACGGATTTTCCGATTTCACTTTGAGGATCGAAAGGACTGTTGAGTGAAAGAATATCCCAGAAAAGGGAATGATTGAAAACCCCGCCGGCATTATTGCGAATCGCATTGCCGCAGTCACCTGCCTTCAACATCAGATCTTCCATGGAATAGGATTCATATTTTGATCCGATGACAGCATTGTTCAGGTTCTTGACGTATGCTGCATGATGCCTGGAATAATGGATTTCCATGGTTTGAGCGTCAATGACCGGTTCAAGGGCATTATAAGCATAGGGTAGTTCCGGGAGCTTAAACGGGTAATTTTGTGCATATATTGGAGCAGATAACCCAAAAAACAAAGTTATAAGCGCAAACTGTCTTGTTTTTCTCATCGTTAAATATTTATTTTAATTTGGTACAAATATAAATAATATTATTGATTAAAAAGAAAGCCGCTCCGGATAATCGGAACGGCTTTGTTGTGCTGCAACAATAAATGGATAACGGTGGATTTATTCGAAATCTGCTACTTTTGGAAGCATTGAATTGAAGGTCGGGAGATTGAAAATTTCATCCGGGCTGTCATTGAAATCAGCTTCCAGGGGAATAGCTGGAGCAAGATTGAACAGATCAGTATGAGCCACAGGGACAACATCCGAAAAATCAGCTTCTAAAGGAGTTGTCGGAACCAGGTTGGTTAAATCGGCTATATTTATTTCAGTTTTCAGGTTCAATTTATTTACCGGGTTGCTGGCAAAGAGAACGCTGAACTGAAGACTGAAAAATGCTGCGAGGAGGAGGGTAATTGTTTTCATTTTATTTTTTTTAATGTTGATGCAGCAAATCTACACCGACTTGTTGATGTGGTAAAAGTAATTTCGATATGACAAAGAAACGTCCCGATAAACCCGGGATAAAACCCGGCAGAGCAGGTTGGCGATCAAACGACCCACCTCACCCCCCTGCCCCCTCTCCTGAAGGAGAGGGGGAGTTAATTGGTGGGGAATGACAATCTGACAGAAAAGAAGCCGAAACCGGATGGATTTCCGGCTTGTTGTCCTTCGCTTAAGATTCGGTCGAGATTCGCTTAAGGTATAGGGTAGGGATGGGGAAGGATGGGTGTATGGTTTTTTATGACACCCTGACAGTGGATTTAATTCTGAAAGCCTTCATTCAATTAATTTTCCATCCGAAACCAGGCAGATCATATAAAAATTAATTAGATTTGTTATCAGATTTTCAATAGGCCTCCTAAACGCCCTTGGCAAATGAATTTTTTGAAGGATACTTAGACACACTTATACTTGGCGCTCATATATATTTTAATGTCTACGAATTATCCAGCGGGACAATAGTTCAAACACAAAAGGAATATTCTGAGTTAATCCCACGGATAGGGCAGCCCGAAATCGTGTCTGAAAAAAGTGACGATAAGGTACTTGACGTAAGTCAGAGTTAATACGAATCTTGACATCCAATAAAGAATTTCATATGAGAACCTGCACCAAATGTATTATCAATGAAAATTATCCTGAAATTTTCTTCAATGAAAATGGAGTATGTTCTTTGTGCCTAAAAGAAGAAGTTTTTAAGCCAATCGGAGAAATAAAGTTGATAGAAATTTTCGAGAATGCAAAAAAGAACAAAAAGTCGAAATATGATGCTTTAGTCCCTATAAGCGGAGGTAAGGATAGTACCTACATCCTGCATTTAGCTGTCAACGTATACAAGCTCAATGTATTAACGATGACTTATGATAATGGACTATTTAGTCAGATCGCATTGGATAATATTGAAAGAGCTATAAGAAAAACCAAGGTCGACCATATATTTCGAAAACCTGATAAGGAAGTGTTATTGAAGATCTATCGAACAATGCTCTTAGAATCAGGGGATATCTGTGGGGCTTGTGACATCGGGACCAAGGTTAATATCTTTAAAGTAGCAGAGGATTATTCTATTCCAATTATTCTTTATGGAACATCACCATTAGAAGAAGATTCCTTCATTCCTGACTCGATTCAGGATATTGCAAGATTAAAGTACATATTAAAGAAAAATAAAGATCTTTCTTTTAAAGAAGTGGAGGATTTTTTAATCTATCCGAATCTAAATCATTTTAAAATAGCATACTACAAGAAAACCGGAAAATTTGCAAAAGAGATTTCACCCTTGTTTTACACGGAAAATCCAACGGATAAAAAAATGGGAGAAATAATTGCCAAGGAACTTGATTGGATAGATGATGATAACAGGGAGTATTCGAAACACTTTGATTGTTGTGCTGAACCACTTACCAATTATATCCGTAATAAAATCTATGGGTATGAAAGACGGTTATGCCAGTATAGTAATATGATAAGGCGAAATGAAATCAATAGGGAGAAAGCGATTGAATTATACTCATCCGATAACATTTCAGTAAAACCGGATGATTATCAAAACATTTTAGCATACCTTAATCTCACAGAAAACGATCTTGACAGAATAACTTCAATTCCTCCCTTAAAATTTGAAAAGCATATATCCAAGATAAATATTCTTTTTTCTAGATTGATGAAAATTAAACAACAAATAAAGAACCGGTAATAAATAAGGCTAAGTGTGGTCGAGGAACGAGACCCAACCTGAAGCCATGCTGCAGAATCCATAAATGCCCGAAAATCTTCCTTCATATTGATTTAAACGGAATATTTTATAAGTTTACCAATCGCCAGCCAGTTTTGCCTGTTTTTCATATGGACAGGATATGCTAAGAAAATCAGAAGATAGTGAGAGGAAGGTCAGAGGAAGGTTAGAAGAAGGTTAGAGCAAGAGCCAAGCCTTGCACGATATGGAGTACAATGATAATGAGTTTTCAAGAAAAATGCAAGTATAATATTAAATAAAATTGATGGATGAAATATTAAATATGGAAACCCAAACAGCAGTTAAAAAACTTGGATTTTCAGGTTCATTTGCTGTTTATATTCCGGCTGCAATTTTAATGTATTGCATGACAAAGTTTTTAATTCCTTATTTAAGTAAAGAAACCGCCCAGGAAACAATTCTGTTTTGGTTTATAGTGGCAGGATTGGGGATTTTTGCCCCCCTGATAATAACCGGAATATTGATGTTAAAATCAGAGGGATATACCCTTTCAAAAACTACATGGATCCAGCGGCTTAGATTTCGCAAAATTACCAGAAACGATCTGATATGGAGTATCGCCGGATTGGTTCTTGTTGGAGTTTTAAGCGGGCTGATCATGAAAGGAATGGAATTGGTCATTGGCAACTTTGACCATTCCCCGTCATTCATGTCATTCGAACCTTTGACAAAAGGACGATACTGGCTGCTCATAATATGGGCTCCTTACTGGATTTTAAATATTCTGGGAGAAGAATTTCTATGGAGAGGTGTTATGCTGCCAAGACAAGAAGTCGCATTTGGAAAACACGCCTGGGTGATTCATGGATTTGGATGGGGATTATTTCATGTTGCTTTTGGTTGGCAGTTGATAATTACCTTGATCCCATTGATTTTTATTCAATCCTACATTGTTCAGAGAACAAAAAATTCCTGGATTGGCGTTATCATGCATGGAGGATTAAACGGACCAAGTTTCATCGCTATTTGTTTTGGAATAATTTGAATAAGAGCATGCAATGAAGAAAATTCTTCTGGTAATTTTAATATCATTCAATATTTTTTCGATATTCATAGTCAGTCAGATTTCAGACCAGGATTTGTCATGCTGAAGTACAATGACTCGATTAGCGGGCTGATTGTTTTCCTGAATGTGGTTAAGAGGTCTGGTTTCCCCGCCGGTAAAATGAAAAAGCCTGTAAACATTGCTGTTTGCAGGCTTTCAGGGTAGCCCCACCATCTACACAACCATAAAAAACCATCCAGCTAAAGGAAATTATAATCAATGAATTAGCCTTTTTTCAAGCTGGTTATTTTCCCTTATTAATACTTTATTTTGTTACTTTTTGTTACCCGTTTGTTACCCGGTAACAATTTTGTATTAAATTTGTGATAACAAAGGAAATAAAAAGGTATTAAAAAGCAAGACAATGGCAGTTTATCTCAGGAAAAAAAAGTTATCTGGAGGCCGGCAAAGTTACTATCTGGATATATGGCATGGTGAAAAGAGATATTATGAATTTTTAAAGCTATACACTACCAAGTCAAAAAATCCCATTGATAAGAAAACCAATGAGGCAATGAGAGAGCTGGCAGAGAGTATAAGAGCAAAAAGATCTCAGGAATTGGCTGCCTCCGATCATGATTATATCCCAAAATTCAAAAGAGATACTGATTTTCTGGCTTACTTTCAAGCCTTCAAAGAGGCTTATAAAAACAAAGATATAAGACTGGTAACCGGTGCATTGAAATATTTTACCACGTTTCTGAATGATAAAGGAATAAAGTACCTGCCTATTAAAAAACTGGATGAGCAGCTATGCAGAGATTTTAAAAACTACCTGGAAAGTAAAGTACATGGGGAAACAATATCCAATTACTTTAAAAAATTCAGAGCTGCAATTCAGGCAGCAGTTAAAGAAAAATTACTCCTTACTGATGTTTCTGAAAACGTGAAAATTGTAAAATCTGATGGATTAAAAAAGGATATTTTAAACCAGGATGAGATCATTTTACTATCAAAGGCCAAATGTGGTAATGACCAGGTAAAACGAGCTTTTTTCTTTTCCCTAAATACTGGCCTCCGCTTTTGTGACGTGAAAGCTCTGACATGGCAAAATATTGATAATGAAAAAATCCGGTTCACTCAGGCAAAGACAAAAAACACCTCTAAGGCTGCAAACCTTACCATTGACCTTAATAAAACAGCTCTAAATATGATCTCAGGCAGAGGCAAACCGGATGAGCTGGTTTTCACCCTGCCAAGCCATACAGCCTGCCTTAAAGACCTTGAAAACTGGGTTAAAGCTGCAAAGATTGAGAAACATATTACCTGGCATTGTGCAAGGCATAGCATAGCGGTAAACCTTTTAGACAATGGAACCGATGTAAAAACGGTTGCCTCTGTTTTAGGTCACTCTGGCCTGGCTCATGTAGATAAATATCTCAGGGTAATTGATGAAAGAAAGAAACAAGCCGTTAACCGGCTGGTAGAAATATCAATATAAACCATTATGAATAACAGGACTGAAATAAATAAATACTCTTTTTGGGTTAAAGAAATAGACCAATATCCGGGGTTTTTAGATGAGCTTAACCCTTCAGTTTATGAGCTCAAAAAGTTTCTGGATTATATTTCAAAATGGAAACAGCGTTATTTTGTTGATGATCTCAACCCGACATTGTTACTCAATCCAACAATGACTAAAGAGGAGGCTAAAAGTGAAGATTATAAGCAATTGGAGAGGGTTGAGGTTATAATCAAAGACTGGCTCAAACAAGGAAAAACAGAATTAGACCAAGTGGAATGTGATGTTAAACAATGCAGCCCGGAAACCTGCACCCGGCCAAAATTAAAAAATAATTTCTATGATTTCCAGATTGAGAAATTTGAGCTACAAAAAACCTATCTAAGTACAGGGGAATTAAAAACCTATATTTCAGAAAGGACAAAGCATTACTTAAATGAAATGCAAGAGATCAGTAGTCACAGGGGAAAGAATCAAAATGCAAACTGTCTATATAATCAAATGATTTGGTTATTAGATTATTTCAAAAACTTCAATGAATTAAATCAGATGGCCTCTGAAAAGCAGAAACCCGGAGTAAAATCATTTTCCTGGACAGGCAGCCAGGCTCAGTTAGAGGCATTGTGTCAGGCTTTAATAGATGCTAAATATATTCACCATGAAACCACAAAAGAGGCATTTAAATCAATTTTTTCAGGCGGTGAGGTTAGTAGCCTCAATGGGGTGAGATGGATTAAAAAAAACAATAAAGGAGGAGTAAATAAAACTGCCCTGAGAGAATTTTTAACATTATTACTGGGTAAATTTCAAGAAAAAACCGTGCCTCTTTGCTTTTTGGATATAAATAGAAAAACAATTTCATTGAATAAGCCTAAAGCAGATGAGTATAGTACCCATTATAAAGAGCTTGAAAGCATAATTAATAGTCTGAAAAAATTGGAAAAACCCGACCATTAAAAAGGTACTTGATCTCTTTTATTAATAGGCTTTTCCTTATTTTACCCGACCTTACCCGACCTTACTCGACCTTGTTTATAGTCGAGTAAAAAGCTGTAAATCAGTTACATAACTTTTCTTTTAATGCTATCTTTGTTTCACATTTTGCAAATGTTTAACAGAGTTGGCCAGCTCATTTGTTTCACTCTTAAATTTTAGACAAATGAGTAATGAATGTAACACAGTTGATACCCTCAACCAATTAAAGCAGCAAATTTCAGATTTGCAGGGTAATATTTTGAGCCAAAAAAATGTACTGACATTTTCAGAGGCGGCCAGGTACACCGGCTTTTCCCGGTCATATCTTTACAAGCTGACCCATTTACAGAAAATACCATGCAGCAAGCCGGCTGGTAAAATGCTATTTTTTGACCGGGCAGAGCTTGAAAATTGGCTCCTCACTAACCAGGTAGCACATGAGGAAATTGAAAACCAGGCCAGCACTTATGTAACCCTTAATAAGAGAGGAGGCAGGTCATGATCTTAACCGATTATTACAAGGGTGAACACCTGCCAGATGCTGCAAAGACCCGTTTTGATATTACTGCCAGTTCAAAAAGCTATGAACCATTTGAAACCAAATTGAAAACCAAAAAGGGCGGTTTATCATTCTATTTTGGTGATGTGCCTGACCGGTGGCATTTTTCCAGTAAAGACCGGCCAGACAAGGCAATTACAAAAGGTGATAATATTTCCTCTGTTTTTGTGCCAGATATTACCCTCTCTTTTGCTTATGGTGACATAAAAGGCACTCAGGATGCAATCATTTTGATTTTATCAGATGATTGGCAGACCATTGAAATTTTCATTGCCAGAGGCCAGAGAAACAATAGGAGAAACCTGTATCATTTGCTTTGTGATAACGAGCTGGAAAGTGAAATTGAAACATTGAGGAGCCATGCAAAAAAATGAAAGTTACCAATTTAGTAACCGGGCGGAGGAGTGGTGCAGCCGGGCGGGTTTGCACCCTCTTTCCCTTTTTCTCTATGTTAAGATGTTTCTGGTAACCATTTCAGTAACTTTTTATGTTTGATAATATAGATTTAAAGTTGAGTTTTGAGGAGGCTGGAGGAGTTAATTTACTACATGATATACCTGCCAGATTAACCCGACAAAGTGAAACAACCTTTGCAGATGGAACCATTTCAATTTCTGGTTACCTGGACAGTATTAAAGTCAGGGTGACAGCTCAGGCGGTTAAAATTCATGACAGCTCAATTTGCAAATGGTTTTTAGGAGATAATTTTCAATCTCTGAGCCGGGGTGACACAAAAAGAGCAATTCAGAGGCTCAGTGATGAGCTAAGGTTACCGATGGACAAGGCAGCAGTAACCAGGGTTGATGTGGCTCAAAACTTTATCATGAGGCATGACAAAGCGGTTTACTTTGACCATTTAGGCAGCCTGCAATATTTTAACAGGCTCCAGCAAAACAATGGCCTCTATTATTCAAATATAACAGGAAATAAAACCCTCCTCTTTTATGAAAAGGTACATGAACAGAAAGTTAAAGGGCAGCCAATACCTGAGATGTACCGGGCAAAAACCTGCCTGAGATATGAACAGAGATATAAAAGGCGGTTGCTGCAAACTTTCAACCTGCCAGAGTTAAGAGCTGCAAAACTCTATGAACCGGGTTTTTATTGTGATCTGGTGAACCGCTGGAGGGGTGAATATGAAAGAATCAAAAAAATAAATGACATTCAAATAAATTACTCCATGATTAAGACAAAAAAAGACCAGGCAAACCAGGCATTACTTTTTTATGTGAGCCAGAGAGGAGGAGAGCTGGCAGTTATTAATGAGATCAAAGAGGCCTACAAAAGAGGAGAGCTGACTAAAAAACAGGCTCATGATCTCAGGCAGCAAGTAGAGGAGGCCTGTAAATGTGAATCATTCACAGCCTCCAGTGATGTTATTCTGGAGCTGGATAAAAAGGTTAAAGAGGCAGCCAGGTTCTATTTGTAAACCCTCCCTGGCAAATTACACTTAATAAATCCTCCCGGGTATTTTCCCGTACATCGTTTGCCTCCACTCATCCATATCCGGGCAATGTTTTCATGATGGGGTTTAAAACCAAAAAACAGTGTAAAAACAGTGTAAACCGTGAAAATCAAAACCTGACAAAACCTGACTTTTTAGACCTGTCAAAACTTAACAAAACTTAACATTTTAAACTGAAAAATAAAGTAAAAAAAGTGTGAACCTTATAAAACCTTACATTTTGAACTTTGTTTTTAAACTTGACAAAACTTGACATTTTAATCCTGGTATTTTGATACTAACAAAAGCTAACATTTTACCTGCAAAAATTATGGCCAAAAATTGAATGTTTTGGCCTTTTTTGTTACTATTTTGTTACTGGTAAAATGAAAAAGCCTGTAAACATTGCTGTTTTCAGGCTTTCAGGGTAGCCCCACCAGGAATCGAACCTGGATTTAAAGTTTAGGAAACTTCCGTTCTATCCATTGAACTACAGGGCCGCATCAATTTATGATTTACGATTTATGATTTACGATTGACGATTGACGATTGACGATTGACGATTGACGATTGAACAATACCAAGCTGTCATCCGGAATCTTTCATTCGTCCTGCAAAGATAGAAAATTCTGAAATAGGATTGTTCCGGCCTTGCTTACTTCTTGTTCACGATTAGTTTGGCGGTAGTAATATTGACTCTTACCATTTTTACTGAATGATAACTTTGGCCCGGTAGCATGCTTCATCAAGCAGGAAGGTTAGCTGATCGATTATGGACGTGATCCCATTGGAATAATTCCAGGAATTAGTAAATACTACGGCAGTGTAATCCAATTGAGGATCAGTCACCATACGTGAAAGATACCCTTCGTGTGCTCCGTTATGGCCATAACCGAGGTTAAGGGCGTAATTAATCCCGCAACCGTACCATCCACCCGGTGTGCTGCCGGCAGGGGGAGCAAGCATTACCTGGTTGACCCAGTATGGTTTGAGAACCCCGTTACCCTGAATGAGTGTGCGTAGAAATTTTGAAAGATCATCGGGAGTGGTAATCATATTTCCCTCGGCAACATTTGCGGAGATATTTGATATCGTCACCTCGCTGGTGCTGTCATGCAAGAAAATATAACCAGGTGCAAAAGGAGCAGGAATCAGGCGATCATTACCCGAGTAAGGATAGGTAGTGTTGTCCATGCCCATGGGTTGAACGATATTTTCCATTACGAATTGCTGATAACTTTGACCGGTAACTCTTTCGACGATCTTTCCCAGTATTGAATATCCGGTATTTGAATAATGATACTTTTCACCTGGCTGAAAATCGAATAACCGGCATGTTGCCGCAACACCCACCATTTCGTCGAATGTAAAGGTGTGTGTGGGTTCTGTTGCTTCTACGAACTCGATATAATTCCGACCCTTATACGGAACCTGAACTGAAACAGTATCAGGGATATTGTTGTTGGAAACATCGAAAACCCCCGCCCGGTGCTGGAGCAGCTGATGGATGGTTATCTGGTTTTGGAAGGGGATATTGAAATTCCCTGTAAGTGGCACATAAGTAGTTTGTGTTCCCGGAATTGTATCAGTAATTCTGGCATCAATATTCAGTTTCCCTTGCTGTGCCAGGAGCAGAATAGCAGTTGAAGTGAAAGTTTTTGTATTGCTTGCAGCCCTGAAATGTATGGAAGAGGAAACGCCGGGTTCCATACCAGTCGAAACAAACCAGCTACCTTGTTTTGAGATCACTTTCAGCGCAATACCTCCTGGATAGCCAGGGTATTTCGTTTGATAATCCTTCAGCAACTGATTGATCATGGTTTGCAGTTTTCCCTTGATCTGAGGGTCGGCAGCTGATTGGTAAACAGTTTCTGTTTTTGTACATGAGGTGATGGCCGTCAGGATCATAGCCAGCATTAGCTGCGTGATAGTTTTCATTTTTCTTTTTGTTTTACATTAAGATTTTTCCCCTGCTTTTTTTCATTGCCGTGGTATATATTGCTTATAAAGCCCGGCATTCCTCCGCTTTGACCGTGAAAGGGACCCTGCCAGGAAATTCCTAATCCATAAGCATTCTCAAGCATAACCTAAATGTCATTATAGAATCGTTTGGAGAGCATTGTGATTGTTACACTAATTGATTTTTTTCGTTTTCATGTGATCAGCTTTTTGTTTATTTTCACTCAATCTCATGTTTCGCAGAATAAAATTAAGTTTTTTTGATGAACTTATCTTCTCGTTGAGAAATATTAGTTAATTTCCAACATTGGATTCATCAAGATAAACTTGCTTATGAAATATTTTTTAAAAGCCAACAGCCAATGGTTTATACTCCCGATGGTTATAATCTTGTCGGGAGGATTATTTAACAGTGTGTTTTCCCAGGAAAAAAAGGCTAATATATCCCGAAAAAGACCCTCAGTCGGGCTGGTACTCAGTGGAGGAGGAGCCAAAGGATTTGCTTACATAGGCTTGCTGAAAGTATTCCAGGAAGTCGGTCTGCCTATAGATTATATTGGAGGATCCAGTATCGGGAGCATTGTCGGTGGATTATACGCTATTGGCTATCATCCTGATTCCATTGCGAAAATAGTTCGCTCCCAGAACTGGGACCATTTGCTAAAGGACATTACAGCAAGGAAGTTTGTTGGTTACGAGGAAAAGGAATATGGAGAAAAAACCATCATCACGCTTCCGATCAAAGAAAAGAAAATCACCCTGAACCCCTCTATGTACCAGGGGCAGGAAGTCAACCTGCTGCTGAATTACTATTTTTCCCCGGCCTATAAAATCACGGATTTCCATCAGCTCCAAACACCCTTCCTATGTATCGGAACCGATCTTTTTACTGGTGCGGAAGTGATTCTGGATAAAGGATATCTTCCCATGGCCATTCGTGCCAGCATGTCTATTCCGGCGTATTTCTCACCGACTGATTACCTGGGATATTACCTGGTTGATGGGGGTGTGGTTAACAATTATCCGGTGAAGGAAGTCAAGGACATGGGGGCCCAGATCATTATCGGGGGAGATGTTCAGCAGGGACTTTATGATACCAGGGAAGAGCTCAACTCAATCACCGCTATCCTGGACCAGATGACCTCTTTTTACAGGGTCAGGGCCAATGAAATTGGAGATAGTCTGACGGATATTAAGGTAGGTTATAAAATGGATTACGGGATGATGGATTTTGATAGTTATGATTCTATCATTGCTTTAGGGGAAAGGGTGGCCCGATCGCATTATGCCGAACTCAAAGCCCTTGCCGATTCACTGAATGCAATCGAGTACCAGCCGCTGAAGAGTTTCAAGGCTCATCCTATGGATAGCCTGATGGTTGATGATATCATTGTCAGGGGAAACAAGAAAATGCCGGAACGCTATTTCACCAGTTTTTTATCACAGGAGAAGAACACGAAAATTTCGACACAAAGCCTTCAGAATGACATCCGCTTAATCTACGGATCTGGTTTTTTCGAACAGGTATCCTATGAGCTTGAAAACAAGGACGGAAAAACAAATCTTTTTCTCGATATCAAGGAAAAAGGACCTGGCTCGCTTTCTGCCGGAGTTCATTTCGATATTGATTATAGTGCCAGTCTTATTCTCACCGGAGCATTCAGAAATATTCTGGGACGGAACACTAAACTCTTTGCAGACCTGAACCTTGGCATGAATCCCCGGTTAAGAGTCATTTATTTGCTTGGGCTAAGCGGGAGAGCTGGATTAGGTGTAAGCACAGAAATTTATTCTTTCAAGTTCGATACCTACAAAAAGGATGTGAAGGTCAATAAAATTATTTTTACCGATTTCAAAGGATCCGTGTTTTTTAATTACAGTTTCCACAACAGGTTTAACTTCAGGGCAGGATTTGATTATGAATACTTCAGGTACCGGCAGGATGTTCATACCGACACGGTAAATAATAAATTCCAGGAGTTCTCGAGCTATGGGACCCTTTTTGCATCTTTAAAGGCAGATACCCGCGACCGGGCTAATTTTCCAACCCGTGGTTTTACTGCTATTCTGAGAGGGGAATATGTGATGCCCTTATCAAAAAACTGGGTCAGCGAATTATTTACCAATTCAGCTATATTTTACCTGGCCTATGATCAGAGTATCCCTTTGTCTGGGAAATTTGTTTTACAACCCGGCCTTTTTGGCGGGGCATTAATTCGCAGCGATGACAGTCCCCCGCCTCAGCATGCTTTTGCCCTGGGAGGACTTTGCCCGGCGAATTATGTTGATCAGTACAGGTCATTTACAGGATTGGATTTTTTTCAGGAAGATGGCTATTATTCAGCTGTAGGAAGGCTTAAGCTACAGTACAATCTTTACAAGAAATTATTCCTGACGTTAAAGACAGATGTTGGAGCTGTAACAGATTATGCCAATGAACTCTTCAAGTCTGCCAATTTTATTTTCGGTTATGGATTGACAGCCGGTTATGACAGTTTTATCGGACCAATTGAACTTTCCGTGATGGGATCCAATATCAATCCGGGACCGACTTTTTTTATCAATCTTGGATTCTGGTTCTGAGGACTATTTCCTATTTCACATCTGCCCCATTCGACACTCCTTCGGCGGGAGTGACAAAGAATAGGGTGCCATCAGGATTTTCAGCCATCAGTATCATGCCCTGCGAATCAATACCCTTGAGTTTTCTCGGAGCAAGGTTAACCAGGATGCACACTTTTTTCCCAATGATTTCTTCTGGCTTGAAAAAGTTGGCAATACCAGAAACCACGGTTCGCTGATCAAGTCCTGTATCGATCTTTAATTTCAGGAGTTTATCGGTTTTGGGAACTTTTTCGGCTTCCAGGATGGTTCCCGTGCGAATGTCCATTTTCGAAAAATCCTCATATTGTATCAACTCTTTACCGGGTTTCACTTTTATCTGTGATTGTTGTGACTCATTGGCCTGCTTTGTATTCAGCAGTTTTTGTACCTGGTTTTCGATGGCGGAATCATCTATTTTATCAAAAAGCAATGCTGCATGATTGAGCTGATGTCCTGGCTGTAACCAGTTTAATTGTATGGAATCCTTCCACTTGAAGGCCGGAAGATTTAGGGTTTGGCGGATTTTAGCCGCGCTGAAGGGAAGGAAAGGCTCTGCAAGAATGGATAGCTGGGCACAGATCTGAAGGGAGATATTCAGGATGGTTCCCACCCGTTCCTGATTTGCTGAAAAGATCTTCCAGGGCTCATTATCTGTAAGGTATTTATTCCCGAGCCTGGCCAAATTCATCATTTCTGCTAATCCTTCCCGGAAACGGTAATGCTCCAGACTTTTCGCGATCCGGTCAGGGAAACAAGCCATTTCTTTCAGGATAGCTTGATCGTGATCGGTAAGTACACTCTGGGCTGGTACTGTTCCATGGAAATATTTCTCCGTGAGAACGATGGTCCGGTTAATAAAGTTTCCGAGTATTGCAACCAGTTCATTGTTGTTTTTTGCCTGAAAATCCTTCCAAGTGAAATCGTTGTCTTTTGTTTCAGGCGCATTGGATGTCAGCACATACCGGAGCACATCTTGTTTGCCTGGAAAATCTTCCAGGTATTCGTGCAGCCAGACCGCCCAGTTGCGGGAAGTAGAAATTTTATCATTTTCAAGGTTCAGGAATTCATTGGCAGGAACATTGTCGGGAAGGATGTAAGTACCTTCTGCTTTAAGCATGGCCGGGAAAATAATGCAATGAAAAACGATGTTATCTTTCCCGATGAAATGAACCAGCTTAGTGTCTTTATCTTTCCAGTATTTCTCCCAATCCGGTGTCAGTTCTTTGGTGGCTGATATGTATCCGATAGGAGCATCAAACCAGACGTATAAAACTTTGCCATTGGCACCTTCCACCGGAACTTTTACACCCCAGTCCAGGTCACGGGTTACAGCCCTGGGCTGAAGTCCCTGATCTATCCAGGATTTACATTGACCATAAACATTGATTTTCCAGTCATCCTTATGGCCTTCCAGTATCCATTCACGTAACCAGGGCTCATACTGATCGAGGGGGAGGAACCAGTGCCGGGTCTCTTTCAGGACGGGTTTGTTGCCGCTGAGGACGGAAGTAGGATTGATCAGATCGGTTGCATTGAGGGAAGTTCCGCATTTTTCGCACTGGTCACCATAAGCCTTATCGTTCCCGCAATGCGGGCACGTACCGGTAATGTACCGATCGGCCAAAAACTGGGAATTGGCAATATCATAATATTGCTGGGATATTTTTTCGATAAACTGTCCGGCATCATACATTTTCCGGAAGAAATCAGAAGCAGTTTCATGATGAACCTGGCTGGAGGTACGAGAATAGATATCGAAAGAGATCCCGAAATCCTCAAAGGATTTTTTAATGATCCCATGATATTTATCCACAATATCCTGTGGTGACACACCCTGCTGCAATGCCTTGATAGTAATGGGGACACCGTGTTCGTCGGAACCGCCGATGAAGATTACATCCTGGTCATTCATACGGAGAAACCTCACATAGATATCGGCGGGAATATAAACCCCTGCCAGGTGACCGATATGGATTGGGCCATTGGCATAGGGCAGGGCGGATGTTACGGTATAGCGTTTAAATTTTTGCTGTTCGTTCATTTCTGTTTTTCGGTATTTGCTTATCAGCCTGGATAAGAAAACAAAGATACGAATTCCTTCAGTTTTACTAATTTTGCTGTTATGATTCAACCCGTTTATCTGAAAAAAGGAGATAAAATAGCTATTGTCTCCCCGGCGCGCAGCATTACTTTCGAGGAAGTGCATCCCAGTATCAGGGTATTACAAAAATCCGGGCTGGAAGTTGTTCTTGGCTCGCATGTTTTCAGCAGATACAATCAGTTTGCAGGAACAGACGAACAACGCAGGATGGATTTTCAGCAGATGCTGGATGATGATTCCATAAGGGCTATACTATGTTCCCGTGGCGGATATGGCAGCATCCGGATCATTGATCGTCTGAATTTCGAACGGTTTATCGAGCGGCCCAAATGGATTATCGGATACAGCGATATTACCGTTTTTCATGCCCATATTCATGAAAGGTACAAAGTTGAAACCCTTCATGCGACCATGCCCAAAAATATCCTGTCTGATATTGCCGATGATTCACCGGGCACGATGATCAATGCACTTTTCGGATACAGGATTTCGTATTCTTATCCCAGTATGCCGTTTTCCCGGGAAGGTATCGGGGAGGGACTGCTGGTAGGAGGAAATATTTCCATTCTTGTGAACCTGTTGGGGTCAGTGTCAGAGCTGAATACCGATGGGAAGATCCTGTTCCTTGAAGATGTAGATGAATACCTCTATCACCTCGATCGGATGATGATAAGCCTGAAGCGGGCAGGGAAACTGTCACGCTTAAAGGGTTTGATTGTGGGTGGGTTATCAAAAATGAATGACAATGCGATTCCCTTTGGTAAAACACCTGTTGAAATTGTGGCAGAAGCGGTTAGTGAATTTAAATATCCGGTATGTTTTGATTTTCAGGCCGGTCATCTCGATAAAAACCTTGCGCTTATCCTTGGTCGGAAACTACGTCTTACGGTTGGTCGTAAAACAGAATTATCCTTTTATTAACAATCCGTATTACTTTTTTCAATTTCCCGGATTAAGCATAAGATAATCTCACCTTAGTTATTGTGTGCTTTGTGGATGACGTTGTGTACATTGCGGTTAAATAACTTTTGAAACGGCTATTTATGTGAATATAGCAGTAGGGGTTTAAAATTTATTCTGATGCTGGAAACAATTGAACTGGGTAAGGCCGGAGAGGATATTGCGGTGGAATACCTGAAGAAGAAGGGTTACCGGATTCTTGAGCGGAACTGGAGATTTGGGAAAAACGAGATCGATATCATTGCCAGGGATGGCAATTTTATTGTTATTGCCGAGGTGAAGACCCGCAGTTCGAGCTTTTTTGCGGAGCCTGAGATGGCTGTAACACGCGACAAACAACGGATCCTGGTACGATCGGCCAATGCCTATGTGCGGTATAAGCGTTTAAATCTGGAAGTCCGTTTTGATGTGATCGCAATCATTTTAAGTGAAGAAGGAGAGCAAATCAATCATATCCCGGATGCCTTCTATGCAACATTATAGATATCTGAATTTACGATATTGAACACTGGAAGTGCCGGCATTGATAATTTGCCAGAGAACCCTTTGCTGATCATCAAAGATATAAGTGTAAGCCATCGTTGTTTGGTTCCTTGTTCTTTCAGCTTGGATCAATGTATTGCTTTGTTTTCCAAAAAAATAGATTCCCCGGTTTTCGTTTCCAATCGTGTTTATTTGATCGGTATAGAAAGTCTGATAAGTAGTGTCATTATAGTCCCCGCGATTTGTGTATGATCGATACACCAGGACGGGATTATGACATTGGTAAATCACAGAATCATAATAGGCATATCCTCCTCCGGTTTGAAAATGCTTCACCATATACCCATCTTCATTATACCAATATTTTACAAATTGCGCGATGGAAGAGACCAGTCCCTGTTCATTCAGGATATAAGGCAATCCATTGACTTCAACCCGGTCATTGAAGTATTCATAAACCACAGTCCCGCTTAAGGTGTCAAGAGTATAAATCAGGGTTCGGTGAATACGGCCAAGTGAATCATATTCATATTGAAGAATATCCATAAGGGTTGAATCAACTCCATGGTAATATTTCTCTTCGGCAATTTTATAAGGTGAATCAGTCAGTGGGAAACATCCCGGAGGATCAGGAATGGGATCTTTTTTGCAGGATATCAAAAAAAGAAAAATGAATGTCAGTGGCAGATAACTTTTCATAACAGTTTACTTAAAGTTACTCAAAGTTACAGTAAAAATATTGAACACGAACATTTTGTAGTTAAAATTGAAATTTTATTTTCTTCCGAAGTCGGCAGGAATCTCACCCCAGTATTCTGTTTCCCATTTTAATATTTTATTTGGCCATTGGTTATCTTTTAGCCAGATCAACGCACGATCGACCAATTCAAAGAGCTTTTTGTTTTTCGGGGAAACAACCAGGTTTGTATTGATGGATTTTTTACGGACCCAGGCAATGGCAGTGCGGGAATCAGAATAAACAGGCCAGTTGGAACCCCTTTGTTTGAAGTAAGCCAGCGCATGCACAATGCCTAGAAATTCGCCAAGATTTACCGTACCTTCAGGGAAAGGACCCATGCGGAAGAGTTCAGCTCCTGACTTTGTGTCAACACCCCTGTATTCAAGTATCCCGGGATTTCCAGCACAGGCGGCATCAACGCAAATACTGTCGGCAATAGGTTCACCGATGAGCGGATTGGAACAAACGATTTTTTTAGGTGCATTTAGTCCTTTCTCCATGTATTTGCGGGGATCGTCGTTCATTGCGCTTTTCGCCAGTTCCAGCGTTGGAAAGCCTTTGTATTTTGCCCCGGTAAAGCCCGTTACCTGCTTTTTACAATCATCCCATCCTTCATAAATGCCCGGTTGCTTGCCAAGCCAGACGACGTAAAATTTGTTTTTAGCCATATCACAAAGGTAAAGGAATTAACAAAATCCTTTTCACCAGCTCACCAACTCACCAGCTCACCAGCTCACCAAATATTTTTATCTTTGTTCCTATGAATCCGCTCAAGCGCCTTGCCGGACAAACGGCTATATACGGGATCCCCAGCATTCTTGGGCGTTTTTTAAATTATTTACTGGTACCCTTATACACTTATGGACTGTTAACCCAGCAGGAATACGGGGTCGTCAATATTTTTTATTCCTTTACTGCTTTACTGATGGTGGTTCTCACCTATGGGATGGAAACCGCCTTTTTTAGGTTCACTGAGCTGGAAACGGATAAGTCACGGGTATATAGCACCGGGCTGATCTCTCTGACGATCACGACCTCAGTTTTTCTTATTCTGGTTCATCTTTTCCCACTTAAGATTGCCAATTGGATTGATTATCCACAATATCCAAATTTTATCATCTGGTTTGCCTGGATTCTTGCCCTTGATGTGCTGGCAGCAATACCCTTTGCACGCCTCCGGGCATTAAATCGCCCCATTCTCTTTGCAACTATTAAATCGATTAATATTATTACGACCATACTGCTGAATCTTTTCTTTCTCCTGTTATTGCCTTTTTTATATCATCATTTTCAGGGAACCGGAACAGCAAAGACCATCCTGCTGATCTATCGTCCCGATTGGACCATTGAATATATTTTCATTTCCAATCTTATGGCCAGTTTGCTTACTCTGGCATTGCTTATTCCTCAGATTTTGCATCTGAAATGGATACTGGATATGAAACTTTTGAAGCGGATGCTGATTTATGCTATCCCGCTTTTATTTGCCGGAATGGCAGGGATCATCAATGAAACGTTCGACAGGCTGCTGCTTCG
Source organism: Bacteroidales bacterium (assembly GCA_963662525.1). Classification (GTDB taxonomy): domain Bacteria; phylum Bacteroidota; class Bacteroidia; order Bacteroidales; family FEN-979; genus CAZSDU01. Next base: position 2,082,945 of record OY759717.1, read on the forward strand.
GTATCTGTTGCCCCCTGATATTGCAGAAGCACAGGTAGGAATTTACAGTGCATGTTATAAGATAGCGATTCTCATTGTCTTATTTATCCAGGCCTACCGTTTTGCTGCCGAACCTTTCTTCTTTTCACAGATGAAAAAAGAAGATGCAAAGGTTGTGTATGCCAGGGTGATGGACTTTTTTATCATCACCATTTCCCTGATCTTTTTGACAACCCTGCTTTTTCTGGATAATTTTTTCATCTATTTTATCGGACCAAAATTCCGTACAGCCCGGAATGTTATTCCCATCCTTATGATGGCCAAGGTGTTTCTGGGGGTATATTATAATCTGTCCATCTGGTATAAGCTTACCGGGAAAACCATGTGGGGCGCCGGGCTGACAATTCTTGGTGCAATTGTTTCCCTGAGTCTCAACATTTACTGGATTCCCAAGTCCCCCGATCATTTAATATTCGGTTACCTGGGTTCGGCCTGGGCAACTTTTTTCTGTTATTCTACCATGATGGTACTGGGTTACCTGATAGGTCAGAAGTATTACCCGATTCCATATAATCTGAAAAAGTTTTTTGGTTATCTCGGATTGGCGCTTCTGCTTTACTTTATTAGTCGCTGGATACATGTTGAAAACAGGATTTTTAGTTTTGGATTCAGTGTGCTCCTGCTGTTTATTTTTATATCAACGGCCTGGTTCGTTGAAAAGCCACAGCCATCAAAGCCCAGTTAAATCAAGTTTTTTATTACCTTTGTCGCCTTATATTTGCCCATGAAGATCAGGATTGTAAGCCACTCCAAACATCCTTTACCAGCTTATGAAACTCCGGCCTCAGCAGGGATGGATTTGCGTGCTAATCTCCCGGAAGAAATCTGCCTGAAACCCCTGGAAAGGGTCTTGGTACCTACCGGACTATTTATAGAACTCCCTTTGGGCTTTGAGGCCCAGGTGAGGCCACGCAGTGGGCTGGCCATTAAAAAAGGAGTTACAGTTTTGAATACCCCCGGAACCATTGATGCAGATTACCGGGGTGAAATCATGGTTATCATGATCAACCTTTCAAATGAAGAATACATCATCAGGGATGGCGATCGTATCGCACAGATGATCATTGCGGCTCATGAACAGGCTGAATGGTTGCCGGTGGATGAGCTTATACAGACAAAGAGGGGAGCCGGGGGATTCGGGCACACTGGAAGCAGTTAAATAATCAGGAATTAAGAATCAGGAATGAGGAATTATTGGTTAAAGTATTCGGTTTTCTCTTTTGCATTCAGTTTTCTCTTGTTTTTTTCCCCTTTACCTAGTAATGGAAAGATTTCATCAGGGAATAACAGATTATTCCTGGCTGGGCAATCGGAAATTTTTCCAGATGGGGATAAGGATAAGCCCGTGAGTAATATCGGGATGTTGATTGAGGCCAAGAAAGAATCTTTGATTGGCAATACCGATGGGGCGATAACCATGTTTCGCCATTATGTTGACCGTTATCCACTGGATCCGGCCGGAAGTTTTGAACTGGCCCGGTTGGAGGCTGACAGGAAAAATTTTTCTGATGCCTTGAAATTGATACTAAATGCAACAAAATTAGATCCGGAAAACATCTGGTATCAATTGTTCCTTGCAGAAATTTACCAGCAGACGGGAAAATATAAAGACGCTATTTCAATATTTGAATCAGTGGTCAGGAAGGATCCCGAGAATCTTGATTATTATTATCAATTGGCTTCCCTTTATCTGATTCTGGGAGAGTATAAAAGTGCTGTAAGTATTTATGACAAGGTGGAAGAAAAAGCAGGAATTTCTGAAGAAATATCCCTCCAGAAAAATAAAATCTATCTCCATCTTAATGATCTGAATGATGCAGAAGCTGAGCTTCAAAAACTGATCCGGGCTTTTCCTGGTGAAAGCCATTATTATTCCATCCTGGCCGAATTTTATATGGCCAACGGGAAGCAGGCAGAAGCGATTGAGATTTACAAAAAAATAGCCCAGATAGATCCTGATAATGCCTATATTCACATGTCGATGGCGGACTATTATCGTAAAGCGGGCGATAGGGGAAAAGCATATGAAGAATTGAAGCTTGGGTTTGCCAATCCTAATCTTGACGTGGATACGAAAGTTAATATTTTACTTTCTTTCTATACCATAAACCAGATATATTCAGAGCTGAAGGATGAGGCTTTTTCTCTTTCTAAAATTTTAATGGAAACGCATCCGAACGATCCTAAATCGCATTCAATTTATGGAGATCTTTTATTGCAGGATAAAAAGTATGAAGAAGCCAGGGTTTCCTTTTTGAAAGTGCTGACCCTCGATAGCAGTAAATATGCCGTTTGGGAAGAACTTCTCCGGCTTGATTTGCAATTAACCGAATATCAACATCTTTGTGAGTATAGTCAACGGGCGATGGAATTATTCCCCGAACAACCGCTCCCTTACCTGTTTTCCGGACTTGGCAATTACCAGCTGAAAAAATATGGGGAGGGAATAATTTCGCTCAACTCTGGTCTTAAGCTGGTCGTCAATAACAATGAGATGTTAGCTCAGTTTTATATGTATCTCGGAGATACTTACCATGCCTTGAAACAGGATGAAAAAGCATATAAATCCTATGAGCAATCACTGAAAATCAAGGATGGCAATGCTTATGTGTTGAATAACTATGCCTATTATCTTTCCCTGTGCGGGAAGGATCTTGAAAAGGCTGAACAAATGGCTAAAAAGGCAGTTGAACTTGAACCCGGGAATTCATCTTTCCAGGATACTTATGGATGGGTATTATACAAGCAGAAAAAATTTCATGAAGCGCTTGAATGGATAGAGAAAGCCCTTGAAGATAAAGACGGGCCAAGCGGAGAAGTATTAGAGCATTACGGGGATGTGCTTTTTATTCTTGGAGATACCTCGAAGGCTAGTGAATACTGGTTAAAGGCAAAAATGAAAGGCGGAGGTTCATCATTCCTGGAAAGAAAAATAGCTGAAAAAAAAATGTATGAATAAAATTTTTTTATCTGTCATCCTGTTATCTGTCATCCTGTTTTCATCATGTAGCCCTGCCCGTAAGGCAATCAGGGCCCCTATCAAAGAAGAAGGGGCAGAATACCTGTTCAAAAAGCTGAAGGAAAGCGAATTAAAATTTAATTGGTTATCGGCGAAATTCTCTGCTGATTATGAGAATAAAAACAAAACAAATTCTTTTAACGGACAAATTCGTATCCGGAAAGATAGTCTTATCTGGATTTCCCTGACACCGATGTTGGGAATTGAAGCAGTCAGGATCATGATTTCACAAGATTCAGTGAAAATGATAAACAGGTTAAACGACACCTATTTTATTGGGAATTACGAATATGTCAACCGGTTTTTAAATACCAATATTGACTTTGATATCCTTCAGGCTTTTTTAATCGGGACTGACCTGCAGTTTTATGAAGACGGGAAATTCAGGGCCAGTGTTGAACAGGGGTTATACAGACTTTCCACCATGGAACGCCAGAAACTCAGGAAATTCGCCAGAAACAATCAGGATACCTTGAAAGTTTATATTCAGAATATCTGGCTTGACCCCCAGAGTTATAAGATACTTCAGGCTGATGTGAAAGAAATTCGAAAGGATAAGCTTAAACTGGAAGCACGGTATAACTCGTTTGAGGAAATTGAAAATCAATTATTTCCTAAACAAATGGAGTATATTATCCGTGCGGAGAACACGATCCATATTGAAGCAGATTTTTCAAGAATCGTGATCAATATACCTTTACAATTTCCTTTCAAAATTCCTGATGGGTACCAGCCCTTAAAATAACGGATTGAAAGCAGATGAACCAAATGGCACATAGGATCAAAGGCAAGCAATCGTCTATCTGGTTAATGTTGTTTTCTTTTATTTTCATACTGTTCGCATCTCCTTTACAATCCCAAACTGACAGGGAAAAGCTTCAAAAGACCAAGAAACAGCTTGAGGATGAAATACAATATACTACCGAATTACTTGAAAAGACGCAACAAAACAAAAAAACCTCTCTGAATAAACTTCAGATACTCGCCAAACAAATTAGAAGTCGTGAAGCTCTAATAGATGCAATAAATCGTGAGCTCAATCAGGTCCAGGTGGATATTTTAACAGAAAATGTACAAATTGATAAAATGTCCAGGCAATTGCTTGTCCTGAAAAGTGAGTACGCCAGGATGATCTATCATGCCAACCGGATGTTGAACGGACAGAATAAGCTGATGTTCATCTTTTCAGCCAAAGATTTTAACCAGGCGTATCAGCGCCTGAAATATTTCCAGGAATATGCTTCTTACCGAAGAAGACAGGCGGAGAGAATTCTATCAACACAGTCCTCCATTAACAGCAAACGGAAAGAACTGGAAAATATAAAGAATCAGAAATTGTCATTAATTCAATCACAACTCCAGGAAAAGCAAAAGTTGGATAAGGAAAAACAGGATAAAGCCAAAGCCGTGAAGGAATGGAGCAGTAAAGAAAAACAATTACTTGCCACCCTGAGGGTTAAGCAGCAGGCCGCCCAGAGATTGGAATATGAAATTGAGAAATTAATTTCTGAGGATATCAGAGTAAAAACCCCTTTATCTAAATCGAATCTTGAACTGACACCCAAAGAAAGGGAACTGTCCAGTTCTTTTTCAGCAAACCGGGGGAAACTACCCTGGCCATGCGAACGGGGTTTTATTTCCGGTACTTTTGGTGAACATGCCCACCCTGTATTGGAGCATGTCAAGGTGAAAAATAATGGTGTTGATATCATGACGGCACGCGGCTCTTTGGTAAAGGCTGTTTTTGGGGGAAAGGTCAGCCGGGTAATGTTTTTTCCAAACCTCAATAAAGTGGTTATTATCCGCCATGGTGATTACCTAACGGTTTATTCAAACCTGGCTGATGTAACGGTCAGAGAGGGGCAGGAGGTGTCAACAAAGCAAACCATTGGGCGGGTATTTTCTACCGCTGATGAATCAAAATCAGAGTTGCATTTTGAAATCTGGAAGGGTAAAATTATTCAGAATCCGGAAGCTTGGCTTACGGGTAGATAATCAGGAGGGCTATTGATAAAAAATCATCTGGGAGAATTTGCTGCCTTGCTTACGGCTATTTTCTGGACAATCACAGCCCTTGCCTTTGAAGCGGCAAGCCGGAAGATAGGATCCATGATTGTCAATCTTCTGAGATTGATTATTGGTTTCATTTTTTTAAGCACATTTACTTATTTTTATCGGGGCCTTCTTTTACCGGTGGATGCTTCTCCTCAGGCCTGGTTTTATCTTACGTTATCCGGGCTTATCGGATTCGTTTTCGGTGATTTGTGCCTTTTCCAGGCTTTTGTAGTGATTGGGGCAAGGGTATCCATGCTTTTAATGGCATTGGCTCCGCCGATGACTGCTCTAATCGGATGGATGGTATTAGGGGAGACTTTATCTGCAAAAAGCTGGATAGGGATGGCTCTTACCATTGCAGGGATTGCCCTGGTGGTGTTGAAGCGTCACACTCCAGCGGAGAATTCCGGAGGTATCCCGGGGGTTAAATTCAACTATCCGGTTTGGGGCATTTTACTCGGACTTGGTGGTGCGATAGGTCAGGCAGCTGGCTTGGTTTTAAGTAAACATGGGATGAAAGACTATGACACCTTTGCTTCAACGCAGATCAGGGTCATTGCAGGGATGATCGGATTTGCCATTCTTTTCAGTTTTTTCGGATTCTGGAAAGAAGCTTTGCGCTCACTAACCAGACGTAAGCCCATGATGCAACTTTCACTTGGAGCATTTTTCGGCCCATTTCTAGGGGTTTCATTCTCCCTGATCTCGATTAAGTATGCTGATACGGGAGTTGCGGCCACCATCATGGCTCTTGTTCCAGTATTGATCATACCGCCTTCAATGATTATTTACAAAGAGAAAGTCACCCTAAAAGAAATCGCCGGTGCCATCCTTGCAGTGTCGGGTGTCGGAATGTTTTTCCTTTAAAACTAAATAAATGCAAACCTTTCATTTAAATGAGATGAAGAAGCCGGAAAATCCCGGGCTCAGATTTTATCTTGGTCTGGCAATTTTTATTGCTTCTGCTTTTATGCTTCCCACAGGCCTTGTCCTTCAGGAATATGTACACTCACATTCCATGAAAAGTATGATAGTAGCGATGTTCTGGATAAGTGCACCCCTGATGAAAATATCCAGTATTGCTATTATGGGCAAGCCTTCGTATTTATGGATAAAATATAAGTTGCGCTATATTTATTTCCATGTTGCGAAGGCACACCGCGTAAGTAAAACACGTTATAATATCGGGTTGGTCATGTTTGTCATTCCCTTCATTCCCAACTACATCCTGGCCTATGCACCCAATCTTTTTGAAGAAGCATATTTTTTCAGGTCGGTCGTACATGCTTTTTTTGATCTCATCTTCATCTCCAGTTTGTTTGTACTGGGAGGTGATTTCTGGGATAAACTGAGAGCGCTCTTCAGTTTTACAGCAAAAGCTAGTTTTAATGAAAAACCTGAACTAGAAGGGTCTTCCTTAAAACCGTAATTTCAGATTCACAAAAAATTCCCTCCCCGGTGCCGGTTGGTAACTATTGTAATCCGGACCATTATTGGGTTCTGTGAAACCAAAATAATGTTCATCAAACAGGTTTTTCACATACAGACCAAGATCTCCGCTAAGCCAACCCAATTTCCAGTTATAGTTCAGGTTCAGGTTATAGATATTAAATCCATCCACCCAAGATGAGCGAACACTTCCCGGCTGATAGTAGGTTTGGTTGATGGTATAATTATTATAAATAGAATCATCAACCTGGATACACCATTTGGATTGCCATTGGGTTCCGAATGCAATGGTAAAATGTTTAAGAAAATTATAGGAGATCTGAGCTGTCAGCATATTAGCCGGGCAATTTGGCATCCAGTGCCCTTTAATATTATATATACCGTTGGTGGTATCTGTATAATCTGGAGCAGTATAACGGAAATGGGAATAAGTATATGCAACATCGATGATAATATTTTTAATCGGAGAACAGGAGACATAGGTTTCAATTCCCCATTTATTGCTTTTCCCAATATTCTTGTAGAAGGCAGTATTATTTCCCCTGCCAGGCACACTGAAACGGGCAAATTCATTTTCGGAAAAGATATCAAATCCTGTAATATCATAATGAAGAATTCTGCCGAGATCGCCCCTGATTCCCAGTTCCACTCCTTGAGAGGTGGAGGGTTTGATGAGTTCATTGAATCCACCCCACTTAACCGGATTGTTGTAGAGCTCATCATTTGAAGGGGTCAGGAATCCGGTGCCATAGTTGACATAGATATTGACAAATGGTGCAATATCATAAGCCAGGCCAATTCTGAACGTTGGTTTATCAAAGACCTTTGTTCCATTTGGCGATACAGAATCAGGTACAGGTATATTATTGGTCAGACTGCTATAGACATAGTCATAACGAACGTTTAAAATAGCGTAAAGCTTTTTTGCAATATCCAGCTTGTCAATAAAGTAAACGCCTGCGCTGCGTTGTTTAATAATCTGATTAATCAGTATCGCGTTCAGATCAAAACATTCACGGCTCCAATAACTGTCAACCCTGTTTGAATCCCGCTGGTTTTCAGGAGGAACGGCATATTCATGTTCAGTGATCGTCTGGGTTTGAAAATCCACTCCAACACTGATATGGTTCATGAGGGTTTCTTTTCCGAAATGAAGATTATATTGAGCCGAACCTCCAAGGTTGATATATGGTTTATAATCATCACCATTGTTGGATGTTTCCCGGTAATAATTAGATCTGACAAATCCCTTCAGCTGGAGATCCTGGTTTTTTGATAGGATAAACCGGCCCATTAAAGCACCCGTAAGCCTTTTTGTATCATGAAATTCATTATATGGGACTGCATCGGTGTTGGCTGCCCTGGGTCCGAATGTTTCATAACGATAGAGGTTAATTCCTTCAGAATTCTGGTTAAAATAATTGGTATAAGTAAGTACCTGGGTGATTTTTATTTTATCTGAAGGAGTCCAGAGGATTTTCTCGCTAAAATTATCGGCCATAAATGACTGATGTGCCCGATAACCATGACCCTGTGAATGGGAATAGGAAATACTGTAATTAATTTTATCCTGGTTGCCGTCCACATGTCCGAGAATTTTCCAGAAACCATAGGATCCTGCAGAGGCGGATAACATGCTGTTAACCGGTTTTTTCCCTCCATCAAAAGTCGTTATATTAATAATCCCTCCAGTTGCATTTGCGCCATAAAGAGAGGCGGCAAGTCCCCTAACTACTTCAACATTTTTAACTGTCCCCCAATCAACGTCATATAAATCAGGACAATATCCACCAGGGTCATTGATGGGAACTCCATCAAGAAGCACCTGTATTCCCCTGAATCCACTTTCCGATAGAATGCCTTGTCCGCGGATATACACATGAACCCTTGATCCGTCGGTCCCATTATCGACTTTTACTCCGGGTACAAGCCTCAAAGCTTCATCTGCTGCAATGGTCTTTTGCATGCTGCTTAACTGAACGTCATTGACAATAGAAACAGCGGCAGGTATCTCTTTAAAAGGGATGTCAGTCCTGAATGCTTTTACTACAAATTCATTCAGTTTGATGGTGTCATCTAATACGGGTTTAAGATTATTTGGTTTAAAATCTTTCTGACTTGTTCCATGCATTGCAAATGCTAGAAAAAGAACTAATGATAATAGAATTTTTGTTTTCATTTGTGTTATATTTTATTGACTCCTCTCCAGAACCTTCTATTTCACAGGGAAGGGCTGGCGGTGGTGTCCAATGAATAAAAATATCGTTCAGAAAAAGAATTTCCGGCGATGAATTAAAACAGAAAATTTAAAAAATCATGAATTTTCAGGGGGAGGGGCAAAATGGGAAAGATAAACAAGATAAAACATTTTATTTTTCTCGGGGAATAAATAATCAGTACCATGTTGCTGTATTCCCTGGTCTGATTCGGATGGGAGTGCCTGTGATACCAGGGTATGGAATAGGGCCAGATTAATTTTTCTATGATGGGTTCTTGTACTTCCTGCCATCAGTTGTTCTTCTTTTTTATCATGGATACAACAGAATACAGTGTTTTTCCCCTGCTTTGTTTCATGGATAACATCATAAAGCCTGCCTTTAAACTTTATTTCCCTGGAATCGATTCTTTTAAAATCAGGGTTATGCTCAGGTTGATAAATTTTCAGGATCAACTGCCGTCTGCACGGAATATATGAATTTATCAAGGCTTGCATTTCCCTCCTTACCAGATATCTGTTAAGTTCAAAAAACAGGTAATTTCCCATAGAGTTGTAAAGGAAAATAAGGAGGAAAAAATAGGTCAGTCCTTTTTTCAACGGGTTACTTTTATTTCACGATAATTACCCGCCGGATTGCTGTATGCTGATTCCTTTCAATCGTCAGGAAATAGTTTCCGGCAGGGAGGGATGCAAAATTATATTTTTTCTTCCAATTTCCCTGATTAATATTTTCTTTCTTTACATGTAAAAGGGCATGGCTTGCATTTGACAGACTAACAGTCACTGATCCTGACTGAAGAGAATATATTTCCATGGTAAAGTGACCGTTACCCGGGTTCGGGTAAACTTCGATGTGGGGAAAAATTTCCGGGTCAGTGGTGGCATCACAGTTAATAAAGAGATCCATGCTTTTTGCTATCCTGCTATAATTGGCAAAAACATTCAGCTTAAGATGGACTATTCCGTTAAGGATATCCCCGGATCCGGGGGTATAGACTGGATTCAGCAAGGTAGCAGTGTCGAAAGTTCCGTCTCCGCTACTTGTCCACCGGAGAGAATCGTAAGTACTGACAGTGGCCTGAAGGCGATAAGTTTGACCGGGGCAGATGGTGTCATTTTCACCGGCATTAACATCCGGGAGAAGCGGCACGGGAAATGAAATCAAATCAAGCCAGACCTTATCTTCCCCGAAGCTAAGGGCAAGATCTTTAACATATTTCCAGGTATACAGATGCATGCCCTGGGCAACCGGAAATGAAACCCTGGTCCAGGGAATAACCCCCGACCATGTTCCCATGAAAAGATCATCGATGTAAAAATAAAGTTGGTCATACCCGGCTTCGGTAGATGTTTTCAGGTGAAATGAAAGGCTGTCGTCCATGGCAGAGGAATAGGTAACAGAAAGTTGAGAAATTTCGTCATTCCATATTTTTCCGGATTGAGCGCAGTAATTCCCTTCCCAGGGATTATAATCCGATATTGTCCAGTTTTTATCGCCTGTAAGCTGCCAAGGGAATTTTTGAAAGGTATTGGTTTCCCAGTCTTCAGCAATAAGTCCGATGACCTGCCGGAAGGTCTTTTCTTTTTGATATTTTCCCGACTGAGCCGTGTACTGAATATTGATCGGAGTTCCCCTTGGTAAATCTTCATCAACTATTGCCCGAAACGTGGCTTTGGCAGACTGGTCTTGACGTATTTCCCCAAGGGAAACGCTGTCATTTAAGATATAGATCAATGGTGAATCAATGGTGAGACGACCATTTACCGAATCACAGGGAAAATCACCAGAATTGACATTAGTTATTTCAATCAAGGTAGTCTCTCCGGGATCTAAGTGCCCGTCATGATTCCCTCCCATCGTGTCCATGATGGAAAGACCGGTGATGTCAAGCCCGGGGGCATGCGATTCTATTGAAAAATGACTGAACCAGCTGGTGTCATTGCTGATCACCTTAATATCAAATCGAACCCTGAGATTGTCGGGTATCGTATCCGATACTTTAAATGCAAAGCCATGATGAATAGTTTTCACCGAGTCGGGTTGGATCTCTCCGAAATCCTCAACACTATCGGTTATCTGAACATATGGTGTTGGGGAAGAAATAGCGGCATGAACGGGATAAGCTGACTGATCACCTATATTTTTCAAGCTAAGTGAAAGAAAAAGGGAATCTCCGAAATTCATGTTTTGCTCAACCCCGGAGGGTATTTCAGAAAGTGCATATTGGTGAAAGAGAACCCAGGCTTGGCCAGGATTAGGACCAAGATTAAAAGGGGAGACATAGGCCATCGCTCTTCCTGAACGGTTATCAGTCCAGATGGGATAAACTTTCATATTACGCGACTGTATTCCGATATAATCACCGAAATAATTGAAGGCAAGCCCGGGTATTGGAGATGGTGTAAACGACACATCGCTGACCTTAAAGTCTGTCCATGAAAGTCCTCCGTCATAAGAATAAGACACATAAGTTTCGCAATCAGTGGAAGACAGGTTTCTATCATCGTAATAGATTACACACAACCCCCCGGTCACAGGATCGCAGGTAATCCATGGGAAAAAATGTTGTTTGCCAAGGTTGGAGGGGTCCTGGTTAACCTGTATCGGAGCTGACCAGGTTTCTCCCTGATCTGCAGAGCGAATTAAATAAATATCGATATCATTGCCGGTATTAATCCCCGGAATCCCGAAATTTGTCCACACGATATAGATCATCCCCCGGTTGGGGCCGCTACTGTTATCAATAGCCATGGAAGGAAAGGAGTTTACCCTCATGTTTTTTCCTGTCATGCTTGATCGTATTCCTTTAATGTTTTGGATGATCCTTCTGGCTGGGGTGAACACTCCTCCTCCATCAATTGATTTGGAAAATCCGAGCGCTACTTCATCAGAAGGCCAGGTATCATAAATACTCCAGACAGCATATACCTCACCAATCGGTCCTGTTTGCACGTTTACTCCATGATTTAGTTTTCCGGCAGAAACAGCACTGCTGATGCTATATGGAGATGACCAATGAAGTCCATTGTCGGTAGAGCGGGAAATCTGAATCTGGTTTGTATCGGCTGAGCCGGGAATGAAATTTGTCCAGGCAGCATAAAGATTCCCAGTGAAAGGACTTTCAGGAACATTATCGATACAGAGATGATTTTTATCTAAAATTCCGTATACAGTTGTTGGTCCCTCGACAATGGTCACCTCTTTCCATGATTTACCCCGATCATCACTATATGCTATGGATTGTCCCCCATCGTTACTTATTTTTCCGACATATAGCTGGCCATTCAGGCCGATGGCTGTTGAAGGATCTCCGGCATTGTCCCGGCCAGCTCCTTTCATTGTCCCCGTCCATGGCTGTACCAGATTTGAAGAAAAAAGACCATCAGCACCATATTTTTCAGTAGCGTAGTTGCCAATCCAGTTGCTTGAGTTGTTTGAATTCAGGACCATCTCTTCTTCTTCCGGATCAATAAAGATTGAATTTTCGCTCTGGGTCACCGTGTCCAGGTCACTCACCGGAATGTCGGGTGAATTCTGGGGGGGAATTCCTTTTCCCAGGATGTTACTGTTTGAATACTTTGCTTGTTTGACCTGATAAACTGGTCCGGGTTTGATAAATCCAAAAAGAATCATATCGTTCCAGTATCCGGTATTGTCGATTCTGGTGTTCACGATACCTTTTCCTGCCGGAGTAATTTGAGGCAGCATCCCGGGACGTTGTGAAGGAGATTGAAATGACAATAAAGTCAAACACAGAATTGGGAAAAGGCATTTTTTCATACTGCTTATAAAATATGATAAAACAAAGGTACAAAGGGTTTGATTATCTTTGTCGTTTGAAATCAATAAAATAGACAGAATATGAATGCTGCAATAATTGTTCTTTTATTTCTTTTTCTGATCAATGGAGTTTTAGCCATGGCTGAAATCGCCTTGGTGTCAGCCCGGAAATCGAAATTGGACCTTGATGCGCAGGGTGGTGATAAAATGGCAAAGCTTGTGCTGGAGCAAGCGAATGCCCCATCAAGGATCTTGTCTGCCATTCAGATCGGAGTAACGCTGATCGGGATCCTTACCGGAGTTTTTTCTGCTGATGAAATTTCGCATAGTGTTGCGGAGGTACTGGAATTGGCAGGATTGAGTCAGGCTTTAAGCGGTTCCCTGGCTTTGGTTATTGTAGTGATTCTGGTCACTTTTTTTTCCATGTTGATTGGCGAAATTGTTCCCAAGCGAATAGGACTTGTTAATCCGGAAAAGATCTCAAAAGCAATGGTTCGCCCATTACTTTTTTTGAATTATCTCACGTATCCAGTCACCTGGTTGCTTGCTCATACCAGTGATGTGATATTGAGATTACTCAGGATACGTCCCTCTGCTGACTCAAAAGTCACAGAAGAAGAAATCAAAGCCATGATACAGGAAGGGACTGAAGACGGGGAAGTGCAGGAAATCGAGCAGGATATTGTAGGTCGGGTATTTCACCTGGGCGACCGTAAAATTGAATCCCTGATGACCCATCATTCTGACCTGGTCTGGCTGGATATCATGGATTCAGCAGATAAAATGCGGGAAACAATGCGGGGAGAACTACATTCGGTATATCCTGTGTGTGAAGGCGATTTGGATAAGGTAGTTGGAGTGGTTTTTATTAAAGATCTTTTCCTCGATGATATTTGCAAAGAAAATTTCAATCTTCAGGAGCAGATCAAACCGGCCCAGTTTATTCTTGAAACACTTTCGGCCTATGAAACGCTTGAGCTCTTCAAACAGAATAAAATTCATTATGGATTGGTTATTGATGAGTACGGTTCGACCGTTGGACTTGTTACCCTGAATGACATCCTGGAGGCAATTGTTGGTGATTTCAATGAACCCAGTCCTGACGAATTACAGTTTACCCAAAGGGTTGATGGCAGCTGGCTTGCAGATGGTCAAATGCCCTTTTATGAATTTGCATATGAATTCAACATTCAGGGATTTGATAAGGGTAAAATCAAATTCAATACCTTGGCCGGATTGGCGATGAGTGTTTTAAAGCATATTCCGAAACCGGGTGAAAAATTTACCTGGAAAAACTTTGAATTTGAAATTGTTGATCTTGATGGAAACCGTATTGATAAGCTAATTATCAAGCAGCAAGGCCAATAAAAAATGAGGCCGCTTATTAGGGCGGCCTCCCGGTAAAGTAAAGCACAAAACTATTATTTTCCGATCACAATTCGGGTCGATTTAGAGATTTCTCCATTTTCAAGTTTAAGCAGGTAAATTCCCCCTGGCAAAGCAGCAAGGTCAATACTTTTGTAGAGCTGACCGGCAATGCTGACATTTTTTTCCTGGAAAACAATATTTCCAATGGCATTGAAGATCGTGATATTGGCTGAAATATTCCGTTCGAACGATATTTCCAGGTTAATTTTTCCACTTGTCGGGTTGGGATATACCTCAAGTCTGAAATTGCCATTTTCACCCATACCTACCGGAGCATAAACGGTGACTTCTTTGTTTTCAGAAACCATACCGGGGCAATCCTGATTTATGGCAGCCACTGAAATATTAGCTGTTCCCCTGAACGCAGGGGTCCAGGAAACAATACCGGTAAGGGCTGTTCCGGAAATAGTCCCGGCCTGTTCTGGGGCAATGGCCCAAGAGTAGGATGTAGCATCAGCAACTTCAATAATGGTAAATTCAGATGAACTGACTTTATTCAGGTTTACACTGTCAGCTCCATTTGGTTTTCCGGGAGCTACAGGAGTGGCTAAAACGCTTACAACATACTCAGCGGAGAATTCTCCTTTTCCGCAATCGTTGACACCATTGACCTGAAGACTGAGTGAGCCGAAGAAGTCAGGAGCAATATCCAGCGTTGCTGTTGTTTCATTACCGTTAATTGTACCTGCTTCGACCGGGGCAACATGCCATGAATAAGAAGTAGCATCAATAGCGCCTGTTGTATTATATTCCAGTGATGTTTCGCCCTGGCAAACGAGTGCAGGCCCAGTCGGATCAGCAGCTTTTCCCGGGAGACCGGGAACAATAACCTGCATGGAGTAATCATCAGGACAACCAATGGCATTGGTAACCAATAGGCTCACCTGGTAAGTGCCAGGCTCAGCATACGTATGGGTCGGATTCTGAATATAGGATGTGTCGGCGCCACCGGAAGCGGGATCACCAAAAGTCCAGACCCAGTTTGAAATTGTACTCCCGTGAGGATTCGAATTGTCAGTAAATATACTTGCAGTTTCAGGGCAGGAAATAGCAGAAGTGAAGCTGGCCTCTGGAAGATCAAGAACATGGATATAAGAAGTTTTGGTTGTGGAAACCGGATCCGATCCAGTTCTCTGAATGGTTAAGGTCACATCATAATCTCCAGCAGTGGAGTATATGATTCCCGTCGGATTGTGGTCAGTTGAGGAAGAAGGGTTACCTCCGGGGAATGACCATTGCCAACTTTCAGGATTACCCCCTGATAAATCGGTAAAGTCTGTGATGGAACCTGTGCAAAGATCAGAAGGCGAAGCCGAAAAATTAGCCACAAGCAGAGTTGATGTTACAGTAACAAGATCAGTATATCGGTAATAATTCTGCTTCGTTACGGTAATCAGCACCTGAGTTCCAACAGTCAGAGCAGGGATTGCAATATCAACCGGACCACCAGAGATTCCGGTAGCAGTGGCAATAATTTCATCATTTACTGTCAGTGCGATCAAAGCGCCTTCATTGGCTTCGACAGGGAAGGAGGTGCTGCCATAATCAATGGCAGGAGCATGGATTACTGTGAGTTGTGTCGGGACTTCCGAGTAGACAACCTGGAATGCCTCACCCAGCATGTGGAAAAGATTGTATGTTACGACCTTATAACTTGAAGCACCGGATGTCCAGGATGATTGTTGTAAGAAATATTTGCCGGCAGCCTGACCAAAAGCGGGTAAGATGCCTCTTGAAGGGGGATTCGTGCCATAAGCAGGCATGAAGTTCGGGAACATATTGTCGAACATTCCCCACACAAAAGTATCATTGACAAAGGAATAAGATGTTTCTGAGGGGCAAACAATGCCCAGGGCTCCGGCATTATGGCCATTTTTAGTATGACGGACAAATTTTTCACCAAAACATTCTGCAGAACGGTGATAGGCACCGGTTTCGCAATTGATGGAGAAAACGAAAGGAAGAACGGTATTATTTAATCCGCTGATATTTGAATTAGCGTATGCTGGTTCTCCCCAACCTCCGTAATATCCATGATCCCTGTGCAGGAGAATAAAGGCTCCTGAGTCAATGGCTGAGGTGATTTTCGAGGCATTGCCACCTGTCCACCCGCCCAATTCGGCTGGAGTTGCAGGAATATATTGCAATCCATTAACACCAAAATAGTTGGTAATTGCTGAAGTATTAGAAGCTGTTGACCATATAGATGAAGGATTTCCATCATAGATCGCGTTGATACGCCGGGGATTTTTTGCCAATGTATTTTTAAAGAAGCCACCAACAATTTCCGAGCATAGCTGGAACCATCTTTCGGTCTGCCATCCTAATGCCGATATCGGTTTATCATATACCATGGGGTCTGTTGGAGGATTACGCTCATATTCCAGGAATTTGGAAACAAGCACCTGTAATTGGGTTTCATTATTGGCTACGATGCGGGCAAAAACCACATCGGGTAATTTATCACCTGTAACATCAGCATACTGATTGTCGGATGCGAAATCAGGAAATGCATCGGGATGAGGAAGAAGTGGAGAAATAATGCTATTCGTGGCATCTGATCCGTAGTCGCCCAGTAAAAGACAGGCAGCAGGTTTGATGGTCCAGCTATTATAAGCATTATTGATAAAACTTTCAATTGCAGAAACGGTATTTCCTCCCACTTCATCAAGGGTAAATACTTTGGTCAGGATTCCTTGCTGACTGCGGAATCTTCTGATGCTATCGGCCCATGCCAGAAAAGCGGGACCTGTTGGAGTAATGATGATATATTCGCATTCATTGTCTCTCGGCCCTTTTGAATTTAACTGAGATTGTAAGCGTTTGCCATAATCCACAGCAGGAAGAGATTCCTGGTTTAAAATATTATCCTGCATGATGGGATCCCACCAGGCTGAACGATAAGCAATATCACCAAATTGGCCATTCCCGCCTTCAAAAGTGATCTCAACTTTCAGATCGCGGTAAATGATCAGGTCTTTGGTCACCGGGTTATACTGGAAAGGGGTAATCCCGAGAATTACCACATCAACACCGCGGATTTGCTGAATTTCGGACATTTGAACCGGGGATTCAGGATAAAAAGCATTTCTTGTATAGACTTCCTGATTTTTTTGCAGGGGGAAATCCGGTTGTTTATCATTTGGAATTCTGGGAGCAGGCGCTATTTCAATATTGTGTATTGTTTCGGTACGTTGTGATATAACCTGAAAGTGCGGAATGGACCCTGAAGGAATTGCAATATATCTTCCATTGCCGGGCAGGTTGGGCATTCCTTCGGCGTTAAATAGAAATGAACCGGGTATACTGATATTATTCATGGCTGTCCCTTCCACCATGACCGGGCTTAACTCGTATGTTTGGATGGAATGTACCACCTGAACAGAAGATGCACGGTTATTGGTAAGGTTAAAACCTGCATTTCCCCATGAATCAGGGTAAACATGCTGTTGTGCCTGAGCAAATAATGTCAGGAATAATGATGTGCTTAGCAGGATAGAGATTTTTTTCATAAGGGTTAAAGTTGAGGATTATCTATTATTTTACAATCAGCATTTTATTAATTTCCCGGCCTGATCCTGGTAGAAGAGAGCAGGAATATACGCCTGGTTTAAGACCAGAGATATCGATAGCAATGGAATGATGCCCGGTGGTCTGCATTGGAAGTAAGGTTTCACGTACTATTTGACCCATAACATTGATCAAGCGTAGGTGAACATCACCTTGTTTTAAAAGATTGAAAGTAATGTTGATATTATCTGTGGCCGGATTCGGATAAATTCTAAACCCGCCAGCAATGATTTCATCAACCGAAACAAGGGGTGCCTGTGTAACAGTTACAACAACAGGTATAGCTCCAATAACGTTCACGGTGATATGGGCGGTACGGTAGAGTTCTTCCTGATTTGCAGTATATGAAGCGGTAATGGTTCCATTGCTGTTTCCCGAAGCGGTGACAGTGCACCAAACGGCATCGCAGTTCGCTGTCCAGCCGGAAGTGGCAGTAACATTAAAATTAACATTGCCTGATTTATTGTCAACATCCTGGTTTGCAGGTAGTACCGTGAGTGAGGGTGTAACGGTCCAAATTTTTAAAGCCGGGTCACCCAGGGCATTGCAGTCATAGTGTACCCAACGTTGGGCCCCAGGTTCAAACTCTCCTGGAAGACCAACCCAGGGGGCGGTTTTTATTTTCGACATCATATGTGCAGAACCCAGTTCTTTAATCTGATTTTCCAGGGTGTCATTATATAATGCACTGACAAATTCACGTTGCAGATGTTGTGAAGGGCCATCAGTTGTTCCCTGATTAAACCAGCCAAACCGGGAATTAAAAACACCGGCAACACAGAAATTATTGATGGTGACTGATTTTTCTGCAATACAATCAGAATAATCAAATGCTCCATCAATACAACCCTGGGTATAAATCAGTGCAAAATTGTGGTTGACCCCATTGACCTGTGAGAAATTCTGATTGTTAACATCGCTAAGTCCCATTCTCATCATGTAATCATAATTGGAATGACCCAGGTGATGAATAAAAGAGGTGCCCTGATTAATGCCGGCAATGAGTTCGCTTTTGTCCCAGTCGTAACCCGGAATATCATAAAGTCTGGTAATTGTATTATAGGCAGATGGGATGCCATGGGTGAAATATCCGTTATCATTATGGTCATCGATCAACAGTTCCATATAATCACTTCCATAGGTGGGAGGAGGGCTGTATAAATACTCGCCGGCCATATAAGGTTTGGTGAATTCTCCCAGGACAGGATACTTCTGATAAAATACGGATTTATGAACCATATGCTTCAGTTCAGTGATGGAACTAAAGGGGAAACGTGCCAGGGATACATCGGGTAAAAGGTCATCTTCTCCGGGTTCTCCCCAGCGGTTATCATGCCCTCCGGCCATTGTACTGTCGTTCCATTCCCCATCCAGGGCCGAATAATAAATATCGGCGGGAATGTTATAGTCTTCCTGATCAGGGTCGGAGATAGCATAACAATAAAAACCACGGAAAGGAACATGTTCAACATCTCCTCCAAGCAATACATATTCAATGCCACTGGATGTTACTTCCTGCCTGATATAGTTTCTGATTTTTTGCTGAAGATCATGGCCGGCAATATTGGCATCAATATATTCGGTAGCTGTGACCTGGCTTTGAATGCCTGTTTCGGCATAATAGTCAACCAATGAATCGAAAGTACTGATAAACTGTTCCGGTGTGATGATCAGGTACTGATAAGTTGCCGGATTCTTTGATTTATCAGGATAAAGACTGATCATTTCCGGATTTTGTGCGAAAAGATGTACCCTTTTAAGAGCGTAATCAGAAGCAGACAGAAGTTCCATTGCCTGTGTGGCTTTTGGACTTGGTTTTGTTGAAATCCGGATGGTTACCTTGGTGAAATATGAAAGGGTCTTTGCAGCGGGGTTATAGGTCATTGGTGTAAAAGCAGATAAGGCAAAGGCAAACCCATTCATGTACTGGGTGGTTATTTGTACAGAGGGGCTCGTGGGATATTTTCCATTAAAACGATAAAGGGCTTCATTTTTAATGAATTTGCCAGGCTCATTTTTTGAAAGAGGCTGTGAATACTGTTGAGGATAAATATCATAAGTCCCAGGTATCTGGATTTCATTTTCAGTGATTACTTCAATCCCCGTGGCCATTTCACCCGGCGGAAGCAGTATTGCAACTGCATGATAGGGCATTACAGGCTCTCCTGGTTTTGCACTTAATGTTGTATTGCCGAAGGTGACATTTTGAAAATTGCCGATTTGATTCACCTTGTAATTGCTGAAATAATAAACTTTTTCAACACTACCGGCCAGACTTGTAAAAGTCAGAAATAATGCTAGAAGGGTAATTCCGGGAAGTTTCATAGTATGCTTTTATTGAACAAGACAAAGGTACTAAAAAAATGGTTGCATGTTAGGGTAAATAAAAAAGAAGCCACCTTTTAGGGGTGGCTTCTTTTCAGAAAACAAATAAAATAATTAATTAATGATTACCTTTTTCACTGTTTTATTTCCTTCTGTTTCGACCATGACAAAATATAATCCCTTGGCAACATTGCTCAGGTCGATTTGTTTGGTATATCTTCCGTTAAAGGAAACTCCGGATTCCTGATAAACAGGAAGATTGATGGAGTTAAGAACAGCAATATTCACATTCACGGTTTTGCCGCTGTAAATATCAAGTGTGAACAGGCCATTGCTGGGGTTCGGGGAAACTGTTGTTTTAATCAGGGCCTGATTTTCCTGAACGCCCACCGGGTATTTTACTTCAATATACTGAGTTTTGGTGAGGGTGTCGATCTGGCCGCCCCTGTTAACGATCAGGGTTACATCATAATGGCCTGAATCTGCATAGGAAACAGTCGGATTAGTATCTGTAGATGCTTCGGGAGTCCCGCCGGGGAAAAGCCATTGGTATGTTTCAGGAGCATCCATATAACCTCCTGTTGTAGCATTGGTAAAGGTAACAGGCTGGGTAATAAGCACAGAAGATTCTGAAGCGGAAAATTCAGGAGCCAGATCAATAACAGCCCTTTTCATACCATTTAATACTTCTTTGGCAGTCATATCTTCAACGAAAGCGATTATTTCACAATCTTCTGTTGGCCATGCGGCATCCAGTGTGAAATTCATAGTAATGGTCGCGGTATCGCTAGCCGAAAAATCAACAGTAGTCCCACTTGCATTCGGAAGCATCAGTCGATTAACATAATTGAGAACATGCTGACCCTGCCAGTTATAGGCAATATGTGACTGGGTTACCACAAATAACATTTTAAGGTTGGTTGAAGTGATGTCGCCAACTTTCACCATGGTGATTACAGCCGTGTAATCAAGACCTGTATTGGTAACATCCATGGTCATATACATGGGAGATGCTTTTGCAATGCGGATATTGTATTTAGGGAGGTAAGTTGTGTACATACTCTGGGTATGGTTTCCGCCGACAACTTTCAGCTTTACATCGAAAAATGCTCCGGGATTTCCACCAGGGGCCAAGGTGGTAGAACGGGCATTGGATTCCGGAGTGTCATACGGGTCATTCCCTTGCCAGGAGTTATGATGTTCAATAACTGCGACGAACTTCCCGTTTGCTAAAAGATCTTCAGCTCCCATGGCTGCACCGGGGCAATAAGTACATAATGTGCTGGTTGTAATTTCCAGAACAACCATCTGACGGGGGACATCCTGAGCTTTTACGATGAAAATGCACAGAAAAAATATCCCAAAAAGTAAAAGTTTTTTCATAGGGTTAGGGTTGTTGGTTAAAAATCATCTTAATTGTTAGGGACAAAAATACAATAAAAAATAATCGGAACAAGAAATTCTTGAAAAGAAAATAAATTTATCAATATTTGTATATGTGTTACTCATGCTTTTATTCTATCGGTCAAGCGTATGTATCGCATAGGCGTAAGCCCCGATGGATACGGCCCTGGATGTTCCCAAACGGGAAATGCCCACTCCCGTTTTTTTGTTAGGGTCGTAAAGAACCTTACAAGGGCTGAATGGAACGGAAATTTCATGACGGGCTGGAGAGAGAAATGCATCAAGTTGGACAGGATCTTCAAGGTTAAAGGCAATGATTTCCATGCGTTCCAGTAATTGGCCGGAGATCGTTTCAAATGGATGATTCATTTCATCCACCAAGCGGGAAAGGAAGAGCGGGTGGGCCCCTGACAAACCCCCTCCGATCACCACCAATCCATCGAGCAGGGTAATGGCATTAGCGAAAGCATCTGCAGCATTTAAAGCAAATGCTTCGTATGCTTTAATTGCAGCTTCTTTATTCCCCTTGAGTTTTCCCATACCAATTTCAAAAATTTCCTTAGGATCAGGACAACTACCTATATTTATGCCTGCATAATTGGCATATTCTCTTTGTAATCCCCTTATGCTGACACTTTCTTCCACATCGAAATTTTTAAAAGTGCGGTTCCGCATACGGTTAATTTCTCCTCCTGAGGAATTATCTCCAAAAAGCAAGCCATCCCGGGTAACAATCCCTCCTCCGAAGCCTGTTCCGAATGTTGCCCCGAAAAGGTTCCGGTATCGTTTCGGGTTTCCTGCTTCCTCCAGTTTCTGGTTGATTTCTGGTAATAATCCGGAAATGGCTTCACCGTAAGCAAAAAGGTCACCATCGTTATTGATGAATACAGGAAGATTAAATTGCTCCGACAACATAGGCCCCAATGCCACCCCGCCTTTAAAAAAAGGAAGGTTCTGCAGGTCACCGATGATGCCGTTTTCATAATCGGCAGGACCGGGAAATGCAAAACTGATGGCTACCGGTTTGTGTACCAGTTTGAACTCCACTTCCCTGAATCCCTGGATAATGGTTTTCAGCACAGCTTCCAGGTTTTCTCCCTTGGCAGAAAGGATGATGGGTTCCAGAATTTCTTTTTCAGCCTGAACGGCATTAAACACCAGGTTGGTACCTCCCGCATCGAGGGTCATTACGGTTCGGGAATCGTGTTTGTAGGTCATAAGGGTAATTTAAGTGACAAGGTGACAAAGTAACAGAGTAACAGAGTAACAAAGTAATAAAGAACATTAACTCGCCAGTTCACCAGCTCACCAACTCACCAGCTCACCAACTTCTAATGTGCTTCCAGCCAGTTATTTCCGGTATTCATTTCCACAAGAACCGGGACATCCAGGTGTATGGCATTCTGCATTCCTGCTAAAACCAGGAGTTTCAATATATCCAGTTCTTCTTTATGCGCATCAAAAACAAGTTCATCGTGAACCTGCAATATCATCCTTGATTTTAACTGTTTATTTTCAATTTCCCTGAAAATATTGATCATGGCAATTTTGATCATGTCTGCGGCGGTCCCCTGTATCGGCGCATTGATGGCATTTCTTTCCGCGAATCCACGCACCGTAGCATTACCGGAATTGATGTCGCGGAGATATCGCCTTCGCTTCATCATGGTTTCAACAAATCCGTTGCTTTTTGCTGAGGCAATGGTGCTGTCCATGTAATTTTTAATCCCGGGATATTTAATAAAATACTGATGGATGATCTCTGCTGCTTCCTTACGGGGAATATTGAGCCGTTCCGACAGTCCGAAGGCAGAAATGCCATAAATAATGCCGAAATTGACCATTTTGGCATTTCTTCGCATTTCCCTTGTAACGGATTCAAGACCGACGCCATATACTTTGGACGCTGTGGCGGAATGGATATCCAGTCCTGCATTGAAATCGGTAATCATGCCCGGATCTTTGCTCAAATGGGCAATGATGCGGAGTTCAATTTGAGAATAATCGGCAGATAAAAGGCTGAAATGCTGATTTCGGGGAATAAATGCTTTACGGATTTCCCGGCCTTTCTCGGTGCGTATTGGGATATTCTGCAGATTGGGATTATTTGAGCTGAGGCGTCCGGTTGCTGCCACAGCCTGGTTGTAGGAAGTATGCACACGGCCATCCCTGGGATTGATCAGGGCAGGTAAAACATCCACATAAGTGGATTTTAATTTGGTCAGGGATCGGTATTCAAGTATTTTCCCGATGATCGGATGTTTGTGTTCCATCCTGGCCAGAACATCCTCAGCCGTTGAATTCTGCTTCGTTTTTGTCTGTTTCGGATTGTCAACGATTTTCAGTTTATCATAAAGGATATCACCAAGTTGTTTCGGGGAAGCGATGTTGAATGTTGTACCGGCATCCTGATGAATGGCCTCCTCCAACACTTTGATTTCTTTTTCAAGTTCCGTGGAAAAATCATTCAGTGTCTGCGGATCTATCCGTACACCATCCGCTTCCATGGAAGCCAGGACAGGAATCAAAGGAACTTCAATGGTGTCAAAAAGCTCCCTAGTTTCAGTTTCGGCAAGCAAAGGAGTGAAAACTTTTTTTAACTGCCAGGTGATATCGGCATCTTCGGCTGCATATTCTTTGAGGGTTTCCGTATCAACGGTGCGCATGCTGAGCTGCTGCTGTCCTTTCTTTCCAATCAGTGTTTCAATGGGCACCGGCTTATAGTTCAGATAAGTCTCGGCCAGGTAATCCATACCATGCCGCATATCCGGCTGAATGAGATAATGAGCCAGCATGGTATCAAACAAAGGTCCCTTGACATGAATATCGTACCATCTCAGGATGGAGATGTCAAATTTCAGGTTCTGTCCAGTTTTTTCAATGGTTTTATTTTCCAGTACTCCTTTGAATTCGGAAACGATCTCAAGCGTTTCCTGATAATTTTCTGGAAATGGAACATACCAGGCCTGATGTGCTTGCCAGGCAAACGACATGCCGACCAGTTCAGCGTTGTTGGGATCCACACCGGTTGTCTCCGTGTCGAAACAAATTGAGGACTGAGCTTCCAGCAGGGCAACAAGGTCCTTTCGTTTTTCCGGGGTATCAGCAAGAAAATAGGCATGTTTAGTTGACTGGATATCGGATGCCGG
Source organism: Bacteroidales bacterium (assembly GCA_963662525.1). Classification (GTDB taxonomy): domain Bacteria; phylum Bacteroidota; class Bacteroidia; order Bacteroidales; family FEN-979; genus CAZSDU01. The sequence continues at coordinate 2,107,382 of OY759717.1, forward strand.
AGGACGGATGCCGGTTAGTTCTGATTCCTGCTTGCTTCCCGAACGCTCCATTGTCGACACCCAGGTGGTGACCCTTTGAGCAAAGGCCCTGAATTCAAGTTCGTCAAATAGCCGCTTTAAACGCTCCATATCCGGAGCTTCCATGATCAGCTTGTGTTCATCGAATTCGATAGGAACATCCAGGATGATGGTGGCAAGCATTTTCGACATCATTGCCTGATCCTGAAAATCGATGACTTTCTGCCGGAGTTTTTCATTGCTTATCTTATCTGCATTGGCGATCATGTTTTCGACAGAATCAAATTCAGACAGCAGTTTTTTGGCAGTAACTTCACCCACACCGGGGATTCCGGGGATATTATCGGAAGCATCACCCCAGAGCCCCAGCAGATCAATTACCTGCTCCGGCCTTTTAATGCTGAACTTTTCACACACTTCCCTGATTCCAAGAATTTCAGAATCATTACCGAATTTGCCCGGTTTATAGATGAACGTCTTATCGCTGACGAGTTGTCCGAAATCCTTGTCGGGAGTCATCATGTAGGTAATGAACCCGCTTTTTTCTGCCTTTTTTGCCAGGGTTCCGATCACATCATCGGCCTCGTAACCATCGACGAACAAGGTGGGAATGTTAAAGCCTTCAATCAGTTCATGGATATATGGCAGGGATTTGATGATGTCTTCCGGTGTTTCCTGCCGGTGTGCCTTATAGGCTTCAAACCCAACTTTCCTGACGGTCGGGGCCAGGGTGTCGAAGGCAACCCCGATATGCGTAGGCTTCTCGTTTTTCAACAGCTCGAACAGTACATTAGCGAAACCGAAAATAGCTGAAGTATTGAATCCCCTGGAGTTTACCCGGGGATTTTTATTGAATGCAAAATAAGCCCGGTAAATAAGGGCCATGGCATCAAGGAGGAATAGTTTTTTTTCTTTCATACAGGTTAATCAGCGCAAAGTTAAGACTTCTACGAACTTAACAATCTATTGTTTAAATCTTCCTTTTCAAAACCGTGAAATCGGCTATTTCTTGGTTACTTTTGACCGGACTCAAAAAATCTTCTATGCTAAAAAAGAAAATAAAAGAGAAGAAAATCTTCGTGTTGGATACCTCAGTTATCCTTTATAACCATAACGCGATCCACAGTTTCGACGACAATGATGTAGCCATTCCCATCACGGTCTTGGAAGAGCTTGACAACTTCAAAAAGGGCAATGATACCATTAATTTTGAAGCCAGGGAATTTATCCGGATCATCGATAAGCTTTCCAACAAAGCAACCCTGACCCGCTGGATATCATTGGGGGGGGCCAAGGGAGGGAAGTTTAAAGTGGTCATGAATGAGCAAAGCGAGCTCGACGCCATCAAGGTTTTTGGCGAAAACAAACCGGATCACCGCATCCTGAATGCCGCCCTGGTGATGATGATGGAAAACCCGAATAAAAAGGTTATCCTGGTGTCGAAGGATGTGAATTTAAGGCTGAAGGCCAAATCCCTGAATATCTCATCTGAAGACTTTGAAACAGGTAAGATCAAGGACGTCGAAGGTCTGTACTCGGGTAAAACACTGGTGGAGAACCTCGATAAAACCATTATCGATATTATCTATGAGGCTGGCTGGTGCCTTCCTGAAGATATCGGTATAAAAAACCCCATTCCAAATCATTATTTCATTCTTAAAAACGGGAAAAGTTCGGTGCTGGCTTTCTATAACCCGATCTCCGAGCGAATCGAGAAGCTTGAAAAAAGAAGTTGCTATAAAATCACACCGCGTAATGCCGAGCAGGTTTTCGCCTTGCATGCCATCTTGAATCCGGATGTCAAGCTGGTGACACTGCAGGGCATTGCCGGAACCGGAAAGACACTATTGGCGCTTGCCGGGGCATTAGAGCAAAAACGGAATTTCAAGCAGATTTACCTGGCCAGGCCTGTGGTTCCTTTAAGCAATAAGGATATTGGTTTTTTACCTGGCGACATCAAATCGAAACTCGATCCCTACATGCAGCCTTTGTGGGATAACCTGAAATTCATACAGAACCAGTACAGCGAGAAAGATAAGGAATTCAAAGTGATCGCTGAAGCAGTGGAAACGGAAAAGCTGGTGATCACCCCCCTGGCTTATATCCGGGGCCGCAGCATCTCCAATGTCTGTTTCATCGTGGATGAAGCCCAGAACCTAACTCCCCATGAAATAAAAACCATCATCACCCGGGCAGGGGAAAACACCAAGATCATTTTCACGGGTGATATTTACCAGATCGATACCCCTTACCTGGATGCCCAGTCCAACGGACTTTCAACCCTCATCGATAAAGTGAAAAAGCATGATATCTATGCTCACGTAAGGCTTGAAAAGGGGGAACGCTCAGAACTGGCGAACCTGGCGAATGAGCTGCTGTAGCTAAACAGCAAAATCATTGTTCCTCAAAAACAACAGTCAATAAAGTCTGCCCCACAGCTTTCAGGGTAGCTTTATCAATGGCATCGAGATTGTCTTTGGTTGTATGCCAGTAAGGATAAAAGCCCGTGGCGCTGTTCTTGTCAAGATGAATGAGGTCAATGGTCGGGATTCCCAGGACTTTATTAATGGGTATATGATCATCCGTGATATAGGAGCCCTGCTCATACCTGAAATAACCCGAATAGCCAATGCGGTTGGCCGTATTCCATACGTTTTTCACGACTTCAGGGGCATATTGCATGGAAATTCCCTCCATCAGGAAGGTGGCTCCCGGCGCTCCCACCATATCAAGCAAGATGCCATAACGCGCAAAATATCCCTTTTTATGCGGGTTATTTGCCCAGTATTGCGAGCCCAGTCCCCATTGTTCATCCGCGTTTTCTTCTGCCGGTTCATCCTGTGGAGGTCCGTAATCTTCCACATCAAAGAAGATAATATCAACGCCGATTTCGGGCTGCTTAAGCTGAATCTGACGGGCAATTTCCATCAGCACCCCGATTCCGGAAGCTCCATCGTTGGCAGCATCCACCGGTTTACGACGTTTTGCAGGATCGGGATCATGGTCGGCATATGGACGGGAATCCCAATGGGCACATAATAAAATACGGTTGTTTGACTCCGGTTTCCAGGAAGTGATGATGTTCTGAAAATTCAGTATGGTTCCGTTGTAGGCTTTCACTTTTCCTTTCTGAACCTGGACATGGGCGGAAAACTCCGACATCTTTTCAATCAGGAAAGCGGCACATTTGTCATGGACTGGAGTGTTCGGGACCCGGGGGCCAAAATCCAGTTGTGCTTTCACAAAAGCATAGGCAGAATCAGCATTAAAATCAGGAACCTCTACTTTCGGTTTTTTCTGATCCTCCTGATTTGTATTATCTGCTGATTGCTGTGAAGTATTGTTACAGGAGATGATAAAAAGGCTGAATAACAGGGGAATAAGATATTTCATGAAGCGTAAATTGAAATTAAATATTAAAAAGGTCCGCTGCCTGACCAAAACGGGATGAAAAGACAAATTGATTAAATTCTTTCCGAGTTCTTTTTGCCAATTCTCTCTTTTTAAGATTTTCAGGTAATACGTCAGCATTCCCGATATAACCTGCAGCAATGACGGTGAGTGGCTGATACCCGTCCGGAATATCGAAATATTCTATTGCTTTTACAGCAGAAAAACCACCCATCTGGTGAATATATAATCCCTGGTTCATCGCCTCAACGGCCAGATTGGCGACAGACTGGCCTACATCCCAGCGTGCTGCTTCGAAGAGACTCTGGAGTTTTTCAACAGGAATGGGTTCCGGGGAAAAAGCCCTTGGGCTCCATCTTTTTTTTGCGATATTATTGATGGGATAGCGGGTGTTGGCTTCTTTCATCTTTTTATTTGGATTTTAAACTTTTTTCCGGCAAATAATACCAAAGCGGTGAAAAACAATAATCCGCCCAGATAAGAAAGAAATCTTGCAATGTAATCACCATGTTTCACATAAAAGGTAAGCTTCGCGCTGGCGTTCAGGGTTCCTTTGATTACAGCCGGCTTCCAGTAGGGCGTTACCTGATGGGCATCGCCTCTTTGATCGATGAATGCAGAGATCCCTGTATTGGCCGAACGGGCAATCGAGCGCCGGGTCTCAACAGCACGCAAGTGAGTGAATGAAAAATGTTGCCGGTGACCGGCAGTATTTCCCCACCATCCATCATTGGTGATGATGATCATGATTTCTGCCCCGTTTTTGACAAAAAGGGAAAAGAATTCACCGAAAATGGATTCATAGCAGATGGCCGGACCAACCCTGACGGTGTTAATCGTGGTATAGACCTTACGGATGCTGTCGGTACCCAGGCTTCCCACCGTTCCTCCAAGATCGATGGCGTATTTTTCAAGCCATTTGAATCCTTTGAAGGATGGAAGGATCTCAACACCGGGAGTCAATTTCGATTTATGATAAAGCTGAAGAGAATCCCTGATATTAAAGAGTATGGCGGTATTATAGGCATTGTAATATTTGTCGGCATCGGAATATTTTCGTGCGCTGCGTGGCAATGGCTCATTCCTGCCGAATTCATAAAATGAGGAACCTCCGATCAGGATATTAAGATTGGGATTTTCCTTGACAATATCGCTCAGCAGGCGGATGCTGGTAAATGTACGCATGTCGTTTTCCCACATATTTTCCTGTATGGCTGATTCGGGAGCGACAAGAAAATTCGTGCTGCTGTCAATTTTCGGAGCAGCCAGGCTCATGATGCGCCCGATAACCGCTCGGGGAGGAAGGTTGTACTGCTCGGAATACGGGTCGATATTAGGCTGTACGACCACGAAGTTCACCGGACGGAACTCTTCCCTGTAGTTGAAATAGATAAAGTAGGAATACAGGATGGGAAGAGATATCCATAGAACAAGAATAATCGAATAACGAATAACGAATTTTGAGGGATGAAATAAATTTTGAACTTTGAACTTTGAACTTTGAATATTGAATTTTTCAAGCAAGGTGAAAGCAAGGATGTTTGCTGCCAGAACCCAGAAAGTTCCGCCCATTGCTCCGGTATATTCGTACCATTGAACCCATCTGTAATATTCGGAAAACCCGTTACCAAGGTTCAGCCAGGGCCAGTTCAGGTCCCAGTTCAGGTGAAGATACTCAAAAGATATCCAGTAGCAGATCAAAGCCAGGAAGGATATAATCCGGAAACCAAGGTGTTTTCTGGTCCAATGGAAAGCCTGGAAAACAATAGACATAAACAATGAATTCAGTACAATCGCCATGACGGCGCCAATGCCGGTGGAATTATAGATCCACCAGGTAGTCAACAGATTCCAGATAAAAAAACCGGGATAGGAATAGATCAGCATGGAAAACCGGATAAATTTTTCACGATGCTGATGCAGGAACTCCTCAACCATTAGCATAGGTATCATCCCGATAAAAAGCAATCCCGGAAAGCCGTTTTGCGGCCAGGCCAGCGTGAGCAGAATGCCACTTAAAATACTGAGCAGGAACAGATGGAGCCGTTTCATTCGTGTTGTTATATGATCAGCAGATAGACTGACAAAATTAATGAATAATCAGGCAGCTTGATTAACTTTTTACCTTCCCCTGGTTGTCAGGATAACGGGTCATAAGGATTTTCCTGACTTCAAGGCTTAATGTATCCCTGAGGTTTTCAATATTTTGCTTTTCTTTTGCAGAAATGAAAAGGGAGGGACTGTTTTCCCGGGCCATCCAGGTTTTCTGGAGTTCCTCCAGGGTGGGATTTTCCTTTCGGTCAGGACCAAGATAATCAGGTTCTTTTTCCAGGGCAATAAAGGCATCTGTTTTGTTGAAAAGCATGATGGTTGGCTTATCTGAAGCCTTGATGTCGGTTAAAGTTTGCTGAACGATCCGGATCTGTTCTTCAAAGTCGGGATGGCTGATATCGACAACATGGATCAGGATATCGGCTTCACGGACTTCATCCAGGGTGGATTTAAAGGATTCAATGAGGGTATGGGGTAATTTCCGGATAAATCCGACGGTATCGGAAAGGAGGAAAGCCTGGTTATCGATTACCATTTTACGGACTGTCGTGTCGAGGGTGGCGAAAAGTTTATTTTCTGCAAAAACATCCGATTTGCTAAGCAGGTTCATGATGGTGGATTTGCCCACATTGGTATATCCTACCAGGGCCACCCTGACCATATGTCGGCGGCTTTTTCGTTGCGTGGCTTTCTGTTTATCGATCTTTTCCAGTTTTTCTTTCAGTAAGGCAATACGATAACGGAGAATTCTGCGGTCAGTTTCTATTTCCTGTTCTCCCGGGCCGCGAAAACCGATTCCGCCTTTTTGCTTTTCCAGGTGGGTCCACATCCTGGTTAACCTGGGTAGGAGGTACTCATTCTGGGCAAGTTCTACCTGGGTCCTGGCATGGGAAGTCTGAGCCCGGCGGGCAAAAATATCAAGGATCAGGCTATTGCGGTCAATGATCCGGCATTTTAGCACACGTTCGATATTGCGGATCTGGCTGGGAGAAAGTTCATCATCAAAAACAGCCATGTCAATAGGTGATTCTGCAAGATAACTGGCAATTTCCTTTAATTTTCCTGTTCCGATATAGGTCCTGGGATCGGCATATTCCATTTTCTGGACAAAACGCTTTCCCGGAATTCCACCAGCAGTATCAATAAGGAATGCCAGTTCATTGAGGTATTCATGGGTTCGTTCCATATCCTGATGACGTGTGGCAACACCGATTAGGATAGCCGTTTCTTTTTCCAGGGTTGTTTCAATCATGGATGCTTGGAGGGGATAATTTTGTACCTTTATCCTTTAATTTTATTGATTTTCACAATGCTGCAAAAGTAATACTTTGATCATGAAAGACAAGCAAAAGAATCCAAAAGGAATGAGCAGCGGAGCAGATTTATTATCCGGACTCTTTGCACAAACTGAAGATGTCTTCAGAACCATCATCCAGGCTTCACCGGATGGAATTGCCATCTCTGATCTTCAGGGTAAAATCATTTTTGCTACAAGGAATGATTTCCAGATGATGGGGATCAGCGATGAATCAGAAATCATAGGGACAAATGTTCTTGACTGGATAGATCCAGGTGAACATGAAAAAGCGATGAAAAATATGCGGGGTGTATTTGAGGGTGAAAAGTCCAGGAATAATCATTACCTTTTACTGAAAAAGAACGGGAAAAAATATTATGGTGCCATAAATGCTGCTCCGTTAAAGGATAAATGCGGGAGGCCAATAGGAATGATTTCCATCATCAGGGATATTTCTGAAATAAAAAAAATTGAAGAAGACCTCCGTCAGAAAGAATATCGTTATCGTCTCCTTTTTGAATCGGCCCATGATTCTATTTTCCTGATGGATGAAAACGTGTTCGTGGAATGCAATCCTAAAACCCTTGAAACCTTTGGATGTAACAGGGAAGACATTATCGGGAAATCGCCTCATCTGTTTTCTCCTCCCCTGCAGCCTGATGGTTCTGATTCAGAACATAAGGCCAAAGAGAAAATCCGGGCAGCATTGAATGGAGTAAATCAGGTTTTTGAATGGAAACATAAAAAGCTGAACGGAACGTTGTTTGATGCCGAGGTAAGTTTGAATGCGCTTAATCTGCAAGGGAAAACATACCTTCAGGCCATGGTCAGGAATATCTCGAAACGAAAAAAAGCGGATGATCAATTATTAAAATTCAGTGAATGTTTGCTTTCTTTCACTGAAAATCCTGATTACAACATTAACCAGTTGACAGCACTTTGCGGCGAAATACTCAATGCCACCTGTGCTTTATATAACCATTTGAATAAAAATGTTTTATGTTCTCTGGGTCAATGGAATGTACCGGAGGATTATATCAAAGAGGATAAACCGGAGGGACATATATGTTTTGATGTTATCAACCACAATGAACAGGAAATATATATTGTTAATAATTTGCCGGAAACATCCTATTATCAGACAGATCTTAACGTAAAAAAATATAACCTGAAGACATATGTGGGAAAGGCGGTCAGGGTATCGGGAAAACCGGTTGGGTCGTTGTGTGCTGTGTTTCAACATCACTATTCACCGGATGCTGCCGATAAATATTTAATATCACTGATTGCCTCGGCTATTGGAGTGGAAGAAGAAAGAAGGACTGAGCGGAACAGGTTAATGGTGAGCACAGAAGAATTAAAAGATCTGAATATAGCCAAAGACAAATTTTTTTCAATCATTGCCCATGATCTGAAAAGTCCGTTTAATGCCATACTGGGATTCTCAGAAATTCTTGCCAGTGAATGGGGCGACTTTTCTGAAGAGGAAAAACTTCATTTTATTCGGAACATCCATTCCTCTGCAAAAAACACCTTCAAGCTATTGGAAAATCTCCTGGAGTGGTCGATTTCACAAACAGGAAAGCTTAAATTCCATCCATCCGCTGTTGATCTCAGCATTATGGCCAATGAAGTCGTCATTTTAATGCGTGAACAGGCTGACCGGAAACAAATCAAATTATTCAACGCGATTAATTTCGGAACTATGGTATTCGCAGATGAAAACATGGTCAGGACAATATTCAGAAACCTGGTTTCCAATGCCATAAAATTTTCAAACCCGGGCGGACAGGTTAAAATTTTCTCCAACGAGAAACAGCCAACTTCCGAAACCTCGAGGCAGATTGAAACATGTATCCAGGACAATGGAATTGGCATTCCGGAAGAGATTATTCCCAGATTATTCCGCTTCGAGGAACAGGTCAGGACAACGGGAACCAGTCATGAAAAAGGCACTGGTCTTGGTCTGGTTCTTTGCAAAGAATTTATTGAAAAAAATAATGGAAAAATTGCCGTTGAAAGTGAACTTGGCAAAGGCAGTAAATTTTGCTTCACACTTCCGGCATTTCTCGATTTATAGGAAGCCGGATTGGATTTTTAAAATGTTTTAAACCCGATAATTTCCCGGATTTCCCGGATGGTTTTTCCGGCCGAGATCCTCGCTTTTTCCGCCCCCATAGCTGCTACTTTTTTCAGGTATGCGTCATTGGATACAAGATCAAGCATTTTTTTTCTGAAAGGAGTAGTAAACAGAATGATATCCTCTGCCAGTTGTTTCTTCATGTCTCCGTAACGGATTTGCCCGTGGGCATATTGGTCATCAAAATGCTGGTAGGTTTCAGCAGCAGAAAAATATTTTATCAGTGCAAAAAGATTTTCCACACCCTGTGATTTAGGTTGCCCGGCTACAACCGGACCTGAATCGGTAACAGCACGCATGACTTTTTTACGGATCACTTCCGGGCTATCGGCAAGAAAAATAGCAGAATTATCATTATCCGATTTCGACATTTTCAAATTTCCATCCAGTCCCGGAATTTTTACCAGATTTTCGCCAAAATTATAGGCTACTGGCTCAGGAAAGAAGTCAACATGATACAACCTGTTGAAACGGTTGGCAAATGTACGGGTCATTTCAAGGTGTTGTTCCTGATCCTTCCCAACGGGTACTTTATGTGCTTTATGAATAATGATATCGGCAGCCATCAGGGTAGGATAGGTCAGAAGTCCGGCGTTGACATTTTGTGGCTGTGTACGGATTTTTTCCTTGAATGAAGTGCAGCGTTCAAGTTCTCCGATGTATGCATTCATATTCAGGAGAAGATATAATTCGGCAGTTTCAGGAAGATCACTTTGAATATACAAGGTAGCTTTTTCAGGATCCAAACCACAGGCAAGAAATTCAACTAATACCGTTTTGACATTCCCATGCAGGTCGGTGGGTGTAGGATGCGTGGTCAGGGAGTGGTAATCGGCAATAAAGAAGAAACATTGGTTTTCTTCCTGCATTTTAACAAAACTTTTCAGAGCTCCGAAATAATTTCCCAGATGCAGATTTCCGGTCGGGCGAATACCACTAACAACAATATCCATTTACGATTTACGATTTTGCCTTGTTACCTTGTCACATTTTTATCTCATCCCCATTCTTGTTATAAATATGATATTCAAGAAAGTGGAGTGCATTTTGTGGGCTGATTTTTATTCGCTGACCAAATTTACGCCACCATTTCCATTTATAATTAAAGCAGCCCTGTGTAAGAAATGCATGGATGTATGGATGGACAATAAGATTAAGATTTTTTTCATTTTGTTCATGGATCAGGTAGCTCAGGTTGTTTTCAATATCGTCGGTGAGCAGGATACTGGGTCTGATTTCCCCACTACCGTCGCAGGAAGGACATTTTTCAAGGATCTGGACATTCATTTCCGGCCTGACACGCTGGCGTGTGATCTGAACAAGACCGAATTTGCTGGGAGGCAGAATGGAGTGTTTAGCTCGGTCCCTTTTCATTTCTTCCCGTAGTTTATCATATAGCTTACGGCGGTTCAATCCCTGGGTCATATCGATAAAATCAATCACGATGATGCCGCCCATATCTCTTAACCTGAGCTGACGGGCAACTTCAGTAGCCGCTTCAAGGTTGACATCCAGAGCATTGGTTTCCTGGTTCTGATCTGAATTGACACGGTGACCGCTATTGATATCGATGACATGCAGAGCTTCGGTATGTTCAATAATCAGATAGGTGCCGCTTTTTATGGTAATAACTTTCCCGAATGAATTTTTAATTTGTTTATCAATCCCGTAATGGTCAAAAATCGGGGTCTTCCCGGTATGAAGCTTAACGATATTGACTTTATCAGGAACGATGCGCTGAATATAACTCCTGATTTCCTCAAAAAGGACGGCATCATTAACCATTACATTGTTAAAGGATTCATTGAGTGCATCTCTCAGGATGGCCGAAGTGCGATCGATTTCCCCGATCAGTTTCTGAGGGGGTTTGGCTGTTGCCAGTTTCTGGGTGATTAATTCCCATCGCTTGTACAGGGAACGTAAATCCGCATCCAGGTCAGCCACGAGTTTGTTCTCGGCTACCGTGCGGATAATGATCCCGCAATTTTTTGGCCGGATACTGGTGATGAGCCGTTTGAGCCGGTTTCTCTCTTCTGCACTTTTAATTTTCTGAGAAACAGAGATTTTATCAGAAAAAGGCATGAGTACAAGGTAACGTCCTGCAAAAGCGATTTCAGATGTGACCCTGGGACCCTTTGTGGAAATGGGCTCTTTCGCGATCTGTATCAGTACCTGCTGATTGGGCTTCAGTACATTATTGATCCTGCCTGTCTTCTGAATGTCCTCTTCCATTTTAAAATCTGCAATGGAGAGCACTTCGGCAGATCCTGACTGGGCTGTCTTAATGAACTTCAACAAAGATTGAACCTGGGGTCCCAGGTCAAGGTAATGCAGAAATGCATCTTTCTCATAGCCAACATCAACAAAGGCAGCATTCAATCCGGGCATTATCTTTTTGATTTTACCCAAATATATATCACCAACGGAATATTCGTTGTTGGTTTTTTCTTTGTTTAACTCTACGAGAAGTTTATCTTCAAGTAAGGCTATTTCAACCCCCTGTGGGGTTGAATTGATAATTAATTCCTTATTCACGGTATAAATATATTAAATCATTGATACGATATCAATGATTATGAATGATCTAAGGAATTGTAGCAGGGGATAAGCCTCAGACTCAAGGCCATAAACCCCAGGCTATAAAGCCTGGGTTATTTCTTCTTGTGTCTGTTCTTCCGCAAGCGTTTTTTACGCTTGTGGGTGGCCATCTTATGTCTCTTTCTTTTCTTACCGCTCGGCATGATCAATCAAAATTGGAGGATTACTTAACTTTAACGTGTGATTTTACCTTATTCACAAAAGTCTTTGCCGGCTTAAAGGCAGGAATGTTGTGGGCGGGAATGATCAGGGTGGTGTTCCTTGAGATGTTCCTTCCGGTTTTTTCAGCTCGTTTCTTGATAATGAAACTTCCAAAGCCCCTTAAATAAACGTTTTGACCCGTTACCATAGAGTTTTTGATGGTGTCCATGAAAGCTTCTACCGTGGCTTGAACAGCAACTTTTTCAATGCCTGTTTTATTAGCAATTTCTGCTACAATTTCTGCTTTTGTCATTTTACTTTTGAATTACTAAATGATATATTTGATTAATACTGAATGTCTTCTTTAGGCGAAAATGGGGTTGCAAATATAGTTTTTTTTTTAACGCCAAAGAAATATTACAGGAAAAACTATTTTTGCTACCTGATTCCTGATTACGAAAAATGAAATTTTCAAGAAAACTTCTATCATGGTATGAGCTTTATAAAAGGGATTTACCCTGGAGGCATACCAAAGATCCATATCATATCTGGCTTTCTGAAATTATACTTCAGCAAACACGCATTGATCAAGGTTTACCATATTATACCCGATTTATCAGTGCTTTCCCCACAGTGTATGACCTGGCCAATGCCAGCGAGCAGGAAGTGTTAAAACTATGGCAAGGGCTTGGCTATTATTCAAGGGCGAGGAACCTACATATTACAGCCAAAGAAATTGTGCATAAATACCAGGGGAAATTCCCGAATAATTATCCGGATATACTTGGGTTGAAGGGAATCGGAATTTATACAGCCAGCGCCATTGCCTCTATCTCTTTCAATCTACCTGTTCCGGTGGTTGATGGTAATGTACTTAGATTCCTGACCCGATATTTCGGGATAGCTGAACCCATCGATTCGGAAAAAGCTAAAAAGGAAGTTGCAAATCAGGCGCAGAAGTTGATAGACACCAAAGATCCGGGTTCATTTAACCAGGCATTAATGGAGTTTGGTGCAAAACAATGCATACCCCGGAATCCTGAATGTCATCAATGTGTTTTTCAAAAAGAATGCTATGCTTTTCTCCATCATATGACTGACCGTTTGCCTGTGAGGGGAAAGATAATTCGCCAGCGAAGACGTTACTTTAATTATATAGTAATCAATATCAGGGGAAAAGATGGATTTTACCTGATCAAACGTGACAAGGAGGACATCTGGAAAAACCTTTTTACTTTTCCAATGATTGAAACCCGGAAAGCAAGTTCTCTGGAAAGACTGATGACTGAAAAAAAGTGGAAGGAACTATTTGTCAATCAGAAATTCAAAATGCAAAGAAAAACAACAACACTTAAACATATCCTGACTCATCAGCTCATAACAGCCCGGTTCATAGAACTGGAAATAGAAAAACCAATGGATACTGACTTTATTTTTATTGAACTCTCACATCTTGACAAATATCCATTACCACGACTCATTGAAAAATATCTTCAACAGAAAATCACTACATAATCACTCACCAACTCACCAACTCACCAACTCACCAACTTTATTCTGGCAACACCGTAATAAGAAGGTCGACCAGCATTTTTTTTCCGAAGGGTTTGGCAAGATAATAGGAACATCCACCATCGATGAGGCGTTCGCGCATGCCGGCCATGGTATATCCTGTCACCGCGATGATCGGGGTGCTCTGATAACCAGGGATGCTCCGGATCTTTTGTGTGGCAGTCAATCCATCAATGCCCTTTCCCAGGTTGATGTCCATAAGGATTGCATCATACTGTTTTTCAGCAACTTTTATGAGTGCAGTTTCCCCATCCGTGGCCACATCAACCTCATAATCTTTTCCCAGGTATGATTTAACCAGGGCAGCATTAATTTCATTATCTTCTACCAATAAAAGGGTATAGGGACCTGATTTTTGACGTCTGACTTTACCGGATTCCGGTAAATTTATGACCGTTTGCTCCTTATTTTCGGATACCTCCTGAAGGGGATGAAGGGCTGCTTCAATCATGGGGAGAAGGTCCTGGAGATCAGCAGGAGGATCCTTCCCGGGATCAAGTTGTGCCAGCAGCATAGCGGAGTCGAGGGTGTCAAGCAGACGTTTTCCCGATTCATGGATGTACTGACTTATTCCTGTTTCTGCCGGAGACGGTTTGTCCTGCATCAGGATCTCGGAAAATCCCATGATACTGTTGACTGGGGTCCTAAAATCCTGATTGAGAAAAGATAGCAGGGATGACTTTAGCCGGTTGGATTGTTCAGCCTTGTCTTTGGCCTCGAGCAATGCGGTCTGTGTCTGTTCCCTGCGGATAATTTCATCCCGGAGTTCCCTGGTCCTTAATTCCACAAGACGGTTAAGTTCCTTCTCTTTAATTTTTCGGTACTGATAACGGAAAACGAACCAGAAAATTCCACTGCCGCCAATTAAACAAAGCAGGAAAAACCAGGAAGTCTGATAAAAATAGGGAAGAATATTTATGTTAATCAGGCTAACCGCCTTCCCTTCCATGGTATAGGGACTGAATGCGGCTACTTTAAATTCGTATTTTCCCGGAGGCAGGTGAGTATAATAAGCCGTTCGTCTCGATCCGGCATGTGTCCAGAAAAGATCAAATCCTTCCAGCATATATTTAAACGACAGCTGACGGATGGGGGGAAATCCGGGACAAGTATATTGAATTTCCAGGTTTACTGTCCCGGGTTCAAGTTCTATCGGTTGATCAGTATTCACTTCCTGATCATTGATAAAAACCCTGGTAAGGCAGACATTCAAAGGGATGGAATCACTCCGTTGCTTGCCTGTTTCTATCCTTGCAAGACCATTTAGTGTGGGAAACCACAGATCATCGTTGTTCCCTTTACATCCGGCCGGGAATACCCTTCCTGTGCATTCGGAACTCAGCAGGCCTTCCCCTGTGCTGTAAAAGACGGAATGTAACCTGGCATTCTTCCCATCAGCTATATTCAGGAGTTCTTGCTTTGGGACACTGAAAATACCTTGAGTTCCAGACATCCAGAGATTTTTATTTTTATCTTCCAGAACCTGAAAAATTTTTTCTTCACATAATCCGTCTTCAGCAGTAAAAATTTCAACTGAATCTCCACGGATCATAACCAATCCCTGGTGACTGCAACCAACCCAGATGATTCCATCATGATCTTCATACATAGTCAGTATCTCATTATCACGCAGGCCGGTTTCGCTGGTGATCCATTTAATTTTATCCGCATCAATCCGGTTGATTCCTCCGCCATTGGTTCCAATCCACATTTTTCCGTTTCTGTCCTGCAGCAGACAATTGATTTGGTCGTGTGATAAACCATCATGCGTGGTCAGGGTCGTGAATTTTCCTTTTTCTAACCGGGAAATACCTCCTCCGTTGGTTCCTATCCAAACGACTCCCTGGCGGTCGGTGTAAAGGGCCTGGATAACATTTGAACTAAGTCCATTGCGGGTGGTGTAATTTTTTGAAACCCCGTCTTTCCAGGAATACAATCCGGAACCTGCGGTTCCCACCCAAAGGGTTCCCCCGGGATCTTCAGTTATTGTCATCAGCGGGATTTTGGGAAGGTTCAGTCTTTTCTGAAATTGTTCGAATTTTCCATTCTTGAAATAATTCAAACCGCCGTTTGCGGTTCCGATCCAGATCCCATTATGACGGTCCCTGTATACGGGCAGGATGACATTATCAGAAAGGCCATTTTTACTGGTATAAACTTCAAGAAAGCTGGGTTTAATTAAATTTATCCCGGCATCCGAGGTTCCAGCCCAAAGGTTGTTATCCTTATCTGAAAAAAGGCAAAGGGTATTATTACTCGAAAGCCCATCTTTCACTGATAATTGTAATTCCTTGTTATCATTTATCTGGTAAATGCCATCTCCATTCGTTCCTACCCAGAGTGTTCCCGACAGGTCTTCAATAAGGGAAACAATGGTCAGATTTTTTTTTAAATTTCCCTTACTGAAATGGGAGAATTTTCCATTTGCATAACAGTTTAAACCACCGTTATGGGTTCCAATCCATAATATCTGATGAGCATCAAGATAAAGACTACGGATGTAATTATCCGTAAGACCATCTTTCTTGCTGAAATTGACAAATTTTCCCTGATAGAAATGGCTGAGTCCTTCCTGCGTTCCTATCCAGAATCCGCCTTGTCCATCAGATATAAGGGCATTAATATAATTTCCTGGCAAGCCATCGGTATTACGGAGAAAAGGAAAGTCACCCTGGCTCCGAAAATGTCCCAGCCCACCACCATTTGTGCCAAGCCAGTAACCATTTTCGGGATCCTCACACAGCGCGGTTACATTCTTACCTCCGTAGAGCTCGGGGTGGGTAAGCAATTTAAAAGTCCTGTTTTTATACTGGATCAGATGTCCTGCATGGCATCCGATCAGCAATGAGCCATCACGGCATACGAGTAAAGAATAAATATCATCAAAGAGAAAAGCGGGAGTGTTTTTTTTAGAAAACTTAGTTATTTCAATTCCATCGAAACGGACCAGACCTTCCTGAGTAGCTAGCCAGATAAATCCATCGGGAGTCTGGGCAATGCTGTTGATTCCATTAACAGGAAGTCCATCCCGCGATGTCCAGTACTTAAAAATAAAATGTTGTGGATATGAGAATTCGCGACCATTTCCGGCATGTGAAAGGAGGTGCGCTCCAGATAGAAGAAAAAAAAGCCAGTGTAATGGACCGATTTTCAACATAACGCATATTAATAATCAAAGATAAAAATCTTTACGGCAGTTTCGTATTAACTTTTTATCTTTGCAACTTTAATTTCATGATCAAATGGACGACCATCCGGCGAGCAGTTTTTATTTATCCATCCCTGAGCAGGCAGAGGAATAACCCGGAAATTGTTATTTTGCCTTCCGGCTCAGCGAAAAAGCAAGGAGGAGGCAAGCATGACATCACAGATTACTTTTTATTTCAGTCAGCTTTTATCAAAGAAATTTGTTACCCCGCAAGGAGAAGTGCTTGGTAAAATCCATGATTTCCTGATTGACCTTACTCCCTGGGCTTCTGATATCAATGAACCGGTCAGACCTCGTGTTATTGCTGTCAGGGTAAAGGTAAGCGGTCGATTCAGGATTTATGATTTCTCCTCTTTCGAGATTAAAAAATTCAAAGGACAACTCCGGGTTATTTGCAGGGAAATCAATGAATTAAGTGAAGATACATTTTCCAATTCCTTATGGATAAAAGAGAATATCCTGGATAAGCAGATTGTCGATATCAATGGGCGAAAATTGGTTCGAGTAAATGATGTCAGAATGGTGATGATCCCTTCAGGCGCATTTGCCCTGGCCGTGGATGTTGGAGTTGAAGGTAAATTCAGACGATTTGGTCTCGAACGTCCGTTACAGAAGATCCTGAACCAATTCGGATTAGTAATCCCAAATCGTTTTATTCTCTGGGATGATATAGAAGCCGTGGATTTCAAGAACTCAAGTATTAAATTGTCGAAAGCATCTTCCAGGCTGCATACTCTCCATCCCTCCGATCTGGCTGATATTATTGAAGATCTTGATAAGGCTTCAAGAACTTATGTTTTTGCATCCCTGGATGAAGAAAAAGCAGCAGATGTTCTGGAGGAGCTTGAAACCGATGCCCAGATTCATATTGTGGAAAGTCTTCCGAAAGAAAAAGTAGCAGATTTGCTTGAAAAAATGCCTGCTGATGAAGTTGCGGATATCCTCGATGAACTTGAAACCGAAAAAGCAGAAGAATTACTTAATGAAATGGAGAAAGAGTCATCAGAGGAAGTCAGAGAATTGCTGGAATATCCCGATAAGGTGGTAGGTTCTATCATGACCACTGACTTTATGACATTCAGTGATGATCTAACCGTTGCTGAAGCCCTGGATGCAATCAGGAAAGAAAAGCCAGAGCCTTCCTATATCTATTCCATTTTTATCGTTGATAATAATGAGCAATTGATTGCCTCGATTCCTTTGGGAGAACTGGTCGTGGCCGACCTGTCTACTCCGCTGAATAGAATCATGAAGAAAAACCCCGTCAGTGTGTTTGATCAGGATAAAGTTGATTCTTTGGCTGAACTCGTTTCCAAGTATAATTTGCTTGCTGTCCCTGTCATTAATAAGGACATGCGGATGGAAGGGGTAGTTGTTGTCGAAGACATTGTTGACGACCTCCTGAGCCAGAGGAAAACCAGATAATCCATTCTTTTTTAGTGAAGTTATTAACAAAATCAAAAAAAAACGGGTTTTAACGTATTACCTTTTAGTCCCTTTCCGGATTAAGCATAAATATTGTAAATTTGTTTCACGGAGTGTTAACATTAAAAATTGAAAGAAAATGGCAACTGGAGTCAACAAAGTGATTTTGATCGGCAATCTGGGAAGGGATCCGGAGGTTCAAAATTTCGAAAATGGAGTAAAAAAGGCCACTTTTACGCTGGCGACAACCGAAGCTTACAAGGGTAAGGACGGGGAAAAAACACAGCACACGGAATGGCATAATATTGTGATGTGGAGGGGGCTGGCTGATGTGGCCGAGCGTTTCCTGAAAAAAGGCAATACGATTTATGTGGAAGGCCGGATTCGCAAACGCGAATATGAAGATAAAGAAGGGCAGAAGAAATTCATCTACGAAATCCTGGGTGATTCAATGCAGATGCTGGGAGGAGGCCCCCGTCGTGATGAAGGGAATAATTCCCCGGCCTTGAGTGCTTCAGTAGATGAAGCCCCGATGGTCAGCGCACCGGAAGATGATCTTCCGTTTTAATCTTTTAACCTCTCCCGCTGCCCCTCCCCTTCAGGGGAGGGGTTTGGGGTGGGGTCGTAATTTAAACATGAGAATAATATCTGTTATTCTACTTCTTTATTTTGCGTTACTCTTCCTGGGTTCCTGCACCAATGAGTATACCCCGAAACCAAGAGGATATTTCAGGATAGATCTTCCTGATCGAAAATACCAGATCTTCGATTCCACATTTCCTTACACTTTCGAGTATCCTGTATATGCAAAGATACTTGCTGATAGTTCTAAAATGGCAGAACCCTTCTGGATTAATATCCATTATCCTGAGTTCCATGCGCAGCTACACCTTAGTTATAAGGTAATCAACCATAACCTGACCCAGTACCTTGACGACTCACGTAATCTCGTTAACAAACATATTCCTAAGGCAAATGCTATAACACAAAGGGAATACCTCGATACGGCCAACCGGGTTTTTGGTCTTGTCTATGATATCCGTGGCTCTGATGCTGCTTCCACCTACCAATTCTATCTGACTGACAGTTTATCCCGCTTTGTCAGGGGAGCATTATACTTTGACCTGATACCAAATAATGATTCGCTGGCTCCTGTAATTGATTTTTTAAAGTCTGACCTAGAACATATGATCAGTACCTTTAAATGGAAATAATCATGAAAAAGTATCTCTTACTGCTTGTTCTTGTTTTAGCAGTCAGGCAGATCTTAGCGCAGGAAGTGAAATATGCTGAAGTCAGGTTTCATACCGATCCAGCCGGGATGAAAAAACTGGCCAGGGCCGGACTTCCCATGGAGGAAGGATTTCATGAAAAAGACGGTAGCTGGACCATCGTTATTTCCTGGAATGACCTCGAAAAAGTCAGGGCAGATGGTTTCTATCCGGAAACCATTCATGCGGATTATACAAAGTGGATTCATGACAGAAACCTGGAGGACAAAACAGAAAAAGAAGCAAGTATTGTTAGTAATTATCAGGTTCCTGCCCATTTTGAACAAGGTACTTTTGGGGGATTTTATACATTGGAGGAAATTCTTAATGAACTGGATAGCATGCGTGCATTCTATCCCCAACTGGTTTCCATCAAAGCTGCTGCTGGTAATGGAAATTCCATCGAAGGCAGACCTGTTTATTATGTTAAAATTTCTGATCATCCCGATCAGGATGAAAATGAGCCTAAAATCTTATATTCTTCCCTGATCCATGCCCGTGAACCCATCGGCATGCAGCAGCTGTTCTTTTATATGTGGTTTTTGCTGGAAAATTATGAAGGCAAAGAAGAAATTCGCTACCTGGTTGATAACCTCGAGATGTATTTTGTCCCGGTTGTTAACCCCGATGGGTATGAGTACAATCGCTCCCTGGATCCTAATGGAGGCGGTGCTTGGCGCAAAAACCGACGGCTGACGGGCCCTCAGCGCTATGGAATTGACCTGAACCGGAATTTTGGTTATCAATGGGGATACGATGATGAGGGTTCTTCTCCTAATCCCGCCGATGAAACATACCGGGGGACCAATGCCTTTTCCGAACCTGAAACACAGATCATGCGCGACTTTTGTGTTGAAAAGCAATTCAGTATTGTGATTAACTTTCACGCTTATTCCGATTTCCTTTTATATCCCTGGTGTTACATGGCAGAATTTACACCCGACAGCCTTACAGAAATAAACTATTCCCGTCTTCTGACGGAGAAAAACAGCTATATATGTGGCTTGCCGGGTCAGATTCTGTATCTCACCAATGGGGATGCATTGGACTGGGAATATGGTGAACAGGGGGTCAAACCTAAAGCTATATGTTTCACTGCTGAAATTGGTAACCAGAATGATGGTTTCTGGCCACCGCCTTCCAGGATCATACCCCTTGCGCAGGAGAATATGTATGCCAACCTGATGGTTGCAAGGCTGGCGCTTAGGTATGCTATCGTTGAACGGCAGACGCCTTACATCATATCCTGTAAACAGGGATATTTTAAATTCAGTTTTTCCCGATACGGACTTGATGAACCTGCTGATTATAGGGTTTCCATTATACCCCTTGATACCACTCTTATAAAATCAACCGGACCTTCGAAATTGATCATTCACCCTGAAAAATTTCATACTTATACCGATTCTATCTCTTTTTCACTGGCAGAGGGAATTACTCCGGGAACCGGGATTCAATATGTGCTTGAGGTTGATAATGGTTTGAGCTCCTCGAAAGACACCATTACCCATTATTTTGGAACACCATTTTATTTGCTGGAAGATCAGTGTAATAATATGAACAGGTGGAATTCCACCCAATGGAATATATCCCATTTGCAGTATAATTCTCCCGATGGATCAATAACGGATTCCCCTGGAGGAAACTATCCTCCCAATGCAAACTTTTCAGTGACCACCTCTGATCAGTATGACCCTGGTGATTCTCCGGTAGCCATACTGGAATTCTGTATCCGGTATTTTCTGGAAAGGGGGTATGATTATGTACAGGTAATGGCTTCAAATGACAATGGATTGAACTGGACACCCCTTTCAGGCAGATATACACGAGAGGGAAGTTCAAATCAAACCCCGGGCCAACCTGTTTATGATGGCAATCAAAACAACTGGGTAAAGGAAGAAATACTTTTGAACAGTTTTACTGGAGATCAGATAAAATTACGCTTCACCATTAAGAGCGATGAATGGTTAAACTCTGATGGTTTTTATTTTGACGATCTGAAAATTTCTATCATTGATATGACAACTGGCATCAATCAGCAAGAGCGAAATGTAGTTGCATTTATCTCGGGACCTCAACCAAACCCAGCAGACCATGATGTCATGATCCAATATTCTATCCCTGTTTTCAGTTGTGCTGACTTCATCCTCTGCAATACTCAAGGGTTTCCGATGATGAAAAATGCAGTTATGAATGACAAAGGGGAATTCAAGTTAAATATTCAGGGATTTTCACCTGGCATTTACTTTTACTATATTCGTGGCTCTTTTGGAGTGACAGATGTCAAAAAACTTCTGATCATTCCATAATTAACACCGGATTATGATCGAAACCATTAAATTAGGAACCCTGCGCTGGTCGCATATTGTCAGACCCAGCGAAGAGGACTTGCAAGCTTTGCAGGACCATTATCATTTTCACCCCCTTGACCTGGAGGACTGCCGATCGTATATTAATCTACGCCCCAAGATTGATATCTATGATGATTATTATTTCATCATCCTTCATTTTCCAGCCCTTGACTCCGCCCAGACCTTCGTAGATGTGAGGGAAATAAAAATTTTCTGGGGAAGAGATTACCTGATAACGATCAGTAAATCGCATTGGCTGGTAAAAGAAATGTTTAACAGGGAAAAAAACAAAGCACTGAACGGGCAAAAGATGGAAGTGGGAAGCAGCGATGCCTTGCTATACCAGATCCTTGAATATCTGATGAAAGAAGCACAAAAACTGTCAGAAAAAATCGATAAAGATGTAGATGATTGTGGGAAAGCATTATTCAATAAAAATGCTGAACGAACCATCGAAAAAATTTCAGTTACCCGAAAAAATGTCATACTGATGAATACCATGTTCAAACCCCAGTTGCTTTTATTCAATAAATTACAAAGCGGAGCCATCAAGGGATTTGCTTTCGATATGGAAGATTACTGGGGAAATATCATGGACTATAATCAGAAGATATGGGACATGGTAGAAGATGACGGCGAACTAATCCGGGGTTATTCAACCACATTTGATTCATTGCAGGTGAATAAGACCAATGAAGTAATGAAAATACTAACCCTTGTTTCTTCCATCCTTCTCCCATTGACCTTCATTGCCAGCCTGTATGGGATGAATATTAAATTGCCGATACAGGATCACCCGTTTTCTTTTATTATTGTTGCAGCAATCATGGGTGTTATTGCCGTGGGAATGTTTGTGTATTTCAAGATAAGGCGCTGGCTTTAATCAATCCTCTTCATTCATTACATCGATTTGACGCTGAATCCCTTCTTCATGCACGGATTCAAGTAAACGCAAAATGAATTCGCGGCTGAGACCCATTTTAACCCCGGCTTCCACCCGGTCGTGAATGATCTGGTTCCATCTTTTCAACTGGAGAATTGTTATTTTATTTTCTTTCTTGTATTTCCCGATTTCCCCAACAACCATCATTCTCCTGGCCAGGATATCGATCAGTTCCTCATCCAGCTTATCAATTTCAGAGCGAAGCGCTTCCAGTTTATTTTCAAAATCGATACCACCGGATTCTCTTCTAACAATAAGCTTTTTGATCAGTTCCTGAAGATCATTTGGGGTCAGCTGCTGGTTTTTATCAGTAAGCGCTTTGGAGGGGTTGCTGTGAGACTCAATCATGAGTCCGTTCATTTCAAGATCAAGCGATTTCTGGGCGGTGGGAAGGATCATTTCCCGGTTCCCGCAGATATGACTGGGATCTGTAATTACCGGAAGGCTGGGACAAAGCCGTTTCAATTCGATTGGAATCTCCCACATGGGAGAATTCCGGTAAGGAGAGCGGTTGAAAAATGAAAAACCCCGATGGACAGCAATAAGTTTTCTGATCCCCATCTGGTTCAGCCTTTCTATCGCTCCCAGCCAGGTCTTCAGGTCAGGGTTCAGGGGATTTTTAACCATGACCGGGATATCCCGGCCTTTCAGGGCATCTCCGATTTCCTGTATGGAAAAGGGATTGACCACCGTTCGGGCTCCTATCCAAAGGATATCGATCCCATGATCCAGTGCCTCCTCCACATGTTTTGGATTGGCTACTTCCACGGTCAGCAGCAAGCCGGTTTCCTTTTTGACCTTTTGCAACCAGGTTAAACCGGATATGCCAACACCTTCAAAGGCTCCCGGCCGGGTACGTGGTTTCCATATCCCTGCACGGAATACTTTTACCTGGGGTATCTTAGCCAGTCCCCCTGCTGTTTCCATGACCTGAGCTTCGCTTTCAGCGCTGCATGGACCTGCAATCACGAGAGGCTGTGCCGAAACCGGCAGCCATTCTTCAAGGGGAATAATCTTCAGGGTAGTGGTCATCTGGAACAAAGGTACTGATTATTCCCGCCAGAAAATCAGCTTCCAGAGGTTGGAAATAATTTTCAAGGCCGAAACGATCATTCCGATAATCAGAAGGATAGGGAAGACCCAGTCGATCCAGTACAGATCATGGAAATGGGAGAAATCAAAAGGATAAATATAGAAAAGAACGATCTGGGTTATAAAACTTGAAGCCTCAAGGACCATTCGTGAAAAATACCTGATAACGGCAAGGTCAACCAGCAACATCAGGGCATTTCCACCGATCTGAATGAGGATATTCATATTGAGTATCCACAGTACAACTCCGAAATTGTCACGGATAAATCCCAGATGCCAGCCGGGGATTTTATTGACGATCCATAAAAAGATCAGGTTGAAAATGATGGAAGTAATATATTCACCGCGACGTTTACTTCTTTGTTTGTCGCGATGCCAGTGAGCCCTTCCGTAATCGTCGATACGGCGTGCCCAGGGTGGCATGTTATCATTCTGAGTTTCTTTCATAGTCAATAATTATTGCTCTTTTTGACGCAGTATGCTGAACAAAGTTACGTGGAAAGATATTCGCAGCCAAAGGGGGCAGCTGATTTATTCCGGACATTTGAGTAAATTTGCCGCTTCAAAAGGGAAGATGATGGAACATACAAGAAGAAATAAGATAGCCGATCTGCTTAAATCGAAGGAATTTGGACGTGAAGTACTGGTTAAGGGATGGGTGCGCACAAAACGTGGAAATAAGAATATCAATTTTATTGCACTGAATGATGGTTCTGTTATTCATCATATCCAGGTGGTAGCCGAAGTGGCCAATTTTGATGAAAATCTGCTGAAGCTGGTCACCACGGGAAGCTGTATTGCGGTGAAAGGAATTCTTGTTGAATCCATGGGGCAGGGACAGCATGTGGAGATCCAGGCCAGGAAAATGGAAGTGTATGGCACTGCTGATCCTGAAACCTACCCCCTCCAGAAAAAAGGACATTCCCTTGAATTCCTGCGCGAGATAGCTCATCTGCGTCCCCGCACCAACACTTTCGGGGCTGTGCTCCGCATCCGGCACGCCATGGCTTTTGCCATTCATAAATATTTTAACGACCAGGGATTTTATTACATCCATTCGCCCATTATTACCGGAAGCGATGCCGAAGGTGCCGGTGCCATGTTCAGGGCCACTACCCTGGATGCCAAAAACCCTCCGCTGAGAGAAGATGGCCAGGTGGATTTCACCCAGGATTTCTTTGGAAAAGAAACCAACCTGACTGTTTCCGGACAGCTGGAAGCTGAACTTGGCGCCATGGCTTTATCGCTGGTCTATACCTTTGGGCCGACATTCCGTGCCGAGAATTCCAATACCCCCCGCCATCTGGCTGAATTCTGGATGATAGAACCGGAAATGGCCTTTTATGATATCCATGACAATATGGATCTGGCCGAAGATTTCCTGAAATTCCTGATGCAGTATGCTTTGGATCATTGCTATGATGATCTTGAATTTTTAAACCAGATGTATGATAACGAACTGATCGGGAGACTTAAAGATGTCATCGGAAGCCAATTTGAAAGGCTGACCTATACACAGGCTGTCGAAATTTTAATGGCTTCTGGACAGACCTGGGAATTTCCTGTTTCCTGGGGAGCCGATCTGCAGGCCGAACATGAACGTTACCTGGTTGAAAGGCATTTCGGAAAACCAGTTATCCTGACGGATTATCCTAGAGACATCAAGGCTTTTTATATGAAGCAGAATGCCGATGGAAAAACGGTTCGCGGGATGGATGTGCTCTTTCCCAAGATCGGGGAGATCATCGGGGGATCACAGCGCGAAGAGAACCTGGAAGCCCTGATGCGCCGGATTCATGAAATGAATATTCCCGAAAAAGATGTATGGTGGTACCTGGATACACGGAAATTCGGAACCGCTCCACATGCCGGTTTTGGCCTCGGTTTTGAACGGCTTATCCTCTTTGTCACCGGAATGGGAAATATCCGCGATGTTATTCCCTTCCCCCGAACCCCGAAAAATGCGGAATTTTAAAATTTTCGTGGGAAAATCAGTAGATGATTAATTTTTTAATCGCCACTTCTTCTTTATTATGCAATAACCTTACAAGGTACAATCCATTTGCCCAATCAGAGATATTGATCTCTTGTTCTAGCTTACCCTCTATGATTTCATTGGCAAATACCTTATCGATAAATAAGTTATAGATTTCGACTTCAACGGAAGTTAATTCAGGTCCCTCAACAGTTAATCTTAAAAGATCAGAAGCAGGATTGGGGAAAGCCCCAAGCTTCCACAAGGATACAGGGTTAGCGTTTTCTTTTATTTCAACCGGAAAAACTGATTTTGCACCCAGGATTCCTCCATGTTCTCCGGCAATCCAACCGGTTTCCGGTGATGGAAAGCAAACAGAAATCAAAGGTTGATTTACAGTGATTGTTTCCTTTTCCCAGTGGTCGTTAACCAAGGTATAAACATCATGATATCCAATGGTATAAGCATGATCAGAATCGGGATGATGAACTGCAACGAGTTCTGCTGTTGTTTCTGGTCCCGGCAACCAATGCTCACCATTGTAATGCCAGGTGATTCCATTATCAAAATTGGTCCCAACCGCCCAGCCGGAATTCGGTCCTGCAAACGAAAGGGCGGTAATCGGTTTGTAAAAAGGGGTTGTCATTTCCACTGTCCATTGACCATTCTGATAATGTAAAATATTACTTTCTAATCCTGAAGTTAAGCCAATGGCCCAGCCATTCTCCTGATCGGTAAAGCTTAATGATATTACCTTTGAATAATCGGCCAGGGAGGAGCAGGTGAGAATGTTATTGATGAGTTTGATCATATTCGAGCCATAAGCCCTTGTGCCTGATAACCATGCATTCCCGTCAGAAAGACAGAAAACGGATTTAACAGCAATATGAATAGTATCGGTGATGAAGTGCCATTGACCATCGGAATACTGATAGATGGCATAGAGGCCAGAGGTGTCGGCTAATCTTCCGGAAGCAATTCCATGAACGGAATCAGAAAAATGAATATGCTCAAACCGGGTTGTATTAAAAGAAGTATCAATGGTCCAGGACCCATGGGTATAGTGAAGGATATTTTTGCCTTCACCCACAGCCCAGCCATGGGAGGTATCAGGAAAAGAAAGTTCCGTCTTGCCCTCTGCCAGTGAATTTGACAGGTTCCATCCAAGTGAATCATGATACAGGATATGACCATACTCGGTTGTCACGTAAAGAGCAGAAGAATCAAGTACTGATAGTGAATTGGGCGTGCCATAACTGATATAAGAGCCAACCCAATGTCCGTCTACATATTCCCATATGGTACTATCGGTCATTTGCATGTATCCAATGTCTCCGCAACTCCATCCATGGGAAGGGGTATTGAAGCAGAGGTCATTGGATATTATAGGGGGAGAACCGCTCATGGACCAGTTTGTCCCGTTATATTTCTGGATGTATTTATAATCGTCCCCGTATTGTCCGCCAATCCAACCCTGAGCGGAATCCAGGAAGGATATGGAATTGACGGAATAATAATCACTAAATCCAAGAGAAAACCAATGCCAGCCTAAAGTGTCGTAATGATAAAATTTCTGGGACCCACCGGCCCAGCCATTATTTTCATCTGTGAAAAACACATCGGTAATTCCAGAATAGCCAATGGTATCGATGGTGATCCATTGATTTCCGGTATAGTGCATCCTTACATCTCCGACGGCCCAGCCATTATTCTCACTGGTAAAAAAAACATCATTGAGATTTAAAGCCGATTCAGGATTTTCCACATTCCACAAACCATCTGTATATTTCAGTATCACCCTGTTGCCACCCACTGCCCATCCATGATTTTCATCAAGAAAAAAAAGCCCCCTCAGCCCGCCATTTGTATATTTTTCTGATACTAACCATTTTTGACCATCATAATGCATCAATTTTCCTGCATCTCCGACAGCCCAACCATTAGTCGCTGAAGTGAAAACAATATCATTCAGGTGATAACCATCCGGGAAGGGATTATACCATGACCAGTTGCGCTGTGAGAATCCGGAAAAACAAAGCATCATGATCTGAAAAAACACAAAGATAGATTTCATTCTGAGTACGGAATAAAGTGATTAACAAAGTTAGCCAATAAACGCTGATTTGTCAAATCAGGGATAATTTGCTATTAAAAATTCACTTTCCAACTGATAATTTTGTATTTTAGCCATAGCAAAAAAAGTATGGAAAAACGTTGGGTGATAAAACCTCAGGGGGATCCTGAGGTAGTCAGGGAATTGGCAAAAGCCTTGGGAATTGACCAGTATCTCTCAAATTTGCTGGTGCAAAGGGGCGTGACAACATATGCCGAGGCAAAGGTGTTTTTTCGCCCTGCCCTCAATAAGTTGCACGATCCTTTCCTGATGAAGGATATGGATAAGGCCATTGAACGGGTTGATAAGGCTTTGGCCAACAAAGAAAAAATTCTGGTTTACGGGGATTATGATGTTGACGGAACTTCTGCTGTTGCTCTCGTTTATACTTTTTTCAATAAAATAACTGATCAGATTGATTTTTATATTCCCGACCGTTATACCGAGGGCTATGGAATTTCTTTTAAAGGCATTGATTTTGCCTGTGAACAACAATTTTCCTTGATCATTGCCCTGGATTGTGGGATAAAAGCAGTGGAGAAAGTGGAGTATGCCAATTCAAAAGGCATCGATTTCATCATTTGTGATCATCACCGCCCGGGCCCGGAATTACCCGCTGCCAAAGCGGTGCTTGATCCAAAACGCGGCGATTGTTCCTATCCCTATAAAGAACTTTCAGGTTGTGGTATAGGGTTCAAACTGATTCAGGCTTATGCTCAGAAAAACAAAATTCCCTTTGAAGACCTGAATCAGTATCTTGATCTGGTGGTGATCAGCATTGCTTCTGATATTGTTGATATTACAGGAGAAAACAGGATACTGGCCTATTTCGGGTTAAAACTCGTCAATACCCACCCCCGCCCCGGAATCGAAGCTTTACTGAGGTATTCCACCGTTGTGAAGAAGGAGGAAGTAAACGGTGGATTGGCTTACAGCCGGGAACTTACGATTTCCGATCTGGTCTTTTTAATTGGGCCCCGCATCAATGCTGCCGGCCGTATCGAAAGTGGGAAAAATTCTGTTCGTTTATTGATTACGCGGGATCTCCAGGAAGCCTTGAGATTAGGTACCCAGATCAATAATTACAACACTGAACGTAAGAACCTCGATATGCTGGCAACCCAACAGGCTATTGATATGATCGGAAGTTCACCCGAATTGCTGCAGGCAAAAGCTACCGTGATTGATCATCCCGACTGGCATAAAGGGGTTATTGGGATTGTGGCTTCCCGCCTCACCGAAACTTATTATCGTCCGACCATCGTTTTTACGCATTCTAACGGTTTGATGACCGGATCGGCACGTTCTGTCAAGGATTTTGATATTTATGAAGCCATCGATGCGTGTTCTTCCTGTCTAGAACATTTCGGTGGGCATAAATTTGCTGCCGGCTTATCCTTAAAACCTGAAAATTTCGAAGAATTCCGGAAAAAATTTGAAGAAAATGTGAAAGAAAAACTTCAGGGGATCCAGCTTGTTCCGGAACTGGAAATCGATTCACTGTTACCGCTCAATCTGATCAATTCAAGGTTTTATAATGTATTGAAGCAATTCGCTCCTTTCGGACCGGGAAACATGGCTCCCCTCTTCATGACAGAAGGTGTAGTCGATACCGGAGGTTCGCGGGTTGTCGGGAAAAATCATCTGAAACTTTGCGTAGTTCATCCGGATGTCAATGGCGGTCCGTTTTCTGCTATCGCATTTCAGCAGGGGGAGCATTTCTTTAAAATTGATAAAGGGATCCCTTTCAATATTTGCTATTATGTTGAAGAAAATGAGTGGAACGGATCCGTAACCCTGCAATTGAATATTAAAGATGTGAAATTCGCCGGTTAACAGCCTTCCATTCCGAAGCAGATATCCATGCGCCTTGACTTCTCAATTAAAGGATGGTCAATGGGGACGAGGCGTAGTTTTCCACCTACTTCTGATAAAGGAACTGATGTAATGGTGTCTCCTTTCAATGAAACCATTTGTCCAAAATGTTTCTGCGCGATCAATTCAACAGCATGAGCTCCATACCGGGTGGCCAGCACACGGTCCATGGGTGAAGGACTGCCACCTCTCTGAATATATCCCAGTATGGTTTCCCTGGTTTCCAGACCGGTCAGTTCACTGATGCTTCTTGCTATGTAGTGGGCGGCAGATTCTCCCTTTGGGGCAGCAATTCCTTCAGCAACAACAACAATGGAATAAGGTTTCTTATTGATGGTCCTTTTTTTCAGACATTTTGCCACAATATTAATATCAAAATTAATTTCAGGTAAAAGAATGACATCACCGCCACCGGCCATTCCGCTGTATAGGGCGAGCCATCCTGCATGATGCCCCATCACCTCGATGACCATGATACGCTTATGGCTATTTGCCGTAGTATGAAGGCGGTCGATGGCATCGGTGGTGATCATCAGTGCGGAATCAAATCCGAAGGTGATATCGGTGCCCCAAACATCGTTGTCGATGGTTTTTGGAATTCCGATGATGTTCAGGCCTTCTTCCGAAAGCATTGCTGCAGTTCGCTGTGTTCCGTTGCCTCCGATACAAACCAGGGCATCCAGGCCCAGTTCACGATAATGTTTTTTAATTAGTTTGGGCTTATCAATGGCATTCAATGAACTCCCCTTTTTAAAGGGGTTCTCACGGGAAGTACCAAGGATGGTTCCACCCAGGGTAAGAATGCCGGAAAGTTGGTTTTCATCCAGGTGAACATATTCCTGGTTGATCAACCCCAGGAATCCGGATGAAATCCCGATGACTTCCATCCCGTATTCCAGAATGGCTGTCTTTCCTACTCCACGGATTGCCGCATTGATGCCGGGACAATCTCCGCCGGCAGTAAGAATTCCGATTTTCATAAACTGTCATATTAATGCACAAATGCATGAATGCAAGGAATGCAGGAAAATTTATTTCAGCTCGAATGATCCTTCGCCAATCGCCTTATCATCCGCGAAAACACTTACCACATATTTCCCTTTCATGGCTGGTTTATCGTTGTCTTTCTTCGACCAATCCACACAAAGGTTCATGGCTTTTCCCTCGTAAGTAATATCCTCTCTGAGAGAATAAGGCAGGGTTTGCCCGTTAAACACAAAGGTGTCGTACTTGCTCTTAATTACGACTACGTTATCAGGGCGGTGAATCCGGATATAAATAATTTTTTTTCCGGGTTTCACCAGAGAGTTTTCCCCAAGGGTAAAACATACGCGTAGACGATCGGTACGACTTGCTTTATCTGTTAACTGTTCTTTATTGCCCCCGGATTTCAATTTATAGGCTCTGGCCGTCACATCATAGGCCTTGATATAAGCGGCCTGATTCATCCTTTCAGTCAGCGCTTCTTTATCTTTCATCAGACTGCTGTTGCGGTTTTGCTCCGTTTTCACTTCCTGCCGGATCCGTTCATTTTCAGCGGTCAGTTCACGGTTAACGGTATAAAGCGAATCCATTTGGCGAACATAACCCTGGGCAATATTTTGGAGCATGGCTAGTTTCTTCCGGATTTTATTATACTCCCATTGAGTATCGAGTAATTTCTTGATTTCATTAGCATCCTTCTGAATAATGCTATCCTTGGCAGCCAGTGAATCTGACAAAGCACCATAAGAGACTTTTATCTTATTGTGCTCTGTCATGAGGGAATCCAGTTCCTGTTTGAGTTCAGTTTTCTCTGTTTCTTTTTCATTGACCAGACGCATCAATTGTGAGCGCTGGATAACGAGCCAGAAAATTAAAATAAGAATAAGAATTCCCAGCACTGCAAGGATAATCTTGAAATTTCGGATTTTTGAGTTAGATTCTTCCATGAGAGAGGAGGTATTGATTCAATTTGTAAAAATAAGGGATAATATTAATGTGATGATGGTCCAAACTGTTTAATTACATCCCCATGCTGTTTGACGATCTCACGCAGCCACCATTCCGGATACCCTGGCTGAGAAGGCA
This sequence comes from Bacteroidales bacterium, assembly GCA_963662525.1. Classification (GTDB taxonomy): domain Bacteria; phylum Bacteroidota; class Bacteroidia; order Bacteroidales; family FEN-979; genus CAZSDU01. The sequence goes on from OY759717.1 coordinate 2,138,934, forward strand.
TAACTGGTACGCCAAAACCATTGGTTTCAAATTTACCATCTTTTTCCTTCTTGATATTCCCGTCAATGTATTTCACCAGCAAATACTGGTACAACTCCTGCCATCTTTTTACTGTTGCATCCCCTGTTTTTACAGAATAATCGGTCAGCAATTTCCGGGCAGCATTTTTGTCCGTTTTGTAAAGACCGTCTGCCTTTTTATCGATGGCAGAGGTTTCTGTAATATACTTGTTTTCAAGTTCACGCTGTACCGGCTGAATGTCTTTGATCATGTAGCTATAACGGGTATACGCCCAGTTGGAAACCATGCTAAAGGTCCAGAATGCCGAGGTTGGCGAAAAGTGAAGCATGTCGCCGTTTCCGACGGCAAAAGCTGCAGGTACTTTTGTGATGCCGCAATACATCGGTGAAAAGACTGTAGTATATGTATCATCAACGCCAAACCAAAAGATACCTCCAATGGGATCGGGTAGCCAAGAACGACTTTGGGCAACAAACACAAAACCGGTCTGCTGGGTAGAAGTAGCCCGTTCATGAACGTAATCCACACTATCCACCTTCCAGGTCATCGGACGCCAGCGGTAAGGACATTGAAAAGGTCCTGCACCAATATCATTCGTCATATCCATCTTAGTGCCTTCATAATGGTCACGCATAAGTTCCATGACATCATGTAGAGTGACTTTCTTGTCGGGCTTTACCCATAATGGCATACGGTTTTGGGTATATCCCCATTGGCCTTTAACAAGATGCCCCATGGCATAATCCTGATACTGCCCCATATCGGCATTTACCCGGTTAAACATGGCCCAGACGCGGGCTTCACAGGCACGGGCCCCGCTGAAAGTCACAGGAGCATAAGTATCGGAAAAGCTGAATTCAGCATCCTTTCCGTCAAACCATCCTTTTTCGCGGGCAAAAGAGATCACATCAGGAGCGTAAATGCAGTTTTCGGGATCATTCAAAGGAAATTGCGTGATCCGGGCCTGGTTGGCATGTCCACTGATATATCCGTCGGGGATGCGCCTGGCTACCCAAACAGCTCCCTTCTGGCCTTCACCTTTGCCAATCATTTCAAGAATCCAGGCTTCATTTGCATCGGAAATGGAAAACGACTCTCCTTCACTGGCATAACCATGGGAAGCGACCAGGTCACCCATTACTTTAATGGCTTCCCTGGCGGTTTTTGCTCGCTGCAGCGAGAAATAAATCAGGGTGCCATAATCAACAATGGCGCCTTTCTGGGTAAATAATTCTTCCCGGCCACCAAAAGTGGTTTCACCAATGGCCAGTTGATGTTCGTTCATATTACCCACCACAGAATAAGTATGTTTCACCTGAGGAATTTTCCCAAGAGGTTTCTGGGTATCCCATTCAATGACATCGACCATTGCCCCGGCAGGATAATCTCTGGCCGGCCAGTAATAAAGTTCACCATACAACTGATGGGAATCAGCTGAGTAAGTTATCATCACAGAACCATCCGCCGAGGCCCCTTTTGTGACGATGAAATTAGTACAAGCCAGCGAGCGGGAACTGAATCCGGCAACCAGCAAGAGTAGCGTTAAACTGACAAGTTGTTTTCTCATATAAAACGTGTGATTTAATATTTAAATTTATTATGTTAACTGTTAAAAACCGATATTAATACCAGTTATCAGATTGTTTGTGTTTCCCTGGTAAATAGAGGGATTGTATTTCACGTTTCCCGCTGTCCAGCTTTTTCTATATTCCAGGTAAACATATGCATTATTGATTACTTCATATTTCACAGAAGCGCAAAGTTCCTGATTCCAGTAATCCAGTGATTTTAAATTTATGCCTTCCCCATGTTGAGCCAGCATCCAGGAAGCATCAACATTCAACCCGCGAAGGGGTTTGAACGACAAAGCTACAAAAAATTCCTGAGAGTTTTCTTCGAGATAATGTCCCAGGTTATATCTGTTAGAAGCAAAAGTGGTGGTAGATAATCCTGAAGCGTATGCCTCACTGTTATTGCGCGTATATTCAGCACTCAGGGAAAGATTATTCAGGGGGAAATCACTCAGACTGAAGCCTGCTTTGTAACTTATGGCTTTCAGGGAAAAACGGTTGACAAACAAATCAGCATATATATGTAGATGTTTTATATTTCTGGAACTGATGTTTAAAAATGTCTGAACTTCCTTGCCATAATAAGGTGATTTCCCTGATCCTTCTGAATATCCATAATTGAAATAAAAAAGGAATGGACTGAGGTAAGCAGGATTTATATTGTCAGCACAGTAAATCACTGAATTGCCAAGACTGATATCCAGGCGGGCAAGAGGAGTGAAAGTGAAGAAACTGCCCGCAAAATACTTGTTGAAATAGCTTGCCCGTGTACCTCCTGCAATGGGGTAGGATTTCGACGAGTCTATGACTTCGGAGACCAGCCATCCATAGGTATAATTAAATTCAAACCAGGATACAGGCTTCATTCGGAGATTAAAATAAGGAAAAGAAGGTGTTCGTCCGGAAAGTATATTTGATCCATGGTTGTGGTCTCCCCATTGAAAATGATCTTTAACAAAAGCAACAGAACCCCAGTTCCAGGCAAATGTTATTCCTCCCCGCATCTCACTGTAATCACCTCCGCCCTTGGGTGAACCCTTCCAAGCCGCACCTTCATCTTGCGTAAGATAATCAGGAGTGACCAGGATCTGACTTTCATGGTTATCTCTCAGGCTTGCATAGAAACCAAAATGCTTTCCCACATAACCGAAAACCTCAGCCCCGTTCCACCGGTGATAGGCAGTTCCGTTTTCATTGATAATATATGAGATCCCCAAAACAGGACGCAATGAAAAGGTGAAAAGACTATCCTTGTATTCAAAGGATAATGGATTAAAAGGTAACCGGAAATTCTTTTTCTTTTTAAAAAAGCTGTTTTGTGTAATATAGCTAAGGTCGGCTTGCAATTCAAGGTTATAATCCCGGAGATAAAAGTCAAGTTCTTTTTGCTGTCGCTTATTCAGGTTTTCTTTCCTGTTATTTGCTTCCCGGAGTTTTTCTGCAATGAATTTTCGGGAATAGGGCTTGACCGCAGAGTTGACAGAAACAATACTAAGGTTAGCCAATTCGTCAATAAATTGATAAATACCTGTGGCTGTCAAATCCTGGTAAACTACCTGAGCAAAAACCAGAGATGGCAAAATGGCTATCAAGAGGAAAAGCAAAAAACGCTTCAAAAGGCTTGATTTAATGCTACATGAAACGCGTGCAAAAATACATTAAATTTGTAGTCTTAAATAGCTCACTATGAAAAAAGCAGTAGTGCTGGTTTGTTTCTGCATGCTCATCACCGGTTTGTTTTCCCAGACAACAACTTCGACCAATGTGAAAGCCCGTGTGAATAAAAACATGGCCATCGAATTTGCTGCCGGGTATTCTATGGTTCTTGGAAATTACGGGGCATTCGATAAAAATAATAAAAAAGCGGGATACGCCGGCAATGGCTGGTTGGCGCAGTTTACATTCGACTGGATGGGAAAAAGGAATTTCGGACTGGCATTTCAATATACTTTTCAACAAAACCAATTGCAGGATACCGCGAGAAATGTTATCCCCGACGGAATGCGATTTCCTTTGGGTGATGGCGCATGGTCGAATCATTACCTTTTGGCAGGTCCAGTATTTTTGAAATCCTTTAATAGAATCAGCCTGGATGTAAAATTACTTGCCGGTGTTATTCTTGCATCGAGTTCTAACTTTAATGTCACGGAAATCATTGATTCAGTAAACAATCAGAATATTCATGGGATCGGGACCGGATTCGCCTATCAATTTTCGGTCGGGTTGGGATACACGATTTCCGATCATTTTACGTTTAAGTTTAATCTTGGTATTTTAGGTGGATGGCCTGGGAAGGAGAAGCAATTTGATTCAAAGCTTATAGGATATGATAGTTATACTGATCCGATTACCGGAATACCCTATCTAGTACCAGTTTATTCTGCCCCGGTAGAATATTCCATCAAAAAAGTGGTAACAACACTAAATCCTTCATTAGGCGTAATTTTTAGATTCTAATTTTATTTTTTTTATATGTACCGGAAATTTACCATTTTTCTCTTTGTCTCTTTAACTGCCGTTACAAGTCTTTCAGCGCAGGTCAACATCCACGATTCTGCCATAGGCACCTCCATGTTTTATGCCACCTATTCATATCAATTCCCGGGAGGCGATCTTGCTCAGCGTTTCGGCTCGAACTCCAGCATTGGTGGGGGGTTCATGTATAAAACAAAATCAAACTGGCTGTTTGGTCTGGAGGGGAATTTTCTTTTTGGCCAGGTTGTTAAAAATTCCGATTCATTATTGGCGGATATTACCAATAAGGAAGGTTTCATCATTGATCAAAACGGTATGATTGCTGATATCGTTTATTATATGAGGGGTTACAGCTTTTATGCAAAATTCGGCAAACTCATTCCCCTGTTTTCTCCCAATCCGAATTCCGGTTTTTTGATTTTGTTGGGAGGAGGTTATCTTCAAAACAAAATCCGTATTCATAACCCGGGCAATACGGCGCCACAATTATTGGACGATTATAAAAAAGGATACGACCGCCTCAATGGAGGCATTTCACTCAGCGCTTCCCTGGGGTATCTATATCTAAGCAATACCCGTCTGCTCAATTTCTACCTGGGTTTTGAATTCACACAAGCCTGGACAAAAAGCCTGCGCGAATACAATTTTGATCTGGAAAAGAAAGATGATTCAAAATACAGCAGCCAGTATTATGGAATTAAGGTTTGCTGGCTGATCCCGCTTTATAAACGAACACCCAAGGAGTACTATCTTTATTAATTCTTGCCTGCAACTCATGCGTTCACTTTATTCCGCCATCATTTTCCTTTATGGGCTCCTGCTGCAATTTGCAGCATTGTTCAACGGGAAAGCAAAATTATGGATAAGGGGGCGAAGAAATTGGAAGCAAAAGTTGATACAGGCAGTTAATGAAACGAATCCCGGGAAATCCTCGATGGTTTGGTTCCATGCTTCTTCCCTGGGCGAATTCGAACAGGGACGCCCGGTCATCGAAGCATTCAAAAAAAACTACCCTGAAGTAAAAATTCTTCTGACTTTTTTTTCACCTTCAGGTTATGAAGTCAGGTACAATTACGCGTATGCCGATCTCATTGTTTACCTTCCCCTGGATATTCCGTCGAATGCAAGGGATTTTATCAGCATAATAAAACCATCCAAGGTTTTCTTCATCAAATATGATTATTGGTATAATTACCTGGGCATTCTGAAAGAGCATCAAATACCAGTTTATTTTATTTCTGCAAGTTTTCGTTCAGCCCAACATTTTTTTCAATGGTACGGAGCCTGGTTTCGCAGTCAACTATCTGCCATCACCTGGTTTTTTGTTCAGGATGAGGTTTCACAACAACTGCTCTCATCCATTGGTTATAAAAACTCTTCTATTTCAGGAGATACACGTTTCGACAGGGTTTTCACGATAGCCAAAATGAAAAAGGAATTTCCGCTAATCCGGAAGTTTTGCGGGCAAAGACCGGTTTTTATCGGAGGAAGTACATGGAAAGAAGATGAGTCAATCATTATCCCCATGATCAGGACTGGAAATTCAGAAATGAAATTTATACTGGCACCCCATGATACCAGCCCCGAAAGAGTGCATTCCCTGGTCACCCGGATCGGAAAGCCTGTTTTACTTTATTCCGAAATCAATGAAGTCAATGCCCTGGACGCTGATATTCTGATCGTCAATACGGTAGGAATTTTGAATCAACTTTACCAGTATGCCAGCCTTGCCTTGATCGGCGGAGGTTTTGGGGCCAGCATCCACAATATCCAGGAACCAATCACCTTTGGAGTACCAGTATTTTTCGGACCGAATTACCATAAGTTCAAAGAAGCTGTTGACCTGGTGGAACGCGGAGGGGCCTTCTGTATAACGGATGCTGAAAACCTAAGGATCAAGGCTGGGAAACTTCTCGAAAACCTGTCCCTGTATCACAAAGTATCTTCAATCTGCCTTCAATATATAGAAGAAAACAGGGGGGCGACGGATAAAATTATGACTTTTTTACAGAACCATGAATAAACGTTGGGTTATCGGCGATATTCATGGCTGTAACCGGACCTTCCGCGCATTAGTTGAAAAGATCGATCTTCAGAAAAACGATTCCCTGTATTTACTGGGTGACTACATCGACCGTGGCCCTGATAGCAAAGCAGTGGTTGATTTTATTTTTACCCTCAGGGAGCAATACTGCATTCAGGTAATACCCCTGATGGGAAACCATGAATATATGATGATCCAATCACTGGATAGCATGGAATTTTTTAAACTCTGGATGCTGAACAAAGGACAAACTACCTTGCGCGATTTTAACCTGATCGGGACTGAAATGCCCGGACAGGAAGCCTTGAAAAAAATGCCCGGAAGGTATATGGAGTTCTTTTCCGGACTCAGCAAGTATGAAGAAACACCCGGGTTCTTTCTTACGCATGGCTGCTTTACCGCAAATGCAACGAATCCCCTGGATGATACCAGTTCAATGATATGGGGCAGGATAGAGGTATATCCTGAGAATTTTCTGGACGGAAAAATTCTTGTTCATGGCCATACACCTGCATCTCTTGACGACATCCGGAACAGGATAGCAGATCCCCTGGTAAAAGTCATTAATCTCGACGGTGGATGCGTGTATAAAACCAATAGTCTGCTCGGCCATCTGATCGCCTACGAATTGGGAACCCATACCCTGGCCTGGGTGAAAAACACCGATTGGTCAGGATAATTATTTTATTACAAGTAATTTTCTTACTTTTGAAACAGTAAAACAAAGACAATTTAAATTCTTAAAATCATGAAAAAAATTACCTTAGTGATGGCCATGACCATTTTGACTGCCTTCCTTTTTACTTCCTGTAATCCGGTCACCCTGACTTCATGGACTAATCCCAAAGAAACAGAGAAAATCGGAAATGTTGTGGTATGGGCCATGTTCGATAAGCTGGAGTACCAGAAACCTTTCGAACAATACACGACCAATTATCTGAACAGCAAGGGTTTTAAAGCCATGGAATCACTCAGCTTCTTGTCACCCAATGTGAAGTATGAAATTACCGGCCTGGAAAAGAAATTTGACAGCCTCGGTGTGGATGGGATTTTAATTATTACTTATAAAGGAACCGATAAATCTCAGAGTTATATTCCGCCAACCACTACCATTTATCCTGATTACTACTATAACTACTATAATTACTATAATTGGGGATACCCGGTATACGGATATGGTGGAAATGTTGTGACTACCGGTGGTTATTGGGTTACCACTTCAACAGTCAACCTGCATGCAAATCTTTATGCCAATTCAAACAATGACCTCCTGTGGACGGCTGACATCTCCATCGACGACCCTAACTACATCGATGAAGCAAGTTATAGAATCGCTTCCCAGATCTATGCAGACTGGCAGAAAAACGGATTGCTTAAATAGGAAGAAAGTCAAAATCCTGATTCCGTAACTGGGGTCTAAAACCAGCCTCAGTTATGGCTTGTCTGATTCCGACTGCATCAAATGTATTGTTTGCCCCGGCAAGCGAAACTACATTCTCTTCTATCATGATACTGCCGAAATCGTTGGCTCCTGCATACAGGCATAATTGTGCTGTTTCTTTCCCCACTGTGAGCCAGGATGCCTGGATATTGGGAATATTGGGAAGCATGATCCTGGAGATGGCGATCATGCGGATATATTCTTCTGTGCTTACTTTATTTTCTATCCCGAATTTCTCTTTCAGCAAAGTTCCCTCGTCCTGGAAAGGCCAAGGGATAAAAGAAAGAAACCCTTTATTTCCTTCCGGTTTTCCGGCCTGTACTTCACGGATGGAAATCAGGTGCTGAAGCCTTTCCTCCAGGGTCTCGATATGGCCAAACATCATGGTGGCAGAAGTAGTCAGATTCAGCTCATGGGCGGCCTTCATGACCTCCAGCCATTCTACGGCTGTGCATTTTACCGGCGAAAGTACCTTTCTGACCCGGTCAACCAGGATCTCGGCTCCTGCTCCCGGCAAACTATCCATCCCTGAATTAACCAGATTTTGAAGAACCTCCTTAAAGGTAAGTACTTCCATTTTAGCAATATGGACTATTTCAGGAGGGCCCAAAGCATGTAAACGTAATTCAGGATAAAGTTTTTTCAGATTCGAGAAAAGATCCTGATAAAATTTCAGCCCGAGATGTGGATGCATCCCACCCTGGAGCAGCAATTGCTTTCCCCCCAGGAGATACATTTCATCAATTTTCCGGATATATTCATCCATGGAAGTAATATAACAGGCTGCATGGCTGACCGGTTTATAGAAGTTACAGAACTTGCAGCCAGATATACAGGCATTGGTAATGTTGACATTCCTGTCGATGATCCAGGTAACTATACCTTCAGGATGAAGTTTTTTCCGGATTTCATTACCCGCAAACATTAACGCTGATAAAGACAGGTTTTCAAACATGAATTTCCCTTCTTCCAGGGAAAGGAAGTCACTGTTAAGGGCCTTTTTTATGAGCTGTTCCGTAATTTTCCTAAATTTGTGTTCCAAAGAATTACAAAATTACGAAAATCCATGCAGCCAATCCTTACCCTTACCCATAAAACTCAGGAAATCGACAACCTTGTGCTTGTTGTTTCAGGTCTTTCGAAGCTTCCAGCAGGTATCTTTTCCAAAGCCGAAAAAGATTTTATCAGGAACCAGAAAGAGGAACTGAAAAAAGAAACGATCGTCATCAACCGGTTGAACAGCTGGATTTACCTTTTTTTTATTCCTCCCTTGAAAGACCCTTTTCTTTGCCTTGAAACCTGCCGAAAAGCAGGGGAAAAAACAGGGAAAAGCCTGAATGAAAGAAAAATTCAAAAGATTATAATTTTCGATGCAGAAGGGAAGACGGAAGAAGTTCTGGCCTTTGCCGAAGGCATGATGCTGAGCAATTACCAGTTTCTGAAGTACAAAAAGGATCCGGAAAATAAGAACACCCTCAGGGAGATTGAAATATATTCCGGGATGTCTGAAAAATCCGATATAAACGAAACAAGATCCAGGGTACAACAGCTAAACATCCTGACTGATGCCGTGTACCGTTGCAGGACACTCATCAATGAGCCGAATTCTTACCTGACGGCTACTGTTTTTGCCAAAGAAGTCACTGCTATGGCCGGGATCTGCGGAGCTAGTGTGGAAGTGCTGAATAAGAAAAAGCTGGAAGCTCTGCAGATGGGTGGCATTCTTGGGGTCAATAAAGGGAGCCATGAGCCGCCGTCATTTGTGGTGATGGAGTGGAATCCACCGAAAGTAAATAATACTAGACCCATTGTTCTGGTGGGGAAAGGAGTAGTATATGACACCGGAGGTATGAACATTAAAACCGGGAACTTCATGATGAACATGAAGGATGATATGTCGGGTGCTGCTGCCGTGGCTGCCACCATCTATGCGGTGGCAATGGCTGGATTACCGGTTCATCTGGTAGGTCTTATGCCGGCAACGGACAACCGGCCTGGCCCTCAGGCCCTGGTTTCAGGCGATGTGATCAGAATGCATAACGGAATGCATGTGGAAGTGGTGGATACGGATGCGGAAGGACGTTTACTCTTAGCCGATGCGCTGAGTTATGCCAGGAAATTTGACCCTGAACTGGTCATAGATATGGCTACGCTCACAGGTTCCGCTGTCCGTGCTATTGGAAGTTTTGCTGCAGTTGGTATGCATAGTAAAGCTGAAAAGCAAATGGACGCACTTAAAAATTCAGGGCTTGAAGTACATGAACGGATTGTTGAATTTCCGATGTGGGATGATTATGCCGAAAATCTCAAATCTGATATTGCAGATATAAAAAATCTTGGAATACCGGAAGCCGGTTCCATTACCGCCGGGAAATTCCTTGAAAAGTTTATTGATTATCCTTACATCCATCTCGATATCGCCGGTCCGGCATTTACAGAGAAACAGGATACTTACCGCGGGCAAGGGGGCACGGGATACGGTGTAAGGTTGCTATTTAATTACCTTTGCAAAAATAATTGACATGGATCAACCGGTAGAAAAAGAAAAAAGAATACGCGTAGGAATCTCTCATGGCGATATGAATGGCGTGAGCTATGAGATCATTATAAAGACCTTGCAGGATCAGCGTTTGATGGAAAATTACACCATTATCGTGTACGGTTCTTCAAAAGTCGCTTCCTATCACAGAAAAACCCTGAACATAGCCGATTTTAATTTCAACCTGGTGAAGAAAGCCGATCTGGCACATCCCCGCAGACCAAATATTATCAATGTACATGATGAAGAAGTAAAAATTGATCTGGGAAAATCAACTTCTATCGCTGGAGAACTCGCATTCCTTTCACTGGAAGCTGCAACAGAAGATCTTATTAAGAACCAGATTGATGTTCTGGTTACAGCTCCCATCAATAAAAAAAATATTCAATCTCCGCAATTCTCTTTTCCCGGACATACCGAATACCTGGCCAGTAAATTCAATGTAAAAGACTACCTGATGCTGATGATCAATAATAAATTCCGCATTGGCATGGTCACCGGTCATATACCCATCGGGAAAGTAAAAGAAACCCTGACAGAGTCATTGATCCTGAAAAAGATTCAGATATTGCATCAGTCCCTGCTCCGCGATTTCGGCATAGTGAAACCCAAAATAGCTGTTCTTGCACTGAATCCCCACGCCGGAGACGAAGGATTGATAGGGGATGAGGATCAGACTGTTTTACTTCCTGCCATCGAAAAAGCATATCAGCAGAATATCCTGGCTTTTGGTCCTTATCCTGCCGACGGATTTTTCGGATCAGCCAATTTTCGTCATTTTGATGGTATTCTGGCGATGTACCATGACCAGGGAATGGTCCCCTTTAAACTGATGTCATTCGAAGAAGGGGTGAATTTTACTGCCGGTCTGCCATTTGTAAGAACCTCTCCGGCTCATGGGACGGCATATGATCTGGCCGGCAAGAATGAAGCTTCCCCTGAGGCCTTCAGAAATGCTTTAAACATGGCCTGCGATATCTTTGCCAATCGCCAGGAATATGATGAAATACACGCTAATCCATTATTTCCGCCATCATCTGATAAGGAAAACGGACAAAAATGAGCCAACTGACAGTATCGGAACTTGTCAGAATCACCCATGGGTTTCTACATTCAACCCTGCCGGATGATCCCATCATCCAGGAACTGCTCATCGATAGCCGCCGGCTGATACAACCGGAACATTGTCTCTTTGTCGCCCTGACTTCATCAAGAAATGATGGGCATAACTACATTGACGAGCTTTATGAAAAGGGAGTCAGGATTTTTCTTATAAGCAGGATGGCAGATGAAGGATACCGGATACCACCTGCCTGTTTTATTGTAGTTCCGGATACCTTGATGGCACTACAACAGCTGGCGGCATTTCATCGCAAGCAGTTCAATTATCCGGTGATCGGAATTACAGGCAGCAACGGAAAAACCATCGTTAAGGAGTGGCTGTTTCAGATGCTGAATCCCGATTACAGGATCATCCGCAGCCCGAAAAGTTATAATTCCCAGATCGGGGTTCCGCTTTCTGTTTGGAAAATGAACGCCGGAAATAACCTGGCTATTTTTGAGGCAGGAATATCACAACCGGGAGAAATGGATAAGATCGAACCCATTATCCGGCCTACCATCGGAATCTTTACCAACATCGGTACTGCCCATGATGAACACTTTCATGATCACCGCCAGAAAGTGGAGGAGAAATTGAAACTGTTCATTCATTCGGGAACACTTGTTTATTGTGCCGACCATCAACTCATCACTGAAGTTTTGCATTCGGATATACACTTTTCCAACCTGAAAACATTTACCTGGAGCCGGAATTGTGAGGCTGATCTTGTCATAACATCCATTGATAAATCCATCCGGTCAACCACCATCACCGCTGTTTATCATTCGGCTGAATATTCTTTTTCCTTTCCTTTTACTGATGACGCATCCATCGAAAATGTAATGCACTGCTGGGCCACCATGATCGTTCTCTGCCAGCCCTGCCTGTCCGGCAGGCAGGCTGCATCCTGCATCCTGCATCCCGCAGCTGCTCTTACTCCAATCGCGATGCGCCTGGAACTGAAAGAGGCCATCAATCATTGCTCCCTGATCAACGATAGTTATAATTCTGATTTCAATTCACTAAGCATTGCCATCGATTTTCTTGACCAGCAAAATCAGCAACGAAAAAAAACAATCATCCTGTCCGATATTTTGCAAAGCGGACGTAACAAGGAAGAGCTTTACCAGGAAATTGCCGAACTGCTTTTACTGAAAAAAATTGACCGGATCATTGGTATTGGCAGGGATATTTCGAGGTATGGCGATAAATTCTGCATGCAGAAAATATTCTTTGAAAAGACGGAAGATTTCCTGAATCAATTTCCATTATCCTCTTTTCAAAATGAAACCATCCTGCTGAAAGGGGCCCGTATTTTTGAGTTTGAAAAAATCAGTGCCATACTGCAGCTGAAAGCCCATGAAACTGTCCTGGAAATCAACATCGATGCACTTGTTCATAACCTGAATTATTTCCGGTCAAAATTGAAGCGGGGAACACGAACCATGGCCATGGTCAAAGCGTTTTCTTATGGGAGCGGAAGTTTTGAAATTGCCAATGTATTGCAGTTCTATCATGCCGACTATCTGGCGGTGGCCTATGCCGATGAGGGCGTGGAATTAAGAAAAGCAGGAATACATTTACCTGTTATGGTGATGAGTCCCGAAGAACATGGCCTCGATACCCTGCTGAAATTTAACCTGGAACCCGAAATATATAATCTCCGGATTCTCCGCTTGCTGAAAGAAACCATTGAAAGAAACCAAACTTCCAGCCAGGAGGCCATCCGTGTTCATATCAAACTGGATACCGGCATGCATCGCCTGGGATTTGAGGAAAATGATCTTGACGAACTGATCTCCTTTCTAATTGCTGATCCAGGAATCCATGTCCAATCCATTTTCTCTCACCTGGCTGCCAGCGAAGACCCTGCAGAAGATAATTTTACCCGGGATCAGATCAGGATTTTTCTCGAAATGAGCAATAAAATTACTCAATCCTTGGATTATCCGGTCATGCGGCATGTTCTGAATTCAGCAGGAATAAGCCGCTTTCCTGAAGCCCAGTTCGACATGGTCAGATTAGGGATTGGCCTGTATGGAGTGGGAATGGACGAGGAAGAACAATCAGCTTTAAGGAATGTGAGTACCCTTAAATCAGTTATTACACAGATTAAGCATGTTCGGGCCGGAGATACCATCGGGTATAACCGTAAAGGGAAAGCCGCCAGAGATATGGTGATAGCTATTGTGCCAATCGGTTATGCTGATGGACTTAACCGCCGCCTGGGCAATGGGGCAGGAACTCTTTTTATTCATGGCCGGCCAGCTCCGATTATTGGCAATATCTGTATGGACCTGACCATGATCGATATCACTGATCTCACGTCATCTGACATTCTTGAAGGAGATGAAGTCGTCATTTTCGGCGAAATACACCCGGTAACAAAACTTGCCCGTCAGATAGGCACCATACCGTATGAAGTGCTTACCAGTATTTCAAGAAGGGTTAAACGGATCTATTTTTATGAATAAACCAACAGATATGGCATCGACCAAATTAAGTATCTTAATTCCTGCATACAATGAAGCTGCAACCATTCACCGTATTCTCGATAAGGTGATCTCCGTAAAATTGATTGAAGATGTACGAAAAGAAATTGTAATTGTTGACGATTGCAGCAGTGATGATACGGAAAATGTTATAAATTCATATATGAACCAGCATCCTGGTGAAAATATCCGGTTTTTTAAACAGGACCGTAATAAAGGGAAAGGAGCAGCCATTCACCGGGGCATTGAAGAAGCAAGCGGTGATTATATGGTAATTCAGGATGCCGATCTGGAATATGATCCTGAGGAATATAATATCCTCCTGAAACCGGTTCTGGATGGATTTGCCGATGTGGTTTATGGTTCCCGTTTTATGGGCGGCCGGCCGCATCGCATACTCTTCTTCTGGCATTCCATTGGTAATAAAATTCTTACGTTTACCTCCAACATGTTCACAAACCTGAACCTGACCGACATGGAAACCTGTTACAAATTGTTCCGGACCGACTTCATCAGGCAAATCCATTTCAAGGAAAACCGGTTTGGATTCGAACCTGAAGTGACCAGTAAAATAGCCCGATTTCCTAAAATCAGGATTTATGAAGTCGGAATATCTTATTATGGCCGTACTTATGAAGAAGGTAAAAAAATACGTTTGAAAGATGCTTTCCGTGCAGTATGGTGTCTGTTAAAATACAATGTTTTTGACCGAAAATATCTGAAATAATTTTCTTATTCCACCGAAATGAGTTTCACAGATCTAAAGTCAAGCCACAACCATCTTTCACTTTATATTTTCTTATTGCTGGCTGCCTGTTTGCTGTTTTCAAGATTTTTATTACCCAGGTTTCTGACTTATGATGTGCTGTCTGTTCTTTCGTGGGACGTTTTTGGCTATTATCTTTATCTGCCTGCTTATTTTATCCACCATGATATTGGCTTGACTGATTTTACCTGGGTCCAACACATCTTGGATACCTATCACCCAACCCATAGCTTTTATCAGGCCTATCAGGGACCTGCCGGAGATTATGTGATGAAATATCCTTTGGGACTTTCCATCCTTTATGCTCCTTTCTTTTTTATTGCTCATGGATTGGCATATCTGCATGGATATCTACCGGATGGGTTTGCATTGCCCTACCAAGTTTGCATTGCCATGGGGGGATTGGTTTATGCCATTACGGGGATTTGGTTCCTCCGGAAAATTTTGCTCAGGTTCTTCAACGAGACAGTAACGGCCCTGGTGATGATCATTATCGTACTGGGGACCAATTTCTTTGAGCTTACCGCATATGATGGAGCAATGCCGCACAATTCCCTTTTCATGCTGTTCGCCCTGATCGTCTGGCTCACGATTCGCTGGCATGAGCGACAATCCTGGACATCAGCCTGCTTCCTGGGTTTGCTTATTGGGCTTTCCATCCTGGTCAGACCAACAAGTGGAGTGATTATCCTGTTTCCCTTACTCTGGGCAACAGGATCAAGGGAATTATGGCTTAAAAAATGGAGATTGGTTAAAAAATACCACGTACAGGTATTCCTGATGATCTGTTTAATGCTGGCAATGATTTTTCTCCAACTGATGTATTGGAAACTCCATGCCGGTACATGGTTATATTACAGTTACGAGAAAAACGAAAAACTTCAATGGATAGCACCTTACCTTTGGAAAGTAATGTTTTCTTATAAAAAGGGATGGCTTGTTTATACTCCGGTCATGGTCTTTGCCTTGTTTGGATTCTTCTCCCTGGCATTTAGGTATCGCTCTGTTTTTTTATCGGTCCTTTCATTCTTTATTGTGAACCTTCTCGTTGTTTCTTCCTGGCCTACCTGGTGGTACGGGGGAAGTTTCGGACAAAGGGCATTAATGGAATCCTATGTCCTGCTTGCTTTTCCGCTCGGAGCTTTCATTCAGTGGATGGAAGAACGCGACTGGTTTCTCAAAGGACCTGTTTTTATTCTCATTTCCCTGTTACTGGCTTTGAATCTGTTCCAGACCTGGCAATACATGAATTTTATTCTGGATCCATCACAGATGACAAAAAAGTACTACTGGACTGTGTTTGGAAAAACCAGCATTCATGAAATTGACCGGGCTTTCCTTGAGCCTATTGATGAGATTGATGCAAAGGAATTTTTAGAAAACACACAAAAATATCTTTCCAGAATTATCTGGAAATTTGATTTTGAAAAAGTGGACCCAAACGTTGCAGGTCATTATAGCAAAGAATATGCAAATTCTGGCGATTACGCTTTCAAACTCAACCAGAATAAGCGATTTTCACCCGGTCCTGATATTGCCTTCAAAGACCTCACAAAAGAAGAAATTGTATGGATACGGGCCACAGGATTCGTCTATTTTTCGGGTGCTTCACAAGAAGCGAAGTGCGGTTTGGTGATTACCGTAAATCAGAAGGGAAAAAATTACAAGTATAGGATGTTACAACTTGAAAACGAAAGCCTTATACCGGATCAATGGAATAAGGTTACCATGGATTATATGACCCCTTTTGTTATTGACCGGAGCGACATTTTCCAGTCCTATTTCTGGTATCGTGGCGATAAGGAAATGTATATTGATGATTTTGAGATTAGTGTATTCGAATCACCCAATAAAAATTGATTCAGGATGTTTTGGATAAAGAGAACGGTTTTATTAATCACCATCATTTTCCTTTGTGTTCCTCTTGTATTGAAGATTTTCAAACCCATTACACCAAGACCACTTTATGGTTATTATGAACCACTGAAGCGTCCTGTCATATCATTTGGAAACATTATTAGCAAAAACTTCCAGGATATGGTTGGCCCTTTTTCTGAAAGGACAATACCATTAAGACCAGTTTTTGTCCGCTTGTACAACCAGATTGATTTCAGTTTTTTTGGCGTTCCTCATGCACAACAACTTGTCGTGGGCAAGCACAATTATTTATTTGAAGAACCTTATATTAAAGCCTATTTGGGCCGTGATTTTTTTGGGAAAGAAAAAATTGATGCCAGGGTCTGGCAGTTTAAGGAACTTCAGGAAAGATTATGGAAAGAGAAAAATATTCTGATGCTCGTCATTTTTGCTCCGGATAAAGGCAGTTTTTACCCGGAATATATTCCTGATCGGTTTCTGAAGTCAGGGAAAGACACCACCAACTATCAATGGTACAAGCAAGGACTGGAAAAGACGGGCGTCAATTTTATTGATTTCAACCAATGGTACCTTGAGATTAAAGACACTTCCGGATTCATTCTATATCCCAAAACAGGCATTCACTGGAGCTCCTATGGAGCATACCTGGCCATGGATTCTTTGATACATTATTTAAACAATAAACTGGAAATAACCCTGCCTGAGCCTGTACTCGACAAGCTGGAATTTACCAATATTGCCCGTGAAAAGGATGATGATATGAATCAGGCTTTAAATCTGATCTGGAACATTCCTCATCCAGCGCTTGCCTATCCTCATTTTTATTACCGGAAAACCAATACTGAAAAGAAGTTATCTGCCTTATTTATCGGCGATAGTTTCTACTTTTGCTGGTCTAAACCAGGTTATATTAAAAACATTTTTAGCAATGAAGAATTCTGGTACTATGATCATAATGTATATATTGACGGGATAAAGCAAAAAAACATTGTTAGCGATTTAGACCTGGGACAGTCGATCGACAGGCAGAATGTTATTATTTTCATTCAAACCAATGCAGGCTATGGCAATGCGGGTTATGGATTTGTTGACAGAGCACTGAAATTATTGACTGAAAAATCAAACACCGGGAAATGAAATTAATCAAGAAATTGGTTTTATTGCTTGTCCTGGCTGTTCTTGTATTACCGTCATTTCAGAACACCTTTAAACCAATTGGATCAGCTCCGCTAAAGGGATATTTTGAACATCAACCTCCTCCGGAATTTTCAGTTATTTCCTGGTTCAAAGGAGATTTCCAGGCGCAACTCCAAAAAAATATCGAAGATTCTATCGGACTGAAACCCGATTTTGTCCGTCTTTATAATCAGGTTGATTTCAGCCTGTTTTCAGTTCCCCACGCAGAGCGGGTGGTAACAGGGAAGAACCATGAACTCTTTGCAAGCGGATATATCCGGGGTTATCTGGGACAGGATTTTCTTGGTGAAAAGATAATTGATGAAAAAGTCAGGATGCTTAAAGCCATCCAGGATGTTCTCTGGAAAACAAAGGGAATTTTCCTCCTGGTTCTCATCCCGCCGGATAAAGGCTCTTTTTGTCCCGAAAACATCCCCGATCGCTTCCTGAAAATGAAGCGACACCAGACAGGCCGTGATTATTTCACGCGGAAAGCAGCAGAATCAGGCATTCATGTACTTGACTTCAATCCATACTTCCGGGACATGAAGGATACTTCCCGTTTCCCCTTATTTCCTACTACTGGTGTACATTGGACCGATTACGGTGCCTTCCTTTCTGCAGATTCTGCTACCCGTTTCCTGGAACAAAAAACAGGATATAAAATGCCCGAACTCGTTATTGATAGTATTATCCTGACTGAAAAACCAAGGCATAACGATGACGATATCAATAAAACCATGAATCTTATCTGGGATGCACCCCATGTTCCCCTGGCTTACCCGGCTTTTCACATTGTTCATGATTCTGTTTCTGTAAAGCCATCCGCTCTGTTTATTGGCGACAGCTTTTTCTGGGGATGGTATGATCAGGGAATCATCGACAGCCTTTTCCGGAATAAGGAATTCTGGTATTATGACAAGGATGTTTTTCCTGAATCTTTTTCCAGGGCAAAGAGTACGAAAGAAATTGATCTGAGAACAGCGGTTGAAAGACAAAATTTTGTGATCCTTTTCCAGGTCGGTGCAGGTGGCGGAAACCCGGGATCGACCTTCATTGAACGGGCATATGCTGAATTCGACACTTGCCCCGGCAATAAGATCCGGCAGATTGAACAATCCATGAAGGATAATCCTGAATGGCTTGCCCGCCAGACCAGGAAAGCAAAAGAATCGGGCATTCCTTTGAAGGATGTCTTACGAAATGATGCTATTTTTCTGTTTACAGAAGAAATGAACAAGAAACAATAAATTATATTATATGGTATTCAGCAGCAGTCTATTCTTGCTTTATTTTTTACCGGCCGTTCTTATTATCTATTTTCTTTTAGCCGGCCAGTATAAAAACGGGTTTTTCTTTGTGGCCAGTATTTTCTTTTATGCCTGGGGAGCGCCGAAATTCGTGTTTTTCGTTGCGGGATCAGTGATCGTCGATTACCTTCTGATCCGGGGTATGATGCAGGCAAAGGGCGGTAAAAGAAGAATTTTTTTCTGGATTTCCGTTCTTCTGAACCTTGGACTTTTACTGTATTTTAAATACATGAACTTTTTTGTCGATCAGTTCCAGGTGATGGAAGCCTGGTTCGGGATAAAACCAGGAACATGGATTAAAATCGCACTGCCTGTGGGGATTTCTTTCATAACCTTTCAGAAACTTGCCTGCACGCTTGATATTTATAAAAATCAATTTGCCGGATTTAAACGTTTCTGGGATTATGCCCTGTATGTTTTCATGTTCCCTCAGCTTCTGGCTGGCCCGATTGTAAGACCCGGACAAATTGCAAACCAGATTGGGGATAGGCAAAACCGGGATTCAATCGACGACCGGTTGATCGGGTTTTACCGCTTTGTCATAGGTCTTTCAAAAAAAGTTCTGATTGCAGATGTTCTGGGCGTTACGGTAAATGAAATATTCAATCTCGGGTCTGATGAACTTTCCAGCGGGATGGCGTGGATAGGAGCCATTGCCTATACTTTCCAGATCTATTTTGACTTTTCAGGTTATTCCGACATGGCTATCGGCCTGGCCAGGATGATGGGATTCAGACTTCCGGAGAACTTCAACAGCCCGTATATCTCGCAAAGCATTACAGAGTTCTGGAGACGATGGCATATTACCCTTTCTTTCTGGTTCCGCGATTATATCTTTTTACCCCTGGCTTACTCCACTTCCAGGAAAATGCCAAAGGAACGCTATTGGGGAATACGGGCCGATAAAATAATTTATCTTGTGGCCACTTCCGTTACTTTTCTATTATGTGGCTTCTGGCATGGTGCAGCCTGGACTTTTATTATCTGGGGTATTTACCAGGGAGTATTTCTGATCATCGACAGGCTTTTCCTGTTGAAATACCTGAAAAAAGCCGGAAAAATTCCCAGTATTCTGATCACTTTTTTCTTTATCACCATCGGATGGGTGATTTTCCGGGCTGATTCGATTTCGGCTGCCCTCGAGTACATCGGCAGAATGTTTTCATTCCGTTCGGGCGAAAACGGAATCTGGTTAAACCCGAAGTTCTGGACCATACTGATCATTGCAGTCCTGTTCTCTTTCTGGGGTGGACGAAAAAAAATAGAATCATGGATCAACCGGCTTTATGATACACCTAAAAATGCAGCCATCGTAACCATGTCACTACTGGCCATTCTTCTTTTTATTCTGAGCGAAGCAGCGATCACCTCTTCCGGATTCAATCCTTTTATTTATTTCAGATTTTAACACCGGAAGGAGAACCTGATATGCTTTTCGCTAAAAAATCATTTTTTTTCATTTTACTTATCCTATTCGGGATTTCCTGGTTCCAGTTCAGGTACACATTGGTGGAAGAAAAGCCCCTTTATGGTTTTTTTATAAATATAGTGGAAAAACCTGATTTAAAGCGGTTTACTTGGGAAAGGTGGTTCAAAGGCGATTTCCAGCAGGAATATTGCAACAGGATGGAAAACCATATCGGTTTCAGAAAAATCCTGTTCAGACTTAGGAATCAAATGGATTTCAGTCTTTTCAATGTCTGTAATTCAGAGGGATTTATCTCCGGGAAGGAGGGATACCTCTATGAAGAAGATTATATCCTGGAATATACCGGCAATTATTTTATTGGAGATAAGGTGCTGGATAAAAAGATGATCCGTTTGAAAAACGTTTATGATAGTCTCAAGGCACAAAATATTGAGCTGATCCTCGTTTTCGAACCCGGAAAAGCAAGCGTTATACCTGAATATATTCCTGACCGCTATCATCCAGAGAAGCGTACCTTGTCAAATTATAAGTATATAAAAAACAGGGCAGTATCCATCGGCTTGCCCTTCCTTGACCTGAATGAATATTTCAAACAGATCAAGGATACATCACGATATCCTCTTTTCCCGAAATATGGAATGCACTGGAGTATTTATGGAGTTGCCCTGGCGGCTGATACGCTTAAAAATTATATCCAGGAAAGAACACAAAGCAATCTTCCGGATATTTCAGTTGAATGTATAGAACTTTCCGACACGGCCCGTTTCACCGATAACGATATCGGTGAAATTTTGAACCTGTGGCTGCCCCTTCCTAAAACACTGGGGGCTTATCCGAAATTGAAAATTGAAGACAATCCTGAAAAACGGAAGTTATCGGCACTGGTCATTGCCGATAGTTATTATGTGAATTTCTGCCCTGATATTTCTGACAAACTTTTTAAAAAACAGGAATACTGGTATTATAACCGCAAACTGTATCCCTATCAGCATTATAACCCGCCGGTTTACGTGGATAAATCGAATTTGCTATCAAGCTACAGGAAATTCAATGTCATCCTTCTGATGATCTCTGAGATCAACCTGCACTATGGATTCTGGAACTTTGCCGATGAAGCATATCTGGCGTTTCATCCCGAAATTAAAGACGACCATGTTTATTCCATCGAAAACGATATCAGGAATGAAAGGAGCTGGTTCCAATTCCTGGTTAAAAAAGCAAAAAGAAAAAATCGTCCCCTGGATGAAATGATTCGGAATGACGCGGAATACACGTTTTACAACAATTACAATGAGATCCAGGGGAAAACAAGGCAGGACAGCATCCTCTACCTCGTCCTTTCCATCTTTAATAACCAGGAATGGCTATCAGCTATTGAAAAGAAAGCAAAGGAGCGGAATGTATCCCTGGATACCATGCTTTACCGTGATGCCAATTATCTGTATGACCAATCGAAACAAAATCGTTAATATTGTAATGGTGTTTTATAAAATCTTCTTATGAAAAAGCTCTTCCTTTTTGGGTTAGTCTTTTTACTTAGCATTCTTATCTATAAAATCCAGGCACAGGACCTGCCAGCTCAGCAAGGCCTGGAACCTGTTTCCCTGACTCCCGATGAGCTGTTTGTCCTTTCCAACATTCCACTGCTTCAGCTTCCGGAGAAATACAAAGGTCCCAATGCCCCCCTTCTGCCACAGAGTGTGGATAACTCAACCCAGCCTTATTTCAGGCCAATTACCTATCAGAGCGGTTACGAATGCGGACAATCGGCGAGTATTGCCTTTAACTTCACTTATGAACTCGATAGACTGCGTGGATTACCTGCAAATAACACGAACAATCAATATCCCACACATTTTGCCTGGGATTTTCTGAATAATGCAAACAATTATCAGGGAGTCAGTTTTTTTGATTCCTGGGAAATAATAAAGGCCTGTGGCACCATGAATGTAACCGATTATGGTGGAGCCTTAAATACAGGTGGATACCTGCGCTGGATAACCGGTTATGATAAGTATTATAACGGTATGCAAAACCGCCTGAATTACGTCAGGGCCATCAGGGCCGATAGTCCGGAAGGGTTGCTTACCCTCAAATACTGGCTGGCCGATCACCTTGAAGGTGCCGCTGTGGGCGGGGTCGGAAACATCTATGGAAATTATTTCGGGACCCCTTCAACCGTGCTGCCTCCGGGAACTCCTGAGGCCGGGAAATATGTACAAACCTATTGGGGTGGAAGCCCTTCACATGCCTGGACGATCTGCGGATACAACGACTCCATTCGTTACGATTTCAATGGAGATGGTAAGTTCACCAATAATATTGATATCAATGGTGACGGACTGGTAAATATGCACGATTGGGAAATGGGTGGGCTGAAATTCGCCAATGGTTATGCCGGACCCGGATGGAGTAATCAGGGATTCTGTTATACCATGTATAAAAATATTGCTGATAATATCGGTTATGGAGGGATATGGAATCATACAATTTATGTGATTGATATAAAACAAACCTGTGAGCCGAAATTGACTATGAAACTCACCCTGAATCATACATCCCGCAATAAGCTGAAAGTTTCAGTCGGAATGAGTACTGACCTCGGGGCATCAGTACCTGCAACAACTCTTGATTTCCCTGTTTTCAATTATCAGGGTGGCGATTATTATATGCAGGGAGGTACGGCGGAAACAGATAAAACCATTGAATTTGGTCTTGATTTAACACCTTTACTCTCCCTTCTGAATAGCGGTCAGCCGGCCAGGTATTTTCTGCAGGTCCAGGAAAACGACCCGAATGGAACAGCCATCGGAACAATCGTAAACTGGTCTTTGATTGATTATACATCCGGATCCCCGGTAATTAATAGCTATCCCGGATCCAATATCCCGATTGAAAACAATACAATCACCAGGCTGAACCTGAATCAAACGATTAATTTTAATAAACCATCCATCATCAATAACAGCCTTCCGCCCGCTCCTTTATATCAACCCTATTCAGTACAATTAACGGCGAACGGTGGTACACCTCCCTATCTTTGGGACGTGAAACTCGATTATCCTGAAACGATCTCAACCTCCCCCTTCCCTACTGTAAATGCCCAGCAACTGACCCTCACAAACAACAATTCAGGTTATGCGACCAAGGTCCTGGATTTTAATTTCCCATATTATAAAAAAAATATCAATAAATTATATATATATGCTGATGGCTATATCGTATTCGACGACCAACCCTATACCTGGCCATTTCTGATCGATAAATCATTGCTGTTCCGGCAATCTCCGGTCATAGCGCCATTTATGGCCGACCTGGCCATAAATCCCTCCCAGGCTCAGGGAATCTGGTACGAGGGAAATTCAACATCGGCAACCATTCGCTGGAAAGCATCTATCTCGGGGATGTCGACGACCAACCTGAATTTTGCCGTAAAATTTTATCAAAGTGGCCTGATTGAGTTTTATTATGGCGATATGAATTATCCGACGACTACCATCTGGACCGGAGGAATTTCTTCCGGAGATAATAAAAACTATCAGTATTCCTTGCTGAATAACGCGACTACTATCACCCTCAACACCCTTGACAAATTTACCGCATGCGGTTTCCCTACGGATATGCAGATTACCGAAGATGGCCTCTTTACTGGTACGCCAACGCAACCTTATCTTAATGTTCCAGTGAACTTCAGGGTCACCGATAATAACAATATATCCTCTTTGAAGAACCTGCTGTTTAACATTTATGGGTTGCTGATCGAATACGCCGTCGAGTCGGGAAGCGATAATGTGATTGAATGCGGGGAAACCGCTTATCTGAATCTCACACTGACTAATCTGAGCACACAGCCGGTAAACAATATTCTGATATCCATAGCGAATACCGATCCGTTTATTACATTGTCCAACCCTTCAACTACCATACCGGTTATAAACGGAGGTCAAATCCTCACCGTGACACATGCTGTTAGCATGATGGTTTCTCCAAATATCCCGAATAATCATCCGTTTACCATTCCGTTGACATTGCAGGCGCCACAACAGAACTCTCAAATTGACATTGCCCTGGTGGCTTATGCCCCTGAATTCCATATTTCAAATGTCGAAATTGTAGATGGAGATAATCATCGATTAGACCCGGGCGAATCTGCAGATATGCTTCTTACCATAAAAAATTATGGGGGAGTATCTGCCTCTGAAATCAATGTATCTCTTGTTTCAGCTGATCCCGAACTGACCCTTGATGTGAATTCCGGTTATATCTCCATGCTTAAACCCGATTCCGCGAAGGGTATGACATTTCATGTCACTGCTTCCACATCGGTGCCATTTGAACATCTTTACCGGATGATGGCATATATCAATACCAGCCAGAACCAAAATTCATCTGACAGCGTTTATTTTTATTCCGGGGAAATTATTGAAGATTTCGAGACGGAAAATCTGATAAAATTCAATTGGCAGTCTGCCGGACTCGCTTCTTGGGGAATTGATCCGGTCATTCGTCATGAAGGAAGTTTCTCAGGCCGCTCAGGCTGGATTATTGATAACCAGGAAACAACCTTGTATATCAATGTTCGTGTTCTTCAGGATGGAGTCCTGAGTTTCTGGAAAAAGGTTTCCTGCGAACATGACCCAAGCGGAAATTTTAACTATGATTACCTGACATTCTATATTGATAATTATGAAATGCAGCGTTGGGATGGAGAAGGGGATTGGAATCAGGTGTCATATGAGGTTCAGAAAGGATACCACACCTTTATCTGGACATATCATAAGGATTATTCAATCAGCTCCGGATACGATTGTGCTTTTCTTGATTTTATTCAATTCCCGCTGATTGAAGGTGCCCAACCTCATTTATCTGCTTCTCCCAGTACTTTTGAGAAAACCCTCGATCCCGGTCAAACGGCCACCGACAAACTTTATATTACGAATACCGGTGGGGGTAGGTTATCTTTCTCTGCCCTGGTGTTCGATACCCTGGTAAATAAAAATACACATTCTCCTGTAAGCCAATCAGGCTCTTTTCTGGAATGTTCCACTGAAACCTTTATTCCGGGTCAGGCTTTTTCCTGGGATCTCATTCTGCATAACCAGAGTAATGATAATGAAAACATCAGTCATGTAAAAGTTGATATGCCTCCTCATGTAAAGATAGATACCGCCACAAATTTTACAGGGGGATCATTGGGAGAACTTGCCTATGAGGGAACTGTCGGTACAGGCCTGCCCCAGCATTGGCATGGAGAGCTGTCCGGTGGAACAGGTGTGGTGAAGCCGGGTGAGTCAGCAGTTTCCACACTTACCGGAAGGACAGATAAATCGTTTCAGCAAGATGTTTTCCTGGTTTATAATATTCATGGAGATCAGGCTGGCAATTCACCCCATGATAAACCTGGATTTATCCGGATTAAAAATGCCGGATTATGGAATTCCTGGCTCTCATTATCCGGCAATAACGGAATCCTTTATAGTAATGAAACGGCAGAAGTCAGCCTGGCCTTTAATGCCGGTAATTTACCTCCCGGGAACTATTCCTGCAACATCATCGCGAAGGATGGATTTAACAACAATCAGATCGTGCCAGTCCAGCTTCATATACTCAATCTGAATTCCTCTGAAAATCCAGGAGCTGATCTTTCTACTTCCCTCAAGGGCAATTGCCCGAATCCCTTCTTATATTCTACTAAAATTCAATACAACTTATCCGATCCCGCTGAAATTGTTTTTGAAATATTTAATGCTCAGGGTAAAAAAGTCAGGATATACCATCAAAATCAGATTGTTGCCGGAAATCATTTTCTCTTCTGGGATGGAAACGATGAACAGGGGAATACCGTTCCGGCAGGGGTATATTATTGCAGGATGATAACCCCCGAACATTCAGAAACAAAAAGTATGATCCGCATCCGATAACCTGAACATATGAAAAAAAAGAAATGGCTTATTGCTGTCATTATTATCGTACCACTTTCCCTTGTCATGGTTGCACTGGGTCTGAAATACTTTCCTTTCAATAAAGTGGTCAGTATTCCTTCTTCCTCTGAAACAGAATTTGTTAATCCACAGAAAATACATTCCAGGGCACCCCATAGCCTGTATTTCGATTTTGAAGTGATCCCGGATAGAAATACTCCCGATGACTTTTATAAAGGTATTGCACATTCCGGGAAATATTCTTCTAAAGCCTTTGGCCAAAACAGCTTTGGAGCAGCCATTGAAAGAACAGCCAAAGAAATCGGACTGGAAAATCTGAAATCGGTTTCTCTCAGCGCCTGGATATATGTTTTTCCAACTTCCAAACAAGTTACCGCCACCCTTGTTTTTGCTGCTTCAAATGAACTGGGTGTGAATGTTTGCTGGAAAGGTGTGAATTTGACAGGACCTGGTATCCCGACAGGGAAATGGTTTAAAATAAGCGGAAATATCGATCTCGGCGAAATAACATTCAAACCGGAGTATAAACTGAAAATATATTTCTGGAACAATAGTCCAACAGATATTCTTGTCGATGATTATTACATGGTTTTCGGCAGTCCGCCTGAACGCCGGGGTGATTCAGCGCTGGTGGATATGACGAAGGGAATCAGTTTTACCGGAAGATTCAATTACCCGCCATTTCCCACATTCTACCTGGAAAAAACGAAAGCCCTGGAAAATGTCGGGGAACTTTCCTCTTCAGATAGTTTCATCGCAGGAAATTTTCTTGCTGAACCTGGAGGTCTGGATGAAGTGCTTGCTGTAAAACCCGGATTCAAGCCACATCTCTTTTGCTTTTGCTCCAACTTTCCGACATTAAAAAAAATTCCCGTTCAAATCCCTACGGATGTAATACCATTTTTTTCTTCCGGAAAAATCCTGAAAGGGAAATTCATCTCAGGCCAGGGAGAACAACTACTGATCTCCTCAGAGCAGGGTCTTTTACTCGGAAAATTTACCAAGGCCAATTCCCCTTGTTCCTCAGCATCTTCAGATGTTTCATTTAGTATTCTTTGGAAAACAGGGAACTGCAACCTGTCCGGAGTCTCGGTTTCGAAAAGTGAATTGCTGTCCTCCGGTGATTTTAACAAAGATGGAATTTCCGAATTACTCTTATTGATGGATAAAGGTTACTGGAAAATGCTGCAATTTGATCAGGTTAAAAAAGATGCCTGGAAAATTGTTGCCGAAGGTGACAGAAGCCCAGTCAAGGAATGGGATCCCTCTACCTATAATATCTGCATGAATGTTGACAGATTTCTTCCTGATATCAATCAGGACATCTTGCTGACTGTTGTGAAAAATAAATTAACGGGGAAATACGACTACTCTTTACGCTGGTTTAATCAGGCGAATGGAAAATTCGAATCGCGGTTTTCGGAGAAACAGGATTTCTTCGGAAAAACGGTAGGTCTCGACACACTTAAAATGACTGACCGGTTTTATACCGGAGAGGCTGGTACCAAGGGAATGAAATTGATATTCAGATATAACCGAGACTGGCGGTTTGATCTGAAACAAGTGAAATTCAACGACACCACGTTTCAGATCCTTGGAAATATTGATTTTCATGGATTTGACAAGGATTTTAATCCGAAATATTATGAATCACTTCAAATAATTCCAGGGAATTTTTCGACATCGTCAGTACCTGCATTTTTTATCATCGGTTCGAATGGAAAAGAAACAAAGAGCTTGCCCGACTTCATGGAATTATATTCACCTTCGTTAAAATAATAGAAATGAGAAAGAGTTTCCCATATCTTTTATGCTTCATGTTATTGATTTCAGGGATAAATTCCGGCTGCAACCAAAATCCCGATTCCAGCCTGGTGACCTGCGATCAGTTTGTGATTAAAGAGTTTGACCCGCTCCTCAACTGGGACCAAAATACGCCCTTGTATGTTGATTATTCCGGTGCAAAAGAAAATGGTTTTATCATTCCTTCGGGTAACCAGACCGATGACGGATATTTTGACCTTATCTTTCGTATTAAAAATACCGGGACTTCACCTCAGCCCTTTTATTTTAAGATTTTTTATCAAAATGAATCATATAAGTTCCCGGAAAGAGGAGATGGACAGGATACTGCAAAACAACATCCCTATGCTTCGGAAAATTTCTACGGCAGTTGGGAAAATGTATCCACGACAATGGTTCAAACAGAATTAATACCTGTGGACGATGCGTTTCATAAAATTACAAGCCGGTTCCGGATTGTAGGTAATCCAAGGGATGAACAACGGTACTACCTGAATGGAAAGAACGATCGCTGGAAACGCAATCCCAGAATGGGTAAATATAGCTTTTTACTGGTGGTTACAACCTCAGACATTATTGAAAAAAAAATCATTCCTGATTTTATTCAGAACATGAGTCTCAAAAGTGAGGAAGGCTTCGTGAATCCCTATTTCTATTTTAATTACGGAGCCGGGAAAAAGATTCAAAATACCATTGTCAGAGAATATTCAGGACAACTGACTGTTATTGCCAAACCCGATCTGGGATCAGGAATATATATCAACCCGAATAATTTTAGTAAAGAAAATACTGATAAATACGCCAATGATCTCTGCGGGCAGGATTCTTCTTTATACAAGACAGCTGCTTTTGAACAGTTTATCCATTATATCGACGCTTCTACAAAAATGAACCATATTCCGGTAATAGCAGATGTGCTGAATGACAATTATTCAAGGATGGATTACAATTGGAATAAGCGTTTTTATCGGAAAGAGGAACTGATTTCTGTAACAGCCACAACAGCACTTCATCCTTGTGAAACCGTCGTTTCTGATCCTGTCAGCCATAAAATATCTATCCGTAACCCTAAAGCGGAATTTGGTAAATGGCAAAAACAAAATGTGGGAGTTATCACCCGTCATGGGATGACCTATGGGAAATGGACAGTCAAAGCTAAACTTACCGAATTGCTGAATAAAAATAATCTCTGGAATGGAATTACCAATGCCATCTGGCTGATTACCATGGATCAGGGAGACTGGAACCTGAGAAGGGATTGCAATAATGGGGGATATATGGCAAATTATTATGGTGGACAACAGGATCAGAGGGTGAAAAACGTGGGTTATTCGGAAATCGATTTTGAAATTCTGAAAACAGTTCCCTATTGTCCGTCCTGGGTGCTTCCGCCAGCCTATAATAATGGTATTGATGATCAGTTTCACCTGTCAAACTGGAACGTTCCATTCCCTGAAGAAGTGATTGCTAGTGACGATAAAATAGTAGTAGCCTGTACCAATTGGGATATGGCTTGCTGGCAGCCTGCTGATTTTCATGACGGATGCTGGCCGTTGACCTTTGAAGGAAATACCTATTGGGCTCACCGCTGGGATAAAAATTACCGGGCATTGACAGAAAAAACGCTGGAACTGGATGACGAACTTTTTGGTTCGGAATTTTTTTATTTTCAGATTGACTGGCAACCTGAACGTATTATCTGGAGAATCGGTCCTTCAAAAGATAAACTCAGGGTTGTCGGATATGAAGATGATAAAGTTACTTCTGTACCCAATAACCAGATGCTGATGATTATTACCCAGGAATTCCATAATACAAAGTGGTGGATAGGGTCCCCGTATTCACAGGATAACATTCCTTTCCCCAAAAACGATATCCTGGGTGAAATTTATGAATTGACAATCGAGTAAAACAATATGAAAAATAGCCTGAAAAACCGTTTTACATGTTGTTTCAAGGATTTTATCCGGCTAAACATTGCGGTAGTCCTTATCTTAATGATTGTTCGTTTAGGACAGTATCATTATCTTTCTTCCCTGCATGCTTTGCCTGATGATGCTTTGTCATTGGAATGGCATGGATGTCTGCTTGATGTTGTTCTCTGGCAATTTGTTGCCTGGGCAATTTTCATTCCTTTTGTATTATTGTCATTTCTGAAGAGATGGATGGGAATCCTTTTCTATGGTCTTGTCTTTCTTATTTTAACCTTATCGGAGTGGGCATTATTTCAATATTTTTCCATGACACTGCGGCCTCTCGATCAGGTAGTTTTTTCTTATACCTTGAAGGAAATGATGATGATTACGGGAAGTTGTGTGAAAATTGATTTTTTTACTTTTCTTCCCTTTATCATTCTGGCTCTTCTTACCCTGACCTTTTTTTTCCTTTCTTTAAAAATACATTTACCGAAATATCTCTGGAAATCTCTTGTAATATTAAGTATCGGCTCCCTGCTTTTTTTGAAATGGGTCAGTCCAAGAGAAGATTTTAACAACAGTTCTTTCAGGTATTATATTGCCCTGAATAAAACTAATTTTTTTATTGAAAAATGCGCCGGGTATTTAAGCGATTCAAAAGGTTCGACCAGCCAGTTAATGCTTGAATCGGCAATCGCACGTTACCATGCAGCTCATCCTGAATTTGAGTTTTTAGGAAACAGATATCCTTTTCTCCATTATGACAGAACGCCTGATCATTTAAGCAGCTTCTTTACACTTGGCAAAGAAAAGCCAAACCTTGTATTTATCATTGTCGAATCCCTGTCATCCTGCTTTATGGGGAATAATTCAATTTATGGTAGTTTCACTCCCTTCCTGGATTCGCTTGCTGGTCAGAGCCTGTATTGGAAGAATTTTTTATCTACTGCTGACCGCACATTTAATGTGTTACCGGCAATGTTTGCTTCCCTTCCACCCGGCGATCCGACATTTGTCAATGAGGTTGCTAAAATTCCTTTTCATTTATCGATGATACGGTATCTCAGGGAAGGCGGCTATTATGCCAGTTTCTTTTATGGGGGAGATCCGGCATTCAACTATATGGAAGATTTTCTTCGTCGCCAGGAAACGGATTTTATTTTGAAATCCTTTGGGCCGAAATATAAAAAGAACACCCTCAATGAAGGTTATAGCTGGGGATATACTGATACGGATTTATTTGGCAGGTCATTCGAGGTCATGGATTCACTTCTCAAGACTCCCCGCCTGGATATTTATCTGACACTTTCCCTGCATAGTCCTTTTATCCCACCAGATCAGACCTCTTATCTCTCCCAGGTGGAAGACCGGCTTAGAAATCCTGGGCCAGAATACAAGTCCAGGGCTATGGAAATTGAAAAGTATAAGAATATTTTTGCGACTGTCCTTTATACCGATCATGCCATTAAGGTATTCATGGATAATTACAGAAAACGACCGGGATTTGAAAATACGATTTTTATCATTACTGGTGATCATGCACTTCCAGAGCTGAACCTTTCGAAGTTTTCCTATCTGGAACGTTATCATGTCCCGATGATTATTTATTCACCTTTATTGAAGCATGCAGTTTGCTTTAGTTCAGTTTCATCTCATCTGGATGTGACCCCTTCGATTCTGGCCATGTTACATCAGCAGTATGGGTTAAAAATTCAATCGGTCGCTACCTGGCTGGGAACGGGTATTGATACTGCTTCATCACCCAGGAATATGCATATTCTTCCTTTTATCTGGAACAATAAAGAGATTCCGGAATATGTGAACCACCAGTTCTATTATGAGCAGGCAGGAATTCGACTTATACAACCCGAATTGATGTTAAAGGACACCATTGATGTTGAAGTCTATAAAAGATTGAAAAGAGAACTTGCCGATTTTAAGATCTTGAATACTTATATCACCAAACAAAATAAACTGATTCCACCAGAAATGCTTTTTCAGAATATAATAGACAGTATTGAAGTGCCTATTAAAGATTCCCTTTTTCTCAATCCAATGGATTCAACCGGCGAATTCCGGTCGCTGGTGCAGCAACTTTTCCTTGATTCAAAATTCCACTATCTGAAATTTGAAATTGATTTCGAAGCTACTCCGTTTGAGCCTGACAAACAAAAAACACCCTTGTTGGTGCTCGATTTATCTCAGAAATCCGGAAAACGACTTCAATGGCAATCATTTGAAATACCTCGCAATAACAAATCGAGGGAATGGTATTCTGTAAAGATGAAGGAATATATTGACCTGAGCAGCTTTAACAGCAAAGAAGGCTTTTTTTTGCACTTCTATATATGGAACCGGGCGCGGGTGAATGTAAAGTTTAATCACCCAAGAATCCAAGTTACAGGATTTTATTCAAGATGAAGGTCTTGGACTGAAACAGAAGATTAAAACTCATCCGTGTCGATGGTCTGTTTTTTCTTTTTCCCTTTTACCGGTCCGGGTGTGCCTTCTTCTCCGCAATCAAGATCTACGTCAAGGGGTTTTTTAGGATGGTCAAAATCTCTTTTTGAAATGTGCAGGCTGGGGTCTGAGTACACCCTTTGCATGTATAGTGCCCAGATGGGTAAAGCCATATGGGCTCCCTGTCCAAGTGTAATGGTGCGAAAATGAGCAGCACGGTCTTCACATCCCACCCAAACACCAGTTACAAGGTCTGGAGTAACACCCATGAACCAGCCATCAGATTGATTTTGGGTGGTTCCGGTCTTGCCGGCAATGGGGTTGTCAAATCCATATTTGTACCTGAGCCTTACCCCTGTGCCCACTTCAACCACCCCTTTCATCAGGCAGACCATCAGATATGCGGTCTCTTCACTAATTGCCTCCTGGGATTTGGAATTGAACGATTGTAAAAGATTTCCGTTTTTATCCTCAATCCGGGTAAAAAAGATAGGCTCATTGAATATTCCTTTATTTGCAAAAACACTCATGGCTCCAACCATTTCATAGAGGCTGATATCGCAGGATCCGAGGGCAATGGAATATACGGCAGGAATATCGCTCGTGACACCCATTTTGTGTGCCATTGAGACGACCGCTTTCGGGGAATATTTTTTTATTAACTGACCAGAAACCCAGTTATTCGAGTTGGCCAGCGCCCATTTCAAAGTTACCAGCTGACCCCGGCGTTCATCGCTGGCACTTTCAGGTGCCCAGACCTGTCCATTTCCCAGATCAATCACAGGCTGAACATTCGGATAACGCGAACAGGGGGATTCTCCTTCCTGCATGGCCAATGTATAAAGAAAGGGTTTGAATGTAGACCCAACCTGGCGTTTACTCAATTTAACATGATCATACTGAAAAAACCTGTAGTCAATTCCGCCAACATACGCTTTCACATAACCGGTATGCGGATCCATCGACATAAGACCTGATTGAAGGAAAAACTTATAATATCTTATCGAATCCATCGGGCTCATGATCGTGTCGATTTCTCCTTTCCATGAAAAAACTTTCATCTTAACAGGAATTTTGAAATCCTGAAGTATTTCATCATCACTGGCTCCTTCCGTTTTCAAATGATAATATCGGTCTGACCTTCTCATGGCCTGGAGCAGAAGGTTTTGAATTTCTTTCTTCTCAACATTGGGTTCAAAAACAAAAGGCGCATTGGGCTGACCTTTCCAATGGGCAAAAAAGGAGGGCTGAAGTTCATTTCCCAAGTACTGACGGACTGCTTGTTCTGCATATTCCTGCATCCTGTAGTCGATGGTCGTATAAACCTTCAAACCGTCTTTATACAGGTTATATGGAGTTCCATCTTCCCTTGGATGACTGGCGCACCAGTCAGTAAGTACCATACGCAGGTACTCCCTGAAGTAAGTGGCAATTCCGGTAGTATGATCCTGAATCCGGAAATTTGTCATATCAATCGGTATCATTTTTAAGGAATCATATTCCGTCAAACTGATATAGTCATATTTCTGCATTTGGCTTAATACCGTATTCCGGCGGTCAAGAGCCCTGCCGGGGTTTCTTACCGGACTGAACCAGGTTGGGGCTTTCAGGGTGCCAATTAAAACCGCCGCTTCTTCCGGCCCGAGTTCTTCCGGAGACTTATTGAAATAGGTCTTGGCTGCCGACTTAATGCCATACGACTGGCTCCCAAAATCTACGGTATTCAAATACATAGAAAGGATCTCATCTTTGGAATAATTACGCTCAAGTTTAATGGCTGTAATCCATTCTTTAAATTTGATCATCACCGTTTCAGAAAAGGTCCTGTCTTTTTTTCGTGGAAATAAATTTTTAGCCAATTGCTGTGTAATCGTACTTCCACCACCTTTTGAGGATCCGGTAAGCATTCCCCAGGCCACCCTGAAAATAGCTTTGAAATCGATCCCGGAGTGGTTAAAAAAACGTGCGTCTTCAGTTGCAATCAAAGCATTAATGATACTCGGAGATAATTCCTGATATTGGGTATTGGAACGGTTTTCAATATAATATTTTCCCAATAACTTGCCATCGGCAGAGATCACTTCTGTAGCCAGGTTGCTTTTTGGATTTTCGAGTTCTTCAAAAGTGGGCATTTTACCAAACCATCCATATCCTACTCCGATAAAGAAGAGAATGATAAAAATTAACAGAAAGAGATAAGAAATCCAGAAACCAATTAAATATTTCCGGTAATTCTCTTTTGGTGACCGGTTCTGCATATCCTGTAATATTGGAATATGTGTGATGCTCATTTTTCTATCCGTAAACCGATATCCTGAATTCCAATTAACTCATTGACCCGCATTGCTTGTTCCAGTTTAAAAAGGTAAATTCCTTTTTGATGAAAATAAACACTTTTTTGAAGCAGGAACTGGTTAAATTTAACACTCCCAGCTCCCGAACCCAGCCATCTTCCATCGTAATCAGCCAGCAGACATTCAAGGGTGTCCCTGGAAATTCGGCCATCAGGGAATTTTGTATCAAGAAATAAAAAAAGATTACTATAAGGATAATCCTTAACATTTCTTATATTAAGATAGATGTTATATGCCAAGGAAGTATCCATGATGGCAACGGTGAAACTAATCTTTTCCTTAGCTTTCCATTTTCCTTCTGTAATGGCTTTATTTTCTTCGAAAACCCGCCTGGAATCACAGGAAGTCAAAGTGAAAAAAAGTAATACAAGAAGCCAGGAATTCTTTTTATAAAATAGAAACATACTTATAAATGATCAAAACGGGTCAAATCATCCTGACCGATACCATTATCTGCTTCTGTCTTCTTTTCCGTTATCTGGGCAAAATCTTCCAGTTTCTCAGGTAAGAGATCCTTTCCGTTTTCACTTAAAATTTGTTTAACGTTTTCAACAGGAATGGCCATCAGATTAGATGGGTCATTCAGGTAACTATACCACATCAACTGTTTGAAAATATCTGTTTTTTGATGTGCAGCATCTCCTTTCCTGGTTTTAAGCAGAATATCAGTATTTGGAAAATCTTTTAAAGCATCAATATAAGTATCATACTCATAGTTCAGACAGCATTTTAACTTTCCGCATTGTCCGGCAAGTTTTTGCGGATTCAGGGAGAGTTGCTGAACCCTGGCGGCATTAGTAGTTACCGACTTGAAATCACTCATCCAGGTCGAACAACATAATTCACGGCCACAGGATCCGATTCCACCCAGACGACTGGCCTCCTGTCTGGCTCCTATCTGTCGCATTTCAATGCGAACTTTAAATTCTTCGGCAAGAAGTTTTATCAATTCCCTGAAGTCAACCCGGTCTTCCGCAGTATAATAAAATATGGCTTTGGTGTTATCGCCCTGGTATTCAACATCATTGATCTTCATCTGAAGGTTAAGCCTGATAGCAATCTCTCTGGACCGGAACATGGTGGTAGTCTCAATTTCCACTGCAGCAATCCATTTTTCAATATCGGTTAACCGGGCACGACGATAAACTTTCTTAAAATCCTCCAGAGGGTTAAGGTGCTTATGCTGCCGAAGCTGAAATCGTACCATTTCTCCGATCATGCTTACAATTCCAATATCATGTCCGGGAGAAGCTTCAACTGCAACGATTTCACCAATTTGAATATCCATCTCCGAAGGAAGGCGAAAAAAATCCTTACGGCTATTTTTAAACCGTACTTCGATGATGTCGCAGGGTTTAATATTCAGGGCAAGGGGAATGGATTTTAACCAATCATAGGAGTCAAATTTATTACACCCATGCTGGAAAAGTCCGTCATTCTTTTGATATAAGCGAGGTGTATGGCAGCAACCCCGGGTCAGAAACGGATTTTTTTTTGGTTCGACAGAAATCCCTTCAGCTTCTTCCATAGTCAGATTAAATCATCACAAAGGTAACAAATTCGGTTTAAATAGTCTGACAATTTTCAACGACAGGTCAAGGAAAAGGGTCGGGGCGTGGGCATTCCGCTCAATATGGGAAATGGCAGTATTAAAAAGTTCGGAGAAGACCGGAAGGTTATCAGAAGTGATAAATTTCGAAAATTTCTGAATAAATTCAAGTTCTTTTCCATCTGCATTAGCAGGTATCTTTTGCACATGATTAAAGGATGTACATACTGCAATGGTTTGAAGGCCGTATTGTAAAAAACTTTTTTGTCTTTCCCTTCCTGTTCTTGAAATTTCAGAAATAAAAGTAATTAGCTCGGGAATTTTCCCATTATAACAGTCCAGCATCCAATTACGGAAGGAAGAGAAAAAAACCGGATTATCCTCATCCGCCCTTCTGGGTATATTATTCAGCTTTGGTATACGTACCATCAGGGTCCTCGAAAGAATGGTTGCAATCATCTGGGTTGGATCATCGCATACCAGCAGAAACAGAGTTTTCTCGGGAGGTTCTTCAAGAATTTTAAGAATTTTCGGAGCTGCGGTAGGATAAATTTTCTCCGGCATCCAGATAATCATCACTTTGTAGTCCGACTCATAGCTTTTATAACCCAGCGTTGTGATGATATCGTTACAATCTTCAGCATTGATAAGGCCTTGCTTGTTTTCAATTTCGATGGTCCCGTACCATTCCTGCAAGTTTACACAATAATCATTTTCAATCAGGAACTTTCGCCAATCCTCCAAAAAATGTTTGCTTTGGGGCTTTTTAGTAACTTTTTTTGTCGTTGCTACCGGATAGATAAAATGCAAGTCAGGATGGATAAGCTTTTGGTACTTAATGCAAGAAGGGCAGGTACCACAGGAATCCATCGCCCGGGGTGAGGTACAATTTACAAACTGTGCATAAGCAATGGCTATAGCCAGTTTGCCACATCCTTCCGGACCATAGAAAAGCTGGGCATGACTAACGCGCTGATCCAATACGGTCTGAATCAGTTTTCGTTTGATTTCTTCCTGCCCTTGAATTTCACTGAATCGCATATACTAATTCCCAGTATCGTTTATCGCCTGTCGCCCATCGCTGGTGCTTTGGCAAATTTAATTCATTTTCCTGATTCAATGTATCCGATTTCCAAACCACTGGATTTTTCCTGATATACCATTTTATTCTTTGCAGCTCAGGTTCATCCTTGATCTGATGCTCATAAAATCGGATTTGCCAGTAAAAATCAAAACCGCAGAGATTGGTCCAGCTTTTTACCGATGATTTGAACCGGTATATTGCCTTCTTCAATTCATCTGGGTAAGGTCCTAGCAATAAGTGAACATGGTTGGGCATGATAATCCAGTCTTCAAGCATGAGTTCGTCCCTCTTCCTGGCCATCTTCGCCAGTTCAAATTTAACGATTTTCCCGATCAGCGAAAGTTCAACATGTCCGTTGACAATGCTGCCGAAATATGAAAACCGTCTTCGGGTACAAATGGTGATAAAATAATAACCGGTGTCATCTAAACCCGATCGGGAATTTTTCAAGAAATTAAAAAATGAAGCCATAAGATTTTTATGGCTTAATCCGGTTTATGGAGAAAGGTAATACGTTAATTCGAAATTTATTTTCTGATTGCCGGAATCATATGACTTTTGCACAGAGAAATTCCCTGTTCAGCCGGGCAATATTAGAACGCGAGATAAGCTTTGGACATTCGGCTTCGCAGGCATAGGTATTGGTGCAATTTCCGAAGCCAAGTTCATCCATCATCCTCACCATTTTTTTTACTCTTTGTTTTGCTTCAATTTTACCCTGAGGCAGTAAGGCAAATTGGGATACTTTCGCTGAAACAAACAACATGGCGGATGCGTTTTTACAGGCAGCAACACAAGCTCCGCACCCGATGCAGGCGGCCGCATCCATAGCCAGGTCAGCCGCTTCCTTGCTTACCAGGATATTATTTGCCTCTGCTGCCCCCCCAGTATTTACTGAAATATATCCACCTTCCTGAATGATCCTGTCAAATGCTGAACGATCTACCATGAGGTCTTTGATTACAGGGAAAGGCCGTGCACGCCAGGGCTCTATCACGATCGTATCACCATCCTTGAATTTGCGCATGTGAAGCTGACAAGCTGTTACTGCATCATCAGGTCCATGCGGGCGGCCGTTGATATACAGACTGCACATCCCGCAAATACCCTCCCTGCAATCATGATCAAATACCACAGGTTCGTTGCCTTTTCGTATTAAGTCCTCATTCAGGATATCAAGCATCTCCAGAAAGGAACAATTAGGAGAAATTCCAGCTAGGGTATAAGTTTCAAATTTTCCCTTTGATTTGGCATCTTTCTGCCGCCAGATTATTAATGTAAGATCCATGTTATATTCTTAATTCCTAATTACTAATTCTTAATTATTTATACACCCTCTGTTTGACCTCTATTTCCTCATAGTTGAGCGGTTCCTTATGAAGCCTGAACTCTCCTTCCCTGATGTATTCCCAGGCAGCCACATATTTATAGTCCTGGTCATTTCTTAAACACTCACCTTCATCCGTCTGGTATTCTTCACGAAAATGTCCTCCGCAACTTTCATCTCTGTTCAGTGCATCATAGGCTAAAAGCTCACCCAATTCGAGAAAATCGGCAACACGGTTGGCTTTTTCAAGTTCAATGTTCAGTTCATTCAATCCTCCAGGAATTTTAACATCCTTCCAGAATTCAGCCCGGAGTTTGCGAATGAGATCAATGGCTTTTTTTAACCCGGTTTCATTGCGTCCCATCCCGACATTTTCCCACATGATTTTCCCTAGTTCTTTATGAAACTGGTCAACGGTTTTAGTCCCAGAGATGGAGATCAGTTTTTCAAGTCTTTCCTGAACTTTTTTTTCTGCTTCTTCAAACGCTGAATTATCAGTAGGAATGCGTGGAACCCTGATTTCTCCGGCCAGGTAATTCTGGATGGTATAAGGCAAGACAAAATATCCGTCGGCAAGTCCCTGCATCAAGGCTGAGGCTCCAAGACGGTTGGCCCCATGGTCGGAAAAATTGGCTTCACCTGCGGCAAACAGCCCGGTAACCGTGGTCATCAGTTCATAATCGACCCAGGTGCCACCCATGGTATAATGCACAGCAGGGTAAATCATCATCGGGTTTTCGTAAGGATTCTCATCCACGATCTTTTCATACATCTGGAAAAGGTTTCCGTATCTTTCTTCAATTACATTTTTACCCAGACGTTTGAGGGAATCTTTAAAATCCAGGAAGACTGCCAGCCCGGTTTCCCCTACTCCAAAGCCGGCATCACAACGTTCTTTGGCAGCACGGGAAGCGACATCCCGGGGAACGAGATTTCCAAAGGCAGGATACCTGCGCTCGAGAAAGTAATCGCGATCTTCTTCAGAGATATCATTGGCTTTCAGTTTCCCGTGACGATTGGCTTCAGCATCTTCTTTTTTCTTCGGAACCCAGATTCTTCCGTCGTTACGTAAACTCTCGCTCATCAGGGTCAGTTTCGACTGATAATCTCCATGCACAGGGATACATGTAGGATGAATCTGTGTGAAGCAGGGATTGGCAAAATATGCTCCTTTCTTAAAAATCTGCCAGATAGCACTGGTATTTGACCCCATGGCGTTGGTCGAAAGATAAAACACATTTCCATATCCGCCGGTGGCAATCACGACAGCATGCCCAAAATGACGTTCCAGCTTACCCGTGATCAGATCACGTGCAATGATGCCCCTGGCCTTACCATCGATAATTACCACATCCATCATCTCATGACGGTTGAATAACTGCACGGTCCCGAGTTTAATCTGGCGGCTCAAAGCACCATAGGCTCCAAGCAGCAGCTGCTGACCGGTCTGACCACGGGCAAAAAAAGTCCGGGATACCTGGGCCCCGCCAAAAGAACGGTTTTCCAACGACCCCCCATATTCCCTGGCAAAAGGAACACCCTGGGCCACACATTGGTCAATAATGGCATTGCTTACCTCAGCAAGCCGGTAAACATTGGCTTCACGGGCACGGTAATCGCCTCCCTTGATCGTATCATAAAACAACCGGTAAACACTATCGCCATCATTGGGATAATTCTTGGCCGCATTAATGCCTCCTTGGGCAGCAATACTGTGGGCGCGACGCGGACTGTCCTGATAACAGAATATTTTAACGTTAAAACCCATTTCGCCAAGAGATGCTGCTGCTGAAGCTCCGGCCAAACCGGTTCCGACAATAATGATGTCAAGTTTCCTCTTATTGGAAGGATTAACAAGATTCTGATGGTCTTTATACTGGGTCCATTTTTGAGATAAAGGGCCCTTTGGAATTTTGGAATTTAATTCAGCCATGATGCCTATCGGATAAATAAAAAGTAAATCGGGATAATGATGAAACCTAAAGGAACAACAATGGAATAGATCACTCCAAATGTCCTGATACAAGGACTGTATTGCTTATGCTCTAGTCCCAATGTTTGAAATGCAGCCTGAAATGCATGATTCAGGTGAAAAGCCAGAATGATGATCAGGATAATATACAGGAAGGAATAAACCGGTTGAACAAATAAAGACTGGGCAATAATATAAAATTCCGGTTCTCCTTCCGGACCCATATGCGGGTTCGACACCCATCCCAGCTTGATGAAATAGAAATTGATAAAATGAAGAATCAGAAAGATGAAAACAATCCCCCCTGTATAAATCATATACTTCGACAGGAAGGGGGTATAGGTCTTATTACTCACCTGATACTTAACCGGCCGTGAGATCCAGTTTTGAACCTGAAGGATGATACCGGTCAGAATATGGAAAATGAAACCAGCCATCAGGACGATTTCAAAAACCTTCACCACATAGTTAGTCCCCATGAAGTGAGCCGCAGCGTTAAACCAGCGACCTCCGTCATCGCGTAAAAGACATAAATTGATTCCAAGGTGGACCACCAGGAAAACCATCAGAAACAGACCCAGTAATGCCATCCAGATCTTTTTTGTGATGGAAGAAAAATGTAAAAAAGAAGGATTCATAACAAGCTTTTAATATATTTGTTCGTTGTTTCAAAATTAGAAACTAATTTTTGCAAAAAGTAAATTTCCCATAAAATTTTCACAATTCAAAACCAATCTAAATTATGTTCCCATCAGGTATCTATAGCAATCGCAGAGAAAAACTCAGGAATGAACTTACCAGGGGCCTCGTTCTTTTTTTAGGCAATCAGGAAGTTCCATTTAATTATCCTTCAAATACTTATTCCTTCCGCCAGGATAGTAATTTTTCCTATTTCTTCGGACTCGATCATCACGATCTGGCCGGAGTAATTGACCTGGATAATGGTGAAGATTGGATTTTCGGTAATGATGTTGATATCGATGATATCATCTGGATGGGCAAACAACCTAGTATCAAAGAACAGGGAAACAGGGTAGGCGTTCACCATACAGCTCCCTTGTCTGCATTAAACGGAATGATCTTTCAGTCAAAAAACCAGGGACGTAAAATCCATTTTGTCAATCCTTATCGCGGGGAAACTATCCTTTGGCTCTCCGACCTCATGGGGATTCCTCATCTTGAAATAAAAAATCACCTATCTGAAGAACTGATCCTCGCCATCGTGAAACTTCGAATGAAAAAAGATGCGCTGGAAGTGGCAGAGATTGAAAAAATGGTGGATGTGGCTTACCTTATGCATACCACAGGAATGAAAATGGCAAAACCCGGTGTCATTGAACAAAAAATTGCCGGAACCATAGAAGGCATTGCACTGGCCCATGGAGGCCCGGTTTCTTTCCCGGTCATTCTTTCCATCAATGGACAAACCCTTCATAATCATTATCACGGGAATACACTGACCGAAGGTCGTATGATGGTCATCGATGCCGGCTGTGAAAACGATCTGCATTACTCCAGCGACATTACCCGGACCGTTCCTGTGGGAGGGAAATTCAATGCAAGACAAAAAGGAATTTATGAAGTGGTATTAGCCGCCAACCTTGCCGCTATCAAGGCAGTAAAACCAGGTATTCCATTCAAAGATATCCATATGCTGGCTGCCACAGAAATAGCCAAAGGACTAACAGCCCTTGGGATCATGAAAGGTGACCCTGCAGAAGCTGCCGCAAAAGGAGCCCATACGCTTTTCTTCCCTCATGGACTGGGACATCCGCTTGGCCTTGATGTTCACGACCTGGAAGGAATGGGAGAGAACTATGTAGGATATGATGAAGAGGTTATACGCAGCAAGGAATTCGGACTGGCATTCCTGCGGTTTGGACGAAAATTGCAGGAAGGTTTTGTCATGACCATCGAACCCGGAATTTATTTTATCCCGGAATTGATCGATATCTGGAAATCTGAAAATAAACTGGCAGGGTTCATCAATTATGATCTGGTTGAAACCTACAAGGATTTTGGGGGTATCAGGATTGAAGATGATATTCTGATGACCGCCAATGGATGCCGGGTATTGGGTAAGCCAATTCCCAAAACTGTGGAAGAAATAGAACAATTAATGAGTTTCTAAGTTTGCGAACGAGTAATATTTCATTAAGAAAAAGAATCAGAAGACTTTAATCGAAAATCGTATATCGTAAATAAAACCAGCTATGCCAGTAATAAAATTTCAAAAAAAGAGCATTTTCTTTACCGATGATGGAAAAGGAAAAGTTATTGTTTTGTTGCACGGATTCACGGAATCCCTGAAGATCTGGAAGCATTTCTCTGCCTTGCTTTCAGAAAAATATCGTGTCATTTGTATCGATCTTCCTGGCCATGGTAAAAGTGAATGCATCGACTGGGTACACTCCATGGAACTTCAGGCAGAGGTTGTTCGTGCTGTTCTCAGGAAGAAGAAAATAAAAAAATGTCTGATTGTTGGTCATTCAATGGGAGGTTATATTACACTGGCTTTTGCCGGAAAGTACCCGGAAATGCTCAAAGGGTTCGGACTTTTTCATTCACATTGTTATGCCGATTCCCCTGAGGATCAGTTGAACCGCGACCGCACTATAGGAATTGTCAACCAGGATAAATTCGGGTTCGTTTCACAGTTTATTCCCGGACTTTTCCCGCTTGAAGTGCATGAGAAATTTGAAAAAGAAATTAAAAAGCTAGTGAAATCCGCGGAAAAAATGCCAAAGGAAGCTGTGATTGCTGCCCTCGAAGGCATGAAAACCCGGAAAGATCAATCGGCATTATTGACAAATACGGAGATCCCTGTGCTCTTCATTCTCGGACTTAAGGATTCAAAAGCCCCGCTTCAGAAATTATGGGAAATGATTACTATGCCAAAGGTAAGCCAGGCACTGCTGCTGAAGGATTGCGGCCATATGGGATACATTGAAGCATCTGCAGAAACCCTGGCTGCCATTCAGTCATTCGCGAAGCAGATCCTCTGATTGCTTAACACGGATCTCCTGAATCACTAATCTACCTGTAAAAATTCATTTCCTGAATATAATGGTACACTTTTTCAGGGAGGAAATGCCGCATGTCTTTTCCGGCTTTTATGCCCTGTCTGATAAATGAAGATGAGAGCGTGATCAATGGGGCTTCGATCGGGATGAATGAAGGGGGATTCCAAGGTACTCCTGAAACAGAGTCAATCCTAGGATAAACGTAAAACTGGTATAGATCAAGTAAAACCTCCCAGTTTTTCCA
Source organism: Bacteroidales bacterium (assembly GCA_963662525.1). Lineage (GTDB taxonomy): Bacteria > Bacteroidota > Bacteroidia > Bacteroidales > FEN-979 > CAZSDU01. Next base: position 2,182,852 of record OY759717.1, read on the forward strand.
TTTTTTAAAACTGGAAATATTGTCGGAGCCAATGATGGGAATAAATTGCCGACCGGGATGCTTTTCTGCAAGGTAAGTCAGGGTGCTGATGGTATAGGAGGGTTGTGGCAGTTTGAATTCAATGTTGGAAGACCGGAAGCGGAGATCATCACCGATGGCAAGGTTCACCATTGCAAGGCGATGATGATCAGCCAAAAGGCTTGATTTCTCTTTCAGCGGATTATGGGGGGAAACCACAAACCATACCTGATCGAGATCAGTAAAATCCACCATATAGGATGCAATCATCATATGGCCAATATGAACCGGATTAAAGGAACCAAAGAAAAGACCGGTTTTAAAATTGGACTTCATAATAAAAATTCTTCCACCATCTCAATAATCTTTCTGCAACTGCTTTTTAGCTTATCGTTTATGATGATCCGGTCAAAATCAGCAGCGAAAGAAAGTTCGAATTCTGCTTTACTGATGCGCTTTTGAAGACTTTCCTCCGATTCGGTTCCCCGGTTCTTTAGTCTGATTTCCAGAGCGTCAATGGATGGAGGTTGAATGAAAATTGCCAATCCTCTCTTGCCAAAATATTTTTTCAGGTTTAGCCCCCCCTTAACATCCACATCAAAAATGGGTACTTTTTCTGCTTTCCAAATACGATCCAGCTCTGACTTCAGGGTGCCGTAATAACTGCCCGGGTAAACTTCTTCCCACTCTGCGAATTCATCCCGGGCAATTTTTTTACGAAATTCATCAGCGGTAATGAAATAGTAGTCCTTTCCGTTCTGCTCATTCTCCCGAGGAGGCCGGCTACAGGCTGAAACAGAAAAGGCAAGATGGGAGAAATGCTCCAGTAAATGCCTTACAATACTGGTCTTTCCCGCTCCGGATGGTGCCGAAACGATAATTGCCTTCTTACATTCCTGCATTGTTTTCATTGTTTTCATTCTTGCATTGCTTGTATTCCTGCATTATAATATATTCCCAAGCTGTTCCTTGATCTTCTCCAGTTCGTCTTTCATCTGGACAACGATTTTCTGAATTTCTGCATCACTTGCCTTGGATCCAATGGTGTTGATCTCACGTCCCATTTCCTGGGTAATAAATCCAAGCTTTTTTCCCTGAGACTGAAATTCTGTGAGTGTTTCCAGAAAATATTGACAGTGTTTCAGCAATCTCACTTTTTCTTCTGTAATATCGAGTTTTTCAAGGTAATATATCAGTTCCTGCTCAAACCGATTTTGATCGGGAGCTGAACCATTGAAATCGCCGGAATATTTAGAGAAATCCTTTAACATTCGTTCACGTAGTTCTTGCATCCTTTTTTTCTCAAATGGGCCTATTTCATCTAAAAGCTGGAGGATAGACTGTACCCGCTTCAGTATGTCCTCTTCCAGGATTTTTCCCTCTTCATTTCTGAATTCATCTACTTGTCCCACAGCTTGTCCAATACCCGTGGAAATAGCCTGCCAGTCCTCTTCCGTCATATCTTCCCGGCTGGTCTGAATAACATCAGGCATTTTAAGGACCAGGGGAATAATCCCTCCCGGAGAACTGTCGCGAAGTTCTTTTAACAGGGATTTCAATTCATCATGATATTTTTTGGCAAGAATGTGATTGATGGAAAAACTGGGTGATTCTCCGCTGTTCTCAGTATAAACATACACTTCAATTTTTCCACGTTCCAGTCGCTGACTGATCAGCGTTCTGACCTCTAGTTCCTTATTCCTGAAAAATCCGGGGAGCTTCAGCCCAAGGTCGAGTTGCTTGCTGTTCAATGTTTTTACCTCAATTATCAGCTTCCTTCCGGGTATTTCAACCACGGCCTTCCCGTATCCGGTCATCGACTTGATCATACTTTTTTTAAGCAAATTTAAACAAATTTGATAATTTCATCGTTATCATGTTGAAAGGAAACAACCCATATATTACCTTTACGTAATGGAATTTTTAGTAATCGATGATACCCTGAAGTTTTATAACCTGATGCTGAATGATATTGCACAGGCCAATTCCTATATTTACCTGGAAACCTATAAGTTCTCCAATGATCAAATGGGAGTGAGGTTCCGGGATGCAATTACCAGGAAAGCGAAAGACGGAATAAAGGTTAAGTTGCTAATAGATTCCTGGGGGAAAGGTCCAATTACGGATGCTTTTTTTTCTGAGTTGATCAAATTTGGTGGAGAAGTTAAATTCTTCGAAAAAATTAAAATTAATACTGATCTTTTTACCCGGGGACATCGCCGTGATCACAGGAAGATTCTTATTATTGATGACAAGATAAGTTATATTGGTTCCGCTAACATTACAGGCTATAATCTGAACTGGCGGGAATTGTCCATAAGGATCTGCGGTGAATTATCCAGTTCCTTAAAAAAGGTGTTTCTGGAAAACTTCAATGCCTTTAATACCTATATCATAAAAAATAAGGTAACGTATACCCGATCCATTAAACATGGAGAATTTGAGATTATCCGTGATGTCCCCTCTTTGCCTCTCCAAAGATTAAAGAAGAAGTACACCCGGATGATTCGGGCAGCCCGTTCATCAATTGTAATTGAAACTCCTTATTTTCTTCCTGGTTTTATGTTGCGTAAAGCCTTGATGGATGCCGGAAAAAGAGGAGTCGATGTGAAAATTATCATGCCGAAACACTCCGATGTCAGGATGATCGATATCCTAAGGAATAAATATCTTGGGATGCTGTATAAATCGAATATTAACCTTCTATTCTACGGGCCGTATAACCTTCATGCCAAACTGCTTCTTGTCGATGACAATATTTTTTCTATTTCATCGGCCAACTTTGATTACCGTAGTTTTCGCTACCAGTATGAGATTGCACTGATCGGGAAAGAACCAGAAGTCCTCAGTCAATTGCAGGATCATATCAGAGAAACCATTAGAAATTCAGAGCCTTTTGACCATGAACAATGGGAAAAAAGAGCCATGATCGAGAAAATATTTGAATGGTTTTTACTTCCTTTCCGTCATTTATTTTAAGGCTGATGGTTCCCGGAACGGTTAACCAGGTAAACTCCTGTGAAAATAATAAAGGCGGCAATAACCTTAATGAAGGAAAGTCCCTGCTGCCCGATTATCATAAATGAAATCGTTGCGATTACTGGTTGGAGATAACTGTAATAACTTACAATTACCGGACTTACTCTTTGGAGTGCAAAATTGATCAGGAGGTAAGCGAGAAACGTATTCAGAATAATGATGTAGCCAATACCAACCCAGGCTATTATTGGTATTGTAGAAAAATTAATATTCATGGCAGGACGTATCGAAAATGGTAGAATTGCCAGTAGGCCGAAAAAAGACACCCATTTTAAAATGGTTGTCGTGTGATATTTCACAACCAAGGGCTTGATCATGATCAGGTATAATGCATAAAAAACTGTATTCGCAAAAACCATGAAATTTCCAAGCATGGTCTGTTCGTTGAAGCTGACTGTTTTTCTGTAAAGAATCAGAAGCACAGCACCTGCAGTACCCATTGCTATACCGATGGCTTTCTGGAAGGTGATTCGATCATGGAGAAAGATGCCGGCAAAGACAAAAACAAGAATTGGGTTTAAAACGTGGATGATCGAAGCATCTACCGGTGTTGTCAGATTTAATCCTGCATAAAAAAAGGATTGATTGAGTGTGAATCCGATAATTCCGCAAAGAGCTAGCATTAGTAGATCTTTTTTCTCCACTTTTTCAGGAATAAACAGACGTTGAAACAGCCAGAAAAGGATTACTGCCCCAACCGTTCGGATAAAGATCATTTGCATGGGTGTAAGGATAACCGGCATCAGACTTTTTGCGATGGTATAATGTAGCCCGAAGATCAGGGTGGTGGCAAATAGTGAAAAATGGGCGCGTAGCGTCTGTGACATCAGTACAAAGGTAAATAAAAAAGCCCCGCCATCTTTGGCAGGGCATGCTTAATCCATTTTCAGACATCTACCATCCGGTACCTGCCTTCACTTTTATTATTACGATATTTTTATCTCCTTCTTAATTTCAACTTTTGCCTCATCTTTTTTGGGTAAATTAATTTTTAGAATGCCATTCTCATAATCAGCCTTGATTTTTTCCATTTCAATGGTTTTCGGCAGGGTGAATGAGCGGCTGAAGGAACCGTAATAAAATTCCTTACGGGTATAATTCTTCCCTTCTTCTTTCTGGGCATCTTCCACCTCTACGCTGATGGTAAGGATGTTATTTTCAAGATTAATTTTAAAATCATCCTTATTCATACCAGGAGCAGCAATCTCAAGCATGAAAGCATCCGGATTTTCAAGAATGTTTGCAGCCGGATCACAGGCTCTTTTTCCAAAAAAATCAGCCATGTCATTGTCGAAGAAATTGTTTACGATATCTGCCAATGGGTTTCTGTTGTGCCATTTTATAAGTGTCATTGTTTGGTCCTCCTATTTTTAAATTAAACTTTTATTGATGATCGCAAAAAGTCAATTTTTATACCACTCGATGAAAAAATAAAAAATAAGACAAAATGGCGAAAATAATTAAGTGGGGCAGACAAAATGACATTATCCGCAATGTAAATAACTGTTTACCAGCTTCATGATTTCTTTTTCATTGTCTTTAATTGATTCGCGAAGACTCTGATCGTTGAAACTTTTCAGGTACCTGATTAATCCGTCAATTATTTTATTCGGGAAAATACCATGTTCTTCGTAAATAGCACGCTGTTTTTCCAGGGATTCGGCGGATTGCCAGCACGAACATGGAAGTTGCTTTAACTGACTTACGCGGGTCTTGTATTTTTCCTCAAAGATGTTGACATCAACATAAGTTTTCTCTGCGAATTCAAGGGCATGCTTCATTTCGATTCCATGACGGGCCGCAACAGTTAACCCGGCAAATAAAAGATAAACATCGGCAGAACCATCAGGACAACGGAACTCTACTGTTTGACGGCTGCCAAAACCTTCCTGGGTGTCTTTTTCGCCGGGATTGGCATCTGTAATCATGTCGTGTTTGCTCCCCCAACCAAGCGGAACACGTACAAGAACCGAACGATTGCGGTCGCCCCAGCAGATGTTGGTAGGTGCTTCCTGGTGGGGAACCAGGCGGAAATAGCTTGTAGGGATCATATTCCCAAAGGCAGTCAAGGATTGGGATAGATCAAGATAGCCGGCAATGGCTTTTTTTGCAATGTCAGATAATTTTCCGTTATCTAGCATTACACTTTTCCCATCCTTGATCAAGCGAGTATGAACATGCAACCCACTTCCAGCTTTTCCGGTTGTGATTTTTGGGGCAAAAGTAACAGCAACACCATTTTTATAAGCAAGCGAGCGAAGAACCCATTTTGCGATCATCAGCTGATCTGCTGCATCTTCCAGGCAAACAGGTGTAAACTCAATTTCATTCTGTTCATAAGAAAGTCCCGATTCGGTAAAATTACCAACTTCCGAATGCCCGTATTTGATATAACCTCCACATTGAGCAATGGCACGCATAGCTTCAATACGTAATTTTTCCCATTTGCAAAAAGGAGAGGATTCGTGATAACCTCGTTGGTCAACCGCTTCAAATAAATGGTCCTGCTCACTGATAATATAATACTCCAGTTCCCCCATCACTTCAAACGAATATCCTGTTGTTTGCCTCAGTACCTCATGCGATTTTCTCAGGATATACTCCGGAGAATTGGCAAATGGTTCCCCATCTTTATCATAATATGAGCATAGGATGTCAAGTGCAGGAATTTCCGAGAAGGGGTTCACAAAAGCAGTCCTGTACCTCGGAATAACATATAGATCTGAAGAACCTGCTTCGACATAATTCGGAAAAAGACTTGATCCATCAACCCTTTCACCGGCACTAAGAATACTGTCAAGGTGTTGTCGGTCTTTAATGATAAAATTCAATGTCTTCAAACGACTATCAGCAGCAGAATAGCGAAAATTAACCATCTGGATACCTTGAGATTCAATAAAGCGAATCAGGTCTGCTTTACTGAAATCGGTTGAGGGTTTATCGAGAAATCGAATGAGTGGATTGGGATTGAGTGACAAGGTTTCGTTCATAACCGTAAAATCTGAAGAATTCAAAAGCACACAAAAATAAGAAATATTCTTAACTTTGATCCATAAACCAAAGGCGGGAAGCTTTGCTATGCAATCAAACCTGAATGAAATACTTTTCTTTACCGTTTTCATTGTCTTTATATTGACAATGCTTCTCATTGATCTTGGTGTATTCCAGAAGAAGAACCATGCCTTGTCATTCCGGGAGTCGCTTACCTGGACCCTGATATGGGTCGGAATTTCCATTGCTTTTTATATATTAATCCGTTATCATGGAAACTGGATCCATGGTAGTGATACACTGGAAGCCATTCAAAACAGGATTAATACATTTAATCACCCGATTAAAATCGATGGACTGACTGTTCAGCAGGCCATCGATGTGTATAATAAGAACCTCTCGCTTGAATATCTTACTGGTTACCTCATTGAGTATTCCCTTTCAGTGGATAATGTTTTTGTGATTATCATGATTTTTCTTTCCTTTAAAATTGAACCTAAATATTTTAAACGGGTGCTATTCTGGGGAATTCTGGGTGCAATCGTGATGCGCTTCCTTTTTATTTTTGCAGCCAGTGCCCTGATTCAGAGGTTTGCCTGGTTTTTATATGTATTCGGGGGCTTGCTAGTCATAATCGGGTTTAAAATGGCATTTGAATTCCTGTTTTCGGAAAAAGAGGAGAGGATTGATACCGAGAAGCACTTCATTGTCAGACTCGTTGCCCGTTTTTTCAATGTCACCCATGATGAACATGCTGAAACATTTTTTATCCGGAAAAAGAAAAAGCTATATGTCACCCATTTGTTCATTGTCCTGTTGATCATTGAATTTACTGATGTTCTTTTTGCCGTTGATTCAGTGCCGGCAGTATTCTCCGTGACGCAGGATCCGTACATCGTATTCTTCTCCAATATTTTTGCGATCCTTGGGCTGAGATCGCTCTTTTTTCTGATCATGGACATTGTAAATCGTTTCCACTATCTTAAAATGGGATTGGCAGTACTGCTTACTTTTGTCGGAGCCAAAATGCTGCTTCACGATATATTTAAAATATCAACAAATCATTCGCTTATTGTTATCGCTTCCATTCTTGTCATAAGTGTATTGGCCTCTAATCTTCGGAATGTTATCCTAAAAAGCAGAATAAAATAGGATGAAAAAAAAACAAGACGAACTGCTCGAAAATCAGGATATTGAAATCCGGCTTGTCGAGGAGGCCATTTATGAAAAGTACGGATATGATTTTCGGAATTATTCCCAGGCACATATTAAACGAAGAATTCTTAACCGGTTTTCGGTTTCAGGTCTGAAGACTATTGCTGAAATGATTCATGAAATCATATACAATCAGAAATTTGTTGATCTTTTATTGATGGATCTTTCTATCACAGTCACCGAAATGTTCAGGGATCCATTATTCTATCAGGCCCTTCGCGAAGAAGTGATCCCAATTCTCCGATCCTGCCCTTTTATCAAGATATGGCATGCTGGTTGTTCCAGCGGAGAAGAAGTGTATTCCATGGCTATCATCCTTAAAGAAGAAGGCCTTTATAATAAAACACAGATATACGCCACCGATTTTAATCCCTTTATCATCCGACAGGCTAAAGAAGGTCTTTATCCGGTAAACAGAATGAAGGAATTTACGCTGAACTATCAGAAATCCGGTGGCAAGGGATCTTTTTCGGATTATTATACAGCCAGCCACGAAACAGCAAAACTACTTGACGTTCTGAAGAAAAATATTGTTTTCGCCACTCACAACCTTGTGACCGACAGTGTTTTTGCAGAGGTAAACCTGGTTATATGCCGTAACGTGCTTATTTATTTCGACCGGGGATTACAGGAGAAAGTCATCCAATTGTTCATCGATAGTCTGCCGGGAGGTGGAATTCTTTGCCTGGGTTCAAAAGAAAGTCTTCAGTTTTCTACCCATTACCAGGAATTCAATCCACTGATCGGGAAAGAAAAAATTTATATCAGGAAACATCCTGTATTATCTCTAAATCATGACAGTTCACAACAAATATAAGGCTGTCGTCATTGGATCTTCGGCAGGGGGGCTAAATGCACTGAAAGACCTTTTTAGGTATCTTGATGAAAAATTTCAGATTCCGGTGATCATCGTTCAGCATATTAGTCCGGATGCTGATAACTACCTGATCCACATTTTGAATGATATGAAAAAGCTACAGGTTAAAGAAGCGGATGAAAAGGAAAAGCCGGAAAGGGGAAATGCCTATATCGCTCCTCCGAATTATCATCTTTTACTTGAACCCGATCAGACCTTTTCACTGACTATTGATGAAAGGGTTAATTATGCGCGTCCTTCCATCGATGTGCTTTTTGAAACGGCTGCAGAAGCATACAGGGACAAATTGATAGGAATCATCCTAACCGGAGCAAATAATGACGGTAGCAAGGGTTTGAAAAGGATCAATGAACTAGGCGGTTTATCAATTGTCCAGGATCCTGAAACTGCCGAGGTTGACTCTATGCCCCGTGCAGCCATACTTGCACATAAAGTCGACAAAGTGCTGCCCGTCAAAGAAATAGCCTCATTTCTTAATTCTATTTGTGAGTAAAAAACTTGTCGGGAAAAATCACCCTTTCCCAAAGTATCTCTCAAGTAAAGTTTGGGCAGCCAGGTAAGGATTCACTCTGCCTTTGGTAATGTCTTTCTCAATAGAGGAAAGATCGGCGGCAATGTCTTTGCGGGAAAAAAAATGATGTTTCAGTCCTTCCTCGATGGTCTCCATCAGAATTTGTTTATTCTGTTCCATTCTTCGTTTGAGAAAGAAACCACTTTCACTCATGAGCCTGAAATGATCCTGAATGATTTTCCAGCTATTCTCTATGCCAGTTTTTGTTTTCGATGAACATATATCGGCCACAGGAGTCCATCCGGATTCAGAGGGAGGATAAAGATGGATGGCATTTGCATATTCAACCCGGGCAGTCTTGGCCTTGATCAAGTTGTCTCCATCTGCTTTGTTGATAATAATGGCATCCGCCATTTCAATGATCCCCCTTTTCATGCCTTGTAACTCATCCCCGGCTCCTGCAAGCATAAGCAATAAAAAGAAATCAACCATGGCGTGGACCGAAGTTTCGGATTGTCCCACCCCGACAGTTTCAATAAAAATCACATCAAAACCGGCAGCTTCACATAGAATAATAGTTTCCCGGGTTTTGCGGGCAACACCTCCCAGCGAACCGGCAGAAGGTGATGGACGGATGAAGGCATTCGGATCAACGGCCAACTCTTCCATCCGGGTTTTATCTCCAAGAATGCTACCTTTGGAGCGGGTACTGCTGGGGTCTATAGCTAAAACAGCCAGTTTATGTCCCTGAGCTGTAAGATAAGTACCGAGAGCCTCAATAAATGTACTCTTCCCGACTCCCGGAACACCAGTAATGCCAATTCGAATGGTGTTTGCTGACTGATTTTTCAGGCATTCGGCAATGATTTCCTGGGCTTTTTCCTTGTCCTTGTGAAGAGAACTTTCTACCAGCGTAATGGCCTGACTTAAAATTGTCCGGTTTCCAGCTATGATCCCATTGACATAATCATCAATCGACAGGTTTCGGAGCCGTTTTGACTTTAACTTGCCAAACAGTTCGGGATTAATCTGTGCTGGTTGTTCAATCCCATTCATGACGTTCAATGCTGATTTTATCGGTTCATTAGTCATTAGTCAATTGCCATTTGACATTCAAAGATATCAAATTATTTCTGCTATTTGACAAGCGTTTTCCCGAATTATTTTTATCTTTGCAGCCCCAAAACTCTCCGTAGCTCAGTTGGTAGAGCAATTGACTCTTAATCAATGGGTCCCAGGTTCGAGTCCTGGCGGGGAGACAGGAATGACAAGGGTTTCAGAACTTAAAAACTGAGACCCTTTTTTATTCGCAAATAATTTGCATAATATGAGTAGATCGGATCTGACGAACTGCACTGCCTTTGTTGCCTTATTCCGATTAAAATTAGGGCCCGACTTTCCCGCTGTTCATCACCTCAGTGATGTCAGGGTTGAGCATGTAAAGAAGGAATATAGCAGCTAAAATCGCCCCCGCAATTGCCAGGATAAGTTTGACTCTCTTGCTCATTGTCTTTTTTTGGTAAAGATAAGGGAAACTTCATCTTTTTTATTATGATAATAAAAATATTCCTATTGTTTTACCTGAATATTTTGTATCTTGCCAATTAACTTAAGAAAGATGAAATACGATAAATTTGATAGCAGGCGAAAATCAACGAATCCACAGGATGTTCTTTCTCAGGCGAAGCAACAAATTGGCTCAACAAAGGATAAATTCCCTATCTTTCTTGATGGTGGGAAAACCATCATTTTTATCTCTGATAAAAAGAAGGAACAGGAAACAATAGAAAGATATAGAAGAAGAGGAAACCTTGGAAAAATATAAATTAAATTAACGCTTAAACGGCTCTCAACTTTTTCTCCATTTTACCAAGTTCCTTTAGCAGTTCTGTTTTTTTATCAGCATATTTCCCTTTGAGTTCCGAAAACAGTCCTTGATAATAAGCAATACCATCCGAGAGACTGTGTTTGAATCCATCAATGAAATCATCTTGCTTCTGACCAGGAGCAGCACGGTATTCTTTCACTTTTGAACTCAGATAATTAATATAGAGTAATAATTCTTTCATGAACAGATTAGGCCTGTCGGTTCTTTTGATAATATTCGTCCGCCCATAAATATGATCGACCATCTTTTTCAGACTGACTGCCTCGGAAAAATATGCCAGGTTCGGACCCGGACAAACAGTTACTCCGCTACCTTCGAATTGTACATTCATATGATTCACCTGGAGGACAGAAGTGCCAAGACCATTGCAAATGCATGCTTTGGCCACGATATCATCGAACTCATGCTGATACTCCTGGACATCAAGGTGCTTTTCGGAAAGTTCTTGTATTTTAAGTTTCTGATATTGCCGGGAAGCTGTACACATAGGCTTTTCTGAAAATTCCGTATTGAAGGTTGCATACTTTTTATTGCAACTTGTTCCGGGAGTTCCTTTTTTAATAAATACTTCTTTCTCAATATCCTTGGAATTGCCCCTTACACTGTTAAAGGGAATGCCTAAAGGAGAAATATTGCTGAGGTAAAGATCTTCTTCTTTTGCATCACAAAGCAGATGCAAGGTTTGCTCATCCACGTTGGTTACCTCCGGTACCAAGAGGAATGGGGTGCCCCAGCCAACGGAATCAAGCAGGTAATAATCCATCAGGAATTGATGTTCATCTGCAGTGCCAATTCCACCCTGAGCCGTAACTTTTAACTCGGGAGGAGAATCCGGACAGGTTCTTCCTTTATCACGGAGTGCCTTAAAATAAATTTCAGAGATCGTTCTTTTCAATTCTTCCCGGTGCAGTTTAAATTCATTCAATACTGGCCCTAAGAGTGACCCATTGGCAACAAATGAATGGCCTCCGCAATTCAGACCTGATTCAACCCTGTATTCTGAAACCCAAAGCCCTTTCTTTGCTAAAAATTTTCCCTGTATCAAAGCAGAACGATAATCACTGACCTTTATAATGATCTTTTTCCTGATAGTCCCTGAAGCATCAGGGAAAAAGTCATCAAACTTTTCCAGGTAACCGTATAGCCTTGGGCTCAAACCAGCAGAGAGGACCAGAGAGGAGGAAAGTTTACTGTTTGCATAACCCCTTAATGCAGCATGTGCATCATTGAACTCAATAGGAAGTTTGATGTTTTCCCGAAAATTTTCTTTGTCCAGTTTTGTCATTATATTTACATCAATGTTCCCTGGAGTAAGGTTTTCCTGTATCCATTCACGGACTTCCCTGAAATTCTTTTTCCTGATCCGGTTAAATCTATCCTTAATTCCCGAACTGTCGGGAAGCATATCCATGTATTTCTGAATTTCTCCTCCTTTTTGCTGAACGGAATTCTTTAAAGATTCAAATTTAATTTTTACTAGATTGTCAACGAGGTCGAGATATGCTGTGATCCGTTGAGCCCTGAAATCTTCAATTTTATCACTGATGCCTTGAAACGGGATTTCAAATTTTTTGCTGTAAAACTCCCTCATTTTTTCCATCAGCAGATCATCTACCAGAGAGATGACCGAAGAAATGCCGAGATGAGCAACTTTTACCGGTGTGTCGATGGAGTAACCCAAGCCAAGTACCGGTATATGAAAAGTATGTCCCAGATGTTGATTCATGGAATGATCGTTTAGAAATAATAAAGAATCTGCGGGAAAATGAGATCGGGAATTATTCTACAGATGAAATTTTTGGACAGATCCGCAATAATGATGCAAAGATACGATATTTTTACCCAATCCAGGATCAAATATTGAATCGGAACAAAGCATCAATATATTTGTCAGATTAAAGCCTTCAATGATTAATTGAAAATTTCCCAGAAGTTTGAATATTTTCATGCGAGAGCACATAAAAATACAGCCCGGAGGTATAACCCATCGTGCTCAAATTTATTTCAGACTGTCCCTGAACCAGGAACATCATATCCTTAAGCTGTCCGGATTGATCATAGATGTAAATTGTCCTCCTGTCTTTCGGCGGTGATCCTGTGAAACTGAATGTTAGTCTGTCCCTGGCAGGGTTAGGATAAATCCGCAACCCTGAATGGTTGAGGTGTTCTTTGACTGAGCTGATAGTATTGTTACCGGAAATAATCTGACAATAAGGATCAAAAATTACTGAATCAACATTAAACGGGATATTCAAGGTAAACAATTGACCTGAAAAAGTATTGCTCACGCGAATCAGGGTATCCCGTTCTGCATTTTTAAACATCAACTGAAGAGGTAAAGTAAAAAAGGACACTGAAGAATGCGATTGGGTTTGAGAAATAGTGAAAGAAATAGTATCTCCGGCTTGGGACCAATTGATCTGGTAGGAAGGATAACCTTCACCTTTGAACCATGCATCAAAATACTCGGTAAGATCCTGTCCGAAAGAACTTTCGAGTTGTGATTTCAAGTCATCAGTTCGTGCGAAGCCATAGGCCAAACGGAAATCATGAAGGTAATTGTACAATGCTGAGAAGAAAATGGAATCTCCCATGATCCATCGTAACTGGTGAAGGATCATGGCACCTTTTGAATAAGACAATCTTCCATCAAAAATACGGTTGATGTCAGTTGTGTCATTGCAATATACTGAACCACCAGGTTTGGAGATAATACTTTTAACTCTAACCTCCCTGAACCGCTGCCAGTATTCAGGTAAAAGATGCTCATAACAAAGTCCTGAAAGGTAGGTGCCAAATCCTTCATTCAGCCAGACATCCGTCCAGCTACCACAGGTGACTTTATTTCCGAACCATTGGTGAGCAAGTTCATGGGCCATCAGTTCGAAACCGAAGGAGGTGATGAAAGTCATGGTTTGGTGTTCCATCCCGCCTCCCCAGCCAAACTGTGCATGACCGTATTTTTCTTGCTGAAATGGATAAATCCCAAACAAGGAGTCAAAGAGCTGGACCATAGGTATAATCTTACTTGTCTGAGCGGAAACTGAGGCAGAATCTTCCGGATAAATAAAGTTAATCACTTTCAGTGTATCACTGCCGAATGAAACTTTCTCTTCGTAAACGGTATAATTGGTTACTGCTAGGCAAACCAGGTAGGTGGCGATGGGATAACGATGTTTCCAATGGTATAGGGAGTGGGTACTGTTTTGGCTAACTGAAACCAGTATACCATTGCTTGCAGATTTGTTACCCAAGGGAGTCCGGATATAAATATCAAGCGAATCGGCTTTATCAGACAATCCATTTTTACAGGGCCACCAGTCGCTTGATCCATAAGGTTCAGAAAGGGTCCAGATAATGGGTGATCCGTTATGGCTATCCTGTATAAAGGAATCAGAACCATTGTCCGGAGGCACACCATGATAATAAATGGTGATAGAATCAGCAACCAGCGGTGGAAGAATATCGGCAAAACGGATACAAAGCAAATCACTGATATGCTGCCATGCCACGCTCTGTGAACGGTATTCAACAGAATCGACCGTAAGCTCCTGGCTCAGATCAAAAACCAGAGAATCTGACCCGGGTTCCGCCGGGACAAACAAAGTGGTTACATTCCCTGAAATCTCCTTTAGCGATGGATCAATATTCCAGAAGCAACGGTACCATTTTACATCATAGTTTCTTGTGTATTCGTGGTTTCTTGAGATAAATATACAGGCATGAGCCGCCCGTTCTTCCTTTACAATGGTCATTAGATCATCAGGATTAAAAGCAGCCTGGGCCTGAAGGACACCTGAAATGTAGAGGCAATTAAAAAACAGGATTATTGTCTTTTGTATTGGCATAGGGTCAGAATTGTCAGGATAAATTTCAAAAAATTTGAAAGTAAATATCCACTGCTTGATAATCTATTGCCCCGAAAATTTCTTCAATAGCATTGACGTAATCTGAGTTATACCTTATCAGGGCATCTTTGACTATTAATAAGCCAATTGCTTTTTAACTCACTGAGCCATGGGCAGGATGCTAAGATACAAATTTTTATTGTGTGGATTTCAAGTATCTAAAACGTTAAATATTTAGTACCTTTGCAAGATTAAATCAATGACAGTAAAATTAAATTACTTCCTGCCGGAAAATCCAGCAGGGAGAAACCCACGAAGTGGCGTCCTTTATCACTTTGCGGATGTCACTTTTATTATTTAGCATGAGAGAACAACTCAAATTAACATTCCCGGCTCAACTGGCAGAAACCGTGCGCTTATTTGGTGACCGTCCTGCCATGGCACTTGTGGGTGAGCAACCGATAACATACAATGAACTTTCTGACACTGTAAAGTCATTAATTTTATTTCTTCAGAAAATTGGATTTAAACCTGGCGAAAAGGCTGGTATTCTTAGTGCCAATATGCCGAACTGGGGAATTGTATATTATGCCATTACCTGCATGGGAGGTATCGTCGTTCCCCTGCTTCCTGATTTTCATCAGGATGAGATCGAAAATATTGTAAATCATTCTGAGGCAAAGCTGATCTTTGTTTCCGAAAATTTATTGTCCAGAATAAACGTGATCAAAGCGCCTAGCCTTCAATTTAGAATCAGGATTGAAGATTTTTCAGTAATTAATCCTGAATCAGGATGCGTTGTTTTTACGAAATCAGAAAAATCGGATGAAAATTATCCGGTTGAGGAGGACACTATTGCTGCATTGATATATACTTCAGGTACAACCGGTAAGTCAAAGGGAGTCATGCTGACACATAAAAACATCACATTTACCGCATTCAAATCGGGGGTTATTCAACCAATCGATGAAAATGATCGCTTCTTATCTGTCCTTCCCCTTTCACATACTTATGAGAACACATTAGGATTAATTCTTCCCATGTTAGGAGGGGCCAGTATATTTTATTTAGGCCGGCCACCAACGTCTTCAATACTTCTTCCTGCATTAAAACAGGTAAGACCTACTCTTGTGCTAACCGTTCCGTTGATCATTGAAAAGATTTACCGGGCAAAGATCCTGGCCACTATCAGGGAAAAATGGTTGACCCGTATGCTTTATATGATTCCTTATACCCGGAGAAAAATGAATAAAATGGCCGGAAAAAAGCTGAAAGAAACCTTTGGAGGAGAATTGAAATTTTTTGGTATAGGTGGAGCAAAATTAAATCGTTCGGTAGAAAAATTCCTAATTCAGGCGGGTTTCCCTTATGCCATTGGTTATGGTTTAACAGAGTCAGCTCCGTTACTGGCAGGCGCAAATCCACATAACGTGAAGCTTCAGTCAACAGGGCCGGCCATGGAAGGAGTTGAATTGAAAATTCATAATCCTGATTCAAAGACCGGAGAAGGTGAAATCTGGGCAAAAGGGCCAAATGTAATGCAGGGGTATTATAAAGAACCTGAACTCACCAAGGAAGTGATTACAGATGACGGATGGCTGAAAACAGGTGATCTTGGCCGGTTTGATAATTCCGGATACCTATATATCAGGGGAAGGCTGAAGACGATGATCGTGGGTTCAGGAGGTGAAAACATATATCCTGAAGACATCGAATCTGTTATCAATAATTTCCGTTATGTGATAGAGTCGTTAGTTATCGAAAAGAAGGGCAAACTGATCGCCTTGGTTCACTTTGATCAACAGGAAATTGAAGAGCGGTATCACCATCTGAAAGACGAAGTCTCGAACTTTATGGATGCGAAACTTTCGGAATTAAAGCGCGAACTCCAGGAATAT
Organism: Bacteroidales bacterium; assembly: GCA_963662525.1. GTDB lineage: Bacteria > Bacteroidota > Bacteroidia > Bacteroidales > FEN-979 > CAZSDU01. The sequence continues at coordinate 2,199,137 of OY759717.1, forward strand.
GTGAATGCCCGGGTGAATAAATTTTCAAGGGTGCAGATCATTTTGGTACACCCTGAGCCTTTTCAGAAAACTGCCACACAAAAAATCAAACGGTTTCTGTACACCTGAACAGGGTAGAATTTCCCCTCGCAGCCAATACAATATTTCCCTGATTCGGAAAATTCATGATAACCCGTTTTGCACAAACGGACTAAATTACAAAATCTTAGATGGGAATGCGAGTGAAAGTAAATCTCCGCTTAGCCGTGATATTTCAATTTCCGACTTTTTTGCTTCAAACTGAGCGGAAATCAATTCATATTCGGCATCAATCAGTTTTTTCTGAATTTCTCTTAATTCAACATCATTGATGCTACCCAGCTTGTATTTTTCAAATGCAATGTCAACATTTTCCTGAGCAATCCTGACATTTAACAATTGCATTTTAATCACTTCACAACTTGCCCTGTATTGGTTAAAAAGTTTCAGTAAACTAGAACGTAATTCTTCCTCGGCATCTTTTTCGCTGATCTCACCTGAACTCATCAGGATTTTGGCATTTTTTATAGAACGGTTGACATTAAATCCATTAAAAAGTAGGAAAGATAATGAGAATCCATAGGAGAGACCGTAGCTCTGATTGTATTCCAGGAAACCTGTCTGGGAATTCAGGGTATTATAACTGTAACCGGCATTGACATTCAGTTGGGGATACCTGTCAGATTGAGCTTGTTTAACTCCCAGCCTGTAAAGATTCTGTTTCATCCGGGCAGAATTAAGCTCGGAATTCTGAGCCAGAGCCTTATGTATTAGGCTGTCATAAGGAGGCAGGGGGTTAATCAGGATGGTGTCATGGATATCAAATGGAGTTGTCACCTGCCTGGCGAGCAAACGGTTCAGGTCAGCCTTAGTATTGGCCAATAAAACCAGTTGGCGGATCAGCATTGTGCTGTCTGCATTAAGGTCGACCGTTGATTGAAGTAACATGAGTTCTGAACCTGCACCCAAAGAAAGTTTGGCTTCCGCTATATTTTTTCGCTGAATTGAGAGGTCCACAGCGTCATGGGCAACACGAACCAACTGCCCCAATTGAATAGTACCATAATAAGTCAGGCTAATGTCTGCTATAGTTCCTTCGACAACGATGCGGGTACCGTTTTTCCCAAGATCTTCAAGCACACCGAGCATTTTTTTATTGACAAACATATTCATCCCATCAAATAACGTCCAGTTGAGTTGGACACCAATATTCAGGGTGTTATTTTTGGCATTTGCAATGTCTTTTGTCGTTCCGCTGAATTGTTCCTGGTGAGTTGTACTGATGGTGTTATTTTGAGTTGCATTCAGGACAATGGATGGAAGGAATCCGGCATTTCCAATGGTATTATTGTTTTTTACAATACGGGCATCATTTTCCTGGAGAATAATCGAAAAATTGTTGCTTAATCCTGTTTCCATAGCTTTCTGTAACGTCAATAATTCCTGTGACCGACAGTTGGAAGAGAAAATAAGAAAAATTGCTGTCAACACAAGGTAAATCAATAACCCCAAAAAACGGAAACGAAAAAGTCTGATCATGTTAAATTTCTATTATTCTGTTCCTTTGTTGCTTGATTATACTTTTCCTTGGAAAGATAGGTATATAATGCCGGAATGACAAATAAGGTCAGAATTAAAGAGAAAATTAATCCACCTATGATTGTTATTCCCATAGGAACACGGCTTCGTGAGGCAGCCCCGAGGGCCATAGCAATGGGTAGTGCTCCGAGGGCCGTGGCCAGGCTGGTCATCAGAATAGGTCGTAAACGACGGGTTGCCGCATCGATTACTGCTTCATTCAATGCTAAACCTGCCTGCTTCCGCTGATTGGCAAATTCAACGATCAATATCCCGTTTTTTGTTACAATGCCAATTAGTACGATGATCCCGATTTCACTGAAAACATTCAGGGTTTGTCCGAATATATAAAGCGATAACATAGCCCCTGCCAGAGCAAGAGGTACAGTAAACATGATGATCAGCGGATCCATGAAGCTCTCAAACTGCGCAGCTAAAATTAAATAAACCAGGATCAGCGCGAGGACCAGGGCAAATATTAAACTTCCTGAACTGTCTTCAAATTCTTTCGAGGTCCCCGATAGTGCAGATGAAAAAGAAGCGTCAAATATAGCTTTCCCGATTTTTCGCATCTCAGCTATCCCTTGCCCAAGTGTCACTCCTTTAACTGGTTGTGCTGAAACAGTTGCAGAAACATATCGGTTAAACCGGTACAGCTGAGGAGGATTGCTTTGCTCTTTCAACCGCACCACATTATCTAGCTGGATCAATGCTCCCTGATTATTCCTGATATAGATAGAGCTCAGATCCAATGGTTTGTCGCGGTTTGACCGGTCAGCTTGTCCGATAACCTGGTACTGTTTGCTGTTCATGATGAAATAGCCGTAACGTTGCCCGCTGAAATAAAGCTGAAGATTTTCAGCAATATCCCTGACGTTAATTCCTAAAGACCTTGCCCGGTCTCGATCAATTTCAACCGACAATTCAGGTTTATTGAATTTCAGGTTCAGATCAACCACCTGGAACATCGGATCGGACTGAACCTCTTCCATAAACCTTGGAAGATACTTTTTAAGTTTTTCAAAATCAGGAGCGAGGATGACATATTGAACCGGTAATCCGGCATTCCGGCTACCACCAATGGTTTGTTCCTGTATAACGAAAGTCCTGGCAAAATTGTACTTTTTCGTTATTAAACTGAGTTCGTCAGCAATATCCTGCTGAGTTCTGTTTCGTTCTCTCGGCTGCGACAGCGTAAGCCTTACGAAACCTGTATTGGTAGAAGAAGCAGAACCGAATCCTGGAGCAGTAATACCCAGCATGGATTCCTTTTCAGGGATAGTATCTACGATTGTCAGAATCTGGTCCATGTACCGGTTCATCAGTTCAAAGGAAGTCCCTTCAGGAGCAGTCGACATAATCTGCATCCGGCTTTTATCTTCCATAGGGGCTAGCTCAGACGGGATTAGGGAGCCGATCCCCAAAATCATTCCCAGGGAAATTACCATAATCAGGATAGACAACCAGCGATGTGCGATAAAAAGCCGGAGGTTTCGGTGGTAGAAATCGGTGAGTCCGTTCAGGAGGTTTTCAGTGACGATAAAAAGCCTGTTGTGATGATCAACCTTTTTTAACATCCTGGAGCTCATCATGGGCGTCAGGGTAAGGGATACAAGGGCGGAGACTAAAACAGATCCGGCCACCACAACACCAAATTCACGGAAAAGCCTGCCGGTTAAACCCTGGAGGAAAATGATCGGGAGGAACACTGCAGCCAGTGTGATGGTCGTTGAAAGAATGGCAAAATAAATTTCCTTGGAGCCCTGGTGTCCGGCCTCAATAGGATCCATGCCACCTTCTATTTTGTGATAAATATTTTCAAGGACGACGATGGCATCATCTACCACAAGTCCTGTAGCCAGCACAATTCCAAGCAAAGTCAGGATATTGATCGAAAATCCTGCAACATACATGATAAAAAAACCGCTGATCAACGAAATCGGTATGGCAATGATGGGAATCAGGGTTGTTCTCCAGCTTCTTAAAAAGAAAAAGATAACAAGCAATACCAGTCCGAAAGCAATGAGAATGGTCTCCTGAACCTCGGTAATGGCCTTTCTGATACTCAGGGTAGTGTCGAGGTTTGTTCCGACCTGTATGTCAGCCGGTACTTCGGTTTTCAACTGGGCAACTCGTTTGTAGATTTCATCGACAATAGCTATCTGATTGGCACCGGGTTGAGGTGTGATTCCAACACCGACCATAGGAACTTTTCCATTTCCTTTCATGATCGTACGTTCGTTTTCAGGCAGCAACCTGGCAGTACCCACATCCCTCATCCGGATAACGGTACCATTCCTTTCCAGAATGATCATATCATTGAATTCCGCAGGAGTCGTAAGCCGTCCTTTGGTTCGTATGGTTAATTCTGTACCGTACCCTTCAATCCGCCCGGTAGGAAGTTCAATGTTTTCACGTGTCAGGGCATTCCGGACATCTCCCGGTGTAAGCTGAAAACTGGCAAGTTTTGCAGGATCCAGTAATAACTTCATGGAATACCTTCGTTCTCCCCATATCCTGATCTCGCTGACTCCTGGGATGGTTTGAAGTCGTTCTTTAAAGACATTGTTGGCGATATCAGATAATTCCATCAGATTGCGTGCATTGCTTTGAAGGGTGATCGCAAAAATCGGGTTTGCATCAGCATCAGATTTGCTCACAATCGGAGGGTCAGTGTCTGGCGGAATGCTGCGGATGGCACGGGATACCCGATCCCTGACATCATTTGCTGCCGCTTCCATGTCAACGCCAAGTTCGAATTCAACGGTAATATTGCTGCGTCCATCGCTACTGATGGAAGTCAGGGAACGGATACCGGCAATACCGTTGATCGATTCTTCCAGGGGTTCGGTGATCTGGGATTCAATGACATCAGCATTGGCGCCGATATAATTGGTAGTTACCGTGACAACAGGCGGGTCCACGCTGGGAAATTCCCTGACACCAAGAAAAACATAACCAATAACTCCAAAAAGAACGATCAGCAGCGAAATAACTGTCGCTAATACAGGCCGGTTAATACTCAGGGATGAGATATTCATGGAAGCTTAATCTTGACAGGCATTTCATCCCTGAGTTGCATGATTCCTGAAGTTATTACCTTATCTCCGGGATTTAATCCTTCAATGACCTGAACTTCTCTTTCTGTCCTGATCCCGGTAACGATAATCCTGGATCTGGCTTTTCCCTCTTTGCAGATAAATACTTTTTCACCGTTCATCTGGGGGATGATGGCCTCAGAAGGAATAACGAGGGCAGCCGGTATCCGTTCCAGTAAAATCTCAATTCTTGCAAAAGCTCCGGGGACCAGAATTCCGTGAGGATTCTGACAGACAGCCCGGAGGGAGACATTCCGTGTAACAGGATCAATTTTAGGTTCAATGGCATATACTCTTCCTGTAAAAATACTATCGGCTCCTTCTACCTGAAATTGAATGGTCGTCCCATTGTGGATTTTTTCACGGTATTTTTCCGGTATTGCAAAATCAATCTTTACCGGATCAGTCTGTTGAAGCCTGGCAACCAGTGTGGTTGAAGAAATAAAACCACCCGGACTAACCTGCCGGAGTCCGATCTTGCCGCTAAACGGAGCATAGATCTCAGTTTTTGAAATTTGTGCTTTGATGAGTTCCAGCTGAGCCTGAACTATTCCGGACTGATTCACGGTTTTATCATATTCTTCCTGGCTGACAGCTTTTAAGGCCAGTAATTTTTCTTTGCGGTAAACATCGTCCTTAGCCTGTTTATCTTCAACCAAAAGTTTCTTTAATTGGGCCTGGAGCTCACGATCATCAATCTTTAACAGAAGATCACTTTTGTTTACAAAACTACCTTCTTCAAAATTGATGGCTATGATCCGCCCCGGAATCTCACTTCTTAATTCCACTTCCTCATTTGCAATAAGGCTGCCTGTTGCCAGAATGATATTATCCAGAGTTCTGGGTTGGACGAGAATGGCAACAACCGGAACGCTTTTTTTTACCGGATTGTTATTGTCCGGACCTGAACCAGTTCCTTTGCATCCGGAGAGAAAAAGAATAATGATGAATAAAAGGAACCGAAAATTGTTAATCGAGGAGATTGCCATTATATGAATTGTAAAACATGAAAGGAAAATCCTTTGCAAAAATATAAAGAAATTTTGTATTTTTGCCGCCCAATCGGGATGTAGCGCAGTTGGCTAGCGCACCACGTTCGGGACGTGGGGGTCGGAAGTTCGAGTCTTCTCATCCCGACAACGCCTCTTTAGCTCAGTTGGTAGAGCAGCTGATTCGTAATTAGCAGGTCGGGGGTTCAAGTCCCCTGAGAGGCTCAGTATTCTGATAAGCCCGCCTTTCGGGCTATTTTTTTGCTGCTTTCTTTTCTTTTTTTGCAGCACGTTTTTCTTTCAGATTCTTGGTCGGTTCCTTTTTCTTTTCTTTTGTAGGACTCTTTTCTTTTCCCATAGTATTTTTTTTGTAAAAGTAAAAAAAAGCGAAAAGGAAATCAAAGTATTTTCTATAAAAAAAACCGTCCCGGACACCGGGACGGTCAAAAGAATGATGAGCGGAAAATATGTTGGGTTAAACGAGTTCGCTGAAATCAGCCTCAACAGGAGTTAAAGGAGCAAGCTTTTGAAGGATGTCCTGGGGTATGAGAACTGATCCGGGATTTTCATCCGGTTGAACGTCTTCAAATGTTGCCTCTTTAGGGGTTAAAGGGGCCAGAAACTTTAAATTCATTTCCATGGCCGGTGCCTCATCATTGAAATCAGCCTCCTTTGGGGTCAATGGGGCAAGTGTGGAAAAATCAAGGATCTCAGTACTGGCCTTTATTATCATGGTTTCGGGATTTCCGGCGGCAAAAAGCGTATTAAATTGTAACCCGATAAAGGCAGTGAGAATATATATGGTTTTCATTGTTATCATCTTTTTATTCATTTTCATTATTTATTCTGTTTTTTTGTTTTTATTGTCAATAAGACGGTTGGTGAATTTAAAAGTTACAAAACCGCTATTCTTTAACAAATAATTAACAAAGAATTGATTTATAAATTATTGTGATGCAAATGTACAGCTTATTTAGATTCAATATAAAGATAATCGATGAGCCATAGCCAGAACCCGATGAACGCCGGTAATTAATCGATAAAATTGTAATAATCAGAAATACAGATTATTATACGTAACCAGTCGGGGTAAAGTAAAGGGGGTCAAGGAACTCTGATCTCTGTGGATGATCACTGATCAGCTTTTATAATTTACAGGTAATCATTAAAATACTGTACCATCTTCTGGTTCAGATGAACACGGTCTTTACCCCGAACATTATGTTCATGACCGGGATAGATAAAGTAATCGAGCTGCTTACCTTCATCCACACATTTTTTCAGGAATACCAGGCTGTTCTGCAGCACGACGGTCTCATCCTGGTAGTCATGAATGATCAGGAGTTTCCCTTTCAGGTCTTTGACATAGTTTAACAGACAGGCATTTTTATATCCTCCGGGATTGGATTCAGGTGTATCCATATATCGCTCCCCGTACATCACCTCATAATATTGCCAGTCAGTGACAGGTCCGCCGCATACCGCGACCTTGAACGTTCCGGGATTTTTCAGCATCATCAGGATGGTCAGGAATCCTCCGTAGCTCCATCCGTTAATTCCGATCCGCGTTGAATCCACCCATGATAATGATTTAAGGTAATTGACTCCTTTCATTTGATCGGACAGTTCTGCTACACCAAGCTGACGGTGAATGACCTGTTCAAAATCCAGTCCCCTGTTTGATGTTCCCCGGTTGTCAAGGGTAAACACAACATATCCCTGCTCGGCGAGATAATTGAGGAAAAGTCCTGCCCCGCCGAGCCAGGAATCAGTAATCAGTTGCGAATGGGGACCACCATAAACATAAATAATAGCAGGGTATTTTTTAGTGGAATCAAAATCAACAGGTTTGATGAGCCGGCAAAAGAGGTCAGTGTTTTCTTCTGCTTTTATCGTAAAGACTGACATTTTCCCAAGTTTATAATCTTTCAGTGGATTTTCATTTTCCAGCAATACCTGGATTTTTTTACCATTTTTATCCAGCACTTCAATCTGTCGGGAAACCTGAATACTATTGTAGTTGTCGAGAATGTATTTTTCATCGGGAGAAATCTGTGCAGTATGCGTTCCGGGAAGCAAAGTAATGGTAGCAGGATCTCCGTTTTTCAGATTAACACAATACAATTGTTTGTCGAGCGGATTGTCTTTATTGCAGTAAAACCATGCCCGGGTATTCCCAGCATCGAATTTTAAAAAGTCCTGAACGACCCAATTGCCATGAGTGAGCTGACGGATCAATGTGCCTTCATCATTATAAAGATACAGATGGTTAAATCCATCCCTTGCGCTTTGCCAGACAAACATGGACGGATCATTATTTAAAAATTCAGGACCATGCTGAGGTTCTATATAATGATCATTATCTTCTTCAAAGAGTGTCTTGACCAAATTTCCAGTAACCACATCATATTTATTGAGCCGCAAATGGTTCTGATCACGGTTCAGACAGGCGATGTAAATATATTTCTCGTCGGGGGACCAGGTAATATTGGTAAGATACTCGATATCGGATGCAGGATGCAGGCTGTCCGATGAATCCGTCTTCAGATAAACAGTTTTACCTGTTGTTATATTATAGACACCGAGGGTTACTTTATGGCTGGTCATACCTGCCATAGGGTATTTTACAGGGTTTACCTCCGCTATTCGTTTATTTACAACGACAAGCGGATAATCCGTGACCAGGGTTTCGTCCATCCGGTAGAATGCAAGCAGGTTCCCTTTCGTAGACCAGAATGTGCCTTTATCGATACCAAATTCATTGCGGTGAACCCTGCTTGATCCGTAAACAATCCCCCGGTTGTTTTCCGTTGTAATAGCCTTTTCTTCCCCCTTGAGTGAGATATAAAGGTTGTTTTCCCGGGTATATGCGATGCTATAGGTTTGTTTTTCAAAGTCAATGTTTTCAGCCTTATTATCACAGCTGTTTACAATTTCTGCCATTCCGGAGACAAAATCATACCGGATGAATTTTGTTCCTGAACTGAAAAGGATTGTTTTTTCGTCCTGAAATGAAATAGATGGGAATTGTGCCAATGGTTCTGAAATAAGGTCTTTCAGATCAGCATTGAGTTTGGTTAAATTCAGAATCGAATCTCGTTTCATTGAACCAACCTCCCCGCGAATCAGGGTGTTTCGGACAACGTAGCTGTAATTCCCGGATTTGCCCATCCATTTTAGCTGACTTAAGTTGGCTGCATTCAGCTTAGGATTCATATTGGTTGCTTCGCCGATGGTCAAAAGTCTTGTTTGAGCAATCAAAATAACCGGAACTGAAAGGCCGATCAAAAAGAAAAAAAGGAGACGATTCATGAAAATGATTTTGAAAATTATACACTCACCAACTCACCAGCTCACCAGCTCACCAACTTAATACCCCCTGCAATCTTTGGTATCAGATCCGGGTCTTTTTCAATGGCATTACCAACCACGATAATGTCTGCTCCGGCTTTCAAGGCGGTTATTGCTTTTGAAGGGGTGGTAATTCCACCGCCGATGATAAGAGGAACAGAAACAGAATCGCTGACCTTTCTGATCATATCCGCGGGGATGGGGGAGTCGGCGCCGCTGCCGGCGTCCATATAAATGAGTTTCAATCCCAGCATCTCACCAGCCATGGCAGTACAGACTGCAATCTCAGGCTTGTTTTTCGGAATGGGTGTGGTGTTACTCATATAAGCAACTGTTGTTAAAGATCCGCAGTTAATGAGCAGGTAACCCGTGGGTATTATTTCCAGTTTGCTGGCTTTCAGGAAAGGAGCAGAAATGACATGTTTCCCGATCAGCATATCAGGATTACGACCGGATATCAGGGAAAGAAGGAGAATGCTATCAGCACCGGAATGGATTTGCATGCTGTTCCCCGGAAAAAGAACAACAGGAATATCAGAATTTTCTTTCAGGAAAGTGATGTATTGATCCTGCAGATCCCTGGTAAGCAGGCTGCCGCCAAAGAAAAAAAGATCGACGGCTGCCTTGTTCGACAGTTTGACTACTTTTTTCAGGGAAGAAAGACTATACTTATCAGGATCGATCAGTAAAGCGAATTTCTTTTTTTTCTGCTTCTTTCCTGAGGTTATTGTTGGATAAATGCCCATGATATTATAATACTGCTTTAGCAATTTGACGTATATTTTCAGAGATGCCAACAGTGAAGTAATGTAAAACAGGCACCCCAAATTTGATCAGTTCACGTGATTGTTGAATTCCCCATTCAATTCCAACCTGAAAGGCTTCTTCGTTAGTCTTACATTGTTGTACCGCGTTAACCAGATCATCAGGAATATCAATATTAAAGATCTGTGGGAGAACGTTTATTTCCCGAATGGTATTGATGGGTTTTAAACCAGGGATGATGGGTACAGTAATTCCTTCATTACGGCAGGCATTAACAAAATTGAAATATTTTTGATTGTCAAAGAACATCTGGGTGACAATAAATTCGGCACCTGCATCTATCTTGGCTTTCAGGTGTTTTAAGTCGTATGCCAGGTTAGGAGATTCAATGTGTTTTTCCGGGTAACCGGCAACTCCAATGCAGAAGTTGGTGGAAAAAGTATTTTGCATTTCTTCGTCCAGGTATTTTCCGTGATTCAATGAAGTAATCTGCTTGACTAATTCACTGGCATAGGCATGACCATTTTCTTCAGGAATAAAAGACCTTTGGTTTTTGGGTGCATCGCCACGCAATGCCAGAATATTATTAATTCCAAGGTAATGAAAATCGATCAGTGCATATTCGGTTTCCTCTTTGGTGAACCCGCCGCAAATCAGGTGAGGTACTACTTCCACTTCGGGATATTTATATTTAATGGCAGCGGAAATTGCGACGGTTCCAGGTCTTTTTTTAACGGTTTTTTTTTCGAGTAATCCACTGGGATGTTTTTTATAGATCACTTCCTCCTGATGATATGTTACATTAATAAATGAAGGATTGAATTCCATTAGGGGATCAATGGTTTTATAAATGTAGCTGATGTTATGCCCCCGCAGCGGGGGTAGCAATTCAAAAGAGAAAAGGGTCTTCTCTGAATTCTTTAGAAGGTCGATGACACACATAGTTTAATAGTTGAGATTACTGGTTAAAAATTTTTCTGCTTTCTCAAATGGAAAATTTTTCCTCTTGGCATAATCGGTGATCTGGTCTTTACTGATGCGTCCCAGATTGAAATACTGGGATTGAGGATGCGCAAAATAAAACCCGGAGACGGAAGCGCCAGGATACATGGCAAAGTTTTCCGTCAATTGAATATCAACTTGTTTGTCCGCCTCAAGAAGATCAAAAAGCGGACGCTTCTCAGAGTGTTCGGGACAGGCAGGATAACCTGGTGCCGGGCGAATTCCCTGATATTCTTCCCGGATCATGGAATTGACTTCAAGGTTTTCATCTCTGGAGAATCCCCAGAATTCCTTTCTCACCCTTTCGTGCATACGTTCTGCAAAAGCTTCCGCAAGCCTGTCGGCAAGAATTTTAATCAGGATGGCATTATAGTCGTCAAGTTCTTTTTCAAAATTCATGGCCCATTCCTCAACACCCAGGCCAGCAGTAACTGCAAATCCCCCGATATAATCGATGATATCGGTTTCCCTGGGGGCAATAAAATCGGCAAGGCAGAGGTTGGGTTTGCCGGAATCCTTTTCCTGTTGATTGCGGAGAAACCGAAATGTTGTCAAAACACTGGTGCGACCTTCATCAGAATAAACTTCCACATCATCTCCAACAGCATTACAGGGATATAAGCCAATAACACCTCGCGCGATCAGCATTTTCTTTTGTATTATATCCTTGAGCATGGACCTGGCATTGTCATATAGTTTGCGGGCTTCAGTTCCTTTTACCGGATCTTTTAAAATAGCAGGGAATTTTCCGTTCATTTTCCAGGCATGGAAAAAGAATGTCCAGTCAATATAGGGTTGAATTTCTTCTAAAGGATAATCAAAGAATACCTTGTTCCCTGTTAACTGAGGTTTGATAATCCGGGAATTTTTCCAGTCTATTTTCAGCTTGTTCTTTCTGGCTTCACCCAGGGTGACATATTTATAATCTGCTTTTTTATCATATTGTTCCCTGACTAACAGGTACTTTTTTTTAAACCCCGCAGCATATTCCTTTTTCATTTCCGGAGATAATAAACTGGCAACAACGCCAACAGCTTTAGAGGCATCTTTAACATAGATAACACTGCTTGAATAGGAAGGTTCAATTTTTACCGCAGTATGAATTTCAGAGGTTGTTGCTCCCCCTATCAATAAAGGAATGCTGAACTTTTGCCTTTCCATTTCCTTAGCTACATGAACCATTTCTTCAAGAGAAGGAGTGATTAGTCCGCTCAATCCAATGATGTCTGCTTCAATATTCCTTGCTTCCTGAAGGATTTTATCTGCCGGAACCATTACTCCCATATCAATGACGGTATAGTTATTACAAGCCAGTACAACACCTACAATGTTTTTTCCGATGTCGTGAACGTCACCTTTTACAGTTGCTAGCAGAATCTTTCCTCCAGAGGTCGGGGCATCCTTGTTGGCCGCTTTTTCGGCTTCCAGCCGGGGTGTCAGTCTGGCCACGGCTTTTTTCATGACACGGGCGCTTTTCACAACCTGGGGAAGGAACATTTTTCCGCTGCCAAACAAATCACCCACCTGATTCATCCCATCCATCAGCGGACCTTCAATGATTTTAAGTGCAGTATCAAAGAAGGGCATGGCTTCATCAATATCAGGATCAATAAATTCTGTAATTCCCTTTACCAGGGAGTGCTGCAAGCGTTGTCGAACCGGATAGGAGCGCCATTCTGCTTCTGTTTCCGCTTTCTTTCCGCTATCCTTAACCTGATCAGCAAATGCCAAAAGACGTTCGGTCGAATCTTTTCTGCGGTTAAGAATAACATCTTCGACCATTTTAAGTAAATCTTTCGGAATATCATCGTAAACGGGTAATTGCCCGGCATTAACTATACCCATATCCAGTCCGGCCTGAATGGCGTGGTAAAGAAAAGCGGCATGCATGGTCTCACGCAAGGGATCATTTCCTCTGAAAGAAAATGAAAGATTACTGATTCCGCCACTCACAGCTGAATATGGAAGGTTTTCTTTAATCCACTTAACGGTCCGGATAAAATCAACAGCATAATTATTATGTTCATCAATGCCTGTTGCGACTGTCAGAATATTCGGATCAAAAATAATATCTTCCGGTGGAAAGTGGAGATCTCTGGTCAAAATAGTGTAGGCTCGTTGCGTAATTTCGATCCGACGTTTAAAGGTTGTCGCCTGTCCTTCTTCGTCAAATGCCATAATGATTGTTGCAGCGCCAAATTTCCGAAGGTAAGCAGCCTGTTTTTTAAACGATTCTTCACCTTCTTTAAGACTGATGGAATTGACGATGGGTTTACCCTGAATACATTTTAAACCGGAAGCAATGACAGAAAACTTGGAAGAATCTATCATCACCGGAACTTTTGCAACATCAGGATCAGAAGCGACCATATTGAGAAAATTGACCATGGCTTTTTCTGCATCAAGCATGGCTTCATCCATACTGATATCTATTGCCTGGGCACCGCTTTCAACCTGCTGACGGGCGACAGAAAGTGCTTCTTCGTATTTTTCATCTTTGATGAGTTTGGCGAATTTTCTCGAACCACTTACATTGGTTCTTTCACCAATATTGATAAAGTTGCTTCCTTTATAGATGGTAAGCGGTTCCAGTCCACTCAACCTGAGTTCATGAATCCTTTCAGGAATTGCCCGGATCTGTGCGGTTTCTGCTAGTTTCACGAATTTATGGATATGTTCAGGAGTTGTGCCGCAGCAACCTCCGACCATGTTCAGGAATCGATTATTGAGAAAATCCTGGATGAAGGCTGCCATAACTTCCGGTGACTGATCGTATTCTCCAAATTGGTTGGGTAGTCCGGCATTCGGATAGGCGATGACGGGGAATGGCGCTTTTTCAGCCATTTCCTCGATATAAGGTCGTAATTCTTTGGCGCCAAGGGAGCAGTTCAACCCGATAGCAAACAGGTCGAAATGGGAAACAGAGTTAAGAAAAGCTTCCAGTGTCTGACCAGAAAGGGTTCGTCCGGAGGAATCAGAAATAGTAACAGAAGCAATCACAGGGACCTGAATCTTGCGGTCTTCTAGCTCATCGAAGACCGCAATTAAGGCTGCTTTAGCGTTTAGGGTATCGAATATGGTTTCAACCATCAGTATATCAGCCCCTCCATCGAGCAGGCCTTTGGCCTGTTCACGGTAAGCAAAATACAGATCATCGAACGTGACTGACCTAAAGGCAGGGTTTTGTACATCCGGTGACATGGATGCAGTCCTGTTAGTCGGTCCGATAGAGCCTGCCACCCAGCGAGGCTTATCAGATGCAAACCGGGTAAATCCCGAAACGGCTTCCCGGGCGATCCTGGCCGCAGTTACATTGATTTCATATGCCAGGTCTTCCAGGTGATAATCAGCAAGAGATATTCGGTTGGCATTAAAAGTATCTGTTTCAATAATGTCGGCACCAGCCTCCAGATATTGTTCATGGATTTCGCGGATGACGAGAGGTTGAGTGAGTACCAGCAGGTCATTATTCCCTTTAAGATTGTAAGGAAAATTTTTAAAACGTTCACCGCGGTATGCCGTCTCGTTTAGCTTATACCTTTGGACCATGGTACCCATCGCTCCATCAAGGACAAGGATCCGTTGTTTTATTTCAGTTAAAATATCATTACTCATAGGTATAAACTAATATGTGATCCTCCAGTTTTATATACCAGAGTGTAAACTCTTTGTTTTTTTCCGGTTTCGTTATCGTTGCCGTAAAATGGCCGGATGTAGTGCAAATATAATCAAAGGAATGAATAAAAATGTCATTTTTTAAATCCACCTCCGGTATCCCATAAACCTTATAAAGAGCTTCTTTTGCGCACCAAAAAATACATAGTTTCTCTAGATTTACTGGAGTCCCGAATTCATCCAATTCTTTTTTTGAGAGAAAGCGTTCCCTGACGCGGAGTAACCGTGGTGAGATTTTTTCGATGTCAATTCCCACCCAGGGGCTGGTCCCGGAAATTACTGCCGCATAGGAACGTGAATGGCTGGCAGAAAAATTCTGGTGAACCCTATTTTTTATAAAAGGTTTCCCAAATTCATTATATTGAATTTCCAAGGGTTGTTTGCCTGAAAAATGCTGAAGTAGGATGCGATAGGAGAGCCATTGTTTCTTTCGGTTTTCGTTTTTCATCCTATTGTAAATGATTTCATCACTAGGAGTAAGGTGAATCAGGGAGTTCAATATTTCAACGGATTCAGTAATATTCCAAATGCCCAGGCGAATATTTTTTTTCGGGACAATATCAAGGATCATTGACATGTTTTTGTGGTTTTCTCTGCTATTGTTTTCAAAAATACGATATTCCTGGTTTTGTGATCTTAGAGTTTTTTGTTACTTTTGCTGATCAAATTAATGACCTCAAAACCATGCAAAACGTAGCCACAGAAAAAGACCTGAAGTACAAGATTGCTGATATCACCCTGGCCGAGTGGGGTAGAAAAGAAATCGAAATCGCGGAAAAAGAAATGCCGGGATTGATGTCGATCCGGAAAAAGTATTCTGTTGAAAAACCCCTTCAAGGGTCACGTATCAGCGGTTCTCTGCATATGACCATTCAAACTGCTGTTTTGATCGAAACCCTGGTAGAACTTGGTGCAGATGTTCGTTGGGCATCCTGCAATATTTTTTCAACACAAGATCATGCCGCTGCAGCAATTGCAGCAAAGGGTATTCCTGTTTTTGCATGGAAAGGTGAAACTTTGGAAGAATATTGGTGGTGTACCAACATGGCCTTAAGTTTTCCGGGTAGGAAAGGCCCGAACTTGATCGTCGATGATGGTGGTGATGCAACTCTCCTGATTCATAAAGGATTCCAGATTGAGAATAATCCTGAAATACTGAAGTTAAATACAGAAAACGCCGACGAAAAGGCATTTATTAAGTTGCTTAAGGAAATTTATATAGAAGATAAAACCAGGTGGCATCGTACTGTTGCTGAATGGAAAGGTGTTTCTGAAGAAACAACCACAGGGGTGCATCGTCTTTACCAAATGATGGAAAAGGGTGAATTGCTGGTGCCTGCCATCAATGTCAATGATTCTGTGACGAAATCGAAATTTGACAACCTCTACGGTTGCCGGGAATCTCTTGCCGATGGCATCAAACGAGCCACAGATGTGATGATCGCAGGAAAAGTTGTCGTAGTCTTGGGATATGGAGATGTGGGAAAAGGATGTGCAAAATCGATGAAGTCCTATGGCGCCCGTGTTCTTGTTACCGAAATTGATCCGATTTGCGCACTTCAGGCAGCCATGGAAGGATTTGAGGTAACAACCATGGATGATTCCTTGAGTGAAGGTAATATTTATGTTACTACAACAGGAAATAAAGATGTGATCACTGCCGAACAATTATCTAGAATGAAAGATGAGTCCATCGTTTGTAATATCGGCCATTTTGATAATGAAATACAAGTAGATCAACTCTATCATTGGCCTGGCATAAAAAGAGTGAATATTAAGCCGCAGGTTGACAAGTTTATTTACCCTGACGGCAAAGCTATTTATCTTTTAGCAGAAGGACGTCTGGTGAACCTTGGATGTGCAACCGGACATCCTTCATTTGTTATGTCGAATTCATTTACGAATCAAACACTTGCACAACTCGACCTTTGGAAAAACAAATATGAAATTGGTGTTTATCGTCTTTCCAAGAAACTGGATGAAGAAGTTGCCCGTTTGCATCTTGAACAGCTCGGAGTCAAGTTAACGCAACTCACGGTTGAGCAGGCTGATTATCTTTGTGTATCGAAAGATGGACCTTACAAGCCGGAACATTACAGGTATTAATGGTTGGCGAGTTAGTGAGTTAATCAATAATTTAACCAGTAGCTAATTTGATATATACAACATAACCCCATCGTATACGGCAACGTATTGTTTCATGGGGAAGTGAGACGGTCCGCCATATGGCGTTCCATCGGTCATGATATATTTTGAGCCACAAACCGGGCAGGTACAGGTAATACTTGATTCATCTACCCTGATCTGGGCTCCTGGAGCCAGCGGATCATAAGGGCAGGCGCGTTCAAATGCAACAAATTCGTTAACCGACATTCGGTAAATCAGAATGCCTTGGTAACCCCCGTATACAGTTTCCCAACCCCCGACCGCATTGAGGTTGATATATTCAGTCGAATTGGGATTAATTTGGAAATTAACATAAACATACGGGATCTCGGGAGCTTGTTCTTCTTTTTTACAGGAGAACAACAGGGATATTGAAAATACTGTCAATATTATCAGTATTGGACGGAATGGCGAAAATATTAATTTTTGAAGCATGGTGCAAAGTTCGTATTTTTAACGGTTCTTTATAAGATTTATTTTCTATGCATAAAGGGTTCAATCAAGGTTTGAAAATGTTGCTTGTTTGCCTGATAGCATTTACACCATTATGTTATGGCATTACTCCCCAGAAATCAAGAACAAATCAAAAAAAAATTGAAAGGGAGCAGGATCGGAAAAAGCGACAGGCGCAAAAAAAGTATGATTCTGCGATTAAGAGGCATCAAAGGATACAGACAAAAGAGACACGGGCCAGGATGAAACAGTCGAAAAGGGCATCCCAAAAAGCAACACCAATACGACCCTGAATATAGGGTTTTGTCTGAATTTTTTTTGAATTGAACGATCGCATTTGCTTAGTCATATAAAAGAGTGCGTGATAATTTAGAATGGATATATATTTGTATACGGGTTTAAATATTTTTTATTTTAATTTTAAATAATTATTACTTTTACCACCTTTTTACTGCGCATTTATAATCTAACATAAAATTATATGGTATGTTAAGAAATTTACTATTAACTATTGGATTAGTACTAACAGCAAACTTGTTAGTATTTTCACAAACCGGATCTGGAACCCTTAAAGGGAAAATTACGGATAAGGCGACAAAGGAGCCCATTGCTTTTGCTAATATAGTCGCCGAAGTGGGGGGTGTTCAGATAGGTGGAGCTACTACAGATTTCGACGGTAACTTCCAGATAAAACCTGTTCCTCCAGGGAAAGTAGATTTAAAAGCAAGCTATGTTGGTTATCAGCCATACATGGTCAAAGGAATTGTGGTATCTCCGGATAAAATCACATTCCAGAATGTCGAACTGGAAACAGCGACCACCAACCTGAAGGAAATTGAAGTAGTGGATTATAAAGTGCCTCTGATTTCTAAAGACCAGACCACTTCAGGAGGAACTGTGACCTCGGATGAAATTTCCAAGATGGCTAATAAATCGGCCTCGGCTGTTGCAACAACTGTAGGAGGAGTAACCACCGATGCCAATGGAAATATCACCAGTATGCGTGGCCAGCGTTCCTCAGGTACCGTTTATTATATTGACGGGATGCGCGTTGTTGGTGGAAATGCACTTCCTCAATCTGCCATTGAGCAGGTTGAAGTAATCCTCGGTGGGACACCTGCAGCATATGGAGATGCTACCGGTGGTATCATCAGTGTTACCACCAAGGGCCCCTCAAGAGATTTTTCCGGTGGAGTTGATTTACAGACCTCTCAATATCTTGATGCTTTTGGATATAACCGGATTGGTCTGAATTTTACTGGACCGGTAGTTTCCAAGAAAGATACTGTTCACGGGACCAAGACTCCCATCATGGGTTTCTTCATCGCTGGTGACTTTATTTATCAGAAAGATGGTGCTCCGGCAGCTTTCCCCCTCTATAAAATTAATGATGAGAAACTTGACTTCCTGAAGACATCGCCATTGCGTCAATATGGTCAGAGTCAGGCTGTTTTCTATAATGCCGAGTTTCTTACCTATAATGATATGGAGAAAACAAAACATACCCTGAACAGTGATGGGTACAATGTTAATGTTTCAGGCAAACTTGATTTCCGTATTTCTCCTACCATTAACGTGTCTTTTGGTGGTACTTTCCAGTGGTATGATCAGAATAATTTTTCTTTTGGAAATTCCCTCCTTAACTGGAAATATAATTCCCATTCCAGTGGTTATACCTGGCGTGTAAATGGAAGGTTTACCCAACGTTTTCCAACCGCTGCCGACAGTAAATCATTTGTTAAAAATGTTTATTATTCCATTGGTGCCGACTTCACCCGTTCTTATGCTAAAACAGAAGATCCCTGGCATAAGGATAATCTCTTTCAATATGGTTATGTGGGCAGCTTTGCAACCCAGACCATCAGGGCTTACACCCCTGACGTTGCATATGATTCAGTGGCAGGTAAATGGGCACATCTGCAGAATGGCACACGCGATACTATCGTTCTTTACAACCCGTCTAATGTTAATCCTGAATCTTCAAACCTGACTTCACAATATTATAGTTTTTATGATGACCCTACCGGACATTATGAAAATATTTCCCAGATCATTGCTGGCAAGGGTCTTGTTAATGGAATGGAACCTGATGCTCCCTATGGCATGTGGACCAACATTGGCAACCGCTCTAATGGCTATGCCAAAAGTACCAGCGACCAGATCGCTGTAAATGCCTCTTTCGCCGCGGATTTTGGCAATCATGAAATTCAATTAGGGTTGCAATATCAGCAGAGGAAAGCATCTGGATACAATTTTGGAGGGGCCAGCTTGTTGTGGGAAACAATGCGGGGTCTTACCAATGCCCAATTGGCTGACCTTGATCTTGCTAATCCTCAGGAAGTATATAGGGACGGAGTGTTTATGGATACCATCAATTATTTCCGTAAATATGTTCCTTTATTACAACGTAATTTTGATATCAACCTTCGAAAAAAACTCGGTCTGCCTGTTGATGGTACTGACTGGATTGACCTGTTTTCCTACGATTTTGGTAAAAATTCAATCAACTATTACGATAAAAATATGCAATTGCATACCATTTCAACTGCCGGACAAATCTTTTCAGTTGACATGTTCAGTGCCGATGAATTATTAAATAACGGAGCTCCCCTGGTTGGCTATGCCGGATACGATTATATGGGAAATAAATTGAACAGCAGGCCAAGTTTTGATGATTTCTTTACTGCAAAAGATGCCAATGGGAATTATACCAGACCAATCGGAGCATATGAACCTATTTATATGGCTGGTTATATTCAGGATAAATTTGCATTTAAAGATCTGATTTTTAACATTGGTTTACGTGTTGACCGTTTCGACGCCAATCAAATGGTATTGAAAGACCCTTATTTATTCTATCCGGCGTACACTGCAGGAGAGGTTAAATTAATGAATGGTCAGACAGTTTATCATCCATCTGGCATTGGAAGTGATTATGTCGTTTATGTGGATGATCCTAACAATCCTACATCCATTACCGGATACCGCAACAATAATAACTGGTATAATAAAGAAGGAAGTCCTGTTACTGACCCAAGAATCATTGACCCTAAAGGAGTGAAACCTTATCTTGTTCCTGGATATAACAGTATCTCTCCAGTGGTTTTCGAGGATTATGAACCGCAAACCAACTACATGCCTCGTATTTCCTTCTCCTTCCCGATCTCTGATGATGCTCTGTTTTACGCTCATTACGATATCTTAACCCAACGTCCTGCATCTGCAGAAGTCCAGGTTTCACCGGTCGCTTATTATTTTATTGGTGTAACCGGTAGTTCAGGAACCCTGACAAATCCAAACTTGAAACCGGAAAAAACGATCGATTATGAATTAGGCTTCCAACAGAAAATCAATAATGCATCCTCTCTTAAATTATCGGTATTCTATCGTGAAATGCGCGACCAGATTCAACAGTATCGTTTATCTGGAGCCTACCCCAAGACCTATTATTCCTATACCAATATTGACTTTGGAACCGTTAAAGGTTTGACCATTACCTATGACCTCAGAAGAACCGGAAATGCCCGTATCCGTTTTAACTATACCTTGCAGTTTGCAGATGGAACCGGTTCTGATGCCAATGCTGCTTCAACCATCGTTCGTTCCGATCAACCAAACCTGCGTACCTTGAATCCGTTGAATTATGACCGTCGCCATCAATTCAATATCAGTATTGACTATCGCTGGGGAAGCGGAAAAGAATATAACGGGCCGGTGATCAACCGTAAGAAAAGCGGAAAACCCCCTGTTCAGTTCCTCTCCAATCTTGGCGCAAACCTTACAATAACGGGAGGTTCCGGAACTCCATACACGAAATCAAGTAAGATTCTGCCCTATGGCCAGATGGGCCCCATCAAGGGTTCTGTTAACGGCGCACGTTTACCATGGCAGTTCTTGATCAATGGACGCATTGATAAAGATTTCAACTTTGCTCTGAATAAGAAGAATATGGGGACAATCAATGTGTACCTTGAAGTCAATAATATTCTGAATACGAAAAATGTTACCTACCTATATCCTGCCACTGGTGATCCGAGCGATGACGGATATCTTACCGCTCCTGAATACCAGAATGCCATCAGCCAGCAAGTTGATGAACAAGCATACAGGGATTTATACTCAATTCAGATGAATAGTCCCTACAATTACAGTTCACCTCGTACCATTCGTCTGGGTGTCATGTTTAATTTCTAAAAGGGAAGGCCATGGTTAAGAGAATTAATATTGCTACCGTTAAAAACAATGCAACTATGAAAAATATACTTCGCTATTTTGTGACGGCACTCTGCTGCATATTGATAATCAATTCCGTATTTGCAGAGGAATATCACAAGGAGAGTGGTACCAAAAGCACCGGAACGATCAAACAGACAGCAGCCGGATGTGAGTCGGGCTCCAACTATAAATATTTGGACATTAACAATGTCAGAACTCTCATGTATTCATATGGCAATGGCTGGTTTCTTGAAAATGCTGAATATGAGATTCCTAAAGGATCCAGGAAAACTTCAATGTTTTCTTTCTCCTTATGGGTTGGAGGTATCGACATCAACAATAACCTGAAACTTGCGGCCTATCGCTACGGACAAGGTCCTACGACGGCTTCAGCACATACTAAAAATGACTTCTGGCCTGGTCCTCTGACTGTTGACGGGACTGCCGCTGTTGATGCTGAAACCTGCTCAAAATATGACAAACTGTTCCCTATCACCCGTGCTGAAGTACAGGAATTTATAGCTTACACGGAAAATAAAGCAGATTTTCCCAACTATCAGATCCCAAAATCAATTATTGATTGGCCGGCTCATGGAACCACATCAAAAGGTCAGGCCCGTTACCTGGCTCCTTTTATGGATGTTGACAATGATGGTTTTTATGATCCTCAGAAAGGAGATTATCCATATTATGATCTGGCCAATAAACTTTGTCCGAAAAATCTGAAACCAGGTGAAAGAATTGCCCGCGCCAAAGTGAAAAATGGTGAAGCTGATGATACTCTTGGAATCCTGGTCGATCAGGTATTGAAAGGTGACCAGACATTATGGAGCGTTTATAATGATAAAGGAAATTTTCATTCCGAAACACAGGGTGAAGCCATTGGGATGGAGATCAGAGCGCAGTATTTCGCCTTTGCCACCAATGATGAAATCAACAATATGACTTTCTATTCTTATGAATTGGTCAATCGTTCTACCTATACTTTAACCGGAACTTATTTCAGTCAGTGGGTCGACCCTGACCTGGGTTGGGCTCAGGATGATTATGTTGGCTGTGATGTAAAACGTGGTTTGGGATATTGTTATAATGGAAAACCTGTTGATGGTCAGGGTTCAACCGAAGCCTATGGCGCTCATCCTCCCGCAGTAGGAGTTGACTTTTTCCAGGGACCATATATGGATGGAGATAACCGCGATAATCCTAAATTTACAGGTGACTGCTCTATTATCAGCAGTGAATATCCACTTGACCAAATGGCAATCAACGGTGTTAATTTTGGTGATGGCATAACCGATAATGAACGTTACGGAATGCGTCGCTTTGTATATCATAATAATAATCTTTCTGGTGTCCCTGCCTATATGCAGGACCCCGACTATGCACCTCAATATTATCAGTTCCTTCGTGGTATCTGGAAGGATGGATCCAAGATGCAGTATGGAGGGAATGCCCACGTTTCTGCTGGTGGCTACGGTCCTGATTGCGATTTTATGTTCCCGAACGATTCCGATCCTTGCGATTGGGGAACAAAGGGGCAACCACCCAATGGTCCGAAGATCTGGACCGAAGAAACGGCCAAGAATAACCCTTCTGATCGTCGGTTTATGCAATCTGCAGGGCCATTTACTTTACAGCCTGGTGCATGTAACTACATTACCGTTGGAATTCCCTGGGCACGCTCTATATCTGGAACTCCTTGGGAGTCTGTTAAATTACTCCAGATAGTTGATGATAAATGTCAGAACTTGTTTGATAACTGTTTCGCTGTTCTGAATGGGCCTAATGCTCCTGATATCACGGTGGAAGAAATGGATAAACAGTTAATTCTGTATATCAGCAATCGGAAAAGTAATGATGCAGGAAATAATTTTGGTGAAAAATATGTTGAATACGATCCTAATATTCCGAATCCGGAATCTTTACCACATAATCAACGTAACGATTCTTTGTATCGTTTTGAAGGATATCAGATTTATCAGGTCAAAGATGCTACTGTTTCTGCAGCCGATATTGATGATGCCGGAAAGGCAAGACTTGTTGCTCAATGCGATATTCAAAATGGTGTTACTAAATTGGTTAACTGGACATTTGATCAGAATTTAGGTGGTAATGTCGGAGCAGTTATGGTCGATGGAGCAGACAAAGGGGTTCAACATTCTTTTGTCATTACTGAAGACAAATTTGCTACTGGTGATGTCAGGCTGATTAACCATAAACAATATTATTATATGGCTGTTGCCTATGCCTATAATAATTATAAGACTTATATTCAAAATGATCCAGCCTCGCTTGATGGACAGAAAAAACCCTATCTGAGGGGGCGTAAAAATGCCAGTGGTAAGCCAATTCAAACTTACACTGCAATACCACACATACCTTTGGCTGATATTACACATTCCACTTTCGGCGAAGGACCGGTTATTACGCGTATCCAAGGACAAGGTAACGGCGGTATGATTATTGAACTTTCTCAAGAATCAGTTGCAGAGATTTTATCAAAACCACCTGCTGATTCTGTTACCAGAAAATATGGAAGTCCTGATTATCCGATTTCCTATAATCCCACCTATCAGGTTTCTAATGGCCCTTTACAGGTCAAAGTTGTTGATCCTTTAAATGTGGTAAGCGGGGAATATGAAATCAGATTTGACTCCATGGTTGCTCCTGCATCAAATGTTGTGAATCCGTTCCAAAATCAAAATATCAAATTTGGTAAATGGACCCTGACCGACAGAACAAGTGGGAAAATATTCAGGGCTGATACAACTACTATATATCCCTATGAGCAGTTGTTCCTTGATTTGGGTCTGGCCCTCACCATTAACCAGGTTCCTTATCCCGGAGATTCTAAGGATACAACCGCTGGCAATGTTTACACTGACAACGGATTGTTATGGGCACCTGCTGCAATTTATGAAGACAGTACTCAGGTATGGTTATCCGGAGTTCCTGATTCTGATGTGCCGGCATCCATTCTTAACTGGATACGATCCGGGACTTACAAGCAGTTGGATGCAAATCAAAGCAATAAAAACTATGACTGGGATATGGATGCCAATCGGCCTTGGGATCCCAATAAAAATTATCAGAAGATACAAAATGGCACCTGGGCTCCATATTTTATGACCGCTTTTAAAAAGCAGAACTCAATGGGACCTGCAATGAACAGAGAGTCGAAACAGAAATTGCCCACACTGGCTGATCTTTCCAGTATCGATATCGTGATAACGCCTGATAGAACGAAATGGACACGCTGTGTGGTTGTTGAATTGGCTCCTGACTCAAACTTGGCGGAAGGGAAAGCAAAACAATATTATTTACGTAAAGGTGCTTCTGTCAATGTTGATGGAGAAACAGGAATAAGTAGTTCTGACCCGATGTTCAATTCAAATTATATCAGTGAAACTGGAATGGGTTGGTTCCCTGGTTATGCTATTAACCTTGAAACAGGTGAACGACTGAATATTATGTTCGGTGAAAATTCATGGCTTGTTGCTGATAACGGACGTGATATGGTCTGGAATCCAAGTTCTCGCGTTGTTGATGCCGCGGGGAATGCTGTTTTTGGCGGTCAGCATTATGTCTACATCATGAATCATGTTGATCTTGAAGGTGGAGGAAATAAGTTCAAGTTCCCTGCTTATGATGCTGGCGCTTATTTGCGAAGCCACCTGAAGAAAACAGCCTCAGAATCTCAGGCTACTATTGATTGGGGGACTTACTGCTATGCCAGCGCCATGTATACCGGAATTCCTCTTTCTATTCCCGGAAAAACCTGGTTAAGCAATACCGTGACCATCAAGATAAGGGTTACAAAGCCATATCAACGTTACTATTCATTGGCCTTATCTGATAGTCTCGGGGATACGCTCAACCGCAATTATCCGGTTTATTTATTCAACACTTCTACGATTGCCACGACTAAGAATAATCATGAAAAGTCAGCAAGTGATCTGGACCTGATCAATATTGTTCCAAATCCTTATTATGCCTATGATGATTATGAAAGAAACCAGCTGGATAACAGAATTAAGATTGTAAACCTGCCTTCAAAATGTACTGTTACCATCTTTGATTTAAGTGGTACGCTGATCAGGCAATTTATTGTTGACAAAACGGGAATTACAGAACCCCGGTCATCGACCGCAGGCATAAACACGGATGCTAAAACATCCATTGATTGGGATCTTAAAAATTTTGCCGGAATACCTATTTCTGGAGGCGTTTATCTGATCCATGTCAAAGCAGATAACTTGGGTGAACGTACGCTCAAATGGTTTGGAATCCTACGCCCGGTTGACTTGAATTCACTGTAATGGCCAATACGATTTAACATGATAACAACGAAAAAATTCAGGATTATGAAAAATATATATAGCTGCTTAGTGGCAATATTCTTGATAGGATTGGTCGTTATTCCCCTGGGAAATGTGACTGCGGGAAATAAGGATCGCTCGGGGCAGGCTGGAGCTTCGGAGTTACTCATCAACCCCTGGGCACGAAGTTCAGGATGGGGATCTGTGGGTACTTCCTGTGGACAAGGCCTGGAGGCTATCTTTACCAATGTGGCGGGTACTGGTTTCACCAAAGGAACCGAGATCATTTTCTCTTATACCAACTGGTTGCAGGGATCCGGTGTTAATATAATGTCGTTTGGTTTGAGTCAAAAGCTGGGTTCCAGCGGAGGAGTATTGACAGCCGCTGTCATGTCAATGTCGTTTGGCGAAATCGATATCACTACTTCGAATTCACCAGAAGGAGGTGTAGGTACTTTTAAACCCAGTTATCTTAACATTAATCTGGCCTATGCAAAAGCGTTCTCAAATAGTATTTACGGGGGATTGGCTGTTAAAATCATTTCCGAATCTATTTCAGATGCCAGCGCTATTGGAATAGCTATTGATGCAGGTATTCAATATGTCACAGGAGAGAAAGATCAGGTAAAATTCGGGATTGCTTTGAAGAATGTTGGGGCTCCGATGAAGTTTAACGGTGACGGTCTTTCTTTCCGTGGGATCATTCCAGGTCATGGAAACGATAACGACTTGTTTACAGTTGAGCAACGTTCGGCACGGTATGAGCTTCCGGCAACGCTACGCATCGGTGCATCTTATGATTTTCTTATCGGAGAAATGCATCGTATTACCTTAGCAGGAAACTTTACATCTAACTCCTTTACCAAGGATCAGTTTACACTCGGTCTGGAGTATGCTTTGAAATATTACTTCCAGATCCGGGCTGGTTATACTTACCAGGGTGGAATGTTCAATAGTAATGCTGCTGAAAGAGGCACCGTATTTACCGGCCCTAGCGCGGGCTTCACTGTTTCTGTTCCGTTCAATAAAGAAAAAGCAACGGGAATTGGCATCGATTATTCTTACAGGGCAACGAATCCTTTCTCTGGAACTCACAGCATAGGTTTAAAACTTAACTTTTAATCATTCGATCAGAAGTTTACTTTAACTACATTTCTTAGGTAAAAGGACCCTTTATTCAGGGTCTTTTGCCTTATTGTAAAAGCAAATCTAATACTTCCACAATGTCGGAGCTTAAGTATTACACACCAGAAGGATTACAAAACCTTAAAGAGGAGTTAAATCAGTTAGTTACTGAAGAACGACCCAATATCAGCCGGCAGATTGCTGAAGCCCGGGATAAAGGCGATTTGTCAGAAAATGCAGAATATCATGCTGCTAAAGAAGCACAGGGATTGCTGGAAATTAAAATTTCAAAGCTTCAAACCATGATAAGCAATGCTCGATTAATTGATGAAACAAAACTAGATTATTCCAAAGTTCTAATTTTCTCAACAGTTAAATTGAGAAATATTCAAAATGGAGCGATAGTAACTTATACCCTGGTGCCTGAAAATGAAGCTAATGTTAAAATGGGAAAAATTTCAGTAAACTCACCGATTGCCAAGGGCATTCTGGGGAAGGTAATTGGTGAGAAGGCTGAAATTGTCGTGCCTGCTGGAACAGTATTTCTTGAAATCATTGAAATCACAAGATAGACCAATAAAATGGCGAGTATATTTACGAGAATTGTAAATGGGGAAATACCCTGTTATAAAGTAGCCGAGGATGATAATTATCTCGCTTTTCTGGATATAAATCCCTTACAGGAAGGTCATACTCTGGTAATTCCCAAAAAGGAAATAAACTATATTTTAGATATAGAAGATGACCTCCATGGAGGATTATGGAATTTTGCGAAAAAAGTTGGAAAGGCGATTGAAACTGTTGTTCCTTGTCAGCGCATTGGCATTACAGTGATTGGACTTGAAGTACCTCATGCCCACATCCACCTGATTCCCTTGAAAGGCATGTATGACATGGATTTCAGAAAACCAAAATATTCCTGCTCTCCTGAAGAATTAAAA
This sequence comes from Bacteroidales bacterium, assembly GCA_963662525.1. Lineage (GTDB taxonomy): Bacteria > Bacteroidota > Bacteroidia > Bacteroidales > FEN-979 > CAZSDU01. Next base: position 2,226,832 of record OY759717.1, read on the forward strand.
TCACTCGCGGAAAAAATATCTGCTGAAGTTGAATGATCTTGAGGTCGCAATTGTGAAAACAATTATCAATAGGCCCTAACGTTTTTTCCTTCAATATAATTCAAAAAAGCCTTATTAACTACTTTATTCCCGCCGGGTGTTGGATAATTTCCTGTAAAGTACCAATCTCCTGTATGATCAGGACATGCAGCATGTAAATCTTCAATAGTTTGGAATATTATCTGAACACTTGCATGGCAGGTCGATGGAGTCAATAATTTAGTTATTTTTTCTGAAATTTTTAATGCTGGAAAAGGTTTATATATTTCTTTTACGTAGTTGACAATTTTTTCTTTTTGACATTTTTCCTGAAGTTTTGATTTTCTGTAAACTTCATTGATGACATTTTCCTGATGGGTTTCCTTGAGTAAATCAATGGCCGCCTTAAATGCAATAAAATCGGTCAATTTAGCCATATCGATTCCGTAGCAATCTGGATAACGGATTTGAGGTGCAGAAGAGACTATGATGATCTTTTTTGGACCCAGTCGATCAAGGATACGGATAATGCTTTGCTTCAGTGTTGTTCCCCTCACAATGGAATCATCAAGTACAACGAGGGTATCTTTCCCGTGCCGGATACTGCCATAAGTGACATCATAAACGTGTGCAGCTAGATCGTCTCGCTGGGAATCCTGTGTGATGAATGTTCTTAATTTTAAATCCTTCACGGCTACCTTCTCCACCCTGGGTCTGAGCCGAAAAATGGCATTCAGTTTTTCAGGAGTAAGATCATGTCTTGCTTCGAAAATTTTTTCCGCTTTGATTTTATCACAAAAACCCGCGACTTCCTCTATCAGTCCGTAATAGGCATCAATAGCAGTGTTCGGAATATAGGAGAAAACAGTATTTTCGAGGTCGTAATCAATGGCCTTTAAAATGGATGGGGCCAGGAATTTTCCCAATTTTTTTCTTTCCTGATAAATATCCGTATCCGTTCCTCTTGAAAAATAGATGCGTTCAAAGGAGCATGATTTTTTTTCCAGTGGTTTTCGGAAGGGCAATTCAGTCACCTTCCCATTCTTTTTTATAATCAGGGCAAAGCCGGGTTTAATCTCATGGATGGCTTCAGACCCAACTTGCAATGCTGTCTGAATCGCAGGTCGCTCAGAAGTTACCACTACCACTTCCTCATTATGGTAAAAATATGCTGGTCTGATGCCCGAAGGATCACGCATGACAAAAGCATCACCATGACCAAAAAGCCCTGCGATAACATAACCTCCATCCCAGGTTTTGGCAGAACGCCGCAGAATTTTTTGTACGTTCAACTGTCGGGCAATCTGGAAAGTGATTTCCCTTTTTCCGTAGCCCTGTTGCTTGAACTTTTGATACAATTCTTCATTTTCTTCATCCAGGAAATGCCCGATTTTCTCTAAAATCGTGATCGTGTCAGATGTTTCCACAGGATACTGGCCAAGATCGATAAGTTTCTCAAAAAGTTCATCAACATTGGTAAGATTGAAATTTCCTGCCAATACAAGATTCTTGGTCATCCAATTATTTTCTCTGACAAAAGGATGAAGGCTTAATAATGTATTCTTGCCATAAGTCCCGTACCTGAGATGTCCAAGGTAGAGTTCCCCTATGGTGCTCACATTATTTTTAAGCCAGGTTACATCATTTAGCCGATGAGGATGATGATCTTCAATGTCTTTTAGCGACAATGCCACTTTTGAAAAGATATCCCGGATAGGAGCATCGGCATTGGAGCGAATCCGGTTAATGAATCTGGTCCCCGGTTCCAGATCAAATTTGATGGTAGCGATTCCGGCTCCATCCTGGCCCCGGTTATGCTGTTTCTGCATCAGAAGGTGCAGTTTATTCAGGCCAAAAAAGGCTGTCCCGTATTTGGCCAGATAGAATTCGAGCGGTTTTAGAAGACGGATTAATGCAATGCCGCATTCATGATTGATGAAATCGCTCATGGAATAAGGTGTAAAATGAATTACAAAGATAGGGATTATTTCTTTGACAAAAAGCCCGTAACCTATCTGCCAAAACAGTGTTGTTCGATGAGCTTTAATGCCTGTTTGTTTCCTGTTGCCACACTCTTCTGCCAATCGCGACAAGCACCTTCCATATCCCTCATATGAAATTTTACAGATCCTCTTCCCATATAGGCATCTCCATAATCAGGATTTAGCTTTATTGCGGTGTCGAAATCATGGATGGCTTCAGTGAATTGTTTTAACGCAAAGGCACGAATGATTGCCCGGTTATTATAGGCTTTATAATATTTCGGGTTCAATTCAATAGACTTTGTGAAATCCGCCATGGCAGCCATATAATTTCCTTCTTTATACTTTTTGTTTCCACTATTAAAATAAACAACGGCGTCTTCTATTTTTTCTCTGGTAATTTCTGGATTGTTTTTCCCAGCCGGAAGAAGCGGGTTGTTCCGGGTTTCATTGTATATCTCAGACAAAGCAGAATATATAGAAGTATTTTTTCCTTCTGATTTTTGAAGAGCATACAATAAGAAAACTTCTGCTGTATAATAATCCCCGGTTTGATAATAGAAAGAACCAATATTCTGCAGGACATTGGCTGAATAATCATATTTCTTATAGAATCTGTCAATCCATTCGCCGCTATTGGATAATAGTCCGGAATTAAAAACATACCTGAGTTTCGTTACATCAAGGTCTTGAGTCAGGTTCAGCCTGGATAATATGGATGAGGTTTGGGGAGGTTCCATAAATGTCTTATATCCTTGATGTGCAAAAACAACAGCTATTCCGTCAATATAAATAAGGCGCCATTCAGGGTTATTGGCAAGTTGTTCGGTCCATGGATAGTAAACCTGATAATTATAGACCATCAAATCAGGATGGTATTTTTCGATAAGCCTTTGTAAACCTCCATTCCAGCTATCATATACCTCATGATAAAGATCTTCTTTAATAACCTCCAACCTTGCATCAATGAAAACTGGTTGCGGAATGCACCAGGATAACCATCCGCCGAAACTAAGACTGTTGATAATCCTGCCATTAAGGTTGTTTTCGATCAGGAAAGTGGTGACCATAACGGGTTGTTGGAGAGTATCAATGCCCATTCCCGTTTTATTGTATGATTTATTGGAAATATAATAGTCATTGGTATAGATCCGTGCAGTAAAACCAAGAGTTATTATGGTAAAAAGTGTAATTATTGTATACTGACCGATGCGTATGACTTTTCCATTTTTAAATTTGAGATGATCCCGGATCTTTTCATGTACTTCTTTCCAGGCAGAACTGATTACTGGGAAAGCGATGATGATGAACAGTGGGATATTGCGAATGGCAAGGAAAGAAAGGTAGAGAAATATAATCAGCAAAATGAACTCATGAAGTTTTCTTCTTTTCCAGGTAATTATTGTCAGAAGAATGGTAAGAGTGGAAAAAATAAGAAATAGAAACTCTTTGGTATTAAATGATTTCAGGTGATATATTGAACTGAATTCCTTGATATGCTGATTGAAAATGTTTTCATTTTCAAACCGGGTAAATAACTCGATCGGGAAAGTAAAACCTTTAAAGAAATACGGGTTTAGCAAGCAAGTGAAGATTGAGAGTAACATCCAAAAAATAAAGATACGATCAAGTTTTTTTTTCTTTACTGTTAATGAGATGGAATAAGCCAGGAACAAAATAAAACCTAAAACAAATAAGCCCTGTGTGTTGCACCAGAGAAGCATGATACAAGGGATAAAAAAGAGAAAATTTTTCCTGCTGTAGAAATAGACATCAAGAATAATTAAAATCACAGAGATATATAGAAATGTTAACATTTCCGGTCTGAGCATAATCCGAGGTTCAATTATTAAGTACCCAAAAAATAACAAAATACAGGTGATAAACGTCGGAATTTTAAACATGCGGTTCCTCAGTAACAGCAGACATAAAAGGGTAAGACTTAAAACGGTAACCAACAAACTTAACCCAGGATATCCCGTTGCACTATAGACTTGAAACACAAAAACCTGGAATAACCAATGAAGATCTATATATTCATTGGTGCTTACCGTATATGTAGAAATATCATGATGTGGAATTGCCTTGTTTTCCAGGATCCACTTACCTGCTTTCAGATGAAAGCCTAGATCAGGGTCCGATAGAAGCCTGAAGGATAATAAAAAGATAAGAAGATAGACTGCAATTGATGGAATGGTCCACCTTGACATGGCCGATGGGTTCATTAGGTAAAAATAGCAATTATTATTATTTTTGCATGTCTTAGGTTTGAAAATGATTGAAAGGATTGAAGTTGCTACTTTCCTGGAGAGAATCAGGAACTTCCTTGTCCTGGATGTCAGATCTCCACAAGAATTTGTCCAGGGAAATATCCCCGGTGCAGTTAATATTCCTCTTTTTACCGATACAGAACATTCCCTGATAGGAACTCTGTATCATCAGCAAGGAAGGAATGACGCAATTGTTAAAGGTCTTGATATTTGCCTTCCAAAGACATCAGATTATCTCCAACAGTTTAGAAAAACAAAGGCAACCGATAACATTTTAGTATATTGCTGGCGTGGAGGAATGAGAAGTGCTCTAATGGCAGAGGTTTTTTCAACCGCTGGTTATCAGATTAATATTTTATGTGGTGGATATAAATCATACCGGAAATTTATCCGTTCGGGTTTTTCAAAAGAAGTCACCATCGTCGTTTTGGGAGGATATGCTGGAAGCGGGAAAACATTACTCCTTGAATCACTTGCTAATCAAGGAGAACAAGTCATTAACCTGGAGAAGTTAGCCAAACACAAGGGTTCTGTGTTCGGTGCTTTGGGACAGGGAAATCAACCAACCAACGAACAATTTGAGAATAATCTCTATTCACATTGGTCTGTATTGGATAGTTCCAGGCCAATCTGGATCGAAGATGAAAGCAGGATGATAGGGAATGTGACTTTACCTGAACCGCTGATCAAACGTTTGTCTGAAGAAATAATGATCCGCATGGAGGTTCCCTTATCGGCTAGAATTAATCGGTTGGTTCAGGACTATGCAGGGTTTGATAAATCATTGCTGGCAGAAGCTATCCTGAAAATTAAGGAAAGATTGGGTGGCGGGAACACAAAAGAAGCTGTTTCATCATTATTATCAGGGCATTATGAAAAAACAGCAGAGATACTTCTTGCTTACTATGATAAGATGTATCAGTTTTCCATGGGGAAGAGAAACCCCGGAAAAACATTTCAGCTTACCATCACATCAGGGAATGTCGAAGAAAATGCAAAAAAGTTGATAGATTATTTAAAAAGGATATTAGCGAAATGAAGCCGGTTTATCTGGATTATAATGCAACTACTCCCTTGGCTCCTGAGGTTGTTAAGGCCATGCTCCCCTTTTTGGACGGTGTCTTTGGAAATCCTTCCAGTATGCATGTATATGGAATCGAAGCAAAAAGGGCGGTTGAAAATGCCAGGAAAAAAGTTGCCAGCCTCATTCATGCTCATCAGGATGAAATTATTTTCACCAGTGGGGGAACTGAAGCAAACAACCTCGCCATAAAAGGGGCAGCCTTCTCCAGAAAAGAGAAAGGCAACCATATCATCACTTCATCCATTGAGCATCCAGCCGTGACAGAAGTATGTAAATTTCTTCAGTTGCATGGATTCCAGATTACTTATTTACCTGTTGATTCCTATGGAAGAATTGACCCCCTCGGTGTTGAACAAAGTATCAGGCCTGAAACCATACTGATTACGATAATGCATGCCAATAATGAGGTTGGAACGATTCAGCCAATCATCGAAATAGGAGAAATTGCCAGGAGGAAAAATATTCTTTTTCATACTGATGCTGCTCAATCTGTTGGTAAAATACCAGTGAATGTGAAAGAGATGAAGGTTGACCTGCTTTCAATTGCTGCACATAAACTTTATGCTCCCAAGGGAATTGGTGTATTGTACAAACGCAGGGGAGTATTTCTGGAAAAGCAACTTCATGGGGCAGATCATGAATCTAACATGAGAGCGGGAACGGAAAATGTGATGCAGGTAGTTGGACTTGGCGCAGCAGCAGAGATTTGCGGAACGGACAAGACACAAAATCTGATGAGACTTCGAGATATGTTGTATGATGGGATCCACCGGGGAATCCCGCAGGTCAGAATGAACGGACATCCGCAGGATAGGCTCCCGAATACCTTAAGCCTTGGATTTCCCGGCGTTGAGGCGGCAATCCTATTAAATGAAATGAAAGGTATAGCTGCTTCTGCTGGTGCAGCCTGCCATGCCAATCGAGAAGAAATGTCAGGTGTGCTGGCTGCCATGCAAGTAACCCGTAATTATGCCATTGGGACCATCCGGTTTTCTTTAGGAAGGATGACTACAGAAGAGGAAATACAACAGGCCATTCCTTTGATCATTGAAGGGTACAGAAGAGTTAAGGGAGATGATCAGAAAGCAGTGAAGGAAGAGGTAACTACTTCAATAAAACTGACTGAATATACTCATGCACAGGGGTGCGCCTGTAAAATTAGGCCTCAGCTTTTAGAAAAAATCCTGAGAGATCTGCCCCTCTTTACTGATCCAGCTGTGCTTGTCGACCATCAGACATCTGACGATGCTGCAGTTTACCTGATCAATAAAAACCTCGCCCTTGTCGAAACAGTAGATTTCATTCCTCCTGTTGTCGACGATCCATACGCATATGGGGCCATTGCTGCTGCCAACGCCATTAGTGATATTTATGCCATGGGGGCTGACCCGCTTTTCGCATTGAGCATTGTAGCCTTTCCTGATCGGGTGCTTCCGCTGAAGGTTTTAGGACAAATTTTAAAAGGGGCTGCAGATAAAGCAGCCGAAGCGGGAATCAGTATAATTGGCGGACATAGTATTGAAGATCATGAACCGAAATTTGGCCTGGTCGTGACAGGAACAGTGCACCCTGACAGAATTATTAAAAACTCTACTGCCAAAGCTGGAGATGCGCTTATCCTTACCAAACCTCTTGGAACCGGTATCATTACAACAGCTATTAAACGTGGAATTGCAGAATCGGTATTCATCCATGAAGCAATTTCTTCGATGGCTGAACTTAATAACATATCTGCAAAGGTGATGAAGCGTTATAAAGTGAGTTCCTGTACGGATGTTACTGGCTTTGGGCTGCTCGGACATTTAAAAGAATTGATTCAGGGAAAAGCTCTTCGTGCTGAAATAAATTCTGAGAAAATACCCGTGTTAAATGGTATCTGGGAATATGCTGCAGCCGGAGCAATTCCAGGGGGAACATTGAATAATCTGGATTATATTGGAGACCTTACGCGTTGGGAAAATGGAATTCCGGAAATTTTAAAGATTATCCTAGCCGATGCCCAAACATCAGGTGGCCTGCTGATTTCCCTTCCAAGAATACTTTCCGATTCCATGGTGAAAAAATTGCATGAGTGCGGATGTACTCATGCAACAATAATCGGTAATATTTCAGAAGGAAAAACGGAAATATGGATCCGTTAAGTGGTTTTATTACAGGGTAATACATCAAATACTTTCCGAGAGCATCTCAGCGGCCATTTTCACGAGTACACATAATTCAGCATATTCTTTTTGTTCGAATGTGGTATCAGAAAAATCCCAAGAAGGAATGATCCGCTTCCCTGAGGCTCCAGGATATGGGGTACGATTCTTCCTGCAGGTTGCATAACTTCTACCACGGCTGAACCGATAGGTGGTAATATTCAGGATGGTGTCCTTTGTCAATGTCTTCACTTTTATACCATGAACTCGGATACGATCGATGACTGTTTTCCATTCAGCAGGAATGATATTTGCAAAGGGCAATGAAACACACAACTTAACTTCTGTTTTATTAAAATAGGTAATGTGAATGTTGCTGGTATTTTACTGTAGCTAAACCAATTTCCTCCACTAATGGTGTTTTTTTCTAAGGTATATTCCATACTTTTAATTCCACCATCAGGCAATCTGTTTCTAACGTGCTGAAAAACAATGGGAAAGGTGTTCTTAGAAAACCTTCACCGGAAACAAATTGATCGGTTGTTTCAATCAAGGTTTTTAAGGTGGAATTTTCATGGTTTAATGTTTCAAGGCAGGCCTTAATACATTTAAAAAATCGCGATTATGGTTCAGGTTGTTAGCTGTCATTCTCCATCCCATTTTCCTTGGCCCATTTTGATTTATCAGATTATACGGTCCGAAGCACCCATGGCCGTCAACATTGAAGATAGGAACGACAATAACCGAAACATGATCAAGGAGACCTGATAACGCATCACAGAGGGCAGAAGACTATTGATTCAGCATAAGATCACGAAATAGCATCAGTCCGGCATCTTTTCCTTCACTTTTCCCGGGATGAATATATGCCTGGATCAATTGAAGTCATCTTCCGGAATCATGGAACCTTTCAGGATCGTAAATCCCTCTTTATCTATGATAAAAAGGAGTAAGTCCAGACCCTGGGCACTTTTTCCAAAAGACCTTTAGGTAATTAATGAAGAAGCTGAATCAAGTCTTTTGCAGTAATCAAGGGTTTCTTTGTATCTGGGCGTTTCGGTTGTTCCTGATTTTTCATCATCGGTCAACCAGTTAGTTTGCTGGGAATGTAAAGATATTTCAGGATGGAATCAAGAAACTATTAATATCAGTTTTGTTTCTTCAATATTTTTTTTCCTATCTTTGCAATAAAGAAATCTCATTATTAGGAGTCAATGGATAAAGCACTCATCGATATTTTAGAAAGGGTTCGTGAGCTTTTTTTTAAGTATGGGGTTCGGAGTGTATCCATTGATGACATCTGCCGGGATATTGGTATTTCGAAAAAAAAACTGTATCAGCTTGTGCATAGTAAAAATGAACTTGTTGAGAAATTATTGGAGCTTGAAAGAGAGAATTTTGAAATTATTTTCGAGACTAACAATTTTGATGGTATCAATGCCATTGATATTTTATTGACTGTCAGTCGTGAAGTTGGAGATCGGTTCTGGGATGTGAGCCCTTCCATGACCTTTGACCTGAAAAAATACTATCCGGATATTTATCTTAAGCATATTGAGGAAAGAATTGAGTTTATATACGGAAAGATACAGGTGAATATTCAAAAAGGGATAAATCAGGGTATCTACCGTGATGACCTGAGTATTGAACTGGTTGCCCGTTTATATATTCGCCGGTTAATAGATTTGCATAATCCGGAATTTTTCCCGGCTGATAAATTTTCCTTTCAAACCCTTTTCGATGTTATGTTTGATAACTTCATCCGGGGTATTGCCAATGACAAAGGCACTGCTTATTATGAGAGACAAAAACGCAAGGTGAATTTCAAAAAATTGGTTAAATGATGATTCAATACCGGCTAATCTCTGTTGTACTGTCCTGTCTGCTTTTTTGTCAGTCAGTCTTGGCTCAACAGGAAGCAAAACCCAAGACAGTCATGACTTTTTCTATGCAACAGGCACAGGATTATGCTTATGAAAACAATTATGACCTGAAGAATTCCGCGTACGATGTTCAGATCGCCCGTAAAATGGTGAAACAGAATACCGCGATAGGCTTACCACAGATTAATGGAGGCATCGATTACAATAATTTCCTCAATATTCCAACATCTTTAATTCCTGGAGAAATAGTCGGAAAACCGGGAACAATGATCCCTGTTCAATTTGGATCCCCGTACAATGCCTCCCTTAAGGCCTCCCTAACGCAGTTGGTATACAGTGGTCAGTATCTTGTTGGATTACAGACAGCAAAGGCCTATCTGGAAACTGTAAAGCAGAAGAACCTGAAAGATAAAATTGATGTCAGGGATCTTGTGGCAGACGCTTATCTCCGGGTTTTAGTCATTGAGCAAAGTTTGGTTATCCTTGATTCCACATATAAGGTCGTAAGCAAACTCGTTGATGAAGCGAAAATGAGTTATCAAAATGGTTTAATTGAAGATATTGATGTTGATCAGGCTGATCTGAACCGTTCAAACCTTGAAGCACAATTAGCCGATATCCAAAGCAACAGGAATGTTGCCTATGCCACATTAAAATTTATTATTGGGTTAAAAGACAACCAGGAAATAGCGCTTTCCGATAACCTTGAATATTTCCTTGCACAGGTTGACAGGGATGCCTTGGTTAGCCAGGTTTTTGATTACGAACGGAACATTGATTACCTGTTATTGAAAAAATCCGATTACCTTACGCTGATGCAGTTTAAGCTTTCAAAAACTGCTTATCATCCCACCCTTGCAGGATTTTTCAGCATTTCAGAAAATGCGCAAAGGAGTTCATGGAATTTCTTTAAAGCCAATGAACCCTGGTATCTTACAACAAACTGGGGTCTCTCCCTCAGCATTCCAATATGGAGCAGCGGTAGCCGGAAATATTCGGTGGATCAGGCCAGGCTGAATGTCGAAAAGACTAAGGTGACAGATGAAAAGCTTAGAGTAGGACTTGAATTACAGGTGGAAACAGCGAAAAAGGATTTTAGTAATGCTTATTTTGTTTATAAAAACAAGATGAAAGGATTTGAAACAGCCTTGAAGATTTATAAAAAAACTATGACAAAATATCAGCAGGGAGTTTCCTCCAGCACCGATTTAAACCAACGGTATTCCCAATTTCTCCAAGCGAATAGCGATTACATGATGTCCATGTATACAGTTTTAAGCAGCAAAATCAGGCTGACCAAGTTGCTTGAGAAATTTTAGGTTAGATTCCCACTGTTATGCTTATAACGAACCAGGTCCTCTGGAATCACAATCGCAGTGAAAGCAATTATAGACTTTTTATTTTTTTTTGAGAAATACGGTTTGATTTTCTTCTTTTTAGCTTAATTGTCATCCGCACATCAATTAAGAGTAATGCGGGCACGAAAACCAAAGTCAGGAAAGTAGCGAAGCTCAGTCCAAAGATAATGGTCCAGGAGAGCGGTCCCCAGAATAATACATTATCCCCTCCGAAATAGAGGTGAGGATTAAGTTCCGTGAAAAGCGTGATGAAATTAATGTTCATGCCCACAGCTAGTGGAACAAGTCCGAGCATGGTTGCAGTGGCTGTGAGCGCAACAGGGGTAATTCTGGTTTTACCAGCCTGAATAATAGCATCTTTGGTTCTAAGTCCCCGTGATTTCAATTCGTCTGCAAACTCAACAATTAAAATACCATTCCTTACAACTATCCCTCCCAGGGCAACAATTCCCAGTCCGGTCATGATCACGCTGATCGACATGTGAAAGATGGCAATTCCGAGCAGAACTCCGATCACACTGAAGATGACCTCGCTGAGGATGATCAGTGATTTACTGAGCGATCCAAATTGGGTAATCAGAATAAAAAATATCAGTCCGATGGCAATCATCATGGCTTTTGTAAGAAATATCATTGTATCAGCCTGATCTTCCCTTTCCCCGGTAAGTGTTATATCAACCCCTTTTGGTCTTTCAAAGGCAGGAATGGATTTATTGACTGTGGAAACGATTTCGTTGGCTGTAAACCCGGATAAAACTTCCGAAGAAAGCGTAATAACGCGTTTAAGGTTTTTGCGTTTGATACCACCATAGGTGTCTTTATAGTGAATACCTGCAACCGAAGAAATTGGGATCTGCCTTAACTGACCAGAGTTCATATCCCGGTATGTAATCTTGGCATTGATGATCCGGTTAATGCTTTTTCTTTCTTTTTCCGAATACCTGAGCTGAATGGGATATTCATCTTCATCTTCTTTGTATTTCGAGATATCTTTGCCATATATTCCAGTTCTTAATTCCATCCCTATCTGACCCAGGGAAAGCCCTTCCCTGTTAGCCCTGACCCTGTCGATGTCAATAATGATTTCCGGTTTATTGTTTTCAAAATCCGACTTCAGCTGTTCAATTCCGGGAATTCGAATGGAGTCTAGATAACTCTTGAAAGCGTTGGCAGTAATAATTAATTCATCGATATTTTCCCCGGTAATCTCAATATTGATCGGTTTCCCTGTTGGTGGTCCCATTTTATTCTTCTCAACACTGATAATGACTCCGGGAATGTTCTTAAGACTTTCCCTCACCTTGTCCATGTAATTCTGTGTGGATATACCGTGTCGGAATTTGCTTTCCACAAAATTCACCGTGACTTTTCCCTTATTGGATGAAACGGATCGGTCGAACATGCTTTCACCCGCACCAAAGCCAACATTTGTTATGATGGATTCTACGATAGGGTTATTTTTACCTAATACAGTATTAACCTTTTGCTCAACCAGGCTGGTTACAGAATCTGTGACGTTCTGATCTGTCCCCTCTGGCATCTTGATATACACAGCTATGTTGGTTGGCATATTGTTGGGGAAGAATAATACTTTTGGTTTTGTTATCCCTGTAACAGTTATTGCTAAGAAGAAAAGGAAAATAACAGTATAAAAGAGATACCATGGATTTTTTCCACGAAGGAAAAAAAGCAGGGTTTTTTCATACATTTTCATTGCCCATGGCCATGTCTGGGTCTGGAATTTAGCGATCGCATTTTTGATGAACAGACGGTATAGTGCATTGAGAATCAGTGCGAGCATGATAATATTACCAATGGCAAAACCACCCGCAATATAACTGATCACGGCCATGACTAGCAAAATAATACTGTGGATCAGTAGTTTTTTCTTATTGGTTTTATGTTCCACCTCATCGTATTCATGTTTCATAAAGGTGACGGCAAAGACCGGGTTTATGATATAAGCAACAAAAAGAGAAGCAAACAGGGTCAGGATCAAAGTCACCGGGAGATAATGCATGAACTTTCCAACGATTCCCGGCCAGAAAGCCAGGGGGAAAAACGGGGCAAGGGTGGTGAGTGTCCCGGAGAGAATGGGTAAAAAAACCTCTCCGGCAGCGTGTTTGGCTGCTTTTACAATATCGGGTTCATCCCGGTGAAGCCGGTGGGTGTTTTCTATGACAACAATAGCATCATCGACAATGATACCTAAAGCAAAGATGAAACCAAACATAACGATCATGTTCATGGTAAACCCTAGGCTGGGCATGATCAGGTAAGCTACAAACATCGATAGCGGAACTGAAAGGGCGACAAAAAAAGCATTATTAAGCCCCATAAAAAACATCAGCACGATGACCACCATGATGAATCCAATGATGATGGTGTTGTTCAGCTCTTCCAGCGTGCTTTTGGTGAAGCGTGACTGATCGCCGGTAATGGTAACATTTAAATCCGGTGGATATCCATTCATTTTAAGGTTATTCATGATGTCTTTTATCTCATCAGAAGCTTTGATCAGGTTTTCTCCGCTTTTTTTTATAACGTTTAAGGTGATTACATTTTTTCCGTCAAAACGGGCAAAGCTTTCCTGCTCTTTGAAAGAATCTTTGACCTCTGCAATATCCTGGATATAAACGATGGCACCACTGGATGATTTAAGCATGATGGTTTTAATCTGGTCCGGTGATTTAAACTGGCCCGCTAGACGGATGGTATATTTTGTCCCGAAGGAGGTAATGGTTCCCGCAGAGATGGTAACATTCTCAGCAGAAATGGCTGATTCAATATCTCGAAAGGATACACTTGCAGCCTGCATTTTATACATATCAACATCTACCTGGATTTCACGCTCCAGTGCTCCAACAATATCAACCCGGGTTATTTCTTTCAAAGTTTCAATTTTATCCTGGGCATCCTCGGCGTATTTTTTCAGCCTTTGAAGATCATAGTCTCCAGCCAGGTTGATGTTCATAATCGGGATTTCCGAAAGATCGACTTCCATGATATCCGGTTCCTTTGGAAGGTTGTTCGGAAGATTAGTCTTGGATTTATCAACAGCATCTCTGACTCTTTGTTTGGCCTCAGATACTTCAATACCGGGATTGAATTCAACCACAATGGTCGAAAAATCCTGAATGGAATTGCTGGTAATCTTTTTAACATCAGCCAGTGATTTGCATTGTTTTTCCATCGGCCTGGTCACGAGATTTTCCATGTCCTCAGGAGAAGTTCCCGGATAAACCGTATTAACCAGAATGGTTGGTATTACGATTTCAGGAAACTGCTCCTTGGGTATGTTGAAATAGGAAAGCAACCCAAGCATGGTAATGATAATGGTAAGGACATAAATACTTGTCTTATTATCAATTGACCAGCTGGTTGCAAAAAATTCCTTGACCTTATGTTCCTTCTTTTTCATGGCTAATACAGATTAAAAGTCGATGGGCTGGCCGTCATAGAGGTCCTTATATCCGGCAGTAATAATTTTGTCGCCCTCATTGAGTCCGCTGACAATTTCAGTAAGCCCGTTAAAAGAGATAAAAGGCATGACAACCCGTTTCCGGGCAACCTTTTTCCCGTTTTCTTCCGCAGCAATAAACACATATTGCCCTTCATCCCTGGAATTCTGAATATAGTTCTGTGGTATGCAGATAGTCGCAGGATTATCATAGTCCTTGATGCGTAATACTGCGATCATATTGGCCCTGAAAGTAATTTTGTTTACCGGAAGTTCCACTTCAACCAGAAAAGTACGGTTTGTAGGATTGATGTATTTACTGGCAAATGTAACTTTTTGGTTCAGTTCCTGATTAAAATCCGGAAGGAAGACCTTAACCGGATCTCCGGTTTTTATTTTCGCAGAATATGCTTCCCCGACATCGGCGAGAGCTTTTGCTTTTGAGAAATTAACAATTCTGAACGCAGGAATAGGGGAGGCTGATGAAGCCATTTGTCCGACTTTGATAGGAATATCTTCAACGTTTCCATCGATGGGAGCCGTAATGACCGACATTTTAATTTGATCCTGAAGAGTATTGATCCCGTTTTGAGCAGATTCCATATCATTTTTTGCTTTCAGATACTGCACTTCAGAACCAATTTTCTGATCCCATAATGTTTTTTGACGGTTATAAATATCGGTGGCAAAGGCAAGTTTGTTCTGAAGATCTTTAAGTTGTTGCTTTAAGACATCGGCGTCAAGTTCGGCTAAAACCTGCCCTTTTGTGACATAGTCACCTTCTTTTACCAGTATTTTTGTAACTACACCTCCCTGATTTCTGGGGCTGACTCCAATATTCTCATTTCCATCGATGCGACCCTGAACTTCAATAAAGTGTTGAAATACTTGTTTGTTAAGAATTTGAACATTAACCCTTGTCACAGAAACAGAGCCAGAAGGGTAGAGTTCCTTCTCCAGTTTCAAAATTTCCTGAGTGATTTTATCATGTTCTTTTTTCAGTTGCCCCAATCGGGCATTTTTATCCCCTTCTTTGGTCCCACAAGCAAAAAGAAAAAGGATCATCCCGGCGAAAAGAAATTTTTTTTTCATAATATAAATAACGTTTTTAAAGTACAAAGATAGAAATTTCCCGATCTTAAAAAACTTTTCAAGTGAAAATCGTTTCCATGGATAAATTTTCGTGAATGGAAAACTTTTTTCAATAAAAAGTTTTCCATGTTTCATTTTTTTATATTTGCAATATGGAATCGAAGACATTACATATTCTGGAGCAGGTAAGGAGACTCTATCAAAGATATGGGATAAAAAGTATTACCATGGATGATGTGGCGAAAAACCTGAATATCTCAAAAAAAACCGTGTATGAGCATTTCAAGGATAAAGAGGATCTTGTCAGAAAAGTGATGGTGCTTGAACATGAGCATCAGTGTGCCTTCATGGATGAAATTGAAAAGAAAAATCTCAATGCCATCGAGGAATTGTTTGAAGTTTATAAAATGATCAATGACATGTTTAAGGATTATAATCCTTCGATGGAATATGACATCAGGAAGTATTATCCTGATTTATCGGCAAAGATCAAGGAAGCCAGAAGAAAAAAAATGTACGATTCTGCGTTGAAAAATTTGAATAAGGGTAAAAAAGAGGGTCTGTATAGAAAGGAAATAAATTCGAAGATCATTGTCAAATTGCACGTTTTCAGGACGGAAAATTTATTTGAAAACGATCTGTTTTCTATTGATGAACTTACTTCATTCAAGGTTTTTCATGAAATTTTTGTTTATCATTTGCAGGGTGTTTTGAGTCAAAAAGGGAGGACTTTTTTCGAGGCAAATTTCGAGAAATTTAAATATCACCTAGTTTGATCCTTTATCCAGTTTTTGTTTTTCTTCATATTAAAAAGTACATTTATATAGAAATCAAAAATGAATGAAAAAATGACTGCAGATGAGGACATTATTAAAGGGTGTCTTCATAAGGATGCTAAATCCCAGGAATCATTTTATCATTGTTTTGCTGGAAAAATGTACGGAATTTGTCTTCGATATGCATCCAATCCAATGGATGCTGAAGATATTCTTCAGGAGGGGTTCATTAGGGCTTTCAGTAATCTTCACCATTTTCGGTTTGAAGGTTCAATAGAAGGCTGGGTAAGAAAAATAATGGTCAATACAGCTATTAATTTTTATAAGAAGGAAATAAAACTGCAGAATAGCAAAGTTGATTTGAAGAATGCCGATGGGTATGCAACCCTTTGCGAGGATGCATTGTCTAAATTATCAAAAGAAGATTTACTGATGATCATACATCGTCTTCCGGTTGGCTGCAGAACGGTATTTAACCTATACGTAATTGAAGGGTATACACATAAGGAAATTGGTTTGATGCTGGGAATCTCTGATAATACTTCTAAGTCGCAATTATTCAGGGCAAAGCGTGCAATACGGAAAGAATTATTAAATTTAGGTTAAGCAGAAAAGCTGATGGAAGAAAATATTAATCGTGATAGTATAGAAAGGAAATTCCAGGAATCATTTGCCGGATATGAGTCACCCCCGCCTGGGAGGATTTGGCCTCAGTTAAAAGAACAATTGCATCCGGAGCCTCGTTTTGACGGACTTTGGTCTTGGATAAGCCGGCTTCCTGAATCTTCACCCCGGTTCTTCAGACTTTCTATCGGCACGATAGCAGCTGTTGTTGTTTTATTTCTTACCCTTGTTTGGTTTGCTTCTGTCGAGCGCTATTCACTTCGCGGACATGCTTATTCTGGCGAAGTAAGGTTATGTAAGGGAACGGCCTATTTATTTGCCATAAAAGATAAAACCAAACCTTATGATTCCCTTCAAAATATTCGTTCTTCTGATATTGATGAAAATGGTTTTTATCAATTCTCTCAATTAGAACCCGGCCGTTACCTTGTCAGGATCTCTCCACTTGAAAACACGGAAGGGCATAAAAAATTTCACCCTTCCTGGTATGACCAGCAGATCAAGCCGGATTCTGCTCATTTGATACTGATTAAAACGGAGGATTTAACTGTAGATGTTCATTTATTACCAAGAATGCCTTAGTACCGGATTTTATAGATTGTCTGAGGCATACCATTCGGCATAAGAATTTGAGGTTTCACGTAGTCTCAGGCTATGTAATTTAATATCAGGAGGTAATACCTTCCTAATACGATCTGCAAAATCGATCAACAAGTTTTCACTGGTAGGCTGAAAAGGTAATATCTTAATATTGGTAAAAGGTTCTCCGATATTTTTGAGATCTGCTTCCGGATTATCTGTACTGAGTAACAAGGCATGATCCAGAGGATCTGTGATGTTTTCTCTGATGAGTTTTTTCAGATCTCCAAAATCCATGACCATACCCAGTTTTGGAGAGTCATTACAGATAACGGGTGTTCCGCTGATAGTTACAGATAGGGAATAGGAGTGACCGTGAACATTTCTGCAAGGTCCGTCATATCCTTTTAAGGCATGAGCTGATTCAAAGCGGAATTCCTTTGTAACTCTAATTGTTGCGTTGGTATTCATGATATTAAGGTATGGAGTTAATCAATTGAGGGTGATCTTTAAATGATTTCCAGGTGTTCGAGGACGATTTTTAAACCGATCCCTATCAGGACAATGCCCCCCAACCTTTCGGCCCAGCGTGCTGGAAGAAATGTTGTTTTTTCTCCCAATTTCGCACCAAAAGCTGAAACAAGAAAAGTTGTTAGTGTAATTATACCAGCTGCTTCCAGAATATTTACTTGGATAAATCCGAAAGAGATACCCATGATGAGTGCATCGATGCTTGTTGCGACTGATAAACTGAGGAGAATATTGATTTTTCGGATATCTACCATTTTTTTCTCCTCTGAATCTTTGGATGATTGAAGGATCATTTTTAAACCGATAAACGTTAAGATTCCAAAAGCAATCCAATGATCAATGGCTGAGATAAATATTTGTAAACTATTTCCGATCAACCATCCTATCAAGGGCATTAAACCTTGAAAAAGTCCAAAAAATAGAGCCATCCTGAAAATCTCCCTCCAGGTTAGTTTCTGAGAAGTTCCGAAGCTCAGTGAAACAGCGAAACAGTCCATAGAAAGGCCAACGGCAATAAGAAGAATATCCAGAAGGTTCATGGATTAGAAAATAAGTTCAAGGATTCTCTCAAGAAAAAAGGCATCAGTTTCATCGAATGAATTCAGGGATTCACTATCAACATCCAGAACTCCGACAATTTCATCTGATTTGTTCCGGAGAGGAACAACAATTTCTGACCGGGATCTTGAGTCACAGGCGATATGTCCGGGAAACAGATGGACATCTGGAACGATAATGGTTGTTTGCTGATCGATGCAAGCCCAGCAGACACCTTTGTGAGCTTCAAGTACCTGGCAGGCTAGTGGCCCCTGGTAAGTTTTAACGATGAGGTTTCCATTCCTGAGGCCATAGAATCCTGTCCAGAAGAAATAATCAATTTTATGATGGAGTACTGCGATCACTGTGGTCATCCTGGCATCGGGGTCGGACGTCTTTTTCATTAATGCTTCCAGTTGTTCGAAAAGACGCTGGTAGCGGGCTTTCTTTTTTTGTGGATCCATTAAAATCAGGCTAAATCGAGTTCGACAGTGAAATGACGCATGATTGGTGCTTCTTTCACAATTTTTAAGCCGTGTTTAATTTCATTCCTGCGGTCGAAGATGTTTTTCAGAGCAACAGCTACAACATCCATATGATTGTTTGTGTAAACTCTTCTGGGGATGGCAAGGCGCATCAGTTCCAAGGCAGGGTATCGGTTTTCACGGGTTACAGGATCCCGGTCAGCAAGTATTGCACCTATTTCAACGCCCCGCACACCCGCTTCCCTGTATAATTCCACAGCCAGGGTTTGCGATTGAAACTCTTCTTTGGGTAAATGAGGAATAAAACGCTTGGCATCGACAAAAATAGCATGACCGCCAATGGGTTGCTGAATTGGAATGCCAAAGTCCATCAGCTTTCCTCCAAGGTATTCTACTTGTCTGATTCTGGATTCAAGGTAATCAAAATCAGTGCCTTCATGCAAGCCCTGCGCCAGTGCATTCATGTCGCGTCCCGACATTCCTCCATAGGTAATAAAGCCTTCAAACATGATATTATATACACTGGCCTTGCGATGCAGTTCCAGATCGTGCATGGCAATAAACCCACCCATGTTGACAATGGCGTCTTTTTTTGCACTCATGGTCATGACATCAGCAAACGAGAACATTTCTTTGACGATTTCTTTGATGGACTTGCCGTCATATCCCTTTTCTCTCAGTTTGATAAAATAAGCATTTTCAGCAAACCGGGCTGAGTCAAATACTACCAGTTTTCCGTAACGGTCTGCAATCTCCCTGACCATTTTTAAATTCTCAATTGATACAGGTTGTCCACCGGAAGAATTACATGTAACAGTAACAATTATAAAGGGAATGCGGGAGGAATGAACTTTCAGAACATTTTCGAGCTTTTCCGGATCTACGTTTCCTTTGAATGGATGGTTTAGGGTTGTATCAAATGCTTCATCAATAGTACAATCAACCGCAAATGCTTTACGGAATTCAATATGTCCCTTGGTAGTATCAAAATGTGAATTACCCGGGATAATATCACCTTCTTTAATAAGGACAGAAAACAAAACGTTTTCTGCCGCCCTTCCCTGGTGTGTTGGAAGAAAGTGCTCAAATCCGGTAATATTGAGAATGGCGTCCTTCATTTTAAAATAGGAAGATGCACCGGCATAACTTTCATCCCCAAGCATCAATTCAGACCATTGACGGTCGCTCATCGCACCTGTTCCGGAATCGGTCAGAAGATCAATAAAAACATGTTCACTTTTCAACCTGAAAAGGTTATACCTGGCTTCTTTTATCCATTGTTCACGTTCTTTACGACTGCTTCTTCGGATGGGTTCAACCATCTTGATGCGGTATGATTCAGCGAAGGGTAATTCCATGACAGAGAGCTTGTATATATTAAGCAAAGGTAGGAATTTTTTTCAACTCTTTTTTTTTTCGTAACTCCTTGTCTAATTGGTAAAATTCATGTAGGTTTGCCATTCACGATTCCATTATTAAAAACATATCAACGTAAATTTTTTTTAGGAGGAACAACTGCTATGACTGAACAAAACAAAGAAACTAAAAATGCTTTTCTGACGAAGCTTGCCGACCTGAATGAACTGGCAAAAAAATCCCGTAAGAAGAAACTTGCCGTGGCTGTAGCTCATGATGAACATTGTCTGGAAGCCATTTGCGCCGTAGATAAAATGGGGTTGGTTGAAGCCATTCTTGTTGGAAATGAAAAAAAGATCAAGGAAATTGCTGTCAAACTGAAGCTGGATGTCAGTGGGATGAAGATCATCAATGAGGAAGTAGATGCCAATTCCGTTAAAATTGCCGTAAAAATGGTCCGTGAAAAGGAGGCTGATGTGCTGATGAAAGGCAATGTCCCTACAGCTATTTTTCTGCGGGGAGTGCTGGATAAGGAAGTGGGATTGCGTAAAGGTGATGTGCTTTCGCATTTTGCCTTATTTGAAGTGCCTACCTACCATAAATTGCTGGGTTTAAGTGATGCGGCAATGATTCCCAATCCTGATTTTAAAACTAAAATAGCCATCATCAATAATTCTGTGGAATTCATGAATAAGCTGGGCTATGCCAAACCCAAGGTAGCTGTCCTTGCTGCAGTTGAAATGGTTAATGAGGCAATGCCGGCTACTCTGGATGCTGCATTGTTATCAAAAATGAACCAGCGTGGCCAGATTAAAAACTGTATTATTGATGGTCCCTTGGCATATGACAATGCAGTAAGTGCGGCCAGTGCAAAGCATAAAGGTATTGTCAGTGATGTTGCAGGAGATGCTGATTTACTGATTGTTCCCGATATTGAAGCCGGAAATATTTTGTATAAAGCATACGGATTCTCGGCCAATGCCAAACTTGCTGCATGTGTTCTGGGAGCTGCTGCTCCAATAGTTCTTACTTCACGTTCAGATACTGAAGAGTCAAAACAAGCCTCCATTGTAATGGCTGCAGCAATCAGTTAAAACCAAAAACATGTCCAGCAAGCTTTTTCAAACTAAATCGCTACAGGCACTCCTTGATGAGGCTGCAGATCCGAAAAATGGTTTTAAAAAGGCACTAACAGCAACCAACCTCACAACCCTTGGGATTGGAGCCATTATTGGTGCCGGAATATTTGTTCTTACCGGTCAAGCTGCTGCACAGTATGCTGGTCCCGCTATTGTGATTTCGTTTATTATTTCAGGAATTGCCTGTGCCTTTGCTGGCCTATGCTATGCAGAATTTGCCTCTATGATTCCGATCGCTGGCAGTGCATATACCTATGCATATACAACCCTGGGGGAATTTCTGGCATGGATTATTGGCTGGGATCTTATCCTTGAGTACCTGTTCGCGGCATCGACTGTAAGTGTCGGCTGGTCGGGATACATTGTCAGTTTTTTAAGGGATTTCGGGATCAATCTGCCTGCCGCAATTTGTTATGCTTCAGGTACAGACCTCATTCAACTTCCCGATATCGGGTGGGTGCAAAAGACGCCTGAACTGATCAAACACTTGCTTAGTAAAGGGTTGGATCCTATCAACCTTCCACAGGCGGATGCCATTTTAAACATTCCAGCCATGTTCATAATTGGCATTATTTCTCTTTTATTGGTTGTTGGCATCAAAGAATCAGCACACTTCAATAATGTGATGGTGATTACCAAGGTGGGGGTGATCATCCTCTTTGTTATCATTGGTTTCTTCTTTGTGAAAAACATCAACTGGCATCCTTTTATTCCAAAAAATACGGGTGAATGGGGGCATTTTGGCTGGTCCGGAATATTCAGGGCAGCCGGGGTAATCTTTTTTGCCTATATCGGGTTTGATGCGGTTTCTACTGCTGCCCAAGAAGCAAAAAACCCACAGAAACATATGCCCATTGGTATTTTAGGTTCACTTGCCGTTTCAACTATTCTTTATATCCTTGTTGCCGTTGTGCTCACCGGGATTGTTGCTTATCCCGAATTGCTGGTTCCTGATCCTGTAGCAGTAGGAGTAAATGCAATGGGTGCGAAGCTTTTCTGGCTCCGGCCGATTGTAAAAATTGCTGCTCTTGCCGGTCTAAGTTCAGTGATCCTTGTGATGCTGATGGGTCAGCCAAGGATTTTTTATTCCATGTCAAAGGATGGATTGCTTCCAGGGATATTCAGCAAGGTACATCCCAAATATAAAACTCCTTATATCAGTACGCTTTTAACAGGTTGTATAGCCATTATTCTTTCCGGAATACTCCCAATCAGTATTTTAGGTGAGTTGGTTTCCATCGGCACTTTATTAGCTTTTACTATAGTTTGCATCAGTATTATTTTTCTGCGAAAAAGAAAACCAGATATTCCACGTCCTTTCAGGACTCCCTGGGTGCCTTTAATTCCGATTCTCGGGGCAGGATTTTGTATGATTCAGATGGCGTCTCTTCCCTTGGACACATGGCTTAGACTTATCATTTGGATGGCTCTGGGGATGATCATATATTTTACTTATGGAATCCGAAAGAGTAAGCTTAGAAATTCAAAAAATATTTTATAAAGGACACCTACTATGAAAAACGTTCGGGTCATTGCAATAAACCCTGGCTCAACATCCACAAAAATTGCAGTTTTCCAAAATACGGAACCAATATTTTTAAAGAATATTAAGCATAGTACCGAGGAACTTGCACCGTTTCCCAAGATTACCGATCAATTTCAATTTCGTAAGGATATCATTATTAAGCAACTCCGGGAAGCAGAAATTGATATTGAATCACTCACCGCAGTTGTTGGTCGAGGTGGTCTGCTGAAACCCATCCCATCTGGTGTTTATGAGGTCAATGAAGCCATGATCAATGATATGATTAATAGTCCCCTTGGAGAGCACGCCAGTAATCTCGGAGGCTTGATTGCCAATGACCTGATAAAATCCATTCCCAATGCCCGGGCATTTATTGCAGATCCGGTAGTTGTTGATGAGCTTGACGATATTGCACGCATTTCCGGCCATCCATTATTTCAAAGGATTTCTATCTTTCATGCCCTGAATCAAAAGGCGGTAGCCCGTGAATATGCGAGATCCATAAGAAAAAGATATGAAGATATTAATCTCATTGTAGTGCATCTTGGTGGGGGAATTACTGTTGGGGCACACCATTATGGCAGAGTGATTGATGTTAATCAAGGACTTGACGGGGAAGGGCCATTCAGCCCTGAAAGAAGTGGCACCTTGCCTGTTGGACAATTAGCCAAGCTCTGTTTCAGTGGAAAATATTCACTCAAAGAGGTACAGAAAATGATCAAAGGGGAAGGTGGATTAGTGGCATATCTTGGGACAAATAACGCTATTGATGTAGAGAAAATGGTTGATTCCGGAGATAAATTTGCCCGACTCATATATGAAGCCATGGCTTACCAGGTTGCTAAAACGATTGGGGAGATGTACACCGTATTGAAATGTGAAGTTGATGCTATTCTTATTACGGGTGGAGTTGCTTATGATAAAGGTTTTGTAAACTGGATCCAGGAAAGAACATATAAAATGGCTCCCATCCACGTATATCCCGGTGAAGACGAGATGCGTGCATTAGCCATCAACGGACTTATGGTAATCCGGGGAGAGTTAGCGGTGAAGCAATATATCTGAAATCATTGCCTTAACAATGTTTTCTGTTCCCTCTGCAATCTGGGTAATACTGGCATCCAGCATATAACATGGGGTTGTAAAGATTTTCCTGATATTGTCAATAATCACATCACCATGAGTGGTGCAGCTATAACGATTCCCCATTTTTTCTATAAATCCCTTAGAAGCAGGATCTTTTCCTGTTGTAAGGTTGGTGCCATTAAATAGCTTTGCCAGT
Source organism: Bacteroidales bacterium (assembly GCA_963662525.1). Lineage (GTDB taxonomy): Bacteria > Bacteroidota > Bacteroidia > Bacteroidales > FEN-979 > CAZSDU01. The sequence goes on from OY759717.1 coordinate 2,250,954, forward strand.
ATTACAGGGGCAATACACATGGCTCCGATAGGTTTATGCGCTTCGAACATGGCCTGAATCGCTTTTTCAACTTCTTGATCAACGATGCATTGATCTCCATGCATAGCCCAGGTGCAAAGGTTTTTAGCACATCCGAAACCACCCGGTAAAATCAGGGCATCATAGTCCTTCTCATAAAAAATACTCAAAGGTTTGATATTACCCCGGGCAATGCGGGCCGATTCTGTCAACACATTACGTTTTTCACCGGTTTCCTTTCCGGTTAAGTGGTCAATTACATGATGCTGGATAATATCCGGGGCAAAACATTGGTATGATGCTCCATTCCGGTCAATTGCAAGAAGGGTAAGAACTGCTTCCTGAATTTCCGCTCCATCATAAACACCGCAACCTGCTAAAATTACCGCAAACTTTTTCATACTTTCTTGATTTTTATTTTGTTTAATTTCCTTGAATAGCTTTCTAAAATTAAAAAAAATTAGTCCGTAATAGGCAATAATTTTAAATTTGCATGAAGATTAATATTAAATAAAAACAGTGCGGATGAAAAAAATACAGATGGTTGACCTGAAAAGTCAGTACCAGCATATTAAACAGGAAGTTGACTTAGGCATAAATGAAGTGATAGAATCTTGTGCATTTATTAACGGACCTGCAGTCAGACAATTTCAGGAAGACCTTGAAAAATATCTGCAGGTAAAACATGTGATTCCCTGCGCCAATGGTACGGATGCCCTGCAGGTTGCCATGATGGCTCTGGGTTTAAAATCCGGAGATGAGGTGATCACTACTTCCTTTACTTTTATTGCAACTGCAGAGGTTATTGCATTGCTCCAACTTACACCTGTGCTCGTTGATGTAGATCAGAACACTTTTAATATTGATCTTAAGGCTATCGAAAAGGCCATTACTCCAAAAACAAAAGCGATCGTTCCTGTCCATTTATTTGGTCAAACTGCTCCCATGGAAGAGATTATGGAAATAGCTAAAAAGCATAATCTCCAGGTCATTGAAGACAATTGTCAGGCCATCGGATCGGATTATATTTTTAAGGACGGTACCCGGAAAAAATCCGGAACCATCGGGCATATCGGATGCACTTCTTTTTTTCCTTCAAAGAACCTTGGTTGCTATGGAGACGGTGGCGCTATTTTCACCAACGACGACGAACTTGCCAAACAAATGAGGGTTGTGGTAAACCATGGTATGACTGTTCGCTATTATCATGATTTTATCGGAGTAAATTCCCGGCTTGACAGCATTCAGGCAGCGATCCTCAAAGCTAAACTCCCACATCTTGATGAATACGCTGCAAAGCGAAGGGCTGCTGCCGATTTCTATGATAAAGCATTCGGGAATCATCCGAAATTGAAAATTCCCACACGCTATTCCAGATCAACTCATGTTTTTCACCAGTACACTCTGGTTACACGTGATCTTGACCGTCAAGGATTAATTGATCATCTGAACTCAAAAGGAATTCCTGCCATGATCTATTACCCGGTTCCACTTCACTTGCAGAAAGCATATCTTGATCCGCGTTACAAACCTGGCGATTTTCCTGTTACCGAACATTTATCGAATAGCGTGTTTTCATTGCCAATGCACACAGAGCTTGATGCAGATCAGCTGACTTATATCGCAGAATCAGTCCTTGAATTTGTAAACCGTTAACATGGAAAAAGAATATTTTGCTCATGAAACTGCTATCATAGACCCGAATTGCAAGATCGGTAAAGGAACAAAAATATGGCATTTTACTCATCTCATGAGTCATTGCGAAATCGGTGAGAACTGTAGCTTTGGTCAGAATGTTGTTGTCTCACCGGATGTGAAACTTGGGAAAAATGTCAAAGTTCAGAATAACGTTTCGATTTATACCGGAGTTATTTGTGAAGATGATGTATTTCTTGGTCCATCAATGGTTTTTACAAATGTGATCAATCCACGAAGTCAAATCCTTCGGAGGGATCAATATCAACAGACGCTAGTTCGACGTGGAGCTTCCATTGGGGCAAACGCTACTATAATTTGTGGGCATGAGATTGGTGAGTTTGCATTTATCGGTGCCGGAAGCGTTATTACAAAGAATGTTCCAGCCTATGCATTGATTGTCGGGAATCCCGGACGACAAGCAGGATGGATGAGTGAGTATGGACATCGTCTTCACTTTGATCAGGCAGGATGGGCTATCTGCCCTGAAAGCCATGAACGTTACCAATTGACGAAAGAAGGGATAGTAATAAAAAAAAGGAAGAATTGAATGACCCCAAAAAAATCAACTCAGAATTTTGCGCTGATAGGCGCAGCCGGATATATAGCTCCAAGACACATGAAGGCCATCAGGGATACGGGCAACCACCTAGTTGCCGCCCTTGATCCTTATGATGGAGTAGGTATAATCGATAGTTACTTCCCGAGTGCTGACTTCTTTATCGAGCCTGAAAGGTTTGATCGCCACCTGGACAAACTTCGCCGGATAGCCTCCTCCAGAAAAAGGCTTGACGACATGAAGGTTGATTATGTAAGCATTTGTTCTCCTAATTATATGCATGATTCACATATCCGTCTGGCATTACGTAACGGTGCTCATGCTATCTGTGAAAAGCCAATCGTCCTGAATCCATGGAATGTAGATGCATTGAAAATCATTGAAAAGGAAACAGGGAAGAATGTTTACACTGTTTTGCAATTGCGGTTACATCCTGCCATCAAAGCCTTGAAGGCAGAAGTAGAGAACGGTCCTGGAAATAAAATCTATGACCTTGACCTTACATACATTACTTCAAGGGGGAAATGGTATTATATGGCCTGGAAAGGAGATATTTCAAAATCGGGAGGTATAGGAACCAATATCGGTGTGCATTTTTTTGACATGCTAAGCTGGATTTTCGGAGAAGTAAAGAAAAATACTGTGCATGTTCTGGAAGCGAATAAAGCTGCGGGATTCCTCCAACTGGAAAAAGCCAGGGTCCGCTGGGTACTAAGCCTTGACTATGAAGATATTCCTGAAAAAATAAAAAAAGCAGGAAAAAGAACTTATCGGACACTAAGTATGGATGGCAGGGAAATTGAATTCAGTGATGGATTTACCGATCTGCATACGGCAACTTATCAGGAAATACTTGCCGGGAAGGGGTTCCGGTTATCTGATGCCAAGCACAGTGTCAATATTGTTTATCATATTCGGAACGCTAAGCCTATTGGTTTGAAGGGCGATTATCATCCCATTTTAAAGGATATTTTTAAATAAACAATATGAAAATACTGGTCACAGGTGGTACTGGCTACATCGGCTCCCATACCGTAGTGGAATTACAGGCCAAGGGTTATGAGGTAATTATAGTGGATAATCTCTCAAATTCATCCATTGAAGTTTTAGATAATATAGCAAAGATCTCTGGCAGAAAACCATTATTTGAGAAATTTGACCTCACAGATCCGGAGAAAACTGCTGCATTTTTCACCCTTCATAACGATATCAAAGCTGTCATTCATTTTGCTGCCTTCAAAGCAGTTGGTGAATCAGTGGAATTTCCTTTGATGTACTATCGAAATAATCTGGTTTCCCTGATCAATATTCTTCAGGGAATGACGGATAACAGCATCCGTGATATCGTGTTCTCATCCTCATGTACTGTTTATGGCCAGCCCGAAAAATTGCCTGCCAGGGAAGATTCCCCGATTCAAAAGGCTGCATCCCCATATGGGAATACCAAACAGATTTCGGAGGAAATAATAACAGATTCTTCCGTGAATTCTGATATCCAGGCCATCCTGCTAAGGTATTTCAACCCTATCGGAGCCCATGAATCAGCTATTATCGGAGAATTGCCACTGGGAGTTCCCAATTGTCTGATGCCATATATTACCCAGACTGCTATTGGTAAGCGACCTTTTCTGAGGGTCTGGGGACAAGATTATAATACGCCTGATGGCACTGCCATCCGCGATTATATCCATGTCGTTGACCTTGCAAAGGCCCATGTCCTAGCTGTTGAACGTATGATTAATGGAAAGACCCGGAAAAAAGTGGAAATTTTCAATCTGGGTACCGGTAATGGTTTTTCCGTTCTTGAAGTAATACAATCATTCGAACGTACAAGCGGTGTAAAACTGGATTACCGGATAATGGAACGCAGACCGGGGGACATAGAGCAGGTCTGGGCTGATACTGAATTTGCCAACATTGAATTAGGCTGGAAAGCTGAAAAATCATTGGATGAAATGACAGCATCCGCGTGGAAATGGGAAAGAGCATTAGCAAAAAAAACAGCAAAAATATGAAAACGATTCTCATCACTGGTGGTGCCGGATTTATCGGATCCCATGTGGTACGGAGGTTTGTGAAAAAATATCCGGATTACCATATCGTGAACCTGGATAACCTCACCTATGCAGGGAACCTGGCTAATCTGAAAGATATTGAACAGGCATCCAATTATGAATTTATCAAAGCTGATATCGTTGATGCGGAACACATGAAAACCTTATTCGCGAAGTACAACTTTGATGGTGTTATTCACCTGGCAGCCGAATCCCATGTTGACCGGTCAATATCCAGCCCCATGGAGTTTATTTTTGCCAATATTGTGGGAACGGTTAATTTACTTAATGCAGCACGACTGACATGGGATAAGCAGGATGGGAAGAGGTTTTACCATATTTCAACGGATGAGGTTTATGGTTCACTTGGAGAAACCGGCTTTTTCTATGAAACTACTGTCTATGATCCCAGAAGTCCTTATTCCGCTTCCAAAGCAAGCTCTGATCACCTTGTAAGGGCTTACCATCATACCTATAATCTACCTGTTGTGGTATCCAATTGTTCCAATAATTATGGTCCCTTCCAGTTTCCTGAAAAGCTCATTCCTCTCTCGATTCATAACATTAAAAATCTTAAACCAATTCCTGTTTACGGAAAAGGCGAAAATATTCGGGACTGGCTGTTTGTGGAGGATCATGCAGTGGCCATTGATCTTATTTTCCATGAAGGGAAGAACGGGGAAACATATAATATCGGAGGTCATAATGAGTGGAAGAATATCGATCTTATTTATTTGTTGTGCGAGATAATGGATAGAAAATTGAACCGGCAAAAAGGGACTTCAGCCAGCCTTATCACCTTTGTGAAAGATCGTGCCGGACATGATCTGAGGTATGCCATTGATTCCGGTAAGATACAGATGAAATTAGGGTGGAAACCTAGCTTACAGTTTGCAGAAGGCCTGGAAAAAACAGTGGACTGGTATCTCTCCAATGAGGAATGGATGCTTGGAGTGACTTCAGGCGATTACCAGAAATATTATGAAAAGCAGTACGTTAAGCGTTAATTAACACCTGATACACTTACTTCTTTTCCTATTTTAGCGATTAATCCCTGCAGTACATTTCCCGGTCCAACTTCAATAAAATTGTCGGCCCCATCTGCAATCATCTGCTGGACAAGCTGAGTCCATAAAACTGGCGCAGTTAGCTGAGAAATCAGGTTCTCCTTGATCAGCTGAGGATCCATCACTTTTTCTGCGGTTGCATTTTGATAGATCGGACAAACAGGATTATTGAAATGTGTTGAATTGATGGCTTCAGCCAGTTCAACACTTGCAGGTTCCATCAGTGGAGAATGAAAAGCACCTCCCACCTTTAAGGGTAAAGCCCTGCGGGCTCCGGCTGCTTTCAATTTTTCGCAGGCAATTTCAATGCCTTTTTGACTTCCTGAAATAACCAGCTGACCTGGACTATTGAAATTAGCCGGTACAACAACTTCTTCAATGGAATTGCAGATTTCTATCACTTTCTGATCTTCCAGTCCAAGAATAGCAGCCATTGTAGAAGGTTCTTTTTCACAGGCTTTCTGCATGGCACGGGCGCGTGCTGCAACCAGTCTGAGCCCATCTTCAAATGAAAGAGCCTGGTTGGCAACCAGGGCAGAAAATTCACCCAGAGAATGACCTGCTACCATGTCGGGTTTGAACTGTTCACCCAGACTTGCAGCCAGAATAACGGAATGAAGAAAAACAGCAGGTTGGGTGACTTTTGTCTGCCTCAGGTCCTCATCTGTTCCGGAAAACATCAGATCGGTTATCCTGAAGCCAAGAATTTCATTGGCTTTTTCAAAAAGTTCTCTAGTTTGTTGAGAATTATCATAAAGGTTTTTTCCCATGCCGACAAACTGGGCGCCCTGGCCGGGAAATACATATGCTTTCTTCATAATTAAAAGTTATTTTCTGTCTCCCAGAAATCTTAAAAGGAATAGAAAAAGATTTATAAAATCAAGATAAAGCGTTAATGCACCAAGAATGCTCATTTTACGAAGGTTATCTGTGCCATATTCACCGGATCCACTACCCATTCTTTTCAGTCGTTGTACGTCATAGGCGGTTAATCCTGTAAAAACAAGCACTCCGATTACACTAATGATATAATCCATGGTGCTGCTGTGCAGAAAGAAATTCACGAGCATCGCGATCAGAATACCAATGAGCCCCATCATCATGATGCTTCCGAATTTTGTCAGGTCTGTTTTAGTTGTATAGCCTGTCAATGCCATAATTCCGAACATGGCTGCTGTTACGGCAAATGTTTTATAAACGGAAGCAGCTGTATAGGCAAGTAAAATAAAACTCAAACTCATGCCCATTAAAACAGAAAAAGCCAGGAATAAAAGTGTCAAAATGGCAGGCGAAAGTCGCTGGAATCCGAATGACATTAAAAGTACAAAACCGATTGGAGCCAGGGTAACCACCCATCCAAAGATACTTAATCCCTGTGTTGCAGGATTTATCAGACTGCTCATTAACTCTTTAGAACCAGAAAACCAATATGCAGTCGCTGCAGTTACTACCATTGCCAGGGTCATCCAACTGAACACCTGTGTCATAAAAGGTTTCACCGCTGTAACATTTTGATTTTCTTGTTGTGCTGTGAAAACTCCTCTGTTATTTTTTTGTTCAAACATGATATTATTCTCCCTTTTTTAAATGAATAATTCAATTAGTCAATGCAGGAATGCAAATAATATATCAATATTTTAATTCCTGCATTCTGGTATCAGTGTAACTTAGTCCCGATTAAGTGCAGAAATTCAGCTCTTGTTTTATCTCTTTCAAAGGCCCCGACAAAGTCGGATGTCGTTGTTACAGAATTTTGTTTTTGAACTCCGCGCATTGACATGCACAAATGTTGTGCCTCGATTACTACTGCGACCCCCAGCGGTTTCAAAGTGTCATTGATCGCATCTTTAATTTGCATTGTCAACCGTTCCTGAACCTGAAGACGGCGGGCATAAATGTCGACAACCCTGGCGATCTTGCTTAAACCCGTAATATATTTATCAGGAATGTAAGCTACATGGGCTTTGCCAATGAAAGGAATCATATGGTGCTCGCACATGGAATATATTTCAATATCTTTGACAATTACCATTTCGCGGTAATCTTCCCTGAATTTTGCAGAACTAAGGATTTCTTTAGGGTCGAGTGCATAGCCCTGAGTCAAATATTGTATGGCTTTTGCAACCCTCAGGGGAGTTTTCTCTAGACCTTCACGGTTAGGATTTTCGCCGATCAGTCTAAGGATCTCTTTATAATGAAAGGCGAGTTCTTCGGTTGCTTTAATATCAAACTCCTCAACCTTTTCATAATTTAATCTTTTTTGTTTAGCCATGTCTATTATTATTTTTCACCGAAATACTCAACGATATTATTCTCAGATTGTTCCAGCCGAATACAATATAGTTCGGCATCCATACGGCGAATGTCTTCCTGTAATTCATTCCAGATTCCGATGGCGACATTTTCGCTTGTTGGAACTTTCCCTTGAAGGAAATCAACCTCAAGGTTAAGGTTTTTATGATCAATTTTTTTCAGGATTTTTTCTTCGATAAGCTGACTAACATGGCGAAGGTGGATGATTAGTCCTGTTTCAGGATCAACGGTACCCCGGATGGTAACATACAGAATATAATTATGCCCGTGCCAATTTGGATTTGAACATTTACCAAACACATTGAAGTTTTCTTCCTCTGTGAATTCAGGTAAAAAAAGCCTGTGAGCAGCACTAAAATGTTCTCTTCGAATGATATCGACCATGTCAGTCAGAATTGTACTGCAAAGGTAAAGATTTTTTCTTTTTATTATCGAACCAGTCGAAACGCATTCCTCCCATGAATGAGGGAATGGGCTGCTTCATATTTGAAAAGGAACTAGTTTATATTATCTGCCAGGATTATTGGTCTGGGACTTGCTGTTTTTTCCGAGTATGATAACCACTTCAAAGATAGTATAGCATAGGTAAAGGATAAAGAAACTCATCATAAAAGGAATGGCTTCAGTGCGATGGATGAAAACATAGGATACCATCACCACAACATAAAGGATAAGTTTGAGGGTGGTAATCAGGAAAAAAGTATTGATAAACCTGATGAATTTTTTTGTCATCGATTTAACAAGGAAATAATAGGAAATCAGGCTAGTGGCAATGAAAAAGAAAAACAGAAAGGGCAGGGAAGGGGTGTAGAATGAGGAGGGCAGAAATTGGATAATGATTAATGCCAGGGCTCCAAGAACCAGTGAGTATATCAGGATATGTTTGAGAAATTTCAGGTAATCAGAATTCATGTTTCATAGATAAAAACAAAATGTTTATTTTTTTAAAAGATCTCTGGTGGCGAAATATATTGACAGGGAGACGGCCAGCAAGGAAAGAATAATGGTAAAAACAGGTTTGGTGTTAATCCATTGGTCAAGCTTGAATCCCCCGAAAACGCCTGCAAGGATAATAACCAGCATTTGTAAGGCCATGCTGGAATAACGGGCGTAAGCATTAAGGCTTTTCTTTGGGTCGGGAATCATCAGGAACAGGGGTAGATTGTGAGTTGCCGGTGGTTATATTTTCCATGGCACAAGTGCCTGAAAATTTTGCCCCGGGTTCGATGGCCAGTTTCCCTGTTGTTATATCTCCACTGAACCTGGCGCTTTCTTTCAGGGTCAATAACTCAGCTACTTTCACATTGGCTTTGACTTCACCTGAGAAGTCAGCATTCTGGCAATGGATTTCCCCTTCAATAGAGCCAGTCGGGCCAACAACAATTTTCCCCTTGCAGTTAATATTACCGACCAGGGTTCCATCGATTCGAAAATCTCCGTTAACATTAATATCCCCTTTTACAACTGTTCCGGTACCTAATAAGTTAATGGAAGGTAATTCCGGCTCTCTATTCTTTGCCATAACATTATTTTTTAACCGGGTAATATTTTTCAAAGAAGCGAATATACTGAGAAATATCCTTGTTACGGTAGAAAACGGGATAATTTTCAGTCGATATAACAAAATCAGAATAACCCCCGGTGGTTTCCAGTTTGATGAAAACATACTTACTATCTCGGATGTTGATCAGATAATTCAATGCTTTTTCTGAGTTTTCGAAATTATTAACAGTAATCATTTGACGTGAATTATCGAGTAACAGACTGTTGACCTGAAGATTTTCAAGATCATGGTATTTTTGGTTAAAATCGGAAATTTTTACTTTAAGGGCATCAACATCCACCCTGTTTCCATCAACGATCAACAAATAAAAATGTAAGGCATCGGGATTGAATTTGTAAAGTTTCAGGCCTGTATCAAGTAGTACAGAAGAATCACTGACAATAGGTTCCCCCTGTGAGTTTCTTTGTTTGCCAAGAAAATTCAGAACATCCTGTGCCAATCCCTTGACTTCACTCTTGGGATAGTTCTTAATGATCTGGTACATTGCTTCAGCGAGAGAGTCAACTACTTCTATTTTTCCCAAAGCCAGCCCCCGGAGATAATCAAACCGGGGCATCAGTACAGAATCTGATTTATATTGGTTCCTGGCCAGATCGGCATTATTGATGACCATATAATACTGCTGATTAGTATAAGCCAGATAAGTACTCTCATATAAGCGGGCAGCATCCGATTTATGAGAATTGATTTCTTTATAATAATTCGGGTTAATCAGTAACTTGGCATAATCTGATTCTGAATATTTATTTAAAATCTGATTTTTGTAAGTATCACTTTTGGGTTTATTTTCCAGATCATTATAAAGGGTATACAGCATATAATCAGATTGCACCTTGAACATATTGTCCGGAAATCGATCTTGCAAAGTTTCAAACGCACCGATTGCCCTCCCAAAGTCACCTAATCCTTCATAATAAATGAAACCTGACTTATAATAAGCATGAATCATTTTTTCATCTGATGCATCTTTTTGTTGTTTAGTAAACGGGACATTCTGGAGATAAAAATTCCGCTCTTTCGGATTATTTGATTTTGGAATAACCCCTTTTGCCTGTTTGGTTGAATCAGCCCCGGAAGGAGGAGGAATCAAAGTATCCGGTATCTCCTCGTTATTCACGGCAACCATGTTTTTATCAGAAAGGAACCAGTTATCTTCCAGTTTACGTCTGCCCCACTTTCGTGAAAAACTAGTAAACCCATTGGCCATAGTTGTTGGATTATAAAAATACCAGCGACCTGTTGAATTTGCCGATGACTGTTGATCACGGTTCGGTCCGAACATATTCAGGTTTTCTGCCTTTTCCTGCTCTTCTTGTCTTTTCTTTATTTCTTCAGCAATCAGTTTATTAATGATCTTATCGATAATAATATTTCTTTCCTCTTCCGTCATCGTTGCCAGTTTTTGCAAACTGTCCTGGAGACTGATCATTTTAAGATTGGTGACGAGATCCGTCAACGTGCTTGTCTTTTTTTGTAATTCCTTATATCCCGCAAAGTCTTTTGGAAGAAATTGCATTGTACTGTCGTAATAAGCCTGTGAATTGGGATAATCAGGCTGAACAAAATAAATATCTGCCAGTTGCAAGGAGGAAATCGCCTTCTGATAATTATTTTTTTTACTTTCAGAAACTGATTTTTTCAGATAGCTGATGGTGGAAACAGTATCTCCGTCCCTGAGGGTTATCTGAGCAAGGGAATAATAAACCTGATCAAGCAGTTCCTTGTTTTTATCATCCTTCAGCATCCGGGTTAGTTTTTTAATGATATAATCCCGGTTGCCCGCTTTTGTATCATAGCATTGGGCTAAATTGATCTTGGCATTAAATTCCATTTCAAACTGTGGATTTCGTTTGATTACCTTTTCATAAAGGCGTGAAGCGTCCTGAAGTTCTCCGTTTTGTTGATGAATCTGTGCCAGGATAAAATAACAGCGGGTTTCCATGTTCCGGTCAGGATTCAATTCTAAGGCACGTTCGATAAAAGGAACCGCTGAAGCATAATTTTTCTGAAGAATGAAAAACTGACCATAAGCCAGATTCAGATCGGTTTCAAGATTATTAGGTGCCTGTCCTTGCTTTATTTTACTCTGCAGCATATCCAGCATGGGTTCTGCCCGGTTATAGTCACCCAGTTGGATGTTGGATAATGCCTGCCAAAGCATGGCTTCATACTTGATGTCGTTAGTGTTGTATGTTTTGATCACAAATTCAAAGGTACGGCGGGCCATGGGATAATCCTGTTTGTAGAAATAGGCCTTACCAATAAGCAGGTATGAATCATCTATCCATTTTACATATTCTTTACGGTTAAAAACCATAGAATGTTTCTGTATGGTTTTGGAAGCTTTTTTTATTGCAATATCTGCATATTGAGATATTTTTCCGCTGCTTGCCTTATCTCCGAAGTTATATACAGGGATAATCAGGGAAAAATTGTCAGTCAAACCTGCCTCAAAATCTTTTTTACCCTGACGCATATTGTCCATGCCATTCCAGTAAACATTATAATGAGAAGTCAGGTTGTGATATGCCCGGCGAATAAAGGTATTTTTCTTGGTTGAACAGCCACTGATCACTACGATGGCAATTAAAACAAAAAAATACCCGGCAAAGGAAAATATCTTCGTCGATTTCAATAGTGAGAGACGTTTTATCTTTATAAACTGAATTTTTACAAAAATATTTTAAATTTTTGACATAGCACTGAAAACCTTGAACATTTGTCGGTTGACATAATTTTCCGATATTTGCAGCGTTTACAGGAAACATACGCAATTCATGGGTTCAGAGAAGCGGGACAGGAAAAAAATCAGATGGGTCGATAAGCTGAGAAATAAATACCGGCTTGTTTTTATGAATGATGAAACCTTGGAAGAACGTTTTACATTCCGGCTTTCTCGTTTGAATGTTTTTATTGCCTTGGGGACACTCACGATACTGTTGATTTTTTTAACCACTATTCTCATTGCTTTCACCCCCTTGAAGGAATATATTCCGGGCTATACCAATGTTGGTCTTCAGAAAAAGCTGTATGAACTTCAATTAAAGACAGATTCTATTGAGAAAGATCTGGCTAAAAAAGATAAATTTATCCAAAATTTGAGAGATATTATCAATGGGAAAGACCTGACAGAAGATATTCCATTGGTCAAAGACACTTCCTCCCGTTACAAGAATATTAAAGTCAAACGCTCGGAAGATGATTCATTGCTTAGAATGCAGGTTGAGAGCCAGTCGAAATATCATCTATATAAAATGGAGACAGTGGAAGCGTCAAATCTGAAAAAGTCATCCATTGGAGGTTTGTTGTTTTTTGTTCCACTTAAAGGGATCATAACCAATGAATATAATACACTGAATCAACATTACGGGGTCGACATTGTGGCAAAAGAAAATGAAGCAATAAAATCGGTGTTGGACGGAACGGTCATTTTAACGAACTGGACGCTGGAGACAGGCTATGTTATTGCTGTCCAGCATTCCTATAACATAGTTTCCATTTATAAGCATAATTCGGCCATATTGAAAAAAACCGGCGATCTGGTCAAAGCTGGTGAACCAATTGCCATTATCGGAAACACTGGTGAGCTGGCCTCCGGTCCCCATCTCCATTTTGAGCTCTGGAATAATGGAAGTCCGGTAAATCCCAAAGACTACATTACTTTTTAATTCCTCAATTTCCATTTTGAAAAAGCATATTGCAATATTAGGTTCCACAGGATCCATCGGCACCCAGTCCTTGGAGGTTATTCGCAGTCATCCGGATCTTTTTGAGGTTGAGGTTCTGTCGGCCCAGAACAATTGCGAACTTCTTATTCATCAGGCCCTTGAATTCAGGCCAAATGCAGTGGTAATTGGAAATGTCAGTTGTTACGGGAAGGTCAGGGATGCACTGTCCGCACTTCCGGTAAAAGTATTTGCCGGAGAGGAGGCTATATGTCAGATTGTGGAGATGGATAGTATTGACCTGGTGTTAAGCGCCCTCGTAGGATATTCGGGGTTAAAACCCACCTTAAATGCCATCCGGAAGGGTAAAAATATAGCCCTGGCCAACAAGGAGACCCTGGTGGTTGCCGGTCAGCTAATAATGGAAGAAGCGCACTTTCATAAATCATGGATTCTGCCTGTTGATTCCGAACACTCTGCAATTTTTCAATGCTTGCTTGGAGAACATCCTGATTCCGTTGAGAAAATTTTTCTGACTGCTTCCGGTGGTCCTTTTCTTGGGTTTAACCTGAACCAGTTGAAAAATGTCAGCAGAGAAGCTGCATTAAAACATCCCAACTGGAAAATGGGCAATAAAGTTACGATTGATTCAGCGACCATGATGAATAAGGGTCTTGAAGTTATTGAAGCACGATGGCTTTTTAACTTGAGACCGGATCAGATTGATATAATTATCCATTCTCAGTCGGTGATTCATTCGATTGTTCAGTTTCATGACGGGTCAATGAAAGCACAGATGGGGCTTCCTGATATGAAACTTCCAATCCTGTTTGCCATGTCTTATCCCCACAGGGTTCAATCTGCATCTCCCCGGTTCAGCTTTACGGATTACCCTCAATTGACTTTTCAAGCTCCTGATCAAGTTCTTTTTCGATGCTTACCACTGGCCTATACAGCACTGGAAAAAGGAGGGAATCTTGCCTGTATCCTGAATTCAGCCAATGAAATTGCTGTTGCAGCTTTCCTGGAAAACCGCCTTGAGTTTTTAAAAATTCCTTTAGTTATTGAGCATTGTATGAACACCTTGCCTTTTATTATGAATCCGTCTTATGAAGATTATGTAAATTCGCACCGGGAAACTTTGATTAGAGCCGGGGAATTTATCGGCAGCCTGAATTAGAATTAAATCTTTAATGATCACTTATAATGGATATAGTTGTTAAAATCACACAGTTATTGCTAAGTCTCTCCATACTTGTCATTTTTCACGAGTTTGGACATTATATTGCTGCAAAAATATTTAAAACCAGGGTAGAAAAATTTTATCTTTTTTTCAATCCATGGTTTTCGCTTTTTAAATTTAAAAAGGGTGAAACTGAATACGGGATAGGATGGGTACCCCTTGGAGGTTATGTTAAAATATCAGGAATGATTGATGAATCCATGGATGTTGAACAGATGAAACAACCACCTCAACCCTGGGAATTCAGGTCCAAGCGTGCATGGCAGCGCCTAATCATTATGCTGGGAGGGGTCACTGTAAATATCCTGTTAGCCATTGGGATTTATGTCGTTATGCTATTTGTATGGGGAGAACAATATCTCCCAACTTCGGAGGTAAAATACGGGATCACTGTTGATTCATTGGGATATGAGATGGGACTTAGGAACGGGGATAAAATTCTTTCTGTGGACAACAAGGCCGTTGAAGATTTTGCGGCTATCCCCAAAGTGATTATTCTGGAGGAGGCAAAAACGATTCAGGTGACCAGGGATGGTCAGAAAACAGATATTCAGATTCCGTCAGGATCTATCAGTAAAATGATTCAAAGAAATTCTCCGGATTTCATTTCTTTTCGAATTCCGTTTGAGGTGGGAGAATTTACCAAGACCTCTCCTGCTAAACTGGCCGGGGTAAAGATCAATGATAAAATCATTGGAATTGATGACACCCTGCTCACTTATTTTGATCAGTTCCGTTCGGTCATAGGGCGATTTAAAAACCAGGAAGTCCACGTGCTTGTTCTTCGTGGAACCGATACACTCCGGATGCTGATCAAGGTTCCCCAGGAAGGGCTGATCGGGGTTTATCCCAAAGGTCCGGTAAATTTCTTCAGCTTGAAAGAAAAAAAGTATAATGTGATCACGGCCATCCCAGCAGGAATTGCTAAAACATGGAATGGAGTCGGAAATTATCTGAAATCAATCAAGCTTCTTTTTTCCCAGGACAAAGCCTATGAATCGGTAGGAGGGTTTATTACCATTGGCAGTATTTTTCCGGCTATCTGGGACTGGCAGGCTTTCTGGTCTCTGACTGCCTTTTTATCCATTATGCTGGCAATTCTCAATGTGTTACCAATTCCAGCACTTGACGGAGGGCATGTGATGTTCCTGTTATATGAAATTATTTTCAGGCGCAAGCCCAGCGATAAATTCATGGAATACGCCCAGTATATTGGAATGGCCATCCTTTTTGGGCTCCTTATTTTTGCCAATGGGAATGACATTGTAAAACTTTTCAGGTAAAAAGCTTACTCTGTCACTTTCTCTTTCAGCGATTTAAATCCTTCTCCCAGAATTTCTGTTGCATCGGTTATGGTTAGAAATGCTTTCGGATCGATTTCATGAATAAACTCTTCGAGTATTCCAAGCTCTCTCCGGTTGACTACGGTAAAAATAATGCGCCGGTCTGCATTGTTGTACATTCCTTTTCCATCGATAAAAGTACCTCCACGGTCGAGATTGTTAATTATTTTATCTCGAATTTCTTCGTGTTTATCAGAGATAATGAAAAGACTTTTATCATAGCTGACACCTTCAAGAACAATATCTATAACTTTTCCCGTAATAAAAATTACGATCCATGAATAGAGGGGTATTTTCCAGTCCCGGAAAACAATAAGACCGACCAGGACAATGACAGAATCAACATAAATCATGAGTAATCCAAGGGGAAGGCGGGTATACTTGGCAATAATCATGGCAACGATATCACTGCCTCCAGATGTCGCCTTTGATTTAAAGATCAGTCCCAGTCCCAGTCCGGCCATCACTCCTCCGAAAATAGATGAAAGCAGGGCATCTCCTTCAACCAAGGGTTTAAACCCCCAGAAATAGGTGAGGGTATCCGTAAAGATTGCTGTCAGAGAGAAGCCAAGCACAGTCTTATAACCAAATCGGGGACCAAGAAATTTTATCCCGATCAGGGTCAGTGGAATGTCAAAACACAAGGCCACCAAACCCACCGGCGTACCCAAAAGATAATGGAGTACGATAGAAATGCCGTATACTCCCCCGGGGATGATTTTGTAAGGAGTGATAAATAGTACAAATCCAGTGGCAAGAATAAATGATCCAATAATGATAAGGCTGTTAGAAATGAACCATTTTCGTGTAAATGGTTTTTCTTTGATGATAAAAAATGCCATAACGATAGGTTTTTGAATATCAGTTTATAATGCAAAGATATTTTTTTATACACAATGGAATTTATTTACCTCCGTTATTGTATTAACAAAAAATTGTACTTTTATCGCGGTTTTTAATACCATAACATTAAATTTTTGTCACTGCTGAAAAACATCTTTAGACCTTTTTACCGGATAACAAAATACCTTATCCTGATGGTATTATTGTTTTGGAGTTTCCCTTCCGGATTTTCCCAGCAGAATACGCTTATTACCCAATACATGTTCAGCAATATGGCATTTAATCCTGCTTATGCCGGGAATGGAGCGGGTATTTGCATTCACGGATTGATCCGTGAACAATATTTGGGATACAAAGATGAAGACGGAAATAAAGTTTCCCCGGAAACCTTCCTTCTCACCGTTGATTCCCCGATCAGGATACTGCATGGAGGAGTAGGCGGAAGCATTTCTCAGGATAAAATTGGGTTTTTCAGCACGCTTTCCGTTAAAGTTGGCTATGCCTATAAAGCCTCCTTGGGTACTGGAGATCTGTCGATCGGGCTTCAACTGGGGTTTGTGAATCTGAAAACTGATTTTTCCAAGTTTAAGCCCATCGATAGCGATGATGAGCTGATCAATGGGAAAGGCAGTGAATCTGATATGATGTTTGACCTTTCAGCCGGGTTATTTTATAAAATCCAGGATAAATTTTGGGTTGGTTTATCGGGGGATCAACTCCTTCAATCAAAAGGCAAGAATACAAACTATCAGCTCAAACGTCATTTTTATCTCGCATCAGGTTACCAATGGGTGATCCCCAACCATCCCGCATTCGAACTTCAGCCTTCACTGTTGCTCATGTATGATGGCGCTGTCTTTCAGTTTAATCTGAGTGCACTGGTTTGGTATAACAGCAAGTTTTATGGAGGCCTTGCCTACCGCTTTCAGGACGCTGTTTCAATTCTTGCCGGGTTGACGATAAAAAGCTTCCGTGTGGGGCTTGCTTATGACATCAATACATCCAAGCTAAGTAAATATAACAGTGGAAGCATAGAAGTTATGCTGGGATACTGTTTTAAAATAGATACAGACAAATTCAGAAAAAGTTACCGGAATACACGTTTCCTGTAACAAATAAAGTTGTAAATTTGCACTTTTATTTTTCTGATGTTAGGCTTAAATATAATAAACATCAAGAAGTAGCGTTATTTTTCATCATTAATCGGCCAAAAAATGAAAAAACTGCTCATTTATTCAGCCTTGCTCATCTTCCTCGCCAGTTGTGGTAATTCAGGAAATGGCGAGCTTACAGGCGTGAAAAACCGGAAGCGATACTACCAACCCGATCCATTTGGCATGGTTTACGTCCCCATGGGCTCATATACTATGGGTGTCAGCGATGAAGATGTGCCGTATGCCCAAATAAACAATCCTAAAACGGTTACCGTTCAGGCCTTCTATATGGATCAGACTGAGATTACCAACAACCAGTACCGTCAATTCGTATATTGGGTTCGGGATTCCATAGCCCGTCGTATTTTAGGAGAGATTAAACCTGAATTATATTTCGTTACTGAAAATAAAAAAACAGGTGAAACTTTTGATCCTCCATTCCTGAATTGGGAAACAAAGCTTTCCTGGAATCCTGAAGAGCAGGATATGCGTGATGCTCTGGCACAAATGTATCTTCCGGAAAATGAGCGTTATTTCAGACGTAAGGAAGTCGATACCCGCAAATTGTATTACGAATATTATTTTGTTGACCTGAAAGCAGCTGCCAGAAAGGATTACAGCGGGCAATCTGATCCCAAAGACGCCGGACTTGCCAATCGCCCGCAGGGAATGAAAGACCGCTCAGTTTATGTTCGTAAAGAAATCATCAACGTTTATCCGGATACCCTTTGCTGGATCCATGACTTTGCTTATTCCTTCAATGATCCCAGCACTGAAAAATATTTCTGGCATCCCGCTTATGATCATTATCCGGTAGTTGGAGTGAACTGGAAACAGGCAAATGCCTTTTGTATCTGGCGAACCAATTTAAAGAACAGCAGCCTTTATGGGAAAAAAGGAGAAACCTTTATTTCTGAATTCCGCTTGCCGACAGAAGGTGAATGGGAATGGGCTGCTCGTGGTGGATATGATGGCAACCCCTATCCCTGGGGGGGACCTTATACCCGTAATGATAAAGGATGTTTCCTGGCTAATTTTAAACCTCTACGAGGCAACTACATTGATGATGGCGGAGCCATCACTGTTATTGTGGCACATTATCCTGCCAATGATTTCGGACTTTATGATATGGCGGGTAACGTTGCGGAATGGACCAGCTCTGCATTTCATAATTCGTCCTATTCTTTTACCTGGGACCTGAACCCTGATTATAAATACAATGCCAAGGATACTGACCCGTCAACTCTCAAGCGAAAAGTAATCAGGGGTGGTTCATGGAAAGACGTTTCATATTTTCTCAGAGTTTCCACCCGTTCGTACGAATTTCAGGACACTTCCAAATGTTATATAGGATTTCGCTGTGTTCAGAGTTATTTGGGCCGTCAAAAGGATGATAATCCTTCACGTGCTTCAAAAGTTTACCGTTAAGATGTTGAAAGTGTTTTCGATAAATAAATAAGTTTTTATAACCATCTAATTCTTTGTAAAATGGGTTTACTCGCTTTAGTCAGGACAAAGCACTATCGGAATTTCATGGCCAAATTATACGGCTGGGGTGCTGCAGTTGTAATCATTGGTGCATTGTTCAAAATTAATCACTACACAGGGGCTGATATTATGCTTATTATCGGCCTTGGAACTGAATCTATTATCTTTTTCTTCTCAGCCTTCGAACCTCCGCATGTTGAACCCGACTGGAGCCTTGTCTACCCCCAATTGGCAGGCATGTATCACAATGATGAACTTGATGCAAACAGAGCCATTACGAAAGGTGAAACAGTTACACAGGAACTGGATAAAATGCTGGAGAAAGCTAAAATTGGTCCTGAACTCATTCAGAGTCTTGGTGATGGTTTGAGAACACTTACAGATACCACTTCCAAAATCTCAAATGTAGCCAATGTTTCTGTCGCCAATGATCAATATATTAGTACATTGAAGAGTGCGACTGAGTCTGCCGGGCAATTAACGGATACCTACAGGAAAACAGCCCATACTCTTGAACAGGGAGTCACGGCCTCAGAAGAACAACTGAAACATATCCAGGCTTCTGCCAGGAGTGCCGCTACACTTACAAACATGTTTGCCGAAGTTTCGGAGTCCCTGAAGGAAGATATTCATGCAAATAAAGCTTTTTCATCCAGCATGAGTAATGCCGTTGCTTCTGCCAATCATTTTGTTGAAAAATATAATGAGTCTGCCTCACTGTTATCCAAGACTGCGGAAACACTCACCTCTTCTGCTACCGAAGGGGGTAATTACAACAAACAGCTCCAGCGGATTTCATCCAATCTTTCAGCCCTCAATGCCTTGTATGAACTCCATCTCCAGGGATCAAACGAACAAATGGAAACTTCTGCAAAGTTCAATACTGTTTTGGCTAAGTTTTCTACCAATCTTAATGATTCAATGGCCAACACCGTAAAATTCAAAGAGGAAGTTGATAATTTGACTAGGAACATTGTTGCCCTGAACAAGGTTTATGGCAATATGCTTTCGGCCATGAATGTCACCAAATAAGTAATTCCGCATTATTCACTAGTAAAACCGCAATTTAAATGGCTGGATATAAAGAGACACCGAGGCAGAAGATGATAGGGATGATGTATCTCGTTTTAACTGCATTGCTCGCATTGAATGTCTCGAAACAAATCCTGGATGCATTCGTGGTAGTCAACGAAAGTATGGAAACGACCAATGAAAACTTCTCAAAAAAACTGGATAATACCTATGCCAAATTCAAGATCCAGTATCAGCTCAATCCCAATAAAGTTGGGCCGTATTGGGACAAGGCACAGCAAGCTCGTTTACTTTCAAACAACCTGGCTAAATATGTTGACAGTATCAAGTATGTAGTCATTCAACGCACTGAAAAACTGCCAACCCTTGCAGATGCTAAAAAACTTCCCTTAAGGAAAGCAGAACGGATTGATAATTATGATACACCTACCCGGTTTTTCATTGGCAGTTCAAATGACGGATCTGCCGGGGAGGCGAAAATTCTCAGAGAAAAAATAGAATCATATAAAAAACAGATTCTTGACCTCGTTGACCCTAAATACAAGACTACCATAAAGATTGGCATGGATACCAAAGGCCCTTTTTATGATCGCGACGGGAATAAGCAGAACTGGGAAATGCATAATTTTTATCGCACTATTCTAGCTGCTACTGTGACCATATTAAATAAAATCGAAGCTGAAATTTATAATGCAGAATTTGATGTAGTCAATAATCTATTCTCAACGATATCAGCTGAAGACTGGAAATTCGATGAAATCAAGGCAAAAGTTATCCCTAAGAGCGCTTATGTTTTCATGGGAGATGAATATCAGGCTGAGATTCTGGTGGCTGCTTATGATACAAAACAAAACCCGGATGTACGCTATGCGTTTGGTGCAGACACCTTGACTCCGGCCAATTTTAATGGTGCTACGAAACTCGAAGGCTCTCAAGGCGTTGTTACCCTTAAAATAGGAGGAAGTTCAGAAGGCCTTAAACGGTTTGCCGGAATCATCAAAATTGTTAGTCCGATGGGTGATACCATGTCATTCCATTTCAAGGATGAATTCATTGTTGCAAGGCCCGCCATTACAATTTCTCCAACTAAAATGAATGTGTTTTATATTGGGGTGGATAACCCGGTCGCCATTAGTGTTCCTGGCAGTCCTGAACGGATAATTCCTTCTGTTTCCGTAGGCAGTATTCGTTCTGAAGGCAAAGAATATATCGTATCTGGGTTGCCGAATTCAGCCAGAGAGGCTGTTATTACTATTAATGCTGTTTTTTCAGGGAAATCGAAAAACATGGGATCCTATACTTTCAGATTGAAAACAGTTCCTGATCCCATTATTAAAATTGCAGGAAAAAATGAGGGATTTATTTCCAAAAGTTTGTTAGTGGCAAGTCCTATTCTTGTTCCGACCATGCCTCCTGGATTCGATTTTGACCTGAAATACCAGGTTACATCCTTTGTTTTCTCTACATCCACCTCAGCCGGCGAAGGTAATGATATCAAGGTTCAGGGCAACAGGCTGACCCCTGAGATATTAAAGACAATTAATAATGCCAGAAGAAATCAACGGATCTGGTTTGATGAAATCTATGTAAAAGGTCCGGATGGCTCTCGTAAAGTCAATACGAGCTTAAGCTTGAAATTGAACTGATAAAATCCGATCGGAGGTAATATGAAAAAAGCAATGTTTTTTCTTTTAGTATCCGTTTTCATTGTGGGTATTAAATTAACATCTTATTCCCAGGTTTTGGAAGGACCTCCCAGGGATGGAGTTTATGATAAAACTGCCATAACACAGGTTCAGCCTATCGCATATCCCTATCTCAGGGAAGCTGATATTATCTGGACCAAAAGAATATGGCGTGTCCTTGATATGCGGGAGAAAATGAACCAACCTTTTTATTTCCCTGAAAGACCACAGAATAACTGGCGCAGCTTCGTCCAGATTATTATGGATGGGTTAAAGGAAGGCGTAATCACAGCTTATTCCTCTGAGTCAGATCAGTTCCTGGTCCCTCTTACTCCGAATGAAGTCATGGATAAACTTGGTAGTATTGATTCTGTAAGACTTCCCAGACCTGATAATCCTGACATCATGTATGATACGGTGATTAAAACTGAATTTGAACCTGCCAATGTTAAAAAGTTTAAGATCAAGGAAGACTTCTATTTTGATAAACAACGTTCTGTCTTTGAAGTCAGAATACTTGGAATAGGCCCTGTAATAGATGTAAACGACAAAGTAACCGGAGAAAAACGATTTGAGAAAACGCTCTTTTGGATATATTTCCCAGAATGCCGGCAGCTTTTTGCACGCAATGAGATGTTTAATCTGAAAAATGGTTCAGCAGGCAGACTGAGTTATGATGATGTATTTATGAAAAGGATGTTTTCCAGTTATATTACAAAGGAAGAGAATGTATATGACCGTGCAATCAATGAATATGCGACCAGTGTTGACGCCTTGCTAGAAGCCGAAAAAGCGAAAACTACCCTGTTTGAGTGGGAACAGAACCTCTGGGAGTACTAAACTCACTCCCGGACCCATGTCGTCCATATTTCTTGAAACCCCGATAGAATACCTGAAAGGGATCGGCCCTGCAAGAGCCGAAGTGTTAAAATCCGAGGTCCGCATTTTTTCCTTTGCGGACCTTCTTACTTTTTTCCCATTTCGCTACATTGACCGGAGCAAGTTTTACCTGATTTCAGAAATCAGGGATGAAACTACTTATATACAACTGAAAGTCATCCTGGAATCTATATTGACTGTGGGGAAGCCTCATGCTCAGAGATTAGTCGCCAAGGTCAGGGATGAAAGCGGGATGATCGATCTGGTTTGGTTCCAGGGAAGCAAATGGATATCCGAAAAGCTCAAAATTGGGAATGAGTATGTCATATTTGGGAAGCCGACATTATTTAACGGACATTGGAATATTCCTCATCCCGAACTTGAATCTCCTCCTGACAAACCACTTCCCCTTAATGAAACAATGCGGCCCATCTATAGTTCCACGGAAAAACTTAAATCGAAAGGACTTGATTACAAGGGACTGGGGAAATTGCTGAAAAACCTTATACTGAATGAGAAGTTTCATGTGCCGGAAAACTTGCCCAATAGAATCTTGCAGGACCTCAGACTCATGGGCCGGCAGGAAGCCTTTATCAATATTCACTTTCCTTCCAGTCCCGAAACCCTTAGAAGAGCTCAGGCCAGACTTAAATTTGAAGAATTGTTTTTTATCCAGTTAAGGCTGATTAAGCTGCGCTCCGGTCGCCTTGAGAAAAAATCAGGACACGTTTTTTTAATGGTTGGCGACCATGTAAATCATTTTTACCGGCAACACCTGAAATTTGATCTTACCAATGCACAGAAACGGGTAATTAAAGAAATCCGCCATGACCTGGGCTCCGGTAAGCAAATGAATCGTTTGTTACAGGGTGATGTCGGAAGTGGGAAAACCATGGTAGCACTGATGACCATGCTGATAGCGCTGGATAATGGGTACCAGGCTTGCCTGATGGCTCCAACGGAAATACTTGCCCAACAGCATTTCACTACTATTTCAGGCATGCTTTCAAAGATGAATGTCATGATTGAACTGCTTACTGGTTCGACCAGGGTTCAGGAAAGAAACAGAATTGCTGAGAATCTGAAAAATGGCCAGCTCCAGATTTTAATCGGCACACATGCTTTGCTAGAGGATCAGGTCCGATTCGGGAAACTGGGACTGGTTGTTATCGATGAACAACATCGTTTCGGAGTGGCACAACGGGCAAGGCTCTGGGAAAAAAATCTTGCCCCACCCCATATTCTGGTTATGACTGCCACACCGATACCCCGCACGCTTGCCATGACGCTCTACGGGGATCTGGATGTCTCAGTGATTGACGAAATGCCTCCCGGAAGAAAAGCCATCATTACCCGTCATATATTGGAGACAGATCGATTAAAAGTATATGCATTTCTCCGTCAGAAAATCAAAGAAGGAAGACAGGTTTACATCGTGTTTCCATTGATCAAGGAGTCAGAAACACTGGATCTGAAAAACCTCATGGAAGGCTACCGGAATATAATTGAGGTTTTTCCGAAGCCTGATTATGCGATAAGCATTGTACACGGCCAAATGAAACAACAGGAAAAAGATGAGGGAATGAGGCGGTTCCTGAATCGGGAAACACAGATAATGGTCGCAACTACAGTAATCGAAGTTGGAGTTGATGTTCCTAATGCCTCTGTTATGGTTATTGAAAACGCAGAACGTTTCGGGCTTTCACAATTACATCAGCTCCGCGGAAGGGTAGGAAGGGGAGACGATCAATCCTATTGTATTTTAATGTCATCAGGGAACATCGGACCTGATGCGAAAAAACGTATCTCTACAATGGTAAAAACCAGCGATGGATTTGAAATTGCCGAGACAGACCTCAGGTTGCGCGGACCGGGAGATATCCAGGGAACCCAGCAAAGTGGAATCCTGGACCTCAGGATTGCCGACATTGTGGAAGATGAAAAAATATTGAAATTTGCTCGCAATTTAGCCAGCGAAATCATCGGGGAGGATCCATCCCTACAAAACGAAGCCAATCAGGTACTGCTTCGGCACCTTCAAATTATGGATAAACATCAGCAGAATTGGGGACTTATCTCTTAGATGTAACGCAATATTTTATTACTTTTGTCCCTTAAATTTCACTAATAAATGAAAATATCCTTAAGTTGGCTCAGGCAATATATTGACCTGGATCAATCTCCGGAACAAATCAGTGAATTGCTTACTGGATGTGGATTAGAGGTTGAAAGTCTGGAAACTTTTCAATCGGTTAAAGGCGGTTTAAAAGGTATTGTTATCGGTGAAATAATGGAGTGTATAAAACATCCGAATTCCGATCACTTGAATCTGACACGGGTTAATATCGGTCAGCCAGAATTTCTTAATATAGTATGCGGAGCCTCAAATGTTGCCGTGGGACAAAAAGTTGCCGTGGCCACCCTTGGTGCAACCCTTTTTTTTGATAATAAGGAAATTACCCTTCAAAAAACGAAAATCAGGGGTGAGGTTTCGGAAGGTATGATTTGTGCTGAGGATGAACTTGGGCTGGGAACATCTCATACAGGCATTATGGTGTTAGACCCAGCTGTTCCTGCTGGCACTCTTGCCTCTTCCTATTTTAATGTTGAAGAAGATCATGTATTTACCATTGGATTGACACCCAACCGCTCCGACGCCACTTCTCATTTAGGTATTGCCCGCGATCTTGCTGCTGTTATTAATAACTTTGGCTGCTCTGCATCTGCATCTGTTGATCGTAAATCCTTGAAATTTCCTGACATTTCCGGCTTTCATCCTGATCCGGAGGTAAAGAAAATTTCGATAGAAATTGAAGATAAAAAGGCTTGTCCGCGATATTCAGGACTTACCATTCAGGGGATTACTGTGAGAGAATCGCCGTCATGGCTGAAAAATAAGCTGATGGCCGTTGGCTTGCGTCCGATTAATAATATTGTCGATATCACCAACTATATCCTCATGGAGTTGGGGCAACCACTTCATGCGTTCGATGCTGACGAAATTTCGGGAGACCAGGTGATCGTTAGGAAGTATCCCCGTGGTACAAAATTTTTTACATTGGATGAAACTGAACGTGAATTGACTGAAAATGACCTGATGATTTGTAATACACATGAGCCAATGTGTATTGCAGGAGTTTTCGGAGGGATGAAATCTGGAGTCAGTGCAATAACAAAAAATGTATTTCTGGAAAGTGCCTACTTTCATCCGACTGGCATAAGAAAAACAGCCCGCCATCATGGGTTGCAGACAGATGCATCTTTCCGGTTTGAACGCGGAGCGGATCCAGGTGTTACTGTCTATGCCCTTCAACGGGCAGCCCTTCTGATCAGGGAAATTGCAGGAGGAGAAATTTATTCTGAAATTGTGGATGTTTACCCTGATCCAATTTTACCTGAAACAATTGAACTTTCATTTGATAACCTTGACCGTTTGATTGGGAAAAAACTCGATCGCAGTGTTGTCATTGACATCCTGACTGATCTAGGCATGAAGATACAGAATGAACCAAACCTGGGATTTTCCAAACAAAATCCTGGATGCAGCATCCAGGTCAACATTCCAACCTTTAAAACTGATGTAACCCGGGAGGCAGACCTGGTTGAAGAAGTGCTTCGTATTTATGGATATAACAATATTGATGTTCTCCCTGAAATTATATCGTCATTATCATATTCAAAAAAGCCTGATCCAGATAAAATACAAAACATTGTTTCAGATTATCTTGCAGACAATGGTTTTCAGGAGATGATGAACAATTCACTGAGCCGTTCAGCTTATTATTCAGAGAATGAATATTTCCCTTTTAATCAATGTGTGGCCATTTTAAATCCTATCAGCAGGGATCTGGATGTTATGCGCCAGACTTTATTATACGGGGGATTGGAAACCATCCTTTACAACCAGAATAGAAAAGCAGAAAACCTTCGGTTATTTGAATTTGGGAATGTATACCGTAAGGCTGCTCCCGGAGAACAAGGAAATTTATTACCTGCCTATCACGAAGAAAAGCATCTTGTTCTCTTTCTGACGGGACTTGCTGAACCTGAAAGCTGGAATACAAAGGGAAAAAGTATCGATTTCTTCCAGTTAAAAGGGCTTATTCAGGCTATTTTCAAAAAACTTGGCATTGCTATCGGAGGACTGAAAATAAACAAATCTCATTCTTCCATGGTGCAAGAGGGATTATGTTTTTCATTCAGAGACAAAGTTCTTGTTACTTGTGGCTATCTTCCAAAATCAGTCTTCCATTATTTTGATCTCAAGCAAGCTGTTCTTTATGCTGAATTTAATTGGGATCATGTTTTTGAGCTGATTTCTATAAGCGATATCAAATACAAGGAATTACCTAAATTCCCTGAAGTGCGCCGGGATCTGGCATTATTGCTTGATAAGACAGTAAAATTTGACCAGATTGAACAACTTGCCTTTAGTATCGAGAATAAACTCCTGAAAAAAGTTGGACTGTTTGATGTATACGAAGGGGAAAAAATCGGGGCCGACAAGAAGTCCTATGCCATCAGCCTGATCCTTCAGGATGAAACAAAAACGCTCACAGACCATGAAATTGAGATAGTAATGCAAAAGCTTATCAAAGCGCTATCAGAAGAACTTAATATACAGATCAGATAATCAAACTCAATGAACTTTTATGACAACAAAAACTGAAATCAGGTACTCTGCAGGTCCCAATGGAGAAAAATTTCCTATTCCCCCTCAGGATGATTATTCAAAGGAATTAAAACGTATTGAAAAACTTGTCAATCAGGCCAGGAAAGAAAAAAAGGAAATTGTGGTCGTGATGGGTCTTGGCTTTGTTGGTGCCGTTATGGCAGCTATCGTGGCTGATACCAAAGATGAAAAAGGAAAAAACAGTAAACTTGTCATAGGTTGTCAGCGGCCCAGCACACGTAGTTTCTGGAAAATTGAAATGATCAATCAGGGAGAATCTCCCGTCAAGGCTGAAGATCCCGAAGTGGATATTCTGATCCAAAGGTGTGTGAAGGAATCAAAAACACTTATTGCCACATATAATAGTGATTGTTTGCAGTTTGCTGATTGCGTTGTGGTGGATGTTCAATGTGATTTTTCAAAAAAGCAACTGGGGAATATGAAGTCAGGAGAAGCTGATATGGCAGCCCTGGAAGATACCATGAAAACCATTGGGGAAAAGATCCCCGCAGAGTGTCTGGTTTTAATAGAAACGACCGTTGCTCCGGGAACTACGGAATTTGTTGCCTGGCCTATTTTGAAAAAAGCATTTACCCGAAGAGGAATTAAAAAGACCCCGCTCCTTGCACATAGTTTTGAACGGGTGATGCCTGGGAGAGATTATGTTGCATCCATCCGTGATTTCTGGAGGGTTTGTTCCGGATGTGAGGCCGTGGCAAGGAAAAGGGTAGAGAAATTCCTTCATGAAGTGCTGAATACGAAGGATTTTCCATTAACCGTCATGGACCGGCCCATTGAATCAGAAACCACCAAGATCATTGAAAACTCATACCGTGCAACCATCCTGGCTTTCCTGAATGAATGGAGCCTCTTTTCTGAACGTAATGGAGTTGATCTAATCAAAGTGATCAAGGCTATTAAAATGCGACCAACGCATAGTAATATTATATTCCCTGGTCCGGGAATTGGGGGCTATTGTCTTCCCAAAGACGGAGGGTTAGGCTATTGGGCATACAAGCATATTCTGGGCTTTGAGGATGGAGATAAAATTTTCAAACTTACACCTACAGCCATTGATATTAACGATACCCGTGGTCTACATATAGCCGAACTTACCCGTGATGCCCTCCGCAACATGGGCCGGTACATTGCCGGCGCAGAAGTGCTGATATGTGGCGCCAGCTACCGCCAAGATGTCGGGGATACCCGTTACAGCGGCAGCGAGATGGTGGTTAGAAAGCTTTCCGAAATGAGCGCTGAAATCAGGGTACATGATCCATATGTTGATCATTGGTATGAACTGGAAGACCAGGAAGAATATCCTGCCCCGGGTCATTCATGGAAAAGGTTTTTCCGTAACCAGGAAAACCTGAAAAATACCGTGGTTCTGAAGGACTTGAAAAAGGCGCTGAAAGGCATAGAAGTCATGATTCTCGCTGTTCCTCATGCTGATTATCTCAACCTCAGCCCTGACGATATCGTGAAATGGGCTGGAGGTCCGATAGCTGTAGTGGATGCTTTTGGTATTCTGACCGATGATAAGATCAGGCGCTATTTTGAACTGGGTTGTGAAGTTAAGGCCCTTGGACGTGGGCACCTGGCAAGGTTAAAACGGGAAGTCAGGAAGAGTTAGGAGAGGTTATTGTATCTTTGCATTTGAAAAACAATGAATTAATGGATATTTTGTCAATCAAGCAGCGATTTGGTATCATTGGCAATTCGCCTTTGCTCGACCGGGCAATTGATATTGCCCGCCAGGTTGCCGCTACTGACATCACCGTTCTGATCAATGGAGAAAGTGGTACCGGTAAAGAATTTTTTCCAAAAATAATTCATCAGTTAAGCGCCCGTAAACATGGACCTTATATCGCTGTGAACTGTGGAGCTATTCCCGAGGGAACCATCGACTCGGAGCTTTTCGGCCATGAGAAGGGTTCTTTTACCGGTGCACATGAAGCCAGAAAGGGTTATTTTGAAGTTGTTGACAGTGGAACGATCTTTCTGGATGAAGTTGCCGAATTGCCTTTGGGAACTCAGGTTCGCTTATTACGTGTGCTGGAAAGCGGAGAATTCATGCGTGTTGGCTCATCAAAAGTTTTAAAAACTAATGTTCGGGTTGTTGGCGCAACGAATGTGAACATTCCGGATGCGATAAATTCGGGAAAATTCCGCCAGGATCTATATTATCGCTTGAGCACTGTCCCGATTAATGTCCCGGCTCTGAGAGAAAGACAGGAAGATGTTAATCTGTTATTCAGGAAATTTGCCTCTGACGCTGCTGAGAAATACCGTATGCCTGCGATTCACCTGCATGAGGAAGCCCAGATTATCCTGAAAAATTATCGATGGCCAGGAAATATAAGGCAATTGAAAAACCTCACCGAACAAATTTCCATTATTGAAAAGACACGTGAGATTGATGCAAAAACCCTACTGAAATATTTGCCTCAGGGATTTAGCAGCGAACTTCCGGTCCTCTACAAAGGGGAAGATACCTCAAAGTTCAATGAACGGGAGATCTTATATAAGGTACTTTTTGATATGAAAAAGGACATGAATGATCTTAAACAACTCGTCATGAACCTTCTGAAAAACGAATCAGCCATTAGCAATGATCTTGGTGAAAATACCCATCTGATCAATAGGTTGTATAAGGATTTGCAGGAAATCAAAGAACCTGATCAGGGTATTATCCTGCGAGCGGCAGATAAAATTATTTCTGAACCAATTCAGGAATCGGAAGAAATTGAAGAGTCACTTTCACTGGAAAAAAAGGAAATAGATTTCATTCAGCGGGCCCTTGAAAAACATGACGGTAAGCGTAAGGATGCAGCAATTGAACTGGGTATCTCTGAACGGACATTGTACCGCAAAATAAAAGAATATAATCTAGAATGAAACTCCCGAAGGCATATTCCCATCTTGTCAGGAAATTTTTTTTGCTGATGATCATTCCTTTTTTATTTCAGGCCTGCAGGGTTAGTTATTCTTTTACCGGTGCTTCTATTTCCCCGAATGTAAAAACAGTCGCTATTCCTCGTTTAGTCAATAGTGCACCATTTGTTGTTCCAACCCTGGCAGGTACATTGACCAATGCCCTTCAGGATTATTTTACTTCACAAACCAACCTTGACATTGTTGATCGTAATGGGGACCTTAACCTTGAAGGGACCATTACTAGTTATGCAGTTCAGCCGGTGGCCATCCAGGGCAATGAAACAGCTGCCATGTCGAGACTAACCATTACAGTCAGCATTAAATTCAGCAATAAGACAAATGAAAAGCAAGATTGGGAGACATCTTTCTCGAGGTACCTTGATTTTCCCAGTACCCCGGGATTGACACCTGCCAATCAGGAAACCATTATTGCCGGGATTACCGAACAACTTGTCCAGGATATTTTTAATAAAGCTGTAGTAAACTGGTAAAAGAAGGCCAAAGTCTTAATCTATGAATCGTCAGCAATTTTCGGAATTTATAAAGAACCCTGACCTGACCAATACCCAGAGCCTGAAAATGCTGGAAGATTTTGTCAAACGTTATCCGTATTGCCAATCAGGACAAATTTTATTTACTTATAATCTTTATAAAGAGAATGATCTTCAGTATCACACTCAGTTAAAAAAAGCTGCAGTATATTCAGGCGACAGGAAAAAACTGAAGACACTTTTAAATCAGATTCCATCTTCCCCAATTTCCACCGGGGAAGTCTCATTGACTTTCCCTTCAGCCGTTGCTTCCGGACCCAATGAAATTGTTGCCGAATCATTGCCACAAGCAATTATCCCGGAGCCAGTGGCTATAAACGAACCATCGCCTGTGACCAATGAATGTCTTTCGGAAATTCCGGTAGAAATTCAGTTGACGCATCTCACTCCTTCTCCCGGAGCAAGGATTACACGTGAAGATCTCCTGATGATTGTCAGGGAAAGGCTTTTAGAAATAGAGGCCGGTGATGTCTCAGAAAAAGAAAAAGGGAAAGTAAATGTACCTAAAAATGTTCTGATAGAGAAATTCATACTTGAGGAACCCCGGATATCTCCACCTAAAGTCACTTTCTTTAATCCTACCGATACCTCTTTGCGTAGTAATGTGGATGATGAAGAGATAATCAGTGAAACTCTTGCCCGCTTATATGCCAATCAGGGCAACATCCAGAAAGCCATTCATATTTATCAGAAATTATCCTTGTTAAATCAAGAAAAAAGTCGTTACTTTGCGGCCCAAATTGAGAATCTAAAATCGTAAATTGTAAATTTTAAATAAAAATGGGACTCTATATTCTTATTTCTGTTCTGATCCTGATCACCTGTGTGCTGATGATACTTGTCGTGCTGGTTCAGAATTCAAAAGGTGGTGGTTTGGCTTCAAATTTCGCCTCTTCCAATCAATTCATGGGAGTGCGTAAAACCGCTGATTTTTTGGAGAAAACCACCTGGACACTGGCGATCATCTTACTTGCCCTGAGTCTTTTCTCTATTTTTGTCATTCCGAAAAACCAGGGACAGGCTACTATTCAGCAAAGTGAGATTCAGAAACAGATCGATGAGTCTAAAACAGCTCCGATTAAAGATTTTCAGGCACCTCCGGCACAAAAGAAATAATCATGTTTCATACCAGGAAGGGCTGAAAATGTTCCTCCTTGATTTCAGGAAAGAATGTCAGATTGTCATGGTAATCTGACATTTTTTTTTAATCATGAAAAATAACCTGAAAAATTGTCCCATTTGCATATTGATCCTTTGTTTGGCATAAAATATGACATAGTGTGGGCACCTACTCAAAGGTGAAAATTTTTAATGTTTAACTTTAAAATATAATGAAATGGCAAAATTGAAGATTAAACCCCTGGCAGACCGCGTTTTAGTTGAACCGGCTGCAGCTGAAGAAAAAACAGCAGGAGGTATTATTATTCCTGATACTGCAAAAGAAAAACCGATGAAAGGCACTGTTGTAGCGGTGGGCCCGGGCAAAAAAGATGAACCCATAACTGTTAAAGTTGGCGACCTGGTGCTATATGGCAAATATGCCGGTACTGAGATCACCATCGATGGTGTAAATTACCTGATCATGCGCGAATCCGATATCGTCGCTGTAATCTAAGCATCGAGAAACATTAATCATTAAGTAAAAACAAATTTTAAAACGAAATAAAGATGGCAAAAGATATTATCTTTAGCATAAAAGCAAGAGAAGCATTGAAGAAAGGCGTTGATGAACTTTCCAATGCAGTGAAAGTAACCCTTGGCCCCAAAGGCCGCAATGTCATCATCGACAAATCTTATGGGTCTCCGGTTGTAACCAAGGATGGTGTTACTGTAGCAAAAGAAGTGGAATTAAAGGATGCCGTGGAGAACATGGGCGCCCAAATGGTAAAAGAAGTCGCATCCAAAACAAGCGATATTGCCGGTGATGGTACCACAACAGCAACTGTTCTGGCTCAGTCAATTTTCACTACAGGTTTGAAAAACGTGACAGCAGGTGCCAATCCCATGGATCTGAAACGCGGTATCGATAAAGCAGTCATTGAAGTTATCAAGTCCCTGAAATCACAGACCAAACAGGTAGGAGATTCCATGGAAAAAATCGAGCAGATTGCAACAGTTTCTGCTAATAATGATAGTTTCATCGGGAAGATGATCGCAGAAGCCATGGGCAAAGTGAAAAAAGAAGGTGTGATCACCATTGAAGAAGCAAAAGGTATTGAAACTACTGTTAAAGTAGTGGAAGGTATGCAGTTTGACCGTGGATATATCAGCCCGTATTTCGTAACAGATACCGATAAAATGGAAGCTGTTTATGAAACTCCGTACATTCTTATTTATGATAAGAAAGTAAGTGTTATGAAAGACCTGCTGCCGGTTCTTGAAAAGGTTGTTCAGACTGGTCGTCCGCTTATTATCGTGTCAGAAGATGTCGAAGGCGAAGCTTTGGCAACCCTGGTGGTTAATAAAATTCGCGGAACACTGAAAGTTGCTGCTGTAAAAGCTCCGGGTTTTGGTGACCGCCGTAAAGAAATGCTGGAAGATATTGCAGTTCTCACGGGTGGTACTGTAATCAGCGAAGAAAAAGGTTTCAAACTCGAAGATGCTACCCTGCAATACCTGGGACAGGCAGAAAAGGTAACGATTGATAAGGAAAATACCACCATTATCAATGGTAGTGGTAAAAAGGCTGATATTACTGGTCGTATCAATCAGATCAAAACACAGATTGGAACTACTACTTCTGATTATGACAAGGAAAAACTCCAGGAACGTCTGGCTAAATTAGCCGGTGGTGTTGCCGTTATCTATGTCGGCGCTGCATCTGAAATTGAAATGAAAGAAAAGAAAGATCGTTTTGACGATGCTTTGCATGCAACCCGTGCTGCCATCGAAGAAGGAATTATTCCTGGCGGAGGTGTAGCATACCTGCGTGCACAGAAAGTCATCGAAAAGATGAAAGGTGAAAACGAAGATGAAACCACAGGTATCAGCATCGTAAAACGTGCTCTGGAAGAACCCCTTCGTCAGATCGTGGAAAATGCAGGACTTGAAGGTTCTGTAATCCTCCAGAAAGTAAAGGAAGGAAAGGACGACTTTGGTTTCAATGCCCGTACCGAGGTATTTGAAGGCCTGTATAAAGCCGGAGTTATTGACCCGACTAAAGTTGCGCGCGTTGCCCTGGAAAATGCTGCATCTATTGCCAGCATGTTACTGACAACCGAATGTGTTCTTGCAACCCATAAGGAAGAAAAACCTGCTATGCCACCGATGAATCCCGGAATGGGCGGTATGGACGGGATGTATTAGTAGTTGAAATGTCTGTTCAAAAAAGCCCTGAATTTTCAGGGCTTTTTTATTGATTTTTTCTTTACATTGCGTGTATTAAAATATATTGATATGCATCGTTATATTTGTATCCTTATTATTTTCTGTGGGTTGATCCCAATTCTGAATGCTCAGCAGGCTGCGCCTAACCTCCCCATTGATCCTGATTCAAAAAAAATCATGTATCGAGCAGTTATCGATCAGGAGGGAACTCCTGCATATTTGTATGATAAAGCAGTTGAATGGTTTAGTTTTTATTATCCTAATCCAACTGCAATTTATACGATTCAGGATAAAGTGAATGGAAAAATTGAAGGCACCGGGCGAATGAAAATCTATTACAATGATGCAAAATCGGGTGTAAGAATGGAAGGAGGATTAGTGATTTATAATCTCAAGCTGGAGTTTAAGGATA
Organism: Bacteroidales bacterium; assembly: GCA_963662525.1. Lineage (GTDB taxonomy): Bacteria > Bacteroidota > Bacteroidia > Bacteroidales > FEN-979 > CAZSDU01. The sequence continues at coordinate 2,285,455 of OY759717.1, forward strand.
ATAAATTCCGCTATTCTATCACTGACTTCAATCTCAAAGCTGCATCCCGCTTTCCGATCGAGAAATGGATGAATGCCAGTGATCCGGCGCACAATCCAAACTGGGATGCTTATCTTTTCCAGGTGGATACAACGATGCAGAGGTTAGTCTCAACATTGAAAGAAAAGATGAATCCTACTGTAATTAAAAAAGATGAGTGGTAATCTATTGCCTGATATCCGGGAGCTTTCCAGGGACGAACTGATAGGCTTCTTTAGAGATCATAAGGAAACAGTTTTCAGGAGTGAGCAGACGTACCAATGGCTTTGGCAGAAAGCCTGTACTTCCTTTATGGAAATGACCAATCTTTCAAAGATATCCCGTCAGCTTTTAGCCGAACATTTTTCATTTCATATTGCTAAACCAGAAACCAGCCAGAAGAGCAAAGACGGTACTGTAAAAGTCGGATTTAGTTTGCATGATAAGTGGATGGTGGAAGGGGTGCTGATACCCAAAGAAGGAAGATATACTGCCTGCATTTCCTCCCAGGTTGGTTGTGCTCTGGCTTGTCATTTTTGCGCTACCGGAAAGCAAGGATTCAAACGGAATCTTAAATATGCTGAAATATTTGACCAAGTAGTTCATCTTTCAAAACTGGCATCAGAGAACCAACTTCCCGGAGTATATCCTAAAGCCATGTCATTGTCGAATATTGTATATATGGGCATGGGTGAACCATTGATGAATTATGATAATGTGGTAAAATCAATTGAAAAAATTACACAGGAAGAAGGTTTGGGAATGTCACCCCAGCGGATAACGGTTTCAAGTGTCGGAATACCGGGAATGATCAGACAGATGGCCGATGATGATCCAAAATATCATTTTGCCCTATCTCTTCATGCAGCAACAGATCAGAAACGAAACCAAATTATCCCACTAAACCTGAAGCATCCGTTATCATCGGTTACTGATGCACTGAAATACTATCATGCTAAGACCAATAAAAGGTTTACCGTTGAGTATATTTTATTTGGAAATTTCAACGATTCATTGGCTGATGCTAAGGATCTGGCTTTGTTCTGCATAAATTTCCCGGTTAAGATCAACATTATCGAATATAATCCAGTGAGCAATACCGGATTCAAACCATCAGTCCCTGAAAAAGTTAAAGCATTTGCAGATTATCTGGATAAAAGAAATCTGGTGGTTAACATCCGTAAAAGCCGGGGTAAAGATATTGAAGCCGCATGCGGTCAGTTGGCTGCAAATAAAGAACAGTAAATACTTAAATGATTGAAAATGAATGACACTTCTTTTGAATTATCTGGAAATATAATCGATGTCGTCGGTGAGCGTATTTATCAGGGAACCCTGATAATTCATGCGGGGAAAATTGCAGATATACGGGAGGAACAGGTTTCTTCATCTCAATTTATTATTCCCGGATTGGTAGATGCTCATATTCATGTTGAAAGTTCCATGTTAATTCCATCTGAATTTGCCAGGCTGGCATCCGTTCATGGAACAGTAGCTACTGTTTCTGACCCTCATGAGATCGCTAATGTACTGGGTATTCCTGGAGTAAAATTTATGATTGAAAACGGTAAAAAAGTTCCTTTTAAGTTTTTTTTTGGGGCTCCTTCCTGTGTTCCTGCTACATCCTTTGAAACAGCCGGAGCTTGTCTTGGTATTGCAGAAGTGAAAGAATTGCTTGGCATGGAAGAAATAAAATATCTCTCAGAGATGATGAATTTTCCGGGAGTCCTTTTTCAGGATAAGGAGGTTATGACAAAGCTGGAGCTGGCAAAAAAGGCAGGAAAGCCGGTTGATGGCCATGCACCTGGTGTAATGGGTGAAGATGCAAGAAAATACATTCAGGCCGGGATCAGCACTGATCATGAATGTTATACGAAAGAAGAAGCGCTTGAGAAAATTGCGCTTGGCATGAAAATTCTGATCAGGGAAGGTAGCGCTGCCAAGAATTTTGAATCATTGTGCAGCCTGATCGATGAATACCCTGACATGGTGATGCTTTGCTCTGATGATAAGCATCCTAATGACCTGGTTGCCGGACATATCAATGAACTAGTCATCCGAGCACTTGAAAAAGGGTATGACCTGATGAAAATTCTGAGATGCTGTACCCTGAATCCGGTAAGGCATTACAGGCTGGAAGTTGGTTTGCTGCAAAAGGGCGACATGGCTGATTGTATTGTTATTGATGATTTGACCACTTTTAGAATAAATAGAACTTTTATTGAAGGAATTCAAGTTTCCGAAAATGGACAGACATTAATTCAATCTGTAAGAGAGACGCCGCATAATAATTTTAATGTCAGACCAATCAGGAAATCCGAACTGATAGTGAAAGCCTTGGGTTCAAAGATTAAAGTTCAAAAGGCCTTAGAAGGACAGCTTATTACCGAAATGGTAATCGCCAGCCCTAAAATAGAGCATGATAATGTTGTTAGTGATCCTGACAGGGATATCCTGAAATTGGTTGTTAAGAATCGGTATTTTGAAGCTCCAGCTGCGATAGGCTTTATCGGGAATATGGGTTTGAAAAAAGGAGCCCTGGCTTCCTGCATAGCCCATGATAGTCATAATATTGTTGCCATGGGAACAGATGATGAATCGATTACAAGAGCTATCAACCTTATTATTGAAGCGAAAGGCGGAATTTCTCTGGTTGAGGGAGGCCAGGAGGTTATTCTGCCATTGCCATTTGCAGGAATTATGTCGGGTGAAGATGGTTATTTGGTAGCCGAAAAGTATGACTGGCTTGATAAAAAATCCAAAGAGATGGGGTGTATGCTTTCATCTCCATATATGACGCTTTCATTTATGGCTTTACTGGTGATCCCGGCAATTAAATTAAGTGATAAAGGATTGTTTGACGGAAGTCATTTCACTTTCACTGAGGTGTTTGAAAAATAATGTATAATATATAGATATTTATTTGTATAAGATATTTTTATATATTTGCACCATCATAACCTATATTCACAATGAAGAAAAAAACCACACTCGACATCCAGAAATTGGAAATGGCAGCCAGTAAGTTACGTGCCATGGCACATCCTATGCGTATCGCTATTATTGATCTTCTGACTGATAATAAAAAGCTGACAGTAACGGAGATATACGAGCATCTGAATATTGAACAGGCCTCAGCTTCACATCACCTGAATATTTTAAAGAATAAGGGGTTGCTTGAGTCCAAGCGGGATGGGAAAATGATTTATTATTCCCTTAAGCTGCAGGTCCTTGCAAACGTAATTGATTGTATCAATCAATGTGTGATGTATTAAACTTGGTCTTATTCTACCATGTCCAGTTTTCTTCAACATCCCAGTTAGCGCGGATTTCAATTATTTTTGAAAAGTAATTGACTTCTTCTGGTTGAAGTTTTGTACGATAATTTCCTGTATCCCATCTTTGGTTCCGGTTTCGGTCATAAATGGCCTTAATTTTGAATTTACCAGGTGTAATATATTCGAATTTAACGTTTCCTGATTTATTTACAATTTGTTCTTCGATGAGGATTTCTTTTTCGTTCAATAGCTGAACAATATACTGTCCGGGGTGTGAGTCTATATTCAGGGTCAGAATCAGGGATCCGAATTCTTTAATGGCCTTGGTTTTAAATGACTGAACCAGGGAGTCCTGGGTTAGTTGGTTGATTCCGTAAAAGCAGGAATCAGGGATGATGATGACATATGACTTTTCTTCTTTCCATTGATATGGGATCATCACTTTTCGTTTGATGCTATCGGCGAATAATACAGGCGGACACAGTGTATCTTTTGCGTCAACCAGCTTGATCCGTGAAAAATCCCAATGATGTAAAGGATAGGAAAACTCAAGGATAAGCTTATTTTTAAATTGATTGAATTGGCCGGATGCTGTTGTTTTTATCCCTAAACGGTCAGGGCCGGCATCTTTTTTCTCACTTTTTTTCTTGGATACCTTTGTTTTAATATCCATACGGATGGTATCCACCAGGATTTCCTGATCAGATATTCGTAGTATCAGGGAATCCTGTTTAGAATTTAATAGCCATAAGGTAAGACTGTCATTTTTAGCAGAATGCTCTACAATGCACCAGGGGGCAATTGAATCAAGATTCAATGGTTGCAAGTGAAGTTTTTTCATTGGGTACTTAAAAGAGATAAGAATCATGCCCTCTCTCACCAATAACTTTTTTATGATACGCTGTGTGGAATCAGGTTCTTCAAAAAGTTTTAAAAGGTAAGAAGGTCCTGAAGGAACAATGGGCTTCAGAGTGTCTTTCTTCTGAGTATCTGAAGAATCTTTTTTTGCAGTGTCAGCAGGAGCAGGTAGGATATAGATGGGTTGAACCAGACTATCGAGAAAAGCGATTCTTTCGGACGGCTGGTTAAATATCAAGTCATTATTCTGATCATTAATGGCCATGAGTTTAAAATCAGCTTTCTGCAGGTTTGTGAAAGTGAAGTCACCTGTTTCACCGGCTTTTGTGATATAATAAGGAATTACTTTGAGGGGAAGGGAATCCAAGGGAAGGGTATCATTATTGTCCTTATATAATACGGCAAACACATCTTTTTGTGGTTGCAGATCAAAAGCATTGATTACTTTCCCCTTCAGGCTGAGTGAATCCACAAAATCGCCGGTAGAAAAAACATAGGACCATCCTGTAAGCACATTATTTTCTGTAATATCATTAATAGATTTGCCGAAATTGATGGTATAGGTGGTATTAGGTTTTAGGCTGTCGGAAAATTTAATGATCAGTGATTTTCCGCGTAAACGATAGTCGGGAAGTTCTTTTATAGGTGGGGAGATCAAAATTTCCGACAAGGGGTTTTTCAGGTTGATGAATTCGTCGAAATCAATCTTGATGGTATTTTCTTTAAACCTGGCTGATGCATTTGCAGGAACACAATTTTTAATTTGTGGAGGTTTAACATCTTTCGGACCTCCTTCAGGTGTCACAGGATTGGCGCATTGAAATAGGAGCAGACAGGTCAATACCAGAGAAATATATAAAATGAGGAGTTTATAAGACACAATAAAACTGTTTAAAGTGGTTTGAACAGTCAAATTTACCAATCGTTTTGATAAGGAAATCATTTTTTTTATAATTTTACACTGTTAATCAACAAACAACTGGATATGTCAGGGCACAATAAATGGTCGACGATTAAGCGTAAGAAGGGGGCACTGGATGCCAAGCGCTCAAAAATATTCTCAAAAATTATCAAGGACATCACCATTGCAGTAAAAGAAGGCGGGGCTGACCCCGATGGAAATCCCCGTCTGCGACTGGCTATCGCAAATGCAAAGGGAGCTTCGATGCCAAAAGATAACATCCAAAGGGCCATCAACAAGGGGGCTGATAAAGATGCTGCGGTTTTAATTGAAACCACCTATGAAGGCAAAGGCCCTCATGGTGTTGCCATTTTTGTTGAGTGTACCACTGATAATCTGCAACGAACCGTTTCCAACGTGAGAGCTCATTTTAACAAACATGGAGGGGAACTCGGACAAAACGGGATGTTGAATTATTTATTCGACCGCAAGGGAGTTTTTCTTGTTCCCCAGGGTGATCTTCAGCAGGATGAGTTTGAAATGGAGGTGATAGATGCCGGAGCCGAGGATCTCAGCCTCGAAGAGGGTATTTTTACCATCACTACGGCTATGGAAGATTTTGGCAGTATGATTAAAAAGCTTGAGCAACTCAAAGTTGATCCGGAAAGCGCATCACTTCAACGAATTCCGAAAACAGTTATAACCCTTGATGAGGATGCTACCCGGAAAGTCCTGAAACTGATTGATATTATTGAAGAAGATGAAGATGTTCAGAATGTTTTTCATAACCTGAACATCACTGATGAGATGGCAGATAAACTTTAAACCTCACAAATATACTGTGTGAGGTTAACACCTTTAGGTAAATTCAGTTTTTTTCTTAAACGGATTCTTGAAATTTCCGTACTTGGTGCCGTGATCTTCAGGATATGCGAGATTTCCTTTGTATTCAGGTTCATTCTCAATAAAGCACATAGTTTGTGATCATTGGGTGTCAGCTGAGGATATTTTTTACGGAGACGGTCAAAGAAACCGGGATGTATCTTTTCAAAATGGGCTTTGATACGATACCAGTCGTTGTCGAATTTGATATTCTCATCAATGGTTTTAAGTACCCTGGCAATGTCGTTGCGATTAATGTTTTTTTCAACTTTAAGCAGGCGGTTGATGTCTTTTTTAATCAGGCCGATGATCTTGTTTTTCTGTGAAATGAAGATTGAAGAAGTTGCCAGCTCACGGTTAATCAGATCAAGTTCCATCTGGTGTTTTTGTTTGAGCAATTGATTCACTTTTTGTTCGGCTTTGATTCGCTCCTGAAGACGCTGATTCCTTTCTTTTTCCGCTTTTTTACGATGCTCGATTTCGTTTTTCAACTCGGAAATGATTCGCTCGTTCGTAATTTCGAGATTCCTCTGATAGTTTGCAACTTCAATTGCTGCACGAATCTGATCGACATCAACTGGTTTGAACAGGTAGGCGTAAGGTTTTAATGAGAATGATTTTGAAAATACTTCGCTTTTATTCATGGAGGTCAGAAAGATGATCCCGCAGTTATAGTTTTCAGTAAGGATACGGGCAGCTTCAATACCATCCATTTTTCCTGCCAGGCGGACATCCATGATGACGATATCAGGTTCCTTATTATTTTCCTTTAGTGCTGCGATGTTCTCAACAGCATGTTCTCCCTTGGTATCAATTCCCATAACCTCATAGCCAAATTCAGAAAGTTTAGCCCTCAGGTCGTGGGCGATGATCAGTTCATCTTCAACGATATATAAGCTAATAGGTGCCATAAGTTTTTGTTATTAAGTTAAATGCGAAAATCGGCATCGTAAACAATATTATAGGTATCAATAGCAATGACCAATTCTTCATTGGTCGGCATGACCATGGCGACCACTTTTGAGCCAGGTTTTGTGAGGATGGCTTCCTTTCCACGTTTGCCATTACGATGAGGGTCAAATTCCACACCCAGAAATTCCATTCCATCGAGGATTCTTCTACGTGTTTCAATATCGTTTTCTCCGATGCCACCGGCAAAAATGATAAGGTCAACACCTTTCATTGCAGCGGCATAGGCTCCGATATATTTTTTTACCCTATATGCATACATTTCAAGTGCCAGCTGGGCACGTTCAACTCCATCTTCAGCGGCTTTTTCCACATCACGCATGTCATAGGAAATTCCGGAAATCCCGAATACCCCGCTTTTTTTATTAAACATGGCGTTGGTATCCTTAATACTCATTTCTTCCTTTTCGGCAATATAAAGTAAAACGCCAAGATCAACATCTCCGCTTCTTGTTCCCATCATCAATCCTTCCAGGGGTGTAAATCCCATGGATGTATCAATAGATTTTCCTTTTTGAATAGCGGCAACGGAAGAACCATTCCCCAGGTGACAAGTGATGATATTGATGTTTTTATAATCTTTTCCCAGAAACCTGCAAGCTTTCTGAGCTACGTACTTATGTGAAGTGCCATGAAAGCCGTACCTGCGGATTTTATATTTATCGTAATATTCATAGGGAATGGCATAGAGGTATGAATATGCAGGCATGGTTTGATGGAAGGAAGTATCGAATACCGCTACTTGTGGAATAGCTGGAAGGATAGCTTCCATGGAAAGAATTCCTTTCAGATTGGCAGGGTTATGAAGAGGCGCCAGCTCAATGCACTTTTCAATGTCTTTTTTTACGGCTTCAGTAACTCTGACACTGGTTTTAAAATTCTCACCCCCATGAGCGACCCGGTGACCGACGGCGGCGATTTCTTTCTCATCGCGGATCACACCATACACGGGATCTTTCAGTGTCCTAAGGATAAGGTTGATTCCAACCTGATGGTCGGGAACTTCCTGAACCAATTTATATTTTTCCTTGCCCGGAACCTGGTGTAGCAATTCACTGGTGGGTAATCCGATCCTGTCAAGCAATCCCTTGGATAAAAGCTCGGCTTCTTCAGAAACTTCAATGAGCTGATACTTGATGGAAGAACTTCCGCAATTTAAAACAAGAATTTTCATTTTTAAAAGTTTTAAAGAGTCAAAATTGGTAGCAAAATTACATCGATGTTAGGGTGGGCAAAGATAATTATTATTTCTATAAAATCAATAGGTGTGGAAAAATAATTACGGTGGGGTTATGGTCATTGTATGGGAGTATATCCCGATAAAATTCACGAGATAAATTCAGGAACAGATTTTAATTGTAAATTTGATTTTTGTTTAATTTCTGTCATGGCCCTGATCAATGCATTCGTTTCCTGGTTGATGAAAAAACGCATTCATCAGATCGAGTTATTCATGAAATACCCGCATGAGGTTCAGATAGAGTGGTTTAAGAGACTACTTGCCCAGGCAAAGCACACGGATTTTGGAAAAAAATATGATTTTAAATCAATTCAGCAGCCGGATCAATATCGGAAAAGAGTTCCTGTGCATGATTATGAGGATTTTAAGCCGTTTATTGAGCGGTTGAAGAAAGGAGAGCAAAATCTGCTATGGCCATCCGAGATCAAATGGTTTGCAAAATCATCGGGAACAACCGGTGATAAAAGCAAGTTCATCCCTGTCAGCCAGGAAGCGCTTGAAGAATGTCATTTTAAGGGCGGAAAGGACCTTTTATCCATCTATTGTAATAATCGGCCGGAAACCCTGCTTTTCGATGGGAAAGCGATTGCCATGGGTGGTTCCCACCAGATCATGGAGATCAGCAATGAATCATTTTATTACCAGGGTGATCTTTCAGCCATTCTGATCCAGAATCTTCCAGCTTGGGTGGAATTCATGCGTACACCCACGTTATCCATCGCCCTGATGGAGGAATGGGAAAGCAAAATAGAAAAAATGGCCAGGGCCACCATACCACATAATGTTACCAATATTTCCGGAGTTCCCTCCTGGACGCTGTTACTTTTTAAAAGAGTTCTTGAAATTACAGGAAAATCGCATCTGCTCGAGGTCTGGCCTGGTTTTGAGCTATTTATTCATGGGGGGGTTAATTTTGCTCCTTACCGTGAACAGTTTTCCGGTTTATTTCCCTCGCGACAGGTAAGTTATCTTGAAACATATAATGCTTCGGAAGGTTTCTTTGGGATTCAGGACCGAACCGAAGCCGACGATATGCTATTAATGCTTGACTACGGTATTTATTACGAATTTATTCCCATGGATCAGCTGGGATCGGATCATCCCATAGCCCTGGGATTGGATGAAGTGGAAATGAATCTCAACTATGCCCTGCTCATTTCTACCAATGCCGGTTTATGGAGGTATATGATCGGTGATACCATCTTGTTTACTTCATTAAATCCTTACCGGATAAAAATAACGGGGCGGACCCGTAACTTCATCAATGCCTTTGGGGAGGAGTTGATTGTGGATAATGCAGAAAAAGCGATTTCTATTGCCTGTGAGCGTTGCCGGGCCGTGATTACGGAATACACGGCCGCTCCCATCTATTTCGATGGAGCACAAAAAGGAGCCCATGAATGGTTAATAGAATTCGATAAAGCTCCTGCAGATCTTGCTTTTTTTACCAACATCCTTGACAATGCTTTAAAATCATTGAATTCAGATTATGAGGCTAAAAGATACCATAGTATGTTGCTGGGGGAACCGATTATCCGCCTGATTCCTGCCAATACCTTTTATACCTGGTTAAAGTTAAATGGAAAACTTGGTGGGCAACATAAGGTCCCCCGGCTTTCCAACAACCGTAAATATGTTGAAGAAATCCTGAAGTTGGTCTCTCCGGATTAAATGCTTTTTATACCTTTGATAATAAAATTCAAATTATGCACATTGCCATCGCAGGAAATATCGGGTCTGGAAAAACTACCCTGAGCGGCTTGCTTGCCAAACAGTTCGGATGGGAACCTCATTATGAAGATGTTGATACCAATCCCTACTTGAACAGCTTTTATGAAGACATGCAGCGCTGGTCTTTCAATCTTCAGATCTATTTTTTAAACAGCCGGTTCCGTCAGGTCGTTGCCATCCGGAAATCCGGAAAAACAGTGGTTCAGGACAGGACCATTTATGAAGATGCTCATATTTTTGCACCCAACCTCCATTCGATGAATCTCATGAGTACCAGGGATTTTGAGAATTATATTTCGCTCTTTGAACTCATGAGCTCCTTTATACAGCCTCCCGACCTGCTTATCTATCTTCGGGCCAGCGTCCCAACCCTGGTCAACCAGATTCAGAAAAGAGGAAGGGATTATGAAAATGCCATCAGGCTGGATTATCTGAAAAACCTGAATGAACGTTACGAAGAATGGATCAGCAATTACACGCTTGGGAAATTGCTGATCATCGAGGTGGATAACCTGAAAGTCAATGAGAACGCAGAGGACCTTGGATTGGTCATTGACAAGATCAATGCAGAGCTGAATGGTCTCTTCTAGATCCGAGATTTGAGATATTTGATCTATGAAAATTATTGGGATAATTCCATCGAGGTATGCCTCTACCCGTTTTCCCGGGAAGCCTCTCATTATGATCGATGGGAAAGCGATGATCAGGAGGGTGTACGAGCAAGTTTTAAAATGCAATTCTTTAAGCAAGGTCATCATTGCCACCGATCATGAAGCCATTCAAAAGCATGTTATTTCTTTCGGAGGCGAAGTTATAATGACTTCTGAAGCCCACAGCAGCGGAACAGAACGCTGTGCGGAAGTTTTGGAAGTTCTGGGAAAACAAGGAGAAAATTTTGATGTCGTTATCAATGTGCAGGGCGATGAACCCTTTATTGATCCTGCTCAGATTGAACAAGTAGCCGCTTGCTTTTCAAATACGAAAATTCAGATTGCTACCCTGGTCAGGAAGATCACCAATGTAGAGGACTTGACTAATCCCAACCTGGTCAAGGTAGTTACGAATAATGCCGGCATGGCATTGTATTTCAGCCGTTCGGCCATCCCATACTCCCGAGGGAAGGACCAGTATTCATGGCTCAATAGCACCACCTATTTTAAGCATATTGGTATTTACGGGTATCGTCAGGCGGTGTTACAGAAAATCGTATGTTTAGCACCAACCCCTTTAGAAAAAGCGGAGTCTCTGGAGCAACTCCGCTGGATGGAAAATGGATTTCCCGTTTATACCAGGGAAACTGAATTTGAGAATATCGGTATCGATATCCCTTCAGATTTATTAAAAATTACGAACAGAAGCTGACGTTTTCTATTTTAAAAATGTATCTTCGCATTTTGCTCAAACATCAATGATTATGGACATCAGGAAATGCATTTCCGACCTTTTGGCAGTCCATGACTGCGTAATTCTCCCGGGTTTCGGCGGATTTATCGGAAATTATGCCCCAGCTCATATCGATCCGGTGCATCATACTTTTTCCCCTCCTTTCAAAAAGTTGTTATTTAATGTTAACCTGAAGCAGAATGACGGGTTACTCGCAAACCGTGTTGCAGATGATGCCGGAACTGATTATTCCAGCGCTTGTCGTCTGATTGAAGAAATGCTGGAGGAATGCCGTCACACCCTTATTTCAGGACAGTCATTTATAATTCCCGAAGTAGGAAGACTTTTCTCAGGTCGTGAGGGTAATATTCAATTTGAGCAAGATAAAAAAGTTAATCTCCTGCCCGAAGCTTTTGGGCTGGCATCTTTTATTTCTCCTCCGGTTATTCGCAATTCATACAAGGACAGGCTGGAAAAAAACAATTCCAAACTTGCCATAAATCAGGGAGACAAGAAACTTCCTTTCCCACGTACATTAAAATGGGCTGCCATGCTGGCGATTCCTGTCGGAACCGCAGCTATTCTAGGGCTGACACAATATGATAAACTGAAGATCTCGTCCGTTAATGATGCCGGAATTTTAAGTTCTGTTTTTTCCCGGTTTTCCTCCACTTCCCTGGTTGAAAAGAAAGAAGCACCTAAGGCAAACAGTGAAACTGATTTTCAGATCGAACCAACACCATCTGTTTTTGATTCACCCGTCGCTGAAGATCAAACAGAAACGGATAATCAGGCAATCGCAAATGATGCTGTTAATCCTGAACCCCAATCAGCCCCTGTAAAAATAGTGGTTGTTGAACCCCAGCCCGCCCTGTCTGACGCTTCATATGCCATCATCATCGGTGCATTTAAAATCAGGGAGAACGCTGAGAAATTTGTCACACAACTGAATTCCAAAGGAGCCTCTGCTTCCATTTTTGACCAGTCTAAAACGGGATTGTATCGTGTTGCCATTGCCACAAGCAGCAGTAAGGGTGAAGCAGAACAACTTCTTTCTCAAGCAAAATCAGGTGAGTTTTCTGGAGCCTGGCTGCTGGCAAAATAATTCCTCACAGTGCCGAAGAAAAAATTAATCCATTTCCAGGAAAACCTTCTCTTCCCTTATTTATTTCAACCATCTTATGCGGAATTAATGACGGGTTTCTATCTGCGTTCAAGATGGCATAAAAATTTTTTTATGAACGATCACCCCATTGTCGTTGAACTGGGCTGCGGGAAAGGAGAATATACGGTGGGACTGGCTGAAAGGTATCCCGGAAGGAATTTTATCGGAATTGATAATAAGGGAGCCCGTTTATGGAGGGGATGCAAATCAGTTCAGGAAAAGCAATTAAAAAATGCTGGTTTCATCCGGACCCTTGTTGATCATATCGGATCTGTTTTTATCAAGGGAGAAGTCAGTGAAATCTGGATCACCTTTCCAGATCCTCAGAAAAGGAAAGAAAACAGAAGGCTTACTTCTCCGATCTTTCTTGAAAGATACCGCAGTATTCTAACGACGGAAGGTATTATTCACCTGAAAACTGATGACAGGGAATTTTATGAATACTCCCTGGAAACCATTCAGGAGCATCAGCATAAGCTTCTCTGGTCGACGGATGATTTGTATCAGACAGGCCTAGTAGATGATGTAATCCACATCAGGACCTATTATGAAACAAAGTGGCTGGAAATGGGAAAAAAAATTTGCTATATTCGTTTTCAACTAAAGGATTTATGAAAAAAACGGCTTTGATCTTGTTATTACTCATTCTTCATTCCTCATTCCTCAATGCCGAAGAGGGCATGTGGATCCCCCTTTTGCTTGAAAAGCTCAACATCCGTCAAATGCAGGATATGGGTCTGAAACTGAGTGCTGAGGATATCTACAGCGTTAATCACAGCAGTTTGAAAGATGCTATTGTTCAATTCGGCGGTGGATGTACCGCAGAGATTATTTCCGCGGAAGGTTTGATTCTGACCAATTATCACTGTGGTATTGGCGCTATTCAAAGACATAGTTCCCTGAACCATGATTACCTTGCTAACGGTTTCTGGGCACAGTCGCTGGAAGAAGAACTCCCGAGTCCCGGTATTACGGCCACACGGCTTATCAGAATTGAAGACGTTACTTCCCAGGTGCTGTGTGGCGTAGAAGCAGGAATGAACCAGCTTCAACGTAACCAGATGATTAAACAGAATTCGGACGTTATTGAAGCACAGGCCATGAAAGGAACTTCCTATGAAGCAAAGGTGAGATCGTTTTTTTATGGGAACCAGTATTATCTTATTGTGAATGAAGTATTCCGGGATATCAGGCTGGTGGGTGCACCCTCATCACGTATCGGAAAGTTCGGAGGCGATACAGATAACTGGGTATGGCCAAGGCATACAGGCGATTTTTCCATATTTCGTATTTATGCAGGGAAAGATAATAATCCGGCAGACTACTCAAAAAGCAATGTTCCTTATCAACCAAAGGCCTTCCTTCCCATTTCGCTCAAAGGATATCATAAAAATGATTTCACCTTTATTTTTGGTTATCCGGGTTCTACCAGGGAATACCTGAGTTCCTATGCCGTGGAACAGATCGCCTTCAAGGAAAACCCTGTTCGCATTGCACTGCGGCAGAAAAGGCTTGATATAATTAATGCAGCGATGGACCAAGATCACCTGGTAAGGATACAATATACAGCTAAAGTCAATGGGATTGCAAACTTCTGGAAAAAGATGATCGGTGAAACCAAGGGAATAAAAAGATTAAAAACTGTTGATATTAAAAAGGAGTCAGAGCGGATATTTCAGAAATGGGCTGAAGCAACACCCGAAAGAAACGTTGCTTACGGTTCATTACTTGGCAGGTTTGAAAAATTATACCATGAGTATCTGCCGGTGGATTTGTCTTCCATCTATATCACAGAAGGAGGACAATCGATTGAGTCTGTGAGGTATGCATCCGGGTTCAGGGAATTGGTCAGGCTCTCCAAAAAAAATACTACTACCCCTGAGGATCTGTCCAAGGCAATAGAAAACCTCAGAAAAGCCAGCCTTGATTTCTTTAAAAACTTTAATTCCGGGCTTGATTTAAGGGTCATGACAGTATTGTTAAAGGAAATGAACCAGCAAATGAATCAACAATTTTATCCCGATATTTTCAGAGAGACCGAAAAAAAGTTTGGCGGGAATTTTGAAGCATACTCCCGTTACATTTTCGCGCAGTCTTTTCTGGTTGATTCTGCCAGGGTACTTAGGTTTCTCGATAATTTCAAACCCTCGGGATATAAAAAAATTGAAAAGGACCCACTTTTCCGCTTGATGAGCAGTATTTATTCCAGATATGAAATGGATATTCTGCCTTTAACATTTAACTTCAACAGACAGATTGATAGTCTTCAGAGGATATACATGGCAGGACAAATGGAATTGGATAAGAGCAGGAGATTTTATCCTGATGCGAATGGTACCTTGAGGATTTCATACGGCCGAATTAATAATTACCAGCCGGCGGATGCTGTTACTTACGGGTATTATACTACCCTGAGCGGAGTGATGCAGAAAGAAGATTCCACGATTTATGATTATGGCGTTGATCAGAAGCTAAAAGCTTTGATCGATCAGCAGGATTTTGGGCCGTATATTGATCAGGACAGTTCGATGCATGTTGCCTTCATCGCCAGCAATCATACAACAGGCGGGAATTCCGGCAGTCCAGTGCTGAATGCAGACGGTCATCTGATCGGGATTAACTTCGACCGGAACTGGGAAGGCACCATGAGCGATTTGAATTATGATCCTGGTCAATGCCGCAATATATCCCTTGATATCCGGTATTGCCTGTTGATCATCGATAAATATGCCGGGGCACAGCGTTTGATCAGGGAAATGAAAATTATCAGATAGGCTGAAAATGGATGCCGTTACCTGTAAATACGGATTAATGCACTCTGCAGGGTTGGATATTGAAAATGAAAACCTGCTTTTTCAAGTTTCTCTGGTAATACCTTTTGACCTTCCAGGAAGGTTTGAGCGCCTTCTCCAAATTTCATTTTCAGGATAAAGTCGGGAACGGTTAGCCAGGCGGGTTGTTGCATTGCTTTTCCAAGTTTATCGGTGAAATCTTTATTCGTTGAAGGATGAGGTGAAACAGCATTAACAATCCCGCTGATCTCAGGGTTTTCTATAACAAAAATAAAAGCATCAACGAGGTCTTTCAAATGAATGAAAGAAAAAGCCTGGTCCCCTTTTCCGATTTTGCCTCCCAGTCCGATACTGAATAGGAAATTCAATTTTTCCAGCACTCCTCCGCCCTCGCCCAGTACAATCCCGAGCCTGAAAATTAACAGTCGTGGTCCCGCCTGCAACTGCATGGCTGCATCTTCCCAATGACGGCAAATGGAAGCCAGAAATGAATTTCCAAAATGAGAGCTTTCTTCCGTATGGGTATGAATTGAGTCATAGATACCGATTGCAGAACCTGAAATAAACACCCCCGGTTTCTGGCGGGCGGCATTCATAGCATCAACAATTTTCCGGGTTATAATGATACGGCTGTTATACAGTTCCTTCTTGTAGTCCTCTGTCCATTTCACTGAGATCGGAGCTCCGGATAAGTTGATCACGACATCGCTCCCTTCAATTTTTTTTTCCCGGAATTCATCCTCAGTCATGGAAAATGATTCCCGGTCAATCAGTACGACACTCCACGCTTTCTCGTGAAATTTTTTTACCAGAGCTTGCCCGATAAATCCGCTTGCCCCGCTGATAGATATGACCATAATTCCTGCTTTTTCTGTAAAGATATTCATTTATTTTTAACTACATTTGCAACAACATCGCTAAACTACCTGAATAAAATTCAATCGATCTGAGATGGAGAATAACGATCAATCAAAATTGTTTTCCGAATTCCCTCCTGTTACAACTGAGGAATGGGAAGCCAGAATTCAGTCGGATCTTAAAGGAGCTGATTACGAAAAAAAACTGATCTGGAAAACGGAAGAAGGCTTTAGTGTTAAACCCTATTATCGCGCAGAGGATTTATCAGGCCTGGAATACTTGAATGCCTTACCGGATGAATTTCCATATGTAAGGGGAAGTAAAAAGAAAGACAATGAATGGCAAATCCGCCAGGATATTGATACAGCCAATATCCAGGAAGCAAACAGGCTTGGCATAGATGCCATTAACCGGGGAGCAGATTCCCTGGGTTTTGATGCCAGCGAGGTTACTACGCACAAGCAAATCAATCAATTGCTCGACAATATTGATCTGTCGTGTAAAAGCATCAACTTTTATGCTTCCCGTTCATATCCTCTGACACTTGAGCTTTTCATTTATGAAGTGAGCCATAGGGCCTTGGGTGGTGAATTGATACATGGAGCGTTAAATTTTGATCCCATCGGCTATCTACTCCTTCATGGAGATTTTTACATGAATTGGATACATAACCTGGAGGAAGCAGAATATTTATTGAATACCGTACAGAAACGCCTGCCTCATTTCAGGGCCATTACAATAAACGGTCATTTTTTCCAGAATGCAGGCTCGACACTGGTTCAGGAACTGGCTTTCAGTCTGGCGGTTGCCAATGAATACCTGGCAGGCCTTACAGAAAAAGGCTTTAGCATTGATGCACTAGCTTCACGGATACAACTTTCCTTTTCCATCGGGTCTGACTTTTTCCTTGAGATTGCGAAACTACGCGCTGCCCGGCTATTATGGGCAAGCATGGTCACAGAGTATCATCCTGAAGATCCGGAATCTTTAAAAGCATTTATCCATTCCACTACTGCTTCCTGGAACAAGACCCTTTATGATCCCTATATGAACATGCTCAGGACTACTACTGAAGGCATGTCTGCTGCTATCGGAAATGCCGACTCTATTGCGATCCAGCCTTTTGATTCCATTTTCAAAGATCCGGATGACTTTTCCAGGAGAATTGCCAGAAACCAGCAATTGATCTTGAAGGAGGAATCATATCTGAATAAAATAGCTGATCCTGCTTCCGGGTCTTATTATATTGAGAACCTTACAGACTCAATTGCTCAACATGCATGGAAACTTTTCCGGGAAATTGAGGAAAAAGGGGGTATGCT
Organism: Bacteroidales bacterium; assembly: GCA_963662525.1. Lineage (GTDB taxonomy): Bacteria > Bacteroidota > Bacteroidia > Bacteroidales > FEN-979 > CAZSDU01. The sequence continues at coordinate 2,302,852 of OY759717.1, forward strand.
GGAATGTATCAGAACAGGATTTGTTCAGGATGAAGTTTTCAGAAGCAGGCAGCAAAAAGAAATGAATATTGCTCAGCGTAAGATGGTCATAATCGGCACGAACCAATATCCCAATATGCTGGAACAGATGCTGGATAATCAGGCCCTGAAAGACCAGCATAAGTTAAAAGGTGAATCCACCTTTAAAAAACTTAGCCTGTTCCGGGGCTCTGAGCCATTTGAAGAAATCCGCCTAGCTACAGAAAATTATTTAGCCAAAGGGAATAAAAAGCCGGCTGTGTTTTTATTTACCATGGGAAATCTGGCCATGCTAAGGGCAAGGGCAGGTTTTACAACAAATTTCTTTGGTTGTGCAGGGTTTGAAATAATTGATAACCAGGGGTTTCAGACCGTTGATGAGGGTGTAAAGACTGCACTGGATTCTAAAGCAGAAATCGTGGTAATCTGTAGCTCCGATGAAGAATATAGCTTGATTGTCCCGGAAATATGCACCAAGCTTAAATCCCATCGACCTTCATTAAAGATTTTACTTGCCGGATATCCTAAGGATCAGATCGATATTTATAAAGCGGCAGGAATTGATGATTTTATTCATATACGAAGTAATCTGCTTGGAACTTTGAAGGAGTATCAACAAAAATTAGGAATAATATGAGCAATAGCCCTCTTTCCATTCTTGTGGTCGAAGATAATGCCATTAATCTTCGACTTATCACTGCAGCCCTTACTCGGGGAGGACATATAGTGGATGCGGCCATGGATGGATCAGCCGCCCTGGTGAAGTTCAGGCAGCAGAAATATGATGTCATCCTGATGGACATCATGATGCCTGTGATGGATGGCTTGACAGCTACCAAGGAAATCAGGAAAATTGAAATGGAAACTCAGGTGGATGCTGCAAAAAGGGTTAAAATAGTTGCCATTACTGCCAATGCATTTGAGGATGATCGCAGTAAATTTTTTGATGCAGGAATGGATTATTATCTGAATAAACCGATTGAGATTGAAGAATTGAACAGGATTCTTAATTCTTAAACTCTATGACAAAGGAGAAAAAATTATTTGCATTAAAGCCTTTTCTGCTTCCCACGATCATCTACCTGGTTAGTATTGCCATTTACACGGTCTGGGTAAGCTATGATGAACGGAACCGTATCATCGATGAGGTTAATCTACGTTTAGTGCAGGCAGCGAGAACGGTGAAAGATATTCTTCCTCCTGATTTTCATGATCGTGCTTTAGAGAAAACCTCAATCAGTGATTCTGAAAATCTCCATAACACCCTTCTTCTGAGTAAGTATGCAAAAACTGCTGGGATAACCTATCTTTATACAACGATAATCAGGGACGGGAAAGTTCATTTTACCTCCTCCAGCGCAACGGATGAAGAAAATAAAATAAAAAACCTTCCTTTTTATTGGCAGGATTATCCTGAAGCAACAAATAAATTTAAAGAAACACTAATAAACACAGATAAACCTTCTTTTGAATCTTCTGAGGATCGCTGGGGCAGTTTTGAGAGTGCAATTATTTGTGAGACCTCCCCCGGGGGAAATAAATATCTGGTTGGTGCCGACATGGATATCGGATTTATCAGGGAGAGTATTATGGCAAGGATTCCATACAGTCTGCTGCGTGCTCTTTTCCTCCTATTGATTGTATTTCCCATGTTCATCGCCATCCGGAATCTATACCGGAAAAACACCAAAAAACTTTCCGAAGAAATTGCTGAGAGAAAACAGGCGGAACATGCTCTTCATGAATATAAATCTAACCTGGAAGAGATCATTAAATCCCGAACAGAGCAATTGGAAAAAGAAATTGCGGATAAAAACACCATAGAACAGGAACTCAATCTAGCAAAAGAACTGGCGGTTAAAGAAAGCCGGGCGAAATCTATGTTCCTGGCGAATATGAGCCATGAGATCAGAACACCCATGAATGGGGTAATCGGCATGGCCAATATCCTGAAGGATACTGAACTTAATCCGGAACAGCGTGAATACCTGGATATTATAGAAATTTCCGGGAATAACCTGCTTTCCATAATCAACGATATCCTTGATTTTTCCAAAATTGAAGCCGGGCAGGTAGAACTCGAAAGTATTCCTTTTGATCTCAAACAGCAGATAGAAGAAGTTACAAAGATTCTTCATACCCGGGCTGAAGGCAAAGGACTGAAGCTGTTTTTCAGCATTTCTCCTGAACTTCCTGAAAAAATTAAAGGAGATCCGGTCAGGTTGAAACAAATCATCCTTAATCTTACCAATAATGCAATAAAATTCACTCCGGAAGGATCCATAACTATACATGTTGATCAGGTATGGCAGAAGGAAGGGAAAGTTATGCTGAAATGTCGTGTAGTGGATACAGGAATTGGAATTTCAGGGAATGGTAAGGAGAAACTGTTTAAGGAATTTTCCCAAACAGATGTTTCTACCACCCGCAGATTTGGAGGTACAGGACTTGGCTTAAAAATTTCGAAAGATCTTACCCATTTGATGGGGGGTGAAATCGGGGTTGAAAGTGAAGAAGGCAAGGGCTCAATATTCTGGTTTACTTCTGTTTTTGAACTAGTGATTAAATCTGATGCTGACAGACTCAAGGAAGAGGAAAAGAAACAGGTGGCCAAAGCATTGTCGATCCTTCTGGTTGAAGATAATTACATCAGTCAGAAAGTAGCCAAAACTTCTCTGGACAGAGATGGGTATCACAATCTTGAAATCGCCGAAAATGGTAAAGTCGCGGTTAAAATGATGAAGGATAAGGAATATCAAATTGTATTAATGGACATTCGCATGCCGGTTATGGATGGCCTGGAATGTACGGAGAAGATCCGGGAACTTGAGCGAAACAATCCCGATCGTACGCCCACTTGCATTGTGGCATTTACAGCCTATGCCGTGGAAGGTGATCGGGAAAAATTCATGGAAGCTGGTATGGATGATTATATTGCAAAACCGTTCCAACCGGAAGAACTCATCAGGATCATTGAGAAGTACGCCAACAGGATTCGTTTCAGAAGCAACAAACCCTTGAAAATATTACTGGCAGAAGACAACAAGATCAATCAGAAAGTAGCCGTTAAAACCCTTGAAAGTTTCGGTCATAAAGTTGATGTGGTAGAAAATGGGATTGATGCCATCGAAAAATTCAAGGCCAATGTTTATGACCTGATCATGATGGACCTCGAAATGCCGGAAATGGACGGACTGGAAGCGACCAGGGCAATCAGAAAAATGGAACAGGAGTTAATTCAGCCGGGATCCGACAGGAAAAGGGTTAAAATTGTTGCACTTACTGCTCATTCTACAACCGATGATAAAACCCGATGTCTGGAGGCCGGAATGGATGATTACATCAGTAAACCATTCCGTCAGGCAGAAATGTCGAGAGCGCTTGCAATAAATTAATATGAAGCAGGATAAAGCAATTTTTCCAGTTGTTTTTTTGTATTTCCTCATGATGTCATTCGGGTATTTCCCGGTTTTTGCCCAGGAAGAGAAAGCCCTGGAGGATATTCAGCAATCCGGTAAAACTCCGGTCTCCTTGAGCTTCGGCGCTGACCTGATGAGCAGGTATATCTGGAGGGGATCCGATTATGGTAATTCCCCTGCCATTCAACCTAATCTTAATTTTTCCGTGGGTGGTTTTTCTATCGGAGCCTGGGGTTCTTATGGTTTTGCCCACCATTCTGTTCAGCTTGACGATACAACCGTTGTGGATGCCGGAAACTATGCTGAATTTGATATTTATGCTTCCTTTACTTATAAATGGTTTACCCTTATGGTGTTTGACTTTTTTCAGCCCAATCCCATCGATCCGAATTATAACGTTAATTTTTTCAATTTTAGAAACCAAACAACCGGTCATGGGGTAGAGGTTTCCCTGACCTTTATTGGTCCGGATAAGGTGCCTTTGCAGATTCTGGTCGGGACCCTGGTTTACGGGGCAGATAAAAACCAGGATTCATCAGGGGTATATGGTTTGGGGAATAAAAACAACTATTCCACTTATATTGAAGCTTCCTACAAGTTTAATGTCGTTGGAATAGAATTAAAGCCATTTATCGGCGGAATTCCTTTTGGAAGTTCATGGTATGGCCCTTATGCGGGAATCATTAATCTTGGGCTGACGGCAAAAAAAGAGATACCCGTAACCAAGGATTTTAAAATCCCGGTTCAGGCTTCATTGATTACAAATCCTCAGGCACAGACTGTGTTTTTCGTATTTGGATTTTCTTTATAAAACTACTACAAAATAAAAAATGAGACCAAATTTCAAAGATGTTGATTATCGAAAGGCCAAAGCGGTCAAAATGACTTTCGATGAATGGGAGAAACGAAACGATATTAAGAAGGACTGGTTTACCCCTGAACAGATTCCGGTTAAACCGGTTTATGGTGCAAGTGACTTACAGTTTATGGAGCACCTGAATTTTGCAGCGGGACTTCCCCCCTTTTTAAGGGGTCCGTATTCTACCATGTACGTTATGAGTCCCTGGACCATTCGTCAATATGCTGGTTTCTCTACGGCTGAAGAATCCAATGCATTTTACCGCCGGAACCTGAAAGCAGGGCAGAAGGGATTGTCGGTAGCATTCGATCTGGCTACTCACCGGGGTTATGATTCCGATCATGAAAGGGTTGTTGGAGATGTGGGGAAAGCCGGTGTAGCCATTGATTCGATAGAGGATATGAAGATCCTGTTTGATCAGATCCCGCTGGGAAAGATGTCGGTTTCCATGACCATGAACGGGGCTGTTTTACCGGTTCTTGCCTTTTATATAGTGGCTGCCGAAGAACAAGGTGTTCCGATGGAACAGCTGACAGGGACCATTCAGAATGATATCCTGAAAGAGTTCATGGTGAGAAATACTTACATTTATCCGCCGACTCCTTCCATGAAGATTATTGCTGATATTTTTGAATTTACTGCTAAAAACATGCCCAAGTTCAATTCTATCAGTATCAGTGGTTACCATATGCAGGAGGCTGGTGCCACTACCAGCATTGAACTTGCTTACACACTCGCCGATGGACTGGAATATCTCCGTGCCGGAATCAATGCAGGCATGGATATTGACACTTTTGCTCCCAGGCTTTCTTTTTTCTGGGCTGTTGGGATGAATCATTTCATGGAGATTGCCAAGATGAGGGCAGCCCGTATGTTATGGGCAAAAATCGTAAAAAAATTCAATCCCAGGAATCCAAAATCAATGGCTTTGAGAACCCATAGCCAGACCTCGGGCTGGAGCCTGACTGAACAGGATCCATTCAACAACGTGGCACGTACCTGTATTGAAGCCCTGGCTGCAGCCCTTGGGCATACGCAATCCCTGCATACGAATTCCCTGGATGAAGCAATAGCACTACCTACCGACTTTAGTGCCAGGATTGCCCGTAATACTCAGATTTATCTACAGGAGGAAACCCAGATCTGTCGGTCCCTCGATCCCTGGGCCGGATCCTATTATGTTGAAACCCTTACCCATGAAATAGCCCATCAGGCATGGCAGCTTATTGAAGAAGTTGAAGCCTTGGGAGGAATGGCAAAGGCAATTGAGACCGGAATCCCTAAAATGAGGATTGAAGAGGCATCAGCCAGAAAACAAGCCAGGATTGATTCAGGGAAGGATAAAATTGTTGGTGTTAATCTCTGCCGGCTTGAAAAAGAGGATCCAATTGAAATTTTGGATGTAGATAATGCCGCGGTGAGAGAGTCCCAGATAACCAGGCTGAACCATATTAAATTGACACGTGATAATGAAGCCGTTCAAAAATCACTGGAGGCCCTCACCAATGCGGCATCATCAGGAACAGAGAATCTTCTTGCTTTGGCGATTGATGCAGCCCGGAAACGGGCCACATTAGGTGAAATTTCTTATGCATTGGAAAAAATTTATGGGAGATATAAAGCTGTGATACGAAGTATTTCCGGAATATATTCATCGGAATCAGGGGATAACGTTATTTTCCTTAAAGCCCGGGTAATGGCTGATAAATTTGCTGCAATGGAAGGCAGACGACCCCGGATTATGATTGCTAAGATGGGACAAGATGGTCACGACAGGGGTGCAAAAGTAGTAGCTACCGGATATGCCGATATTGGTTTTGATGTCGATATTGGTCCTTTATTCCAAACACCTGCCGAGGCTGCGAAACAGGCTGTTGAAAACGATGTCCATATCCTGGGTGTTTCTAGTCTGGCTGCCGGTCATAAAACCCTGGTTCCCCAGGTTATTCAAGAGCTGAAAAAACTAGGCCGCGATGATATTATGGTTATCGTTGGAGGCGTTATCCCGCCTCAGGATTACGAATTCCTTTATAAGTCAGGGGCAGTGGCTATTTTTGGTCCCGGAACCGTGATCTCCGAAGCAGGGATTAAATTGCTTGAAATTCTTATCGAAAGCCGGAAACCCTGATGGAACTTCAGACGTTCACCCTGCCCAATGGCATAAGGCTGGTGCATCGTCATGTTTCAGGTGAAGTGGCTCATTGCGGGATTTTTATTAATGCCGGCACCCGGGATGAGACGGAACAGGAACATGGCATTGCCCATTTCATTGAACATACAATTTTTAAAAGAACCGAAAAGCGCAATGTTTTTCAGGTTCTTAACCGACTTGAAAATGTAGGAGCAGACATGAATGCCTTCACGGGGAAGGAAGATACCTGCATTTATGCTTCTTTTCTGAACCGATACTACGACAGAGCACTGGAATTGTTTCAGGATATTCTTTTTCATGCTGTTTTTCCGGAAAAAGAGCTGGAAAAAGAAAAGCAGGTTGTTTATGATGAAATCCAATCCTACCTGGACACCCCCTCAGAGCAAATATTTGATGATTTTGAAGACCTGTTTTTTAAAGGGCATCCTTTGGGAAAAAATATCCTGGGTACCAGGAAAAGCCTGAAAATGATTTCCAGGGAAGATATTTTTCGTTTTATTCGCAGGAATTATCAACTGGATGAAATCGTCATCGCCTCTGTTGGGAATATCCCGTTTTCGAGACTTCTGAAACAGGTTATCCGGCATTTCAGTACACAACCGGAACGTGATAATGTCACACCCCGTAAGCCATTTGTGAGATTTTCCCCATTTCAGAAAGAACAGAAGAAGAAGATTTACCAGGTCCACTGCATGTTGGGGGTACCAGCCTATCCTTTTTATGATGAACGCAGGATATCCCTGGCTTTATTGAATAATATGCTGGGTGGTCCGATTCTGAATTCCAGGCTATCTCTTGCACTGCGTGAACGTAACGGGATTACCTATCATAATGAATCTAACTATGTACCGTATTCAGATTCAGGTGTTCTGAGTATTTATTTTGGCACTGATCCGGTTCATTATCCTAAAGCAATGGAGATCATACAAAAAGAACTGAAGAGAATCAGAACAGAGCTGCTAAGTACCATTCAGCTTCATACTATTCAGAAGCAAATGATCGGGCAGCTTGCCATCGCCCAGGAATCAAATCTTTCTGCCATGCTTTCTATCGGAAAAAATTTTCTCTTCCAGGACCGGTATGAACCGGTAGAAATCCTGATAAAAAAGATCGAAGCCATCACGGCTTCGGCATTACTGGAAATTGCCAATGATATCTTTCATCCTTCAAAACTTTCATGCCTCACTTTTCTTCCAAAATAATTAAATATGATCAAAGGGCTTCAAACGGTTCTCTTACTATTATTATCCAATGCGTTTATGACTTTTGCCTGGTACGGACATCTAAGATTCAGTCAGATGAGCTGGTTCAGTAAACTGGGCTTGTTCTCCATCATTCTTTTCAGCTGGGGCATTGCTTTTTTTGAATATTGCTTCCAGGTTCCTGCCAACAGGATTGGCTATAAATCGATGGGAGGTCCTTTTTCCCTGGTTGAATTAAAAGTGATTCAGGAAGTGATTACCCTGGTGGTTTTCGTTGTCTTTTCTGTTTTATTGTTTAAAAATGAATCCTTTCGCTGGAATCATCTGGTAGGATTTGTGTTATTGGTACTGGCTGTTTATTTTATTTTTAAAAAATAGGATCAGAAATGATGAATCCGGAATTAATCGAATATGCCGAATTACTCTCAACGCCGGAGTTACCCATCCTGGCAAAGCTGAACCGGGAGACCCACCTTACTCAGGTGTACCCACGCATGTTAGCCGGTCATATACAAGGTACTTTGCTGCGTTTCATCAGCAGTATGATGAAACCGCGGAGAATTCTGGAAATCGGAACATTTACCGGGTATTCCGCAATCAATTTGGCGTTGGGATTAAATCACCCCACCCCCAGCCCCTCCCCTGAAGGGGAGGGGAGCACCATTCCTGTTCCCTTGGTTCATACCATTGAAGTAGACCCTGAGCAAGAGGAAATTATCAGGCGATACATTCATGAAGCTGGAGTGGATCAACAGATCGTACTTCATATTGGAAATGCAATGGATATCATTCCCGGATTGAATGAAATCTGGGATTTGGTCTATATCGATGCCGACAAACCCAATTACCTGAATTATTACAAAATGGTTTTTGACAATCTGCGTCAGGGAGGTTTTTTTCTCGCTGATAATACCTTATGGAATGGGAAAGTACTCAAGGACCGGAGCAAAATGAACCGGGATACTTTAGGTGTTGTGGAGTTTAATGAATATGTTCAGCATGATGAACGGGTTGAAAACATGATTCTGCCATTCAGGGACGGAATAATGATGGTCAGAAAATTATAGCTTGTACTCGTATTTCACTTTTTCCAGTTCCTCATTGGCTTTTACCACTTTTATTTTCAATTCCTCTTTAAACTGTATCATTTTCTGATGTAATAGCTCATCACTGGTGGCCAGGATTTCCATGGCAAGAATGGCTGCATTCTGGGCTCCGTTGATGGCTACTGTTGCAACCGGTATTCCCGGAGGCATCTGGAGGATTGCCAATGCTGCATCAAGTCCTTCCATGGAGGCTTTTATGGGCACTCCGATCACCGGCAGGGTGGTCATGGCAGCAATAATACCCGGCAGATGAGCAGCCATACCGGCAGCCGCGATAATAACCCGGATTCCACGGGAATATGCGGTTTTTGCAAATTCTTCGACTTTTTCAGGGGTACGGTGTGCTGATAATGCATTCATTTCAAACGGGATCTGCATTTCATTCAGAAACCTGGCCGCTGCTTCCATTACCGGAAGATCAGAGGTGCTGCCCATGATTATACTGACTTTAGGATTCATATCGCTTTCGTTTTCAAGGAATGACACAAAAGTAGTGATAATTTGACTAAATTTGCATCTGGAAATAAGCTTACATTATGTCGAAAATTCAAGTCAAGGATAAATTTTTCGAAAAATTTATAACGACCACAGAAATTGATGCAGCGGTGCAGAAGGTTGCTGACGGGATCAATCGTGATTATCGAACAAAAAATCCTGTTTTCCTGGCCATGCTGAATGGCGCCTTCATCTTTGCCGCTGACCTGATGCGAAAGATCAATATCCCCTGTGAAATATCCTTTGTGAAGTATTCATCTTATTCCGGAACGAAAAGCACAGAAAAATTAAATGAACTGATAGGTCTTAATGAGGATCTTAAAGGCAGGCATGTCATCGTTCTCGAAGATATCGTTGATACCGGCATAACCATGAATAAGTTATTGAAGGACATTGCTGAAAAAGAACCTGCGAATGTGAAAGTTGCCTGCTTTTGTTTTAAACCAGACGCCTTTAAGCATTTCTTTACCATCGATTACCTGGGCATGAGTATTCCGAATGAATTTATTCTGGGATATGGACTTGATTATGACGGACAGGGAAGAAATCTGGCAGATATTTATAAAATTGTTGAATAATGTGTTGATGTGCTAATGTGCTAATAATTTTATCACTTTGTTACTTTTTCACTTTTAATCATCATGATATATGTTTAACCTGATTTTATTTGGTCCCCCGGGCGCGGGAAAAGGAACGCAGGCTATTAAAATTGCTGAAAAATTTGGATGGAAACATGTTTCTACAGGAGACATCCTGAGAGCTGAAGTCAGCCAGGGAACTCCACTGGGATTGAAAGTAAAAGCAGTTATGGAAGCGGGTCATCTGGTTTCCGATGAATTGCTGATTGAGATCATGGAATCCGTATTTGTTAGAAACAACAATGTAAAAGGATTTGTTCTGGATGGGTTCCCCCGAACCCTTAAGCAGGCTCAGGAGCTTGATCAGATGCTGAAAAAACTGGAACAAAGCGTTTCCCTGGTTCTTGCTTTGGAAGTCAACGAGGATGAACTGGTCAAAAGGTTGTTGAACCGGGCTCAGGAACAAGGAAGGAAAGATGATACGGAAGAAGTCATTAAAAACAGGCTTGTTCAGTACCATCATTATACCAAACCATTGATTGATTATTACAAGGAGCAGCAGTTATTTAAAGAAGTTTATGGTGTCGGAACCATTGATGATATTTTTAAAACGCTCTGTACCGAAATCGCTGATTAGAACTATTTCACTATTTAAAACAGAATGCCTGAATCTAACTTTGTCGATTATGTAAAGATCTTTTGTGCATCCGGAAACGGGGGGGCAGGATCTACGCATTTTCTTCGTACACGTACCAGCAATAAAGGAGGACCGGATGGGGGAGATGGCGGAAGAGGCGGGCATATTATCCTCAGGGGGAACAAACAATTCTGGACCCTGCTTCATTTAAAATTCACCAAGCATTTACGGGCCGAAAACGGCGGAAACGGAGCACGACAGCTCAGGCATGGCGCTAACGGGAAAGATGTGATTATTGAAGTTCCCCTGGGAACCATTGCCCGAGATGCAGAAACAGGAGCATTTGAATGTGAAATCACAGAAGATGGTCAGACCCATATTTTTGTCCCGGGAGGACGGGGCGGACAGGGTAATGACCATTTTAAAACGGCAACCCGGCAAGCTCCGAAATTTGCTCAGCCCGGAGAAGAAGGACGGGAAGCCTGGAAAATTCTGGAACTTAAATTACTGGCTGATGTTGGATTGGTCGGATTTCCGAATGCAGGAAAATCCACACTTCTTTCCGTTATTTCTGCCGCCAAGCCTCAGATTGCAGACTATCCTTTTACTACACTCGTTCCCAACCTGGGTATTGTAAGTTATCATGATAAACGTTCTTTTGTCATGGCCGATATTCCCGGAATTATCGAAGGTGCACATGAAGGGAAAGGACTTGGACTAAGATTTCTCAGGCATATTGAAAGGAATTCCATCCTTCTGTTTATGGTTCCTGTTGATTCCCGCGATATCCGGAAGGAATATCAGATACTCCTGCACGAACTGGAACAATTCAATCCTGAACTGCTTGACAAAACAAGGGTTTTGGCAATCACCAAGGTCGATTTGGCTGACCAGGAGATTATCTCGGCACTGAAAAAAGATCTTCCGGATGTTCCTCATGTATTTATTTCATCCCATACCCATACAGGGCTGGATAAACTTAAGGGAATGCTCTGGAATGAATTGAACAGGGATATAAATTGATCAGTTTTTTCTCGCATATTGACCGTTCAGTTTTTCTTTACCTTAATGGTTTGCATTGTGATTTCCTTGACCCCATTATGTTCTGGGCCAGTAAAGTATTGATCTGGATCCCCTTGTTTGCTTTCCTTTTCTTTTTAGTTATCAGGACTTTCCACTGGAAAACCATAGTTATTGTACTTTCTGCAGCAATCCTGATCCTTATTTCAGATCAGCTCAGTAACCTGTCGAAAAGTAGTTTCGAACGGCTAAGGCCTTCTCATGATTCAAGCCTGGTCTCAGAAATTCATACTGTAAATGACTATAAGGGTGGTGAATTCGGATTTTATTCAGCCCATGCCTCCAACAACTTTGCGATTGCTGTATTCCTTGTCCTTTTATTCAGAAAAAAATACCGCTTTCTGCCTGTCCTGCTTTTTAGCTGGGCATTGCTGATGTCATACACCAGAATTTACCTGGGAGTTCACTATCCTGGTGATATACTTGCCGGAATGCTTATCGGAAGCTGTCTTGGGTATGTTTTCGGGAAAATAACCCTTAATTTAATTTGAAAACCAGGCCTATATTTGCATATGTGGAGTTGTACCCGACTTCTCCGTTGATTCCCAGATTGGCATTAAAAAAATAGGATGCTCCCACGAAGAAGCCCAGATATGGATATACGGGAAAGGCATTTTTATGTCCTGGCTGATCATCATAAGTATTAAAGCAAAAACCTATTCCAAGCGGGATTCCCCCGTAGGTGTCAAGACCTCTCACCTTCCAGCCATAATGATAGGCACTTCTGGCCCCGATCATCATGTTTACCCAGGTTTCCCTCCAGTCTGCTCCGAATTTATGCGCAAAAAAGGAGAACCCTGCTTCACCCCCAAGAGTCAGAACACCTGGTCCCAGTTCCCACATCCCGGTTTCGAAAGCGACTTTAGCAGCGGGACCGAAGCTTATTCCGTTACCATAAACCGGAACACCGGGACCAAAGCCAAAATTCAATAACCAGGTTCCCTGACTCATCGGTTCGAAGGGGGCCTGGTTTTGGGCCTTGATCCCGGAATTAAAGCAGAGGCTGAGTGACGCAATAAGGAGTAAAAAAGCAGTTTTTTTCATGGTGAAGCTTGTATCATCTTGTCATGAAAACGATCCTGAATTTGGATTATTGCAGGCCGGGGCCTGGTAAATTATTTTTTACAGGAGGGCCTTGTAATAATTCGGTAGGTATAGGCATACGTGAAATAATTCCACATCCAGTCGGAAAGTGCCTTCAAGCGATTCCGGAACCCGGTAATTCGCATCAGGTGTAAACCCATCCACAGAAACCAGGCAATAAATCCCTGGGTTTTAAGGAAAGGAAGATCGGCCACTGCTTTATGCCGGCCGACGGTTGCCAGGGTTCCCAGATCAAGATAATGGAATTTTTTCAGGGGCTCTCCTTTTTGTCTGCGCAGAAAGTTGCTCGCCAGGTTACTGCCCTGTTGCATGGCAGGAAAGGCAAGCATGGGATGCCCTTTGGGCATCTGTGTTGTAGCCATGGCAGCGACATCGCCAATGGAGAAAATATGATCATATCCCTTAACCTGATTATATTCATCCACAAGGATTCTCCCATTTTCAATGCATTCAGGCTTAAGTCCCGGTATCAGAGCGCCTTTTACGCCTGCCGACCAGATAAAAAAGGCAGAACGTAGAACACTTTCATCCGTAAGGGTAACATTGATACCATCATAGTCTTTCACCATTGTGCTGAGCCAAACCTTTACCCCCATGTTGGTAAGAAACTTATTTGCTTTTTCAGAGGCACCTTCCGACATGGCCGGGAGCAGCCGGTTTCCGGCTTCAATCAGGTGGATGTTCATTAATGATGGATCTATTTCCGGATAGTCCTTGGCAATAATGTGTGATTTGAATTCTGCCAGAGCGCCGGCAAGCTCTACTCCGGTCGCACCTCCGCCGATAATGATAAAATTGAGGATGATCTTTTTATCTTCCGGTTTTGTATAAACCGTGGCTATTTCAAATTGTTCCAGTAATGTATTACGAATGGTGAGCGCATCATCGAGTGATTTCATGACCAGGCTGTTTTTAGCCAGGCGTTCATTGTTAAAGAAGTTCGTTTCTGAACCTGTTGCAATAATAAGGAAATCATAATCGAATTTTCCGATCGTTGTATCAACCTGCTTGTTTTCCGGATCAATCTTCTGCACTTCAGCGAGATGAAAGGTGAAATTCCGGAATCCTTTAAACATACGGCGGAAAGGAGACGCGATTGATGTTGCTGACAATCCGCAGGTAGCCACCTGGTACATCAGGGGCTGGAAATTATGATGATTAAATTTATCAATGAGGATTATATCAAATGACTTATTCTTCAATTTCTGGATCAGGGTGATCCCTCCGAACCCACCACCGATGATCAAAACCCGAGGATTGTTTTTCATGGTCTGAGTGCAGCTAGTTTCTGGAAGAGATTGATTTCTTCCGTTGTTAGATTTTGAGGAATATCAACGATGATTTTCAGGTAAAGATCACCGAAAATCCCTTTTTTCTGGTAAACTGGCATCCCCATCCCTTTCATCCGCAGTACTTTGCCATTTTGGGTCTCTTTGGGAATTTTCATGGTAAAAGTCCCTTTCCAGGTCTGGACCGCTACATTTCCCCCGAGAACCGCGTTATAAAGCGAAACATGAAGATCACCATAAAGGTCATCCTCCTTCCTTTCGAAACGTCCGTCGGGCAACATCTCAACCTGAAGCATGAGGTTCCCGCTTTCAGCCCCGCGTCCCCCTTTTCCTCCTTTTCCTTTCACTCTCAGTATCTGCCCGTTTTTCACTCCCGGGGGAATACTGATATTGATCTTTTCTCCATCTACATTAAGCAGGCGCTTTGATCCATGATAAGCTTCTTCCAGGGTTATCTCCAGCCTGGCTTCATAATCCTGTCCTTTACGAGGAATTTGCTGTGAACGGGAAGAGCGTCTTCCTTCACCAGAACTGAACATGTCGGAAAATCCCCCTCCTTCACCGCTGAAAAATGCATTGAAAAAGTCAGAAAAATCTGATCCTCCGAAATCTTCAGCAGCATATGAACGGGAATACTGCTGTCCGCCTCCTTGCCGGGCCCATTGCGAGAAATCAGCACCTCCCTGCTGGGATGACTGGGCATATTGTTTCCAGTTAGATCCCAGGGTGTCGTATTTTTTACGTTTTTCCGGGTCACTGAGTACTTCATAGGCTTCACCCATGTCCTTGAACTTCTCCTCAGCCTGCTTATTACCGGGATTTTTATCCGGATGATATTTTACGGCAAGTTTCCGGTATTGTTTTTTGATTTCAGCCTGAGTGGCCTCTTTTGAAACACCCAGAACCTTGTAATAATCTTTGTACTCCATTTTTTCTATTGCATTTAATATCCGTAAGTCCGGCCTTCAAACCGCTCCACTTTGACCATCATCACTTTCACTTCGCGTATGGAGGGGAGATTGAATTTAAAATCCTGTTTTGCATACTGTGACATGACGATATGCAGGGCTTTTTCTTTTTCACCGAGATCTTCAATGAATTCGACATTTCCGTAGGCTAGTACCGAGCGGTATTTCATGCTCCAGGAGCAGGCTACATTCTCATTCTGATAACGCAGGAGGTGGTCGGTACTGAAGTTGATACAAACAGATGGATTGTTTTTCAGGATATCAATTTTTTTACCGGTACCGGCTCCGTGCAAATAGATGATATCATCCCGGAAACCGAAGTTTAAAGGAATAACATAAGGTTTATTCTCTGCCTCGACCATCGCTACATGGCACCACTGGCATCGCAAGATAATCTCGATGATTGATTTTTTTTCGGTGATGGCCTTATTTTTCATGCTATTTAATTTAACCGAAGAGTTTTCTGTATACTTCTTCTATTTTATTTACCATGATTATTTTTATTGAATATCGTTTGAAATCCAGCCCTTTGGCATTATGTTTCGAAATAAAAATTCGTTCAAATCCCAGCTTATCCGCTTCAGAGATCCTTATTTCAACCCGGTTGACCGGACGGATTTCACCACTCAGTCCGACTTCTGCAGCGAAACAGGTCTTATTATCGATGGGGGAGTCCTGATTGGATGAAAGAATGGCAGCCACTACTGCCAGATCAATTCCAGGATCTTCGACCTTTAGTCCACCAGCGATATTCAGGAACACATCTTTATGTCCCAGGCGGAATCCGCTGCGTTTTTCCAGGACGGCAAGAAGCATATTCAGCCGGCGTGTATCAAATCCTGTTGTGGAACGCTGAGGAGTTCCGTAAACCGCTGAGCTTGTCAATGCTTGTGTTTCGATAAGCATGGGTCTTAATCCTTCCACCATGGCGGCTATGGCAATGCCGCTGACGGGTTCATCCCTTTGGCTCAGCATGATTTCTGAAGGATTGGATACTTCACGGAGGCCGGCATCATTCATTTCATAAATACCCAATTCAGATGTTGAACCAAAACGATTTTTCAGCGACCTGAGGATGCGGTAACCATAGTTCCGGTCGCCCTCAAACTGAAGGACAGTATCCACCATATGTTCCAGGATTTTTGGCCCGGCAAGATTTCCGTCCTTGGTAATATGACCGATCAGAAAAACAGGAGTATGGGTGATCTTGGAATATTTTTGCATCTCGGCGGCACATTCCTTGATTTGTGAAATGCTTCCAGCCGAGGATTCGATGATATCGGTTTGCAGGGTTTGGATGGAGTCGATAATGATGATGTCGGGCTGAAGCGATTCGAGATGCTGAAAAATTGCCTGGGTATTGGTTTCTGTGAGGATGAAGCAGGATTCGTTCTGAACGCCTACCCGTTCAGCTCTCATCCGGAGTTGCTGATCGCTTTCTTCTCCACTGATATATAAGATCTTTTGTCCTTCACATTTAAGTGCAACCTGAAGCATCAGGGTTGATTTTCCTATGCCGGGTTCACCCCCGATTAGCACCAGTGAACCAGCTACCAATCCACCACCCAGCACACGATTCAATTCCTTATCGCAGGTATCAATGCGGGCTTCATGGCGATAGGTGATTTCCAGAATTTTGACAGGCACTGCCGATCTCCGATCGCCAATCGCCGATCGTAGGGTGCTTTTTTCTTCCCGCTGAATTACCTCTTCAATAAGGGTATTCCATTCTCCGCAGGATGAACATTTGCCCATCCATTTGGGAGATTGTGCGCCGCAACTCTGGCAAAAGAAAGCCGTTTTCACTTTTGCCATATAGCAAAGGTTTTATTTAAAATGTTTATGGATTTTTTCAATCAGCTGGCTGCTGGAAAACCCTTTCACCAGGTCAATGGTGACAATTCTGCCACCTTTCGCTTTAACAATTTCATTTCCGGCAATTTCATGTTCCTTATAGTCTTTGCCTTTAACCAGAATATCAGGTTGCACCATTCGGATCAGCTCAACGGGTGTTTCTTCTTCAAAAATAACAACCGCATCTACGAAGAAAAAAGCCGCCAGGGTCAGGGCCCTTGCATGTTGATGGTTGATCGGGCGATGCGGCCCCTTGAGTTTTCTTACAGATTCATCAGAATTCAGGCCGACTACCAGGATATTTCCCAGGTCTTTGGCTTTGGCAAGGTATTCCACATGTCCCAGGTGCAACAGGTCAAAACACCCATTGGTAAATACGATCTTCTGATCTTTAAATTTCCAGAAAGCCAGTTTATTTTGAAGGTTTTCCTGGCTAAATATTTTAGATTCAATAAGATTAAGATTTTCCATCAGGATTTTTATTGAAAGATAAAAGAAGCAAAGACAATCCGCCGACAATGGCGATCATGGCTGTTTGAGCAGTCCAGGCGATCCATCCAAGTGCAAGGCCTGTTGGCTTTGCTACGGCATAAAGCAGGAGTGTTTCCTGGATAATGGCCGGATAAAGCCCTATCCCCCCAGGAGTGATCATAATTCCCACACTGCCAAGAACTAGCGATGATAAACCGGCTCCCAGGCTTAGTCCGCTGGTTTCGGTAAAACAGAAAAAGATAAAATACAGCATAAAAAAGTACAATATCCATATTGCCAGTGAATAGAAAATGAACAGCCATGGTTTTTTTATCTGACCAAGCGATTTCAATCCCTCCCAAAATCCGTAAATAAGTTTTTTAACTTTCTGATAAAGACCAAGTTTTTGTAATTTTCTGCGAAAGAGAAAAAAACCGATCATCAATATGGCAATAAGTGATCCAAGTCCCAGAAACAGCATGCGGGAATAGTGGAGATCACCGAATTTATTGACTAGTTTGGGATATATGTTAACGCTGAGATAGTCCTGGATAGTTCCAAGTTGCGTAAAAAACATCAGGAGAAAGAGCAGAAAGAAAAGGATCATGTCGATGGCCCTTTCTGTAATTACCGTTCCAAATGCTTTATTAAACGGTATCTTTTCATATCGAGACATCAGTCCGCAGCGTGTTACTTCTCCAAGTCGCGGAAAAGCAAGGTTGGCAAAATAGCCGACCATCACCGCATAGAAGGTGTTTTTAAGAGAAGGTTTGAAACCCATGGGTTCAAAAAACAACATCCAGCGGAGCGAACGCAGGATATGACTAAAAATTCCCAGGATGATGGCAAGCACCACCCACCAGTAATTGGCAATGCGGAATGAATGAACGATTTGTGCTGTTTCAGCAGGAGTAAGATTTCGCAAAGAAAGCCAGATAACAACCAATCCCAATCCGAGAAAGAAAATGAACTTGAGGGCTGTAATTATCTTATTTCTTTTTTCCACGTGGGAGTTTGTTTCCTTTGTCGGGAAAAGCGATGGCAGGTTGAAAATACTTTGCAGTTTCAAAATCCATTATAGCGTAAGAAACGATGATTACAATGTCATTGGGTAAAAATTTCCGGGCAGCAGCTCCATTAAGACAAATGATTCCGCTTCCTTTTTTACCTTTAATAACATAGGTTTCGATCCGTTCCCCGTTATTGATATTCAGCACCTGAACCTGTTCGAATTCGATCAGGTTGGCAGCTTTCATCAGGTTCTCATCGACAGTAACACTCCCCACATAATTGATGTTGGCATCAGTAACTGTGGCACGGTGTATCTTCGATTTTAAAACTTGAATCTGCATCATGCTGCAAAATTAAGAAAAAAGTTCAACATTATCGATCAGTCGCACGTCGCCGAGGAAAACAGCAGTCAATGCCACTGCGGTATCTTTATGTGTCCAGCTGTCAATCGGCATCAATGAGTCTTTCTCGGCAATTTCGAAATATTCAACCCTTAACTCGGGGTTCTCCTGTAACTTTTTAATTGCCCATTCTTTTAATTCCCAAACGGGTATTTTACCGACCTTGTCCCTTACTTTGCAAAGAACCTGAAAAATTTTCGGGGCGAGATCACGTTCCGCAATAGTCAGCCGCATATTCCGGGAACTCATGGCCAATCCATCAGGTTCTCTGACTGTTTCACAGGAAATGATCTCGGTGGGTAACTCAAGTACCCTCACGAGATGTTTTATGATCGCAAGTTGCTGATAATCTTTTTTACCGAAATAGGAACGGGAGGGTTCCATGATTTCAAAAAGTTTTTTGACTATGATTGCTACACCTTTGAAATGACCCGGACGGAATTTTCCTTCCATGACCTTATCCAGCATTCCGAAATCAATTTCTATCCGGATTTTTTTCTTCTTTGGATACATTTCTTCCACGTCAGGAGCAAATAATATATCGCAACCTTCCTTTTCCAGCATTGCAACATCTTTATCCAATGACCTGGGATATTTAATAAGGTCATCCTGATTATTAAACTGGGCAGGATTTACAAAAATACTGCAGACCGTTATATCATTTTCCTGAACAGATCTTCTTATCAGGAACAGGTGACCCTCATGCAAAGCACCCATGGTAGGAACAAATCCAATGGATAATCCCTGGCTCCTGAATTTAAGCAGTTCGCTTTTTATTTCTTTTTTTGTTGTAAAGAGCTTCATCCTGACAATACCATTTACATTTTAATTATTTTATTTCTGATCGCCAGTTTGACCATTTCAACGGAAGATTTGCACCCAAGTTTTTTCATGATGTGATTTTTGTGCGTCTCAACAGTTCTTATACTGATTCCCAGTACTTTATTTATCTCCCTGTTGGTAAATCCTTCAACGATGAGTTTTAAAATCTCCAGTTCCCTGACCGAAAGGGATAATATTTTTTTATCCTCGGTATCTTTTTCAGTCACATTCCTGATATAACTGTTGACAAGAATTTTGGAAATTAAATCACCGAAAAACTCTTCTCCTTTATAAACAGCATAAATTGCCCTGACAAGTTCATCCCGGGTGGTGTTTTTAGGTAGGTAACCAATAGCTCCGGCTTTCAGCGCATTAAAGATAAAATCTTCATGGGTATACATGGAAAGGATAAGAATTTTGATCTGAGGATATTCAATGCTAATTCTCTTTGTAATTTCAATACCTGAGATGTCGGGAAGAGAAATATCCAATACAATTATATCCGGCTGAACAATCTGTAATTTCTCGAATAGACTTTTCCCGGAATTGGCTTCTCCAATGATGATAATATCCGGGATACCGGATAGCAAAGCTTTGATTCCGTCCCTGACCAGATCATGGTCCTCTGTCAAAAATATTTTTATCTTTTCGATCATTGGTGCAATGGGACTTTTATTTGAATCAGTGTTCCTTTCCCCGGGGCTGATTTAATGTCAATGCTGCCATTCAGTAAATTTACCCTTTCATGGATATTGTGCAATCCATGACCTCCCTGGTTCATGGGAATTTTAGGACGAAAACCGATGCCATCATCCTGGATGCTGAGATAGATGTCTTCTCCATGACTTGTCAGCCTCAGGTATCCCTGCTTAGCCCCGGAGTGCTTCACAATATTATGAATTGCTTCCTGAAAAATACGATATAAGTGAGTCTGAATTTTTTTATTCCAGAGATCTGTTCTGACACGATGTTCAAATTTTACTTTTATACCGGATGCCCTGCTTGAATCCTCACATAGATTAAATAAGGCAATGACAAGACCGAATTCATCCAGGACAGGAGGCATCAGGTCCGTGGTAATACGCCGGATTTCATCAATGATATGGTCAAATTGAACTTTAATGCTTTCAAGGTTTTCTTTAATTTCTTTTTCCGGTAAATAAGTCAGGCTATCCAGCTTCATTTTTATCGCAATGAGGGATTGTCCGATACCATCATGCAATTCCCTCGACAGCCTTTGTCTTTCAATTTCCTGTCCGTCAATGACGGAAACGATATTTGAGTTACCTGTTTTTTTGTTAATTTTGGATGTCGTCATATTTGCCTGCAGCAATAAAATATGGACAAACTTACTAATTTTTTCGATCATGGAATTTTTGAGTACCCGTCATACAATCCTTCTTTTCTTAATTGTGATTGGCTTTGCTTCTTATGCTCAGGAAAAAACCCTTACTTATTATGCCGATCCGGCATCCATTCCCACGGACCTCTCTGTTAGTCTGAAACACCTGAAAGCCAGGATAAGTTTTAATCCTTCTGATAACGAAGTGACAGGGAACGCTGAATTCACAATTATCCCAAATCGGTATAGAACTGATTCCATCGTTTTTTATACTCCTGATTTCAACATTAAAACAGTTGAAATCGATCATAAGAAAGTCAGCTTTAAGTTATCCGGCAAGAACCTGGTAATTTATCCGGAAGACATCCCGCAGGCCTGCCTGACCGGCAGGCAGGCCGTATCCCACATCTCATTATTAACAAAAGGAAATCCTGCTCAGCTGCTCATCAGTTATTCCGCAAGACCTTTGGCAGGAGCCATTTATTTTATCGGATGGAGGCCTGAGGAGGAGGGTAAAAGAAAGGAAATCTGGGCTCATCGTCCCCATGGCTGGTTGCCATACATTGATGCAAGAATTACCACTGAGCTGTATGTCACTTTCGATAAGAATTTCAAGGTTTTCTCCAATGGGGAACGGATCAGGGTGACAGAGAATCCTGACGGTACCCTGACCTGGCATTATGCCATGCGGAAAAATCATCCATATTTTTCAACGGCCCTGGTTATTGGTGATTACCAGTATAAAATGTCAAAAACGTCAGGCGGAATTCCGCTTGAATTCTGGTATTACTCTGATATGCCTGATCGTGTAAATACCACGTATAAATACACAGAGAAAATGTTTTCTTTCTTTAATAAAGAAATGGGAGTATCTTATCCATATCCGGTTTACCGTGAGGCTCCGGTTATCGATTATATGTATGGGGCCATGGAAACAACGACCAGTACGATTTTTGGAGATTATATGCAGATCACTCCCCGCTCCTGGTGGCAAAGGAATTATGTCAATGTGAACGCCCATGAACTTGCCCATCAATGGTTCGGGAATTATATCGCTCATTTTGTTAACCGGGATGTTTGGCTGACCGAAAGCTTTGGAACCTATTATGCCAAGCTTTTTGAAAAAAGTATTTACGGGGAAGACTATTATCAGAACATCAGAAATGATGAAATGTTCCAGGTTTTCGAGGCTGCGAAGAAAAATGATTTCCCGGTAGGAGGAAGCCAGGGTGGCGTGCAGCGGATTTATCAGAAAGGTTCACTGGTACTGGATATGCTGAGATACGTGATGGGAGAGCGGGAGTTTAAAGATGCCATAAAACTATATTTACAAAAATATGGGTTCAATTATGCAGAAACCAACGATTTTATCCGTTGTGTTTATGAAGCAGGCGGGAAACCATTTAACTGGTTCTTCGATGAATGGATTTTAAGGGGCGGCGAACCCCATTATAAGGTTGAGTATTCTGTTATCCTGGATAGTTTAAATCATCAAGCTATTCAGGTTCATGTTCAGCAATTGCAGGAAGTAACGGAATTGAAAGGTCTTTTTAAAATGCCTGTGAAATTGGAAGTTTATTATACGGATGGAAGTTTTGACAGTATCCTTGTCTGGATTGAAAAGAAGGAACAGGTTGTTTTCATATCGAATACATCCGGAAGAAAAATCGCCTTTTTGTTATTTGACCCGGGTAGAAAAATCCTGAAAAAACTTTCTTTCGAACGCAATTTTAATGAACTTTCAGCTCAACTTCATGGAGCTAAAGAAATGATTGACCGCTATGATGCGCTGATGGCATTAAGTTCTTTCCCCTTGACTCAAAAATCCGAACTGCTTGTCAAAGCATATCCTGAAGAGTCTTTTCATTTGATGAAATCTGAAATTCTGAATCAACTGGGTGTTGATATAAATGATGTGGTTACTGGATTGTACCGTTCTGCGTTGAATGATCCTGATGCCAATGTCAGGAAAACGGCTTTAATAAACCTGAATCCCGTTCCATTATCATTAAAGCCTGAAGTGGAAAAATGCCTGCATGATTCTTCATACCTGAATATTGAGATTGCCCTGAACCGTCTTTCACAATCATTTCCCGCTCAGATTACGGAATATCTTGCACAAACCGAAAAGGAAGAAGGATGGAGGGGGAAAAATATACGGATGAAGTGGTTGGAAATTGCCATCTTGAGCGGGAAAAAGGAATTTTTACCTGAATTAATCGCTTATTCCGGACCAAAATTTGAATTTGAAACCCGGATGAATGCCTTTAATTTATTAAAGAAGATTAGCTATTATGATGATGAAACCCTCGGTTATGCGGAAGCGGCAAGTAAGCACTGGAACAATAAACTAAGTACCGTGGCGAAGGAATACCTCAGGAAATAATTTACGATTTACGATTGTGGTTAATAAACAAAAAATCCTGACCCGGACCATTCTGCTGGTTTCTTTCGTGAGCCTTTTCACCGATGTTGCCAGCGAAATGCTGTATCCTGTCATGCCTGTTTACCTTCGATCCATTGGGTTTTCCATCATGCTTATCGGGATCCTTGAAGGTGTTGCTGAAGCTACAGCAGGTCTGAGCAAGGGATATTTCGGACAGCTTTCTGATAAAACGATGAAAAGGGTTCCATTTGTGAGGGCCGGCTATATCATGAGCGCTTTTTCAAAACCCATGATGGCTCTTTTTACTTTCCCGTGGTGGATCTTTTTTGCCCGTACCCTTGACCGTTTCGGGAAAGGCATCCGGACATCAGCCAGAGATGCCATGCTGAGTGATGAAACAACACCTGAACATAAGGGAAAAGTTTTTGGATTTCACCGATCCATGGATACTATTGGAGCGGCCATTGGCCCCGTTTTCGCTTTAGTTTTCCTTTATTTTTATCCGGAGCAATACATCTGGCTCTTTTTCATCGCTTTTTTTCCCGGACTCATTGCTATAGCTCTGACATTTTTACTGAAAGATAACTCACCAGCTCGTCAGCTCGCCAACTCACCAGCTCACCAGCTCACCAACTCACCAACTTCCATAGGTTTCTTTTCCTATATGAAATACTGGTCCATGTCTACTCCTGCTTACCGTTACCTGGTAGTCGGTTTGCTGATTTTTACCTTGTTTAACAGCTCTGATGCCTTCCTGCTTCTGGCATTGAAAGAACATCATTTATCGGATGCCATGATGATAGGTGTCTATATTTTTTATAATCTGGTATATGCCCTGTTCTCTTATCCGCTTGGCGCCCTGGCTGATAAAATCGGGCTGAAAACCATGTTGATCAGTGGATTGTTGCTGTTTGCCATTGTTTACTCCTGCATGGGATTTGCCAGTTCCCTGTTCCTCTTTGTGATATTGTTTTTCCTTTATGGCATTTATGCTGCCTCAACCGAAGGAATTTCCAAAGCGCTCCTCTCGAATATGGCAAAAAAGGAAGATGTGGCAACGGCAATAGGTTTCTATACCAGTTTTGCCAGTATTTTCACTCTTCTGGCCAGCAGTCTGGCTGGAGTGCTATGGTTCACAGCTGGTCCTCAAGTAATGTTTATGATATCAGGAGCAGGAGTTTTTTTAGTTGTGATATACCTGTCGGTAGTTTTAATGAAAAATCCCCGGCAGTGACGCACGGGGATTTTCAACCTCAGAAAACAAAAACCACTTGATAATATTTAGCTTCTAATAAATATTTGATACATTTCTATAACCCGGTTTATTCATATACCAATCGGGATATAATGAACCAGATGATTGAGCCCAGTCAGCAAAATGGAGATAGGTTTGCACGATATCGGCTTTCTCAACAGGGTAATCAAAGTCAACAGGAACTTCCATGGCCCATGGTAATCCGGTTTGTGAACGGTAATAAAGATTCTGGGCAGGAATTGACCCATCGTCCAGGCTTCCGAAAAATACCGGATTGGCAAGTACTGTTGGAGGCTGATCCTTCAGATGTACTTCTTTTGACCGATCCTGATTAACAAAAATAAAGGGGTTATAAGGAGGCGTGCCAATACTGGTCTGAGGGGTGGAAAGATGCATCGTTACGGTCTGTTCCTGAGTTTGAACAGTAAATCCGCCGTGTACTGTATTCGCCAGTGCACCGCCTAAGACATTGTTTACGGCATCAAATGGAATAATTACAGTGTTGTTGACATGTCCTGATTCGTAACCCTTTGGATCAATATTGACGGATGACCCCATTTTAATACAACCCGTCACGCTGGCGATATTTGCCGATGCAGTATTAAATGACACTCCGAACCCATTATTATAGGATGCTCCAGCGGCTTTAATTTTAAATCTGGCAATCAGGTCAACGACTTTGTTCTGGGCATTGGTGACAATCTTGTAGTTGAAGTTGACGACAAGGTCGTTGAAATCATAATCACCATAAGCAGGCCAGAGATCTTCAAAGGCATAGGATCCATAATCTGTTTCATTGGGGTAATAAGAGTTGAATGCACGGGTAGGATCCAGGGGATATGCATCCTGGCTATCGGGCACGCCATCTCCATCAGTATCTATTATGACAGGATTAACAATGGTAATCACCAGGGTTTTACTATCTGTTCCTGCTGAATTCGTTGCTGTTAGCGGAACGTTAGTTACTCCTGCAGATGTTGGTATACCAGAAATAATATGAGTTGCAGGATCGAAACTAAGTCCAGGAGGAAGATTTGTTGCAGTAAAAGTGATGGGTTGTGTACCCTCAGCGGTAATAGTGTAACTGAAGGCCTGGTTTTTAACACTGGCAGCTGTCAGTGAACTGGTAATAACAGGTGGCTGAGGCCCGGCGATAATGGTAATGACAAGTATCTTGGAATCATTTCCATATTCATTGGTGGCAGTTAAAGTGACATCTGTAACCCCTACCTGTGAAGGTGCACCATTAATGGAATGAGTATTCGGGTTAAAACTAAGTCCCGGAGGAAGGTTGGTGGCATTGTAGGTAATCGGTGAAGAACCGGATGCAGATACAGTATAAGTTAAAAACTGCTGTCCTGTTACTCCGTTGGCTGTTAACGCGCTGTTAATAGATGGCGGGGTTCCAATCGTGAGAACCAGGGTTTTATTATCTGTCCCTGCATTGTTAGTGGCCGATAATGGTATGTTATTGACCCCGGCGACATTAGGTGTTCCGGTGATCTGATGAGTGGTCGAATTATAGGTTAGCCCGGCCGGCAGATTGGTCGCATTATAAGAGATTGGGCTGGTTCCACTGGCTTCAATAGTATAAGTGAAAGACTGGTTTACCGGAGTCTTAGCCGAAAGCACAGAAGTAATTACCGGAGGAGTTCCCGGGGAGGTGACGGTGAAGACAAGCGTCTTGGTATCTATGCCAACCAGATTATCGGCTGTAAGTATTATATTCGTCGTGCCCACCACTGTCGGAGTTCCGCTGATTGTATGAGTTGTAGCGTTATAGGAGAGCCCGGCTGGAAGGTTGGTGGCATTAAAAGTGATAGGATCGGTTCCTGTCGCAGTGATGACATGGGGCGTGATGGCCTGGTTTTGTAAGCCAGCAGCCACCAGCGAACTGGTAATGACCGGTGGCTGGGGAGCGTTACAATCCTGGGCAGGAATGGTATAGCCGGGATCATGCCAGGTTATATTTGGCCCGAAGGTACCGTTTTTTGGACTGATTGTCGGTGCCCATAAGTCAATGTACCCGGTCAAGTAAGCAGCAGAAGTCTTACTTGTTCCATTGATTCCATGGATCTGTGATCCCTGGGAAGAAGGTCCGTAAACGTCTCCCTGGATATCGAAAGTTCCTGTTTCAATCAGGCTTTGCAATCCAAGAGATGCATATCCCTGTCCGGAAATGCTAGTTTTTCCGATTACTTTGATGAAAGCATTGGCCTGATTGACAAGGCCGGGGTTGGATTGGGTACCGGTAACGATCTGGAATGCAGTATTTTTAACTGAATTTACATAAAGCTGACAATAATTAATAATCCTCCCGTTATCCTGAGTTTGGGCATCTTCGATCACCGTAAAATGATAATAATTGGTCAGGATACCTTTCACATTTAAACCATTGGAAACAGTGAATGTGCCCCAGTTGGTGAATGTGCCGCCTTCTTTAAGGTTGAAAGTTTTATTATTACCGGATTGTGCAAAATTCGCCGTTCCGTAATTTTCAATATCTGCATAAATGTTTGCTACCGGAACCGTGACAAGACCGGAAGGGGAAACAATCAGGGTCCCGTTTCCAATTAATCCAGTAATATTGGCTGTTCCGCAGACCCTCAAAACACCACCTGCATTAATAGTCATATTAAGGGTGACAGAAATGCCAGGCTGAACAACATAGATCTGTCCTGAATTGACGGTATATGTTCCGGATGAGGTGATCGGGGTGCCTGTATTGCAGTCATTGCTTTCAATGGCATTTCCTGATTTTACATTACTTTGACCAAAGATATAGTTGAATGTTTTTCCGGCAATTGGAACAGCTACATATTCGGTAAGGCCCAAGGGTGTGACTTTGCCAACCCAGAGTTCCTTTAATCGCGTCGGAACTCTCAGATTCGTTTTGTATTGCAGGGTATTATCTGTTCCGCCGCTTACGATCAGTTTCCCCCCCTGGGCAGGGTTATCCTGGAATATCTGGATGAGGAAGAAAGTTTCCTGTCCAGGATTGCCGACACCGATATTCACATCGAGATCGATAAAATTATCAAATCTGAAGCCGGGTTGGATCTTCAACTCTGTAAAATGCTCTGGGGAGGTAGGGTTATCCGGGTTAAGCGTCTTCCGGCAACCGGATTGGAACATCAGTGATCCTGCTGAAAAAAGCAGGATGATGGTGAATGCTGAAAATTTGGAAATGGTTTTCATTGGTTGGTTTTTTAATTCTGGGTTGAGTGTAAATATAATAAAAAGCCAGGGTGGTGAGCAAGTACTAATTCGTAAATGTATCTGACAGCGCATAAAACGTTTCAATTCATTTTGTATCCGGGATCGTTGTAATGAATGTAAAGGTATTGATTTTTATGCAGATAAAAATCCCCGGCAATGATGCTCGGGAATTTTAAACCTCAGAAAAAAAGTCAATTGGGTTTCGCGTAGATCTGTGCAGGATTTCTGTATCCGGAAAGGTTTTTATACCAGTCGGAATACTGGGAGCCGCTCGATTCTGCCCAGGCGCCGAATTTCAGGTGACCGTAGACAATTTGTACCATTTCCCAGGTATAATCAAATTTAACCGGGATGTTGATGGCCCAGGGAAGGTTGGTGCTGGTCTTGTAATACCTGCCCGTAGCCGGATTGGAATTATCATCAATAGTCCCAAAGTAATCAGGATCAGCGAGTGAAGTCGGTGGCTTATCAGGAAGATGAACTTCAATACCCCTGCCCATATTCTTGATCAGGAATGGGTTGTAAGGAGGTGTCCCGACAGCAGCCTGTTCCTGTGGAATAGCAAAATGAAGATTGATCTTCAGACTGTCAGAAATTCCGTATAAACCATTGTTCTCGGTGTTAAAGAAAGCGCCACCGACCCTGTGGAGCACGTTATCGGCATTGTCGAATACTATAACCACCGCCTTGGCCTGGTTGTTTTCCACACCATTGCCTCCCAGGCTGATGTATCCTTTTTGCAGACTGTACCCAGTTACTGAGGCAACCGCTCCCGGAAGCACACCATCAAACTGCCATCCAAAGCCATTCTGCAGAAAAGCTCCCACAGCTCTTACATAGAAAGTAGGTTTCACATCCACAACCTTATTTTGCGCATTGGTGATATACCAGTAGTTGTAATCCACGACGAGGTCGTTCATATCATAATCGCCCTTCGCCGGCCAGAGATCTTCAAAAGCCAGGGATCCAAATACATTCTTAGCTGGATAATAATTGTTATATGCACGTGTGGGATCAGTAGGATAATCATCAAGGATATCCGGAACTCCGTCCCCATCGGTATCGGTAGGTTGTGGATTATCTCCGATACCTTCAGGATTACACTCATCCTTGGGAATGTAATTGGTTATATTGGCCCAACTAACCAGGGTAGCACCATTGATGAATTTCGATGCATTCCCGTTATTGATGGTGCCATTCTGAGTAGCAAATTCAATGGATCCTTTAACTTTTGCGCCATTAATGGTAGCAGTAGTAACCTTGATGGAACTCCGGCTTCCGGAACCATTGGCATCTGAATTGAGAACCATGTTGTTAGCACTTATCTGCGATTGGTTTGAAAGGTTTAAAGTTCCACTGTTCAGACTTATAGTTTCATCCACTTTCATGTATCCATTGTTCATGTTCAGACTGGTCGGATTAACATTCAATGATCCATGGATGATCCATTTACAATCGTTCTGGACAACACTACCAGAATTTAGATTCACGGTTTCCTGAACTTCGATTGACCCGGTATTGGTGACATTTTTATTGGCCTGGAAGGACCCGTTTACATTAAATATTCCTGTGTTAATCAGACTACTTCCGCCATTGATGTTATAGCTTCCGCTGATTGACATGCTGCCATAATTAAATACTGGTCCGTTGGGAGAAAATGTCTGACCTATAGTAAAATCAGAAGAATAGTTCGTGATGGCCGTTGTTGACTGATTCATATTAATGCCACCATTAAAATGCGCATGGGCTGCAGAATAGATGGTAATGCTGGCACTGCCATCCATGGAAAATGAATTGCTGACATTCAGCACTCCGCTGCCTGTAACCAGGATCGAACAATTCGTACCTCCCAGGCTATTGATGCTGCTTATGTTGGCTGTAGAACAAATTTTAAGGGTACCTCCTCCATTCCAGAATTCGAAATTTATCGTTCCTGAAAATGGAGTTGTAATACAATAGGTTTTCCCATTTTTGATAGTAACCGAATTACCAGTTACTGTAACATCACAACCAGATGTGCAATCCGGTTCATTCGTGGCATAGCTTTCCTTTACCGCACTGCTGGCTGAAAAGGTATAGTTTATATTATCTTCAACGTTTACCCCGGCAACTTGTATATTGCCATCCCCGTAATCCAACTGAAGATAGATTTGTTTCAAAGCTGTCGGTACCCTGAGCCTGGTGTCGAAAGGGAAATTATAACCTGCCGATCCGGTTAGCAGCACCAGCCCGTCATCAGCGGGATTCCCGTTATAGATAGTCACTTTTGCAAGTTTTCCAACATAATTTGGAAAATTTGAAGCAATGGAAACAGTAACTTCACGGGAAGACTCCCAGTTGAAGCTGGCTGCCACTTTTAGATCTTCCATCTTTTTTGGTTTGCCTGAATTGTCGTCAGGAATGGACTTCCGACAAGCGGAAAAGGAAAATGCCAGTAAAGTTGAAAGTATTGTCAGTACTATTTTCTGAGATTTCATAGAATTATTTTTTGCAAAACTATATACAAAGATAGGTTATAAAAAGCGATAATTAGCAACTGGCTGCTTTTCCATGGTATATGTCGTGTTAAACTTTGTTTCTGTTTTTCCTATACTTTTAATTCTCTGATCGTGGTTTGACGAACTGTCATAGAATTAAATAATCAGTAACTTTGCAGCTCATTTTTAATACATTGTCAGAAAAATCGAAAGTAATCGTCGGACTGAGCGGAGGAGTTGATTCTTCTGTGGCCGCTTATCTCCTCAGGCAGCAAGGTTACCATGTTACCGGTGTAACTATGGCTATCTGGGACGGGCAATACCAATCTAGCGGTAAACATGCCTGTTACGGTCCTGATGAACAGCAGGAGATACAGGGAGCCAAAGCAGTGGCTGATAAACTGGGCATTGAACATCATGTTTTTGACTGCTCTGTTGCCTATAAAGAATCTGTTTTACAGTATTTTAAATCGGAATATCTTGCCGGCCGAACACCCAATCCTTGCATCAAATGCAACCAGTTGATAAAATTCGGTCTTCTGCCTAAAATGGCTGAAAAAGAGGGACTTTTATTCGACTTCTTTGCCACCGGGCATTATGCCAGGAGTGAATGGAATGAAGAAAAGAAAAGATTCCTTCTCTTGAAAGCAGCCGATCCTAAAAAAGATCAGACCTATTTTATTTATCGTCTGAATCAGGAGCAGCTTTCGAAGATATTACTCCCCCTGGGGGAATATGAAAAATCAGATATCAAAGCTATGGCTCGTGAGGTAGGAATTACGGTAGAAGATATTGAAGAGAGCCAGGATTTTTACGGAGGAGATTATAAGGATCTCCTGGATATCCCTGAGAACCCCGGAGACATTGTTGATCTGGAAGGTAAGGTTCTGGGTCACCATCAGGGAATCTGGAATTATACCATTGGCCAGCGTAAAGGACTGGGAATTGCTTATTCCGAACCTTTGTATGTGATAGCGCTCGATCAAGAGCTGAATACAGTCATTGTTGGCACCCGAAAGGAAACCTATAATGCCGTCTTCGTTGTTACTGATCTGAACTGGATATCAATAGAGAAATTAGAATATCCGATGGAGGTTCATTGTAAAATCCGTTCGGCACAAAAAGAGAAGGAAGCCCTGATCGAGCCGATGGAAAACGGAGAAGTAATGGTTGCTTTTTTTCATCCCAATGACAGTATCACTCCGGGACAATCTGCCGTATTTTATGATGGAGAAGTGGTGGTAGGGGGAGGAATTATTAAATCAATCAGAAATTAGGAGTGAGGAATTGGGAATAAAAAAACAGGAATTATGAGGTTTTTTAAGGTTTATACCGTTTTTGTCTTATGTGTTTTTTCTTTGTTTCTTTATGCGCAGAAGGGTGAGATCACAGCAAAGGAACTTCATGGTTATGTGCAGTTTCTGGCCTCCGATTCCCTGAAAGGCAGGAAACCCGGCAGTCCTGAAATCAATTTAGCCGCCAACTACATCCTGGATCATTTCAGGGCATCAGGATTGAAGCCCTTAGCTGATCAGGGATTTCAGTACTTCGATATCGTGACTGATGTCAAAGTGGGCGAGGACAATAAACTGAAATTCGAAGGCTTCACCGGAATGCTTAAAAGGGATTTTATCCCTTTGGCTTTTTCTTCCTGCGGGGAAATCAATGCCCCTGTCGTATTTGCCGGCTACGGTTTTGATCTTGCGCTTGATAGTCTGAAATGGAACGATTATGCCGGACAGAATGTTAAAGGGAAATGGGTCATGATTTTCCGGGCAGATCCAGAGTTGGATAATTCTGACAGCAAATTCATTCCTTTCAGCGATATCCGAAGTAAAATTCTGACGGCAAAAGATAAAGGAGCTGCCGGTGTTTTAATTGTTACACCCCGGGGACTTGAAAAAGATGATAAGCTGATGCCCCTGCTGGTGGAAAACAACGAAGTCACCAGCGGAATTCCGGTGATCAGTATTAAACGGCAACTTGCCGATCAGCTTCTGAATAAATCGGGGTTGACCACTGACAGCCTGGAAAAGATTATTTCTATCGCAAAAGCGCCTTACAGCCTGGAAATTCCTGTGACCCTTGCAGCGACTATTGAGGTGATCCAGCAAACAGAAAAAACAGCCAACGTGATTGCCCTGATCGATGGAAATGATCCTGTTTTGAAGGACGAATACATCATTGTTGGCGCTCATTATGATCATCTTGGTTTTGGAGGATCAGGCAGTGGATCCCGGATGCCCGATACTGTCGCAGTCCATAACGGGGCTGACGACAATGCATCGGGAACAGCCATGGTCATGGCACTGGCCGGTAAAATGGCCGGAGAAAAAGACAAACTGAAAAGGAGCATTATTTTCGTGGCTTTCAGCGCAGAAGAGATTGGCCTGATCGGATCAAAGTACTTCGTCAATCATCCCCCGGTGGACCTGAAAAAGATTAAAACCATGTTTAACTTCGACATGGTTGGTCGTTTCAATAAAGAAAAAAATGCAATTTCTGTCAGCGGAACGGGAACCTCAGTGGAAGCAGATACCATTCTTCGTGACATTGAAAAGGGATTATCTTTTAAAGTTGTCCATTCTCCTGATGGATATGGTCCTTCGGATCATGCTTCTTTTTATGCTGCTGATATTCCGGTTTTATATTTCAATACCGGTGTTCATGCCGATTATCATACACCCTTTGATGATACAGGGAAACTGGATTTTCCTGCGGAGAAGAAAATCGGGGATTATGCGGCAGCTCTGATTTTTACGATTGATACACTACAAAAATCGTTGACGTTTAAAGCATCTGGTAAGAAAGAAAGCGCAGGCCGTAGCGGGCGCCGGTTGAAAGTGACCCTGGGGATCATGCCTGATTTCGCCGGGACCGAAAAGAAAGGCCTGAGGGTGGATGGAGTAACAAAAGATGGGCCGGCCGATAAAGGCGGATTGAAAAAAGGCGACATCATCGTGGGATTGAATGGAATGAGCGTTGGCGATATCTATGAATACATGTCGCGTCTTTCAAAGCTGAAACACGGCATGACTGTGAATGTAGAGATCATCCGTGAAGGTCAGCATCAGGTATTAATCATGATTTTATAATTTATTTCTGTATCCTGAATCTTCCATCTTTTAATTCTGCCCTATGGACCTTCAATCCTTCTTTACTGAAGCCTTTTTTCTGAAATTCATCAAATTCAGCATGGTGGGGTTTTCAGGTGTTTTTGTCGATTTCGGGATCACATTTGTCTGCAAGGAATTCCTTAAAATTCAGAAATATTTGGCCAATGCCCTGGGTTTCAGTTTTGCAGCCACTACCAATTATATGCTGAACCGCCTCTGGACTTTCCAAAGTCATAACCCGAATATCACCCTGGAATTCACCCGGTTTTTCATCATCGCACTGATCGGATTAGGTATCAACCTCTTGATCATCTGGGCTATGTCGGGAAAATTCAAGGTGAATTTCTATGTCTCCAAGCTGGTGGCCACCATCATCGTGACCGGCTGGAACTTCCTGATCAACGCGTACTATACGTTTGCTTAGTGAGTTGGTGGATCTTCTATGGTGTCTTTATCATGGATGATGGGATGCAGATGATAAAGTCGGCTTTACCGATATTGTCTTTTTTCAGTTCAGTAATCGTATCCTGTTCAACACAACTGATCGTCATGATTTTTACGGGGATGGTATTCTTGCGGATATAATCTTTGGCGTACCATACGATACCTTGATAATTGTCGCTATGGTATGCCCCGTTGAAATGCAGAAAGCATTGTCCGGTCCCGGGACCGCCTTTCATAATGAACTGCGCCATGGTGGCATCTTTCAATGCCTGTGCCTTGCCCAGGTTCTGGGTTAAATGGGCGGGCATTCCATCGCCAACCGCTTTAGCAATGGATTTATAACATTCCAGAGTGGTATCGTATTTAATGGGCAGGGCTGCCATTAATCCGCGTTCCGCGGCATTGATGCTATCCAGACCTTCAAAGCCTTTTTGATTGACCAGGGCAGCATATCGGCGGGGAACATTGGTAGCCACAAATCTCAGGCCTTTCTCCCGGGCGAAATCCACGATCGGTGCATAATCGGTTTTATAATTGGGCCAGAGTTTGGCCTCGGCTTCAAAATCTTTCTTACGGATCATTTTACTTATATACTCCGTTACCAGCAGTTGATTGTCGCGTTCAAGCATTTCTGCCCCAAGTGACAGATTTTCCTTTTTTTCTTCATAAAGGTCTCGGGTAAGCTCATATTCCAGCCAGTGGCAGATAGGATTATTATGTATTTCTCCGAAAAAGATCAGGTCTGATGTTTTTGCAGCCTTCAAAAGATCTTCATAATCGACTGATTTTCCCTTGTTGTTGTATATAATATAGGCAGGTTTATCACTTTTTAAGGCGGTCAGGGAGATGAAAAGGATGATGAGGAGAAAGGGGAAATATTTATTCATGATTTATTTGTTTTGAGGTGATTTCATCAGGCATTTTTCAATGAAAGTCAGGGGCAGTAAGGTTTGCATGCCTTCGATAACATATACCGAACCGGATTCTCCGCCCAGGATAAGCCGGATTTTTTTTTGAAATTTTATTTCATATTCGACAATAGCCTGACGGCATATGCCACAGGGAGAGACTGGTTCTTTCACCGGAAAAGCTTCAGCGCTGGCAGTGATAGCCAGAGCTTCGATAGTGATGCCTGGATATTGTGCGGCCGCAGCATAAACAGCTACACGTTCAGCACATAAACCGGCAGGAAATGACATATTTTCCTGGTTGCTGCCGCAGACAACTTCTCCGTTTTCCAGTCGCACGGCAGCACCAACATGGTAATGGGAATAGGGTGCGTAGGAGGAGGCAAGGGAGGCTTTGGCCTTTTCAAGCAGGGCAAAATCTTCAGGGCTCAGATCCCGCAAAGCATCGAAAACCTGATATTCGAAAGTATGGGTGATTTGTTTCATGGTAGAGATTTTAATCCAGAATGCTTCCTTCATCATCCTCTTCTGCAGCAGGCGTTATTTCAGGTTTGGGCTGAACGTATTTCCCACTCAGAATGGCTGAGTATATTTCAGGGTCTTTCAGTGTGGAAATCGCCATGGCAAGTTCCTGGTCATTTTTCAGGGCAGATTCTATTTTTCCCTTCTGATAATAGTACCGGGTGACTATTTCCATCTTCAGCAATTCTCTGATCTGGCTTTCATATTTTTTAAGATCTTCTTTCTTATCGCTTTCCATGCGGGCTTTCAGGTGATCATATTCCTCCCTGATGGCATCGAAGTAGTTTTCTTTTTCTGCTTCCTTCTTCAGGCGTTCCAATGCTTGTTCACTGCTTGTATTATAAACATAGTTTTTATCAGCAATATAGGTTAAGAAATCCTGGTAGGTGGCATCATCGACTTCAAAACTACCGGCTGGAGGGATCGTTTTATTTTTTCTGTTATATTGGGTGGCAAAATCGAAAATCAGGAATTTCCCGTAAAGGGTCACTGCCAGGTCGCTGAAATGACGAGGGGCTAAGCTCAGATCAGGATTGATGCCGCCACCATCATAAACAACGCGGCCGTTTCTGGTTTTGAAGGCGCGAATGAGGGAGTCCGGGATCTTGGTAAAAACACCTTCTTTATTTTTATGGGAATAATCAATGGCCTGGATGCAACGGCCGCTGGGGATATAATATTTGGCAACAGTAATTTTTAACTGAGCGTTATAGCTGAGTGGGACGACGTTCTGGACAAGGCCTTTGCCAAAAGTTTTTTGTCCGATGATCACACCTCTGTCGAGGTCCTGCATGGAACCTGCCAGGATTTCACTGGCAGAGGCGCTTTGTCTGTCAACCAGGACGACCACAGGGATACTAAGGTCAACCGGTGGATTCATGGTGGCATGGTCACGGTTTTTATCGGCTTTTTTACCCTTGGTACTGACGATTTCCTGTCCCTTTTCGACAAAAATATTGGCGATATCAACAGCTTCATTCAGTAAGCCTCCTCCGTTTCCGCGCAGATCAATGATGATTCCTTTCAGGTCATTGGCTTCCTTTAGCTTCAGAAAAGCTTGTTTCACTTCTTTCCCGGCATTCTGGGTAAAGCCGGAAAGTTTGATGTAGCCGATATGCGGATCCACCATGCCCGCGTATGGGATATTGTCGATTTTTATGATTTCACGGGTGATGGCCATTTCGATCGGTTTTGGCTCTCCGTCCCGCTCAATGACCAGATCGATTTTTGTCCCGGGCTGCCCTTTAAGAATGGCGCTTACCTGATCGTAGGTCTTTTTTTTAGCCGACTGTTTATTGACTTCGATAATTTTATCTCCGGCTTTCAATCCGGCTTTCCAGGCCGGAGATCCCTCATAAGGTTCAGAAATGATCACATAATCCCCCTGTTGATGTATCAGGGATCCTATTCCTCCGTATTGTCCGGTGGTGATGAATTTATAATCTTCAACCTGTGATTCGGGTATGAAGTTGGTATAAGGATCAAGGGATTCCAGCATGGCTTCTATCCCGGCCTGGGTAAGTTCACCTGGTTTAATCACATCCACATATTCATTGCTGAGTTCCTTCATCAGCATCGAATAAATATCAAGGTTCTTAAGAACTTCAAAGCCTTGATCATCCGGTGACTGAGCCAATAAAATAAAATTTCCCAAAAGAAAAACCACGGCAATTATCCCAACTCTCAACACACGTTTCATCTTAAAAATTAATTTTTAATTCCTAATTCCTAATTCTTAATTGTTTATGGTACCGGATCATACCCCTTTCCTCCCCAGGGATGGCATCTGCCTATTCGCTTTATAGCCAGCCATCCGCCTTTCCATGCCCCATGTTTTTGAATGGCCTCAACGCCATATTGTGAGCAACTTGGGGTAAACCTGCATGATGGCATAAGGTAGGGAGAAATGGCCCCCTGATAAATCCGAATCAGTAAAATGAAAAATTTACCGGGTAAGTTTTTCATTTTCTTCTGTTAAACGCTGTAAAAGTAAGATTATTTTTGCTTGGATGTCAGCGTAAGGGAGTATTTCTTTAGCTGTATAGGTGATACAGATCAAGAGTTTCTGGTGGTTCCCTGAAATGCCCTGGCCAAGTTCATGCTTATTCTGCCTGTAGGCTTCCCTCATTCTACGGCGGATGAGATTTCTGGCAACTGCTCCATGAATATTGTGTTTGGGCACACTAAGCATGATCTGGGATTGTTCATCATTTTCCGATTCCATCCTTAACCAGGTCACCCTGAACAAAGGAATGTGAAAAGCAGAGCCTTCCGCAAAGAGTTTACGGATGAGACCATGACGGCTCAGCCTTTCTGCTTTTTCAAAGGTATTCTTCACACAACGAAATTAATAAAAATCAGGCTATTTCTTTTTTGATTCCTGCTGAAGGAACTGTTCCATGGCCATGGTCATGGAGGGAGCTACTTGTGTCGGTGCTTCCAGGTTAAGCTTCAGGCCGGCATCTTTCACGGCTTTGGCCGTGGTGGAACCAAATGCTGCAATAACTGTTTCTTTTTGTTCGAATTCCGGAAAATTCTTTAACAGTGACTTGATCCCGGAAGGGCTGAAAAATACAAGCATATCGAACTGTCTGATGTCGAGATCCGAAAGATCGCTCGCAAGGGTCCTGTAAATTACCGCTTTTTTATAAAGAACCTTATTGTCATCAAGCATCTTGGGGATTTCCTGCTTGTGGATATCTGAACAGGGAAGCAAAAACTTTTCTGTTCTGTGTTTTTTAATATGGTCAATCAGGTTGGAAAAACTTTCTTTGCTATGAAATATTTTCCGCTTACGGAATTGAACATATTTCTGAAGGTAATAGGCGGTAGATTCCGAAATGGTGAAATATTTCATCGATTCAGGAACTTCAATTCGCATTTCCTTACACATTCTGAAATAATGATCTACCGCATTCCTTGAAGTGAAGATAACGGCAGAGTAATCAAGAATATTAATCCTGTCCTTACGGAATTCCTTTGCCTGTACTCCTTCAATTTTAAAAAACTTCCGGAAATGTATGGTAACATTAAACTTCCTGGCGATTTCACCATAGGGGGATTTCTCAAAATCGGTGGGTTGAGGCTGGGAAACGAGTATAGATTTAATTTTCAAGGCCTTTTTGTATTTCGGTTAATAGTTTCCTAATACCTTCAGAATCCCGTGGTTACATGTATATCAGGAAGATTTTGACAAGTACCAGCAGGGGTAAAAATTCGAGGCTGCAAAGATACACAAATAAAAATAAATAAGAAAACTTAGTCAAACTAATTCCAATAAAAAAACCTCTCATAACCCTAAAAATGAATATCAAGGTAAAGCAAATCAGGCAAATCCATAGAATAAGAATTGATTTCAGGTAAAGGACAAGAACCAGGAGAGGAAGAAGCAAAATGCCGATGATGAGACAAAATATCAAGGTGTTAAGAAGATATGCACGGGTGGTTGTCATGGTATTAAAAACTACCGAAAGGAACTGGATAGTAATTATTTTTCCCAGCCAGTAGCAGGTAACTCCTAGAAGAATGAGGGAATAAATTCCCCAGGGTGGCAAATGAAAGAAAGCTGTATGGAGGATCATTTCATTTACCTGATATAACAGCAGGGAAAAGGTGAGAAGGTAAAGGGTCCCAAGAGCCACTGAGACCCTTTCTTTAAAAAGATTTCCATCACGGATGAGCTGATTAATAAACCTTTTCGAAAACGGAGCCTGAAAAACCTGCCTGACCCGCCGGTGATAAAATACCTGTGCCCAGGCCAGCAGAATGAAACCTGATACCAGAATTCCGAGAATCCAGTCGGGTTGAAGCTGATGCGATTCCCTGTTGCGGAATTGAACGGTCTGGAGGGCATGGTTGGTAAAGGGGGATGGGGAAAATGTGGGTGTCGTCAGCAGGCTGCTTTCCAGTAAGGTGGTTGTATCCGGTGATTGATGGTTGAAGTTCACTTTCCGGAAAAGTAATCCCATAAACTATCTGGTGGGGTGGTGGCAATGATATGAATAACTTCTTTTTTAACAGGATGAATAAACTCCAGGGATCGGGAATGCAGATGAATGGAGCCATCAGGATTGGAACGGGGATATCCGTATTTTAAATCTCCTTTGATGGGACAGCCGAGGGCTGCCAGTTGGGCGCGGATCTGGTGATGGCGTCCGGTCAGTAATTCTACTTCAAGTAAATGGTAATCCTTGCTTGAGGCAATATGGTGGTATTTCAACTCGGCTTTCTTAGCTCCAGGCACTGGAAACTGAGTTATAAAACTTTTATTTTTAACCTCATTCCTGCTCAGATATCCAATCAGATGCCCATGGATTTCAGGAGGCTGTTGTTTGACAACAGCCCAATAGATTTTGTGAATTTCTCCCTGCTTCAGCATTTCGTTCAGGCGCGAAAGCGCTTTGGAAGTCCGAGCAAAAATGACAGCGCCGCTTACCGGCCGGTCGATGCGGTGAACCACGCCCAGGAATACTTCTCCTGGCTTGTGAAATTTGATCTTGATGTAGTTCTTGAGTTTTTCACTCAGGGGTTCATCCCCGGTTTTATCTCCCTGTACAATGGCAGAAGGCGGTTTGTTTATGATGATGAGGTGGTTGTCTTCGTAAAGGATATCAGGATCAGTATTGCTCTTTTTCATTGGGGAAATCCAGTAATTTCACATCATTGATATAGGTATTGACCGCTCCCCTGATTTCTTCCGATAAATTATGATAGCGGCGCAGAAAACGGGGTGAAAATTCCAAGGTGATCCCCAGCATATCGTGTAATACAAGTACCTGCCCATCAACTTTTTGCCCGGCTCCGATACCAATGAGGGGTATTTTGAGTTCAGCCGTTACTTCAGCTCCCAATCGGGCCGGAATTTTTTCAAGAACGATGGCAAAGCAACCTGCTTTTTCCAGCAGATGCGCATCATCGATCAGTTTGGCCGCTTCTTCTTCCGTTGTGGCACGTACTACATAAGTTCCGAATTTATGGATAGACTGTGGTGTTAATCCGAGATGTCCCATCACAGGAATCCCGGCAGAAAGAATACGATCTACCGATTCAAGGATTTCTTTTCCCCCTTCCAGTTTTACTGCATCAGCCCCGCTTTCCTTCATGATCCGGATGGCTGAATTCAGAGCTTCTTTTGAGTTTCCCTGATAAGTACCAAAAGGAAGATCAACAACAACCAAAGCTCTTTTCACTGCCCTGACTACGGAAGAGGCATGATATATCATCTCGTTCAGCGTGATTGGAAGTGTTGACGTATGTCCGGCCATTACATTAGAGGCAGAGTCGCCCACGAGGATGACATCAATTCCGGTGGAGTCAAGGATCCGGGCAAAGGAGAAATCATAGGCAGTCAGCATGGCAATTTTTTCTCCTTTCAGTTTCATTTCCTGAAGGATGTGGGTAGTGACTTTGGTCACATTCCGGAATGAAAATGCAT
Organism: Bacteroidales bacterium; assembly: GCA_963662525.1. Lineage (GTDB taxonomy): Bacteria > Bacteroidota > Bacteroidia > Bacteroidales > FEN-979 > CAZSDU01. Next base: position 2,343,421 of record OY759717.1, read on the forward strand.
CAGCCATAATTCAAGGTTTATCATGCAAAGCTACAATATTTTTATGTATATTTGCTGATTCGGAAATCTTATACTCCATGCAATATCTCAAATTATTCCTGTTCTCTTTATTGTTTTCCCCCATACTGCTTTCCTGTAACAAAGATTTTGATGTGAATGCTCAGTGGAAAGACATAACCGTGGTCTACAGTCTGCTTGATCAGAACGAGGATACCACTTTTATTAAAATTACCAAAGCTTATCTTGGTCCCGGCGATGCTATGCAGTTTGCTAAAATTCCCGATTCCAGTAATTATCCCGATGAGCTGGATGTAAGGCTTGAAGAATGGGATGGTACCACACTGAAACACACATTTACCTGCGACACCGTGACGATCCACAACAAGCAGGCCGGAGATTCCATCTTCTATTATCCTGACCAGCTGATGTATTTTACCCTGGCCAGTTTAAATGAAAATTTTCAGTATAAGCTGAACATTTTGAATAAAAAAACCGGCAAGGAAATCAAAGCTGAAACATACCTTGTGCATTATTTCCAGATCGAAAAACCCTTGCCTTATTTTAAAATTGATTTCAAGCCCGGCTTGAACAATGAAGTGAAATGGATAACCGCGAAGACAGGACGGCGTTACCAACTGGATATACGTTTCCATTACCTGGAAACACTTAAAGCGGATACCTCACAGAAGACCAATAAATTTGTTGATTGGATTGTATTCAATGATATAAAATCACTCGATACCCTGGGGGGGCAGGAAGTATCTTACTATTATCCCGGTGATGGTTTTTATAACTGTCTGGGAAATAAAATCCCTGTCAATCCGGATGTCATAAGAGCTGCGCGCTATGTGGATTTTATTTTTTCTGTGGCAGCCGACGACCTCAATACATATATGGAAGTTACCGAACCTTCCTATACCATTGTCCAGGAAAGACCTTCGTTTTCGAACATCACCAATGGAATTGGACTGTTTTCCAGCCGGTTTAACAATGTCATGGATTCTATCAGGCTGAACGAAAATACCCTTTATGAATTAACGGTGAACGAAAAAACCAAATACCTCGGTTTCTGATTTTTCTTGTATTTCTGTCTTTTTGTCATAATTCTGACATATGATGGTGCTTTGGCACAATGATTGACAGTTCCTGTTACAATTTTGAATAAAACGGAATTTACTACGAAAGGAGAATTTATAACATGGGAAAAATTATTGGCATTGATTTAGGAACTACAAATTCATGTGTGGCCGTTATGGAAGGGAATGAACCTGTTGTCATCCCAAACAGCGAAGGACGCAGGACGACTCCATCCATTGTTGGTTTTACCGATAACGGTGAACGTAAGGTTGGCGATCCCGCCAAACGCCAGGCTATCACTAATCCGACCAATACGGTTTCATCAATTAAAAGATTCATGGGTGAAACCTATGATCAGATGCAAAAAGAAATTAAACGTGTTCCATATAAAGTTGAGCGTGGAGACAATAACACTCCCCGTGTCAGTATAAGTGGGAAACTATATTCACCTCAGGAAATTTCTGCTATGGTCCTTCAGAAAATGAAGAAGACGGCAGAAGATTACCTGGGTACTGAAGTGAAGGAAGCTGTTATTACAGTTCCGGCTTACTTCAGCGATTCCCAGCGCCAGGCTACAAAAGAAGCAGGTGAAATTGCCGGGCTTACGGTAAAAAGGATCATCAATGAGCCTACTGCCGCAGCACTGGCTTATGGCCTGGATAAAAAGCATAAAGATATTAAAGTGGCCGTATTCGACCTTGGCGGTGGTACTTTTGATATTTCCATCCTGGAATTGGGTGATGGCGTATTTGAAGTAAAATCGACCAATGGAAACACCCACCTGGGTGGGGATGATTTTGACCAGATCCTGATCGATTGGCTGGCCGATGAATTCCAAAAAGATGAAGGCCTTGACCTCCGGAAGGACCCCATGGCTCTTCAGCGCCTGAAAGAAGCTGCTGAAAAAGCCAAGATTGAATTATCCAGCTCCATGGAGACGGAAATCAACCTGCCCTACATTATGCCTGTCGATGGCGTTCCTAAGCACCTGGTCAGGAAACTGACACGGGCAAAATTCGAACAGCTTGTCGACAGCCTGATGCAATCCACGATTCCTCCCTGCCAGCAGGCATTAAAAGATGCCGGAATGACCGCTTCAGACGTGAATGAAGTGATCCTGGTCGGCGGTTCAACCCGGATTCCAGCAGTACAGAAACTGGTTCGCGAGCTTTTTGGGAAAGAACCTTCCAAGGGTGTTAACCCCGATGAAGTCGTCGCTATTGGCGCAGCCATACAGGGAGGCGTTCTTACAGGTGAAGTGAAGGATGTATTGCTGCTTGATGTGACACCGCTTTCCCTGGGCATTGAAACCCTGGGTGGAGTTATGACCAGGCTCATCGAATCCAATACAACCATACCTACACGCAAATCGGAAGTATTTTCAACAGCAGCAGATAGCCAGACTTCCGTGGAGATCCATGTATTACAGGGAGAACGCCCGATGGCAAACCAGAATAAAAGCATCGGCAGGTTCCATCTTGATGGGATTCCTCCTGCGCCGCGCGGAATACCGCAGGTTGAAGTAACATTCGATATTGATGCCAACGGAATACTGCATGTTACAGCTAAAGATAAAGCTACCGGAAAATCCCAGCAGATCAGAATCGAAGCTTCCTCCGGATTATCGGATGCCGATATCACCCGGATGAAAGAAGAAGCACAACGGAATGCCGATAGTGACAAGAAAATGAAAGAAGAAGTGGATAAGCTGAATCAGGCTGATTCACTTGTCTTCCAGACAGAAAAGCAGCTGAAAGAATTTGGGGATAAATTGCCTGCAGATAAGAAAGCTCCCATTGAAAAAGCGGCTGAGGAACTAAAAAATGCACACAAAAATCGCGATTTTGCCGGAATAGATAAAGCCATGGCTAACCTTAATGCCTTGTGGCAAACAGCCAGTGAAGAAATGTATAAAAATGCTTCACAAAACGCTCCCCAGGGAGAACCTCAGGGAAGCAGCGGAGGTCAGCAGCAACCGGGACAGGGTGAAAATGGTTCCAAAGGATCCGGCAATGATGAAGTTACCGATGTTGATTTTGAAGAAGTAAAAGATAAATAAGCGAACTTCATTTTAATAAAAATAGGGCGGGGCTGAACTTGAGCAAGTTCAGCCCCGCTTTTTTATTAACCAAATGTTAATAAGTCATTGACGAAATTCAAGGAATTATATGGATATTTGTACTTCTATAAGAATGCGCTTCGATTATTCTGTTGAATTTTTATGATATGAAATGATTAAATACGGTTTTATGAAAAAATTATTTTTACTGTTGGTTTTCATCTTTGGGTTAAGTTACCTGGGATGGCCGCAATTATTGTTGGTAGATGACTTTACCGGGTTGACCGTTGGGGCTAATTTAGCCGGACAATCAGGCTGGACAAAAGGTGGAAGTGGTCCTGATGCAACAATTGGAAATTCCCCCATGCTCACCTATGCCAATTACAATGGAGGAGGCGGGGAAAATGTAATTATGCCAAGCCCAACCGGAACCTCAAGCCGGGTATATAAAGCATTGACATCATCTCCGGCCCCCGGGACCAATACTTTTTATTTTTCTTTCCTCCTGAGGCTTACTGCCACAACTGCTGCTTCAGGTAATTATTTCATGTCATTAGGCGATCCGGGTACAGGAACCACCTATTTTGCCAGAATATTTGCTCAGACAAGTGGTGCAGGTTTCAATCTGGGAATCGGCAAATTAACCAATACAGCAACTTACGGAACAACTGTCTTTAACCTGAATCAGACATATCTGGTGGTTGTCAGGTATGATTTTGTGACCGGATCATCCAACGATCCCATGTACCTATATGTTAATCCTGTTCTTACAGCAGAACCAACAACAGGCAGTGCTGAAATCTCAATTACTGCTGGTACTGACGGGAATCCAGCCACCGTCGGTAATTTTCACTGGCATAACCGGGGTGTTGCCAACCCTGCCGGTATGTTTGATGCAGTGAGGGTGGCTTACGGTGCAAGCAGTGCTGCTGCCTGGACCAGCCTTGATGCTTATTTACCAAGCGGAACCCCGACTATTACGGTTGCTCCCTCTGCACTTACAGGATTCAGCTACTTGGTTGGAGCCGGTCCTTCAGTTTCTCAAAACTATACACTTTCCGCAACCAATCTCACTCCGCTCGCCGGGAATATTACAATAACCCCCTCGACCAATTATGAGGTGTCGCTTGATAATGCTACATTTTTCTCTGTCGCCATTACAAAAAGCTATACAGGTGGTGCTTTGGCCAATACCCCGGTTTATGTCAGGCTAAAAGCCGGGTTACCCCTGGGAAATTATAATCTTGAAAATATTGTCAACACGGGAGGTGGCGCCACTGCTGTCAGTGTGGTTTGCTCCGGCAGTGTTATCAAAGCTGAACCGACCAACCACACCACTGGCTTTGCGGCGGCAACAGGCACTCCATCTTACAGCAACATAAATACAACCTGGACCGATGCCACAGGTGGTACGACTCCTGATGGCTATCTGGTTAAAGCAGCCACGGGAGGTTATGCCTCTATCGTGGATCCGGTTGACGGGAGTCCGGAAACAGATGCCCTGCTGGTGAAAAATATTGCTCAGGGTGTTCAGGCATCTGCATTTACTGGACTTACCGACAATACACAGTATTATTTTAAAATCTTCCCTTATACAAACAGCGGAAGCTATATCAACTACAAAACAACGGCTCCGGTTCCCCAGGCAACAGCAACAACTACCTTGAGCCCTTCCATCACCTATACCTGGATCGGTGCGGATGGTGCCGCATGGAATTTGGCCGCCAACTGGTCGCCTACCCGTACGGCACCAAACGTGAATGATATTCTTATCTTTAACGGAGGTGGAACAAAAACAGTTATCTCAGTACCGACTCAAACTGTCGGTAAAATTTCCTTCAGCGGGAATACCACCATCAATCTCCAAAGTGATGCTGCAGCGGTATTGTCAATTATGGGTGTTACCGGTACTGATCTTGATATTCCTGCCGGATCAGCCCTGAACCTGAATGCTCCCAATACCATCACCATTGCCTTACTTACCACAGCCACTGCAAGCATCAGCGGAAGCATGACATTTTCTTCCACGGTTGCTACGGCTCACCGGTTAACAGGGGCAGATGCCGCTTCCATAACTTTTAACAGCGGAGCTACTTTTACTGCAGGATTATTCTTCAATGGCAATGCATTCGGAAACGGGACTGCAAATTCGGTTATTTTTGCCAGTGGTTCGACCTATATTCACCAGGCTGGCAGCAACCCCTTTGTTAACAATCCTCCAAACAGCATTGTTGTTTTCCAGACCGGAAGTTTATATAAACTGATAAGCAATAGTACACCTTCCTTTTCAGGTAAAACCTATGCAAATTTCGAAATGGATGCTACCGCAATTACTGTTACAACCACTGGTGGTGCCGCTGTTACCATGGATAATCTGACCATTACCAACGGAACCCTGAATTTTAATATGACCGGTACACCCGGCCATTCCATCAAAGGGAATATAACCGTTGCTGCAGGTGGAATTCTCAATTTTGCTCCTGCTTCCGCCGGTACTGTTGTATTGAATGGTACTGCCGCCCAGACCATTTCCGGCGCTGGTATCATCACTACAGGTAGTGTGGCTAATCCGACCTATTCCACCATCGAAATTTCAAATGCCCTGGGAGTGACCCTGGCAACATCCATCACCATGAACGGCAACCTGAAACTTACCAATGGTTTGCTGACGCTCGGATCAAGTAACCTGTTACTGGGAACCGCCTCGGCCATTTCAGGAACACCTTCTGCCACCAACATGATCGTTGCAACAGGCAGCGGACAATTACAGAAGGGTTTTTCCAGCGGTTTCACCGGAAGTTTTATCTATCCGGTTGGAGATAATACTTCCACTGCTGAGTATTCTCCCGTAACCCTGAATTTTACCGCGGGAACTTTTGCTACCGGAAACTATGCCGGAGTTAACCTGGTCAATGCTAAATATCCGGCTGACCCGAATACCGGAAGTTACCTGAAAAGATACTGGAGTATTTCCCAGAGCGGAATTACAGGAATTACCTGTAATGCGACTTTCCAGTATTTGATTGCCGATGTGAACGGAACCGAAAGCCAGGTATACTGTTTGAAGGTGCTTCCTTTGCCTTTCGTAACCTATAGTCCGGCCAACACCACTTTGCATCAGCTGACAGCCAACGGATTGACCTCTTTCGGAACATTTACCGGGTCACAGCCTCAGCTTCCCATGGTTACAACTGCATCTCCGGTGATCAATATCACCTATAATTCAGCTACTGCCGGAGGTGATGTTACCTCCGACGGAGGAACAACCATCAATGCCCGGGGAATTTGCTATGCTACAACCCATAATCCAACGATTGCCGGTCCCCATACCACCGAGCCCGGAACTATTGGACCGTTTACCAGCAACCTTACAGGACTTTCTCCACAGACCATCTATTATGTCAGAGCCTATGCTACCAATATGGTGGGTACGAGTTATGGGGCGGAAGTTGCCTTTACGACACTTTGTGAACCTTACCCACCTGCCATCGATTTCTATGCCGATCATATAACGATTAATGCTGGCGACAGCATCAATTTCTTTGATGCTTCCCTGTATTGTCCGACAAGCTGGCATTGGTCATTTGTCGGAGGTATTCCTTATAATAGTTATGTGCAGAATCCAACCTGGATTCGTTATGATTACCCGGGAGTTTATAATGTTTGCCTCGAGGCGACCAACGGATACGGAACATCTTCCATCTGTAAGGATGGTTATATCACGGTAACGGCTCCTCCTGTTCCCTCGAATGCTAAAATTGTGATCACCGAAATCATGTATAATCCACCGGAGTCCGGTGTCGATACCCTTGAATTCATTGAACTGTATAATAATGATTCGATCGCTGTAAGTATTAAGGATTTTTATTTTAAATTCGGGGTTCTATATACATTTCCTGACACAACAATGCTGCCTTATTCGTATCTGATTGTGGCAAAAAGTGATACCGCCATGCTGAATGCTTTTGGTTTGAGTGTTCTGGAATGGTTCGATGGTTCGCTAAATAATGGAGGCGAACCCATAGTTATTTATGACAACCAGGGATTTCTCGTGGATTCGGTAAATTATGATGATGCACCGCCCTGGGATACCCTGGCTGATGGTTGGGGACCTTCCCTTGAATTATGCGATCCAAATTCAGACAATAATGATCCGTTGAATTGGAGGGCTGCCATTGAATTTGCCGACATCAATCCTGCCGGGGACACAATCTGGGCTTCACCAATGGCTGGTTGCTCCTATCCTCCATTGGCGGATTTTGTTGCCAGTGATACAGCAATTGTTCAATATCAGTTTGTGACTTTTACGGATTCCTCGTCAGCAAACTCTACAGGATGGATATGGACATTTGAAGGAGGAATCCCCGATGCATACATCGGGAAAACACCACCTCCCGTGCAGTATATTTCAATGGGTGCCTTTGATGTAAGCTTGCAGGTTGTCAACCTGGCAGGCCAGAATACCCTGGTTAAATCCGAATACATTGAAGTTGGTCCTTCAGGCATTCCGGGAACCAATGGCAATGAAGGAATACAAGTATTTCCGAATCCCAACCAGGGACAATTCACACTCAGACTAAAGGATAACCAAACATCCCTCTTAAAAATCACGGATCAACTGGGGAAAGTGGTTTTTGAGCAAAAAGTGACACAACAAATCAGTATAATTAGCCTGTCGGGACTTACTCCTGGAGTTTATTTTCTCAGGGTTACAGATGAAAAGACAGGGGAATCACATTCAATTAAATTAGTCATTCAGTAATTAAATTTAAACCTATGAAAAAACTATTATCAGTTTTATTGATCATGACCCTGTTTTTCTCTGTTTCCGTAACTTTCGGACAGGGTCTGGAAAATTTCAACAACTATGTTGGAACTTCCGGAACTTATTCCGACGGAACTTTTGTCGGACAGGATGGATCCACATGGACCTACACCCAATGTCGCAGTGACAGGGCCATTGTTGCCCCCTCTCCTTGTTTGGGGAAAAACCGCACCCCTGCTGCCAACGTTTATTCTGGTGTCTTACACAATGGTTGCGGTGTCATCAGTTTCGATTTCAAACAGGGTTTTTCCTCTGCCGTTAATCTGAATTTACTCATCAATGGGCTGGTCGTAGGTAATGTTACCAGTCCAGGTGGAACGGCGGATACCAGTATCGTTCATAACTCAGGTTCGATTAATGTCAATGTTTCAGGGGATTTTGAAATCAGGTTTGAGCAGGCTGACAATGCTACTTCAGGACAGGTCACTGTTGATAATGTTACCTGGACATCTTATGGCGGCGGCCCGTTGCCGGAACCTACAAATTATCCCACTGCCTTTACTGCTACTCCTTCTGCTTTCACCATCAACATTGCCTGGGTGGATGCCATTGGAGCACAGCTGCCGACAGCTTACCTGATCCTCGGCAGTGAGGAAGATAACGTTGACCTTCCCATTGACGGCATTCCAGAACCTAACGATCCTGATCTGGCTGATGGTACCGGTGCACTAAATATTACTCCCGGCATACAATCCTGTCAATTTTCAGGTCTGCAGAGCAATAAGCAATTTTTCTTTAAAATCTTCCCATATACCAATACCGGAACAAGCATCAATTACAAAACTGATGGTGCTCCTCCCAGTGCAAATGCCACTACACCCAATATTTCTATCATTAATTATGAGAATTTCAATAGCGGTTCATTTGGTACATGGAGTCAGAAAAGCATTATTGGTGATACCACCTGGGCAATTGATCTGACCCACGGTGTTGCCGGCTCACCTTGTGCTAAAGTAACAGGTTATTATACAGGAGCCTCTCACCAGAATGAAGATTGGCTTATTTCTCCAGCCATGAATTTTAACCAGTATACCAACGAAGCGCTTAATTTCCAGACAGCCAAAAATTATACAGGTCCGGATCTGGAAGTTAAAATTTCCAATGATTACAATGGAACCGGTGATCCCAATGAGTTTACCTGGACAGCACTCACAGGAACTCTTTGCCCTGGTGGTTGGGTATGGACTCCTTCCGGGAACATTGATGTATCAGGAGTCAATGGTACTGCAGTTTACATTGCATTCAAATTCACTTCCACTGATACAGAATCAGCCACTTGGGAAACTGATGAAATCCTGACCACGGGTATCCGTATAGTTGGTGTTCCTGAAACAGAAGCTGGAAAGGTTAACTTTTCCATTCGGCCTAATCCTTCTGAGGGCCAGTTTAACCTGGTCTTTAATGATAATTCACAGAAAGTGATCAGCGTGACTTCTCTGGTTGGTAAAGAAGTTTATTCAACCACCTCAAATCTGGCAAGCCTTAGTGTGAATCTTCCTGACCTTCCTGCAGGTATTTATTTCGTACAGGTGAAACAGGATGGAAACAACAGGGCTGAAGTGAAAAAACTCATCATACGTTAAGTCCGGTTTTCATAGGAAAGATAACAAGGTTGCCTTATTTTAAGGCAACCTTGCTCTTTTTTTGCACTTTTTTTTCCTGTCATGTATTCCCTCAGTCCGGAAAAAAAGAAATCCCTTCAGATCAACCATTACGCATAGAAATTCCGGTAAAATCAGATAAAGAAACTTACCGTCTTATACCCTGCGATTCCAGTGGCGTGATGCTCTTCTTTAAAAGCATTGAACAGGTCGAAGTATCGAAAACGAAATGGTATTTCTCTTTTTATGACCGTCATTTGCAGGTATCCTGGACAAAAGGGATCGCCCTGGATGAGAACATGGAATTTCGTTTTCAGGAATTTCATCAGGACACCCTGGTTTTATTATTTGTTAATACCGGAAAGAAAAAGGGGAGTGGTCCTGATGTTCAGGTTTTAAGTGTATTTATTACCAAAGGCAATTTCATGATGAACCAGGGGAACCTCCCGGATAACGCTGAAGTTGTTTTTTTCTCCTTCTCCCGTCAGCAGGCTTGGCTTGGATTACAAACAAAAAATGCTCCAGGTCAATTGTTAAGCCTGAATCTTGCAAGGGGGAACCGGAGGCTGTTTTTGCTGGGCGAGGGAAATCTTATCAACCTGCGATGGCTATCTGCTGATCCCGTGGGCCCGTTTGTTAAAGCAGTGGTAACCAGGCAATCCTCTAAAAAATCATGGGAGCATTACCTTGTTTGCTATGATAGTACAGGCAAAATCACGACTGAAAGTTTGATTGGGACCATGACCCCGGAACGGAATTATACCGGATTTCAATCCTATTCGCTTGGGAACGGGAAGGATTTGATCCTGGGAACCTATGGCCTTAATGGCGAAAAAGAATCCTCGGGATTGTTTGCCCAATCTCTTTCATCCGACGGGACCCGGAAGAGTACTGATTTTTACCATTTCCTGGACCTTCAACATGCCAGTGCCCTGCTGAGCGAAAAGGATGTGATAAGCCTGAAGAAAAAAGCCTTAAAGAAAAATAAAACAGGAGGAGATTATCCACTTGATTTCAACCTTCTTTTGCATGAGGTATTTCTCTGGAAAGATGATTTCATCCTCTGTGGAGAGATTTATAATCCCCAATATCATACAGAAAGTTTTACTGATTTTGATTTTTATGGCCGGCCTTATTCAAACAGTTATTCGGTTTTCGACGGGTACCGGTTCACCCATGCAGTGATTGCAGGCTTCTCAAGAGAGGGATTGCTAAAATGGGATAATTCTCTTGATTTCAGGAACCTGGTATCGTTTGAACTCAATAACAAGTTATGTTTATTCCCTGCAGGAGAGAACCTGGTATTATGTTATCTGAGCGATGGGAGGATAGGATATAAAATTATCCACGCCAAAGAGGTGGTGGAAAAGCCTGAATTTATTCCGGTCGAAATGCTCCATCCCGGAGATAAATTAATGACTGAAACCCGTTCCAGAATGATCCCATGGTACGGATCTTATTTCCTTTGTTCAGGCTATCAGGAAATTAAAAATGTTTCCCTGGATAGCAATAACAAGAGATTGGTCTTTTATTTCGTAAAAATACGCTTCGAAGATTAATCAGATTCCTGATCTTTACGGCATGGTGATAACAAATAAATTGTTATCACAGTTCTGGATCATTAAAGTTGTATCAAGATAGTACTTAGGGCCTGTAATTTTGATCTGATAAGGTTGATTCCCGGCCAGGTCGAATCGCTGAGTATAATCTTTGTCAACGGTGACCGTACTGTGAATCTGCACTACTGTAACGGAAACCGCGGAATCCATCTTGTTTTCCAACCAAAGTATGCCTTTGCCTCCACAGGGATCTTCAGGGTTTTGCTTTGAACAGCTTGCAATGGCGATGAAAATTGCCAGCAGGAGGAAGGTGACGGGGATAATTGTTTTTTTCATGAGGCAGGTATTGACCAATGCAAAAATAAGAGGTTTATCTGAATAACAAAATTCTTTTATGCTTATTGTGGCCTAGCAGAAAATAATTTGTTAGGGTTATACGTTGATTTTTGTATAAGGTTATCAGATTATTACTATTTTTGTATCTTATCATGTAAAGAACAATAATTTCTTTATTCAAATACAACCAATTTGCTGTAACTTTAGTCTTTGAATTAAGTATAACAAAAATCGGAATAATCTATCAAAATCCATCCATATGTTCCAACGATTTATACGCATCGCACTCCTCGTCATCTTCCTTACCACATCACTATTCCGGATTGCAGCCCAGGCACCCTGCGCCGATACTGAACCCCTGATCACGGGGCCCGATGTGGTTTGTGCAAGTGCGACAAACACGCTGTCATATGTTTCACCAGCTGTTTCCGGGCATAATTATTCCTGGTCGGTTACCAGAACAAGCGCAGGAACAGGAGGCTGGAGCGTGGTGGGCTCGACCAGTACCAACCAGTTGGATATCCGATGGACCGCTCCCGGGAACTACCGCCTGACACTGGTTGAAGGAATAATAAGTTCAAGTTGCATTCCCAAAACAGTGACTGCAGATATTACCGTACAACCATTTCTGGCTGCCTACTTCACTTATGTTGCAACTTCTGAATGTTTTAACAACATCGTCGATTTTCAGGGCGACCGCTCCAATCCTCCATCAGGAGACCCAACACTTTCCTATGAATGGACTTTTACAGATGGGACCTGGACAACCACTTCCAATATCGCTAATCCCCAGGTCAGCTTTCCTGGCACTCCCGGCGTTACTTATGATGCTACACTGAAAGTGAAAAAAACAGATGCCTTCGGCAGGGTTTGGGAAGATGCCATTACCGATTATGTTTATGTTGACCCGAATAAATACAAACCAATTGCACTCTATACCGCTACTCCCGTGGGCTGTTTATATGATGGTATTCGCTTTGACGCCAGCGCCAGCCAGCCGACCCATGTGACCACCAGCGAAAGTATTCTTCATTTTACCTGGGACTTCGGTGATGGGAATGTTGAAACTTATCCCGGTACTCAACCCATCGTAATTCATAATTATGCTGCATATGGGAACTACACTATTTTACTTACGGTTACGAATACAAAATACTGCACCGAAACAACAACTCCATATATATTAAATGTTGCCAACACGATTCCGCAATCGCAGTTTACATTATCTCCTGCCTGTCTGAATGAATTCACGGAATTTGACCCCCGGAATTCCATTACTCCCATAGGAACAATAACTGACCTTTACTGGACCTTTGGTGATGGCGCCCAGGCAACCACCCATGACGTTAATCAGATCGTGACTCATACTTATACTGATGTCAACGTTCCTTTACCTGCAACGTTAAGGGTCAGGAACTCTCAGGGTTGCCTGTCGGAAATTTATCAGCTTCCGGTTTCAGTTTACCTGGCTCCGCGTGCAGTTTTCTCTCATGGTACTGCCTGTGCAGGAAATCCGGTATTATTTACCAACGCCAGCCAACGTGAGGGCGGCAGTGAAATTACATTGAATGAATGGGATTTCGGTGATGGACAGACTTCTACTGAATTACATCCTACGCATCTTTATACAGGAACAGGTAATTTCACTGTTATTTTAACAGTTACCAATGAGGATAACTGTAAAAATGTCACATCCGACGTTATCACGGTGAGTCCCAGACCTGATGTGGATTTTACGTCCACACAAGGCAGTTCACCCTTTGTGATGAATTTCCAGGAAGTTTTAAATCCCATTCAGTTTGTAGGGAACAATCTTGCCTGGGATTTTGGTGACGGTTCTTCCACAACCGGTCCAAGCCCGGTACATTCTTATCCCGGACCGGGAACATTTCTGGTGACCCTGACCGGAACAGATATGTCGACAAATTGTCCGAATACCGTTCAGCATAGCATTATCCTGGGCGCTACACCTTCGGCTTATTTTTCGGCCATTCCCCAGGAACAATGCCAGGGTGAACCCATTTCTTTTGTCCCTCAAACTCCTCCCGGAGGATTTATCCAGGATGAAGATTGGTATTTTAATGATGGATCCCTGCCTAATCCGGTTCACTTCGATTTCCCGGCAACACCTGCCTTCCCCGTTCATACTTTTCTAAATCCGGGAACCTACTTGGTTGAACGTTATGTCAACAAGGGTACGGCCAATGAAGCCTATCACAGTTTATTCGTAACCATTCACACCAGCCCTCTGGCCGGATTTATCTGGTTCAGCGATGCCGCTATGACTCACCAGGGTGTCGGTTGCGATGGTCAACCGGTTTATTTCAAGGATGTTTCTGATACGCAGGAACCACCGGGAGTCATTTACAAATGGGAATGGGACTTTGGTGATCCCGCCTCGGGACCTGAACAATTTTCAAATCTTCAGCACCCGGTTCATACTTTTATCGGAACCGGACCTTTTACTGTGACCTTGACGGTTACCGATAATCTAAGGGATTGCAAAAGCACCGTGACCCATCAGGTAATTATCAATCCACCCATTCCCGTGGAATTTACCTACACCAATAACAACTGTCTGGATCAATTGGCAACATTTACACCTGATCCTGCGCTGGTTCCGGCCAATTATACCTGGTTATGGGAATTCGGAGATGGCTTTACATCTGGTACGGCCGGTCCGGTTCAACACCTATATCCCGGCATCGGAGTATATACCGTAAGATTGACATTAACCGATCAGTATGGATGTTCAAAATCTATCACCCACGATATAACCATTATACCTGTTCCGGTTGCCGATTTCACCTTTACTTCCCCAACCTGCAACGGACAACCCATACAGTTTACGGATTTATCCTATGTGCCCAATCCTTACCCGGATATTATAACTGCCTGGGCCTGGGACTTTGGTGACGGAATCGGAACCTCAACGCTGAGAAATCCTGTTTATACCTACCCGAACTTCAATCCTCCCGGATATGATGTAAGACTTACGGTAACTACCAATAATGGCTGCACAGCTACCAGGATTTACCATGTTCAGCCTATTCCCTCTCCTGATGCTGATTTCATCACTCAGCCACTAACACCAGTCTGTGCCGGACAAGCTGTTCAGTTCCAGGATCAATCGCAAACAAATGGTGTTGCTTTGGCTTCCTGGCTTTGGGATTTTGGCGATCCGCTTTCAGGGACAACCAATAATTCTTCCACAGCCCAGAACCCTATCCATACCTATAATTACGGAGCCGGTCCTTACCAGGTTACCCTCACGGTGAGGAATGCAAACAATTGCAGCAGCACTATAACAAAAACGATTACTATCAATACTCCGCCAACTGCTGATTTCACTGCAACCGAAGCCTGTATGGGAACGAATACCTTATTCACTGATAATTCCACCACTCCTCCGGGAACAACGATCTCCACCTATACCTGGGATTTTGGAGATGGTAACGGGGGAAGCGGTCCGAACCCTGCACATACTTATTCTACTTATGGCACCTATAATGTCCGCCTGAGTATCGTCAATACTGATTTATGTGTTAATGAAACAGTCAAACAGGTGTTTGTCCATCCTAACCCATTGGCTGATTTCACATTTTCACCATCGAGTTGTATTGGTAATCCGGTGAACTATACCGATCTTTCCACTATGCCTCCCGGAAATGGTTTTCCTGACCGGCCCGATATATGGGTTTGGGATTTTGGTGATGGTTCTCTCCCTGTAACCATCAATTACCCGGCTTCTCCAAATATTTCCCATACTTTCGTTGGCGTATCACCTTCGCATCTGGTGACCCTTACGGTTACCACTAATACTGGTTGTGTTAACACCATACAGAAAACAGTAAACAGTGTTCCTTCACCCATTGCACTATTTTCTTATTCCGGAAGCCAGTGTGAGGACCAGGATATTCAATTTACCGACCAGACTTCTGAAGCCGGAGGAGGTGCCATACAGTCATGGAGCTGGAATTTCGGAGATCCGCTTTCCGGAACCAGTAATACGGCGAATGTAAAGAATCCCGTGCATGCTTTCAAAGGCGGTGCGGGCACTTATACTGTGACCCTGATCGTTACTAATTACAACGGATGCGTTAGCACTTATGTCGATAATAATGTAGTTATTAATATGAAACCTGTTGCGGATTTTACTGCAACCAGCCCATGCGAAAACAGTCCAACTGTATTTACCAATACTTCAATACCCAATGCCGCTGCCATTGTTTCTTCCTTCTGGGATTTCGGTGATGGCAATACTTCCCCATTATTATCTCCAACGCATACTTATGGAACTTACGGTATAAAAAACGTCACCTTAACAGTGACCAATAATTTGGGCTGTTTCCAAACGGTAACCAAACAGGTTTCTGTATATCCGAAACCATCGGCATCATTTACCTTTTCTTCAAATGCCTGTATCGGAAACCCGGTTGATTTTGTTGATCAGTCAACGGTACCCGGGGCCATGTCGAGTTATATTCAAACCTGGGTATGGGATTTCGGTGACGGGTCTACGCCAATAACCATTAATTATCCTGCCACTCCGGATATTTCTCATACTTTCCTCGGCGTTTCCACTTTTTATACTGTAAGGCTGACGGTGACAACCACAGCAGGTTGTACACATTTTATCGATCAGGTAGTTACCCTGGTTCCTTCACCAATTGCCAACTTCCATTTTTCCTCTACAAACTGTCTGCATCAAACGGTTAATTTCTATGATGATTCACAAACAGGAGGCGGGAGCAATATTCAGTTCTGGAGTTGGGATTTCGGTGATCCGACATCAGGAGCTAGTAACTTCTCTCCTTTACAGAACCCCGTTCATTCGTTTATGACTGCCGGGGCTAAAACGGTTACCCTGACAGTGACCAGCATGAACGGTTGTGTGAATACAACCACAAAATCCATCACGATTAACGGACTTCCCATATCGAAGTTTACCGCTACAACAGCCTGTCTGGGTTCAGTTACCACCTTTACAGATCAATCGACGCCTCCTGCCGGTGCTACTATCGTTGGCCATTTCTGGCAATTTGGTGATGGAGGTACGGCAACCATAGCCAATCCAACCTATACTTATTTAATAGCCGGAATCTATGGAGTTAAGTTGACTGTTACTACTGACCAGGGCTGCGTTCATGACACGACTATTTCTGTTGAGGTACTTGGGAAACCTACTCCTACATTCAGTTTCAGTTCCCCGACCTGTTCCACGGATTCTGTTCATTTCACCGATCATTCTGTTACTCCCCATGGCTCTATCACAAAATGGGAATGGAGTTTTGGTGACGGATCACCGGTACTGACTCGTACATACCCGGAATCACCGAACGTCGCACATAAGTATGCGAGCGGTGGCCCATACAATGTGAAGTTGACCATCACCACATCGGATCTTTGCGTAGCTGAAAAGACCCTTCCGGTCATGGTTGAGTATTCTCCGCTTGCCAACTTTGATTTTACTGCCAATTCCTGTGCCCTGGTACCCATCCAGTTCAACGATCTTTCACAGCAAAACAGTGGCGCTCCAATAATACAATGGAACTGGAATTTTGGCGATCCAGCTTCAGGGACCTATAACACAGCTACTATTAAAAATCCAACCCATGCCTTCACGGCCGGTGGAACTTTTGATGTTACCCTGATTGTTACCAACGGTAATGGATGCAAGGACACGATTCAGCATTCGATCACGATAAACAATGCTCCTTTTGCACAGTTCTCTGCTGATACAGCCTGTGTCATGAGTTCGACCCAATTTACCGATGAATCCACATCCAGTCCTGGCAATATCATTGCCTGGCTATGGAATTTCGGAGAGCCGGCATCAGGTCCCAATAATACTTCAACCGATCAGAATCCTACCCATGATTACCTTGCTCCGGGGACATATACGGTAACGCTTACAGTTACCAATACTGCAACCTGTACAAAAGATACAACCATGCAGATATCCGTGAATCCGAAGCCAGTTGCTTTATTTGAATTTTCGAGTGCTTGCATGGGTGATTCCACTCAGTTTACTGATTTGTCTATTGCCCCGGGAAGCTCAATCACAGCCTGGCTATGGGACTTTGGAGACAGTTCGCCAACGGAGACCCAGCAGAACCCCAAGCATGCCTTCGCAACTTCGGGCACCTTCCAGGTAAAACTGGTCGTCAGCAACCTGACGAATTGCAAAGATTCGGTTACTATACCTGTTATCGTTCGTCCAAAACCTACTGCATTGTATCAATATGTCAATTTCTTCTGTCCAGCAGGTCAGGTGAACTTCCAGGATCAGTCGACCGGTTCGGGTTCTGCGATTACCGAACATTTATGGATATTTGAGCCGGGATATACTTCCAACCTGGTCAATCCAACCTATGTATTCCCGGTTACCGATATGAAATACTGGGTACAGTTGATCGTAACAGATAATTTCGGATGTAAGGATACCATTGGTGACAGCGTGTATGTAAAGCCAGGCTTCAGTTTCAGCTTTGTCAATGATACCGTTTGTCTCGGATATCCGACTCAATTCAACGCTATAAATAATGCAGAAGGCGACAGTCTTTATTCCGTGGTTTGGAACTTTGGTGATCCGAATTCCGGACCAGCCAATATGTCTTACCTCTACAATCCAACCCATGTTTTCACTCAGCCCGGATTGTATTCAGTGAAAATGAAGGCCTGGAACTCTGATAATTGCGTAGATAGCGTGTACAGAGATATACAGGTTTTTGCTCCACCCATTGCTGCTTATGCATTTAATACCGTTCCATGCGACAGTACCATATATTTTGATGATACGACCAGCAATCCCGGCACCGGCACAATTGCCAGCTGGGAATGGAGATTCGGGGATGGCACTCCACCATTGATCATTCCTGCACCAGGGCCGGGAGATACTTCACACTTATATATCAACCCGGGTATTTATCCGGTAACTCTGATCATAACCAATACCAATGGCTGTATCGACAGTCTGACACAGAATGTTCAGCGGTTCCCGTGTATCAGGGCAGTTTTTGATTATACCGACACCCTGCGTTGTGCCCGTTACAAGATCGCCTTCTCCGACAGTTCATTGCCGATTTCCCTGATCACCCAATGGCATTGGAAATGGGGAGATGGACATGATACGACCTATACAGGTCATGGGACTCCCATCACGCATATTTATGCAGATTCGGGCACCTATGCCGTTACACTGGCGATTGATGCTCTTCTGGACGGGGTAGTCATCAAGGACAGTGTGACCAGGTTGATCACCATTCATCCGACACCGTATTCCCTATTCTCGAATAATGCTATATGCTTGAACCAGCCAACCATTTTCCTTGATACTTCAAATACATTCGGGGAGCCAATTAAAAAATGGAACTGGGAATTCGGAGAGCCGTCATCAGGTGTTAATGATACCTCAACTAAAAAGAATCCGACACATAAATACATGAATAAGGGGCTTTATGATGTTCAGCTGATCGTCATGAATAAATATGGTTGTGAGGACTCATTAACTAAAACGACCAGGGTCTATGGATTGCCTGAAGCACATTTCACGAATACCGTTGCTTGTACAGGTGATCCTACTATTTTCACTGACTATTCTGTTATTTCTGATACCACGGCGGGATTCTGGGCCTGGAATTTTGGTGATCCCAATTCAAATAAGGACACCTCAAACCAGCAGGAGCCTGAATACCGGTACAGAACTGAAGGTGATTATTCGGTTCGTTTCATCGTGAAAGATTATTTTGGTTGTGCTGATACAGTCGACTCAACGGTACGTGTTAATATTACTCCTATCAGCGCTTTCACCTTTGCTGAGAATTTCGATGGGCGACAAGGGAAAGTGAAGCTCAATAACGAGTCAAACGGAGCTACAATTTATAATTGGGATTTCGGTAATGGAACCACTTCTACAGAAGATAACCCCATTGTTAGTTATACGGAAGATGGAACCTATATTATCAAACTTATCGCACTTAACCAATTCGAGTGTTCCGATACAACCTTCTTTGAATATAAGTTGTTGTTCAAAGGCTTGTATGTGCCTAATGCATTCTCACCTACAAACACTATCCTTGCTGTCAGGTTGTTCCAGCCTGTTGGCATGAACCTGAAACAATATCATGTTACCGTGTTTGATGGATGGGGTCATTTAGTGTGGGAGTCCACAAAACTTGATGATAAAGGCAGGCCTGCTGAAGGCTGGGATGGTACCTATAATGGGGATATCATGCCTCAGGGAAATTACATGTGGAAGATCAATGCTTTGTTTATTGATGATACTCCCTGGAATGGATCTGATATAGGCATGGGTGAATTTAAGACCATGGGAACCGTGACATTAATCCGATAACGCTAAAAACATTTCTCGTAATGAAAAGACGAATCATATATCCATTCCTGTTCCTTTTGGGATTATTTTTCTTCATACAGGGAACCCACGGGCAGGACATGAACTACTCCCAGTATTTCAGCACGCCAATATATTATAATCCGGCTTTTACCGGTTTGAATACCGGTTTAAGAGCCAGGTTTTTATTCCGGGATCAATGGCCGACTTTACCCATCGACTATAAGTCATATTATTTTTCAGCTGATCTCGGGGACCGTAATCTGCCTGGTTCCGGTGGTTTTGGAATTTCCATTAACTCTGATACTCCGGGTGCCGGTCTCATCAATAACCTTACAGCAGCGCTGACCATCGGTGTAAGGATTCCCATTACAGCTTTTATGGTAGCGCAGGTTGGTATCAAAGCAGCCATCATGCAACGAAGGATTACCTGGGAGAATCTGGTATTTGCTGATAACCTTGATCCCCGTTACGGAAATATATATCAGACAGCTTTTATCCCACCGGATGCAAATAAAAGAGTAGTCCCGGATTTTGGGGCTGGTGGTATCATTCAGTTCATGAGTCCGAATTCCAATATTTCAGGAAATGTTGGCTTTGCTGTAGATCATATTTTTAAACCCGATGTTGGATTTCTTTCTACTGGTGCTGCTCCGTATCCCCGCAAATGGATTGGCCATGCTGATGTGATTATTGCCGCCGGACAGGGAGCGTCGTCTTCAACCATGTACAGGGGGTCAGACGAACCCCTGAAAATAAACATTGGCGCCTTATATCAGAATCAGGCCAACCTGAATTCCTTGCAGATAGGCTTAAACCTCCTAAAATATAACATTTACATCGGTGGATGGTATAAAAATACCATGACGGGAGTGGTCAATAGTTCCGTGGCTCTGGTGGCAGGTTATCGTTATATTTTCCAGGACAATATGAGCATTAAGTTCATGTACTCCTATGATCTTCAGATATCCGGTGCCCTTCAGGGTACCGGTGGGGCTCATGAAATTGGTCTTGTATTGGAATTTGATAAGTTATCTCTCTTTGGAGGAGGTGGAAGCCGTGGCGGAAATATCCCTGGAGGAAGCCGTTCACGCAATGGCGGACCAATGGAATGTCCTTCCTTTTATTAAAAGAGAAGGAAGAATACTACATATTTAATATAATCTCTGCTCCGAATTCTGAACATTTAAGTTTGGTGGCACCTTCCATCAGACGTTCGAAGTCGTAGGTAACATGCTTCTTTAAAATGGACTGCTGTAGTCCGTTTACAATCAGATCCGCAGCTTCCTGCCAGCCCAGGTATTCCAACATCAGTACTCCCGAAAGGATAACAGATCCCGGGTTTACCATGTCCTTCCCGGCATATTTCGGGGCAGTACCGTGGGTGGCTTCAAATACGGCATGGCCGGTCAGGTAATTGATATTTGCTCCGGGTGCAATACCGATACCCCCGACAATGGCTGCAAGTGCATCGGAAATATAATCTCCGTTAAGATTCAGGGTGGCAATTACCGAGTACTCTGACGGTCTGGTCAGTATCTGTTGCAGGAACGCATCAGCAATAACATCTTTGACAACAATCTTGCCTAGGGCCAGGGCATTTTTCAGAGCAATATCTGCCACTTCCTCTCCCTGTTCTGCTTTGATGAGATCATATTGGGCCCAGGTAAAGACTTTGTCGCCAAATTCCCTTTCGGCAAGCTCATATCCCCATTTTTTAAACATGCCTTCGGTAAACTTCATGATATTTCCCTTATGAACTATCGTCAGCGACGGCTGCTTATGGGTGATGGTATAATTCAGGGCAGCCCTTACCAGTCGCTCTGTTCCTTCTTTTGAAACCGGTTTGATTCCGATGGAGGATGTTTCAGGAAAACGGATTTTTTTCACGCCCAGTTCATTGATCAGAAAACCGATCACCTTGATTGCTTCAGGACTACCTTGAAGCCATTCTATTCCCGCATAGATATCTTCCGAGTTTTCCCTAAAAATAACCATATCAGTCGTTTCAGGATGTTTTACAGGAGATGGTACACCCTTGAAATATTTGACAGGACGCAGGCAGACGTATAAATCAAGGATCTGTCTTAATGCCACGTTCAGCGAACGGATGCCACCACCCACTGGAGTTGTTAGTGGTCCCTTGATTGCCACGAGATACTCCCTGATAGTATCCAGCGTGGACTTTGGGAGCCATTCACCGGTATGGTTAAAAGCTTTTTCCCCGGCAAGGACTTCTTTCCATTGAATTTTACGTTTCCCATGATATGCCTTCTCAACAGCAGCGTCTATAACACGTACACTGGCGTGCCAGATGTCAGGGCCTGTTCCATCTCCTTCGATAAATGGGATTATCGGAAAATCGGGCACATTTAATTTCCCGTCATTGATCGTAATTTTATTTGTATCCATCGTTAATTTTAATTTTTAATTTCTCATTCCTCATTAAGTACTTTTATCAGAGCACCCCATTTCTGATCTACTTCAAAATAATGCTTGAGGTAATAATTTCCGAATAGAAAGTGGGCCTTGATTATATTCACGCCTCTGGCAGCCATATTGGTGAAAAAATTCTCTATCATGGCAGAAGCAATTCCTTTCCCTTGAAGTGATGAGGTCACGACTATGCCATCAAGTAAAACGTGCAACGGGTCGAGATATCTCCAGGTCAGACCACCAATGATCTTATCATTTTGATCTGCCGCGATGAAATGATGGTCCAGTTCGGAAATTTCCTTGGGGTAATTTTCACGAAAAAAGAGTTGATATAATTGTCCGATTTCTCTGGGCTCAACAGGTTCACGCTGGGTATATCGCGTTCCTGTTTTATCCATAAGATCAATGCGAACAACCACATGCTCTTTAAAGCGATCACCAACCTTCAGAAAGTCGATGGTATGATCACGTTGCAAGCGGGGAAAAACCATTCGGCTGAATATGTTCTTTTCTTCAGGGTGAACGATTACTGATTGAAGCTCTGATAATTCAAGAAGCTGGATTGGTAAGACAGACCTGTTGCGTTGCATACTGTCGAGTAATTTATCAAAAGCCGATAAAATCTGATTATCAGCATCTGCAAAAATAGATAGGCGGTAGAAATAATAGCGGACCAGCTCCGGATATTCCTGAAGTTTATAAAGTTCCATGAACTCAATCAGGGTTTGTTCTTTAGCAGTTCTGGTTGTAAATGGATTCATCCGGTTCCATTCCAGGTACTGATCAGAAGCGTTGTACAATGCCAGGGGCAGGTAATACTTTTTCATCTGATGTTCAAAATAAGAGGAAAGATCTCCGGCAAGATCAGTATTTTCATGACATACAAAGGATTTCTTCATTAATTCCCGGAGAAGATCTTTCAGGAAAACAGTTGCTTCTTCTTTACCCAGGGCTTCAATACAGGCATCAAAGATCCAGCTGGTCTCCAGCTGTTTTTTACACCAGGGGTATATCGCCGTGGTTCTGCAATAAAACTCCTGAATCATGGGCTCAATCAGGGATAGGGTGTTTTTATATTTCGACCAACCAGTGATGGAAAGGATGACTGCACTTTCGCGAAAATCCATTTCAGGAACTACCACATTGGTCGGAGAAATTGCCCCGGGGACGATCTGGTGCCCGCTATGGTGCCATGCCCGGAATATCACGGTGAATGATTTGATAAATACTTTCTTCCATGCATTGGGACGTACATAACCGGCAGAGCGGTGGATTTCCGAAAACTCCCTGATTTTATCCCAGGCCGTAAGCCCGCCGATAAACTGGGAGGTCAGGACTCCGAAATTGGGCCGGCTGCTTCCCGGAAAGGGAGCAACAGCTGGGCCATGAGGGAAACCTGCCAGGGAAGCCTGCCAGTAAAATGTGTCAGGATTAGGGTTAAACGATGGATTCTCACTCATGACCAAATGCAGGTCGAAATGTTTTCCTCCCCTTGTATTGATACTTAATCGGTAGTGCTTGAACTCCTTAAAGGCCTGGAGACGGAGAACCCAAATTCCCTTTTGTGAGATATCATTAAGATCGAAATTCAGTTCATTGAACATCAGGAATAAGCTCTCCTGCAAGAAAGTAGTTGTTTGGAAGATATTGAGAATTCTTGCTCTTTCTTCTTCAGAAATACCTTGTTCAAAAACCAGTCTGGATTTCCAAGTTCTCATTGAAAAACGCGGGAACCTTTTCTCCATATTGTCTTCAAAAATCCTGGCCAGTTGGTAGAAATACTCTTCAGCCTTCCGAGATAAGTAGGGATCTTTTTTATGCAATATCCAGCGGGATAGCTCAGAACGAATAGAAACATAGTATTCAAGATGTAAAACGGCAAAATTGAACAACATCTTCAATACAGTTGCAAATTGCTGTTGATTCCTGTGCTTTGCTGGCCAGATCAGATTTGATCGATACCAGTAAAGACGTTGTTTCAAGGCGTCAAGCCGATGTTTTCCGAAATTGCTTCCAGCAATTTCTCTGATGGATTGTTCGTTGATAAAGGAGAGCCCGGATTCAATAAATGCTGGCATGGAGGGGATCATGTCCGGATCCGGAGCCTTTAACAATAAAATCCTATATGCCAGTGTTCTGATCTCTTCTTTTGGATGAAATGCCAGAGCTTCCAGCCGGTGACGCATAAGCTGTGCAAGCTTGGGTTCGGCAGAGGAAAATAGCTGGCCAAGTTCCATGGTTGCTTTTTCAGAAATTTCAAACCCAAGGAAAAGTGATTTCATGATCAGGTAATTGATCCTTACCAGGTTTTGATCACGAATGGATTGAAGAACAGGGAGATCATCTTCATGATAACGTTTTTCACAACAAGTATAAACCTGTAATGATACCTGTGGCACATTTAGATCCCAGCCTTCCTTAACCGGACAAAAAGTGATCAGCTGAGGATTACCAACCCACAACAATGGCTGGCGGACGAAAATCCCAAGATCCAGGGTTTCGGAATTGATTTTATATTTCAGGTCACCCAATTGAACACAACCTGGTCCGGCATTTTTTATGGTAAGTTGCTTGTTGTTTCTTCGATTTACAAGAACTTCTCCATCCAGATGAATGCCAGTTTCCAGGATACCCAGATCACGGAAAACCCATCTGGGAATGGTCAGCGTGAGTCCGGCTACTTTGATGCTGATGATGTTGCTGAGGTATAATGATTCGATGATTTCCCTGAAATTCAGTTCAATATTTTTCCGATTGTAGGATCCCTTGGGTGTAATTTCTCCTTTTTCACTGCTGAAATCCCTGTCGAGCAAGGTGAAATTGATAACCCTTTCATAAGGAGCCACATCCATATTGGCAGCCATGACGATCTGGTGAAAATACTCAGTCATATTTTCACCTGCTAGGGATTGAAAAATAGGATCGGTACTGTCGGGCACGATGAGTAAAACATTGTAAGGGCGATTATCACCTACCAGGAAAGTACTTTTAATACCGGGAACCTGGTAAAACTTCTTTTCAATAACCTGGGGTGCAACAGTTTGCCCGCGGTTATTTTTATAAATGTCCTTGACCCGGTCGACGATCTCATAATATCCATCAGGATAAATCCGGAAAACATCACCTGTTGACAGCCATTGGCCTGATTTAGCTTCTCCGGGATAAGGAATGATTTCTCCCGGGCCAGCATTTTCAAGATAATTTGCAATATAATGTCCGGACAACTGCAATTCAGATTCAGAGGTCAAACGCGAATAAACTCCGGGTAAGAGTATTCCGACGGTATTATCCCGGTAATTGCCAGGAGGAGTCATGGTAATACCCCCTGTAGCCTCTGTCATCCCGAATCCGCTGCAAAGATGAATACCATACTGATTGAAGAACCTGAATACCACGGGGTCAAGGTATCCGGCTGCAGAAAGTCCCCAGCTAAGTCGTAAACCGACCACTTCCCTTACCATTTTTTTTCTCAATTCGCCACTTTCAATATGATTGATCTTTTCCTGACACTTTTCATATAATTCCTGCCATCTTAAGGGAATACTGATGAATCCGCTGGGATTAATCTTCGGGAACAAGGAAAGAAGTGTTTCTGAAGAAGAATTTCCGGAGAAAATATATGTCCCGTTCCAGAAAATGGTGCCGGTCATCTCAAGGAAACGGCCGAAAGTATGAAAAAGAGGAAGGTAACAGAGGAAAACTTCTTCTCCGACCTGGGGTAGAGCAGCAGCCCTGGCGAAACGCTTACTTACAATATTATATATTGAGAAGGAAACCCCCTTGGGCAGACCTGTGCTTCCGGAAGTAAACATGGTGGTGGCCACCTGCTTGTTTGAAGTCCTGATCCTCTGAGCAAGAACACCTTCGATCTCTTGCTGATCCCGCTTTTTGCATTCTTCAGGCAGGTATTTGATCTGCTGATTATTTCTGACTTCAGGAAGCAGGGAGAATATTTCAAAACGAAACCTGGTTTTCTGTTGCAGGGCCTGAAGCAGGTTTATGCGTTCTCTTGAATCGGCAAGGGCGATATTGATATTCAATTGATCGAAAACATGCTGCAGGATTTCGATATTGAAATGGGTGCTGAGTGGTGTGACAAAAATATCGTGACAGAGGCAGGCAAGATCGCTGCAGGCACCTTCAAGACAGTTGTCGCTGAAAATGGCTACCCTGGGATGCGTTGGTGAGGCCTGGATGAAGACGGTGGCAATTTCTCTGAGATGACGATATATCTGTTCGTAGGTCCAATCGATGGGAACCGGAGCCGACATGTCCTTAAAAAGAATTTTATCGGGATGTTCTTCCATGCTTTGGATGAACATATCAAGAAGGGAATAATCGATTCTTTGCAAAATCTGAAAAACTATCTCTGCCCAGCGGTTTCTGTTCTCATGCAGATCAAGTGCCTGAAGGAAATCCGGTTTTTTAGTCTGCTGAAGAAAATCAAGCCAGAATATTCTCTCCGTATACTGTTTACCAATCATGAGCAGCTTTTCCGCTTCTTCAAGGATGGCAAGGGCTAGTTTCCTGTCCGGATGACCTACAGGGGAGTGAAGCTTCCATTCCTCAAGCTGGGATATGATTATGCTCATAATTTAAAACGAATATGAATAATTATTTCAAAATACAAATTTATTATATTTAAATTATTAAATTTGATTCCGAATTAAACTTATTTTTCACCATGTTGCTCGATCTGAATTCAGTTGCAGGAATATATCAGAAAATGCAGGCAGGAGTAAGTAAAGTAAAAACCATCCTGAACCGGCCCCTGACGCTAACCGAGAAAATTCTTTATGGTCACCTGTATGATCATTTCCCGGAAATGCCCTATAAAAGAGGTATTGATTATGTGAATTTTCAGCCCGACCGGGTTGCGATGCAGGATGCTACTGCCCAGATGGCGCTTCTGCAATTCATGACAGCTGGAAGAAAGACATCCGCTGTTCCGGCCACCGTCCATTGCGATCATCTTATCCTGGCCAAAGAAGGGGTAAAGCCGGATCTTAACAATGCCAACATCCTAAACAAGGAGGTTTATGATTTTCTTCAATCGGTATCTGCCAGATATGGTATCGGGTTCTGGAAACCCGGTGCCGGGATCATTCATCAGGTAATCTTTGAAAATTATGCCTTCCCGGGAAGCATGATGATAGGAACGGATTCACACACCCCAAATGCAGGTGGTCTTGGTATGGTTGCCATAGGGGTGGGAGGTGCCGATGCCGTGGATGTGATGTCGGGGATGCCATTGGAATTGAAAATGCCGAAGATACTCGGGATAGAACTTACCGGTAAGCTTAATGGCTGGGCTTCTGCCAAGGATGTTATCCTGAAGCTGGCCGGAATGCTTACTGTAAAAGGGGGAACTGGCTTTATTGTCGAATATTTCGGAGAAGGTGCAGCCAGTCTTTCCTGTACCGGAAAGGGAACGATCTGTAATATGGGGGCTGAGATCGGAGCGACTTGCTCGCTGTTCAGTTTTGATCCGTCCATGAAAAAATATCTGGAGGCTACCGGACGAAAACCTGTTTCCGAACTGGCAGCATTGCATTCGGATTTGCTGACACCAGATCAGGATGTTATGCAAAACCCGGAATTGTATTATGATCAGTATATCAGGCTGAATCTTTCTGAAATAGAACCTTATATCAATGGTCCATTCTCTCCTGACATTGCTCATCCTATTTCAGAAATGGCGACTTTTCTCAGGGAGCAGGATTATCCGGAAGACCTGGAAGTCGGATTGATAGGCTCCTGCACGAATTCATCCTATGAGGATATTTCCAGGGCTGCTTCCATTGCGAAGCAGGCCAGGGAGAAAAACCTGAAAGTCAAATCCGGGTTTCTCATTACTCCGGGTTCCGAACAGATCCGCTATACCTGTGAGCGCGATGGTTTACTTGATATTTTTAACGATATTGGCGGCGTGGTGATGGCCAATGCCTGTGGTCCCTGTATCGGACAATGGTCGCGGAAAATGGATGATCCCAACAGAAAAAATTCCATTTTAAATTCGTTCAACCGGAATTTTGCTAAACGTAATGATGGCAATGCCGGCACCCATAGTTTCATTGCCTCCCCTGAAATCGTTACTGCCCTTACCCTAGCTGGAAAACTTTCATTCAATCCATTGACCGATACCTTGCTCAATGAAGAAGGGGTTCAGGTAAAACTGGATGAACCCAGGGGAGAAGAATTACCTTCGTATGGTTTTGAAGTGAAAGATACCGGCTTTCTTCCACCTCCAGGTTTTGCTGAAGATGTTATTGTTAATGTGAATCCTCAATCTGAGCGCTTGCAATTGCTCCAGCCTTTTAATTCCTGGGATGGGAATGATATTACCGGCATTAAATTACTGATCAAAGCCAAGGGAAAATGTACCACCGATCATATCTCTATGGCCGGGCCCTGGCTGAAATATCGTGGTCACCTGGACCATATTTCCGATAATCTTCTGATAGGGGCTGTTAATTTCTTCAACGGAAAAACAAATTCAGTGAAGAATTCCGATACCGGCGAATACGGAGAAGTTCCCCCAACAGCTCGCTATTATAAAGCCAAAGGAATTCCGACCATCATCGTTGGTGATGAAAATTATGGGGAAGGTTCTTCCAGGGAACATGCAGCCATGGAGCCTCGTCACCTCGGCGTAAGCATTGTCCTGGTCAAATCGTTCGCCCGTATTCATGAGACTAATCTGAAAAAACAAGGCATGCTTGCCCTGACTTTTGTCAATCCCGACGATTATAATAAGATTAGGGAGGATGATACTTTCAGTCTTTCAGGGCTGAAGACTTTTGCTCCCGGCTTTGATCTGAAGATGACTCTGAATCACACCGATGGTAGCCGGGATGAGATTCCGGTCAACCATAGTTATAGCGAACAGCAGATACAATGGTTCAAAGCCGGGAGTGCATTAAATTTTATGAAACAAGTAAAATAATTCTTATGATAATAGCCGATTTTCTTCAGGACCTTGCTCATCTGGCTGAGTCGTCCTGTAAAATAGAAGAAACCCTGTTCAGGCAGTTTGATGTTAAACGTGGTCTGCGGAATGCCGATCATACCGGGGTTCTGGTAGGTCTTACCCGGGTAGGCAGTGTGGTAGGTTATGAAAAAATCAATGATAAACTGGAAGCCATTGATGGCAAGCTGATATACCGGGGCATCGACATTAATGACCTTGTTCATGGTTGTCAGGCAGCCAAACGGCCGGGATTTGATGAAACAGTTTTTCTTTTACTGTTTGGCAGGTTGCCGGTACAGGAAGAACTGGAGAAGTTTTCTGCAGGTCTTGCAGAACTTCGTGCGCTTCCTGAAAACTTCAACCGTGATATGATCCTGACAATGAAGGGCAAGGATATCATGAACATGATGGCCAGGTCGATCCTTGCCTTATATACCCTGGATGACAATGCAGATGATACCTCCATTGAGAATATTCTCAGGCAATCGATAAGTCTCATAGCCAAATTCCCGACCATTGCTGTATATTCCTACCATGCCATGCGACATCTGATCTATTATGACACCCTCACGGTCAGGTATCCGGATAAAAAGCTGAGCACGGCTGAGAATTTTCTATATATGCTGAAAGGAAATGATTACACGGCACTTGAAGCAGAGTTGCTGGACCTTTCACTGGTCCTGCACGCTGAACATAGTGGTGGTAATAATTCCACCTTCACGACCAGGGTTGTCAGTTCCAGCGGAACGGATACTTATTCTGCGATTGTAGCTGCCATTGGTTCACTCAAGGGCCCCTTACACGGAGGAGCAAATATCCAGGTCATAGAAATGATGGCTAATATCAAGGAAAATGTGAAAAACTGGGGCAATGATGATGAGGTAGCTGATTACCTGAGAAAAATTACCCGAAAAGAAGTACACGACCACTCAGGGAAGATTTATGGTTTTGGTCATGCCGTATATACTGTCTCCGATCCCAGGGCATTATTGCTTAAGGAAAAAGCGAGGTTGCTTTCAAAAGAAAAAGGCAGGGAAGACGAAATGGCGCTATATGAAAGTATCGAACGGATCGGACCAGGAATTTTTTATGAATTTAAAGGAACCCAGGATAAACTCATTTCCCCGAATGTGGATTTCTACTCAGGTTTTGTTTATGACTGTCTGAAAATTCCAAAGGAACTATACACTCCCCTGTTTGCCATCTCCCGCATCAGTGGCTGGTGCGCTCACCGGCTGGAAGAGATGATCAGCGGAAGGCGCATCATTCGTCCGGCATATAAAACAGTAGAACCTTCCCGGAGTTATATTCGGCTGGAAGATCGTTAACCTGACTAACAACTTTCTGTTTATAATTTAAATGGTTTTATAATGGCTGGTTCAGGCAAATGATTTTACTTTGCACAGTCGATGGAAACCCTGGCCATAATAATACCAATAATCCTTACTTTTTTCATTCTGGTTGTACCTGCCAGGATGCATTATCATTATACCCTTGGGGTAACGCTGATAGTAATTTTTTTAACTTCAGTACCGGCTGTAAACGTCCTGTTTCAACCGGCCCATGCTACCCTGTTCTTTTTTGCCAGCAGCCCATTAGGTTCCATCACCTTTTCCTTCGACAGTCTGTCTGCCTTTTTTATCCTGGTCACTAATTTTACCGTTCTCACAGGCTTGCTCTATTCAAACGGCTATCTCAGGTCGTACCGGGAAAACAAAACCCCAGCCCGGTTTGCCTTGCATTATTTCAGCTTTTCCTGGCTTCACCTGTCGATGCTTGGCGTGCTCACGTTGCGTGAGGGAACGGCTTTTTTAATCTCATGGGAATTGATGGCGGTATCCTCATTTATGCTTATCCTTTTTGAGGCAGAGCAGCGTTCTACCCTGAAAATAGCTGTCAATTACCTGATTCAGATGCATGTCGGACTGGTACTGCTGATCATAGCCTTTCTGCTGGCAGAGACAGTCACCGGCCAATTTGGCTTTGATAGTCTGAAAAGTTATTTTTCACAGCGTCCCAATACGCTGCTATTCTTCCTGTTTTTTACCGGATTCGCAATCAAGGCAGGATTTGTTCCTTTTCACACCTGGCTCCCGGAAGCACATCCTGCAGCTCCTTCGCATGTCTCAGGAGTAATGTCGGGAGTAATGATTAAAATGGGTATTTATGGCATCGTAAGAGTGCTAACTTGTATACAATCCGATTTTTTAATCATCGGGCTTTCCCTGTTGATCATTTCCTCCATTACCGGTCTTTTTGGAGTTATGATGGCTATTGTTCAGCATGATCTTAAAAAACTTCTGGCTTATCACAGCATCGAAAATATCGGTATTATCGGTATTGGCTTAAGCCTCGGGGTCATCGGTCTTGGATTGAATGAACCGGTACTTGTGTTTCTGGGATTTGCCGGTGGTTTATTGCACGTGCTCAATCATTCCCTGTTTAAACCCCTGTTATTTTTCAGTGCTGGATCCGTTTATCAAGCATATCATACCCGGAATATTGAGCAACTGGGAGGAGTGATACATAAAATGCCCCAGACAACAGTCTTGTTTTTATTAGGAGCCTTATCCATTTGCGGACTGCCACCTTTGAATGGATTTATCTCGGAATTCTTGATTTATACAGGGTTGATCTCAGGACTGTCAGCTGGAAATGTATACTATGCTATCTTTTTTCTTCTGGCCCTGATAGTCTTGGTCATTATTGGAGGACTGGCCATCTTCTGCTTCACCAAAGCATCAGGTATGGTATTCCTGGGTACTAACAGGGCTGTGCCAAAGCTGGAGGGAGTGGAAGCAGAGCCAGGGATGCTGATACCCCAGTACATTATTGCTCTTCTGATCATCTTTATCGGGTTTGCACCCGTATTCTTCATCCACCCTCTGGTGACCATTATTTCTGCCAGCTTCCATGGCGTATCAGGGGAGATTGTTTCTCCTGTTTACCCGGTATTCTTGAAGGTCGGAATACTGAGTATGATATTGATTCTGTTTATTTTTGGTTTATTTATGTTGAGGAAAAAGGTTCTAAAAGCCGTAAAAGTAGTTTCCGGACCTACCTGGGGTTGTGGCTATACTGCCGGAACAGAACGTCAGCAGTACACCGCCACCTCATACGCTGCAAATTTTGCAGAGCTGGCCAAACCGGTTATGCATGAAAAGGCAGATTACCAGGAGATCGATGAAGAAGATATCTTCCCGGGCAAGCGTTCATTTAAACTTCATCCGGGTGATGTTTTCAGGTCGGCCCTCAATATAATGACCGATTATTCCATGCTGGCATTGAAAAAAATAGCCCGGCTTCAGACTGGAAATATTCAGCATTATATTTTATATTCATTCATTTTCATGTTGATCATTTTTCTCTTACTCTATCTGAAAATATTATAATGGGGTTTTTACTGTCCATCGTTTCTGCGATTTTTTTTCCAGGGATTATCCTCCGGGTAAAAAGTATCGCGAGTGGCCGCAAAGGGCCCGGGATTCTGCAGCCCTGGCAAACCATCCTTGTTTTACTGCATAAAGGAAGTGTGTTCAGCATCACCACGAGTTATATCTTTCGCTTAGCTCCTGTAATTTACCTCTCAGCTGTTCTCTGTGCATTGTTATTGCTTCCTTTTCCAGGCATACCATCGGTGTTTGGTTTTGATGGCGATTTTGTACTTTTCGCTTACCTGCTTGCACTCGGAAAATTCCTGTTTATCCTTGGAGCGCTTGATACCGGTAGCAGTTTTGAAGGTATGGGAGCCAACCGTGAAGCGCTTTATTCGATGCTGACAGAACCTGCTTTTTTCATTCTTTTCGGAACTCTTTCATTACTTACAGGTCATACCTCTATGCAACAGATCTTTGAATCATTTCAATTCGTTGGTCACAACTCTTTTATCATTGGGTTTATTGCTGTTTACCTGCTGGTTCAGATTGCCATGATTGAAAACAGCCGCATGCCGGTTGATGATCCTAAGACCCACCTTGAGCTCACCATGATCCATGAGGTGATGATCCTCGATCACAGCGGGTTTGATCTGGCCCTGATACACATCGGAACGGCACTCAAATTTGCCATGTACGGAGGATTGATAGCCAACTTCCTGATCCCTGTCGAATGGCCGATCCCCATGAGGATTGCCCTGTTCTTCGGGATACAAGCGGTATTTGCTGCCTTGATCGGTCTGATGGAGTCATTCCGGGCAAGGAAAAAACTGGCGAAAAATCCACAGTTTATTGTCACTCTGAGCTCGATTGCATTATTGTCATTTATACTTGTATTGTTGATCACTTTTAATATGATCGGTTAAATGGTTGTCCTGCTTGTCATCATTTTTGCCATCACCCTGATCTACCTGAGTATGACAGAGCGTTTCCCGATTTATGCCGGACTGATTGGTTTTCAGGGCGTGCTGCTATTTGCCCTTTCATTCCTGGAACTTCATACCATCACTTTATCTACGTTGCTGTTTGTGACCATAGAGACCCTGGTTTTTAAGGTGATCGTTGTCCCTTATCTTTTATTCCGTATCATCGATAAGGTCGGCGAAGCCAGGGTTCATGATAAAGCGCTTCCAGGATTCTATTCGCTGATTTTTATCACGCTTGGATTACTACTCAGTATCGTGATCTCGTTTTCGATGAATACTGAACCGGCTACAATGTTATACTTCATCGTGGCATTTTTTGCCGTATATACTGGAATGTTTATGATAATATCGCATAAAAAAATCTTTTCACACCTGGTAGGGTTCCTGGTTATTGAGAATGCGGTTCTATTACTGTCGCTTGCTATTGGCAGCGAAATGCCCATGCTGATCAATATTGGGATCTTGCTGGATATTTTTGTCAGCGTTCTTATCCTCGGGATATTTGTGATGAAGTTAAAGCAAACGGCTCATGAGTTAACGATGCTGAAGGATGATTGAAATTGTAAATTGTAAATGCTTGCAGGTGATTACATATTGATAGGTTTTTTCGGGATTTCTCTCCTGATAGTTGCTGTCGTAGGATTACTACACAACAAATCGCTCGCGAGGATGCTCACTATCCTGTTTGTAGCTATTCATCTCTTCTTTACTGCTTATAGCTGGCTTCATCTGGGAGAGACCGTACTTGATTATTTCACTTTCGATCCGCTTGGAGTATTGTTGCTATCAATTCTTTCGCTACTAACAATTACTACGGTCTTTCACGGGTTTATCTATGTGCAAGACGACAAGCCCAGGGTTTATGCCATCTACCATGCGGCGCTTATTGCATTGATCGTGTCCATGTCAGGGGCCTACCTGGCCAATGGGATGACCATAGTCTGGATTTTTGTCGAAGCCACTACCTTGTCGGTAGCCGCCCTGATTTATCATGACCGTACTGCTATGGCCCTGGAAGCCACATGGAAATATGTCTTTGTATGTTCCATCGGGATCGCCCTGGCTTATCTTGGTATCCTTTTCCTGGGATTTACAGTGCATGATGCGCGCTTATTGCATCTTTCCTTCGACAGTATCACCGAAATTGCCCGGATGGCGAACCCACTGTACCTTAAGATAGCTTTTGTTTTTGTATTGGTAGGTTATAGCACCAAAATGGGATTGTTCCCGATGCATACCGTAACCGTGGATGCCCATACAGTAGCACCCCCACCGATCAGCGCCTTTATCTCCACAACCCTTATGAATGTTGGGTTCCTGGCCATCTTCCGTATTTATGCCCTCTTTTCTGCCACCACCATCCTGCCTTTCATGAACCATGTTCTGATCCTTTCCGGGGTTTTATCGTT
The DNA here is from genome assembly GCA_963662525.1 of Bacteroidales bacterium. Taxonomy (GTDB): domain Bacteria; phylum Bacteroidota; class Bacteroidia; order Bacteroidales; family FEN-979; genus CAZSDU01. The sequence continues at coordinate 2,378,406 of OY759717.1, forward strand.
GCTCGTTTCAGCGGGATATATGCTCAAGGCAAAGCACAATAAGCGAATGCTGGCCTATTCCAGTCTCGAAAACATGGGGATTGTTGCGATTGCTTTAGGTATTGGCGGAATCGGCTACTATGCAGCCATCCTGCACCTGGTCCTGCATTCTTTTACCAAGGCTGGTTTGTTTTACCAGATCGGACAATCGTACAAAGTAATGGGAACCTATAGACTGGATGAATCGGGAAATTACATGAACCTGTACCCTGCTGGTGCAACTGCACTCCTGCTTGGTTTTCTTTGTATTACAGCAATACCTCCATCAGGGATGTTCATTTCTGAATTATATCTGATGAAAGCATTGATTGCAGCCAAATCCTGGCTGATCCTGACCGTCACAGCCACCCTGCTTTGTTTTGTGCTGTATGCCCTGCTTACCCGGGTCTTGCATATTGTATACTCCCAGCCACGTGAAAAACCGCTTCATGAACCAATGAAAGTCAATCCCTGGCAATCAGTCAGTCAGTATATTCTCTTTGGACTGGTTATTTTCATCTGTTTTGTTCAACCGGCACCTTTCCGCCAACTGATCATGTCAATCATCAATGCCCTACCGAAATGATGACCGACAAGAAATATACCGAGATACTCACAAACCCGGCCAAAGTGAATCTGGAGGAAATACCCGTATTGGCATATGATGAATTTAGGTCATTCCTTGATTTATTGATGAGAGAGGAGGGTACGCATTGTGTCGCCTATTTTGTACTGCCGCTGAAGGAAAAATACCGCTTCATCTGTTGTATGGCTGCCGATGAAAATCATGCCCTTGTGCTTTTTTCACATGAACAGGACCGGCAACCTGCTCCAATATTGCCATCCATCACAGCAAAACATTTTCAGTTTCATATTTTTGAACGGGAAATCCACGAAAATTTTGGTATTGACTTCCTGGGACATCCCTGGCTGAAGCCTGTCCGGTATCCTTTCAGAAGGGCCGATCATTCCGCGATCATGAATAACTATCCCTTTTATTCCATTGAGGGAGAAGAACTTCATGAAGTCGGTGTTGGCCCTGTTCATGCCGGCATTATTGAACCTGGTCATTTCCGGTTTATCTGCAACGGAGAAAGGGTATTGCACCTTGAAATACAACTGGGATATCAACATCGGGGTATTGAACAAATGCTTGTCAAAAAATCAGGTATTTTGCAACAATCGGTCCTGACCGAAAGTATTGCCGGTGATACTGCGGTTGGTCACTCCCTGGCCTATGCCGGGCTGATAGAAACACTGGCTGGTATACAGACATCCCCCCGCTTATCCGGAGAACGGATCATTGCTCTTGAACTCGAACGGATCGGTATCCATATCGGAGATACTGCCGCCCTTTGTACGGATATTGCCTACCAGTTCGGGCAGGTGGTTAACGAAGCCTTGCGTACAATCATAATCAATACCACTCAGTTATGGTGCGGTAATCGGTTTGGGAAAGGATTGATCCGCCCGGGGGGAAGTAACTATCCGCTGACCAAGGACATGATTGAGGAAATATTAAAAAATATCGCTGAGGTTGAAGAGCGTTATCTTCAAATTGCTAATCAAATCTTTTCCCTGCCAAGTGTACTTAGCCGTTTTGAAGTTACGGGCAAGCTGACAACTATGCAGGCTACCCTGGTTGGAGCAGTAGGTATGGCAGCCAGAAGCAGTGGAATTTACCGCGACATTCGATGGTCGCACCCGTTTTCAGCCTATACCTGCCATTCCTATGAACCTGTGATGCTTCATCAAGGGGATGTTTGGTCAAGAGCGATGTTACGCAAGATGGAAGTAGTGAAGTCAATCGAAGTCATCAGGGAATTGATGAATGAATTGTCGGTGGATAATTTACGATTGACGAATGCCGAAATCCTAAATTGTAAATCTGAAATCGCAAATCCGGTCTATGATCTTAATCTTGCCCCTTCCTCATTGGCTATTTCCATGGTCGAGGGATGGAGAGGAGAGATATGCCATATAGCAGTCACCAATGAGGAAGGAAAGATCATAAATTACAAAGCCAAAGATCCATCCTTTCATAACTGGATGGCGCTTGCATTGGCTGTAAGAAACCAGGAAATTTCTGATTTCCCTTTATGTAATAAAAGCTTTAACCTGAGTTATTGTGGAAATGACTTATAATTACTGAGGAGTTAAGAATGAGGAATGAGAAATTAATTTGGAATCGGGGTTTATGTTGAAAGTATTAAAAATAATGCGGTCGCATGGGGTCCAGTATATAAAGGATCTCAGGAATGCTGAAGTAAGCCCGCTTTTCAGAGGAAGACCTATCATTCAAACCGGTTTTGATCCGGCTCAGGACGAATTACTGGTAAGACTATGCCCAACCTCGGCAATTTCAGTTGATCCTTTAATGATAGACCTTGGAAAATGCATTTTTTGCCGGGAATGTGAATTTATTTGTCCGGGCCGTATTCAATTCACCAACGATTACCGCCTGGCTGCGAACAGAAGGGAAGATCTCCTGATCAGGGAAGGGGAGGATAAACGGATTCGTTTGTTTGAACCTGCAGTCAGACCAGAGATCCGGAAAATTTTCAAACGATCGCTGAAGCTTCGCCAGGTTTCTGCCGGAGGTGATAATTCCTGTGAAATGGAATTGAATGCAGCCGGGAATGTCAATTTCGATATGGGAAGGTATGGGATCGAGTTTGTTGCATCCCCGCGTCATGCCGATGGGGTGGTTGTCACCGGCCCCATATCATCAAATATGGCGGAAGCCTTACAGATCACCTGGGATGCAGTTCCATCCCCGAAAATTCTGATTCTTGTCGGCACCGATGCCATCAGCGGAGGAATGTTTTCCGGAAGTGTGGAAATCGCACGTCAATTCCTCGACGACTACCCGCTTGATCTTTTTATCCCGGGAAATCCCGCCCATCCCCTGACATTCATCAATGGTATCATGGACCTCCTCGCTATCTAAGTTCAGGATACATTTTTCTCATCGACTTGCTTACCAATGCAGAAGCTTGTTTCCGTGATAAAATCCGGGTCAGTAAAAAATAGGAAAACCGGTTTTTCCAACCCGGAATACAGATGGCTTTTTTCCCAAGCTGTTGTAAGGCAAAAACCGCCACTGTTTCTGCTTCCATGATACCAGGAGCGTTGGCAGTTTTATCGGGCTGGCTGGCCCAGTAGGTCGGGGTGGAAGTGATCCCGGCACAGCAGGCAATAATATCAATATTTTTAACTTTAAATTCGTGAAAAAGAGATTCAGCCAAAACAATATTAAATGCTCTCGTACTGGCATAAGGAGCAACAAATTGAGGCCCGATGAGCCCGGCCAGCGACGACATGAGAATAATCCCTCCGGATCCTTTGATGTTCGCGGAAAAAGCATGAACCAGTTGAATCGGTGTTCTGCAATTTAGGTTGATAAAACAGTCAATATCTTCAGGTGAATTTGAAAGAAACGAACGTACCTTGCTATACGCGGGAATATAGATCATGCAACGGCAGTCAAGGTTCTGAATCGCTTCCATACATTTCCCGGCAGCACTTTCTCCGGCCAGGTCAAAGACGAGGGAGCGGGTTTTTACACCATATTCCTTTTCAATTTGAGAAGATAAACTTTTCAATGCTGCTGCATGATGATCAACCATCACCAGATGTTGTCCGCACTTTGCCAGGGTGACCGCGAAAGCCTTTCCGATTCCTTCGGCTGCTCCGGCTACCAGCGCCCATTCTCCATATTGTTCCTTCATGTTCTTCATGAATTTTTCTATCTTTGCCCTTCTTATTTCACAGGCTGCAATGATAATTATTTCTTTTCAGAATGAAGGGAATACTGTTTTTATTTTTGAGATTGTTAAAATGGTTTCAGCAAATTAACCGGAAAATATCCGGACGTACTGAAGCGGATATTCATGACGAAAGGGTGATTTCCGGAAAATCCTGGGAGGATTTTTGTGACCAGCTGAAGCTGGCCGGGTCTTCCCTGATGTATCCCGGAACTCCGCGTGATGCTTTTCAACAGGCTGAAGGCTTGCGATACCTTACTCGGCTTACCCGTGGCGGACTGGAAGCTTTCGTGGAGTTCAACGACCCGGCCTTTCCGGTTCTGAGAAGAACTGCTCATGAAACCATCAAACTTGGCGCCGATAATCCCGATAATCTCTATTTTAATGCCCAGATCAGCGGTGAATATGAGTACCGTCTGACAGGCAAACGCAACACCATCCATTATATCGGCTTTTTTACCCAGAACGGGAATTATGGTTCCACCGGAGGATTATCGCCTTGTGGAGCCCTTGAACCAACCGATCTTAAACTGGAAGCCGATGGAAGCTTTGAGATCCTTTTAAGCGCAATACCCAAAGGAAAAAATTGGCTGAAGATCACTAAAGAAACCAGCATGGTTATGGTTCGCCAGACTTTCCTTGACCGGGAACACGAAGTGCCAGCGGATGTAACCATTGAAAACCTTGATGAACGTAAGTTTCCAGAGCCAATGACCCCGGCTATGATCGATGAAGGCCTGAAAACCGCCTCCCTGTTTGTGGCTGGCGCTTCCCTGCTCTTTTCTAAATGGGCCAAAGGATTCAAGGAACATGTCAACCAATTGCCTTTGTTTGATCCGGCTGTTTCCAATGCTGCCGGTGGAGATGCCAATATCATTTATTACCATAGTTACTGGAAACTCCGACCCGACGAAGCCCTGTTGATCGAAGTCAGGCCTCCCGATTGCGATTCCTGGAATTTCCAGCTGAATAATTATTGGATGGAATCCCTCGATTACCGCTATTTTAATATCTGTATCAATAAATCAAGTGCCAGGTATGAACCGGATGGAACAGTGAAGATCATCGTGGCCCACCAGGATCCGGGTCTGCCTAACTGGATCAATACCTGCGGACACCATGAAGGAACGATGCTCTGGCGCTGGTACCGCCTGAAACCAGGGGAAAAGGCGATACAGCCTAGCTGTAAACTTATTAAGAAACTACGAAGCACACCATGATTACACTTAGGGCACTAAGACTTGCTTCTTGAACTTAGTGCACCATCGTGACCATTATGGTAAAATAATGAATTAATGTTAAGAATGACAAAAAATGCAATAACAGATTCCCGGAATTTTGATCGCCGACCTTTGTTTTTCCGAATGCTGAATGCAGGCTGGAAAGGAACATATTTTCTGGGGACAAAAGTGAAACTCGAAAAAGATGACCTGATCAGGACTGCAAGACAAAGGACCGGCCTTACTGATTTTGGAAAAGAATTCAGGGAAGAACCTCTGGAGCGGCTCCTCCGATCAGTCAACGAAGAAGCAGGATTACATCCGGTGGGTCGCTTCATTACACGCGAACGATTTATCAGCCTGCTGAATATACGGCTCAGGGCCGAATATCTGTTTAAAAATCATCCTGAAATCCTTGAACAGGATATCTATCCGGCATGGATCATCATCGGCCTTCAGCGAACCGGAACCACCAAACTTCATCGCCTGCTTTCAGCCGACCCTGACCATCGGTTCATCCCCAGCTGGGAAGTCATCAACCCCTTACCACTGAATTCAAACTTATATACTCACCACCTCACCACCTCACCAACTCACCAACTCACTAACTCACCAACTCACCATCCCGACAAGCGTCTGAAAATCGCCCGGACATCTGCCAAAGCAGTGAAATTCATGTCACCCGGGTTTTATGCCATTCACCCTATCGAAATTCATGAACCCGAAGAAGATATTCTTTTACTGGATGTAAGCTTTTTATCTACCACCCCGGAAGCCATGATGCATGTTCCTTCATACGCGAGCTGGCTGGAACAGACCGACCAATCAGAAGCTTATGCCTATGCCGCCAAATTATTAAAACTGCTGCAATGGTTCCGGCCAGCTAAAAGGTGGGTGCTTAAAACACCCCATCACCTTGAATTTCCCAATCTGATCGAGAAGCACTTTGGCGAAGTTCACTTTCTCTGGCCACATCGCAATATCTATGAGTCTGTTCCCTCATTTATGAGTATGGTTACCTATACCAACATGATGTTCAGTGATGAAGTGGATGAAAAGCGCATAGCCCGTCACTGGGTACGGAAAACCGGTTATATGCTACAGAAAGCCCTGGATTACCGGATGCAGAGAAATAATCAGTCAAAATTCACGGATATTTTTTACAAAGACTTTATCAGGGATTCAATCACAGAACTTTCCAGGATTTATGACTTGAATGGCGGACTGACACCCGAACTTGCAGAACATTTTAAACAGCATGAAATGGAGCATCCTCACCGGAAGTATGGAACCCACCAGTACTCTCTGTCAGACTTCAACCTGACCGAAGCAGATATCGATGAACATACAATGTCCTACCAGTGTTTTTTAAAACAGCTTTATGAACGATAACAAACAAGCACAGTATAATAATCCATTTCTTGCCGTTTTTACGGGTATCCGTGACCTTTTCAGGAAACAGATTCCTTCTGGTGAACTTAAAAAAAACGATCGGCTGGATGGGAAAACTGTATTGGTAGATGGTTCAAGTTCCGGACTGGGATTTGCTATCGCCCTTGATTGTGCCCGGCGGGGGGCGAAGGTTATCATGGCCTGCCGCAGTGGTATCCCGGAAAAAGGTGAAAAAGTAAAAATACGCTCCGGTAATCCTGACATTCATATGCTCCCGATTGATTTCTCTGATTACAACAGCATGCTGCATCTTGTATCTTGTATCCGTGATCAGTTCTCCCCAATTGATGTCTACATCTGCAATGCCGGCATTGTTCCGAGAAAAAGCCGTAAAACTACCCAGGGTCTTGAAGAAATGTTTATGGTCAACTACTTCTCAAAATTCATTTTTGTTAATTTATTAATAGAGAATCATTGCTTTACCAATGTCACATCCCGCATCCTGCATCCTGTAACCTGCATCCCCCGCATCATTTTCATTTCTTCCGAATCCCATCGTAATCCAAAACAATTCGAATGGAAAAAATTCGGGAAATATGAACCTTATTCCATTGGAAAAAGCATGGAACTCTATGGATATTATAAATTGCTGCTCACCACCTTTGCCAGGGAACTTTCCCGCAGTTTAAATCCAGGCGACAAAGCTTGTTTTTCAGTATTTGCAATTTGTCCTGGCCCGGTAAACTCGAATATTGCCCGTGAAGCTCCGAAAATTTTCCATCCGCTGATGAAACTGATCTTCGGGATATTCTTCAAATCACCTGCTGAAGCAGCAATTCCGGTAATATACCTGGCTGCTTCTCCCGACCAGGAAGGTAAAACCTGGGATTACTTCTTTCTCATGAGCAGGAAAGAAGCCGATGAAAAGGCAACAAATCCCACGAATGGCTCTAAAATCTGGAGCTTATCAGAGGATCTGTTGAAAACTCTCAAATAATTAACGGATGATATTCAGCTTTTTCGATACCGTTCCGTTTCCGGTCTGAACACTAAGAATATAAAGTCCTTGCTGAATGCCGGAAACATCCATCTGGCAAGCGGTTGTTAGAGTTCCATCAACTACCTTTTTTAGTACGATCTTCCCATCCAGGCCAATGATGGTCACTTCATTTATGGCTGAATTCATGCCAGAAGCCAGTGAAATACTCAGATTATCTCTTGCAGGATTTGGTGAAAGTATTATCTGTTGACCGGAACTGGTTTCATGTGGTATGCCGGATGGATAATCTGCAATAATCAGGACATTGAATGTGGCCCCGATGAAGAGGTTTGGAAGGGTTTCAGCATAAATAGTCCATCGGTTGATGCTTTCATCGTACCAAACCCCTGTTTCATCATTGATATAGCCTGCGGTTTCATCTGCATTGGTGTAGTCATGAACGATAAAAATGCGGGCATACGGATTGTTATTTAATAACGGATCGTCCAGTTCAGTAATGTAACTTGTGGAGACGGCTGAATGTTTAAAATATGTGGTACCGGCATCGGGAATGAAAATATTATATGTGCTGTTTAATTCCAGGGCCGTTGCGCCATCTTCATTATAAATTGACCATTTGGAGGCCGACTGACTGTACCAGATGCCTGTATGGGCTAATTCATAAGCGTTGAATCCCCAGGATTTTGAAATAAAGAATACTGCTTCGGGGTGTCCGTTCAGCGAGGGATGATCAATTAAAGACCAATTCATAATCAGGTTCGCGGGTGTGACAGTATGTATAAAAGAAGTTCCGTTTTGCTTTGGATTGAGCACGTTAAAAGCAAGGTTGGTGTCCATTTCTGCCCAGGTTTCATCAAAAATGGACCATTCTGAACCCGTGTACCATAAGCCATTGCTATTGGGCATGTAGGCTTGATGCGTGCCATCCGGCAATCCCCATACATGATTAAAAATCAGTATGTCGCTTGCATCATTCCCAATTTCTAACGTATTCAGAATGGTGTGATCACCGGAACAATTTGCAGAGCTATTGGCATGCGTATAGTTCTGACCAAAATAGGTGGGTTGTGCCATGACCAGTTGTGAAAAAATCATGACAAGGAAAAAAGTAACGACTGTTTTCATACTGTGTTGGTTTTTGTTCATAATACATTCATCATGATAAAAATAAAAAAAATATTGTTTTCAACATCGTGATTTCTATCATATTTTTTTATCCGCCGGTAAATTTTCCCTGTTAACCTATTGTATGCAGCACTGTAGTTTTATCGTCCATAATTTTGCCAATTAAGATATTTATATTCTCCAGATTCAATGAAATCCTTCATTTTCCGGTTTATCATTCTTTCCATTATAGTAACCATTTGCATCTCCTGCAAAAAGCAAATTCCATCAGAACAAAAAAATCCTGGAAATATACCGGATATGACCAATATCCAGTATGGACAGGAAACTTCCCAGAATTTCAGCCTTGTACTTCCTTCTCCAAGCCGTCACCTTCTCCCTGTTATTATTCTTCTGCATGGCGGTTCCTGGTCGGGGGGACAGAAAGAAGACCTGAACTATATTGCCCGGCGTTTTGCTGATTATGGCTTTGCTGCTTTTTCCGTAGATTACAGGTTGTCTTCTTCAAGCATACATGGAATAGATATGATACAGGATATTCAAACCATGGTCAACTATATCGAAAACATGAGCATCAGGCTGAATCTGGATAAAAACAGGATCAGTTTTTTCGGCTATAGCGCAGGGGCTCATCTTGCCATGCTCTATGCCTATAATTCACCGCAAAAAGTTAAATCAGTTATTTCGATTGCGGGTCCAACCGATATTCTTGATAGTTCATTACTGGCTGTTCCGGGGATGTACAATGCATTGCTCCAGGTGGTAGGAGATACAATCCGGGATCATTGGATCCAATTTAATCCCATTCATTTTATCAACTATTTTTCGCCTTCCACCCTGATGATACATGGATTGAATGACGAAACAGTGCCGGTCAATCAATCCGTCAGACTTTGTGATGCATTAAATAAAGCCGGGGGGTACGGAAAGACAATATTAATTGAAAACCATAAAGAGTAAAAAAAAGTGTTATATGAAATCGATAGCTTCAAAAATTCTGATCATTGCCCTGCTTGCTAATCCCATGCTGTCCAAGGCAGGGAATCCCCAAAAAGAAAAAAAAACCGATAAAGGAAGTCCGGCGTTTTATAAAGCTAATATAAAAGTCGATGGGAATGCTTCAGAGTGGGAATCAGCCTTGTTTTATTATGATTCTGATGTCAAAATTGTTTATGCTCTGGCCAACGATAGTGCAGCTTTGTATATCTGTCTGAAAGTGCTTGGGGAAGAGCAGCAGATGATGATACTGCATAACGGACTGGAAGTATGGATTGATCCTTCCGGGAAAAAAAACAAGGTGGCCGGGATCATGTGTCCGCTGAATTCACCCCGGCTGGGGAACCAAAGATCAATGCTAAAACCAGGCGAAAAACCGGATCAGCAGAAAATGATCCTTCAATCCATTCTATTGGTCAAGGAGATGACCCTGACGGGTTTTAAAGAGGAAATCGATGGAACCCGGCATATGGATTATAATGTCACCGGTATAAAGATCGCCCTGAGCCTTGACTCAACAGGAGTTTTGGTGTATGAAGCAAAAATCCCCTTTTCCGTTTTTAAAAACGACATCAGATCAGCTAAATCAATTTCATTGGGCTGTATTATCCCGGCCATGGATATGCCGCCAATGAGTGGGGATGGTATGCCCGGGGGAAATGGTAGTGAAGGCGGTCGTAACGGGGGAGGGAGATCCGGTGGAGGCGGGATGCCCGGTGGAAACATGCAGGGAGGTGGAATGCCCGGTGGAGGAGGAAATGGAGGTGAAATGAGAGGGGGAGGAAGGCCTGATCCCGGAACCATGCAAAATATGAATAAAGAAACATCATTCTGGCACAAGGCAAGATTGGCTGAACCCGATAAACCCAGGTAAATTTTCTCATGACTGTTAAAATTCCCGGTGTTGTTGAAGAAGGAGCGGCATTTGCCGCTTTTTCTTTTTTTATCCGGAATTTCTCTATTATTGCTTGATAAATTTACACGTTTCTACCCTGTTGGCATTGACGAAACGAACAAAATATAATCCCGGGGAAAGTTGACTAATATTTAATTGTTCATTACCATCTGAAATGTTCTTGCGAAGAAGTTCTTCACCCCTGAGATCAAGAATAACAGCAATGCCTTTATCGAAACGATGGACGCTCCCTCTAATGTTTGCTAACAGGCTTGTATTTAAAACGTTGAAAAATATTTTTACAGTTTTTTAACCAATGCTATCAGGTAATCCGACACGACAAATTTTATTACATAATAAAAAATGGCTATATATACTTGATATACAGCCATCTGATTTTCAAAAAGTCGGGGTGAGAAGACTCGAACTTCCGACCCCTTGCACCCCATGCAAGTACGCTAGCCAACTGCGCCACACCCCGAAAAATTATGAATAATTCATAATTTGGATCGCAAAATTACGAAAAAAATCAATAATTCCGGTTTCTATTTCAGATTGTTTTAAAATGGATGGCTTTAACCCCCTGTACGCTGACTGCTCAGAAAACATCAAAATAAAGAGAAGCGCCGAGCCATTGGATAAAAACCTCGTTATAAAGGCTATATGGTAAGTTTCCGTTGTAATAATCAAGCATGACCGTAATGGGAAAATGATCCGGTTTGCCGAGGACAAGGCCTGCCCCGGTATGAACGCAGGGACGGAACCCATTCACTTGTTCACAGCGGATATCAATTCCGACAATCCATTGGAACCAGGACAATTTTTTACTCGCCTTATTCCACTGCCCTCCTGCCTGGATAAAAATGGGCGGCTGCTCATAGGTGGCATGTACAATACAACCCAGGGTGCCATATAACATCAAGGGACTTTTTACCCAGACTCCGGAGAAATCAAGCATTTCATATATCCTGCGATTCACGGCATAATGCTCAATTTTGTTTTTTATAATGTAGTCGTCGCCCAGATGGGCTGAAACATGGTAGAACCTTCCTCGTAACCTCCAGTGTTCATTAATCTGATACTGGTACTGAAGACCGAATTTAAAATCGAGATTGAAAAAAATCACCTTTAAAGTCTCAAAAGGTTTTTCAAATATGAACTGGGGGAAAACACAGGCATCTATCCCAAGTTCAGAACTGCGGTTGTTCTGATGATGCCAGCGGACAATATTCCTTCGGATTCCAGCAGAAAATATGGCAAAAGCACGATTCTCCCACTGACCGCTGTTATGAAACCCATAAAGCCCACCCGAAAATTGAGATTCCCGGTAATCGAATCGGAGAGTGGGAAATAAATTTCCTTTTGGCAGCCATTCAGCCTTTTTATCGGTTTCCTGCGACCTTAGAGAAAAGGGCAGGAACAACGCAAGTAACCAAACCATTAAAATCAAAATAACCCTCATGAACACAAGTTATTCTAAAAATATTCCTGAAGACTCATCGCCAGTTAACTATCGCTTTTCACCTGTCGTCCACCGCCACTTACTGAGATCGGTCATACTTTCAATGATGCGTTCCTGGGCATCGGGCAGTTGATAAAAGAAATCAATTCTGGTGAGCCTTTCAACACTGTCGATAGTGACTGCAAAATGCTGAAGTGGTTCTTTGGATGCTTTATTGGGTATGATGAAGCCAATACCTTTGATTTCAGGTTCTGTATAATCCAGAATGACTTTATAAAAGAATTTTGGAACCGGAATCTGATTGCCGCCGATAACTGGAAGGTCTTTCGTTAAAACCCCGCCGGTGACTATATAAACAGCAGAATCATCAACCGCCCATTGCCTGACCTGTGCTTCTAGTCTCTTCCATATTCCCCGGTTGAAACCAGGCACCTGGGGTGTCATATTCGAGAGATAAAAGGATTCCTCCATGGTTTGTGCCGAATATGCCAGATCAGCAGCCGGCACGAGATGACCTTTGTCGTAGCCGGTGTTTTTATAATCATCATTCGATGCAGAACCCGATGTCAACAGGGGATCGGGAATGAAATGATCAGTTCTTCCAAGCAGGGGTGTGGTTTCATTGGCTGTAAGTTCATAGGCAGCCCAGTTGGCGATATGCCGGCTGGTATTATAGGAAAGAATATATCCGGTATGGGTCAGGATCAGCTCGAAGGGCTTGGGTTTCGGAAGTTCCGGATGATCAATGGGAATTGTTTCAATATCCTTGGTGATGGCTTTCCATGTGCCATCAGGATACAAGATCACCCTGCTTCCATCAGTGGTCGTAGCTTCCTTCTGCGCAAACGACGGAGAAGCAAATATAAAGCTAACCAATAAAAATATTATCGCATATCTCCTATCGCCCATCTCCTATCGCTCGTCTAAACAATGACCACAAGTTCATCTTCCGGGGGAATAGGATCGTCGGCCATTTCAATAAAATCAGCTTCCAGGTCACGCCGGATCCGCAAGCCCCTGGTATCGGGCCAAAGTCGTTTCATGTCCCTGAACAGCTTTCCCATGACCCTGTCATCATCCAGGTTAGTCGCTTCAATCAGGTCTCTCATCTCTTTTCTCCTGCTTCCCGTCAGCGATGCTCCCCTGTTGAACACCAGGCTGATCAGGCAGGTTTGCTCGTAGGGATGAAGGTTAACAATGTTAGGATAGATCCCGGCGGTCAGTTTGGCATAAACAGGCAACGCTTTATCATACCATTGCTGTAATGCTTTTTCAATGGGGATGATGATATCCTGCATTTGTACAGCTTTGTTTACTGCTGCCTGTTTTTTGAGTCCGGCCGTTGCCGCAAGCCGTTCAGCCTGCGTTAAGGGAATATAATCCTTCCAGTCGGACAGGATCCTCGTGGATTTTACCTGGCCGCAATCGTAACCAATACCTATGGTAACACCACTTTCTGTGTTCACAGGGTCAGGAACACAGGGTTTACAGTACTTGCGGTTATAGGCACTCCAGTTTCCCGGATGTACATAAGCCACTTCACTGGCCATGATCACCCTGTTTATTATTTCTTTAGAGAGTTTCAGGTTCATAAGCTGTTATTTAGCACGAATATAAAATATTTTCCGGTTTTATCGTACTTTTACATTCTCTTTATGAAAAAATGTTTAAATCTTAATCTATGAAAAAGATTTCCTTATTATCCATGTCATTATTTTTAGTTATAATCTCATTTTCACAACCCTGGATAAAAAATTTACCTCAGAATAAAGCAAAAGAAAATCTTACTTTTTATGATTATCGAAATGCATTTAATGAATACTGGGCCCCTTTTAATGTCGATAAAGGTTATTATTTTGAAAATGGGATAAAGCAAAAAGCCGTGGGCTGGAAACAGTTTAAAAGATGGGAATATGAAACGGAAACAAGGATAAATCCGGCAACAGGTCAGTTTCCAACGCAATCTGCCCTGGAAGTGTACGGGGAATTTCTGCAATCAAATCCTCCTTTAAAATCTCCTGCAACAGCCAATTGGATCAGCCTGGGAACCAACAATTCCACGGGGGGATATGCAGGCATTGGCCGTATTAATTGCATTGCCTTTCACCCCTCAAATAATTTTACTTACTGGGTCGGCACCGCTGCCGGCGGATTATGGGCCACCAGTAATAATGGCTCATCCTGGACCTGCCTGCTCAACAATACTGATGCACTTGCCGTGAGCGATATTATCATCCCGACCGACTTTACAACATCCAATACCATTTACATCGCGACAGGAGATAAGGATCATTGGGATAACCGCAGCATCGGCGTGCTTAAATCAACCAACGGGGGATCAAGCTGGAGTAATACTGCCCTTACCTATGCGTTATCGGATGGGAAAATGGTTAACCGCTTATTGCTGGATCCTGCCAATAATCAGGTTATCATTGCAGCTACAACCAATGGGGTTTATAAAACAACCAATGGAGGTTCTACCTGGAGTACCCAGCTGACCACTACAAATTTTATCGATATGGAATTTAAGCCAGGGGATTTCAATACCCTGTATGGCTCAACAACTGATGGTAAAATTTATGTTTCCTCTAACGGGGGAGCCAACTGGACTCAGACTTACAGCAACTCAAGCGCCTATCGCATAGAACTTGCAGTTTCATCCAATCAACCCACCTGGGTTTATGCCGTTGCAGTAAATTCAGGCAGCGGTCTTCTTGGAATTTTTAAATCAACCAACAGCGGCACATCCTATACTCAGGTTTTCAGCGGATCTCCCATTAATTTGCTGGGATGGAATGCCGATGGTAGCGGTTCGGGAGGACAAGGCTGGTACGACCTGTGCCTTGCCGTTTCCCCATCAAATGCAAATACTCTGCTGGTGGGAGGAGTAAATACCTGGAGATCCACAAATGGAGGAACATCCTGGTCCATCGTCAATCATTGGTGGGGAGATGGCGTACAGGCAGTACATGCTGATAAACATGGTTTAACCTACCGGACCAATGGTGATTTGTTCGAATGCAATGATGGCGGCGTTTATTCATCAAGCAATAATGGAACAAACTGGCTTGATATCACCAATGGAATGGTCATCAGTCAGATGTATAAGCTTGGCATTGCCCAAACGGTTTCTAATGAAACCATTACCGGTCTTCAGGACAATGGCACAAAACTCCTTTCCGGAGGAATCTGGGAAGATGTCAAAGGCGGAGATGGTATGGAATGCCTGATTGATTATACCGATGTTAATATACAATACGGCACCTATGTCAACGGACAAATCGACAGGACAATGGATCATTGGAGCCATGCCGCCCAGATTCAACCTTCCGATGCTGGAAGCGGGGCCTGGGTCACACCCTATATTATCGATCCAAATGATCCGCAAATACTCTATGCAGGCTATGCTGATATCTGGAAAACGACAAACAGAGGCAACATCTGGACCAAGATTTCTACCATGAACAATTCCGATAAAATCCGCTCCATGGCCATAGCCCCTTCAAATACCCAGGTGCTGTATGTCGCCTCTCCCTATAAAATCTGGAAAACCATCAATGGAGGAACTGCCTGGACGGAAATAACCGGAACCTTACCCGTAGGAACTGGTAATATCACCAGTATTGCTGTGAAAAACACGGATGCCAGCACCTTATGGATTACCATGAGCGGTTATAATGCGAATAAAGTTTTTTTGTCTGTCAACAGCGGAACATCCTGGACCAATATTTCTAACGGGTTACCTTCAATTCCAGCGTATTCGATAGTTCAGAATAAACAATCGGCTACCGAAGATCAGGTATATGTCGGCACTGAACTTGGAGTTTACTTCAAAAAAGGTACGGATGACTGGATCGCCTATAATACCGGCTTACCAAATGTGAAGCTTGGAGAACTTGAAATTTATTATAACGCCAATCCACAGAGCAGTATATTAAGAGCCGCCACCTTTGGCAGGGGCCTTTGGGAAACCCCGGTATATTATGCCTGTACCCCGCCTCCCGCTCCAGTCGTTGGGTTAATTACCCAACCAACCTGCTCGGTCGGAACAGGAAGTGTGGTACTGGAGGGTTTGCCCTCAAGCGGAACCTGGACCATAAATCCCGGGGGTATTACCGGAACCGGAACCAGCACGACCATCTCAGGACTTGCCCCCGGAACTTATAATTTCACGGTCACGGATGGAACAACAGGATGTACCTCAGGCCCTTCAACCGATGTTGTGATTAATCCCCAGCCCGCGACGCCAACCGCTCCGGTGATCGGGACAATCACCCAGCCTACTTGTACATTGGCAACGGGAAGCGTGGCGCTGGAGGGTTTGCCATCTTCAGGAACCTGGACCATCAACCCGGGAGGCATCAGTGGTACGGGATCAACCACTACCATTTCAGGTCTTGCTCCGGGAACCTATAATTTCACCGTCACGGATGGAACAACAGGATGTACCTCTGAACCTTCAACAGATGCCGTGATCGATCCCCAGCCGCCGACTCCTCCTGCTCCGGTAATCAGCATTACAGAATTTATTTTAAATTCAAACATGCCCTTTGGGAACCAATGGTACAACCAGTATGGCATCATCAGCGGGGCGACAGATCAGTCCTACACGGTTACCGCCAATGGGAATTATTATGATATTGTGACCCTCAACGGATGCAGCTCGGTACCTTCAAATATTATTTCCGTGACGAATGTCGGCATAGGATCAATAGAAACCAATGGCCCAATCAAGGTTTATCCCAACCCGTTCAGCAACGAACTGATGATAGAATTGCCTGATAACAATGAGAATATTGCCTTTGAAATTTTAAATTCCATGGGTCAGCTCGTTTTTAAAGGAAACCTGATAGAAAAGACGGTAATTCACACCAATTCTTTCGTTCCCGGTGTGTACCTGATCAAACTTGAGAATGGAAAGACCTTTGAATACCATAAAATCATCAAGGAATAGGTTGTATCTAATTCAATGAAATGAGTACCGATCAGGCAGATATTGACCTTATCGAACAGTACCTGAACGGCAAACTGACAGGAACCGGACTGCGGGATTTTGAATTCCGGCTGGATGATGACCGGGAATTAGCAAGAAAATTGAGACTCAGGAAAACCTTTCCCTCCCTTTTCAAGGCTGAAGGAACTGATGCAATTGTAATGTCAACGGCGGAGGTACCTGAACCTGCGATAAAAAAGTGTAAGAGAAACTTTATCAACGCGAGGGTTATCGTTTGGGGTGCGATCATCATTGTACTGGCAGGCGCTTTTTCGTATTTCATCCTTATCGGGAAAGATCAACCCTTACTGAAAGCCGAAACCCGGCCATATTCTCCCGTAAAAGCAACCCCGGAAGTCTCCAAAGCTCAACTTCCTGTAAGCAGAACCAGGCCTGAGCCGGCAATCATCGTTCATCAGCCCGTAGAACTTGACATTCCAACTGATAGTAAGGTCTTCAGCAGGAAAGAAGAGATTCTGTTCCGGTGGAAACAGGAAACAGACAGTTTTACCAACTTCTATATTTTTTCGGAAGACAACCGGAAACTTGCCTGGTGGAGAGGTATCAGGCCCGGGATACGCGAATACAAAGTCGCTGCCAGTAACTTCAAGCCCGGGAAGTTCTACTGGTATGTGGGAACAAAAAAGAACAGGCGTTCTATCATTATCATTAACTGACCAGCAAACACTTTACCCGGGGAGCTGATACTGCTGAAATTTACCTTAGCTGCCAGTGGTATGCAGACCAGCACGTAACCTGGAACGGTATCTTTCGCTCCAACGACAACGGTTTAACCCTTACCGTGCAAAGAAAAACAAAATGGTATGAGGAAGCAGGCTTTATATTCGGTGATTCCTTACCGGGAGCCCTC
The DNA here is from genome assembly GCA_963662525.1 of Bacteroidales bacterium. Taxonomy (GTDB): domain Bacteria; phylum Bacteroidota; class Bacteroidia; order Bacteroidales; family FEN-979; genus CAZSDU01. The sequence continues at coordinate 2,396,145 of OY759717.1, forward strand.
TTTCAGATTTCGATCCATGGGTTGACACTCTGGGCATCAGTTATAATTATGGCAAAACCTTCGAAAAAAAACATTGTCCGGAAATATATGCTAAAACAGCGGGTTGCATGGCCGGGGAATTATATATATGAGAAGTAATGTTTCAATTATTGTTTCAAATAGTATAGGGCAACAGGTGCTCATGTACAGTCTGTTTAATGGGGAGGCAGGTAAGTACAATTTTACGGTTGACCTCTCTGGAAAGCCTGACGGGATTTATTTAATTTCTCTTTTTGCTGACAATAAAGAGGTTAGTAAGATTAAAGCAATTAAGTTGCATTAAATTTTTAACTTTGATCCGGAGGTTCCGATCGGGGAACTTTCGGGTCATTAATTCTGATTGTTATGAAAAACATTGGATGTTATTTCCCGGTTCTTATTGTAATTCTCTTGCTTTCATTTTCCCAATCATTGACAGCGCAGTACCTGACCAGCAAACACTTTACCCGGGGAGCTGATACTGCTGAAATTTACCTTAGCTGCCAGTGGTATGCAGACCAGCACCTAACCTGGAGCGGTATCTTCCGCTCCAACGACAACGGTTTAACCCTTACCGTGCAAAGTAAAATAAAATGGTATTCAGGTATGATATTCGGTGATTCTTTGCCGGGGGCGCTCTTTCAGGTCCCGATCCATGGCATTGACACTCTTGGTATCAGTTTTGATTTTGGGAAAACCTTTGAAGAGAAACATTGTCCGGAAATATATGCTAGAACTGCGGGTTGCATGGCCGGGGAATTATATATATCGGGTTGGGGCTTGTATCGGGGTACCGGATATGGAGATACATTCACCTGGCAATCAGATTTTGATTCGTTGAACCTGCAGGAAGTTGGCACACAGCCGGGGGAACTATTCTGGTTTAAAACTTCATACGAACATGGCCCGCTGGGGTTGGCATTTAGCAATGATTACGGGCAGACCTATTCACTTTCCTTAATCAATTTTCCCGGAATCCCTTATTTTTGTGAGTGTACGCTCCATAGAGGAACATTGCCCGGTGAACTTTATTTCGTCGTTCGTAAAAACACTAATGTTGTTGATTTATTTCATTCTTTTGATTATGGGCAGACACTGGAATTTAAAAGTGAACATTTTTTTATAGCCAGCGAGATTTGGTTCACAGCCGGCAGAACCCCGGGTTCGTTTTATTATGCCGAGCGGGAAATCTGCGGATATTTCGATCATTCCTGCCTGACAATATATTTCAGCCGCGATTATGGTGAAACCTTTACCAAATTTTATCACGAACTCGATAGTACCTATACGGGAGTTGAGCAGAAGGATATGATTACAGAACTTGATGTTTTTCCGAATCCGGCCAGTGAACGGCTTACTTTCCGCCATAGGGAAACAATGTCTGACGAGGATACCCGAATCACGCTTTTTGATCTCTTCGGCAAACCGGTATCTGAAGGACTGCTGCCAAAGGGCCAACAGGAGGTCAACATTCCCACCGGTTATCTTCCCGCAGGTTTCTATACATACATGCTGACAAACCGGAAAATGACAAAAAGCGGGAAAATAGTCATTACCAGATAGACTCTATAAAAAATAAGCATTCATTTCCCTGTTGATATATTTGGTTCACTGTTATATATTGTTTATCTTTGGTACGACACAACCAATAAAGAGGATGATCAATGTTTTTTTGATCGATGATCACCCGGCTATTCTGGAAGGACTGGACTTCATGCTCTCCGATTCTTAAGAAGGAGTGATTCCAATGACAAGTGATAAGTGAAAAGTGAAAAGTGATGATTTAGCGCAGAAGCGTTTGGATTCCAATTTTTAATTTCTACAAGCAAATTTCGAAAATCGGAAAGCTTATTTGAGGAAAGTTGACCTGAAAATTGAGGAAAGTTGACCGGCAAATTCGGATTTTTCTATATTATATTTGCATAGATCAATTTTTGAAGAAACCCAGATCAGGGTGAATCGTGGTTCATAATTTGCCATGTTGTGTAATTAAATTACCGGAGATAAAAAACATAATATCTTGTAAATAAGTTGGAAGATGAAAAAAGGGATAATAGTATATATACTGTTGTTTACATGCAATATTTCATTCGGTCAGACTTTGGTGGATACCACAAAAAGATGGAATAATCACTGGGGTTCATCAATATTTGGACAAGGATCTGGAACGGAATTTATCAGATTCGATTATGATACAACAGTCGATGCAAAGATCTATAAAAAGGTTTTACGGGCGACCCATGAGGCTCCCTCAAATTGGTCATCTTATGGATTAATAAGAGAATCCGCTGAAAAGAAAATCTATTACAGAACCGACACTTCGAATCAGGAATATCTTCTATATGATTTTAGTTTAAATATTAATGATACAGTACTAGCGATAATGATGGGCTCATGGGACTCTGGATTACATTATTTTTTAGGATCAGAACTGGTATTTGTTCTATCTATCGATAGCATTCTCATTGGCAACAAATATCAGAAGCAATTACACATGGCAACTGTTGGTTCAGGCGTTGAAAGAGATCAATGGGTGGAAGGAATGGGTGGAAGTGCAGGAATGCTACATAACGATTTTGGGTATGTTGGTGGTGATTTTTATGAATTAGTTTGCTTTTATCAAAATGATTCTTTGTTTTACCTTAATCCCTCGTATGAATACTGCTATGTGAAACCAACCTCCATTCCAGAAAATTGTCCAGAGAATTTTATTTCGATTAGTCCTAATCCGGTAACCGATATTTCAGTAGTTTCCATAAAGAATAGCAGTGAAAAATCATTGAATCTGGAAATTTTTAACACAACAGGAGAAAAAATTATAAAAATTGATGTTAAAGATGGCACCTCTATCGACAGAAAGAATTTTGCTCCAGGAATATACTTCTTCAAGTTCACAACTAATTCAGGAGCAATCAGGATAATTAAAGTTATCATTTTATAAGAATATAAAAGCGAATATTATGAAAAAACTACTCATTACGCTATTGTTTCTTTGCATGTTCAAAATTCAAGCTCAGGTGCCAGTTTTCATTTACAGCCAACCCCTGCAGTTAACTTTCCTTCAGGACACAATCCTTAATAACATTATCGATAGTACAATAAGTGGGTTCGGGCTGGGATGTGTAGGTATAGGTCAGCCTCCATCATCAAATTCTGTTAATGTGGGAAACTGCGGGATATACTTCCAAATATCCACATCATAACCTATATTTTTCCAGTGCCTAATTCTCTATTAACATTACTTAAAGTTCTTTACAAGCTTAATCCCATATATTATTAGCCCTGTTGTGAAAAGTAATAGCAAAATCAATAGGTGTATTGCAAAATGAAATCTGATCTCTGAAATTAGGTAACCGATTGCTAGAGATGATACTGAAATGATAATAATTTGAGTAACAACAAATTTATAAATCTTTAATTTCTTTACAAAATAAAGATAAAAAAACAGGTATATTACTAAAATTGCTATGAGAATTAGATTTGCATCCATTTTTTCAAAATTAAGTATTGATTAATAAAGACTTAAAGTTTAAGTAGATAGCCGGTTCTTCGCAAAGATGTGTATCTGAAAATATTATCTTACTATAAATGAATTGATTGTATTCCTTTAAAATGTTAAAAAAAACGATTTTCAAATGAATTATGAAATGAGAATAACACTTATCACACAAGGCTTTCGGAGGTTTTATTTCCCATTTCACAATTTTTACAACAAAATATGTTATTTAATTCATATTTAATTGGTTAAATCAAGTACGCATTATGCCGGTGACCCAGATGGCCAATTACATAATATGTATGGACTAGGACAAAATTGACAAGCACATTGCCATAGACAAATTATACATAGAGGCGGAAGTTCGCCAAAAGTAAGGACGCAAGCGGCGCAACAAATGGCATATCCCCATGGATTACTACACCCCCCTGACCGGCATTATCGGTTAAGTGTCTATAATGTGAAGATATTCTGCATGTATCGGATTTAAAGTAATCCCAGTAGCCTTCCGATAAATCAATTTTTTCTTCCAACGTATACTGGCAAGAGAGGCAGTTAAAACTAGAAATAGTATCTAGTTGTAGATCATTACTGATCTGGCTAGCATAATATGAAAATATTGTATCATAATGATTTTGTAAATATCCAGGCAGATTTAACCTTTTCTCTTGTACATATTTGTAATGCACATTGGATTCAACATTTCTTGCTGTCTCGTGCTGTTTATTGCAACTCAACAGGAACATTAGCCATCCAAACAGGAAAAAGATAATTGATTTTTTTATAAAGATTTGATTAAGGTTTTTAAAAGAAAGGAAACATGAAATATCCGATAAGAACAAACGAAAATTATCAGCGACTAAAAATACAAAAATAAAAATCATTTGTCAATAGGAAAAACCCGTAAAATTCTATTGACCAAGGCTTTTAATTCAATAACAGAGTAGCCTAAAGTTTTTTTTCAACCAATCGTTCTCCATTTCAAGCCTGCCGATTTCGGCAAACAGTTTCTCATTGGCCTTTTCCAATTCTTTATCCGGTTCCCGTTTATTGAAAATTTCAATGGATCTGCGTAAAAACTCATTCTTCCAGTTACTGATCTGTTGCTGGGCGACCCCAAATATAACAGAGAGGTCTGCTAATGTTTTCTGTTCTTTGATAGCCTCAATGGCTACCTTGGTTTTAAATTCTGCTGTGTGTCTTGTTCTGGTCTTTTTTATTGGACTTTGGGTTTAAGGTTTATACTCTTTTTCTAACCTTAAGTTTCTGTCCAGTTTTTTGGGACTATATCAAGAAAGTGAAAGGACGAAAACAGCACATAATCACGGACACTTTAGGATTATTATTTGTAGTTGTTGTTCATGCTGCCAACATTCATGATAGCCAGTCTGCTATGGACAACCGAAACGCTGGGTTGGTGAACGAACATTCTCTTGGTTTGAAAGTTATCGAAGACTCAGCAAAGACTATGAGTATATAACCGATACAAGCGAAACAATGATTCAATTAGCAATGATTCGACTGATGCTTAACAGAATTGATAAATAAAATCAAAACAGTTTCTTTATTTCTTTTCTTTATTTGTAAATAACAAGAAGATTGCCTGTGTAAAAGGGATAAAAATGAATTAACTTTGGTTTTATGAAAAAATCATTTTCTTTGTTCTTTCTCTTTGTAATTTGTATTGGCTGGATTGTTATTTCTCCATGTCATGCACAGACCTTTGAATTCCGGCACATTGCACGGGGAGCGGATACTGCCGAGATATATATTACCTGCTATTGGTACAGCGATGATACTACGGCCTGGGGAGCCATTTTCCACTCCATTGATAACGGACAATCCTTTTCTGTTCAAAACAAATATTTATTTCCGATTGGCGAAACAGAAATCTTTGGAGATTCTCTTCCAGGCGTCATTTTTCAAACCCCATATGGAGCCGGAATCGGGGTAAGTTATGATTATGGAGTGACATTTGAAGATAAATACTCCCCTTTGATTCATAATGTAGTTCATGTCGGCGGGAGTCAAAAAGGCGAATTTTATCTTGAGGGAGGAATAAATGTTGGGGAGGAATTTTTGTATCACTTTACCCATTTCGGAGATAGCTTGTATTTGATGAATAATGATATTGATTCCTTAAGAATACTTGATTCTGGTTCTCTCCCGGGCGAATTATACGCATTCCAGGCTCCCTATGTTGAATTAAATGATACAATAAAACTGGCGTTCAGCAATGATTTCGGTCAGACCTTTACGATCAATTATCTTGACACTTCAATTATCGCAAACCTTTTTAAGCATACCTTATCCCACGGCCCTGCCGCTGGAGAATTATACATGGCAGGAACTGATGCTACTTTACATTATCATATTTTTCATTCTTTGGATTATGGTCATACCTTCGAGCTGAAATATATTACCGATCAATTCCATTGGGGCTGGGATCAATTTTCATTTGTAGCAGGCAGGGCGCCCGGTACTTTTTATATTTTTGAACAATGTTTATGTTCCAATACCCCAATCCATAATTGTATAAAAATTCATTTCAGCCGCGATTATGGAGCAAGCTATACAACCTATTTCCATGAGTTTGATAGCACCTATACCGGTATCATAGTAAATCCGCAAATTGGAAATGATTTCATAATTTTTCCCAACCCCGCGACGGACAAGGTGAGGGTTCAATTAGGGATGAGGAATGATGGATTGGGAATGAATGAAGAATTAAGAATTTTTGTTTTTGATATTTTCGGGAGGGAGGTGAAAAAAATTCCTGTCCCGGAAGGAAAGGATGAAATTTTGCTGGATGTTTCTGGCTGGACAAAAGGAATATACATCCTCACCCTGAAAGCCGGAGAAAGGGTGGTGGGTCGCAAAAAGGTCATGGTGGCAGGATAATGCTGATTTTTAATGACAATAACATCGCATAAAATATGAGGACTATGAAAATAATTTTGTATTTCATATTTAGCATGGTTTTTTTCCAGGCAATGGCACAAAACCAGGACGGGTATATACCATTATTACCCGCAATGGATTCGCTTTATCCGCCGACTTCGTTTCAGGCTGATCATGCAGAGTGTGATGTATGGGTGCATTGGTCCAAACCAACCTTGCCGGGTGGCGGTACTCCAACAGGTTTATTGGGTTATAAAATATATAGGAACGGGTTTTTTATTTACTATTTAGATAATCCCGATTTTTTGTTTTTATTTGACTTTAACCTTGATCCCGGGCAATATGTTTATAAAGCCACTGCCTATTATGACCTTACGCCTTACGGACAACCAGGGCAATTTGCCGAGTCGTGTTACTCCAACACTGATACAATTCAACAACCTTGTTGCATCATTATGCCATTTTGGGAACCCTGGGATGGCATGTTTGCTTATAATGCATGGTTGTTTTCTCCCTCACAGGGAAACTGGAATATTTCGACTTCATCGGGAAATCCTACTCCCACTGCAGTATTTTACGGTAACCCCTTGTTGAATAATTTTGATTTCCATCTGATCTCTCCTCCGCTTGGCTTATCACAGGTATGCGCTGAAACTTCCATTGAATTTGATCTGAAAATGGAAGCCATTAATCCCGGCCCTTCTGCACAGCTTTTTCTCGATGTTTACCATGATTCAACCTGGTACCCCAAAGGGATCATTAACAACCAGAATACTGATGGATGGGTTCATTGCAAATATGATATCAGCGAAGTCAGTGGTATTTTCTTGCGGTTCAGGTTCAGGGCCGCGGGTGATTCTTCTTCAGTCATTGACAGCTGGATGATCGATAATATATACGTGCATTTCAGATGTCTTCCACCCGACACCATCGGGTATACTATCTCGGGTAACGTGGTCAACCTGTTCTGGGATCATCCCTGTCCTGATAATGATACGGTAATTACCTACAGCCATATCCTTGGGTACAACGTATTTCGCACCGATTCTAGCGGGCTCCCTCCTTATCAGAAATTAAACCAGGCGTTTGTTACCGATACATTTTATATGGATACCATACCTCAATCAATGCTTTCCGGACAGTTTCGTTATTGCAGCAATATTATTTATTTAGGTTGTGATTCAGATACTTCTTCCTCCTTACTGGTAACATCTATCGTCGGGATGAATGAGATGGAAAACATTACTGTCAGGATGTTTCCAAACCCGACCGTTAACATGCTTCATATTCAGAGCGATATACCCATTCAGGGTATATCGCTCTGGTCAGGATCAGGAGATTTGCTTCTGCGAAGAACGAATCTGAATGATCGGAATTTTTCCATTTCTACAGATATCTTTCCCAATGGTCTTTACTGGATGGGAATATCATCCCATTATGGCCTGATTACCAGGAAGGTCATAATCCTTCACAAGTAGTCGGAGGAGGAGCTCAGCAGGGAAACATTACAGCGCTCCTTCATCATAGGCCCGTTCTCCATGGAGTGCCGCATCGAGGCCTTCTTTTTCAGTAGATTCGGAGACTTTAACCGGAGTGATGTAGTTTATGATCACCAGCATGATATAGGTAAAAAGAAAGGCATAAACAGAAGCCCCTGCTACTGCCACCAGTTGTTTGCCAAAGAAAGCGGTACCACCAAGAAGCAATCCGTCGGTACCGGCTATATTCACTGATTTAGCAGCAAAAATACCCAGTAAAATAGTTCCCAGAACACCTCCTACGCCGTGAACACCCCAAACATCCAGGGCATCATCCCAATGCATTTTATTCTTGAATTGAACGGCATAATAGCAAACGAGACCTGCTGCAGTTCCAATAATAGGGGAGGCCCATAAGGGAACAAATCCAGCGCAGGGTGTGATGGTGGCAAGTCCGGCAATGGAACCGGTGAGTAGACCGATAAACTTAGGCTTGCGTTCCTTGCTCCATTCAACGAATAACCAGGCCATGGTGGCGAACGATGCGGCAATATCGGTGTTCAGGAATGCCAGAGAAGTCACAAAATCAACGGCAACTTCACTGCCAGCATTAAAACCATACCATCCGAACCAGAGTAATCCGCTTCCGATAGCCACGAGGGGAATGCTGTTGGGAGTAGAACTTTTATCAGATCTGGCTCCTACATAAAAGACAGACGCCAGGGCTGCAAACCCTGCAGTAGCATGAACCACAATACCACCTGCAAAATCAAGAACACCCCATTGAGCAAGGATGCCACCACCCCAGATCATGTGGACAAAGGGATAATAAACCAGGATTTGCCACACGGTAAGAAAGATGAAATATGCTTTAAAACTGACACGGTTTACAAAGGCGCCTGTGATCAGGGCAGGAGTGATGATGGCAAACATCATCTGATAAGCAACAAAAACCATCTCGGGAATTTTTCCGTTGCTGTACATGGAGTCGATACCAACGCCATGAAGAAAAATTTTATCCAGGTTACCTATAATGCCGCCTTCTCCTCCGCTGAAACACAGGGAATAACCGAAAAATACCCAGAGCACGGTCGTCCACCCCAGTGAAACAAAACTCTGGATCATAATACCCAGGATATTGCGTTTGGTGGCGAGTCCGCCATAAAATAATGCCAGTCCGGGGGTCATCAGCATGACCAGGCTGCAGGCCAGCAGCATAAAGCCGGTTGAACCAGTTTCTAACATAGGTTTTCTTTTTTAGTTTATAAGTATTAATGGTGTGATTCAGAATGATATTCCGAAAACAAGATAAATTTTACTTTGCATGGGGTTCGCAATCAAAGAAGCCTGAACAGGGATGGAATATTTTTCAGTGACAGGGATTGCCCTGGCTACCTTAATTCCGATATTGGTGAACCCGGCCTTGGTATTGGCATAGTAACCTGTTTCATGCCTGCCGGTATTCGGACTGTTCACGGTTCCACCCACGAAGGCATTAAAATCAAAGCTCTTGATCCGTTTTTTAAACCCCAGCTCTATATAGGTTGAATATTGAAGTCCGTCTTCAGCATAAACGCTGTCGTTGACCTGCTTCATTTTCCTGGCATCGTTGCCATAGAAATTAGTCGCCACCATCAGGGTAAAAGGAATTTTATCCGTACCATTGAACAGTATCATTCCTTCAAAAACATGACCGGTACTGTCCTGGCTGTAGCAGAAGTACTGATCCCGTTTTCCGGTGTTCAGATCCGGGAAAAAGTAGTCGGTGACCATCAGGGTCAGCATACCTTTAAAAGTATAAGAGGCAAAAAGATCAACTTCCTGGTTGGCGGTTGCACTGAAGGTATATGCTCCCCATGCCCCAACGGAAAACTGATGGTTGGGATTCCCGATATTCAGTTTCAGGCTTGGCTGTATACTGGGACTGGAACCTCCCAGGTTAAGACCGCGCCAGATGTACCTGCTCATAATATCAGCGCCAACCTGAAAATCGGCCGACCATTTTTGATTATTCTGGGAGAAGGTCGTTTCTGTGAAAAGCAAAAGAAAACTTAACACCATGAAGAAGGATCGTTTCATAAGCATCATATTCAGGTATGCAAATGAAAGATTCCTCCGCGATTCCTGTAATAGCAGGATTTCGTATTTTATTCTCCGTAAAACCCTTAGAGCTCGGTCAGCTTGTTGCGGATCGCAAATTTCACCATATCAACAGTGCTGCGGAAGTTGTACTTCTGCATGATGTTGTTTTTATGCGTTTCAACAGTCCTGACGCTGATGTTCAGATTTTCTGAAATTTCCTGGTTCGAATATCCATTCGCGTATAGGCGGAGGATTTCGTTTTCACGTATAGTAAGGGTATGGGCTTTTACCATGGATTCAGAATCCGGAACTTTTTTAACCGAATGGGAATATACACGGGTGATGATCTGTGCGATGGTATCACTGAAATATTGTTCCCCTTTGTTTAATGTCCTGATTGCCTTAAAGAGTTCTGCTTTTGTCGTATCCTGTTTGGGGAGATAACCCCATGCACCGGCTTTCAGGGCGTTGAATATATAGTCCTCGCTGACGTACATGGAAAGAACCAGAATACGGACGGCAGGAAAAACTTCTTTGATCTTCCGGATCAGGTCAATACCTGATTTTCCAGGCAGGGAAAGATCGGTAATGACAACATCAGGATCAGATATTCTGACCAGTTCAAGCGCTCTGTTATAATCAGAAGCGCATCCGCAAAGCAGGATATCATCTGCTTCCTGAAGCATGTTCGACAAACCGTCGCGGATAATCTGATGGTCGTCGACCAGAATGGTTTTAATGAGATGTTTCATTTTTCAATAGGAATTTTCACCCGGAGGGTTGTTCCTTTTCCGGGTTCTGATTCGATCGTGAAGGTTCCCCCTAGTATATTTGCCCGTTCTTTCATATTGGAAAGCCCATTACCTCTTTCTGACATCGAAGGATCGAAGCCAAGGCCGTCATCTTCAAGAATCATGATCAGAGAGTCCCGGCTTTCGATCAGTTGCATAGAGACATATCGGGCCTTGGCATGTTTGATCACATTATGAATTCCTTCCTGGGCAATCCTGAAAAGAAATACCTTTGTATTGGCTGAAAGGAGTGAATTAATACTGGCATCAAAATCAATTTCAATCCCCACCTGTCTGCCCACCTCCCTGCATAGGTTATCTAATGCTGTTTCCAAACCCAGTTCATCCAGAGATGCTGGCATAAGGTCGTTGGAAATCCTGCGAAGCTCATCCACGATACCATGGAGGTTTGATTTTGTTTCATCCATGGTTTTCCTGATACAGGCCGGGTCATCGGCGTTACAGGTTTCAATCTGCAATTTTGTTCCCACCAGTTTCTGACCCAAACCATCGTGAAGCTCCCGGGAAATGCGCCTGCGTTCCATTTCCTGTCCGTCAAACAAGGCCAGAATGCGCTTCCGGCGTTCTTCCCTGACCTGGTCGGACATGGTGTTAAAAGCTTCAGCCAGTGAGCCTATTTCATCCCTGGAATGAATTTTAACTTTATTGTTAAAATCTCCCTCGCCAAGCCTGGAGGCGGCATTTTTTAAAGTGATGATAGGTTGAGTGATCATCCGGGTGATCACCTGAGCAAAACCCAGAATAAAAACAGAGATGACAATTGAAACGAGTAAAATGTCATTCCGCAAGTCTTTCACCGGTATCATGGCCTCTTCATAATCTATTTCTGCCATGACTACCCACTTTAATCCTGACAGATCGATGGGATCATAAGCGCTGAAAACACGGATTCCGCGATAATCCTCAGCCATCGATGCCCCCGTCTTTCCCTGTAAGGCTATTTTAACCGTTTCTGATTTGACGGGAATCCTGAGGATTGAACCATGAATAAACCGCGAGGCAGAGCGCATCAGAAGGTCGCTGCCGACAAGGTAAGCCTCTCCGGATTTACCCAGTCCGATACGGCTGTTATCCTGTAACATAATACGGTTGATCTCCGTTGCAGGGATCTCAAGAATAATAAATTCAGATGCCTCCAAGGGTATGGTTTTTCTCTGACAAGCAATCAAACAAACAGGAATCGAATCCCGGGAATCCGGGTAAAAAAGATCGGAAATGGCTACATCATTTTTTTGTCTCACTTCATTGATAATCTTTTTTATCTGACTGAGTGTCCCCGGAGTGATTTTCTGAAACCTACCCGAATCAGTTGGACGGATATGAACCTGTCCGGATTTATCTGACACCAGGTAAAGGCTGGTAAAACCATAGGTGAGATAATCTTCTTTCCCGAAATTTATATTGCGGCTGAGATGTTCAAGATTTTTAATCTTCTCTGTAAAAAAATAAATGAGTTGTTGCTTTTTAATAGCCCTGACCGAAATCAGCTGATCAAAGGTACGGTGCATGATGGCTCTTTGAGCAGAATAGAAGGAGTAAGTTCCAACGATCATAACGGAAGATAGCCCGACAAGCAGGAAAAGCAGGATTAATTTGGTTGTGATGGAGCGCTGCGGTAATTTCATTCTTTTTTGATTGCGCCAAAGATAATCAAACCTGTTTTACCAGAATGAACGTGTATATACATTTACAACTTTTCCTGGTTGCCTCCGTTTTTGTTAGGTTATTTTCCTTACATTTGCATCCGATATCTCGACTTGCTCATGAAACCCTCTGCTCCGCCTCTTCTCCCGAAAAGAAAAATCAGATTCTTTGCCATACTCCTTCTAACAGGGGGAATTCTTATTGGTTTCCTGATTGCGTGGGGACTGAAATCATTACTGGAAAATAAGAACCCTTCCAAGCAAGAAGCTATTCAAAGTGCTTTAACGGAAACTTCCTCTATTATACTGCTCAGAGAAAGAGAGAATCCATTGATCGGCCCTCTCCTTCTGGCAGATGTTGAAACCGAATCCCGGGATTATACTTCACTGAAAGGACAATTGGAGCAATCTATAAACACTTTCAGACAAAAGGGGTTGATCACCACTGCATCGGTATATGTCAAAAGGCTTAATGATGGCAGCTGGATGAATATCAACGGCGATGAAACCTATCTTCCCGGAAGTCTGATGAAGGTAGCCATCATGCTCTACTTCCTGAAGCAGGAAGATCTCCATCCGGGGACCCTGGATCAGGAGTTTTATTGCATGAAACCCCAGAGAGAATTTCCGCAACAAGCCATTGAAGGGGCTTCAATTGCAACCGGAAGAAGCCATAAAGTATCAGAACTGCTTCGCTATATGATCATCGAATCTGACAATATGGCCACCAATGTACTTAGTATGCATCTGAATGCCAAGGCTTTTCATCAGATGTTCGTTGACCTGGGCATCCCTCCCGACGATATCAATGATCTGAAATACGTAATTAATGCCAGGGAATATTCAAAATTCCTCCATGTCCTGTATAATGCAAACTATGTGAATGAAAAACTCTCCATGTACGGGCTTTCTCTTTTAACACAAAGTAGGTTTAAAGATGGTCTTGTGAAGAAGCTTCCATCCAAAACCGTCGTTGCACACAAATTCGGTGAACGCGGGATCAATAATAACATGGACTTTTCGGAATCCGGGATCATTTATAATAAAAGTGATCCCTATCTGATCACCATCATGACCAAAGGGTCAAATGTGAAGGAACAAGCTGAAGTGATCAGCGAAATCTCAGGTGAAGTCTACCGTACCCTGCAACAAAATTGATCAGCTTTTTTTTTACCTTTGTAAATCAAAAATCTGATCTTATGAGCGAAAATGCTGAAAATATCCGTTGCCTGATCATTGGCAGCGGTCCGGCAGGTTATACCGCTGCCATTTATGCCGCACGAGCCGATCTGAAACCGGTTATTTACCAGGGAATGCAACCCGGAGGCCAGCTGACCATCACCACCGAAGTGGATAATTTTCCCGGATATCCTGAAGGAATTCAGGGACCCGTAATGATGGAGGAACTGAAAAAGCAGGCGGAGCGTTTCGGTACGCAGGTAAGGTTCGGGGTAGTTACTGATGTTGACTTTTCAAAAAGACCGTTTAAAGTCATTGCCGATGACGGTAAAACAATCATGGCCGAAACGGTAATCATTTCAACTGGCGCCAGTGCCAAATGGCTGGGTCTGGAATCTGAAAAGAAATTTATGGGACAAGGCGTTTCAGGCTGTGCCACCTGTGATGGATTTTTCTATCGCCAGCAGGATGTAGCCATCGTTGGAGGTGGCGATACTGCTGCAGAAGAAGCCACATACCTCGCAAAACTCTGTAAGAAAGTTTACATGATCCATCGCCGCAACGAACTTCGTGCTTCCAAAGCGATGCAACGCAAGGTCTTTGAAACAGCTAACATCGAAATGGTTTGGGATAGCTTGCCCGAAGAAGTGTTGGGGGATCATACCGGTGTCACCGGACTCCGGGTTCGTAACCTGAAAACAGCAGAATCCCGCGACCTGACTGTGACCGGTTTTTTCGTCGCCATCGGGCATAAACCCAATACAGAGATATTCAAGGGGAAAATAGAACTCGACGATATGGATTATATCAAAACCATACCCGGCTCAACACGTACCAGCGTGGAAGGGGTTTTTGCTGCCGGCGATGTTCAGGATCATTATTACCGCCAGGCGGTCACAGCTGCCGGAACAGGATGTATGGCGGCAATAGAAGCGGAAAGGTTCCTTGGATAGCAATAAGGTAAAGAGTGACAAAGTAACTAATACGATGATAATTTTTTTCCAGGGGGATGACAGATTTTATGCGGTTGAATGCAACAGCAAACTGACTGACTTCGATCTTAAAAAACTATGTTGGCTTTTCGGCGATGCAATATGTGTCGCCGAACCTTTTTTAACCGGATCATACCTGGGGCCCCGCCGTGAAATGATCACTCCCTGGAGTACCAATGCCGTGGAGATCACCCAGAATATGGGCATATGCGGCATCAGCCGGATTGAAGAATTTAACCTGCTCCCCTCCCCTCAAGGGGAGGGGTTGGGGGAGGGGTCTTTTGATCCCATGCTCCAGCATAAATACCACGGCCTTGATCAGGATATTTTTAAAATTACACGCTTGCCTGATCCCATCCGTAACATTGAAGATATTCCGGCTTATTCGAAACAGGAAGGACTAGCCCTCAGCGCCGAAGAAATTGATTACCTCAACCAACTGAGCGATAAAATAGGACGGAAACTTACCGACAGCGAGGTATTTGGTTTCTCGCAGGTGAATTCCGAGCATTGCCGTCATAAAATTTTCAACGGGACTTTTATCATTAATGGGAAGGAGATGACTGTTTCCCTGTTTGAGATGATCAAAAAGACTGCGAAAATGCATCCAGAACTCCTGGTGTCGGCATACAAAGATAATGTGGCGTTCATCCTGGGTCCGCCCATGGAGCAGTTTGCTCCCCTGAGACAGGATATTGCTGATTTTTTTGTTGTCAGGGATATTGAATCGGTGATCTCCCTAAAGGCCGAAACTCATAATTTTCCTACAACTGTTGAGCCTTTCAACGGGGCCGCGACCGGTTCAGGTGGAGAGATCCGCGATCGCATGGCCGGGGGGAAAGGTAGTATTCCCCTGGCAGGAACTGCCGTCTATATGACTTCTTATCCCAGGCTTGAGCCAGGACGTTCATGGGAGAAAAATTTGCCGGAGCGCAAATGGTTGTATAAAACCCCGGAAGAAATCCTGATCAAGGCTTCCAATGGTGCCAGTGATTTCGGGAATAAATTCGGACAGGCTCTGATCTGTGGCTCTGTCCTTACTTTTGAACATACTGAAGAGGGTAAGGCCTATGGTTATGATAAAGTCATCATGCAGGCCGGAGGCATTGGGTTTGGAAAACAAACCGATAGTCTGAAAGAACTCCCAGAATCCGGGGAAGTAATCGTGGTACTGGGCGGTGACAATTACCGCATCGGCATGGGTGGAGGCGCTGTTTCCTCTGTGGCTACCGGCGAATATGGAAATTCCATCGAACTGAACGCTGTTCAGCGGTCAAATCCCGAAATGCAGAAGAGGATTTTTAATGCCATCCGGGCCATGACCGAAATGGACATCAATCCCATTGTTTCTATTCATGATCATGGAGCCGGAGGCCACCTCAATTCACTTTCAGAACTTGTCGAGAATACCGGCGGGACGATCAATATCAAGGCCCTGCCCATCGGGGATCCGACCTTATCAGATAAAGAAATCATCAGCAATGAATCCCAGGAACGCATGGGTTTGGTCTTACGCGAAAAAGATCAGGAAATACTGCATCGGATTGCACAACGGGAAAGGGCTCCCATGTATGTTGTTGGTGAAACCACCGGAGATTCCCGGCTTATCTTTGAAGATCCTGAAGCTGAAACGAAACCCATTGACCTTAGCCTGGATGAATTCTTTGGCAAACCCCCGAAAACCATTCTGACTGACAACAAACTACCAACTTCTTATCAACCTCTTCAATATTCTCACCAACTCACCAACTCACCAACTCACCAACTTGAAAAATATCTGACGGATGTCCTCCAGCTTGAAGCCGTTGCCTGCAAAGACTGGCTGACCAATAAAGTCGACCGTGCAGTAAGCGGTAAAATTGCCATGCAGCAATGTTGTGGTCCTGTTCAGCTGCCGCTGAATAACCTGGGCGTGGTTGCCCTCGATTACCAGGGTGAAAAAGGAATTGCGACCTCCCTTGGCCATGCTCCGGTGGCAGCCCTGATCGATCCGATTGCCGGATCCAGACTGGCCATTGCTGAAGCTCTGACCAACCTCGTCTGGGCGCCCCTGACTCACGGATTTAAAGGCGTTTCACTTAGCGCCAACTGGATGTGGCCCTGTAAAAATCCCGGGGAAGATGCCCGGCTTTTTGAGGCTGTTAAGGCAGTCAGCGATTTTGCCATTGCTCTGGGAATCAATATTCCAACAGGCAAAGATTCACTATCCATGACCCAGAAATATCCGGATGGTTCTGCCGTGATATCTCCTGGTACTGTCATCATTTCAGCAGTAGGAGAGGTTTCTGATGTAAAAAAGACCGTGAGACCTGCCTTAATTAAGGAAACAGATTCGGTCTTGATTTATGTTCCATTTTCCAATTCAGGCTTTGAACTTGGTGGAAGCAGCTTGGCCCAATCTTTAAATCAGCTGGGAGACTCGACCCCCGATGTGACAGATGCAGAATTTTTTATTTCTGTTTTTGATAAGATCCAGGAGATGATCCGGAAAGGAATAATTCTGTCCGGTCATGACGTATCGGCAGGCGGACTGATCACGACCTTGCTGGAAATGTGCTTCCCGGTCGAAAACCTGGGCATGGAAATAAATCTGGATGAACTGATCACAACCGATCCTGGTCAATCCGGTAAGACCGATATCATCCGGCTTTTATTCAGTGAAAAACCGGGGATTGTAATACAAATTCAACGTTCAACGTTCAACATTCAAAATTCAGTATTCAGGAAGCTAAATGCCATTCCTCTGGGTAAAATAACAGGGGATAGGTTTTTAAACATCACGGGTCAGGATCTGACCCTGAATTTAGATATTGATTCACTGCGCGATACCTGGTTCCGGACATCCTATCTGCTGGACCGCAATCAGTCTGGGGAAAAGCTGGCATTGGAAAGGTTTATCAACTTTAAACATCAGCCGCTGAAGTTTAATTTTCTAAATTCTTTTACCGGGAAAGCAGCTCAGTATGCTATTGACAAGCTTCGCCGTTCAAGGACAGGAGTGAACGCAGCCATCATCCGTGAAAAGGGGGTGAACCGCGATCGCGACATGGCCTGGGCCCTTTACCTGGCGGGCTTCGATGTTAAAGATGTGCATATGACCGACCTGGTCAGCGGAAAGGAAAACCTGGAAGATGTCAATTTCATTGCATTCGTGGGTGGGTTTTCCAATTCTGACGTGCTGGGCTCAGCCAAGGGCTGGGCAGGAGCATTTCTATACAATGAAAAGGCAAAGCAGACCCTCGATCGTTTTTACCAGCGTGACGATACGCTCAGCCTCGGGGTCTGCAATGGCTGCCAGTTAATGGTGGAACTTCGGCTTATTTATCCTGATTATAAGCAGCATCCGCGGATGTCATGGAACGATTCACACAAGTATGAATGTACTTTCATCGGACTCGATATTTTAGAAAACCACTCTGTTATGCTGAAATCTCTGGCAGGAAGCAAACTGGGGATCTGGGTTGCTCATGGAGAAGGGAAATTTAACTTTGATGAGTCGGAGGATCGTTATCATATTCCTGCTAAATTCAGCTATTCTGCATATCCCGGGAACCCTAATGGTTCCATGTACGATGCGGCCTGCATTGCCTCTGCCGACGGCCGTCACCTGGCCATCATGCCTCATCTGGAAGATTCAGTATTGCCTTGGCAATGGCCATTCTATCCTGAAGACCGGAAAGAAGATGAAGTAACGCCTTGGATAGAAGCCTTTGTGAATGCCAAAGAGTGGATACAAAGTAGAGCTGGGGGTTCAAAATTCGGAGTTAGGAATTAATTATCAATTTGAGATTTGTTAATTTGGTTGAGTTATGAAGAAGATAGTTTTGATTACCGGTGCAACTAGCGGGATTGGTAGAGCGATTGCGGTAAAATTTGGTGAGCAGGGACATGATCTGATCATTACCGGAAGAAGAAAGGAAAGGCTCGATGAAATTGCAGCCTTTTTGGTATCGAAATTTTCCATCGAAGTATTACCCCTTTGTTTTGATGTGAGGAAGATGGATGAAGTAAGGAAGAACATTGAATCCCTGCCTGAACGCTGGAAGTCAGTTGATGTGCTGGTAAATAATGCCGGGCTTGCCGTGGGATTGAATCCGGTCCATGAAGGGGTCATCGATGACTGGGAGCGAATGATTGATACCAATGTTAAAGGTTTGCTTTATATGACCCGGTATGTGTCGCCACTGATGGTAGCACAAGGGAAGGGCCATATCATAAACATCGGATCTGTTGCAGGTAAGGAAGTTTATCCGAACGGAAATGTATACTGTGGCTCCAAGTTTGCCGTGGATGCCATTACCAAAGGAACCCGCATGGATCTGGTATCCCATCATATCAAGGTGACACAGATTGCCCCAGGAGCAGTAAACACGGAATTTTCACTGGTCAGATTTAAAGGAGATGCGGCCAGGGCCAATAATGTTTATCTCGGTTTTACACCCCTGAGCGGAGAAGATATTGCCGCGGTAGTTTATTATGCAACCACACTGCCGGATCATGTCAATATCAATGATCTTGTGCTCATGCCAACAGCCCAGGCCAGCGCTGTCGTAACCCATAAAAAATGATCCTCCAATCTGGTTGCCCAGATGCCTTGTTCCCCTGTTACCCTATCACTTTGTCACTTTGTTACTTTGTTACTTTGTTACTTTTTCGTATCATTGCAATCCAGGTGTGTACATTTTCAATATAAAAAGTTTTATCATGGAAATAACCCGAATTTTCGATTTGTTGCCTTATTATGAAGTCACATTTAAGCCCAAGAATGATGTGATCGCATCCAAAGAAAATGGTGAATGGGTGAGGTACAGCATTCAGCAATACCGGGAAATCGTTGATCAGATCAGCAGCGGTTTGCTTGCCCTGGGTGTTAAACCGGGAGATAAGATCGCACAGATCAGTCAGAACCGGGTAGAATGGAATTTTGTTGATATGGCCATTTTACAAATTGGAGCTGTTCATGTTCCTATTTATCCGACCATCAGCGAATCCGATTATAAATATATTCTGAGTCATGCTGAAGTGGAATATGTTTTTATTTCTGGTATGGATATCCTGCGAAAGATTCAGCATATTCTCCCTGAGATTCCAGGTTTAAAGTCGGTTTACAGCTATAAAACCGTACAGGATTACAAGCATCTTTCGGCATTGATCGAGTTAGGGAAGGAAAAAATGAACATGGAATTGCTGAGCAAGGTGAAAGCAGCGGTGAAACCTGAAGATATGGCTACCCTAATTTATACCTCTGGTACGACAGGGAATCCCAAGGGTGTCATGCTAAGTCATTCCAATTTCGTATCAAATTTCATCGGGGTATCCAATATTCCGCCTTACGGAGAGGATCATAAAGCGGTTAGCTATCTTCCTTTATGTCATGTGTACGAAAGGATGATGAATTATATGTATCATTACAAGGGGATCTCCATTTATTACGCTGAAAACATGGGAACAATCACCGATAATTTCAAAGAGGTGCAACCCAATATGATCACCACGGTTCCCCGCCTGCTGGAAAAAATTTATGATAAATTGTTTTCTTCCGGTCATAAACTTGAGGGATTCAAACGCTGGATTTATTTCTGGGCGTTGCACCTGGCGCTGCGCTACGAGCTAAACGGCAAGAATGGCTGGTTTTATGAACTGAAAAGGAAACTTTACGATAAACTGGTTTATGTTAAATGGAGGGAAGCTCTGGGAGGGAAACTCGACATTATCGTTTCCGGCGGGGCTGCCTTGCAACCCCGGCTGGCCAGGTTATTCTGGGCGGCTGGTATACAGGTGATGGAAGGCTACGGGCTGACGGAGACTTCACCGGTAATCGCGGTCAGCAATTTTAAAAAGAACGGTGTGAAGTTCGGTACAGTCGGACCGGTCCTGCGTGGGGTTGAAGTGAAAATAGCCGAAGACGGAGAAATTCTTTCACGGGGGCCAAACACCATGATGGGTTATTATAAAGAACCAGAACTAACCAGCGAATCCATTGATGATGGATGGTTCCATACAGGGGATATCGGAGAAATTACACCGGAAGGCCAGCTGAAGATCACCGGCAGGAAAAAAGAAATATTTAAAACTTCTTTCGGTAAATATGTCAGTCCCCAATTGATTGAAGAAAAATTCAAGGAATCCTTGTTTATCGACCAGATTGTCGTAGTAGGAGAAAACCAGAAATTTGCCGCTGCGCTAATCGTCCCTGATTTTACCTTCCTGAAAGCCTGGTGTGAAGTGAAGGATATTCCTTATACGACCAACAGCGAAATGCTTAAACTTCCCCGCATTCAAAAAAGAATAAAGCAGGAAGTGGATAAATTCAACCTGTTTTTTGGCGAAACCGAGAAGGTGAAAAAATATTTCGTAATGGATACAGAATGGAGCTTTGAAACCGGGGAAATCACCCCGACGATGAAACTGAGGCGTAAATCCATCTGTAAGAAGTATGAACCTTTAATTAAAGAATTATTCGAATAGGAAGACTACAACACTAATCTCTTCTGTTCCATGGCAGCGGTGACCCGACTCTTCGATTTACTGGAATTGTATGATCATGAATTCAATCATCTTCAGGAGGCTTTAAACATTAAACGATCCGGAAAATGGCAGCATTGTTCCGCTTCCGATTATGTTGAAAAATGCCGTCTCTTCAGCCTCGGAATGCTTGCCATGGGCATCAGACCGGGAGATAAAATAGCCACGGTATTGCAAAACAGCCCGGAATGGAATATCATCGACATGGGTCTGATGCAGATAGGTGCTATCCAGGTCCCCATATATCCCACTAGCGGCCCCGGATCATTTAACTTTATTATCAGGGATTCTGAGGTAAAGTTTCTCTTCATATACAATACCGACATATATCGCAGGGTGAAAAAGACCCTCAATGAAAATCATAGCATTAAAGAGGTTTTCAGCATTGAAAAAGTCAGGGGTTTGAGATCATGGAATGATATTCTGGAAATTGGATCAAACAAAGGCAAACCCGAGGAATTAAATGCAATAAAGGAATCAATTCAGCCGGATGACCTGGCCACCATCATCTATACTTCCGGCACAACCGGCAGGCCTAAGGGAGTCATGCTTTCACACCGTAATTTTATCAGCAATTTCACAGGTTGTTCCGAAATATACGACTTCAATATAGGCGACAGGGTACTGAGCTTCCTTCCCCTTTGTCATGTGTATGAACGCATGCTGAATTATATGTTTCAGTACCTGGGTCTGCAGATCTTTTATGTCGAAAATTTTGATCATCTGGCTGAATACCTGAAGGAGGTAAAACCACATACTTTTGCAGCGGTTCCCAGGGTACTTGAGAAAATTTATAACCGTATTGTCGCCAAGGGGCGCAGCTTTAAAGGAATGCGCAAGCGTGTCTTTTTCTGGGCTCTCCGCCAGGGACATAAATATGAGTTCGGGCAACGCAAAAATCTTTTCTTTTTTACCAGGCTGATTATTGCCGACTTGCTTTTATACCGCCACTGGAGAAAAATTCTTGGGGGTAATGTCAAGGTGATTGTCTCCGGAGGCGCCTCCCTTCACCCCCGACTGGCAAGAATATTCTGGGCTGCAAGAATTCCACTGCTGGAAGGTTATGGACTGACGGAAACAGCTCCGGTGATTGCTGTTTCCCGCTTTGATAACAAGGGGGTTAAATTCGGTACGGTCGGCCCTGTTTTACCGGGTGTTCAGGTTAAATTTGCCGACGATGGTGAGATCCTGGTCAAAGGACCAAATGTTATGCTGGGATACTATAATCGCCCGGATAAAACAGCAGAAGTTTTTGATGCGGAAGGATGGTTTCATACCGGTGATATTGGTGTCATTGAAGATGACAGATTCCTGAAAATCACCGACAGGAAAAAAGAAATCTTTAAAACTTCCGGAGGCAAATATATAGCTCCCCAGGTGATTGAACAACGATTCAGGGAATCTCCTTTCATTGAACAAATGATGGTTATCGGAGAAAACAAGCCGTATCCAACAGCGTTGATCCTTCCTAATTTTGAATTCCTTAAAAACTGGTGCGAAGTAAAACATATTCCCTTCGTAGACCGTGATAAGGTGATTCAGAACCCGCGAATCATAAGAAGAATCAAGAAAGAAGTGGAATGGTATAACCAGGATCTCGGTCAGACGGAAAAGATTAAGAAATTTCGTCTTTTAGCTGAAGAATGGTCCATGGATTCAGGAGAATTATCTCCGACTTTGAAACTGAGAAGAAAATATATTCAGGATAAATATCGCAGGATCATTGAAGAAACCTACAAATCACCGGATTATGATTACAGGGTTGAAGGAGCTAATGCAGGATCTTAAAGATCATCTCTTTCATTAATTCCCCGTCGGAAGCCGATGAATTTTCAACCCCTTTTGATTTCATATCGTACTCCCTTAAAATGCTGATGATCCTGACAAGTTTTACCAGCGGGTAATTTTTTGCAGCCAGCTGGTAATCGGGTACGAAAAAAGGATTGACCGAAAGCGCTGAAGCCACGCTGTTGCGCGATTTATCAGCCAGATGGTGATAAATAAGAATTTTCGAAAAATAGGAATAGAGAATAGGGATGACCTTCACCAGGGGATTCTCCCTGGGATTGGCAGCGAAATACAGGATGATCTGGTTTGCTTTGAGTACTTCCTTCTTCCCCAGGGCTTTTTGCAATTCAAATACATTATAATCTTTGCTGATCCCTATATTCTTCTCGACGTATTCCTCATTGATCTCGCTGCCTTCACCGACGTTGATCAGCAATTTATTCAACTCATTGGCAACTTTACTCAGATCATTCCCCAGAAATTCAGTCAACAGGAATGCCGCTTTCTGGGAGATGGTACACTTATGTTTCCCCAGGTATTCATGGATCCAGTCGGGAATTTTATTGTCGTATAATCTTGGTGATTCAAAGGCAACCCCTGCCTTCTCAATGGCTTTATACAACGCTTTGCGCTTATCCAGCTTCCCATATTTATAACAAATAACGAGAATGGTCGATTTCAGTGGGTTTTCAACATAAGGCAGAAACTCATCCGTTTTATCCAGTTCCTGGGCTTCTTTAATGATAAGAACCTGGTAATTGGCCATCATCGGGAAGCGCCTGGCATAACTGATCAAAGTTGCCACATCGGAATCCTTACCATAAACAATGGTCTGATTGAACTCCTTTTCCTGGTCATTCAACAGGTTATCTTCAATAAATCCTGAGATTTCATCAATGAAATACGATTCTTCCCCATGCAACAGATAAACCGGGTAATAGATCCTGTTCTTAAGATCCTGCATGATCTGGTCAAAACTGATGTCGTTTTTTCCAGCCATGACTATTTGTCGAAATCGAATTTCAAATGCTTGACGGTCAATCCTTCATTGATCAACTGGTTGAGAGAGTCGATACCCATCCTGAGATGTTCTTCAGAAAACCTGGCTGTCACAATTTTATCGCTTTTCTGGGTTTTTACTCCGGGAGCAATCATGGGCTGATCGGAAACCAGGAGCAGAGCACCTGTCGGGATGCCATTGGCGAATCCCACGATGAAAAGGGTAGCCGTCTCCATATCGATGGCCATAGCCCTTGTTTTACGTAATTCTTTCTTGAAATCCTCGTCATATTCCCATACCCTGCGGTTGGTGGTATAAACGGTACCTGTCCAGTAATCGCGGTGATGATCGCGGATGGTGGTGGAAATGGCTTTCTGAAGGTTAAATGCAGGAAGGGCCGGTACCCGGGGGTGGAAATAATCATCGGAGGTTCCTTCCCCTCGAATGGCTGCAATGGGCAGGATGAGATCGCCGACCTTGTTTTTCTTTTTCAATCCCCCGCATTTCCCCAGGAAGAGACAGGCTTTAGGAGAAACGGCGCTGAGCAGATCCATGACTGTTGCCGCATTGGGACTACCCATCGTAAAATCAATGATGGTAATATCTCCCGCGGTACAACTTGGCATGGCCTTATCTTTACCCATAATGGGCGCGTTATTCCATTTGGAAAATAATTCCAGGTATAATTTGAAGTTGGTTAGAAGAATATATTTTCCAAACTTATCCAGGGAAGTTCCTGTATACCGTGGGAGCCAGTTTTCAACGATTTCCTTTTTCGTCTTCATGCGACAAATTTATAACAGGACATTGCATATGGCAAAGATAAATGATTTGTCAGATTTTTATGTAAGTTTGTAAATGATGCAAATGCAACAACTCAATCTACCGGAAGCTGGTTTTCGAACCAGGAATGGGAAAAGCGGGAAAACTGAAATTTTTGATCCTTACCGGAGAAAATTTGTCAGGTTGACACACGAGGAGTGGGTAAGGCAGCATTTTCTTCATTATATGGTCAATCAGCTGGGCTTCCCCGCTTCACTCATCGTGGTGGAGGCAGCCTTGATTTATAACCGCATGAAGAAACGTTTCGATATTCTGGCCTATGATCCCGGTGGAAAGCCTTGTTTGGTGGTCGAATGTAAAGCGCCTTCCATCGAAATCACCCAGGATGTGTTCGACCAGGTGGCCATGTATAATATGAGCCTGGAAGTCAGCTACATTGTAGTGACCAATGGCCTGAACCATTTTGCCTGTTTAATTGATCATGAAAACCGAAGCTATTCATTCCTGAAAGAAATTCCGGACTTTAGACAAATGGTCAAATCTAAAATCTGAAATCTAAAATCGTAAATCGTTAGACATAGATGGACCTTTTACATAACATACCCAAAAACCTGACCGATTTTTTATTGGTAACAGTATTTTCCTTGCTGATCGGGCTTTCCCAGCGGCGGCTTCACGGTCAGGCACATGATACTGACCGTACCTTCGGTACCGATCGTACATTCACTTTCATCGGTATTCTGGGATTTATTCTTTACATGCTTGAACCGGTCAATTTTTATCTTTTTATTGGTGGAGGATTCATTCTTACAGTAATCATAGCTATTTCCTATTTTTATCATATCCGGAATTTCAACGATTATGGCATTACCACGGTGCTGGTGGCATTTATCACCTATTGCCTGGGACCGCTATGGGCGACTCAGCCATACTGGCTTGTATTGCTGGTAGTAGTTGTTGTATTGATAGTTACTGAACTTAAAGAATCTTTTACCCATATTTCCGAAAAATTTGACCGGAACGAATTCATCACCCTGGCCAAGTTCCTGGTTATCGCCGGGGTGATCCTGCCGATGGTTCCAGATCAACCATTCATGCCAGGTTTAAACCTGACACCTTATAAAATATGGCTGGCTGTCGTGGTCATTTCCACCATCAGTTACACGAGCTACCTGTTGAGGAAGTTTGTTTTCAAACAGGCCAGCATTATCGTTTCAGGCATTCTTGGCGGATTATACAGCAGTACCGCCACCACCATCATCCTTGCCAAGAAAAGCGCCAAAGATCCGGATAACAGGAATCAGTATGTAGCCGGAATCATCTTTGCCCTGGCCATGATGTACCTGCGCATACTGATCCTGATCTTTATTTTTTCACAGGAATTATTTTTTCATCTGTGGCTGTTTTTCATCATTATGTTCCTGATATCAACCAGCATAGGCTTGTTCACCCTGTTTTATAAGAACAAAAATATCCATGCTTCCGGTTCATCGCCTCTGACAGATAAAAATCCCCTGGAGTTTAAGGTGGCAATGATCTTCACCGGTCTGTATATTGCCTTTTCATTTCTCACGTATTTTGTACTGAACCGCTATGGCACTTCAGGATTGAATGTGCTTTCATGGCTGGTTGGATTGACGGATATTGATCCTTTCCTGATCAATTTATTTCAGGGACAATACAAGATTACAGGCGACGGATTGGCAAAGGCAACATTTCAGGCCATCATCAGCAACAATATCCTGAAACTTGCCTATGCCCTGTTCTTTGGAGAAAAAACTTCACGGAAATTTCTCCTGTTTGGATTTATCATCATCATCGTTGTGAATATTATCTTTGTATGGATCGTTTAAAGCAAATTTATGTCTGATTTGTTCAAAGTGGTTTTAAGTAAGGTCGACGATTCATTTGCCATCCAGGATACACGCAACTATGGATTGTATCTGCAATTGGATGAGTCGAACCTAGTGTATGCCATACTGGAGACGAAAAGCAATAAATTCCTGGCGCTTCAGCAGATGAGAAAAACCGAGTTTTCTTCACGACCGGCACCTGCACAACCTGCCACTTTTAATGATTTCCTGAAAAACATCCTGAATGCCTTTCCCTGGTTGAAAAATCCATACAAGCAGGTGAAGATTGCCTACGAGGGAAGCAAAACAACCCTGATCCCGGTTCCTCTTTTTGACTCCAGGGAAGCTGAAAACTACCTTAAACTGAATTTTCAGATCAAGGCGGAAGAAACGGTATTAACCGATCATCTGGTTCCGCTCGACAATTACCAGGTTTTCTCCATTCCGGTTGCCACCCTGAACAGCCTCAGGGCCTTTTTCCCATCTGCCAGGCTGAATCATCTTTCCAGTGTTTTAACAGAGAGCATCTGGATCAATTATAAAAACAGGGTCATTGCCAACCGGGTATTTCTGCATGTCAGGGAAAAGCATTTTGACCTGATGATCTACGATGGAAGGCAAATGACCTATTTCAATTCCTTCCCTGCCGCGGGCGCTGAAGATATCGCCTATTACCTGATCTTTGTTCTGGAGCAACTGAACCTGAACCCCGAAAACATTCATGCCGTGTTATTGGGTGCCGTCGAAAAAAACTCCCACCTGTTCGAGTTACTGACCCGGTATGTAAGGCATATTGAATTCGGCAGGCGCAATGAGGCGTTTAAATATGCCTATGTTTTCAACCAGGTTTCTCCCCAGGCATTTTATCCCTTGCTAAACTATCCCTCATGCGGGTTATAAGCGGAATATACCGTGGCAGGCGGCTTCAGCCTCCGGTTAACCTGCCGGTAAGACCCACCACCGATTTTGCCAAGGAAGGCTTGTTCAATATCCTCAATAACCTGGTCGATTTCGAATCCCTGAGAGTACTGGATCTTTTCTCGGGAACCGGAAGCATTGCCTTTGAATTCCTTTCCCGGGGCGCTATTGAAGTTACAGCCATTGATGCCAACCATCGTTGTGTTGATTTTATCAAAAAAACGGCTGAAACTTTTGGCGCCAACAACCTTAAGCCTGTCAGGTCGAATGCCTTTGTTTTTCTGAAACATATGGTTGGCAGGTACGATCTGATCTTTGCCGACCCTCCTTATGAACTGGATGGAATAGAAAGCATTCCCGACCTGGTATTGAATTCAGATTTACTTTCTGCAGAAGGTCTTTTCATCCTGGAACATTCCGATAAATATAAATTTGAGCATCATCCGGCCTTCTCCCAAAAAAGAAATTACGGCAGCGTGAATTTCACCTTCTTCGACCAGAAATTATAAATATTCACCAACCCACCCTATTGTTCAGTTCAATCCTAAGACATATGAAAAAGAAGATCAGCTTGTTTTCCTTTTTTGGGGTCATGATGTTATCCATGTTTTGCTGCCATGATCTGAAGGCGCAAAATTTTGTTTGTAAGTCTTTAGACAGGCTGAACTGGACAGAAAGGAACTATACGATCCTTAACAAGATGATCAGTGATTATGGCCTAAACGGTAAGTATTACGAGGAAGGTAAAACTCCTTATATCGTGCTGGACTGGGATCAGACCTGTGCCCACTTTGATGTTGAAGAAGCCATGATGCGCTATCAGCTTTTCAACCTTCATTATAAAATGACCAAAGACCAGTTCAAAAGTATTCTCAAAGACACCATCAAGGGGATTACACATCTCTCAGAGCGTTTTAATAAAATCCTGCTGGCCGATATACACGCTGACCTGATCGCTGATTATTGTTTTCTTCAGGATAACTACCAGGGGTTTCACGGAAAGATAACACTGGAAAGGATTAAAGATACACCGCATTACAAGGACTTTACCGTGAAGTTACTTTATCTGGCTGATGGTTATCTTGACACTCCGGGTATCGGTATGGACTATGCTTTTCTTTGGGAACTTTTTTTACTTACAGGGTTTACGATTGATGAAGTGAAGACCATGGCTAAAGAGGCCATATCATTTGAACTGGCAAACCAGATCGGCAAACAGACGCTTCACACACCTGCAGGGTTAAATGCACGGGTAGGCAGAATAAGCTGTTCGTTTAATTCCGGTCTACGCATTTTTCCTGAAATACAAAACCTCATCTCCACCTGCAGAAGTCATGGTATTGATGCTTACATCGTATCAGCCAGTTACAAGCCGGTTGTCGAGGTTTTTTCGGGTATAGGCACTTTCGGATATAATCTGGCTTCTGATCATGTAATTGCCATGGAACTTGAAATTGGTAACGATGGAAAAATCAAGCCGGAATATAAAGCAGACTGGGTCAAAACGGTGAGGCAGGGAAAAGTTGAGGCCATCAACAGGATGATCAAAACATTGCCGGGTAAAAATCATGATCCTTTATTAGCTGCCGGCGACAGCGACGGAGATGTCGAAATGCTGACGAAATTTCCGGGGATGAAATTGTCATTGATCTGGAACAGGTCGAAGGGCGGTGACATAGGCGACCTTTGCAGACAGGCCATCGACGAATTGGGAGACAACAACCCAAGGTTCATTCTTCAGGGACGTAATGAAAACACGGGTATGGCAATTCCCGTTTCCGAATCCATTCTTCTTGGAAAAAAGCAGCCGGAATTACTTCATAAGTAATAAAGGATCAACTAGTATTCGTCTTCGTGGAAGAAGAAATCGTCTTTGGTGGGATAATCAGGCCATATATCCTCGATGCGTTCGTAAGTTTCGCCTTCGTCTTCAATTTCCTTTAAGTTTTCCACAACTTCCTGAGGTGCGCCTGAGCGGATCGCCCAATCGACCAGCTCATCCTTGGTAGCAGGCCAGGGAGCATCTTCAAGTTTTGAGGCCAATTCGAGTGTCCAATACATTTCTATGTAAGTTTTTGAAATTCTTGCAAAAGTATAAAAAATAAAATCAAAAAGTCAAGGAAAAAAAGATACAAGATGCAGGATGCAGGATACAGGATGATTATTCTGATATCCAGGGCGTTTCCGTTGCACCAACATCTTTTCCTGTCTTTCTGGCCAGTATGAACAGATAATCCGATAAACGGTTAAGGAAACGAATTATTATATCTTCGACAGGATTGGTGTTACTCAGGCGGATGAGCGAACGTTCTGCCCGCCGGCAAACGGTTCTTGCCACATGACAATAGGAAACAAGGGGATGTCCGCCGGGAAGGATGAAATGATGCAAAGGAGGAAGATCTTCGTTCATGGCATCGATCTCATGTTCAAGCATCAGGATATCTTCCTCTTTCAGACCGGGTAAAGGTCTGGTATCTTTTTCCGGATCACGGGCGATCAGCGCTTCGGCAATGAAAAGGTTTTCCTGAACCCGGATCAACACATCCCGGTAGTGAGGGTTGATTTCCTGGTCGCGGATCAGTCCCACAAAGCTGTTCAGTTCATCCAGGTTACCATAGGCTTCCACGCGCTCATGGCTTTTGGGTACACGGGTTCCGCCAAGCAGCGAAGTTTCGCCCTTGTCACCACCCTTTGTGTATATTTTGAAATCGTCGGACATAAATATTCAATTAAGAATTAGGAATTAGGAATTAGGAATCGCCTTTTAAAATTCCTAATTCCTAATTCTTAATTCCTAATTCTTTGAAAGTCTTTGTTTCAAATTTTCAAATTGTGTTGACATTTCTTTTGGCAGGCGGTCGCCGAAAATTTTCTGGTGTTCCGCGATCAGTTCGCATTCGGCCAGCCATTCCCCTTTGTCAACCTTTAAGATTTCATCCATTTTCCCGGCAACTCCTTCCAGACTGCTTGTATCGACAGCCGTGGGAGCGGGAACATAACCGATGGGTGTCTGCTTCGCCTCAGCCGTTTGTTCCAGTCGTTCAAAGATCCATTTCAGCACCCGGATATTATCTCCGTATCCCGGCCATAGGAATTTACCATCCTGGCCTTTACGGAACCAGTTAACATTAAAGATCCTGGGTAATTTTGTTTTATCCGGTGCATTTTTACCGATTTCCACCCAATGGCCGAAATAATCGCCCATATGATAACCGCAAAAAGGAAGCATGGCAAAAGGATCGCGGCGTACGCCGGCTTTCAGTCCAATGGCAGCAGCAGTGACTTCGGAACCAACAATGGATCCCATGAAAACACCATGATTCCAGTCGAGGGATTCATAAACCAAAGGAACGGTCCCTGGTCTTCTTCCTCCGAAAAGAAAAGCAGAAATGGGCACCCCTTTGGGATTTTCCCAGTCTTTATCAATCACCGGACATTGTCTGGCCGGGGCAGTGAACCTGGCATTGGGATGAGCGGCAGGCTTTCCGCTTTCAGGCTTGTAAACCTCGTTGGTCCAGGTAATAGATCCTTCCGGAATCGGTGAACCTATACCTTCCCACCAGATATCTCCATCGGGAGTGAGGGCAGTATTTGTGAAGATGGAATCGGCCTTGCAGGAAAGCATGGCATTTGGATTCGTTTCCATGGAAGTATAAGGAGCCACGCCAAAAAATCCCGCTTCGGGATTGATGGCATAAAGTCTCCCGTCTTCACCGAATTTCATCCAGGCGATGTCATCACCTACCGTTTCAACTTTCCATCCGGGAATGCTGGGGATCAGCATGGCCAGGTTGGTTTTGCCGCAGGCACTTGGGAAAGCAGCCGCGAAATAGCGTTTTACTCCTTTGGGGTTAGTGATGCCCATGATAAGCATATGCTCGGCCATCCAGCCTTCGCGCCGGGCCATACTGGAGGCTATACGCAGGGCCAGACATTTTTTTCCGAGCAGGGCATTTCCGCCATAGCCACTTCCGAAGGACCAGATTTCATTGGTTTCCGGGAAATGGGTGATATATTTCTTTTCGATGGGAGCACAGGGCCAGCTTACGTCTTTCTGTCCGGGTTCCAGGGGAGCTCCGACGGAATGCATGCAGGGGATAAAATCTTCCTCTCCCAGAATATCAAGAACTGCGGTTCCCATGCGGGTCATGATGCGCATATTCACAACAACATAAGGGGAATCGGTGATCTGGATTCCGATTTTGGCGATTTTTGAACCCAGGGGACCCATGCTGAAAGGAATCACATACAAGGTACGGCCTTGCATGCAGCCGCGAAATGCTTCTGTCAGGATCGTTTTCATTTCCACCGGATCCATCCAGTTGTTCGTGGGACCGGCATCTTCTTTTTTTACAGAACAGATGTAGGTTCTGTTTTCAACCCGGGCAACATCACTGGGATCGCTCTGAAAATAATAGGAATTTGGGCGTTTGTCATCGTTTAATTTGATTGCAGCACCTGTTTTTACTGCCAAATCAAGTAATTGTTGATTTTCTTCTTCCGAACCATCACACCAGTGAATGGCATCAGGCTGACATAAAGCAGCCCAATCATCTACCCATGTCTGAAGTTTTTTGCTGATTTTCATATTTGAAAAGTTAGTGAGTTAGTGAGTTAGTGAGTTGGTGAGCTCGCGAGCTTACCAAAGGTGTCAATTTATTTTAATTCTGATAGTGCTGTTTTAATTCTTCTGGCTGCTTCAGTCAGTTTGTCCTTGCTTGTGGCATAGGAAAAGCGGATACAATTCGGGTCGCCGAAAGCGTCGCCGGGAACGAGGGCGACAAATACCTTATTGAGCAGGTACATGCACAGATCATTGCTGTTCTGAATGCTTGTTTTACCATCGGATTTACCGAAATACCAGGAGATATCCGGGAAAATATAGAAGGCTCCATCCGGGTGGTTCAGCTTCATGCCCGGAATTTCAGCCAGTAATTGAAGCATCAGGTCGCGGCGTTCGCGGAAAGCCTGCTGCATGATTTTCATATCGGGAGTGGCATCGGGAGCATTGGCAAAAGCCTTCAGCGCAGCGCGTTGGGCAATGGATGAAGCAGCGGAGGTAAACTGTCCCTGTAATTTATCACAAGCCTTGGCAATGGCCAGTGGGGCCGCAATGAACCCAATCCTCCAGCCGGTCATGGCCCAGCCTTTTGAAACGCCATTGATCAGCACAACCTGATTTTTAATAAAATCAAACTGGCAGATGCTTTCATGTTTACCGACAAAGTTGATGTGTTCATAAATTTCATCGGCAATGATCGTAATCTCGGGATGTTTCGCCATAACTTCTGCAATTCCCTTTAATTCCTCCCTGGTATAAACAGAACCGGTGGGGTTGCAGGGCGAACTGTAGATCAGTACCTTTGTTTTGGGTGTAATGGAAGCTTCCAATTGCGCGGGAGTGATCTT
Source organism: Bacteroidales bacterium (assembly GCA_963662525.1). Lineage (GTDB taxonomy): Bacteria > Bacteroidota > Bacteroidia > Bacteroidales > FEN-979 > CAZSDU01. Next base: position 2,429,022 of record OY759717.1, read on the forward strand.
GAAATTATTTTCAATGCTTGCCGGGATAAAAATGGATTTACCCTCGGCCACCTTGACGATTTCTTTATAGGAAACCCAGTAGGGAGCAGGAACGAGTACTTCATCTCCCGGGTTCACCAGGCTGAGCATGACATTGGCAATGGATTGCTTGGCGCCGGTGGAAACAACGATCTGATTACACTCGTAATCCAGGTTGTTATCCCGTTTCAGTTTGGTGCAGATGGCTTTGCGGAGATCCTCATATCCGGCTACAGGCGGATAGAAAGTGTAATTCTGGTCAATGCCTTCCTTGGCAGCATTTTTAATATAGTCGGGGGTGTTGAAATCAGGTTCCCCCAGGCTGAGATTGATCACATCGTGGCCTTCGGCTTTCAGTTCGCGGCTTTTGCGCGACATAGCCAGGGTTTCACTTTCGGCCAGGTACTGGATTCGGTTCGCGAGTGTTGTCATAATATAATGATAATGAAGTTTTTGTAAAAAAAAACAAAGTTAGGCAATTTTTCGAATCCTGTATCCTGTATCCTGAAAATTATATTGTAAATTTGTAAAAACACCTGCCTATGCATCCCAATTTTGATCATCCGTTTATTTTCCATCTGATTGATGAATTCCTACGCTTCATTTTCATTTTCGGAGGCGCTTTTTTCCTGTTGTGGTATTATCTTAAAAATACAAAGAAGCCTGTACAGGAAAAGATTCCTCCTGATGATCAGAAGATCATCCTGCCATTGAAGCTACAGGCTTATGAGCGATTCGTCCTGTTGCTTGAAAGGATTCATCCGGCCAATCTGGTGATGCGGGTGAACAGCGCTGAACTTTCTTCCATCCAGTTGCAATCCCAGCTTGTCAGAAGCATCCGCGAGGAATTTGAATATAATCTTTCTCAACAATTATATGTTTCTGAAGCATCCTGGGAGCTGATTAAAAATGCCAAGGAAGAAACCATTGCCCTGATCAATCAGGCATCAGGAAAAGTCGGTGAAAATGCTCATTCCTCAGAATTGATCAAAGCGATTTTTGATATTTCCATGGAAAGGGGTAAACTTCCCGTGGAAACGGCCCTGGAAACAATTAAAAGGGAACTGCAGGGAAGTAAGAGTTTTGTCTGAATGGATTCAATCTGATTTCATCCTGTACCAGTAGCGGTATCTTTCTCTGAACCCGAGCTTATGATATAAACTGATTGCCGGAAGGTTATCCGTAAGTACCTGCAGATAGGCTGTACCGGCGCCCTGGCTTTGCCCCCAGTTCAATAGTGAATTGACCAGTCGAGCCCCGAGTCCCTGGTTCCTGAATTCCGGATCGACTACCAGATCGAAAAGACCGAGAAATCGGCCATCAAGAACACCAAGCCCGACCCCAATCGTCTTATCTTTCTCCTTGATTGAAACAAGGCATTTGGGGGTTATAATCTGTTCCATGATCTGGAGGTAAGTTGGTTTACGTGCCTGGTCAAAACCATTCATACGGATGAAGTCATCCATCCATCTTTCATCCAAAGTATATGCCATCTGAACATCCTCTTCCCGGGTGACTGCAGTAGCCGGCAGTTCCCTGACCTGGAAAGAGATATGACAATGAATGTAGTACCCCCTTTTTTCAAGCTGCTGGTCAATATCACCGGGTTCGGATGCAGAAGTAATTTTAAAAGTCAGAGGGATTTGCTTCTGCCTGAAAATGTTTTCGCAATACTCTATTTTTTGATCAATATCCAGGGTGGAAGGATAAAGCGGGTTGACACTGTTGGATCGTTTGGTCACTCCATTGGCAAACCGGAGAATCCAACCGTCGTACTGCATGGTTTGCAGGGCTGGCCAGGCGTTGTTGCTGATTTCTTCGAAGCGGAGGATCATATGTATCAATTAGGAATGAGGAATCCGGAATGAGGAATTATTTGGTTTTTTTGAATCTTTGCTTTTTGTCAGGGATCATTTTTTCGCAGGCGTACTGAAAGATCAAACGGGCGGCTGAATTCTTGTATTTCATTAAAAATGTTTCGGTGCGTTCTGGCTGTTTTTTCCAGGCTTCCCGTAAAAACCAGCCTAATCCCTGGTGGACTTCCCGCTCTGGATCCATCATCATCGGATCAATAAAATCAAAATAAGCCTGAAAATCGACAGAAAGTTTCATGGGCTTTATCAGGCTGACCACCGCCGCCCTCCTTTGAAATTTATTCTTCGCATATCGCCAGTTGCTTAGCGTTTCAAGGGTTATGAAACCTTTTTTAAACATGAGCGAAAGGAGGTCCCCGCAGATATAATCGGTATGCGCCCAGTTGGTGATGCCAATGGAGAACCAGTGTTCAACGGCCTGAAAAGTTTCAGGCGTCCATTGCTTCTGAAGCTTCAGGGTCATCCGGATAGCCAGGCTCACTTCTTCATATTTTGGCGACCTGACAAGGGTTTCCGACATTATTAATGCGGTTGACAGATCCATTCCGGGTAAAGCCAGTATTTCCTCCACTTTTGTATCGAACATACCGGAAGGCAGCCCCCATCCGATATATCCGTCTTTGAAGTAACGTGAATATTTCTGTACGATGGCCGGATCGGAATTTTCACGGCAGAATTCCCGGAAGTCAGCGATGATTTTATTGGGGTTCATGGGTCAGGGTTTATGATACAATCTGCCTGCCATGCCTGCGGCAGGTAAACCGGTAGGCAGGGATGCAAGATGCAGGATGACGTATAATGGATCACGGCTCACAGATCACGGATCACCAAAGTTTTAGCTTTTTCCAATGCAGCAGGGATGCCGGCAGGATTTTTACCGCCGGCAGTGGCGATATGTGGCTGTCCGCCTCCACCTCCCTGTATCTCTTTGGCCAGTTCCCGGATGATATTCCCTGCATGGAGCTTCTTTTCTTTCACCAGACTGTCGGCCAGCATGACCGTAAGTGCAGCTTTACCTTCGCTTTCGGAAGCCAGTAAGAGGAAGAGGTCAGGAATGGCATGGTTCAGTTCATGGGCCAGGTCTTTCAAGGATTCAGCGTCAAGGTTAACTTTTTCAGCAAGGAAGTTGATCCCGTTAATTACCTCTACCCGCGAGATAATATTTTCTTTAAGTTGATGAATTTTCAGTTTCCCAAGTTCGGTTACCTGGAGTTTCAATTCCTGGTTTTCTTCCTGAATGTTTTTAAGGCTTTTCAGCAGATCTTTCGGATGCTTAAGGCTTTCGCTGAGTTCTTCCAATAAGGCATCCCTGGAATTCCAGTATTCTTCTGCTTTCCCTGCGGTGATGGCTTCGATCCTGCGGGTTCCTGCTGCAATAGCGCCTTCGGAAATGATCTTGAACATACCGATCTGGCCAGTTGCCGGTACATGGGTTCCTCCGCAGAGTTCCACTGAAAATTCGGGATTGAAAGCAATGACCCGCACTTGATCCCCGTATTTTTCACCAAAGAGGGCCATGGCTCCCATGGCTTTCGCCTTTTCGATGGGAACGGAACGTTCTTCTTTGATCCTGATGTTTTCACGGATCTTTTCGTTCACGATGGCTTCCACCCTTGAGATCTCTTCTTTTGTCATTTTTGCAAAATGTGTGAAGTCGAAACGCAAACGGTTTTCATCAACAGACGAACCTTTTTGTTCCACATGTGTTCCCAATACCCTGCGCAAAGCGGCATGAAGAAGATGAGTGGCAGAATGGTTGTTCTCTGTCAGGGTTCGTTTCACCAGATTGATCTGAGCCGTGACAATCTGCCCCGGATCTTCAAAAATCGCGGGTGTAATATGAATGATCAATTCATTTTCTTTAACGGTATCCAGCACTTCGATCTTTGTGTTCCCGGCAGTTAGCCAACCCTTGTCGCCAAGCTGTCCGCCGGATTCAGCATAAAACGGGGTTTTATCCAGGACAATATGATAACGCAGTTGTCCCTTGGTATTTACCTCGCGGTATTTTGTGATCCCAGATTCTGTCATGGTAACATCATATCCCAGAAACTCCGGCATCCCTGCATCTTCAGTTACAACGATCCAATCGGAAGCTTCCGTGGCAGCATCTTTACGCGAACGGGCTTTCTGTTCCTGCAGCCCCTGGTTAAATCCTTCCATGTCAACTTCAAAGCCTTGTTCCCGCGCCATAAGCTGGGTCAGGTCGATGGGAAAACCATAGGTATCGAAGAGTTCAAAGGCGAAAGCACCATCAATGACCCCCACCCCAACCCCTCTCCCCAGGGGGAGGGGTTGGGGTGGGGTAACATAAACATTAAACCGCTGTATCCCTGTTGCCAATGTCCTCAGAAATGCTGCTTCTTCCTCCCGGATCACATGGATGATGAAGTCTTTCTGGGCAATCAATTCGGGAAACACCCCTCCCATCTGATCAGAAAGCAGTCCGACAAGCTCATGGATAAAAGGTTCTCTGAATTCCAGGAAAGTATAACCATAACGCACGGCCCGCCGGAGGATACGACGGATGACATAACCGGCTTTCACATTGGATGGAAGCTGCCCATCAGCAATGGCAAAGGCAATCGCTCTCAGGTGATCGGCTACAACCCGCATGGCAATATCGGCTTTTGGATTGTTACCGTAAGCTATTCCTGCTTTTTTTGCAATTTCATTGATAATGGGCTGAAATACATCGGTATCATAATTCGATTGCTTATGCTGTATGACCATGCAAAGCCGTTCAAATCCCATACCTGTATCCACATGTTTTGACGGTAGCTCCATTAATTCTCCATTCGCCAGACGGTTATATTGTATGAAAACAAGATTCCATATCTCTATCACCTGGGGATGACCTTTGTTCACAAGATCCTTTCCCGGGATCTTTTTCCGCTCCGCTTCATTCCGGATATCGGCATGGATCTCCGAACAGGGGCCACAGGGACCGGTATCACCCATTTCCCAGAAGTTGTCTTTTTTAGAACCCAATAGGATCCTCTCTTCCGGAAGGAAACCCTTCCAGTAATTATAAGCTTCCTGATCTTTTTCCAATCCTTCTTTCGGGTCGCCTTCAAAAACGGTGACGAATAATCGTTCTTTTTCGACTTTCAGAACTTCTGTCAGATACTCCCATCCCCAGGCGATGGCTTCCTTCTTAAAATAATCGCCAAACGACCAGTTGCCCATCATCTCGAACATGGTATGATGATAGGTGTCATGACCGACTTCTTCGAGATCATTATGCTTCCCTGAAACCCTCAGACATTTCTGGGTATCGGCAATGCGGGGGAAACGCGATTCCCTGTTCCCCAAAAAGCAGTCTTTGAATTGATTCATGCCTGCATTGGTGAACATTAAGGTGGGATCATCCTTCACAACCATGGGAGCTGAAGAAACAATCTGATGCTCTTTAGATCGGAAAAAATCGAGGAAAGTCTGACGTATCTGATTTGAATTCATCTAATTAAAAGATTAACAAGGCTTTAACAATCTTTAACATTTTTTAAAATGCGAAAACGACTGCAAAGTTAATTATTTACTTAATTTTGTAGCGATTAGCTCCCCTGTTTTGATTAATTCTTTATTGCATTGCCAATGAGCAAGGTAAAGTATAAATTCAACAAAAAGAACCTGACTTTCGATCGTGTGCAAACCACGTTCCGGAAACGTTTGTTGTATTTCTTTACCCATTTGTCAACCGGTGTCGTATTTGCCGCTGTGGTGCTGGTACTGGCTTATAACTTCCTCGATTCCCCAAAGGAGAAAGCTCAGAAGCGGGAAATAGAAGAAATGAAGCTCCAGTACCGTATGCTGGATGATCAGCTCAATAAAGTAACCCGGATCATCAAGGATCTGCAGGACAGGGATGATAATATTTACCGGGTGATCTTCGAATCCGAGCCCATTCCCAATGCCATCCGTGAAGCAGGTATCGGCGGTATTGATCGTTATGAAAGGCTGAAAGGTTATTCCAATGCCGACATCATCATCGAAACGGAAAAGAAAATGGATAAGATCATGGGACAGCTCTATGTTCAGTCCAAGTCGTTCGATGAGGTCTTCAATATGGCTAAAAACAAAGAAAAAATGCTGGCCTGTATCCCGGCCATTCAACCGGTGAATAATAAGGATCTGCGAAGGATAGGTTCTTACTTCGGAACCCGCATGGATCCTTTTTATAAGGTCAGAAAATTTCATGAAGGGATGGACTTTTCCGCTTCTATCGGAACGGAAGTCTATGCTACCGGCAATGGCACTGTCGTGATGGCTGGCAGGGACGGCAATGGCGGATACGGCAATGAGATCGTCCTGGATCATGGGTATAACTATAAAACCGTATATGCGCATCTTTCCAGGATTTTTGTAAAACCCGGACAGCAGATCCTCCGGGGACAGATCATAGGATATGTCGGGAATACCGGCAAATCAACCTCTCCTCACCTGCATTATGAAGTGCGTAAAAACAGTGTCCCCCTGAATCCCATTTATTTCTTCTTCAATGACATTGATCCCGAACAGTTCCAGATGATGCTGGATCTGTCGCAACAACCTTCACAAACCATGGATTAATCCGGAAATGTATGCTGAAAACCGACCGGAAAATCGAGAAGATCTATTATACCATTGGTGAAGTTGCTGAATTATTCGAGGTGAACACTTCCCTGATCCGTTTCTGGGAAAAGGAATTTGACATCCTCAAACCCCAGAAAAATAAAAAGGGAAACCGATTATTTACCCGCCAGGATCTCGATAACCTCCGGATTATCTATCACCTGGTCAAAGAAAGGGGTTATACCCTGCAGGGAGCCCGTGAAAAATTACGACAGAACAAGGATGATGTGCTCAGGCAGGTTGAAATCATTGATTCCCTCAGCAGAATCAGGGAATTTCTCCGGGATTTAAAAGGGCAGATGTAAGCAGGTTTGGATGAAGGGTCAGGATAATTTTTTCGAAAAAGTTTATGCCGTTGTTCGCCTCATCCCACACGGTAGGGTTACTTCCTATGGGGCTATTGCTGAATACCTCGGAACCAGGGGATCGGCAAGAATGGTCGGATGGGCCATGAATGCCTCTCATACCGAAGTGGCGAATATCCCCGCGCACCGGGTGGTGAACCGGGTTGGACTGCTTACCGGAAAGCATCATTTTGGCGGACCGGATGTGATGAAGCAATTGCTGGAAAGCGAAGGCATTAAAATACGAAATGACATGGTCCAGCGTTTTGAAAAGGTATTTTGGGAGCCGGCAATTGAATTAGGAATGAGGAATGAGGAATGAGGAATTCTGGCTGCGACTAAGTGACTGTTTAAATTTATAAAAAGGATCAAAAATTAACCGCAATGGACACAAAGCAACCCATGGTGAACTTTGTGTAAATTATTGTGAACTTTGTGGTTAAATAAACGCATTGATAACTCATTTTGGATTCTAAAGAAAATTTCTAAAATTTTAAACAGACTCTGAATGTAAACAAACAACCATGAATATAAACAGAGAAAAAGTTATAGAAGCGTTAAAACATGTGGATGATCCGGATCTGAAGAAAGATCTGGTGACATTGAACATGATTGAAAATATATCCGTTGAAGGGAATAAGGTAAGCTTCGATGTGGTGCTGACCACACCAGCCTGCCCTTTGAAAAACCAGATCCGGCAATCCTGTATCGATGCCATTCATCAATTTGCCGATCCGGCAATGGAAGTGGAGATCAATATGACATCTAAAGTCACCTCCAGACGGAAAGAAACAGATGCCATACTGAAGGATGTGAAGAACATTATTGCCGTCGGATCAGGTAAAGGAGGCGTAGGCAAATCAACCATTGCCGTTAACCTGGCGGTTTCATTGGCTAAAACCGGGGCCAGGGTCGGACTCATTGATGCTGATATTTACGGGCCATCCATCCCGATGATGCTGGGATTGATAAATGAACGACCGGAGGGTTTGGATAAGGACGGGAAAACCTATGTCCTTCCGCTGGAAAAATACGGACTTAAAATCCTATCCATAGGGTTCTTTGTGGATCAGTCGAAAGCCTTGATATGGCGCGGCCCCATGGCTTCCATGGCCTTACGGCAATTGTTCACGGATGCCGAATGGGGAGCCCTGGATTATATGGTCATCGACCTGCCTCCCGGTACCGGCGATATTCCGCTTACCCTGATCCAGGATTTCCCCCTTACCGGAGCCATCATTGTGAGTACGCCCCAGCAAGTCGCTATTGCAGATGTGCGTAAGGCTGCCGATATGTTCCGCAACGATAAGATCAATATTCCTATCCTGGGACTGGTCGAAAATATGGCTTATTTTACCCCTCCTGAATTCCCTGAGAAAAAATATTTCATCTTCGGTGAAGGGGGATGTCGTAAATTTGCCGGCGAATTGAACATCCCGGTCCTGGGTCAGATCCCGATAGTACCGGCAATTTCTGATTCCGGTGATTCCGGAAAACCGCTTGCCCTGGATGATCTTTCACCGGTGGCTGCTGCTTTCGATCAGCTCGCTGAAAAAGTCGCACAACAGATTGCCATCAGTAATTCGATCAGGGAGGTTTTTGGAAAGTAACAAGGTAACAGAGTAACAGAGTAACAAAGTGAAAGGGAATTATGAAATAGATATTATGCATCCTGCATCCTGCATCCCTGCCTGTCCGGCAGGCAGGCTGTATCTTGTATCTCTGATCTTGTATCCCTGATCGATAAATTAAACAAATTAAAAACATCAATTTTCAGAAATATGTCAGTCAATACAGAACTTGTTGAGAAAGTAAAAAACGTCATTGAGCAAATCCGTCCATACCTTCAGGCCGATGGGGGAGATGTGGAATATGTGAATATGACTGAAGACAATGTCGTCAATATCCGTCTCCTGGGTATGTGCGGGAATTGCCCCCACAGCCGCATGACCCTGAAAAATGGCATCGAGGCCGCCGTCGTCCGCGCTTTGCCCGAGATCAAGTCGGTGGAGTCGGTGGAAGCATAAGGATCAATTTATTTACAACTACACAGGTTCCGGAAAAACCTGATTTCGAAACTTCCGGGGAATGCTCCCGTTTATACCAGATGACATATTTCCGGTAATCGCTCTTGGAACATACCCCATGCCAGTAGAAAAGTTATTAACAATCTACTGTCTAATTTTTTGACACTTCGAAAATTATTCATTTTTATATTTTGCTGAACGACATGTGATTAAGTTTTGGCGTGATTTTTGTTATGCCGAAAAAACAGCAAAAACCGCCTAAACTATTCACATTCATAAATTTGATATCCGCTTAATCCCGCGTTATCTTTGTTATTTCAAGCGATTTTATTTCCCCGGAATTTAATTGCAAAACCGCTTGGTAGGTTTTCTACCATGATCATAAAAACGAATTTTTGTTTAGACCTTAAAAATATCATTATGAGATTAACTGCAATGATTGTATTTGCCATGCTTTCCCTGGTCTTCGCCCGCGACCTGAACGCTCAGATTCCCAGGGATAAACCCTTGCTTCCGGTTCAGACAAACAGATCGCCCCTGTTCGGGAAAGATATTGTCATCCATGACCAACCTGATCGTGATCAGCGAAACGTGGATGTTTGCTCTGCTTATAACGGCTGGCTGTATGCTGCATATTCATACAATACGAGTGGCGCTCTTTGGCTTTCCGTTTGGAGATCTACGGATAATGGTATTTATTGGGAAAATATTTTCGAGTGTCCAATAGAATCTGGAAATCGTATTTTGAAAAAATTTGATATTGCAGTTTGTGGCAATAGCGAAACAAACCTTAAACTCTTCTTTTCCGGAGTGGTTGTAACAAACAATTTAGATTATGGCCTGGGTTTTGTTTGGAGATACAATGCTATAACCCTTGAGTATGAAACGACTTTACTTTATTCAAGTAGTATAAGAGATGTTTCATTTTCAAGCGATTTTATTTTCCCAGCCGTAAATGCAAACCCCTATAGTGTGGGATTTGTTTATTCAAGCTATGAATATGGTGATAATAATTTTCTTATTTATCGTTCCTCAGGAAACGGAGGTGAATCAATAACCGGGAAGGATACCTTGGGTATATCACAAAAACCCTATCTGAAATCCAGTCTTACCTATGGCAGAAGCCCATCCTGGAGCAGCGGGAGATATTTTGCCGTGTGGGAACAAGCAGACAATATCAATTCTCCTACCGGTCATATCTATACCGCCCATACAGAGCCCAACTTCAACAGTCAGTTTACCCGACCGGTTTGCATCGACAGCCTGGATCCTTCGGCCATCAATCTTTGCCGTAACCCGGTCATTGCCTGCCAGTACAACGATACTGACAACGACAGCGCCAACCTGACCACGGTTATCCTATATGAACAGTACGATCCCGTGAACGACCGCTTTGATGTTAAAGGAGTATATAATTTACAATCCACTCTGACTTCCTGTTTCAAACCCTTATCCTTCACCAATTCTGAGCATGAGAACCTCCAGCCCGATATCGCATTCAATCCTTACACTTCAAATTTCATGGCCACCTGGTACGATGCCACGGAACAGAAACTGCCCTTTATTACCAACAACCTGAATTTCCAACAACCCGATAACTGGACGGTGGTTTCCACGGGATACAATGATGCACCCGATCTTGAGGATCCTCATCCAAAAGTAGAAATAGACTTTTCCGAGCAGAAAGGAATCAACGTATGGAGGTCAGAAGGCACAGGCGGAAATGGGGTGGCCCTGTTCGATGCCGAGTACAGCACATATACTTCGGTTTCGGAAATAGACCACGTAGGAGGTGAAAGGTTATTAGGAGCTTACCCGAATCCCTGTGATCAGTATCTGAATATTGCTTTTGAACTGGAAAAATCAGAAAAAGTAACGATCAGGCTTTATGATCTTTCAGGAAAGAGCCTTGAATTCCTTTGCAATCAGAACTTTCCGGCCGGGAACAATACCTTCAAAGCCGATGTTTCTGATCTCAGCCCGGGAACCTATCTTTATTCATTCAGCGCTGGGGAGTTTTCAGGGTATGGAAAATTCAGCGTTATCAATCATTAATCATATTAAACCCGTTTCCCGCATGTGTCAATTCAACTAAATTTTAAACTTGCCCTCAACATGCTCAACTTCACTATATATCCAAATCTTGGAGATGGACATTTCAGTATAGAATTTAACAGTTCCAGTTTGACAAACCTTTATTAATGATTACCGATAAATATGGTAGAATATTAATAAAAAAGCAAATCACAAAGCAAATAAGCGAATTTGATTTATCAATTTTGCCTAAAGGTATTTATCATGTCTGGGTTAATGATCGGAAAATCTGATAGTAAAAAATGTTGTAATTATTTAAAAATAAATACTATGAATGCATGTATAAACAAGTTTATCATAATATTTTTTTTCTTTCTTGGAAGTCCTTACTTGTTACTTTCTCAGGAATGCATATGGTCCTCTGTGGCTGGTGGAAATGATAATGATATTGGTCGTGTTATAGCAGCAGACAAAGAAGGAAATATTTTTGTCGCAGGATTTACCCGCAGCGGATTTTGCTATTTCAATACAGATACAATTATAACCGAAGGGATCAATGATCTGTTTATCGTCAAATATGATGTTTCTGGACATGAAGTCTGGATAAAACAATTGGGCTGGGAGAATACGAATGAGGATGATTATGAAGCAATAGGTGGAATTATTACGGATACAATTCATGAACGATTGCTGGTGTCAGGAACGTTTTATACACATCTGAATTTACCTGACACAACATTAAATGGTTGGGGACAAACGGTGTTTGTATTAAGCATGGATTATAACGGAAATGTTATCTGGGCAAGAGCGGGCGTTAGTGTTCAGCATGAATTTGGAGAAAATCATGCCTTTGACATCACCTGCGATGAAGAAGGAAATGTATATATTTCCGGATGCAATAAATTACTGGCAAGTTTTAATGGGATCGAAGTCCCGCCAGGTGGTTTTTTAGCCAAATACGATTTAAATGGGAATATTCTTTGGGCTAAAAATAAATTCCGCTATTGGTCTCAATGGCCTCCAAATTCAACGTACCCATATACAGAAGCGCCACCTTTTCATATTCATTACTATAACAATCATTTGTTAATCAATGGAAATGTATATAATGAAACAATTATCATTGATACGATCACGATTATTAATTCCCCAGGTTATTTCGCTTCTTATGTCGCTTCATTTTCATCAGAAGGGGATATTATATGGATTAGACTTGCCGGTGGGCCTGCTGCGAATTGTGGAACTCGGTTTTCTGTCGATAATTCAGGGGGAATATATATTACAGGAGTTTTTGGAGAAATAGGAATATTTGGGAATGATACACTAATCAGTCCTACATCCAGCGGGAATTGTTTCTTTTCGAAATTTCAATCTGATGGTACATTTTCATGGGCTAAAAGTGTAAATTCATCAGATTTTGCAGTTGGCCAGGGAGTTGTTTCTGATATAGACAATAATGTTTATTTTTCAGGCACCTTTTCAGGTACGGCTCAGTTTGGACAAACAACGTTAATTTCTGAATCTAATTCTGATATGTTCCTGACTCAATTCACAAATGATGGAATTTGCAATGGCGTTCGTCAATATAGTAATGGGTCTCTCCCAGGGATTACGACTGATGCTAATGGGAATATATGTATGACAGGAGCATTCAGAGTATATTTGGATATTGGATCACAATCCTACACAACCAGAGGGAAAGCTGATCTCTTTGTCGCCAAATGTTCAGCCATTACCGGTCTGGAAGAACCCCAAAAAACCGAACAAAACACTTTACTCATCTATGCCAACCCCAACACCGGTAAGTGCAATATTACCATTCCGGATGAATTTAAAAAGGAGAAAAATCTCAGGTTGCAGATTTACGATAACAAGGGGAGATTGATTCAGCAAACGGCAGTTGAAATCGCTGAAGACAAAATAAAACTGGACATCGAAGCCCAGGCCAAGGGAATGTACACGGCCATCCTCAGCAATGGCAAAAAGAACTATTCGGGGAAGATTGTGTTTGAGTAAAACGTTAATTTATGAAACAGCTTTCCATTTTTTTTTCAACACTATTCATTGGGTTCATGGGAATTATAGGCTCATCGTTTTCTCAAACCTGCAACTGGGCTTCACAGGCGGGAGGGACAGGAGATGAGGGAGCATACCGAATGGCCATGGACAGGCAGGGAAATACCTATATTTTTGGTGGGACCAGTAGTGATTCTTGTTGTTTTCTCACCGATACGATACGGGCAGGGAATAACAATGTTTTGTTTATTGCAAAATACAACACTATGGGTACCGAACAATGGGTTAAGGAAATCAGCGGTGGGAATATTTATCCCGGAACATCTATTTCCATGGGGGGTATGAAATATGATACCGTATCTGATTGTCTTTTGGTTAGCGGTACTTTTTATTATCGTGTTTTCTTTGGTGATACCCTTTTAACCGGTGAGGAACTCACCGTGTTTATCCTGAAAATGAGTACGGATGGTGAAATTCTCTGGGTAAGGACTGCAGGGGGAATCGGAGCGGACCATGCTTATGATTTAGCTGTTGATGAGCTGGGCAATGTATATATTTCCGGTTTCAACCAACATTCAGCAACCTTCGGCAACATAACAATCCCCCCGGGAGGATTTCTTGCCAAGTATGATGCCAACGGTAATCTGCAATGGGCTGAAAATAAATTTAGAGCTGATCCGATTTCATATTGTGAGGCGTTTCCAATGAATCTGAGCTATTATAATCAAACCCTATTTGTAAATGGAGATGCGATCAATGATACCGTGAAAATTGATACTTTTATGGCAATTAATAGTTCTAGTTTCAACTCTATTTATCTTGCTGCATTCAATACACAAGGTGAAACTCAATGGTTGAAGCTGGTAAAGGGAAGCGCAGGATTATCCGGTCAAAGGATTACTGTTGATGGATCAGGTAACTTTTATATTACAGGTGTTTTTCATCAAATTGGAATTTTTGAAAATGATACCTTGAGAAACAATAATGGCTATTTTGATTGTTTTCTTGCCAAATACACGAATAACGGAAGCCTGATTTGGGTGAAACAATTAGCATCAACGGATAAGGCTTATGGAAGAGGTATCGCGCTTGATGATGGAGGTAACCCGTATCTATCGGGAGATTTTTCAGGTTCAGCTACATTTGGGAATACAACCTTGGTTTCCGGCTCAACCTCTGATTTTTTTATCACCCGTTTTTCTTCAGATGGAATTTGCCAGGGAGTACGACAATATAACCAGGGGGTTTTACCGGCCTTGTTATTGGATCAAGCAGGTAATCTCAGCATGGCCGGGAGTTTTGAAAATACCCTGGTGATAGGATCAAATACTTTCAATTCACGAGGCGGTTCAGATATTTTTATAGCCAATTGTTCCCCCATTACCGGTCTGGAAGAACCCCAAAAAAACGAACAAAACACTTTACTCATCTATGCCAACCCCAATACCGGCAAGTGCAATATTACCATTCCGGATGAATTTAAAAATGATAAAAACCTCAGGCTGCAGATTTTCGATAACAAAGGGAGACTGATTCAGCAAGCGGCTGTTGAAAACACTGAAGACAAAATAAAATTGAACATCGAAGCCCAGGCCAAGGGAATGTACACGGCCATCCTCAGCAATGGTACAAAGAGCTATTCGGGGAAGATTGTGTTTGAATGAGATCTTGTATCACTTAAAAATAGTATCAAAAGAAAGTTGCATTAATAAAAAAATAATTAAACTTAATTAATCGTGCGATCAAAAGTATTATTCATTGGATTTCTTCTGATATTGTGTATTACACTTTCTTGTAAAAAAAAGAAATCCACTTATTACATCAGTCAGGAATTAAAAGAATTTTGTTTTTTTACCAGTCCAAGTTTTTGGATCTATAAAAATGACTTTACTGGTGCTATGGATAGTTGTTTTGTGAGTGGACCTCCAATCGTGCATTTCTTTGATGATACAAGATGGATTGAGGAGAGGATTGAGATTCCAATTCAAAGCAATTTTTTCAGTTCATATAATATGTTACATCAATGCCCCCCAGCTGATAATCCTGACTATGATTCTGACAGATTAAATTTATGTATGATTGGATCTGATGGTGATCAGGGAAATATCTTTGCCCTATGGTTCTCGAATACATTAATGGTTGAACAACCTGATCCATGTGATTGTCCAGTTAATAATTGTTTCTATTATTCTTACGAAGTTATACCAGATTATGTTTTGGGTAACAATGAGTTTTTTAATGTTCTTCATACCCACTATCGAACTCAAGACACAACTGCTACTTATCCATATGCTTTCTCATTTGATTTTTATTTTGCAAAAAATATTGGACTAATTCACTTTCGGGAAAATGACCCTCTACATAATACATATAGGTCTTATACGATATTAAGATGGAACGTAAAACAAAATGATGAATTCAAAGTGAATAAAAATTATAATTATTGAGTTAAACAAAATTGATTGAAAGTTTTCTATTTAAGCGTTTGCCTTCAAATGTAAAAAGAGCTATTCGGGGAAGAGGTAATGTATATTTGTCGTCAGTTTTTCCTATAATAACAGTATGAAACCTACTATCCTAGTCATGTTGGTTTTTCTTTTAATTTCCATTTCGTCCTGCAAGAAAGAATTGCCCCATTATCCTATTTCCGACGACATGAAACAATTTTTCGCTTACCAAAAAGGCAGCTACTGGATTTATCAGAATGATTCAACCATGATGCTCGATAGTACTTATGTTTGGTTGTACCAATCAACAGACCACGATAATTTTTATTCTGGTAAAACCCGCGAAATAATTACCATGTATTTTAAAAGTCAATTCCTTAGTGATTTTGAAATTGGGTATTTTTGTCCAGGGCCAAACTGTTTGACAATAGCCAGTAAGATTTTACCATCAAATGACACTCTTCAACAGGAAATTCAAGGTCCAATTGCTTATTTTGCTGGTTGGGAACCAAATACAACAGTATTTTCTCAAAAATGTTTGAGTGGTTGTGTATTTACATTTAGCCATATTTCAAAGGAAACAATAGATAATTACGTCTTTTACGAAATTATCAGATCAAGGATGATTTCGATAGATAGCAGCGCACTCAATCCCTATTTTTATTTCCGAGAAATTCATTTTGCGAGAAATATTGGCATAATTAAATATGTCGAAATCATTAAATATCTTGACATTTATCGCTCGTTTAGTATAAAACGATTTAAGGTTATTCAGTAATTTAGCGATAATAAGATTCCCCCTGGAGCCTGCTGCGGTATCATGTAGTGCAGTAAAAAGCAGGGTGATAAGCATTTGCCTTCAAAGGGAAAAAGAACTATTCAGGGAAGATTGTGTTTGAATGAGATCTTGTATCACGACAGGTACTTCCCCACGATGGGCATGCGGCGTCCCATGCCGAATGCTTTGGGGGAAATCCTCAGGATGGGCGGGGTCTGATAGCGTTTGTACTCGCTGGTATTGACCAGTTTCAGCACCCTTCTCACCATGGATTCCTCAAATCCTTCCCTGATCAGCTCATCCGGCCCTTTCCTTTGTTCGATATAGCGATACAGGATTTTATCGAGGATATCATATTCCGGCAGGGAGTCGGAATCTTTCTGATCCGGTCTTAACTCGGCAGAAGGAGGCTTGGTAATGGTATTCAAGGGGATGATCTCCTGATCTTTGTTGATATATGCAGTCAGTTCATAAACCTGGGTTTTATACACATCGCCCAGTACCGACAATCCCCCGCACATATCGCCGTAAAGGGTCCCGTATCCCACCGCTGCTTCGCTTTTATTGGAAGTGTTCAGCAGGATATAGCCGAATTTATTGGAAAGGGCCATCAGGATTACCGCCCTCAGCCTGGCTTGTATGTTTTCCTCGGCCAGGTTAAAAGGCAATCCCCTGAACTCCGGCTCAAGGGTATGTTCCACAGCCCTGAATGCTTCATCAATCGGAATGATCTCATGGCTCACGCCCAGGTTTTTTGCCAGGTCACCCGCATCTTTGATG
The DNA here is from genome assembly GCA_963662525.1 of Bacteroidales bacterium. Lineage (GTDB taxonomy): Bacteria > Bacteroidota > Bacteroidia > Bacteroidales > FEN-979 > CAZSDU01. Next base: position 2,445,954 of record OY759717.1, read on the forward strand.
CTGTGTTCCGATGAAAACCGGGAAGGAAGCAATATGGCTTTTACGTTTTCTTTCCCCAGCGCTTTTACCGCCAACACCAGGGTAAGCGCCGAATCAATCCCGCCAGAGAGTCCAAGGATGGCTTTTGAAAAGCCCATCTTGCCGAAATAATCGCGGATGCCGAGAACCAGGGCATTATAAATGGAAGGGATGCAGGATACAGCCTGCCTGCCGGACAGGCAGGGATGGCAGATGGCGGTGGGGTTGGGGGTGGGGCTGTACACCTGAAGGTCCTCTCCGAAATATTTCAGTTCTGCCACCACTTTTCCGGATGGATCCACAACCATGGAACCTCCGTCGAAAATGAGTTCCGTTTGTCCGCCGACATGATTGACATAGAAAACAGGTAAATTGTAGGCAAGGGCATTCCGGCTCAGCACTTCGAGACGGGCAGCGGCTTGTTCATAATGAAAGGGAGATGCAGCAATGTTGATGATCACCTCCGGTTTAAGCCGGATGAGCTCATCCATGGGGTTGCTGACATAAAGCGGATCATCGGAAATATTCCAGAGATCTTCGCAGATGGTCAGGGCAAAGCGGGTTCCTTTGTACTCAAATACCTGATAAGGCTGATGATTGGGCTCGAAATACCGGTATTCATCAAAAACATCGTAATTGGGAAGCAGGGTTTTATGTACGATCCCGGCGGTTTTCCCACCTTCCAGGAAATAGGCTGAATTATGCAATGGTTTTCCCTTGCTGGCTTTATTCACAGAGGGAGATCCGATGATCACGGCAATATCCGGGGTTTCCGTGGCAATTTGGGTGATGGCATTTTCGCAGCGATGAATAAAGTCGTCGAATTCCAGGAAATCACGGGGAGGATAACCACAAATGGCAAGTTCGGCAAAAACCACCATATCTGCCTGCATAGCTCTTGCTTTATGGATAGCTTCTTTGATCCTCTGCACATTGGCGTCGAAATCACCGATATGATAATTCAGCTGGGCGAGAGCGATTCGCATTTTGAATGGTTAAAAGAAAAATCCAAGGGTCAGTTCAGCAAAATTAAGCCATGCTTTTTCATTCAGACCGGTTTTTTTATTATACCCGGTAAGAACATTGTTTAAGGAGTTGCTGTATGATAGACCGACAAAAATATGGGATGATTTATCCAGGTGGTATTCTCCGCCAATCCCGATGATCACTGATTCACGAATAAGCGTGGTACTATTGCTTGCATTGAATTTTTCCTGGTAATTTTTCCCGTTATTCCCGGAAAAATTGTCATTCGCAGAGGCAGATAAGCGGAATCCGGTACCGAATCCGAATTGACCGAAAAAGGAAAAATCCCCGAAATTCTTGGTCTGCATTTTAATCATGATGGGAATCTCAAGATAATAAAGGCTGTATTTCCGGGAAAGATTTCCTGAAATGGTATCTCCCAGGATAATTTTCTCTTCGGGATATAGAAGGTTAGCCCCCAGAAGTAAAAAATTCAATCCGGTGTTAACCGCGTATCTTTCCATGAAATAAATATCGGAAACGAACCCAACGGTGACACCTCCCCTGATACCATTATAATTATAATCGGTTGTATTTGAATTCATCCAGCAGAGGTTGGGGGATACCTTTAAGCCTAGTTTCACGGGCAGTTTCGTCTGGGAATGCACAAAAAGCGGGAGAATAAACAGAAGTCCGAGAACAAACCGTTTGAAAACTATCTTTTTCTGGGTCATGGGAGCCGTTTTTATATTGCTTAATAACAAAAATAAGGAATCTGCAGTCCTTCCCTGAAATTAATTCCATAATTTTATCCAAAAATAATCAACAGTTCCCCACCTTAGAAATGATGAGGTTAAATAGTGTTTTCGGAGTATTTTTCCTGGCGCTGCTGCTTGGCTGTAACAGTGGTAAGACCAGGCTGGATATAAATACCCGTGATATTCAGTTGCCGGATGTTGAAATTCGCAGGTATGACCTGGATTTATTCAGGGTTTCGGTGCATAATCTGAAAGATGGGCTGGAAAAAATGAAGCCGGCTTATCGTTTTTTTCTGGATACCGACCTGAATGATCCGGTTAAGCTGATTGAAATGAAGGCATATCTGGAGAATCCAAGAAATCTGGACTTTTATCAGGCTGTTCAGGTGAAATATAAAAACCTGGAGTCTATACAGAAAAATCTGACCGAAGCTTTCCGCCATTATCGTTATTATTATCCCGATGCCCGCATCCCCAAAGTCTATTCCTATATTTCAGGAGGAGATTATGATTATCCGGTTCAGTTTGCTGATTCTGTTATGCTGATAGGATTGGATAATTACCTGGGTAAGGACAATAAAATATACGGTTCCGACGGTCTTCCACTGTACCGCCTGGAAAAAATGAGTCCGGATAATATTGTTCCTGATTGCATGCTTGTCCTGGCAAAGGTTTTGCAACCTTCACAAATGACGGGAAATGCATTACTAGATCATATGATCCAGGAAGGAAAGCAGTTGTATTTTGCTGAAGCCATGATTCCCGGCACTAACCCTCGTTTTTTAATGGGATACACACAAGGTCAGATGGATTGGGCAATAAAGAATGAAGCTCATGTATGGGCGGCCATCATCGAAAACAGACTATTATATTCCACTGATGGGCAGATCGTCCGCACTTTCATATCCGACGGTCCTTTTACCGCTGAATTTTCAAAAGAATCCCCAAGTCGCCTTGGTATATGGATCGGCTGGCAGATCGTCAGGAAATACATGGAAAATGAGGAGGACGTAAGTCTTCAGCAACTACTCAATGAAACAGACGCACAGAAAATCCTTACCCTGTCAAAATACAAACCGCAGAAATAGTTTGTGAGCTGGCAAGTTAGTGAGTTGGTGAGGTGTTAATAACTTTCCTGTCATAATCGTATTACCTTTTTCCTTTTTCCCGATTAAGCATAAAACTTTACTATGCTGGTTAAAACATTCGGAAGCGCTGTCTTTGGGATTCATGCGATCACGGTGACAGTTGAAGTGTATATTGATCAGGGCATTCAGTTTTTCATGGTAGGACTTCCCGACAATGCCGTGAAGGAAAGTCATCAAAGGATTGAATCGGCTCTGCGCAACAATGGTTATCGTATCCCCGGGAAGAAGATAGTCATTAATATGGCCCCGGCCGATATCCGGAAGGAAGGTTCATCTTATGACCTGACTATCGCCATGGGGATCCTGGCCGGAAATGAAGTCATTAAAACCGACAAACTCGAATCCTATATTATTATGGGCGAACTTTCCCTGGATGGCAGCTTGCTTCCTATTAAAGGAGCATTACCGATTGCCATTGAAGCCCTGAAAAAGGGATTTGAAGGCATCATTTTACCTTTGCAGAATGCCAGGGAGGCAGCAATTGTCAGTGGTTTGATGATCTATGGCGTACAGAATATCAGGGAAGTCATTGGATTTTTAAATGATGAAATCGTATTATCTCCGACGGTTGTCAATACTCAGGATGAATTTAACCGTCACTTGGGGGATTATGAGTTTGATTTTGCAGATGTACGGGGGCAGGAGAACATTAAAAGGGCGTTGGAGATTGCAGCGGCTGGAGGGCATAACGTCATTTTAATCGGGCCGCCGGGCGCAGGGAAGACGATGCTGGCGAAACGGCTGCCTTCCATTCTGCCCCCGTTGAATCTGCAGGAGGCGCTGGAGACGACGAAAATTCACTCGGTTGCAGGAAAAATGGCCAGCAACAGATCATTGATTTCTGTCAGGCCTTTTCGTTCTCCTCATCATACCATTTCCGATATCGCCCTCGTTGGGGGAGGAGGGGTACCACAGCCCGGAGAAATTTCACTGGCTCATAATGGCGTTTTATTCCTCGATGAATTACCTGAATTTAAACGACAGGTGCTTGAAGTGTTGAGACAACCTTTGGAAGACAGGGTAGTGACCATTTCAAGGGCGAGGTTCACCGTTGAATACCCTGCCAGTTTCATGCTGGTTGCTGCCATGAATCCTTGTCCCTGTGGTTATTATAATCATCCTCAGCTTGATTGCCAGTGTAAACCGGGGGTGGTTCAGAAATACATCAACAGGATCTCAGGGCCTTTATTCGATCGTATCGATATTCATGTAGAAGTGATACCGGTATTATACAAAGAGTTGAGTGAGATGCATACGGCCGAGCGGAGCGAGGCCATCCGGGTCAGGGTGATGGAAGCACGACAGATACAGGAAAAACGTTTCGAAGAAAATCAGGGCATTCACTGCAATGCCCAGATGTCAAGCAGAATGCTGAGGAAAATTTGCCAGATCAGCGATACGGGACACCTTTTACTCAAGTCAGCCATGGATAAACTCGGATTGTCGGCCAGGGCTTTTGATCGTATCCTTAAAGTTTCCAGAACCATTGCCGACCTTGAAAAGTCTACGGAAATAAAAACTGAACACCTGGCTGAAGCCATCAACTACCGGTCACTCGACCGGAATAACTGGGGAGCCTGAAATGATGCATTAGTTCAGGATTAAATCCGTGATTACAAACACGGCAAAGACCATGCTGGCAAAACCGTTGAGGGTGGCAAAGGCAAGGTTGACACGGGTGATGTCACCGGGTTTGACAATCAAATGCTCATAGAGAAGCAAACTGGAAAAGATTCCCGCACCGATCCAGTACCAGTAACCGAATGGCAGGGTAAAACCGGCGATGATCACAAAGCCAATAGCCATCAGGTGAAAAAGTCCGGAAAGGATCAGGGCATTGCGTTTTCCCATGGCAACAGGCATCGATTTCAGCTTCTCTGATTTGTCGAACTCCTCATCCTGAAGAGAATAAAGAATATCGAAACCTGCTACCCAGAATAAAACGATGAAGGAGAAAAGCAGGGGAAGCCAATCGAAGCGGGCACCAACAGCAAGATAGGCCCCAATGGGTGCAAGAGCCAATCCCAGTCCAAGAAAAAGGTGAGAGAGATGGGTGAACCTTTTTGTAAAACTGTACCCGAGTACGACGAATAAAGCCACCGGCGAAAGATAAAAACAAAGCGGGTTGAGAAACCAGGTTGTGGCAATGAAAAGGAGGGCATTGATTGCCACAAATACCAATGCTGATAAAGGTCCGATGATATTGCTCGGAATCTCACGGAGGGCTGTGCGTGGATTCTTCCGGTCAAATTCACGATCAGCATACCGGTTAAACCCCATCGCTGCATTTCTGGCAAAAAGAACGGAAAGCAATACCAATAATAATAACTTAAGGTTAAGGTCACTGCCTCCGTCTTTTACTGCAAGAGAAAAGCCGATTAGTGCAAAAGGAAGAGAAAAAACGGTATGACTTATTTTAATAAAAGAGAAATAGTTTGTAACCTTTGCCAACTTTTGTAGTCCCATCTGTGGATTTTTATTACACAAAATTAGTTAAATTGAGCTTAGGTCGGATTTGTCATTGGTTTTCCGTTAATTTTGTGGTTTATTCAAGCGTACTATGATCAGGCAGCTAGATTCCATATTTGGATATGTACAACATTCAATTTCAGCGCAATCCAAATATAAGCTACATTCTCCTTTTGCCTACCATTTTTATCATGATGTGATCAAGAACGGGACAACATATCCCCAGTTTAAAATAGTGGAAAAAGTGAGAAATGATCTTATCCTTATTTCCAGATTCATCAAACGGAGAGACCTAGGAGCAAAAGCCAAAGATGCTCCCTGCGACCAGCGTTTTGTCAGGGTCAAAGACATTGCCAGGAGATCTTCAATATCAGCCAGAAAAGGACATTTTCTGTTTCGCCTGACCCGGGATCTTCAACCCAAAGCCATACTGGAACTGGGGACAGCCTTTGGGATCAGTACCATGTACCTTGCCTGTGCTGCCCCTCAAAGTCAAATTATTACTATTGAAGGTTGCATAGATTCTGCGCACATAGCCCTGGAAAATTTTGATAAAAGCGGGCTGGAGAATATCAAGGTCATGACCGGAGCTTTCGAAGATCAGTTACCGCTTGCTTTTCGCGAAATGGCATCACCCGACCTGATTTTCATTGATGGAAATCATAAAAAGGAACCTACCCTGAATTATTTCAATGAATTTTTAAAACATATTCATCCTGAAACCGTTATAGTTTTTGATGACATTCATTGGTCGTCAGCAATGGAAATGGCCTGGAAAGAAATCAAAGCCAACCCAAGGGTTAAGGTCACCTTTGACCTGTTTCATTTTGGGATAGTGTTTTTTAAGGAAGAATTGAGTAAAGAGGATTTTATTATCAAGTTTTAATTATTGTATTTTTGTTGAATTATGGAAAAAGAAGTAATCCATCTGGAAAACATCGTTAAAAACTACAAAATCGGTAGTATTATCGTGGAAGCGCTGCGTTCGGTGTCACTGGTGATCCGGAAAAATGAATTTGTTGCACTTATGGGCCCTTCCGGATCGGGCAAATCAACCCTGATGAATATCCTCGGATGTCTCGACACCCCGACCAGCGGTAACTATTTCCTTAATGGTGAAGATGTCAGCAAAATGGACGATAATGCACTCGCCGAGATCAGGAACAGACAAATCGGATTCGTATTTCAGACATTTAACTTGTTGCCCCGTTCAACTGCTCTGGAAAATGTCATGCTGCCACTGATCTATTCCGGTTATGGAAAATCAAAACGCCAGGAACGAGCTACAGAAGTTCTGAATGAAGTGAGACTCGCCGACCGGATGGAGCATAAACCCAATGAACTTTCGGGAGGACAACGTCAGCGGGTAGCCATTGCCAGGGCCCTCGTAAATAATCCGGCCATCATCCTTGCAGATGAACCAACCGGTAACCTGGATTCAAAAACATCTATTGAAATCCTTGGCTTATTGGAAGAGATTCATAAAATGGGCAATACGGTGATCATCGTAACCCATGAAGAAGATATTGCCCAGCATGCTCATCGTATCATCCGCCTGATGGATGGTGAAATTTCTACAGATGAGCTGAATAAAAACATTAAAACAATTGCAGATTATCAATTTATTAACGTCTGAACCCAGAATCAAAACAAACCTCTCAAACCGGATCATGGATAAGTCAGGAAATTATAAAAAGCTCTTTGGAAGTTTTAATAATCTGAAAATCATGATTATCGGCGATGTCATGGTGGACTCTTACCTCTGGGGGAAAGTGGAAAGAATTTCCGCTGAAGCGCCTATCCCTATCGTTGCCCTCAGAAAAAGGGAAAATCGCATGGGAGGCGCTGCCAATGTTGCCATGAATATCAAAGCCATGGGCGCAAAACCTATACTGTGTTCTGTCATTGGTGCGGATGAAAAGGGAAGCCAGTTCCTTGAATTGCTGAAAAAGGAAAGAATCGACGATATCGGCATTGTCAGGAGTAACAGAAGAATTACTACCACCAAATTCAGGATCTTCGGAAATAGCTATCAGATGCTCCGGGTCGATGAGGAAATTGAAAATGACCTGGCTGACAAAGATTTCCAAACGCTTCTCCGGGTCATTGACCAGATCCTTGAAAAAAATAAAGTGGATTGTATTATCTTCCAGGATTATGATAAGGGCGTACTTACACCAAAGCTGATCAGGGAAGTAATCGAAAGAGCCGTAAAAAGAGGAATACCTACCGCAGTTGATCCCAAGAAGAAAAATTTTGAAACCTATCACTCAGTAACTTTATTCAAACCCAACTTAAAAGAATTGAAGGAAGGAATAAAAACCGATAAGGATCTTGATGACAGGGAAACGATCATCCTGGAAGCCCAGGCTTTACGTGAAAGGCTTGGCGCAAGCTATATTCTGACCACCCTTTCGGAACAGGGCCTGATGATCAGCCTGAAAGATAAGCTGGACCAGAAAACAATCATGGTTCCTGCTCATATGCGCTTGGTTTCTGATGTTTCCGGCGCCGGCGATACGGTGATCAGCGTTGCCTCCCTTTGCCTGGCAATCGGTTGCACACCCTATGAAATTGCCTATATTTCCAATCTTGCCGGCGGAATCGTTTGTGAAGAAGTCGGTGTGGTTCCTGTCAATAAGGAAAAACTACTCAGAGAAGTTATGACCCTGCTTTAAATCCCATGGAAATCCATGCCGATGTGATCATTGTTGGGGCCGGTCCGGCCGGGACTATTGCTGCATATCACCTGGCCAGCCAGGGAATCTCTGTCCTCATTCTTGAAAAGTCAACCTTCCCCAGGTATAAAGTATGCGGAGGCGGACTTACCCATAAAATCCTTCACGAAATCCCATTTGACATCTCCTCTGTTTTCGAAGCAGAAATCCGTTCAATTCAGTTTTCCTGCAACCTTAAAGAGGTGTTTACCCGCTCCTCCGATGTGCCCCTGATGTACAGTACCATGCGCGATAAACTGGATGATCTGCTCCTGCGAAAAGCACAACAGGCCGGAGCCAGCGTTATCTTCGGAGAAAAGGTGATAAGCGTAGTGCAGACTACCAGTACAGCCAGCGTGATGACAAAAACACAAACATATCATTCGCGACTGCTCATCGGTTCCGAAGGAGCTACCGGGATAGTAGCGAGGTCGGCCGGACTAAGGGATAATATCTTGAAAGGTCTGGCCTGGGAAGCTGAAATGGAACCGGCACCTGAAGCGCTCAGCAGATATTCTTCTGCCATCTTCCTCGACTGGGGTACCTTTCCGGGAGGCTATGGATGGGTTTTTCCGAAAAAGGATCATTTCTCCATAGGCGTTGGTGGTCCTGCCAGCCTTGTAAAAGGGATGATGCCCTATTATCATCGGTTTTTAGAATATTTTGAAGATGCTGTCAGCCTGCCGGACAGGGGGTTGAGGGGTACATATCCTGCTTCCATCAAATCCTGGCCAATTCCTGTAAGAGTGAAAAAGAGTCTTTTTCATCATGGGAGGATTCTTGTTGCGGGAGATTCTGCAGGACTTACCGATGCGCTGACAGGAGAAGGAATATATTATGCGGTCAGGAGTGGTAAACTGGCGGCTGATGCCTGTTCCGGCTTTCTCAATGCAAAACAGAGCTCCCTGCAATCTTATTCCGAGCAGGTGAATGATGAACTGATGGATGAGTTGCTGGAAGCAAATAAAATCAAATATTTATTCAATACCGTACCTTTAAAGATTCATCATTTTGTACGCGACAGCGACCGTGCATGGACAGCTTTTGGAAAAGTTCTCCGGGGACAACGAAAATATGCCGATGTTCGTATGGGTTTTGGGAAATGGAAATTTTTATGGGGCGCTGCCTGTCTCCTGTCAAAATGGATTTCCGGCTGGAAAGAAAAAAAGTATCAGGAAAATGGATAAGGTCATTTTAATCACCGGAAGTGCTGGCGGACTTGGCAGGGCCCTGGCAGAGAAGTATCTGAAGGAGGGCTGGTGGGTCATTGCGACTGACGTTGATGAATTGTCCATGGCGGATATCGATCAGCATCAGCAGTCCTGGGTACTACGGATGGACGTAACTTCCGATGTTTCTGTGAAAACTGCTTTTGAGAAAGTTCATTCGGCTGACCTCCAGCTTGACCTGATCATCAACAATGCGGGCATTGACCGGTATTTCCCATTGTCAGAAGCTCCGGTTGACTCTTTCCGGAAAATTTTCGAGGTGAATCTTTTTGGCGCCTACAGGGTAAATCAGATCTTTCTGCCACTGGTTAAAAGTCCTGGAGGCAGAATCATTCATATCGGCTCGGAAAGTCTTAACCTTACCGTCCCTTTCATGACCTATCCGATAACAAAAAAAGCTCTTGAAGGATATGCCAAAGCCCTCAGGCTGGAATTGGGCTTTCATGGAATCGATGTGGTGGTGATTCGCCCGGGAGCCATCCGTACTCCATTGCTGGAACAGGTTTCCGGGATTAAAGATGCATCAGCAGGATGGAAGCTGTCTCAACAGTTTGTGAAATTTGCAGATGGTGCGGTTAAAGAAATCGGAAAATCCATCACCCCTGTTCAAGCCGCTGATTTTATTTATCGTGTATCCCATATCCCGCATCCCGCTTCCGTTTATAAAATCAACAACAGCCTGCAACTAAGGATTGCAGCATTATTGCCATTTTCTATTCTTGAAAAGGAGATCAGACGCCGGTTAAAAGTGACTTAACAACTTCAGAGATCATTTTGTTATCTGCTTTTCCGGCCAATTCTCTGGAAGCCATACCCATCACTTTACCCATGTCTTTTATCGAGACAGCTGCGGTTTGTTCAATTATTTTCCGGATGATTCCAGTGACTTCCTCTACGGATATTTGCTTAGGCAGGTAGGTTTCAATGATGCCGGCTTCAAAAAGCTCTTTTTTCGACAGATCTTCCCTGTTTCCGCTTTGATAGATCTCTGCGGACTCCTTTCTTTGCTTGACCAGCTTCTGCAGTATCTTCAGTTCAACGGCTTCAGGGATATCTCCACTGCCCCCTTCTTTTGTCTTTTCAAGTAAAATGGCTGCTTTTATGGCACGGAGGGCCTCCAGTTTTTCGGAGTCCCTGGCCAGCATTGTTACCTTAATGTCCTCGTTGATTTTACTTTCCAGACTCATTAATCGACATTTTTATGAAGAAAAGAATTTTCGCTTTTCAGTTCTACCGATTTATCCTGACCTTCCGACAAGCTGTAACGGGCTACCTGAGATTCAGAGGAAGGCGTGACATCATTCAGCTCAACATTTCGGCGTTTATAAGCAGGGATGTTTTCCAGTTCCTGTAAATTGGCTTCAATGGGTGTATGGGTCTTCAATTTTTCACTCAGCGACCTCAGCTTCAGTATCCTCTCATTGGCTTTCTTATTGAATTCGGTAAAGTCAGGTTCCATAGGCTTCTGAGGAGGGCTTATGGGCTCTTCCACCTCATCTGCCGGCTGGCTTTCATGTACCATCGTCTCCATTGGTTCGGGAAGGTAATCCGGTTCGGCCTTTTCTACTACAAATTCAAAAGTTCTCAGTGGCGCTTCCGGTACTTCTGTACTTTCATATTCAGGTTCCGGATGTGATTCGGCCTCCACAGGTTCCTGTGTGGAAGAAATGATCCGGATTTCTTCAAGTTCTTCATTCAGAAATGGCAGAACGGGCTCCTGGGGAACTTCCAGAATGCGTTTTTCAATTTTCGGAGGGGCAGCTGTTTCTCCGTAAAGGGTATGGATTTTCACGTCTTTTGGACGGGAAGGATCTTTCTCCTGGTGTTCTTTATCAAAACCGGTAGCAATGATGGTGACACTGATCTTATCGTCCAGGTCTTCATCGAACCCATTCCCCCAAATCACCTCCGCGGTCGATTTTGTCTTTCGCTGTATGAAATCAGTAATCTCTGTTACCTCATCCATGGTGATTTCATCCTTGCCGGATCCAATATAAAGGAGGAGATTACGGGCGCCCTCGATATCGTTATTGTCGAGTAAGGGAGAGCTGAGCGCATCTTCAACAGCATGCAGCGCACGATCAGCGCCACTGGCAACACCTGTCCCCATGATAGCAACCCCGCTGTCTTTCATGACCGTCTTGACGTCTTCAAAATCAACATTAATGTAACCTGCCACCGTGATGATCTCGGCTATGCCTTTGGCAGCAGTGGTCAGGACATTATCGGCCCGGGTAAAGGCTTCGGAAAGTCTGAGATCGCCACACAGTTCGCGCAGCTTATCGTTGCTGATGATCAGTAAAGCATCCACATGTTGCTTGAGTGCCCGGATGCCCTCTTCGGCAAACTGACGTCGTTTCCTGCCTTCAAAAGCAAAAGGAATGGTAACGATCCCGACAGTGAGGATGTCCATTTCTTTTGAAATCTGGGCAATTACCGGTGCGGCACCGGTACCGGTACCTCCCCCCAAACCTGCAGTTACGAAAAGCATCTTGGTACCCTTGCCCAGTACCTCCTTGAGTTCTTCGGTGTTTTCCAGGGCTGCATTTCTTCCCACGGAAGGTACAGCTCCGGCACCCAGGCCACTGGTCAGATTGGCTCCCAGCTGGATCCTGGTCGGAACAGGGCTGGACTCCATCGCTTGCGCATCTGTATTGCAGATGATGAAGTCAACTCCCTTGATTCCCTGGCGGTACATATGGTTAACAGCATTGCTGCCGCCTCCGCCTACTCCGATTACTTTGATGATAGATGACTGGTTCTTAGGTAAATCAAACTTTAACATATCGGCCATGATGGTCTGGTTTTTTATCCAATTAAAATTAAATAGAAAGGGTTTACAAAGTGATTGTTGTTCGGTTTTTTATTAACAGTTTAATTGTTAATAGCGGTTTACTCGATATCTTCCTCTTCAAAGATGTTCCGGATCTTCTCTAAGAACTTCTGGGTGAAGCTTCCCTGCTGCTTGTTCGGGTCCTTTTGTTTCTTTTCCCTGACCTTTTTTTGTTTTCCACTGGGCTTTTCCGGGATCTCTTCTATAACAGGTTCCTCCTTGATTTTTACGACTTCTTTTTCGTACCTTCCGATGCCTTCAATCACTAGTCCGATGCCGGTGGCATACATGGGACTGGCCATTTCCGGAGGCACATCACTCGACAGATGCTCATTGGGATAACCGATCCTGGTATCAAGTCCGGTAAGAAACTCAGCCAGCTGTGCCACATGTTTCAGCTGAGCTCCACCCCCGGTGAGAACGATACCTCCAATCAGTTTCTTTTCATACCCCGAATTCTTGATTTCGTAATATACATGTTCAATGATCTCCTCCATCCTTGCCTGAATGATAGAAGCCAGGTTTTTCAGGCTGATTTCCTTTGGTGTCCGGCCTCGCAGACCAGGGATGGCAACGATCTCTTCTTCCCTGTTTTCCCGGGCAAGGGCTGAACCAAATTTAACTTTCAGTTCTTCGGCATGTTTCTTGATGATGGAGCAACCTTCCTTTACGTCTTCCGTAATGATATCCCCACCCAGAGGAATTACCGCCGTATGCCTGATGATCCCTTCATGAAAAATAGCAATGTCGGAAGTACCTCCGCCGATGTCAACCAGAACAACACCTGCTTCTTTTTCTTCTTCGCTCAATACCGATTCTGCAGATGCAATCGGTTCAAGGATAAGTTCGACAACTTCCAGTCCGGCCCTCCGCACACATTTGTAAATATTCTTTGCAGCGGCTGTCTGCCCGATAATAATATGGAAATTAGCCTCCAGGGAACTGCCATTCATTCCCCTGGGCTGACGGATCCCATGATCGCCGTCAATACTGAATTCCTGAGGGATGACATCCAGGATTTCCTCACCGGGATTCATGTTCAGGTTATACATGGAATTGCAGAGCTTATCCACATCCTCCTGGCTGATCTCGGATTCATTGTCCTCCCTGATCATGCTGCCTCTGTGCTGAAGACTTTTAATGTGTTGCCCGGCGATTCCTACATTCACAAATTTTATATCCACGCCCGATTTGATCGCGGCTTCAGCTACCGCCTCTTTGATGGACTGAACAGTGTTGTCTATATTTGCAACGACCCCACGCTTAACGCCAATGGAAGGAACTTTTCCATAGCCCAGGATTTCAATTTTCCCGTGTTCATTTTTCCGGCCGACAATGACCGCTATTTTTGTTGTGCCGATATCAAGACCGACAATGATGCCTGAGTTTTTCATGGTATTTTATAGTTTTGAACAAACCACTTGGTTCTTGAATTTTATATTGATGACATGATATTTATTCCAACCTATTTTTTCCAGTCCATGCGTATAGAATAACCGGAGTTTTGTGAACTTTTCCTCCATTCCTTCAATGTCACCAAGGAGAATGACATGGGCTCCGAGCCTTGGAATCAATTCAAATTCCCCCTCCTCGTTAACATATATCTGATCAATCCTGTTTTTCAGATCTTTGTCCCGCGAAATGAACATCGCCAGCTTATAAAGCCTGGTCAGCAAAGAATCGGCATATACAGAATCAGAAAGGGCAAGCACATTGATCCTGCGGTTTTTATTGTTGATATAGGAGTCGTTAATATTTCCATTGGCCACCAGTACCCTGGCCGGAAAACGCGGGTTCAGGGGCAACAGGGTCCCCGAACCGTCAAGGTAAAAGCTTTCGAATTTCTTATTGATAACGCGAAGGACAGGCTCCCGTTGCCTGATTTCTATAAAAACATCAGCTTTATTATTTGTATAAACTTTCACCCTTTCAATATATGGCTGCTGCCGGATGGTGTTTTCAATCCTGGCAGTATTCACCCATCCCAATGGTTTCCCTGCCAGATTTCCATTGGTACGCCTGATCAGGGAATCGACATCCTGGGTTGTGATCAGCAAATCGGCTTTCCCATAATCAATGCTGATATTGATCTTTCTGCAGGGTCGGTCATATTGCTCTGCTTCCACAAATCCTATCAGTACTCCGGCACCGGCGATCAGCAATATCCACATCAGGAGAAATAATATTTTCAGGAATCTCTTCATGTTTTTTCCTCCTCTTTCCCGAAAATCATGGAAATTGGCTGCACCAGCTGATCAATATCCCCTGCACCAAGGGTCAGCAGAACCTGGGGGCAATGTGCTTCAATTTCCAGCAGCAATTGTTGCTTTGATAGCAATTTCTTCTGGTCAAGGTGTACCTTTCCCAGCAGCATTTCAGCATCCACGCCAGGAATGGGCTTTTCCCTTGCAGGATAAATGTCGAGGAGGATAAGTTCGTCGAGCAGCTCGAGACTACGGGCAAAATCATCGGCCAGATCGCGGGTTCGTGAAAACAGATGAGGCTGGAAAATCCCGCTGACTTTTTTATCCGGAAATAGTTCTTTGGCTGCGCTGATACAAGCCCGGAGTTCCTCTGGATGATGCGCGTAATCATCGATATAAACAAAATCATCACGCATGATCCTTACATCAAACCGGCGCTGAACACCCTGGTAACTCCGCAGTGCTTGTGACATCAGGGTTTTATCTATGCCGAGCAAATATCCGACCGACAGGGCAGCAATGGCATTTTCGAGGTTGAAAAGACCCGGTACACCCAATACCAGATTACGGATAACTTCAGTAGGAGTAACAAAATCGAAATGAAGCAGCCCGCCGGTTAACCTGATGTTCCTGGCAAAAAAGCTGGCATCCTGATGGAGGGAATAGGCATATTCATTATAAGCATGCTTCCTGACCGGCTTGACCTGTGTCCCCAGTTTCATGATCAATGTGCCATGGTCAACGATATTGGCCGTAAATTCAGCGAAGGTTCTTTTTAGTGCATCATGATTCCCGTAGATATCCATATGGTCGGCATCGGCTGAGGTAACGATGGCAATATATGGATTCAGCCGGAGAAATGATTTATCATATTCATCAGCCTCAACCACACAATAAACGGGTTGATCCTTGGTGTCAATCCCTGAATTCCTGACCCCTTTGGAACAGAGGAAATTGGTGTCGTAATTTTTTGAAATTCCGCCAAGGAATGCCAGCATTTCGATATCGGCGGTCATCAGCAGGTGCGCAATGAGCGTGGAAGTAGTGGTTTTTCCATGGGTGCCGGCAACAGCGATGGTTTTATATTTTCCGGAGATCATTCCCAGGACTTCTGCTCTTTTTTTCATGGGAATACCTTTTTCCATGAAATATCTGAATTCCGGATGATCACTGGGAATTGCCGGAGTATAAACAACAAGATCTATTTCCTTGGGAATATTTTTCAGTTCCTCATCAAAATGAATACTCATTCCTTCAGCGCTCAGCATATCGGTAAGCGATGATGAGGTCCGGTCGTATCCTGAAACACTTACTCCTCTGTATACGAAATACCTTGCCAGGGCGCTCATTCCGATGCCTCCGATGCCCAGAAAATATACCGATTTAAAGGAATCAGGATTCATCTTTCGTTAATTTTAAAGCTTCTTTTGCAATTTTTTCAGCAGCATCAGGCTTGGCAAGTTTCCGGATCTGCTGGCTCAGCTCCTCTTGCAACCCGGGCGCATTCAATAATTCTTCGAGCATGGTGCTTAGTTTTAGTACCGCTTCAGCATCCCTGACCAGCATGGCTGCCCTTTGTTCTACCAGGGCAAACGCGTTTTTTGTCTGATGATCCTCGGCAACATTGGGCGAAGGAATCAGGATAACCGGTTTCCCGACGGCACAAAGTTCTGAAATGGCAATGGCTCCGGCACGTGAAATAATAATGTCGGCTGCAGAATAGGCCAGGTCCATACGATCAATGAAAGGCAGGATCACGGGTTGTGGTCTGCCTTTCGGACTGGCAGGATTGTGGCCTGCGGGTAATTTGTACTTTTCATAATAGTATTTTCCGGTTTGCCAGAGTAACTGGTAATTTTCATTCCTGTTATCATTCTCCACCATTGCCTGTATAGCTTTATTGATGGTTCCTGCTCCCAGACTTCCGCCAATGACCAGAATTACTTTTTTCGTTTCGCTCAAACCAAAATAGGTACGGGCTTCTTTTGTCTTACTTTCCAAACGGATCAGATCCTGGCGGATAGGATTTCCCGTCAGGACGATCTTTTCGGCAGGAAAGAATTTCTTCATCCCATCATAAGCCACACAGATCCTCTGAACCTTGCTTCCCAGCAGCCGGTTGGTCACCCCGGGAAAGGAGTTCTGTTCCTGAATGAGGCATGGAATATCCATACGGGCAGCCATCCTCAGGGTGGGTCCGCTGGCATAACCTCCAACGCCGATAACCACATCCGGATTGAATTTCCTGATGATCGACCGGGCTTTGAGCAGGCTTTTTACAAGTTTTACCGGGAAACTCAGGTTCTTCCATGTCATCCGGCGTTGAAAACCGATGATGGTCAGTCCTTCAATCATGTATCCGGCGGCAGGGACCTTTTCCATTTCCATGCGGCCCAGCGCACCGATAAACAGTATCTCTGCCTCCTTTTCCAGGCTCCTGATGGCATTGGCAATAGCAATGGCAGGGAATACATGTCCCCCTGTTCCTCCTCCGCTGATAATGATCCTGGTCATATTATACAGTTACCGGTTCCTGGGAAGTGAGCATACCGGGTTCAGCCAGTACCTCTATTTCGGTTCCGTTTTTCGTTTCTATTTCACTCGTCCTGCTGACACTTAAAATAATTCCCAAGGAAATACTGGTAAACCAGATGGAAGTACCTCCCATACTTACCAGAGGTAATGTTTGTCCGGTCACTGGGAAAAGGTTGACCGCGACCGCCATATTGATCATCGCCTGGAAAACCAGGCTGAACCCAATTCCAATGGATAACAGGGTACCGAAATTACCCTGGCATTTGTTGGCAATCCTGATGACCCTGAAAAACAGGATCAGATAAAGGAACATCACGAAGCTGCCGCCGATAATTCCATATTCTTCGATGATGATGGCAAATATGAAATCGGAATAGGGGTGAGGAAGAAAATTCCGCTGTGTGCTTTTGCCGGGCGACTTCCCGAAAACACCTCCGGAAACGATGGCAATCTTTGCCTGATCAACCTGATAGGTGGCATCAGGATCAGCTTCCTCTTGATTGATAAAATGATCAATACGGCTTACCCAGGTACCTCCTCGTGGGAAAAGACCCGGGAATGCTTTCGTTAATGCAAAGATCAGCAGGATACCGATCAGCCCTAACCCGATCAGTGAAAAGATGTATTTCAGGCTGATCCTGCCAATAAACATCAGTACCATACAGGTGACAAACAGGATGGCTGCTGTGGAGAAGTTGGCCGGAAGAATGAGAAGGGTGACGGCGATGACAGGCAGAATGACCGGTAAAAACCCTTTCCGGAAATTCTGAATCATCTCCTGCTTCTTACTTAAGATCCGGGCAAGGTACATGATAAGAATAAGCTTGGCAACATCGGAACTCTGAAAAGTGAGGTTGATAATGGGAACGGTAAGCCATCTGTTGGCCTCGTTTAAATTGGTTCCGGAGACCAGGGTCACGATAAGCAAAGGGAAGGTCAGCCAGAGACCTATCTGCGAAATTCTTGAATAATAGGTGTATTTAATCAGGTGGGTGAGATACATCAAACCCAGACCGAAGGCAAGGATCAGGAAATGTTTTACCAGGTAATATTCCGTATTCCCATGTTGCTTTTTATAGGCCAGCGTACCGGTGGAACTGTAAACGGCAAGCAGGGAGAATATGGACAGCAGGATGACTACGATCCATATTACCTTATCTCCTTTTACATTTTTAGTAAATTGTAGCATTGCCGGTGTATTACAGGTTTTTTACAGCTGCGCGAAATAACCTTCCGCGTTCCTCGAAGTTTTCAAACTGATCAAAACTGGCGCAGGCTGGTGAAAGTATCGCAATGTCGCCTTTCTCACCCAGGGAATATGCCGTCTGAACTGCTTCTTCCATGGTATTCACCTGGATCATGGTGATGCCGGTATCGGCATAAGCGGCCTTTAACCGTCGGGTATCCTTGCCCAAACAAATGATTGCCTTGACTTTTGCCATCACCAGGCCTTTTATGCTTTCCCAGTCGTTACCTCCATCAACCCCTCCGGCAATCCAGATCACCGGATTTGTCATGCTTTCCAGGCCAAACCAGGTGGAATTCAGATTGGAAGAACGGGAATCGTTGATGAACTGGATCCCATGAATATTGGCTACCGGTTCAAGACGATGCTCAGCTTGCTGAAAATCGCTGAAGCTCTCTTTGATAAACTCTTTGCGGATTTCACGGATTCGTGGAGCAACAGTGGCGGCAAGCGAGTCGTAAATCGTTGCATGGCCTTGTAATGCTAAACCTTCTAATGTCATGGGCCTTGTTATCTAAGTTTTAATGTTACAATCGTCAAAACAGCCAGCATAATGCCGACGATAAAAAACCGGAGTACGATTTTCGATTCATGATATCCTGACTTCTGAAAATGATGATGAAGCGGAGACATTTTAAATATTCTCCGCCCTTCTCCATATTTGCGCTTTGTATACTTGAACCAGCTTACCTGCAGGACTACCGAGAGATTCTCTGCCAGGAATATGCCACAGAAAATAGGAATCAGGATTTCCTTGCGTATCATGATGGCAAAAACAGCAATGATTCCCCCAAGCGCCAGACTTCCCGTATCTCCCATAAAAACCTGGGCAGGATATGAATTGTACCACAGGAAGCCGATACAGGCGCCGATAAAGGCCGATATATAGATGGCCAGCTCTCCTGTATTCGGGATATACATAATGTTCAGATAATTGGCAAAAACTATATTACCTGAAACATAGGCCAGTATTCCCAGGGTAAGACCGATGATGGCCGAGGTACCCGTCGCAAGCCCATCCAGCCCGTCGGTGAGATTGGCACCATTGGAAACGGAAATGATAATGAAAATCACAATGGGGATAAATATCAGCCATGTCCATTTTTTTGCCCCTTCGCCCATCCAGGAAATAAGCCAGCTATAATCAAATTCGTTGTTTTTAACAAAAGGAATGGTGGTCTTGGTAGACTTCTCTGCTGTTTTTGAAAATATTTTTGTCTTATCAACAGCTCCCTGTGTTTCAACGTTGAATATATCGGCAGAGGGAATGTAAGCCTGTTGTCTGACCCTTTCACGGATGACAATATCATTACTGAAATACATGGTCAGTCCGATTAAAAGTCCCAGACCGATTTGTCCCATGACCTTCAGCTTACCGGGTAATCCTTTTTTATCCTTCTTGAAAACCTTGATATAATCATCCAGGAATCCGATCAAACCAAGCCAGATAGTGGCAACCAGCACCATCATGATATAGATATTGTGGAGGTTGGCGAATAATAAAGAAGGAACCAGTATCGCGGCCAGGATGATCAGGCCACCCATAGTAGGCGTTCCTTGTTTTTGAGTCTGTCCTTCCAGGCCAAGGTCCCGCACCGTTTCTCCCACCTGTTTCCGTTTCAGGAAATTGATCAGCCTTTTTCCAATGATCATGGAGATAAACAAGGACGTGATCAATGCTGCCGCTGCACGGAATGAAATGTATTGAAACAGCCTTGCTCCGGGAAAATCGAAGGCTTTATGCAGATAGTCGAATAAATAATATAGCATAGCTTATCGGGATAATATCTGGTTCAACACTTCCTTATCATCAAAATGATGCTTTACACCTTTGATTTCCTGGTAAGTTTCATGTCCCTTACCGGCTACCAGGATAATGTCCCCACCTTGGGCCAGTGCACAGGCAGTTTTAATGGCTTCCAGCCGGTTTTCGATGATCAGGACTTTTTTTACCTGTTGCAATTCCACCCCTTTTTCCATATCGCCGAGAATGGATTCCGGTTCTTCAAATCTTGGGTTATCGGAAGTCAGGATAACCTTATCACTGAGTTCACAGGCAATCCTGGCCATCACCGGTCGTTTGCCAACATCCCTGTTGCCCCCTGCCCCGACGACTGTAATCAATTGCTCATGGTGATCACGTATGGCATTAATGGTTTCCAGTACATTCTGAAGGGCATCGGGAGTATGGGCATAATCCACGATGGCCGTAATCCCATCCTTTGACCTTAACTGATTGAATCTGCCGTTTACCGGCTCTATGCGACTGAGTATCGTCAGAATATCGGTTTTATCTTGTCCCAGTAAAAGGGCTGTGGCGTAAACCACCAGCAGGTTATATGCATTAAAATGCCCGATCAGCCTGAACCAGACTTCCTGCCCGTCGATATTTAACTGTAATCCGTGAAATTGATTTTCCATGATGCGACAACGAAAATCAGCCATGGCACGGAGACTATAGGAATATTTCATGGCTGCTGAATTCTGCACCATCGTACTCCCGTTTTTATCATCTTTATTGAACAGGGCAAAGGCGGTAGGAGGTAAAGCATCAAAGAACCCTTTCTTGACCTTCAGGTAGGCCCCGAAAGTTTTATGATAATCGAGATGATCGTGGGTGATATTGGTAAAGATGCCACCGGCAAAAGTCAACCCGGCAATACGATGCTGATCAATGGCATGGGAACTGACTTCCATGAAACAATAGGCACAGCCTTCATCGGCCATTTGTTTTAAAAGGGCATTGATCTGGACCGGATCAGGGGTGGTATGGGTAGAAGGGAAAAAGGTTTCGTTAATTTTATTCTGTATGGTCGATAACAACCCGGCCCCGAAACCCAGTTCCCGGAAAAGCTGATGAAGCAGGGTAACTGTGGTCGTTTTTCCATTGGTACCGGTAACACCGATCAGCTTTAAACGGCCTGATGGATTACCGAAAAAGTTGGACGACATCCGGCCCAGGGAAAAATTACTGTCTTTGACAAGGATATAGGTAATATCACTGACAAGATGCTCCGGGATGCGCTCACATACAATGGCCACCGCTCCTCGTGCTATGGCTTTCCCGATATATTCATGACCATCGGATTGAGTACCGCGAAGAGCAAAAAACAGGCTTCCCGGCTCCACCCTGCGCGAATCAAAATGAAGAGCAGCAATTTCAGTTTCTGTATTACCGGTAAGGCTAATACAATCCACGTGATGCAATATTCCGGCAAGATTCATCATGCCTGTGCTTTTGGTTTTTCCTGTTTTTTAACCTGTAAATCAATCACTACCGGAGTCCCTCTGGTCACCCAGGTACCGGCTGGTATAGATTGCCTTACCACCATGCCTTTTCCGTTGACCAGTACATTCAAACCCTGCTGTTCCAGCAGGAAAATGGCATCTTTCAAGCCCATTCCCGCGACATCCGGCATGCTTCCCCTGGCCTGCGTTTTTGGCAATGGCATATGCATGTAGGGAATCGGTGAATTAGCGGTATCTTTTGGAAGAGGGATGATGATATCGGGCCGGCTGGCATATAGCTTATCTGAGATTTCGCGGAAGACCGGCGCTGCAACTGCACCTCCGTAATATTTTCCCCGCTTTGGATTGACGATCATCACAATGCAGGAATATTTCGGATTATCGGCAGGAAAATATCCTACGAATGTTCCTTTATATTTAACCTGTTTGGTGCCTTGGCGATATCCCTGGTTCCCGGCAGCGATCTGTGCCGTTCCGGTTTTCCCTGCAATTTTATAGTAATCAGATTTTATGCTGAATCCAGTGCCTTCCGTGATCACTCCTTCAAGCATTATCCTCGCTTTCTTTATCGTGGAGGGAGAAACAATCTGGGGATTGATCACAACCGGGTAAAATCGCTCAACAACCTGCCCGTTTCGACGGATTTCGCTGACCAATAAGGGCTTGACCATTTTCCCGTTATTGGCTACCGCGTTGTATAGTGTCAGAAGGTGGATAGGGGCCAGGGAAATTTCATAACCGATCGACATCCAGGGAAGCGAAAGGGCCGACCAGTATTTGCTTTTCGTATTCTTGATATAGGGCCTTCCTTCTCCTGCAATCTGCAGATTCAACGGACGGTTGATCCCGATACGGTACAAACCATCGATATATTTTTGAGGAGAACCGGCATAGGCAGCATAGATCATCTTGGAAGTGCCTACGTTGGATGACTTTTCAAAGACCTGCTGAGCCGTGATAACTCCCAACCCGTGATGAGAATCTTCCATCTTCCTGCCTGAAAACATGGTCATTCCCCCGGAGCAATTGATCGGGGTATTGAGATCGATCTTGCCATCGTCAAGTGCTACCAGAAATGAAGCCAGCTTGAACGTGGAACCCGTTTCCTGGCTTTCACCGATGGCATAATTGAAAATTTCATCATAGGTTCCTCCCGGTGTACGGCCCAGGTTTACAATGGCTTTCACATAACCGGTCGCAACTTCCATCAGGATCACACAACCATGATCAGCGCTATCGGCAATAAGTTCTTTACGCAACGACTGCTCGGCATAGTCCTGAAGATTGATATCGATGGTGGTGATGATATCATCCCCGTTCTGGGGTTCCACCTGGTTGTCGGGATCTACTGGCATCCAGGCACTGCCACCAACGCGGCGCATCAGTCGCTGTCCGCTGGTTCCCTGAAGGTTTTTGGTAAATGAACCTTCCAGTCCGACATATACGCGGTTGGAAGGATCCTCACTTTCATATCCGAGGGTCCTTTTTGCGAGTGATTTAAAAGGAAGTGCGCGCTCATACTGAGGAATAACTATCAATCCTCCTTTGTATTTGCCTCGTTTGAAAATGGGAAACTTCCTCATCTTTTTCAATTCCGGGTAAGTCACATCACGCTGAATCAGAAGGAAGCGGTCTTTATTCCGCCTTCCTTCCCAAAGCATGTCTTTGTATTCAGATACTGTTTTATCCTGAAAAAGAAGTGACAGGGAAACCGACAGAGAATCGACATTTCGTTTAAATACTTCGTCCGTGATGGAATCAGTAACCACATCCATACGGATATCAAAAATGGGATAGGAAACAGCAAGTAAAGTTCCGTCATCAGAACAGATGTTGCCGCGGATGGCATCAATGCCGAATACACGCATCTCCTGCTTTTTAGCCATTTCGTTCAGGACTGACTTTTCAAAGGATTGAATATAAACAGCCCGTCCCAGGATGAAAAG
This sequence comes from Bacteroidales bacterium, assembly GCA_963662525.1. Classification (GTDB taxonomy): domain Bacteria; phylum Bacteroidota; class Bacteroidia; order Bacteroidales; family FEN-979; genus CAZSDU01. The sequence continues at coordinate 2,469,272 of OY759717.1, forward strand.
GCCAAACAGGAAAACGCCCAGGTAAACCAGGTAAACGCGAAGCAATATATCCTTTTTAATGCTTTTTACCATCGGCTACTGTTCTTTTTCTGAATTAACCCTGCCATACAGGATTTTATAAGGTGGAAAAGTTGATTCTTTCAAACCAATCGCTTCAGCCTGCTTGATAATCTCCGATTGTCTCGACCTGAACATCAGCTCCGAACGGGTATTGATATACTGGTACCTCAGCTCCTTCAATTCATTTTTCGTTCTCTCGATATCTTTATAGGTCTTTTCCGTGTAATAAGTATTTCCAATATAGAGCATGGCCAGGATCGTTACATATAAAAGGAAAGGCAGATTTCCGACCACCCATTCTTTCGAGAGGTAGTCGCCGCCAAGAAATTCCTGAACCCGGCGGGCATTTTTCCTGGTCTTCTTCACAGGCTTCAATACCTCTCCGCTCGGTTCCGTTTTTTGTTGTTCCTGGTTCTCTTCCATCCGCAATTATATCTTCTCGGCTACACGCAAGCGTGCGCTGCGTGAACGGTTATTTTCGCTGATTTCATCTGCTGAAGCGATGACCGGCTTCCGGCTGATGACCTTGAACGGGGTCAATGCATTCCCGTAAAAATCTTTTTGAATCTCTCCTTCAAAATTCCCTGACCTGAAAAAGTTCTTCACCAGTTTATCTTCCAGGGAGTGATAAGAGATCACCACTACCCGTCCGCCAGGTTTCAGGGCATTCACGGTTTGCTTGAGAAACTCTTGCAAAACTTCCATCTCCTGGTTAACTTCAATGCGCAATGCCTGGAATAGCTGGGCAAAAAACTTGTTTTCTTTTCCTCGCTGGGCGCAGCTACCGGTTACTTCTTTCAAATTACCGGTTGTGTCGATCGCTTTGTTTTTTCTGCTTGTGACAATCACGGAAGCTACCTGTCTGGCATTCAGTATTTCTCCGTAGGTTCGAAAAAGCTGCCTCAGCTTTTCTTCCGGATAATAGTTAATGATCTCCCGGGCAGTCAGTTTCTTTTTACGGTCCATGCGCATATCCAGAACACCCTCAAACCGGGTCGAAAAACCGCGTTCTCCCTGATCTATCTGATAAGAAGAAATACCCAGGTCGGCCAGAATGCCGTCAACCGGGTAAAGCTTGTAAAGTTTCAGGAAATTTCTCAGAAATCGGAAGTTGCTGTGAATCAAGATCAGCCGGGGATCATCAAGCTTGTTTTCCAGGGCTGCATCATCCTGGTCAAAAGCCACAAGTTTTCCATCTGTTAATGCTGCAAGAATCGCTTTTGCATGTCCTCCTCCCCCGTAAGTAGCATCGACGTAGATGCCGTCGGGCCGGATAGCCATAGCTTGTACGCTTTCACTAAGCAGGACACTCCTATGGTACATCTTCGGTTTTATCGCTGGTTTCCTGTTTTCCCATTACTTGTTCGGCCAGCAAAGCGAAGTCTTCAGGTTCCTTCGACAATAACTGCTGATACGTCGACTTATTCCAGACCTCAATCCGGTCGGCATAAGCAAATAAAATGATCTCTTTCTCAATCCCTGCATGCTCGAGCAGACTTTTGGGGAAGAGTAAACGGTTCTGACTGTCAAGCGCCAATTCAGTTGCGCCATTGTAAAAAAACCTTACGAAACGGCGATTATCCCTTACGAAAAGATTAAGCTTGTTAATCCTTTCCGTGGTCTCCTTCCAGATATTGTTGGGATAGAGGACCAGGCATCCTTCGAAGCCCCGGTTGATGACGAACTTGTCCTGGGCTTCCGGGGAAATCTGCTTTTTAAGCCCGGATGGAAGGATAATACGGCTTTTATCGTCAAGCTTGCATTCAAATTCACCGATGAGATTCGTCTTCGACATCTTTCTTTTTCAGACGGTAAATATAAATAAAAATCTCCACTTTCCTCCACATGACTCCACTTGTTAATAACTTTTTTTACAAGGAATATTGTATTTCCAAAAAAGGAACAAGAATTGAACAGTAAAAAAGCAGGAGATTAACCTTCTTCCTGATTACTGGAAAGGCATGCTGTAAGCGGGTTTAAGTCGGAAATTTAATGCCTGATAATCAGCTTCTGACTCAGGTTTCCGGTACTGATGAGATAAATGCCCGGGGGAAAACCGGCTGTTGAAATGTTGGCAGGGAAACTACATTCCTGGTTGAAAACCTGAAGACCAAGAGAATTGAAGATTCGGATAAGGGATCGCTTCGCCCCCGATGCAAGATCATGGGTTGCTTTGCTCCCGATACAGGATGGACAGGGGGAAGGAGAGGGAATACAATCAATGCAAACCTGCTGATTGGCGGGATTTGGATAGACCTGCAATTTTTGTTTTTCGATCCTGGTTTGATCATTGAATCCGGGATGAAGGTTCCGGCTGTAGTAGCTTAACCCTCCGGCGAAATTTCCGGTGATCATGTCAAAGACTGAAGGATCACTCAGGTGAGCCAGGGAGGCAGCGCTCCTCCATCCATCCCGGAAAGTATTCTCCGGTATCCCGATCAGGGAGAACAGAGAATCAGAAGGTGTAAATTTACTTTCCAGATTATGATCAATATCTTTGAAAAAATAAACTTTTCCTTCATCACTACCGACCACCAGCATGGTTCTTTGTTCGGTGTCCCGGAAGAAAAACGGATGGCTGAACCCATCATAGGAAACATCATAATCGGTCACATTGATCTTGCCCAGACTATCGGTGACCAAGGTAAAAACCGGGCTGGAAGAATTGCCTGAGTTCCTGAAAAAATTAAGATTTCCGTTCCGTTCACCAATAACCAGGTCGTTCAGCCCATCTTTGTCCAGGTCAATCACCTGGGGAGAGCTATATTCCCCCACATCTATCATCTGGTAGTTCCATTGCGGTGGTCCGAAAGATGATGCTTCGATCAAATTGCCCGAATTTGGCAGGAAAACAAGACTGCCGTCAGGTTGTCCGAGCAACAGATCTGGTTTATCATCGCCATTCAGATCGCCAATCGCCGGAAACAAAGCCTCGCACTTAAAGGCTGAAATTTCACCCAGATCATCAGAAATCAGTTGAAAAAATGGTTCGGAAGCCGATCCTGTATTCTGAAAATATGAAATCCTTGATACAAAATCCGAATGCAGTATCGCATTTTCATAATAGGAAGTGTCGTAATAGCCATAACTGCTTACGATCAGGTCTTGCAATCCATCGTTATTCATGTCATGAAGCAAAGGAAATGAGGAAGAACCGAAATCGAGCATCTTCTCCTGGAAAAGCCGGTTGGTTTGAAATTCAAATACCGGCCGGGCATTGCTTCCAGTATTTTTATAAAACCATACGCTGCTGTAGTTTTCCGAAATGTACAGGCTGGGGTCAAAAGGAGTAACGACCAGGTCCGCGGTTTCGTCGTTATCCAGGTCAATGAGGTTGGCAGAAGGGAAAGAGAACAAGCTGACTGCCCTGGAATTTGCGGGAAATGCCGTATCCTGGCTGATCATGAAAGCGGAATCAGGCGTTCCGCCATTGATCAGGGCGATGAGGTTGGGAAAATCCACGTCCCCGAGCACAAGGTCTTTCAATCCATCGCCATTGAGGTCGGTTGCCAGCAGGGTGGAGCCGGTATGACGGGAGGCAGGAAGATCAGCCTTATCCGCATATGGGCAAACTGCGTTCAGCGTGATATGGTTCCCTCCTTCACTTTCTTTGAATTTTCCCCAGCAATGATCGGTCAGGCGGTAATCGAGGCTGTCGCAATTCCCGAACTTTTCCATGGAGAGGTTCTTATGGTATTCAACGTAAGATCCCAGCCCGAAAAAGCTGAGCAGGTCCAGGTCACCATCGCCATCAATATCAGCAATGGCAGGATAATCCACAGGGGTTAACAGGATACCGATATAGCCACTGTAATAATAGGATTCCAGCAGGTTCGTAACGAGCTCAAACTGAAGGGAATTTACCGATATGTTTTTAAAAACCCTGGCACCTCCATTCGAATAAGTGAAGATGTCTTCTTTCCCGTCGCAGTTATAATCGGCCAGGATCACCCAGTCGTGAAGATCGGGCAGTTGGGAGGCATATTCCGGATGATAAGTGTAATCAATGGTATTCAGGCTTCCATGGTTAATAAAAGTCAGTTTCCGGTTTCCGTGCCGGTCGAATACCAGCAGGTCTTTGATCCCGTCGAGGTTGAGGTCGATGGCATTGAACTGGGGAGCATTCAATCCCCCGGCCCATCCAAATTTATACGTGTCCGGCAGGATCTGCTGGGCGGATAATCGGAGTGAAAAGGGAAAAGTGAAAAATGAAAAGAGAAAAGTGAAAAATGAAAAGAGAAAAATGAAAAGTGAAAAATGAGTCAGGCGGAATGAAGGGGGCAGGCTGAGCATCTGACAAAGTTACCGAAACATTTTTTATCTTTGAAAAAATAAGCGAAATATGCCCGGAATTCTGGTAATTGATGATGAAAAAAGTATACGGAATACCCTGAGGGAAATCCTGGAGTATGAAAAATATGCCGTGGATGATGCGCCTGATGGATTAGAAGGAATAAGTTTGGTTAAAGAAAACAAATACGACGCCATCCTATGCGATATAAAAATGCCTAAAATGGATGGTATTGAGGTATTGAAGCAAATATTGCCTCTTACCGATGCACCGGTGATTATGATTTCCGGACATGGAACCATTGAGACTGCCGTTGAAGCGATAAAAATTGGGGCATTCGATTATATTGCCAAGCCACTTGACCTGAACAGGCTGCTCATCACATTGCGTAATGCTTTTGATAAAGGAAGCCTGATCCGGGAAACCCGGATCCTGAAACGCAGGATCAGCGGAGCTTATGAGATGATTGGGGAGTCTGAACCCATACAAGGTATAAGGAGCATGATTGCCCGGGTAGCGCCCACCGATGCCAGGGTCATGATTACCGGGGGTAACGGAAGCGGGAAAGAACTGGTGGCCCGTCATCTGCATGCCCTGAGCCCGCGTGCTAACGGACCATTCATCGAAGTGAACTGTGCCGCCATTCCGGCTGAACTGATCGAAAGCAATTTGTTTGGCCATGAAAAAGGCTCATTTACTTCTGCCATCAAACAGCATAAGGGTGATTTTGAACAGGCCGATGGAGGAACTATTTTCCTGGATGAGATCGGCGATATGAGCCTTTCAGCCCAGTCGAAAGTGCTGAGAGTACTGCAGGAAAACAAGATCACCCGGGTGGGAGGGGAAAAAGAAATTCCGGTGGATGTGAGGGTAATCGCTGCCACCAATAAAAACCTGAAAGAAGAAATCCAGAAAAAAACCTTCAGGGAAGATCTGTATCACCGGCTTTCCGTTATTGTCATCGAAGTACCTTCACTCAATAACCGCCTTGATGATATTCCGCTGCTGGTCGATCATTTCCTGACGGAATACTGCTCAGCCATGGGAAAAGCCAGGGCCGAAATTCAGGCGGAAGCCATGGAAGAACTGAAAAAGATAAACTGGACAGGCAACATCCGTGAACTGCGCAATGTGGTCGAACGGCTCGTAATCCTCTGTGATGGCATTATCACCATCGACGACATCAACCGCTTCGCCAGATAACCCCATCGCCCATCGCCCATCGCCTATCGCATATCGCCCATCGCATATCGCATATCGCCCATCGCCTATCGCAACAGTGTAACCGACCCATGGGCATGATGGGTGTCGCCCGGTTTGTCTGCCATTTCGTAAGTGGCGATGTAAAAATAAACGCCATCCGGGCAGTAGGCTTCTCTAAAACGACCATCCCAGCCATGATCGAAATTATCGGTTTCAAATACCTGTTCCCCCCAGCGATTAAAGATAAGCATTGAAAATATCGAAACCCCTTGACCGACAGCATGAAAAATATCGTTTAGTCCGTCAGCATTCGGAGTAAATACATTGGGAAACCATAGCTGCGAATCGCAGGCTGAGACGACAACACTGTCGCGGGCATTGCAGTTATTTTTAGTAACAATAACCCGGTAATGTCCCGCGGAAACCACCAGGAAAACCGAATCATCAGATCCATCCTGCCAGAGATATGCGGCATCAGTAACGCCGGTTCTAAGCAGTATCGTGTTTCCCCCGCATAATGTTGTATCAGGGCCCAGATCAACCGGGATTTCGGGCTTGAAATCAAGGGTTGTAATGACTATACTGTCGCAACCCGAAGAAAGAGGAATGGTGTCGTAATAAACTCCGGATGCTGAATGCCATTTACCCCCTGAATAGCAGGAGTCGCCGTAACACAAAGTTGTATCAATCAGCCTTTCTGATGGTCTGTCGATCACAACAATTTTCTTGCAAAGGTTGACCTGATCTGGGAGGCCTTCATTCACGACTAGATTAATATTATAGGTCCCAGTTTGGTTATAAGTATAAATCGGTGGATTATAAAGACTTGATGAAGGAATAGAAGAATTGTTACAGGGAAGAAAAGTCAAGCGGGTCAGTGTTGCGTTTCCCCGGTTGGTAATATAAGTAAATAAGGTGTCGTTCTGGCGGTATAATTCTGAGAAACTATGGGGCTGTGATAAATCGCCAAGGTTTCCAACAATCTCACCTGTCACATTCCCCTCAATTCCTCCATTGAAATTCAGTTTTCCCAGTTTGCCATAATAAAGATAATTGACATAATATCCGGTGGTCTTTTCGCAATCACGGAGGATAGTCAGCCCAACAGCATAATCTAATCCACCAGGGTTTCCCAAATCAATTCCATCTGGATCATTTAACAGTGAATTACCGAAATCAAGTCTTGCCAGGTAATTATGTCCTGCAATCAGAATGGCATACCAATTATTATTCTCAAATAGCAGGCAAACAGCCCCAGGGCCATCAAATAATGTTTTATCACCAAGATCAGTAAAAACAGGGTTATTCAGGAGACTCGTCCCAAAATTGAATCTTAGCAGGGTATTGCCTAATGAACATGTAGCAAATCCGATCCAGGTATTTTCTTCCTTAACAACTGAAAGTCCGTGTAACATATTTTGAGGAGGAATATTGCCGACAACACTGGGTGTGGGAGTATTCCATAAGGAAGAACCAAAATCCAGCCGGATGAGCCGGGTATCCGAGCATACAAAACCTATCCACCTTCCATCATCGTTTTTAATCTGGATACCTTCTTCGTTATAGCTGATTAAACCGAAAGTGCCGAGAGTACTCCAGTTGATCGGAGCATTTTTAAAGCTATTGCCATGGTAATACCTTATCACTCCGCTGCCTTGGCATGAAACAAATGAAAAACAATCGTTATCCTGCTTTACCATAGTAATATAGGTTGGTACATCCAGTAAACCACCGGGATTGCCCAGGTTGGTCCCGATGGGATTATTGCTTGCATCCCCAGAGCAAAAATTCCAATAATATGTGGACCCGCCGGTTGTCATGTTAGTGATTACTACTGAAGTTCCCTTACAAATTGTATCAGGAATACGAAAATCAGCAATAACCTGTGCAGAGGCCAGGTTCAGAAAGACCAGGGGATGGAGAATTTCTATTAAAAGGAGTAGGAGCGGGTATACATAAAATGTAGCCTTCATCTGATCGAATGTGATCAGGTAAAAATAGTAAATATTTTAATTATCACGATATATTGAAGTGAAAACAATAATGCTCAATGCTGTATTGTATAATTTCTTTATTACCTTTTAAAACGGTCAAGGTGAGATTTTTTGTTATACCATTTTTTTTGTCTTTTAATCCCTTATACATCTCACAGAAAAGGCATTTGAGTGGTTCGAGTAGTAATCAGAAGCACTGAAATTTTGGAGGTTCATACCGTGTGAAAGGGCTTTAACAGTTGTTAATGAATTTGATGACCAGAAAAGCGTTGCAAATCCTTGAAAACTCCAGGATAAATTACCATATAAAACACCGCTTTGGGTTGCCCTAAAACCGTTAATTACCTGATTTTGTAAGGGCTTTCCTGTTAAGGATTGTTTTAGATTCGCATCGAACAGTATGATCCAATCGGTTTGTGTCGGAATATGCCAGCCTGGAGGACAAAGACCCTGGCTTCCAGGTATGTTTTCATATGCCATGACCTCATCCCATTGATAAAGACCACCATAATTGCTGCAATTAGCAAGATTATCCAGATAACAATATTTCTCTATCAGGCAGTTATCACTTTGTTGATTTGAACCAGGAATCCATTCACCATAGTTCAGATTTTTTTGAAACCAGCATTGAGTCCCATTAGGAATAGTGGGATATGATTTTCCATCTCTAATATCAGTATATGATTGCCCACAGTTAAATGCAGGTGACTCCTGAACCTGTATGGTTTTTGTTTTTGAATCGCTGCATAAATATCCGTTCTGATAGGTATAACTAATTAATTTTGATCCGATCCCTGCTGCTGATGGCGAAAAATATCCTGTGGTTGAATTGACTCCTGGCCCGGAATAAATCCCTCCCAGCGGGAGTCCGCCTTTCAGCTTGAGAGGTTGGGCATTTATTATAGTAATTTCATCATTACATACAGCCAAGGTAACCACTGGTACTGGATTCACTGTCATTGAAAGCGGGAAACTGGTTGCCGGGTTGTTTTCAGTACAGTGCAGACTTGAGGTAAGGATGCAGGAAACCTGATCTCCATTTATCGGGATAAAAGAGTATTCAGGTGTGTTTTCACCTACTGAAATACTGTTTACTTTCCATTCAAAAATCGGATTAGCACCGGCATTAATCCCATAAGCAGTAAAGGAAACAAATTCTCCTGAGCAGATGGGATTTGCAGATGCAATTATACTTAACCCAACTGTTTCATATGAGTCAATCATCATGAAAACGGGTGTACTTGTGGCAGGATTATTTAAAATACAGTTAGTGTTAGAGGAGGTCAATACACAGTGTATTTTATCACTATTCGCAGGTATGTATGAAAATGTCTGTGAATTTGTCCCTGCATCAGCATCATTTACCTTCCACTGATAAATTGGAGCGAGTCCTTCATTGACTGGCATAGCAGTAAAAAGCACTGGTGTCCCTTCGCAAACGGGATTGGCAGAAGCACCTATGCTAATATTAACAGGGTGATTTTCATTAACCTGCATGATTATACTATTGCTTGTAGCCGGATTATTTAAAGTACAATTTGTGCTAGAAGAGGTCAGTATGCAATTCACTTGGTCATTATTGGCAGGAAAATATGAAAAAGTCTGTGCGTTTATACCCACTTCCGCACCATTAACTTTCCATTGATATGTTGGTGAGGTTCCTTCATTGATTGGCGTAGCTGTATATAGCACTTGGACTCCTTCGCAAACGAGGTCAGTGGAAGTCCCAATGCTGACACCAACTATATTGTAAGGAATTACCTGCATGATAATTGTATTACTTGTAGCAGGATTATTTGAAGTACAACTTGTTAAAGAGGAGTTTAGTACACAGCTTATCTGATCATTATTGGAAGGTATGTATGAAAATGTCAGTGAGTTTGTCCCTGCATCAGCAGCATTTACCTTCCACTGATAAACTGGAGCGAGTCCTTCATTAACTGGCATAGCAGTAAAAAGCACTGGTGTCCCTTCGCAAACTGGATTGGCAGAAGCACCAATGCTAATATCAACAGGGTGATTTTCATTAACCTGCATGATTATACTGTTGCTTGTAGCCGGATTATTTAAAGAACAGTTTGTGTTAGAAGAGGTCAGTATGCAATTCACTTGGTCGTTATTGGCAGGAAAATATGAAAAAGTCTGTGCATTTATACCCACTTCCGCACCATTAACTTTCCATTGATATGTTGGGGAGGTTCCTTCATTGATTGGCGTAGCTGTATATAGCACTTGGACTCCTTCACAAATGAGGTTAGTGGAAGTTCCAATGCTGACACCAACTGTATTATAAGGAATTACCTGCATGATAATCGTATTACTTGTAGCAGGATTATTCGATGTACAACTTGTTAAAGAGGAGTTTAATACACAGCTTATCTGATCATTATTGGAAGGTATGTATGAAAATGCAGGTGAATTTATGCCAGCATCCACTCCATTTACCATCCAGTGATAAGTTGGAGATGTTCCTTCATTGTACGGAGTAGCTGTAAATTCCACTTCAATTCCAGAACAGGATGGGTTAGTTGAAGCATTAATAGCAATATCAACATTCTGATTTTCATTTATTTGCATGATAATGCTATTGCTTGTGGCGGGATTATTCGTTGTACAGGTTGGAAAAGATGAAGTTAAAACACAATTCACCTGATCGTTAGGCGTGGGAACATATGAAAATGTTGGTGAATTGATACCTACTTCCGTTCCATTAACTTTCCATTGATAAATTGGAGAATCTCCTCCATTGTCAGGGGTGGCTGTAAAACTGACAGTAGCTCCCTCACATACTGGATTGTCAGATGCAGCAATAGAAACAGAAACATTTCTTGGCTGAATGATTTCAATAGATTTGCAGAGGCTGACTTGAGTAGGTAATCCTTCATCAACTATTAATTGCACATTGTATGTTCCTGGCTGATCGTATGAAAATGAAGGGGGATTGTAAAGTGTTGAGGAGTTTACAGAAGCATTGGTGCAGGGTAAAAATCTCAGTCTTGTTAATGTGTAATTCTGGCGATTTGTGACGTATAGGAATAATGAATCGCCGGTTCGAAAAAGGTCAGAAAAATATGCAGGCCTGCTCAAATTACCAATATTCCCCAAGGATATCCCTGATACAGGACCAGCAATACCCGAGGGGAAATGGAGTCGCCAAATAAGATTTGAGGATGAAGTAGAGTAATTTAGTTGAAATCCTGCTGTTTGCTCACAATCACGTATAATAGAAATACCGCCAGCGGTAATTGAAGGACATGCAGTTCCTATATTTTCACCAATGGGGTCATTTAATAAGGAAGCTCCAAAGTTAAGTCGTGTTAATGTATTGTTACCCCAATTCACTATTAATGCGTACCAAATGCCATTTTCCTTGATGATTCTAAAATTGGAAGGCTTGTTAATATTACCAGGGGCACCCAAGTCTGTAAGAGTCGGATTATTTAACAAACTACTTCCAAAATTCAATCTGACCACTTTGTCTCCCCATGAGCATGTCAGATACCCGATCCATATTCCGTTTTCTTTAATAATTTCAATACCATGAGCAGTATTCAACATGGAATACTGTCCCAACATAAATGCTACCGGAGTATTGGCAAGAGAAGAACCAAAATTCAATCTGATGATTCTGTTGTTGTTATTAACAAATCCAATCCAATTCCCCTGATCAAAACAGATTTTAATTCCAAGGACAGTATCACTTAACATGCCAAATCCTCCCAGGTTTGTCCAGGAAACAGGATAATTATTAAAGCTTGGTCCATGATTATAGCGCACAACTGATGCACTTCCTTGATTTGTTACGAAGGAATAGCATGTATTTCCATCTTTTACTAAAGTCATATATACTGGTATGTTTAAAAGATTTCCGGGATTTCCGATATTGGTACCTGCAGGGTTTGAAATCGGGTTTCCAGAACAAAAATTCCAATAGTATGTTGACCCTCCTGTAGTTAGGTTGTTAATTATCACCGGGGTTCCAACACAACCTGAACTTGGAAGAGCGAAATCAGCTACAACCTGTGCAGAGGCCAGGTTCAGAAAGACCAGGGGATGGAGAATTTCTATTAAAAGGAGTAGGAGCGGGTAACCATAAAATGCAGCCTTCATCTGATCAAATGTGATCAGGTAAAATTAGGAAATATTTTAATTATCACGATATATTGGCATAAAAAAGCCCTGAAAGCACTGTCGATAGTACGTTTCAAGGCTTTATCCGTGGAGCTGGAGGGATTCGAACCCTCGTCCAAACAAGTAGCAAAACCGCTTTCTCCATGCTCAGCCTCTGATTATTTGTCGGGACCCGGCTGGTCAAAGGCCAACCCACCGTTACCGTAGTTCCTTAATTTTGGTTTATCACCGGAACCTTGATAAACCTATCCCGACATTTTTGATGCCTCGTTCGGAACACCGTCAGGAGTGGTTTTCCGGGAGACAACTGGACTTAATTTCTAAAATTAAGCAGCCAGTCTGTAAGAATAATTGTCGCCGTTTATTGGCTGTGAGAACTGACTTTTAACGAGGTCTGTTCACGAACCCTCGGCATGCTTACCATTCCACTTCCCTGCTGTCAAAACCGGTCAGCCCCATGATAAATGGAGCACAAAGGTACTTAGTTTATTTATATTTTTGCAAAAAAGAAACGTTATGACATTATCAAGGAACAATATTTCTGATTACTATGATTCTTTTTCTTCCAGACAAGTCAAAACAGGAGTAAACATCCGTCACAGGACAATTTTTTACCAACTAAGAAAAGCTGGTCTCAGGAAGAATCATAAAGTTCTGGAGGTTGGATGCGGAGTCGGAACCCTTACGTCGTTAATCGGAAATTATTTGAATAAAGGAAGTCTCCTTGCCGTGGATATCAGTCCGGAAAGTATCGAAATGGCAAAACAAAGATTGGAAAAATTTCGGAATATCTCTTTTTTAGTCTCGGATATGAGTGATTTTAATGTCGATGCAAAATTTGATTTCGTTGTTTTACCAGATGTTCTGGAGCATATTCCACTGGCTCAGCATTCTATTGTCTTTGGGAAAATTGCTTCAAATACCCACAATGACTCCCTCGTCTTTATCAATATCCCCAGCCCTCATTATCAGGATTATATTTCAGCCAACAAACCTGAACTCCAGCAAATTATTGATCAATCTTTATACACTAATATTTTTGCTCACGCAATCTATGAAAATGGATTTTATATCTATAGTCTGCAAACATACGGATTGGCTGTGAAAGAAGGAGATTATCAGCGGATTATACTCAAGAAAAATAATAAAATAAACCGACTGAATTATTATACAAAACCCAGACTCCGGATGATGGAATTATATTCCAGGATCAGACTGCTATTATAGACCATTAAGGTTCAATAAAACCCAGAATGTTTTTCTCAAAAGCAGGAATATCATAACTGCTATTAAAAATCTTATTGAGTTCACCGATGATGGGAAATTCCTCCTCCACTTTTATTTTCTTCGAGATTTCTTCATAGAAGATATTCAGGGCTGTCCGGCCTTCGAGGACGAGGTCATGGGAAACGTGTTGGGTGAAAAAACCTTTTCCGATAAGCAGTCCCAGGGTTCTGTTACGGCTCAGGTCATTCAGGGCGGTAAGAGTAAAATCACCATAACCGCAAAAATTGAATAAAGTATCTTCCTTCCCCCCGAAATATAGAAGAACACGCCTCATTTCACGGAAGGCTTTGGTAAGCACAAGGAACCTGAGGTTCGGGGAATTGAAATTAGCATCAACGATGCCAAGGGCCACGGCATAGATGTTTTTCAGGATACTGAGCATTTCAACTCCCAGCATGTCATCCGTGTAATCCAGGTAAATATTTGTCCCGCTGAAAAGATCTGTTATCCGCGATCTGGATTGCCGATCCTCACTCCCCAGGGTAAAACCGGTCGGCAGCCTGTTGATGATCTCCCTGGCAAAAGAGGGTCCTTTAAGAGTACAGACCGGATTCGGAAATTCCGATTTCAGACATTGAATAATGGTTTGATGTTCAGAACCGAAACCCTTGGCAAGATTAACCATCAGGGCTTTTTCCGGCAAATGTGACTGAATCTGTTTCAGGAAAGGCATGATAGCCACGGAAGGAATGGCGAGAAAAAGGATATCCGCCGATTCGAGCTGCTTATCATCACTGGTGGCAATCAAATCTTTACTCAACTGTATGGATGGAAAATACTTCGTGTTAATATGGGTTTGGTTGATGGAATCGACAATATTCTTTTCAATGGAATGAAGCAGAATGTTCTCTTTTCCTTTTTCTGCCAGAATATTACCCAAAGCAGTCCCTATCGTACCCCCCCCTATAAAAGCAATATTTTTTTCTGCCATATATCCGAATTTTATGCTGTGAATTGTATCCTGAAAGTCGCACCAATTTCATGGCTTACTTCCAGCTTTGCCTCGATCTGCTCGACAAGAATCTGAACGATCTGGGAACCCATTCCTGCACTGGCATCCATGACAAATGCCGGAGGCAGGCCGATCCCGTCATCCTGTATGATCAGGTCCCAGTTGTATTTACCGGGAACGGTTGTTTCCTTATAGTTCTGAATATTTTTCAGGCGTATATTTATATTTCCTTTCCGTTGACCCGGGAAAGCATATTTATAGCAATTGGTAAGTAATTCATTGACGATGAGTCCAAGGGGAAGCGCCATTTCGATGTTGACTACCCCTTCATCAATATCAGTATGCAAACTTATTCTTTGGTTGTTGAAGGCATCTGAAATAATATTGGCGAGATTAAGGAGGTATTCGCCAAGTCGAATATCATGAATATTATCCTTTAAATAAAGTTGTTCATGAACCAGGGACATGGTTCGAATCCTCAGCTGAAGTTCAGATAGCGCCTGATTTAACTGAAGGCTTGAGCTGATCTCTTTCTGCATGTTCATCAGACTGGTCATAACCGCGAAATTGTTTTTTACGCGGTGATGGATCTCCCTCAGCAGGATTTCTTTCTGGCGTGCATTTTCCGACAGCTCTTCTTCGTGTTTTTTTCTGATGGAAACATCCCTCACCACCGTGATCATTTCCTTCACTTCCCCGGAAGATTCATCAATAATAGGATTGGCAACACTTTCAGCCCAGAATTCTGATCCGTCTTTTCTTATGGCAAGGTAAGAGAACTGAATGGGTTGTTTGGTCTTTTGCATTTCCGAAAATGCATTACTGATTATTTGTTGATAATCGGGATGGATGATCTGGAAAATATTGTTCATCCGGTACATCTCTTCCTGTTCGTATCCATAAAGTTTCTGACAGGAGGGGGAAATATACAATCGTTTATAATTCCTGTCAAGATGGGAGATGACATCCATTGAGTTTTCGGCCATGAACCGGTACAATTCTTCGCTTTTCCTTAGGGTTTTATCTGCTTCGCTTTTTTCCCTGATCTCATTTTCAAGGCGTTGATTCAGGCTGTGTAAAAGCATACGCGACTTCTTATGCTTTGACTGCTGGTTGTATATAAAGATTACAAGCATAGCAGCTGCCAGAATCAGGATCTCGAAAAAGAATGTTTGAATATGACGGCTCCTGATTTCAAGTCGCTGAATATCATTGCCTTTTTTAAGAATTTCATTCTGGTTTTCAGCATCCCGGATCAAACGACCTGCTTCCAGTTTTTGGATATCAGAGTTATTCCGGTCAGCCAGGACACGACGGTGTGTTTCAGTATAATTTTCATAGCATTTTAAAGCCTGCTGATAGTCTTTTACCTCCATATAATAATAATAGAGCTGAAGATAGGCGTTTTCAAGCATATAGTTTTTTTTCAGACTCTTTGCCAATGTCAAACCCGTCCGCAGATAATACAGGGAGGAATCAAATTCGGGAATCTTTAAATACGAGGCACCGATATTAATTAATGAAGATGCGATAAATTCCTGGTTGCCGCTTTTCTCCCTTGCCCGGAGTGCATTAAAGTTATATTTCAGTACTGTTCTGTAATCGGATAATAATTGATAAACATGTGCAATCCGGGTATACAAGATGCTTAAAGAGTTTAAATTCTTTTCGTTGGCGATTTTTTGAATCGATAACTGATAATTGTAGATAGACTTGTAAAATTGCTTTTTCTGTAGAAAAATATCTCCGAGAAACTTATATGCTTCAGATTCTTCTTCAAAATGTCTGTCTTTATTAAAATAGAAAATCGATAAATAAGTTTCCTTTTGTGCGATATCAAAGAACCTTTTCTCATAGTAGTATTTGGCACTCAGTAAGTGGATATTTCCATGCATTTTGGGTTCAAGGGCATCCCTGCTGATTAGTTCAGCTTTCCGTATATAAATCAGGGCTTTCTCGGGATCATGTATAATCAGGTATCCGGCAGCAATCTGTCCAAGGACTTTGAGTTGTCCTTCAATGTCACTGTTTTTCTCGTATAAATCCAGGCATTCAAAAAAGCAAGAGAAGGACTTATAATAATCTTCATTTGAAAAATAAATAGAACCCAGTTGAAGGAGGGAAGTCGTTATCCCTTTATTGTAATTTATTTTTCGCGATATTTTAAGGGCCAGTGTTGCCAAAATTCTGGATTGTTCAAGATTGGCAGAAAGAATGCTATAGGCTAAGTTATCCAAAGAATCTACTTCTGCAGGGGTGTTTTGCAGAAACTTCTTATCAATATCCTCTATAGCCGGGGAGGAAAAAACATCAAGAGTGAAAAGCAGGATAGCTGCTAAGCTGAGAAAAGATATAAAATGAAAAAAAACACGCATGCATTTTTATGTACAAAAATATAAAATTTATCATCTTACTCTGTCTGTATTATATTCTTATTTTTGTCCTGCTTATAATAGTTTATTATGGATTTATCATATTCAACTGCATTCGTTACCGGTGCCGGAGGATTCATCGGCAGTCACCTGGTGGAGGAACTTCTGAAAAGAAATTGTAAAGTAAAAGCCTTTGTTCATTATAACTCATTTAACCGCTGGGGCTGGCTCGACTTTCTGCCTCGGGCATCCAGGAATCAGATTGAAGTATTTTCCGGGGATATCCGCGATCCCAATGGCGTCAGGGAAGGCATGAAAGGCTGTGAGGTGGTGTTTCACCTGGCAGCTTTGATCGGCATACCTTATTCCTATCACTCTCCCGACGTTTATGTAGATACCAATGTCAAGGGAACACTAAACATCCTTCAGGCAGCCCGCGACCTGAACGTTAAAAAGATCGTGCATACATCGACGTCAGAAATATATGGCACGGCACAATTTGTGCCGATAACCGAACTTCACCCGGTCAATCCGCAATCTCCCTATGCAGCTACCAAATCAGGAGCGGATTTTCTGGCTTTGACTTTCTTCCGCTCATTCGGCAGCCCGGTTACTGTGGTCCGGCCATTCAATACTTATGGTCCCCGTCAGTCTGCAAGAGCCATCATCCCGACTATCATCACTCAGATCCTTTCCGGAAAAGATACTATAAGTTTAGGCTCCCTCACACCTACCCGTGATTTGAATTATGTCATGGATACTGTTAGGGGATTCATTAATGCTGCTGAAAGTGAAGGTGCTTTAGGTGAAGTGATAAACCTTGGAAGTAATTACGAAATAAGCATTGGAGATCTGGCAAAGAAGATCGCCGGAATTATCGGTAAACCAATACAGGTAGAATGCAGTGAAGAACGCCTGAGGCCGGAAAAAAGTGAAGTGGAACGATTGTGGGCAGAGAATGAAAAAGCAAGGAAACTGATTGGGTGGACTCCTGAATATTCTCTTGATCAGGGTTTGGATGAAACCATACTTTGGTTCAGAAAAACCGAAAATATTAATTTTTATAAACCTGATATTTACAATATTTAGGAGCAGTTCTGTATGCTTCAGGAATAGGCTTAAACCTCATATTGCTGATGAAGACAATTTGTTTTATTAAAACAGCCGATTCCTCTTTCATTTTAGTTGATCAACAAATCCTTGAGAAGCAATTCCATCTTATTCCATATCTGATTCGGAAGAAAAAAACGGGAATAGGTTTCATCGTTGCCATGCTACGCCTTATTATATTCCTGTTGATTTCTTCACGCCACATTGATGCTTATGTTACCTGGTTTGCCGATTACCATGCAGCCATTGTGGCATTCCTGGGACGAATACTTGGGAAAAAGGTGATCATTTTCCTGGGAGGACAGGAAGCAATCTGTTACCCTGAATTAAATAAAGGGGTTTATCTTAAGAAAATAAGGGGATCTTGCGTTAAATATGCTATCCAGAATGCTGATCATCTGATTCCTAATCATGAATCCCTGATCTGGCATAAAAACTTTTATTACCAGGATGCTGGTAAAATTGACGGGATTAAGCACTATATCCCTGATTTTAATACAGCATGCACCATTATTCCCAATGGAACCGATATCAGGAAATATTTCAGGGATTCGGGCATTCCGAAAAATACTTCTGGGGTTCTTACCGTTGGAACCATGAATAATCTGAATGATTTTATCAATAAGGGCTTTGATCTCTTTGCTGAACTTGCACAAAGAAATCCCGATTATAATTTCACCATGGCTGGGATCAATCCTGAACTTCTAAGAAAAATTGAAATAAAATACCATTTAAAAGAAATCAGAAATTTAAATGTAATACTTTTTACCGGTTATCATGAGCTATTTCACCTTTATAACCGGGCAAATGTTTTTGTTCAGGCATCCATTACGGAAGGTATGCCTAATACTCTGGCAGAGGCGATGCTCTGTGAATGTGTTCCCGTTGGTTCCCGAGTGAATGGCATCCCTGATTTGATCGGAGATACTGGGATCATCGTTGATAAAAGAGACATCAATATACTGGAATCATGCGTTCATAAGGCCTTGAAACTGAATTCTGGGATTAGGGCAGCTGAACGCATACGGACAAAATATTCTTATGAGATCAGAGAAAAACTGATACATCGACTTTTCAAGGAAATAGTATAATTATTGAAGCATCCTTATGATCTCCCGGCAATTCTTTAAGTCTTCCGTTATTTACGCTACAGTGGGAGCATTGCCCTATGCTTCGGGTTTTCTGCTTATCCCCTGGTTTACCGCTTATCTTACACCGGCTCAATTCGGGATCAATGCCTTGTACATCAGTATGATGTACCTGATCCAGATTTTCGCTTCCTATGGGCAGGATATGTCGATCAGCGTGCAGTACTTCGATTATAAGGATAATGCACAGAAACTGAAAGAATACCTGGGAACTGTTTTCATCGGCCTGGGAATCATGGGAGCCACTACTTTCCTGTTCTTTTTCTTCGGCGGCATTTCCTTGTTCAACCTGGTCTTTAAAAGCGCCGATTTTATTGATGTTATTCCTTTCGGACTTTTCACCATCCTTACCGCCATCATGAACAGTTCCGTGAAAACATATTCCACTTTGCTGATCACCCAGCAAAGACCTGAACGCTTCTTCTGGATTAATATCATCACTTTCCTGCTTACCATCGGATGTTCACTCACCTTGCTGTATTTATTTCCTTTTACCTTGTACGGTCCTATCCTGGGGAGAATGATACCGGCCATCATCTCCGCGTCCATCGCCCTGGCCCTGATGGGAAAACAATACGGCCTTGCCTGGAATCCCGGCCTGGTCAGAAAAATTGTCAGATACAGTTCACCCCTCATGGCTTATGCCCTCCTCACCTGGGTGGTAACCTATATCGACCGTTTTCTGATCCTTAGGTTCCTCAGGGATCCGGCCCTGGTCGGTATTTTTGATTTCGCCGTAAAACTGGTGATCGGCCTCGATCTGGTAATGACCGGCCTGGTGAATACTGTTAATCCCAAAATTTATAATATCTGGAAAGATCAGGGTCTTCGCGAAAGCAATACCGAAATCAACCGCTATTATAATGGTCTGACGGCTTTTTTCCTGCTGGTAATCCCCTTGTTTGTGCTCCTGGCCCCCCTGCTGATCCCCCTGGTCGTCCATAAAGCGATTTACTATCAGGCTTTTGCTTTTATTGCCATACTGGCTTCAGGATATGCTACCCGGGTTTGGTTTTACATGTTCCTGGCCCCCCTGATGTTTTTTAAACGAACAGCAGCCTTGCCCGGAATCTTTGTCGTCAGTGCAGTTTTCGAAATTGTCGTGGCAATTATACTGATCAACTATTTTGGACTGATCGGGGCGGTATGGACCAACTTTATGGTCAAACCCGTCCAGGCCTTACTGATGTACCTGGAATGCAGGAAAGTGTATACCTTTAAAGTCAATGCCTGGAAGATATTTTATACTCCGGTTATTTTTATTATGATTGTCCTGGTTTCGGAAACCCTTTCACCGCCTGCCCTGAAATTATATGTGGAGAGCGGACAATTCCTGATCGCGGTCATCCTCGTGTATTTCGCTTATCGCAAAGAACTCATACCCCTGCTGATCAGGTTTTTTCCCTGGCTTTCATTATCGAAACATTAAGTTCAAAGCCGATCAGCAAACTGATGGCATTGATATAAATCCACATCAGCATGATCATCAGGGTTCCCAGGGAACCGTATAAGGCATTGTAGCTGCCAAAATTATCCACGTAAAAGTTAAACCCCAGCGTCGTGATCACGATGAGGAGGGTGGCCAGCATGGAGCCTGCGGAAATAAGCCGGAAGCGGGTATGTCTGGCCGGAGCCAGGGAATACAGAAAAGAAATAGCGAAAAGCAGAAGTGCCAGGATGATCAGCCAGCGGAGGAACTCCAAAAATATAATATAAAAAGCGCTATCTTCAATGAAACTAGGTAATATAAGGTTTAGAATTTCAGAGCCGAAAGTGATCAGACCAATGGAAAGGATGAGCAGGGTGGAAATAATGATCACGATGAGTATGGAGATCAGATATTGCCTGACGGTCGACCTGGTTTCAAAAACATGGGCAGAATTGTTAAAGGCTTCGATCAGGCTGTTCACCCCGTTGGTGGAAAAATACAGGGTCAGGATCAGGTTGAAGATCAGCAGACTGCTGCGGGGCCTGGTAATAATGTCGATGATGGTTTCTTTTACTGTCTCATAGGCCGAGCGCGGCAGAAATTCACTGATCAGGTCAAGCAGCGACTGCTGAAAATTGTCGATCGGAATGAAAGGAATGATGTTGAAGAGGAAGATGAGAAAAGGGAAAATTGCCAGGAAGAGCGAAAAAGAAATGGCTGCTGCCCGGAGTGTGATATACCCCTTTGAGATACCGGTGAAAAAGAACAGCGTTACATCATACAAAGGTTTTCCATCGAAACCTGGCAACACGATCTTCTTGGAAACCATGATTGTCCAGGCAACCGGCCCCCACAACATCACCCTCTCAAAAAACGCTGTACCCTTTTTAAATGTCATCTTTCATCCTTTATCCCGCCTTCAGACTCATATCCAGACTTCGGATCTGGTGTGTCAGCGCTCCCATCGATATAAAGTCTACACCGGTTTCGGCATAAGCCCTGACGCTTTCCAGGCTGATGCCGCCGGAAGCTTCGGTTTCAAATTTCCCGGCGATGAGGTTAACCGCTTTTCCCAGTTCACTGATCCTGAAGTTGTCGAGCATAATGCGATCCACCCCGCCATGATCAAGCACCTGCTGTAATTCCGGAAAATTCCTCACCTCAATTTCGATCTTCAGCTGTTTGCCGGTTGTCAGCAGGTAATGGTGAACAGCTTCAATGGCAGGCACGATGCCGCCAGCAAAATCCACATGATTATCTTTGATCATGATCATGTCGTAAAGGCCCATGCGGTGATTTTGTCCGCCACCGGTCAGAACTGCATATTTTTCCAGTTCCCGGAGCAAGGGCGTGGTTTTACGGGTGTCGAGTATCTTGGTTTTCAATCCCTGAAGCCGATCGACCACCTGTCTGGTTGCCGTGGCAATTCCACTGAGCCGCTGCAGGAAATTCAACACCAGGCGTTCAGCACCGAGAATGGAATGATCGCTTCCCATCACTTCTAATGCGATATCTCCCTTTTTGACCGGGGCGCCATCCTGCATGAAAATATCAAGTCGCAGCAGGGGATCAACTTTATGAAATATTTTTTCTGCCAGTACAATCCCGCAGAGTATGCCTTCTTCCTTGATAAGCAGCCTTGCTTTTCCCCGGGTTCCTGATGGGATGGTCGCAAGAGAAGTATGGTCGCCATCACCGAGATCTTCAGCCAGGGCGTACTCAATGATCTGGTCGGTTGTCATAGAAATGCACAGGCCCCAAGCCTAGTTTTTTTCCTGTATCTGAAGCTGCTGCAAGAGGCTTTGTCCGTTGACAGGCTTGATTAAAAAATATACACGATAGATGACCTGACCTGTCTGCAATTCGCCGATGGAATAGCGGGATCCGTCGTTGGAAGAACCTTCCTTGCTTATTTTGAAGCTCTTAACCGGGTACTTGAGAAAGAAATCCCTGAGGATCTGACCGGCCTGGGCACGACTGTAAGTATCGTCATATCCCGGTACACTCAGGTCGACCATGGTATTAAAGTACTTGGCAACTTCCGCGGCATTCCCGCCCTGAATGGCAACCGTCACCAGTTTGGCCGTCTCCTCCGGACCGGCAAAAACGACAGAGGATGTCAGGAGGATCATAAAAAACAGTGCAATGGTGCCATGGTGCCATGGTGAAAAAATAACGGGAGCGAAGCAACATTTATCCTGTATCATAAACAAAGCATTTACACAAAAGTACAAAATTTCTGATTAAAGTTCCGATCTTTGGGGTCAAGTTATGAAGATAAGGTTGTTGGTAATCGGTAAAACAGAAGAAGAATACCTGAGACAAGGAATCAGTGAGTATGCCGGCAGGGTGAAACGCTATGTCCCTTTTGAGATACTGGAAATCCCCTCACCCAGGAATATTTCCTCCCTCTCTCTGGCTGAACAGAAATCAAAGGAGGCAGAACTGATAGAGAAACAGATCAGGATAGGTGACCTTGTCGTATTGCTTGACGAACACGGACAGGAGCTGACGTCCACTGCTTTTTCAAAATTCCTGAACCAGCGTTTCCTTTCTGGCGCACGCAGCATGAGCTTTATCATTGGTGGTCCTTTCGGATTCGATGAATCGCTTCACAAAAGGGCCGATTTTATACTTTCTTTATCAAAAATGACGTTTTCTCATCAGATGATCCGTCTTTTTTTTACCGAACAGCTTTACCGGGCCCTTACCATCCTAAGGGGGGAATCGTATCATCATGACTGAAAACCCTATCGTTATTGCATTTAACAGTTTTTTAACGAAATGGTTAACAAATATTAACATGATTACTTGATCTGTGTTTTTTCATTTATATAAATTTGCACCCTTAAAATTCCAATTTTATGGTTGAAACTGACATCAAAGAATTAAACGAACGGATTCAGAAGGAAAGCGCGTTTGTTGATATGGTCACCATGGAAATGCATAAAGTGATCATCGGACAGAAGCATATGATTGAAAGGCTGCTCATCGGGTTGCTGGCCGATGGTCATATCCTGCTGGAAGGAGTTCCCGGACTGGCCAAGACCCTGGCCATAAAGTCTCTGGCGGGTATTATCGAGGCGAAATTCAGCCGCATCCAGTTTACCCCCGACCTGCTTCCCGCCGACCTCGTGGGGACGCAGATCTACAGCCAGAAGAAAGAGGAATTCAAGGTCAGGAAAGGTCCCATCTTTGCCAACTTTGTCCTGGCCGACGAAATCAACCGCAGCCCGGCGAAAGTTCAAAGCGCCTTGCTGGAAGCCATGCAGGAACGGCAGGTGACCATCGGAGATGAAACCTTCATGCTCCCGGAGCCTTTTCTGGTGCTGGCTACCGAAAATCCCATTGAACAGGAGGGAACCTATCCGCTCCCGGAAGCACAGGTCGATCGTTTTATGCTGAAAGTCGTCATCGGATATCCGGATAAGAAAGAGGAAAAACTGATCATCCGTCAGAATATTTCCAACGAAAAAGTTCACACTTCAGCCATCATAAAACCCGAAGACATCCTCCGTGCCAGGGCTGTTACCCGGGAAGTGTACCTGGATGAGAAGATCGAAAACTATATCACCGATATCGTTTTTGCATCGCGTTTTCCGGCCGATTATAAGTTAAAGAAATTCGAAGGACTGATCTCTTACGGAGCTTCGCCCCGTGCCAGCATTTACCTGGCCCTGGCTGCCAAAGCTTATGCTTTTATCAAACGCCGGGGATATGTGATACCGGAAGACATCCGGGCGGTGGCCCACGACGTGCTGCGTCACCGCATAGGTCTTACCTACGAAGCCGAAGCCGAAAACATTACCACCGAAGATATCATCAACGAAATTTTAAATACGGTAGAAGTACCTTAGTACCCACCCCCTTAACCCCCCGGCCCCCTTTCCCCCTCCCTGCATGCAGGGAGGGGGCCAGGGGGTGGGTAACAGAAGAATATGGAATCCGCCGAACTCTTTAAAAAAGTCAGGAAGATCGAGATCAAAACCCGGGGACTGAGCAATCAGATCTTCTCGGGGCAATACCACTCCGTCTTTAAAGGAAGAGGAATGGCCTTTTCGGAGGTCCGCGAATACCAGACCGGCGATGATATCCGCAGCATCGACTGGAATGTAACAGCAAGGTTCAACCATCCGTATGTCAAGGTTTTTGATGAAGAACGGGAACTCACGGTCATGCTGCTGATCGATGTGAGCGGATCCAACCAGTTTGGCACCCGTAAATCCCTGAAACAGGACGTGATCACTGAAATCGCGGCAGTACTTGCCTTCAGCGCCATTCAAAACAACGATAAAGTCGGGGTGATCTTTTTCAGCAAAAAAATCGAAAAGTTCATCCCGCCTAAAAAAGGAAGTTCACATATTCTTCGCATCATCCGTGAACTCATCGATTTCAGACCACAGGAAAAAGGGACTAACATTGCTGAAGCCTTGCGCTATTTTACCAATGTTATAAAAAAGCGCTGTACGGCATTTCTGCTTACCGACTTCCTTGATCAGGGCTTTGCCGATGCCATCCGGATTGCCAATAAAAAGCATGATCTGATTGCAGTACACGTCTCTGATGAACGCGAAAAAGAATTGCCCGATGTGGGATTGATGCGCATCCGCCATGCCGAAACAGGGGAACTACGCTGGGTGGACAGTTCGGATATCCTGACCCGTACACAATATAATACATGGGTAAATAATCATGAGGTTTTTCTGAACGATACTTTTATCCGATCCGGCGTAGATGTGGCCCGTGTCCGGACCGACGAGGACTATATTAAACCACTGATGAACCTTTTTAAGAAACGGGGTAGTAGAAAATGAGAGCCGGTTTGCGATTTACGATTTACGATTTGCGATTTAGGATATTTCGCTCTATCGCTGTTCCGCTGTCTCTTTTATTGGCCCTTTCCGGCTATTCCCAGCAGACCTCAGTTACGGCCAGGCTGGATACCTCAGCGATGTTGATTGGCGATCATGTTGGCCTGACCATCAGTTTTACCGGACCGGCCAATGCACAGGTCCTCTGGCCAATGATACCCGATACCATTCTTGGCCATATCCAGATCATCGGTCGCGGTAAGATTGATACCAGCATTGCAGGCAACCAGCAAACCATGAAGCAATTCCTGAACCTCACCTGCTTCGACTCGGGATTCTATACCATCCCTCAGATCCCGGTCAAATACCGCATTCCCCCGGATACCTCATTCCTCATTACTCATTCCTCATTACTCACACTGATGGTTCACACCATTAAAGTCGATACCACCCAGGCCATCAAACCCATCAAGGGACCCTTGAAAGTACCTATCACCTTCCGGGAAATGCTGCCCTGGATATTACTCGCCCTGGCAGTGATCCTCCTGTTCACCGGTTTGCTGTGGTACCTGAAAAAAAGGAGAAAGAATGAACCGGTGTTCCAGATACGCCCGAAAATTAAACTGCCCCCGCACGAAACAGCCCTGCAGGAACTGGAAAAGCTGAAACAGAAGAAACTATGGCAGAACGGAAGGGTCAAAGACTACCATACCGAACTGACCGATATTATTCGCATCTATATCGAAGATCGCTTCCGGGTTCCGGCCATGGAACAGACCAGCGCCGAGATCCTTCATTCCCTGATGGATAATCCGGAACTCCTTCGCCCCGCATGGGATAAACTGGGTTCTGTTCTGATGCTTGCCGATATGGTCAAATTCGCCAAAGCACAACCCCTTCAAACCGATAACGACGGAAGTATGGAAACCGCCATCAGCTTTGTGAAGGAAACAGGAACACCATCAATTAAAAATGAGGAATTAGGAATTAAAAATGAAATCGTAAATTGAAATGTTTCACGGCTTAAGTTTCGGCAATCCGGGTTTTCTCTTCCTGCTGGTCA
Source organism: Bacteroidales bacterium (assembly GCA_963662525.1). Taxonomy (GTDB): domain Bacteria; phylum Bacteroidota; class Bacteroidia; order Bacteroidales; family FEN-979; genus CAZSDU01. Next base: position 2,495,123 of record OY759717.1, read on the forward strand.
TCATACCGGGGCTCATCTATTGGTATTTTATCCGGGCTAAAAAGAACCATGCCGATATACTGGTTCCCGACACCAGAGGCTTTGAAGGCAACAGCCGGAGCTTAAAATTATATGCCTACCATTCCTTATATGTATTCAGGTTGTTGGCCATTACCCTGCTGATCCTTGCCCTTGCCCGTCCCCAGACCAGTCTCAGCCGCCAGGATATCAGCGTGGAAGGCATTGACCTGGTAATCGCCCTCGACGTCAGTGGTTCCATGCTGGCCATGGATTTTAAACCCGACCGCCTGGAAGCCTCCAAGGAAGTTGCCATGGAATTTATCGATGGAAGACCCAACGATCGCATCGGGCTCGTAATTTTCAGCGGGGAAACTTTTACCCAATGTCCCCTGACTTCTGATCACGCCGTACTTAAAAACTTATTCCGGGATATTAAAAGTGGCATGATCGATGACGGCACTGCCCTGGGCGACGGACTGGCCACGGCCGTAAACCGTTTGCGTAACAGCAAAGCCATCAGTAAAGTCATCATCCTGCTTACCGACGGGGTGAATAATATGGGTTCCCTCGACCCCCGGTCAGCTGCTGAAATTGCCAAGCTATACGGCATCAGGATATATACCATCGGAGTCGGGACCATGGGACAAGCCCCCTATCCCGTGCAAACACCCTTCGGTATGCAAACCCAGATGATGGAAGTGAAAATCGATGAGCCTTTATTACAGGAGATCGCCCGCATGACCGACGGGAAATATTTCAGGGCTACAAACAATGCCAAACTCCGGGCTATCTACCAGGAAATCGATAAAATGGAGAAATCCAAGATAGATGTCACCGAATTCCGGAAAAAGAAAGAAGAATATCTGCCCCTGGTTCTCCTGGCCTTTGCTTTTCTCGGAATCGAAATGTTATTGAGATATGTTTACCTTAAAAATATTCCTTAAATGGTGCCATGGTGCCATGGTGCCATGGTGCCATGGTGCCATGGTGAAATCGTAAATTGTAAACCGTAAATCCTAAATCGAACAGTGTTCAGATTTGCTCATATAAACTTCTTCTACCTGCTGGCCCTGATCCCGCTGCTGACAGTGTTTTTTATGCTTTTCCTCCACTGGCGTAAGAAAGCCCTTGTCCGCTACGGCGACTGGAACATGATCAGCCAATTGATGCCGGAATACTCCCTGGCCAAAGGACTCCTTAAATTCTCCGGGGTGATGATTGCCCTGATGCTGCTTGCCATTGGCCTGGCCGGACCACAGACAGGCTCAAAGCTGGAAAAAATACAGCGGAAAGGCATCGACCTGATGATTGCCCTCGATGTTTCCAATTCTATGCTGGCCATGGATATCAAACCCAACAGACTGGAGCGAGCCAAACAATCAATTTCCCGGCTGGTAGATAAACTGGAAGGCGACCGCATTGGAATCATCGTCTTCGCCGGGAAAGCCTATACACAGTTGCCCATAACCACGGATTATGCAGCTGCAAAAATGTTCATCGCTACCATTAATACCGGTATCGTTCCTACCCAGGGAACAGCCATCGGTGAGGCTATCAGCCTGGCCGCGAATAGTTTCGGAGAGTCGAAGCGGAATAAAGCCATCGTGATCATCACCGATGGGGAAGATCACCAGGGCGGGGTGCTGGAACAGGCTGAAACCATGGCTAAAAAGGGAATTGCCATCTATACTATCGGTATGGGACTTCCGGAAGGCGCTCCTATCCCGGTCATGAACGGCGACATACAAACAGGGTATAAGAAAGATGCCGAAGGAAATACCATCATGAGTAAACTGGATGAAACCCTGTTGCAACGCATCGCCAGTCTCGGCAATGGCATGTACATCCGGGCCAATAATTCGGAAACCGGATTGAATAAAATATTCGATGACCTGAATAAAATCCAGAAATCAGAAATAGAAGCCCGGCAGTTTTCCGATTATGAAGACCGCTACCAGTATTTTATTGCCCTGGCTTTGTTCATCCTGATCCTGGATCTGTTCGTATTCGAAAGAAAAACACAATGGCTGAAGAAGGTTAAGCCTTTTTAACTTTTTTTACCGCAGAGACGCGAAGACGCAGAGTATATGAATATCGATGATTATAATAAAATTTCAGGTTCAATTCTCGACGCATGTATTCATGTTCACAGGGAATTAGGACCTGGATTATTGGAATCGGTATATGAAATGTCATTAATGAAGGAATTAGAATTAAGATCAATACATTTTCAAAATCAGGTTTGCGTTCCATTATTTTATAAAGGATATACACTAAACAAAGATTTTAAAATTGATATACTTGTTGAAAAAGAAATTATTCTGGAACTGAAAGCCGTGGAGGTAATTTTACCGGTTCATAAAGCTCAGATAATATCTTATTTGAAATTGACCAATAAAAAGTTGGGTTTTTTAATTAATTTTAACGTACCTCTGATAAAAGAGGGGTTTCTCAGATTTGTAAACAAACTTTAACTCCGCGCCTTTGCGCCTCTGCGGTAAAAAAAAAGAATGAAAAGGAACATCATTATAATAATTCTCCTCACGATACTTAGCCCGGCCTTTTCCCAGAAGGAAAATAAACTCCTCCGCCAGGGAAATAAGGAATATGAAAAAGCTGATTACAAAACAGCGGAAAAAGATTATCGTAAAGCCCTCGAGTTAAACAAAGAATCCATCAAAGGCCAGTTCAACCTCGGATCAGCGGTATATCAGGAAAAGAATTTTGAGGAAGCAGCAAAAATTTATGGTAACTTGGCCCAGAAGAACCAGGAAAGAGAAACCCAGGCTAAAATTTATCATAATCTTGGCAATTCATATTTACAAACCAAGGAATATGAGAAAAGTATTCTTGCCTATAAAAATGCCCTGATCAATGATCCCAGGGACCTCGATACTAAATATAACCTTGAATATGCAAAGATGATGCTGCAACAGCAACAGCAGCAGCAACAACAACAGAATAAAGATCAGCAGAAGAAAGACGATCAGAAAGATAAAAAAGACCAGAACCAGGATCAGCAGAAACAAAACCAGGATCAGCAGAAAAATCAGAATCCTGACCAGAAAAAGATTTCAAAAGAAGATGCCGAACGTATGCTGGAAGCACTGAAAAATGATGAAAAGAAAACCATGCAGAAGGTCAAGAAACAAAAGGCGAAAGTCCAGACGGTGGGAGTGGAGAAGGACTGGTAAAATCAATTAAGAATTAAGAATTAGGAATTAGGAATTAGGAATTGAATTATGAATAGATAATAATGAAGATAGAAGTCAAATATCGTATATTATCTTTTATCCTGCATCTTGCATCCCGGATCCCATATCCCGGATCCCGCATCCCGGATCCCGGATCCCGGATCCCGCATCCCGCATCCCGGATCCCGGATCCCGCATCCCGGATCCCGCATCTTGCATCCTGCATCTTGTTCCTTTTCCTGGCCGCGACTGCTTCCGCTCAGGAAGTTCAACTTACTGCCTCCGCCAGACCCGTCGTTTCGGTTGGGGAGACTTTCATGCTGACCTATTCCGTGAACGGTCAGGGCGTGAGTTTCCGCGGACCGAATATTCAGCATTTTTCTGTACTCAGCGGGCCGAATACCTCTACTTCTTCCAGCATCCGGAGCATCAACGGCCGCACCAGCATGTCGATTGCCTATACCTATACTTATATACTCCAGGCACAAAAAGAGGGTACGTTTGAAATTCCGGCAGCCAGCGTTACCGTCGACAATAAAACCTATACTTCCCATGGGCTTACCGTCAAAGTCGTGAAAAACGCTAATACCTCCGGGCAAAACCAGGCTTACAGCAACCAAAACCAGTCTTCAGGAGGCGTTCAGTCGGGTCCCAACGATGTTTATGTGAAAGCCTTTGCCAGCAATGCCAGTCCCCTGCAGGGACAGGGCATAGTGGTGACCTACAAGATCTTCACCAAAGTGCCCATTGCACAGATCAATATCAGCAAGCTTTCTTCATTTTCAGGATTCTGGTCACAGAACCTGATGCACGAAAATGATAAACTTCAGCAAACTACCCAGGTTATCGACGGACAACAATACGTGGTGGCCGACATCCGCAAAATCGCCTTGTTCCCCCTGAAAAGCGGAAGGCTGGTCATCGATCCCCTCCAACTCGAATGCGTGGCCCAGATCAAACGGCAATCGAAAACCCGCGGTGGCGATCCTTTCTTCGACGACTTTTTCAACGATCCGTTCTTCAGTTCCGGTACCACGAATGTTGAAAAAACATTGAAATCCAATGCCCTTGTAATCGATGTGAAAGCCCTTCCGGAAGCCGGAAAACCGGTTAACTTCAGCGGGGCCGTCGGAAGTTTCACTTTCAGCAGTGAAATGGATAAAACCAGACTTAAAACCAATGAAGCCCTGAACCTGAAATGCGTGATATCCGGCCAGGGCAACATCCAGCTCATTGATAAACTCAATATCGTTTTTCCTCCCGACTTCGAAACCTATGATCCCAAGATCACCAGCGATATCAAAAGTACCGCTGCCGGCATCAACGGGAGCCAGACTTTCGAATACCTGGTCATCCCGCGCAAACCGGGGAAGTTTACCATCAAACCCGTCACTTTCAGCTATTTCGACTTGGTGAAGAAAGCCTATGTCACCCTCAGTAGCCCTGAATTTTCCATCGATGTTGAAAAAGGAAGCGGGGATGCAACCGTCATGACCTATTCCGGAGCCAACAAGGAAGAAATCAAATATATCGGAAGCGATATCCGGCATATCAAAGATAAACCGTTCACCCTGTCTCCAAAGGGCCATGTCTTCTTTGCCTCTGTCGCATTCTGGCTCCTCTGGCTCATCCCCTTGCTGCTCTTTGTCCTCCTGATTATTTTGTGGCGGAAACTGGCTGCCCGCCGCGGAGATACCATCCTGATGAAAAACCTGAAAGCAACCAAGATTGCAAAAAAACGCCTGCGTAAGGCCGATGAATTCCTTAAAGAAGCCAGGCAGGAGCAATTCTATGTGGAGATCTCCCAGGCGCTATGGGGCTACCTGAGTGATAAATTCGCCATTCCCTTGTCGGAACTCAGCATAGAATCCGTCCATGAAGCCCTGGTTCGTAAAAATGTAAAGGAAGAAATCATCAGCCAGTTTATTGAAACCCTGAATAATACTGAATTCGCCAGGTTTGCGCCGGGAGAAAAGACCATGAATATGGAGCGAATTTACCAGCAGGCGCTGGAAATTATTACCAAAATAGAACGTGAACTGAAATAGAATTAGGAATTAAGAATTAGGAATTAGGAATTATAAGTTTGAAGTTAGAAGTTATGAGGGTTATCACCATTTTATTATTTCTTTCTGTTTTTCTTCAGACGGCAGTTGCCGGTCCGGAACAATTGCTTATCGCTAAGGCTAACCGGGCTTATGCTGCCGGGGCCTATACCGATGCATCGGCAACATATAAAAAAGTGGTGTCCATGGGACTGGAATCTCCCGAACTCTATTATAACCTGGGCAACACTTACTTTAAAATGAACGATTATGCTTATGCCATCCTCTGGTATGAACGTGCCAAACGACTTGATCCGGCAAATGAAGACATCGATTTCAACCTCAGGGTCGCCAATAATAAAATTGCCGACAAGATTGAACCCTTGCCTGAACTATTTTATAAACGTTGGTATAACGGTATTGTCACCCTCTTTTCGACCGATACCTGGGCCGGTACAGGGATTATATTCTTCCTGCTTTCCCTGGCCCTCGGCGCTGTTTATATGATGTCGCGGGTTATGATGCTTCGAAAAACAGGCTTCTGGCTGGGTTCAGTGATGCTGCTGTTTTCGTTTTTCTGCCTTTTCTTTGCCTGGACCGGACATTCACTGGTGCAAAATGCCAATGAGGCTATCCTTGTTTCACCCACGGTGACCATTAAAAGTTCCCCTGACGAAAAAAGTGTCGATTTATTCGTCCTCCACGAAGGTACAAAAGTTCAGCTCAAAGACCAGATCGGCAGCTGGTATGAGATCCGGATCTCCAATGGATCTGTTGGTTGGATTCCTGCTGCCGCCCTGGAGAAAATCTGAACCTCCCTTATTTCACAGACAGAACATTCTGCATTGCAGACTAAAAACTTCGGGTCGCCAAAAAAAGTTTTGCAGATAATGTTTTTTCATTTATATTTGTTCGTTTAAAATCAACCTTCTTGTCAGGTTGTGTTAAGTCTTGATATTCCTGCATTTGCGAATAATGTAACAGCAAAAATATATAAATTAAAACGATTGATATGAAAAATAGAATTTTACCATCTGGCTTATTAGCAGCTTTTGTGGGACTTTCTTTTCTTTTGTTTTCCACGCTGACCATGGCCGGAACTCCCGGCAATACGGCTGCGAAGAAAGCCGATGGAAAATCGCGCATGGAAAGAATGCGGGCCAATCAGTTGACAGGAAGAGTTAGCATTGACGATCAGCAGAAAGCCATTCAGCAACTGGAGGTTTTCAAGTCAGGATCAAAAGGAAGCGTACTTAACCTTAACTGGCTCTCCATGGGCCCCGATAATTATGCTGGTGCTACCTGGACCACGATGTATGATAACCGTGATGCTACCGGTTCTACCATCTATGCCGGCGCCGTGAACGGCGGGATATGGCGTTCCGATAACCTGGGACTTACCTGGCATCAGATGACCGTAACCAGCGACAGGGTGCTCAAGGTTTCAAGTCTGGCACAGACAAGCACGGGCATTATCTATGCCGGTACCGGGGTTACTTTTTGCAACGATGCCGATTACCTGGGTACAGGATTGTACCGCAGCGATGACGGGATTAACTTCCTGCATGTCGCCAGTACAACCGGTCATAACTGGGCTTCCATTGCCAAACTTGCCGTTGATAAAAGAAATGACCGCATCTTTGCCGCTACCAACAGCGGTTTGTTATACAGCGACAATGGCAGCGACTGGACCCAGATCCGTTCCGGTTACTGCAACGATCTGGCCATCGGCAGCGATGGAACCATCCTTACCGTGGTAGCCGATTCTGTTTATATCTCCCGCGATGGCAATGTGAATAATTTTGTAAACCTTTCCACCGGTCTCGAAAATGCCCTGCCTAACACAGGGATGGGCTGGACCAACCTGGCCATTGCGCCCTCAGACCCAACAGTTCTGTACGTCTGCCTGGCATCCACAGCCGGCAAACTGATGAACCTCTACCGTTCCTTCAATAAAGGGCTTAGCTGGAGTATCGTTTTTCCGGGTAACGATCAGATCGATCCTTTTGGCGCTCATGCCTGTTCCGCCAGTACCCTGGTTGTTTTTCCGGAAGATCCTTTACAGATCCTTCTCGGCGGCGTAAATATGTGGTGGGGGAAAGAGGTGAATGAAACCGGTTTTTATAACTGGGAAAAAATGAGCTTCGGCGATGCCAACCTGCTCGACCCTACACAAATTCCCCAGTATCTGCCAAGCAATCACCATGCCTATGCTTTCCGTCCCGGCTTCCCTACTCAGTTAGCTATTGCCAGCGATGGGGGAATTTCTACCGGCATCATTGGAACCGATTACATTACCTTCCAGACCAGCAATAAAAATTATATGGTTTCCCGCTTCAATAGCGTCGCTTTCTCGACAAAGAACGACTGGGTCCTCGGTGGGGCTCAGAATATTGGAACATTGGCTCTGGGCGTTTACTATCCTCAACTCGTCAACAATATCAATGATGGTATGCAGGTGTGGAAAGGCGATCCCACCGCCGGAATGCTCGGCGCTGCCAACGAAGGGGGTAACGGGGGCTCCTGCGAATGGTCGATGATCACTCCGAAAACAATTTTTATGACCCGCGCCGGCGATACCGTCCGCCGCCAGGAAACAACAGAATTAAGCTACGACAATGGCTTTGCCATGCTGATCGATAACAATGCCGCTCCCATCCTTCCCATGAAACTCTGGGAAAGCTTCACTTTCGAAAATACCCTGGATTCGGTTAAATATTACAACCGGACCACAAAAGTGATTCCTGCTGATACCATTGTCGCTGTTGCCAGCTCCAACGGGAGATTCCAGTTCGAATACCTGACCACCGCTCCCCTTTATCCCGGCGACAGCATTCTGGTCCCCGACCCTGTTGCTGCAAGATTTTTTATCTACGGAACCCAGGGAACCAAAACCGGCGTATTCATGACCAAAGATGCCCTGAAGTTTACTCAACTTCCCACCTGGTTCCAGGTATTTAAAATACCCAGTACCGATGCGGAAGTTTTAGCCGACACCATCAGCACCCTCTCCGTATCCAAAGACCTGAATACCCTCTGGCTGGGTACGAAAGGCGGACGCCTCTACAGGGCATCCAACCTGGCCCTGGCCTATAATCAGGCAACCGCCGATGTAAGTAGCCCTACATGTATCGTCTCCAACGAACTGTTCGATAATTTGCCTTTCAAAGGCCGCTATGTCAGCAATATTGCCATCAACCCCAACAATCCGGCCAACCTCATGGTTACCCTGGGAAATTATGGCAATGGCGATTATATCTACCGTACCGAAAATGCCCTGGATTCTTTGCCCGTTTTCACTTCAGCTCAGGGTAATCTGCCCGGCTTCCCTGTCTTTACAGGCATCATCGAAATGCACGATAATAACCGGGCCATCATTGGTACCGAATTCGGGATATTCGGAACCAACAACTTCCTTTCAGCTGATCCTGAATGGCAAACCGAACTTTCCAATATGGGGGATGTGCCTGTAACGGAAATCCGTCAGCAGACTACCGATTTTTATATCGTGAAAAATCAGGGTACAATATATGCTTCTTCTTATGGCCGCGGACTATGGATGGATACCACCTATTATACCCCGACAGGTATTGACCCCGTTCATGGAAATCCGGCAACTTCCTGCAGCCTCGGTATTTTCCCGAATCCTGTAAACGAAAAGGTAAATATTTCTTATACCATGGAGAACCATGGAACAGTCAGCGTTCAGGTGAACGATCTGATGGGAAGAATGACCTTAAGTACTTCCTTCGGCAATCAAACAAAAGGTACCCATACTTCTACGCTCGACTTGCGGACACTGCCTGCCGGCACTTATATCGTACGCGTGAATAACTGCTTTGGTAAAATCGTGAAACTGTAACCTGAATAAAACCAACCAAACATGAAAAGATATTTATTGACTTTATTTGTTTTCCTGCTTGCAGGTAGCATCATGGCACAACCGGATGTTTATAAACCGACACTGAAATCACCTGCCAATGCTGCAGAAAATCAAGTGCCCAATGTAACCATCAGCTGGAATGCCATTGCAGGTAGCCTTGGACTACAATATCAGGTTCAGCTCGATACGACCATGAACTTCAATTCAACCCTCAAGGTCGATACTACCCTCGTTCTCCTCACCGGTTATACCTCCCATGAACTTCTGTTCGGGCAAACCTACTACTGGAGGGTAAGGGCCATCGACCTTGGACAAACATCCGCCTGGTCAGATATCTGGAATTTCGAGGTCCTGAACTCGGTTACCCTGGCAAAACCAGCGAATAACGCCAAAAACAAAGCTCCGAATACTTATCTCAGCTGGAAAACAACCGTGCCCGGCAGCACAACGGTACTCATCACCGGGGTGAAGTATTTTGATTATCAAATGGATGTTACTACTGATTTCAATTCTCCCCAGCTCCTCGAAGGAACGGTTATTGCTCCGGCAAGTCCCAAAGCAACAGATACTATTTCTGCCCGTACCTCACAGCTGTATTTTGGAACGAAATACTACTGGAGGGCCCGTGCCCGTCACAACCTTAGTACTAGCGGATGGAGCGATCCGTATAACTTTACCGTTGCCCAGCGTGATACCCTGAGTTCTCCTGAAAATGGAAAAGGAGGATATGCCCTGGATACCAAACTGAAATGGAAAGGATTTACCGGCCTGCTGGCTTATGAGTATATGCTGGCAAAAGATGAAGCTTTTACCCAGATCGTTGCCCATGGAGAGGTCGATACCAACTTTACTTTCGCGACCCTGACTACCTTCGGAACAAAATATTATTACCGCGACCGAGGCCGGCATCAGAAAGATACCCTGGACTGGGCAATTCCTTTTAACTTTACTACGGTCAATACCGTGATCCTGTCCTCCCCCGACAGCGCCGGTCTCGACGTTGTTGCAAAACCGAAATTTGTCTGGAAAACCATGTCAGCCATTTCCGGCTTCCAGATCCAGGTCGATTCCCTGATCACCTTCCCGAATCCCATCCTGGACTATAAACCAGCCGCCGCTGATGTTTCCTACCAACTGACAAAAAAACTGAATCCATTAAAAACCTACTTCTGGAGAATGCGCGCATTTTCCAGTTTCAGCGGGGTTGCAGATACCACCGATTGGAGCCCGGTATGGCCATTTACCACCGCCAGCGCTATCGGTATGGATGAACCCGGCTTAGGAAATTTCAGCATCTTCCCCAATCCTGCCAGAGATAAAATTACCCTCCGCGTGGATATGAATGAAGCAGCCTCTGCCCATTTCTCACTGGTTGACCTGCTGGGTAAAACCCTGATCAGCCGAGAACTGAATTTCAACAGCGGTACCAATAGCCGTGAAATTCAACTGGAAAATGTCAATAAAGGCATCTATATCGTTCGCCTGACTATCGACGGACAAACCATCAACCGGAAGGTTATTGTTGATTAGTTGGCGAGTTGGTGAGTTGGTGAGTTGGTGAGTTGGTGAGTTTTAACCGGCAAGGCTGTCTTTGAAGTCCCGGAGAATTCTTACATCACCATCTGTGATATAGCCAATTTCCAGCGCTTTTTTAATGAGATGATCGAAATCGGTGAGGGTCACCAGGGCACATTCTGCTTCTTTAAATGCCTTGTCGGCTTTCGGAAGGTTATAGGTGAAAATGGCCACCATCCCTTTAATCGTGCATCCTGCTTCTCTTAAAGCAGCTACGGCCGATAAACTGGATGATCCGGTGGATACCAGATCTTCTACCACTACCACCCGCTGTTTGCTGCGTACTTCCCCTTCGATCTGGTTGGTAAGACCATGGTCTTTTTTGCCTGAACGCACATAGGCAAAAGGTAATCCGAGTTCCTGGGCGACCAGGGCTCCCTGGGCAATGCCACCGGTGGCAACCCCGGCAATAAGTTCTGGTTCAAATGGATTCTCTTCAATAGCCCTGACAAAATTCTGACGGATAAAGGTCCGTATTTCGGGATAGGAAAGTGTTATACGATTGTCGCAATAGATCGGAGATTTAATCCCTGAAGCCCAGGTAAACAGGTCCTTGGGGCTGAGCTTTACCGCTTTGACCTTTAAGAGTAACTCGGCAGTCTGAAATGCAATGTCTTTGTTATAGACCATAAAACAAGCTTGATTTAGGGTACAAAGATACAAAAAAATTTAGGCGATAGGCGATAGGCGATAGGCGATAGACGATAATCGATTTTTTGTTGAGGGTTAACTCTTAATGTTGGTCTCCTGACTGAATCAGCTCCCTGAGTGATGTATAAGTTTCAGGAAGGATAGTAGCCAGATCTTGCCGACGGATCCATTTTATGCTGAGAATTCCTTCTTCTTCCTGGGGTTGAAGTATCTGTGAGGAATCAGCCTGCATTTTAAACCAATGGGTACACTTCAGGATGGTTTTCTCTTTATGCCTGTAAATATGCCAGGTAGCGGGAAGCGCCCCGGTAATGATAACCGATCTGAGTCCGGTTTCTTCTTTTACTTCACGGATGGCAGCATCAGGCGCAGTTTCATTTTTTCTTGTCTCTATCTTCCCTTTTGGAAGATCCCAATATTCAAAACGGTAAATGAAAAGCAGGCTGCCTTCTTCATTCACAACCAGTCCCCCGGCTGCGTCAATCCGGGTAAACAGGGAAATGAATTTCCTGCATAGTTTATCATATTCGTTTCCCGACCAGATCAGCAGTTCCGGGATGCCGGCATCGTTTTCAAACTGACGATAAAGACCGGCGATTTGTCGCTTTGATTCGAAAGCGGCAACCAGGCTGTGTTTTTTTTCCGCTGATGGTTTGTGCTCCGACAGCCGGATACAACGCTCGTTGAGAAAAAGGTTCATTTATTCCTCCAGTTCATCTTTTTGAAATCTGAATCCCAGTCTTTTACCGGTTCGTATCGACATGGAATCCAGGGTAGTCTGCATTTCCAGAACCGTGACCTCCTTCATGTTCTCATAGTCGGGGGTAAGCAGGTCAAAATTTATGGTATACCTGATCGAAGAATGGAGGACAGATCGGATATCTTTCAGCTTCAGTTTACTATAAGGGAAGTTATTGTAAAGTAATCCGATCTCCCGCTTTCCTTCGATGAAGTAATGCAATTCACGATTGACGAATACCCTGCCGATGAGGTAACCCAGGTCGTTGGTGCGGTTGTATTTAAAAGAATCGGCCAGGAAGTTGAATATATGAATGATGCCGCAATAAGAACGGCTCTTATCTTCCCGGGTATAAGAGGTTTTCATCACTTCATGATCGCGGGGAAATTCAAATATATTGCTGTGCATGAAAAAAATAAGCACATCCGAACCGAACTTAAGCTGAAATTCAAACTGCCCACGGTCGGTGTATTCAAACAATAGGGGGTACCTGGACCTGGATTTCGTTTTTCCATTTGACTCCCCCGGGTTCCGGGCATAATCACCCACCAGTTCCGACGACAATTGCTTGAACTGGTTGAAAACTTCCAGGGTCTTCTCATACACCTCCTGTTTGAGGTTGTTCTTGCGGATAATATCCCTGATCAGGGCTTTGGCGGAAGGGTCTGGGGAACTCATCGAAAGAAGATTTTAATAAAAGTAGAAAATTATTTTTGCTTTAGAATTTATTTTTGTATTTTTGCCGCCCGAATTACAAGCATTGGCCCGTTCGTCTAGTCGGTTAGGACGCCAGGTTTTCATCCTGGAAATCAGGGGTTCGAATCCCCTACGGGCTACAAACCGAAAATTTCTTCCAGTTGCCGGTACAGTTCTTTCCGGTTGATCGGTTTTGAAATATATCCCCGGAAACCTGCTTCTCTTGTCTTTTCTTTGATGCCGCTGACGGCATGGGCTGTTTGTGCGATGATGATCAATTCCGGCCTGGTCCTGCACCTGGCTGATGGCCCCCTCTCCCGAATCCGCCTTCAGGATGTTGGCTTGCGTCGGCAGGAGGAATCGTTCGAGGAGATAGATATTTTCGTCCATATCATCTACTATCAATAGGGTCTTTCCCGACAGCTTAATGGGTGCAATCCGGGAATCAGGCTCAGCTTCTTCGGGTTTCTCCTCAAGCACGGCATCGGGCAGCAGGAAGTAAAATGTCGATCCTTCATTTTCTACGGTTTCAAGCCAGATTGTGCCATGAAGGAGGTTGGCAATCTCCTTGCAGATGGAAAGGCCAAGTCCAATCCCGGCCTTCTGTTTTATATCCAAATTCAATGCTTCCGGTAAGGGTATATTTGATCGCGTTATTCAGCAGGTTGGTTATGAGCTGCATGAGTTTGCTACGGTCGGTCAGGATGTGGGGGGAAGAAGTCCCGGAAGGAGGAATGAAACGGATCAACAGATGTTCCTTTTTTCTTTTCTTTTTTTCGATATTCGCATAATCTGTCAGTCCATGCAACAGATCATCGACGGGAAATCGGGTGTTATTGATCTTATATTCACCCGATTGCAGCAAAGCCACATCAAAAATAGATTCTATGATCGATAGCAAATGGTTCCCGCTGTTATGAATGATCTCCGCGAAACGCAGCATGTCGGGAACCCGGGTTTCGACATTCATGATACTGCTGAAACCGATGATGGCATTGAGTGGGGTGCGGAGTTCATGACTCATGGCTTCCTCCGCCAGCTTACGTTCCGTGATATCATGAAGGATGGAAAAAAGCACCGTCTTTTCGTGGAAATTGATGGGTGAAGAATGAATCTCTACCATGCGTCGATCTCCGTTCGACAAGGTATGCTCGGAAATGATATAGCTCTGTTCTCCAAGCAGGGCCTTCCAGCGGGCCTCAGCAGCTTTTTCCCTGGGCAGGGAGTTGATGTCCTGAACGTGTTTTTGCGTAAGCTCATGAATGATATAACCATAGAACCTGGCCGCTGCATGATTCGCATCGATGATAAGGCCCGAATCCGGTTCTACCAGCAACATGGTTCCCAGGGGGCGGTTCTTTTCTTTCCATCGGGGCCTGAATTTTCTCCACGCCAGGCCGGGAACCAGGACCCAGGGGGTGAGCATGAGCGCAATCCCCGTAAACCCGAGGAACAGCCCGGTGAGAATTTTATCCTTCAGATGAAGTTGATCTTCCTGCCTGGTCCAGAAGAAATCGATCAGCAGACTGGTGGCGATCAGCAACGCGATATTCTGAATGATGCCAAGAATCAGGGAAGGATTAACAAGCATAGGCATTTTTAAAAAGTCCTGACCAATGGCGAAGATACTATATTTTTGAGATAGGCGATAAGCGAAAGGTGATTCTTCATAATGTCGGTGAAAAATATATTATCTTTGATTTCGTTAATCAAAGGTTATGAGTCAAAGAAAATATATTTCCGGCCTGGTTTTTTTAATGCTGTTTGCCTTTTCCTGCAGCCATCATGATGTTGTCGTACCTGATGAGGATGGTTTCACGGGATGGATCGCCGGGGAATCATTTGATGGTTACGGTACCATGCTTAAATCGGGCGATAACGGGCTGAGCTGGTTTCGTCAGGGATCGGTTTCCCAGATTCCCGGAGTGGACATGAACGACATCAGCGCCATGGATCAGAACTATATCTGGGCAGTTGGTGATACCCTGATGGGATACGGCATGATCATGTTTTCCGCTGACGGGGGCCTGACCTGGGAACGACAGGGCACAAAAGCCATGCTCGACAGTGCCGCCATGCTCGCCGTTTATGCCAAAACAGGAAGCCGTGTATGGGTATGCGGAGAAAAAGGAAAGCTGATCTACAGCGACGACAAAGGGAATAACTGGAATCCGCTTATACTCGATTCACTTTCAAAAGCAGCCTTCTCCGGTATCTCGGTTTCTGGTAACAGCATCTGGTTGATCGGGAACATCGCTGATACCCTGGGAAATGACAGCACAACGGTAATATTGCATAGCACGGATGGCGGGCAACAGTTTGCCGCCTCCCATCCCGGAAGTTTCACCCGCTTAAATTCAATTTTTGCCATCAGCGATACCCTCGTCTTTCTCACTTCAGGCTCAACGGTCTATAAATCGATAGACGGAGGCAATCAATGGTATCCGGTATATACTTCCATCACCGGGATCATTCGCGATGTCTGTGCTTCTTCCGAAACCAATATCTGGGCTGCCGGTGAGCAGGGACGCGCTTTCCGCAGTACCGACGGAGGAGCTACATGGATGACTCACTGGCCCCAGTCGGGTAAATATACCCTGAACGAAATATCTCTGCTCGATACTGCCAGAATATGGCTCTGCGGCAGCGGCAATTTCCCCGGCCGGAGAGGGATCGTTTATTATTCCAACAACGCCGGAAGAACCTGGTTCATCGGCAACCTCCCGGTCGATGCCGGAATCAGGGGAATGACTTTCGTCCAGGGAGTCAGGTAATTCCTGATTCCTGACTGAACTGCAGCCTTCTTCATGCAACTTTTCTGAAGCTTTCGGTGTCTTGTAAAAAGAAACCTTTAATTTTCTTTTTATGAATACCGAAATGAGAAACTCCGACAGGAATGAGTTATTGATACTGGCGCTTGCAGCCGGTACCTCGATGAGCCTGTTGTTTAATTACTTGGTCTACCTGAACGTTTATTCCGGACTGGCCGGGAGAGAGGACTCCTCCCTGGAGATGGCCTGCGAGGACTGGCAAAAGTCATTAATTATGTTTGGCATCATGCTGGCAGGCATGTTCTGCAATCAGGTTTTTGAATCGCTCAGGGCCCGGAAGACGGCCGGAAAAATCACGGTGAATATCTGTAAACTGATGCTTCATGGTTTCCGGGGGATTTCATTCTGGATGGCCGTGGTGGTATCGCCCGTTATTTTCTATACCACCTATTTGCTGGCCGGCAATATCCCTGAAAGCAAAGTAGCCTGCTTTTATGCTTTTCAGAATGGTTTTTTCTGGTATAATATTTTCAGCCGGTTCGATAGTGTGTCGGGATCTGTTTCAGGGGGGGCCGTGCTTTGAACTTTGAATAGTATCGACAGCTCATCGTGGATGGGTGAAAAACCGGGATTATAATATTTTATGAAAAGAGAAAAGCCGTCGTCATAAAAGCACAGCAGGGAACCGTTTACATCTTCAATATAGAAGGAGGCGGGGGGCTCCTGAAACGGAATCTTGTATTTTTGTAAAATGATATTTGCCAGTGGTTCCTGGATTTCCTTCAACCCGCTCTGAAACAGGTATTCTCCGAAGAAATATTTGTTTTTACAAGTGAAAAACAATGTTTTTACCGATTTGTCCATGATGGTTTCCCGGTAGCCGATAATGTGGATGATGTTTTTTCCAAGCTCCTGGGTATTAATACACTGAGGCTCACCTTTTCGTTTGGTTATTTTCCCTAGTTCTTCCCCGAATTCAATAGCATCGAGACCAATACTTTCCCTGGTGCCGAAAACCGGAAATGCTTTCTTTTTCAGTATCATGTGCTCGAAATGAAGAATAACTTCGTTGTTAAAACAAAAGGTGAGTTTCGGTTTTTTATTTTTAATCAGGATTGATTTTTTAAGCAGTTCCTCAAATTTCAGCGACGAACGCCCGAAAAGAAGCCTGCAAAAAAGAAGACGGATCTGGATGAGTAAATACATACAATGGAGCGTTTAAAGTATGATTAACCCGGTGATGCTATGCTATATATCTGTCAGAGAATAAAATACAGCATGCAACAAATGTAAGTTATTTTAATTTGTAAATAGTATTTCTATATTAACATTTTATAAATTTTTTGAGCGATAAGCGATGGGCGATAGGCGATAGGCGATATGCGATGTTTTTACCACAGTAGGCACATAGATCACAGTAGAAATTGCATCAAATAAACTATTGTGCCCTAATGTGACTATTGTGGTTAATAGGTTAAGATTACAATGGACAATAAGAAGCTGGTGAGGGGGTGAGATGGTGAGTAACTAACTGACTTGCATCCTGGATCATTTTTATCTATCTTTGTTCCCGATTATATTTATGCCATTTAGCGTAACGCCATATGGTATAATGCTAAAGAGTATAATTTTAAGTATATGATTGATAATCCATTTAGTTATGGGAAGACGGTGGATGCGCCGTTTTTCTATGGTCGTAAAAAGGAGCTGGAGGAAATTAAACTATCGATGTGCAATGCCACGAATATGATCATGCATGCTCCGAGACGCATCGGGAAGTCCTCCCTGGTAATTAAAGCGCTGAAAGATTTGGAGGCTGAAGGGCATCCTACGGTGTACATCGACTTCTTCAAGGTGTCGTCGAGGGAGAAGATGATAGAATTATATGCCCGGGAACTTATGCGGCCGCTTTCCAACTGGACGAAAGGATTACAATGGATACAGGGTTTGATCCGGGGGATACAGCCTGCCATGGGACTGGATCAGTATGGCTTGCCGGAGCTCCGGCTATCCATTGATCCCATGCAGACAGCCAGGGCCTTTGAGGATATTGTCAACATCCCCGCGAAAGAAAAAAGGGAAAAATGCTGGATCGTGGTTTTTGATGAATTCCAGGAAATTGAAAAGCTAAACGGGGAATCGTTTGAGAAGGAACTCCGGGCCAGTTTCCAGCATCATCGCAATGCCAGTTATGTGTTTCTGGGAAGCCAGCGGCATATGCTGTTAAATATGTTTTCGCGCAAGGACAGGGCATTTTATAACTTCGGAAAGTTGTTCCGCTTACAGAAGCCTGCAGAAACAGAATCCATGATATTTCTTATGGAACGGTTCAAGGCGGGAGGATATATCATTCCCGAAGAGCTGAGCCGGCAGATCATCACACAAACCCGCAATATTCCCTATTATATTCAATATCTGGCTGCTGAGATCTGGGAAGGCGCAAGACTTTCAAACAGAAATCCGGAGGAAATATATACCCGGGCGCTTGGCCGTTTACTGATCAACCAGTCGGATTATTTCCAGGGGATCCGTAGCCAGTTGACCGCTTTTCAGGTGAAATTGCTCACCGCCATTGCCATTCACGGGTTTGGCAGTTATGAATCGGAGTTCTTACAGCAATACCGACTGTTTCCCACTTCCAGCATTCAGAAAGCATACAAGCGCATGATCGACCTTGATATCCTCGAAAAGCAAGAAAAGCAATTCTGTATTTCCGATCCGTTTTTTGAACTCTGGATGAAGGGACAGGCGTGAGGAGCGATGGGAAAGCTGGTGAGCTGGTGAGATGGTGAGGTGGTGAGTTAGTGAGTTGGTGAGCTGGTGGGAAATATCTATGTAAATTGAAAGTTGGGCTTTCAATTTGCGTACATATATCGCTTAGTATCATTGACAGGAATGAGCGCAACGGCCAATTTCTGATCCTGGGTTCAGCATCCCGTGATCTTCTTCGGCAGAGTTTTATCAGCGCTTTTCTGGAGCGCGATCTGGTTTCTCTGGGATTTAATATCCCCCCGCTCACCATGCACCGTTTATGGAAGATGTGTGCGAATCAACACGGTCAACTCATTAACCTGTCACAATTCGGTGGCTCACTCGGTATCAGCCACACGACAGTGCGAAAATACCTTGATCTGTTAAAAGAAACCTTTATGGTAAGAATCTTGCTCCCGATGGATACCAATCTGAATAAGCGACTGATTAAAGCGCCAAAAGTGTATTTGCGCGATAGTGGTATTTTACACACCCTGCTCAATATTCATACAAAAAATGAGCTACTGGGGCATCCCATCGTGGGAGCATCATGGGAAGGGATGGTCATCGAACAAATGATATCATTATTCGGGGAGGAGGATTCCGGATTTTACCGAACCGCGGGTGGAGCTGAACTGGATCTTGTTGTCAGAACAGGAAACAGAAAAATCGCCATAGAATGTAAGGCATCCTTAGCTCCTCGGCTTGAAAGGGGTTTTTATCAGGCGATGGAAGACTTGCAGATTAATGAAGCATGGGTGATTTCGCCCGTTGAAAAAGCTTATCCGCTGAAAAAAAATGTCTGGGTAATGCCGTTGAGGGAGGCAATAAGCGATAGGCGATAGGCGATCTGCGATAAGCGATGTTTTTTACCACTTAGGCACATAGATCACAATAGAAATCCCGGCCAATAACCTAGTGTGTCCTATTGTGACTATTGTGGTTAACAGGTTAAGATTACAATTGGCAATAAGAAGTTGGTGAGATGGTGAGGTGGTGAGATGGTGAGTTGGTGAGTTTTTTATGAAATTTTATCGATTCTTGGATCGCCCATCGCCTATCGCCTATCGCAGATCGCTTATCGCCTATCGCAAATATTTACTATTTTTGATCCTGCAAAAACTTTACATGAAAAAATTATACATTGTTTTTTTTATCTTCCTGATAGCTTTTTCAGGCAAGACCCAGGTAGTGTACGAGGATATCAACAATACCGGTATCTATGAGTTTCTTGATGAATTAGCCAATTTGAGGATTATTGAAATCAACTCGGTCGTTAAGCCATACTCACGGGAATACATTGCCAGGAAGCTACGTGAAGCTCGCGAGCTCACCAACTCACCAACTCACAAACTAAATCTTCGCCAGAAAAAGGAGTTGATGTTCTATTTACAGGATTATCAATTGGAAGGAAAGAAGATTCCTTTTTCTTTTGATCATAAACTGGGATTTATTGCAAAGAATACCCCAAGCATGAAAGTGGCTTTGAATCCATTGGGGTTTCATTATAAGGATTCGCTGTTCACATTTTCGGTCAGACCAATCATCGGTTTATCATACATGTTTAATGAAAACGGAAACATGTATCATCGTTACTGGGGGGGATCCTTTTTTGCATATATCGGGAAGAATTTTGGAATGTATGGCAGTTTACGCGATAATTCTGAAAGTGAACTCATGTCTCTTCCTGAATATTTAACACGGGAAACGGGTGGTGTGTATAAAGTGAATGAGGGAGGAAGAAAGGGGGGAGATTTCAGCGAAGCGAGGGGAGGAATTACGGTGGCCTGGAAATGGGGTTCTTTTGGGTTAATGAAGGACTTTTTTACCTGGGGAAATAATTATCACGGAGCGAATATTTTCTCCGGCCATGCCCCGTCTTTCCCATATATTCAGTTGCATCTTAATCCTGCAAAGTGGTTTGATTTCAATTATATCCATGGATGGCTCTCCTGTAAGGTGATTGATAGTACGCGCAGTTATTGGGCAGGAGATGTTTATCGTGTGGTCTATCACAATAAGTTCATTGCCGCCAATATGTTTACAGTTATCCCATGGAAAAGACTGAATATTTCCTTTGGGAATTCAATTATCTATAGCTCAGATAACATTAACCCGGCATTCCTGATCCCCTTTTTATTTTTTAAATCGGTGGATCATTCAACCTATTTTAACAACGATGCCGGTAGCAATGCCCAAATGTTCTTTGATATTTCCAGCCGTCAGATCAATCATCTGAACCTATATGTCACATTATTCATCGATGAATTTATGCTTTCCAGGGTTTTTAAAAAGGATGAGAACAACTTCACGAGCTGGAAGTTTGGTTTCAGGCTGAGTGATTTTCCAATTCAGAATCTGTCGCTTACCGGAGAATATACCCGGACACAACCCTTAACATATAAACATTACATATCAACCACTACCTTCACCTCAAATAATTTTAATATGGGCCATTATATGCGCGATAATTCCCAGGAGATTTATGTTGCCCTTGCCTGGAAACCAATACGCGGCTTGTACCTGAATACTTCATATACCCTAGCTGAGCATGGAGCTGATATAGAATATACTAGTGCCCTTGGTGCAGATTATGATAAGATCCCCTTTTTAAAAGACAAAACCTGGCAGAACTACCAATTCGAGTTCATGGCCAGGTATGAGTTGATGAATAATGCCTATGTGTGGTTACAGTATCAGAATACCAACCGGAAAGGAGATGTTAAATATGGACCGGAGATTTATCTTGGGAAAACAAATACACTGATCATGGGGATCAATGTGGGATTTTGAAGCAATTAGGAATTAGGAGTGAGGAATTAGGAATCAATTCAGAATTAGTAATTTATATAATGATATACAATAGGATAGAAGAGGTTTCTTCTCAAATAAAATTTTTTTTTCGGGATTCGAAGTACAAGCAGGTAAGGGAGGTTATTTGGTTTATAGTAATAACGGCAGTCATCCATTTCTCCTATAGGTTTTGGGCGATGCATTTTCAATATTGGCCAATACAGGCATGGATGGGAAGTATTCGGAATTTTATGGCTGCGACTGTTTTTGAGCAGAGTACCTGGGTAAATCAACACATTCTGGGATTAAATCTGACTAGAACCGATCATGTCATGTATTTCAGCAATGGTTCTGGTATCGCAATCAATGATAGTTGTTCGGGGGATAAACAGATCCTGCAGTTTGCTTTGTTATTATTAATTTTTCCCGGATCCCGGAAACGAAAACTCTGGTTTATACCAATGGGGATGATTTTTATTCATATTACGAATATCATCAGGGTTGCGCTCATGTCGTTGGTTTCGGTCTGGCAACCGGAATGGACAAAACCTGTCCATGATAATGTGTTAAGAGGTTTTTTTTACATTGTTATTTTTGGCTTATGGCTGTGGTTTGTGAAAGCAAACCGAAAATAGACTGTACTACAGTGTTTTCGTGTACCGGCCAAAATTTACCACATCCCCACTAAAACGCAGTTTAAAATCGCGGACACCATAGGGTGTTTCTGGTTTTCCTAAACCGAGAAAATTAAAAGCGGGTATATTATTATCAGCAGCATAAACCAATCCCGCCCAGGTAGCCATCACAGAAGGGAAATTTTTAGGATACTCTTTATCCTGTCCGCAAATGTACCACTCATACATTATCTTGTTTTTCAGCACAGGACAGATGATTCCACCGATCACTTTTTCCGCTATCAGTACTACCAGAACCACTCCCTGGCCTGCAATTTTTGATGTTGAATAAAAATTAATAAAAGTCTCAAGGGATGGAATATTCTTCTTTATTTTATTGGCAAAGAGATTCTTCAGGATATGATATAATTGCACGACTTCCTCACTGCTTTTGACCTCCCTGATCGCGGATCCATTCTCAGAGGCCCTTCTGATCTGCCGGCGACGGGAAGTGCTCAGGCTGTCCCATATAGTTTGTTTATCGGGAATACTTTTTATAAGATTGAGGTGGGATGAAAATAAAAACCCATGGGATAAAAAGACTGATTTGAGTGATTCTGTTTCCTTGTCATTCCAGAATTCAATGCAGTGTGTGTACAAAGAAGCAAAATCACTCAGACCATGTAACAGTTTATCCAGAATTTCTTCCTGAGTTTCTTTCCTGGGGCTGATCAATGGAGCACCATAAATTCTTATGCTGGAGATAGAATGAAGCAAATTATTTTGTTCGTCTGATCGTATTAAAAAGGCACAAATCACTCCTGAAACATTGGTGTTTTTCTCTTGTAAACAGATTACAAAGGGTGAAAATCCGGGTAATAAAGCACAATTTTTTTCCAGGGCTACAAGGTGAAACCAGGAAGCATCAGGATGAGATTGCACAAATGAAATAACTGAAGCAGGAATGATGTCTTTTTCAGGCAGGTACAATTCTATACCTTCACACATTATTGTTTGTATATTTTATTTCCGTTTGTAATTAAGATTAGCCATTTAGACTGTGTCGGGCTTATTTATTGCCTGATCAGTTATTATGGTTGTGTGGGAATGTTGAATCCGTTTCTTTTTTCTTGAACCAGATGCGACTTTTTTTAAACGGGGATAGAAGAAAGAAAAGCTTAAAAGGAGGATACCAATGAAAAAGAGGAGAACAGTGCGAATTGCCTGTCCCAACAGGGTAAAGTCGTAGAGAAATATTTTAACAATGGCAAGGGCAAAAAGAAGGATGGAAAAATTGCGTAAGAAACTTTGGCGTTTAAAAAGTGACCAGACAAGAATGCCCAGGGAGGAGGCAATAAGGATCATGGAATCGGGAAGCCGATGGTTAGATTCAAGGATGTCTTTTCCAAGGGCAGCGGATGGTTTTAATATAAAGCCTGAACTCCTGAGTAATATTGACAGTTCATCATAAGTGGTACATAATATTAACAGCAGCATCATTACCCCATAAAGCTGTAATCCCCTTCTCAGGCTTAAGTTCATGGGATAAAAATGGTAAAGACGTCTCAAACATGCCATGGTAAGCAGGAGTATGAGAATGAGCGCAAAATAATGAAGGATAAGGCTTTGAACCGATAATGTCCCTGATTCGATAAGATTATTCAGGCTTTCTGAAAAATTTAGAGAAACGAGCATTGGATACGACAATGTAAAGCCAAGCGCAAGAAAGAGAATTGGTTTTTTAAAGGCAGAAAATTTCTGTGAATCCGATACAATCAGAAGAATGAAAAAGAGGCTTCCGGAGATAAACCATGCCGGTGCAATAATTTGTATAGATCCTGAAAGGGAAGCAAGCAAAGCGCTAAAGGCCCATCCTGCCGTGAGGAAAACGGAAAACAGGGTAAGCCCCTTGATCAGTCGAATATAGCGGATTCGGTTGAATGTGCTTTTAGGAAGGGTAATTTCAATGTCTTTTAACAATAAATTACTCAGGAACAGGGTGGCAACCATGGTGACACCGCTCAATATGCCATGTCCCCAAAGAGAAGCTGATGGTATTTCATTGCTGAATACAAGGGCAGGAAGATATTTAAAAATCCAGTGAAAGAAGAAATCAAGACTCATGATTCCCATGGCAAACATTGAAAAAATGATGGAAGACTGATTTTTAGAATATTTGGAGTAAAGCAGCAAAAGAACAGAAAGACCGGCAGTGAAAAGTAACAGGGTACTAATGTTAAATAGCAAAGGGAGAATGAGTGAAGCGAGAATGACCGTTATAATATGCATGGGTAGTTTCCAGACAGAGGGAAAATACTTGCCTGAAAGATATAACCCTACAATATTAAATAATAATAATGCCAGCGCAAAGACCCATAAATAGTCAAAGGAGAAATATTTAATCATGACAAAGGCTGTAGTTCCAGCATAAAATATCAGGTTTGAAAAGCCTATGATCATTTGCATCCATTTTGACATGGCATTTACCTTATCACTGGAAGAATAAAATATGATAAAATAAAAGAGTAGGAAAAGTATCGAACTATAAATCAAAAAGGGAAAGAGAAATTCAGTCTTGGAATTTACCAACAGTTTTCTGAGCCAGAAAATGGAGAAAAATGAAATGGCAAGAATGAAATTGACAATATTGATATTATACTTATTTATTTTAACAGAAGTCCATGCGATACCAATTGTAAACAATAACAATAGGGGGAGGAGATAATTTAAATGCCAACCATACATGCTTACATATAAAATCAAACATAAATAAAAATATATACATGTCAGTGTAAGAATAGATTGTTTTTTGAGAAGAACAGCATTGGTGATTGGGCCCATAGTGGTGAATACTAAAAAAATAACAGCAATAAAATAGGAGGGATAAACATCTCCACCTTTATAAAAGTCAAATGCAAGGACTTTTATTTGAATAAATAGAAATGAAACTATTGCGATAATTGAAAATATGTAACTGACGAGACTATTTCGTTTGGCAATGACACTGCTAAAAATTAAAAGGAGGATTCCGGGAAGAAAATAGAAAACAAGTAAAACATTGAAATTGTCGGAAGAAATGGGCGGTTTTTGAATATCATTTTCTGCTTTAAATAGTCTAACCATCAGATCATCAATTCCAAACTTAATATCTAAAGAATTCAAGGCATAAAATACACCAAAACAAAGAATAAGGACACCAATTATTTTAAATAAAACAGAAGTTACAAAGCGTTCAATAAAATTTCTTTTATTAATCCTGCTTTTCCCTGTTCTTCTGTGATGCCTTTTTTTTCTGTGAATAAATCTCATCATCTTTTATTTCCTGAAAAACTCAGTAATTTTAGTACACACAAACTGGATCTGTTCCCGGCTAAGTTCCGGAAACATGGGAAGGCTTAATATTTGTGACTGATAGTTGAATGCAATGGGAAAATCTTCCGGGACATGATTGAACCGATCATATGCCGGCAAAAACGGAAGGGCATGGGGATAATGAATAGCCGTTTCAATATTATGATTTTGTAAATATTTTATAAGATTTTCCCTGTGTTTTACCCTGATGCAATAAACATGGAATATATGTTTGCCCTCTTTTCGGATGAAAGGGGTGATTACTTCCGGGATTTCTTTTAAGTATTTGTTGTACAATAAAGCATTGGCATATCTTTCATCATTCCATTTATCAATGAATGGTAATTTAACAGATAGAACTGCAGCCTGCAACCCATCCAGCCGGCTGTTGATGCCTTCTATCTCATGTTGGTGTTTGACCAATGCTCCATGGTTGGCAAACATCCGGCATTTCTTTGCCAATGTTTCATCATTGGTGGTAATGGCTCCGGCATCACCGTAGGCACCCAGGTTCTTACCGGGATAAAAGCTAAAGGTAGAAGCAATTCCGAAGGTTCCGACGTGTTGATTTCTGAATTTTGCAAAATGCGCCTGTGCACAATCTTCAATCAGGAATACATTGTGTTTTTTACAAATCCTGACAATTTTCTCCATATCACAGGACTGTCCAAAGAAATGTACCGGAATGATGGCTTTTGTTTTCGGGGTAATTTTAGCTTCAATCAAATTCGGATCAATCGTGAAAAAATCGGGATCAATATCAACAAATACAGGTGTAGCCCCGGTCTGGCTGATTGTTTCCGAGGTGGCTATCCAGGAGCAGGCGGTGGTAATCACTTCATCACCCTGGCCTATGCCAAGACTCTTCAATACTATATAAATGGCATCGGTGCCATTGGCAACACCGATACATTCTTTTTGCCCCAGTTTTTCAGAAAAGCTTGTTTCAAGTGCTTTTACATATTTTCCTTTGATAAAAGCATTTTCATTGATAACCTTAAAGATGGCTTCATCTATTTTTTCTTTTAAGCCATGGTATTGAATCGTTAAATCGACAAAGGGTACATTCATTATTAGCAAATTATGTTAAGTGTTATCTGGTTTTCCTTGCAGGGTTTCCCACGTAGATACCCGGTTCTGTAATGTCTTTTGTTACCACTGATCCGGCCCCGATGACCACATGATCACATATACACACCGGTAAAATAGTTGCATTGGTGCCTATGGAAACATGATTCCCGATTGTGGTGGGTTTCCATTGGGTACGATCTCCCCCCGCGGGGTGACCGGATTTAAAAGCGTCATTGATAAACATGGCGCCATGTGAAATAAAACAATGATCCCCTATGGTAACCAATTCACAAATGAAGCAATGAGATTGTATCTTGCAGGATGCCCCAATGCTGACATTCTTCTGAATCTCAGTAAAAGGACCAATGAAAGTGTTTGAACCTACAGAACAATCGTAAAGATTAACAGGTTCCACGATAGTGACATGTTCGCCAAAATGGACATGATGAATACCAATCGTTTTAATCTCGGGTTTTGTCATCCGGCATATTGCGTTTTGCGCTTGCGTATATTTTATTAATGATCTCAACGGTCTTCATGCCCTCGTATCCGTTGGTAGCAATGATCCCTTTTCCGCTTAAAACATCGACTACGTTTTTATAAACCTGATCATGATTCGACATGGACCCCTGGTAATCTCCGTAATTATTTGCAGAATTCCCAAGAGGGAGGTTGGAAATTGTATAGTTATTAATTTTTTGATATTCCAATTCGTTCAGGTATTGTCCTCCGATTTTTACTGTACCATTTTCTGCAAAAATAGTTAAAGAACCTTCCATATTCTTCTGGAATGCATTGATCGTAAAATTGATTGTACCAATCACTCCATTATAGAATTTAACAATGACTGCTCCGGCATCTTCAAAATCAACGATTCCGGCATGATGAAAGTTATTGGTATATGCATGAACTACTTCAATGTCTCCAATCATCCAGAACAGAAGATCGATAAAATGACTGAACTGGGTGAAAAGGGTCCCACCGTCTAAATCTTTTGTCCCTTTCCAATCGGAATCAGAAAAGTAATTTTCATTGCGATTCCAGAAACAATTCAACTGAATGGAAAATATTTTCCCAAGAATATCTTCATCAATCAGCCGTTTAACTTCGGCAATGGGAGGGTTAAAACGATTTTGTTTGACGATAAACAGTCGTTTGTTCGCCTTTTCAGCTTCATTGATCATCCTTCCGCAATCGTGAACATTGATTGCCATAGGCTTTTCACACAGCACATGATATCCGGCCTTTAAAGCTGCGATGGAATGCTCGGCATGCATGCCATTTGGGGTGCAGATCGATATGACATCAACATCTTTTTCGTTTTCCAGGAGATTTGAGATATTGTAATAAATGGCCGCGTCGAATCTGGAACCAAGTTCAATGGCCCGACTGATCTCTGTATCACAAACAGCTTTGAGAATGCCAAATTTACTGATATGCTCTGCATGTCGCTGGGCAATGCGACCACATCCCACGATGGCAAAGGATTTTTTTTTCATACGTCAGGCGCTACGGATTTTATTCGATAAAATATTATAAAGAGCTTTGCAAAAGTATTTAATATCGGTGGTAAAAGGATGCTTTTCTATCTCTAAAAGATATATCCGTTCAGATTCAATATATTCGCTTACTTCCTGTTTCAGCAATGCCACATAAGGTGGAATGCAGCCTGGTTTGTGTTTCGACCGGAGTGCTAGCACATCCTCAGGATATTCTTTCAAAAAACGTTCACTGAGTGGACGTATTCCAACCAATTTCATCTCTCCTTTGAGTACATTTAGAAGTTGAGGCACTTCATCCAGCCAGTACTTCCGGAAAAACTTTCCCCAGGAGGTGAGCCGGAAATCATCTGCCGGTTTCCCAACTTCTGAATAACCGTTAACCCTCAGAATATAATCCTGAAGATATTCGGCATAAGGATGCATGGTGCGAAATTTATATACGTAAATGGGGGCGCCTCCTTTTCCAATCCTGCGCATCTTGAACAGAGGCCCATAGGAAGGATTCATGTCGAAGTAAGGTTTGCCTGTTTTTTTTGCAATAAAAAAAAGCAATTTGCTTCCTTCATGATATTCCATTATTTCGAATCCGCAACTAACCAGCCTTCCCAGTGTTTCTGCCTTGGATATCACCCTGTTTGTTCCCCTGGTGAGTTTGAAATAAATGTTTTTAGAAAATGAAATTTTTGGCAAAACACGATGAAGTACAAAATCGAAGAAATAAAAAAAACGCCAAAATCCTTTATACTTCAGATGAATGCGATGTTTTCTCAGTTCTGAAGTTTCAGCAAATCCAATAAACAAGGCTCCCAGGTTTAATTTATTGTTTATTTCTTCAAAGAATTTGTTAATGCGTTGAATGTCATTTATTTTTTTTAGATTTATTAGTGCATTATACATTTCCGGAAGACTCAGGATATTGAATCTTGTGGTTGTTGAAATGATAGTAGTCAGAGGCTTAGAGAGTATATTTTGACTGTAGATAAACTTAAATACTTCTTCCCCGGCTTCATCTATTATCAAATTACGAAGTTTATTTAACTTTTTATTTTCTACTGATGAGGATGAAACAGGTATTGTTTGAGTAGAATCTCCCGACTCGATATATTGCTTGTGACTTAATTTTATTTCCAGGTTATATTTTTCATGTTCTTTTGCTCTTTGAGTCAGCCTTTTATTGTAATAAAATATCAAGGTTACCACAATTTCCAGGGAAGTGGCTATTAAAAAGATGCTTAAAACGATTAACCGTGAAAGAAAAACGAGGTGAAAAAAATAAACTAATGCAGTAGTAATACCGAAAATAATGGTGTTGGAAAGAAGGATAGAACGGTTTATTTTCTTTACGCTGATCCCAGGTTTATAATCGACATATTTACCTGATACCAGAGAACTTATTATCCACAAAAAAACAAAAACAACGAAAATCCAATAGTCAAGTAATATTGGTCTTAACACCACTCCACTTTTAATCCAAATACTGATTAAAGATGCCAGGAGTAAAATAATGAGATCACCTATTATTTTTATTGCCTTTGAATTCATTAAACTTCTGGATTTTAATGAGATAAAACTTGAACTAGTTGAACTTTTGTTGATAATCCGGATTGTTTTTCATGGTTTTTACACTATCCGGATAATTTTCCACAAACCAAACAAGAAAATTTGTTAAATCAATTTTCCCCGAAAGGAACTCTTTTTTCAAGGAATGGAATTTAGCGATGGATTGATTATCGTTAAGAATTTCAGTAATTATTTCAAGAATTTTATTTATATCTGTTGTCTGGAATATCAAGCCGGCATGAATTTCTTCTGTAATATATCCCATTTTTAAAGTATTTACATAGATTGCTGGAGTGCCAAGAACGGCAGCTTCTGAGGCTGTTGTGCCACCTTCGCCAATATATAGCTTTGCAAAGCATAGAGCGTGGTGAAAAAGCTCTGAAGGAAAGGTAATCCGGAATTTCTCAAGTTCAGGAGGTAAATGTGATTCCGAAGAAATATAAACTTTTACTCCAAGGTCTATGAGATAATTCACAAGAATTATTTTATTCTGAAAGGACAATCCTTTTTGTCCGATGTCGTGACTGGCATTCCAGGACACAAATCGGATAATCACAAATGATTCGTTTTTAGATATATTTATTAGTCTTAGTACATCTCTATTTGGAATAAAAAAATTTGGATGTAAATAACTAAGTTCCATCAGGGAGTTAAATTTAATTTGCCGGGGACCTAAGTTCTTATAAAAAGACACTGGATTGAGGAACGTATCTGTAAATGGAGTATAAAGAAATAGTTCTAATTTTGCGTGCTCAGTATCATCTAAGGCTATATGAGGACATCGTAAAATTGCTGACGTATGTGCTGCATAGGTTGAACCAAAGCTCAAAAATAAATCCGGTTTGAATTTTTTGGCAACTTTATATATTTTATAGTCTGCCTTTGGAAGATATAGAAGTTTTTTTACAAGCGATTTGCCACCCTTCCCTCTTGAGAAATAGTCAATACCATATCTTTCAAGCAATTCAAAAGTCATCTCTTTGTCACGGGCTGTAATTGCAAAAGAATGGCCCCGTGACGTCATCAGATTAATGAAATTACGAAAATAATGAACATGAGCAGGATGGCCAATATCAATTAAAATTTTCATATCTGAAATTGGATTATTAATGGCATGTATTAGCAGAAAAGAGATTGATGAGATCTTGCCTGGTAGGGTAGTTTATTAGAACCGCTTTACGAGGCCCATGATAAACAAACAAGCTGCCGGCAGCTGCTGCTGAGGCATGAGATTCGTAAGTAACAGTTTTAAAATCTTCAATACTTCCCGCCCCCCCCAAAGCAATTACAGGGATGGTGACCGAGGTAGAAATCCTTTTAATCTGATCATGATCATAACCATCCATCATCCCATCCTTTTCAATGGATTGAATGATGATCTCTCCGGCCCCCTGTTCCTCCATTAACTGAGCATATTTCATGGGGTCATAAGCAGTTGATTTCTGGCCATTATTGCTCCATACATGATATTTGCCTAGGAGTTTCTTTTTTATATCCATGCAGACAACGATTGTGGAAGAACCAAAATAGTCGGCGGCTGTTTTAATGAATTCAGGATTTTCAATTGCGGTTGAATTGATAACCACCTTTTCGGCCCCTGCTTTTAAAAGCGTTTCAATCTGGTGGATGGTTTTAATACCTCCTCCAACGGCAAAAGGCATATTTGCTTCATCTCCCACTTCTTTGACAAAATCCCTCGAGATCGTCCGGTTTTCCTGAGTGGCCGTGATATCCAGGAATACGAGTTCATCTGCCAGATTGTCATTAAACACTTTTACCGCATTGATTGGATCTCCAATATACCGAAAGTCTTTAAATTTTACAGATTTATATAATCCCATACCTTTTAACAGCAAAACCGGAATGATTCTTGGGAAAAACATTATTCTTTTTTTAGATTTTCGCGAAATTACCTAGCATTAATTCACCTGCTGCATGACTTTTTTCAGGATGGAATTGAACACCCCAGAGGTTGTTTCGTTGGACTGCAGAAGTAAAGGTGTATTCATAGTCTGTTTCATAAAGAATATCCCTTTGGATATTGCACTTCATGTGATAACTATGAACGAAATAAAATGGATCATCCGGAGAAATACCATTTGTTAGCGGATCTGGTTTAACCTTTAATAATTGGTTCCACCCGATATGGGGAACTTTAAATCGTATTTTATCTGATACTTTAAACCGAACCACGCTGGCATCGAACCAGCCTAATCCCGGACAATTTCCTTCTTCGCTATAGCCTGCCATTAGCTGCATTCCTAAGCAGATGCCGAGAACTGGGGTGTGCTGAACCATCGCTTTTTCATGAAGGATTTCAAGCAGATTTCTTTCTCTAAGATTTTTCATGCCATTAGAAAAGTGTCCAACTCCAGGGATTATAAGTTTATTTGCCTTCTCAATTTCATTTCTGTTGCCTGTGATAATTGCATTTATTTTCAGATTCTCAAATTTTTTAAGTACTGAGCGAAGGTTCCCCATTCCATAATCAACAATTGCAATCATCATGTTTACATTTTTGCATATTTTTCATACAAGATTTTAGGAATCAATCTGAGATCAGCGGCAATTTTTATGGGAATCTTTGCAGCACGGATAAGGGGATAATAAGATTTGAAATCTTTATATGTTCTCCGTGGAGCCTTCATTATTGCGTCCCATTCTTCACCAGAAAAGCCTAATTTCTTTATCACATATTCCACGTCCTTGTAGTTATATGGGTAGGGTGATTTAAGTTCTTCCAAAACGGATTCACGATCACGATAGCCTGAACGGATTAATGCTGAATATTCAACTTTTCGTTTATCAATTCTGAATTTAACAGGAAGGTAATATGACTGAAAGAAACGAGTGAAATTATTTTCATGGTGATGTCCACCATAATCCGACCAACCACACTCTTTTTTTATTATTTCTTTCGCCTGTACTTTATCATACGCTATGTAATCGAATACCCTGATATCACGTATGCCTTTAAATAATACCCAGTAAATGAATTGAGAAAGAGACATGATTGGGAAACTCTTTATTTTCTTTGTACCATATTTTTTTTGCACGTCTTTCACATACCTGCCGTCAAAATAACTCCAAGATTTTGGCACAGAACCTTCGGCACGAAAGGAATGTCCGTTAAGCGAATATTTGACGCCTTCCCGAACAGCTTCCCGGTATAGAACCGAATAGATTGCATAATCGCTGGGAGCATCGGCATCTGAAACCGAAGCGAGCATAAAAGAGCGCTGGAGATCACGCATTTCCTCCCAATCGGCCACAACTGTATGGAGTTCGACATTAAGCGCTTGAGTGGCATTTTTAATATTAGTAAGAGCAACCTCGGTACTCCAGCCATTATCGAAGGTAACAGCTAAAGGACGCAGGCCGGCAATTTTTACAGCCCAATAAAGTAAAAATGTACTGTCGGTTCCACCACTGAGTCCAATTATACAGTCATACTTTTTTTGTTTACCTTTTATTTTTATTTTATTAATAATTGAATTTAGCATTTCACTCTCTTCATTACCTATGGGGTGTGATTTAATAAATTCATTATGTAACCTACAAAAATTGCAAATACCTTTGTCATCAAACTCTATTTCCGACATGGTAATATCTGAAACACAGCAATTACATATTTTTTGGTTCATTTAATTAATTTTGATGTTTTGTTTATATTTTGCTTCATTTCAAGTGTTAATCAATAAATTGTCTAAACCATAATTCCAGATGTACCCATTTCCATATTTCCTGAGCAATATCAATTTTTCCATTAAGATGTTTATTGTATTGTTCAATTGCTTTATTCGCATCAATCAGATTTCTGTTCTTAAACGATTCACTTTTTAAAATATCTATTACTATTTTTTGCCATTGTTCTGTTCTGAACCATTCTGCCTGTGGAGTACCGAAGCCAATTTTATCAATACGAATTCTAATTTTTTCCGGAAGAATCCCTTTCATTGATTCTCGTAAGAGAGTTTTTGTCATTCCATTTTTTATTTTCAGTTCAGAAGGTGAGGCAAGAATTTTTTCTACAAGCCTGTAATCTATGTATGGCACCCTGGCCTCAATTGAAAACCACATTGAGTTTCGATCTTCCCATTTTAATAAATGTTCAAGCTTGTATTCAAAATGATCAATGAGTGCATCGTTTAAACTTTCACTCTCATGGAGATGTGAGGATATTGCAGTTCTTCCTTTGTATTTATTGATAAATTCTTTATTTAAATATCCTTTATTAATTATACTTAATTTAATTCTGATCTTCGCTGAAAGAAGGAAATATATAAGACTTTGAATCCCTATCAAAGAGCGATGTAATGTTATATATTTAAATATCTGCTTACAAAGCCTCCCCAAGTGACCTTTTTTTATTAGCTCCTTAAAATAATATCCAAAAAAATATGGATATCCAGCGAGCATCTCATCAGCGCCTTGCCCATCAAGCGTTACAACGACATTGTTTTTTGCTAATTTCATCACTTTATATTGCGCATACGGACCAGTAGCAGGGATTGGCTCACCATGAGCAATGATAAATTCATGTAAATCATTTTTAAGTGATGAAGCATCTGGAGTTGTATAAAACATGTTTTGCAGAAATGGCTCATATTCTTGTATAAATTCAGTTTCGTCACCAAATTGACCTTTTTGGTATATAGCTGAAAAGGTTTTTAAATCTTTAATGTAATAATCCATTAGGAGCACTGAAACAATACTTGAGGAATCTAAACCCCCACTCAGGCAGACTCCCACTGGTACATCGCTTCGCATTCGTAAGCCGATAGATGAGGATAAAAGTTCTTTAAATTCTAAAGGCGTTTTGAAAGCATCCGTTGATAAAACTCTCTCTCTTAGATTGTACCATTTTTTAGTGGATAAAATTGAATTAGTAATCGACAACTGCTGTGCATGTTGTAATTTTTTCACTTCAAAAAAAAATGTACTTTCGGTTTGATCAGTACGGTTGAATACTAAGAAATCAAAAATACTTTGATAATCAGGTTTGGGTTTGTGATCCAGGATTGATATGAGAGGTGGAATTTCTGAACAAAATGCGAAGAAATTTTCATTCAAGATATAATAAAATGGTTTAATCCCAAAACGATCACGGGCAACAAAGCACTTATTTAGTTGGCGGTCAAAAATCATAAAAGCCCACATGCCATTAAAACGGTTTAGACATGACTCTCCCCATTCAATGTATGATTTTAACAGGACCTCTGAATCGGTTTGAGTGTTGAAATGATGACCTTTTTTTATAAGTTCTTCTCTTAACTCAATATAGTTGTATATTTCACCATTGAATACCATTATATAGCGTTTGTCATCAGATAGCATCGGTTGATGGCCGGCGGGTGAAAGATCGATGATGCTTAAGCGAACAAAACCAAGACCAACATTTTCGTCAATAAACATTCCTTCATCATCAGGGCCACGATGTTTCATGATCTGCATCATGCTTTTAAGAGGTGCCTGAGAAACGGTTTGATGATCAAATCTTATAATGCCGCATATACCGCACATATATTTCTATAATGTTTATATTTTATATTTACCTATTATCCTGAATGTTTATTTTTTGAAATGGCTTTATATAAAGATATTGTCTTGTCTGCCAATGATTTTTTATCTAACCGTTGTTTCGCTATCAATGCGTTTTTTTCAGAAGCTTGGTCAACAAGATTATTATTTTCTAAAGCAGTTCTAAGTGCTTTAGTAATGGCTGGCAGATCATCAGGCGGCACCAGGAAGCCTGTTTCTCCATCAGTTATCCATTCATTGGCGCAAGATGTCCATGATTGAATCGGAAATGAACCCATCACAAATGCTTCTAAAAAGGAAATACTAATACCATCAGTAATGCTTAGTCCAATAGAAATTCTTGCCTGTCCGTGTCGTCTTAATATTCCTTCATGAGTTTTTTCACGAATGACCTTGATATTTAGTCTTGTTCTTTTAATTACTTTACGGACCTCTTTTTTAACAATTTTATCAGTTAAATACGTAAT
Organism: Bacteroidales bacterium; assembly: GCA_963662525.1. Taxonomy (GTDB): domain Bacteria; phylum Bacteroidota; class Bacteroidia; order Bacteroidales; family FEN-979; genus CAZSDU01. Next base: position 2,530,327 of record OY759717.1, read on the forward strand.
TATTGTATAATCTCTTAATAATTCATGACAATTTTCAAGTGCTTTAAGTCCTATCAGAGCTCTACCTGCCCACCCATGGTAACCTTTAAGCATAATTAGTTTTCTATCAGATGTTTTGCCATTGTATGATAACGCTTTTATAGAATTAAGATCAAATCCACCAGTAACTGGAAATACCGGGAGGACAACACCTTTGAATCCGTATTTAATTGCTAATTCAACATCACGGAAACATTCACAAGAATAATAATTGCAATTTGCAAGTAAATCGACAATTCTTTTTCTATGATCTTCAAACTTTCTGAAATAATCAATATCCCCACCCCAAACTGTAGCAATCCAGGTTGGAAATGGTTCATTCATTCTCTTTTTAACTTCAAGTGTCATATATCCGGCATGTTGAAGTTCAAAAGAATGAATAATGTCAGGTTGAATTTTCACTATGACTTCTATTAATTCATTATAACGTCCATGGTAATATTTATATGGAAAAATCTTATATTTACACAGTTGACCAATGATGAGATTCCAAGCATTCAATCTGTGGTATTTAATTTTAGATTTACAAATAAGGTTTTTTAATATAGTATGTGTTCTCAAACTTTCGTTTGATGAAAAGAGATGAATATCCCAGTCAGTTTCCATTAATTGGGAAATCCAACGTGCTGTATGAATACTATTCGGAAATGCAATAAATAAAATTTTCAATTTCAATTAAATTTATAAATACATTAAATTGAATTTCATTAGTAAAAATAAACTTGTATTTAAATTCGATCTTATAATTCCTCAATATATCTCAGTATGCCTTGTTTATAATCAAAGTCCTTTTTTGCAGTCTCAATAGCATTACGCCCTAAAAAAAGCCTAAATTCTTCATCAATGATTAATCTCCTGAAATTCTTTGTATAGGTTTCGCTATCTCCAATATCCGATAGCATTGCATTGTGTTCATTTATTAAATGATCGGGTAAATCGCTAAAAATAGTTGAAAGAATTGCCTTACCTGAAGCAAGATATTCTCCTGTTTTCCCTGGAAACCCAGCATTTGCGATTATGGTGCCTTGTTCAGGAAGTACTAGAATATCAACAAAATTATAAATTGCTGGCATATATTTTGGAAGAACTGGATTAAGGAATGTTACATGTTCTGAAATGCTTAATTTTTCACAATATTTCTTAACAAGTGCAGTATCACCGTCAACTAAAATAAAGATTATTTCAAAAGAGAAACGCTCATGAATAAGTAATTTAGTTGCGTTCTCAAGAAAAAAGAATAATCCATTCGTTCGTTCACATGAACCAGCGTAAAAGACTTTTAACTTCATTGATTTGAAGATTTCGATTCCCTTGTGTTGTAGTTCAAAAATATTATTCTTTTGATTCTGTACGAATTCCGAATAATCAATTAAAGTTGGCAAACATCTTCTAATTCTTAATTTAGGATACAAAATTTTGTATTTATTTTCTAGATAACTTGATACAACAAACAAAACATCTACTTTTGGAATAATGTATTTATTAAAAAAAACCTGGTTTAACTTTGCCAAATATCCAATAAAAGTATTCGTTTTTTTATCTATTAAACGGGCGTTTTCGTCTCCTTTATCAAAAAAGAAATTTATTTTGTTTTTTTTACAGAAAAATAAAAGAATACTTCCAATTAAAATATTTGGTCTTGTTATAATTACAAAGTTTGTATTATTTTCTTGCCTTAAAAATTTATAAAGGGAAAAAAGTCCAAGTATCCTCTGATATAAATAAACAATTGGTTTTATTTTAATGTTTCTTGATGTCGCACTTAATGCAAAAGTTATATATTCTTCGGAATTTTTAAGAGCATGCATCGAAGGGCGTGGTGCAACAATATAAATCTTAATATGGACATTATTTTTAATAAATCCTTTTGCCCACATTCGCATCCTTATGCTCATTGATCCAATAGGATAATTTACTTCTCCGATAATGATCCCCTTCATTAAAGGTCGAATTTTAAATTTTGCATTAGAACCAGTTTAAATACCCTTGCAGACAATTTTCAAATTGTGCTATGGGTTTGAAATTCAGGTCCTGATTTATTTTAGTTATATCAGCCTTACAATGTAGAACTTCACCTTTTCTTGGCTCACCATGAATTACATCAATTTTTTGATCAGAAAATTCAATCATCTTTGAGACAAGGTAATTGATAGTTATAGAATCTCCAGTTCCAACATTATAAAAATCACTTTTCTTTCCATGTTCTGCAGCCAAATAATTTGCTAACGCGACATCAGAAACATCTATAAAGTCACGGGTTTGATTTCCATCTCCATATATTGTAATTGGTTGTTTTGTCTTCAATTTATTGGCGAAAATAGGAATTGCATTACCATATACATCAAATCTTTGATTTTTGCCAAATACATTAAAATATCTCAGACATATGCTGGTGAAATCATATAAGTTTCCATAGCATATAGCAAGTTTTTCTGCTGCAAGTTTACTTACTCCGTATGGCGATGTGGGATTAATTGGATGTTCTTCGTCAATAGGATTATATAGTAATTCACCATAAATTGCTGCTGAAGATGAATATATTAGTTTTTCAATACCCTCTTTTTTTGAAGCTTCCAAGACATTTATTGTTCCTAAAACGTTTATCTCGGAATCAAGACGTGGGTCATTAATTGATTTTATGTTACCAATATTTGCTGCAAGATGAAAAACAAGGTGAGATCCTTTCATACATTTATTAACGGTATCAGAATCTCTTATATCACCTTTAATGAATTCTATATCCAGATTTACTAAATTTTCAAGATATCCTGTGGAAAGATTATCTAAAATTTTTATTTCATAACCTTTTTGCAACAGGAATTTTGTGAGATTTGATCCAATAAATCCTGCACCACCTGTTATTAAAACTTTTTTCATAATATTTTAATTAAATAATTAATTTAATATATTCACTCCAACTTCCAATATCCTTCCATGATTTTTCACTAACAGGAAAAACACCAACTTTTCCTTTTCTATTAATGATATTTTCGATCAGATTAGTTATATGAAAATATTTATCATTGGGAATTTCTGATAATAAATGTGGCTCTAGAATATACATACCACTATTAATTTTAAAATTAAGTTCTGGTTTTTCTTTTAATTCAATAAGTTTACCATTATCACCAGTTTCAACAGTACCATAAGGTATAGCATAGCTTTTTATTGCGGCTACCAGAGTTATTTCGTTTTTATTTTCATTGTGATAATCTAATATATCTGAATAGTCTTGCTCAATCAGAATATCACAATTACTGACAAAAAATGTCTGTTTAATTTTTTCTTTAATAATAGTAAGACTTCCTACAGTCCCCCTGGGGCTTTCTTCTTTAAAAAAATCAAGTTTATAAGGAAGGTGTTCATTTTTTAAATAAAATTCTATGAGCTCAGCTTTATAGTTAATTGAAATAAAAAAATGATTGCATCCATGTTTTCCAAACCTGTCAAAGATTTCTTCCAGCATGGTTTTTTGCCCTATTGGGATCAAAGGTTTAGGTAAAACATTAGTTAATGGCTTTAATCTGGCACCGATACCACCTGCCATTATCACCACAGGCAGATTGAATTGCTTAATATGCCTGGATTTATCTTCTTGAAATAGATCCTCCCAAAAATGAACAGTGTTAATTTTTTGTTGGGAATCTACAACAGGACAGAATTCCATTCTGTATTCAAGCATCATTTGCTTGATATCATTTATTGAATCTTCGGGTCTGGCAAATTTTACTTTCTTACGTAAAATCCTGTCGACCGTAGTATCAAGTGAAACGCTTTTTATTATTGCTCTTTGAATATCACCTATGCTTAATATACTAATAAAAAATTCCCTATCAAATACAAGAAGAAGTTTACTATTATAGCGATCCATTTGTTTTAAAGCCGAGATAATAGTGGCAGATTGATCAATAGAGATGTTTTTTAAGTCATTTCTCATCGAAAATGTATTAAACGATAGTTTTAATAATAAACATAAAATCAGGCAGTAACATGATTATTTGCATCTGGTTGAATCTCATTAATTTGTTTTGAAACAAGCAATTCACTAAAGTGTTTAGCAAATGATTTTTGAACTGTTTTTATTTCGTCATGTGCCTTTACATATTTCATGGCGCATTCAGCTATTTCTTGAAGAATTGCTGGTTCTTTAATAATTTTTTTAATGTGATTTTTCAAATTGTCCGAATCTTCTTCTGTTATTGTGTATGCCCATTTATATAGTTGTGCGGATTGCACAAATTTTATTTGTTCAGGTGCATAAACTAGAATAGGAGTTCCTGAAGCCATTAATTCTGAGGTGTTTGTCGAGTATGAAAATTGTAAAAAATTTATGGCTGTTTTATCGAAATTTGTAGTTAGTATAACTAAATCATAAGTGGAAATAATTTTTAAAATTTCATCATGAGATATTGGATTATGTATAGTGACATCATCGAATTTTGAGAATAATTTATAAACAGATCGATATTTTTTAATATTTTGTGAATAAATATCTAAGGTTATTTTAAATTCTTCAGTCATATTTAAAAAAGTAATAGCTTTGCAAATATTATAAAGCCCACCAACTCTCCAAAATGTAATATTTCCCAACTGTAATATGCGAAATGAATTTTTAGGTTTACTTATTAATTTTTTATGAATATTCAACTTTTCAATATCGACAGGATTATGATAAGGATAGAACTTTTTGTCAAAACGATTCATATACTCTTCTGACATCCCTTCGGAAATGCTAAAATGTAATTGAGCTTTACGAACAATTTTTATAAATATCTCATTAAGTTGCCTTTCAAAATAGTAATAAAAAATACCTGGTTTGGTTCTTTTCTTATAATCATCCATTATATGCACTACCATTGGGATATTTAGTATGTCGCATACTTCTGACATAAATTTTGTCATTTTGTAATTTACGGGTATAACATATAAAATTTCCGGGTTAAATTTTTTAATCCATAATATATATTTATCAGAAGGAATGAGGTTCTTTGATAATAAAGTTGGAATACCAAAGAAATGGGCTATATTCTTACCTATTTGAAATAGAAAAGAAAAAATGACATTGGATTTTAGTAAAGAATTTTTATTGTGATCCTTAAAATCAATTAGTTCTTCTCTATTTAATACTCCGGAATAGGTGTTTTTAGTATAAAATTTACTAAATGGAAATGACAGTTTCTCTTCAAGAGAACCAATTTGATAATAATGCCTCCATTTCACATTTTCATCTATATGTATTTGTTGAGCTGAAATGGCAAGTTTTTCAATTGGCCAAGATTCAAATAAATTGTTAATTGTTATCCCCCCACCATCTTTAATACTATAACTGCTCCCGATTATTAGAACACGAGGGACACTACTAGAGTCTGTTTTATTAGTTTTCACAGTTAAAAAGTTTATATATTTTACCGCTTCTAAACAATAGTATGTGATAATTTTTTATAGAATTGAAGTACTTTAAATGGCTGATTGTTTGATCATAGATGAATTTTTATATAAGATAAACATCATCATAAGTCCAAGAAAAATTGGCCTTGAGTAAACAACCTGTCCAAAGAGAACAAGTGCAAAAGATATAGTCGCATAAATAGCAAAGCCTTGATTATAAAAATATTTCTTACAGTATAATCTTAAAGATTTTATAATCAGGAAAAAAAACATAAATAAACCAGTGATACCATAAGTTAAGAATAACCCAGTAATACCATTATTAGAACCTAAATATCCTTCCCCTAATCCTCTACCGAACAATGGAGATTTTTCAATATCTTGTAAATCAATTTTTGCTCCCTGAATTCTACCAATTCTTTCATCACCCTGAATTGCACTAGCCTCAATTGACGCTTCAATTTTGTTTTGAAGAAACGGGAGACGTGAAAATAGTTGGAAAAGTGAAACAAAAAGAATAGGAGCTAGTACCGCATTAACCCAAATAGACCTATTTTGTGTGAAAAAGAAAAATATTAGAATGAATACAGCGAGATATGTAGCCGTTGAAAATGTTGATATGATTGCGATAAGAAATATTATATTCTTTTTTTCAAGAATATTTTTTGTTTTAATTAAATTCAAAACTAACGCCACAATAAGAAATGTTCCAAATGCACCTGGCTCATAGAATGGACCAGTGTTTCTGATGATACCATCGATCATTTCTTCATAATTATAAAAAATGAAATTATCAGTAATACCCTCAGAGGAATCAATGTTTAACCAAACAGAAAAGTGCTTTATTGCTAAATGAAAATCCTGAGAAAGATAGGAGGGAATTAAAAAGAAGAAACTTACAATTGCAAAAAAATATGTAATATTTATATAGTAATCAGTAAATTTAGAACCTACTATTTTTATTACAGCGTAGGGGATAAAGAAAGTATAAAACAGGGCGATAATTGTAACTATATTAGCAACATCAAACAAAATCCATTGACAGATGTATAGAATAGCAACGTAAATATTAATGTAAATGAACTCTTTATCTAATTTTACTTTTTTAATAAGGAACAAAATAACCAGAAAAATGAAAAACACCTGTGTAAATCGGCTATTAGAGGAAAATGTGGTCACACCTCCAAGCGCAAAAAAGAAATAGACTAGAAAATAATTAAAAAAAGTTAATTTATTTTCTCCTGTAATATGAAAATTATTATTGTTCAATCTATTCATTCTTGATGCTTATTTAAAATACTTTTTATTTTCGAGATCCAAATGCCTTTATTAAAATATTTATAAATGGGGTATTTATTTCGTATTCTTAGATAACTGTTTTCTTTTTCTATTACTAAAATTCGCTTTTTGATATTATCATTATAAACATAGTGTGAATAGATATCAAAATAATTAAGCAGTTTGATAATTTCATTATTAACATATATGAAATTCTTAGCGACACCACCTGATAATGCTCCGGAATTTTTTCTATAAACAGACATTACTTCATTAAAGTATTTAATTTTACCCTTATGGGCAAGTAATAGATGAAGGGCGTAATCACCATTATAAATGTCATTAAACCAGTCAGGTAGTGGCGAGATAAGTTCATTCCTGAAAACCATGCTGGCGGATGGTATATACCAGGTTTCTATAACATCCTTAATATCAGTAATTTCATTAACGATATTCTTGCAAAACAATCTATCTTTTCCTTTAAGTCCTTCGTGTTTAATAAATGAATTGTGAAAGCAAAGTGAGAAACCTGGATTTGCTTCTAAAAAATCCACTTGCTTTTGTAACTTGTAGGGATCCGTCCAATAATCATCTCCTTCGCATATTGCAATATATTTTCCTCGACATTTAGGAATTATAATTTGATTTCCTGGATTTATTCCCTTTGAGTATTGGTTTTCTGATTGATATATCGGGAAAATAATATTTGGAAATCTAACTTCATACTCCTGAATTATTTTAGCGGTTCTATCATGGGAGGCATCATCATGTATAATGATTTCAAAGGCGAAAGTTGTTTTCTGCATAAGAAACCCATCTAATGCCTCCCTTATAAAATTCTCATGATTGTATGTGATACATGAAATACTTACTAATGGACTTATCATAGCTATCTCTAATGCTGCGTCTTAGTTATAACAATATCAATTGATTAGAAATTTATTCTTTGATTTTTTGATTATTCTTATTTGACGCATATATTCCAGGTCGATAATTTTCATCAGATCCAGGTTCAACGGAGTCTCCGGGCAAGGTTGGTAGTAAAGCCCGCTGCGATGAATCGACAACAATTCACATTGTTTTTCCATGCTCAGATCAGGATTGTTTTTCTCAACCATGGCTCGTGCAATGGCGCAAACTTGCTTTCAAGGTATGCCCAGTCAATTTTTCTTAGCCAAATGGCAGAGTTCATGCTCAGGATTTATAAAGCTCGTCAACAACACTGTTTTGAACATCTCTAACTGCGGCTGGTTCGGTAATTTTTTTAATATGATTTGCAGGGTTTTGATCAAAAAAAATCAAAATCTGCATTCATTTCACACTTTCAAAGAGTATAAGTTATTAACAATCAATTTGTTAATAATTGTTAAGAATCAACTATTTAGAGTTTTTATAAACAAGATATTAACATTAACAGATTGATTTACAAATAGATGAAAACCATTTCAATTTAGCTATTTGTCTTTTCGATCTACCAAAGTAGAACTAATTATTTCTAATTTATCATAATTGTTAATTAATTCGATATTATCAATTTCGGAAAATTTAATCAATGTATTATCCTTTCTGAATATTATGGAATTTTCATATTTAAGTAAAACTTGTAGGTTGTTGAATTTCAAACTCCATTTAACTAAGTATTCATTAATAATTATTTCAGCTCTATAAAACTTAAATTTAAAATTATTGATAAAAAAGAAACATCCCTTATTCCTATTATTTAATGATTTTACTTGCTGAATGATATGGTTAGAAGAATTTCGAAAGTCAATTAATTGATCCTTAAAGGAAAATGAATAAGAAATATCTGACGGACAATCTAATTGCTTTTTATACGCTCTGAAATTTGCATTATATGCTAAATTAAAAACTTCTTTTTCTGCAATAAAACTAATTTGATACAATAATGCTGCATCTAAATCATCACTATACAAAACTTTCACTTGGGAAATGATGTCACCGCCATCTAACAAATCATTCATTAAATGACATGTAGCACCACTATCTCTTTTAAATAATATACTTGCAATAATTGGATCTTTTCCTTTGAGATCAGGGAGATACGAAGGATGTATGTTAATAAATGTTTTATTATTAAAACTAGATACTGGTATTTTATAATAACAGCCATTGGAAATCAAAATGTCAAAGTTCAAATTCGATAACTCAAATATTAATTCATCTTTGGAATTTACAATACAAAAAGATAAATAATAATTTGAAATGTTTTTTTCTAAATATGATCCAGCCATTACAATAACTTTCACGATATTCAGTTCTTTCTTTATCATTTCTTGAAGAATGAATTCTCTGTTACCGACAAAAACAAATTCTTTATCTTTCATATTTGTTCATATATTCATTAAGCACTTTAACAATTCTTTCCATGTCATGAATTTCATAACGTTGGTCTATCGGTATTGAAATCATACTTTTGTATAATGTATTATTAGCATATTTGGTCAAGGCTAAATTTGATAAAGGCCATAGAATTGGAGCATAAACCTCGTATTGAGCAAGATAATGATGAAGATTTGTCCTCTTCTTGGATAAAACAGCCAAATACAGTGGCACTTGCTTATTCGTAATCGCGGGACTTACAACTTTAAATTTGCCATTTCGAAGCAAACACAAGTATAAGAATGAATAATTCTCTCTTCTTTTTTTTTTTATATCTTCAAAGTTGATAAAAGATAAATAATGGTCAGTATGACTACTAATTGTCTTAATATCAATCTCTTTATCAAATAATTCTTCAGCTTTATAATACAAATTCCTGAATATAGGTTTTAATGCAGGGTCTAAATTCTGTGTGTATTGATATTTTTGGTGACTTGCTTTTAAAAATAAATCAACAATTTCTTCAGCCTCTTTTGTTGGTTGTATAAACTTACTTAAGTCATGTGAAGTACTAATTAGTGCGCCTCCATCAGGTATTTCTAACCATTTACGTAGACTAACCACATAATAATCTGCACCAATCTTATTAAAATCGCTTAACCAGCTATGAGTTAGATCTTCGACAACAGTAAATCCTTTATTTTGCAAAATTAAGTATAAATTTCTTAAATTACTTATTGTATCAAATCCATAATAAGGCTGTGTGAAAATTATTCCAGATGTAATTGATTGTAATATTTCATTTAATTTTTTTATATCAACGGTCATATCAGACTTTATAGGATAAAAAACTAATTTGTACCCAGCATTAAAAAATGGTCTTATTACCGAATCACATGTGAAATGAGGTAAAAGAACAATTTTATTTTGGATGCACAGATTTTTAATAAGAAGTCTAATAGCATTCCTACCTGAAGAAGTGAATATTTTTTGCTCTTCAAAATGCACAAATGGTTGTAACCTAGATTCCTTTTTTAAACGTAGTGAATCCTCTGGTTTTATCCAAAAGTTTCCACCTATCTCTTCAAATATTTTATTTGTAATCATTAATTAAAAAAGGTTTAGCTGCTTGATAAATGAAATAACCAGCCCGATCATTGCTTTCATTTATTTCAATGATATCATTTTTAAATAACTCTGCTTTTACAATTTCCGGAAATTGATATTTATTTCTTATAAATCTTTCAACATGTCGAGTTTCCGCAGACAAGTAATATATCCCGGAATATTTTAAAAATTTCTGTTTAGGTTCAATAAAATTGCCTGAACTTAATTCAATAACTGCTTCAATAAAATCATAACCGGTTGAGAGTTTGACCAAATCCGAAGTAATCATATCCCCTCCCATACGCGGTCCAATCTCAATTATATATGGTTTGCCTGAAGAATTAATTTTAACTTCTGTGTGACTTGGCCCAAATTCAAAATTAAGCGCATCCAATGCAGCAATTGTAAGTTTTTTTATTTCAAAAAGTTCTCTATTAGTAACAATCGCAGGTTGATGATGTTCTAATTCAACAAAAAAGGGAGAACCTGTTGTCTTTTTTTGAGTTATTGCCACAAAATAATGCTTACCCAAATAACTAATATATTCTACTGAATATTCATTCCCTTCTATAAACTGCTCCACTAATATGCCTTCCGCTTTCGAATATTTTTTAGCTCTATATAAAGCGGCAATTAATTCTGACTTGTTTTCAACCTTTGTAACTCCTCTACTCCCTCCACTGTCAATGGGTTTAACAATCAGAGGAAATTCCATTATAATATTATCTAAATCAAATTCTTCGTAAACTATTTTAAATTGCGGGATACTTAAACTAGCCTTTTTAAAACACTCTCTCATGCTATACTTGTTTGAAGATAAATATTCACATGTTTCTGAATTCGTTTGCTTACCAATAAATCGTGATACATAATTCACAGTTGGCAATGCAGATTCCAGAGAGAATGAAGTTACACCTTCTATCTTCATTTCCATACAGAGATGTGCAATTTTTTCTTTTTCAGTGAAAGAGATAGGATAAAAAAAATGCGCAATTTCTTTACAAACCGCCCCTTCATCCCACGCGAAGGAATGAATCTCATATCCTAGTTTTCTTGCATGTTCGTAAAATGGAAGCAAAGGTAAATTTGCACCAATAATGGCTATCTTCTTCACAATTATCTATTTAAATTCAAATAATGATAAATATTCTTGTATAATTTCACTATTATTAAACATTAACACATCAATTATTGAAAGATTTGAAATAAAGTCATGTTGAAATTGTTTATATTTGATAAAATTTGTCTTTAAAAAGTGTAGATCAATATTTGCACTTCTGAAATCATCCTTATTATAAAGCCCTTGTCCTCCAATGGGATTGATATATTTGCAAGCTTCATTTCGATGACATATTTCTTTCAATCTTTCTGCTTTTTCCAATCCTTTAGTATCAGAATATTTCAAAGAACTAACTTCAAATATTGTGTTTATACTTAAAAACTCACTCACCATTTCGATAGAAAAAATTGCTAATTCGCTAATACTTGATGTTTGGAATACCAATATATCGTTTATTAATGGAAATACTTGATTAAAATATGGAGCTCTTTTATAAGCCAAATTTATTGTAGAAATTAGTTTATTTCTATTATCAGTGAATTCAACTTCATTAATTAACTTATTTGAGCTTGCACCATTTAATTGAACTGTTAAATAATTTATTTTGTTATTAATAATTATTCTATTTCGATTTATCCATCCATTTTTTATAAAATTCACATCATCATAAAATATAAATTTATCGACTGCATTGATAAGCTGAAAATAACCAATATAAGGCAAGAAGTAGGGTTGCATGATTGCAACTGTCATTTCTATTTTATTTGATAAGATTAATTATTTTATTTATGTCTTTTGGGTTCAAATCAGGATAAATTGGCAAACAAATTACGCTAACAGAAGCTTTATTTGCAATCTCCAAATTCCCAATAGCTGACGAATCTAATCCTTTATAAATGGGAAAATTACTTATTAATGGGTAAAAATATCTTCTGCCAAATATTCCATTAGCTTGCAAATACTCATAAAGTTCGTCTCTACTTTTTCCATATTTCATTTCATTAACAAAAATAGGATAATATGGGTAATTGTAGTTTTCAGTTCCAGGATATTGTTTAAAAAGTTTGATGCCATCAATGTCTTTCAATCCTTTATCATATAATTCAGCTACCTTTTTTCTTTTTTCAATATTTGCTTCTAAATTTTTTAACTGTAGTAATCCAAAAGCTGCCTGTACCTCATTCATTTTCGAATTTATTCCAGGAGCAGTTACGGTAACCTCGTCGGCAAAACCAAAGTTTTTTAAATAATCAATACGTTTTTTCGTTTTTTCCTCGTGAGAAATAATTGCCCCACCTTCAAAAGTATTAAATACTTTTGTTGCGTGAAAGCTCAATATTGATAAATCTCCATAATTTAAGACTGATTGCCCTTTGTAATTAACTCCAAAGGCATGTGCGGCATCATAAATCACTTTCAATCCAAAAGTGTCTGCAATTTCTTGAATTCGCTGAACGTTAGCAGGATTACCATAAACATGTACAGGCAAGATGGCAGTTGTGTTTGGAGTTATGGCCGCGGCAATTTTTTCAGGATCGAGATTATGGTAAAATGGGTCAATATCAACAAATACTGGTTTTAAATTATTCCACCAAAGTGAATTTGTGGTTGCAACAAAACTATATGGTGTAGTGATTACATCGCCAGAAATCTTTAATGCTTGTAAAGCTGTCAATAGAGCTAATGTGCCATTGGCAAAAAGAGATACGTACTTTACGCCTAAATATTCAGCTAATTCCTTTTCAAACTTTCTGTGAAATGGACCATTATTTGTAAGGATTTTACTTTCCCATATTTGCTGCAACAATTCATGAAATTCTGCTAAGGGTGGTAAGGTGGGTTGGGTAACATAAATCGGTTTTTTTTTCATTTTTAGAATTTTACTTTTATCCAATCAGATGGCATGAATTTATTTGATTCGAATTGCTTTTGAGCGTTCTTATTATTATACCATAAAGCCGGATAATAGACTTTCTTTAACGGATTTTCATTTAACCAGGCTCCCCACCAACTGAATGTACTATTGGCTATTATTTGATGCTTACAAGAACGCATAAGCATAAGATCGGCGATATCACCAGTTGTACTCCATGAGGTGTCAGAGAATGAATTATTTTCAATATACCTCACATTAGGAATTTTAGAAAATTGTTCTTTAACCCATGTAATATCATCAGAAAAGAAAAAGAAAACGGGATTGCTTATATCTTCAATTGCTTTGTTCATTGCTTTTTCGTAATATTCTACTGGTAAACTTACAAAATATGTATTTGTCAGATAGTCTTTTCGCCGGATGTGCACGGCAACCGAATTGATACTTTTAACTTCCTGATATATTGCCGCGTTCTCAGTGTTTAATAAATGCTCTGTGTTTAAATCATTTAAAATAATGTCCCTGTATTCTTTGAAATAGATCTGGTTAGACAGCCACCCATCAATGTAATAATCACACGCCTTTTTTTTTAATTTTAATAATTTCAGCAATTCTGTTTCATGAATATGAGTTGGTTTATAATAAGGGCGAACTTTAATACCAAATCGTTTTAAAAAACTATAAATTTGAGGAATGTTGGAAGGATTTTTTAAACTATTGTAATCCGACTCTTTTGCAACCACATACGGAAGGTTGAATTTATCTAACCTGAATACTTTTCTATATTTCGCATTATCATAAAATGAAAGATCCAATTTTAATTGTGTATTAATTCGAAGAGACAATGCTCGGCCAGTTGAATATTGAAACAGCTGGTTCCCAAGTCCCCCAATAATTTTTACTATTATCATGTAAAATTATTTAAACCAAATACCTGTTGCTCGTTGATTAATAATTTTATTGTACTGTGTTGTCATATAATAAACACTAGCAATAGCAAAAATAGTTTGAGTAGCAACAATTGATACTAAGCCAAATCCCAACTTGTAAAATAAATAAGAAAGGGGAAAAAACAATAATGCTTGTATACCTAACAAATACATTTGAAGCTCTATTTTACCAATACCATTTAAAAATAAGCCATAAGTTCCACTACGCATAGAGATAATACTTGAAATTGCCAAAGCAATAATTAATGAAAGTGGAACTTGAACTGCATCTCCAACCCATAGTTTAAAGAAAAACTTATAACAAAAAATCATAAAAATGGTTGAAATAGAAGTTATTATCCATATCCAGTTTATTTTTTTTATAGTTGTTTTGATCCATCCGTTTTCATGTTTAGTATATGCCTCCGTAAATCCTGAAAGAAAGGGAGTCAATACCATCAAATAACCCATTGCTGTGATTGACATATACCTAACTGCTAAATTAAACGTTGTTACATCTGCAGGACCAAAAAACTGAACAACTAAAATGACGGATGTTTGAGTCACAATTAGATAAAAAACTTGGTTGATGAAAAACTTTATTCCAAGGCTCAATAATGGTAATGCTTTTTTTAAATTTATAAATTTTAAAGATGGTCTTAAATGTTTAAGAGTACTCATGAATAGAAAGATAGCAGCAAATAACATGACAACTGCGGTTTTACTACCATAAACTAAACATAAATAAAACAATGAACCCTCTGTTGTCTTTACCAATATAAATATAGCAATAAGACCAAGCACCTGAGATGTTAAACCAAGTATTTCATTTAAGGCATAGCGTTGCATGGCTTGTAATATTGACGAAACTAGATTTAAAACAAAACCCACACAAAAAAAGAAGAAAACCATTAAAACGATTTGGAAAAGCTCATGATTGGTTACAATATTGGTATTTAGAACTATATTCCAAGAAACATAACGAGCAATCCATAAAAACCCTAAAAATAGAATAATTGCTATTCCACTGATTAATGCGAATACTGAACTAATATAAACTCTTGCCTGCTCACTATTATTAAGAGCTAATGCTTCAGCTAGTTTATTTCTTAGTCCATTACCCAAACCAATATCAAAAAATGTGAACCATTGTATAATTGATGAAATCGTCATCCAAATTCCGTATTCGACTTTTCCCACATATCCTAGAGTAATTGGAACAATAAGAAAACTGATTAAGATAGAAATCCCTTTTGTAATGAATGAGACACTTATATTTTTTTTTGCCCTAAGTGTCCGTTCGTTTCCTTTTGTGAAAAATGCAACTGCAAAGGATATTAAAGGGAACTTACCCATTATTTGAGTAGAATCTTCTAATTTGGTTTGTTATAGTGTGAATTTCCTCATTAGTAAGCTGAGATGCGGAAGGTAACCATAAGCCTTTTTCTCCTACCATATTAGAAATTGGGAATTCACCAGGTATTTGATATGCTTTTTGCTTATTAATCGGTGGATACATTACCCGTGTGCCTGTACCATTTTCCTTTAAGAACAAAGATAAATTATCTCGTCTTTCAACCAGCACGTCAATAAACCAAGGGGTTGTGAGGGTCAAATCCTGATTGAAAAATTGGACTTCTTTTACATTAGTCAGTTGTTCTTTGTAAAGTTTTAATATTTCTTTCTTTCGGGATACACGCCATTGTAGTTTCTTCATTTGTTCAATTCCAATAACTGCCTGAATATCTGTAAATTTGAAGTTCCATCCTATCGTGTCATGAATATCAACACCCCCGCCAGATCGTCCAAAATCTTTTAACTTTCGCAATTTGTCAGCGATTAAATTATCATCAGTTATCAATGCTCCGCCCTGTCCTGTTGAAATAACTTTGGGAGAAGAAAATGAAAACGATCCGATTAATCCTTCACACCCGATATGCTTCCCGTTTGGGTAAAATGAACCTAATGATTGTGCACTATCTTCAAGCAAAACAAGATTATTCTTTTTTGCCAGATCAACAAAAGATTCAATGCCGTATAAGGGATATCTTCCATTGGCTGAAACAAGAAATATTGCTTTTGTTTTAGGTGTAATTGCCTTCTTAGTAAGAGCATAATCAAGGCAAAGCGTTTCCCTTTCCACATCAACAAAGATCGGTTTACCTCCAAGTAATTTTATAGAATTTGGTGTTGCAATCTGAGTGAAATTTGGTACAATTACTTCATCATCTTGTTTTATTCCAATTGCTAAAGCAGCCAAAATTAATGTAACGGTTCCGTTATTGGTTGCTATGCAATTTTTTGCCCCAGTATAATTACATATTGCCTCTTCGAATTCCTGGGTTTTTTTGAATTCCGTAATCCAACCTCCCCGGGAAAGATATTCATCCATAGCATGACGTTCTTGTTCATCGAACCAAGGCTCCATTTGGGGAATAAAATTCTTAATCATATCGATTATTATAGATTATTTTAATGACTGGTATAAATGATTTATTTCTTTAAACCTGGCTGTAAAAAACTTTAATGGGTAGATCAATTTTTTTTATTATTTTCATGATTGATCTGTTTTGCAATAATATCATTTTTAAATCATCCCACCAAGGATAATTATTGTTTATTTTTACTACCGTAATTGGATTACCTGCAGCCAATACATTGAAGGGATGGATTTTGAAACAATACTGCTGTAATTTTATTGGTTCTTTGATAAGGAGTTTAAGAAGGTATTCTCAAGCCTTAATGTTTCGTCTTTAAATCTTTTTTTTAGAATTTTAGCAGGGATACCTGCATAGAGTGTCCACGCATCGAGGTTCCTATTGGCTAAGGAAAGTGCTCCAAGTGATGCACCTTCGCCAAACTCAACATCGGGGAGCACCACACTCCCTGCTCCAACAATGCAGTGTTTATTAAGGATGATTTTACCAGACTTTGAATTCATTTTGTACTCATGCGGTACTAAAGGAGTGGCTATTCCACCTAGGTAATCGTCACTCCCTGCAGAAAGTACTACATTCGGAGCAAGGGTAGAGAACTCTTTCATCTCCACTCTAGAGTTTCTTCCTCCAATAATCTTACTGCCTGATGAGATATGTATAAAAGAGTGAAGTTTTAAAGCAACAGAAATATATGTAAAATCATCAATAATTACATCATCACCAATTTCCACCAATTCAGGATATCGAATTCGCACGGTTTTTCCGATGATCACATTATTACCAATCGATTTTATTTTTTTTAGATCAAAGAAGATGTTTTTGGTTAAATCCATGTTTTATCTTTTTCAGTTCCTGTATATGGGCCATTTTTTACTTCTATTACCCGAGTATCATCTTCAATGATTTTGAACCCATGCCCTCCATCTAGAAGAATGATAACTCCTCCTTTCTTTATAACAACTGATTCCACTTTTTCATTATTGAAATCATAAACATCAACCAGTATAGCACCGTTCAGTACAAAAATCACTTCACAAGGGGTCGAAATTTCACGGCTAAACTTATTATGAAAATGAGGATTTAATATTTTATCTTTCTTATAACACCATGTTCCAATCTGCAAGGCATCTTCGTCCTTAGAGTAGAAATTTACTCCCTCTTCAATAAAATCAGAAGAACTATATCTAGCGAAAACTTTATTTTGAACAATTATTTCATTCATTATGCTGTTTTTTTAGACCAGTTATCCTTATACCATTGATTAGTGAGTTCTATCCCTTTATCTAAGGATGTTTCCGGCAAATACCCAGTTAAGTTTTTCATTTTTTCGATATTCGGACACCTACGCATTACACAGCCTTTGGGTGCAGGTTTAATATTTATTGAAGTTTTCAAATTGAAATAATCAAGCACTTTTTGCGCTAAATCTGCGATTGTGATTTCTTCGTTTGAATTTCCAATATGCAAGATTTCATTATTGCAACCTTCGCTTTTCATGACTAATTCGGTTGCATTTACGGCATCCGAAATATAACAAAATGCTCTTGTTTCTTCTCCACCAAAGATATTGAATGGCTTTTCTTCATTATAGCACTTGATTAAAAATTCAGGTATCACATGTTCAAACCCCATTCTCGGGCCATAAATATTATGGTATCGGATTATACTATAATCTATTTTAATCTTACGGAAATAATTAATAACCAATAATTCTCCTGTAATTTTACTCCCACCGTAAGAAAATCTAGCATTATGAACATCATCAATAGATAATGGTATATCTTCTTTAGTCGGTATATAATCCTGAAAATTTGAAAATTTGTTAATTGTCCCTGCGTAAGCTTCTGAAGAAGATGTAAATACAAACTTTCCGCAATTTGATTCATTAACCCATTCAAGAAGATTTATCAATGATAATATGTTTACTCTCAATACTTCATAGGGTTTTTCATAGAAATATTTAGTCCCGTTAATTGCGGCTAAATGATAAATATTATCATAGCGTTCCCCCAACTGGTGATAAAAATCTTTGCCAGTCATGTCAGCATTGATAAATTTAACGTTTTGCATCGATATAAGACTCTGAAAATCTTTATCAGGTTTATTTCTTGTAAAATTATCTATGATCGTGACTTCATTATTTGCATTTTTTGAAAAATGCAACGCTAAATGGTATCCGATAAAACCGGCTCCTCCTGTAACTAAAATATTATTCATGATTTTCGAAATTAGACTTGTAAAAATATTTTTCCTTTTTGAGTAACATTCCATAAATCAATAATCCAACATCCTTTCTTACACATAGAAATAATTCCATCTATTCCATCTCTGTATTCTTGATGGTTGATCGCAATATATAGAATGTCAGACTGTGGAATGCAATTCCCTAATTCACTATTTTCATAATCTTCATTTATAGAATCTGTTAAGTTGGGATCATTGATAAAAATTTCTTTTGGTGTTTCTCTTTCTAAATACCTTACTAATTTCGGGATCAAACTATCTCGTACATCATCAACATCTTTCTTAAAGGTATAGCCTAAAACAGAAACAATCTTATTTTTAATTTCAACTCTTTTCTTAATATTCTCAACAAGAAACTTAGGCATGAACTCATTTATTTTCCATGCACTTAACAATAAATCGGTATAAGGTATTGATTCGTTAATCATTCCAAAATCCTTTCTTAAACATGTTCCTGCAGTAAATCCTGGTTGAGGAATCACGCCTCTTGGATATTTGTAATTCGTCATATGTATAATATCATAGATATCAACATTATAATTGTCCGCTATTATTGAAAATTGATTAGCGACAGAAAAGTGAATATATCGGGAAATATTATTGAAAAGTTTGACCAACTCAGCTGAAATAAAATTTGTGCGTAATGTTTCAGGAGCTAATTGAATAAAAACATTATGTGCTCTTTCATAGCTCATATCATCTTCACAACCTATTATTTGCGGTAATGATTCGAACTCTATCATCGCCTGACCTTCTACAATTCTTTCGGGGCAGAATGATAAAAATAAATTTTCACCAAATTTGAATTCTGTTTTTTGCTCAATAAAATTTTTTACAAAAAGGGTTGTCCCTGGGGCGATTGTACTTCTTAAAATAATGTTCTGTCCGATTTTTAAATACTTTATCATTGATTTCAGGACCTTTACAACTTGTCCTAGGTCAGTTTCAATATGCTCATTTAAAGGAGTACCTACTGTAATAATCAGGTTCTCAACATCTGAAATAATTGAATTGTCATTCGTTGCAATAATTTCAACTTTCTTAATTAATTCGTCATATCCCTCTTCCCTGAATGGAAATTCTTTTTTATTTACTTTGTTTATTACCTCTTCATCGATATCTACTCCGATTACTTTAAGGCCTTTAGAGGCAAAGGATATTGCTAAGGGTAGCCCAACCCGGCCAATTCCAATTACTCCAATATCAAATTTAAACTTTTTCATTTAATTAGTTTTTTTTTGATGTTTAGTAATAAATTAATTTCGACTATGCTTAATTTTTGGAAACCAATAAATTCGAGTGTAATTTATGCATTTATTGTAAGGTCACTTTTTCTTATTAGAACCAATTAAAACACCGTCCCATAGATTACTTAAACCTGTATTTCCGATAATTAACTTCAATACCCTCATTGAAGTATTATCAATCTGATAATCTATAGGAATTTGTGCTATAGTTTTGCGTTTACTCTCATTAATAGAAATCATTATTGAATCAATTACTATTTCAGGATTAAATCCGGTCAAAATAATACTTCCTGTATCCTGTGCTTCTGGTCTTTCCATTGATTGGCGTAGTGATATTGCCGGGAAATTAAGAATGGAGGATTCCTCGCTGATGGTACCACTGTCCGAGATAGTACAAAGGGCGTTCATCTGTAAATGCACGTAGTCGATGAAACCGAAAGGCTTTAAGAATTGAAGTGAAGAGTGAAGAGTGAAGAGTGAAGAATCAAAGGCTTCGAGGCGTTTTCGGGTTCGGGGATGAGTGGATACTATTATCGGGAGTTTGTATTCTTCTGCCAGTCTGTTCAGGACTGTGATTATTTTTTGAAGGTTCTCAGGATTATCAACGTTTTCCTCACGATGGACCGATACAATAAAATAATTCTTAATTCTTAATTCTAAATTTTTAATTATCAGCGATGCTTCGATCTTGGGTCTGTAATAATCCAGCACTTCCTTCATGGGGCTTCCTGTGAGATAGATACGTCGGTGGGGGAGGCCTTCGGAAATCAAATGTCGGCGGGCATGTTCGGTGTAAACAAGATTGAAATCAGCAATATGATCAATGATCCTCCGGTTTACTTCTTCTGGTACATTGAAATCAAAACTCCGGTTCCCTGCTTCCATATGAAATACCGGAATATGCATACGTTTTGCCATGTAAGCTGATAGACAGGAATTCGTGTCTCCTAAAACAAGCAGGGCATCTGGTTTTTCTTTGATTAGAACTTCTTCAGTTTTCCGGATAATATCCCCAACAGCCGAACCGAGAGAAGATGTATCAACATTTAAAAAATAATCCGGTTTGCGAAGCTCCAGTTCATTCCAGAAGATCTCATTCAGCTCATAATCATAATTCTGCCCAGTATGAACGATCACCTGTGTCAGATGCTCATCCAGCAATGCCATGGTCCTCGACAGCCGGATTATCTCAGGGCGGGTGCCGACGACGGTCATTACCTTAAGAGAAGATTTTTTGTTCATAGTTCAAAGTTCAAGGTTCAAGGTTCAATGATATTTTTCGCCTTTGAATTGACTGGATTTGATATATGTGATTAAACTTGAAATTTTCTTACTAAGTGTTGTTGTTTGGTCCATAAGTGTAGTAAATTCTTCTTTTTTGAGATAACCAAAATCATTTGCCCTGTATAATTGTGATCTGGTTTCACCACAGGATCCTTTAGCAATAAATAAAAATTGCGCAAACTCCTTATTCCCACCTCTTTCAAACCCTTCGGCAATGTTATCCATAATTGAACCTGAAGAAGCCCTTATCTGATCCCTGAATTTAAAGTCTTTTGAAAAATTCTCTGAGGAAGTAACACGAAAGATTAAGTTGCAAATCCCTCTTGCATCTTTCCAAATATCCAAGTCCTCAAACCTCTCAATCTTCATTTTAAAACTTTGAACTTTGAACTTTGAACTTTGAACCTTGAACTTTGAACTTTGAACTTTGAACCTTGAACTTGGGACCCTAAACAGTTATTCTTTCCTAAAGTTAAACTTTTTCGAAAAATGTATCAGGGTCTTCCGGATTGAATTGTTCATTGATCCAGAAGATCGTATAAAGTTCTTCTTCTCCAACGTTGGTGATGTTGTGGGTGTACCATACCGGCATATCAACAAAAGAGGGAGACGCTCCATCAAGGTCGAAATTGAGAATCTGGTCACTGCCGATCCGGCGAAGTTGAATCTGGGCTTTGCCTTTGATCACGACGAAGCGTTCAGCTTTGCGTGTATGGAAATGGTTGCCGCGGGTGATGCCGGGGAGGGTGGTGGAGAAGCTCACTTGTCCGCCGCTGTTGAGTTTGATGGTTTCAACGAAGCTGCCCCGGTTGTCGGTGTTGAGTTTGAGGTGGTAAGGGAAAAAGGTGGCGTGATCGATATAGCAGAGGAAGGTGTTCCAGAGGTTGCGGTCGAAGGGGGTGTCGAGGTTGGGAATTTCGCCTTTCCCAAAATAGTTGGTTTTGTATTGTTGGAGCTTTGCGAGGAGGGTAGAGACTTTGATGGTTGCTGTGTGGGGAATGGAACACAGATGACACTGATGCGACAGATCTTCACTGATTTTATCTGTGTTCATCTGTTCAATCTGCGTTATCTGCGTTCTATTAATTTGCTCAATAATAACGTTAACCAGTTCGCTGACGTAAATCAGTTTAACCTTCCCATCCACATCGATTTTTGGGGTTTCATTGTGCGTAAGCTGATGGCAGAAGGTAGCCACGACCGAATTGTAGTAGGGGTGCCCGAAAGGCCCAAAAACATTAGGTATGATCAAGCCGGTGAAGCAGGCATCGTTTCTCTGCGCCCAGTGCTCCAGCAATTCACGCCCCTCCTTTTTTGACCGGCCATAGAGGTTGTCGCGCTCTTCTTGGGTGGAGGAGGAGAAGAGGATGTGGGGTTTTGAATCGGTGGCTTCGCAGGCAGTAATAAGTTGTTTGACCAGTCCGAGGTTGGTATTGTAGATGACATCGGGGTCGTTATGACGGTTCATGGCTGCCAGGTGGACGATGGCGTCGCAATTAGAGACGAAGGCTTCCAGTTTTTGGTTGTCCTGAAAATAGGCATCTTCGAAGGGGATGCGCTCGAACTCGTTGGGGTAGAGGCCGAGGGAGTTGTAGATGTGGGTGCCGATGAAGCCTGCCTGGCCGGTGATGCCGACTTTAATGGGTGATTGGTGACCTGTGACTGGTGATTGTTTGCTAGTCATTGGTGATTTCAATAAGGATATGGCGAGACATTTGTATCTCCAAGTACATCCTTGCGGATCATTGGGAGCTTGAGTAGCAGTTGTTTCATCTCCTCCACATCGAGGCGATGGGTATTGTGGGAATGATAATCTTCGATCAGGCTGATCTCCTGTTGTCCTTCAACAAAATATTTATCGTAGTTCAGGTCGCGGTTATCACAGGGGATGCAGTAATACTGCCCCATGTTGATGCTGTTGGCCATCTCTTCACGTGTGACGAGGGTTTCGTAGAGTTTTTCGCCATGACGGGTACCGATGTTCCGGATATTCACCTTGGCATGGTAAAGGTCAATCAACGATTTTGCCAGGGTATCCAAGGTTGCCGCGGGCGCTTTCTGCACGAACAGATCTCCGTTCTTGCCATGTTCAAAGGCGTAAAGCACCAGGTCAACCGCATCCTCCAGTGTCATCATGAAACGCGTCATGTTCTCATCCGTAATGGTCAGGTCGTTTCCCGATCTGATCTGGTCAATCCACAGCGGGATCACCGATCCACGGCTGGCCATCACGTTACCATACCGCGTGCAACAGATGGTAGTGGCAGCCTCCGGTCCCAGCGCCCTTCCTTTGGCGATGGCAACCTTCTCCATCATGGCTTTGCTGATCCCCATGGCGTTGATGGGGTAGGCAGCCTTATCGGTACTCAGTACAACTACATTTTTCACACCATGTTCAATGGCTGAATCCAGTACGTTTTCCGTGCCAAAAACATTGGTATGGACAGCCTGTATCGGAAAAAATTCACACGATGGCACCTGTTTCAGCGCTGCAGCATGAAAGATGTAATCCACCCCCGACATGACCCCATCCACACTTCTCTTATCCCGCACATCCCCAATGTAGAACTTTACCTTTGGGTTGTTCAGCCGGTGGCGCATATCGTCCTGCTTCTTTTCATCGCGGGAGAAGATCCGGATTTCGCTGAACCTTGGGTCGTCGATAAACCGCCGGAGGACAGCATTTCCGAATGATCCGGTTCCTCCGGTAATAAGTAAGATGTCGTTGGGAGTTATCATAAAAGTTTTAGTTCAAAGTTCAAAGTTCAACTCAATTTTCAATTAAGATTTTTCTAGTACCAATCCACGGCCAGTTTTAGCCCTTTTTCAAAATTAAATTCAGGCTGATACCCTAGAATTTTCTTTGCTTTTTCAATAGAAGCTAATGAATGAGGAATATCTCCTTTACGATCCGGTCCATGAATAATTTGAATATCCTTGATTTTCGGATCAAAATCAGACAGATATTTTTTTAATAATTCAGTCATTTGATTCAGATCATTCCTTTCCCCAACAGCAGTATTGAATATCTGGCTGATGGCATCGGGATTGGTTGTGACAGCAGCATAAGCGTCATTCGGGTCCTGACGACGACCATAAACATTAAAATACCTCAGGCCTATTGTTTCCATCCCATAATTCAACGCGAACACATGGGCATATAGCTCATTCACGTATTTGGTAACAGCATATGGGGAAAGAGGCTTGCCAATAATCTCTTCCACCTTAGGCAGGGATTCGGAATCCCCATAGGTGGAAGAGCTGGCTGCATAAACAAAGCGTTTTATCCCGGCATCTCTGGCTGCAATCAGCATATTTAAAAATCCGGAAATATTTACAGCATTGGTCGTTGCAGGATCATCGATGGAGCGGGGCACAGACCCAAGCGCTGCTTCGTGCAAAACAATTTCAATTCCATCCAGCGCTTTTTTGCAGTCTTCAATGTTCCGTATATCCCCGACAATCAGTTTGAAATTTTTATGATCCTTGAATTCCTCAAGATTTTCCTTTCTGCCGGTCGAAAAATTATCCAGACAAACAACCTCATTGTCGTACTTCAACAGATCCTCACAAAGGTTAGACCCGATAAAGCCGGCACCACCGGTGACAAGCACGCGCTTATTTTTTATTCTTGGATAGTTGGACATAGAACAATTAAGAATTAAGAATGAGGAATGAGGAATTAAAAAATTATCGCCTATCGCCTATCGCTTATCGCATATCGCCTATCGCTTATCGCCCATCGCCTATCGCCTATCGCCTATCGCCTATCGCCTATCGCTTATCGCCTATCGCCTATCGCCTATCGCTTATCGCTTGTTTCAGGTTTCAGGTCAGTTTGTTGCCGATTTGATGATATCCGAAACAAACTGCCAGGCATCGAAAATTTGCCCGTCATAAAAGATCCCTTCGGTGGGAGGTAGGTTTGTTTTTATCAGTATTCCGGGTAACGCTCCTGTTTCCTTCGATTTGAACTGTTCGGAATTTCCGAACAGTTGCTTCGATTTCTAATTCCTTTGATTGGTAAATTTGCTTAATATGTTCGCTTACATTTGCTTTGCTTGTAGAAAATAGCGTGACGATTTGAGCTTGGGTAAGCCAAATGGTCTCATCTTCAAATCTCACCTCCAATACGGTTTGATTATCTTGTGCTTGATATAAAATTATTTCACTCGTGTTGTTATCGGATTTTATTTTCATCACTGGGGGAGCAGGTTGAGGGTTCCAGGTTCTAGGTTCAAGGATTAAAGTTCAATTCCTAATTTATTTCCAAATTTTAATTCCTCATTCCTCATTCCAAATTCCTAATTCTCTCCTATACCCTCCCCAAAGATTCCCCAAAGGTTCCCCAAAGGTTCCCCGAAGGTCTCCCGAAGGTTCCCCGAACAAGCCCAAAACAAACTGCTTGCCCGGAGCATTGAATTTTTGCAGAAAAAGGGAAAAAAGGGAAAAAACCGGCAAAAAGAAGAAAAAAAGCGAAAAATGCATTTTGATGTATTACCTATTCGACCTTAACCGGATTAAGCTATAAATTCTAAAACTTTTTATTATGGAAACAAATTATCACCTCAAAGCAGCGCTTGCTGAAATGAACAAACGCCTGCAGAACCTGGAAGAAAAATTATCCTTGCAGCCACCTGCTAAAAACGATTGGTTGGATAACCAGGACATTTGTCAATATCTCGACATCACAAAACGAACACTCAACCACTATCGCGAAAAAGGAATTTTACCCTATAGCAAAATCGGGGGAAAAGTTTTCTACCGCATGAGCGATGTGGATGCCTATTTGAATCAGCATATCGTCAGAAAGGAGGAAAAATCATGAAAACCCGCCTCGTTAAAAACTGGAAAACCTCACTGCTTGGAATCATTCTGCTGATTGTAACAATTTTCCTGCTTTATCAGAAGATCCTCAAGGGGGGAGAATTCATCGCCCTCCTCCCGACCATCCTCGGACTGCTCTACCTGCCGGATACCATACTCAAAAATGCAAAACCAGAAGAAAATAATTAGGAATTAAGAATGAGGAATGAGGAATTGAATTAAAAATTAACAATTAAAATACAGATTATGAAAGCAATAATATCTCGTAAATTTTCACTTATCACTTATCACTTTTCACTCTTCACTTTTCACTTTTCACTTATCACTTTTCACTCTTCACTTTTCCTTCTTCTTCTTTGCACTGCCTGTTCTCCCCAGAAGCGATTGGAGCGTCTGGTCAGTCATCATCCCGAACTCAGGCTGGTCGATACGGTCATGCTCCATGATACCCTTACGATTCCTGAAGTTTCTGCCGACACTGCCATCGCACTCAACCGACTATCCGACACATCCGTCATCCGCGAAGATCGCCTCGAAATCTCCCTGATCAAGCTCCGCGATACCCTGCACCTTAAAGGCCGCTGCAAAGCCGACACCATTATCCGAACCCTCAGCATCCCGGTAGAACGAATCAAACTTATAAAAACAGAACCAAAGGGAAATGTTCTGAGCAAATTCATGTGGATAGCAGCAGGAATAATTGTGGTTGGAATGGGGTTGAAAATATTAGTTAGGAGTTAGGAGTTAGGAGTTAGGAGTTAAAAGTTAGAAAATTAAAGTCAAAAAATAGAAATCAAAAGTTAAAAATAATTCGAAATTTAAATTCTTAATTCAATTCCAAATTCCTAACTCCTAACTCCTAACTCCTAATTGAAAGAAGTTTGTCAAACATCAATGATCACGGCCATGATCGAATTATTCACCTTTAAATTTTAAAATTATGTCAACAACATCCAATGATTTAACGAAAAATTACAGCGGTATTTTTGGTAACCAGGTGTTACTGAGAAACAAAAAAGGCATGAGTGTAATGACCATTCGTGAGTATAAATCGAAGAAAGAACCTTCTGAAGAACAGATCGCGGTGCGTAAAAGGTTCAAAGCTGCAGTCAGTTATGCCAAAAAAGCGCTGGAGGATCCGGAAACGCTGGAGATGTACTCTCTCAGAACGCGGAAAGGACAATCGCCTTATTTCCTTGCTGTGACCGATTTCCTGAATCCGCCCTATATCGACAGCATCGATGTTTCCGCCTATGAAGGTAAGGCGGGCGACAAGATACTGGTGGATGCCGGGGATGATTTTGCCGTTAAAACGGTTGAAATCAGTGTTTTCAGTTCTGCAGGAGCAGTGATCGAAAAAGGAGAAGCAGCGCTTAACCCGCTCAATTCCCGCTTCGAATACACGGCCACCGTGGCCATTCCCGATCTTACCGGGCTTATGATCGCCGCTGTTGCCAAAGACTATCCGGCACATAAAGCGGAACTCTCCATTACCCTTTAATCGGGGACGCTCTTTTTGGAAAGGGGCACTTGCTGAAGCAGGGGGCCCCTTTTTCAATTAAGAATTAAGAATTAGGAATTAGGAATTAAGTTCTCATTAACCATATTCCCGGCTTTTTCAGCAAGTTCATATAATGTTTCTGGTGCTATATCTGCACCATTTGGCCAGGAAATGGTCCACCCATCAACAAATAGTTTTTTAAAATAGGTTTTATTTGATAAGGGTTCAAACACTCCTTGTCCGATGAAAGGCCTTAAATCGATATTTCCTTCTTTGCCATTACTGAAAACAATATGAATGAAGTAATCATGAAGATATCTAGCATCAATGACCCGAGGCATATAAACTGTTTTCATAAAACCAAATTTATTGTAATGGTTCAATTTTATTAATACTAATTTTTTTAGAAATATTTTTCCAGTTTTCCTCCAGTTCTTTACTTCTTAAAACCGCCCATTCCTTAATAAGTCTTAAGGCAATTTTGGATTTAATATTTCCTTCCAACATCTCTCCTTTAAAATTAAAAATTCCTTCGGTCCCTTGATATTCAGCATGAAAATGAGGTGGACTATGCTCACTGTAGAACATTCTTATGATAATCCCGAAAAACATTGAAACATAAGGCATGGGAAATTCAATTAGGTATTAACAATGAAGAATGAGGAATTAATTATGAATTATGCAATTTTGAATCCATCCTCGAAATATCTACATTCAGGCACTGCGATACATAGTGCTTGTCTTCTTTATAGATAATATATTTGATGGTTTTCATAACTTATCGGGTTTATTGCAAAGACATACTACAATTAAATTCTTAATTCTTAGAGACTGTTAAAATTTATAAAAAGGATCAAAATTTAACCACAATGACACAAAGGAGGCACAATGTACGCAAAGCAACCCATAGTGAACTTTGTGAAAATCATGGTGAACTTTGTGGTTAAAAAATGCAGTGTTATAATCTTCTATCTACATCCTCTCTTGGAAGAATCGCTTTGATATCATACACTACGGTCTTTTCCTTCAATCCCGAAAAGTCAAATTTTTTGAACTCCTCATGCGCAACTGCTAACACAACTGCACTGTATTTCATATCCCGCATCCCGCATCCCGCATCCCGCATCAGTTCAATCCCATATTCATGCTTCACTTCTCTGGCATTCGCCCAGGGATCGTAAACGTCAACGTTACATCCGAATGATTTTAGTTCGTGGATAAGGTCGATTACTTTGGAGTTCCGGATGTCGGGGCAGTTTTCTTTAAACGTGATGCCTAATACCAACACTCTGGAATCTTTGATTTTAATCTCTTTGGCGATCATCAGTTTGATCACCTCGCGGGCGATCCATCCTCCCATGCCGTCGTTCATCCGGCGGCCGGCAAGAAGGATCTCCGGGTAATATCCGGCTTCTTCGGCTTTCTGGGCAATGTAAAACGGGTCGATGCCGATGCAGTGTCCGCCCACCAGTCCTGGCTTGAACTTTAAAAAGTTCCATTTCGAACCTGCTGCCTCCAATACATCTGTAGTATCAATTTTGAAATAACTGCAGATCTTCGCCAGCTCATTCATAAAGGCGATGTTGATATCGCGCTGTGAATTCTCTATCACCTTTGCCGCCTCCGCCACTTTGATAGACGGTGCGCGGTGTGTGCCGTTGAGCAGAATGGTATTGTATAATTTATCCACGAAATCAGCCACCTCCGGAGTTGAACCCGAAGTGATCTTTTTAATGGTCAAAACGGTATTCACCTTATCCCCCGGATTTATCCTTTCGGGTGAATAACCGGCATAAAAACACTTATCATCCTCCTTGTCTGAACCCTGCATCCTAAACTTCAATCCTGAAACGCTCTCTACAACAGGCACACAATCTTCCTCCGTACATCCCGGATAAACCGTGGATTCATAAATGACAATACCTCCCTTTTGAATAACCTTACCCACCGTTTCACTGGCTTTTATCAAAGGAGTAAGATCGGGCCTGTTATTCTTATCAACAGGGGTAGGGACAGTGACGATGAAAACGTTGCAGCCAACCAGGTCGTCAATCCTGGTGGTCAGGTGAAGAAAAACAGATCCAGGATGCAAGGTCGCTTCGCGACCGATGCAAGATCCTGCATCCTGCATCTTGTATCCTGCATCTTTTAGAACACTTTTCAAATTTCCGTCTTCCACCTCCAGCGTTGCATCATGCCCTTGAGAGAGTTCATCAATCCGCTTCTGGTTGATGTCAAATCC
This sequence comes from Bacteroidales bacterium, assembly GCA_963662525.1. Taxonomy (GTDB): domain Bacteria; phylum Bacteroidota; class Bacteroidia; order Bacteroidales; family FEN-979; genus CAZSDU01. The sequence goes on from OY759717.1 coordinate 2,560,124, forward strand.
GACTACCGGGAATTTCTTGGCAAACTCCACCGCAAGTGGGAGTCCCACGTAGCCTAAGCCGATCACGGCAATCTTAGTGTTTTCGAGCAACATATAATCAATTAGGAATTAGGAGTTAGGAATTGGTTTTAGCTTTCCCTGATCTCCTGAATGAATTCCCGGAAAAGAAAAAGCTTGTTTTTTAGGATATTATAAATTATTTCGAGGTCTATTCTTTCATACCTGTGTACGAGAAAGTTTCTGAATTTCACCATCTCCTCATATTCTGACCGTAAAGATATAATACCCAGGTCCTGAAGTTTCTTCATGTTTTCAGCTGCAGAAGAACATGGGGGTACTTTGTTCAGCGCGAGTATCCTTTCACTGATATCGATCATTACTTCTGTGCATACCTGAAGAGCCCTCTCCACGGCATTTTGCAGTAAAGAACTCTCCGTTAGCTGCTTGAATGAGAGAATATGCCAACTCCCGATCTCTTCAAGTTTCTGTTCGATAATACGCAGCTTCGATTCAATGATCCCATTGTACTTCATATCCTCGGTATTGAAGTTGTTTTTTCATCCAGGCAATGGTATCTTCATATTCTCTGCAAGTAAGTGCATAAAACCCCGAATATAGATCCATTGCCTCATCTCTGACAAAAAGGAGTTTGCCCTGAAGGGCTTCAAATGCAAGTTGGCTGCCGGCATCATTGAGTAATATCAGATCGCAAGGGGTGCCTTGTGTTACCGATTCTACTATGCCGGTCAGTCGTGGGATTAAATCCATTTTAGTTTTTGGGTTGTTTATCCAGACCGCGATGTCCACATCGCCTTCAGCCCTGATTGATCCATTTTTTGAAGAACCAAAAATATAGGCAAATAGAACCTCGGGAAATTGCTGTTCTATCTTTATTGCGAGCAGTGATGGGTCAAAAGTCATTAGAATTCAATCAGGAGTTAGTCACTTCCTTTTCCCAGATTAACAGAAATTTCGGATAGTCACGGAGATATTTCCTCTCTTCGGCTTCTTTCAGAACTATGCTGCTGATCTGGCGCTGTATAAGGGATTCGGCTTTCGCTATGCATTTATCAAGATATTCCCGGTTGATGGTTGAGGCCACCAGGATAAGTTCGATTTTTTTGGTGTCCAATCCCATGGCCAGGTCGCCCGCTATATAGGCACGGGTAACGTTACCCAGTTTATCGACTACCTGCTCCACGATACGGTCCAATCCGAGATGCTTGCGCAAAATCACATTGATATCATGGTACAGGGGATGCAACCTGTTGGCCCGGAAAACTTTTTTGTTCCGCTCCATCCCGCTGGTTAAAAGTCCTGCAGCCTCAAAGCGGTTCAGCTCCACCCGTATCGCATTCGTCGACTCATCAAATTCCTCCTCCAGCCCGCGTAAATAGGCGCTGCTCTCAGCGTTCAGAAAAAAACGAAGAAGCAGCTTGATACGGGTTTTGTTGGTGATGAGGGTGTCTAACACAGTTAGGAGTTAGGAGTTAGGAGTTAGGAGTTAGGAGTTAGGAGTTAGGAGTTAGGAGTTAGGAGTTAGGAGTTAAACTTATTAACAACCGTATTACCTTTTTATTTTTTGGTGATTAAGTAGAAAATTCTATGAAAGAGAACAGTATTATTCAACAGAAGGCTTTTTTATTTGCAGTACGGATTATCAGGTTAAATCAACATTTGCAGAAGAAAAAAGAATTTGTGATGGGAAGGCAGATCCTTCGTTCAGGTACTTCTGTCGGTGCCAATATAGAGGAAGCATTGGGTGCTAATTCAAATAAAGATTTTGTTGCAAAGATGACCATTGTATATAAAGAAGCAAGAGAAACAAAATATTGGTTGAAACTTCTCCAGGAAACAAAATATCTTACAGATAAACAAGCAGATTCATTAATGAAAGATTGCGATGAAATCTTAAAAATAACCGGATCAATCATTAAAACCCTTAAAAAAAAGTTAGGAGTTAGGAGTTAATTATAATAAGGAACTAAAATTACCTAATTTTTTATAATTCAGACCTTTGATTTTTGACCTTTGATTTTTTTGACTAATAATTTCTGACTTTAAACTCCTAATTCCTAACTCCTAACTCTTGATTGATATAGCTTCGCCCTTTCAGTCACATCCCGGACTTAGCAATTTATTTTAACTCCCAACTCCTAACTCCTAACTCCTAACTCTTTCCAGCAGTGCCGGTGAAATCGAAAGTGATATCGCCGTTTCCAGCTGTTCAATGCGTATAATTACCCTGCTCTTTCCGGCAAGGGAAATGATCTCTCCGGTATATCCGGCCATGGGACCGGCAATTATTTTGACTTTTGTGCCGGGTTTGATGTTCCCCGGTACACATTCAACGGGAATATTGTATCCCGTGATTATTTTCAGCAGGTCGATCTGCCTGGAGGGTATGGCTGCCGGCTTGCCGCTGAACCAGACATACCTCACCGCACCCGGGGTGTTAAGTACCTGGTGCTGCTGAACCGGGACAACATGCACAAAACAATAGGAACGGATCAGGGGTTCTTCCACCAGTTTCCTGCGGTCGCTCCACTGCCTGATTACTTTCTGCAAGGGAACATACGCTTCGATACCCTCTTCAAGGAGCCGTTGCATCACCACTTTTTCCTGACGGGATTTGGTGTACAGGGCCAGCCATTGGAGAGAAGATGGCAGATTTTTTAATGTGCTGATGTGCTGATGTGCTGGTGTGCTGATAACATTATCTGTCATCTGCCATCCCTGCCTGTGCGGGAGGCAGCTGTCATCCATCATCATATCAGACAGACTAGGGTTATTAAAAATGTGTTCGCTCAAACTTCGCCTTTTCGAGTAACAAATGTACTCAGAACTTTTTTAAAAAGTCAAGTTTTTTACTCAATATTTTTAAAATATTTTATGCTATGCTCTTTACCTAACATGCTGAAAATTAATCATATTTTCATGAAATTACAGATTTACAATAACATAGCAAAGCTGGGAGTCAGCACCGGAATTTTTTTTACCACAGTAGGCACAGTAGATCACAATAGAATGGCCAACAATTAACCCTCATGTGTCCTATTGTGCCTAATGTGGTCGATCTTTGATGTTAAATGGGCGATAAGCGATGGGCGATCCGTCATCTGTCATCTGTCATCCGTCATCCCGTATCCCGCATCTTGCTGACATTTTTTATTATGCCGAAGTTTTTCTATTTTTACATAAAATTTATAATCACAAAAAGCAAGAAAATGAAATCAATCAGATTTTCTGAAGATGAACTCGAATTCCTGAGAAATCATTATGAATTCGAATTGGCCGAGGCTGAGAATTATGTGGAAGATATTAAAAGCATCCTGAAAAAACTGGGATCCATAAAAAAAGAAGTCATTGCAGATAAACCTGCAAAAGCAAAAGGTAAAAAGCGCGGTCGCCCAAAGGCTGTAAAGTCGGCAGAAGTTGCTCCGGAGGTTGTAAAGCAGGAAGTGAAGAAAGCTGTAACTGCCAGGAAAAAGCCTGGACCAAAGAAGAAGAAAATGGCAACGAAAAAGAAATCAACGGCACAGATCAAAGCAGAAGCTCCCGTGCAAGAAGCCAAATAAATCAGGGTTGCTTTGCGTGCATTGTGCCTCCTTTGTGGTAATTGAGGTTAAATTTTGAGCCTATTTATAAATTTAAACAGTCTCTTAATTCCTATTCCTAATTCTTAGTTCTTAATTGTTTTTGTTTCCGGAATATTTGTATCTTTGCCGACTTATTTATAATCAGAATTAAAGATGGCTAATCACAAGAGCGCTGAAAAACGCATCCGCAACACCAAGACCAAACGTACCCAGAACAGATACCAGGGCAGAACAGTTCGTAATGCTGTGAAGAGTATTCGCGAAGTTGAAGAAAAAGAAACCCTGACCAAAGACCTTCCTAAGGTTATTGCCCAAATCGACAAGCTTGCCAAGAAAAGCGTGATTCACAAGAACAAAGCTGCCAACCTCAAGAGCAAGCTCATGAGGAAAGCCAACGCTGCCGGGAAGTAATATCCTTTTATTTTTTTCTTCTCCACCTCAGTCCTCTAAATGTAAGGCGCTGGATGTATGTTTTGAGGTGGCGTTCTTTTTTTCTCGGGTAGATATCGTCAATATAAATTAGAATCCCTGTTTCTTCCACATCACCGAATCCATGATTAATGGATGTGCCAAAGGTACGCATGGTAGGAGAGAGGTTCATGTATGCATTCACCAGCGGAGGTACATGTTCGTTGTACTTCCTGATCTCGTGGATGAGCACCTTGTAATTTTCCTCATAAGTGGGAAAGGGGAATAAACGGGCAATCACTTCATCGCTGGTCTCGGCTTTCACCGGCTCCCCGGGTGTCATCAGGGTTTCGGTGTCGGGGAAATATTTTCTCAGGAAATACAGGATGATATCGCGGGCAGCCCGGTTATAATCGGGATACATGGTCATTTTTCCGAAGAAATATTTCACATCGGGATGTTCGATGATCATAGCGCCCAGTCCGTCCCAGAGGTTATCGAGGGAATACATGCCCTTGCGGAAATTAACCGTGGGCTGGTAATTGGGCTGAACAAAGGAACGTCCCAGTTCAATACTCCAGGGCAGGTAGTCGCGGACGAAATGCGCCGAAAAATCAAAAAGTTCAGCGGTGGCGCTGTTCAGGCAGCCTTTCGAATTGCAGGGAATATCACGGCCGTGAATGAAACGATAACCTCCGGTGATCTCTTTCTCGATGGGATTCCATACGATGAGCTGGTGAAAGGGCAGATCCATGGTGTCGAATTCATCGATGTCGACCGATAAACCGGTTCCACCCCCGGCATCCCGGAAAGTAATTTCCCTGAGCCTTCCCACTTCCCTCATAAGATTGGGGGAGTCGTGGGCCGTGAAGACATATATCTTATTCTTTCCGTTGTTGGTATTGCGGAGAAACTTGGTATCGGTCAGTTCCTCTTCCAGCAAGTAAGGATCAACCGGATCAATGATGGTTTCCATAATCAGGATTTCAGGCAATTTTCAAAGGTACATATTCTTTTGAAAATTTCTAACCACATTAGGCACATTAGGGCACATTAGGCATAGCAGGGACCAATGGGCGCATACAGGGCATATGGCACATTAGCAGGAGATACGGCTAAATTTTCTGATTTCTATTGTGTCCTATTGTGACTATGTGGTTAATTTCATTTTATATCTTTGCTTCATGGAAACAGAAATGATCCCTGAAAAGCTGATCGACATTGAGTCGCTGTTCGCATCCAAGAACCCCCGGTTGCTGAAGATCATCCCCGGTTTCGTGATCCGCTATCTCAAACACATCACCCACCAGGACGAGATCAACGGATATATCTACAATCACCGGGATAAGGTCGGATTACCATTCGTAGAAGCCATGCTCAAAGAATTCGGCGTCACCATCATCAGCAACGATCTCCAATCCATCATCACCGATCACAGATCCCGCATCTCGCATCCCGCATCCCGTATCCCGTATCCCGCATCCCGTATCCCGCATCCCGCATCCCGCATCCCTGATCTCAACGATCGCTTCATCATCGCCTCCAACCATCCCCTGGGCGGACTGGATGGCATGGCGCTCATGCAGGAAGTCGGCCGTGTACTGCCGGATATCGTGTTTCCGGTAAATGATCTGCTGATGTATGTTCCCGGCCTCCGTCCCCTTTTTATTCCCATCAACAAACACGGCCGGAACACCGAAAACGCGAAGATCATCAACGACACCTTCGCCTCCGACAAAACCATCCTCTATTTCCCCGCCGGACTTGTCTCTCGCAAACTCACCAACTCACAAGCTCACCAACTCACCAACTCACCAACTCACCAACTCATCATGGATCTGGAGTGGAAAAAGACCTTCATCTCCAAAGCCAGGAAATACCAGCGTGATGTGATCCCGGTTCATATTTCGGGACAGAATTCCAACTGGTTCTATAATCTGGCTAACTGGAGAAAACGACTGGGTATCAAGGCAAATATCGAAATGCTTTATCTGGTGGATGAGATGATCAGGCAGAAAGGACAGACCATCCGTATCACTTTCGGAGAACCCATTCCTTACACTGTCTTCGACAAATCAAAAACCGACACCCAATGGGCGGAAATGGTCAGAAACAAAGCTTATCAGCTTGGTGTTAATTCCCAATTCTTAATTCCTAATTCCTAATTCCTAATTGTTTTACAGTGCATTGCATGCTTTCGGGTGGAGGGTAATGAGGGTGCGTGCCAGCAGTTCATTTTCTGCTAAGTCGGGTTGAAGGAAAATGGCTCCGAGGGTTTCACGGAAGCGGAGTAATTCTTTCAATTTCAGGCTCCACTTGGGATCTTCAACTGTCAGGTCGGTCAATTCAAAAGCCCTTTCCCAGGCATGTATTGCATTTACAGCTTCTCCTTTCCTGAGTGCATTTCCGGCGCGGTTCATCTCATTGGCGATCATTAAAATTTGTTGATGGTCAGGGTATGCCATCCATTTTTCCGGTGAGAGGGTTTTATGATAAACAAGGGGGTACATGATCAGATCAATAAGGTACTAACGATCTTCTGAATTTTTTCACGAATGTTCAAATCCCGTACTTCCATACTCCGGTTTCCCTGACTTGGCCTGATATTGATGAAGGAAGTATATTCAAGATTTTCCTCAGGTTTATTCATGGGATACACATTGGCTCCCCAGAGATCTTTCTGTGCTGAGCCCGATTCGAGCAGAAATTTTTCCAGGTCTGCATGCATTTCCGCATCAATAGCCAGGATGTTTTTATCAACATCGACGACAATCTTCATGATTTCTTCAAAATCAGTCAACCTGTCTTTCCAGAGTTGCTCAAGGGAGGTGGGTTTAAGAATAATTTGCATATCTTTGAATAAGATACAAAGGTAATGAAAATCGAAAATATTTCGTTTATCTGTTCTGCTCCCGACCTGAAATCCTGTCCGAAAGGAGATATTCCGGAATTCGCCTTCATCGGTCGGTCGAATGTGGGAAAATCCTCCCTGATCAACATGTTAGCTGACCATAAAGGACTGGCCAAAGTCTCAGGTACCCCCGGAAAAACCAGGCTGATCAATTTTTTTAAAGTGGATGCAGGATACAAGATACAAGATGCAGGATCCCGGATCCCGCATCCTGTATCGCGGATCCCGGATCCCGGATCCCGGATCCCAGATCGCAACGCCTGGTTCCTGGTCGACCTTCCCGGTTTTGGCTTTGCCAAGCTTTCCAAGAAAGAACGGGAGAAGTTTGAAGGGATGATAAAAAACTACCTGGATAAAAGGGAAAATCTGGTCTGCACGTTTTTACTGATTGATTCCCGGCTTCCGGCACAAAAGATTGACCTGGAATTCATGAGTTGGCTGGGCGATCATGAAATTCCTTTCCTGATACTATTCACCAAAACAGATAAACTCTCCAAAACCCAACGCTCGAAAAACCTGAAAGATTACCAGAAATCTTTGTCAGAAAGTTGGGAAGAACTGCCACGAATCATCCTGACTTCAGCCGAAACAAAACTCGGACGGGATGAAGTGCTGGCCTTTATTAACGAACTGCGATAGGCGATAGGCGATACGCCTATCGCTATTTGAGTTCCACCAGCAGGGTGTTCTTGGGCACCGTTTCGCCTTGTTTCACGTAGATCTTTTTCACGGTACCGTTGATGGGAGCGAGGAGGTGGTTATTCATCTTCATCGCCTGAAGTACCAGGAGTTCGTCGCCTTTTTTCACCTTATGGTTTTCTTTCACGAAAATTTTCATGATCGTACCGGGAATAAAAGCGGTGATTTTCTTTGGATTGGGAGGAGTATACGGCCGACGGGTGGAGAATTTCTTCGTCAGGGTCGTCCTGTAAGTAACCTCTTCATAAGGGAAGTCGGTGAATTCTAGGTTTTCGTCCATAATATACAGTTGGTGAGATGGTGAGATGGTGAGATGGTGAGTAAAACAAAACTCCTAACTCCTAACTCCTAACTCCTAATTAAAAAGGTGGTATTCCATGTTTCTTTTTTGGCGGATTTTCCCGTTTGCTCTGTGCCAGGGTAAGGGAGTGGGTGAGGTAGTTGCGGGTTTCGCCGGGTTCAATCACGGCATCCACATAGCCATATGCTGCGGCTACGTATGGGTTGGCAAATTTCTGGCGGTATTCTTCGATCAGTCGTTTGCGGGTTTCTTCAGGATTATCGCTGGCTTTGATTTCACTGCGGAAGATGATGTTGGCAGCTCCTTCGGGACCCATGACAGCGATTTCGGCAGTAGGCCAGGCAAAAACGAAATCGGCCCGGAGATGGTGGGAGCACATGGCGATGTATCCTCCGCCGTAAGCCTTACGCAGGATTACTGTGAGTTTTGGCACCGTGGCTTCGCTATAGGCATAGAGTACTTTGGCTCCGTGACGGATAACTCCGGCATGTTCCTGGTCAACACCCGGAAGATAACCCGGCAAGTCAACGAGGGTGACCAGTGGAATGTTGAAGGCATCGCAGAAACGGATGAAGCGGGCGGCTTTATCGCTGGAGTCGCAGTCGAGCACCCCGGCCAGCACCATGGGCTGGTTGGCAACGAAACCTATGGTTTGTCCATCGAGTCGTCCGAAGCCTACCACGATATTGGCAGCCCACATTTCATGAATTTCAAAGAAGTCGGAATCATCGGATAAGGCTTTGATGATGTCGCGCACATCATAAGGCTGCATGGGGTTGGTCGGGAAGATGGAATCGAGCTTGTACTGCCTTGTCTTCGGAGCTTTTTTGGGAAAGGTTTCGGCTTTCTTTTCGTTGTTCCAGGGGATATAGCTTACGAGTCGTTTGATCTGGTCGAAACATTCGGATTCGCTCTCAGCATAGAAATGTGCATTTCCGGTAATTTCTGCATGTACCCGGGCGCCGCCCAGGTCTTCCATCGAAATTTCCTCGCCCAGGACAGTCTTGATGACTTCCGGTCCGGTAATGAACATCTTGGAAATGTTATTTACCACGAAAACAAAGTCGGTGAGGGCAGGGGAGTAAACAGCGCCACCGGCACAGGGACCGAGGATCACGCTGATCTGTGGGATCACGCCTGAAGCCTGGGTATTGCGGTAGAAGATCTCTCCATACCCTGCCAGGGAGTTGACTCCTTCCTGGATACGGGCACCCCCGGAATCGTTGATGCCGATTAAAGGCACTTTCATCTTCATGGCATGATCCATGATCTTGGCGATCTTCTTGGCATGCATATAACCTAAGGATCCACCGGCAACGGTAAAATCCTGGGCGAAGATGCAAATGGGCCAGCCGTTGATGGAGCCGGTCCCGGTGATCACCCCGTCGCCGGGAAGGTATTTTTTATCCATGTCGAAATCTTGTCCGGCATGTTTCACAAATAAGTCATATTCATGAAAGGAATCGGGATCGAGCAGGGCCAGGATACGTTCCCGGGCTGTCATTTTTCCTGATGCTTTCTGCTTTTCCAGCGCCTGCTCACCGCCGCCCTGGAAGGCAACCTGCATACGCTTTTTCAGTTCTGTGGTTTTTGCTCTCAAACTCATATTCAGGGTTTTTTTTTCGCAAAGGGTGCAAAGGTACGACCCGCATTTTTAATTAACAACTTAAAGGACGGATGAGGGGGAGGAGGATGGAAATGATGCAGGATACAGGATGCAGGATAGATAGTTTACAAAGATAACGTAATATGCTGTTATATAGCTAAATAGAATATGGTGTTGAAGCGAATGGCAGGGGCTTTGTAAGCAAAAGAAAATTCATAAAAAATGTTAAAATGACACCAGGGTAACGCCGGCTCCACCTCTTTCGAGGGCTTCATCCCGGGCGGAGCGTACTTCTTTCCGGGAACGGAGGTAATCGCGGGTAATCTGCCTCAGTACCCCGTTTCCCTTGCCATGCAGAATACGCACTTCATTCAGGGAAAGGAGGGTAGCCTCATCGATATACCGCTGCAATAAGGCCAGCGCTTCATCCACCCTTTTTCCCCTGAGATCAAGGGTGAGCTCAAAGTTCAGCAGTTTGGCATGAAGGTCGTCGATATAGCCCTGATAAGGTCGCTTCGCGACCGATCCGGGATGCGGGATGCGGGATCCGGGACTTATAATGGTTTTTTCCTGCATCCTGGATCTTGTATCCCTGCCTGTCCGGCAGGCAGGCTGTATCCCGTATCCCGCATCTTGATCCATCTTCTCCTTCAATTCTGTCAACTCAGCCCGTACCTCTTTCGTTCTGCCCTTTTCTGCCTGTGCCTCCCGTATTTCTTTAATGGTTTTTTCTATGATTTTATTGGAATTGGCCAGGAGTTCCCGGGCTTCTTCCCGGGCAGTTTCAATGATATCTTTCTTTTTAGCTTCCAGTTCGGCGGTGAGTTTTTCATATTTCGCAATGATCTCCGCGAGGAATGTATCAGCCACTTTCAGTTCAGTGGATTGTTTGGTGAGTTCTTCCTTTTCCACTTCCAGATTCTGAAGTTCACGGTCGAAATCGAGCTGGCTTTTCCCGGTCTTGGTTCTGGCCTTATCTAATACTTCCTGGGGAAAGCCGATCTCCTGGGCAATCTCGAAGGCAAAGGAACTGCCTGGCTTACCTGTTTTCAACTGGTAGAGGGGCTTGAGTTTTTTCAGGTCGAAGAGCATCGCTCCGTTGATGATCCCTTCTTCACGACCGGCTAACAGTTTCAGGTTGGAATAATGGGTGGTCGCGATACCAAAACAATTCAGGCGGTTCAGGGTTTCCAGGGTGGCTTCTGCCACGGCTCCTCCCAGGCTGGGATCGGTACCGGTGCCCAGTTCATCGATGAGGAAAAGGGAGTGTTCATCGAGGTTTTCGATGAAGAACTTCAGATTAAAAAGTTTGGAAGTATAGGTGCTCAGGTCGTTATCTATGGATTGCTCATCACCGATATCGATAAAAATCTTCCTGAAAATACAGAATTCGGAATCCTCTTTCACCGTTGGCAGTAATCCGCATTGATACATGTATTGAACCAGTCCGACGGTCTTCAGGCAAACTGACTTTCCTCCCGCGTTGGGCCCTGAGATGATGAGGATACGGCTGTTCTGATCGAGACTGATGTCAAGCGGAACCACGCTTTTTCCCTGCTTTTTGTGGGAAAGGAAAAGCAATGGGTGTGTAGCGCCTCTCCAGGTAAATGATGCAGGGTCGCTTCGCTGTATCAGTGCATTTCCTCCGGTCTCCATAGCGAATCGGGCTTTTGCCCGGATGAAGTCGATTTCACCCAGGAAGAGGTAGGCTTTGATCAGTGAGTCGATGTCGGGACGGATGTGGTTGGCCAGTTCGATGAGGATGCGGATGATCTCCCGTTTTTCGGCATACTCCAGTTCCCTGATTTCGTTGTTGGTTTCGAAAATTTCGGAAGGTTCGATATAAGCCGTTTGACCGGTGGCTGATTCGTCGTGAAGGAATCCCGGGATCTTGCGTTTATTGGCGGCAGTGAGGGGGATGACCATGCGTCCGTTGCGGATGGTGATATCGGCATCCTCCGGTGTCCAGCCGTTTTTCCGGGCCAGTTTGAAGCTTAGAACCACTTTCTTTTCCACGGATGTAAGCTTGGAGGCTTTTTCTTTTCTGAGTTTCAGCAAGGCCAGTGAAGCTGTATCCCTGATCTGCGAACGCTCATCCACGATCTGCGCAATCTTATACGCCACCGACTGGAATAAATTAATTCTTAATTCTTCATTAATTCCTAATTCCTCATTCCTAATTCCTAATTGAAATAGTTCCGGGTATTCCTCCTTATTTTTCTCAAAGAAATTGAGCAATCGCGTGATTGCGTTGAGGGAAAGTTTGAATTCGGAAAGCTGGTCTGTTTCCGGGTAGGTTCCTTCGATCCGCAGGTGCAGCAGGAGGGGGATCATGTCGTAATAATCCTGGGCCGGGAAATTCTCGGCAAATTCCAGGATCTTCTTCATCTCGGCAGTGAGGGCAAGCTGATGATGAATCGTCTCCGCATCGGAGGAAAAGCAGATCTTGTCCACCCGCTGCTCTCCCAGGGGACTGAGGCAATATTCATGAAGCATCAGGCGGATGCTGTCGAACCCGATTTTTTGTTCAAAACTGTCAGGAAAGATCATGCTGCAAAGATAGGACTATTCATGAAGCTCAGCTATTGATATGACTTTTTCGGCTAAACTAAAAGGATACTAATGTGTTCTATTGTGCCTAATGTGTTTGTAATTTTTATCAGAAGTTGACCATATAAATGATCGTTGTCAAGAAAAATTTATAAACATGGTTTCACCTTTTCAGGTTAAGAAGGATTAAGCAGAGGATATATATACCACAATAGGCACAATAGGGCACATTAGAAAATAAGATGACACAGAAATATGTAAATGGGTTGACGCATACTATTATTGGCGCTGCAATTGAAGTTCATAAAGAGATAGGACCTGGCTTGTTGGAAAGTATTTATGAAAAATGTTTGGCTCATGTACTTAAAGCAAAGGGACTGCAGATAATTACACAACAAAAAGTTCCACTTGTATTCAGGGGTCTTTATCTGGATTGTGATCTTCGGTTTGACATGCTGGTTGAAAATACTATTATTGTGGAAATAAAGGCTGTAGATGCTTTATTTCCTATTCATGAAGCTCAGCTTTTAACATACCTGAAACTTCTTGAAAAACCGAAAGGTATTCTGATCAATTTTAATTGTACAAATATTTTTAAAGAAGGACAAAAAACAATGGTAACAGAACTTTTTTCATTCTTACCAAAAGGATACTAATGTGTTCTATTGTGCCTAATGTGGTTGTTTTTATAGAAAGGTAACCGGATTTTCTGAAATTATTATTACTTTTGCAGCTTGTTAGAAAGTTAACAACTGAGAGTTTAATTTCTTAAATTTCAACATATTATGAATAAAACTAAAAAATTCTTATCCTGCGACGGGAACCAGGCTGCTGCGCATATGGCTTATATGTTCAGCGAAGTTGCCGCCATTTACCCCATCACCCCTTCCTCCAACATGGCTGAAAACGTCGATGAGTGGGCTGCCCATGGGCGTAAAAATATTTTCGGTGACGAAGTAAAAGTGGTTGAGATGCAGAGTGAAGCCGGCGCTGCCGGCGCTCTTCACGGTTCTCTCCAGGCCGGAGCCCTGACCACGACCTTTACCGCTTCCCAGGGATTACTGCTGATGATCCCCAATATGTATAAACTGGCCGGCGAATTATTGCCTGCCGTATTTCATGTCAGCGCCCGTACAGTTGCTGCCCATGCACTATCCATTTTCGGCGACCATGGCGACGTTTATGCTACCCGCCAGACCGGCTTTGCCATGCTGGCTTCAGGTTCCGTTCAGGAAGTGATGGATCTGGCCGGTATCGCCCATCTTTCTGCCATTAAAACAAGGATTCCTTTCCTTCATTTCTTCGATGGTTTCCGCACCTCCCACGAAATCCAGAAGATCGAGTATTTCGATAATGAGGATATGGCGAAATTAATTGATTACAAAGCCCTCCAGGAATTCCGCGACCGTGCCCTGAATCCGGAACATCCCGTGACCCGCGGCACCGCTCAGAATCCCGACATTTTCTTCCAGGCCAAGGAAGCTGTGAATAAATTCTATGAACCCGTTCCCGATGTGGTGGATGCTTATATGCAGGAAATCACCAAAATGACCGGCAGGGTTTATCATCCCTTCATGTATTATGGTCACCCGGAAGCCGAGAATATTGTTGTTGCGATGGGCTCCATTACGGATACTACCAAGGAAGTGATCGATTACCTGATGGCCAAAGGCGAAAAGGTAGGGCTGATCTCCGTTCACCTCTATCGTCCTTTCTCAGCTAAATATTTCTTCGATGTATTACCGAAGAGCGTGAAACGCATCTGTGTCCTGGATCGTACCAAAGAACCGGGAGCCAACGGGGATCCTTTGTACCTGGATATCCGCGATATGTTCTATGATAAGGAAAACAGGCCGATGATCATTGCCGGTCGTTACGGACTCAGCTCCAAAGACACTACCCCTTCGCAAATCATCACGGTTTACAATAACCTGAAAGCCAAGGAACCGAAGAATCATTTCACGGTCGGGATCGTCGATGATGTCACTTTCCATTCGTTACCGCTTATTCCCGAGATGGACATTGCCCCGAAAGGCACTTATTCTGCCAAGTTCTTTGGCATCGGCTCCGATGGAACGGTTGGCGCCAACAAGAACTCCATCAAGATCATCGGCGACAATACCGATAAATATGCCCAGGCTTATTTTGCTTATGATTCCAAGAAATCCGGAGGGGTTACCGTATCCCATCTGCGTTTCGGCGACAGTCCCATCCGTTCGCCTTACCTGGTGATCACCCCTGATTTTGTGGCCTGCCATGTGCCGGCTTACCTCGAGAAATATGATATGCTCAAGGGTTTGAAAGACGGGGGCACTTTCCTGCTCAATTCCATCTGGGATGCAGAAGAAACCAAACGCCGACTGCCCGATCATATGAAGAAATACCTGGCCGAGCATAAGATCAATTTCTACATCATCGATGCTACCAAGATCGCTGAGGAAATTGGACTGGGAAACCGTACCAACTCCATCATGCAAAGCGCTTTCTTTAAAGTGGCCAACGTCATTCCGTATGAGAATACCGTGAAGGAAATGAAGAAGGCCATTTACAAGACCTATGGCAGAAAGGGAGAAGACATTGTGACCATGAACTATGCCGCCATCGACCGCGGAGGAGAACTCATACAGGTTGAGGTTCCTGCCGAATGGGCAAAACTCGGGTTGAAACCGGCAGCAGATGAGAGCAAGATTGCTTTTGTCCGCCAGATCTTTGACCCGGTGAGCGCCCTGAACGGCGACGATATCCCCGTTAGCGCATTTGTGGGACGCGAAGACGGTACTTTCCCTCATGGCATGACCCAGCTTGAAAAGCGCGGAATTGCCGTGAATGTTCCGGAATGGATCCCGGCCAACTGTATCCAGTGCAATCAATGTGCCTATGTTTGTCCCCATGCTGCCATTCGTCCTTTCCTTTTAAATGAAAGTGAAAAAGCCGATGCTCCTTCAGAGATGGCTACCCTGAAAGCCGTGGGGAAAGAACTCACCGGTATGGAGTTCCGTATCCAGGTAAGTACCCTTGACTGCACCGGTTGCGGCAACTGTCTGGATGTTTGTCCGGCCAAGACCAAAGCCCTTGAATTCCGCGACCTGGGATCACAGCTCAAAGAAATGAAGAACTGGGATTACCTGACGACCAGGGTTTCCTACAAAACCGATGTCATCGACCGTTTCAAGACCTTCAAGAACTCCCAGTTTGCCCAGCCCCTCTTTGAATTTTCGGGAGCCTGTGCCGGTTGCGGTGAAACTCCTTACGTCAAACTGCTTACCCAGCTATTCGGGGAGCGCATGATGATTGCCAATGCCACCGGTTGTTCTTCGATTTACGGAGGAACAGCGCCTTTCACCCCTTACCGTGCCAATGCTGCCGGTCAGGGTCCTGCCTGGGCAAATTCACTCTTTGAAGACAATGCCGAATACGGATACGGGATGGCGGTTGCCATTACCAAGCTTCGCAAACGCATGGCCGAAAAGATGCGTGCCGCCATCAAGGAAAACATGATGAGTGCCACTGCCCTGGAAGCCATGAAAGTCTGGATTGAAGGCATGTATCAGGCAGATGCCTCCAAAACCGCAACGGCTGCCCTGATCCCCTTACTTCAAAAAGAAAAACATCCGTTGGCAGTTGATCTGCTGAACCTTCGCCAGTACCTCATCAAGAAATCGATCTGGATCATCGGCGGTGATGGTTGGGCTTATGATATCGGTTACGGCGGATTGGATCATGTGATCGCTTCCGGGGAGGATATCAACATTCTTGTACTCGATACCGAGGTTTATTCAAATACCGGGGGACAGTCATCAAAATCCACACCAATAGGCGCGGTGGCCAAGTTTGCCGCATCCGGTAAGAAAGTCAGGAAAAAAGATCTGGGCGCCATGGCCATGACCTATGGTTATGTGTATGTGTCCCAGGTTTCCATGGGCGCTAATAACAGCCAGTTGTTCAGGGCAGTGAAGGAAGCCGAATCCTATAACGGACCTTCCCTGATCATTGCTTATGCTCCCTGTATCAATCATGGATTGCGCAATGGCATGGGAAAGGTGGAAGATGAAATGGATCGCGCCGTGGCTTCAGGTTACTGGCAGCTTTACCGCTACAATCCACTAAAGGGAGAGGCCGGTGAAAATCCGTTCACCCTGGATTCGAAAGAACCGGAATGGGTAAAATTCCAGGAATTCCTCAACAGTGAAGTGCGGTACACTTCCCTGAAAAAGATGTTCCCCGAAGAGGCCGAAGAGCTCTTCAAAGCCGCCGAATCCAATGCTAAATGGCGTTACGACAACTATAAGCGTATTTCCGAAATGAATTATGGGAAATAACGATAGGCGATAGGCGATAGGCGATATGCGATAAGCGCCTGCCTGCCTTTTTAGTTTTTGCTGATTAGGCAAAAAAAGGTATAACCTATAAATCAATGGAAATATGCAAGCTGGCAGATGGATTATCTGCAATGATTTGAAAGATAAACTTAACAAATTAAGCCGGATGCTTTATCTGTTTATTCTTACTGCAAAAAAACAACACAAGCAATATATCCATTAATTTCAAAAAATTTATCGCCTATCGCCTATCGCCTATCGCCTATCGTATAATCAGAGTATTTCTGTATATTTGTTGGTCACTTTAAACAAACGTTCTATGGCCAGCTTAACTACAAAATATTTGGGTCTTCAGCTGAAGAACCCCCTGATCGCCGGGGCGAGCAACCTGGTGAAGGATATAGATAACATCAAAAAGATGGAGGAGGCCGGCGCTGCAGCCATCGTTTACAAGACACTTTTTGAGGAACAGATCGAACTGGAGCGCTTGCAGCTCAGTGAAGAGTTGAACCAGTACAACGAGCGGCATGCCGAGATGATCAGCCTTTTCCCCGACATTGATCATGCCGGTCCGAGGGAACACCTGGGTCATCTAAGGAAAGTGGTAAATGCCGTAAGCATCCCGGTGATAGCCAGTCTGAACTGCAATTTTGAAGAAACCTGGGTGGAATATGCGAAACAGCTTGAGAATACAGGGATCAACGCTTTGGAGCTGAATTTTTATGCTCTTCCCGGCGACTTTAAAAAGGAAGGGAAAGCCATCATTAATGAGCAACTTGATGTGCTTTCAGAGGTGAAAAAAAATGTGAAGATCCCTATCAGCGTCAAACTCAGTCCGTTTTATACCAATGTACTGATGGTCATACAGCAGATGTATTATGCCGGCGTTGATGGATTTGTGTTGTTCAACCGTCTTTTCCAGCCCGATATAGATGTGGACAAGGAAGAACATCATTATCCTTATCATTTGAGCCATGATGACGATAATCGTCTGCCCTTAAGGTATATCGGATTGCTCCATGAAGAAATCCGGGGTTCGCTCTGTGCCAATTCCGGTATTTATTCAGGAAAGGATATGGCCAAAATGATCCTGGCCGGGGCCGATTGCGTTCAGGTGGTCAGCGCCATTTACAAAAACGGTATCGGGCATATTGCCAGGATGCTGACAGAACTGGATGAATGGATGGAAGGCAAGAAATACGGCACGATTGATCAGTTCAAAGGCAAACTCTCCCGCAAACATATGAAAGATCCCTTCGCCTATAAACGTGCCCAGTATATCGACATCCTAATGAAAAGCGAGGAAATCTTTAAGAAATACCCGATGCGATAGAACTTTTTTGGAATACCTCCAATAAATCAACCACAATAGGCACAGTAGGGCACATTAGTTATTTCTTTCTATTGTGAACTATTGTGTCTAATGTGGTTCATATTGTCATTCAATAGTAAAGTCAACCAACATTCTGGCCTGCACACCTTTCATTTCTCTGATTTCCTTCACGTACTGGTAGAGTTGATAGTCTTCACCCAGGTATTCCTGAAGTCTTGAGGAAGGGCTTGTTCCCATGAGTTCATCGATGATTTGCTGGAAGGGATCTTTCTGTTCGGGGAGTGAAAGAAGCCTGTAATCCTCAATTTTAGCCAGTTCCGCCGCTAATTTAACGGCTTGGGTAAGTCCTCCGAAGTCGTCGATCAAACCTAAACGTTTGGCATCGCTTCCGCTCCATACCCGGCCCTGTCCGATACTGTCAACATGGGTTTTCGTAAGTTTACGGCCTTCGGCCACTTTGGTGGTGAACACATCATAGATATGATCCACATCGCGCTGTATCATCATGGTCTGGTAAGGCGAAAGGGGCTTCATGACCGGGATGTAGTCGCTGTTTTTATTGGTTCCGGCTGCATCGAAAGTGATTCCCAGTTTTTTATTGAAGAGTCCCTGAAAGTTAGGAATTACTCCGAATACCCCTATGGAACCTGTGATACAAGTAGGAGGGGCAAGTATTTTCGTGGCTGCACAGGCAACATAATAACCGCCGCTGGCGGCCACATCTCCGAAGGAAGCCACAACCGGTTTTACCTGGCGGGCCAGATCGATCTCGCGCCAGATCACGTCGGAAGCCAGGGCGCTGCCTCCGCCGGAATTCACGCGGAATACGATGGCTTTCACTTTGTCATCTTCCCTGGCTTTGCGGATGGCTTTGGAAATACGCTCTGATCCTATGCTCTGATCATCGCCTTCTCCCCCGGCAATAGAACCCTGGGCATAAATGATGGCAATTTTATTTTTCCTGCTTTTCGTTTTGTCCGGATCCAGCACCTTGGTATAGTCTTCCATGCTTATATACTTTGGCTTGGCTTTTTCATCCAGTTTAAGCTGCTTTTTCAATTCTTTGATCAGCTCATCTTTATAAACCAGTTGATCCACGAGTTTATATTTCAGGGCATCTTCCGGAGTTTCAATTTTCAGGCTGTCGGCCAGGAGATTCAGCTCCTGCTTGCTGATACCGCGGCTTTCGGCTATGCCACTGAGTATTTTATCCCAAAGGTCGTTCAGGATTTCGGTGATCTGCTGACGGTTTTCGGCGCTCATTTTATCCAGGAAGAGGGGTTCGGTGGCTGCTTTGAATTTCCCATGCCGGATGATCTGCATTTTAATATCGAGCTTTTCGAGCATTCCTTTGAGGAAGGTCATTTCCGAGTTTAGTCCCTTGAAAAGCATACCACCCTGGGGATTCAGGAAGATTTTATCGGCAGCGGAAGCCAGGTAATACGATTTCTGGGTATAGCCTTCGCTGTATGCCCAGATAAATTTTCCTGATTTTTTAAAGTCAAGCAGTCCTTCGCGGATCTCGTCGATGGTAGAAATTCCGGCAGGAATATCGCTGAGGTCAAGGTAGATCCCTTTGATGTTATCATCTTTCTGGGCCTTTTTCAGGTTATCGAGGATATCGTTCAGTCCCGTTGATTTTTCGGGCATGCTGAAACCGGAGAAGATAGGAAGCTTCGGAGCACGGTCACTGATGTTGGTATTGATCTTCATCTGAAGGAGGGTGTTTTCTTCAATGACTACCTGCTCGCTGGAGGCAGAGGCCACGATGCCGGCAATGATTCCGATCATGATAAACGACAGGACAAGGATGGTGAGGAATGTTCCCAGCATGCTGGCGAACATGAATTTAAAGAACTGTTTCATAGGATTTGGTTTTACATCACAACAAATATATGAAAAAGGGCTTTTCAACAATTTTCTGTGAATAAGAATTCTGTGAACCGCCGGGATTGCTCGATGAAAAAATGTATCATTGCCGTGCCGTGTACCCACCCCAAAGAGGTTGTCTCAAAAGGTGAAAAAGTCTAACCACAAAGGTCGCAAAGAATTGACAAAGGACTCAGAGGTCAGAATATCAACACCTTAATTATTGTGTACTTGGTGGGTGACTTTGTGTCCATTGTGGTTAAATAGCTTTTAAGACAGTTTCTATTTGGTTTGGTCAATGATTTATGATTAATGTTATAAAGTTTTTTTTCCTCTTACTCCCCCTGTTTTACCCCCTGAGTGTCTCCGCACATTCTCCGGGGCCTTCTATCTTCATTATGGATAAAGGGGTCAAGCCTCCGGCCCACCTCATCGCTTTCATGATGGAAAACAATTGCACCCTCGATACTGCCTATGTCAAACGCCTCATCAGGACCTACATTATCGAATGTGAGCGGGAAGGGGTGAATTATGAAGTGGCTTTCTGTCAGATGTGCCTGGAAACAGGTTTCCTGCGTTTCAGCGGTTCGGTTAGCCGGTTTCAGAATAACTTTGCCGGATTGGGAGCCGTGAGCGCTTATTCTGCCGGCGACTGGTTTGGAAGCATGGAAGAAGGCGTCAGGGCACATATTCAGCATCTGAAAGCGTATGCCAGTTTTGAACCCCTGAATTCACCGCCGGTGGATAAACGGATCAAACATGTCCGCCGCGGCACCGTCTTCACGGTTCACGACCTTACCGGCCGCTGGGCCAGCGACCCCGATTACGGACAAAAGATCACCTTTTTGCTGAAGAAGCTGTACGGCAGATGAGCGATTCCCAGGGAAACATTGTTTTCTTGTTGCTCGGTTCCAACCGGGGTAACAGGATTGAATTGCTCACCAAAGCTAGACAGTCCATTGCTGAAAAGGCCGGAGAAATCATTCATTCTTCATCCTTGTACGAAAGCGAACCCTGGGGATTTGAAGATGAGATTTCATTTATCAATCAGGTACTGGAGATCAAAACAAACCTGAGTGCAGAAAAATTGCTGAAGGTTCTACTGGACATCGAAAGCAGTCTTGGCCGCATCCGATTTGCTGATCCTGCATCCTGTATCCTGCATCAGGAGCAAAGCGACCTGCATCCTGTGCCTGGATATAACAGCCGCACTATCGATCTAGACATCCTTTTTTACAGCGACAAGATAATTTTCACCGAAAGTCTGAGGGTTCCTCATCCCAGGCTTCATGAAAGAAGGTTTACATTGGAACCCATGAATGAAATCGCCCCGGATCTGATGCATCCCATCCTGAAAAAAACAGTCGGAGAATTATTAGCCGGTTGCACCGACTGCTCAAAAGTGACAATTTTCTAAATAGCAGAATGTTTTTTTAGTATTTTTGATAGGCGATAGGCGATATGCGATATGCGATATGCGATAAGTGAAATATTTTAATTAATTCCTAATTCTTAATTCCTAATTGTATAATTACATTGTCATCGAGGGTAACATCGGGGCGGGGAAGACTTCGCTGGCAACAAGGATTTCGGCAGAGTTAAATGCTTCTCTGGTCCTGGAGCAGTTTGAAGAGAATTCATTCTTGCCGAAGTTTTATGAAGATCCGGCCCGTTATGCTTTTCCGCTGGAGTTATCGTTTTTAGCCGACCGCTACCAGCAGTTGAAGAATCACTTCAACCAACCCGACTTATTCACATCTTTTACCATTGCCGATTATTTTATTTTTAAATCTCTGATTTTTGCCAGTCGCAACCTGGAGCAACTCGAATTCGGATTATACGGAAAGCTGTTTAATATTGTCAGTTCTGTCGTTCCCAAGCCCGACCTTCTTGTTTACCTTTATCTGAACCTGGATAATCTGAAAAAGAACATCGAGAAACGAGGGCGGGCCTATGAGCAGAATATTCAATTTGATTATCTGGAGAAGATACAAACGGGTTACCTTGGTTTTCTTCGCCAGCAGTCTGACCTCAGAATTTTGCTGATCGATACCAATAACCTTGATTTTGTTCAAAAGGAGAAGGATTATCAATGGGTTAAGGGGATGATATTGAAGGAATATCCCGTGGGGATGACCAGAGTGTACCCACCCCAGACCCCTCCCTGCCAGTAGGGATAAGCAGGGGGTAAGTACAACAAAAAAACCCGGTGCAATTGCAACCGGGTTTTTTTATCAATCAGTAAACAAATTACTTCACTATATTCTGGAAATCAGGGGTATTAGCATAAGTATAGAATTCCCTGTCGCCCTTGGCTTCTGCCTTGAGTTTCGGATCAGCGCAAGCTTTAACGAGGTATTCGTACATCATTTTGGTGTTGTTTGTACGGGCGCCTACGATGGCGAGCAGATAATAAGTATCCGGATTCTGGGGAGCACATTTCAGGGTAGCTTCAGCAGCGCTGTTGTTACCGGCTTCGAGCTGTGCAAGGCCGAGGTTATAGTTGCATTTTGAGTTGCCAAGCAAGCTCACGGCTTTTCCATAATCGCCTTTCGGGATCTGGAGAATACCCTGGTTGTAATTGGTATTTTCACCCAGCTGAGCAGCTTTCTTGAATTGGGCTTCGGCTTTTTTCAGGTCTTTCTGTTTGGCTGCAACCACACCGAGGTTATTTTCAATGATTCCGTTATTCGGGGAGATGCTTGCAGCTTTGTTCAGATATTCGCCTGCTTTGACCAGGTTGCCTTTGTTGATTTCACTAACGCCAACATTGTTGAGGACTTTCCAGTTGCCCGGGAACATCTTCACGGCATTTTCATAGATGGCTTTCTTGGTGTCGTTATTGTTGGTGAGGGTAGCAGCGTAGAGCAATTCTTCAACCTTCAGTTTTTCGGGGTTGGAGATAGCATATTTGGCCAGTTCTTCATCGCTGAAGCGGGGCTCATAGAGGTTGGCAGTAATTTCCGAACGACGTAAAGGCGGCAGCATCTTTTCTTCGATCTCAGGATAGATCAGGATCATATTGCGGATTTCCTGTTCTTTCTTGGCGGGATCGATGGCGGAGTTGATCACGTTGAGGATTTTATCCTTATCCTTCACGTTGCTGGCCTGAACGTTCTTCATGAAACCATTCCAGTCGGGACCATGGTGAGCAAGTACCATGTTGACATCTTTACCGGCAGCTTCGATGGCAGCTTTAACGGCTTTCTTGTCTTTATTCGTTTTATTGGCTTCCTTCACCCAGGCTTTGTACTGGTCAACCATCCATTTTTCACCTGTTTTGGAACGGTTTTCAGAAAGACCGGCGTTAAAGGTTTCTTCACCTTCAGGGGAAGCATATCCATCCATATTGATGCTCTTGATTTTCCATCCCTGGTTCAGGAAGGCATTCAAATCAATCAGGGCATTCTTGGAAGCATCTGTTTTATTGATGCCATATTTCAGGTCGAGGTCATATTTATTCTTCTTGAAGAAGATGGTACCGGTTTTCGACAAGATGATTTCTTTCTGGTAGCCGTGATCGGCGATCAGGGTCAGTTCGTCATGCTGAATGCGGGTAGCGGTATAGATCACGCCGGGAGCCAGGTCGCGGGAAGGCAGTTCCATAAATTTAACCTTGGCTTTGATCTCGTCTTTTTTCGGAAGCACTTTTTCCTTGGCTTCGTAGATAACGGGAGCTACGCTAAGCATGGAAGTATTCATTTCGGGTTTGTAGGGGAAAGTGCAGGTATAGCTGAACTGACCACCTTCTTTGAATTTGATCATGGTGCCATCACCAACAACTTTTTCGCCTATCATTTGTTTTACGCAGGCCATTTCCGTTTGTCCGCCGGCATAGGTCAGCACTGGCTGGAAGTACATGGCAGCTTTCGGGCAGAAATATTTCGGGGGGAAGGTTCCTTTAACGGTGAAGGTAACTGAATCGCCTTTTTCGGTAAGAACAGCCGGGCTTGTTTCATACTTCACGAGGCCGTAATTCTTGGCCATTTCTTTCAGGCTGCAGCCCGAATAGCCGAATTTATAAGTGATGCCGAGGTTGAAACCGCTGTACATGTCGTTGATAACCTGTTTGGCGCCGCCTTTGGTCATATCGAGAACATCGCCATCTCTCCATCTCCAGAGGATCTCAGGATTGATCGACCAATGTTTGCTGAGGTTAAAGTCGAAACCGATACCGGCAACGGCCTTGAATTCCAGGTTCCATTTTCCGAGGCCGCTGTTGTTGCCAACGCCCATGGAACCGGCATCACTGCTCAGGTGGCTGGGATAGCCTACATAGCCGATAATGTTTCCCTGATTATCAAATTTCACTCCCTGGGTATGATCCATGCCTACGCCGGCAACGATATAGGAAGTGAAAAACCTTTCGGGTTTGTAACCCATGATCCAGTTCACCCAGTTGATGGTAACTTCGAGGTCGCCTTCAATGACCCATGATTTGAAACTCTGGGTGATCTTGCCATCGGCTGCTGTTGTGGCTTCAGGCACATATTTGTTGACCACTGCACCTTGCAGGGGAACCCAGCCTCCGCGGAACCTGGCTCCGATAACCCTGGTGAATTGCTTGGTTACAGCCAGACCAGCGCCAAGGGTCCATTTATCGTTAAAAAAGATGTTCTTGGAAAGGTCGCCATTGAACTGGTTCAAAGCACCGTAGCCGGTTATTCCCCAATAACTGTGAGAATAAGCCTTTTCACATTTCTTACTTTTGGTTGTCTCGGTTTTCGCTGCTTCTTTCTTGGCAGTTTCTTTGGTTTGTGCTAAAGTGATCATCGGCACAGCCATCACAAGAAGGACGATTAATAACTTCGACAAGTTTTGGAAAAGTTTTTTCATACCACTGAATTTTTGTGTTTATAAAATTTGTTTACTGATTTTACAAATATAATATATTATAACAGGATTCCAACAAATCATTCTTTTCAAAATGAACAATTTCAGGTGAATATTGATAATTTGCTGATTTAAAGTATTTTATTTTAAAAGTATTCATTTGAAACCGTAAAATTAAAAAGAATTGAAGAAAAAAAACAAATATTTAATCAATTTTTTGAGTTATACGGGCAATTTGGAAAAGGGTTTCAAAGGGCCGATAACTTTTTTAGCTTAAATATTATGTCCCATATCACGATCCCAACAGACACGGAAATGTTGAGTGAATGTTTTGTCCCGAACTGGGGAATCTCCAGGCAGGTATCCGCCAGATTCAGCACTTCTTCTTCAATCCCGTTGACTTCATTCCCAAAGATGATCGCCAGTTTCTGATCGGACTCAGGTTGAAAATCCTGAAGCAGGGTGCTCCCTTCGGCCTGCTCAACAGCAATAATCCTGTATCCTGCATCCTGCATCTTTTTAACCGCATCTTCCGTTGAATCGAAGTACTTCCAATCAACAGTCTCCGTCGCCCCGAGCGCTGTTTTATGAATTTCCCTATGAGGTGGCGTTGCGGTGATACCGCACAGATAAATCGCCTCCAGCCTGAAAGCATCAGCCGTGCGAAAAACACTGCCAATATTGTGCTGGGAACGAATGTTATCCAGAACAATAACAATCGGAATTTTCTCGGAACTCCTGAACTCTTCTGCTGTCAGACGGTTTAACTCTAACATCGAACGTTTACGCATAAAACATTATAATTAAGAATTAAGAATTAGGAATTAAGAATTACTCGCCAGCTCGCCAACTTTTTACAAAGATAGTTTTATGTGAACTTATCAACAAAAACAAAACAATTAAAGCGGCATTCTTAATTTTGACATTTAATTCCTAACTCCTAACTCCTAACTCCTAACTATATTCCGTGTCCAAACCCAAAGAAATAGCCGAAACTCCCCTGATGAAGCAGTACAACGCCATTAAGGCGAAGTACCCGGATGCTTTATTGCTGTTCAGGGTAGGTGATTTTTATGAGACTTTCGGGGAGGATGCCATCCGGGCTTCAGGGATATTGGGCATAGTGCTGACCCGCAGGGCCAACGGAGCTGCTGCTTATATTGAGCTGGCCGGTTTCCCTCATCATTCGCTTGATCTGTATCTTCCCAAACTGGTGAAAGCCGGTTTGAGGGTTGCCATCTGCGATCAGCTTGAGGATCCGAAACTGACTAAAACCATTGTCAAAAGAGGGGTTACGGAACTGGTAACGCCGGGAGTATCCTATCATGATAAAATCCTGGATCAGAAGGAGAATAATTTCCTGGCCGGAATTCAGCTGGAGGAAAAAATTTCCGGGATTTCATTTCTGGATATTTCCACCGGGGAGTTTTACCTGGCTCAGGGACCTGTGGAATACCTGGATAAGCTGATACAAAGCTTCCGTCCCAGTGAAGTGATCATCCAGAAAAACAAACGCCAGAAATTCATCGAGCTTTTCGGCAGTAAGCCTTACATCAGCACTTTCGATGATTGGGTTTTCACCCGGGAGTTTTCCCATGATCTGTTGCTGAAGCACTTTGGCACGGTCAGCCTGAAAGGATTTGGCGTTGAAAACATGCCCGCTGCCATCATTGCCTCGGGAGCAGTGCTCCATTATCTCGCCGAAACCCAGCATGATAAAGTCAGACATATCACCCGGCTGACCCGCATCGAGGAAGATCATTACGTATGGCTCGACCGGTTTACCATCCGCAATCTGGAACTGCTCGACTCTCCCAATGAACAGGCGCATACTTTGCTGGATGTACTCGATCAGACCGTATCGCCCATGGGTTCCCGTCAGCTTCGCCGCTGGCTTATCCTTCCGCTGAAAGACCGGAAACCATTGGAAGAACGTCTCGACATGGTGGAATTTTTTACCAGGAACAGCGAAATGACCGAAGCTTTCCGTCACCAGTTTACGCGGATCGGAGATCTTGAGCGACTCATTTCAAAAGTGGCCGTGGGGAAAGTCAGTCCCAGGGAAATGGTGCACCTGGAAAAGTCGCTGGAGGCCATTGAGCAGGTGAAGCTGATGTGTGAGAGGTCTGGCGGTATCGCCTTGAAGAAATCCGGTGAACAGCTCAATCCCTGCACGCTGGCCAAAGAACGCATTGCCCGGGAGATCAACCCCGATCCCCCGGCCCTGGCCATCAAGGGCAGCATTATCAGGGAAGGCGTGAATGCGGAACTTGATGAACTCAGAAAGATGGCCTTTTCGGGGAAAGAATACCTGGTGCAGATTCAGCAGCGGGAAGTGGAGCGTACCGGGATTTCTTCATTGAAAATCGGGTATACCAATGTTTTCGGATATTATCTGGAGGTCACCCATGCGCATAAGGATAAAGTCCCGGCCGACTGGCATCGCAAACAAACCCTGGTCAATGCTGAGAGATATATCACGGAAGAACTCAAGGTTTACGAAGAGAAGATCCTCCATGCCGAGGAAAGAATACTGGAGCTTGAACTCCGTCTTTTCAATGAACTACTGCTGTTTCTTGCGGATTATATTCAACCCGTACAACTCAATGCCAACCTGATTGCCCGCCTGGATGTGCTGGTTAATTTTGCCCGCATTTCGGGTTTATACCATTATGTCAGGCCAGGCCTGAACGATGGTTTGGTGATCGATATCAGGAACGGTCGTCACCCGGTGATCGAGCGCCAGTTGAAAACGGGAGAAGAATACATTGCCAACGACCTGCTGCTGGATGATCAGCATCAGCAGATCATCATCCTTACGGGACCTAATATGTCGGGAAAATCAGCTTTACTGCGACAAACGGCCCTGATCGTCCTGATGGCGCAGATGGGCTGCTTTGTTCCGGCTGATGCGGCAGAACTGGGTATGTGCGACAAGATATTCACCCGGGTCGGGGCGTCCGATAACATTTCTTCGGGAGAATCTACTTTCATGGTAGAAATGAATGAAACAGCGAGTATTCTCAACAATATTTCGAGCCGCAGCCTGATCCTGCTGGATGAAATCGGTCGCGGGACCAGCACTTACGATGGCATCAGCATTGCCTGGGCCATAGCGGAATTTCTTCACGAACATCCCATTTACAGGCCCAAAGTGTTATTTGCCACCCATTACCATGAACTGAATGAGATGACCAGCAGCTTGCCCCGCATCCGGAATTTCCATATCGGGGTGAAGGAAATCCAGAATAAGGTGATCTTTCTGCGTAAACTGCTGGCCGGAGGAAGCGAACACAGCTTCGGTATCCATGTGGCGAAAATGGCCGGTATGCCGCCATCGGTGCTGGAAAGGGCGGAAAAAATGCTCCTGCAACTGGAAGAAAGCCACCCTGCGGAAGGGCAGCGCCCATCGCATATCGCCCATCGCGCATCGACTCCCGGTTATCAGCTCAGCTTCATCCAGCTCGACGATCCGCTCTTGCAGCAGATCAAGGAAGACATTTTGAACACCCAGATCAATACTTTGACGCCGGTGGAAGCCCTGATGAAATTGAATGAAATTAAAAAATTGCTGGAAAAGAAGTAGGGCAATGAAATTTTTTTTATTTTTGCATGCTCAAATTAAACGCGAAAGTAGCTCAGCTGGTAGAGCACGACCTTGCCAAGGTCGGGGTCGCGGGTCCGAATCCCGTCTTTCGCTCTGAAAACCCCTCTTCTACCAGGGGTTTTTTTTGCCCTGGTGGTGGAACTGGTAGACACGCAGGACTTAAAATCCTGTGACCATTGCGGTCGTGCGGGTTCAAGTCCCGCCCGGGGTACACCTTATCAATTAAGAATTAGGAATTAGGAATGAAGGGTTTCATTCCTTTTTTTTGTTAAAACCGTTCACCGTCGAGGGATAGTATGATGGATTGTACTGGATTGCCTGGGTGAAGCGGGGTCAGAATGTCATCACAGAGTTTCCTGAAGAAAACATGAAAAGCTTGTCCGCTGACAAAGCAGGACCCTGAAATAACAAGTGAACGGGGATTCTCATTTCCATGCCTGGCTTTGCTTTCAACGGTTATACCTTTTTTCCCAAGCCGGATTACCTTGTCAATCAATTGTTCTTCAGAAAATGGTTTCTCAAAGATAATCTCAATGTTCACCAGGGAGTTTGAAGATCCTATCCCCCTCATGTATATGGAGAAATTTGAATCAAGGTACTGCTGGTATCTTTTAGGCAGTGGAAATGGCAGGCTCTTCCTCCATGATTCAATCATTTTCCAGGAGATTAACCTGATGAGAACTGCGGAAAGAACAGACCACAAGCCAGCGATAAAAATCAAATAACCGTAATAATCAGGAAATGCTTTTCCGGTATTGCCGAATGGGAAAATAAAGCTGAACATCAGTAAAACTATGCCGGCTGTGAAGAACATCCCCCCTCCATTGGACCTTCTCAGAGGGCCATAAAAAATACTCCTGATCAGTTTCTGCCCGAAGTTCAGTTTAACATTTCGCTCGTAACCAGGTAGTTTCTTTTTCATTCCGGTTGATTAATGAATATCAAGTCCATGAAGCATGTAAACCATATGCATCAGGGATCTGGAGATTTCTCCGAAGTATTCATTCACAGCCCTGGTGCTTCCTGGCAGTGTAAATACCAATGATTTTCCCATCACACCGGCGACACTTCTGCTCAGCAGGGCCTGGGGCTTCTCCATGCCGAATTTCATGCGGATCATATCCATGATCCCGGGAATTTCTTTATCCAGGAGTTGACGGACCACATCGTAAGTGAAATCCCGGGGGCCGATTCCTGTGCCTCCCGTCGTGAAAATCAGGTCAATGAGTTCATCCTTGGCCTGGAGCAGCAAGGCTTCCAGCTTCGCCGGGTCATCAGGTATCAGGGAATAATGCACGAAATGATGCAATCCGGGACGGGTGAAATATTCTTTGACCAGTTCCTGTATCCTTGCCCCTGATTTATCCTCATATTCCCCGTTGCTGGCGCGATCGCTGAGGGTGATGACCAGGATGCGGTACATCTTCGGGTGATATTCCAGTTCATCGCCGGCCTGCATCATCCCCTGGTGCAGCACCCGGGTAAAGATCCCTTCTTTGGGCATGACACAATTACCCACTTCCTTGAAAATATTGCAGGAGGAACCATGACATTCTTTGCCTATCTGGGTTACTTCCAGTTCCAGGTCTCCCATGATAAAGCGGTCGAGGGGATGGGTTTTCCAGAGTTCCATACCCCTGGTGGTGATGTTTTCGGCAAATTCTCCGCAACGGATTTTCCGGCCTGCTTCTTTTTCGAACTTTTCAATGCTTTCTGTCCCCAGCATACTTACCTGCCGGTTCCAGTTCCCTGCATGGGCATCGCCAAGAATACCCTGCTGGGTCAGCTCGATCTGATCGACAGGCACTTTGATCGTGCCTTTTTTTTCAGAAATATTGACGGAAACTATCTGAACCATTTTTAGTTGCGATTAGCGATTAGCGATATTCTTTTTTCGTTTTTTCCATCAACCGGATGTTTCCGATCAGCATGTTTTTATCGACGGCTTTGCACATATCATAAATGGTCAGCAGGGCGACACTTACCGCGGTGAGGGCTTCCATTTCGATGCCGGTACTCCCGGTACAGCTGGCCAGGCTGGTGATGTTCACCCCGGTTTCATCCAATGCAGCATGCACTTCAATTTTGGTGATCATCAGCGGATGGCATAATGGGATCAGTTCGCTGCAGCGTTTACCCCCCTGTATCCCGGCAATTTCGGCAACAGTAAGCACATCGCCTTTTTTCATTTTATTTTCCCGGATCAATTCCAATGTTTCAGCCGAAAGCCGGATATGCCCTTCTGCCCTGGCTGTTCTGATCTGCATTGGCTTATGGCTGACATCCACCATATTCGCTTTTCCGGCCTCATCAATATGTGTAAACTTTTTCATTTCATTTAATTCCTCATTCCTCATTCTTAATTGAATTTCATCCTCCAATATTATGAAATTTATTTAAACTGTTCACCGATCCTTGTTGGGGTTTCATCTTTACTGCTTGTGTGATTGCTTCTTTTATTCCCAGGGTATGGATATCGAATTCAAGATTGTCGAAAAGGCAGGGTTTTATTTTCCCGTCGGGGGTCAGCCGTAGCCGGTTACAGGTATGGCAATCGCCCCCTTTTCCGCCTTCCACCACCGTAAAACAGCCTCTTTCCAGGTCCATTTCATGAATAAAGCGGACTTCCAGCCCGTTATTCAGACAGAATTCCCTGACCTGCAGTGCATCCTCTTCATGGGAAGAATTTTTCACCACGCAATTGATCTTTACCGGTGATAATCCGGCTTTTTTTGCCACCTCAATTCCCCTGAACACTTGAGTGATATCTCCTCCCCGGGTAAGGGTGGAGAATTTCTCTGCATCCGCGGTATCCAGGCTGATATTGATGCGGTGAAGTCCTGCTTGTGCCAGGGGTTCGGCGAATTCTTCTAATAAAACCCCGTTGGTGGTAAGTCCCAGGTCACGAATCCCGCTGATCTCCGCAATCTGCCCGACCAGATTGACCACCCCTTTCCTGACCAGTGGCTCACCACCGGTGATTCGTACTTTGTCGATGCCCAGTTTCACCGCTTCTTTCACTACTTGCACGATCTTTTCAAAAGAAAGGATGTCGTTATGCGAGATGAGTTTTATGCCTTCTGCCGGCATGCAGTAGGTGCAGCGAAGGTTGCAACGGTCGGTGACGGAGATCCTGAGGTAGTTGATTTTGCGGTTAAAGCAATCGTACATGCAGAGGTTCTCCTTTTTTAATTTCTGTTGTTCCCGGTTCCAGGGCAATGATTCCATGTGCTGCCGTATAAGCATGAATATGAGCTGAACCATGATACTCCGCGGGAAATATTTCGCCATGGAGGATGTTCACCGGGAGCATCACTTTTCTGAGAGATGATTTACGGGATAATGCTTTCCCCATGGGGAGGATGATTTCGGCTGCCGGCTCCTGGCACCCCATGAGTTTTAAAAGAAAGGGCTTAACCAGGATTTCGAAAAGAACGAATGATGAAACAGGATTTCCGGGCAAGCCGAAGACAAAGTGTTTCCCTTTTCTCCCAAATATCGTGGGCTTGCCGGGTTGAATGGCAATGCTTTTAAAGAGGATCTCAATACCGGATTGCTGAAAAACTTCCGGCACAAAGTCGAAGTCGCCCATGGAAACACCCCCGCTCAGGAGGATGACATCGTTTCTCGTTAGCGCTGCTGCTATAATTTTTTTCAGGCTTTCCCTTGTATCCAGGGCGATACCGTAATATTTACCAGGAACATTAAGCTGTTCGAGTTGAGCCAGGATCTGCCAGGCGTTGGAGTTTCTGATCATTCCTTCAGCAGGGAATACATCCGGCTCGGTGAGTTCATTTCCGGTAGCGATGACTCCTACCCGGGGCTGGCGTGAAACAAGGGGCTGGGTGGCGCCGACAGAGGCCATGACGGCAATTTGCGGAGGGGTGATGCGAATGCCCCGGGAAAGGACAAGTTCCCCGTTTTTAAGGTCTTCGCCTTTCAGACAAATGTTGCCTGCAGAACGATCCTTTTTAAAAAGAACCTTGCCATCATTGGTGGTTCCCGTATCTTCAACCAGGATGACCGTATCGCAGCCACGCGGAATCATGGCTCCGGTCATGATTTTCGAACATTTTCCTTGGGTGACCGTCAGAAGCGGGACTTTTCCGGCAGGGATAGTCTCTATCACGGATAAAGGCATATGCAGGTCGGCTTTCCGGCAGGCATAGCCATCCATGGCCGATTTATCAAAGGGAGGCATATCCAGATCCGAATATATATCCTCGGCCAGGATACGGTTGATGGATTCCATGAAAGGCACCCTTTCGATGATTCCTTTCCAATCCTGGGAAAGTACTGTTTCGTAAGCTTGTTCAAACGGGATCATAGCAGCTTAAATGCAGGATAAGTGAGTTGCAAAGATAATAAGAATCACGGGCAGTAATAGGGTAAATCCCTATGCGGGGATAAACCTGACGGCGGACGTTTTAAAATGAACCCAGATTTTATTTCCAAGGGCAAGTTCCATGTTTTTAGCAGATTCCTTCGTGATCAGGGCATAGAGTGGAAGGCCGACATGGGTGCAGACTTCCATCCCCAGGGGTGTGGGGACGATTTCCAGGATGTCGCCGGGGAAATTATTCAAAGCGCTGGTTTCCACCGGACCCTTCGACAGCAAAATATCTTCCCCCCTGATCACGATGAATCCATGTTCTGCCGGAGTTTCAGGGTTGACAATCAAGGTGGGGCCATTTTCGGGAATGGCAAGGTAAAATCCTTCTCCCTTTTGAAGGGTGACAGGTATAAAATTTTTTATTCCCATAAAATGGGCCACGAACTCAGAACGGGGATGATGAAAAACTTCCTGTGGCAGCCCTTCCTGTATCATACTCCCCTGATGAATAACGGCTATCCGGGTAGCCAATGCCAGGGCCTCTTCATAATCATGGGTGACATGGAGAATGGTTTGTCCTCCCTTGTGGATTTTCCGCAGCAAAGTCCTGAGTTCTGTTTTTATTTTCGAATCGAGTGATGCCAGTGGCTCATCCAGTAAAAGGATACGGGGCTGCTGTACCAGGGTGCGGGCCAGGGCCACCCTTTGCAATTCGCCACCGGAAAGGGTATCCGGTTGGCGGCCGAGGAGTTCTCTGATGCTTAGCTGTTCTGCAATCTGCTCCACCCTCTGCTTTTTTTCTGATGCTGAAAGTCCCCGCCCATGCAGGGAATAGGCGATATTGTCGCGGACATTCAGGTGAGGAAAAACAGCATGGTCCTGAAATACAAGTCCAACACCACGATGCTGGATCTTTTCGCGGGTGATATCGTTGTTCTCAAGGATAACAGAACCCTGATCAGGTCGGGTCAGTCCGGCAATGGTTTCCAGCAACATTGATTTCCCTGCACCAGACTCTCCAAGGAGAACAAAATAATCCCCTTCCGCCACCGACAACGAAACCTCCTTCAACTCAAAATCCCTGAACTTCTTAGATATGTTATTTATCACCAACATCTTTTCATATTTCACCACCTCACCAACTCACCACCTCACCAACTTTTTCCCTTGCCAATCCACCTCAAAGCAACAAACAAGGTCAGTGTTACCAGAATAAAAAGGACTGCCACCGGCTGAGCATATTTCAGTCCGAAGGCCCCGAATCGTTCAAAGATCATTACAGGGGTAGTCATCGGGTGATAGGCAATGATGATCACTGCCCCGAATTCGCTCATCCCCCGGGCGAACATCAGGATCAGTCCGGAAACAATATTGCGCCAGGCCAGGGGGAGTGAAATGGTAAAGAAAACCCTTGCCGGCGATGCTCCCAGGGTGAGCGCCGCTTTTTCAAGTCGTTCTGGAACCATGGCAAATCCATCCCTGGCCGAGTTGAGCAGAAAGGGCAGGCTGACGAAAGCCATGGCCAGGGCAATGCCGGCCGGATGGCCGATAAAATTCAAACCCACGGATGACCCTAACTTCCCGACAACCGTATCCCTGGAAATAAATCCCAAAAGGGCAATGCCTGCAGCGGAGTGTGGGATGACCACCGGCAGATCAATGATGGCCGACACCAGCTTTTTCATGGGGAAGCTTTTCCGGGCCAGCAAATAGGCGAAGGGGATGGCAGCAACGGAAAATACCAGGGTAGCCATCATGGAAGTCCACAGGGTAAGCCAGATGCTGTCGCGTACCTCCGCTTCGCCCAAAGTGTCGAAAAGCCTTCCCGCTGTGGTTGAAAGGAACATCCCGGCGAGTGGAGCAAGGATGAACAACAATACCAGGCCGGAAAGAAGGATGAAGGTCAGTTGGAGGGGATTGTTTTTCAATTAGGAATTAGGAATTAATTGAAGTGGATTTCTGTTACGGCTTTGACGGCGCGGTCGGAGAAGAAATCGCAGGAGGGGAAAATCCGGAACATGCCTCCGTCTTTTTCATCCGGGCAGGGAACAAGAAGTACTTCTGCCTGATCGTTTCGGTTCATGATCTCGCTCACCGTATATACCGAACGGTAGCCATCGAGCCCGACAATGGCTATCAGTCCGTTTTTCAGGTTAGCAGCATTCAGTGGAACGGTTTTCACCAGAAATTCTTTTAATGGAACCCCGGTGAAAGGCTGGGTGGTATGTATCCCTCTTCCCTTACCATAAAATATAGTATGCAGGGTGACCAGAGGGAAGGAGTTTGGAATGGCAGTATAGGTTTCTGACAGATGATCACCCGAAAACAATTTTATTTCTTTTGAATACAGGGGACTGATCTCCCGGTTGACAGGGAATGTTTTATCATAGGATTTGATGGTTATTTTAACCGGATGCGAAATATTCCTTTCGGTCAGCAAGTCGGAAGCGATGACCAGTTTATTGTCTGCCGGCAAGGGCCAGAGATCTTTGGTTTTACTTGGAACGATCCGCATGACATCGGTCGCCAGGATGCAATTGTGCAGAAAATTCGGATAATAGATTTCTCCCCAGCTCAGGATGACTTTCTCGCCTTTATCATTCTCGATTTCCACGTAAAGATCGATGATTGGACGGAATTCTGCCGCATTTTTCTTTTTCAGTATCCTGTCGGTCAGGATGTCGAAAAGAGAATAGCCATCATAGCGGTAAGCCCCGATAAAACTGTTGCTTCCATCCTTATTCAGGCGTGTTTCCTTGACGATGACCGTCCTTTTCATGAACTTTGAAAAATCAACCGGACCCGGATTCTCAATTTCTCCTTCAATAACAAGCGGAGATAAGGGGAGAGAGTACGTCTCCTCGTTGTCATAGAAATTGTTGTTCCGGTCAGCTTTATCAACTGAAACTGCCGGGTTTTTCACCAGGTTTTCCGTTCCTGTATTCTGAGGTTCTTTTTGTGCTGTCATCTGCAAACTCAGGATGAAAAATGCGAAGATAATACTGATTTTTTTCATGTTTATTTGTTTTTGTATATTTTTAAAATGTGACTGAGATTTCGGCGGTGATCATCCGGCCGGGGCATTGTTGAAGGTGATCGTCGATGTACCTGACATCAAAAATGTTTTCCGCATTCAAGGCGACAGTCAGGTGATTAAAAAACGTATGCCATATTTTCGCACCCAGGGTGCTGTAGGAGGGGAATTTTGAAATCAACAGTACCGGATCAGGCTCGTTTTCATCATTGATCCAGCGTGATCCGACATATTTCCAAAGGATATTCGCGTTGCAATATTTATTTTTCAGGGTAATTCCGGCGGTAACCTTGTGCATGGGAACATCGGTCAGGAATTTTCCGGTGAGATCTTTATCCGCCAGGCTATCGGTGGCTTCAAAACGGGTGATGGTACTATGGGCAAAGGAATAATTGGCATAAAGACTTAACCAGGTCACAGGGTCATAATTCAGATCGATTTCGGCACCATAGATGTCGACCCTGCTGATATTTTGTTTCTGGAATACCGGTGCAATTTTATAGCCCATATTGACCGAATCCCCGGTACTAACATAATACATGAAGTTATGGCCGATGCTGTAATAGATGGATGCAGCCAGCTGGATTTTTTTTAAGAATGTTATATCTCCACCGGCCTCAAAATTATCGAGATATTCCGGCTGAAGGGCAGGATTGGCGATTTTAAACCCGTTGGATTTCTTACCGCTACGGCAAAGATCGTCGAGGATGGGAGCCCTGAAACCACGGGCTGCTGAAATGTAAATCCTGGTTTGCTGGTTGAAACGGTATTGTGCCGATAGTTTTGGATCCAGTTGCATCCATTCGTGTGCAGGGATGACGGTATCCTGGTAGGCCAGCATGTATTCAATGGAATAGGAGGGATCTTCGATGGAAAAGCAGCCGTTGTGAAAACGGGCATAATCAAGTCTTAAACCGATATTAACCTGGATTTTATTTTTTAATACATTCAATTCATCCTGGATAAAAATTCCATAGTTATCAATTTTCCCGGCATTGCTGATCAGGTCGGTGGAGGTATAATAGATGTCCTGTCCGTTTACGCTGCCAAGACGGGCATCGAATCCGGCTGTGATCACCTGGCGTTTTCCGGGTGAAGCGGTCAGGGATGCTGTTCCTCCCCGGTCAACCCGGTTCGATTTCACGAGGTAAAGGTTATATTCTCCCTCTTTCATGTATTCATTCAGCCTTTCAAAATGTTCATCCAGGTTATAGGCTAAAACATTCCATTGGAATATGCCTTTACCGCCGTGGTAACGTGCCATGACCTGCCAGGTGCGGTGACGTTCAAAAGCCCCGTCAACCTCATAAATTTCTGTTCCTCTTCCCCGTTTATCATCATAAAAGTTCCCGCCGATCTCCAGGCTGTTTTTGTCGTTGAACTGATATCCGGCTTTCAGACCGATGTCGGCTTCCCTCAGATAATTATTGACGTAAAAGGTATCTGCTTTTTCAAGGTATTCAGGGATCTCGGAATTGTAGCCATCGCTTCGGGTATAAAAACCATTCAGGTTATAGTAAAATCCCTTGTCGGGAACGGATGGCTTCAACCTGCCTGATAAATAATATCTCCCGTTGAAAGTGTTGAAAGTACCGTATTCCACCGAAGCAGATCCTGAAACAGCTTTTGATGGTTTTCGCGTATGAATATTGATGACCCCGCCCATGGCATTGCTGCCATACAGGGCGCTGGCAGGTCCTTTGAGCACATCGATATGGTCCACATTGTCCCGGTTCACCAGGTGCCAGTTTACGCTGCCTTCATCGGCTTTGTTGATGGGCATATCGTCGATGAGAACCAGGGTTCTTCCCTGGTCATTTCCACTGAGTCCGCGCATGGAAACCACCGAATTATTAGCAAAAATTCCCATGGTGCTGTTCAGGTTTACCCCGGAAATATAATCCAGCACATTGGTGATGTTTTGCCCGGGATTATTTTCAATGGCTTGTTTCTCTATGATATTCATGCGCTGGGGGACATCAAGCACTTCCCGTTCACGTTTATTCCCGGTGATCTCCACCTCGGCAGAAGTGATGCTTTTCAGCTGCATGTCGAAATTCAGTTCCAAACGGCAACCCTCGGTGATCCTGATTTCTTTTTCCTGGGTATAATAACCCAGAAATGAAACCCTGAGTTTATAGTTACCGGGTTTCAACTGCTGAAAAATGAAATGACCATTCGCATCAGAAGCGGTTCCAAGCCGGGTGCCTGTAATCAGCACATGAGCGCCGGCAAGGGGTTTCCCATCAGGATCGGATATCGTTCCCCGGATCTCACCTCCGGCATAAAGAAAAGAAAGGGGAATGACGCACAACAGCATCATTCCCCATAGGGTCAGGCTTGATTTACTCAACAACAAATTTCCGGGTATAAATTTTATCGTTATCGTTAAACCGGATCTTCAGGAAATACACGCCTTTGGCGATCCCGTTGAGGTTGACTGCATGCTGCAGGGTGGGATTGTTTTGGGTGTAAATTGTATTTCCATCGATGGACAGAACAGATAACAGGGATAAAGGTTCAGTGGAAGAAACGGTGAAACTTCCTGCATTCGGAGAGGGATACAACTTAACGCGGTTAGTGAATACGACTTCATCAACACCGAGGCTATTGATGGCGGTGACCAGGATGTCGTCGATCATTGACCATCCACCAGGCGTCACCGGATTTCCATTGGTGGCCATATCAGAGGACTGAAGCCAACGGATGTATATGGAACCAGTACCCTGATCAGTAATGGGGACGGAAAGATTATCCACCACTCCTGTTGACCAGTCTTCTGCTACCGTTACATTTCCGCCGGGAACATCGGCATAAGTACCACTGCTGAGTCTCCATTGGATTTTAAAATCGCGGGGCCCATCGCTGCTTTTTTGTTTTGAATACAGTTTGAAATTCTTATGATCAGCTGCTTTGAATTTGATTGACCAGAAACGGACATTGGCACCGTTTTCCCAACCCATAGTTGCGGCAGCATAGGTTGTCGGGCCGTCCTGGAATACAATGGAATTGATGGTGGAATCGCTGGTCGCATCAATGACCAGTTGAAAACGCAGATCATATCCCATATTCTGCGTAGTGCCAAGGTTGGCATTCAGGCTGTCTTCCCCGGTGTTGACTGGAAATGTCCAGCCGGTAATGGTGTCCTGTGCGAAACTTGTCATGGCAAAGATGAGCATGGCAATCAAGAGTAATTGTTTTTTCATTGGTTTAGGTTTTTGTGAATGATTAGATGATTTATTGTTGAATTTTCATTGAGAAAACGATGGTTCCTGCAGCATCATGGTCAGCGCTGATCACCTTGATCAGTCCCTTTTTTCCTGAAGCGGTAAAAAACGGGATAATATCTCCGGGTTCCGCCCATTTGAACTTGCGTTTACCCCATACATCATCGTATGACAGTATCAGCAGGCTATCATTATGGCATGCGTCAAAGGCTTCTGGTGGAACAGGATCAGAATCGACACTGATATCCCAGAGGGTATAATTTTTCGTGGTCCATTCCGCGATGGAAGGATAATAATCGGTTATGCCACCACCTTGTTCACCGGCAGAGGAAAAAGTGGGGGAGGGTATATTATCATCCATATAATAGCAAGGGATAATATCGATCAGTGATTGATTCAAGGCTGCTGTATCTGCAAAATAAACCTTTCCGCTCATGGGATCCAGGAAATGACCAATGTCAAGATTGTTCTGGTATCCCATGGTAATGGCAAGATATTCCAGGATCCCGCCCCAGGAAGAATTCGGATCTTTATATATGGTCATGGCGGTAGTGGCAAATTGCCTGTTTTTATCCATCACCTGGAAAGTCCATCGCGCTGTGTCTTCAACACCCTGGAAAAAAGTTCTGTTGAAGGAAAAGGAGGCTGTATTCATCCCTGAATCGAGCACGACTTTAATACTGCCGTCAGGCATGATCTTTTTTACCACCAGGTTGGTGATGTTGGCATCAGTGCTTCCTGCCGTTATTCCGAAATGCAGGGCCCGTCCGACTGCCACTACGGATTTATCAGCAGTGTACTGGCTTCCCGACTTTAAGGAGATCGCAGGGGGTTGGGAATTATTATCTTTTTTACAACCGGAGAATAGCAGGCCGGCGATGAAACTTATGAACAGGGTTGTCAGCAATCTATGTCTCATTTTTTTTCTTTTAATCATTCATTTTTTAACCACAAAGCGCGCAATGATAGTACAAAGATCACAATGGAAAATGCTTTGTGGACTCAGTGTCTCCTTTGTGAACATGGTGGTTAAATATTTAATTTATTTTGGTAAATGGTTTGAGTTCAGCCGGGATCATATCATAATTCGGAGAAGGCATCGGGATCACCGAAGGTTGTCCGTCGCGTTCGAGGATCTTCATACCTTTATCCTTGGAAAGAAGGAATTTCAGAAAGGCAGTTGCAGTTTGTTTATGAGGTGCATCTTTCAGCATGGTAATTCCATAGATCATTGCCTCACCCCGCATGGTTTCTTTCCGGCCAGGCTGTTTGCCATTGATTTCGACCGTTGCCTGCTGGTAAAAAGCGGAATAAGCCGGATTTTTCAGGTTGATCTCATCAGGTAATTCCAGGTATTTGAGATGGTGCTGAACAGCTACTGATTTGTATAAAAAAATATAATCCAGCGCCTCTGTTTCCAGTAAGGCCACCAGGTCAACTTCCTTGGGGCGCATATAGTTCTGATCTTTATCCATCAGGGATTTAGCCAGCCCTGGCTTTTTATAGTATTTCTCAGCCAGCTGCATGGTCATCACCGAACGGTAACCGCAAGGGTCGGCATTGGGATCTGAACGGCTATAGGCCACGTCCTTCTTTAAGAGGATCTCAAACCAGTTCCTGGCATTGATCTTATCCTGATAACGGGCTTTTGCAGTATAAACGATACACATTTCGTTGGACACAAACCGGATATTCCAATCGGCAAAACGGGGGATCAGCATTTTATCTATCACTTGATAATCGGCGGAAGCCATAATATCGCAGGGTTTCTGAAGATCCGTGATCTTCCGGGCACATTCTACGCTGCCGGCAGTTTCAAGCAGGATATTGACCTCCGGATGAAGTTTTTTAAATTCAGTCGCGATCTCTTTCATCGGAACCGAAAGACTGCCGGCATGGAAAATGATAAGATCCCCGCTCAGCCCGCCCTGCTTCTGCTGGGCAAAACAGAAGCCAGAAATACAACCAACAAAACCAACAATGAATAATAACCTTTTTACCATTATATTTCACATTACAAACCAATCATCCCGCATCCCGCATCCCGCATCCCGCATCCCGCATCCCGCATCCCGCATCCCGCATCCCGCATCCTGTTCCCTCATCCCCTTAGATCCTGAATGAACTTCTCAAATCCTTCATTGATGGTTTGATCCACCGTCGCATGAAATTCATCAAAAGCCTTTACCAGCTGACGGCCTTCGGATGTCAGGGTCATTCTGCCTCCATCGGCACCGCCACGGTACTTTTCAAGTAAAGGGAAACCGAAAAATTTTTCGATCTTCTGTAAGTTGCCCCAGGTCCGGCGATAAGTATAACCCAGTTCGTCGCAGGCTGCCTTCAGAGATCCCTTTTCTTCGATCAGCTTGAGCATCTGCCATTTGCCATCGCCCAGTATTCCGGTTTCGTTTTGATCCGACATCCAGATCTTATAGTGGAGCCGAATGTCGGAAAGCTTGGTTTTGAATTGAGTTTTCATAAAAAAAGTAACAAAGTGACAAAGTAACATGGTGACATGGTGACATGGTGACATGGTGACATGGTGACATGGTGACATGGTGACATGGTGACAAAGTAACATGGTGACCATGGCAGTGCCGGTACAAAAATAATTCTTTTTTCGATATGTTGTAAGGTGCATATCCATAATTTCCGATGCTTGGCTGCCTTTGTCGCCCTATTTAGAGATTCATGCTGCAAACCAGGAAGAACACCATGGTTTTTTATGCTGCCGGAGTTATGCCCTGACCTGACAGGGACAGACCCGGGCTAAGGAACGAAACAGGAGATGGAGGGAAATAAATAGATTTCATCATTAAGTTTTTTAGCATATTTGCATGCTGTAATAATCATTTCAATGCTTATTTCTTTTTCTGCTGCAACACAGAATTTCGACATCAGGATACTCCGGGAGATTAATCAGGATTCAATACCAGCTTTGGTTTCCGTGAACAGTTTCTTGTCGGATTATACCACTTTTTTTGTATTTACCCTGATCGTCGCCCTGTTTGTTCTGGCTTACTTTAAAAAAAACCGGACACTGCGGTTTCAATCCATGTATCTTTTTACATCGGTTGCCCTTACCGATCTTTCAACCAATGTGCTGAAATATATCGTACAGCGTGAGCGTCCATTTTTGACCTATACCGATATCATGAAATATGGAGAGGGAGGAGGTTATTCCTTTCCTTCCGGTCATACTGCGGAAGCATTTGCCATGGCAACAGCCATTTCCTTAACCTATCGAAAATGGTACATCGTCGTGCCGGCATATCTGTGGGCTTGTGCCGTGGGCTATTCCCGCATGCAGCTTGGCACTCATTATCCCACTGATGTGCTGATCGGCATGGTACTGGGGGGGATGATATCGCTTATTTGTTACCGGTTTTTCCCGCGATAATTCCGGATAATTTCCTTCTGGGGATACCGCTGGTTTGAATCAGAATCAAAAGTAATCATATTATTATTTCAGCGGAATTTTTACTTTTGCTGAACCTGTAAACAAACATGCCATCACCCCGGATATTGATATTGCTTGTAAACTATTTCAATGAATCTGAAACCTGTTCATTTATCCGCGATCAGATACTTTCTCAAAGCTGCCGGAATGCGGATGTCGTGGTTGTCGATAACGGATCACGCGATTACGAAAAACTGGAGCAGTTGCCGCGGGAATTGCCCGGGGTACATGTATACCAGGCCGGTTCTAACCTGGGTTATCTGCCCGGGGCTGCCTTCGGACTGACGAAATATCTCGGGGAAGGATTTGTATTTCCTGATTATATCATTCTTTCCAACAGCGATATCAGCTTTGTTCATGATCATTTCCTGGAGGACATGATTTTAAGGCATGAAAAATCAGGGTATGATATGATCGGTCCTGATATTTATTCTGAACTGCTTCATCATCATCAGAATCCCTTCATGATGAAACGGATTTCATTGAAAAAGCTGAAAATGCTGGCTTTCCTTTCCTCCAATGTCCCGCTTCATTATCTGTTTTTAAGCTGGTACTATGGTAAGTCAGCAGTGAACTCCTGGCTGCGTAAAAAAGAAATAAAAATACAGCATCCCATTGAGGTTTATGGGATTCATGGTTCATTCATGATCTTTAAAAAGAGTTTTTTCACTAAGGGAGGAAGTCTTCATTTTCCCCTGCATCTTTTTTGTGAAGAGATTTACCTCGCGGAAATGTCCATGAACCTTCATCTTTCGGTAGGGTATGATCCGGGTCTTGAAATTATTCATTATGAACACAGGACTACAGGGATGTATAAAAGCAGAGAAGCAGTGAAACAGATGAATCGCTCCTATCAATTTATGCTCAGTCAGCGAAAGGGCTGCTGACAGAGGATGATGTTATATTTAAAATGAGATTCTATGCCTGAGGTGAGTATCATTACCCCATTATACAACGGAGCCCGTTTCATTGCAGAAACCATTCTTTCTGTTATCGGGCAAACTTATACTGATTGGGAGATGATCATCGTTGACGACTGTTCCATCGACCATCCGGAGAATATCATATCTCCTTATGCCGAAAATGATCAACGGATCAAATGGGTAAGGCTTGACCGGAATTCAGGAGCGGCAGCAGCCCGGAATGTGGCACTTGGCCGGGCGACAGGACGTTTTATTGCATTTCTTGACGGCGATGACACCTGGAAACCTGAAAAGCTGCAACGGCAAATTAGTCTGATGGACAAGTTGGGATGGGCTTTTTCTTTTTGTTCCTATGAAATCATGGATCCTACCGGAAAAAAAACCGGAAAAATTATCCATGCACCATCTATAACCGATTACCGGCATTATCTAAGGGATACGGTTATCGGTTGCCTCACGGTGATCATCGACAGGGAAAAAACAGGAACATTCGAAATGCCGCTGATCCGGTCAAGTCACGACATGGCCCTTTGGCTGGAGTTGATGAAAAGAGGTTTTACTGCTCACGGGATCGATGAAGTCATGGCTTCTTACCGCCTGGTTTCATCCTCCAATACAGCCAATAAATTCAGGGCAGCCGCCGACGTCTGGCAGGTTTACAGGAAGATCGAACAATTATCTTTTTTGTGCAGTATTTATAACTTTGCCGGATATATTTACCATGCCCTCATGAAAAGGATATGAAGCAGAAAAGTCAAACGGAAATTTCCCTCAGGCTGTTAATCCATCGCCGGATTTTTTTGGGCTGTTGCATGCTCCTGGTTTTTTTTATTCCGGTTTTTGGCAGGATACTTCCCCCGATCATTGCTTTGATGGTTTTAAATTGGCTCGTTGAAGGAAGGTTCATCGGAAACATTAGCAGATTTTTCAAGGACTCATTTCGCTGGATGACTTTTCTGTTTTCCCTCTTGTTCCTGCTTTATCTGATCGGCATGTCTTATTCGAAAAATAAGCATTACGGATGGTTTGACTTGCAAATCAAATGTTCCCTTCTATTATTTCCGCTTTTATTTTCAACCATTGACGATTTTCTTGACCGGAAACAAATCGACCGGATACTTCAAACATTCGTTGCCGGATGTTTCACGGGTTCAATCTTACTGATCATTCATGCTTTTCTGGCATACAGAGAGACCGGCAGTATTGATTCTTTTGCCTATACCAACCTTTCCTGGTATTTTCATTCCAGTTATATGTCGATGTATTTATCG
This sequence comes from Bacteroidales bacterium, assembly GCA_963662525.1. Taxonomy (GTDB): domain Bacteria; phylum Bacteroidota; class Bacteroidia; order Bacteroidales; family FEN-979; genus CAZSDU01. Next base: position 2,604,407 of record OY759717.1, read on the forward strand.
TTTGCCATTTCCATCCTTCTTTATTTTATCATGGTACGATGGCAAACGATTCCATGGCCTGGAAAAACAGGAATCCTTCTGCTCCTGCTTTGGTTTTTTGTTTTTATCATTTTCCTCAGTTCCAAGGCCGGATTTCTGGGCTTATTTTTTGTCATTTTTTTTTATGTATTGATCCTGGGTTTGAAATACCGGAAATGGCTGTCAGCTGCTTGTATACTGATCGGGACCATACTGCTTTTCTATGTATCATTTGAGATGTTCCCCTTTGCCATGAACCGGATAACGCAGGCAGGGCAGGATATCACGGGGAAAGCTGGAAGTTCGAACCATAGCAGAAGTGTGGGAGACAGAATTGATATCTGGAAGGCAAGCTACGGGATCATCGGACAAAATTTACTTTTTGGTGTTGGCACAGGGGATGTAAAAGATGAATTAATAAATGCTTACAAAACAAAAAATATTCAGGCAGCGCTGGAATCCAAGCTGAATGCGCATAACCAGTATTTGCAGACCTTCGTCTCACTGGGAATCCTGGGTTTTCTGGTACTGCTTGCAATGCTTCTTATCCCTGCATGGATGTCCTTGAAACGAAATCAGTACCTTTTCTTCTCATTCCTGCTGCTGTTTGCGATCAACATCATGGTGGAATCTATGCTGGAAGTACAGCAAGGGGTTATTTTCTATGCTTTCTTTAATGCCTTATTATGCTGGTCCATGATCAAGGGTGATGAACAGCTTGCCCATGATCATTAATTTTATTTCGAAATATTGATGCCGAACATATGACCCTTCCTTCAAGAATTTACAGGATCTGGGATGAGAAACCGCTTATTCTGATCCTTGGGCTGGCTGTCTTTTTCCGCCTTTTATCGGTTATTTTTGCCAAAGGCTGGGGCATGCTTGACGACCATTTCCTGGTCATTGAATCGGCACAGTCGTGGGTCGATGGATCTGATTATAACTCCTGGCTTCCATGGACCAAAGAAAATCACGGACCATCTGGACATAACTTCTTTTATCCCGGCCTGAATTTTCTGCTGTTTTCTTTTTTCCGTTTTATTCACCTGGAAGACCCTCAAACAAAGATGTTTTTTGTGCGCCTGATCACTGCCGCATGGTCGCTGCTGACCGTTTACCTGGGATATTCGATAACAAAGAGGATCAGCAACCGTAAATCGGCACGCCTGGTTGGTATTTTGCTGGCCGTGTTCTGGTTCATGCCCTGGCTGAGCGTCAGAAATCTCATTGAGATCGTTTGCATCCCTTTCCTGATGCTTTCCATATGGGTGATTATCAGGCCGGAGAAGAAAGCCTCTTTGGGAATGTACTTTCTTGCAGGCTTATTTCTCGGACTGGCTATCAATACCCGGCTTCAGACAGCTTTCTTTGCCGTCGGTCTCGGATTGGCCCTTTTACTCCTTGCGAAATGGAAGGAAACGATAGCGCTGACGCTGGGAACCCTTATCCCCGTGTTTCTGATCCAGGGGTTGATCAGCTATTTTTTATGGCATGACCCCTTGGCTGAATTATTCGAGCATGTAAGGTATAACCTGACCGCTGCGAACGATTACTTCGTTCTTCCCTGGTATACCTACCTGCTGTTCATTACCGGAATTCTTATTCCTCCTGTCAGCCTTTTTATTCTGGCAGGTTTTGTTTTTTCATGGAAAAGGTATCTGCTGATTTTCATGCCAGTAGCCGTATTCATCCTTTTTCATTCCCTCTTCCCGAACAAGCAGGAACGTTTTATTTTTCCGGTGATACCCTTGCTCATCGTAACAGGTATTAGCGGCTGGAATGATTTTGTCAACCGTTCAGGATACTGGCAGAAACACAGGAAACTGATCAAGGGCTGCTGGACCTTTTTCTGGATCATGAACCTTATCCTCCTTTCAGTCGTATCCGTGGTGTATTCGAAACGGGCTAAAGTGGAGAGCATGACATACCTGTCAAAGTATCCGGATATCAAACAGATCCTTGTGGCCGATCAGGACGATTCCCCCGATATTTTTCCGCTTTTTTATCTCGGGCAATGGGTTCATCCTTATGAAGAGCTCCTGGATTGTAAGAATACCGATGAGTTAATTCTTAAGGCAGCAAAGGCCCCGTATGATGAACACCCGCGTTTTATCCTCTTTTTGGGGGAGAAAGATCTCCAAAACAGGGTCATCAAAGCCCGGGAGAGTTTCCCTTTCCTGGTATATGAAACTACTATTTTACCGGGCTTTATCGATAACCTCATGCATTTTCTGAATCCGGTAAACAAGAACAAGAAAGTGATGATATACCGGAACGCGGAGTTCTTTAAAACACAAAAAGAATAGGGTATATTTTTATCCTGAATTGTTTTCCTGCTGTTTTTGCCTGTATAATTTCGATAAGAAAAGGTTCAGCATGATATAGAGACAAACTGAAACCAGTGAACTGACTGCGGCTGCCTGAAACCCATACCGGGGAACGAAAATCAAATTCAGCGAAATATTTGCAAAAAGACTGATCAGGATAAGGATGACCATGGTTTTCTGCTTTAGCAGCAGTTCGAATGGTTTATGAATGATCATGGCTGCCTGCCATAAAAAGGAACTCAGAATTAAAAAGACGGAGGAGAAAAATAATCCGTCACTTCTGAGATGCAGGATATGGGTAAAGAGAAAATCTCTGAAAAGGAAGAAAATCAGGCTCACCATTAGAAAGACAAGAAATTCTATTTTAAGGGCCTCACGGATGAGTGTATTGGCCTTTGTTTTATTACCACTGTTCCAGGCATCATTGATCTTGGCATTGTATGCCAGAAATATGGGTAAAATGGCAAAAGTGGAAATTTTCGTGATCAGATCTTTCATGGCAGAGTAAATCCCGACAGCGGAATAATTATCGAATTCTTTGATAATGTATCGGTCGGCCATCATCATAATGGTAGAGATTGCAATCCAGACAGTCAGGGTAAAACCATAATCCATGATTTTTTTCGAAAAGCGTTTGCTCCAGCGAAGATGTAAGAGATCGAGTTTATACTTCCCGTCAGGCAGAAACAGGAAGTGGAAGACCTCGGTCAGGAACAAGGCAGACCCCATGGAGATAAACAGAATGAGATAACTTTTTAAGGCAATGAGATAGATAAACCCAAGCAGGAAAAGAAGCAGTAATATGTTATAAGCTCCTTCGTAGGAAGCATATTTCAGGGGTCGCATAAAGGCCTGGTAAAGCGCCAGACGAAACAGGAAAAAGATGTACATGCTCGTATAAAATACCACAATTAGGATCTCATGAAGACTCAGTTTGAAATATAAAAGGCAAACGAAAAACATAAGGCCTGCACCAGTGAAAACAGAGAAAAGGGTGAGCAGTAAAAACCTTGAGAGCACAAGCGAGGGTTTTTCCTTATAAAAACTCAGAAAGCGAATCATGCTTTGCTGGATCCATGTAAAACAAATATTGCTTACGAGAACGGTTCCGTAGAAGATCAGGGAATACCTGCCATATTGTTCTTCTCCGAGAAACCTGACACCAAGAATAATGATAAGCAGGTTGACAAGGGCCGGAATGATTTTTCCTAAAAAATAGATAACTACATCTTTCTTCATTGACAATTGATCGCCGGATGGCGATAAAATTAAGGATTTTTAAGTTCACCCTGTATTCCCTGACCTAATCTTTAATTCTTTCTATATTTGTCGCGTAAATGAAATTTTAAAATTCATTGGAACATTTTAACCCATATTCTTCATGAATAAGTCAATCAAGGCATTTGTCAGGAGTTGTTCGGAAACATTGCCAATCCGTGAACCCATCTATGAATTCGGCTCGCTTCAGGTTCCTGAGCAGGAGGGTTTTGCCGACCTCAGGCCCTTTTTTCCCGGAAAAAAATATATCGGCGCCGACATGCGGCAGGGACCTGGTGTAGATATCATCCTTGACCTTGCAAAAATAGAGCTTCCCGATGAATGCGCAGGTACGGTGCTTTTGCTTGAAACCGTTGAACATGTGGAATACGTCAGCAAAGCATTGGAAGAAGTTTATCGGATCATTCAACCGGGTGGAATCCTGGTTATGTCATCCCGACTCGACTTTCCGATCCATGCATATCCAAATGATTACTGGCGTTTTACCCCGGAAGCATTCAAAAGCCTGTTAAAACCATTTGGCTGGTCTTATGTTGGTTATGCGGGAAAAAAATCCTTTCCCCACAGCATTATCGGTGTGGGTTTTAAAAATCCTGTCCCTGCATTTGACAGGGGAGCTTTTCAGGCCGGGATGGAACAATGGTCAAGAGATACCTATTATTACCGGGGCTTCTGCAAGGAATTGCTGATTTCATTAACCCCTCCCATAATCATCGATACCCTGAGAAAATTCCGGGGTACCTTCTGACCTGTTTCTGTCAACTTCCCAGGGTCAATTCCTGAAATATCCTTTTATTCATAATATAATTTAGAAACATTCTAAGTTATATGTATCTTTGCAGTATCATTGAGATAGCACTAAAGATTATTTCGATATGCAAATTAATGCATATCGCAAAAATATTTACCTTTGCATTATAAATGAATTACCTATGAACAATGCACTTTTCAATATGGAACGCCCGTCGAATGAGCATACCCTGAACTATGCCCCGGGCTGTAAGGAACGGAAAACATTAAATGCTGAACTGGACCGCCTTAGCCATGAGGTACAGGATATCCCGCTGATCATCGGGGGAAAAGAGGTCCGTACCGGGAAGACCGGTAAGGTGGTCATGCCTCACGATCACCAGCATTTACTGGCAACCTATCATATGGCCGGGGAAAAGGAGGTACAGATGGCCATAGCTGCAGCCTTGAAGGCCCATAAGGAATGGGAGGCTTTTCCCTGGGTTGACCGGATTTCGATCACCCTGAAAGCAGCTGAACTGATCTCGAAAAAATACCGACCGCTGATCAATGCCTCCACCATGCTGGGACAAGGGAAAAGCGCCTATCAGGCAGAAATCGATGCTGCCTGTGAAACCATCGACTTTCTCAATTTCAATGCTTATTTCATTACAGAAATATACAAGGAACAGCCACATTCCCAACCGGGCATTATCAACCGGATAGAATACCGGCCACTGGAAGGGTTTGTTTTTACAGTAACCCCCTTCAACTTCACAGCCATTGCCTCAAACCTGAATATGGCTCCGGCCCTGATGGGAAATACCACCGTCTGGAAACCGGCGACCACTTCACTGCTTTCCAATTATTTCCTGATGAAAATATTTCAGGAGGCCGGACTCCCGGATGGCGTCATCAACTTTCTTCCCGGGCCCGGTAGCCTGATTGGTAAAACAGCCCTGAATCATCGCGACATGACCGGGATCCATTTCACCGGATCAAACAGTACCTTTAACAACCTCTGGAAAACGGCGGCACAAAATATGGAGCATTACCGCTCATACCCCCGTATTGTCGGAGAAACAGGAGGCAAGGATTTTATCTTCGTTCATCCTTCCTCCGATGCCCAGGAAGTATCCGTGGCCATCGTCCGCGGTGCATTTGAATACCAGGGACAAAAATGTTCGGCCGCTTCCCGGGCTTACATTCCTGAATCCATGTGGATGGAGGTGAAATCCAGGATAGGCGAAATGATTTCGCGGATTACCGTGGGGGATGTACGAGAATTCAGCCATTTCATGAATGCGGTGATCGATGAAGCCTCTTTCGACAACATCATGGGGTATATAGATTATGCAAGGAAATCGATTGATGCAGAAGTTGTCTTTGGCGGTACGGGTGATAAAACGAAGGGATATTTCGTTCAGCCAACAGTAATTAAAACGACCAACCCTCATTTTAAAACCATGGAGGAAGAGATCTTCGGTCCCGTGATGACGATCTATGTATATAAGGATAAGGATTTCGAGGAAACGCTGAGGATCTGTGACCAGACCTCTCCTTATGGTCTCACGGGTTCCGTATTTTCAAAGGACCGTGAAGCCATCAACCGGGCTTGTCGCATCCTTCGGTATGCTGCCGGTAACTTCTACTTTAACGACAAACCTTCCGGCGCGGTAGTAGGACAACAGCCATTTGGCGGTGCCCGAGGATCGGGGACCAACGATAAATCAGGGAGTCATTTGAATCTGTTGCGCTGGACAAACCCGCGTACGATCAAGGAAACGCTGATCCCTCCGACGGAGTTTACTTATCCGTACATGAAAGAGGACAAATGCCACTAAATGCTATGAAGAATTTACTTTTAATTCTTGTCTGATTTTGCGGTAGAGGATGATCGGATAGTCGCCGGAGATCAGGTTTTCATCCATCTTCAGTGAAGTGGCCATGGGCTGGTGAGTTTCCACAACCCGCCGGTCCTGGTGAAGCACAACCCGGTTATAAAGTTTGAGTAAGCAGAAAAAGATGTTCCGTAATCCCGGTAAGGTCACCATTTTCTGATAGGTCCTTAGGTAGAACAGGGTGTTGCAGTCATCTATAGGAACAAATGCGACCACAATACGCAGGGAATCCATGATGTGGTTTTGCCACAGATTTGGGAATAGGAAGCTAAGGTAGGTGGATGTGCGTTCTGGTTTACTCATTTGTGCTGGTGGAATGGGTTTCTGTCCCCTGTCCTGTTCGTTGGAAGGCCAGAAAGATAAATGGGTTCCGGTTGTTTCCGTATATGGTCCGTTGACCAGGGGACCGATCCCGCGGCCGATGGTGGTGCGGTGGATAAATGGTACATGGACCACATCAAGCTGGTTTTCGATAGCTCGGGAATAGTGGGCTTTCCAGTGATCCGTGAAACTGGATGAGGGCATTTTCTCGTCCAGGTCGTCGAACCAGGGTAAATCGCCGGAAGGAGCAACTGTACCGGTCTTACACCAGAAAAGGTAAATAAAACCATGGGCTTCCGATACCTTATAGGAGGAAAGGTGAATATGTTCAGGAACCAGGGCTGCCTTCCCGTTTGCCGGAATCAGCTTACATTTCCCCTCGGGATCGTATTCGAATCCATGAAAGGGACATTGGAGGTGATCGTCTTTTACCTTACCTTTACTCAGGGCAATGCCGCGATGCGGGCATTTGTCGAGGGCCGCTCCCAATTTTCCCCGGCGGTCGCGCCATACAACGATATTTTCTCCCAGACGTTTAAGGCCGACCACCTGGTTCTTCTTTACCTCCTTTGATTCCAGGATAACGTACCATTGATTCCGGATCATAACAAAGCTTTTTACGAAGTTAAATAAAATCAGCCATGCTTACTGATTTTCTGAAGACGATCAGCATCGATGATGCAGAAAAGGAGAAAAGACGACAGCCTGAAGGTCAGAATTGAAGGACTTTTTATTGGGTAAGATCCAGAACCTGTCAGTGTCAGGTCTTGAAAAACTTATTTCCGTATAGATTGCAACTTGTTTTCAGCCATAAATGAAGCAAAGTTTTCATGGCCATCAGCCTTGATTTTTGCAATACAGGCAGCCCGGTCGGATTGGAAAATCAGTGCAAAGAATTTGGAAAAAATGTTGTTGAATTTTTTACAATCCATCGGATTGGTGAACTCTTTGCATTCAGCGCAACTACCATAGCCATGTTCCATGTTGCAACTGCGTATTTTGCACCAGGATGCTTTGGTGTTTTCATGACAACCGGGACAGGACCCTGTCAGGTACTTTTTACATGCTCCGCAATATAGCCCGCAAAAAGCAACCATCTCTTTATTTGCTGTAATCTCTTTCAAAACTATATAACTGTTTTACTAACTCACCAGCTCACCATCTCACCAACTCACCAACTCACCACCTCACCACCTCACCAACTCACCAACTTCTTACTGCAGCGGTGTGATCACCTCCAGCAGTTCCGGCAGGTCCATGCCGAGTTTTTTCAGATGTTCAATCTTCGGTACCCCGTTTTTTGTCCATCCGCGTCGTTCATACACGGCATCGAGTAGTTGTTCGTAACGGTTTTCGCGGTACTGACGAAGAACTTTCATCTTTTCTTCCGTTGTTTTTCCTGCCGGGTCGAAGTTGACCTGTTCCAGTAGTTGTTTGTCGTAACGTTCGGAACGCGATTCATATTCTTCTTTGGTAACAGGACCACAGGCACGGTAAGGTTGTGCATCATGCAGCCTCAGCCCTTTTCCGCGCCGGATATTGAAGATGCGCTGGAAGTTATAAACCCTTTCCGATTGGCGGATGATATCCTGTTTATTGATATTCGATCCGGTTACCGCGTTGAAAATGGTGACATAGTTATCAACATGTTCGGGAACTTTTGCCGGCTCATCGGTTTGTGCATTGTTTTCAGGCTCCACATCATTCCAGGGCAGCTTGCAGAAACCTCCCAATCCAAACCAGGTACGGAACATGGGAAAATAGTGCAGGGCTTCAGCCTTTTTCTCAAACGTGGGGATCTGGTTATTGACCATATCCATGAAGATCAGCCAGGCTTCATCATGTTGCGGGCCTTTGTTGGTCATGGCATAACCACCCTGCTGGGCCAAGGATTCCTTGGAAACGTACTGGGAATATTCAAGGCCTTTGTTCTCCATGCCGATATCCTGCATGAAGGCTGCATCACCCCAGCCATTCTTTGCAAATATGGCTTTCATTTTACGTACACCCTGTCCGGCAGTCAGGCCAAAGCCCTCACCACGGGAAACCTGGTGCAGCAATTCCATAGCCGCATCGGCATTGCCGAAGTTGAGTTTCAAGCCGCCGGTACGTTCTTCGTTCAGAATGCCGTTTTCGTAGCACTCCATCACAAAACCGAGAATGCTGCCCCAGCTGATGGTGCAGATGCCATAGGTGTCGCAATAGAAATTGGCTTCAATGGTAAAATCCGGATTGAATATCCCCGCAATGGAGCCCAGGGAAGAGGTCGTTTCATATTCCGGTCCGTCCACGATGACTTTGTCGCCTTTGTATGGTCCTGAGCGAAGCTCATAATTGTCAACCCCCTTGGCACAGGCCATATTACATCCAACCCAGCAGCCATCGGGGACATTCTGGGTGAAAAATGATTTCCATACATCACCGCTGATATTAACGGCATCAGGATGACTTCCGAATTTGAAATTATTGACAGGGAGGAGATCGTAGTCGTTCATGACAAGGGTGAGATGGGCCGTTCCTTTCGAACGCATTTCACATTGCTTGTCGTCGAGTTCTCTCATCTCTTTGTTGAAACGGCGACCGCGTTCCTGTATGGCTTCCATGTTGACCACGTTATTCCGGTTCCCGCCGATGGTTTTCACATGGGCAACCACGGCTTTGATTTTTTTATCGCGGAGTACAGTTCCGATACCTCCTCGGCCGGCTTGTTTCAGGCGGACTTTCTTGCGTTTTATATCGTAGAAGCTGAAATTCAGCATTCCGATAAGGGAATGTTCGGCAGCAGTACCCGCGGATACAACCGAAACATTGTATTTGTCTTTTTCATTTTCAGGATTAGCCATCATATCATGCAGTTCTTCTGCAAGTATGTGACTGTCGGAAGGAAGATCAGCCGCTTCATAGATTTCGATCACTTCCCGCTCTTCTTCAAATAAGATCATGATTTCTTTATCCGATTTTCCCTGGATCTCTAGGGCATCGAAACCGCAGAATTTCAGGAATGGACCGAAGAACCCACCGACGTTCGAATCAACCACGATATCTGTTTGCGGGCTGATGGTGCAGCAAATGGCTTTACCGGTACCGGAATACTGCGTGATCCCGCAACAGGGACCGCCGGAAATCACTATCTCGTTTTCGGGATCATACCATTGGGTGTCGGGTTTTGTGGCATCCCAGAGCAAACGAAGATCAAACCCTTTACCACCAATGAATTTCTCTTTCATTTGGGAGGTAACTGGTTTTTCCTTTAGGGTGAAGTCACCGACATTGATATAAATACTACGGTTGTTATACCCTTTATCGATGGGAGCCCAGGTATATTTATATTGAGCCAGAAGTTTGTGGTTTTTTTTAAATTCTTCGAAAGTCATATGGCGGATTTTTTGTTTCAAGGAAACAAAATTATTGAAAAAAATCAATCTATTAACAAGTAAATCAAAAAGTTCGACTGGCTTTTTTCTGCATATCGGAAATGTCCAGGGACTGCACCCAAGTGCCTCAAAACATATTACTATGATCTTCCCAGATCTTCATCCGGATTTGACAACCACTGAAAATTATAGAGTCCATCGATCAGCTTCTCCCTTTTTTCTTCAGGACTGAGCCGTTCATATGCCTCTCGGGCTTCCTGGGCTTTTTTTCTTTTTTCATCTTCGATGGAATAAATATTCGTAAGGTAACGTTCTTCCACTTCCTTCTGGAGAAAATCGCGGGCGACCGTGGGGAAAAGTTCCAGCAGGAGTTCGTCTTTTTCGTTATCGGCCAGCTTCATGTCACCGTATTCCTCAAAGACGGTATTTTCCTGTTTTTTATAGTTTTTGGTGTCGTAAGGTGTTTCTTCCCTTACACCGGTGAGAAGCTCGCGGAAATCCGGATCCACCGGGATGGGTGTTCTTCCGTAGATTCCTTTGACCAGGTTGACAAACTGTATGGACTTGGTCGTGAAGAATGGCTGACCTTTGTTTTCATCGATCACGCAATTTACAGCCTGTACGCCCACGATCTGGCTGGTAGGTGTAACCAGGGGCGGGCAGCCCGATTTGACGCGTACCAGGGGAACCAGTTCAAGTACCCGGGGAAGCAGGTGATCCAGTTTCAGCTGTTTTAGCTGGGCCAGCATATTGGTGTACATTCCTCCGGGGATTTCAGCTCTTTTCACCATATCATCAGGTTCGGGAAAATTGAAGTATTTCTCAATTTCCTGACAGGCTGCAAGAAGTTCGGGTTCCCGGTCGTGCTTTGCCATATATATGGCTTTGACAAAGAGTTTGTTGATCTCCCTGGGGAGTTTATAATCAGTAATATCGAAATCGATGGGGAAGCGTTTGTAAGAGTCAAATTCTACGAGCTCTTCCCTGATAATTTTTAACTCCTTATTGATCTTTACGACAGCATCAAGGTTTACAGCGGTATCAATTCCCAGTTTATCACAGAAGATCTGGATAATTTCGAAAGAAGGTGCAGCAGGTCCGCCGGAAAAATTCATAATGGAGGTATCCACCACATCAGCGCCATGGATAATAGCTGAAAGGACAGATGCCAGGCCGAAACCCGGGGTACAATGAGTATGAAAATCAATAGGGACGTTGACTTCTTCTTTCAGCCGCTGAATAAGTTTACCTGTTCTGAGCGGTGGAATCAGCCCTGCCATATCTTTGATGCTGATCATGTTGGCTCCAAGCGCTTCGAGTTGTTTGGCCTTTTCAACAAAATATTCAATCGTGAAGATGTTATGCGGCAGAGATTTGAAATGTACCCAGGACTGGAACTTCTGACGGGCCGAAAACTTCGGATCAACGGTATAACTGATCGCGCAATCGGCTATGCCTCCGTTATCAGTCACATATTTTATGGTGGATTTCATGTTCTCCACGTCATTCAGGGCATCGAAAATCCGCATGATCCCGATACCGGATTGAATGGCATGGCGGTTAAAACCTTCAATGACCTCCTCCGGGTAAGGATTATAGCCAAAAAGATTACGGCCTCTGGATAGTGCAGTGAGCAGCGAAACATCACCTATTGCTTCTTTAATCTGTTCAAGCCTGGTCCAGGGATTTTCTCCCAGGTACCGCATGATGGAGTCGGGAACGGCTCCTCCCCATACTTCCATGGCATAGAAATGCGCTTCTTTATAATAGGGAAGAACACGGTCGACCTGGGTCTGGGTCATCCGGGTAGCAAAAAGGGATTGCTGTCCGTCTCGCAAGGTGAGATCTCTGATCAGCAGTTTTTTTCGGGGCATAGAGGCGGTTTAAGGTGACAAGGTGACAAAGTAATAAATGTCCAATTGTTAAAGCAATAACAGTAGTGCAAAAGTAATGATTTCAGGAATTTAAAAAAACACTAAATTTGTAAAATGATCAGCGATCAGCGATCAGCGATCAGCGACAAACACACTTCAATCACCTATCGCCTATCGCCTATCGCTTATCGCCTATCGCCTATCGCAAAAGATGAAGCTCGAAGACATCAGAAAAGAATTGTCAGGAAAGACTGTCGGAATTGCCGGCTGCGGTGGCCTTGGATCTAACTGCGCCGTGGCTCTGGCCAGGGTGGGAGTGGGGACACTTATCCTCGCTGATTTCGACATTGTCAGTGAGAGTAATCTGAACAGGCAATTTTATTTTAAGGATCAGATCGGGAGAAAGAAAGTTTTCATGCTGAAGGAAAATATTCTCAGGATTGATCCGAAGCTGAAAATTATCGCTCACGACCTCAGGCTTGACCCTGGCAATATTTATACGCTTTTCAGGGGTTGTGATGTAATCGTTGAAGCTTTTGACCAGGCAGGTCAAAAAGAAATGCTGATTGAAACAATATTAAGCAGTTTGCCTGAAAAAGACCTGGTGATCGGACTTGGCATGGCCGGATGGGGAAAAACTGATTCCATCCATTACCGGAGAATCGATCGCCTCCATATTTGCGGGGATGAAATTTCTGAAGTATCGGAAGATCTTCCGCCACTTGGACCCAGGGTAGGGATCGTCGCTAACATGCAGGCAAATGTTGTTCTTGAGATTCTCTTAAAATATGAAAATAACGCTAAATAATAATCCTGAGGTCATTGACAGGAACCTTATTTCTGTAACGGAATTGCTCCTGTATAAAAACTTTACCTTTAAAATGCTGGTCATTAAAATCAATGGAACCCTGGTTAAAAAGGAGGATTATCATTTATCCCAGATCCACGATGGAGATGAAGTTCATGTGCTGCATCTCATCTCAGGAGGATAACCTCCCGCATCCCGCATCCTGCATCCTGCATCCTGCATCCTGCATCATTTCCTACAGCACTTCAGCCACTACAAACGTACTTCCCCCTACAAATACAAGATCATCAGGTCCGGCTGTTTGCTGTGCCATGGCCAGGGCAGCCTGAACGGAAGTGTAATCCTGTCCGGTTAACCCGGCCTTATGGGCTTTATGTTTTAATTCGCCGGAATCCAATCCCCTGGGAATATCCGGTTTGCAAAAATAGTAAGTTGCAGTTCGTGGTAACATGCCGAGGATGGGGTTCAGGTCTTTGTCATTGACGACGCCGAAAATAAAATGCAGATGTTGATGCGGCACACTTGCAATCTGACTTAAAACTTCTTTTAATCCGCCTGGATTATGTCCGGTATCGCAGATGGTCAGTGGTTCCCTGCAAATAATCTGCCAGCGTCCCAATAAACCTGTTTGGGTAATTACATGTCGGATGCCATAGCATATATCTTGTTTTGAAACAGGAATTCCCTGGTCGTTTAGCGCCTGGCAGCAAGCGATGACCGTGAGGATGTTTTTCAACTGGTAATTACCTCCAAGCGGTGAAGCCAGGTGAGGGATAAACATCTCGTCATGACAGAGAATATCTGCGACCAGCCAGTTTTGTTTTCCCGACCAGTTTATCTTGTGTGAAGAATAATGCTGATCAGCAAAGAGAATAGCTGATTTGCTTTTCCTGGCTTCCTGAAGGAAGATATCTTTGGTTTCCGGATGGGTTTCACCGATTATTACCGGAATTCCGGGTTTTATGATCCCGGCTTTTTCCCGGGCAATTTTTTCAAGGCTGTTGCCCAGGAACTGCATGTGATCGAAACTTACATTCGTGATCACGGAGACCAGGGGTGTAATGATATTGGTTGAATCCAGTCTGCCTCCCAAACCAACTTCTATGATGGCAATTTCTACCTGTTGTTCTTTAAAAAACTGAAATGCCATCCCTACGGTCATTTCAAAAAAGGAGGGTTGGATCTTTCCGAAATCTTCCTTATGCTTTCTGATAAAGGCATTCACAAAAGCGACAGGGATTTTTTTGCCATTTACCCTGATGCGTTCACGGAAATCCTTGAGGTGGGGAGAAGTGTACAAGCCGGTTCTGAATCCATGGGTTTGAAGGATGGAGGCCAGCATATGGGATACGGATCCTTTTCCGTTGGTACCGGTGACATGAATCGATTTAAACGAATGCTGCGGATTTTCAAGAAGGTTGCACAGGGCCAGGGTGTTGTCAAGGTTTGCCTTATAGGCTGCTCCACCAACCCTATGAAACATGGGTAGCTGGGCATTTAAATAGGCAAGGGTTTGCTGGTAGTTCATGTCAGGAAATTGTCCCTCCGATTGAGTCACTTGAAGCCCCGGTAACACTCTTCAGGCAGTTCGTTTCATTTCTCAGCCTTAGCACCCCGAGGAAAGCAAAAACCAGGGCTTCTTTAAAATTGATGGTGTCGGGATCAGGCAGCATAATATTTGTTTTAGTATGATGGCAGATACGTTCAATCAGATGGGTGTTGAATGCCCCGCCCCCGGTTGTGAGCATCTTATATTCGGGATTGCTGTTTACAGCCAGGGATACCTGCATGGCAATATGTTCTGTGAAAGTTGACAGCAGATCCCTGAGCTCATGCCCGGAATCGTTCAGCAATGGCCAGATATGATTCAGTACCCATTCTTTCCCGAGGGATTTAGGGGCAGGCTGATGGTAATAGGGCAGGGCATTCAATTGTTCCAGCACGACAGGAATAATTTTACCCTCCCTGGCCATTTTTCCGTCCTGATCAAAGGATTTACCAGTTTTTCCGGCGAGCTTATTCAGCACGATATTGGCTGGACAGATGTCAAATGCCAGCCGGTTTTCATCCTGTTCAAAGGAAATATTGGCAAATCCCCCCAGGTTAAGGCAATAATTATAGTCGCTGAAAAGCAGTCGGTCCCCGATGGGAACGAGAGGTGCACCCTGTCCGCCGAGAGCGACATCGAGGGAACGGAAATCACCAACCACAGTCAGTCGGGTTTCCGCGGCAATGGCAGAAACACGACCAATCTGGGCGGTCAGGTTTAACGTTGGCTGGTGGAATATTGTATGACCGTGGGAAGCAATGAAATCAGGATGAAGCTGATGTTTCTGAATAAAATCACGGGTAAGTTTGCCGAGCAGATGTCCGTATTCAATGTCGGTTTTAACAAACTCAAATGCACTTGAATTTTCCAGGTTCTCTAAACGGGAATTCCAGGCTTCCGGATAGGGGACCGTTTCTGCCTGAACAATATGGTACTGCCATTTTTTCTCCGGGAATTCAAAAGAACAAAATGCAATATCAAGTCCGTCGAGGGAAGTCCCCGACATTAGTCCGATAACGTTGTATTTTTCTGGCAGGGTGTTCATGGGTGATATGGTGGCAAAGTTATCAGCACATCAGTAGGTCTGTAATTTTTTCCAGCTTGATTCCTCTTGAGCCTTTCAGTAATATGGTCGTATGGGTCAGGGGATGATGTTCGAACCACATCTGGGCCAGGTCACTATCCTGAAAGCAAATATTATCTCTTTTTTTGTTCAATCTTGTGAAAACAGGCCCAACCAGGTAAACGGATGTAAACCCTTTTTCATCCAGGAGATCCAGGATATGTTCATGTTCCTGGTCGCTGGCCTCACCGAGTTCAAGCATATCACCGAGGATAGCGGTTTTATCAGGATATGAAGAGGCTGCAAAATTTTCGAGGGCAGACTTCATGCTGCTGGGGTTGGCATTGTAGGCATCCAGGATCAGCAGGTTGGTCCTGGCCTGCATGATTTGGGAACGATTATTGGCCGGCTGATACGATTCCAGGGCTTCCCTGATCTTTTCGTGTTCCACGCCGAAATACTGCCCGATACATGCTGCAGCCATCAGGTTATCGGCATTATATCTCCCGAATAATTTCGAATTGATATTCAGTTCAGCCTGATCGCTGAAAACAAGGTTGAGGCTAAGACAAGGATCAGCAGAAATTGTTGTGGCTGAAAGGAAGGACGATTTTTCACCATAAGGAATGACAGGCAGGTTTTGAGCATTTGCCATAAGCAATGGATCGTCTTCATGGATGAAGATTTTTCCGTTCGCTGACTGAAGGAAACGGTACAATTCGGTTTTTGTGCGTATCACTCCGTCAAAGTCGCCAAAGCCTTCAAGGTGGGCCTTCCCGATATTGGTGATCAGTCCGAAATTCGGTATTGCCAAATGACAAAGGAAATCGATCTCACCGGGATGGTTGGCTCCCATTTCGATCAGTGCGATTTCTGTATCCGGGCGAAGGTTCAGCAAAGTGAGCGGAACCCCGATATGATTATTCAGGTTTCCGCGTGTAGCAAGCGTTCGGAATTTCATCGACAGCACGGCATTGCTGAGTTCTTTGGTGGTGGTTTTACCATTGGTACCGGTAATGGCAATCACCGGTATGGCAAACTGCTTACGGTGGTGTCGGGCAAGGTTCTGAAGACAAAGCAGGACGTCATCAACCAGGATGCAGCGATCGTTGATACAGGCTGCAGGGTCATCTACAATCACGCGGGCAGCTCCCTGTTCCAGGGCCCTGGAAGCAAAAAGATTACCATTAAAGTTGTCGCCTTGAAGGGCAAAAAACAAACACCCGGTTTGTATTTCACGACTATCTGTCGAAACAACCGGGTGTTGAAGAAATATCGAATAAAGCGATGCTATCTTATCAGGCATGCTATTTTCCGGGAATGGCACTTCCAACGCGGGTCATGGCACAGCGGAATCCGATCGCATCGGAAGCATCGTTTTCATCAAGGTAACGACGCATGCTCGGGCTCAGGTAATAGGCCGGATCTTTCCAGCTGCCACCTTTATAAACCCTGGCATGGTCGGTGATCAGGGAAGATACACCATATTCATACATCAGATTCGTGGATGCAGTGCCTGTAGTATCTTTCCAGGCATTATTATCAACATTGGAAGCAAAATCACCATCTAGGTAATTAATGTTATTGGCCTGGCGGTAATTTTTACGGTTCATGGCTTCTTCAGTTGTAATCGGTCTGTTTTTCAGGCGGCCCAGGCTGTCTTTCTCTGCCAGAAACCCTTCAGCATCCCGTTGCGGAGTGGTGAAAATATTTCCACGGAAAGGACGGACATCGGAAACTTCATAGGCATTCAGGGGACGGTAAACATCAAGTACCCATTCGCTGACATTACCGGCCATGTTATAAAGGCCATAATCGTTGGGGAAGTATGATCCGCAGGGAGCAGGTATTTCAGCGCCATCATTCAGGTTGCCGGCAACACCCATATAGTCGCCTTTGCCTCTTTTAAAGTTATCCATGAAGCTGCCGTAATACCTTGATTCGTTAGTACGGACAAAATTTCCGTTCCAGGGATAGTTCTTTTTTTCAACGACCCTTTCATACAGAGTATTGCCAATCAGACCCAGGGCTGCGTATTCCCATTCGGCTTCGGTCGGAAGGCGGTATTTCGGGAGCATGATGCCGTCCTCCATTTTTACCTTCCTGGTCCCGGTACCATTTGGGTTCAAATCGGGCAGGGGTTTATCCACCAGTCCTTCATACTGACCGGCAAGATAGGCTTCCGTATTGAAATTGTTTTCATTTTTCTGGGCAGGATCCATGGCCAGGATGCCTTTTTTGATCAGCAGTATTTCATTGACACGATCCGATCTCCAGGCACAGTAATCATTGGCCTGAACCCAGGTAACTCCCACCACGGGATAATTCCGGTAAGCAGGGTGCCTGAAGTAATACTCAACGAGGGGTTCGTTATACGACAGCTTGTTGCGCCATACAAGGGTATCGGGTAAGGCTTTGCGGTAAACTCCCGGATAATCCGTACTGTAAACCCTGTTCAGCCAGTAAAGGTATTCGATGTAATCAAGGTTGCGTACCTCGAATTCATCCATATAAAAACTGGCAACGGTAACCCGCCGGGGCTGATTATTCCAATCGAACATGACATCATCCTGGGTCTGTCCCATGGTAAAGGTTCCCCCTTCAATGAATACCAGGCCAGGGCCGGTTTGCTGTTCCTCATAGCCCCTGACTTCAAAACCTCCGTTTTTCGGATTGTTGTAATCCCAGCCGGTAGAGCGGGATCCTTCTTTCTTGCAGGCCCCGAGCAAGACGATGGCAGCAACCAGGGCGCTAACATGAACAATGTTTTTAACTTTCATGCTTTGAAAATTTTTGCAAATATATAACTAAAATCTTGGGCATTTTATTGCCCTGATATGTCTTCTTTTTTCCAAACAATTAAACTGCCATGAGGCAGATACCTCGTGAGCCCCGCCAGTCGAGCCTTTTAGCTTGGAAACGGTGAAATCATAACTGTATGCAAGATGAAAATTTTTATAATGAATTCCTAACATGGGAATCAACGCATCGGCATTTTCAAAGTTATGGCGGAACCATAATCCCCCGACAAAGGGATCAATGGTCAGGTAAAAACCAATATTAAGCTGGTGAAATTTAAATTGCTGCTGGTATAATACATTCGGGGAAATAGAGAATTCACGTTCTTCATCGGCACCCCCTGAACGCAGGTTAATCACGGATCCGGCATGGACGGTGAATTTCATGTACAAACGGGTGGAATTATCCGTATAAAAACCCACATTGGGTTGGGAAAGATGATCCACGGCAATGCCTCCATAAATCAGGTTATCATATCCCAGAAATACCCCGGCAGAAAAATCCGGTACACCAACGGTGTTGTTATCCGGAGGCTTTTCATCAGTATAAGGTCTGATATTCCCGTTAAGCGGATCGATCTGATCCCCGAAAATCAGGTTTTCCCAGGCCAGATGCCGCTGATAATAACCGACTTTTACGGCAGTACTGGCATAAAGACGTTCGGTGATGTTGAATTTAAAAGCATAAACCAGACTGATGGTGGTGGTATTTAAATTGCCTCCGCCGGCCCGGTCGGCCATAAACAGTACCCCGATTCCTCCATGCAAAAAATTGACATACTGGTCGTAGGAGGCATTGTAGGTGTTAAATGCTTTTCCCAGGGAAGGCCATTGATTGCGGTAGTTTCCGATGATGCGGGGACAAACGTTGGCTCCGGCAAGGGCAGGATTAAGATAAAGAGGGTTGGCGTAAAACTGTGAAAAGTGCGGATCCTGAGCATTTGTTTCCGAAAAGAAAAAAACAAGAACAGTGATAATGAAGAAAGCAGGTCTTTTCACCATGGCAGAGATCGCAACCGGTATTTTTACAGGATACAATATTACGAAGAAAATGGATTTCCGTGTTAACAATACGACAATATTAACGATGCTATAACGTTTAAAGAATTAAAAAAATATCAATCCGGAAAAAATATTTCCCTGCCAACCATTTTGTCAGCAGGATTGTCTGTTTTATATTAACCGCATGATCATGGATGAAAAAAAAATATATCAACAGCCGGGCTTGATCGCTGTATCCCTATTGCTTTATTTTTCATTTGCTCTGATGACTCCGATTCAGGCATCTTCATTCAAAGAAACCCGGAAAATAAAATGGCAGCAAGATCAGCAGATCCAACATGAAGGTATGCCATCCACCTGCCTGCTGTCGTTTGAAGGTTCAAACATACGCGATGGATTTGGCACCTTGCCGTTCTACGTGGAATCTTTTCCCGTCCATAGTCTTTCCGACAGCCTTCTTTCCATTTCACTTACTGACCTTGCTTTTCTGCCCATTCCTGATTCTGTTTTCTCTGCGATCAGGGATAAGTCGAAACTGCAATCCTCCTTTTTTGTTTTCCATACACTCGTCACCCAGCGTAAAAAATCTTCGGTGGTGATCAGCATTCTGCCCATCCGTCTCAACCCGGAAACCGGGGTCCCGGAACGCCTGGTTTCTTTCACCCTGAACATGGAAATCCTGGAAAATTCAACTCAGGCTAAACCTGAAACGATCCGCACGCATGCCGCCAATTCAGTATTGGCGTCGGGTACCTGGTATAAATTTTCACTGCTTACTACGGGCATCTATAAAATTTCGTACGAGGATCTGAAGAAAGCAAATATAGATCCTTCAGGAATAAATCCTGCCAACATACGGATTTATGGTAATGGCGGAGGAATGTTACCGGAAGCCAACCGTGGCCTGAGAACGGATGACCTGATGGAAAATTCCATCTTTGTCGCCGGTGAAAGCGATGGGAGGTTCGACCCGGGCGATTACATCCTTTTTTACGGAGAATCTCCCGATACATGGACCTACAATAAATCAGACAACCTCTTCCATCACAGGAAAAATCTTTATTCTGACAAAACCTGTTATTTCCTGAATTTTGATCTTGGACCCGGTAAGCGGCTTGGATTTGAAGCTTCAACCACCAGCCCTGCCAGTTATCATATCAGTAAATTCAATGATTTTGCTTTTTATGAAAAAGATGATATCAACCTGATCAAATCGGGACGCGAATGGTATGACCAGGAAAATTTCGATCTTACCACGGCCAGGAATTATTCTTTCAGTTTCGCGGATCTGGATACCTCCTCCTTTCTTAACCTGAAAGCGGTAATGGCAGCACGGTCAACTTCGGGAAGTACCGCATTTTCTGTTACGATTAAGAATAAAAATCTTTTTAATGTCAATATTCCGGCAACAGGTGTTCAGTATACAGATGAATATGCCATTGAACGAAGTGGAACTTCCGACTTTAAATCACCAAATCCGGTAATTGATATCAGAGTGAACTACATAAAAAACACTGCCAGTGCTACCGGCTATCTGAATTACCTGGAGATTAATGCAAGACGTTGGCTGAAAATGTCAGGTTCGCAACTTCCTTTCCGCTCAGTTCAGGGAGCAGGTCCGGGTGAAATCAGCGAGTTCACCCTTCAGGGGCAGGGACAGGCAATCAACGTATGGGATGTTTCCCGCCGGGAATCAATTCTGGTGATCGGTTCCGGGAAAGATGGAAATAATATTGTTTTCCGGCTTCCTACCGATACCATCCGTGAGTTTATTGCCTTCGATGGAAGTTCCTTTTATACTCCGGAATATACAGGAGTGGTCCCAAACCAGGATTTGCATGGGCATGATGTGGTCGATTACATCATCGTGGCTCCCCCGGTGTTCATGTCTGAAGCAGAAAGCCTGGCTGAATTTCACCGGCAACATAGCGGTCTGAGTGTTATGACTGTCCTGCCTGAACAGGTCTACAACGAATTTTCTTCGGGTATCCAGGACATTTCGGCCATCCGGGATTTTGTCAAACTGATGTATGATAAAGCGATCCCCGGAAAAGAACCGGCCTACCTTCTTTTCTTTGGTGATGCCTCTTATGATTATAAAAACAGGATAAAAAACAATACCAATTTTGTTCCCGCTTACGAGTCAGAAAATTCCCTGGATCCGATCAGTTCCTATGCAACCGATGATTTCTTTGGACTGATGGATGATTCTGAAGGACAGGGGTCTGCCGGAGAAATTGACCTTGGGATAGGGAGGTTCCCGGTTGACAATACAGAAAAAGCCCAGGCTTCCATAAAAAAAGTATTTCATTATTGTTCTAATTCTGATTCAGTTAAAAATGACTGGCGCAATGTGGTTTGTTTTGTGGCTGACGATCAGGATGAGGGAGGTAATCTTTTTATCAATGATTCGGAAGAACTGGCTGGTATTATGGAAACGGAATATAAGGATTATAATACGGATAAAATTTACCTTGACAGTTATACCCAGATTTCCACTCCGGTTGGAGCCCGTTATCCTGAAGTGAATGAAGCCATCAGCCAAAGGATGGATAAAGGAGCCCTGGTCATGAATTATATCGGTCATGGTGGGGAAATTCAATGGTCGCATGAAAAGGTTCTTGATGTTCAGGAAATCAAGGCATGGAAGAATTTCGACCGGATGCCGGTTTTCATGACTGCTACCTGCGAATTCAGCCGTTTTGATGATCCGGAGAGAATATCTGCCGGAGAATACGTATTTCTGAATCCAAATGGGGGGGGCATCGCCTTGTTCACGACCACCCGTCTGACCTTTGCCGGATCGAATCAAACCCTTTCCCGGAATTTTTATAATCATGCTTTTGAACAGCAGGATGGAAAATACCATAAAATGGGCGACCTCATTGTGCTGTCGAAAAAAAATATGGGAACCAATATAAACGCCAGGAAATTCGCTCTTCTGGGCGACCCGGCCTTGGAAATGGCTTATCCGCATCTGGAGGTGACGACGACTTCGGTTGTAAATAACCATGCCCCGATTGTTCTTCCCGATACCATCAGTGCCCTTTCAGAAATTACCATCCGGGGAGAAATCCGCAATGCCTCAGGTGAAAAAGTCAGCAGCTTTAACGGAACGGTGTTCCCAACCGTCTACGACAAAGCTTCTGAAATATATACCAAAGGGAATGACGGTCTCGAACCGGTCAGGTACTACCTCAGGAAGAACCCGGTGTATAAAGGAAAAGTCGAAGTATCGGAGGGCGAATTCTCATTTACCTTCATTGTTCCCAAAGATATTGCCTATAAATATGGTTTCGGGAAAATCAGTTATTATGCCCGGAATGAGGATACTGATGCCAACGGCTATGATGATAATATCATCGTGGGTGGCTACAACGATGAAGCAATTATTGACGACCAGGGACCGCAGATAGATCTGTATATCAACGACAGGAAATTTATTTCAGGCGGAATTACTGACCAAAATCCATTGATGCTGGCAGATGTGAGTGATGAGTCGGGTATTAATACAGTCGGGAATGGCATCGGGCATGATATTACACTTGTTCTGGATAATAAAACAAGTTACCCGCTTATTTTAAATGATTATTATGTGTCCAACCTCAATACTTATAAAAGCGGCGTTATTACTTATCCCTTAAGTTCTCTGGCCGGTGGATCGCATCATCTGACACTGAAAGTGTGGGATGTCTATAATAATTCTTCTGAAGCAGGCATCGATTTCCTGGTGATCTCTTCTTCCGAATTTGCTTTCCAGCACCTGATCAACTATCCGAACCCGATGAGGGATTACACAACTTTCTCCTTTGAGACCAATCAAACCAACCAGAACCTGGACGTTGAAATCAGGATCTATAATCTTTATGGAGCGCTGCTGAAGACCATTCGAAAGAACCTCTATTCCGACGGTTACCGCGTTGAACCGGTTATCTGGGATGGAACTACTGACCAGGGCTGGAAAATCAGTTCGGGAACTTATGTGTATCATGTTCTGATGACCCTGCCCAATGGAATCTCCAGCCACCTATCTTCAAAATTGGTGGTCATCCGTTAAATACCTAACTTTGCAAACTTTTAATTTTGAAACCTTGAAAACACACCTGTTACTCTTGTCATTACTGTTTCCGGTATTTGTCTTTTCCGGAATTCAGCATAAACCGTCCTCGGTTCTGGCTACGGGTCGCTGGTATAAAATTGCAGTAACCCAAACAGGACTTTATCAGGTTACTTATCAGGATATCCTCACCCTGGGAATGGATCCTGCCCTGATCAACCCTCAGCATTTCCGTTTATATGGTAATGGCGGAGGAATGCTGCCTGAATCCAATGCCGATTTCCGTATCGACGACCTTCGGGAAAATACCATCCAGGTTTTTGACGGGGGTGATGCCCATTTCGACCCGGGCGACTCTTTCATTTTTTACGGAGAAGCACCTGACAAGTGGTATTTTGATACGGTTTCCCGCACATTTTTTCATCAGAAAAATCTATTTTCGGATTCTACTTATTACTTCCTCACTGCTGATCTTGGACCGGGGAAAAGACCCCTGGATCAGGCATCCACGGATTCTGCTTCCACCTACACATCCCGTCGCATGTCGGAACGCGTCTACCATGATGTTGACCTCGTCAGCCTGATCAGGTCAGGCAGGGTCTGGTATGGTGAAGCCTTTAATAAGGATAAAACAACGTTTGAATTTTCATTCCCTATGCCTGATGCCGATTCTACTTCTCCGGTCATTGTAAGGACCGATGTTGCTGCCCGTTCGGAGCCCATCAGCCGGTTTATCCTGACACATAATGGGAAAGTGGTCGATTCTATTCAGGTCGACGGAACCGATCCGGATAATACCTATTATTACGGGAAATCAAAATTGAAAAAAACTCAGTTTGCAAAACTGAAACCCGATTTTACACTTGGCTTCAGATATAACCTTCCGGTTGAATCATCCCTGGGCTGGCTGAATTACTTTGAAGTGAATTGTATCCGACGTCTTATTTATCACGGCCCTCAGATGTTTTTTCGGGATATCTCTTCCGCTTTCAGAAACCGCGTAACAGAATTCCAGCTTAAAAATCCAACTCCCACTGTGAAAGTCTGGGATATCACCGATCCTGGTAATATTCTGAATATTCAGGGAACGTTTACCGATACCACTTTCCGTTTCCGTTTACCCACCGATTCCCTTCGGGAATTTGTTGCCTTTGACGGATCGTTCTTTCATCCGGTGTATCTTTCCGGTCCGGTCGCCAACCAAAACCTGCATGCATCGGAACCTTCGCAGATGCTGATCGTGAGCCATCCGCTGTTTTTATCCCTGGCCAATGAACTGGCCGACTTTCACCGGGTACAATCCGCGATCAGTGTCAGTGTGGTGACCACCAATCAGATATTTAATGAGTTTGCATCCGGACAACAGGATATTACTGCCATCAGGGATTATGTTAAAATGTTGTTCGACCGGGGGCAACCAGCCAACGCCCCCAGATTCCTGTTAATCTTCGGAGATGGTTCTTATGATCCGAAGAACAGGGTTCCCGGGAATAATAATATGGTGCCAACCTATCAGTCGCAGGAATCCCTGAAATTTGTCGGGACCTATGTCACCGATGATTATTTTGGGATCATGGGGGAGGAACTCGGGGTCGATTCCAATGGAAAGATCGATATCGGCATCGGGCGGTTCCCGGTGACGACAACCACAGAAGCCAGGCAAATGCTGGATAAAATCTTTCACTATTCTTCCACCCGCGATTCAGTTTTGAGCGACTGGAGAAATGTCGTCACTTTTGTGGCGGATGACGAAAATGACAACCTTCATCTCGAACAGGCGGAAGAACTTTCAAGGATAGTTGCCAATAACTATCCCTTGTTTAATGTCAACAAAATTTATTTTGATGCCTATCCCATTGTTCTGATTCCCGGAGGGGCCCGTTTTCCTGATGCCACCAAAGCGATTAACCATGCTGTATCGAAAGGGAGTCTGATCATTAATTATACCGGGCATGGTGGTGAAGATGGCTGGAGTAACGAAAAAGCATTGACCGTTGGAGATATCAACAGCTGGAGGAATTTTTCGAAATTACCCGTTTTCCTTACAGCTACTTGTGAATTCAGCCGGTTCGATAATCCGGAACGATTGTCGGCCGGGGAAATAGTCATTCTGCATCCCAATGGCGGAGCAATCGCCCTTTATTCAACGACCAGACTCGCCCTTTCTACTTCCAATTTCCGGCTGGATACCAGCTTTTTTCATCACCTGATGGATAAGCTTGACGGAAATTACCTGAGCATGGGTGACCTGATCAGAATTTCAAAAAACAATAACGGGAACAATATCAATATCAGAAATTTTGTCTTGCTTGGCGACCCTGCCCAGAAAATAGCTTTCCCTGAATATAAGGTTAAAACATTGACGATCAATAATAAGCCTCTGGATGAGGCCGATACCTTACTTGGCCTTTCCACTGTTACGGTTACTGGAATTATTGAAAACGAACAGGGCCAAATAGTACAAACCTTCGACGGGCAACTCGATGCGAAAGTCTTTGATAAACCTGTTACCTATACCACCCTTGGGAATACCATCGATGCCCATCCGGCAAATTTCACGATGCAGAACAGCCTGCTTCATGCCGGATCCTCTTTGGTTCAGCAGGGAGAATTTAATTTTTCTTTTGTCCTTCCCAAAGATATTGCATTGCAATTTGGTCATGGGAAGCTGAGCTATTATGCGCAGAACGGATCCACGGATGCGGCAGGATTTACAGATCGTATCATCATCGGAGGCAGGGATCCTGATATTGATCCGGTGAATAATGGTCCCGAGATCAGTCTGTATATGAACGACCGAAGCTTTTCTGATGGGGGCAAGACAAGTTTCAGTCCGCTCCTGATTGCCGACCTCTCTGATACCAACGGTATCAATTATCTTGGACTGGGTATCGGACATGAGATACTGGCCGTCCTGGATGGCGACTGGGTTCATGCCATTGTACTTAATGATTATTATCATCCTGATTTCGGAAGCAGCGCCAGGGGAAGTCTTACCTACGCGTTCTCCGATTTATCTATCGGCAAGCATTCGTTGCTCGTCAAAGCCTGGGACTTGTATGATAATTCATCGGAAAAAACCATTACTTTTCATGTTTCCTCCAGTATTTCAGTCAGCGGAATCATGAATTTCCCCAACCCGATGACTGACCATACCTCTTTCCGTTTCTATCCTATGAAAGGGACCGGACCCCTTACTGTTGAAATAGATATCTATAATCTGCAAGGACAGATGGTTCAGTCGCTGACTTATTTATATGGTGAAAATCAGGAAGAACCGTTGATGTATTACTGGGACGGGACAAACAGAAATGGGATGAAGCTGAACAGCGGTATTTATCCTTATAAGATTAAATTCAGAGGGAACAATGGAATATATGGAGAAGCTTCCCAGAAACTGGTGATAATCAGGTAATAACCCATGCCTGACTGGCAATTCTCCCGAAGCAGGCAATATATGAAAAAGATAAGCGTTAATTTTCTAATTATAATATGTTCAATAAAATGACAGGAACCAGAAAGATGAAGATCAGATTTTTTTTATTATGCAGTTTTGCTCTATTATTGACCCGGACATTTGGACAGGATACCGAGCAACCCAATGTAATCACGACAGCCGTACCATTTTTAACCATTGCCCCGGATGCCCGTGGCGGAGGTCTGGGAGATATGGGCGTTGCCACCACACCGGATGATTATTCCATTTTCTGGAATCCTGCAAAGTATGCGTTTGCTGATAAAGCTTTCGGTTTCGGCGTGGGTTACGTACCCTGGTTACGGGGTCTGGTTAACGATATTGGTCTGGCTTCCGTGGTTGGTTATGGAAAAATTGGAGATAAGCAGGCCATTGCTGCATCTCTTCGCTTTTTCTCTATGGGTGAAGTTGCGTACACGGATGATTACGGGAACCCCCTGGGGGATTATAAGCCCAACGAATTTGCCATTGACGCAACGTATGCCAGGAAATTCTCTCCTTCTTTCAGCGGTGCTATTGTTGGAAGATTTATTTATTCCAACCTGACTCCAGGCTATAACGGCACCATTGAAACCCGCCCGGGAATGGCAGGGGCTGCCGACATTGCCCTTTATTATCATAAAGAACTGGAAATTAAAGGACTCACCGGAGCATGGATCGATTTCGGTTTTAGTATTGCCAACATCGGGAATAAAATTTCCTACAGCAGTTCTACCTTATTTCCCGACTTTATTCCTACTACCCTTCGCCTGGGCCCATCCTTTACCATGGACCTCGATGAATATAACCGCCTTTCATTTGGTGTGGAATTCAGCAAGCTCCTGGTTCCGACTCCGCCCATTTATTATCCCGATTCCGTTGGTCCGGATGGCGAAAAAGTCATTAAAAAAGGAATGAACCCCAATGTTTCCGTGGTACAGGGGATGATACAGTCATTCTATGATGCCCCCTACGGGTTCAAAGAAGAAATCCAGGAAATCAATGTTGCTGCATCAGCAGAATACTGGTACAACAAATTGTTTTCTATCCGTGCCGGGTACTTCTATGAGTCAAAATATAAGGGCGACCGTCAGTTCTTTACCCTGGGCGCCGGTTTGAGATACAATGTTTTCGGACTCGATTTCTCATACCTGATCCCGGTGAAAAACAATAATCCACTTCAGAATACCTTACAGTTTACCCTGCTCTTTAATTTCGACAAACCGAAAGCTGCTGCCACCAAGGAATCGGGAACCAAATAAGTTGGTGAGTTGGTGAGTTGGTGAGTTGGTGAGTTGGTGAGTTGGTGAGTTGGTGGAATTTATTAATTGTGATACAGTGAGAATCAGAGTTGGGTTTGGGTTTGATACACATAAACTTGAAGACGGGCTTGAACTGCACCTCGGCGGGATTACGATACCACATACCAGTGGTTCCCTCGGGCATTCCGATGCCGATGTATTGATTCATGCTATCATAGATGCACTTTTAGGGGCTTCCGGATTACCTGATATCGGTAATCAGTTTCCGGATAATGATGCCCGGTATAAAAGTATCGACAGTAAAATCCTGCTTCAGAAAACCCTGGCGATGATCAATGCCAAAGGATATGCTATTGGAAATATTGATTCCACCATAGTCCTTCAGCGTCCAAAAATCAGTGAATATATCCCCTCAATGGTACAGACCCTTGCTGACATCCTGCGAATTGGTGAAGATCAGCTATCTGTAAAAGCAAAGACCAGCGAAAAACTCGGTTTTATCGGCCGGGAAGAAGGAATCTCAGCCTATGCTACCGTTTTGCTGGAAAAGGTCTAACTTTTCCCTTGTATTTTCAAAATATCCTCTTACCTTTGCAAACCTTTTTAAAACCATAAATTAATTAAAATCAACGAGAAATGTTAAAACAGTACGAAACCGTTTTCATTATGACTCCCGTTTTGTCTGATGAACAGATGAAGGAAACGGTAGATAAGTATCAGAAGTTCCTCGTCAGCAAAGGCGCTGAGATCGTATTCGAGGATCACTGGGGATTGCGTAAACTCGCCTATCCTGTACAGAAAAAATCAACCGGATTTTATCATCTGATTGAATTCAAGGCCGACCCTACCCTGATCAGGGATTGGGAAATTACTTTTAAACGTGATGAACGTATTCTTCGTTTTCTGACCGTTGTGCTTGACAAGCATATGCTTGCATACAGCGAGAAAAAGCGCAAGCTGAAAACAGAAAAAGCAAAAGCTGAAAAAGAATCATAATCATAAAAAAAAGTAATATGGCAACTCAACAATCAGGCGAAATAAAGTATTTGACCCCCATCGCGGTCGATACCAAAAAGAAAAAATACTGCCGTTTCAAGAAAAGCGGAATCAAGTATATTGATTATAAAGATGCAGATTTCCTGCTGAAATTCGTGAATGAACAGGGTAAAATTCTGCCGCGCAGAATTACCGGTACTTCCACGAAATATCAACGGAAAGTTGCACAGGCAATTAAACGGGCAAGGCATATTGCACTCATGCCTTATGTCGGAGATTTATTAAAATAAAGGAGGGGACAAACATGGAAGTTATTTTAAAGCAGGATGTTCCCAATCTGGGATATACCAACGAAAAGATCACTGTAAAGCCAGGCTATGCCAGAAATTACCTGATTCCCCAGGGAATCGCAATCCTGGCCACCGAAACCAACAAAAAAGTTTTGGCTGAAGTACTGAAGCAAAAAGCGCATAAGGAAGCCAAGATTAAAAACTCAGCAGAAGATCTGGCCAAGGGCCTGGAAAACCTGACCGTGAAGATCGGTGCAAAAGCTGCAGAATCAGGAAAAATCTTCGGCTCAGTGAATACCATACAGATCGCCCAGGCATTGAAAGACCAGTTCAATTTCGAGATCGACCGGAAAAAAATCCATGTCGACCATGAACACATTAAGGAATTGGGCACTTATAAGGCTAAAATATTCCTGCATAAAGATGTACACGTTGAAATCACCTTTGAAGTTTTTGCCGAATAGTAAAAAACCAGGGATTTTATTTACCTTTATACCGGTATCCTGTCGATACCGGTTTTTTTATGCTTTCAAACAACCAGATAAAACAAATTGCAGCCCTGAAAATGAAGAAATTCAGGGAGGAAACCGATCAGTTTATTGCTGAAGGACATAAACTTGTTCTTGATCTCATCAACAGCAAGTATCAGATATCAGGAATTTATGCAATCCCTGAATGGATCCATTCAAACGGCAGGGAACTTGAAGGGAAAAAAATCCCTGTTCTTGAAACCACCCCAAACGAAATGAAACGCATCTCGGCACTGTCAACTCCAAGTCCTGTGCTGGCTGTTGTAAAAATGGAAGCTCACCATCTCGCCAACTCACCATCTCACCACCTCACCAACTCACCACCTCACCACCTCACCAACTCTTTATCCCTTGCCCTCGACGACATCCGTGATCCGGGCAACCTTGGAACCATGATCAGAATTGCTGACTGGTTTGGAATCCAAACGCTGTTTTGTTCCCCATCCTCTGTCGATCTGTATAACCCCAAGGTGATTCAGGCAAGCATGGGGTCAATAACCAGAGTAAAAATATTTTATACTGAACTGGAACCCTTGTTGAAACTGGTTTCAGGAAAAATTCGGGTATATGGCGCCTTGTTGGAAGGCGATAGTCTCTACGGCCAAAATCTGAGCAATGAAGGAATCATCCTGATCGGAAACGAGTCCAGGGGCATCTCTTCCAGGCTTATACCCTTGATCTCCCACCGGATTTTTATACCAGCCTATGGAAATAATGACAACGGGAAAGCGGAATCATTGAATGCTTCAATGGCTGCTGCTATAATTTGTGCGGAGTTCAGAAGACAATCAGGAATTATGAATTAGGATTTCAATGAGAAATTATTTAGAATTCTGTTTTTGGGTTATTCTTTCAATATTTTTTCTTTCAGGAGTTTCCTGCAAGGCAGGGAGTTTCCCAAATGAGAATGCGGTTTTTAGTGCCAGTATTAAAACGGTGCAATTATACAGGCAAGGGTTTGAATTATCTGCTCCCATTATTACCCTGAATTCAGGGGAAAGACTTAAACTCTCATTCGACGACCTGAATGCAGATAACAAGCGGTATAAATATACCATTGTGCATTGCGAGGCCGATTGGTCACTTTCGTCCGAACTCAGTGTATCGGACTATATATCCGGTTATACCGAAGAGTTTATTGAGAACTACTCCGGTTCATATAATACTACTGTTCTTTACACCCATTATACCGCTGTGTTTCCCTCTTCCAACATGAGTCCGAAGATTTCGGGAAATTATATGCTTTTAGTCTATGATGATGAACCTTCAAAGCTTGCTTTTACAAGGCGTTTTATGGTGGCAGAAGCAACCGCGGTGGGAATTACCGGAAAAATATCACAGCCTTCCCGGTTTGACTACCGGAATTCAGGGCAGCAGATCGACTTTCAGGTCGAACTCCATAGTTTTCCTGTATCCGATGTGAGCAGGGAGATCAGCGTTGTGGTGCAGCAAAATGAACGCTGGGACAATGCCCTTCGGCAGATACAGCCACGCTTTATCCGGGGTAACGTTCTGGATTATACCTATGATGATAATAACGTCTTTTCAGCGGGAAAT
This sequence comes from Bacteroidales bacterium, assembly GCA_963662525.1. Lineage (GTDB taxonomy): Bacteria > Bacteroidota > Bacteroidia > Bacteroidales > FEN-979 > CAZSDU01. The sequence continues at coordinate 2,635,595 of OY759717.1, forward strand.
GAATTCCGTAGTTTTGACACGAAAAGTTTATTGTACCAGTCGGAACGGATTGGCAGGATTAGTTATGATACAACCTACCAGGTAGTTCTTCTTCCGGATCAGCCGCGGACTTATAAAAATTACACCTTTGATCAGGAAATCAATGGCAGGTTTTTTATAAAAAATGAGGAGCATGCCCAGGATAGCGAAATAGAAGCCGATTATGCCTGGATACATTTTTTTCTGCCTTTCCCCGCCATGCCTTCAAACGGATCCATGTATTTAATGGGGGCCCTGACTGACTGGAAATTGGATCAATCAGGGAAAATGAATTATAATTTTAACCGCAAAGGCTTCGAAAAGAACCTGTTTATGAAACAGGGATACTATAATTATATTTATGTATTCCTTGAAAACGGAAAAAAAATGGCGGATGAATCACTTATTGAAGGAAGTCATTGGGAAACGGAAAATGATTATACTATTTATGTCTACTTCCATGAAACCGGGGAGCAATACGATAGGCTCATTGCAACCCGGGAGCTGAACAGTCACGTGAAGTAATGTATCTTCTTACCGATTACCAGAAAAACAGCAACATATACGAATTTATATTTTGACTTAGGGCTGCTGTTGACCTATCTTTGTTTAAAATTATAGTGATATGAAAAAATTATTCGGGATTTTCAACGCAAGCGTTTTATTGGTTTTTATCCTTTCGCTTGCATTGGGTTTATCCTTTCTGAGCTCCTGTAAAAAAAGCCCTGAACCGGATCCTTCGGATAAACTGAAGCCCATGGATGACTTAATTATTGCACGGAATTTCGACTGGTCAACAAGCCGGACTATTTCCATTTCGATCATTGCCCGCGACAACCAGGATAATCCGCTGAATAATGTCAGGTTCAATGTTTATACCAGCAGTCCGGATTCCGGGGGAGTGCTGATGTTCAGCGGGAGCACGGATGCTTCCGGTCTGTGGGCTGTTACCCAGACGATCCCTGCATATCTGGATAAACTCCTGGTCACGAATACCTACCTGGGACTTGTTCATGAACAAACCCTGGCTGTTGTCGGGAATAAGGTTACCGGCATTTTCGGCGGATTAGCCCCAAACCCGGTAAAATTGAAATCCTCAGAAGGATTTGTTCCTAGTCCTTTGAGTGGGGTTTATTATATGGGCTCTTTTAATTCCCTGGGGGTTCCTTCTTACATGGAGCCACAAAATGATCCGGTTGATGCCATATTGCTGAACGACCTGAATGCTTCTTTACCGGAAAGACAGCCTGTGCCCACATACCATCCCGAATACCTTGCCAGTACAGTACCCGATAACCTTAACCTGGTTGAACTCTGTGATGTATGGGTAACTTATATCACGGAAGGTGCAGGTTGGTATAACTCATTGGGTTATTTTACTTTCAATACGAATTCACCTCCGACTACCGCTGCCGGTATTGATTCCATCAAAATTGTATTTCCAAATTTATCCAATTATGGTACTAATTCGTCCGGAAGTGGCTATACAGGTGGCGGAGGATTATATCCGGGGAATAAAGTATATCTGGGACGTTTTCCTGCCGGGAAGTCTATTGGTTGGGTCATTTTTGCGAATGGCTGGAGTGGCGGCAATGTGACGAACGGGAATTACCGGCTGTATTCTATTCCTGCTCTAAATCCTGAAACCAATCCAAGTCTGAAGAAACATACCATCATGCTTCGTGATCCCACCCGCTATTCCATCATGTTTGGATTTGAAGATGTCCGAAGAGACCAGAGTTCAGATCAGGATTTCAACGATGGCATCCTATACATGAAAGCCAACCCAGTCACAGGTATTAATACCGATGGTATGCCAACCGTACACACCACACAACCCGATGCGGATGGTGATGGAGTTCCTGATGTTTTTGACGATTACCCTGCTGATCCTACCAAGGCCTATGATAACTGGTATCCGGGAAAAACAACTTACAGTTCCCTGGCATTTGAGGATCTCTGGCCGGGCAAAGGTGACTATGATTTCAATGATCTGGTAATCAGTTATCGCTTCAACCAGATCACCAATGCCCAGAATAAAGTGGTTCAGGTCAAAGCCACGTTGATCACAGAGGCCATGGGAGCCAGTCTTCACAATGCATTCGGTTTCCAGATGCCCGTTGCCCCAGGTGATATTGCGAATGTAACAGGGATCGACCTGCGTCACGGACTGATAGACCTGGCAGCCAATAATACGGAAGCCGGGCAGACCAAAGCAGTCGTCATTGTTTATGATGATGCCTATGACAGGCTTCCATCCCCTGGAGGAACCGGGACAAATACGGATCCGGGTCAGCCTTATGTCACCCCCGATACCATGCGCCTGACGATCAACATGAGCAGTCCGGTTTCTCTGGCTGTGATTGGTGCGCCACCCTATAACCCCTTTATCATTGTTAACCAGAACCGTAACCGGGAAGTGCACCTTCCTGATAAACCTCCGACCGATAAGGTCAATGGTTTGGATTTTGGGACGCAGAATGATGATAGTCAGCCGGCAAGCGGAAGGTATTACAAAACAACCAACAATCTTCCCTGGGCAATTTGTATCGCAGATAAATTCAGTTATGTTTCCGAAAGGAATCCGGTTAACATGGCTTATCTGAAATTCAACGCCTGGGCAGAAAGTTCAGGATCTCAATACCCTGACTGGTTTAAAGATCTTTCAGGATATCGTAATAGCACCCTCATTTATTCTCATTAAGTTGTTTTTGTTAGTCATCGGGGCGCCCGGGCAAATTGTCCGGGCGTTTCTGCTTAGAAAGGATAGCCGATACCAAAATTCCAGACGATATCTTTTAATTGCATCTTGTCGAAATACCACCGGTCGTTGTCGGGATACCAGGGAACGCGGAGGCGGATTGCCGGGTCAAGACGGAAAATGAAAAAGTTAAAATCAAGACGGATACCTAATCCGAAGTCCAGGGCTACCTCACGGAGGAAGGTGTTAAATTTGAAAACTCCTCCGGGCAGGTCAGGGGAATCATGCAAAATCCAGATATTTCCTGCATCTACAAATAAGGCCCCTTTGATGAACTTGTAAACAGGGAACCGGTATTCAATATTGGCTTCAAACTGCATATCGCCAATCTGGTTGAATGTGCCGCTAACAGTATCGTTATGATAGCTGCCGGGACCCAGGGAATACATTTTAAACCCACGCATTCCATTGGCACCTCCAGCATAAAAAGCTTTTTCAAAAGGAAGGGAGTTTGAATTGCCGTATGGAATCCCTATACCACCGTAAAAACGGTAAACCAATGAAAAATCTTTTCCAAGAAGATCATAATAACGGAAATCAAGATCAGGTCTTACATATTGTGAATAGGGGAGGTTAAAAAGGGTATAATTTCCATTCTCGTTTTTATGGGATTTAAAAATACTGTTGAACGCATAAATGAGGTTTCCTCCCGTTTCAAAATTCGTACGAATATATATGAAGTCTTTCTTTATTGCAACATCCTGATTATTATAGGTAAGCGTATATCTTAATCCGGCGACAAGGTGGTTGGTATACTGGTTTTTAAGCCGCATATCTGTGGTTTGCTCAAGAAGTGCTGCAAATACAGAATCCGGGAAAACTTTAACGAGAGCTATTTCAGCAGGATTTAATACATGTTTGAGCTTCGCATTCTGTACCCAGGTATACCCGAAAGTAACATTGGATATATGGCGGTCGTAATCCTGCTGGTGCTGATAATTATATCCAACAGTGATCATGGTTTTTGGCTTGAAATGCTTGGGCAGGGTTTCAGGCCGGATGGGAATCAGGAACTGGGGAAAAGTCAGACTGGCATTAGCACCGAGTTCAATGGTGTTGAACAGCGGATCAGATCCGCCTGAAGTGGAACTTACCGCCTGGGCCTGGGCCGAAATGCTGAAGTTGATACGGAATAACTGAGCCCCCCTGAAAATATTCCTGTTCTGGTAGCCCAAACCCACCTGGATACCCAGTGCACCTCCGGAATTTGTGCCATCTGTCGTGACCGAAAACGACTGGGAGGGAGAGTTGGCCAAGCGTATCCTGGCATCCACAATATCAGTGTATGGAGTTCTCAGGCTCGTGGGCAGAAAACTTTCTTCAAACTGGATGTTGATGTATTTAAAAACCTGCAAACTGGAAAGCTGGGCATAGGATTGGTTGACGTCAACCAGATTATAATGGGAACCCGGTGTGATAAAAATCGATTGGGCAATGGTTCTCTGTTTGACTTTAAAAGGGTTCTGATAAAGGAAATAATAGGTGCTTGGAGGCTGTTTCCTGTCGGCGCTCTGATAGATGCGGACCAGTGTGTCATATTTTCCTGTATCAGCCTTCAGGTGATCAAAATCGGAATAAATATATATCTTATCGATAAAATATCGTTTGTGATGAGACTCTTTCACGGTTGTGAACATGTCCAGGGATGGGACGACCGGATTAGTGATCTCAAGGGTTATATCCATGGTTTTTGATTTCAGAGCACTATCGACCCTGAAGGCGATAAAATTATTGGAGAACCTTAAAAATCCTTCATTATACAGGTTATTGGTAATCCGTGTACGCTCATCATCCATCAGATAAGAATCGAAGTTACTGCCTCTCTTTATCAGACATCTGGCGGTATCCTTAAATACATAGGCAGCCAGCTGGGTATCAGGAATGGAATACAAAAAGTTTCTGATGGTATAGGGCCTGGTAGTCCTGATAATATAATAAACCGTTGCTTTTTTACCGTTGTAGACTATGGAATCATTTACCTGAGACTGGAAATATCCTTTATTTCTGAGGTAGATACCCATTTGTTTCAGTGCAACAGAAACAAGAGTCGTATCCAGGAGAACAGGTGCCGTTCCGACTTTGGTTCTCAGCCATTTCTTGAATTTCGTGTCTTTGCCCTTGCATCCCCAGTTATAGAATCCTATATTGGCCCGGAATAGCCCGAATAATTTTTTATTCGGGGTTTGCTGCAGGTAGCCGCCAAGTTCATCAGCAGTGACTTTCTTTGTGTTGATCTTGAACTTATTTTTTATGAGCAAATGTTCTTTCTCCGGGATGTTCTTGGTAACGCTGCATCCGGCAAGGAAACCCAGGCAGAGTAACAAAAAAATAAATCCGGTTTTGGGTTTAAGGCTCAATGCAAAATTGCTGACGTTAAGAAGCAAAGGTAGAAAAATCCTCTTATATTCGCATGCAGGTTAAAGCATCCCTGACTTCTGAAAAATAAGTATTAACTACTATTAAATATTGTGATTATGTTCACCAAGGCAGTCAGATCAAACAGAGAAGCAATTTATGGATTATTATGCAGTTCACAGGTTGGACCGCAACAAGTCAATTTTTCTAACGGAACTGCATTTATGATTTCAACGGGAATTTGTGTTACTGTTGCCCATGTTCTTCATGTCGGAAGCGATAAAACAAAACCGCTGCATGCTAAAATTGAGGTGATCAGATGTCCCGACATCGGGGGTCAGATGAAACCCGCCAGATTAATAGCGGAGGACACAGACCGAGATATTGCGATCCTTGAGATTATGAATCCTTCAAATACTTCTATAGTTACCTTGTCCAAATCCAGGATCAGCCATGGCAGTTCTTGCGGTTCTCTCGGGTTCCCTTTGTCAAATGTTACAGTACTCAATAATGGTCCTTCATTTAACCTGGTCGAAAGATTCCAGGGAGCTCATATTTCTGCATTCCAATCAATGATGCAACCCGGTGGAAAAACCCTTGATTTCTATGAAATCGACTCCTTGATGTATGGAGGATCAAGCGGATGTCCTGTGTTTACCACCGATGGGAATGTATTCGGCATGCTGTCGGCAACTTTCACTGAAGGCCGGCAACCATCAGATGCTGCAAGGCTGGCCATCTCCTTACTCATACCCTCCAGGGATATTATCAATTTTGCAACCAGAAATAATGTATCAAAATTAAATATGGCCTGAGTGCCAGGAGAATGGTCTTGTTAATCCTAAATCAAATTTGCAAAAATGTCTGTTGCTAAAACACTGACACTGGTTTTTTGTTTTCTGTTATCATCATCATGCTACTCTCAAAACGCCGAAGATGACGTTGTTTATATGAACAGTGGTGCTTACCTCCGGGGTAAGATCATTGAGCTTATTTCAGGGGAATCACTTAAAATATGCATTGCAAATAAGGATACACTGGTGTCTCAAATTTCAGCAAACCCGTCAATGGCAGGTCAACTTTAATGTTAAAAGCAAAGCCACTTGCGATTCCCACTTTGTAAATTTGAAAGCGGGTTTTATCTTTTAAGAAGTTAATTGAATGAATAAAATTGGCTGTGTATTTTTTTTAATGATGGTACTTTATGGTTGCCATCCCACCACAACCACAACTTTCGATTTTTCTCCCAATAAGGTGATACCATCCGATCGCCAGTATCACTACCAGCAAATGGAGATGGTTGGTTTTATTCATTTTTCTATGAATACTTTTACGGATAAAGAATGGGGGTATGGGGATGAGAACCCGGGAATTTTCAATCCTTTACAGTTCAATGCTGAGCAATGGATTATAGCAGCCAAAGAGGGAGGGTTAAAAGAGCTGATCCTGACCGCCAAGCATCATGATGGTTTTTGCCTGTGGCCGAGTCAATACACTGAACACAGCATTAAGTATAGTCCATATAAAAATGGCCATGGTGACATTGTTAAGGAATTTATAGACGCATGCCGGAACCATAGATTGAAAGTGGGATTATACTTGTCTCCCTGGGACAGGAATCATAAAGACTACGGGAAACCAGGGTACCTGGAATATTACAGGAACCAGATAAAAGAATTATTGACCCAGTATGGAAAAATTAATGAAATATGGTTTGATGGAGCCAATGGCGGGGATGGTTACTATGGAGGAGCCAGGGAAAAAAGAATAATTGACAGAAAATCCTATTATGAATGGGAAAAAACTTTTGATTTGGTGAAAGAACTTCAACCCGATATTTTAATATTTTCTGATGCCGGCCCTGATTTACGTTGGGTTGGCAATGAAAATGGTGCTGCAGGAGAAACTTTCTGGTCAGCTATTTCCGACAAGCATCTAACTATTGGCGACTCGGATGCTGGCTATCTAAATACCGGCGATCCAAATGGGAATAAATGGATCACCGGTCAGTGCGATGTCTCCATCCGGCCAGGATGGTTTTATCACAAGAACCAGGATACCCTCGTTAAGTCTCCCATGGAATTGCTTGATATTTATTATTCATCTGTTGGGAGAAACGCGGTTTTCTTACTTAATTTACCTCCCGATAAACGGGGCTTAATTCATGAGAAGGATATTGCCAGTTTAAAGGGTTTCAAACAAATCCTTGATGAAACCTTTAAAGTCAATTTAGCTTCTGGTTGCAAAGTAAAAACCTCTGGTTCCCATTCAAACAACGCTTGTTTTTCTCCTTCAAATATTGTTGACGATGATCCGGAAACATTCTGGGCAGCAGATGATGGGGCGAAAACAGCAGAACTGACGCTTGACCTGATGAAAAATTTGACTTTCGACAGGATTTTAATCCAGGAGCCAATACGATATGGACAAAGAATAAGCAGATTCCGTATTCTGGTCCTGAAAAATACTCACCAATGGGAACAGGTGGCAACAGGAACAACAATTGGATATAAGCGGTTACTGAGAATAAAACCGGTCGCCACATCAAAAATCAAGATCATGATTGAAGATGCAAATAACGCACCGGCAATTTCCAATTTCGGATTATTTCTTTCACCTCATTTTGCAATGAATGGCGGAAATGTAATAGTGACCCTCCCGGCTTTCAGCCGGGATGCTCTGAATCAAAACTATCAATAAGCTTTTGAATGTATTTCCTGTCTTTTTTTCTTTTGATCTCCCTTTCCCATTGAACGGCTTGTGATCTAGAATTAAATTCCTGATAATATTTTAATTGCCAGGGCATTCCGAGTTTGGAAAAGGGATTTTTTCCGCGGTTATGCTCCTGAAATCTTCGTTGCAAATCATTTGTGCTCCCGACGTAAAATTTGTTGAGCTTGCCAGAGAACAATATGTAAGTATAATACTTGTCCATAAAAAAAGTCGTCAAAAGACGACCTTTAATTTGTGGGAGTTACTGGATTCGAACCAGTGACCCTCTGCTTGTAAGGCAGAATATCAGATACATCTTTATTACCTCTATATTATCAGAATATTCAGCAAATATAAGGCTTTTTTGGAATACTGTATACGTTTTCTGATATGTGAAAATTTTATTTTGAGTCCATATTTGTGCAAATCGTGTGCAAATGATTATCTTTGTGGAAAATTAAACAGCAATGGACAAGCAGTATTTTATTTCAATTTTCCATGACACCAGGAGGAAAAAAGAAAATGGTCGATATCCTGTTAAACTTCGTGTATATCAGCCTGCAACAAGGAAAACAAGATTGTACCAAACAGATTTTGAATACAGCAAAAAGGAATTCCATAGTATCTGGGAGACAGAAAAGCCTCGTTGGGAGCATAACGATGCCAGACTGGATATTCAGGCGTTTGAAAACCTTGCAAACAAGGTTGCAGAAAAGATCATACCGTTTTCATTTGAGGAATTTGAACGGAAACTTCACAACAGGTCATCAGGTGCGGTTGATGTATTTTCATCATACAACACCATGATTGGAACCCTCATGAAGAATAATCAATTAGGCACAGCCAGTAATTATCAACTTAGCTTGAGATCATTAAAGGCATTCCTTAAAAACGAAACCGGAAAAAAACCTGAAATCTTTTTTTTCGCACAGATCACCCCTGAATGGTTAACCAGGTATGAATCATATATGTTAAATGTAAAACTTCGTAGCCATACCACGGTGTCGATGTACCTTAGAGCATTGCGAACCATCTTTAACACGGCTATCAGTGATAAGGAAATCGAGTTAGATATATACCCGTTTGGTAAAAAGAAGTACCAAGTCCCTGCAGCAACTGGAGTTAAAAAGGCGTTGAAGCATGATCAGCTAAAACTGCTGTATAATGCTACTCCAAAAACACCTGAACAGGAAAAAGCAAAGGACTTCTGGTTTTTTTCATATACTTGTAATGGGATGAACATTAAAGACATTGCTTTGCTTAGGTATGAGAATTTGCAGGGCGACTCGTTGGTATTTTACAGAGCCAAGACCCTTAAAACCTCCAAGGCAAATTTAAAACCAATCTCTGCCTTCCTTACAGATCACGCCAGGTTAATAATTGAAAAATACGGTAACCCTGATCGAAATCCGAAAAAATTGATATTCCCAATAATCAAAGATGACCTGAGTGAAATAGTGAAACGTTCCAGGATACAAAACTTTACACGCTTCATCAACCAGAACTTAAAGCTGCTGGCAAAGAGTATCGGACTCCCAAGTGAGATCTCGACCTATTGGGCAAGGCATTCCTTTGCAACAAACGCTATCCGAAAGGGGAAAAGCATGGAATATGTGGGTGAACAGTTCAGTCATAGCAATGTTAAGACCACCCAGAACTACTTTGCTGGCTTTGAAGAGGACGATAAAAAGGAATTCATGCAGTCTATGATGGATTTTTAAGACCAGTCATCATTTTGCTTCCCTTGTAGCGGACTTCAAGAATTTATTTACATTTGCCCGAGGCCTTGATATATATTGTACTTATTTTGTGCGAATAACACGAGTAATACATTGTATATCAGGGCCAAATTTGTAATTATCAGGTATTTTTTTTGCCAACAATGAAGCTGCAATAGATATTTTGATAACCAGGCAATTAAAATCTTGGACAATTGTTGACATTAACTAATTTGACAGCATTATGGAATTAAAAAAGGCCTTTCCGGAGTTATCAGAAATTCTATGGGAATATTTAAGTTTGGAAACTACTGCGGAGGTTGGCAGATATGCCTGGTATATCTATGATAAGGAAAGCAAAGTAAACAAGCTTAAATTCAATGTGCCGGCATTAAAAGCAGCCATACTGGAAAAAAAAATATCCGCAAATAAAATTACAGAATCGATTTGCGGGGCCATCTCAAATTTTGACTGCAGGGGGTCAGGTGAACTCTCCAGAAGGATGTCCATGGAAGCATACGCACTTCTGAATCACATCAAGGTACTTGCCTATGTCAAAGGCATAACTACGCTTGATGAGTTTATTGATTTCACCATTTTGGATTGCAACAGCGTCGTGGAGGAGGACATTTCGTTTCTCCCATTGTTCAGGGATTACGTCCGGCATTTATATAACATGGAATTAATTTTAGGCATTGTTGTTCCGCTTGACCCGGTAGGATTCTCAAAGCAATACTTCACACCAAAGAACAACGAACCCTGTTTTGACATTCATCAGGAAGTAAAAACATATGATGAGGCATGGAAGTGGCAGAGGTACAGCCTTCCTTCATATACATCAGCCGGTTACCGTAGTTCTTATTCTGTTTATGATGATTTTATGATGAAATCGGTAATTGAAGGAAAATACTCAATTCCTCAACTCCAGCAGATTGTCAATGACACTATCCTCTGCAATGGCATTATTGGATTAGAAGTCCTCCTATACGACGTAGAGTTAAATCTATACCGAAACAAGGAGTTTCTGCGTCCTGATGGTGATGAGATTGAATACAGAGCCCAGGATTTGAGAAATCATGAAAGATCTGTGCCATATGTCAATTATCCGGATTACAAATTGAAGCACCGAAAGGAACATTATAAGAAACCGATAAAAACCTATAATTACGATTTACTATTTCCTGAGATCGTTGCAAAGGTACATTACCTCATTGCATTTCGGGATATGGTTTTTACCAGATTACCCCTGGTCTATGAGAAGCACAATATTCAATTGACAATTGCCTCGGAACACAAGGAACAACCATTCAACAGTCAAAGTCAGCCCCCTCCGATTAAACCCAGGCTTTCAATCAGGGAAATAGCATGGATTAAAATTTATGAGAAGGTCGGCGTAACACGGGAAAATGGAACGGAGTTGGTAGGAAAATATGGACACAAATCTGGAGGTAGACTTTACAATTTATTCCTCAAATTCTCTCACCGTTCAGAGCGTGTCGGCGACGAAGGAACAAAAAAGAAGAATACCAATAAAAGAGCGATTTTTGAGACAGTGATCAAGGAACTGGAAAACGATCCCAAAGCCTTACAGTGGGCGGTGGATGAATTTAATATGTTTAAGGCAACTGCTGGAATTGATTAAACCTGAAATTAATAACCGGTTATAACCGGTTGCGTCCCTACACTCACCCACATCTTTGCAGACGAAATCTAAAAAACGTCTGCATATGAACAATCCATTTGAAACCATTGAAGCAAGGCTAAGCAACATTGAGTGCCTGATCCTTGATTTAAAACATTCAAAGATAACCGCCTCGGATAATGACCGCTGGCTATCCATGAATGATCTTTGTGAATACCTCCCTGGTCATCCCGTAAAAGCTACAATATATGGTAAAGTCCAGCGACGGGAATTGCCCCATAAAAAAATTGGGAAACGATTAGCATTTCGTAAGAGCGAAATCGATAACTGGCTGGCGTCACAAGGACGTAAAACGGTTTCTGAAATTGCTGCTTCCTCTGGAACACACTTTGTAAAAAGAAAAGGGGGTAACGCATGATCGAACATACCGAAACCCCCAAAGGATCTTTGGATAATGGACAAGTCAAAGATAAACAAAATAATTTAAAACTGAAATTTGTTGACAGCATTTTTTGCCAAGACTTTACCACTGAGATTGAGAAAAAAATCAAGTTATCAGAACCAATTCCCCATGGGCAAATTCTTTCTAATCTCCTGAATAAGATAGGCCTGGTTGATTTTCGGGAATTGGCAAACCTTACAGAGAGCGAAGACCTAAAACAAGTACATTTTCAAGTAATTCCTGTTGAGCAGGTTCTTGCAATGGCACAACAAAATAAATGGAGCCTTTGCCAGAATCATGACTTTATCTATTCGTATAATGGGGCGTACTGGAGCCTGATTGACATTGATGAACTGAAAGGATTCCTTGGAAAGTCTGCAAGTAAAATGGGAGTTGACAATTTTACCTCCAAGGACTATCGTTACAGAGATCGGTTATTTAAACAATTCATGGCTCTTGCAAATTTGCCGGTCCCTGATCCACCCCAGGGTGTTGTTGCAATTAATCTTAAAAATGGAACCTTTGAATTTTTATTTAAGGGAATCAGGCTTAGGTCATTTAGTCCATTAGACTTCCTTACGTATCAGCTACCTTTTGAGTATAACCCAGATGCTACTGCGCCCATTTTTGAAGAATATCTTAATCGGGTACTGCCAGACAAGTCAGCTCAGGCCGTACTTGCCGAATATCTTGGATATGTATTCGTCCAACCATCGACCCTGAAACTGGAGAAGGCTTTGCTTCTTTATGGAACTGGAGCAAATGGAAAATCGGTTTTCTTCGAGGTGGTGAACGCTCTTCTGGGATCAGAAAATGTATCAACTTTTTCTCTGCAGAGCCTCACCAATGAAAACGGTTATTATCGTGCAAAACTAGCAAACAAGCTTGTTAATTATGCGAGCGAAATCAGTGGCAACCTGGAAACTGCTGTTTTCAAACAAATAGTCTCAGGTGAACCAATTGAGGCGAGGTTGCCATATGGGGAACCTTTTATTTTAACCCGATACGGAAAATTGATATTTAATTGTAATGAACTACCAAAGGATGTAGAGCATACTCGTGCTTATTTCCGGAGGTTCATTATAATCCCATTTTCAGTCATTATTCCTGAAAATGAGCAGGACACACAGTTGGCTCATAAAATCGCAGGAGCTGAACTGTCAGGCGTTTTTAACTGGGTACTTAAGGGGCTGGATCGTCTACTTGCTCAGAAGCGTTTCACTTTATGTGATGCCGCACGTCAAGCAACTGAGCAGTATGAGAAGCTATCTGATAGTGTCCGGGTGTTCCTTGAGGATTCTGGTTACAATCAAAGTCCCAACGGCTATATTCCAATTAAAGATCTATATACAGATTACCGAGTGTCATGCATTGAAGATGGATGCAAGCCAGTGAGTAAAATAAACTTCATAAAAAGACTGGAAAGTTGCGGAATTGTTGTTGAAAGGAAAAATGCGGGAAAGGTTGCCTTTATTGAAAAATTGATTACCTCTTTTTGAAAAGTTAGTTTTACTCGTTCACTTTTATCACTTTTTTCACATGAACAAGCAATATCCATACACCTTAGACCCCAGCAGTCGAAAATTCATATGCCCTTCCTGCCTTCAAAAAAAGTTTGTTAGGTACATTGACATTAAAACGGGGGAGTATCTTCCTGAGATTTATGGATGGTGTGACAGGAAGGATAACTGTAATCATCACCTTAATCCCTTAAAGGATGGCTATGAAAAAAGGGTCTGGCAGCGGAAACATGGCAACAATGAACAAGGGCAGGTAAAAGTAATCAGTTCATGCCTACTCCCCAAAATTACACCTAAACCAATGTCAATGATCCCATTTGAACAATTAAGCATTAGCAGGAATAATTATGATGAGAATAATTTCATTGCCTGGCTCGGCAAGCTTTTTGATCAGGACATTGTGTCGAACTTGATCCAGCTTTATCACATCGGTACATCCGACCTATGGGATGGTGCCACCGTCTTTTGGCAAATCGACATGTCGGGGGGTATTCGTTCAGGAAAGATCATGCTGTATAATCCTGAAACAGGTCGGCGAGTAAAAGAACCCCACAGCCACATTATGTGGATGCACAAAAAGTTAAAGATCGATGACTATAATTTACGTCAATGCTTGTTTGGAGAACACCTGTTGAACCTGAATCCCGGTAAGCCTGTTGGGATTGTTGAGAGCGAAAAGACTGCGATAATAGCATCCGCTTATCTACCTGATCTCGTTTGGGTAGCGACAGGGGGTAAGGAAGGTCTAAGCGATGACAAATGCCGTTCTCTGGCAGGAAGAGATGTTATCCTATATCCTGACCTTTCAAAGGACGGCAAAACGTATCAAAAATGGTTCAAAAAGGCATTAGAATTAAACGTTCTAATTCCGGGATCAAGATTCACTGTATCCGACTTGATCGAGCAGTATGCCAATGCCGATAGCAAGCAGGAAGGATTCGACCTTGCCGACTATCTCATTCAATATCACCTCCAATATGTGATTGAAAATGACAATCCAATGCAAATAGATAATGGTTCACAAAATATTTCAGAGAAAATAACCGAAGTAGAGAAAGATTGTGATTTTAGTGTAAAAAGTGAAGCCACAGATACAAACTTTTTTTCGCAATCTATCTTACCATCTATTGAATCAGGATGCCAACTGGAAGCATTTCCGAATGATCGCACTCTGGATTACCTTGATCTTTGAATATTACGGTGACATTGGTTTACGAATTGATTTTATTTAATGCAAAAAAAATAAGGTTCACAAAAACAAAAAATCAGATGGATCTCGATTTAAACAATATAGAGTTTCAGATGGCATTGGACATGCTGAAAAAAACCTCCCAAACCTTTTTCCTAACTGGGAAGGCTGGAACCGGGAAGTCGACCTTTTTAAACTACTTTGTTAAAAACATTAAAAAGAACTTTATCGTAGTTGCACCGACTGGTATTGCTGCCGTCAATGTCCGTGGAGCAACGATCCACTCTTTTTTCGGATTCCCCCTGCGACCGCTATTACATGAAGACCCCTGCATCAAAGGAGCCAAAAAGGGTTCTCCGAAAAGCAAGGTCATTAGTGCTATGGACACGCTGATCATTGATGAGGTTTCAATGGTTAGAGCCGATCTGATTGACGGCATCGATTGCTATTTAAGAAGAACCTGTGGCGGCTCGAAACTACCATTCGGAGGGAAGCAGGTGTTATTTATCGGGGATATCTTTCAACTGAAGCCGATCACTAATTTCAGCATGGAAGAGGTGAAAATTTTCAATGAGTTCTACGATAGTCCTTACTTCTATCAGGCGAAAGTGTTTGAGTCATTGCAACTCCCCAGTATAGAGCTGCGAAAGGTATACAGGCAATCTGACCCGGTTTTCATTAACCTGCTTGACAAAATTCGGGTCAACGAGGCTGCACAGGCAGATTTGAATCAAATAAACAAGCGAGTCATTTCATGCGATGATCACGTGATACAGGACTTTGCCATTACCCTGACGACCACAAACGCCATGGCGAACGATGTAAATTCTATGAAGCTATCAAGCCTGGAGGCGGAACCATTCACGTTTACGGCGCAAATTACAGGAGAATTTGAAAGCAGCAAGTATCCCACCGACACGGACCTCATGTTGAAAGAAGGTGCGCAGGTGGTTTTTATAAAAAATGATGCGGATAAAAAATGGGTTAACGGTACCATCGGGCAAGTTTGCAGTTTATCCCACTTATCGGTAAAAGTTAAACTTATTGACGGCACTATTTACACTGTAAACATGGAGACCTGGGAAAACATTCATTATCAATATGATCCAATCACAAAGGATATCAAAGAGGAGGTCATAGGGACATTCATTCAGTACCCACTAAAATTAGCTTGGGCTATTACTATCCATAAAAGTCAGGGCTTGACCTTTGAAAGGGTGGTCGTTGACTTGGGACAGAGGGCATTCGCTAGTGGGCAGGCTTATGTTGCTTTAAGCAGGGCAACCTCGTTGGCAGGGTTGTTTTTAAAACGAAGAATTCGCCTCACAGATATTTTCATCGACAATGAGATAAAGGAATTTGCCTCAACATTTAATGATTACGGAGTAATTGACTCGATTCTTCAAATGGGAAGGAATGGGCAAAGCCCATATCTGATAGGCTATGATCAGCTTAATAGTTTTAGGTTTAGTGAGAGTTGATCCCTTCAATATAAGTTGTTAATAGTTAAATAATTTTCTATAATTTGCAGATATCTCCTTTCCGTTTGATCCTTTCCATCTACCTATTGCTTTAAATGATTAGTTTTAATTCCTTGTTACTTTAATTTTCTTTAACTGGGTTTGCAAATCAATTATTTAATTTTATGAAAGCACACAAAACTGGTCCAGACCTGTAGCGAACTGGAAAGGTTCCAGACCGCATCCAATGACTTCAACTGCTCCATAAGGCTGAATGACTCAGACGGAAATGTCTTCGCCACTAGTTTCACCACTGGCATCAAGAAAGTCATTGATTTTCCCAAGACATCATTCGATGTAAGCATCTCTGATGTTGAAGGCAAAATCAAGTTCTGACCTTCGGTCAAATCTGAGATTTCGGCGTTCAGGCATAGGCCTGAACGCTTTTTTTATGGTCGTAAAGGCATCCAGTCACTAAAAAATGGTTAAAATATTGATCTAATATTAACCACAAACTTCAATAGTCAATCCAGTGTATATAGTTTTGAAAAAAAACAGGCAAGAATATATTCTTCATATGATCAAGAGACAAGTCTTATCTTTGCTGAAATTCGAGGATGTGAGTAAATTTCAACAGTCGGTAATGAATAATATCAGGAGCACATCACTCTTTGTCCTAATTGCTTTATTGTTCATTGCACCGTTTAAGAGTTATTCAGGCAGTAATACAAAGACGATTGTTATCTTTCTTTCACTGCATGCTAATCTGCCTGCTTATCAGAATCTTGTGGAAGGTTTTCGCACTACTTTTTCAGAAGAGTATAATCAACCCTGCAATTTATTGATTGAATACCTCGATATCGGCCGACTGGCCGATGATAAATATGCCAGGTACATCATAGAACAATACAATGAAAAATTTAAAGACACTAAAATTGATCTACTAATTACCGTAGCTCCCGGGATCATTCCAGTTCTTGAGAAGTACGGTTTGGAGGCGCTCAGAAGGAGTCCGACAATTAGTATTGTGCTCGATTCCTTTAATGCCGACAAGGGTCATCTGAAATTTGTAAACGTTGTCAAAATGACACTGAAATTCAGGTTTGGTCAATCAATCCAATCAGCCTGCAATTTATTCCCAACCTATAAAAACATATATATTATCAGCGGATGTGCACTTACCGATAAGTATTTCGCATCAATGGTCAGATTGGGTATCGCGAGTATTGAAAAAAGTCATAAGGTCACGTTTATAACGGGAATGTCACTGGATTCAGTTATCCAGATTATGAGGAAAATTCCTGCGCATAGTATAGTCATTGTACCAACATTTCTTTCTGACAATAAAGGGATTCAATTTTCAACTCCGGAAGTGATTGGTCACCTCGCAACCAACTGTAATGCCCCGGTTTTTCCCCTTTTTGACAGTTTTATCAAAAGAGAAGGTGGCATTGGTGGTTATGTTTTCAGCTTTAATGCAGTTGGGAAGAAAGCAGCAGTGATTGCAAATGAGGTTCTTAATGGAAAGCCGCTGAGAGAAATTGTAGTTTCTGACGATTTTTACCAGAACATATTTGATTGGAGAGTTTTAAGAAAGTGGAATTTGCTGGGGTCCAAAGCCTTGCCTTCAAATAGTATCTATTATTACCAGCAGTATAATTTCATCTCTGAATATAAGTGGTATATTCTTGCTGGTATTATGTTTCTGATCCTTGAAACATTTTTAATTGCATATTTATATAAGCTAACTGTTCGTCAGAAAGCTGTTTTAAAGCAAAAGACAGAAGCTGAAGAACTTTACCGTTTGCTGGTGCGTGAGGAAAGGCTGATGATGATGGTTGAACTCACTGCTTCCCTTTCGCATGAGTTAAGTCAGCCACTCACGGCAATTTTATATAATACACAGGCCTGTCTTAGGTATTTAAAATCAGGTAACGTAAATGAAAGTCAGGTTGAGGAACTCCTTTTAAAGATTATTAAAGACGATAAAAGGGCCGGAGGATTGATCAGCAGTGTACGAAGTTTAATGAAGTTGGAAACACGGATCAAAGAGCAGGTAAGCATTATTGCAATTATTCAGGAGACCCTTGCATTGTTTGAACCTGAAGCAGCGCATCAACATATTAGTGTTATTGTACAAAATCAGGATAAACCTGCCTATGTTCTGGCAGATAAAATTCAGTTGCAGCAGGTATTTTTAAATCTACTGTACAATGCCGCAAATGCGATGGAAAATACCGAACAGAGAAACAAGGTAATTTCAATTTCTCAACAGACAGAAAAAGGTTCAGTCACCATTTCGGTAAAAGATACAGGTCCCGGGATCAGTGATGAAGTTAAAGGAACCATATTCAAACCCTTTGTCACTTCACGCAAGAGCGGACTTGGAATTGGTCTTGCTGTCAGCCGAAATATCATCGAAAATCACGATGGCGAAATATGGGCAGAGAATTGCCCAAAAGGAGGCGCTGAATTCTCCTTCAGATTGAAAATTGCAGATCATGAATAAAGCAAGTGAAATTATTTTTTTAATTGATGATGATGAGTCTGTAAGAAATTCTCTTTCTCTTTTTCTGCAATTCGACGGTTATACTGTTGAACCTTATGAGAGTGCAGAGGATTTTCTGCAAAGGCCAATCCATGAAGGAACTGGATGCATTATCCTGGATGTGAATCTTTCCGGAAAATCAGGGATTGAACTTCAGGAGGAACTGATCAGTCGCGGTTCACATCTGCCAATAATTTTCATAACCGGTTATGCCAATATACACATGAGTGTTCATGCATTAAAAAAAGGAGCTGTTAACTACCTGGAAAAACCGTTTGAAGAAGATGAGTTATTGCATTCAGTAACTGAAGCAGTTTCCAATAGTTATAAAATCATGGCGGAGAATGAAGCATTGCAAAAAGCCAGGCAATTGATCCAAAAGCTTACCCCAAAAGAATACGAGGTGCTGACCTATCTTATTACCGGATTGTTAAACAAGCAAATTGCGGATAAGCTTAATATCGTAGAACATACGGTTAAAATTCACAAGCGCAGCATTTGTGAAAAATTTGGCGTGAAATCGGTACCTGAGATTATCCACATATCTTATCAGGCAGGACTTCTCTCTTCCGATAAGACGTAGATAATACTCCGAAGGTTTCCTCTATATGTAACTAAAGTGCTATATACAAAGCACTTTTAGCGCCCTACCTTTGTGTTTTCAATAAACCATCCAGTCAGTTCTGTTCAATTGTTGATTTTCAAACAGTTTCTGAGATGTTGACAAGTTATAACAACAGGAATGATAGCTATAGTTGAAGATGATGTTTCGGTAAGGGAGGCGGTTGAGGCGTTATTCCAATCTGCAGGAATGGAATATCAATCTTTCGGCAGCTCAGAAGATTTTGTAACCGGATTTAAATCGGGGTTTAAGGATGTCCTGGTTCTTGACCTGAACCTCCCGGGAATAAGCGGGTACGATCTCTTAAAAAGGATTGTCCTGGATAAAATGAATATTTCGGTCATCGTAACAACTGCGTTTGATGAAAAGGACAGCCGTGAATTCTGCAAGAATCATGGAGTAAAAGCCTATTTTAAAAAGCCGGTTGATGGGGAAGCATTGTTGGATATTATAAAATATTATCAAAATTAATATATTCAATTCTTTTTATTATGGACCCATCGCTGTTGCATCAGTTTCAATCGAAACGCCAGAGTGTGGATGACCGTATTGCGGCAGGAAAGGAATTGCGAAAAAGGTATCCGCGTACCCTGCATGGCGAATATAAACCGGCAGCCGACCGGGCAGATCCGGTTTCTATCCTGGAAGAACAGGGAAAAAGCCGCCTGCAGGAATTGATTCCAGTCCGTTATGCCAGAATGCTCACTTCACCTTTTGCCTTCCTGCGGGGTGGATCCGCGATCATGGCTGCTGATCTTGCAGCCAATGGCGGGAATACCGGAATCAACGTTCAGGCATGCGGTGACCTGCATGTGGCCAATTTTGGAGTCTTTGCCTCAGCCGAGCGAAACCTGGTATTCGGTATCAACGATTTTGATGAAACATTACCCGGTCCATGGGAATGGGATATAAAACGACTTGTGACCAGCATCGTGGCCAGTGGCAGGTTTTTGGGTGCGGATAAGGACTTGTGTGCTGAATCTGTTCGTGCTGCAGTAAGTTCCTATCGCAAACGAATGAAGCAATTTGCATTCATGGGGAACATGGAATTATGGTATTCAACCATCAGTGAAAAAGACATCCTGAATACACTCTCCCCTTCGGCACGCAAAGGAGCAGATAAGATCATGGGTAAGGCGCGCCAGCGAAGCCATATGCAGGTGCTAAGCAAACTCACTGACATCATTGATGAGAAATACCGTATGAGGGAAAATGCGCCATTTATCGTTCGTGAAACCCATACTCAGAGCGGCAGAACCATCGAAGATGCATTAGGATTATTACTCGGATCCTATTTTCTTTCGCTTGCCGATGACCGTAAAAAACTGTTACAAAATTATCGTATTGTGGATGTTGCCCGAAAAGTAGTTGGTGTGGGTAGTGTGGGAACACGATGTTGGGTTATTTTCCTGCTTGGAAACCATTCCAATGATCCACTGTTTCTCCAGGTAAAAGAGGCTCAGCCCTCCGTTCTTGAACCATTTGCTTCCAAATCGATTTATGCAAACCAGGGACGCAGGGTGGTTGAGGGACAACGGCTGATCCAGGGGGCACCCGATATTTTCCTTGGATGGGGCGAACAGGACGGTATCCATTTTTATCTCCGCCAGTTGCGCGACTGGAAAGGAGGACTTGAATTTGATCCAAAGGTGGTCAAGGTTAAAAACTTCCCCCAGTATTGTTCACTGTGTGGTTGGGCTATGGCACTTGCTCATGCAAAGTCGGGAGATCCGGCAATGATCTCAGGATATATTGGTAACAGCGACGAACTGGATAAAGCCATGTTGAAATTTGCAAATACTTATTCCAATCAGAACGAGAAAGACTATAAAGCACTTAAAACTGCAGCTAAAAGCGGAAGGATAAAAGTCGCCGCAGTTTAAGAATAAATCAAATTCAAATTTGTATTAACTAAAATCAGTATCTATGAAAACAAAAATTGCATTGCTTGGTACTCTGATCCTGGCGTTTTTTTCGCTCGGTAATTTTGCGCAAGCACAAACACAAACAAAGAAGCCCAATATCGTCATCATCTGGGGCGATGACATAGGGCAAACAAACGTCAGTGCCTACTCCATGGGTGTCATGGGTTACAGAACACCCAATATTGACAGGGTAGCCAAGGCAGGCGTATTATTTACCGACTATTACGCAGAACAAAGCTGTACGGCAGGCCGCGCGGCATTTATCACAGGTCAGTGTGGTTTACGCACAGGCCTGACCAAGGTTGGTGCACCCGGGGCAAGTGCAGGACTTCAGTATAGAGATGTTACCATTGCCCAGTTGTTGAAAGACCAGGGTTATGCAACCGGTCAGTTTGGGAAAAACCATTTGGGTGACCGTGATGAATTTTTGCCAACTATGCATGGCTTTGATGAATTTTATGGCAGCCTTTATCATCTGAATGCAGAAGAAGAGCCGGAACAAAGGGATTTTCCCAGTGACAAAGACATTCCCGGTTTCAGGGCGAAATTCGGCCCCCGTGGTATGTTACATTGCTTTGCAAATGCTGATGGCACCCAGAAAATAGAAAACCTTGGCCCGCTTACTGCAAAGCGTATGGAAACTGTTGATGATGAATTTGCACAAAGGGGCGCCGCTTTTCTTGAACAACAGGTAAAAGCAGGCAAACCGGTATTTCTCTGGGTAAACTTCACCCATATGCACTTCCGCACCCATGTAAAGCCTGAAAGTGTTGGTCAGTCCGGCCGCTGGATGAGCGAATATGCTGATGCAATGATTGACCATGATAAAAATGTTGCAACAGTATTGGATATGATCGAAAAATTAGGCATTGCTGACAATACCATTATTATGTATGCCACCGATAACGGCCCTCACCAAAACTCATGGCCCGATGCCGGAACCACTCCTTTCCGCAGCGAAAAAAACACAAACTGGGAAGGTGCTTACCGGGTGCCGGCCATGGTTAGCTGGCCCGGACATATTAAACCGGGAACGGTTTCAAATAACATCATTTCGCACCTCGACTGGATGCCGACATTGCTTGCTGCAGCAGGCGTACCGGATATAAAAGAAAAATTACTCGCCGGTTATACCGTTGGTGGCAAAACTTACAAGGTGCATTTAGACGGTTACAACATGTTGCCTTTGCTTACCGGGCAAACAACGGAGAATCCCAGGAAGGAATTCTTCTACTTCAACGATGATGCACAACTGACAGCGCTTCGATATGATAACTGGAAGGTGGTTTTTATGGAACAAAGAGTGCAAGGTACCATGGCGCTTTGGGCTGAACCTTTCGTAACACTCCGGATGCCAAAATTATTTAACCTTCGTTCTGATCCTTATGAGAGAGCTGATGTCACCTCGAATGTCTATTGGGATTGGGAACTCAATCGTGTTTATTTGTTTTTAGCGGCACAACCATATGTCGGTAAATTTATTGCTACATTCAAGGAGTATCCACCCAGTCAGACTCCTGCTGCATTTAATCTGGATGAGGTAATGAAGAAGATGTCGGAAAGCAACGGAAACGATTAATTTATATCTTGTTTTAATAAACAACGGCCATCCTTCGGGTGGCCGTTGTTCACTTAATCCCTTAAATTATCGACTATGAAATTTTCAGGCTTTCTTCTTTTATCATCATTGCTGTTTTTTTGCGGGAGCGGACAACTCCAAAGTCAAACCACAAATACTAAAGCCAATGTCAAAACCTTCACCATTCTGCATACCAACGACCTCCATTCGAGTTTCATCGGAATGGGGCCTTCGTCGGATTACACGCCCTTCAAACTGAACGATGATAAAACAATTGGCGGTTACGCTCGGTTGGCTGGATTAATTGCACAAAAGAAAAAGCTTCACAGCACTCAGGAGCCGATGCTGGTGCTTGATGCCGGTGATTACAGCATGGGAACCCCATTCGGAGCTGCATCACGCGAAACTGGTGGTGAACTTCAATTAATGGCTCGAATGGGGTATGATGCCACCACATTTGGAAATCATGAGTTTGATCTTGGTGCAAAGGGACTTGGAGAGGAAATCGCAACCGCCGCGAAAGCAGGGTTTGTAGTGCCAGTTCTTGCCTCAAATACGAACTTAGGCGCAAATGATTCTACTTTACTGGGTTTGCAAAAAATGGCAAAGGATGGATTTATCCTTCCCTACAAAATTATTGAGAGGGATGGCATCCGATTTGGACTTTTCGGCCTGTTGGGAAAAGAGGCGACGTTTTACACCGGTGGTGCTGGTGCAGTTAAATTTACAGAACCCATTGAAACAGCCGGGAAGATAGTGAAAATACTTCGCGACAGTTTAAAAGCGCAGGTTATAATTTGCCTTAGCCATGGAGGGGTGGAAAAAGATACCGCTGGGAAATATACAAAAGGCGATGACATTCACCTGGCCGAAGCAGTTCCCGGAATCGACATTGTAATTGGCGGACACAGCCATACTGCGATGAAGGAAGCAATCGTCGTAAACAACCACTCGATCGTAGTTCAAACTGGGAAGGAATGTGAAAATCTTGGAGAACTTGTTGTAACTTTTGATGGAACCAAGACCAAACTTGTTTCCTGGAAATTGATCCCGGTTAACGATGCAATTAAAGGAGATCAAAAAATAGTTGATGAGATCAATAAGCTCAAACCGGGTGCCACCAAAGCTGTTTTTTCCTCCCGTGGATACAGTATTGACCAGCCATTGGCAATAGTTCCACAGGATCTGCCAAATACATTTACAAATATTGCCGCTGGCACCATCCTGGCAAATCTTGTAACCGATGCTTTTCGCCAGGCAACAAATGCTGATATTGGCTTCACTGCTAATGGCATGATGCGTGCCGGTTTGAAACGTGGGAAAACAGGTGTCCAGACCGTCTATGATGTTTTCGCAGTAGCCCCGCTTGGATCGGGAGTCATTGATCCAACCGCCGGCAGTGCATTGGTAACGGCTTACTTTACCGGAAAAGAACTTAAAAATATTCTTGAATTTATAATTATTGATAATCCGGCACATCCGGGAGAATTTTTTCCACGGACTTCCGGAATGAAATTTACATACAATCCTTCACGGCCAAAATTTGATGTTATTACGGCCATTGAACTTGGCGACTTTGATCATGGGTATAAAGTGATTGATATTTCCGGTAAGGACGGAAAACTATACAGCTTAACAACTCCTGTTTATTTGGGCATGATCATAGCTGCAATCCCTAAATATTCAAAAGATCAACTTGCCCTTGTACCAAAAAATGCAAAAGGTGAACCATTAAAGACTAAGGTTGAAGCGCTGGAAATGCCGAAGGACAATGTGGCTGAAATGTTAGCTCCAAATGGAATAGTAATGGATAAGGATGAAACAGTTCTCTCAACTAATAAGGTGACTGAAATTAAAGAATGGCAGGCCATTATGGATTACCTGTGCAAACTTCCTGTTAAAAAGGGTTCAAGTTTACCAATTGTTCCTGTGGATAAGCGTGCGGCAGAAGTCCGGGCTATAAAAGTGAATTAGATCACTTTTTAAAAATAATTTATGAAATACACTACCAAATTAACTTTTCTGCTTTTATGCATTATTCCCTTTGTATCAGAAATCTTGATTGCACAGGAAGTAAAACCCGCAGAATCTGCTGAAGACCTGGCAAAAAAACTGAGCAACCCCATCGCATCACTGATCAGCGTTCCGTTTCAAAATAACTTGGACGTAGGGATAGGCCAGTACAAAGGTGCCAGGAATACATTAAATTTTCAACCAGTAATTCCGATACATCTTTCTCCAAAGCTCAATTTAATTACCAGGATTGTTCTTCCTTTTGTCACGCAATACAATATCTCAAAGGAGGGATCATATCAAAGCGGATTGAGCGATGCCGTCGCAAGCGCTTTTTTTTCACCTGCATTCACTAAACATGGAATTACCTGGGGCATTGGTCCTGTGTTTCTTTTACCTGTGGCGACAGACAGCCTCCTGGCTTCAAGGAAATTTGGTATTGGTCCTACCGGGGTTATTTTAGGACAGATCAAAGGCTGGACGATCGGTGCCCTTGTTAACCAGATATGGTCAGCGGCGGGAGCGAAAAATCGTCCGGACGTAAATCAAATGTTTGTGCAGCCATTTGTGTCATATAACTGGAAAAGCGGTGCCGGGGTCGGGATCAATGCTGAAATAACACAGAACTGGTATGCCCAAACCACATCAATCTTTATTAATCCTGTCATGACAGGAATTACTAAATTGGGTAAACAGACCATTCAGCTTGTCATCGGGCCACGTATCCAGGTGGCTGCCCCTTCCAAGGGTAAAGCTGATTTTGGTGTGCGGGCAGCATTGGTTTTTGTTTTCCCAAAATAGGATGAAATGCAGAACTGCTATTGAAAATTATCAGCCACTGCTGATGTTGTTTTTAAACTGAATGAATTTTCAGAAAATAATTTCCAACCAATGAACGCAACCATCAAAATTATTTTAACTGTTATATTTGGAGCTCCACTTTTTCTTACAGCTCAAAAATCAGATTCTGTTCCGGTTATCAAACCACCCTTTCATAAAAATGTTATCAAATTTAATCCAACACCCATGTTATTGTGGAGCACTAAAAATATTACATTGAGTTATGAACGGATACTAAACCCGAAGCAATCCATAGCGCTTACACTTGGCTACCTTGAATTTCCAAGTCTTTTTAAAGATACGATCGGCGGCTTGCTGGCAATCACAGGCCGGGAAAAGTACGGGATTAATGTTGCCCTTGAATACAGGTTTTACCTGGGGAAAAGGAATTCCAGACCCATCCCTGATGGTGTTTACCTCGCTCCATTCGCAAGTTATTACGGTTATCACTTCAAAAACAATGTAGATGTGATGCACACTACCCTCGACAGTGCAGGAGTTGTTAAAGGCAATTTTAACATCTTTAATGTGGGCGTTGAGTTGGGTTACCAGTTTGTTTTCTGGAAGCGGATGACCCTTGATTTTGTCCTGATTGGTCCTGCCATAAGTTATTATGCTGGTGGTGTGGACATAAGCGGGAACATCAACCTCGATCAATTGCAGGAGATCAACGCTGATTTATACAATAAATTAAAAGAAAAATATCCTTTGATCGGAGATTTCGTTGTCAACAAATCTTTCAAACAGAATGGGAAACTCAATTTACTCAGTGTCGGGTTCCGTTACCTGGTGCAAATAGGATTTCATTTTTAATGCAAATCCTGAACTGATTTCTCCCCAGGGAAACAGCTTTTTAACTTTACAATAATAGGTGTTGCTTTCCCACGGTTATTCTGGTTCATATAGAACGAATAAATAGCATACAGCAGATCATAGTTACAGGGATCCTGCTGGAGTCCTTTCAGGAATGTTGCTTCGCATTTATCGTTCTGTCCGGTCATCTGGTATAGAAGTGCAAGGTTGTACCATATCCTTGGATTAGTTCCTGGTTTGGTTGAAGCGGTTTCGAGCAGGGTGATCGCCTCAGGATATCTTTTCTGTTCACCATAAAGCAATGCAAGATAATAATAACCTTCCGACACCTCAGGATGGTTGGTAATCAAGTCATAGAAGAGTTTCTCAGCGGGTTCTGTTTTGCCTTCCTGGTAATACAGCATTGCCAGGTTGATTTTGGCTGGATAAAAAAGGTTATCAAGGACAATGGCTTCGCGATAGTTCTCTTCAGCCTTGGACAGGTCTTTGGTTTTAGCATAATAATTGCCCAGGTTATATCGCCCGGATGGAAAATCGGCGAGATATTCCAGCGAACTTTTATACTCCTCAAAAGCCTTGCAGGACAAGCGGTATTGGGTTTCGTTGAAGGCGTCTTTCCTGTATGTCGAAAGCCGGTATGCCGCCTCCATTCGGACCGTTTTGATGGGATCACCGAGCAGCGGGGCAAGGATACGTAAAAGCCCTGCAGAATCTGCAGCCATATAATTTTCTGCTGCTTTGCGGCGCAGCAAGGGGTCAGGGTCGTTCAATGCTTTGCGCACAGCATCCTGTGCTTTTGCACTTGGGTAGCTTGACAAATAACCAATGGCGGTGGCCCTGATGATCTCAGGGTAGAGATTGCTGTTGATGATCCTTAGCAAACCGGAGTCGGCTCCTGCTTTCCCGGCAGCTGCTTCGGCAAGGATAGTTCCATAATGGGCTTTTTTCCGTTCGCCATACCACTTATTCACATTCTGAAGTGCCCATTGGTCGGTCTTGTCATCATGGCAATTAATGCAGGCATTCGGTGTGCCGAGTTGTAAAGATAAATCCGGTCTCGGAATCCGCATACTGTGGTCGTATCGCCTGTCAACCCCCATGTAAAACTGGCCTGGCATATGGCAATCACGACAAAGGTTACCATCCCCCGGTCCAAGTCTCTTATTTAGGTTGTTAACGAAAGATGTTCCTGTTTTTCCCTTTGATTTGTGCATGTGATGGTTGAAGGTGTCGTATTCGTCGGCCCGGTGACATTGGGTACATAAGGCATTCCCATCAAACTTCCTCTTCAGGCTGTGCGGATCGTGGCAGTCGCCGCAGCGAACGTCTTTCATGTACATCTTGCTCTGGGTAAAAGAGCCGTATTCATAGTCTTCATCCTTGAATTGCCCGTCGATGTGATAGGTTGGCCGGGTTGGCAACTGAGGGATAGCATAACTCAGAAACTCACTGTGCGTATGATCATACGGTCCTGTGGAGCTCCTGCGCGCATGACATGGTGCGCATGATTCTACATACTGGCGGGAGGTTATTTTGCTTGTTTTTACCAGTAGACCGGTGTTATTGTCCTGGGGCCTCGCCAGTTCCGGCAGCCTTGACCATTCAATATGTAATGATCCCGGGCCATGACATGCCTCACAATTTACATTGATATCGTTCCAGGTTGTATGGTAAGATTTTTTTTCGGGATTGTAGTTTTTCTGAAGATTAGTAGAATGGCACTCGGCACACATGCTGTTCCAGTTCTGGGCCTGGTTGGTCCAATACAACCAGTTGTCTGGTTTCAGGTCTTCCGGCCTGTACACCATGGCTGCCATGTGGAACCATTTCTTTTCAATTGTATTCCAGGCAATGGGCAGGCACTGGTATTTACCATTTTCGAAAGGTATCAGATATTGTTGCAAGGGACGAATGCCAAAGGTATATGTGATCTGAAACTCCTTTATGATGCCACCCGGCCCTTCAGTGTATACATAGAACTTTCCAGCTCGCTTGTAGAACTTTGATGTTTTCCCGTTGAAAGTAAACTCAGCATTATTAAAGTTACCTTTAACTGAAGTATCAGATGCAACTGCCATGGCACTATCATGATCTGACCCCTTCCATAACCGGTATTCCTTCTGATGGCATTCGATACAAGCCTTGCCCCCGGTGAAAACAGCTACCGGCCGCTGAATTTTCCCGTGGTCCCGGTTTAATAGCAATGAAAGAGGAAAGCTAAGCACAATCACCACGATGGCAATCAGTCCGGTAATTTTCCAGGATCTAAGATTTGTGGTTATCATGCGTAAATAAGTTGATCTTTTCTGAATGTTTTCCGTTCTTTCAGGGTGCCGATATCTACCTTCACTATCCCGTTTTCAATCAGAACCGGGAAGTAATCAAGTGCCCTGGCAGCCGGAGGGTTTAGAACTTCACCACTGATATTGAATGCTGAAGAATGGCAGGGGCAGATGAATCTTTTTTTGTTTTCTTCCCATGAAACGGAACAGCCCAAATGTGTGCATCGCAGGGATAGCGCAATGAATCCACCATCCTCCTGCCGGGCAAGGTAGAATCTCCCGCCCATGAATGCGCTTACTTTGCCAAGTCCGAATGAATCGACCAGTCCGGCTTCAACCAATTGTTTTGGTGCAGCGATATTCTTGTTTTTTCCTGAGAAAAAATATGCCATGATCATTCCAACCGACTCTATTGCAATAAGAATACCCAGGCCTTTCCATGCCATACCAAAGAAATCACGTCGGTTAATTCTATCACGAGTATCTTTCCCGGCTATTTCCTGACCTGTTTTCTTCATGAATTATCCTCGTTAAACATTCCAGGGGAAAGTCAGTTCCATGTCCTTTCCTCTGAAAAATATGCCTGTTACCGACAGTAGGATAAAGGCAGTAATAATAAAAACAAAAATAGCCTGAACCAGTTCCGCCTTTGAAAGCCTGAACCCTTTCAGGTAAAATTGATAATAACCTCCCATCAGCAGGAATAGGATCACAAGTGGGATCACTCCGTTGCTGATCAGAGCAGGTATGCCCTGCATGACCATTTCAAAGTTCAATACATAAGCATTGAAAAGTATTCCTGCCAGGGTGGCAAGAGCGGTAAAAATGGCGGTATGCTTTGACGACTGTATTCCTTTCCTGGAGATAAACCAATGACCGTTCGGCGGTTCATTGTATTTAAAAAACGGGATCCATGCCAAAAACACAATCACACTCATAGGAATAATAAACGCCGCAAAGAAGGGGTGAAAATGCATCAGCAACTCCTGCACTCCTGCAAAGTACCAGGGTGCCTTGGTCGGATTCATGCTATAGGATGGGTTTGCCTTTTCGAGCAAAGGTGCATTGAATAGTGCAGAGAAGATGAGCAAAACCGCAATCAGTATAAGTCCGACAATAAATTCCCTGAAAACCAGGTTGGGTATTACAGGCAACATCTCACTTTTCTCCGGGGTTTCGGGCAGTAAAACACCACCAGCTTTGCGCACCCTCCAGAAATGATAAAGAACAATAGCAATAAGTAAAAAGGGAAATAAAGCAGTATGAAAGGTGAAAAAGGTTTGCAGCGTGTCGGCATTTAACTCCTTACCACCAACAATCGAATTCCTGAGACTTTCACCAACTACGGGTAAATAACCTATAATATTGGTGCTGACAGTAATGGCCCAATAGGCAAGTTGATCCCAGGGAAGGAGATATCCGGTAAAATTTGCAAATACGATGAGTGCCAAGAGAAATAAACCGAAGATCCAGTTAGTTGAACGCAAATCCCTGTAGGCCCCGGTAAAGAATACCCTGAGAAAATGTAAAAATGCGATCAACAAAAGGAACACTCCGCTCCAGTAATGAATGTTCCGGATAAACTGACCGAAAAGTACCTGGTTTTTCAGGAACAGAACTGAATTGTAAGCCTCTGCAGGGGAGGAGACGTAATAGAACCGCAGAAGAATGCCCGTAATTATCTGAATTACAATCAGCAGGGCTGCCATGCCCCCCAACCCAAAAGTACGATTAAATCGTAATGCAGATTCGTTGACCTTAGCCGGATGGAGATGAAAAAAAATATTGCGCATTCGACCTGATAGTTAAATCAACCAAGATTGTGGCTGACCAAAATTAGAGAAATTTGGCCAGGTTACAAATTTCATAAATCAAATCACCAGTATATCAAAATTGTTTTCAGGAAGTAATACAGACTTTGGCATTGATCCCACAACAATCCTTGTTATTTTATTCTGTTGCATGCCTATCACAACGGAAACACTCATTTTATTTTGATTGAATGTTATTCAAAACTTCCATGCTATAGAGGTCGATGCCCTCCTTACATATTCTTATGCACTTGATATTGATTCCTGTATCGAGTATATTTACTACTAATATATTTCACTTATGATGATATACAAATTATGTCTAGAGAATAGACTCAACTTCATGAAACCGAATGTCTTCCTCGACATCCATGTTCCATTACTGGTCTTCCAGGTGAATACGCTTACAAGAATATATAGAGACTACAGGTTAACCCGGGCTGATTTTATTGTCCTGGCAGCTGGTTACACGGTCGAGCAGCAGAACGTGCTCAGGGAGTTTGCCAACCCCGAACTGACAAAGACTATTATTGGGATGAGCCGCAATGTGGTGTATAAGTGTCTGAACAAGCTGCTGGAAAAGGGGTTGATCATGTTAAAGGAACAGAAAAGGAATCACAGAACGTTTAAGCTAACAGATGAGGGTAAGGCATGTATTAACAGCTTTGTTCAATATTTCAGCTACACAATCACTAACTATGAGATGGATCATTACTACGGCAGATTCCGATATAAAAGGATGAGGTAGCTGGGGAAAGAGAGTTAATGGTGTGATTGCCCGGGGGTATTATCTAACCGAAAACGGTTTTTGCGGACCCACCCCTGGCAGAACTGAAATTTAATGGGATAAAGGAACTAATGTGGAGACGATTCGCACAAGTATGAAAGAAATTTCCTAAAATATTTTTGCGTATCTCTCCTTCAGTTCATTAACTCCCTCAGGGTTTTTAAGGTTATAACGATAATACCTGTTTATATTGATAATGATACCACTTAATAATGGTTATCAATTATTTACGTTAAAGTGGGGTATAAAATATACGCCATTTGTTATTTTATCTTATCAGCTTCTTGGTTTAGCATCCTTTTTGCAGTCTTTCGGATACCTTGTTTATACAATTTACATTAAATAACGTCATTTTTGTGCAATTTGTGTGCAAATAAAAAACCACTTACAAAAAAAATACTTGTAAGTGGTTGATTTGCTGGTGGGAGTTACTGGATTCGAACCAGTGACCCTCTGCTTGTAAGGCAGATGCTCTGAACCAACTGAGCTAAACTCCCTATTTTTTTCATTTTTCCAGTGACCCTCCCGACTTTTCAGCCGGGATGCTCTGAACCAACAGAGCTAAACTCCCTGAATTGGGCTGCAAAGATAAAAATAATTCTTAATTCCTGTCAATTATTTTGGCAGCATACCAAAGAAATTTCGGATACTGCGGTGAAATTTGTGAATGCTTCTGACAGGTTCGGTCCACATCATGATGCATTCTTTGAAAACCAACGTAAGTTCCTTGTCTTTCAGATAGTCAAGAACTTCCCTGGTTTCCGACATCTGCTGTATCCAGATATTGTCAATCCCTTTCTCCAGGGCTTCTTTCACAACCTGCATGGTTTGTGTTTTCGGGGTTATAATCAGGAGATTTCTGACGTCAAGTGGTAAAGCAGAAACAGCATGGAAGCAAGGCTCTCCGTTAACCTGATCAACATTAGGATTGATGGGATAAACCTGGTAGCCTTTCGACTTCAGTTCTTTAAACACGGTGTAACCAAATTTTTTCGGATCCCTGGAAACCCCGGCTATTGCCATTTTTCTGGGTTCGAGAAATTTCTCGATGGATTTTTTACTTGTTTTCATAGGCATTGTAATTCATCAGGTACTCAATTTTTCGATAAACGCTTTTGAAATATAATTATCATAACTCAGACAAACATCTTTTGCAAAGGAGATTCCCATCTCTGTCATTGATTTCCATTGAGGTTTATCCATCAGGGACAATTTGCTCTTGCTGATTTTTTTTGTGAAAAGGTAAAAAAGCAGGCCGGCATTAAAAGCATCTCCTGCACCAATTGTGCTGACAGGCTGTATCACTTCATTCCTGGATACCATATGATTTCCGGGATAAAATATTTCCACAGAGGTGGCGCGGGTATATATCATGCATTCACATCCCGCCTTTTTTACCTGCATATAGGCTTCCTTCCCATTATTGGATCCGAAAATGTTCTGAAAATCTTCATCCGAACCCCTGATGAGGTCGGCCATGGCTATATTCTCAAGGATAAGAGGTTTTAGTGCCGGAAGTTCCCCTAGATGTGGCGTTCTGAAATTGGGATCATAGAGGATCATCGTCCCCTGTTGTCGGGCACTGAGAATAAAAGATTTCAGCTTATCCCTGATCCCGGAAGTGAGTGCATAGAAGGAACCGAAAATGAGCAAGTCTTCTTTTCTTAACTCAGGAAAAGGAATGTTCAGCCTTTCAGAAGGAAAATCTTTGTAGAAGGAATATGAGGCATTCTGTTGTTCATCAAGCATGGCTAAAGCCAGCGCTGTTTTGCCATCCCGGTAACGGGAAGAATAAGTGGTGGATACTCCGCTGTCATGAAGAAACTGAGAAATCAAATCGCCCACTGCATCCTGGCCGAAATCAGTAAGCAATTCAACTGGCAGGCCAGATAAACCAAGGGAAACAGCTGTATTAAGCATAGCCCCGCCAGGTTTTGATGCTATCACTTGCCCATCCCGGAAAATAATATCAAGGAGGGTCTCACCAATACAATAAATACTTTCTTTTTTTCGTGTCTTACCTGTCATATCAATATTCGATTTCCAGGTCAAACTCGTCTTTCAGGGTTCTTAAGGCAGGATTCTTCTCGGCCATTTTCTCGAACTTTTCCTTATCTGTATAGGGTTTAAGATCCCGTTGTGATTCGAATATTTTTGTTTGAAGCTGGATTTTATAATTATCCAGACCCTTCCGCAGATATTCCATCAACTCAGTCTTTTTCTGGTTCAATTCTTCCTCAAGTAATTTATTATCCAGACAGAATTCAATAATGTAATCTTTTCTGATCAAAGGCCGGCTCTTCTTAAGGGTTGAATACAGGTGGGGATAATCTATCTTGAGAATTTCAGCATATTCATCCCAACGCAGATTTAAAAGTTCTTGAGTGAAAACGCTGGAGGCCTGGTTAGCTGCAGGGGTAATTTCTGCTTCCGCTTTTCCTGTTTCATTTTCAATGGGTTTTTTTATGGAAACCGTTCCGGAATATGCTTTCTGAAGATCCTTCATTCTCACCGTGGGAGCCATCGGAGAAGCTGGTGAACTGGTGAGCTGGTGAGTGGGTGAGTTGGTGAGTTGGTGAGCTGCTGCCTTGTCATCTTGTGACTTTGTGACTTTGTCACTTTGCAACTTTGGTACTTTATCACTGATCGTGCACATCTGCATCAGGGCTATTTCAAGATGAAGATGTTTATTATTGCTTATTTTATAATTAAGGTCGCAACGGTTATTGATGTCCAGCGCTTTTAACAGGAAATCAAGCGGGCATTCTGCTGATTGTTCGAGGTATTTATTGCGGATGGAGGGAGCAGTTTCCAGCAATTTGGCAGTGGATGCATCTTTTGATACCAGCAGATTGCGCAAATGTTCCCCGAATCCGATCAGGAAATGCTGACCGTCAAATCCTTGATCGATAATATCATTGATGGTCAGCAATGTTCCCTGGATTTCCCCGCTGAGAATAAATTCGGTAATCCTGAAGAAATAATCATAATCCAGAACATTCAGGTTATCCAGTACTGTTTGATAGGTAAGTTTGTTTCCTGCAAAACTGACCAGTTGATCGAAAATCGACAGGGCATCACGCATGGCTCCGTCGGCTTTCTGAGCAATAATGTGCAAGGCATTTTCTTCGGCAGTGATCTTTTCTTTTTCTGCTACATATTGCAGGTGGCCGGCAATATCATCCACGGTAATGCGCTTAAAATCGAAAATCTGGCAACGGGACAGGATGGTTGGAAGGATTTTATGTTTTTCTGTGGT
Source organism: Bacteroidales bacterium (assembly GCA_963662525.1). Lineage (GTDB taxonomy): Bacteria > Bacteroidota > Bacteroidia > Bacteroidales > FEN-979 > CAZSDU01. The sequence goes on from OY759717.1 coordinate 2,669,891, forward strand.
AGCCAGAATGAATTTTGCATATGCGGGAGGTTCTTCCAGCGTCTTTAAAAATGCATTAAAAGCTGCAGCCGACAACATATGAACTTCGTCAATGATATAGACCTTGTAATTGCCCATTTGCGGGGGTATGCGAACCTGATCCACGAGTGTCCGGATATCATCAACAGAATTGTTTGACGCCCCGTCGAGTTCATAAATATTGAAGGATGCATTTTCATTAAAGGATTTACAGGAAGGGCATTGGTCGCAGGCTTCCATGTTTTCCGAAAGATGCTCGCAGTTGATGGTCTTGGCCAGGATACGGGCACAGGTGGTTTTGCCGACACCCCTGGGACCGCAGAATAAAAATGCCTGGGCCAGTTGCCTGTTTTTAATAGCATTCTTCAGGGTATTGGTGATTGACTTTTGCCCAACCACCGTGTCAAAAGTCTGGGGACGGTATTTTCTGGCAGAAACAATAAAGTTTTCCATAAACGTTTCGGGGCTTTTCAAAAAGATGATTCAAAAGTACGAAAGTTTTTGTTTTTTATGTACTTTGGCTGCTGAAAGCTGTCATGATGCTACTGATTTATTCTACATCTCTGACCTCCCGGATGCAGTATATATTTAAATTACTGATGGAAGAAATTTTAGGCCTGGAATATCGGGCTACCATCAGGATTGATGAATTACTTCAGCATTCCGGTCCGAGATTGGTGTATTCCAGGGAACCAATGGAAGGGGAACTTTTCCTGGAAGCCAGTGGGCTTCTTTTTGAAACAGGGATTTATCCCCATGAGCTGAAATCAACCATGGTGAATGACCTCCCGGTAATTTTTGACTGTCGCCACCCGGCATCCCTCCTCCCTTTTGATCTTTTTTCTGCCGCTTTTTATATGGTATCCCGCTATGAGGAATACAATAAACATAAGAAAGATAAATACGGCCGTTTCCAAATTTCTGAAAGTATTGCCTGGCAAGGAAAATTCCTGGAAATGCCCATTGTTCATCTCTGGGCTGAAAAGTTGGCACAGGCTTTATTGACTTTTTTCCCGGACCTTATTTTTAATCCTCCCGCCTACCGTTTTGTTCCCACAATCGATATCGACCATGTATATGCCTACCGGGGAAGGGGGTGGACACGCAGCATGGGAAGTACATTCCGCTCCTTGCTGAAAGGGAATATTGAAGATGTCAAAATGAGGTTCACCGTACTTTCTGGTTTGGGAAAAGATCCATTTGATATTTATGATTACCTGATCGCCCTCCATCGGAAAATGGAACTACGGGCTGTTTATTTCATTCTTTTTGCCAGTTATGGCGGCGATGATAACAACATCTCCCTGAAGGATAAAGATTTTCACCGGATACTTCATAACCTTGACCAGGAACAGACGGTTGGAATACATCCTTCACTTTCATCCAACAAGCACAAGGAAAGATTGGTGTCGGAAGTGACAGGATTGGCTGAAATACTTGAACGGGATATTCTGATCAGTCGTCAGCATTTTCTGAAAATATCATTTCCACGCACTTATCGTCACCTGATCAGCTTAGGGATCACCGACGATTACTCGATGGGATATGCCTCTCATCTTGGATTCAGAGCAGGCATCGCCATTCCGTTTAACTTTTTTGATCTGTCGAAAAATGAAAGCACCCCGCTACGGGTCCATCCGGTTGCCATCATGGATGTAACGTTAATGGATTATCTTCGTCTAAGTCCCGAAAAAAGCCTCGAAACTATTCGTCGTGTCATCACCACTATAAAAGCTGTGAATGGAGAGTTTATCAGCCTGTGGCATAATGAGAGTCTTTCTGAATCAGGACGGTGGAAAGGATGGCGCCAGGTTTATGAAGAAATGTTGAAGATGGCTGTTGAATGATAGAGGAATGATCCAATACTTAAGGTATAATCAGATTGATAAAGGTCGCTGGGACGATTGTATCGGGAAAGCGGTAAACAACCGAGTCTATGCTTTTTCGTGGTACCTGGATATCGTTAGTCCTGGATGGGAGGGACTGGTAAGTGAAGATTATTCCGCTGTATTTCCGCTTACGCATCGGCGGAAACTGGGAGTCCGCTACCTGTGTCAGCCGTTTTTCGCCCAGCAGCTTGGCTTATTTTCCAGGACTCATCTCACTGCCGGTCTTGTTGAAGCATTCCTTGATGCCATTCCTGAAAAATACAGATTTACCGAAATTCATCTGAATGCCCTGAACAAAATAGATCCTACCCGCTTTGATGCCGAGTTCAGGCTGAATCATGAACTTGACCTGATCGGGGAATATCCTGCATTGGTCAGAGGTTTTTCGCAGAATACCCGTCGGAACATTCGGAAATCAATGGATATGGGGGTTCAGATTGGCCGTAAGGTTGATAAGGATGAACTGATTTCCTTGTTCAGGGACAATTTCGGCACGAAGGAAGGCAAGCTCAGATTCAAGGATTATGAGGTCATGCGCGACCTTATTCATTACTGCATCAATCAGAACCTGGGATATCTTCTTGGAGCCTATACCTGCGATGGGAAGTTGACCGCTTCGGCATTCTTTCTCAAATCCGGCTCCAGGGTTTATTTTCTTTTTGCTGCCTCTTCTCCTGAAGCCCGTAAGAATGGCGGAATGTTCCTGATCATTGATCATTTCATCCATGAGCATGCCGGCCAGGCCATTACCCTTGATTTTGAGGGTGGAAATGATCCCGACTTGGGACGCTTTTATAAAAGCTTTGGCGCCATTGAAAGTCCTTATTCCCTGCTGCGGTTAAATCATCTGCCCTGGTTTCTCGATAAAGGCGTTAACTTTGCTAGAAAACTAAAACAATAAACCAACGATCAACCCATGGTAACGATCCTTTCATCAAAAGATTCAGTTTTAAATCAGTACATCGGAGAAATCAGGGATGTGGAAGTTCAAAAGGACAGTATGCGGTTCCGCCACAACCTGGAACGTCTGGGTGTATTGTTTGCCTACCATATCAGCCGCGAATTGATTTATGAAACAAAAGAGGTGGTCACGCCGCTGGGTATCGCAAATGTTTCCATGCTGAAAGAATATCCTGTTCTGGCGACCATTTTGCGGGCAGGCCTGCCATTTCATCAAGGGTTCCTGAATATCTTTGACAAGTCGGAAAATGCTTTTATCTCGGCTTACCGCAAACACCATAAAGATGGAAGTTTTACCATCGCCATTGAATATGCTTCGGTAACTGATATTGAAGATAAGGTGGTGATCCTTTCTGATCCCATGCTGGCTACAGGCTTATCTATGGTAAATGCTTATAAGGAGTTGCTTGCCAAGGGAAAACCAAGGTACACTCACTTTGCTTCTATTCTGGGAAGTGTGGAAGGACTTAACTACCTGAAAAAACACCTTCCCAGAAAGGATGTAAGCATCTGGATCGGCGCCCTGGATGATGAATTAACCGCTCAATCATATATTGTTCCTGGTTTGGGTGATGCTGGCGATTTGGCATTCGGAAAAAAACAGTAAATACTTCATTATGAAAAATACCTTGGTCAAAGAAAATATTAAGATCTCTATTGATTCCATCCGATCGCATCTTTTGCGCACCATACTGACCATCCTGATCATTGCTTTCGGTATCATGGCCCTGGTGGGAATACTTACGGCTACCGACTCCATTAAGTATTTCCTGACCCAGAATTTTTCCATGATGGGATCCAATACCTTTACGATACGCAACCGTTCCATGAATGTACATATAGGGAACCAGCAGAATGCCCAAAAAAGATACGAACCGATTACTTATAATGAAGGGCAGGAATTTAAGGGAAGATACACTTTCCCTGCATATACATCGATTTGGACCTGGGCTTCCGGTACTGCCACCCTGAAATATGAATCCAATAAAACAAATCCCAATATCAGGGTGGTTGGCACAGATGAAAACTACCTGATCACCTCAGGTGAAGAAATTGAAAAAGGAAGGAATTTTACTCCCCATGAGGTTTTTTATGGATCCAGTGCCGTTATCATCGGAGCGGAATTAGTGAACAGCTTGTTTAAAAAGAAGGAAGATCCATTAGGGAAAATTATTGCCATCGGCCCTGGAAAATTTAAAGTCGTAGGGATTCTAAAATCAAAAGGTTCCAGCGCTGGTTTCAGCGGCGACCGTTCCTGTTTCATTCCGTTAACCAATGTTCGAACCTCCTTTCCCAGGCCGAACATGTCGTTTAATATCAATGTAATGGCCAAAAGAACGGAGCAGGTTGATGCTGCTATTGGGGAAGCCACGGCAACTCTAAGAAACGTTAGAAAAGTACCGGTTGGCATGGAAGATACTTTTGAGATCACAAAAAGCGATAATATTGCCAAGATGTTGATTGAGAATATCCGGTATGTCACCTATGCAGCTACCTTGATTGGTATCATCACCCTGCTTGGTGCTGCCATTGGTTTGATGAACATCATGCTGGTTTCGGTGACAGAGCGTACCCGTGAGATCGGGATCCGCAAAGCCATTGGTGCCACAAAGCGGGTAATAAGGAACCAGTTCCTCGTTGAAGCCATCGTGATCGGTCAGCTTGGGGGGTTATTGGGTGTTTTTCTTGGTATATCTGTCGGAAATGTGATGTCGCTTGTGATTGGAAGCGCTTTCATCATTCCCTGGGAGTGGATCATCCTGGGGGTCTTTCTCTGCCTGGTCGTTGCTTTGGTCAGCGGGATTGTTCCTGCCCGTAAAGCCGCCAATCTTGATCCCATCGAATCCCTTCGTTATGAATAAACCCTGAACATGGATGTGAATAAGGTCATATCCATGCTCCGCAAGGAGTTCCCTTATGATCCAACCGAAGGACAAGAACGTCTGCTGGGAGAACTAGCCGTTTTTCTGACCATTTCCTGGAAGCAGGAAAATGCACTTTTTATCCTCAAGGGATATGCTGGTACCGGAAAAACCACCGTTGTGAAAGCCCTTGTGGATGTGCTTCCTCAAATCGGCAAAAAGACTGTTCTCCTGGCACCCACCGGGAGGGCAGCCAAAGTCCTGGCCAGCTATACCCGAAAGCAGGCCAATACCATCCATAGGAAAATATACCTTGCCCGAACCAATAAGGATGGAAGGATCGACCTTAAACTCCAGGTCAATTATCATAAACATACGCTCTTTATTGTTGATGAAGCATCCATGATCCAGCACCTGACTTCATCAGATGGATTGTTGTTCAGTGGACGAAATCTTCTGGATGATCTGTTCCATTTCGTACAGACCGGTGAGAACTGCCGACTTCTTTTTATCGGCGATGCTGCTCAACTTCCACCCGTAGGCCTCGATTACAGCCCTGCCTTGGATATTGGTTTTCTGCAGAAATCCTATCACCTGAGTATTGATACCTTTGAATTGACTGAAGTCGTCCGCCAGGCACGACAATCAGGGATCCTGGTCAATGCGACGAAGGTGCGTCAACAGGTTCAGGCACGGAAACTGAGTTTTCCTGTTTTTTCACTACAGAATTTCACGGATGTCAGACGCATTTCCGGTTCCGACCTGGAGGATATCCTGAATGAAACCTATTCCGGGTTAGGAAAAGATAACAATGTTGTGATCTGCCGGTCGAATAAACGAGCCAATATTTTTAACCGGGAAATCAGAAAACGAATCCTTTTTTTTGAAGAGGAAATTTCCAATGGGGATTATCTGATGATCGTTAAAAATAATTATTTCTGGTTACCCGAAAGTTCAGCTACGGGTTTCATTGCTAACGGGGATATTGCTGAAATCATAAGGATCAGAAAGATAGAAGAGATCTATGGATTTCGATTTGCGGATATCACCATCCGGTTTTTAGATTACCCCGATGAAAAAAATCTTGATGTGAAGATCCTCATGGATACCCTGATGTCGGAATCTGCGGCCTTGCCTCAATCTGAAAATAATCGCCTTTTTAATTCAGTAATGGAAGATTATACAGGTTTGTCCTCACGGAAAGAAAGGCTGGAGAAAGTGAAAGCAAACCCTTATTTCAATGCGCTTCAGGTGAAATTCGCCTATGCCCTTACCTGCCATAAAACCCAGGGAGGGCAATGGGATACCGTGTTTATCGATCAGGGATGGCTCAACGAAAACATGTTGAACGCGGAGTACCTTCGGTGGTTATACACCGCGGTAACCCGCGCAACAAAGAAGTTATTCCTGGTTAATTTTGAAACACGGTTTTTCGAGGACGTTACCAGCTTAAAAGAGTAATCCCGATATTCCATGGATATACTTCCGGTCCCTGGTTTTTCTGGAACATCCTTGTCAGGGAATAGGTAGCCCAGATATTTAAATGCGACCAGCCTACACGCAGGGTGGCATCCAGTTTGAAAGGTGAAAGATGGTAAGCTCCGCGGGTACGCACGACTTTATCACTCACGTAATAGGAAGCAAATTTACCGCCGTTTTTATCCACCAGGTAATAGGTCTGATCAGTATTTTGATATACTTGTTTGGTATACGAACCAATTCTTACTCCGGCAATAACTCCCAGGGCCAGATGAAAGCTGTTAAGCCTTCTCTTGGCATTCGTCTGATATTCGAATAAAAGGGGCAGGTTTAAATAGGAGACAAATAATTTATTCCGTTCCAGGTTGACATAATTACCATTTTGATCCTGGATCTTATAAGCAACCAGAGTCGAGGAATCTTTCAGCATGACATAATTATTGGTAAAGTAATAATTGCTGAGCTGAAATCCCAGGCCAGTGGTAAAACCAATATGGTTCTTGTAAAGGTTTGCATTGAATTCAAAGAAATTCAGGTTGACTACCAGGGAGCGGGCGGTATTCAGGTTCAGGTAATCGTCTTTGGGCGAAAAGTTCATATTAAAATCGGGCGTGACATAACCATTGAAACCTAGTTCTACGCCAGCCCAATGCCCGTTGAATTTTTTATTTTTCCAGAATGGCCAGTTTCCGAAATTAATATTATCCATGTGGTTTTTATTAATATAAACAACCAGGGAATCATCACCGAACTTTTCCACACGTACGCCTTGCATTGTCATGTGCGTGGAGTCGCAATGATGATATTTATGCCTGGGGCATTTTTTTTCGGGTTGTGCAAAAGCTCCGCCGGAAATGGCCAGGAGCATAATGAATAAAATAAAGGTTTTACTGATATTTTTCATGGTACAAGATTTAGAATTTATAATATGAAAGAGGAGACGAAAAAAAATCCGGATTGTAACAAAAATTGAATCGAAATTTACGAATCAAGCTTCAGTACCGCTAAAAATGCTTTCTGCGGAACTTCGATGTTGCCGATCTGGCGCATGCGCTTCTTTCCTTTCTTTTGCTTTTCAAGAAGTTTCCGTTTACGTGTAATATCCCCGCCATAGCACTTGGCAGTAACATCTTTTCGCACGGCTTTCACCGTTTCACGGGCAATTACCTTGGCCCCGATAGCGGCCTGTATGGCGACTTCATACTGCTGGCGAGGAATAAATTCCTTGAGTTTCAAACAAAACCTTCTCCCGAAATCATAGGCATTATTACGGGTAATAAGGCAAGATAGCGCATCCACGATATCGCCATTCAGCAGGATGTCGAGCTTTACCAGGTCGGCAGTTTGATATCCGGAAGGATAATAATCGAAGGAGGCATAACCCTTGGAAATACTCTTCAGCCGATCATAGAAATCGAAGACAATTTCCCCCAGCGGAAGATCAACAGTAAGTTCGATACGATCGGTGGTAAGATAAACCTGATTTTTAAGAATACCACGCTTATCCACGCAGAGGGTCATGATAGGCCCGATGTAATCGGCTTTGGTAATGATATTGGCCGTGATGGTAGGTTCTTCAATGTGGTCAATGTAGTTAGGTTCTGGTAATCCGGATGGATTATAAACGTCAAGAACCTCACCTTTGGTGGTATATATCTTATAGGAAACGTTTGGCACGGTGGTGATGACATCCATGTCGAATTCACGATCGAGCCTTTCCTGGATGATTTCCATATGGAGCAAGCCCAGGAATCCGCAGCGGAATCCGAATCCAAGTGCTGCTGAGGCTTCGGGTTCATAAGACAGGGAAGCATCATTCAGCTTAAGTTTATCCAGGGAATCGCGCAATTCCTCGTAATCGTCGGCATCGGTAGGGTAGATCCCGGCAAATACCATGGGTTTTGCACCCCTGAAGCCTTCAATGATCTCTTCAGTTGGCCGTTCCGCATGAGTAATGGTATCCCCGACCTGGACCTCCTTGCTCGATTTGATACCGGAAATAATGTAACCTACATCTCCGGTTCCGACAAAGTCCCTGGCTTCCTGTTTCATGCGAAGGATACCTATTTCATCTGCATGATAATCCATTCCCGTGGCGACAAACTTCACATGATCCCCTTTTCTGAGGGATCCGTTAAAAATCCTGTAATAGGCTACTACTCCCCTGAAAGGATTGTAATGTGAATCAAAGATGATAGCTTGTAGCGGGGCTTCAGGCGAACCTTTGGGGCAGGGAATTTTATTGACAATTTCATGCAGCACTTCTTCGACACCATATCCCATCTTCGCACTGACTTCCAGGATTTCTTCCTTTCCGCATCCCAGAAGATCGAGGATCTGGTCTTTAACTTCTTCCACCATGGCATTGTCCATGTCGATCTTGTTCAATACAGGAATAATGGTCAGGTCATGATCAATGGCAAGGTAGAGGTTCGAAATGGTCTGTGCCTGTATGCCCTGGGTGGCATCGACCACAAGTAAGGCGCCTTCGCAGGCAGCAATGGCACGGGATACTTCATAAGAGAAATCCACATGGCCAGGGGTATCGATCAGGTTCAGCACATAATCCTGTCCGCTTAAACGGTAATTCATCTGAATCGCATGACTTTTGATGGTTATGCCACGTTCCCTTTCAAGATCCATGTCATCCAGCATCTGGGCCTGGAAGTCACGTTCCGAGACAGTATTGGTCATCTCAAGCAGGCGGTCGGCGAGCGTTGATTTCCCATGATCAATATGGGCAATAATGCAGAAATTCCTGATGTTTTTCACGGATGCAAAGATACAAATTTCGCTGAAAAGCTGACATGGGTTATTCTATCTGAGAATTGTCACCGAACCCTTAATTGTGCGCTGGATTGTCCCGTTCAGGGTAATCTCAAAAACATCACAGACATAAAAATAAACACCATCGCTGCATGCTTGGCTGGTCGTTCGGTCTTTCCCGTCCCAGTTGATATCCGGCTCATGGGTTTCAAAAACTTCCCTTCCCCATCGATCAAAGATATTCAGGTTTATTTCAGGAACAGAAGTATAAGGGAAAGGATGGAAAAAATCATTCTTCCCGTCATTGTTTGGTGTGAAAATATTGGGCAGCTTATAGGTAGGACAAGCGATCACATCGATACAGACAGGATTACTGAAATCACTTCTGTTCCCGACAGAATCGATCGCGACCACGGCATAGCAGCCCACGATCGAATTGCCGGGTTGATGCTGATAGGTAGTATCCAGGGGATTCATAATTGAATCAATGAGGACCATCTCCTGGGATGAACCTGGAGTATAATAAATGAGGTACTTGGCAATATCGGTAGGACAGGTATCTCCCGGCATGATCCAGGCAAGGTGATTGACTGACTGCTCGCAATCGGTGGTGACTGAAAGTACTGTTGGACAAGGAGGAATATTATCCACGGGGATGCTGCAGGTTTCCTGTGAAAAGTTGGTAATTGGATCCACGAAACCTGATGCCGAATATTTCCCGATACTTTTTATCCGGTAACAGTATTCGACCCCATTGATCAACCCTGGGTCAGCATAAGAGGGGATTCCGGTATAACCGACCGAATCAAAAACTGCGACAGGAGGTGAATAGCGATATATGATGAATCCGTAGTTTGACCAGGGTACATTGTTAGACCAATGGAGTAATAATTTTTTATCGGTCGGGGAAATTTTCAGATAGAGGGAGCTGGCTGGTTGGGAAGACCCGATGAGAAAACGATTTCCCGGTGTGACATTGTAAAGATCAACCCTGTACCTGAATTCAAATTGAAGGGTATTCAACAGTTGGTCGTTGTAAATAGTATCGTTCAAATTGTTCAGGGAATCAACCGGGGTATACTGATCCGGTGCATCCGACCGGGATCTTACCAGGATATATTGATAAGGTCCGGGAGCCTGGATAGTATCGATTTTCGTTGGTTTTGACCAGGCAATATAAATGGTTCCCTCTGAGTCATCTGTGGCAGTAATGCTGACATTGGTGATAACGGCCACATCCTTGTTCAGCGTGGTGCAAGCTTCATTGGAGGCATAGCTTTCTGCTTTATCCGGGTAAATGGCAACCAGAAGGTAACAATATTTGATCCCGCGCATCAGACCGGAGCCTTTATTATCGTCCAGATAGCTTGTCCGGGTGATATCGGTGATTTCATCAATTTTTGTATAGCCCAGGTAAGGCGGAACTCCGGTCTGGCAATATCCATGAATGTACCCGGTAGAATCTGCTTTCCGGTATAGCTGATATCCGGTGGCATTCTGGCAGGAGTAATTGTTCCAGTTCAGGGTGATGGTATTTCCGAATGGCGTGGCAGTGAGGTCTTCGGGGGAAGGGCCAACCACAAGAATTTTAACGGAACGAAAAGCAACCAGCTTAACCGGGTTGCCATTATCGATGGCTTTAAAAAACTCCTGATATGGTTTTTTCTGAACATGTTCGCATAAGGTAGCCCATCGGAAAGAAGTCTCTGTATGGCCAGTTCCGATGGCAGGATCAGGAATCAGGTAAGCCGGGCTATGGGAAACAAGCATAGGCCCTCCGGTTCCTGTAAGAGTGACCTGGTTGCTATCAGGATCCCAGGCTCTGACATTAAACCTGAGCGTCATTCCAGCTTCAATGCAGGTGTCTTTGACCGGTTCTATTAAGGGAGGGCGATTATTGCAGGCCACCACGATAATCTGCATGTCTCTGAGAACACTGCCGATTTTTATTCCGTTTCTCCATTCTTCAATCAGGATGGCGATATTGTATTCACCTTGCTGAGGAGGGCTGTCCCAAAGCAGATCGCCGGTAAGAGAATCCAATTTCAATGTATGTGTGGAAGGCGGATAAGTATATCCAGGAATGACCTGTCCCTGCGCACCCCTGCAGGGTACCAGGCGGTAGGATAAACTGTCACCATCGGCATCGTAGGCCCCGGGATTATGGTAATAGGGTTGATTAACACAACCATTGTCGATAGGAGGGAAGAGTAGGACGGGAGAATTATTGTATCCCAGAAACGGATTGATGGTAAGCTCAGTATAAATAAACAATGGAGTGTTGATGGAATTTGGTATGTTCAGAATTCCTCCGTTACGGTTCGGGTCCTCGCAGGAAATGGTATAAGTGGCAGGACCGGAAAAAGTATGGGTTCCAAGATAGCGGTTGAAAGTGATATCGTTGGGTAAATATTTGACTTCTACTCGCGGAATCAAAGTGGCTGTACCATCCCCCCAGTCGATTAAAAGGTTGTCGCGGTATGCATTGGCCGGACTGGGTGTAAACGTATAAGAAATAAGCGTAATTTCATAGGTGAGACCGGAAAGATGACGGTAGACAATTTCGGCAGCCCGCTGATGCGTGGCAAAAAGCGATAAAGGAAAGGCGATAGGCGATAATAAGAGAAGAAAAAGCAAACGGTAAAATGCTCGTCTTGACATAAAGGGTCAGATTCATCGGAATGCGCATCAAAAGTAATAATTTTCCTTGGCTGTAAGAGAAGTCTTTGCTTTATTTCAAATCAATCTGAATTTTAGGTTAAATTTGCTGAGTTTTTGAAATCATCCTCATTCATGTATCAACAGGACCCGGAAGTAGAGAAAAAGGAAATATTAAAAAGATACCGGAATCTTCTTCACGTTTGGAAATCAAAAAATACCGAAGATAAGGTCAGCGTTAAAAAGGCCTTTAAGCTTGCCCTGGAAGCACATAAGGACATGCGGAGGAAAAGCGGTGAACCTTATATTTATCACCCTCTGAGTGTCGCTACCATAGCCGCCGGGGAAATCGGCCTCGGCACAACCTCCATCATTTGTGCCTTGCTGCACGATGTAGTAGAGGATACGGAATATTCCATTGAAGATATTCGCGGACTTTTTGGTGATAAAGTTGCCTCCATCATTGATGGATTGACAAAAATCAAAGGAATTTTCGACCAGCATACTTCTTCAATCCATGCGGAAAATTTTAAAAAGATCCTGTTGACCCTCTCCGATGATGTCAGGGTGATACTAATTAAACTGGCTGACCGCTTGCATAATATGCGGACACTGGATGCACTGCTACCGGAGAAACAACTGAAAATTTCTTCCGAAACGGTTTATCTTTATGCACCGCTTGCTCACCGATTGGGACTGCATGCAATTAAAAGCGAGCTGGAGGACCTGGCCCTGAAATATACTGATCCGGAAGTATATGAGACCATTTCCAGGAAATTAAAGGAATCAGCCAAAGGCCGGTCCCGCTTCGTCAATAAATTCATTTACCCGATAAAAAAAGGACTTGCTGAAAAAGGATTTACATTCGATATCCGGGCCCGCGAAAAATCCATCGCGGCAATTTGGCGGAAAATGAAAAACAAAGAAGTCCCTTTTGAGGAAGTATTTGATATTTTTGCTATCCGCATTGTCATTGATTCTCCGGTTGAGGCAGAAAAATCTGATTGCTGGAAAGTTTATTCGCTGATTACGGATCATTACAGGCCCAATATGGACCGGCTCCGCGACTGGATCTCTATTCCCAAAGCCAACGGATATGAAGCATTGCATACAACCGTGATGAGCAATACCGGAGAATGGGTGGAAATACAAATCCGGTCTAAAAGAATGGACGAAATTGCTGAAAAGGGCTATGCCGCTCACTGGAAATACAAGGAATCCATGAACATCAACAGCCAGCTGGATAACTGGCTCGATCGCATAAAAGAAATGATCGAAAGTCCCGACTCTGATGCACTTTCTTTCATCGATGATGTGAAAGGATATTTTTTTCTTGATGAAATTTCCGTTTTCACTCCCCAGGGAGAACTGCGGACCTTACCAGCCAATTCAAGTGTCCTGGATTTTGCCTATGCCATTCATTCAGAAATAGGAGATACCTGTATTGGCGCCAAAGTGGATAAAAAACTCGCTCCGATAAATTATATTCTAAAAAACGGAAATCAGATTGAAATAATCACTTCCCGGAAACAGACCCCGAAGGAAGAATGGATGAATTATGTGGTGACTACCAGGGCCAAGTCTAATATTAAAATGGCAGTCAGGGAAGAAAAAAAGAAATTTTTCAAAACCGGTAAAGAAAAACTGGAGAAATGGTTCCAGCAAATGGGGGTGGAGTTCACCCATGAAAATATTAAAAAGTTCCTTTCAGCCACCAATATCAGCGGTCTGGTTGATCTTTATTATTCCGTGGCCCAGGATAAACTTGGAATTAAAGATGTTAAGGGCTTTGCAGCATCCAACTTCAGGAACGGATGGCTGAATTATGTGTCGAAAAATACAGCGTCGAGGAATGATGGAAAATCGTCAGAGAAATCAAAGCAACTTAGAAAAACGAAATCCTCCGGGCCTGAATATGAGGTAGCATCGTGCTGTAACCCCATTCCCGGCGATGAAGTCATCGGACTGAGTGCCTTTGATAACCTGCATATTCAGATCCATCGTAAAAACTGTCCCAAAGCCCAGGAACTGATTACCATGTTTGGCAATCTGGTTGTCAATGTAAACTGGACGGGAAAAGAATCCCTTGATTTCAGAATAAGAATCAGAATCATCGGGGTTGACCGTCAGGGCCTGATCAATGAAATCACCAGGATTATTTCCAACGAATTAAACCTGAACATTCAGTCTTTTCACCTGGAAGCGCATGACGGACTGACGGAAGGAGATATCATTCTTTTTGTTCAGGATGTTTACAAACTGAATGATCTGTTGGTTGAATTGAAAGAAGTTGATGGCATTACCAATGTGACAAGGGTGGATTCAAAATAAAAATTTCTATTTTTATTTGTTCTAAATAATTACTATTTTCATATCTTTATGCCAAAATTCCGGAAATGATTAAGAAAACGAATGAAGACACCTTTGAAACCGTACGGAAACTCTTTACAGATTATCTTGAAAAGCATGGTCACCGTAAGACTCCTGAAAGATATACCATACTGAAGGAAATCTTTGCGACAGAAGGACATTTTGATATTGAGACCTTGTATATCAGGATGAAAAACCATAAATATCGGGTAAGCCGGGCAACATTGTATAATACCATTGAACTTTTACTCGATTGCGGGTTAGTAACAAAACATCAGTTCGGAACGAATTATGCCCAATTTGAAAAGTCGGCTCTTTTCAAACAACACGATCATTTTATTTATGATGATTCCGGGGAGGTCCTTGAATTTTACGATCCGAAGATTGAAGAGATTAAAGCCCAGGTTGAAAAGCAGTTCAGCGTTGAAATTACCCATTACGCACTTACGTTTTACGGTCAGTCGAAATCCAAGAAGTAAACTCCATTTGCATGAAACTTGATGTAATTCTGGGTTTGCAATGGGGGGATGAAGGAAAAGGAAAGATTGTTGATGTCTTCACCCCGCATTACCAAATCATTGCCCGCTTTCAGGGTGGGCCAAATGCCGGTCATACCATCGAATTTGACGGAAAAAAATTTGTTCTGCATACCATCCCATCCGGAATATTCCACAAGGATACCCTGAATGTGATCGGGAACGGGGTAATCATCGACCCCTATATCTTGTTTAAGGAAATCGGAAAATTAAAGGAATCAGGGATAGATCCTGAACATAACCTTTTTATTTCCAGACGGGCTCATCTCATTTTGCCAACTCACCGTTTGCTTGATGCTGCTTATGAATCGGCAAAAGGGAATGAGAAGATCGGTTCTACTTTAAAAGGAATCGGCCCTACCTATACCGATAAATATGCCAGGAACGGATTAAGGGCTGGCCATATCAACGACCATGGTTTTCATGCCCGCTATTCCCAGCTCAAAGAGCTTCACATGCATATCATCAGATCCTATCAAGTAGATATTTCTAAATACCTCTTCGATGGTCTGTCTCTGGCGGCATACGAGGATCGCTGGTTCGACGCTATTGCCAGAATGCGTGACCTGCAGCTGATCGATAGTGAAATTTTTCTCAACAAAAGCCTGGATGAAGGGAAAACCATTCTGGCGGAAGGCGCACAGGGTGCGATGCTGGATGTGGATTTCGGATCTTATCCGTTTGTCACTTCTTCCAATACCATTACTGCAGGAGCATGCTCCGGCCTGGGTGTTGCCCCCAACCGGATCGGGAAAGTTTATGGGATCTTTAAAGCCTATTGTACCCGTGTTGGCAGCGGTCCTTTCCCAACGGAATTGCAGGATATTCATGGTGAACAATTGAGAAAAGGAGGGAATGAATTCGGTTCGACCACCGGACGTCCCCGCCGCTGCGGATGGTTGGACCTGCCTGCCTTAAAATATGCCGTTATGCTGAACGGAATCGATAGCCTGATCATGATGAAGGCCGATGTCATGAGTCCATTCCCGGAAATAAAGATCTGTACTCACTACCAGCTTGGCGATCAGATGCTGGAAGATGTTCCTTATGATCTTGGTCATGAAAAACTTATTCCCGTATTTAAAACCATGAAAGGCTGGAATACAAGTCTTGAGGGAATTGCAAGTATACAGGAACTCCCCCCTGCATTAACAAACTATATTCAGTTTATTGAAAAATCGGTTGGATTGCCCATCGATACGGTCTCGGTAGGACCTGACCGGATGCAAACCCTGATCAGGAAAACTTTATAGCTTACGTTTGATTTCAACCTGTTCGTAACCCTCAATGATATCGCCAACTTTGATATCATTGAAGTTTTCGATGTTCAAACCGCATTCATAACCGGTACTTACTTCCTTCACATCATCTTTAAAGCGTTTCAATGATCCGAGTAAGCCGGTATAAACAACAATTCCATCGCGTATAACACGGATTTTCGTGTTACGGGTAACTTTCCCATCGAGGACCATACATCCGGCCACACTTCCGACCTTGGTAATTTTGAACACATCCCTTACTTCAATGTTGCAGAGGATCTTTTCTTCGATCTCAGGGGCAAGCATACCTTCGATGGCCATCTTGATCTCTTCGATAGCCTGGTAAATGATCGAATATAGCCGAATGTCGATTTGTTCCTGTTCAGCCAGTTTGCGGGCAGATACAGAAGGTCTGACCTGGAATCCGACGATAACAGCATTGGAAGCGGAAGCCAGAAGTACATCCGACTCGGTAATGGCTCCGACAGATTTATGTATCACATTCACCATCACTTCCTGAGTGGAAAGTTTCAGCAGGGAATCTGAAAGAGCTTCTACTGAACCGTCAACATCTCCCTTGACGATGATATTCAATTCCTTAAAATCACCGATGGCAATACGTCTTCCGATTTCATCCAGGGTTATATGTTTCTGGGTTCTCAGGCCCTGTTCTCTTTGTAACTGTAAACGTTTGGTGGAGATAGCCTTGGTCTCTTTTTCATCGAGCATGATGTTGAATGTATCTCCGGCCTGAGGAGCGCCATTTAATCCCAGCATAAGCATGGGCTGAGAAGGACCTGCCTCTTTGATCGGCTGGTTACGCTCATTATACATGGCTTTCACTTTTCCATAAGTGGCGCCGGCTAAAACCATATCTCCTATCCTCAGGGTTCCATTCTGTACCAGCAATTTTGCGACATAACCCCGTCCTTTATCCAGAGAAGATTCAATCACCGTACCCAGTGCGAGACGCTTTGGATTGCCTTTCAGATTAAGCATTTCTGCTTCCAGCAGAACTTTTTCCAGCAGGAGGTTGACATTGGTCCCGAGTTTTGCGGATATTTCCTGGGTCTGATACTTTCCCCCCCATTCTTCAACAAGAATATTCATTTTCGACAATTCCTCACGGATCTTGTCGGGATTGGCATTGGGTTTATCCATTTTATTATAGGCAAACACAATGGGAACGCCTGCAGCAAGGGCATGATTGATGGCTTCCTTGGTCTGGGGCATGACATTTTCATCGGCAGCGATCACGACAATTACCACGTCGGTTATTTTTGCACCACGGGCGCGCATGGCCGTGAAGGCTTCATGACCCGGAGTGTCCAGGAAAGTGATCGTTTTCCCGTTGTCAAGGGTAACTTCATAAGCTCCGATATGTTGTGTAATACCACCGGCCTCTCCGGCTACCACATTAGTACTCCGGATAAAGTCTAGCAACTTGGTCTTTCCATGGTCAACATGTCCCATGACTGTAACGATAGGGGGACGGTCGACAAGATCTTCCGGATTTTCCAGGTCGTCATGCATTTTGATGGCTTCCTGGACTTCCACACTTACAAATTCAACCTTGTAACCAAATTCTTCAGCTACCAGGGTAAGCGTTTCAGCATCAAGACGCTGGTTGATTGATACGAACATGCCCAGCGACATACAGGTGGAGATAACTTCCGTAACAGGAACGTTGATCATTGAGGCCAGTTCATTCGCTGTAACAAACTCAGTGACTTTGATAAAGCGTTTGCCTTCTTCCATGCGCTCTGCTTCCTGGTGCGCCTGCTGGCTGATAGCATCTCGCTTTGCACGGCGGTATTTCGAAGCCTTAGATTTGCCGATAGGACCAAGGCGTGCCAGGGTTTCCTTGATTTGTTTTTCGATATCCTCAGAAGTAACTTCAACCTTTTGGATGTCAGGCTTGGAGAACTTCCTGTCTTTGATCTTTGGTTTCGCGATATCCGATTTTACCACTTCACTACTGGGTTCTTCAGATCCTCCGCTGCGCTTGATCCGCTTGCGTTTCTTCTTTTTTGCTTTCAGTGCATCATCAGAAGAAGAAGCAACAGGCTGTTTTTTCTTCTCAAACTTCTTGGGTTCAGGTAATTTCATCGAACCCAGAATGGTTGGACCTTCCAGTACAATTCTCGCCCGGGGAAGAAAATTATCTTCTACAGCCGGAGGGGCAATGATTTCAGGGATAATTTCCTCAGGAATATCTAGAACAGGAGCAGGTTCAGGCTTAAAAACTTCAGCTTGGGGCTGCGGAATTTCAGCTGGTACCGGGGGCTCCTCAGAAGCAGCAAGGGCAGGTGTTTCCTCTGCAGATGGCAGTTTGGGTTTTCCTTTTTTAGCAGGTTTCTTTTCAAATGCCTCAAGATCCATCTTCCCGATGATCTTCAGGTCTGTTTTTAATTTTACTTCCGGCGCTGGTTGCGGTTCAGTAGTTTCTTTTATTTCAGCAGTTTCTTCCTCTTTTTCTTTTGATTTCTTTTTTTTCGGCTTTACCGCTTGAATTTCTTCCCTGGCTTTTTCTTCTCTGGGTTCTATAATTTCGGGTAGGATTACCGGTTCAGGCTCAGTAGGAGGTTCTGGTATGGGTTCAGGCTTAGGCTCAGGTTTAGGCTCAGGTTTAGGTTCTGCCTTTGGAAGTTCCTGTACAGGGGCTTCCTTTGCTTTTTTCAGAGAATCGCTTTGTTTCTTCTCAAAGTCGATGGAAACATTCTTAATGAAAAGATCATCAAGTTCCTTTTCACGGTCCTTGCTGGCAGTTCTCTTGTCTTCGATTGTGATGGTCTCGTGAGTTGCGAACTGCAAACCGATCTTCTTTGCTTCTTCCTTGACATGTTTTTCCGACGAAAATTCTTTCGACAGCAAGGCATACATTTCCTGTGTCAATTTGGCATTGGGATCCCTGTCGATAGTAATTCCTTTCTTGGAAAGAAATTCCACCACCGTGTTGATCCCGATGTTGAATTCCCGGGCGGCTTTACTAAGCCTGGTAGTTGTTACACCTTCGCTCATGCGGTAAAATTAAGATATTTTATTCAAATTCGGCCTTTAATATACGGACGACTTCATTGATTGTTTCTTCTTCCAGATCGGTTCGCTTTACCAATTCCAGAGTGTCGAGGTCCAGGATACTCTTTGCCGTGTCGCATCCGATGGCCTTGAATTCGTCGATGATCCACTGATCGATTTCATCAGAAAATTCCTGCAGATCTACATCTTCATTGTCAACATCCGTGTCGCGGTATACATCGATTTCAAACCCGGTAAGCTTTCCGGCCAGTTTGATATTGAAGCCGCCTTTTCCGATGGCCAACGAAACCTGGTCAGGTTTCATATAAACATCGGCTTTTTTGGTCTCATCATCTATAACGATAGATGAAACTTTTGCCGGGCTTAAGGCTCTCTGGATAAACAAAGAAGGATTGGTCGTATAATTGATAACATCAATATTTTCATTCTTCAGCTCACGTACGATCCCATGGATGCGTGATCCCTTCATGCCGACACAGGCTCCTACGGGGTCGATGCGGTCATCGTACGATTCAACGGCAATTTTTGCCCTTTCTCCCGGGACCCTGACGATCTTTTTAATGCTGATCAGTCCATCATAGACTTCGGGGACCTCAGCCTCAAACAGTCGTTCCAGGAAGGCTTCGGAGGTACGCGATAAAATGATCACCGGGTTGTTGTTCTTCATTTCCACTTTCAGGATCACCGCCCGGATGGAATCTCCTTTGCGGTAGAAATCACTGGGAATCTGTTCAGATTTCGGGAGGATGAGTTCAATGCCTTCATCATCCAGAACCAGTATTTCTTTTTTCCATACCTGGTAAACTTCTCCGGCAACGATTTCACCTATTTTTTCCTTGTACTTTAAATAAATGTTGTTTTTTTCATATTCCTGGATTTTGGAAATCAGATTCTGTCTGATGGCAAGGATTTCCCTGCGGCCAAAGCTTAAGAGCTTTATTTCTTCCGAAAATTCTTCCCCGACCTCAAAATCAGGTTCTGTTTTTATAGCCTCTGAAAATGCGATCTGTGTATTGTCATCCTCAACGGTTCCGTCTTCTACAATGGTCCTTGACCGCCAGATCTCAAGGTCTCCTTTGTCGATGTTGACAATAATATCAAAGTTATCTGCCGATCCGAACCTTTTCGTCAACATATGTTTGAACACATCCTCAAGGATGCGCATCATGGTTTCCCTGTCGATATTTTTGAATTCTTTGAATTCGGAAAAGGTTTCAACTAAATTCAGCTGTTCCATTGGTAAATAATTTTTATTTTTTAAATGTGATCACTTTTTTTGCAGTTTTAATGCTGTCGAAGGGGATGACAACATTTTTTAAGGTCGTTTCTTTTTTCGATAGTTTTATTTCCTGTTCAATTTCTATTCCCGTATTATCCGCTTTAACCAGTTTCCCGCTCAGTTTCTCTCCACTATTCAGTATGATATCAAGTGATTTCCACAGCATCTTCTGATATTGCCTGAGCAGTTTTAAGGGGCGGTCAAGGCCGGCAGAGGATACTGTTAGTTCAAAATCTTCCTTTTCACGGTTCAGGCCTTGTTCAAGATGCCTGCTTAGCTCACGGCAATCTTCAATAGAGATGGTAGTATCGGCATCAATAAAGATGGAAATAACATTGATGGGTTTAATGTGAAGTTCGACGAGAAATTTATCGCTTCCTTGAAAATAATCGTTGATAAGTTTTTTTACCTGATCTTCTGTTATCATTTTTTATTAATAAAAGAGGGGACTTTGTGTCCCCTCGAATCATACGTACCTAAAATCGTGTGCAAATATACAATATTATTATGTATTTGCAAATATTATCATTGAATTTCGAAATCTGCTTCGACCGGTAAAATGGGTTTCAGGCTTGATAGATCCAGGGTGTTTTCTGGAATTGCATCTTCAAAATCAGCTTCTAAAGGGGTAACAGGCGTAAGGTTCCCGAGCAGAATAAGGTTTTCAACCAGAGAAATATCGTCGAAGGAAGCTTCTTTAGGGGTTTCAGGTGCAAGGGAAATAATCCAAGCTGTATGTATGGTAATTGGTTCATAACCATCAGATTCCGGTAAAATATGACCGTTTGCAAATAAACAATGAACGCTTAAAAGCATCAGGGCAGTGAGGATATAGATTTTTGTTTTCATGTTTTTTTTATTAAATCTTTTTGCTTGTTTTGGTCATAAGACGGCAGGCTACATGACTTGTTACATGCCATGCGATAAACCATTGAAGGAAATCGATGAAAACGGGAAAATGATCGGGGAATCAGAGAAGTGATTCAGAATCTGATGATCGTCATATCAACAACCAATGGCATAAAAACTACTGATAATACCAGTCAGCGGTTGAATCTCGACCAGGAAGCCATCGTGGCCAAACAGGGATTCCATCTCTATATATTGTGCTTCAGGGATATGTTGGGCCAGGTATTTCTGTTCTTCCGTGGGAAAGAGCAGGTCGGAAGTGATGCCCACTACCAGGGTTTTTGCCTTTATCCGCCCCAGCGCATCTTCTACACTTCTTCGTCCCCTTCCCACATTATGTGTGTCGAGTAATTTCGTAAGAATATAATAGCTGTGTGCGTGAAAACGGTTCACCAGCTTTTCGCCCTGGTATTGCTGATAGGATGAAGCTTTGAACTGATCTGTTTTATTTGGATCATCTTCAGTCTGGGTCTGATTGTATATGGTATGGTTTCGGTAACTCAGCATGGCAATGCTGCGGGCGGCTTTGAGCCCTTTTTGTCCGGCACCCAGGGTGTAGTCAGGAAAAGTCGGATCAGCGGTAAGCGCCATCCGTTGAGCCTCGTTAAAAGCGGTGCCCCATGGCATGTAACGGGCATTGGCAGCAATGATGATCAGGTTTGAGAACAGCGGAGGATGCATGATGGCCCATTCCATGGCTTGCTGTGCACCGACTGACCCGCCAACCACCGTATGTATTTTTTCAATGCCCAGGTGCTGGCGCAGCAGTTCATGGGCATTCACCAGATCCCTCACCGTGATGCAGGGAAAATCAAGATACCAGGGGTTTCCTGATTCGGGATTCAGCGAAAGTGGCCCGGTGGTGCCATAGCAGGAACCCAGGATATTGGCGCAAACAATAAAATGCTTTTCGGGATCCCACAGGCAGCCTGGACCGATCATTCCCGGCCACCAGCCTGATGCATCCGAATTGGCGGTAAATGCATGGCAGACCCATATCACATTATCCCCCTGAGCATTTAGTTCACCCCAGGTATGATAACATATTTCTAATCCCTGCAGCGACTTCCCAAGCTCAAGTTTAAATGCTGAATTATTCCGGTAATATCTGGCTTCACTCATGTTGTATTTGGCTGAATTCGTCTTCAAAAATACGGCTTTGTGTAATGACATCAAAATTCAAGACTTAGAATGATTTTCACCGGACTTGATCATGGTGAGTATATTCAATTGACCAGGGTTGGTATAAAAAACCCGGATATGGATTGTGATACCACGCTTTTCTGGTCATCTGCGTAATCCGGTGCAACTGAAGTATGGTAAAGAGATCTGAAATATGGCAATTAGTTTAAAATTTCATAATTTTACTTCCTGATTAATAATTTTTTGCGGAGTAAAAATTCCGTATTTAACTAGAAAAACATGAAGAAAATTATTGTTCTCGGTTCCGGCCTTGTTGGAGGGCCTATGGCTATTGATCTTTCCAAAGACAGCAATGTTGAAGTCTCCGTGGTTGACCAGAACCCGGATTCCATGCGAAAACTTTCAGCTGAATATCCGGTTACGGCGATCACCCGGGATCTCAGCGATCTTGCTGAAGTAACGAAATTGGTGAGTGACTATGATTTTGTCATCAATGCCGTTCCCGGTTTCATGGGTTTCAGGACACTGAAAGCCATTATTGAAGCGGGTAAAAATGTGGTTGACATAGCATTTTTTATAGAAGATCCTTTTTTACTGGATGCCCTCGCCAAAGAAAAAAATGTCACGGCGATCATGGATATGGGGGTTGCCCCCGGCATGTGCAATGTACTTATAGGATATGCGGCTCATTTACTGGATGAAACTGAAAATGTGTTGTATATGGTAGGAGGATTACCGCGGATTCGTGAATGGCCTTATGAATACAAGGCCGTTTTTTCTCCGGTCGATGTGATTGAAGAATACATTCGTCCCGCCCGTTTCCTCAGAAATGGCGAACCTGTGATTATGCCGGCGCTGACTGACCCGGAATTGCTGGATTTTCCCGGGATCGGAACCCTTGAAGCATTTAATACCGACGGGCTGAGGTCATTAATACATACCGTGAAATGCCCCAATATGAAGGAAAAGACCCTTCGTTATCCCGGCCATATTGAAAAAATGCGGATGTTAAGGGAAACCGGCTTTTTCAGTCAGGAAGAAGTGGAGGTGAGAGGGGTTAAAATCCGTCCCATGGACCTTACGGCAAAATTGTTATTTCCTAAATGGAAACTCAGGGAAGGGGAAGAAGATATTACGGTAATGAAGGTCATGGCAGAGGGTCAAAAAGACGGAAAAAAGATCCGGTATACCTGGGATCTGTTTGATAAATACGATTCCCTGACTCAGATCCACTCGATGGCTAGAACAACCGGTTATTCAGCCACTGTTGCTTTACGTATGATTATGGACGGCTTATACTGTCATCAAGGGATTAGCGTACCTGAATACATCGGAAAGCAGCCGGAATGTGTTGATTACCTGCTCAAAGGACTTGCTGACCGTGGTGTTATCTATAAGGAAAAAATAGAAAATTGCTGAGGATGAGAATGAAGCTGTTCCTTATTTTGCTTTCTTTTTCCCAGTTTATTGCTGTTGTGGTTCTTTCCCAGACACTGCTTCCTCCATCTGTGAAAAGTAATTTTACCAGGCTGACCACTTATCAGGAACTGTCAGCCTTCATTGAGCAACTTGATCGGCAGTCGGGATTACTGAAAGTTGAAATAGCCGGAAAATCGGTGAAAGGCCGGAATCTTTATGCCATGAAGTTTTCTGACTCGGAGTTTGGACGGGATGCTTCAAAGATCCGAGTACTTATCTTTGCCCAGCAGCACGGAAATGAACAGTCGGGGAAAGAGGGCGCGCTGCTCCTGGCACGGGAACTGTTGAGGCCTGAGAATCGCTATCTTTTTAATAAAATCGACCTTTTACTGATCCCACAGGTAAATCCCGACGGATCGGAGGTGAACCAACGACGTAACGCCAACGGGATGGATCTGAACCGCAATCACCTGATCCTGACCGAGCCTGAAACGATAGCATTGCATCATCTTTTCGACCGTTACCTGTTTGAAGTGACCATGGATGTTCATGAATATTCTCCTTATGGAGAGGATTGGATGACTTACGGATACCGAAAGAATTCAGCTATAACCATGGGTGTGACAACCAATCTCAATGTGGCAGAGAGCATCCGGGAATTGTCCAACAAGGATTATCTTCCCTTTATTTTTGGGTATCTGCATGACCGGAATTATTCGTCCTTTACCTATTGTCCAGGAGGGCCACCGGAGCTGGCGTATATCCGGCATAGTACCTTCGATATCAATGACGGGCGACAGAGTTTAGGAATACAGAATACCTTTTCCTTCATTCAGGAAGGCATGAATGGGAAGGACGACTCCATCGAGAACATACAGCACCGGGCAGAAAGTCAGATGGCTGGTATGCGCGGATTGCTCGAATATATTTTCGGGAACAAGGATCGTGTTAAAAAGCTCGTCGCCGATGAGCGGGAAAAACTGCTTCAGGGTGAAGCCGGTAAGGTCATTTCCATTCAATCGGTCCATGTTGCCGATGGCCGTCAACTTGAACTGCCCTTGTTCTCCTGTAAATCCGGAAATGATACTTTGGTCATTGTAAAGGATTACCGCCCTGTTGTAAAATCGCTCTATGATGTTTCTGAACCAATGGGCTATCTGATCCCGAAAGATTGTACCCTGCTGGTGGATTGGGCTATCCGGCAGGATCTTCTTCAAATACCACTGCAGCTTAATTCCGGGGAGCAGATTGAGCAGTATATGATCAGCTCCGTCGATTCCATTGATTTCGAAGGAGACATAGTCGTCGATCCCGGAATTGTCCGGAATGATCTGAAGGAAATGCATGCAGAGGCTGATTACATATATATCCCCACCAACCAACTGAAAGGAAAGCTGGTGGTTCTGGCTTTGGAGCCCAAATCAATGCTCGGACTGGTGACCTATCCGAAATATGCCTGTCTGTTACAGAAAGGGAAGCCATTTCCCGTGTTGCGGGTGATGAAAAAATAGAAGATTGTTCATGGTATCAACGCTAAAAATAGAAAACATATGAAAATTGAACGAATTGAACTCCGCCATGTTAAGCTGATCTTGGTCAGCCCTTTTGTAACCTCCATGGGAACCGAGTATGATGAAGAACATATTATTGTCAGGGTAGATGCGGAAGGGGTTACCGGATGGGGTGAAAGTGTAGCCGAAGGCACACCTTTCTACTCCTACGAAACGGTGCCGACAGCCTGGCATATCCTGAATGATTTTTTAATTCCTTCTGTTTTGGGAAAAGACCTTCAAAATGTGGATGAAGCCCTGGCCGGATACGCGAAAGTCAGGGGGCATATGATGGCCAAAGCTGGTTTGGAAGCGGCTTTATGGGATGCCTTTGCAAAAAGCAAGGGGATTTCGCTTTCACAGATGCTTGGAGGTACACGTAAAAAGATTGATGTGGGTGTAAGCATTGGGATACAGGATTCGGTTGCCGGACTGCTGAAAAAGGTTGAAGGATATCTTGCGGAAGGCTATCAACGGATCAAGATCAAGATTGCGCCGGGATTGGATATGCAGTTTGTGGAAGCACTCCGGAAGGAGTATCCTGACCTGATGCTTCAGGTGGATGCAAACTCAGCTTACACTTTGGATGACATTGACTTGTTTAAAAAAATGGATCATTTCGGTTTGTCGCTGATTGAACAGCCGTTGGGTTATGAGGATATTTATGATCATTCAAAAATGCAACGTGAACTGAAGACCCCCATCTGCCTGGATGAGAGCATTCACTCTCTTGACGATACAAGGGCTGCCATTGAACTCGACAGTTGCAGAATTATCAATATCAAGCCCGGCCGCGTTGGCGGATATACAGAATCAAAGCTTATCCATGATTATTGTGCCAGCAAGAAAATCCCCGTATGGCATGGCGGTATGCTGGAATCAGGGATTGGACGTGCCGGGAATGTGGCGCTGGCCTCCCTCTCCAATTTTACTTTGCCAGGCGATATTTCGGCCAGTAAAAGATATTACAAAACGGATATTGTAGATCCGGAATTTGTGGTAAACCCTGACGGCACCATGGATGTTCCTGTCAAACCCGGAATCGGGGTGGAGGTAAATATGCGGGAACTCGATAATGTAACTGTCAGGAGTGTGGCTCAGAAGATTTAACCTAACGGAGATTTTATTTTATCCCGGGATTTAATGCAAATTCCCCGAGGCAATCATTGACAATTTTCAGAATCTTCTCCATTTTTTCAGGATCTGTTTTTGAAAACACATCTCGGGGAGAGTGATAGTCCTCATGAAATCCAGAGAAAAAGGTCATCACAGGGATCTTCCGGGCGGCAAAAGGGCTGTAATCACTTCCCGTATGACCTGTCACATCCCATAGATCAAGTGTAAAAGGATGCTTCAATTGCGCATTGCTGTTCCTGGCTATTTTTCTTAAATTCTCGTTGTCCGGTAGTGTCCCGATGCATATTGCGCATCTGGCGGTATCATCAGACGCACTTCGTGAAATCATATCAAGATTGATAACCATCGATAACCTGTCGGGAATCAGCAATGAATGCCGGGCAAAATAGTCACTTCCCAGAAGCCCTTTTTCTTCTGCCGTCCATGCGGTAAAAATGATATTGCAGGATGGTTTTTCCGTCAGATCAGCCCATATACGCGACAATGCAAGCATCCCTGAAACTCCGGAAGCATTATCATCGGCCCCGTTGAATGTCATGCCTTTTCTGATACCCAGGTGGTCATAATGAGCACCAACCAGGAGATTTTTGGTACTGTCTTTGCCATAAATTATGCCCATTACATTTCGAACGGCCATTGGTTCCTGTTTGACAGCAACTGATAACCTGAGTTTTTTGCCTTGAAGCATGGCAGAGGCAGTGGTAAGATCAAGGGCTGCTTTTTTTTCAAAGCCTTGCAGATCGGTGCTGGTGCCATACAGAAGTAGCCAGGTGGCATCCTTTCCAAGTCTGAAGCATGGAATTTTCACTATACTTGTATCTCCCGGTAAATAATATTCAGGATCGTCATAATCAGCTTCTGCTGGTTTTGGTGAATTTAACGCATTGATTATTAAATCCTGATTTAAGATAATCACTGCCACGGCTCCATTTTTCTCAGCAATTCGGAGTTTTTTTGATGTGGAGGTGAAATTTTCAGTAAAAGTCTTACCGATTTTCTTCCATGCCGGTGAATTTGTATCAGCATGTCCCGGGAAGCCATCGATAATTGCAACGATGCGATGATTGACATCAATTCCTCGGTAGTCATCGTATCCATTGGCTGGCGATTCAATGCCATATCCGGCAAATACCACCGGTGCTATTGATTCCCTGCTAAAAGGAACAGGGTTGATGTTATAATCGATACCTTGAGTGAGCCATAGCGCTGATTCTCCTTCCTGTGAATGCTGCATATATGCCAAAGCCGATTTTTCTACCTGATACCGGATCACATTAAAATTCTGGAAATAAGTATGCTTACTTTTATCTGTATCTCCGTAAGGGCGTAGTCCGTTTGTCTGCATTACCGAAGCGATATAATCAGCAGCCATGAATCCGCCTCTGGTGGCGGCTTCTCGTCCCTCCATCCAATCGGATGAAAGAAATGACAGAATGCCTTCAAAATCATTTACGGAGGGATCCGGAACCGAAGCTGAAGGTGTTTGTGCCTGCAGGTTCATCCATGAAAACGAAAGAAAAATTAAAAGAAGAAGGGATCTGCGCATAATTCAAAAGGTTTGTTAATCAAAAATCCTGCCTGCCGGCAGGCGTAAATCGTAATTTGTCTGTTTGTCCCTGCTCAATGATTTATTATCTTACCCATGGCCATCAGGTATATGATATTGAAATGATCATCCAGTATCAGGAGGTCGGCATCGTACCCTTCCCTAATGTGTCCCTTTGCAGCAAGTTTCAGTATTCCTGCAGGGCTTGAGGTGGCAACCTGAATGGCGGTTTCCAGCGGGATTTTGTCGATCATGACTGCTTCTTTGATTTCCCGCAAAATGGAGGAAGGAAGTCCCATGTCAATTTTCACCAGTTTCCCCTCGGCATCGAAGCTGGGCAGGGAACCACATCCATCGGAGGTAAAAGTAATATGGTCAATCGGGACGCCGGCTTCAAGGAGTTGTTTTAGCGCGATTGCTGGTTTGATCTCTACATCCATATCATAGGGATAGGAACTGGTAGTGATATCCACAAAGCCTTTTTTTCCGTATTCTTTGGCATCTTCGAAGATGTAGGGATTACGATTGCAATGGGTGGGAATGAACTGCCTGTAACCCATCTCAGTGCAGGCAACCACCTCATGGATGGGTCTGAAAGGATCCCGGGCATCACCCATATGCATATTGACAATCCCGGCCTTTCCGCCAATCATGCCTGCCACACGTGCATGCGCTGTAATCCTGGCTAATTCAGCAATAGAGGGGATGGATGAACGATGGTCGGAAATGGCTATTTCTCCAACTCCGATAATCTCTTCAAAAAGGGCAATATCCCTGGCGATATCACCGGTGATGGTGGGGGGTGGAACCTGGTATGCGCCGGTGTACATCCATGCAGAAACACCTGATGCGCGAAGGGTTTTAACTTTCATAAGGACACTTTCCACGGTACGGGTTATTCCATCGGTACCGAGGCATCCGATCACTGTAGTGACCCCGCCTTCTATCATCATATTCAGTTGAAGTTCCGGCATCCGGCTGGCTGGTCCTCCTTCACCGCCGCCTCCGGTAATATGAACATGCGAGTCAATAAGCCCCGGAACAATTGTCAGTCCGGTGCAGTCGATCACGGCTGTATCCAAATCAGCAGGAGGTTGAATATCATCTGCAATGGCCAGTATGCTTGTTCCACCGGTCAGCACATCATTTATCCCAAGGTACTCCGGAGCATATAAGCTGGCATTTTTAAATAGTGTTAGCATAGTAATCTGTTTTAGTTTTCAAAGTTGGTAAAAAAATCAAGTCCTTTGTTTTTTATAATCCCTTATTTTATATTTTCGTTATACTATTTACTATGCATTGGAATAAAATGACAAATAATACTTTCAGAAAGTATTGGCAACGGATATTGTTTTTTCTTTTCTTTTTTTTCGGATTATTCATTACATACAGCCAGACAGGCCGTTTATTGCTTGTTGGCGGTGGAGCGGAAAAAAATGGTGTATCAAGCTGGAGTACCCCGGCATATCGCTGGGCAGGAGAGGGGAAGAGGGTAGCCATTATCGGTACCTCAACAGGAACACTGGCACCCTATTTCATCCAGCAATGCGGTGCCGTCAGGGCAAAGGAATTTGCCATTGACAGCCATGACAGTGCAGACAGCCAGGCTACTTACGATACACTGATATCCTACGATGTGATTTTCTTCAGGGGTGGCGATCAATATGAATACTATAACCTTTACCGCAATACGAAGCTGCAGGAAGCAGTGAATTATGTTTATCAACAGGGAGGAACCCTTTGTGGTACATCAGCCGGAATGCATATTCTTTCATCAGTGATTTTTACCGCTGAAAACGGTACTGTTTATCCTTACGAATGCATCGAAAACCCCAATAATCAATATGTAACCCTTGCAAGCGATTTCATGTACCTTGTACCGGGTTTTATTTTCGACACCCATTTTGCCGAGCGGGGCCGGTTCGGCAGATTGGTGGGATTTCTGGCGAATTTTCAACTGAACCAGGGGATTTCCATCACCGGACTGGGCATGGATGACATGACTTGCATGACCGTGGATGAAAATGGCTTAGGGACTGTATATGGTACCGGCTGTGCAAACATTTACCAATCCGGAAGTTCTTATTCCCTGAACGGAAATAAATTACTGTGCGACACTGTAAATATTATGCAGCTACTGCACGGGTGTACATACGATTTCTCTACGGGCCAGGCCGGATTTTCCAGTCTTGACCATCAGATCAATTCCTCCCGGTTTGAAGAATCAGGAAATTATACCATACTGGCCAGCGGCAGCAATCCACTTTCCGACAATCAGAATTTCCTGAAAGACTTAGTGGACAGCAATGGTGTTTCATCTGCTGAAATCCTGTTATTGTCAGGCGATAGCAACCTGGCTGCAGGCTATGCTAATAAATTACAGGAACTGGGCGCTTCCCGGGTCTTTATCTTTAAGCTATCCCTGCAAACAGGAACAGATCCTGATTTAAGCACATACATCAATCAGGTTACAAAGATCCTTTTTCTGAAAAACAGTTTTACGGAATTTCAGGCTTTCCTGGAAACAGGCAACGGGATATTGCTTCAGCAAAAAATAAAAAGCAATGGCATGATAACCGCTTTTGTGGGCGATGATGCACGGTTGGCAGGGAAAACCGTTGTGGGAAATTATCTTACGGAATATGCTTCTTATTATGCTAACCTTACTTTTAATCCCGGACTTTCGTTGCTTCAGCATACCGTAATTATGCCCGACACTTACCTGAACAGCAGCATCTATGAAAACACTGCAACGGCTGTCCCTTATGCCATGGCTTTAGACACGCTGAAATTCGGGATATGGCTCACCAATCACAGTTATATGAAATTTACCCCTGTTTCCGGTAAAACTACACTAACGGGCTTCGGAGCTGCCCCGGTAATGATCATTGCCAATGCCGGAAATCTCGCTGGCTTTTCGAGTCATTCTGCATCCGGGAGCACAAACACAAAACCAAGGATGATTGCAGGCTTTGAACATCTGAAACTTTCTCTGGCTGATTATTCCACCCCTTACTTCATGGGAACAGTGCAAGGGGCAGGAATTCAGTATAATGACAGCATGCATGCTCCCTTGATTTCACCTAACCCTGTTCACGATAAAATGATGCTGAAAGGAAATTTAGGGGAATATGCCTGGGCGATCATCAATCTGACGGGGATCACTTTAATGAGGGGTTATTGCAGTAATGAGCAGGATAAAATTGATGTTTCAGGGCTCAAACCAGGAATATACTTTCTGATTTTAAGAAACAATAATAATGATATTAACAATGTATTAAAGTTTATTAAAGAATAAACATAAGAAGGATGAGGAATGTACAGGCTAAGTTTTTTTTTATTTCCCTGCTGATTTTTTCCATCAATGAACCTGATTCCACTTTTTCGCAGGGGAACCTGGTGATTGTAGGAGGAGGACTTGAAGCCAATAATGGGAGCGTTTTTACCCAACTGATTGATCTGGCAGGTGGAGCCGGAACTGCTTCCTTTGCGGTGATTCCTTCAGCCGGTGGGGCACCCATGCAGTCGTTCGTGTATTTCAGGAGTGAACTGATCTCTTATGGTGTTAAACCCGAAAACATTCACCTGATACCCGTGGCATTGATGGATGATGACAGTACCAGGGATGTGAATGAATCCGAATGGAAAAACAACGGGAATGAACTCCGTTTGGCCGATCTGGTCAGAAAGTGTTCCGCTGTCTGGTTTACTGGCGGTGATCAGCAGAGAACCATGAAAACACTTGTTCTTCCTGATGGCAGCCAGACACCGGTTTTAACGGCAGTTTGGGATGTTTATCGCACCGGGGGTGTAATCGGGGGTACAAGTGCAGGTGCAGCTATCATGAGTGAAGCCATGATTTGCGGCGGAAACAGCCTGGGTGCGTTGATTCATGGTGTTATTTCAGATTACCAGGGAGATGATTTTCCTGACAGCAACGGTGTGTTGATGTCACGCGGTCTGGGCTTTTTCCCGGGTGGAATCGTGGATCAGCATTTTCAAGTGCGATCCAGGATCGGAAGGCTTGCAGTTGCCCTTATGAAGGGAAAACCCAGGTTTAATCTTGGTTTTGGCATTGACGAAAACACAGCGCTGATATATTTCGGCAAAAAGCACCTGGTGATGGTGGCCGGTGCTTCAGGGGTAACGATCTTGAATTCAAAGGATGCCCGTATTTCTTATGTTCAGGATTTACCCAGGATAGAAAATATTACTGTGAACTACCTTGAACAAGGTGATTCATTCAATATTATCAACGGGAAAATCACAGCCGCTGTCGATAAAAAACCTACCCGTGGAATCGAACGTTTCAGGATTGAGAATTCCTCTCAAACAGGAATATTATCAAGTCATTCTGTTGATTTCTATGATCTGATTACAACATACCTGATGGATCAGAAAGAGGCTGATAAAGTTGAGAATATCAGCTTTTATAGTCAAAATTCCGGATTTATGGTCACTTTTTCAAAAACACCTTCAAGCGAAGTGTTTTATCTTGATCTGCCTGACTGTAAGGACCAATATTCCGTAACCAATATCAGGATGGATATCATCCCCGTTGAAGTATCTATAAAACCCATAAAATAAAATTCAGGAACTAAACCATAAAAACATGAAAAAACCTTACCTACTATTATTGTTGCTGACCATGTTAATCCAGACGATGATGGCACAGGATATTCAGGTCAGCGGAACGATAAGTTCCTCGGATGACAAGATGCCTGTGCCCGGAGTAACCATTATGCTAAAAGGCAGCACACAGGGTACTACGTCTGACCTTAACGGAAATTATAAACTAAAGGCGCCTTTCAATGGTGTTTTGGTTTTCTCTTTCGTAGGAATGCAGACACAGGAAATCCCGATAAACGGAAGCAGGATTATTAATGTTAAAATGGATGACCAGGACGTTCCACTTGGGGAGATCGTGGTGGTTGGGTACAGTACTACCAGCAAAAAGCTTCTCTCCGGCTCGGTCGAGTTGTTGAATGAAGATGAGATTAAAAATATACCGATTCGTACAATAGATGGGGTTCTGCAAGGCCAGACGGCCGGACTCACCGTGACCTCCCAGTCGGGAACCCCCGGTGGTCAGAACATGATCAAACTCAGGGGCGGAAGTTCTATTAATGCCAGCAATCAGCCCCTGATTGTTATCGACGGAATACCTGCCATCACCGGTGAATATTCCCAGGTTGGGATGAGTGGTCAGGAAATCAATGCCATGAGCGACATCAACCCCAATGATATCGAATCCATGACTATCCTGAAGGATGCCTCAGCTACTTCGGTTTATGGTGCACGGGCTTCCAATGGTGTTGTCCTGATCACTACCAAAAAAGGTAGCCGCGGTAAGACGGATGTATCGCTGAACCTTAGCTATGGATGGCAGACCTTGCCGAAGGAGCGGATCATCCCGATGATGAGCGCCGCAGATTGGAATGCCTACAAAGGAACAAGTGTGGAAGGGATCAACACCGACTGGATGGACGAGATCCTGAGGACAGCGCCCACGGCGAACACGGAACTTTCAGTAAGCAGTGGAAATGATAAATTCAGACTTTTTATCTCCGGTAACTACTATGACCAAACGGGTGTGGTTAAGGGATCATCTTATCAGCGGTATAGCGGACGTATCAATGCGGATTATAAGATCCTGCCCAACCTGACCATTGGTGGTGGTGTCGGAATTACCTACTCGAAAAATGCCAGGGTGGAAGGCGATGCCACGTTAAATGGTCCTCTGCCAAACGCGATGTCGATACCTGCCATTTATCCCGTTTATGATGCCAACGGTGATTACGACGAGTCCATGTTTTACGCCAACCCGGTTGCCATAGCCAATAATTCAATCAACAATGCATATACCAACCGCACGGCAGGAAATGCTTACGTCGAATACAAATTTCTAAATGGGTTTACTTTCACCTCTAAATTCGGGATCGATATCTATAATCTCCGGGAGCATAGTTACGACCCCACAACCACCCGGCAAGGAAAAAAATATAACGGACTGGGTATTGAAGGGACCAATTATGCCAGCAATATCACTACCAACAATGTTCTCCAGTATATCAGGGAATTTAATAAAAAGCACAATATCGATGTCCTGATCGGTCATAGTTTTGAGAAATACTCCAACCGGTCAACCTATATTGAAGGGATCAATTTTCCCAATGATAATCTCCAGTACATGACTTCTGCCGGCACTATTCGTGCTGCTTCTGCAACCGCACTTGATCGTGTGATGAATTCTTATTTCGGTCAGTTCAAATACAATTACAAATTCAAATATATTTTCACCCTGACAGCCCGGGCCGATGGTTCCTCTAAATTCGGGGTAAACAACAAATATGGTTATTTCCCGGCAGGTTCCTTCGCATGGCGTTTGTCGGAAGAACCTTTCCTGAAAAGTGTCAAATGGATCGATGAACTGAAAATCAGGGCTATCTGCGGGCAGACAGGCAATGACGGGATAGGTGATTTTGCCTCTCTCGGTCTGTACAGCGCCGGATACAATTATGGGGGCAATTCAGGGATCGCACCCACCCAGCTACCCAATCCCGACCTCAAGTGGGAAACTACCACCCAATACGGACTGGGTTTTGACCTGTCGTTGTTCAAGAACAGGATCAGCCTGAATTTCGATGTGTATTACAACCATACCAAGGACCTGCTGCTGGAGAGACCGATCCCTTCTTCCTCGGGGTTTTACTCCATTTCCTCCAATATCGGGCAATTGGAGAACAAGGGACTTGAAGTTGTACTGAATACGGTGAATATTGATAAAGCATTCACCTGGACTTCCTCCCTCAATTTTGCCATGAACCGCAACAAAGTTTTGAGTCTCTACCAGGATCAACCGATTGACGACATGGGCCGGGGCGGGAACCGGGTCGAGGTTGGCCAGCCAATAGGTATCTTTTATGGTCTTCATTGCCTTGGTGTTGACCCGACTACAGGGAACCTGGTGTATGAAGATGTCAATCACGACGGCACCATCACCTCCGACGATCGCATCAAAACCGGCGATCCTAACCCCGATTTCACCGCGGGATTCACCAATGTGTTCAGCTATATGAATTTTGAACTCTCCATTTTCCTTCAGGCTGTATACGGGAATGATATTTTTAATGGAACACTGATGTACCTTGAATCGGGTACCGGAGAAGATAACCAGACGACCCGGATGAATGGCAGATGGCAAAAACCAGGAGATATCACGCAATTCCCCAAGGTCGGTGACTCATATAAATCATCGAGATTCATTGAAGATGGTTCCTTCCTCAGAGTGAAGAACATCACGCTAAGCTATAATTTCAATAAAAAATGGATCAAAAAGATCGGGATGAAGTCTGCTAAAGTATATGCTACCGTCCAGAACCTATTCACCTTCACCAATTATTTCGGGATGGACCCCGAAGTAAACTATTATGGAGGCTCCAGCAATATCATCATCGGAACCGACTTCTTTACCTACCCGCAATCACGCACTATCCTGGTCGGATTGAGTTTTGTTTTTTAACCATTAACACCAAAAAAGATGAAAAAATTGATATATATAATGATGGTGGTCTCCCTGGCCACGATCTCCTGTAAAAAGATGCTCGATGTTCAGCCAACAGATTCTATTTCGGCTGATCAGGCCATCAAGGATAAAACAGGGGTGGACAAAGCCATCACTGGAGCTTATTATTCCCTGCATGATGTGGGCAATTACGGACGAAACAAAGTTATCGTGGAAGATCTGGCTGCCGATAATCTGGCCTGGACAGGTACTACCCGCGATTATCAGCAGATTGGAGAAAATCTGATTGCATCCGACAACGGAATTATTGATGGTATATGGTCATCGAATTACGATTGCATCAACCGGGTGAACAATGTGCTCTCCCGAATTGACGGCATTGACATGTCTACCGATGACCGGAATAGGTATACAGGGGATGGCCTTTTCCTCCGGGCTTTATCTCATTTCAACCTCTTGAGCTATTTTGGTGGAATTCCCATCAAGACCAAACCAACGCTGGACCTTAGCACGATCAACCAGGCCCGCAATACGGTAGCTGAAGTTTATTCCCAGATTATTGCTGATCTGCAACAGGCCGAACAAATTTTGCCAGCCACCAGGCCCTTAGGTTGGGCCAGCGCTTTCAGTGCAAAGGCCTTGTTAGCCAGGGTATATCTGGCACAATTCCAATATACCGGCGATGCAGCTATCGGAGCGCTGGCTAAAGCAAAGGCTGATGAAGTGATCAATGATGGCGGATTCACCCTGGCCCCGGCTTTTACTGACCTTTTCCATGGGAATACAACGGAATCTATTTTCGAGGTAATTTTTGATGCCCAGAACTATAACCGTTTGGCTCAATATTTCTTTCCCGTCAGTCTTACCGGCCGCTATGAGGTTTCACCACCTACTGCCTTTGTTCAGGGTTTCCAGAATACCGATACAACAAGGTTCAATGCTTCCATCACGTTTGATGAGAATAATCTGCCGTATGGAATCAAATACACTGATTACACTTCGGGTACCGACCGGGTATATGTGCTTCGCCTTGCTGAAATGTACATGATACGTGCAGAAGTCCTGGCCTATTCGAATGGAAATATCGAAGATATCCGGAGTGATATCAACACCCTGCGACTGAGGGCTGGTTTAATACCCACAACAGCCACTACCTATGATGAGCTGAAGCTGGCCATTGAAAACGAACGCAGGCATGAGTTTGCTTTTGAGAGCCAGCGCTGGTCCGACCTGGTCAGAACAAAAAGAGCAACCACAATCCTGGGAATCGATGAGAAATATACCCTCTTTCCGATACCCCTGAGCGAGTTGCAAACAAATACACTGATGACCCAGAATCCGGGGTATTGATCATTTTTCAAACTGTTAATATAGAAAACAATGAAAAAAAATCTGTTATATATTATCCCGGTCCTGTTGATCCTGGCTTTGGGAGCAGGATGCAAAAAGAAGGACATGGGGACGCCTGCCGCCAGTACTGTGGCTAATTTTAGCTATGTAGTCAGCAATGATGGCTACGCACCCTGTGAAGTTGATTTTACCAATTTATCTATAAATGCCAAAGGGTATGCTTGGGATTTCGGGAACGGCCAGACTTCAACGGAAATTAACCCGAAGACCACTTATACAGCACCTGGTTTATACAGTGTTAAACTTACCTGTACACCTCAAAATTCGGTGTATTATAACCAGGATGTTAAAACGATGGTTGTGAACATCAAAGACCCGCTGGCCGGGCTGACTCAGGTGTTTTACTTTACTACCAGAGGTACAGTGGGGAATGGTCATATGGTTATCCTGGATGATGCCCCTCCGCTGATCCAGGATTTTGAGGAAGCTGACATGTCAAGACCTTATGGCATTGCAGTGGATACTGCGCATAAGAAAGTATACATCACCGATTATTCCAACCAGGCTATCTACCGGTATGATGCCGATGGAAAAAATGGACAAAAAATACTGGATGCCAATGTTCCGGGCCAGGAAATCGTCGGAGATGCAGAAGCTATCTTCGTGCTTGCTGATAAAATCTATTGGGGACGTACCGGAGGAATCTACCGTGCTAACCTCGATGGAACCAATCCCGAATTATTCATTGCCATGAATGGCGGGGCAACAGAGCCTCAGTATCCGATCGACATGCAATATGACCCCACAACAAATAAAATTTACCTGGTCAATGATAAAACGGATTACCTGGGGGGCTTCTGGTCTGTGAATTTCGATGGAACGGATTTTACTCAGATAACCATCGATGCTCCAGGTACCTCTGATGTTGATGGCACCGCCCTGGAGATGGATTTCAGGAATGGGAAAGCATACCTGGTTCTTTATGGTTCAGCTGGCACTGTAGCCACGGAAAACGGAGTGTATATGTGCAACCTGGATGGAACAGGTTTCACCCGGATTGGCGATTACGGGCTCAAGGCCACCTGGGGTATTACCATTGATGAGCAACGAAATAAGCTCTTCTGGGGAGTTAAAAATTCAAATTCAGATCCTGATGGGAAGATCATCCGGGCCAACCTCGATGGTTCCGGACAGGAAGACTGGATTACCGGGGTAAGTCCTCATGCCATGACAGTAGCCTGGATCAAGCTGTAGTTCGTAATTTGTTGCATACATCTGTACATGAAAAGAAGCTGTCTCAAAAGTTATTTAACCACAAAGGACACGAAGTCATCCACAAAGTACACAATAATTAAGGTGTTGATATTTTACTCTTTGTGTCCTTTTGTCAATTCTTTGCGACCTTTGTGGTTAGACTTTTTCATTTTGTGAGACAACTTCTTTCTTAAATTAATTGAAGAAGGGATACGCTATTTGATCAGGAACATCTTATTAGTACTGATCTGATTATTGAATCTGATGGTGTAGTAATAAACGCCAGCAGGTAGATCATGGGCATTGAAATTCATGGTGTGCGGACCTTTCGATTGATCAGCATTCACCAGGGTTGCCACTTCATTGCCGATGACATTATAAAGCTTCAGACTAACAAATCCATCATCGGGCAAATTATAGCTGATTTCTGTTGATTGCCTGAAGGGATTGGGATGATTTTGTTCAAGCCTGAGTCCTTTTACAGAAGTTCCGGGATCTTCAACGGAAGTGATCAGTATATTGTACTTCTCTATCGCTGCCGTAATGTTCGATAACATGGTCGGTTCATCAGCCCCGAGCGCCATGGCATAATATACATTAAAAGATGCCCCCGGATCTAAAACTACGGGATCCTGAGCTGTAATGGTAACCGGACCGTCAGCGGTTTCGGAAGCATACAAAGGCTGTAATGCCCCGGTATTCATCCAATTCCAGTAACTCGTATCAGCCTCATATTCATCATACCATTCAAAAGAATAAAGGGATGATAAGGATGCAGAGAGAAGTTTCATGCCCATATTCACCTCTGCGCCCCTGTGGAACCGGATTACTCCCTCAGCGCTGTTGTATGATACAGAATCATATCCATACTCCTCATTCAGATATGGAATAATATCAAGACCTGCTGATGCATTAATGGCAGTTGCTTCATTATTCTCTATGGTGAATTTGACGATGGTGAAAGCGCCGTCATTCCATCCGAAGGCACGCAATCTTGCAATTACATCAGGTGGTTCTTCGGAATATTCATTGTTATAGGCGCCATAGATTTCAAAATCACTCAAAGTTGGATTGTCAACCAGAACCGTCGGTTCTTCCACATCTGCATCCAGTTTGTAATTAAATACAGTGGTTGGTGAACTTGCGACTAAAACTGCGGCGCGATACAGTTGGTAGGTGCCATCCGGAGTGTACAGCGCGATGCCGCCATATTCATCAACTTCAACATTCAAAGCACCTGTACTGAATGATGCCTGGGAATAGCTGTTTGTGATGAAAAGAAGCATCACTGCAAGAAAAAGTAAAGTTTTTTTCATAGGTTTACATTTTATGGTTCAACTTCTGTTCAGACAAAGATAATAATTCTGTTGAAAAAAAAATAAATTTGCAGATTCTTACCTGAACCTGATAAATTTTTTTCAATGGAAAAGAAAAGAATCCCCCATACTTTAATTATCATCTCCTTTATACTCATCCTTTTTTTAATTCTTACCTGGATCATCCCTGCCGGTCAGTTTGATCGTCATGATTATCATGGCCGCCAGGTCGTGGTTCCCGGAACTTATCATACCGTTGACCCGAAGCCACAGGGATTTATGGAGTTATTCACGGCACCCATCAAAGGGATGATGTCGGCCTCCCAGATCATCGCCCTTGTATTGCTGATCGGAGGCGCATTCGGGATCGTCAGCAAGACCGGGGCGATCAATGCGGGATTGGCCGGTGTCCTTGAAGCTACACGCAGGAATCCGGCCATCAAGAGATTCATCATACCCATTATCATGTTCCTCTTTTCATTGGCCGGAGCTTCCTTTGGCATGTCAGAAGAGGTGATGGTATTTATCCTCATTACGATCCCTCTGGCCATTGCCATGGGCTACGATTCTCTGACCGGCATTGCCATGCCCTTTATCGGTGCTGCATCTGGTTTCGCAGGCGCATTCAGCAACCCCTTCACCATCGGTATTGCCCAGGGCATTTCTGAAATACCGATTTTCAGCGGCTGGGAATACCGCATTGTCGTCTGGCTTGTACTCATGACTGCCGCCATTATCTTTGTCATGCTCTATGCCAGGAGGATCGAGAAGAACCCTGAAAAAAGCCTGGTATATGAAATTGACCGGAAAAGAGATCTCACGGCATATCATTCCTCGGAAGATCTTGTCCTTACCCTGAAAAGGAAACTGGCACTGATCATTTTCTTCTCCTCCATCGTCATGCTCATAGTCGGAGTTAATCTGTGGGACTGGTACATTAACGAAATTGCAGGATTGTTCCTGTTCATGGGCGTACTCACCGCATTGATCTACCGCCTGAACCCCAATATAGCTGTTGGGGCTTTCCTGGAAGGCGCCAGGGATATGATGACCGCGGCTTTTGTCATAGGACTTACCCGTGGTATGCTGATCATAGCCACCGACGGAAAGATCATTGATACTATTCTTGCCGGAATTGCAGGAACCATGGACATGTTCCCCAAGGTGGTATCCGTTCAGATGATGTTCGTATTTCAGGGCTTTATGAATTTCTTTGTCCCTTCCGGTTCGGGACAGGCGGCACTGACCATGCCCCTGATGTCACCCCTGGCCGACCTGATAGGGATCACACGCCAGACGGCAGTATTGGCATTTCAATTAGGGGATGGGTTATTTACCAATATTTTTCCAACGAGTGGGGTAACCATGGGAATCTTGGCTATCGGGAATATTCCCTATGATAAATGGGTCAGGTTTATGTTCCCCTTGTCTGTTATTTTCCTGATCCTGGCCTGCCTTCTCCTGATCCCGCCTGTGCTATTATTCACGTATCACTGAGAAGAAGATAAAGAAGTTTTTGTTGACCCACCAGGATTCGAACCTGGACCGAGAGAACCAAAATCTCTTGTGCTACCTTTACACCATGGGTCAAATTAAGTTACGATTTACGAATTAACTTGCTCAGGATAAGAGAAAGAGTAACAGGAATGCCGTAAATCCTCATTTGCGAGTGCAAAAGTAGGAATTTTTTTTAAACGTTCAATTTTTATCGGTAAATTTGTACTTTCGTGCCCTGATACCCGATAAACAGTATTTTATGAAGAATTTTCAGAAACTGAACAACATTTTCGGCTGGTTGACTTTTATCATCGCTTCAGCAGTTTACCTGCTGACAATAGAACCTACAGCCAGCTGGTGGGATTGCGGTGAATATATTGCCACCGCCTTCAAATTACAGGTCGGGCATCCCCCGGGAGCTCCTTTGTTCCAGATGCTGGGCCGGTTTTTCTCCATTTTTGCTTTCGGTGATGTTACCAAAGTGGCCATGATGGTGAATATCATGTCGGCCCTAAGCAGCAGTTTCACCATACTGTTTCTTTTCTGGTCGATTTCCTTGTTGGCCAAAAAGATTGTTGCCCCTAAGGGAGAATTAACTCAGGGCCAGACCTACACCATTATTGCTGCTTCCCTCATCGGATCACTGGCTTATACCTTTACCGATTCTTTCTGGTTTTCAGCGGTGGAAGGAGAAGTGTATGCCATGTCATCATTTTTTACTGCCATTTCCTTCTGGGCGATTTTAAAATGGGAAAGTGTGGCCGGGG
Source organism: Bacteroidales bacterium (assembly GCA_963662525.1). Classification (GTDB taxonomy): domain Bacteria; phylum Bacteroidota; class Bacteroidia; order Bacteroidales; family FEN-979; genus CAZSDU01. The sequence continues at coordinate 2,711,419 of OY759717.1, forward strand.
AAAAACATTCCTACCGCTGGCTTGTACTGATCGCTTTTCTGATCGGCATCGCCATCGGCGTTCACCTGCTTAACCTGCTTGTGATTCCTGCTACCTGCATGGTTTATTACTTTAAAAAGTTCAAAACCACCAAATGGGGTCTGGTCATCACTTTTACCATATCTATTCTGATCCTTGCTTTCGTGATGTTTGTCATCATCCCATGGGTAGTAAAGCTTTCAGGAAATTTCGAATTATTATTTGTCAACGGATTGGGTTTGCCATTTAATACGGGTACGATCTTCTATTTTCTGTTGCTTATCGGAGGCATCATATGGGGGTTGTATTATACCCGCAAGAAAGGAAAGACCATTGCCAATACCATCATACTGTCGCTGGCTTTCATCCTGATCGGGTATTCTTCCTTTATCATGCTGGTGATCCGTGCCAATGCCGACACTCCCATCAACGAAAATGCACCCAAGGATGCCATCAGTCTGCTTTCTTACCTCAATCGCGAACAGTATGGCGATTTCCCGATTTTTCATGGTCAGTATTATAATGCTCCTATTGTTGATTACCTCGATGGAAGTCCCATTTATCAGAAAGATGCCCAGGCCGGAAAATATGTGATCATTGATGATCGTAAGGGGACTATCCCCGTGTTTGACCCGAGATTTACAACCTTGTTTCCCAGGATGTGGAGTAGTCAGCGCAAGGGCTCTGCCGATTTCTACAAACGCTGGGGCGGAGAAGGAGTTCCCATCTCCATCACAGATCAGGATGGGAAAGCTGAAACCCGCAACCGTCCTACTTTTGGAGAAAATTTGAAATATTTCTTTACCTATCAGGTCGGGTTCATGTACTTCCGGTATTTCATGTGGAATTTCTCCGGTCGCCAGAATGATGTGCAGGGATTCGGAGGCATTGAAAACGGGAACTGGATATCCGGGATCCCTTTCCTGGATAAAGCCAGACTGGGCCATCCCCAGACCGATCTTCCCGACAGCATGAAAAACCGGGGTACCAATAAATATTTCATGCTTCCGCTTTTACTCGGTTTGATCGGTTTCTTCTTCCAGTTAAGGAAAGACGGGGAAGGAACGTTGATCGTTGGATTGTTATTCCTGATGACCGGGCTGGCCATCACGGTATATCTCAACCAGCAGCCATTCGAGCCCCGTGAGCGGGATTACGCCTATGCAGCTTCCTTCTATGCCTTTGCAATATGGATAGGTTTGGGCGTGATCGCCCTGATCACCTGGCTGGGGAAAAAGCTGAAGGAAAATCTGGCCATCGCCCTGGTCTTTGTGGCAACCCTGATCCTGATTCCCGGGATCATGGCCATGGAAAACTGGGATGATCACGACCGTTCAGGGAAATATGCCTGCCGTGATTTCGCGGCAAATTACCTGAACTCCTGCGATCATCAGGCCATCCTTTTCACCAATGGCGATAACGATACTTTCCCGCTCTGGTACGATCAGGAAGTGGAGGGTATCCGTACCGATGTGCGGGTGGTCAACCTCATGCTGGCCTCAGGTCCCTGGTACATCAACCAGATGTATAAAAAAGCCTATGAATCAGAACCTTTGCCATTTACACTCGATAAGGAACAATACCGCCAGGGTTCCAATGATATCATTCCTTTCTATGACATCGGCATTAAGGATTATGTGGAATTAAAAGACCTGGTGGAATTCATTAAAAGCGATAATCCCCAGACCTTTCTAACCCTTCAGAATGGAGAAAAAATCAAGTATTTCCCATCCAAAAAGGTCAAACTTACCGTGGATTCTGCTGCCTGCGTGAAATACGGCATTGTTCCCAAACACCTACAGGGGAAAATGCTGGATACGATATACTGGACCATCCGTTCCAACCAGCTGTATAAAAATGATGTAATGTTGCTTGATATCATTGCTTCCAGCAACTGGAGAAGGCCCCTGTATTTTGCAGCTCCTTCAAGTGTAAACCATATTTTCAATGTTGACTCCAGTTTCCTGGTACAGGGATGGGTTTACAAATTCATGCCGCTGAAAGCCAATCCCAACGATTACATCCAGGGAATGGGCGGGGTTGATGCCCTTACTTCGTATGATATTCTTAAAAACAAATGTGCCTGGGGAAACCTGAACGATCCGCATGTCTATGTCGATCCTGAAAGTCTGAACAATTCGGTTCGCCCCAAGACGAATTTCATGCGTACGGCCCAGTCGCTGGTTGAACAGGGAAAGAAAAAGGAGGCGATAGAACTGCTCGATACCTACCTTAAGTATTTTCCCGACTCCAAGGTGCCCTTCGATATGTTCATGATCCCTTATGCTGATGTTTATTACAAGGCAGGTGCAACAGAAAAGGCGAATAAGCTGGTCGAAAGGGTAGCTGAGATATACAGTCAGAACCTGAGCTATTATTATTCCTTTGATGCCCGGAACAAGCAATATTTTGAACAGGATGTTCAGACAGCGCTGGGGATGCTCCGTCGTTTATCGATCGTTGCCAAAGATAATCATCAGGATCAGTTATCAGCTAAAATGGATACTTTGTTTAATAAGAAAATAAAATCGTATCAATAATGCTTGGATTCATCACCTGGGACCCTTCCCCGGAAATATTCAGTTTTGGCGGATTCGCGGTTCGCTGGTATGGCTTATTGTTTGCCTGCTCGTTTATCTTCGGATACATCATTTTCCTAAGGTTCTTTAAAAAGGAAGGAATTCCGGTTAAACTGCTGGATGAGCTGACCACGTATATGATTATCGGGACTATTTTGGGAGCCAGACTGGGCCATGTGTTTTTTTATGAACCGGCCTGGTATCTTTCCCACCCGATAAAAATTTTCGAGGTATGGGAAGGTGGTCTGGCCAGTCATGGTGCAGGTATCGGAATCATCATCACCCTCCTGTTGTTTTCTTATTTCAAGAAAAAGCCTTTCTTATGGGTGATGGATCGCATTGTGATCGTGGTCGCCCTGGCTGGTTTTTTCATCCGCATGGGAAACCTGATGAATTCCGAGATTTATGGTAATGTGACCAGCCTTCCCTGGGGATTTTATTTCCCCCGTTCCCTTACACCGGGAGAAGCGCTTCAGCCGCATCATCCAACCCAGATCTATGAAGGATTATCCTATTTGCTGATTTTCTTTTTACTGCTGTGGTACTATTATAAGGAAGACGGAAAACCGGTACATGGCATGCTTTTCGGGATGTTTCTTGTGCTGGTCTTCGGCATGCGCTTTCTTATCGAATTCATCAAAGAACCCCAGGTGGATTTTGAACGCGGCATGAGCCTGAATATGGGTCAGTTGCTATCCATCCCGTTTGTCATAGCCGGCATAGTGTTTATTATGCTTGCCAGGAGAAAGCCGGTAAGATTGTGAGCTTTCCTTATATCTTCAGGCAATAATCTTCCTCCCTTTTAAGTCCCATTGAAGTCCCATTAAGGACGCTGCGTTCTCCCTGCCGCCTCCCATCTTCTCCCTGGGTTCTCCCATCTTTTCCCTGGATTCTCCCATCTTTTCCCAGGAAAAAGCTGGTGAGATGGTGAACTGGTGAGTTGGTGAGATGGTGAGATGGTGAGTTGGTGAGTTTTCGCCCATCGCTTATCGCATATCGCCTATCGCATATCGCCTATCGAAATAGCCATTATTGAACCAGTATCTTTCTGCCTGAAATGGTTTCGTTGTTGTAAACCAGTCGGATGATGTACATGCCTTTGGGCCAACCCGAAACATCCAGGGTTGTTTCATCCTTTCCGTTAGGGATTTTAATTTCTTCCACCTCCCTCCCAAAAACATCGTACACAATAATTCTTAATTCCTCATTAATTCCTAATTCCTCATTCCTCATTCCAAATTGAACCCTGACCTTGTCCGTGGCCGGATTAGGGAAAACCGACATTTCCCTTTTTTCCGGCGCCCTGGTTTGGCCGATTCCCACCCAGCAATCACCCGGACTGACACAGCCCAGACTATCGACTTTAAGAACCCATCCATCCTGGGAACCGGTATCGGGTTGTTTGGGATACACAACGCCACAGGCTATATATCCATTATCGGCAGTCTGGATTACATCGTATAACCAATTATCGCTTTCTTCGCCTTTACATACATCATATTCTCTATACCATAAACTATCTCCATTTGCCGATGTTTTCATTATCCATCCAAGGTCTTTTGAGCTGTATTCCCTTGCAATATGTGTTATACCAGAAGTAATCAAAGAGCCATCGGAATTTTCTCTGATGTTCAATAAAATCTTTTCATAAGTACTTTCCCCGTACTTTTTATTCCAGATCACATTACCGGCATTATCCAGCTTAATCAGATTAATCCTGCGGAAACTGTTGCTGCCAATCATCCAGTCACAATAGGCATAAGCCATTACCATATTCCCATCCAGGGTATTGCAAATCATTCCCTGGGTATCTTCGTAGCTTCCGCCAAAAACCTTTAACCATTGCTGGTTACCGGCGCTATCGGTTTTTACAACCACCGGGTCGCCTGAGGTATTATAACCAGCCATAGGTGACCACAACCCTCCCCCAATAGCATATCCTCCGTCATTAGTACAGATAACGCTATGACCCTGGTAATAGGAATAAGAACCGGAGCCATAAAACTTTTCCCAGATTAAACTGCCCTGACTATTGGCTTTGATTAATATTGCACGGGTAGCCAGTCCACGAGGCATCTTACCACCTACAATTATTATATTACTTCCCGAAACTTTTACCTGTTCAAATTGATAGGCTGTGTCAATTGGTGAGATTTTATCACCATAGTGTTTACAAAAAATTGTGTCAAAAGAATTAGTCAATTTATATAACAAACCTTCCTGAAGTGTCCAATCAGATGAATATGTATTCATTGACCCAACCGCAAAAACTAACGAGTCATCGTATCTAATTATAGATCCGGGATTTCCTATATAATATTCTGCAGTAGTATCTCCATATAATTTAGAGAACACTTTATTTCCCTGAAAGTCAATCTTGTAAAATCCGACCCTGTGCCAAAATTCATCACCAGGCGTTCCCGTTCCTCCACCAATTACATATCCATCAGGTAGTTCTAAAATCGTTGTAGCCCCATCCCAAATCCCAGGCTGTCCAAATTCAAACCGCTTATTGAAATATTCCTGGCAAAAAACAGGAATGCATAGCAGGGTAGCAATAAAAATTAAGAGAATTTTCGACATAATTTTTCAATTATAAAGGCTCCCTATGCAAAGATAGCATAAGGAGCCTTTAGATTCAAGTTATTTTATAACAACAAATCTTACATTTTGAAGCGGTTTGCCACCGACCCTTAAACTACAGATGTAATTTCCGGATGGGATTCCCGAAAGCGGAATGACCAGAAAGTCTTGAGCTATTTAAAGAGCTGGTGAGTTGGCGAGATGGTGAGCTGGTGAGTTTTCGCCTATCGCCTATCGCTTATCGCTTATCGCCTATCGCCTATCGCCTATCGCCTATCGCCCATCGCCTATCGCGATTTCACCAGCTTTCCTTTTCCTATCTTTTTATTTCCACAGGTGAACAGGTAAAAATAAGAACCGGTGTAACGGCTCCATTTGTATCAACTTTCAAAGCAAAAACATCGAAAAGATGCGTTTGAAGGTCATACCTGAACCCGGTAAGAAATGCGCCCCCGTCTGCTGTTGCAATGATAGAATAAGGAGAATAAAAAGCATCTCCCCCGTAAAAATTATTGCTGATAATGTTCAGAGAACGGTCAAGCCGGGTTACCTGAATCCATGAAGGAGTGGATTGCCAGGGGTATTCAAAAGGATGAATATTGTACAGACCGCTGATAAAGATACTTTCCCCGTTAATGGCAGTATTGGGCGTGGCGCCGGCATATAGAATCGTATCCGGATCATTGAATATTTGCTGACGTTTCAGGCTGTCATGGTCGTAGGTCATCAGGTAGGTGGAAATAAACCGGTCAATAGCCATGGTATGAGTAACACCGGTTAAAATATAGGTAGTATCGGTTAAGCAGGTAGCCGAGGGTTCAGTTATAATATTTTCAGCCCTCGTTGTAATGGCCAGAAAAATCGGGAGGATTACATTATAATCGTCCCAAAGTGGAATTGAAATGTGTTGCGAAAATCTCGGGTAAAAATCACCCCACCCTATCAATCGTACCCGGCCTGAGCCGGAATGCCAGAATCCTTATTAAGGAAGAGATTCAGAAGGTGATCTTGCTTTCAGCTTCGGTGATATATGTGTGAGTTCGGATTTTTCGCAAGTAATTTTGTGGAAATTTCGAGCTAAATCATAAAGTGGCGAGATCTGAATATATTGCGATTTTAGCATTCCTAGTCACAACTTTGAACCGTATCCTTGATGAAAATAATTGAATTGTCCTTTCTTAGATATTCAGGACAATCATTTTTGATAATATTAAATATTACAATCGAATATTTTCCTTTCGGATTTATTAAATTGAGATATTGCTCATAGGACGGTACGAAATTATATGATGGCAAGCCTGAATAGAACATACAGTCTATATAAGATCGTCCTTTCAAGTTAAAGAGTAATGCATTATGAGGTAAAATAGTTTTGCATTTTAGGAAAATACTCTTGTTGTAAACCAAAACCTTTCTACATTCTCCAGAAATTGAATTGCTTGAATGATTTGCTATTACATCTAAGGGACGAATATTGAAAATAAAAATCGCCATGAAAAACATGAAGATTGAAGAATTCAATATCCAAGTCGGAAGTTTAAAAGTCTGAAATAACCGCGTTGAATAATCCATTAGGCAACCTAATCCTATGAAAAGTGGTAATGATGTAACAAATGGGAACGAAATCATTTTAGTCGCAGCAATTGAATAAAACAGAAATATTATGATTGGGAACGAGATAAATGCAATTGCTGTTGGTCTATCCAATCGAATAGATCTAAACAATAGAAGTAAACCAAGTGGAATTGTAAAAATCGAAAATTTGCCATATATATACTGCAAATTCCCCAAATGATACCACCAAGGTCCATTATGACCTTCGATTACATGAAGAAAATGATCGGTATTATAGTGAAAGGCCAAATTTGCTTCTGTCGGGTACCATTTCAATATTAAAATTTGCCACGGAAGTACCACGCAGCTAGTTACAATTATCGATAAAAGGAAGTCAAAATAATCATGTGTGTCTGCTCGCCTTTGTTTGTCAAGTAAAATGTATAAACTCCAGCCTGAATATACCAACAACCCAACCAGCCATTTTGTAAGTATAGCAAAAGCAGAAAAAATACCAATGAGTATTAACCAACCCTTATTTTTTGAAGAAATGTATTCTAACCATGTCCAAATACTTGCAGAAACATAAAAAAAGAAAATTACATCATTGTGATCAACCATTTGATTACCTGATATTAACTCAAAGAGATAATTGGAACCAGTTAAGAGAAAAGCCGCAAAATATCCAACATTTTGGTCAACGAGAATTTTACCAGTTCTATAAGTTATTATAACAAGTAGACTACAAGCTAAAACGCTTGGGAACCTTACTCCGAACTCGTTATATCCAAACAATTGATAACTTAAGGATATTTGCCACAAAAATAATGGTTGCTTATGGAGCCAAATTATAGATCGATCCCAGCGATCATAGGCCATATTTACGACTGGGTTTTCATATAAAGTGGGTTTTAGTGGATGTGCAATAAGATTTTTCGCAACTAAAGCATGAAAGCGTTCATCCCAAAGGTTTAAAAAAGGGTCTAAAAGAGAAGAAAAACAGAAAATACAAAATGCAGCTAGAAATAAAAAAACTAAGGCAACTGATGATTTTCTTTGTAAGTGGCAAACCAAACTAGATAATAGGAAAAGAGTCCCAAATAAAAAGAAAACAATCTGGGAAAATGAAAAATTTGTAAATACCTGAAGCATTAGAAGTTATAATTAAAGGACCAATTTTACTTTTCAATAAAGCTATTGCTAAGGTACAAATTATCCTACACAACCTTAAAAAAATCAACCCCATAAAAATTACAGGGTTGATTTTTTTCAAGAAGCATTTCGCCAACCAAGAGAATCAATTGGCCTTCAATGGGCACCGATATCCTTTTTGAATTAATTGGTCAACACCATTTGCTTTGTATCAACAATTTTACCGTCAATAATTAAACTGTAAAGATACATTCCTGCTTGATACTCTGACCCTTTAATAACAAGTTGAGTACTCCCCTTTTCAATTTTATATGTCTTTAATTGGGTGCCTTGCAAATTATAAAGGCTAATAATGGCAGTAGAAAAATCACTTTCAATGGAATAAGATATTAGAGTCTCATAATTGAATGGATTCGGAACATTTTGATTCAAAATGCCGACTTTTTGATTATCGTGTTGGGTCGATAAACCGTTTAAAAGTTTTAATGAATTAATTTCATCCTCTAAGTTGATTATTTTTCTTTGTTGCTCTTTAAGAGCCTCAACTAATACAGGAATTAGTCCAGTATAATTAATTCCAACGGGCAATTCCGGGTTATCACCAACTTTAATCAAATTCGGGAAAACAACTCCTACTTCCTTAGAGGAGAATCCAAAATGTAATCGCTCTGTAATCGGCGAACTTTCAAAACTCTTTTGATTCTTATCAGAAGTAATTGTCTTTCCAGTAATTTGCATTATTTTATCCAAAGCACTTTCAATTGGTCGACTAACAACTTTTTCACTTTCGTCAAGGCTTGTTTCCCAAAGGTGATTACAATAAATATCTCCACCAACCAAGAGTTTGTAAGGATAAATTCCGCCCGTTAAGCTAGGCCAATTAATACCAACCGTTGAATATTTATTGAATGAAATTATTTGAACATTTGGATCATAAATATTGCCATAGATTTGACCTACTCCAACTGCATCAATTCCAAATCCATATGCATAGATTGAATTTATTGTCCACCATCTTGCAATATTAGGACTGGTAGCAAATACTCTACCCTCTGTAGTCTTATTGTTTTGCACAATTTGAAGATCGCCTCCTTGGGGCCAACCCGTTGCTGAGCCAATTTTCACAGTGCCATCAGTGTTGACCTTTAATTGTGAAAAACAATTAACAGTTGTCAATAATAGAATTGCAATCACTATAGTCGTAGCTTTCATAATATTTTAATTTAAGTGTTAGTAATATTTAAGATTCTTTAATTATTAATATTCCTAATTGCAATAAAGAGTTGGTAGTAAATACAATTCTGTACCAAGAATGGTTTCAAAATTGCCGTATATTGTTATACCCTCTGAAGCCCTAAAAATATAGGGTTCAGTCCCCGATAAAGTAATAGGAATAGTTGATAGCGATGGTTTATCATATTTAATGCCAAAATATATATTACGCTTTACAGAATAAACAAAAGCATACAGCTGGGCATTATTTTTTATATATACATCTGTTTGGCAATCAAATTTCAACTCCCAATATCGGTAATAGTTAACTCGCATACTTTGAGGCCAGGGAGTATTCGAGGGTGGCGCAAATTGACCATCCACTTGAAAATCAATTACAGTGTATTGTGAGTGTGTCGGATATCCAATACCATTATGCGTTGAATAAAATGGATTACCATCAAAATAGAAAATGATTCTGTCCTGCAATATTTTTGCTGAGTAGGTATGTTCTTGAAGAAATAATGGAGGTAGGTTTTCTATCTCAATGTTTTTTACTTTATACGCATCACATGGAGGTTTTTCGTCATGCCATCCAACAACATTTTTATCGGCATGAATAAAGTCATAGCCACATGGTTCAAGAATATCAACTTCATCATGAATAATCCTACAGCCAGGCGGTGAATCTTCTGTGTAATATGTCCAAAATGCAGGCCAAAAACCTTCACCCCAAGATTGGCCACCTTGATTATTGTTAAACCAGCCAGGTAAATAAGCACTTATCTCAAAATATCCATATGAATAATCATGGTTTTTGGATTGAACGCCTCCTGAAAAATAAAAAGGCGTGCCGGTATATGGAGTAGCCACGAGGTTCAAATATCCATTATTTTCATAGCAATGAATTGGATCATTGAATAGCAATATCCCTCCACCTAAAACGCCATTACTATTTTCTCGAATCCCCCAATTGTATGTGCATTTTTTCCATTTCTCTGTATCAATAGTAGTATCATTGAATTCATCACTTTTTAAGGTGCTTAATTCCCAATTCTTGTCAATTGGAGGTGGAGGTGGCTCCTGTGCCCAAAGGGTAGAATGGAAAAACATCAGGAAGATCAATATTAAGTTTTTCATAATTACAAAATTTATTTATTAGGAATTATTTTAGATATAATCAACTGTTAAAGAAGAAGTTATTGAAGGCAACTAAATACTAGAAAACTTCCGAACACCTATTAAAATAGGCGGGGATCTGCAAGAGAAAAGTAAAATACTAAAATTAGAAAACAATAAAATTTCGAATTCGAAAACTTCAGAATTCATATCATTAGCCTAAACTGGAAATTACGCTCTAATCTCTTTTGGGGTTAGTTCCCCGCCGCTTGCGGCGCATTTAATATATCTTTGTAGGTATGAGTGAAAGCGAATACATACACAAATCGCATAATGTAAGTGTACTGTTGTATCATTTTGTTTGTGCATTGAGTTTTCATAAAATTCGGTTATCAGATTAATATTAATTTTTGCCAAAACTAAGGCAATATTCATGCCGAATAGTTAAAATATAGAATATCAATATGATATGAATTTTCAGGAAGAAAAACCGAAGAAAAACTGTCTAATTTTTTGACACTAACGTCTAAAAAATTTACATCAGATAATGGAATGGATTCTCTCTTCCAGCGCTTTATAATCGTTGCGGATCACCATTCCCGGGAAGTTGTTGGAGAGTTCCAGGGCATAGATCAGGTCGAATTTATCCTGAGGCATGGAGAAGAAGATCTTTTTATCCATGAGATACCTGGCCAGGTATTCCTGCTCCGTTTGCCCTGGTGTGGGAATGAATATTGCCTTCCGGCCCAATGTCACCACATCCATGATGCTGGAATAACCGCTTCGGCATACGATGAGACCGGATCTCATCATGAGTTGCTGCATGGCCGGGGTTTCCAGATGGGAGAACACATGGATATGATCATCCAGAATATATGCTTCTTCACTTTCTGTGATGCCGCGCACCACAACTGCCTGTAAATTGATATTCCTTAGTTGATTCAGTATTTTTTCCTCCAGCATGCTTCGCTGGGGTTCCGGCCCTGAAAGCATGACCATGATGTCGAAATACACGGGTTCCTTATCCAGGTCAGGTTGTGTGGAAAATCGGGATAGGATCCCTACATAATGGGCATTGGGCGGTAAAGCAACAGGATGTGAAAGATCGCCTGCCAATCCCCGGTGTATTTCAAAATCAGGGATCCAGCATTCCCTGAATTTTTTAATGAAATGATAATTGAATCGTCGGAAAACAGGTGTCAGCAGGCTGAGAACACCGGGAAACTGAATTTCGAGCTGGTGAGTGATGAAAACAGAAGGAATCAGGGGATGCCAGCAGCCATACCGGTTGTCGGAAATGATCAGGTCGATGCCTATTTCTGCAACAATTTTTTGCAATGCCAGGTGCTCTTTCCTGATTCCTCGTAAAAATACCGGAGCCAGTTGTAGCATTTTCGATACCATTCTCGCGTTGGGTGGATAGGTGATGCCAATTCCCGGAAGACGGATCATCTGGTTCCCGGGGAATTCCCTGCGCAGAAAGTCATAGGGACGCTGATCGGCGGCGATGACCACTTCAAAACCCTGAGCTTTGAGCATCAGGATGAGCGGAACACAGCGTGTGGCATGACCGATACCCCAATCCAGCGGACAAACAAGGACTTTCTTCATGTGACTAATTTACAGCCATTTTCATTTGGTAATAAGAAAAAGTTATTCACAAGGGTATTACTTTTTGAACATTGGGGGATTAAGCAATAAAATAACAAGGTAAAAAGAAAAAAAATGGAAAATTCGATGTTGTATAATATTGCGTTGACCTTGATTCCCGGGGTGGGAGATATTCTGGGAAAAAAGTTAATCTCATTATGCGGAAGCGCTGAAGCCATATTCCGTGAACCCAGGCGGCACCTGAAAAAGCTGCCGAGGATCGGCGACCTGTTGTCGAAAGCGGTCGGGAATAAGGAAATTCTGGCCAAGGCGGAAGAGGAAATGAAATTTCTGGAACGCTACGCCATTTCTGCCCTCTTTTTTCTTGATCCTTCCTATCCCCAGCGGCTGAGACAGTGTATCGACAGTCCGGTACTGCTTTATTACAAAGGGAGTGCTGGTCTTAATCCGGAAAAGACGGTCGGAATTGTCGGTACCAGAAATGCCACCGAATACGGAAAGTCAGTTGTCCGCCGACTGGTATGCGATTTAGCCCGTCAAAATATCCTTGTCGTCAGCGGTCTTGCTTATGGTATCGATAGTTGTTCACACAAGGCTGCACTCGATTATGGATTGGAGACGGTGGGTGTGCTTGGTCATGGACTCGACAGGATTTATCCCCTGGCAAACAAGTCGCTGGCAGAAAAAATGCTGGAGCAGGGAGGTTTGATATCCGACTTTCTGCATGGGACAAAACCCGACCGTGAAAATTTTCCCAGAAGGAACCGGATCATCGCCGGGCTTTCCGATGCCCTGGTCGTGGTTGAAGCTGCCTATAAAGGAGGCGCCTTGATCACGGCTGATATTGCCAACTCATACAACAGGGAGGTGTTCGCCGTTCCGGGCCGTATCGGTGATATTTATTCAGAAGGTTGTCACAACCTGATCCGGACCAACCGTGCTGCACTTGTACAGGAGGCGCTCGATATCGAGTACATGATGGGTTGGAAAAAGGAAAGAGAAAGACCCAGAATGGAACAACGGAAGATATTTCTTGAGATGAGCCCTGAAGAAGAGAAAATTGTCGGATTGATGAATGAAAAAGGTTCTCTGGGAATTGATGAAATTTCTAAACAATGTGAAATGCCGATGAACAAGGTATCTTCAGCCTTGCTCAATCTTGAATTCGAAGGAATCGTAAAATGCCTGCCGGGGAAAATATACAACTTATTGTAAAGATTCAGGATCGGTATATGCCGCTTTCAATCCAAGGATAAACACGATAATGGTCGCACCAAACGCAAACAGGCTAAGCAATTTATAATCGCTGGTGAAAAGGCAGAAGTTATATAAGCCATGGAAGAAGGATGCTACCATTAAGCCGGTAAAGGAATAGAAGAACCTGGTCTTGGTAAATTTCGACATTCCAATAAAAAAACCCAGAACTACGGCGAACATGATGCTGGCCGGTACTGCAATAAAGGCATAAAGTGTGAACGGATAAAGACTTTGTGTGAAAAAGGGATTAACGAAAAAGAGGATCAGCCGCGTGGTGACAAAACCCAGGGCAATCATAATTGAAAAAGTAATGGCATGAATGGGTTTATTGACCGGCTTTTTGGGAACAACAATGTACCGGAGTACCAGGAATTTTGAAAACTCGCAGGTAAATCCGATGGTAATGAAGGAGTAAAAAAGAGTGCGTTTGAGGCTCCTCAGGTCGTTTAGCCCGAGAATGGTTGAAAGGTACTGGACCGCAATAAGGATGATAATTACCAATGCGCCGGCGATAAAACTCTTTATGAGTAGTTTTCGGAAAGCCGCATCATACTGGTTCCTGAAGTACCAATAAATCCCCATGGCTATGACAGGAGCAAACAACAGGGTCATATAAGCGAATGGTCTCATTTCGATCCGTTTTATGGATTCTACAATCCGGATGTAATTAATTTCCTAATTTTGCCGCATAAAGATATAATAATATCATGGAAAACAAACAAGCCCAGGGGAAAAGTTATAACAAAAACCATTTTTCACTTGGAAGGTGTAGTCATTAAATCGACCGGAAACCTTGTCGTTGTGCGTTTTCCCGACGGCACCCGGAAGGACTGCAAGTTAAAGGGCCAGTTTCGTATCCATGATATCAAACATACCAACCCGGTAGCCATTGGCGATTGGGTGGATGTGGAATGGCAAAGGGGCGACAGCCAAGCATCCATTGTCAGAATAAAGAAAAGAAATAATTATATCATCCGCAAAGCGACCAAATTATCCAGTCTGTCCCATATCATTGCAGCCAATCTGGATCACGCCTTTCTGGTCGTAACCCTTGCCCAGCCGCGCACTTCCAATGGTTTTATCGACCGTTTCCTGGTTACTGCGGAAGGGTATCATATCCCGGCCAGCCTGATTTTTAACAAGATCGATATTTATGATAAGAAGATACAACTGCTGCTGGATCAGTATGCAGGAATATATGAAAAGGCAGGTTATCCGGTTTACCGTGTTTCTGCTCTCACCGGAGAGAATGTTCCGGTGATCAGGGATCTGCTCAGGGATAAGGTAAGTTTGTTTTCCGGACATTCAGGCGCCGGAAAATCAGCGCTGATCACGGCTGTTGAACCCTCCCTCAACCTCAGGGTGGGGATGCTTTCTACCATGCATAATAAGGGGAAACATACCACAACTTTTGCTGAGATGTTTGAATTATCAAACGGAGGTTTTATCATCGACACTCCGGGGATCAAGGAATTTGGACTAATTGATTTTGAGAAATCTGAAATTCCACGTTGTTTCCCGGAAATGGATCGTTTGCTGAACCATTGTCAGTACAGCAATTGCACCCACATCCATGAACCGGAATGTGCGGTTAAATCCGCCTTACAAGCAGGCTTAATAAGCAGCTTACGTTATAATAGTTATCTTAGCATGCTCAATGATCGCTAAACAACTGATAACGGATACTGTCATTCCCCTGAAATCATCTGATTCAGCGGAGAATGCTCTGGTTATGATGGACGAATACCGGGTTTCGCATCTTCCCATCGTGGATGAGCCCGATTTCCTGGGTGTGATTGCAGATTCGGATATCTATGCCATGAATGACCTGAATGAATCCATCGGTCATCACCGGCTTTCGCTGAGCCGGGCCTACGTTTATGAACAACAGCATGTATTCGAGGTCATCAAGAGTTTTTCCCTGTTGAAACTTACCCTTTTACCCGTACTTGACACAAAAAACCATTATCTGGGTGTTATTACTTTGCAAAGTATCATTCAGGCTATGTCTGGAATGACTGCCATTGAGAACCCGGGAGGAATCATCGTTCTTGAAATCAATGATAAAGATTATGTACTTGCCGAGATTGCCCATATCGTGGAATCCAATGATGCCAAAATTCTTGGCATGTATATCACTTCCCACCCGCAGTCTACGCAGATGGATGTAACCCTGAAGATCAACCGCATTGATATTGGTGGCGTTTTACAGACCTTTTTCAGGTTCAATTACGATGTTAAAGCTTCCTGGTCGAATGAAGAAGCCTACCATGAGGATCTTCAGGAACGTTTTGACTCCCTGATGAACTATCTGAATATCTGACCCATGAAGCGGAATTATTCGCCGGTATGGATCAAAGGAGCCTGTGTTGTATTCTTTTCTTTTATATTATTGTTTTCCCGGGCTGATGTTCTGCCTGATTCCGTCGCTTATTCGGTGATTCACAGCATTGGTCTGGAGGGAAATAAACAGACAAGGGCAAGCATTATTTTCAGGGAACTCAACTTTCATGTGGGTGATACAGTGCTCGACAAAAACCTGGGATTACTCCTCAAGACAAGCCGTGATAATGTTTTCAATACCCGGCTTTTTAACTTTGTTACCTTCGACACCTCATTTCAAACCGGTCATCCTGGCCTTGATATTACGATTCATGTAGTCGAACGCTGGTACATCTGGCCCCTGCCATATCTGGAAATTTCTGACCGGAACTTTAATGCCTGGTGGGAAACCCGCGATTTCAGCCGGCTTACTTATGGAGTTGACCTTACTTTTTCGAATGCCAGAGGGAGAAATGAAACCCTTACCCTGCTTACCCATTTTGGTTTTAATCAGTTATATGGATTCTCATACAGGATCCCTTATATTAACCGTAAACAAACCCTGGGTGTGGGATTCGGGGCAGATGCAGAATTCAATCATGAGGTGGTGGTACAATCAGCCGGAAATAAACCAGTATATTACAAGGATCCTGCTTTATTTCCAAAGGAGCTGGTGACTGGCTACCTGGAGTTCGTTTTACGGCCAAACATATACAGTTTTCATACTTTTCAGTTAGGTTATGACAGCTATTATCTTCAGGATACTTTACTCCGGATCCCTGGTTTTTCGCTGAGTCAAGCCAATCATCAACAATTCGTTTCCATCTATTACCAATACAAGATGGATCATCGGGATGTCCAGTATTATCCATTGAAAGGATACTATTTCGATGTTGAATTCAGTCATAGTATTCCTTATTCCATTGCCCATAATACTTATATAAAATCGAATCTGAGAAAATTCTGGCAGATTTATAACCGTTGGTATTTTGCCTCTGGACTGACCCTCAAATTCTCAATGGAAAAGCAACAGCCGTATTATTTGCAGCGGGGGCTGGGTTATGGCCGGGAGTATGTCAGGGGTTATGAGTATTATATCATTGACGGACAGCATTTCATCCTGTCGAAGAATAATGTTAAATTTGCACTGATACCTCCTTATATTCTCCGTCTGCCTTTTCTCAGATCTTCCAAATTCAATACAGTACCTTTGGCGCTTTACCTTAATATCTTTGCAGATCTGGGGTATGTTTATCATTATGATCAGGGATCGGGTGATCATCTTTCGGGCGCTGGTAATACTTTGCAGAATGCGCTCCTGGTCGGCTATGGGGCAGGTCTTGATTTTACCACTTATTACGATGTGGTTATCCGATGTGAATTTGCCATGAATCTTCTGGGAAAACCCGGGTTCTATCTTCATTTCCTGGCTCCCATTTAGTCGCTGTGGTTTGCATTGGAAAATGAAGTATCTTTGCCCCCTGAATTTTAAAAAATTCCCGCGGCCATGAAAATCGCCTTATTTGGCAAAAATGTCGCAGAAAATGCCCTTCCATTCATCCAGGAACTCATTGATAAATTATTGTTATCAAATGGGATTATATTTGTTTTCAAACCATTGTATGACAACCTGAACGGGCGGATTAATTTTCTCAGGCAACCTGAACTTTTTTCAGTACAGGCTGATATCCTGAATAAGGTCGATTACCTTTTTTCTATCGGCGGTGATGGCACTATGCTTGATGCAGTCAGTCTGGTTGGGGATTCTGGTATTCCCCTGACCGGCATTAACATGGGCAGGCTGGGTTTTTTATCAGGAATTTCCAGGGAACAGATTCTGCCAGCAGTTGATGACATCTTTCAGGGAAAGTTTCAGCTGGAAAAGCGCACCCTTCTGCGCCTTGAATCTCCGGCCAGCCTATTTGGCAAAAACAATTATGCCCTGAACGATCTCACTGTTTATAAAAGCCGTCCGATGACGATGCTGACTATTAAAACCTGGATTAACGGGGAGTTTTTAAATTCCTATTGGGCAGATGGATTGATCGTGGCGACGCCAACCGGCTCTACGGCATATTCTTTAAGTTGTACCGGACCGATCCTGGCACCGGATTCCGAAAATTTTGTAATTACTCCCATCGCCAGTCATAACCTGACGGTCCGCCCGATTGTATTTCGCGATGATTGTGAGATCAGGATAAAAGTGGAAGGGAAAGGAAATGACTTTCTGATAAGCCTGGATTCCCGCGTGGAAAGGGTCGAAAATTCCGTGGAACTCATCATCCGCAAAGCCGGATTTAATATCTTCCTGTTGCGTCTTAAGGAGAAGAATTTTTTTAAAACCATCAGGGAAAAATTAAACTGGGGCCTGGATAACCGGAATTGATAAAAATTTCTTAAAATTATGTTAAATCTCAAATAAAATAACGATTTCAGCGTTACCTGAATTGATCTTTTTTCCATGATAAAACAAACAGTTTCTTTCTTCCTCTTCAGCTTGATGACATGTTCTGCCCTTTTGGCCCAGAACATAGAAATCGGCTTGGCGGGTGGAGGATGCTATTACCTTGGAGACCTGAATCCCTCAAAGCACTTTTCCGGAACGCAGCTTTCCTATGGTGTACTGGCAAGGTATAATATCAATGACCGTTGGGCTGCTAAACTTGGAGTCACAAGAGGTAAAGTAAAAGGAGATGCTGCCAGCTCATCATTTCTTCCCGAAAGACAATTATCATTTACCAGCGATTTGACGGATATCTCGGCTGTTGCGGAGTTTAATTTCCTGCCTTACTTCACCGGAAGTAAAAGAAACTGGATAAGTCCTTATATTTACGCCGGAATTAATCTTTTTTTCTTCGACCCGAAAGCTGATGGCATTTCCCTGAAAGGTTTGGGGACAGAGGGTCAGAACATTGGTTATGAAGGAAGAAAACCATATTCAACGATTGGTTTTGGTATTCCTTTCGGACTGGGGGTCAAAATTAGTCTGAGTCGCAGATTGGGAATGCAGGCTTACTGGGAAATGCATAAAACATTTACGGATTACCTGGATGATGTGAGTACTACTTATTACTTGAATGGACCGTTCATTGATCCTGCGATGACGGCAGAGATTTTATCCGACCCGACGCGGAATCATCAAGCGGGAATGGAGAGGGGAAATTCGAAAAACCAGGATTGGTATGCTATTTTTGGATTGTCATTAACATATAAATTTGACATTGCAGGGAATAAGCGCTGCAGGGATTTGAAACACTAATGGATTTTTTTGCCTGAATGGATTTTAAAAACAATATCGATAAGCAAAAACTCCCTGTCCATGTGGCCATTATCATGGATGGTAATGGACGCTGGGCCCGGAAACGGGGTTTTGCCCGTACCTTGGGTCATGAGAAAGGAGTCGATGCCGTTCGTAATACCGTGGAGGCTGCCGCGGAACTGGGAATTAAATTTCTGACCCTTTATGCATTTTCTACCGAGAACTGGAATCGACCGAAATATGAAATTGATGCCTTGATGCGCATTTTGGTCAAATCCATCCATGGTGAGATGAAAACCCTCATGGAAAACAATATCCGCCTCACTGCTATTGGCGATTTGAAAAGCCTTCCGCCTAAGAGTTATAATGAATTGATGAAAGCCATTCAGGAAACTTCCGGGAATGCCGGACTGACACTGGTACTGGCCCTGAGTTACAGTTCCCGCTGGGAACTGGTAGAAGCAGCCAGGACCTTGGCTGAAAAGGTGGAAGCCAAAGAAATTAAAACTGATGAGATCGACTTACCGGCTTTTATTTCCTGTCTGGCGACTTCCTCTATTCCTGATCCGGAACTGCTGATCCGTACCAGCGGGGAATACCGTATCAGTAATTTCTTACTATGGCAGATTGCCTATACCGAATTATATTTTACCCAAACACTCTGGCCTGATTTCAGCAAAGATGAATTCTACCACGCCTTACTTGATTATCAGAAGAGAGAACGCAGGTTCGGGTTTACCAGTGAACAGATCAATGAAATTGAAGGAAAACGAAGAAAATAAACCCGGATGAGACTACGCCTGTTATTACTATTTCTGCCCTTGCTGATATCAATTTCCCTGTCCGGACAGGTAAGCCTTGGTGATCAGCATGTGATGGATTACAATGCACCCAAAGATTTTATTATCGGGGGAATCACCGTAAGCGGCGTAAAATACCTCGATGCGAATGTACTTATCATGCTTTCAGGATTAACTGTTGGAGATAATATAAAAATTCCCGGAGATAAAATTTCACAATCCATCAGAAAATTATGGGATCAGGGTCTGTTTGAGGATATAAAAATCTCCATTTCCAGTATTGTCGATAACCAGGTCTTTCTTGATATCCGCTTAAAAGAACGTCCCCGCTTGGCGAAATTCCAGTTCAACGGGATTAAGAAATCAGATGCAGATGATATCAGGGAAAAGATTCGCCTGGTCAAGGGTGATTATGTAACGGATAATATGATCATGAAGACTAAAAATATTATCCTCAAATTCTATATGGATAAAGGGTATCTGAATACGGAAGTTGATATCCTCCAGCGAAAGGATTCGGCAACAGCCAACGAAGTTACCCTCATCATCAACATCGATAAGAATGAAAAAGTCAAGGTACTGACGATCAATCTTCATGGGAATAAAGATCTCAGCAGCGAAATCATCAAGTCTTCTTTGAAAAAAACCAAGGAGAAAAGTATTTTTAACCCCATGAATGACCTGGATAAGGTGGTTTATAAATCAGCAGAAACTACGGCAAAAATGGATTTTGTAGAGATCGCCAATGTTTTTGGCGAGCATGCAAATGAAAATATCCGTATCAGGATATTTAAATCTTCAAAATTCATTGATGAAGAATATCAGGCAGATAAACTCAATCTGATCAGCAAATATAACTCTTTGGGTTACAGGGATGCCAGGATCATTAAAGATTCTATCTCGAAAAATCCGGATAATACAATTAACATTGATCTTTGGATTGAAGAAGGACCGAAATACTATGTAAGGAATATTTCCTGGGTCGGAAATACGAAATATTCTTCCAGTTTTCTTGACCGGATTTTAAAAATACAAAAAGGGGATGTTTATGATCAGGAAGCTATAGAAACTGCCCTGACCTATAATCCCAATGGCAGTGATATCCGGTCATTATACATGGACGACGGGTATTTGTTTTTTGATGTTCAGCCTGTTGAAGTAAAAGTCGAAAACGATTCCATCGATCTTGAAATCCGCATGCATGAAGGGAAACAGGCTACAGTAAGCAAAGTTACCATCAAGGGCAATACAAAAACCAACGACCATGTTGCTTTGCGGGAGGTTCAGACCCGGCCCGGACAGTTGTTCAGCCGCGATCTGCTGATCCGTTCCCAGCGACAACTGGCACAACTTAAATATTTCGATCCTGAAAAATTAAATCCCAATGTCAATCCGAATCCCGACGATGGTACGGTTGATATCGGTTATGAAGTTACAGAAACCTCAGCCGATCAGATTGAATTATCCGGAGGATGGGGATACGGACGTATTGTGGGAACCCTTGGATTGTCGTTCAACAACTTCTCCTTAAAAAATGTTCTTAACCTGAAAGCCTGGAAACCTATCCCGGCCGGAGACGGACAAAAACTCAGCCTGCGGTTCCAGACCTATGGAAAAGGCTACTTCAGCTATAGCATTTCATTTACCGAACCCTGGATGGGCGGAAGAAAACCCCTGGCGCTGAGTTTATCCTATTTCCATTCCAGGTATACCAATGGACTGGCCGCAAATGATCCCAGTTTTGCCTACTTTAAAATTGACGGGGTATCGATCGGACTGGGGACGCAACTGAACTGGCCTGATAATTATTTCTCCCTGTACCAGAGCCTGAACTATAACCGGTATAACACGCATAATTATTCCCAGATCTTTACTTTTGGAGGGGGGAACGGTGTCTACAATGCCATCAGTTATGGTATTATTTTATCACGGAATTCTGTGGATGCTCCGATTTTCGCCAGGTCAGGTTCTGAATTGTCGCTTAACCTTGAACTTACACCTCCATATTCTTTATTCAGGGGAAATGTTGACTATAAAAACATGGAGCCCAGCGAAAAGTATAAATGGGTCGAATACTATAAGATTAAATTCAAGGGAGCCTGGTATATCAACCTGGTTGAAAAGCTGGTATTGTCGCCAAGATTACAATTTGGATTCCTGGGCACCTACAACCAGAGCCTGGGCGTTACGCCATTTGAAAGGTTCTACCTGGGTGGAGATGGCCTTTCGGGATATAATAATATGGATGGCCGCGAACTGATCGGCATGCGCGGTTATGCCAATAATTCCCTTACGCCAGGTTATCCGACTACCATCGGTGGAACTGTTTATACCCGATATACTTTCGAATTGCGTTACCCGGTATCCCTAAATCCCAATGCTACCATTTATGGCCTGGCGTTTCTTGAAGCAGGTAATGACTGGTTGTACTGGAATAATTTTAATCCGTTTAATGTATACCGTTCTGCAGGAGTAGGCGTCAGGGTTTTCCTTCCGATGTTCGGCTTGTTGGGCCTTGATTGGGGTTATGGAATTGATCAGGTACCAGGTGTGCCGGGCGCCAATGGCGGACAATTCCACTTCTCTATCAACTCATCGATTGATTAGAAAGAAGTGACAAAGTGACGAAGTAACAGGGTGACAGGGGATTTGATTAATTGATTAATTTTGGTTGCTAAAACTTTTATTTTATGAAAAAGCTGGTTTTATTTATCACTGTTTTCATTTTTATGGCAGGTTTTGTGCAGGCACAGAAGTTTGCTTATGTAGATACTCAGTACATTCTGGATAATATTCCTGAATTTGCCGAAGCCCAGGCTCAACTGGATGAAATTTCTGCAGAATGGCAAAAAGACATCGAAGCTAAATTTGCCGAGGTAGATAAAATGTACAAGGACTACCAGACCCAGTCAGTACTCCTGCCAGAGGATATGAAAAAGAAAAAGGAACAGGAAATCGTTGACCGGGAGAAGGAAGCAAAAGCATTGCAGCGTACCCGGTTTGGCAAGGATGGAGATTTATTTAAGAAACGTCAGGAACTGATCAAGCCTATTCAGGAAAAAGTATATAATGCCATCCAGGAAATTGCCGGCAATAATAATTATGCCGTTGTTTTCGATAAGGGTGGAAGTCTTACCATGATGTATGCTAATCCAAAATATGATATCAGTGATGAAGTACTCGACAATCTGGGTGCCAGTCTGAGCGGAAGAAAAGGGAAAAGTAAATCAGAATCTGGTGGTACACCTGCTGGCAATCCTGGCAGTAAACAAGATAACCCGGCAAAAGGAACAAGGAAATAAAATTTTTCCTATTTTTGCTGTTTGAATAGTAGTATTAACCTTTTAATAAATGAAAATGAAGAATTTTGGAAAGTTTTTAGCTATTGTTACTTTGATCATTGGCTGTTCTTTGACATCACAGGCTCAAAATCCGATTAAAATCGGACATATTGATTTTAACTCCCTGCTGGCTTCCATGCCCGGAATTGATTCTGTCAAAATCAAACTTCAGAAATATCAGCAGACCCTGAGCGACCAGATGGATGCTATGAAAGCTGAATTTGAAAATAAATACCTCGATTATCAGTCACAGGCTGCATCAATGTCGGATCTGATCAAACAGACCAGAGAAAAAGAACTGTCGGATCTGCAGGCCCGCATCGATGCTTTTCAGCAGAAAGCAAATCAGGATCTCCAGGCCAAACAACAGGAACTGGTTCAGCCTTTCATCGAAAAAGCTAAATCGGCCGTAAAAGAAGTGGCCAAGGAAAATAAATACACCTATATGCTGAATGCCATTGAAGACGTAGTGCTCTACTCAGAACCTTCTGACGATGTCATGCCGCTGGTAAAGAAAAAGCTGGGAATCCAGTAAAAATTTGTAATTCTTTCTTCCGGGCCGCACAATCTTTCTGATGCGGCCTTTTTTTTATTGTTTTTGTCCTAAATTTGATCTTTTAAATCGATTTTCTGATAGCATAATTTCAACCGAAGGGATTTTCTGCAAACTATTGAAATTCCCTGAAAAAATAATCATCTCTATGTCAGAACCATTAAAGAAATGCTGTTTTTTTCTTATTTTTCTTTTCATTTCTTCATTTTTTACAATGCCTCTGATGGCTCAAAGGGATGCCTTCGTTACCGCCCGGAAAGTGATCACCCCAGCTTTATTGGGATCAATGGTCAATATTCTTGCTTCGGATTCTATGATGGGGAGAAGCACACCCAGCCCGGGACAGGATCAAGCTGCCGATTATATTGCCCGCCAGTTTAAAAGCATGGGACTGGTACCATTACAGAATAATTATTTCCAACCATTGGGCTATTGCTACCTGGACTTGCTGAATGAAAATATTTTAGGGATAAGCAATGGTTCGAACATCAAGACATTTGAACTGAAAACAGATTTTATTCCTTATGATATTACCGGTCAAAAGGATGTGGAAGCTCCGCTTGTTTTTTGCGGTTATGGTATTACAGCCCCTGAGTTCAACTATGACGACTATAAAGGAATGGATGTCAGGGGGAAAATTGTACTGATTCTGCGTCAGGAGCCCGGACAAACTGATTCCACGCGGAAAGTATTCAATGGAAAGGAACCTACCAAATATTCGAATTTAAAAGAGAAAGAAATGATAGCGAGAAGCCATGGGGCTATAGGCATCCTGGTTGTTTCCGGTCCCTTGAATTATACCTCTCTTAAACCCAGGGGATTTCCCTGGCCATCTTTATCAAAAACACTCCCCAGGGATGCCCTCCCATTAATTTTTTGTGATGATCTGGACGAACGGCTTCCCATGGTCCAAATTGGCGAAAATGTATTAAACGCCCTGCTTGCCAGCAGCGATTCCCTGAAAAAGATCCAGGAAGGGATTGAGCTGAATATGCAGCCTGCTTCATTTGAAATTCCGGACTTGAAAGTCCATCTGAAAACCTCAGTCCATCCGGTTCCTGTTGGCGGAAAGAATGTTGCCGGTTTTCTGGAAGGATCTGATCCCAGGCTGAAAACCGAAGTACTCGTCATCGGAGCACACTACGATCATGTCGGGTTCATCAAAGAGCATAAAGCCGATAGCGACTATATCTTTAACGGGGCCGACGATAACGCTTCCGGAACCAGTGGAGTACTTGCAACTGCCAAAGCATTCACTTCCATGAAAAACAGGCCGAAGCGAAGCGTTTTATTCATCCTTTTCACGGGAGAGGAATTGGGATTGCTGGGTTCTTCGACTTATGTCAGGAAGCCATTGATTCCGCTGGAGAATACGGTGGCTATGATCAATCTTGATATGATCGGACGGAATCATCCGGATTCCCTGGAGATTGAAGGAGCACGCCAAAATCCTGACCTGATGAAGATCATTCTCAAACAAAATAAAAAATCAGGGATGACTGTCGTTGGAAATAACGATGAGCAGATGGGCGGAGGCAGCGATCATTACAACTTTTATAGAAAAGATATTCCCTCGGTGTTTTTCTTTACCGGTTTGCATAAAGACTATCACCAGGTGAGCGATAATCCCGACAGGATAGATACGGTTAAAAACGCCAGGGTGGCCCGGCTTGCTTTTTTGACGGCCTGGTATATTGCCAATGATAAGCATCATTACAAACTGATCAAATCAACCCATACAAACGAAAATTAATTATAATAATTTCAGCCATGAAAAACACATTCAGAATGTTGATCCTTTTTTCTATGATTTTCCCGAGCCTTTCAGCAGGCGCACAGGATAAGTATTCCCTGTTTTTTAATTACAAAGAGGGAGAGACCTATCGTTATAAAGATGTCTATACCTACGACTTGGTCCAGGAAATAAATGGACAGGAGATGAAAGTAACTGGATCCAACAACAGTATTCTGAAATTTTCGACAGAATCAGTTGCTCCTGACGGAAACATCACATTTATATGTGCTTATGAAGAAATTAAAACAGTCATGAAAAATGCCATGTTTGATACGACTTTGGATCAGAAAGACCTCGTGGGGAAAAGAGGGAGATTAATCATTGATAAATACGGGAAAGAGATTAAAAAAGAGGTGATCGACACCGTTCAATCAGGGAATGGGTTAGGAGGTGGTATGGCAGCCTTATATACGGCTAATTTTTTAAGGCTGCCCGACCACCCGGTCAGCATCGGAGAAAAATGGGTGATAGATAATACCGATACCACGAAAGTCGGGGAAGGATATACCATTACCACTGCCCATAATGAATATACTCTTCTTCAGTCGGAGGAAAAGGACGGTCATCATTGCCTGAACATTGCCTTCACATCTAAAACGGAGACAACAGGAAAAATTTTCCAGATGGGCATGGAATTATTTGTTGAAGGCAACGGTGATGTTCAAGGTGCCATCTGGTTTGATCCGAAGTCAGGGATAATGGTGGCCAAAGAAACCACAACCACCCAGGATATGACCTATGCAGTGACCGGACAGATGAAGATGACCATCCCTTCAACCCAGAAGGTTCAGATGTCCTATAAATTGCTTGAATAATCATGAAAATTTTTTTTCTTGGCATTCTGCTGATGGTATCATCAGTACCGGTGTTGTTGGCTCAGCATTGCCCGAAAAGTGGCATTACTCCTGATGAGTATGCACGGAGAAGAAGTTCTTTGGCGGGAATAATGGATACTTCTGCTGTTTTTGTTATAAAAACACCAGAACCCGCGACCGAGAATGAATACATGAATTTTCGCCAGGATCTGGATTTTTTATATTTGACGGGTGTCAAGGACCCTGGATACATCCTGATCATCGCTCCAGGGGGAATTGAACTCAAAGGAAAATTATGGAGCAGTATTTTATTTGTTCCCCAGGGATACCTGGAGGGAAGTTCTTCATTTACCAGCCAGGAAAGTCCCTTCGCTTCATATGCCGGAGCCCGTGATACAGTCATGAACATTTCAGCCTTCAGATCAATCTTTAGTCAGGCACTGAATGGACGGAAAATTCTATATTATTCAGCTCCCGGACTTTCATTCATTCATGACTGGCTGAATGATAAGCCCTACTTTCTTGACAAGGAAATTCAAAAGGCCCTGAAACAAAAATTTCCCGTACTCAAGCTGGTCAAGGCTTCTCTGTTGGTGGCGCGGTTGCGACAAATAAAATCCGAACCAGAGCTGGACCTGATAAGAAAGGCAATTGCCCTGACTGGAGACGGCATCCTGCGAGCCACAAAAGTCTGCAAACCGGGTGTTTGGGAGTATGAAATCCAGGCTGAGGTCGAGTATGCAATGATGAAAGGAGGGGCTGAGAGGGTTTCTTTCCGGTCGATCATTGGTACGGGCATCAATAGTCTGAGTCCGCATTATGATGATAATTACTGTCAGGCGCAAAAGGGAGAAGTAATGGTCATGGATGTAGGTGCAGAATACCATGGTTACGCTGCCGATATTACCCGTACTATTCCTGTTTCAGGTAAGTTCACGGAGGCTCAGAAAATCATTTATGAAGCCGTGTTAAAAGTACAGAAAGAACTGATCGCGATGATCCGTCCGGGACTTTCCATGATGAAAATCGATGAAATGGCGAATGAACTTATAGCCAAAGCCGGTTATAAGAAATATCTCATTCATGGGGTAACCCATCCATTGGGATTGGATGTACATGATGTTTCGGCAACCGGCATACTTGAACCCGGGATGGTGATAACTATTGAACCTGGAATTTATATACCGCTTAATGATTCTTTACTGGCCCCCAGTTTCCGCGGTTTCGGTATCCGTATTGAAGATGATATCCTGGTTACAGAGAACGGATGTGAAGTTCTTTCCATTGCTATTCCCAAAGAAGTGGCTGAGATTGAAAAGAGGTGATCAGCCCTTTCTCTTTTTCCTCTTCTCTGGCCTGGAGGAGGAGAAATCCCTTCTTGGTTTTTTACCATCCGAAGACCGGGGAGCAAATCCCACAGGCTTATTATCTTCTTTTACCATGACAGGCGCTCCCCTGAACCTGGCTTTTTGCAATGCCTTGATCAGCGATGCGGCAGCCTGACCATCCACTTCAAAAGTAGCTGAACTTTTATTCAGATCGATCTTGCCAATCGGGACTTTCTTCCCCGGGGTGTATTCATTGATCAGTTCAATGAGCGTATTCGGGAACAGCCCATCCATTTTTCCCTTATTGATGAAAAGTCGTGTATAACCAGCGACCGATGCAAAACCGTTTTTCTCTCCATATTTAAATGTTCCCCCGGGATGATTTTTATCCTCTGAAACATTGATATCTACGGCCGATTTATAATATTCAAGAAAACGGTTGAATTCAAGGGCAACAAATCGTTTTATCACATCTTCTTTCTCCAGCCATTCGAGTTTCCGGTAAATGGCAGGGAGGTAGCTGTCGATTTCTGTATGTTCCGTTTCCACGGTTTCCATTTTGCTGATCATGTTAAACAGCTGTTTTTCGCAAATTTCCCGGCCTCCTGGAACCTTGGCAGGAATAAATGTTTTATTGATCTTTTTTTCAATCTGACGGATCAGGTGTTTCTCTTTCAGGTTGATGATGGCAATGGATGTTCCCATCTTGCCTGCACGACCGGTTCGGCCACTGCGGTGAGTATAGGCATCCAGGTCGTCGGGGAGATTATAATTGATAATATGCGTGAGGTCGTTAACATCAATACCCCTGGCTGCTACATCCGTCGCCACCAGCAGTTGTACATGGCGGATCCGGAATTTCTGCATCACGATATCCCTTTGTCCCTGTGAAAGTTCTCCATGAAGGGCTTCGGCATTATATCCGTCATGGATGAGCTTGTCGGCGACTTCCTGGGTTTCATGGCGGGTACGGCAAAAAACAATCCCATAAATTGACGGATTAAAGTCGACCAGACGTTTCAGCGCCAGATATTTATCGCGGGCATGAACCGTATAATATAGATGTTTGATGTTTTCGGCTCCCGAGTTACGGTTCCCAATGGTGATTTCCACTGGGTTACGCATGAATTTTCTGGCAATAACGGCAACTTCGTTGGGCATGGTCGCCGAAAAAAGAAGGGTATTTCTTTCGGTAGGTACTTCAGCCAGTATGTCGTTGATGCTGTCGATAAAACCCATATTCAGCATTTCATCAGCTTCATCCAGGATGACCTTCTTCACCTCATTGAGCTTGATTGCCCTGCGCCTGATGAGGTCGAGCAACCTGCCAGGAGTGGCAATCACAATCTGAACTCCTTTTTTCAAGGCTTTAATCTGAACTTCCATACTGCTCCCCCCGTAAACGGGAAGAATTTTCAGGTCCTCAGCATATTTGGCAAAGTCGTTAAGATCTCCGGTGATCTGAATGCATAGCTCACGCGTCGGACAAATCACCAGGGCCTGGGGATATTTGTTCCTGGCACTGATCTGCTGAATAAGCGGTAATCCGTAAGCAGCAGTCTTCCCGGTTCCGGTCTGTGCCAGTACAACGATATCAGTATTTTTTTCCAGAAGTAATGGAATAACCTTTTCCTGAACAGGCATTGGATATTCAAAGCCAAGTTCTGCCAAAGCACGAACATGATCCGGGCGAATGCCTAATTCTTCAAATGTAATCATAGAATAAATTGTTAAGTGCTTTCGGGCTTTCCAGGACTTTGTACGTGTACGAAGGAGGGAAAATAACAACAATAAGAAACCGGAAACACGTATGAATAATGCGGCAAAGGTACCATTTTATTTTCGATATAAAAATTCTGCTACTTTTACAGTCCCATCTTCCCGGATTATGCTCGATAAAGAAGATTTTGAAATTCTTTTTAAAAGCCAGTTCAAGGTACTTTGTTTTTTTGCCATGAAGTACCTGAAGGATTATGAGAATTCCAGGGAAGTTGTCCAGGATGTTTTTCTTAAGCTCTGGGAAAAACGGGATGATATAGATACTTCGAAATCCTTAAAATCCTATTTGGGAACATCAGTACGTAACAAATGTATCAATTACCTGAGGGATCATAAGAAGTTCAACCATGACCTCCTTCTGCTGGAAGATTTATCTTCCGACATGCTTGCTGAACCTGCGGATAAGTTGGTGGAGGCCGATATCAGAGGCAGGATCGCGGAAGCAATATCAGAATTGCCGGAGAAATGCCGTGAAATATTTCTTTTAAGCCGGAATGAGCATTTAAAATATCAGGAAATAGCTGACCAGCTGGATATTTCGGTCAAAACCGTGGAAGCCCAGATGTCAAAGGCATTACAGCATATGAGGCAAAGGCTGAAGGAGTTTCTGATGATCGCCATTTTAATCATCCCTGGAGTTATAAACTGAATATGGTTTCTCATAAAAATAAAATGATGAATCAGGGTCAAGCAATGATTTCGTGTATAAGTTGAGTAAATGGTATGGAAACTAATCTGAATTATATTGACCTCATCACCCGGTATTTTAATGGGGAAGCTTCTGCCGCTGAAATGCAGTCCCTTGCTGATTGGGTGAAAGCAGAACCGGGTAACCGTATAATATTTGATGAATACCGTCAGGCCTGGTCAGGAATCGAAGGAAATATTCTTGATGACCAAATCAACACAGGGCTGGAATGGGAGAAATTCACAGAACAGATAAGCAGAAGATCAGATTTTTCCCGGATTTATACACTTCATCCCTTTTTTGCCCGCGGCTTGCGTTTTGCAGCAATTTTGCTGATTTTTCTGATCCCGGTTTTTTTTATTTATCAGTATTTCACTCCGGTCAAAGATCAAAAAGTGTCGGCCAGCCTGGCAATGACAGAAACATTGCTTCCTGATGGCACCAGGGTAACCTTAAATTCCGGTTCATCCATTGAATTTCCAACTCGGTTTGAAGGTGATGCCCGTGAGGTTAAGCTTCAGGGTGAAGCTTATTTTGAAGTGCAGCACGATGCCTTAAAACCGTTTATTGTTTCCAGCGGTAATATGAGGGTCAAGGTTTTCGGCACTGCCTTTAATGTCAATACCTATAAGCAGGCCGCATCAATGGAGGTAATACTGACCAGGGGCAGGATTTCTGTTTTTTATAAGGACAAAGTCAATGAACAGATCATGCTGACCCCGGGAGACATGGCCATAGTGTTCAGAAACCAGGCATTGATCAGGAAGATCAGGAATGAAGATGAAAACTATATGGCCTGGAAAACAAAAAAACTTATTTTTTCCAATAAATCCCTGGGTATTGTCGTTCAGGATTTAAACAGGGTCTATCACTCCGACATCAGGCTGATGAATACCGCCCTGACCTCCTGCCGGCTTACTGCAACCTTTGATAATCAGACTATAGAATCAATCCTGAATGTGCTCCAATCTACCCTGGATATCAGCATCACCAGAACAGGATCAACCGTTGAAATCAACGGACATGGATGTGAATAGGCGAATCAACCGTATTTATTTTCTTGTTGTTATTCTTGTGTTTACAGGATCAGCTGCCTTTTCGCAGGATCTTGACAAACGCATCACCCTTTCATTGCCTGATTGCCGGCTCTCCGACGGACTCAGGGCGATCAGTGATTCAGGCAAAATATTTTTTTCCTATAACCCGAAAGCCATTCCGGCTCAGCTAAAAATCAATATACAGGCAAAGAATCGCACTATCAGGGAAATCCTTGATGAAATCCTGATTCCTAACGGGATGACATACTCCCTGGTGGAAAACCAGGTTGTCATCAAACCCCGGATAGTATTCTCTCCACTGGCAGAGGGAGAAAAAAAAACCGACCTGAAGACCTCCACCCTTCATGGGTACATCCGTGATAAAGCAACAGGAGAAGTGCTGATCGGGGCCAATGTTTTTATCAGATCAACCGGGACGGGTGCGACTACAAATGGTTATGGTTTTTATTCCCTGACCGTACCTCCCGGGGATTACTCCCTCATTATATCCTATATCGGATATCAAACACAAGAAATTCTGGTTTCTCTGGAAGATAATTACCGCTTATCATTCGATCTTGAAGATGTCCTGGTTGAAATACCGGAAGTTGAAGTCAAAGCAGGGAATGAGGAAACCGATATTCAGAAAAACAGGCCGGGCGAAATCCGGATATCCCGGAAAATGCTTGCCCAGATGCCCGGATTCGGCGGGAATCTGGATATTATCAGGGCACTTCAGGCAATTCCCGGGATTCAAACCTATGGAGATGGTTCCTCGAATTATTATGTAAGGGGAGGGAACAGAGATCAGAATTTATTGCTGATTGATGATGTTCCGGTATATAATCCCTCTCATCTGTTTGGTTTTTACTCTGCTTTAGCGCCTGATGCCATCAATGATGTTCAGATTTTTAAAGGAGATTTCCCGGCAAAATTCGGAGGAAGGCTTTCCTCGGTGATAGATGTAAAGGTGAAGGAAGGCAATCTGAAAAGATTTGGATTCTCAGGGAATGCTGGTCCCTATGCCTCTTATCTTTCGCTGGAAGGACCGATCGTAAAAAACAAAGCCTCCTACTTTATTTCCGGCAGGATTTCAACCATAAACTGGCTGAATCGTATCGTGACAGGATTGAAGAACTTCGATTTTCAGTTTTACGATATCAACGTCAAACTGAACTGGAAGGCCAATGATAACAACCGCTTTTTCATGACGTTTTATACGGGTAACGATAACTTTGACCAGATCATCAATTCCTCTTTCCGTACTTATGGAATCCGATGGAATAATATTGCAGGCGCCCTCCGGTGGAATCATGTTTTCAGCAGCCGCCTTTTCTCCAATACAACGGTTAATATCAGCCGGTATAATTATTTTTTGTTTATATCCAAAGAGCAGGATGACTACTGGAAGTCGTCGATTGCCAATCTTTCTCTGAAATCTGATTTTACCTGGTTCCTGAATCCACGAAACACCCTGAAAGCAGGTTTCGAAGTGAGCGCCCACCAGGCCAATCCCGGTAATGTTAGCCTGACAGGAACCAATGATTCGGAGACTATACCCCAGGTGGCAAAGTACCATTCCATGGAATATGATTTGTATCTGAGCAATGAGCAGATGCTGGGAAAAAAAGTTATGCTCAGGTACGGACTTCGTTTGCCGGTATGGCAGGACCTGGGTCCGACCACCCTCTATTATTTTAATGGGAATCACCAGGTGATAGATTCGGTTCAGATTGCGAATAACGCTTCCTATGCGGCATTTTTCAGCCCGGAACCCCGGCTGAGTATTATTTGGACGATCAATGAAAAATCAGCCCTGAGCGGGAATTATATGAGAAATACCCAGTTCCTGCAGGTCCTGTCGAATTCCATTGGTCCTTTTACTTCATTGGATGTTTGGGTTCCCTGCGGTCCCAATATTCCGGCTCAGAAAGCAGATCAGTTTTCCCTGGGATATTTCCGGAAAATTATCCGGGGGAAATTCAATTTCTCTGCAGAAGCTTTTTATAAGCAGTATCATGATCATCTTGATTATAAGGATCATGCCAACCTGCTTTATAATCCACTGATAGAAGGAGAACTCCGTTTCGGGAAAGCCTGGTCGTATGGACTTGAACTTTTACTTCGTAAAACAACTGGCAGGTTCACCGGATGGATCGGATATACTTTTTCAAGAGCATTTATTCAAACCGATGGAGTCAATAACGATCAGGTGTATCCTGCATCTTACGACCGTCCGCATGATGTATGCGTTAATCTGTCGTTTAACGATCAGAAACACTGGATGCTTTCGGCCAACTGGGTATTCATGAGCGGAGGAGCCATCACCACGCCCATTGGATTCTATTATTACGATGGATATTCTGTTCCGGTATACGGAGATAAAAATAATGACCGCTTACCTGTTTATCACCGGCTTGATTTATCCGCAACCTATGCATTCAATAAACCCGGAAACAAATTTCAGCATAGCCTTACTATCACACTCTACAATGCCTATGGCCGGTTAAATCCATTTTCCGTCAACTTCAATAAAATGATCGACGACCAGGGAAATATAGTTATACCGGCGAATTTGAATGGGGGATATGAAAGAGTTCCAACCACGATCTCCGTAGCAGGGATCATCCCCTCAATAAATTATCAATTTAAATTCTGATGAAAAAGATCCTCCGCATCTTCCTTGTATTCATCCCGCTGATAGCCTGTCAGAAGCAGATTAGCTGGGATATTCCAAAACAGGACCTCAATTTTATTATGGTTGACGGACGAATTACAGATATCCGGGGACCTCAGTCGGTCAGGATTTTTTACCCGGTCAACCAGCTGAATGATGATCCCCTTCCCGTTACCGGAGCGAAAGTGCTGATTTCCAGTGAGGATTCCCTATGGCTACTGAAGGAAGATTCACTGGCGCCGGGCATTTACCTGACAAGCAATACTTTTATTGCAGTTACCGGAAAAACATACTCCCTGTTTATTTCAAATAATGACCATGTTTACTCAGCGAAAGCTAGCATGATCCCGGGTTCCTCCTTTCAGGCCCTGATTTACCAGAAAAATGAAGAGGATGATTTATACCATCTCGATTGGGTGGCCAATGCATTTAATACCGCACATCCGGCTCTTTGGGAAATTATTCTTGACTGGTCGAAAGTCTCGGGATATGAACAAACAGATTCCTCTCTCTGTAAGGTCAGACTTCAATTCTTTACCTTACCCACCCTGGATGTCAGCGAAATCTTTGCCCCTGACATGCAGAAAATCTCTTTTCCCGCAGGCACCCTGATAACCGAAAACAGGTATTCCATTACCCCCGACTATGCTGCTTTTCTCAGGACTATGTTACTTGAAACCAACTGGCAGGGCGGATTATTCAACACGGCGCCATCGAATGTAATCACTAATTTAAGCGCAGGCGCCAGAGGGTATTTCGCTGCCTGCGCTGTTACCACCATATATCTCACGGTAAAATAATTTTCACTCAACATAAGGGTGTATAAGTATATGGGTGTATAAGGTACAATGAGACATGAAAAATTATAAATTAATACGAAAAACCAAATCCATGAAAACAAAAAAGCTCATCCGATCCGGTTTTCTTTTTCTTGCCATGATGGGATTAACCCTTGGCGGATGTCAGAAAGAAAAAAACAATTCCAATGCCGACTCTTCCACACTTCAGCAGTTAGCGATGGATGAGGAGAATATTCAGAATGCCTCCGATGATGCCATGAACGATGCCAATCTGGTACTTTCAGGAAGCTACCTTAAATCGACCCAGGGATGGCCCTGTCATGCAACGATCGATTCAGCCAATGTTGAAAATGATACCATCACTTATTATATTACATACAATGGGGCTAGCTGTAATGGCAGAATAAACAGAACAGGTCAGGTTGAAATAAAAAAGCAGGTAGGAACCCATTGGGGGCAAGCGGGAGCGACAGTAATAGTAAGGCTTATCAATCTTACGATCACCAGAGTTGCCAACGGGAAATCGCTGACCCTTAATGGTACGAAGACTTATCAGAATGTTTCAGGAGGGTTTATCTGGCAATTGGGAAATGGATTGGATGCCTTGGTACATAAAGTCTGGGGAAATATCCAGGCAACTTTTGACGACAACAGCACCCGCACATGGAATGTAGCCCGTCAGCGTACTTTTACGGGATCTCTTGGCAACCTGGTGTTAACCATCGATGGCTTTGGTACCGATGCTGGGTTCTCCAGCCTTGTTTGCTGGGGCGCCAATCGTCACGGTGAAAATTTCTATACCCAGATCACGCAGTCAATTGTACTCAAACAATCCTGTGAATTCGATCCTTGTTCAGGGATAAAAATTCATCAAATCCCCGCTAACAGCAAATCAGCTACCCTTACTTTCGGGTATAATGATCAAAATGAACCCATCAGCGGAGATGAATGCCCGACCCGTTACAGGGTAGATTGGGTAAGGAACAGCCATTCCGGTACCATGTATCTTCAACTGCCCTGATTGTTCAGATAATTTTTAAAAAGGCTGTCTCAAAGTCAGAGACAGCCTTTTTCTGTTTTATCAAAGGACTGTATTCATCTTCCCATTGACAGGATTACGAAAACCCATAATAAATTGTACAGAGAATTTCATTCTTATTCCATTTTTAATTATTATTATTGTAGGGAATTCACATATATATATTCATTATGAATAAATTTATTGTCATTCTCGGAAGTATTTTCTGTATTTTTCTTTCGGTTGCTGTATCTGCTCAAAATGAAAGCGGAGATGATTATGGCATACCTTATAAAACAAACAGATCACCCTTGTTCGGAAAAGATATTGTCATCCATGACCAACCTGATCGTGATCAGCGAAACGTGGCTGTTTGCTCTGCTTTTAATGGATGGCTTTATGCTGCTTATTACTATACAACCGAACCAGCTGGTAATCCTGCTATTGTGATGCTGAAGTCTGTTGATAAAGGAATTTCCTGGACTGTTCTTTGGGATTCATATTTGGATGTTACAAATTCTAAATTCTCATCAATAAAATTATTGACAACGGGTAATTCTATTACAAATCTTAAATTATTCATGGCCACAATGTGTAAGAATGATTATTTTATGGATATTGGCGAAGGCATGGTGATCCGGTATAACGGAGAAACAGGAGAATATGAGGATGGAATAATAGATAAGATGGATATTTATGATATTTCAATTGCCTCTGATTTACAATACCCGTCATCTTCTTCCAACACTCTTGGAATTCTTTATTCCCGATATTCAAATGCGGGAGATTCCATTATTTTTTGTTCTTCAAGCAATGGGGGATTGTCAATCGATAGCAGACATGCTATCGCCATTATCGGAAGCCATCCCCATAAAGTTTCACTTGCTTTTGGCAGGAGCCAGTCATGGAATGGTGGAAGATACTTTGCAGCGTGGGAAGAAAAAGATGATTATGGTTCTGTCCCGGGTCGTATTTATACAGCTCACACTGATCCGGATTTTAATAGTCCTTTTACAGCCCCAGTTAATCTTGATGGGATAGATCCGGCAAATGCCAATTTATGCAGGAATCCGGTTATCGCTTGTCAATATAACAATGTGGATAATGATAGTTCGAACTTAACCGAAATCGTTTTGTTTGACAAATTTGACGAATCAACACAGAATTATGAAGTCAAAGGGTATTATAATTTGCAGGCAACAAACCATACAAATTATAAAAAACTGAATATCCCCGATTTTCTTCATAATGGCCTTCAGCCTGATATCTGTTTCAACCCTTTTGATTCGACATTCATGATGACATATTTTGACTCAACCGAAAAAAAACTTCCCTTTCTTGTCAATGATTTTCGTTTAAGAAATCCCAATCAATGGAATATCATTTCTTCGGGGTATAATGACAGTACAAACCTTTCCGCTCCATGCCCTAAAGTAAACTTAGATTTTGAACAACATAAAGGAATAAATGTTTGGTCATCTGATCAAATAACCGGTGACGGGATCGCCATGTTCGATGCCCAGTATAGCACATTGACAGGTATCTCTGAAAGCAACAGAACACAAGATGTTTATCTTGTCGGGGTATATCCGAATCCTTGCAATACAACCATTACCATTGATTTTGAACTGCAAAAAGGTGAGAATATTACTATAACCCTGTATAATATACTTGGCCAGCCTATAAAAGTACTCACCAACCAGCAATTTTCTACGGGGAGGCATTTGGTAAAATCCGATTTATCTGATCTGTCTCCAGGCAGTTATGTTTATACCCTGAAAACCGATGATTTTTCATGCCCGGGCAAAATCAGTGTTGTGAGATGATCAGAGATACTGAAGTAATGATTTAATATATGTTCCATGAAAAATCCTTGATGCCAGCTATATCTCGTCACGGCTTTCTCCCATTTTTTCTTTTTTGTTGTTTCATCACCCTCTATGGTCAGCAAAAGGAGATCATTGAAATTGGCATCCTTACCGATTGCCAATACTGTAATTGCGAATCCGGCGAAGACCGCTTTTATACAAACTCACTTAAAAAGCTGGACAGTTGCATCAACTTCTTCAACAGCCAGAACCTGGATGCCGTGTTTCATCTGGGCGATATCATAGATCATGGATTTTCCAGTTATGATAGCGTTGTTCCCCGTTTTCATAAATTTTCGGCCCCCGTCTTTTTTGTGATGGGTAATCATGATTATGCTGTGAAGGATGAAGAGAAGAAAGAAGTTTTAAGGAAACTTGAAATGAAGGATGCATTTTATTCTGTGATCATCGGCAACTGGAAGTTCATCGTGCTTAACGGCGATGATCTGAGCTTTTTAAACCTGCAAAACGAAAATCAAAAAAAAGAAAGAAATGCATTGATCATCGATCTGATGCAGAGCCTGAGGTGCAATTTTATGCCCTGGAACGGGGGAATAGGATCAGTCCAGATGACCTGGCTGGAAAAAGAATTGACAGAGGCTGATGCATCTCAAAGAAAGGTCATTGTATTATGTCATTTCCCTGTCTATCCCCAGGATTGCTATAACCTTTGGAATGACCAGGCACTTCTGGCCCTGCTCTGGAAGCATTCTTCCGTAAAAGCATACTTCAACGGACATTATCATGCAGGAAATTATGGATTCAGAAATGGGATTCATTTCGTGAATTTTAAAGGAATGGTACAAACGCCCACCAATGCCTATGCCAAAGTAACTTTGACGGCTGACAGTATTTTCATTGATGGTTATGGGCGGGAGCCCAGTCGCAGGCTTAATATTTCCTGGTAGCTTTAATTTCTGAGCGTATTCTTTTATCCTCAAGCCTTTTTTCTTTTGCAGCCCTGGTAGACCTGGTCGGTTTTCTTTTTTTTCTTGGTGTCAGGGCATGCTCAAGCAAGGTGTAGAATTTTTCGATTGACTTTTGTTTGTTTTGAAATTGAGAGCGCTCAGATTGTGAGACTATGATCAGAATTCCATCCTGGTTTAATTTTTTACCAAGCTTTGGCGCAATGATCTCTTTTTCTTCATCAGTTAGCAACGCCGAATGAAGAAGATCAAAGCGTAATTCAATTTTTGTGCTGACTTTATTAACATGCTGTCCGCCGGGTCCGCTGCTCCTTGATGCAACGAAAATGAATTCACTGCTGAAGTCCCTGCTAATGAATAAAGGTTCAGGCATAGTGTGCGCTATGATTAACAGAAACAGTTATTTTTCTTATCATTAATGCCGAAAAGAGCAGTACGGTTCCAACCGGAATGGAGAAACTTACAAAATAGGAATTTGGCTGTAAAGCCCAGAGAGGAAGCGTGAAAAAAATGTCGGGAAAGTAATTTACCCAATACCCGAAATCAGAAGATATGTATATTACCGGAAAATTAAAGGTAACAGCAAGGATGACAAAGGCTGGTTTATAGCGTAAGCCGGTATGAAACAGACCCAGGACAGATTCAATCAGAACGATGAAAGTAAACAGCTTTAAAATCCATAAAAGATGGATAAGGAAGTTCATGTTATTCCTGTCCCTGTCGTTATAATCCTTATCTGTCCTGGCGAAATATATTTTTCGCCAGCCTGATTCACCAGGCATAGCGAATGTCCCCCAATCGAATGTATGTCTCAGCATGGGAGAACATCCCATCAGGGATGCCTTCGCGGGTTTGACCATATTTTTTTTAACGAACTCCTCAAGTGTTGGCTCTTTTTGCAGCCAGGGGCTGTCGTAGAAACTTACCCTTGAACCAGCCGGCATCAGAATAGCGGTGTCGGTATAACCCCGGAGCAGAAAAGACTGGGATGTATTATTGATCACATGGAATTCAGGGATGTCTTTTACAGTGGATTTTCGAAATACATCTGAAAAGAAGAAAAGCAGCATTAATACCAGCATGACAAGTGATACAAGATAGCATGGCCGCCACCAGTTATTTGTCGTACCAGCCTGCATACATATGGTAATTTCGTGAAATTCGGTTAACCTGGCCTTCGAGCAAGCCGGGATCGATGTCTTTGATCTTCCTGCCAGGAAGTCCGGCCCATACACTACCGGATTCCACATGGGTTCCTTCGGTGATCAATGACCCGGCTCCGATGATGGAATTACTTTCGATAATTGCGCCATCCATAATGATTGCACCCATGCCGACCAGTACATTATCATGTATGGTACAGCCGTGGATGATGGCATTGTGGGCAATGGATACATTATTCCCAATCGTCACAGGCCATTTCTGATAAGTACAATGCACGATTGCCCCATCCTGAATATTGACATTATTGCCTATCCTGATGGCATGAACATCTCCCCTGATTACCGCATTAAACCATATACTACAATCATTACCCAGGATCACATCTCCGGTGATGGTGGCGTTATCAGCCAGAAAGCAATTTTCACCGAAAACAGGTAAAACACCTTTTACAGCTTTGATCAGTGCCATCGTTTATACATTAGGAGAAACCCTTGGATAATCAAGTGAATAATGAAGGCCGCGACTTTCATGCCGCTTTCTGGCCGCTTTAATGATCAGGTAACCGATGTTGATCAGGCTTCTGAGTTCACACAATCGTGGCGTTAATATGGATTTATGATAAAGATCTTCGGTTTCCCGGTAAAGTAATTCAAGCCGGTCAAAAGCTCGTTGAAGGCGAAGGTCCGAACGTACAATACCGACATAGCTGCTCATGATTGCCTGTAACTCTTTTTTTGACTGGGTGATCAGCACCATTTCCTCATTCAGTACCATGCCTTCTGCATTCCAGTCGGGAATCTCTTCTTTCAGATGAATGTTTTTTATTTGCATGATTGCATCCTGGCTGGCTCTGTGAGAAAATACGAGGGATTCAAGCAGGGAATTTGATGCCAGCCGGTTAGCCCCATGCAACCCGGTGGAGGAGCATTCGCCGGATGCATAAAGGTGAATGATTGAACTCTGTCCGGCTTCATCCACTTTGATTCCTCCGCAGGTATAATGGGCAGCCGGCACAACCGGGATCATATCCTTGCTGATATCGATACCCATGCTGAGACATTTGGCGTAAATGTTAGGAAAATGGTTAATCAGTTCGTTTTTATTCAGGTGCCGGCAATCGAGATAAAGGTAATCTTCCCCGCTTAGTTTAAGTTCATTGTCGATGGCCCTTGCCACAATATCGCGGGGAGCAAGGGATAATCTTGCATCGTATTTATGCATGAATTCTTTGCCGTCCCTGGTCTTTAATACACCACCAAACCCACGCATAGCCTCGGTAATCAGGAAAGCGGGCTTTTCTTCAGGATGATACAGCGCCGTTGGATGGAACTGGATAAATTCCATGTTCTCGACAGTTCCCTTGGCACGGTAAACCATAGCAATGCCATCACCGGTTGAGATGAGTGGATTGGTCGTATTGTTATACACGTTCCCGGCACCACCAGTTGCGATTAATGTGACTTTTGAAAGAATCGTATCCACGAGATGAGTTCTGGGATTGAGCACATATACCCCATAACAGGTAATATCCGGAGTACGGCGGTTGACTTCCACCCCGAGGTGATGCTGGGTGATGATATCAATGGTGAAATAATCCTCCAGTATCTCGATATTGGGATGTTTTTTCACCTGGTCGAGAAGCGTGTTCTCGATTTCTTTTCCGGTACTGTCTTTATGATGAAGCACACGATACTCGGAATGACCGCCTTCCTTGGCAAGATCAAATTTCCCTGTTTTGGTTTTATCGAATTTTGTCCCCCATTTGATCAGTTCCCGGATGCGTTCAGTAGATTCCTGAATCGTGAATCTTACTACTTTTTCATCACAAAGCCCGTCACCGGCTATAAGGGTATCATGGATATGTTTTTCGAAGGAATCGGGGGTATACATTACCGCGGCAATGCCGCCCTGTGCCCAGCTTGTAGCCGTATCATCCATCCTGGACTTGGTAACAATGCACACCTTGCCATGTTTTGCCACTTTAATGGCAAAAGTAAGCCCGGCAATACCGGATCCGATAACCAGGAAATCAACGTTTTTTCTCATTCAGTTATGATTATAAATCCAATAGCAATTTCATGGGATCATATCCCACGGTCAGCATTTTCATAGGATCCTCAATCAGTTCTTTTACTTTCACCAGGAACCCGACAGATTCCTTTCCGTCAATAATCCTATGGTCATAGGAGAGAGCCACATACATCATGGGTGCAATGACCACCTGCCCATTCAGGGCAATGGGTCTTTCCTGCATTTTATGCATACCCAGAATGGCCGATTGAGGAGGATTAAGGATAGGGGTCGACATCAGGGATCCGAAAACGCCACCATTGGTAATAGTGAATGTTCCTCCCTTCATATCGTCGATGGTGATCCTGTTATCTCTTGCCTTGATGGCCAGTTCTTTGATCTTTGTCTCCAGCTCAGCCAGGCCCAGGGTTTCCGCATTCCGTACCACAGGAACTATCAGTCCTTTCGGTGCGCTGACCGCGATTCCGATATCCACAAATCTTGGGGTGACCAGTTCATCTCCATCGATCATTGAGTTAAGCTGGGGATATTCCTGTAATGCCAGTGTCACTGCTTTAGCAAAAAACGACATGAAGCCGATTCCCGTGCCGAAACGGTCTTTGAACTCCTCATTGTGTTTTGCCTTTATATGAAGTACTGTGCTCATGTTGATCTCATTGAAAGTGGTCAGCATGGCCGTCTGGTTCTTCACCGAAACGAGGCGCTCAGCCAGTTTAAGCCGGAGGGTCGTCAGCTTTTTCCGGTCTTCCTCCCGGCTACCCTGTAACCGGTTGAGCTGAGGTCCTTCCTTTTTCTGGCTGACAAACGATTCAATATCTTTTCTGGTAATTTTCTTTCCAGGAAAGGCTTTCTGGATTTCCTGGACATTTACTTTCTTCTCCTCAATAATTTTCTTGGCCAGGGGGGAGGCGTGTAATTCAGCTTGTGAGTTGGTGAGTTGGTGAGTTGGTGAGTTGGTGACTTTTTTACCTTCTCCTGATTCGATGGTTGCAATGACAGCTCCGACTGAAACCGTTTCTCCTTCCTTTGTCAGAATTTTTATGGTTCCTGATTCAGGGGCAGCGATGGGAAAGGAAGCTTTGTCGGAATCGATTTCAACAATTTCCTGGTCTTTATCAACAATATCTCCGTCATTTACCAGCCATTTGGCTAATTGGACCTGGGTGATGGACTCACCCGGGCTGGGAATTTTTATTTCAAGTGACATCAGACTATATTTAAATTACAACAAAGTAATGCTTATGCATAAATCGATTATACGGATATTTTATAAAAATGTTCCGGTTTCATGTTGCAGACTTATATGATTTGACTTTCATGTTCCGCGCAATAGAGGCGGCATGAACCATGGGCATGTTCGCAGGTACATTTTCCGAGCGCTTTTTCCACAATCAGTTTTTGCTGGATCTTATGCAGCCTGGAAGAACCGGTTGCCGGACTTCCGCTGGCAGGACGGGCTACATGGTGCAATGGAACAGAGGTAAAATTGATTAAAATATATTTCCAGGCACCCATATTGACGGGTTCCTCCTGTACCCATTCCCAATGTGTGGCTTGAGGATACCTGGAAAGGACCTCATTTAACTGTTCCTGTGGTAATGGATATAGCTGTTCCAACCGCACAACAGCCGTTTGTTGTTCTGGTTGTTTTTCATTTTCTTCCAGAATATCATAATAGACTTTCCCGCTGCAGAAAACCACTCTTCTGATCAGATCAGGATGGTTGGTTCCGTCGTCGATGACTTCCTGAAAACCTCCCTTTAAAAACTCATCCTGACCTGAAATACAGCGTGGATGGCGCAGCAGGCTCTTGGGGGTAAAGATGATCAGCGGTTTTCGGAACGGACGGTAAACCTGACGCCTTAAAACATGGAAGAAATTAGCCGGCGTGGTGCAGTTGACGATCTGAATATTATTGTGCCCGCATAATGATAGAAAACGCTCCAGCCTGGCGGAAGAATGTTCTGGTCCTTGTCCCTCATACCCGTGAGGAAGAAGCAATGTCAGCCCATTCATGACTTTCCATTTATCTTCAGCGCTGCTGATGTACTGGTCGATGATTACCTGGGCGCCATTATTGAAATCTCCAAACTGTGCTTCCCAGATGGTCAATCCATGAGGAGTTCCAAAACTATATCCATATTCAAACCCAAGCACCCCATATTCTGATAATAAGGAATTGTAAATACTGAATTTCGCCTGGTCATTCGAGATATGTTCAAGCGGAATAAATTTTTCTTCCGAATCTTCCATGGTCAATACAGCATGCCGATGGCTGAATGTGCCTCTCTGGCTATCTTGTCCGCTGATTCGTACTGGGAACCCTTCCCTGAGCAGGGAGCCATAAGCCAGGAGTTCTCCCATAGCCCAGTCAAACTTCCCATTAGCAAGCATTGCTTTCCGGACATCCTGCATTTTAATTATTTTCCGGAAAAATGGTTTATCCGGTGGCAAAGCTGTCAGCCCGGAACCGACATTCAATAAGGATGACAGTGTAATGGACGTATCGGGCGAATGATCGAAATCCTGGGCAGTAGCTTTGTGAATCCCATTCCATAGTCCACCAAGGAATGGAGTGATATCGCCTTTTTCTATGGTACTGGCTGCTTCAAAGCCTTGCTCAAGGGTAGTATTGATTTCAGATTTCAGTATCTGGAAATCAATGGAGGACAGGGTATTTTCCTCTTGTAATTTTTGCAGGTATATTTCCAGGGGATCGGGGTGTTGTTCTATGATTTTATACAGAATGGGCTGTGTAAAGCGTGGTTCATCACTTTCGTTATGACCGTATTTTCGGTAGCCAAGCAAATCAATGAAGATATCCTTATGAAAAGTTTCACGGTATTCCATGGCTAGTTTGACAGTGTAAACAACGGCTTCCACATCATCGGCATTCACATGAAAAATCGGTGCCTGAATGGTTTTTGCCACATCTGTGCAATAAACGCTAGAACGGCCATCCAGGTAGTTGGTAGTAAAACCAATCTGATTATTGACAACGAGGTGGATGGTCCCGCCGGTTTTATAACCCTCCAGGTCGGCCATCTGTAACAATTCGTAAATGATCCCCTGGCCTGAA
This sequence comes from Bacteroidales bacterium, assembly GCA_963662525.1. GTDB lineage: Bacteria > Bacteroidota > Bacteroidia > Bacteroidales > FEN-979 > CAZSDU01. The sequence continues at coordinate 2,755,784 of OY759717.1, forward strand.
ACGGATGCATCTCCATGAATTAATACGGGAGCAATCTTTGTGTTATCCCCGGAGAAAAAATGGTCAATTCTTGCCCTGGTAATTCCTTCAACTACCGGGTCAACGGCTTCAAGGTGTGATGGGTTAGGGGAAAGAGTCAGTCTGATGGTCTGACCGTTGCCGGCAATCATCTCCGTGGAATAACCCAGGTGATATTTTACATCCCCGAGCAGTTCTTCATCTTCATATTCTTTCCCTTCAAATTCAGAGAATATTTGCTGAAAGGGTTTATGCATGATATTTCCAAGTACATTTAACCGGCCACGATGAGCCATGCCAAGCACGAATTCACTGATCCCAAGTTCGGCCCCTTTCTGGATTACTGCTTCCAATGCAGGAATAAGAGATTCGACACCTTCCAGTGAGAAACTCTTCTGTCCCGGAAATTTTTTGTGGATAAACTTCTCGAACAATACGCCTTCTGCCAGTTTCTTCAGAATCAGTTTTTTTTCATCCGTTGTGAAATCGGGAGTGTTTTTGACAGGTTCCATTTTTGACCTGAACCATTGAACGATTTCCGGACGACGGATATAATTGTATTCCACTCCAACCGACTGGCAATAGGTTTGTTTGAGATGAGTGATGATGTCTTCCAGTTTTGCATTCCCCAGACCGATTTCTTTTCCAGCCTGATAGGTTTTCTTTAATTCCTCCCGGGTAAGTCCGAAATTTTCAATGTCAAGTGTAGGGCTGTATTGACGACGGGTGCGGACAGGGTTGGTCTTGGTAAATAAATGTCCCCGCTGACGGTAGTCGGTGATCAGGTTCATTACCTTAAATTCATTGGGATAAATAAATGCTTCACCATGCTCTGCTTGATAATTTTTCTGGCAAAATTCAAATCCTTCAAAGAACTTTCGCCAGCTTTCATCCACACTTTCAGGATCAATTTTGTACCGGGAAAAAAGTTCCTCCATCACAGAGTTATCAAGGGTATTTAAATATGAGAATTTATCCATAACTATGATTTCGTTTGCCTTTGCGCAAATTTAGTAACAATGTGAATAGCAAAGAAAAAAATTGATAACTTTGTACCCTGAATCTGTCTTTGGCTCCGCGTTGTTGACAGACTTGATTTCAATTATTGTTTTCTGCATTTTCTTAAAAAATTATGGATTATATTAAGGATTATATTGATGCAAACCGCGACAGGTTTGTTCAGGAATTATTCGGTTTGATCAGAATTCCTTCTATAAGTTCTGAAGCTGAACATAAAGAAGATATGGTAAAGGCTGCCGAATATTGGAGAAAGAGTTTAAGGGAAGCCGGTTGTGACCATACAGAGATTTTTCCGACTGATGGGAATCCCATTGTTTACGGTGAAAAGATCATTGATCCGGCACTTCCGACCATCCTGGTTTATGGTCATTACGATGTGATGCCTGTCGATCCTGTTGAATTATGGGAATCTCCTCCTTTTAAGCCCGAAGTGCGGAAGGACAGGATTTATGCGCGTGGCGCTGACGATGACAAAGGACAGGCTTTCATGCATGCCAAAGCTTTCGAATTGATGGTACGTACCAATACTTTGCCTTGCAATATGAAATTCATGATTGAAGGGGAAGAGGAAGTTGGTTCAATGAATATTGCGCCCTTTTGTTCAAAGTATAAAGAATTACTGAAGTCGGATATTATCTTAGTTTCTGATACCAGCATGATCGGTTTGCATTGTCCGTCAATCACTGTAGGATTACGTGGTCTGGCTTATATGCAGGTTGAGGTAACCGGTCCGAATATTGACCTCCATTCAGGTATTTTTGGTGGGGCTGTTGCAAATCCCGCGAATGCTTTAGCCAGGATGATAGCCTCCCTTACTGATGACAAGGGCAGGATCAATATACCCGGGTTTTATGATGATGTTGTCGAAATCAGCCGTGAAGAGCGCGATGAAATGGCCAAAGCCCCTTTCGATGAAATGGCTTATAGGAAACATCTTGAAGTCACCGAATTATACGGTGAAGAGGGTTATTCTACCAAAGAAAGGACAGGGATACGTCCTAGCCTGGATGTGAATGGTATGTGGAGTGGTTATACCAGTGAAGGAACCAAGACGGTTCTGCCTTCAAAAGCCTATGCAAAAATATCCATGAGACTGGTCCCAAATCAGGATTATCGGAAAATCGGAGTGCTCTTTGAGCAATATTTTACAGCCATTGCTCCGGAATCAGTGAAAGTCAAAGTTGAAGCTTTACATGGCGGACAAGCTTATGTTTCTCCCATCGACACCATTGGATATAAAGCTGCCAGCAAAGCAATAGAAACCACTCTTGGGAAAAAGCCTGTTCCGGTTCGCAGTGGAGGTAGCATTCCCATCATTCCCCAGTTTGAAGAAATTCTGGGGGTGAAATCAATATTGCTGGGTTTTGGTCTGGAATCAGATGCCTGTCATTCCCCGAATGAGAGTTATCCTCTTGAAAACTATTTCAAGGGCATTGAAACGATCCCATACTTCTGCAAGTATTTTACTGAGATGTCGAAAGGATAAGAAACTCCTTTTATTTTACAGAGGGATTCCTGAACTTTTCCAATCCCGAATCCAGGAATTTTATAAAAGCAGCAATATTCAGATCGTACGCACGGGGTGCGGCAAGCAGGTTCCCGGATGTATCGAGCAATACATAATAAGGCTGTGAGTTTACATTGTACCGGGTGATCTGAAGATCTGCATAAATTTTTCCAATGGTTTTTTTTATTTTTCCATCGTATTTGGAAGTGATCCATTCCTTTTCAGGCAATTCGGTTTTATCATCAACATAAAGAGCAGTTACGATATAATTTTCACGCAAGCGTTTGAGAACCTGCGGATCTGACCAGACGTTGGCTTCCATTTCCCGGCAATTGACACAACCATGTCCGGTAAAATCAATGAATAGCGGTTTATTCTGCTTTTTTGAACAAGCCAGGGCCTGGTTAAAGTTGAAGTAACCTTCAAGACCATGAGGCAGATGCAGGAATTCATTGTAGAGGGGCTTCTCACACGGGGTGGAGTTCAGCTGGCCGCCTGCATTATTCTCGCTTGCTGCCTGGACTTCATTCCGGATGATGGCATTGAGATCGAAATCCATGGAAGTTTGGGGAGGAAGGTATCCTGATAAAGCTTTTAATGGAGCTCCCCACATGCCTGGGATCATGTAAACCACAAAGGCAAATGTAATAATGGCCAGGGTAATCCGGGGCACACTGATAAATGGGAGATCGGCATCATGGTTGAATTTTAATTTTCCCAGGAGGTACATTCCCATCAGGAAAAATATCACGATCCAGAAGGCCAGGTAAACTTCCCGATCGAGGATATGCCAGTGGTAAGTCTGGTCGGCAATACTCAGGAATTTCAACCCAAGTGCCAATTCGAGAAAACCGAGGACTACCTTCACTGAATTAAGCCATCCACCGGATTTGGGTAAACCTGCAAGCCAGGAAGGGAAGAATGCGAACAAGGCAAAGGGGAGCGCGAAAGCAAGTGAGAAGCCGAGCATCCCGATGATAGGCATAACCAGCGCACCTCCGGCAGATTTAACAAGGATGGCCCCGACGATAGGGCCGGTGCATGAAAATGAAACCAATACTAAGGTAAAGGCCATGAAAAATGCACCAGAATAACCACCCTTATCAGCTTGTTTATCGGCTTTATTAACCAGCCAGCTGGGAAGAGTGATTTCAAACATCCCCAGGAAGGATGCTGCAAAAATCATGAAAATCAGAAAAAAGAATACATTCGGAATCCAGTGCGTGCTGAGGAAATTGGCAAAATTCGCCCCCAGGGTCACCGCAACGAGGGTTCCGATGACCGTATATATCACGATGATGGAAAGACCATAAACAATGGCTTCCATCCTGGCTTTGCGTTTATTTGTATTGTCGTGCATGAAGAAAGTAACCGTCATCGGGATCATCGGGAATACACAAGGAGTAATGATCGCAGCTAATCCGGCGATGAAAGAGATCAGGAAGAACCAGAGAAGCGATTCATTGGCTGCAGTATCGGCCGCAGTGGTAGCTAATTTTGTTTCTTCCACCAATTTTTGTTCAGGTACAGATTTTAAGGAAGTATCAGGTTTCGTTTTATTGCCGGTGTCCTGGGAAATAGAATTCGGATCAACAAGGGTCCCTGCAGCCTCAACCGTTATATTGGTATTCCCTTTGACATTGAATTCAAAATCCACATCAGTGGGCGGAATACATTGATGATCGTCGCAGCACATAAAGTTAACCATGCCTTTGATGGTAAAGTCCTTATTGCTTAATATCCTGATTTTTTGCCTGAAGACCGATTTGTCGGCAAAATACTTCAGCAGCATGTTTTCAAACTGGGGGTCTCTTTCCTGAATGGCTTTCGGCTCTTTAACTTTTCCGAGCAATTCGTAATTTTTATTCTTTTCAAAGGTAAATGAAGTTGGAATCGGTCCCTTGGGCGGGATATCCTGTGAATAAAGATGCCAGCTTTTGTCAATTTTAGCAATCAGCAGCAGGGTGGCTTCTTCGGGACTTGTTTGTTCGACTTTAAAAGTCCATTTCACAGGGTCCAAAATCTGTGTAAAAGCGAAAAAAGGAAGTAGAAATATAGCCAGCAGACTGAAAATTACTTTTTTCATAGGAAGAAATAAAATTTTACAATTTTGGGAGGACAAAGGTAGGGAAATTATGGTAACAACATAACATGAAAAATTATCTTTGTTTTTGTTGTCAGCTTGAAGCGGTTATCAATTCTTTGTCCAATCACCCATACAATTTGATTATTAGAGAGAAGGATCCAGGTGTTTTCCTTTTCTGTTAGGGTGAATTTTTTATCGTTAAAGAAGTCACTCAGTTTTTTCTTTTTGTTCATTCCAAAGGGGTTGAAGGCATCTCCGGCCTGCCATTTTCGCAGGGTTAAGGGAAACTCCAGCCTGTCATAATCCAGGCTGGCAACATCAGAAGTAGTCGGAATGATAAAATCCGGGGACAGCTTTTTGATGTTGAATTTCAGCTTTACCGGACTTTCAATTCGTTTAACACCCGCTTCAATCACAAACTCCTCATTTTTATCCCGCATCCCGCATCCCGCATCCCGTATCCCGCATCCCGCATCCCGCATCCCGCATCCCGCATCCCGTATCCCAGTAATGATCAGATTCTTCCTGTCTTTGATCAGTTGATGAGTTGGGGAGAAAAAGGTTTTTTCATGGCCGGAATCCAGCGCATCCAGCAGATTGTCAATAACCCTGGAGTTGAATCCCAAAGGAGAAAGCAGTTCATATACATGTGCTTTCAGCGGGACAAGCTTTTTCAATTGCCGGATTTCAATCCTGATTTGATTATCCTCCTGCTGAAACAGAAGATTCCTGTTTCGGGTGACCACCGCTTGCCCTATCATTTCAAAGTTCCTTATTTTATTAATGGTTTCAGTGATGGATGAAGCGAAGGCAGGTTGGATTGTTTGAAGGACCGGGATCAACTGATGACGGATCTGGTTACGGGTATATTTCAGGGATTGATTGGAGCTGTCTTCCCGGTAATGCAGGTGGTTTTCACGGGCATATTTTTCGACATCTTCACGGAAAGCAAAAAGCATTGGGCGGATAAGCCGGCCATTTTCAGGAAGAATTCCGTGCAGACCGGCGATCCCGGTGCCACGGATCAGGTTGATAAAAAAGGTTTCAATCTGGTCGTCGAGATGATGGGCAGTGGCAATAAAATCATACCCGTTCTCCGACCTGATCTCTTCAAACCAATCGTAGCGTAGTTTTCGCGCAGCCATCTGGATAGAGAGACCTGATTCTTTGGCATATTGTTCTGTTTTGAATTTTTTCTGGGAAAAGGGGACCTTATATTTTTTTGCTGCACTTTTTACAAACTTTGCATCTCCATCCGATTCTTTTCCCCTGAGGCTGAAATTACAATGGGCAATCCCAAAACGGAAACCAGCCCTGTGAAAGAGATCCAGCATCACCATAGAATCCATTCCCCCGCTGATTGCCAGGAGGATATTTTCATCCTGCCTGAAAAGTTTTTGTTCCCTGATAAATCCAATGATCCCTTCAATCATCCTGATTGGCTGAATTTTGTTTTTCAAATTTAGTATAAAACCCGGCAGGATTACCAGGTTCTTTTACAAATGCCATTAACAGTGCAAAGAAGTTGAGTCTTGCATTTTTTCTCATGGATAGTTTTTTGATTTATTGCCAACCGATTTATATTTTAGGGGTCATAGTGAAACCTACATTTTGCGATATGGATCTCATCATCTTTGACGCGATAAATAAGCCTGTGTTCACTGTCAATTCTTCTTGACCAGTAACCCTTGTACTTAAATTTTAAAGGTTCGGGTTTACCAAGTCCATCATAGGGGTTTCGAGCGATATCTTTTATCAGGTCATTTATTTTTCGCAGGATTTTTTTATTGGTCCTTTGCCAATATTGGTAATCCTCCCATGATTCATCAACAAAAATGTATTTCATGGTTCAATCAGCTCTTTTTGAAATGATTGACCCTTTGAAAGCTTTTCAATTGCTGAATCCAGTCTTTGTTCATTAACCTTGGATGATAATTCTTTTTGAGTGGCAGTCAATGAATTGTACTCATCCAATGAAATAATGACAACACCAGATTCTTTTCCTCTATTAATAATTAGGGTTTCAAAGTTTTGAGTTACCCTATCAAGATATCGTTTGATATCCTTTCTAAAGTCTGAGATTGTTGTAGTTAACATTTTATTCCTCCTTTCTGTACATTTAATAGTACAAATATAAGTACAAAACGTGAATTTTCAACTTTTTTTCATTTTAAATTGGTTGTGTAAGGGGTCACGATAATCCTTCCAATATTCTGATTTCCCTGAGTAATTCAATTTGATTTAAAGTCCATAGCCGGCAGACTTCTTAGCCAGGCGCAGGACGGGATTCCGTGCAACACGGGCTTCATGCTGGGTGCTGAAGGGCGCACCACCCGAAGCCCTATTTATTAGCGCCAGAGCCTTTATAAATTTATATAATCTTGTGCTGTAAGAACAGTAATTTGCGCTTTTCTATAATCTTTTAGGTTTCTAGTAATCAGAACTTCAATATCATTTTGTAATGCAGAAAAATATTGAATAGCATCTTCAAAATCAGAAAACTCAGAATTCAATGCTAGATCGATAATCTTTTCAGTCAATGGAGCAACATGAACAAGCACCTTAAATTTCCTGAGAATCTCCTTGGATTCTTCTTCCGAGGTTTTCTTGGAAAGTAAATAATGAATATTCGCTAAGGATAAAGCAGAAATATAAACTTGAATTTTACCTTCATCCGCCAGGGTAAACAAACAAGCAGCTGAATTGGAAAATGGCTCTCGTGCAGCTAATAGATCATAAATAATATCCGTATCTACGAACACTTTCTTCTTCATAAGTATTTTTCGTTTAAGTGTTCGCGGTATTTAGCTTTCGTATCCTCATCCTTAGTCAATTGGATTACTCCACATAAAGATTGCACTAGAGGTGATATTTTCATAACAGATTTTGATTCCGTCGTTATGGCTGAAAGATAGTTTTCGATCAATTTTGACAAACTGGTTTCATGGTCATTTGCATAACTTTTTGCTTGATCAATTACATTCTTCTTAAGTCTTAATGTCAATTTTGTTTCCATATTATGAAATTTGGCGTACAAATATACAACATTAATACGGCAATGTCAATGGTTTCTTTTCCAGGGTTTGGTGCTAACGCCTGGCCAGCAGGCACAGTGCGTTGTTTCGGAACGACTTGGCATTCCGCTGTGTGTGTGCATTGTGCTTGCTGGTTCGATAGCGAATGTGTTGTATTTTTTATTTTTTGATTAAACACTTTCCTATCGGTAGGGAAAAGCAGCTGCTGGGGTTACAGCGCCCCTCCGAGAGTCAGTGTGAAATTTACGGTTAAATGACTTTCATTTGTTGATTCCTCTCGGTAGGGAAAAGCAGCTGCTGGGGTTACAGCGCCCCTCCGAGAGTCAGTGTGAAATTTACGGTTAAATGACTTTCATTTGTTGATTCCTCTTTTGGTGGATGGTAGTAATGCCCCTGGTAGTTCGATATCCTTTCAGATGAAATAATCATTTTGTGATTTACCGCCAGGACTCCTAGGCCAAATTCAATGTTGAAGAAGAAATGATAGATATAACATTTGTACCCGAAATCGAAGAAACCACCATAAATATTAACCTTGTCGTTCATCTTTCTGTATACATAATAATCATCAGGGTGAGACCAGGCGGTCTGTTGCGTAGAATCGATATGCATAAATTTGTACACCGGTTTCAGTGCTACATAGATTAGGTTGGCATGCCTAGAATGTTTCGGTTTATTAAAGTATACATTTACCTGAGGCACCACAAATAAACCCGAATAATCACCAAGGGAACCAGCCCTGGATGGCCCGGCGATGAAGTAGTTGCTGTACTCCTTGTGATTGGGATAGATGTATCCGGTCGTAACGCCAAAACCAACCATCCTCGGTTTGTATTCATACGTGATCCCAACCTGCTGAAAAAGCAGGATGTTTAAAGGATTAATCGAGATATAATGCTTTGGGAAGTAGATTTCGGTGGATTCCTGTTGACCCTGCCCAAACGACAGCCTTACGGTGAGTAACAAAAAAGTCATTAATAGAGTTCTTCTCATAGTTCTCAGTATTTTGCCAGCTTGCTTTAAAAACAGGGAGAATTCATGACTCCAGATTAGCAGACCTGCAATAAAATTTTTGGACGTTACATCTGGCACATATTAATTCAATTGCTTAGAAGTTTTATCAAACGAATTCAAATTATGCTATTAGCTACAGTCGCTTTTATTTTTACATATTCGCTAACGCGTTGCCTGTAAATGCTGCAAAGGTAGAGTGTTGAATCGAAGGTTTGAAGCTGGTTTTGTAGTATTTACAGGCTTGTTAGCTGTAGCCCCGTCATTAGTTTCACAGATTCCGTAGGTCAGTTTAGTTGCAGGCAATTTACTACCACAAACTTGTCTCCTGTCTGTCTGGACTCTCGCTTTTCTGAAACCATTCATTTTCTCTCTGGTAATTATATCTCAAAGAATCATTCCCGAACCTGTCGTAAATTGACTGCAACTTCTCCACCAACCTCTATTTGAAACGCCCTGGGCGAACCCTTGCAATCTTCCCTTCGGCCTGTTTCTTAAAGCTATTCACTTGGCTTGAGAAGAACATCAAGGTTTCTTAGTTGCGGCATTTGCCTCCTTTCGGTTGGCTCCTTTCTTCCTGGTAACAAATCAAAGTTACAACAATATGATTTCACTCTGGTACAAATCTATTTTTAATCCTATCCCAACCTTTTCGCAAATGCCGCAACCTGGTTTCAGTCTGTGATATGGGCAGTTTCAACAACGATTCAACTTTCTGTCCTGGTCAATCTTTTCAAAGAACCCGGTTTAATCAATATATCGGGGGTTACTGCTAACGCCCATATAGGTTCAGTCCAAATAGTCCTGTTTATTTACTAATGATTGTAAATAGACGTGTAAATATAGCGTGTTTTTTTATTCCGGCCTTTTTTCCATCATGATCTCCGCCGGATATAAACAATATCCCCGTGTTTTCCCGGGTTCTCCCAGGGTAAAAACGGGGATAATAGATAATAAATGGCAGATGTTTACTGATGGCGATGGGATCAGATTTCCCAGGTGTCTCCTGAATTCAGGAGGTCGTCAACATTTCTGATTTTTGAGTTTTCCTTTGCAAATTTGATCTGTTCCTGCATCAGGTCATCATAGGTCGGGTACATGGCTGAGCGGATCACGCCGAATACCATGGGGAAAGCAGGCGGAGCCAGTTTAGCCAGCATAAGGTGAATCCCTGGATCCTGATTATATTGATCGTGAACCAGGATATCGTCGAGGCTGATTCCGTTTTTGCCAATTTCAACTGCTTCAAGATGCGTATCGCGAAGGATCAGCCCTTTATCATGATTCTTCCCAAATACCATGGGCTCGCCATTCTTAACCACAAGCATATTGTCATCTTTCACATCTTTTCCAATGACATCGCTATGGGCTTTGTCGGCAAAGATGATGCAATTTTGCATAATTTCAGTAACAGAAGTTCCGTCATGACGGGCAGCTTCGAACATGGCTTCGGTCATGAGGGTGATGTTGTTATCCGGAACGCGGGCAAAAAAGGTACCCTGGGCACCCATCACGAGTTCACCTACGGTAAAGGGATGTTCGATGGTTCCCTGGGGAGAAGTCTTGGTGACTTTTCCCATCGGAGTAGTCGGGGAATATTGTCCTTTGGTCAGGCCATAGATCTGGTTATTGAAAAGAAGGATGTTGATGTCAACATTTCTGCGGATCACATGAATGAAATGGTTTCCGCCGATGGCCAGGGAATCGCCGTCGCCTGTGGCCATCCATACACTGAGGCGGGGATTGGCCAGTTTGACACCGGTGGAAATGGCCGCTGCTCTTCCATGAATGCCATGGATCCCATAGGTGTTTACATAATAGGGGAAGCGGGAGGAACAACCAATCCCGGAAACCATACAGAAATTTTCCTTGCGGTATCCGATTTTCGGAAATACCCTTTCCACCGCGCTGAGGATGGCATGTGCGCCGCAACCCGGGCACCATTTGACCATCTGGTCGCTTTCAAAATCGGATTTGGAAAGTTGAACGTTCGTGCGTTCTACGGTCATATTGATAAAATCCTGCATCTTATTTCTCCTCCAAAAGTTGGTTAAACTTATCCGTTAGCTCGTTGATCATAAAGGGCAGTCCCTGCACTTTGTTAAACTGGGAAATATTGGGCATAGGGAACTTCATGCGGAGATAATTCACAAATTGTCCGCTGTTTAGCTCACATACCACGATCTTTTTAAATCCATGCAGCACTTTCCCGGTATTTTTTGGTAATGGCATGATGTGATGGAAGTGGGCATGACTGATATTCTTGCCTTCCTTCTGCATTTGTTTAACAGCAGAATGAACAGCTCCGTAGGTTCCGCCCCAGCTTACCACAAGCAATTCGCCTTCCTGAGGACCGTCAACGGGTTGTTCGGGAATGAAATCGGCTACTTTTTCCACCTTGGCTGCACGCAGGTCGGTCATGATCTGGTGATTCATCGGATCGGTTGAAACAGTGCCGATAATATTTTCTTTTTCAAGTCCGCCAATTCGATGCCTGAGTCCTTCGGTTCCCGGAATGGCCCATTTACGAACCAGCGTTTCGGGATCCCTTTTATAGGGTTTATAATCGGGATCATTGGCTTCAGCCATGGGTGGATTGATGGGGGGCATATCAGCCATTTTCGGAATTCTAAAAAGGGTGGATCCGAATCCCAGATATCCATCTGTTAACAGTATGGTTGGTGTCATATGTTCCAGCGAAAGCTTAGCGGCCTCATAGGCATAATAGAAGCAGTTCTCGGCAGTAGAAGCGGCAACGACAATCACGGGACATTCCCCGTTACGTCCAAAGAGTGCCTGGTAAAGATCGCTTTGTTCCGATTTTGTCGGGAGACCGGTTGACGGACCACCTCTTTGTACATCCACGATCACCAGCGGAAGTTCTGTTATCACGGCAAGTCCGATGGCTTCGCTTTTCAGCGAAAGTCCAGGACCTGAGGTTGTAGTGCAGGCCATGGCTCCGGTATAGGAAGCGCCGATAGCGGAACAGATTCCAGCAATTTCGTCTTCGGCCTGAAAAACTTTGGCTCCAAGTGATTTATGTTTGGAAAGTTCCATCAGGATCTCCGTGGCCGGGGTAATGGGATACGAGCCAAGGAAAAGCGGACGTCCTGATTTTTCTGATGCTGCCAGCAACCCCCAGGCAGTAGCAACATTTCCGGTAATATTCCGGTAACGGCCTTTTTCCATTTTTGCAGGGGCCACCTGGATCACACTTTCCAGGGCTTCGATGGTTTCGGCATAATTATAACCCTGCTGAAGCACGATTTTATTAATCTCAACCAGCTCAGGTTTTTTCTTGAACTTCTGCTCAAAATATTTAAAGGAAGGTTTCAGGTCGCGATTGAAGATGAAATACAGGATACCCAGTGCGAACATGTTTTTGCTGCGTTCGGCCGTTTTATTGTCAATGCCGAGATCTTTCAGGCTTTCCTTGGTAAGGGTGGTGAGGGGAGCCTTGATCATGTTGTAGCTTTCCAGGGAATTATCGGTCAGCGGATTCTTTTTATACCCTGCTTTTTCAATGGCTTTATCATCATAAGCATCGGTATCGGTGAGGATAGTTGCCCCTTTTTTTGCCCATTTCAGATTGGCTCTGAGCGAGGCGGGATTCATGGCAACCAGCACATCGACCAGGTCGCCTGTAGTATAGATTTTTGAACTTCCCATATGTACCTGGAATCCGGATACACCGGCAATCGTGTTCTGGGGAGCACGGATCTCCGCCGGGAAATCAGGAAAGGTTGCCAGGTCATTGCCCACAAGGGCTGCCACATCAGAAAACATGCTCCCAGTGAGCTGCATTCCGTCGCCAGAGTCGCCGACGAACTTTACTACTACGTCTTCCCGTTCAACAACAGGTCTTTTTTTCTTAGCCATAGTTCAATACTTTTTAGTGAGGCAAAGTTACACCTTTAAGTTTTATGAGGAAGAATTCAGGATTAAAAAAAATTGTATATTTGCCAGGAATTCGCATTATTAACTCGTTCCGCTTTGCGGGACACAAATACAATAGCCATGGCTTACAAAATTAATGATGATTGCACCGCATGCGGAACCTGCATCGATGAATGCCCTGTTGAAGCTATTTCTGAGGGTGATATCTACAAGATTGATCCTGAAGTTTGCACCGATTGTGGCGCCTGTGCAGATGTTTGTCCGGCGGAAGCAATTCATCCCGAATAATCAGAAGTTTAGCTGATTTAAAAAAGAACAGCAGCCCCGGTTTGAAGGGCTGCTGTTCTTTTTTGATGCGTGATACGGGATGCGTGATACGAGGATAGGATCAGGTTTGTTTTTGACTCGTAAGATGGGATTTTCGTACCACTCAAAATCTCGTAAGGATTTAGTTTTAAACAAAGTTTCCAGATGATCAATAGTTTCATCTAGTGATGCATGTGCAAAAATAAGGAAGTGAATAAAATCCTGTTTATAGGACCTTCGGCCATATCCTTCCACAATGTTTGATTTGACTGATTTTATTGATCGTCTGATTTGACTTCCGGTTTCATATATTTCAAAACCGGGCAGGTCATTTAATGTCATTTCATGGATCTTAATGACAAGATCATCGGCTAATTGATAAATTTCTAGTGAGCGGTAACTCATTGGTTTTTCTGACTTAATTCCTCAGAAACAAAAAAGTATTACCGGATTCCTGGAAAGTTATTAACAATAACTCTGATATCCCGCATCTCGCATCCCGTATCCCGTATTCCGCATCCCGTATCCCGCATCCCGTATCCCGTATCACATAAAAACTTTCAACTCCATCTTCTCCCCGTCAAACACGGCATAGCTGAAATGAGTGATCCAGTCGCCCAGTACGATCTGCCGGGTTTTTTCGTTCAAGGGTTCATCCAGGGGGAAATGATAATGTCCGTAAATTAAAAAATCAAGTCCGGGATGAGTGTTCAGCAGTTGTTGTGAATGAAATGTGATCCTTTCCGATATCAGGCGCTTGTTCCGTTCTTCATCCTTTTTCTCTTTCTCCAGGGCGACTTTACGGCTTTTCCTCGACCAGAAAAGGGCCATGGTGATCCCAAAATCTGGATGCAGCCAGCGAAAAAGCCACTGATTGAATCGGCAGGCAAATATTTTTTTAACCATCTTATAGCCATGATCACCCGGTCCGAGACCGTCACCATGGGCAAGATAGAATTTCTTCCCTGAAAACTCCCTGAATTCAGGATCCCTGTGCAGTTGAATATTCAATTCTTTGCTTAAATAATCAAAAGCCCACATGTCGTGGTTACCGCGGAACAAGTGAACCGGAATCCCGGCATCCGTGATTTCTGCCAGTTTACCCAGCAGGCGTGAATATCCGCGCGGAATGGCTGTTTTATACTCAAACCAGAAATCAAAAAGATCCCCCATCAGGAAAATTTCACCGGCATCTGTTCTGACCTTTTCCAGCCAGGCGACGAGCTTCTTCTCCCTTTCAAGGCTTTGTTCATGATCAGGAATCCCTAAATGAAAATCGGAGGCGAAGTAGATCTTCTTCTGCATAGGAGAAATTTGATGCAAGTTACAAAAAAACTATTTTTCCAGCTTTTTAAGTTCCATTTGCCGCTGATGTTCCGACACCCGCTGATGATGATAGATGACATGCTTATTTCCCGGATTGGTTCTTGCCAGCCCGCTGTCGAGCTTTAAATAGTACATGAAATCCTCATCCGGAGATAATACGGGACTCATGCCGAAGGAATAATTCAGAACGATCAATGATGCCAATGAGCCAGGGTTCTGACGAATATAACTTTCCTCATACGCTTTCTGGCGGTACCAAATCTTCTGGAAAGCCGTATCGGCAGACTGGGTAAGCTTATAATAACCGGAGCTGTCCTGCATCTCAACCAACAGCATTTCGATGGAATCGACTTCTTTCTCGTTTTTTCCTGTTTGTATGAAAAATTCATGAAGCAGTTCAGCCTCCTTTTTCCCTTCTAGGGTAATCTGATCAGGAAATCCGGAAAAATCACCCCCAAGCTGAATGGTATCACCCCGGCCAATCATCATAACAAGCACTTTTCCGCTGGGTCCTTTGAGCATATAAAACCCGGTTTCCAGGGGTGAAAGCAGAAAGGTAAACCGGCCGCCGGCATCTATTTTCGCTGAATCCAGGTTATGGATCTCCTTTGTACTTAATTCCTGAAGAATAATAACGGAACCCTCCGCATTCCGGATCTGCCCGGTGATGAGGGCCCTGTCGGGTTTAACCTGGTTGCAGGCAGAAAGAAGGATGACAAAGAAAAAAAGGGAAGGGGTCAATTTCATATGATCTGGATCTTCAGTTCGTCAATCAATGGCTTTCCCTGAAAACGCAAAAAAAGGTTGACAATTGTGAGGACATCTTTCTGGCAGTATTTCACGATCCTGGTCAGATCATGCTCTTCCCAGTAAACCCGGGAAACTTCGCTGCCATCGATGTCGTCTTTGGGTGTGGTTATCCCGAAAACGGTGGCAAGCAGTTCCAGGGATGTATAATTTTTATAATCTCCGAACTTCCACAGATCCATGGTGTCGAGGTGATTGACTTCCCAGGGTTTCTTTCCTGAAAGGTCAAGGATGGCCGGAACCGGAAGTCCATTGATCAGCATGCGGCGGATGAGGTAAGGATAGTCGAATTCTTTCCCGTTATGGGCACAAAGAAAGCCGTAATGCTTCTCCTGTGCTTTGTTCAGAGTTTCTGAAAATTCAGATAAAAGAGTCCTTTCATCATCCCCGGAAAAAGATTTGATCCAGAGCATCTGGTTTCTGTAAATCCCGGTGGAAATGCAGATGATCTTTCCGAATTCAGCGTATATCCCGGCGCGCTCGTACAATTCATCGGGTTGTTTCTCAGTATCAGCCCTGAATTTATCAAATTTCGAAAGCTGATCCGCTTTTTTATTCCACAGTTTTTTCAGATTTTCAGGCAGGGCATCATAAACCCTGGCCTGTGGAACTGTTTCAATATCGAGAAAAAGGATGTTTTCAATGGGAAAATTTTCCAGCATGTTTTTTTTGTATTTGGCTTAATCCGGCAAAAATGATAAAGTAATACCTCCTGTTAATAACTTTCCTGAATCTTCCGGATGATCATCTGATCGATGGGAAAGGTAAAATCATCCGGTTTCAGATCCGGGATTTTTACCCAACGGAAGCACTGGGCTAAATCCACCGGGGGGATATCATTTTTTATCTCCGTAGTTTTGAACCGGTAAGGTTTTTCAGCTCTTACCCGGTAATAGATATAAAGCAATTGCATGTTCGATGGAAGCAAAGTAGTAGGCTGAAAAAAATCAGTAGTATAAAAATGTGAAACAATCTCTATCTCTGTATTCAGTTCTTCCATAAATTCACGCTTCAGGCAGTTTATTGTTCCTTCTCCGAACTGAAGTCCTCCCCCCGGAAATTTGGTCATAAAAATTCCCAGGCGGAATTCATCGGTTACCAGTATTTGACCATTATCGATCAGGAAACCATAAACCCGTATATTAAACCGGTCGATTGTCATTCAGGCTCAAAGATAAATAAATAACCTCAGTAATTCGCCAGCCATTCCCGGATGGAATCGGCATAAGTATCACCCAGGGGAACCTTGTTTTTCTCCAGATAAATGGTCTTGTTACGGATGCTGGTAATTTTCTGAAGCGGAATGATAAAACTGCGGTGAACCCTTTTAAACTGATCTTCCGGTAGCTTTTCCATGACACTTTTCAGACTCATGAGAGAAAGGACGTGAGGTTTCAATTTGTTTACAAAATGAATTTTAATATAATCGTCGAGACCTTCAATATATAAGATATCGTTGAAAGCAATCCGGACCATGGCATATCCTGATTTTACGAAAAAGAAGCTCTCATCGGTGCCGACTTTTGTGGCTTGCCGGGAAATAACCTTTCTGGCTTTCAACAGTGCTTTGATGAAACGATCAAAATGGACCGGTTTGACAAGGTAATCGATGGCTTCGAGTTCAAACCCTTTGACTGCATATTCGGAATAGGCCGTGGTGAAGATAACCATGGGTTTCACCTGCAGACTTTGAAAAAATTGAATCCCACTGATGTCAGGCATCTGGATATCGAGAATTATCAGGTCAACGGGATGTACTTTAATGAACGACAACGCCTGGATGGCATCAGTGAAGGTATTTATCAGTTGAATCAGGGGTGTGTCGGAAGCATACTTTTTAATCACTTCCAGTGCCAGGGGTTCATCATCGATCGCGATACAGGTCATCATGTCAGCGGTATTTTCAGGTTCACGATATAAATTTTCCCATTATTGGTAAGGGTAAGTTCATGGGTGTCAGGATAGATCAGGCGCAATCTTTGCCGGGTATTGCTTATCCCGATCCCGAAGGTTTCGTTATTTTCCCTGCCTTGAAATATCTGGTTAGAGACTTTAAACTCCAGGCATTTCTTTTCAATCCGGATATCAATAATGATAGTGGTTTTTTCATGACTGCTGGTTCCATATTTAAAAGCATTTTCTACAAATGGAATAAGTATCATGGGGGGGATCATATAATCTTCGTAATCTTCGTTGATGGTCAGCTGAAGGTTAACATTATCACTTAATCGCAGTTGCTGAAGTCCGACATAATGACGGATATACTGAATCTCCATTTCCAATGGCACTTTTTCATTTTCAGTATCCTGAATCACATACCGCATCATATCCGAAAGTTTCATGACGGCTTCCGGGGTCAAATCGCTTTTAATCAGGGCCAGGCTGTATATTGTGTTTAAGGAGTTAAACAGGAAATGAGGATTGATCTGGTTTTTAAGCATGGCCAGTTCAGAATGAAGTTTTTCTTTTTCAGCTTCTTTTCGTTTTTTTTCATTTTTGACCAGTTTATCGGAAAAGCGCAATCCCAGGCTGAATCCTGAAACCAGGAAGGAGGTAAAAAGAAAGTTGTACATCGGCCACCCTCTGAATGGCTTGGGGGGTGGCACTCTCCCATGAATCTCTTCGATGGGGGGAGGAATCATGCGAAACTCTCTTGGTCTCAATTGCCTGTGAGGCATAAAATAGGTGTCAGGAACATCCATTAGAAAAGTCATCAGAATAATCAGCAAGAAAGAGGCTGTAAAATATAAAATTCTCTTCTTTTGAAAGAATAGAAAAGGGATTAGCAGGAAATACTGAACATAGAAAATGAGGGCATAAATTAGAGTCTGGCTATAATTATGAAATAAGATATTAGCGTCTCTTGTTGAGTCAACATATAATAAGTACGAAGGGAAAATGAAAAGAAATGCCCAGATCAGCAGATGTAGTAGAATTTTGACTTTTTTTCCGTTCAGCAGAGATTTTTTCATGTCTTTACAATGTAAGAAAGTATCCTATTCCAATGATATAATCAGTTAAGGGATTTTTTACCTGAAATTCTTTTCTGATCAGGTAATACAAGTCAACTTTATGTATCCGGTTTATTTTATATTCAATTCCGGCACAAGCCCTTAATTGGTTGAAAAATGATCCCTCCGGAGTATTTAACCGGATAAAAATTTCAGTGTAAATATAGGGCTCAATTTTTCTGTCTGTATCATATTTCAGGGTCAATTTTGTCCGGATATTACTTTTTGGTATTTCCGAATATTCTGAGGTTCCTGCTTCAGCGTATCTTGATTGGTATCTTACCCTGAGAATTAATCCGATTGGTTTGAATTTTTCGCGATAGCTGGCTTCGCAGTAAAAGCTGTTCATTGGTTGGTAAGTATCGTCCAGCCTTCTCTTTAATAAAAATCTATAGGCAGCCTCGATTTTTAAGCGCTTCCAGGGTTGATAGCTGAGACCTAAATCACTGTAAATGGTTCCGACTTCTGTAATATTCTCATTGAGCCGGATTTCTTGTGTAAAACAAGCAGAAAAAGCAGGAGTAATTTTTTTCTCCAGATTTGCACTCAGCCATAGTCCGGCATCATTAACCTGGGCCTGCATAAGATTAGCGGCGAAAACCAGAGGGAATAGCAGAATAAACCTAGTCTGCCTACTCATAATAGTACGCTTTGATTACTGCGGAATCTTTCAGGAAATTGATTTTACCAATAACGATCCTGTGAATATTTAATCCAGTTCGCTTACGCAGGTCCTCAATCAGTTCTTCATGATTCCCGGGTTTAATCATATCGATGTTTTCATACTGGATGCTTTTCAGCATTTCCCTTTTAAAAATCAGGTTCCCATCCAGAATAAAAATACTGGTAAGGATGATTCCATGTAACACAGCCAGCTCATAGTACTCCAACTGTATGGCGCTCAGTACTCCCATGGCAATGAATATAAACAGGTAGGTCAGATCTTTCATGGATATTCCCTCGGTTCGGTAACGGAGCATGGAAAAAACGGCAAATAATCCGAAGGCTGCTCCCACTGAGAGTTTGACATATTTTAACACAAAGGTCAGAAGGAAAATGACCAGGTTAAAAATGATAAGCGTGAAGATATAATCCAGCTTCCTGTAATTCGGATAATAGATTAATCCGATGATCAGAGCAACATTGAGCAGGTTAATAGCCAGGCTATAGATGAATTTTTCGTTCATCTCCAGGATCTTGGTGTTCTTTTTCTTGTCTTTTTTTTCCGCAATATCGGTATTCTCCTGTTGTACCAGTTCCGGTTCCACTTGTGCGCTGCAAATTCTCACCGGTATAACCAGGAGTAAAAGCAGAAAGAACATGACAATTTGCTTAGAAGGCATCATGGCTGATTTTGTTTATTTGAATTAATTTTTCTTTAAATCTGTTTTGCTTGATTTGCCGGTTGAGGGAAATGATTCCCAGACAATATTTGCTGATCTTCATACCATTGATATGGTTGTTGTGCGCTATCCGCTGAAACCTGGAAACTGCAGTCCGATCCTGCTTTAGCTCGGCAATGATGAGATTGGAATAAGTCACTTCTTTTCCATCTTTGCGGTATTGAAGACCGGTATCAATGGTAATTCTTTCTGTTTGAGCTTGGTTCACCAGGGTTATCCGTGAAAAATAGACCCACAGAGAGGGAACCAGCATCTCTGCAGAGAACGAGGTGAAAAGGGAAAGCAAATGGGCCTGTTTTACAGATATTTCCTCTTGCTGCCCTTCCTGACGTGTACGGTTTTTTATGGTACGTTCCTTATTGGTTTTACATTTAATCTCAAAAAATGTCTGACCTGTATCAAGGTATCTCCGGCTGCGTAATTTAAAACGTTTCAAATGTCCGTTATGATGATTCAGGTACATCCAGTAATAGGGTGTATCAAAATAGACCGTTTGATACCGTTGCAGTCTGACTCCTTCAATCTCCAATACACGGTAATCCTCCTGAAGTTGTTCGAGAAATACCGGAAGTTTACTGATATGAAAAACGTACTTGGTGTCGATCCTGTTCTGTAATTTGACTGCTTCCGTCTCTATGAGTGAAATGGATTTAAAGGGAATCAGCATTTCATCAATAATAGACATAATCCCATTTTTTTATCAATTCCGCCTGGACTGAAGCACGAATTACCTCTTTTTTGATTTTCAATTTTTTTGAATTATAAGTGTATTGGATTTTCTTCAGGCAATTTCCGGTGGCGTCATTGACCGTTTCTCCCACCTTATTCCCGTTTGCATCATAAGTGAACAGCGTTTTTTTCTGAATAATGCCCGCGCTGTTGTATTCTATTTCTTCAGTTTTATCTTTCATGGCATTATACCTGAAGGCCCGTCTGACATTCCTGTGTTTATCGACATCAATTTCTGTTTCTTCAGTCTTATTCCCATAGGTATCGTAAACCGCGGTTTCTTTATGCATCACAGATCCGTCAGGCCCGTATTCGGTTTTCTGGATACTTCGTCCTGAACGATCGAACTCTTCAACGACTGATTTGAATGCATTTGTTTTTCCTTCAGTTGTGACGGTTTCCCATTCGGTAATTGATTTTATTTTGTTTTTTTTTCTTTCACTTTTTGACTGAGCTGACACGGTAGTAATCATAAAAAGGCTGATTACAATCAGGAGAATGCGGTCCATGGTATGTTAATTAAAGATGATTAAATCTGTGACTTCGACATCCTGTTTCTGCTTTGGAATCACCACTTCCCGGTGTACTGGTACCGGGGCATTGGTTTGCAGGGTGGAATCTTTTGAATAAGTATAAACTGTATAGTTCCCCGGACGAAGATATTTGAATTCATATGTGCCATCATAGCTGGTTTTTATTCTGTCGTTATAATCCTTATTATCCCCGTAGATTATATAAACCCAGATGTCGGGTCCGTAATATTCTTCTTTCAGCACAGTGAAGGTTGAATTGTATTCTTTAACAAAAACCTTCCCGTAAATAGAGGATTTTCCCCCTTCACCCGCTTCTTTTTTACAGGATATATGAAAGACCAGGATCAGCATCAGCAGGTTGAATCCAATAATTTTTCTGAATGATAGTGTCATAGTATTTGTGTCTATATTGTTTAATTTCAATCAATAATCAGTTTGGATGTTGTGGTTTGTCCGTTATAATTTATTTTAATGATGTATGCTCCACTCTCCAGGCCGGTAATGTCAAGGCTATGGATGATAGCTCCCGTGGTTTCCTGTGGAGCAGGGATTTCTTCAGAAAGAACAATTTGCCCGAGGATATTGAAAAGCGTTACTTCAAGCTGACTGGCAATGTTCCGAACTTCAATAAAAGTTTTATGTTGTGCAGGGTTAGGAAATAATCGAAACCCAGATTCCCGCAATGAGCTAAAACAGTTGTTTGCAGATGGTGTTGGTGTCATGTAATACAATTGCCCATAGCCATTCGGATATCTGCCAATCGTTTTCCCCGTTACCTGCTCGCCAAAGATTACCTCATCCACGAGCCGCCCCTCCTTGTTCCATAGAATAAGTCCTTTCTCTGCAGTTTGATAGATGAGCAGATAACCCTTGGGTTGGATCAGGGTATCAGATATAATCCATTTGTCTGCTTTGATATGTCCATCGGCTAATTCCATCCCTGAAACGTTGATGCATTCTCCGGTAGTATTCAATAACTCAATCCAGTTTTCCTGTTGATTCTCTGAACAGATTTCGTTGATTACAATATCTCCGGGCAAAATTTCCGGTTGGATAGTGTAAAAATTATATTCAGCCCGTTCCGGTGAAAAAATCGCACTGCTGTCATTTTCAGCAAAAATGTAATACTGAATGGTATGTCCTTCGGGGATCAGCATGGCTCCATAAATGCTGTCACCGGCAATTCCGTCATGATGTTTGCCGTCATCTTCCATTTCTGTTCTTGTGAATATTGATCCGCTTGCAAAACGGGAACCGAGTATGGCCTTATGAGCTCCGGCTATTCTTGCTGTGATCCAGACTGGTTCGCTTATAACAGGAGTCGCCGGAAAATTATTGATATCGCTGATTACTGGATTATTTTTTAGTCCCGGTAAGCTTTGAAGATATTCAGCCCTTGCTTCCATCAGGTCTCTCAATCCGGGATATTTAATCATGGAGCCTGTTCCGCCAACGGTGCTATCCATGTTTGCCAGAAAGTCAGTATATGAATAAAACCGGTTAGTATCCCGGGCAACCAGGGTGTCAATTCTTGACTGCAGGACCTTGCCTCGTTCATAATATTGACCCTTGGTAATGAAATCATTCAGTATAGTATGAATATGGGCGAAATACATTTTCTGAAGCCGTGCATCACTGATCAGTTTGGTGATCAGGGGACGGGGAGAAACAGAAAATGAAAGGTGTTCCAAGGGATCAAGCTGCTTAAGTTCATCCATGGTCAGTCCCAGAAAATGAAAGGAACCATCAGATTCCCTGAAGCTTCCGAACGACATATTCAGATCCCAGATGATGGGATTGAACAAGCCATTATTATCACGGTAAATGTAGTAATTCTGAGAATATCCTATATAACTGTCGAGGTTAAGTAACACTTCGTTGAATGCATGCATCCATAGGGCACGGTCGATGTTGAGGACTGTTGCGGCACTGTCGGGACCTTTATCCAGGCCCGAAATCAGGTTGAGAAGGTCGTTCCATCCGGTTTCCGATTCCAGTTTATAATATGGAATATAGCCGCTTGAATCAGTTCCATGACTGAATGCCAGGTTAGCGTTTTCACCAAATGGATACTGTAGCTTCACCGGTTCTCCTTTACAAAAGCTGTGATCATCCGACTGATAATGTTCATTTATAAATAGTTTATCAACAGCCTCAACATTCGTATAAAGGCCGATCATGGTATCATTGACGAAGACTATGGCAAAATTTGCCCTGGAAGCCGGCAGGTAATTCCTGGCAATTTCATAAGCCAGAACTTCTCTGACGAAGGATGGATCGTGGATAACATTACTGAGTTTGATTTTGGTGTGCCCCTGGTGATTCTGGTTGGTAATACAATAATCGAGGGCAATATTGAAAGGGTTTTTGATTGCATCGGCATTGTACGAACTATAACCTTTATACCTTATCCCTGCGTTATGGTATGTAATTCCATCAATGGTGACATCTGCTTTCAGTTTTTCCACATCACCTGTATTTACGAACAAACTATCTAGAATATGTCTCCAATTTTTTTCATTGAAACGGATCCTTATTTCAGGTACATGTGAAGGATCATAGAAATCCTCCTGAGCCCGGATTCCGTTCCCGCATGAAATGAAAAAAGCGAAGAAAATGAAAAATCTTAGCCTCATTGAATGATTAGTTTCCCGGAGAATACATCATTTGCAGTTTGTATGCGGATAATACTGAGGCCAGGCTGAAGTGCCGGCAGCATGATGGTGTTTGAACCGGATGACAGCTTATACGAAAGCATTTCTTTTCCTGTAATGCTGAATATTTTTAAGGTGGCAGGTAACGATAGTCCATCAATATGTAGTTCTCCGCATACAGGGTTAGGATAGAGGCTGAGGTTAATTCCGTTGATTTCACTGATTCCTGCATTTTCATCCTTGAGTTTTGACACACCGTTACCGGTTGCAATCCAGATATTATCATCTTTATCAACAGCTATTCTTTTTACCAGTGCATCAATCAATCCATCGGCTACAGTATATGATTTCCATACCGATGATGTATACCTGGAAAGACCGCCATCCTGAGTATAGGAGTCATATATTCCGAACCACATACTTCCTTTGGAATCCATGGCAATATCCTGAATGCTGTTATTTAAAAGACCATCGGATGTCCGGTAGGTGAAATTCCACTGATTAAGGCTGTCGAAAACTGCTGCCCCGCTTAAGGAAGTCCCAATCCATTTTGTATTTTCCATGCCAATAGCAATGGCTATAATATTATTTTCAGGCAGGCTGTCTGCTGTGGTATAATTGGTAAAGCCTGTTTGGTCAAGCATCGACAATCCCCCTAGCCAGGTTCCAAACCAGGTCTGCCCGTATGCGTCAGGAGCAATATAACTGATCATGTCGTTGGGTAGGCCTTCGGCAGTGGTATAGTTTGTAATGATCTGGCCTGAAATGTGGGATACCCCTCCTGTGGTTCCAATCCAAATACTTCCGTCGGGATCAGCGGCAATATAGGTAATGGTGTTGTTCACCAACCCGTTTGCAGTTGTCAAGGAAGTCCATGCAGCGCCATCGAATTTATTGATCCCCATTTCCGTTCCGGCCCAAACAACATCATTGATATCTACAGCTATGCAGGTGATGTAGTTATCGATTAGCCCATCTGTCGTTGTATAAACTTCCCATATTGTATCATTGAACATGGCTACCCCGGCCTGAGTGCCAAACCATTTATGATTGAAGGAATCTATGGCTATTCCGTTCACAAAATTAGATGGAAGTCCGTCGGCGGTTGTATAGCTGGTGAATTGCTGGGCCTGAATTCCATACCCTGAAACGAGTATGAGAATAAAAAAAAATTTAATGATTACCGTTTTCATACTGTCTGTATTAATGAGTGATGAATATTTTTTCATGGAAAAATCCGAGGTTTTTACTTTTTATAATAAGGTAATATATGCCTGATGGAAAACAGGAAAGGTCAAGCGAAGTGGCCTCTTCTTGCATCAGTACCATTTGCCCCAATGAATTAAAAATATTTATTTCATTTTGATGGTGCTGCATTTCTGTCCCTCTAATATATACCTTACCATTGGTAGGATTGGGATATATCAGGATACTATTTGTTGATTCAGATACTGGAACACTGGCAAACAAATAGGGCGCTGATAATTCCGAAATACATTGATTTTGGTCGGTTATCTGAACCTGGTAGCTTCCGGCTTGTTCTGGAACAAATACCTGGCTGTTGGCTTCTGCAATCGCAACACCATCGAGAAACCATTGATTCCCTGTTGCAGCGCTTGAAACCAGTGAATCACCGCTTTGGGTAATAAAGGGTTTTGGGGGAACCAGATTCACTGTTATGAATACCGAATCTGTTGCTGTGCAAGGCCCATTGGTAACCATGACAACGTATGTGGTATTAACCGACGGTGTAACCAATGGATTTTTAATATTTGATGTAAATCCTGCAGGATCTGAGGTCCAGGAGTATGTATATACATCTCCTCCTGATACAGTCACATCAAGTTGTGAAGTTTCACCCTGGCAAACAGAGGCCGATGAACTGCCTGCTGTTGCATTATAATCTCCGGTAATATAGCAGGGAGGATACCTGAATGATTGTGCGGTTACCCCTCCGACCGTCTTAGACCATATTACATTTTGATTGGAATCGATTTCATAAATGTAACCTGACATTCCTATGCAGATCAACGTATTCCCATTGGGAAGCTGCTGGGAATTTCCATTGTCCTGAGACATATTGCCAGTATATGTATGGCGCCAGTCATAAGTAGAAGGGGCATAGGCTGTCCCGGGTGTATAGAGATAATTATAACCATTGTAGGGAGGATTAATAATATCCACACAGGTTTTACCGCCTGCTCCTCCTTTATTGTTATATCCGGCAAGATAATTTGGAAACAGAGGATTGTCGGCTGCAACCCAATGTGCATCATGAACAACATTGAAATCAGCAGTCCCGGGGGCCTGGTAGGCAGGAGGATTTCCCCAGCGGTAAAGGATATCTCCACCCTTGCCTGAATTCCCGCCGCTATGTGAAGCAGCCTGGGTTGTTGTGGTACTGTGGTCAATTACATATATTTCATTCAATGCATGCGAACTGAAAACGATCTGATCCAGTGTGACATTATAATCAATACCATTCATGTGCATCCAGTCTTTGGATGTATGATAGTTAATATTCATCAGTTCAGGATGATCAGCAACAACCCCATAATTATTCTTTGAAGGGTCAAATTCCTGGACAAGATGATCCCAGGCATGCCATTCCCAGACAACGGTTCCCTCGTTTGTTCCGCTTGGCTGAATTTCCACGATTTTATCAGGCCACATTTCAATGCTTTGCGAGCAACCGGCCTGGGTTGCCTGTGAGGCTGTCTTTCTTTCATAGGCAATGAGAAGTATGTTTCCATTCGGCATGGCATGAATGTCGTGATGGGAACAAAATTCCTGGGTAGAATATACAAAATCCCATAGAACGTTACCATCCCAGTCCGTTTTCTGGACCTCACCGGATATCGGGCCACCGTTAAAATAATTTCCCTGTTTACTGACGGTTCTTAATAGTATACCCTCCGCAAGGAGGTACGTTGAGTAACAGGTTTTACTGTTCGTGCTGAACGTCCAGGTATGATAATTATTACCATTGATATCAACCAGGTAGGCCTTGGTTCCTCCCTGAGGAAAATAGAGTGTATAGCCATCATAGGATTGTCCAAAGGCGGAATTCGATAATACAAAAAAAAGGATAAGAAACTTCAAATCAATATTGAATGGAAACAGTTTCAGATGCAATTCAGGTTTTTTGACATTCATGTCCGTATTTTTTAATCCAGCTATATTATTTTTTTATAACCTTTATATGATAGGTTAAATTTCCCTGGAGGAAGCTTATGATATATATGCCGGGGTTCAATCTTTCCAGCGAAATTTCTTTATTTATTTTACCTGAAAACACTTCACTGAGAACGATTTCTCCGAGTATTGAATGAACTTGCATCCGGGTTTCCTTACCTTCTTCCAGGGAAGAAATTTCGATATTGATTTTTCCCGAAGTCGGATTCGGGTATGCTTTAATGGCTTCACTCAGGGTTTGTTCGTTGTCAACTCCCAAAACATAAGCAGGGGAATAACGGAATGCTTTGGCTACTGTTCCTCCGGCAGTATATGACCAGAGGAGGTTCTGGCTTTGATCAATTTCATAGATATACCCGGTTGAAGCGATACAGACTAACATATTACCATTGGGAAATTGCTGGGAATTTGATTGGTCATTGGCATTTGAAAGGCAGATGTGGCGCCAGGTAACTGTTGACGGCTCATAGGGAGATCCGGGAGTATGCGAATAATTATATCCATCATTTGGAGGAGAAAGAATATCCACGGTAGAACGATTTCCGCTTAAGCCTCTGTTGTTAAAACCCACAAGGTAACCGGCCATCGGACAATCTGAGGGAACCCAATGTGCATCATGAACTATGTTAAAAACCTGATTGGAGGCATTACCGGTATTATAAGCAGCAGGATTTCCCCAGCGATAAAGGATATCTCCTCCTTTACCTGAATTCCCTCCGGTATGTCCGGCAGCTTCAGCAGTGGTCGTGCTATGGTCGATCACATAGATTTCATTCAGGTTGTGGGTGCTGATTACAACCTGATCAAGGCTTGGGTTGTAATCAATACCGTTTGTATGCATCCAGTCTTTGGACTGTAGGTAATTAATATTTAGCAATTCGGGATGATCAGCAACGATACCGTAATTATTCTTTGAAGCATCATGATCCTGAACCAGGTGATCCCAGGCATGCCATTCCCAAACAATATTACCTCCATTGGTTCCCTGTGGTTCAACCTCTATGATTTTATCCGGCCACATGGTGATATTCTGAGCGCCTCCGGCCTGGGTGACATCAGAAGATGATTTGACTTCATAGCTGATCAATAATACATTTCCGTTTGGCATCGGGTGAATATCGTGATGAGTGCAATAAGTTGAGGATGAATAAACATATTGCCAGATAATTTCACCATTCCAGTCGATATCCTGAACCATCCCGCATAAGCCGGCACCCTGCAGCTGGTTCCCCTGGTTCTGCGCTCCTCTCATGATATGCCGGTTGGGGAGAAGGTAAACAGAATAACCATTTTGCCTGTTGGTCGTCCATAAATGGTAAACAGCTTTATTCATATCGAGCAGATACACATTGTTGTTACCCATTTTTCCATACAATGTATAGCCATCATAAGTTTGACCTGAGAGTTTAAATTGAACTGAAAAAGCAATTAGTGCGATCAGGATGAATAAAAAATTTTTCTTCATGGACAAATTGATTTTAAGGTTAGGAAAGATAAAAGTATATTCAGATTCAATTTTGGCTCCTGAAATTCGGTCAATGGTAATTATTTATCGGTTAAGAAGACCAATCCGGAATCACTGATTGCAGTAGTGAATTGATGCTCAAGTTCACTTTCAGCTTATTTTTGAATAATTCGTATATATAAGGTATCGGCATTGATGCCCGTGAAAATTCCCAGACCGTTTTCGATGTTGGATGGTGGTTCTTCAAAGCTTTGTGAATTGCTGGCTTGACGCATGAAGAAAATGCTGTATTCCGGATTGATGTGGTAAAGAATGATACGGTTTTTTCCAAAGTATTGGAACATCATCGGCTGAATGCTCAATTCACTGTTGGTGACGGGCTGTGAAGCGAAAATATCATTCGTGGGAACAGAATCCTTGATAATTGGGACAAGGTTGGCCTCCAGACATTCAACAGTGACAAGGTAATAACTTTCATCCGTATTTGTCCAGGAAATCTCCACAGGATCTGGCTGTGAATTGGGAGGATCATCCGGATCAATCTGGTACATGGAAATCACTGAATCTGAAAGTGTCACATCTGTTGGCTTCAGTGGAATGACAGTTGTGGAACTGACCGGGAGGTCATGGTAAACTAGTTGCAGTGTATAAATGCTGTCGGGGAAAACGGGCAACACGGAAAGCGTATCAGTATAGATCCCTTCTCCGATTGGAATCAGCTGGTATTTCTTGTTACCATAAACAACATATACTGCAAGATGATCAAACTCCGTGGATGTGGTATCGACCGTCCCTTCATAAGGTGTTTTTTGAGATATTTTAACACTGATGTTTTTCCCCGGGGAAAGATAGGCTTCAATGACCGGTAAATCTTCGAAATTTACATCATCTGATTTCTGACAGGATGTAAATGAGAAAATGGTTAATATGGGGATCAGCAGGATGAATAAAATTTCGATATTTTTTCTCATTGGAATTGGTATCAAATCTTATCTGAGTTTTAATGTAAGTGTCAGGTTGGGTGTGAAACCCAGAAAAAGTTTATTGCTTTCGATGATATTATTGTCAATTATCTGGAACTCCTTGTACCATATATTCCGGCGATTGTATACATTAAATATTGATAATCCGATATTACCCCATTCATTTTTTTTCTCTCGTGATCGCATATGGTAATTGACTGCGATATCCAGACGATGATAATCAGGTAGCCTGCTGCTATTTTTTGAGCCGAAATCGATGTATACTTTTTCAGTTCCATTCAGGAGTTGGATGGTATAGGCTCCATCGGGTGCGGTATATGGCCTGCCGGTTGCGAATAGCCAGGTAGCCGAAAAACTCCAGTTTCTGTAATCATATAATGCTACAATTTTAAACTCATTCCTTACATCCTGGGCAGCCGGGAAATAGTTTTCCCCATAAACGGCGATCTTGTTTTTAGCTTCACCCAGCGTATAGCTTACCCAGCCCGTAAGATTTCCGAATTTTTTCTGTACCAGGAACTCCACACCGGCGGCATAGCCGGTACCCGTGAAGAAATTCTCAGCATAGGTCGTTCCTTCCCTGGTAGGCATGAACCTTAGCGAATACTCTGTAACACCATCAATAGCTTTATAATAACCCTCAATACTGGCAAGGAAGTTCCTGTTCTCATAACTCACGCCAGCAATGTAATGCCAGGCTGAACTGACGGGAATGTCGATTCCGTTTGACAGAATCCAGAAATCCCGGTTTCCGTTCAGGATATCTTCCCTTACCACCCGGTTGGCAAACTGAAAATACTTTCCTGTCTCGGCAACCAGCTTGAACCTGGCACTCAGGTTGTATGAAACTGAAAAGCGGGGTTCGAAATATACTTTCCCTGTGGGGGAGAAATAGTTCATGCGAAGTCCAGGAGTCAGGGTTAGATTATCTTTAAATAATTTGATTTTATCCTGGAAATACCCTCCGGCGATAATGCCATTCTCGTTTTTATTCAGCACAATACTGGTGTCGTTTTCGCCGTAATTATAAGCGATGATATCATCGGTGAGGAATATACCGAAACCAAGTTGATTATGGCTGTTGAGACCAAGGGAATAGTCGCTTTTCAGGCTCAGATCAATCAGGTTGTTGTTTTCAAGAACTCCGGAACTAAAACTTCCAGGTCCACCTTCCCCTCCTGAATGGGTACCGCTGCTTGTCCGGTCACGGTGACTGTAGTAGTTGGAATAACTAATTAATGTCGATCCCCAAAGCCTTGGTGTCCAGTTCCTGGTCCATCTCAGACCTGTTCCAAGGTTTCCATAGCTTGTCAGATCTGAATTTTCCATATTAAAATTGAATCCACTGCTGCTGCCTGATGAATTTTCCATCTTCACTCCATTATCTATCTTATCGGTGCCATTGTAGAAGCTCAGCGAAATAATATCTTTTGGACTTGGATGGTAAGTCAATTTTGCATTCAGGTCGTAGAAGTAAGAAGTTACAGTCGAGGTCATGGAAGGTCCGCCACCAGGAGGTTCAGGACCTCCGTGCATGGTAACCTGCCTGACCTCACTCACCGTATTGAATTGTTTAAAAATTTTATCATAGAGCAATCCCTGGTAGGAACGCCTGAATGCAAACAAAGAAGTAAATCGTTTCCCGATCGGGACTTCAGCATAAATGTTAAAGCTTAACAGGCTGATTTCTCCGCCAATGTTGAATCCCTTGGAGTTTCCATCTTTACCGGTAATTTCTGTGACACTTGATAAGCGGCCGCCGAATTTTGACTCAAATCCGCCTTTTGATAATTGCACATCCTTAATGGCATTAGAATTGAATGCAGAATAAAAGCCATAAAGATGATCAACCTGATAAACAGTAAAACCATCATAAAGCAGAAGGTTCTGATCGGGAGTGCCTCCCCTGACATATAAATTCGATGATGATTCATTGGCTGCCGAAACACCCGGTAGGAGCTGGAAGGAGCGAATAATATCCTGCTCGCCTATGTTGGGGAGGGCCGATAGTTTTTGGGGAGTCAGCTTCAAGGTGCTGATTTTATCGTTGGTATGCATCAACTGATCCTGATCACCTTTTATCACTACTTCTTTCAGTACCTGTGCGCTGGATTCCATTTCAATGAGCAGGTTGGTCACAGGCAAATCAGGAGTCAGAAAAATAGTGGCTGTATTATATCCGATATAGCTGAACAAAAGGGTGGAGGTATCACTGGGTACATTAAGCAGTGTGAAGTAGCCGTCGGCATTGGTGAAAGTTCCGGTCGTGCTGCCTCTGACACCCACATTGGCAAATGGCAGTGATTCTCCTGTCTGTTTATCCTTTACCAGACCGCTCAGGGTAAACTGTCGTTTCTTAGCCGGGCCATTGAATGTTTTTATCTTCTTGGTTTCCTGAGGCTTGGAAGTAAGTTGCTCATATTTATTCTCGATATGGATCACCGAATCAGCAGTCTGGTACCATTTCAACTTATGTTCTCCGCATTGTTGCGAAAGAAACTGGGTGAATGGTTTTTCTATCGGCCTTTCATTGACTTCAAACTGGCTTAGTAATTCTCGGTCAAATGCAAATCTCAGATTATTGGTAACCGAAATATCATCCAGCACCTTGTCGAGGGTGGTGATATATAGCTTATCCACAAAAATTTTACTCAGATCTTGGGTACTGCCTGTCTGAACCAAAATAAACAGGAATAGCAGGCTTGTTGGGAATGTCCTTTGAAAAAGTCGCAGTGGCATCAGTGTTTGCTTGAATGAAACAAATCTGAGATCTGTGTATCGTGCAACAGATCTCAGAAAGTGTAAAACTAAATAAGCAAAACTGAATAATTCCTGTCAATAGGTAAACAGGCTGATTTTACCGGTGTTCATTAGAAAAGTCCAGCTTCCTTTTTCCTAAAAATGGTTTTGGTCTGGAGTCGAAAATGATTTTCTGTTCCGGTGTCAGCAAGCTACGCAGTTCCTGGTCATGACTGATCTGCAGTTTTAATTTAGAGGACTTTATCTTTCCGATCTCATCGGCAATTTTCTCTGTCTCTTTCAGGTCAAACGGATTAGCGACAAGAAGGCTGGCCAGCCGGGCATTCTTTTCCATGAGCTGATGCCTTAATGGAGTCATTTTCTCCAGATGTGCCAGATCGACTTTTTTTATGTTTTGACGCTGATCTTCTGAAAGGTCAGGGATATTAAGCCCCCGGGACATCATCAGGCCAAACTGATCAGGTGGTTGTGGAGGTTCCGGTGGTGCGGGTGGTGGGGGCGGAGGCGGAAGTTCCATCTGCTGTTCGTTCAGTCCCGCTGGTTTGGCTGCATTGGGAGCCTTCTGTTGCCTTTGGGCAAAAATCCCAGTGGTCATCATAACAAGAATGATCGTCAGCAGGACAAGTTTAAGATTTTCAGATGTTGTTTTCATGGTTTTGGATGTTTACTGGTTATTACCTTCATTTCTTATGAGGTATTTCCTCATTTTCTTTATGTTATTTATGATTTGGCGGCGGTGGTGGCGGTGGAGCCAGAGATGGAGGAGGAGGTGGTGGTGGTGGTGGTGGAGAGGGCAGCATGATCCTGAGAGCATCAAAAAAGATGGTGTCAAACTTCATGCGCTGTGATTCGTAGAGGATCCTTCTCAATTGGGAAAAATAACTGAACGTCATCATCTCCATTTCCATTCTGATGGCAGCAATGGAATCGGCCAACTGAATGGCTGAGGAGGTATCAGCCCGGGTATGCAGAACGAGATTAAAAAATTTTTTATGCAGTGCATGGTCCCGTTGTTGCAGTTGGTGCATTTTTGTACGGAATAAAAAGCGTTCTTGCCCGAATATCGCTCTCTGGCTGGCATCCAGCCCCAGTTTTTTAACCAGAAACCGGGTAGGATCAGGCTGGTTTTCGGGTGAAGTCTGCCCTGGTCTGTTTACCCACATGAAAGTCAGGGTTCCGATATTTATTATAATCAGAATTATAATGATGCTGATCAGGAGGACTTTGTTTTTCATGGCTCGGGGTTCATCGTTTTGATGTAAGAAAAATACTCATTAACCAGCGGGTTTTTGTCTGAAGCGCTCCTGGCTGAATGGGTGTAATAAATGAGGGAAAGGATGTTAAGGGTGATAAGCAGGACCAGGCCTGCTGCAATGCGGAGAATCATTCTGCTTCCAGGTAGAACCGTTTTCCCGGCGGAGGTTGAAATCTTCGCTGAAATCTGGTCGAAAAGCAAGGGGTCGCTTTCTGCAGGGGTCAGTCCATCAAGACTTCCCATTGTTTCGCTGATCCATTGTTCTTTTGTTTGCATATCTGTTAGATGTTTATTTCCAGGAAAAACCTGTGCTTAACGTTCATTTTTTTCATAATAATCGGAAAGTATTTGCTGAAGATTCTGTTTTGCCCGGAACATCAGGGATTCAACTGAGGAAACAGAAAGCATCATGATGTCTGCAATTTCCGCATAACTTATCGATTCAACTTTATGAAGGGTAAAAGCGGTTTTCTGATTGGCAGGTAATTTGCTGATTGCTTCAAAAAGAATTGCAGCTCTTTCCTTGTTTTCCAATTTTATACCGGGGTGATGGAAAGGAGAAGAAGTGGCTACCTTAAACAGATGTTCTTTCCCGAAGAGGCTGAGGATAATTCCTGAACGCTTTTTCCGCTGGCTGCTGCGAATATGTTCCAGCGATTTTTGAACGGCAATGCGGTAGATCCAGGTTGATAATTTTGATGATCCCTTGAAATTTTTAATGGATTGAAAGATTTCAACAAAAACATCCTGGGTGATATCCTGTGCATCCTCCTGATTCTGTAATAGTCCCAATACGGTATTGAATACCTTGTTTCTGAAACTGTCGACCAATTCCCTGTAGGCCAGCGGATCTCCGTTTTTCAGCTGGCTTATGCGATGCTCTTCTGTCAAAAGAATATCATTTTAGTATTAGATGCTTTCGATCACAACAACCTGCGGTAGCCCTGAAAATTATTTCATTTGCTTACGTGCGCGGAGGATATGCCTTTTTCCTGGTGGGCCCGACAGCTTCTCAACGGTGAAACCGGCTGCTTTCAATGCTCTTACTACAAGGCCTTTGACGGAATAGGTAACCAGAATCCCTCCGGGAACAATACCATGGAATAATCTGTTGAAAATCTGTTCAGTCCATAACCATGGTTGCACCCCAGGTCCAAAAGCATCGAAATAGATCAGGTTGAACTGCTCAGCAGCCGGATGGAAGCTTTCCAGGACCTCATGAATTTTATGCAGGGTAAATAAAGGCGATATTGCAACATTTTTATTCCACTCAGCCTGATGGAGCTTTTCAAAAAGCAAGGATTTATCCGAAGAGCCTGTCATATCCGGATAATTCATCTTCCTCCAGATATTTTCTTCCAGAGGGTATGCTTCAATGGAAGTGTAATGTATATTTATTCCGGTTTTTTCTGACTCCATCAGTGTCAGCAATGCATTCAGCCCGGTGCCGAATCCGATTTCAAGGATATTCAGAGTAGGATTATCAGATGACGCATGACAGCGGTCAGTTGAGTTTGTAATCGTCAATCGTAAATCGTCAATCATCAATCGAAGACCGGCTCCGATAAAGATATGCTGAGATTCCTGAACAGCGCCAAAAGTAGAATGATAGTGTTCGTTCAGTTCCGGAACGAACAAGGTATCCGAACCATCACCGGTTTTTATCAGTACCAGGTTCTCAGACATTGAATATCATTAATTACATTACCCAGTTACCCAGCTACCCAGTTACCCAGTTACCTTGTCACTTTGTCACTTTGTCACTTTGTCACTTTGTTACTTTGTTACTTTATTACTTTGTCACCTTCTACCATAGCCTTGGATACTTATTCGGATTGTATTCATGCATCATCAGATACACCGTTTCAAATACATCCTCGGCATTGGGTTTGGAGAAGTAGTCGCCGTCGTTGGTATAGGCCGGACGGTGATCGTTGGCTGTGAGCGTTCGTGGTTCAGCATCAAGGAAACTGAATCCTCCCTGTTCCTCCAGTACCTTTTGCATCATATAAGCGGTAGCGCCACCGCTGTAATCCTCATCAAAGAAAAGTATCTTATTGGTTTTCTTCAGTGATTTCAGGATTTCCTGGTTATGGTCGAAAGGTAGCAGTGATTGAACATCGATAAGTTCCGCGGAAATGCCGAAATCTTTTATTTGCGGAAGGGCTTCCTGAGCAATTTTTACGCAGGAACCATACGTGACCAGCGTGATGTCAGTACCTTCATTTAAAATTTCCGGAATGCCAAGCGGGATGCGATAGTACCCGATGTTTTCCGGCATTCGTTCTTTTAACCTGTATCCATTAAGCGGTTCGATGATCAGCGCCGGATCATCAGAAGCCATCATGGTGTTGTAGAAACCTGCAGCCTGGGTCATGTTGCGGGGAACCAGCACATGGATTCCCCGGATGGAATTCAGCACCATGCTCATAGCTGATCCGCTATGCCAGATACCCACCAGGCGGTGCCCTCGGGTACTGATGATCATCGGGGCCTTCTGACCTCCCCGTGTACGGTAATGGGTGGTGGCCACATCATCGCTGAGTACCTGCAACGCATAAAGAAGGTAGTCGAAATACTGGATCTCCGCAATGGGTCTTAATCCCCGAAGCGCCATCCCCAGCCCCTGTCCTAAAATCGTAGCTTCCCGTATACCGGTATCGGAAACACGGATTTCACCATACTTTGCCTGGATACCTTCCAGGGTCTGGTTCACTCCTCCGATCTTCCCTACATCTTCCCCGAAAATGACTGCCAGTGGATTTTCTTTAAAAAGAATATTGTAATTGGCATTCAGAACTTCACGTCCGGTGACTACCGGTGAGTTTTCATTGTATGTGGGGCTGACTCCCTTGATTTTCAAGGCGCTTTTCTCCGACTGGCTGTAAAGATGGGAACTATACCGGGCTTCATTAAGTCTGCGCTGCTCTTCCATCCAGATATCCAGATCTGCTTTCATTGGTTTTTTCATGCTGCATGAAGTACAAACATCTCGCAGGATCTTCTTGGCAGCTGAGATAATATCCTTACGGATAGGTTCAGCGATGGCTTCCAGATCAGCAACGATTTTATCTATACGGTCCTGCTTTTTGCAGGGGCAATGGGTAGATTTCACGACCTCAACGAGATGCCGGCGCTCTTCTTTAAATGGAGTTAAAAATGCTTTCCATGCCCTGTCTTTGGCTGCTTTGGCTGCTTTAGCCGCTTCCGCTTCAATGGTATCCAGTTCTTCCTTCGAAGCGATCTTTTCAGCCAGTATCCATTCTCTCATTTTGACAATGCAGTCGTTGGCTTTTTCCCAGGCCAAACGTTCGGCTGATTTGTACCGTTCATGTGAGCCGGAAGTGGAATGCCCCTGGGGCTGAGTCAGTTCCCTGACATGAAATACCACGGGAACCATTTCTTTGCGGCAAAGGGCAATACCCTCTTCATACATCTCATAAAGGGCTGGGTAATCCCAGCCATTGCAGGAGAAGAGACGGATGCCGGGAGTTTTTTCATCACCCACGAATCCTTTTAAAAGCTCGGAAATACTTTCCTTGGTAGTCTGATATTTTTTAGGGACAGATATGCCATAACCATCATCCCAGATGGAGAGGGCCATGGGAACCTGAAGAACGCCTGCCGCATTGATGGTTTCAAAGAAATAGCCTTCCGAGGTGGAGGCATCCCCGATCATCCCGAAAGCGATCTCGTTTCCTTTAATGGTGAATTTTTCAGCATGCTCCCACATCTCCGGGCTGTTACGGAAAACTTTGGAAGCCAGCGCCAGTCCTAAAAGGCGTGGCATCTGGCCGGCCGTGGGGGAGATGTCGCCCGATGAATTCTTCTGTTTGGTAAGGTCTTTCCATTCGCCCTGATCATCCAGGCTGCGGGTGGCAAAATGACAGTTCATGAGGCGACCACCATTGTCGGGATTGCGCTCAGGATCGGTGTCTCCATAGACCTGGGCGAAAAAGATGTCGAGTGTGGAAAGTCCGGCAGCCATCATGAATGTCTGATCACGGTAATATCCCGATCTCCAGTCTCCTTCCCGAAAAAATTTCGCCTTGATGATCTGAGGCACTTCCTTTCCGTCGCCGAATAAGCCGAAATTTGCCCGGCCACCCAGTACTTCCCTTCTCCCGATCAGGCTGACCTGGCGGCTTTCACAAGCTAGTTTATAATCAGCCAGTACTTCAGCTTTATCAAATTTCCGTTGTTTCATGGTGATTAACTTTATTTAATAGAATAAGGTTTGGTGTGCAGCCGACATCCAGGGTTTTCTTCGAATCACTTGGCCCCTAAGGAAGCCTACTTCATTAATGGACATACAACTCCACACAAGTAACTTTCTCATTATCCTTTAACCAAGGCCTTTTGTAAACAAATTCCAAGGTATAGGTGCCCACTGCAATGACTTTAATTTTCCAGAACTCATACACACTCCCTCCCACAATATCATTTCTACCGCTTGTATGTTTGCTGGTTATATTGATCAATTTCACGTTCAATGTATCGACCTTGTCTAATGACCAGTTGTAGCCACAAGAATAACATGCTAAGAATTTCAAAACAAAAGGTTCATTTTCTTTAACTTTTATTACTGGATGGTCGTCCGTTATAAAAATTGTATCAGTCTGACCATAGCCAATTGAAAAAACAAAAAGCAGAAATAAAAGGATTGAACACTTTAACATTTGTATTGATCTAAATTCAATTTGATGTTTGGATCATTTCCTTCCGGAGCTATCTTGCCAGCGCGAATATGGTTTTTTAATATGCATGTTAGCCCCAGACCGAATTAAATTTTTAATCTTTTCAGTTGTTGCCTGGTATCAAAAATCGATAAAAGGACAATGAAGCCATTATCAGCTGTATAATAAATCGTCAGGTTTTTCGTGAAAACACAACGATGAACCTCTTTTCTTTTTAACGAAACAGGATAGGCTTGAGGGAAGATGGAAAGTAATTCAAGTTGTTTTTCCAATTTTGTGAAAAACGTTGTTAATTCTTTTTCACTCCAATTGGCTTCAAGGTAAAGAATGATGCTCTCAAGATTATTTGTGGCTTCTTCAGTCCACCTAATCTTTAAGATATTTCTCATATTTTTTTCTTACCTGATCGTGTGAATGAACTTTCCCTTTTTCTATATCTGATATACCTCTTTCAATGGATAATTGCTCTTCCGTTTGCAAGGTATTCCACCAATCAGATTTTGCACTTTTCGGAATATCAATAATATTCTGAATCAGATCAAGAAGATCCATATCTTGAATTTCGCAGATTCTTTGAATGAGATTCAATTTTTCAGCAGAAATGTCCATATCGAATAAGCTTTATACAAAGGTACTCAAAATTCATGTTCTTTGCTACAAAGACCTAAAACCGTTTGGGGTTAACTAATTATTAGTCGATAAACACTCCGCCTATCGCCTATCGCAAATCGCCTCAGAAATTTTCCTGCATCACCTCAAAATACCCTATGGGGTGCTGGCAGGCCGGACAGTTCTGCAAGGCTTTCAGTCCATAGTGAACATAACCGCATTTACGACAGACCCAGTAGGTTTTTTCGTCTTTCTCAAAAACCTTGTTTTTCCCCAGGTTGCTGAGCAATTTCAGATACCGTTTTTCATGATGATCTTCCACCGTGGCAATCATTTTGAAAGCGGTGGCGACTTTCGGAAAACCCTCTTCAGCAGCTATTTTGCCAAATTCGGGATAGAGTTCCGACCATTCTTCATGTTCGCCTTCAGCTGCGGCTTTCAGGTTTTCGGCAGTTGTTCCTATGATACCTGCAGGGTAGGTAGCTGTAATTTCAACAGGTCCACCTTCCAGAAAGCGGAAGAAGATTTTTGCATGTTGTTCTTCATTCATGGCTGTTTCCATGAAGAATGCAGCAATCTGCTCAAAGCCTTCTTTCTGGGCCTGTTTGGCAAAGAAGGTATAACGGTTTTTTGCCTGGGATTCGCCGGCAAAAGATTTCAGAAGGTTTTTCTCTGTTCTGGTTCCTTTTATACTTTTTTCCATGGTGGTTGTTTTTTAACAAAGATAAAAGGAATTTCAATCCATCGGAATATAGTCCTCCTTTCCCACTGAGCAGATCGGACATACCCAATCGTCGGGAATATCCTCAAAAGCGGTTCCGGGTAGGATTCCTGTATGAGGATCACCGGTGGCAGGATCATAAACATGCCCACAAACAGTGCATTTGTACTTTTTCATATTAATTGATTTTTCCGGTTTTAATCCAGTTGACAATGCGGTCGGAAGTGGGAACTTCACCCGGAGGTGCCATCCCGACAAGTTTCCCGTTTTCATCGATCAGGAATTTCTGAAAATTCCATTTCACGGCGGCATCCATTACCCCGTTCTCTTCTTTCGATGTCAGCCATTTATATAATGGGTCGATATCCTTCCCTTTAACGGAAATCTTTGACATCATTGGAAAACTTACCCCATAATTCTTAGTACAGAATTCTTTTATGGTCTCGTTGTTTCCTGGTTCCTGAGAAAGAAAATTATTGGCAGGAAAACCAATAATGATGAAACTTTCTCCTCCATAGGTTTTATAAAGATCTTCCAGTTGTGCATATTGGGGCGTATAACCACATTTTGAGGCGGTATTGACCACCAGTACTTTCTTCCCTTTCAAAGAGGCAAGATCAAATGGCTGACCTTCAAGGGTGGTGGTTTTGAAGTCGTAAAACGATTTATTTTCTTGTGCCTTAACAATATTTGTTATCGTTATCATGATTAAAAATATAAATAGTGTTCTCATTTTGCTTATATTTAAAGTTTCTTTTCAGATGAGGCAAAGATACAAAATTTATCTATTATTTATAATTAATCTAAATTATTTTTTACTTTCTTGTATTCATGATCATTCTTCAGATGCCGGACAAATGTCGGGCGAAAAAAATAAAGCAATGGGAAAAACAATACAAATCGGCGATACTGCACCTGATTTCAGTTTGCCGGATCAGCATGGTAAACGGGTTAATCTGAGTGATTTTTCAGGCAAGGTGAATCTGGTATTATACTTTTATCCGAAAGATGAATCCTTCGGATGTACCAGGGAAGCCTGTAGTTTTCGCGACAGTTATGAGGTATTTAAGGAAGCAGGTGCGGAGGTAATCGGGATCAGTGCCGATGATGTATCCTCTCACCAGGCTTTTGCGGCCAACCATAAACTGCCGTTTATTCTTCTTTCCGACAAAGACCGCTCCGTGGGAGAGAAATACGGGGTAGGAAAATCCCTGGGCGTTCTTCCCGGCAGGGTTACTTTTGTGATCGATAAGCAGGGCATCATTAAAATGATGTTTTCCTCTCAATTGAATTTTCAGAAACATGTGGATGAATCCCTGGAGGTTCTCCGTCAATTAAAGAATCAATAAAGCATAAGTCAGATTCATCATGAAAAAAATCAGAAAAATCTTCATCGGTTTCGGTATTCTTATTGGATTGATCCTCGTTCTATTGCTAACACTTCCCGTAATTTTCAAGGGTAAAATTGCCGAAAGCGTGAAGGCAACAGCCAACAGCAGACTGAAGGCAGAATTGAATTTCACGGATATAGATGTTTCATTTTTTAGTCATTTTCCGAGACTTACCATTGCGCTGAATGATTTTGTAATGAAAGGATCTGCTCCATTCAACCAGGATACCCTCATCTCAGCCAGAAGGGTATCCTTAGGGATAGATGTCGGGAGCATTTTTGGTGAGACCATAAAAATTAACAGGGTATATCTTGATCATGCCAGGGTGGAGCTGAAATATAATGAGAAGGGTGCATCCAATTTTGATGTTTATTCCTCTGCTGATACCTCATTCAAGGATACAAGCGCTCAGCATGGAGCCCAGATTAAAATTGAACAGATCTATTTTATCAACTGCCGGTTTATTTATTCAGATCCATCCATCCCCATGACGCTTGAATTGAATGGATTTAATTATAAAGGTAAAAGCCAGATTGATCATGATATTTTATCGCTGAGCTCAAAAATCCAGGTTGATGCCATGAACCTGTCCCTGAATCATATCCCCCTGATTGCTTCAAAACCACTGGAAGCTCAGTTGGCCACGACTGTTAATATCAATACCCTGGATATTAAATTTGAGAAAAATGATTTAAAGCTCATGGGCATGCCCCTGAACTTTACCGGTCGTTTCACATTCCAGAAAGAAGGTTATTCTTTGACTTTACGTTTACTTTCCATATATGAGAAAGAAGTTTTCAGCGCCGCTTTAAAATTGATCAGCACAGATAAATTGTATGTCAATGCCCGGGTCAATACGGTGATGGACCTGGGAAAGTGGAGTCCCATTCTGGGTGCTGAGCTTTTTGCCATCCGAGGTAATTTTCAGATGAATTTCTATGCAGATGGGGTTTATGAATCCGGTCCCGATCCCAGAAGTAAAATGCATGATACGATCGTTCTCAGTATTCCCAAATTCAAGCTTACCTCATCCTGCTCCAATGGATATTTTAAGTATAAGGATCTTCCTGAGCCCCTTACCGGTATTTCTTTCGACCTGAATGTCTCGGCACAGGATAATAATTACAAGAATATCACCCTTCAATTGGATAAGTTAAAAGCGGAATTTAAAAAGAATCATTTAGAAGGTTTCTTCCATCTGGATGGCTTGCAGGATTTTCCCATGGATGCGAAGTTGACAGCAGGATGTAAGTTGGAAGAATTGAAAGAGGTCATTCCCCTAGACAGTCTTGAACTGAAAGGGCTGCTGACCGCCGAGATGAATTTGAAAGGGCAATATGCGCCGGAAAAAAAGTTATTTCCCGTATCGGAGGTTTTAATCACGGTTAAGGACGGTAGCCTCCAGACGAACTATTATCCGCGACCGCTGGAGAAAATCAATGTACTTGCCAGGGTTTCCAACACCAGCGGGCAATGGAAGGATACAAAGGTAAGTGTTGCTCCGCTTTCATTTCTTTTTGAGGGACATCCTTTTGAACTTCACGCTGAAGTTGACAACCCGGGTGATATTGCCTATAATATCAGATCAAAAGGAACACTCGATATTGCTAAAATCTAT
The DNA here is from genome assembly GCA_963662525.1 of Bacteroidales bacterium. Taxonomy (GTDB): domain Bacteria; phylum Bacteroidota; class Bacteroidia; order Bacteroidales; family FEN-979; genus CAZSDU01. The sequence goes on from OY759717.1 coordinate 2,797,821, forward strand.
AAACTCTTTGCTCTTGAAGGAATGGATATTAATGGGTATATCGAAACCGATCTTTCGCTCCGGGGATCGCAAAGCGATGCCATGGCAGGGCGTTATGATAAGCTTCAGAACAAAGGCCGGCTGGTGTTGAAAAACATTGGCTTCACCTCCGTTTATTTGCCGAAAAAACTGTTGCTCAGGGAGGGCGTTTTCAGGTTCGACAATGACAAGGTGTGGTTTGAGAAATTTCTTGCCCGATATGGGGCTTCCGATATCCGCCTTGATGGATATCTGAACAATGTTGTGAATTATGTACTTGCAGACAAACAAACTTTGAAAGGGAATTTTAAATTTAACGCGGATTACCTGCTCCTGGATGAATTTATCAGTAAAACCCAGGCTCCTTCGGCTTCATCAGAAATAAAACCAGGCACCTCATCTGCAAATGAAGGAGTGATAATGGTTCCTGACAACCTTGAAATCGGACTGAAAGCCAACCTGAAAAAGATCAAGTTTGAAGGGCTGGAGATCAACAATTTTGAGGCGGCAACTGAAATCCGCGGTGGAATGGTGTTGCTGAAAGGGATGAAGTTTGAATTGGTCGGGACCAAAGTTGCCATGGATGCCAGTTACGGAAGTATAACACCCTCAAGCGCTTTTTTTGATTTTCATGTTACCGCCCTTGATTTTGACGTGAAAAGAGCCTATAATGAAGTGGAACTTTTCCGTAAAATTGCTGCATCAGCAGCTAATGCAGAGGGAATCGTTTCCCTGGATTATTCCTTAAAAGGAAAGCTTGGCGCCGGAATGAAACCGGTATATCCCTCCCTGGAAGGTGGGGGCACCCTTTCCCTGAAAAAAGTCAAGGTATCAGGATTGAAGTTGTTCACCGCAGTAAGTAAAAGCACCGAAAAGGAAAAGCTGAAAAATCCTGACCTGTCAAAAGTTGACCTGAAGACCACCATAAGGAATAATGTCGTCACTCTGGAACAGGTAAAAATGAGGATTTCAAGTTTCAGGGTAAAACTTTCCGGGACATCGAACTTTAATGGTCAGATCAATCTGAAGATGAGGATAGGACTTCCGCCTCTGGGAATCATTGGAATCAATTTGCGTGCTTTAGGGACCATGGACAATCCGAAATTGAAGTATGGCAAAGGAACTTCTGATTCGGATGTGGAGGAAACGCAATATACGGATGAGATGCCTGCAGAACTGAAGGCGAAACTGAAGAAAGCCAAGGAGGAGGATCTTAAGGAAGACCCAGAGGAAAAGTAGCGAAACCTGCCTGCGTTAGTTCAGTACCTGTACTGCTTTCAGCAGTCCTTTCCCGATCTCCACGGCTTTTTCATTTTCAGGGATCAGTTTATGGTGGCGTGCCGGAAGTGATTTTTCGAGACCTTTATGAAGGAATTCAGGCGCTACCAGGGGTTTCAGCTTAAGAAATCCGCCCAGCACGATCATGTTGAATATTTTCGACAATCCCAGTTTGGCGGCTTCATCTGCAGCCTCTATGGTGTAAATATTGATGTCCTTCCGGGATGGATGATGGGTGATCCCGTTCGGATCATAGATCAGGAGTCCACCGGGTTTAACGGTTTTTTCGAATTTATCCATCGACTGCTGGTTCAGTATGATCGCTGTATCGTAGGTGTTCAAAGTTGGGGAACTGATCCGTTCATCACTGATGATCACGGTAACGTTGGCAGTTCCGCCTCTCATTTCAGGTCCGTATGATGGCATCCAGCTGACTTCTTTGTTTTGCATGACGCCGGAGTAGGCGAGAATTTTTCCCATCGACAGTACACCTTGTCCGCCGAAACCTGCTATAATAATTTCTTCTGTCATTTCAATTTACGATTTACGCCTGCCTACCGGCAGGCAGGATTTACGATTTACGATTGATCCGTCATCTGCAATCTTTTATCCCGCATCTTGTATCTTTGTTACAAGTTTTCCCTCCAATTTGATATCTCCCAGCGGATAGAACGGGAACATGTTTTCTTCCATCCATTTGTTTGCCTGGACCGGGGTCATTTTCCAACCTGAGTTGCAGTTCGAAACGATTTCGATAAAGGAAAGTCCCTTGTTCTCTTTCTGAATTTCGAAAGCCTTGCGGATGGCTTTTTTTGTTTTCCTGACATGATTCGGTGTATGCACCGCCTGGCGAGTTACATAGTACACTCCGGGCAGATGAGAAATCAGTTCAGTCATTTTCAGTGGGTGTCCCATGGTGGCCACATCTCTTCCGTAAGGAGAAGTGGAAGAACGCATGCCGGGCAGGGTGGTTGGGGCCATCTGACCGCCGGTCATTCCATATATGCCATTGTTGATGAAAATAATGGTAATGTTTTCACCTCTGTTGCAGGCATGAATTGTTTCGGCTGTTCCGATGGCTGCAAGATCGCCATCGCCTTGGTAGGTAAACACAAAGCGATTGGGCCATAAGCGCTTGATTGCGGTTGCCAGTGCAGGGGCGCGGCCGTGGGCAGCGCCAAGCATATCAATATCAAGAAAGTCATAGGCCAGCACAGAGCATCCGACGGGTGAAACACCGATGGTTTTTCCCTGTATATCCATTTCTTCCAGAACTTCCATCAGCATCCGGTGAGCGGTTCCATGTCCGCAGCCGGGGCAGTAGCTCAGTGGCCGGTCAACCATCAGGTCGGTCTTTTTATAGACAATATTTTCCGGTTTCCGTATTTCGGGTTTTGCGAATTGTTCTTCCATATTAGCCTCCGATAATTTGTTTTTCAAGAGCCCTGACGACTTCATCCGGGGATGGGATGATGCCACCGAAACGGCCGAAATGTTCAATCTTTACCTTACAACCTACAGAAAGTTTAACGTCTTCGATCATCTGTCCGGCATTCATTTCCACGACCAGGATACCTTTTACCCGGTTTCCGATGGCGGATATTTGCTGAATGGGGAAGGGGAAGAGGGTAATGGGGCGGAATAAGCCGACCTTGATGCCCTTGGCACGGGCCAGATCGGTTGCTTTCTGGCAGATACGGGCGGAAAGACCAAAGGCTACGAAAATATATTCAGCATCTTCGCATTGAATCTCTTCATAAAGGATTTCATTTTCCTCGATCTTCTTATACTTGGCCTGTAATTTCAGATTGACGCGTTCCTGTCCGGCCGGATCAAGATCCAGGGAAGTGATGATAATGTGTTCGCGGTCCTTGGGTTTACCCACGGCAGCCCAGGGACATTGTTTCATTAATTCTTCATCAGTGCGCCTGGGGATCTGGTCGAAAAGCACCACTTTTTCCATCATCTGGCCAACGGCTCCATCGGAAAGGATCATAACCGGTGTTCTGTATTTAAAAGCAAGGTCGAAACCAAGTTTAACATGGTCGCACATTTCCTGAACGGAAGCAGGGGCAAGCACGATTAATTTGTAATCGCCGTGTCCTCCTCCTTTCACAGCCTGGAAGTAGTCGGCCTGAGAAGGCTGGATTGTTCCCAATCCTGGTCCTCCGCGTACTACATTGACGATGACAGCCGGAAGTTCTGCTCCGGCCATATAACTGATGCCTTCCTGCATCAGGCTGATGCCCGGGCTGGAGGAAGAAGTCATCACCATTTTTCCGGTTCCTGCAGCACCATAAAGCATATTGATGGAAGCTACTTCGCTTTCTGCCTGAAGTACTACCATTCCCGTCCGTTCATATGGTTTTTCGGCCATCAGGTATTCCATGACCTCGGACTGGGGCGTGATCGGGTATCCGAAATATCCGTCGCATCCTGCACGAATGGCAGCTTCGGCTACGGCTTCGTTGCCCTTCATTAATTTTAATTCACCCATGGATTATTGTTTTTAGATTTTATTCAGTAGTAAGTTTTGCACGGTAAACCGTGATCACACCGTCGGGACAAACTACGGCGCAATTGGTACAACCGGTACATTCGTTGTTCACTTTGATGGCAAAATGGTAGCCTTTGCTGTTTACTTCCTTGGCCATGGCAATGACGGAGAAGGGACAGGCAGCTACACAAACTTCGCATCCTTTGCATCGTTCGGTGTTAATTTCAATATCACCTGTAATTTTAGCCATATCTGATGAGGTTATTGAGGTTATCGGAAATGATACCACGAAATTACAGAAAATTCTTTGAACAGCCGTTCAATATTTGTGATGAAAATTACAGCAGAAGGGCAATTTAGAACCGTTTTAATTAGATATCTTCCTGAAATAGGACTCGGTAAAAGATGGGTCAATCTGATGATAAAAATTAATCAGCAGAGATGCTTTTTTCTTGATTTTTTTATGTGTATCAACGGCTTCCCAGAATTCATGTCCACCTGTAAATAAGTTCTGGGCAAAGACATTGATATCTTCTTCAATGGCAGATTCGGAGTATTTTGTCAGGAATCCGGATTCGAAAAGCTTGGGATCAAGTAAAACAGAGGCTTCACCATTAAGAATGGCAATGATACCACCATTGCCATAGATAAAACGGGATGGATTAATACTATTCCAAATTTCTTCATCCAGAACCTCGGGATAAGTCCGGAGTAAAATGCTGGAAAATTCGTGATGAAAAACCCCTTCAATAAAATGATTGGTATAATATGGATTGGATTCATCATCTGCCAGATAAATGGTGTTTTTTGAATTTGTCCCGCCATAGGAAACACCATAGAATTTCAGGCTTTTTAAGGCATAAACCCGGTCAAGGTCATTTTTTAAAACCGATTCTGGGTACTTGTCGAATGCCTTGTCTAAAATGTTGATAATCCTTTGTCTCTCTGAACGTTCAAGTGGATGAGCTTCTGCGTTAATCTGATTCCCATACCAGTGCCGCGGAAACATTTTTTCGGAGGTAGTGAAAAATACTTCTGTGCTGGTACGCTCATCTACATACATATCTTTTGGATATGAAGCAGCAATAAGCAGAAAACCAATACAAAATAAGGGCAGAAGTGTTTTCATTCCATCCGGAGGATATTATTCCAAATGCAAATATTATCAGTAGGATGACTGGGGGAGATGCGGATTCCGGGTTTTTGTCAACGATGAATTGTTAATAACTCTAAGGTTATTGTTAATAACTTGACTTTCGGAGACATCTCTTTTTATCTATGGCGATATTTCAGGTTATTTTAAGGAATCATGAAAATCAATCCAATTTCCAGATCTGGGAATGCCATCATCCGATCAAAACCAGTGAAGGTATTTTTTCCGGATCTCGAACATGAGTATTGAAAGAACAAAAAAAATGATATCCGCGACAACCTTTCCAAGCAGAATTCCCCAGAAATAATTGTTTAGGACGACAGGTCCATAATAAAGGCAGGAAGGGCGTACTAATATAAAATCGAGTAGTTCAGCGAGGCCGAATTCAAATCCCATACTGCGCAGACATCTTAGGATAAGTGTAGATTTTGCCCGAAAGGAATTCGGTTCATTTTTTGAAAAGCTGCCGGAAATATCACGGATGAAAATGAACCCATAAAACCCGGCGGCAGCCCCAATGGTTCCGGCATAGGCTATAGCAATCGGGTTTTTTGTAAACAGGTTTGCAACCCATCCGAAAAGAAACGTAAGTATTGTACTTAAGGCCTCTGCCCAGCCATATCGACCGATCCACTCCTTGATCTTTACCTTCATAACCTGGTTTTAAGGAACAAAGGTAGGATCAGTCTGGAGAATATTGGTGAACGCATGAAAAAATCTTAAAAAAAAAGCTGATGTATAAAATTTTATTACATTTACTCAATAACAAAGGAGGATTCATGTATTTATATGAAAAGCTAAACATTGCCATTGTAGATGATGAATTGTGCAAGGATACACCCAATGGTCATGCGATGCAGGAGTTGATTAAGACCCTGCATAAGATCGAGATCAATGTCATTGAATGGAAATCATTTGAATCTTCCTTGTCGGGTATAATAAGACTTCCGGAGTTGGATGCTATGATCGTTGACTGGGACCCGCTGGTTGTTGAAAACCGGGACTTAGCCCAGAAGCTGATTTTGAGCATTCGCAGCAGAAACCACGAAATCCCGGTCTTTTTATCTGTCCGGCCCGATGTACTGATGACCATCCCTCTAGAGATTGAACGGATCATCTCTGAGAATTTCTGGATTCTTGAGGATACCCGTGATTTTATTGCAGGGCGGATTGAAGCTGCTGCCCGCAGGTATCGCAATCGGCTGCTTCCCCCGTTTTTTGAAGCGCTGGTCAATTTTGCCGACGATTTTGAATATTCCTGGCATACTCCCGGTCATACAGGAGGAACTGCATTTCTTAAATCTCCATCCGGTAGGATCTTCTATAATTTCTTCGGTGAACAATTATTCCGTTCTGATCTTTCCATCTCAGTTGGCGAGCTGGGCTCCCTGCTTGATCATTCCGGCGCGATTGGTGCTGGTGAGCGATTTTCAGCCAAGGTGTTTGGCGCCGACAGAACCTATTATGTAACCAATGGCACTTCAACAGCCAACAAAGTCATCTTCATGGCTTGTGCTGTGGAAGGAGATGTTGTTTTAATTGACCGGAACTGCCATAAATCACTGGAACATTCCACCATATTGACCGGAGCACTTCCGGTCTGGATGATTCCTGCCAGAAATCATTATGGGATCATTGGTCCTATCCGTAAGGAGGAAATGAATCTGGAAACCATACGTCAAAAAATTCGTGAATGTCCCCTGATGAAAGATCCTTTGGCAACACCGGTATATGCGGTCGTGACCAATTCAACCTATGACGGGATATGTTATCATGCCGTGGATGTGGAAAACCTGTTGGGTAAAATCGTTCCAAGGCTTCATTTTGATGAAGCATGGTATGCATATGCCAGATTCAACCCGCTTTACCGGAATCGATATGGGATGAGGGATGGAGTGAGGGATCCGGAAGCTCCGACGGTCTTTGCCTCCCAATCTACGCATAAATTGCTGGCAGCCATTTCTCAGGCGTCGATGGTGCATGTTAAAGAAGGCCGGATGCCCATTGAACATGACCGGTTCAACGAATCTTTCATGATGCATACTTCAACCTCACCCTCGTATGCTATCATTGCCTCCTGTGATGTTTCTGCAAAAATGATGGAGGGGCCCATGGGTCAGGCGCTGACCGATGAATGTATCATGGAAGCGGTCGTCTTCCGTACGACGATGGCGAGAATCCGCAGAAAAATTATGAGCGATAATACCAAAGACTGGTGGTTTGAGATGTGGCAACCCGATGAGGTTACCAATCCGGCTACCGGTAAACGGATCAATTTCGCTGATGCTCCGGTGGATTTACTTTCCAAGGATCCATCCTGCTGGGTTCTTCATCCGGAGGAAAGCTGGCATGGTTTCGGAAATATCGAAGACGGATATGCTATGCTGGATCCAATCAAAGTGACGGTCCTGACGCCGGGGGTGGAACGGGATGGCTCTCTTTCCTCCTGGGGAATACCTGCTGCCATACTGGTGATGTACCTGGATTGTGAAGGAATCATCAATGAGAAGTCGGGGGACTATAGTATTTTATTCCTGTTCTCGATGGGGATTACCAAAGGGAAATGGGGAACGCTTACAACCCGTTTCTTCAGTTTCAAGACCTTGTTTGATGAAAATGCCATGCTGGAGGATGTATTTCCCAAGCTGGTTGAGAAATATCCTATGAGTTACAGCGGTAAATCATTGCCTCAGCTGGCCAGGGAAATGCATGAGTTCAAGCGGGATTCACGCCAGCTGCAACTTCTGGATGAAGCATTCTCCTTGTTACCTGAACCGGTAATGACACCTGCAGAAGCCTATCGTTACCTTGTTAAAAATAAAGTAGATCGGGTATCTCTTGAGCTAGCACAGGGTAGGATCATGGCTGGTGGGATTGTTCCTTATCCTCCGGGAATTCCATTGCTGATGGGGGGTGAGCGGGCCGGTTCACTGGATCAACCGGTACTGGCATATTTAAAGACCCTTCAGGATTTTGATAATCGTTTTCCGGGTTTTGAACACGATATCCATGGAATTGAGAATGAAAATGGCGTTTATATGACTTATTGTTTAAAAGAATAAAGCAAAATTATGAGCGATTCACCAAAATCCCCCCCAAAAAAGAGTATGGGCGTGCTGATGCTTTCTATGATCAGTGTTGCAGCTGTCTTGTCGGTAAGAAATTATCCGAGTATGGCAGATGAAGGCTGGCAATTAATCACCTGGTACTTTGTCGGCTCTTTTCTTTTTCTTCTTCCCCTGGCTCTCGTATCGGCAGAACTGGCTTCAGCCTGGCCCAGCGCTGGGGGAATCTATTCCTGGATTCAGGAAGCGTTCAATACAAAAACAGGTTTCATGTCGATCTGGGCAGTCGTTGTTGAAAATATTCCCTGGTATCCAACGGTGCTATCTTTTATTGCTGTTTCTATTGCGTATATTTTCAGCCCCGATCCGCATGCTCATATTCTGGGAATGCCGAACAACGTTTTTTTAGCTGTTGTAATGCTGGTCATTTGGTGGGGATTGACTCTTTTCAATTTTCTTGGACCGACTATCGCAGCCAAATTAAGTTCTGTGGGAACAATTTTGGGTGCGATTATCCCCTCCCTGGTATTAATTATTCTTGGATTAGCCTGGATTATTAGTGGAAGACCCAGTCAATTGCCTCCATTCTCCTGGTCAGTATTGATTCCGAAACTTGATATTGGTGCACTTGTTTATTCTTCCTCTATCATCCTCACTTTTGCAGGGATAGAAATGTCAGGATATTATGCTAGCCATGTTTCAAATCCGCAAAAATCATATCCGAGAGCCATGTTCCTGGCAACAATTATCATCTTTATATTAAGCGTGCTGGGGACATTGCCGATTGCCATTGTCATTCCTCTGAAAGATATTTCCCTGAATGGAGGAGTAATCCAGGTTACAGAGACTATGTTCTCGGCTTTCGGAATGAGCTGGGCCGTCCCTGTGATGGCTATTCTCCTGGCTGTGGGTGGAATTTCGCTGATGAGTACCTGGATGCTGGGACCATTATTAAGCATGGTTCCGATCTCCCAGGCCGGCACACTGCCTAAATTCTTCCGGAAAGAGAACAAACATGGATCCCCAACCGGCACTTTAATGGCCCAGGGAATCCTGATCACCTTTTTGGCTCTTGCCATGGCGCTGATCCCGGGAATCAACGAGGTATATTGGGTGTTTTCTTCTTATACCACGACTTTGCTATGTATCTATTATCTACCGATTTTTGCCGCAGTAATCAAATTGCGGTATACAAAACCAGAGGTTCCCCGTCCTTTTAAAATCATAGGCGGTACGACTGGTGTCTGGATCATTGCTGGGGTAGGATCCCTGTCAACCATATTTTCAGGGATTATGGCACTTAACCGTCCGGCTGGGGTCACCAACATTTCTTCCTGGGGATATTTTATCATGATGGTTGCTGGTACAATGATCTGGATGTTACCCTTCTGGCTTTTCCGGATCTTTAAAAAACCGGGCTGGGCAGAAGCACCGACCGCTGAAGCTTAGGTCTTTCTGGAAGCAAATTTTCCGACCAGCATGGCGACAATGATGGCGATATACATTTGTCCGCAAACGCTGATGAATGTTGCCAGGGAACGGACATAGGGTTTTACGGGTACGATATCTCCATAGCCAGTCGTTGACATGGTAACCAAGCTGAAATACAGGGGTTCACTCAGATGTGATTTGTCGGTTAAGGAGGGATCTGCGGAAGGAAAATGAAATGCATCCGGGTCAGCATTCATGATCATGGAGATGAAAATGTAATAGACCAGCCCTAAAAGCAGGTAACCGGAGATGGAGTCAAGAATCACTCTGGGGGTAACAGTACGGGAAGTGACCAGGTGACTGATCAGTGAGAAAACAATAAAAGAAAAGAAAAAGATTTTGACCAGTTTGGAAATTCCCAAAATAGCTGTCAGGTTAAACACCAGGGAAACCCATTCAACGATCAGTGATATCGCTGCCACAATGATCATAAAACGGCGATGTTTTTCAATGGAAAAGATGGCAGAAATAAAGATGAGGGTATAACCAGTTTTAAACAGGGGAAGTTCCCATTGGCCTGGAAAGCAGGGAGCAATAAAAACAGTGAAAATAACCGAACCCAGGAGGATAGTATTCCAAAAAGTAGTCGCTTGATCGAAACGTACTTTCATTTCTTTACCATTTCACCATTTATTTCTGATGTTGCTCATGAAACTTCTTTAACCTTGCCTCCAATGCTGGGAATTGATCACGTTTTACCAGTGAAACACAAGCACGGATTCCTTCCTTGCGGTCACTGCCTGTAATGCTTAAGGCGATGGCACTGATGCCATAATACAGCATTTCCTCTAGCAGGGCTTCTCCACTGAAACCGGGATAAGAAAATGTAAAATAAAAGCCATCAGCGATGGGATTATCTTCGTCTTTATCATAAACGATTTTGAAACCGTTATCTGTAAACATTTTCTTCATGATTCTGGCTTTTTCACCATATTCTTTAACCACAGCGACGAAGTCATAGGTTCCGTCATTGACTGCTTTAAGCATGGCTGCCAGTCCATATTGCGTGGAATGTGATGTTCCGGCACTCAATGCGTAAACTGTACCGTAAATTAACGCACGTCCAACGATATCTGTTGAATAGTACCGGAGCAGGTCTGGGGCCTGGGTATTGAAAAGTTTATTGGAAACGATCATCAGTCCAATCCTTTGCCCGGCATAACTGAATATCTTGGAGCTGGAAATAAGCAATACATAATTGTCGGTATATTTTGCCACCGTTGGCTGATAAGGCGGTATACCCGGTTTGGAATAATCCTTGCGGAAGTCCATGGCAAAATAAGCCAGGTCTTCAATAATTATCACATTGTATTTATTGGCTAATTCACCGATGATCCTCAATTCGGTATCAGTGAAACATATCCACGATGGATTATTTGGATTGGAATAAAGTACCGAATGGATATTTCCCTTGCTGAAATAGGATTCCAGTTTATCACGTAATTTCTCACCCCGGTAATCATAAACGTCGAAGGATTCAAATTTCTGTCCGAGAACCTTATGCTGTTGATGGTGAACCGGGAAGCCAGGATCGATGAACAGGGTCGTGTCTTTTTCATGATGAATTTTGGAAAAGGTGAGGAATGCAGCAAAGCCTCCCTGCATACTTCCGACAGTAGGAACACAATTGGCTGCATCCACATCAATATCCAGGAATAGCTTGACAAACCGTGCAGCTTCATTTTTTAAAACAGAGACACCTTCTATATCCGGATAAACCGAAGCTACCCCTTTTTGTAAGGCGGCAATTTCAGCCTCTATGCCGATGGGAGCAGCGGGAAGACCAGGAACTCCCATTTCCATCCGGACGAATCTTTCCCCAGTTTCTTGTTCAATTCCATTAATCAACCGCTTAATTTCGCGAATGGATGCTTTACCGATATTGCGGATTTTACTATCCTGGATGTGGCGGGTAACAACATCGTGTGGGATGGGAGTGTCTTTCATTGTAGGAGGTATTTGTATGCAGGATGAGTGATAGTCTTAACAGCCACAAAATTGGAAAAATATTTGGAATTTTCCAACGGTTTCAAAAATGATATTTTAATTTGTCTCTGTGATTTTTAAAAAGGAGTCTCACTGCCAATATAACAATGGACTCCGGCTTTCTGAAACCTTTGACGGATGGCCTTCATATTATCTTTTGAGGGAGACCGGAAGTCGGTTGTATAATAGGTTTGAGAGATCAGGCCATATTTTTCCCGCCCGAAATGATGAACAGGAAGAATATTGATCTCCTTACGACCGGTTGATTGAATAAAGGTGGCCATATCATTAATGTTTTCCGTATTATCATTAAATCCCGGAATGACCGGCATGCGGAAGATCATACGTCCGGAGAATTCTTTGGCCAGTTTTAATGCTGACTGGAGGATGAGGTGATTAGGTGATCCTGTGGCTTCGAAGTGTTTTGCCGGATTCATATGTTTAAGATCAAAGAAGATCCAGTCAAGATAGGGCAGGGAGGGTTGGATATTTTCCCAGGGGACATTTCCGCATGTTTCCACAGCAGTGTGAATATAGGCCTCATAGCATCGTTTTAACAAAGCGGAGGCAAACACTTGTTGAACAAAGGGTTCACCTCCGGTCAGGGTGATTCCGCCATTCGTTCCCCAATATTGCCTGTCACGGTTTATTTTTACATATAACTCTTCCGTGGAAATATTGTAGCCTCCCAGGCTTAGAGCACCGGTACAACAGGCTTTGACGCAATCATAAGTCTTACAATGGCGACATTTGGCCCTGTCGAATACAAGGGTTTTCCCCTTTTTTGTTATTGCCCCGGATTCACATGCATCAATACATAGACTGTCATAAGTACACTTGGAGTTTTTATACAGTGGCTCCGGATATGGGGAGAGGCCTTCGGGATTGGAACACCAACAGCAATGGAGTTGACATCCTTTAAAAAAGATAAGGGTTCGGCAGCCTGGTCCATCGTGCACGGAGAACCCCTGGATATCGAATATATTTCCGTTGATCAGTTTTTTTTGTACCATTCAAAATCGGCACAGTTTCCGGCGTTCATATCAGGATAAGCAAGGATACTCTCCATGCATCTGCCCAGGTGGTCACGTTCCGGCGTGAATTTTTGACAAAACTTGCATTTGGCTGATTTTTCAGCTTTATCGCAGAAAAGATCATCCGGTCCGATATTTTTTTTACTAAGCTTACAAATCCCCCGGAAAACATCCACCGGCAAATAAAACCTGCAATCCTTGCAACAATATACTTCCATAATTAAAAATGTTTTCACTATTTCACCAACTCACCAACTATAATTCCTCATATTCCGTCCTTGCAATAACCTCATCCTGGATCTGTTTTCCTAGTTCAACCCAATACTGGGTGAAACCGGCAACACGAACCAGCAGGCTTCGGTGCTTATCGGGATCTTCCTGGGCTTTTCTGAGCATCCTGGAATCAACGATATTGAACTGTACATGGAATCCTCCCTTGCGCATATAAGCCCTGATCAGTTCCAGGAACTTTCGGGATCCTTCCCGGCCTTTGACCACTGATGGATGAATCTTCATATTCAACTGGGAATTCTGGGATTGCGCATGATTCCAGCAGGTGGCCGAGTTGAATAGGGCATAAGGTCCGTTCTTGTCGGTTCCCGGATAGGCAGAAACAGAGCCATCGGAGAAAGTGGTTCCGCTCAGCCGTCCATCAGGACCAGCCAGGGTTACGGCACCCATCGGACCATGCGTGGAAACGGAAATCTGACAGGCATACATCGGCTGGTTGTAAAGGGAACGGTACTGATGAGCCATGTCGCAGAACCAGTCCTCCCATTCCTTCAGGATGGAGTCAACAAATGGATTATCGTTTCCAAATTTCGGAGCATCCATGCTTATCCGGTGTATTTTTTTCCAGCTGTCATATCCATCTGTGGGAACCTGATCAACCAGCGAATAAGAGCCTGTTTCCTGGGCTGTTTTATACCCGAAATTGGCCAGCATGGCTTTCCGGTACTCATCAATGCTGTATGTAGCGTCAGCATATACGTTCTGTTTCAGGGCGGCGAGACTGTTGACAAGGTTAGCGGTACCACAACTTTCGATGTTGAAAGTGGTATTAAAGCGGGAACCCATCTGTCCAATTTCTTTTCCTTTTTCAAGGCAATCGGGTTTTAGCATGGAATTGACCAGGGAAGGAGAAACCTTCCGCCAGGCATCATGCTGGATATTATTAGTCAGGGTGAGCACATGGCAAGCCCTGCTGAAATAGTCTCTGAAAGCCTGCCAAAGCTCTTCGTAGGTTTCCAGTTTATATCCATGTGGCGGGAAGATTCTTTCCCCGCTGCGCATATCCATCCCGTCAAAAAGGGTGACTTCAAGGATTTTCGGAAGGGAAAGGAAATGAACGCCAACGCTGGTAGCAGGAGCAGATCCTCCCGGGATCCAATGGATTTCCCCGTCAAGGTTTAGTGGCATCCAGCTTCCGGGAGATGTTTCCAGGCATCCTCCGATGGCCCAGGCACGGGCTTCTTCAAGTTGCATGCCCTCGTGTCCGTAATTGTTGAGCAGGAATTCCATGGCTACCTGGTTATTCACCCAGGCAGGATAACCTGTTCCTATTTTAGTGCATTCTACACCTTTTAACAATAATTCTTCTGGCAGCCTTTCATCATAAAGCAGTGACAAGGTTGGTTGAGGTGTATCGCAACTGATGCCGGCTTCCAGGATCAACATTTCGAGTTCATTGGAAGCAGAGGTTCCATCTTTTGCCAATCCCCCGATACAAAGATTGTTAAAAGTATTCCCGGAAAGTACGCCGCCAACAACACCCATGGAAGCGAAGCAGTCAATTTCCGTAAATTTGATCCGCATGCATTCCAGGAGTTCAATACTGTATTCACGATCCAGTAGCCCTTTATCTATATCCCGTTTCCAGAAAGGATAAAGAACCTGCCCGACCCGTCCGGGTGACAAGCCTGAAATGGCATCTTCATTTAATACGGCAACATGAAATGTCCAGACCATCTGAAGGGCATCATGAAAATTGCTTGGAGGTTCGGATGATATCCGGTCAAGGCGTTCAGCGATCCCAAGGTATTCTGATTTCTGCTTGAGGTCTTGTTCAAGGGAGGCAAGGAAACGCGCCTCTTTGGCGTAATTTTGTATCCATGACTGTAATCCCTGGAGCATGATTATTACTGAACGGTAAAAATACAGCCTGTCCATTTCAGGATAACCGGCAACTTCCGCAATACTGTCCTCACACATGCGGATCAGTCCGGAGATACCATACTGAAGCGGAAAATAGTAGTTAAGAACCTCCCTTCCCTGGGGAAGGGTATAGCCGGAGTCGAACATGCAAATGACAGAGCGCATAAGGGCTTCTTTTTCTTTATATCCCGGCACCAATTGTTCATATTTATGTCCGATATCATCAACCGATTTATCTTTCCATTTTTTTGCCACCTCGAGCATGACGGGCATTTCTTCGACACGAAGTCCGAATTTTCCGGCGATGGATATCACGTTTCCGATGCTTTTTGTGACATTTCCACCTCCCTTTCCCATGGTGGTAAAAGTGTCGGCCGTCAGTTTACCCGATTCCTGTGCTTCTTTGTACAATTTATCTTCGGCAGCCATAAAAAAGGCTTCAGATAACCAAGGCATGGGATAGGAGCCCCGCAGATAAGCGGCTTTCCCCATAACCAGTAATTCCCCCGGGTAGATGACCGGGCTCAGGTGCTCAAATCCCGCTTTCAGCGCTTCGGCGCGGCGGATAATGGGTATTTCTCCTTCCAGTTCTTCCCAGCGACGGGTGTACCAGTAAGGAAACTCCATGGAAGTTGAGGATTTTGACAGAAAGTACAAGTCACGGGCCGCTTCAGCCCTTGGTGTTGGTGGTCGCTTCTGTTCTCTGCTTCCGATTGCATCATCGGGTTGCTGGCCATAGTAATTAATATCAGGGTTTCCGGAACTGCTCATGAGGGGTTGTTTTTTCAAAAATAATTAAAAAATGAAGATTATGCAAACTTTTCTTATAAGCGTTTCTTTGCCATCATGCTGGCCAGCGACATGATCACACCCAGGATAATACTGTAAAAAGCAGCAATCAGGATACGGTACCCTTCAGGGAACATGAAATTCACTGTCTGGGCCGGGATCCAGAAAAAAATAATGGTCTTCTTGAAAACGAAATTCCACATGCTGTCCCAATCGATGTTCTGAAGATACCTGGCAAAAGGTATGGGGCAAAGGAAGCCTTTTATGGTCCCTTTCGTAGCTGCAATATGTGTATCAGTGATTCGGTGAAAGGTCATAAAAACAGGAGCGAAAAACAGATTCAGGCTGGCACTAACTGAGAAGGCAGACAAGAGTTTAATCCAGCTGAAATCGGGTTGACGCAATACATCGGCAGGGTTGGAAGTCGGAAAATGAACACCCATGACCTTTAGCATGACGGGTGCACCTTCACCAAAAATGATAAAGGCCATTTTAATGCTTACACCAAGGAATCCCCAAATGATAGCTCTGGGAATTAAACCGAATCCTGATTTCCAGTACCTGCCTGTTCTGATCCTTAACCCGAGGCATTCGCCAAATGTTGCCAGAATGGCAAATTTGATGAAACTCAGAAAGAATGGATATTGAGCATTCAGTCGATGATAATTTTCCATGACGGGTGGAAAAATTAAAAAAGGGAGTAAAAAAATAATCCATCCTCCCAGTGCAATTAAGTCTGATTTTTTCATCCTTTACTATTTCCGGATAATCAATTTATTAATGTTGAGTGTGCCGGATTCATTGGTCAATGATAACAGGTATGAACCCGGATGGATTTTGGAGAGATCAAAAGTACAGAAAAAATCGCTGGTGGATTTGATGCAAGAAAGAGCTTTTATGTTTCTCCCTGAAAGATCGTAAAGATTGATGATAATGAATCCCAGATAGGAATCCTGAAATGAAAGTGAAATGGTTTCATATGCCGGGTTTGGGCTCAGACAAATGTTAAATGTGCTTCGTTTTTCAATACCGACTGCATAAGGATACAGCTCCCATACATCTGTGGTGTTGCCGTTGATGGAGGCTCCGCCTGCCATATACCCGACGTCATTGATGGTGAAAGTGGAAGAATATCCCCTGGGCAGGCCCGGGAAATTAGCGAGCTGTGTCCATGTGTTGTATACGGGATTGTATTCCCATACATCACTCAGCGCATTGAAATTATTGTCAATTCCACCTACAATATATCCTTTTGAACCAGCAGTAAAACCCATGGCACCGGCCCGGCCTACACCAGGTAAACTCAGTTTCTGCGACCATAAATTGGTTACAGGATTATATTCCCAAAGGTCGGTGGTATAGGTATTCCCGTTATCTCCCGTGGCCACGTATGCTTTGCCATTAATGACAAAGGAAGCAGCATATGATTTTCCTCCACCGGGTATATTTGCTTTTTGAATCCAGCTATCGGTCAGGGTATCATATTCCCAGAGATCGTTCAAGGGAGTCAGGTTAACGCTTTGGCCTGCTGCGATATATCCTTTACCTCCGATAGAAAATCCCAATGCAGCGATACGTTCATAATTGGCAGGAAAGGAAGTTTTTGTCGACCAGATGTCAGTTGTCTGGTTCCATTGATACAAGACGTCATTATAATTATATGGACTTTGCCCGACTGTCAGATAAACATTTTTTCCGATGGCAAACCCTGAGGAACCACGCAGCGACATGGGAACATCGGATTTAAATATCCATGAATTACTGATGGCATCATATTCCTGAAAATCTTTAAAGTAGCTGTATGGAGTTCCGCTTGTGCCCGTAGTGATATATCCTTTCTCCCCAATTGAAAGAGCAACAGCCTGAATCCTGGCAGGGCCACTGAAGTTCATGCGTTGTGTCCAGGTTGGTTGTCCTGTCATTATAAGTGGGATGAAAAATACAAAAAAACCTGTGATGAT
Source organism: Bacteroidales bacterium (assembly GCA_963662525.1). Classification (GTDB taxonomy): domain Bacteria; phylum Bacteroidota; class Bacteroidia; order Bacteroidales; family FEN-979; genus CAZSDU01. The sequence continues at coordinate 2,815,247 of OY759717.1, forward strand.
CTTCATAACTGAATCTGTTACTTATTTGGAACAAAAGTAAATGAAAACGCATAAAACTATCAAAGATAGGCGCTTAGATTAGTAACAAATTACTGACATATCAATTGAGGGAAGGATCTGTCGGGAAATTTGACCAGATCGCATAATCATCCCCCATGCTTTTCAGATATGAACTCCAGAGTTTTTGAGGTTCGGCGTGAATTACTTCCTCCACAGTGGTATGAGAAAGAACCCAGGATTTTTCTTTAATTTCATTGTCGAGCTGGTTAGGGTGCCAGCCTGAATATCCGATAAAAAAGCGTATTTCATTTTCACCAAGTTCGCCATTCAGTATCAGGGTCTTGATGGTCTCAATATTTCCTCCCCAGTAAAGCCCGTCAATGATTGGTAAACTCTGGTCAACCCCGGAAAGGGTATGTATGAAGAAAAGGCTGTCGGTTTGTACCGGACCACCTAAGTATAAGGTGCATTCAAAATCTGGAAAATCTTTAATTACTTCAGAGAGTTTTGTCTCAATGGGTTTGTTGATGATCACACCGAAGGTGCCTTCATCATTATGTTCGGCCAATAACACCACCGACTGGCGAAAGTAAAAATCTCTCAAAGAAGGCTCAGAGATCAGGATAATTCCTTGTTTCGGTTTAATCAAATGGCTTGTCATGAGTTCAGACAATTTTATTAATTTTGTCTACGCCTGCAGACAAAAATAATACCAATTCATGTCGAAGTCAAATCAAAGGGATAAATTTCTTCAATTTCGTGAACAATTTCCATATTTTTCCTTTGAAAAACAAGAGTATTCTCTGACTTCAGTAGGTTTATCGGTGACATATACTTTTAATTTATCAGGAAAGTTCTTCTTTTACCCTCGTCTTTTCATTCCCAGGAAATCTTTTTTTCTTTCTGATGAAGTCATCAGGGATAAACTGGACAGTATCATTTTTAATATTGGAATGATAGAATTGATCAGTTATTGGAAAGCTGCCTGTTCGCCGAAATTGATCATCCGGCCATACTACTTGTCTCCCGCACAGGTGCAATGGTGGAAAAAGCTTTATTTTCACGGACTGGGTGAATTTTTTTACCTGAATGGGATCACTCCCGGCATGGAAGATTTTATGGAGGTGGAAGTCTCTTCTCTGGTTTCATTACCGCCACTGAAATACACCTTAATGGATTACCTGATCATTCCTGTTGGCGGTGGCAAGGACTCTGCAGTCACCCTGGAATTACTGGGGGATATACCAGGAAGTCTTCCCCTGATTATGAATCCACGGGCTGCCAGCCTGGATGTGCTTAGAGCAATCGGAAGCCGAGAAGAGGACTTGATAGAGATCCGGCGTACCCTTGACCCTGAACTTTTAAGAATGAATGAACAAGGGTTTTTGAACGGACATACTCCCTTTTCTGCCCTTCTTGCTTTTATTTCTGTTCTTGCAGCCATTCTGACCGGACATAGGAATATTGCGCTCTCCAACGAATCCAGTGCCAATGAAGTAACCCTTACAGGAACCAATATTAATCATCAGTATTCAAAGTCATTTACGTTCGAATCCGATTTTCGTGCATATGTCAGGGATTGGATCAGCCGTGAAATCAATTACTTCAGTTTTTTACGTCCCCTGAATGAATTACAGATTGCTGAGATTTTTTCACAGTTTCGGCATTATCACCCGGTTTTCAGAAGTTGTAATGCTGGCAGCAAAACAGATTCCTGGTGCGGAGAATGTGCAAAATGTTTGTTTACCTATATTATTTTATCGCCTTATTTGCAGGATACTGAACTTCTTCGCATTTTCGGGAAAAATCTCCTGGATGACTATGCTTTAAAGCCGTTATTTGACCAACTTTGCGGTCTGGCTGAAGATAAACCATTTGATTGCGTGGGCACGGTCAATGAAGTCAACCTGGCATTATGCGAGATCATCAGGCAGAAGCATCGAGGAGAATTTCCGGCCTTACTGCTGTGGTATCAGACTTCTCCAAATTATCACCGTTTTAAACGGGTTGATTTCAGACAGCATAACCTTATCATTGGGAATGAACATCATCTCACCCCCGCGTATGAAAAGAAACTTAAAACGGCTTTAAATGCTTGATCTTATCAGGAATAAAATTGCGGATAAAACAGTTGTTCTGCTGGGTTTCGGAAGGGAAGGACAATCTAGCTATGCTGTCATACGTCAGATTTTTCCTGATAAGCTTATTAATATTGCGGATGCCAACAAGGCGATAGCGGAAAACCCAATCCTGAAAGATGATCCCAATATTTACCTGCTGACAGGTCCCGATTATCTGGATCAGCTGAATACTTTCGATCTCCTTTTCCGTTCACCTGGCATTCCTTTATGGTCTCTCATTTCTCCTGATGGTCATGAGGGCAAAAAGATTCCACGCGAAAAAGTCACTTCTCAGACGGATTTATTCCTGCAGGCCTATGGCTCTCAGGTAATCGGTGTAACAGGAACCAAAGGAAAAAGTACGACATCCAGCCTGATTCATCATGTTTTAAAAATTGCAGGGGAGGATACAGTATTACTTGGAAATATTGGTAATCCGGCATTTCATTTTATTGATGTTATCCGGCCGGAAACTAAAATCGTTTTTGAACTTTCCTCCCATCAGCTTGAATTCATTGAGAGAGCGCCGCACATTGCTGTTTTGTTGAACCTGTTTCAGGAACATCTGGATGCTTACCCTTCTTATGAGGCCTACCAGCTCGCTAAAATAAATATTACAAAGTTTCAGCAAAGCCCGGATTTCCTGGTTTACAATGATGATGATATATTACTGAGGGAACGTTTACAACCTTATCTGACGGTGAGAAATTGCAGACCATTTTCGATCCGGAGGGAGACCAGTTCTAAGGAATTCATGAAAATCCATCAGGACCGGTTTTTAAAAGGCGAACATAACCTGAAGAATATTCTTGCAGCCATGAATGTAGCCAGAATACTGGGTGTTTCATGGGAATCCATAGAAGATGGAATAGCCACTTTCAAGGGATTGGAGCATAGGTTGGAATATTTAGGCGAATTTAATGGGATTCACTTTTATAATGATTCCATTGCGACTATTCCCGAGGCTTGCATGGAGGCGATAAAAGCCGTTCCAGATGTGGATACTTTGGTTGCAGGTGGTTTTGACCGGGGAATTGATTATTCTGCCCTGGCTGTTTTTTTATGTCAGTCGGATGTCCGTAATTTCATTCTTATTGGCGCCGCCGGCAAGCGCATTGGTGTTCAGATGGAACAAATACCCCATGAGGATAAAAAATTGTTTTATATCAGTCGGTTTGATGATTTAAAGGCCATTGCCATGCATGAAACCAAACCGGGCCGTGCCTGCCTGTTGTCGCCGGCTGCTGCCAGCTATGATGAATTCAACAATTTTGAAGAAAGGGGAAAAAGGTTCAGAAAGCTGGTGAAGTCGTTCCTGGTTTTCCTGATTTGCTTTATAGGAATCAGCAGTATTGCCCAGAAGCCGGATTATACGGCAAGCGTTCAGGCATATATACAACGTTTCAAGGATATTGCCATCCAGGAAATGATGATTTACCGTATTCCTGCCAGTATCACTATTGCCCAGGGCATCATTGAATCAAGGGCAGGACAAAGTCAGATGGCGGTTGAGGCCAATAACCATTTTGGGATTAAATGTCATAAAGAGTGGTTCGGAAACACATTTTACCAGGATGATGATCATGTGAATGAATGTTTCAGGAAATATGACAGTCCGCAGGAATCTTTTCGCGACCATTCCTATTTCCTCACCCAGCGTGAACGTTATAAAAGCTTGTTTAAGCTGGATGTACTTGATTACAAGGGATGGGCCCGTGGTTTACAGTCGGCGGGTTATGCTACGAATCCAGCCTACGCGGAATTATTGATTAAAACCATTGAACGATTTGGACTTTATCAATATGATAATGGGAGTTTTGGTACTCCGTTGACAAATAATACCAATGACCTGCCAAATGCAGCGTGGCTAGCCAACCTGGAAGTTTTCGGTGAAGGACCCAACAACAGGATGGTTTACCTGAATAATGGCCTGCAATTAACAGTAACCCGCCAGGGAGATAATATCAAGGTACTTTCGTCTGATTTTGGTGTTTCATCCAGGAGGTTAAAGAAATTCAATGATCTGCCTTCTTATGTCTCTATTGCTGCCGGACAGATTATCTATCTGGAACCGAAGCGCAGAAAAGGAACTTCAACTGCCCACATTGTAAAACCGGGTGAAACTCTTCATCAGATTTCACAGTGGTACGGCATCAAACTCAAAGTTCTGATCAGGCGTAATCAACTGAAATCAGGGTTGGAGCCTCAGCCTGGAAAAGTATTAAGGCTTCGTTAAACGGTAGTTTTTGAGAGTTTTTCCTGCTCCAACAATCAGGTTTATTTGATTCTCAGTTTCCAGGTGCCCGATATCGAATTCTGTTGTTCCCCTTATCCCGACCTCCATCTCACGAAGACCATGATGATCAAAAAGGAATAATTCCCTGGTGTCTGGAGCAACAAAACCCAACATAATCTTTCCTTTGGCAGTACGAAGCAGAAATGGAGGATTTGTCATTTTTCGGAGGAAGGTGTAGGAATAGATAAGTTTGTAGGTACGGTCATAATAATACAAATTGTTTTTATCGAAGAAGATGAATTCAGGTAAGCCATTCCCGGTGATGTCCTGATAGAAGAAATGATGGTTGTTGGTAAATAGATTCAATGTTGCTTCCGTTGTTCTTCCATCTTTTGCAATGAAGATTACTTTCCCATCCGGGTTTGTTGTAACAAAGATTCCTTTCCGATTGGTTTTATTCAGATAAATACCCGAATTTGGGGAATGTTGAAATTTCGGGCTCAGTCTGATTTTTGATTTCCCGGTACGGTCGACAATCATGACTTTTCCCTGGTTGCCTGATATCAGCAAATATTCTTCACCCAGAAACTCTTGGAATATAACCGGGGTGAGGATATCTTCCTTCAGATTCGGGGGGTCCCATCCGTTGATGGATCTGCCCTGAAGGTTGAAGTTATATATCCTTTGATCCCGGAGTGCAATCAGTATACGATAATCCTGGTTATTGTTGTAGTCAACAACAGTCAGGCCGCTGGTGGCATGAAGCGGGAAACGCATAGGGAACCGGTCTGCAAGTATGCCATCGGAACGGATGAGGTACAGATGGGTCTCGGTATTGAAAAGAAGGTATAATGAATCGTCTCCTGCAAGTCTGATCGGATGAATCTCTCCGAGTAAATTACCCATGATCCTGTTTTTCCAGAGGATACTTCCGGAGGAATTAATGCCATAAAGGTTACCTGATAGATCGGACGCTATGATCATTGATTTTTTTCTGTCACTGATTATGGTTGGTTTTCCCATGATTGTTGTATCCAGGGCTGTTTGCCATATCAACGGACCTTCCTCGTCCATTTTAGGGTTGAACCGAAGGTACATGCTCGAATAGAAAATCCCATCCTGATTGCTGAACTGAAATGCCAGGGACTGAAATTTTTTCAGACTGTCGGTAAGGGGCTCCAGGCTCAGATTCAATTCATTGTTAAGGATATTTCGGATACTTCCGATAGAATTCCGTGTATTAAAATAATAGAAGATATTGGCTTTATCTTGTATTTCATTGGCGAAGTCGAGGAAATTTTTATTATTGCTCAGCATATTCCCGGCAGATTCCTGATCAATCAGGAATTGAAGGTCTTTACGCTGGGAACAGAAAATGATATACCCACGAATAAATGCATAGAATTTGGCCTCGGTTTTTCTGAATATTTCACCGAACATGGATGGAAGCGGAGAGGGTAAGGGAAAACTATAAATCGTATGCCCCTTATAAATAACAGAATCTGACCGGAGTCCCAGGGTATCGGTAAGCGCATGGAGATAATTCCGGGATAAGACCGTATCATGTGTTTTGAAATTGGCGAAAGTAATTTCTATCGGATTTTTTTCATTTTTTTCAATTACAGCCAGGCAAGCCTGATTCCCGATCCATGGAGTGAAGAAATCCGGCAGGTTAAGTGAATGCTGTTCATAGGTGGATGGAATTTTGGAATATTCTCCAGAAAAATTTTCATTTCTGAGTTTTCTTGACATATAGCGATGGATATAGCGCTCCGGATCCTGCCACCCGAAAAAAGTAAAATAGGAACACACCGCAGGAATGGTACTTGTAATTTCTATTTTTTGTGGCAGTTGCTTGTTGAACAGGGAAAGGAAATGAGTATTTGTATCCGGAGCGACAGTAAATCCTGTAAGCAGAAGTTCATCTTTTTTTATCAGTACATCCAGTCCGCTCCAATCAGCAAAACGGGCAACGTTTAAAAGGTCTGGGATGGCCTCTTCCCTTGTGACCTGCAGCAGGATCAGCGAAAAATACCGGTAGTTGATATAAATATTTGCATCTACATTCTTCCCGGTTGTTGACTCAACTTTTCTGAAACCTAATGAAGCGACTGTCGGAGTATTCAGAGATAAACGATCGATGGCTTTCTTTACCAGATCGGAGCGATAACTGCCCATGAATACTCCTTTTAATACTGCGAAATAAAAGGGACTGTTTTTTTCTTTTCCATACAACCGGTATATTTTTGTGGCGGCATAGGGCGTCTCAATAAGATTTGAATTGTTCCCCGTAACATCCCTGATAAAATCAAGTAATTCTGATTCCGGATTTGGCCCTGGCAAGGCTGCGAGGTATAAGGCTCCGAAACTTGATCTTCCGCTGACAGTAATCGAAATAAGCAAGTTGTATTGTCTGATTATTTCATTGAACTGTTTATTCTTTCGGCAAACAGAATCCATCTGCCTGATTTCGTTTTGAATGGAACTGATCCCGGGAAACCTGGAAAGTTCTTTCCACAAAAGGTTTGAACGGTTAAGTTCCTCCCAGAGCTTTCCTGCTTTATTTAATTTGATGATCAAAGCCGTATTTTCCGGGATGGCGTTGAAAGGTGATTCTGCAGGTCTCTGCATCTTGATATAAAGTCGATAACCCAGAAAAAAAAGTCCCGATAGGGCGACCAGGGTAGCAAGGACCACTAAGAAAATGCGGAGTTTTTTCATTTCAGGTCCAATTTAAGCTGCTCATTCAGCCGAAATGTTATTCTATGGTAAGGGCTAATTCCAAAACGGGCAATGCCTTCCCTGTGTTTTTTGCAGGGATATCCTTTGTTGTTCTTCCAATCATAAACGGGAAATTGCTGATGCAGTTTTTCCATATATTCATCGCGATAAGTCTTTGCCAGTACCGACGCTGCGGCGATAGAAAGAAATTTTCCATCTCCTTTGATGATGCAAAGGTGAGGAATTTTTTTATAAGGTGTAAAACGGTTTCCATCAATAAGCAATAGCTGAGGGTGTATGCTGAGGTCGTTAATAGCCTGGTGCATGGCCAGAAAAGAAGCATTCAGGATGTTAATTTCATCGATAACGGAAGGAACCACGCTGGAGACAGCCCATGAAATGGCTTCCTTTTCAATGATCGTGCGCATTTCAAGTCTTTGAAGCCGGGAAAGTTTCTTTGAATCGTCAAGGATTTTATTCCGGAATTCTCTGGGCAGTATTACCGCTGCTGCGAATACTGGGCCAGCCAGGCAACCCCTTCCGGCTTCATCGCATCCGGCTTCAATTGCTTCTTCAGTATAATGACCTGATAGCATCCGGGATTTAAATTAAGGCTTGGGATAAATCATGGAATGAAGGATCAGGTTATTGGCCAGAACAGCTAAAAAATAAAATAAAAGAATGCTTTCCAGCAGTTTGGTTTTCTTTAGTCCGGTGAGTGCTGATGTCAGGGCTAAAGTAAAAGCCGGCATGGCCAAAGCAGGGTGGTAAACTGCCAGGGTCCCTGAAAATCCAAAGGAAAAAATAGTAAAAGGAATCATCCAGATGACAATATTGATTTTTGCCCTAACTTCAGCTGTTCTTTCCAAGGGACCATTCCAAAGTTTATATAAACCGAAAAGTGCGAGGATCAATGAATATCCTCCCAGAATCCAAAAGTCAGACTGAAAAGGATTGGGAAAAACCAATACCTGGCGGATGGCGGTTATGTACTCATTAGTTCTGTCTTCAAGTTGGTCGAACCATAAGTAATAAACGGCAAGGAAGATAAAAGGAGTAACCAGCCCGATAAATGAGCCCACCCATTGCCTCCAGTTGCCGGAGCGAAACAGAATAAAGCTTATCAAAATGAAACCGAACCAGAACAGGAAAGGAAAATAGAACAAGGCAGCTGTTGAAGTGAAAAATCCAGCGGCATAGATTCGGTCGAGGTGCTCCGGCTTTTTATAGCTGATTAATAGATGGTGTAGAATCATAAGCAGGAAAGAAACCGAGATGTTAACCGGATTAAGGATGAGTTGATCAGGGTTAAAACTCATCAATACAAAAAAAACCAGGGCTGATAAAGATGAGTTTTTCAGGATAAGGTCATGCCGGTTCAGGATTTCTGTAAGCCAATACGCTTCTCCTAATACAAGGATAAAACCCAGGATAATGGGAAGGAGTGGATGAGCATGAAACAAATGATAAATCAGTTGATAGAACGGTACAGGTCCGAGGGGAATTGGCATGGCCGGAGGTTCGGCAAAGGCTCTTGCCCAAAGTACAATTCCAAGGATTCCTATGGCAAGGTACTGATTGAAAAAGCTGGATTTGAAGAATTTTATAAACACTTAAGGGTGCGTGGTTAAAAGTGACAAAGTAACAAGGTGATTGGATTATTTTATATGCTTTTCAATTTTCAAATCAAAGCCGATGTCCCGGCGGAATTTTTTTCCTTTAAAACTGATGATGTCAGTATTTTTATAAGATTTCTCAAGGGCATCATTCATGGTTTCTCCCCAGGAGGTGAGTGCAAGCACCCTTCCACCATTTGTCACTGCAGGCATGTTTACTTCCCGTATGGCTGTTCCTGCATGAAAAACGAGGCTGTTATGAACCAGTTTTTCTCCTGAAATGGGATGTCCTTTTTCATAAACACCCGGATAGCCTTCTGAAACCAGCATGACAGTTGCGACATGCTTGGGATCTGTGAGGATGGACTCAGAATCAAGCTGTTTGTTCGCGACAGCCAGAAAAAGTTCCACCAGATCGTTTTGTATTCTTGGGAGTATGGATTCTGTCTCAGGATCACCAAGACGACAATTATATTCAATAACAAAAGGTTCCCCTAATACATTCATCAAGCCAAAAAAGATGAAGCCCTGGTAGACGATTCCTTCCGCTTTTAATCCATCTATTGTTGGGCGGATAATCTTATTTTCCACCTTATCAAGAAAAGTCTTATCGACAAAGGAAACAGGGGAGACGGATCCCATTCCGCCGGTATTCGGGCCGGTATCTCTTTCACCGATTCTTTTATAATCTTTTGCTTCAGGTAAAATCTTATATGTTATTCCATCGGTAATGACAAACATGGAAACCTCTATACCCCGCATAAATTCTTCTATTACAACCTTCCTGGAAGCATCTCCGAACCTGGCATCTCTCAGTATGGAAGTTAATTCGCTTCGGGCTTCTTCGAGGGTATGACAAATGATTACGCCTTTACCGGCAGCAAGCCCGTCAGCTTTTAATACATATGGAGGATGAAGGGTTTCAAGAAACCTGATCCCGGTGGCCAAGGTAGATACATCACAGGTCTGGAATCCGGCAGTTGGAATTTTGTACTTCACCATAAACTGTTTGGCAAAGTCTTTACTTCCTTCCAGTTTAGCGCCATCCTTTCCCGGACCGATGACCGGGAGTGATGATAATTGGGGATCTGCCTTAAAAAAGTCGGTGATGCCGCTCACCAGTGGATCTTCCGGTCCAACAATAAGCATTTCGATATGATTTTCAATAATGCAATGGCGAAGGGCTGGAAAATCAAGGGGAGATATATTCAGGTTAGTTCCCAGACCAGTTGTTCCCGCATTTCCTGGTGCGATAAAAAGTTTTGTCAGGAGCGGGCTTTGACATAATTTCCAGGCCAGTGCATGTTCCCTGCCTCCTGAACCCAGTAGAAGAATGTTCATGGCATCACGATTTAACGGCTTTTTCAATAGATTCCCAGAGGAGGTCGGCTGTCCTTTGCCAGGAAAAGATATCTTTTCTTTTTCTCCCCCGGATTACCAGATCGTCTCTTATACTTTCATACTGATACGCTTTGTAAAGGGCTTCAGCGATGGATTCAGGCTTAAACGGATCAACAAGCAGAGCAGCATCTGCAGCTACTTCGGGCATGGAGGTAACTTCAGAAGTGATGACCGGGGTATCGCAACGGAAAGCTTCTACGATGGGGATTCCGAAACCTTCGAAATAAGAAACATAGGTCAGGGCGAGGGCAGCACCAAGAATACCGGAAAGCTCAGAAATATTCAGCCGGCCGGCGAAAATAACATCATCGGAAAAGTTCATTTTATTATAGGCGGCTTCAATGTCGCGTGTCCACCAGCGACGGGCACCCACAATCATTAGTTTGACGTCGGAAGGATTGGATTTTTTAAACAGGTCGAAAGCCCTGAAAAGGTTAGCCAGGTTTTTTCTGGGATGCAGGGAACCGATAAATACAAAATAGGGCTGACCCTCTGTATATTGATTCCTGATCTTTTGCTTTTCAGGTTCCGACAATGGATGATAAGCTTCATTGTAACCATCATAGACTACATCAATCTTCTCGGAGGGAACCTGGTATTGCCTGACGATATCCTCCCGCGAATAAGCAGATACCGTGGCGATCCTTGCAGCCTTCGTGGCATATTTCGGAAAGTAATGACGATAAAAACGCCGGGTCCAGTAAGGAATATCCTCCGGGTAATGCTCGAAATTCAGATCATGAAATACAGCCAGGGATCTGATATTGCTTGTGAGCGAGAGGAAACCATCCGGACTCAGGAAAAGATCGGGTTTGATTTTTTCAAAGAGTTTTGGCAGCGCAATTTCAAACCAGGCATAGTATAGTAATGGGTGGCGGGCCTGGGGAAACTGAATAATTGGAGTAATGTTATCTGCAAAGAGGAATTCGGGATCATATTCGCGATCAAAAATGAAGTAAAAATGATGCTCAGGGTGCTGAATAGTGATCCGTTTCAGCGATTCGCATGTAAACCATCCGATCCCTTCGAGTTTATTTTGTATGAGTAAACGGGTATTTACAGCAATATTCATTAATTTTATAACTTTGTAGCAAATATCTGAATATTTTTTGAATCCATCTCCTGCATGCAGCGGAAATTCCTGACAAACCTGGGGTTACTTCTCTTCCTTAATCTGCTCATTAAACCGGTATGGATTTTTGGGATAGATTTAAGTGTACAGCGTATTGTGGGCGTTGGAGATTACGGTTTTTATTTCGTCATTCTGAATTTCTCTTTTCTTTTCAATATTATACTTGACCTCGGAATCACCAACTTCAACAACAGGAATATTGCGCAGAATAATCAACTGTTGAACAAGCATTTTTCCGGAATCCTGGTCTTGAAGATCTTACTTGGATTATTATATGTATTCGTTGCCTTCCTGATTGCTTTTATCCTTGGTTATAGTGCTGCACAGTTCCGTTTATTGGGATGGCTGGCCTTAAATCAATTTCTGCTTTCCTTTATTCTATATTTAAGGTCGAATATTTCCGGAAATCTGATGTTTAAAACCGACAGTTTCCTTTCTGTGCTTGACCGTCTGCTGATGATTGTCTTTTGCGGGGCATTGCTTTTTGGTCATCTAACTCATGCTCAATTCCGTATTGAGTGGTTTGTTTATTCCCAAACAGCCGCTTACATGATTACTGCTGCAATTGCTTTTTTCATTGTGGTCAAAAAAGCCCGGTTCAGAAAACTCAACTGGAATTGGCTTTTTTTTCTGATGATTATCAAGCAAAGTTTGCCTTTTGCCTTGCTGGTATTACTGATGACTTTGTACAACCGGCTTGATCCTGTCATGCTTGAGAGTCTGTTGCCTGAGAAATCTGGCAACGAGCAAGCCGGAATTTATGCTTCGGGTTTCAGATTATTAGATGCTGCCAATATGATTGCTTACCTGTTTTCTGTCCTGCTGGTCCCGATTTTCTCAAAAATGATCAAGAAAAAGCAGTCGGTCGAACATATGCTGAAACTTTCATATACCCTGATCATTACCTTGGCTATTATTATCTCCCTGGGTTCTTATTTTTATAGCTTTGAGTTGATCAACCTCTTATATGATGCCCATATCGAGGCATCTACTAACGTGTTTCAATTGTTGATCCTTGGATTTATTGCGGTTTCCACCACCTATATTTTCGGCACGCTGCTGACTGCCAACGGGAATCTTAAACAATTGAATATTATTGCGGTAACCGGATTGTTTATTAATTTTCTCTTAAATTTCATACTCATCCCCCGCATGCTGGCATCTGGTTCTGCCATTTCCAGTCTGGTAACTCAATTCACCATGGCTGTTCTGCAGGTTTTCCTTGTTCAACGCATTTTTAAATTCAAGGTAAACTATCAATACCTGTTCACCCTTTTTCTCTTTATCATCGGAGTGATCTGTTTTAACATGCTGTCGCGTATATTTGTTGTTCATTGGCCATTCCTTCCTGCCAGCAAGGCCTGGCTTGGAAATTTTATTGCCATGCTTCTAAGTTCGGCCATTCTCGCTGCTTTATTGAAATTATGGAGTTTCAGTTCGCTGCTGAATATTCTCCGTGAAGAGCATTAAGGAATTCTCCCATCCTGAATATTGGTTTGCACTTTTCGTATAATTCCCTACCTTTGAAAAAAAATTGAAATAGCTGATATGTCGGATGAAATAAAAAGGAATGAAGAATTCGATTCTTCGAACCTCGTAATTTTCCTTTATAAGTGGCGCAAATCTTTATTTATTGTTATGGCCATTGCGCTGTTTGGATCATGGTTCTTTTCCTGCCCCTGGTTTATCACACCAAAGTTTAAATCAACGGTAATCCTGTTTCCTGCCAGCAATACTTCTGTTTCCAAAGCCTTACTGAGTGAACAGTCGGCCAAGGGCCAGGATCTTACGGCCTTTGGTGAGGATGAGCAGGCTGAGCAATTGCTTCAGATCCTGAATTCCAATAAAATCCGTGACCGCGTTGTGAAGCAATTCAACTTGATGGAGCACTATGGAATTGATAGTAACTCCTCCTATAAGTATTCCAAATTATTTAAGGAGTATGAGAATAATATCAGTTTCAGGAGAACTGAATTTATGGCAGTTCAGATTTCTGTTTATGATACGGATCCTCAGATGGCGGCTGATATAGCCAATTCCATTGCATCCCTGCTGGACTCTACTAAAAATGACATGCAACGCCAACGCTCCATCAAAGGATTCAAGGTGGTTGAGGCGGAGTACAATGCCATGAAAGCGGAGATTGAGAAAATTGTTGATTCATTGATCGTTTTAGGAAGCCTGGGGGTAAACGATGTTGAATATCAATCCCAGGTTCTTAACCAGCAATTTGCCATTGCCCTGATGAATGGTAATAAAACTGCACAGATAGCCCTTCAGAAGAAACTGGATGTCCTTGGCAAATATGGTGGGATTTATATGTCGCTGAAAAATGCACTTGAATTTAAAACGGAGCAGCTGACACTTCTCCAGTCAAAATTTAAGGAATCAAAAGTCGATGCTGAAGAAAATCTGCCGCAGAAATTTATTGTAAGCGATGCCTTTAAAGCTGAGAGGAAATCATATCCTGTACGCTGGCTGATTGTCATTGTTTCTACCATATCAGCGCTTTTCCTCACTATTATTGTGATCATGGTAATGGAAAAAATATCGGATTATAATGCCCACAAGAAGTTCCATCTGGGGCAATCATGAATGATCAAACCTAAACGCAAACCTTAACGAAAAACATTAAATTTATGGATAGGTTTTTTAATAGCAAGAATATTATCGATGTACTAATTAAATGGAAGCTTCACTTGAGCATTGTGGTTGTTGTCGCCATCCTCCTCTCAATTTTATTTTCCAGCCCGATATTCATTACTCCGCTCTATAAGTCGGATGCTATGGTATATCCTTCCAATATTTCGCCTTATTCTGATGAGAATGAGACAGAGCAGATGATCCAAATTTTTCAGTCGCGCGAAATCCGCGACAGCGTTGTGAAGAAATTTGATCTGGCCAGGCATTGGAAAATAGATTCCACTTATGAATATTTCGCCAGTACGCTTACCTGGGAATATTCCCAACGGGTACAGGTGAATAAAACTCCTTTTGAGGCAGTTGAAATTGAAGTTTGGGATCCGGATCCTGTCATGGCTTGTAATATAGTGAATGCACTTCTTGATTTTTATAATGGGAAAATAAAGAGAATGCATAAGGAAAAGTTTGATGAAGTAGTTAATAACTATCAGTTTATTACCAATCTGAAGAAAAAGGAGCTTGATTCCCTGGCAATCCGCGCTAAAGAGTTAGGCGTAAACTATGGTTTACTGGATTTTCCCAACCAGACCAGGGAAGTGGTTCGCGCCATCCTTGGAACAGGGGGTGGATCGGTTAGGATGCAGGAAGCTCAGAAAATGAAAAAGAACCTGGAAGAAAAGGGAGGAGAGAGGGAAATGCTGTCAGGACTGATGATTGCTGTTACCAAGGATTACAGCACATTAAAGCTCGATTTTGATCGCGCTGTACTGGATGCGAACCGAAATTATACTTATGTTAATCTTTTAAGCAAGCCATTTCCTGCAGATAAAAAGGCATACCCGATTCGCTGGCTTATCGTTCTTGTTTCTTCTCTTGCTGTCCTTTTTCTGGCTATCCTGATCATCGGAATCATTGAAAACCGGAAATTCCGTCTTAGCCCGGGTTTAAAAGAATGAAGGATAAAATAGCAGCCATAAAGTCTTTCTTTGAGGGCAAAGCCGGAAAAGTCCTGGTTTTATATGTGCTCAGTTCGATCTTTATCGGATTCAACTGCTATTTGATTTACCGCGACATATACTGGTTGTTGTTGCTCCCTGTTTTTCTGGTCATCCTGTATCTCTATTTTTATTCCCTGGATAAAATATTGCTGCTCATTACAATGATGACACCCATTGCTATCAACATCCGGGAGTTTGAATTTGGATTCGGGCTTTCTATTCCGACAGAACCACTGCTGGCAGGAGTATTGGTTATGTTCCTCTTAAAACTGATCTTCAATAATAATTTCGATAAAAAGATCTGGAAACACCCAATGACTATTATCCTTGCGATACAGTTAATCTGGATGTTGATTACCAGCCTGACGAGCAGTTTGCCACTGGTGTCGTTTAAGTATTTTCTTGCGAGGCTTTGGTTTGTGATCCCGTTTTATGTGTTCGGAGTTCATCTGTTTAAAAAGAGGGCCAATATCCGTCTGTTTATCTGGTTATATGCCATTCCACTCGTTTTAGTCATCTTCTATACCACCTATCAGCATTCTTTATGGGGATTTGAAGAAAAAGCCGGTCACTGGGTCATGGAACCTTTTTATAATGATCATACTGCTTATGGTGCTGTCTTGGCATTGATGATTCCCTTATTCGCGGGATTTACTTTTTCAAGTGTATATTCCAGGATCACCCGTTTCTTTGCTTTTCTGGTCATGATGGTGTTGTTTGCCGCCTTGGTGCTTTCCTACTGCAGGGCTGCCTGGATAAGCCTTGCGGTAGCCCTGGCCGTATTCCTGATCATTATGTTCCGGATTAAGTTAAAATGGATTGCCTTCGTGACCATCATTTTTGGAATTATCTTCTATTTATTTTCCTTTGAGATCCTCGACAGGCTCGAGAAAAACAAACAAGGATCATCCGCGAACTTTGTGGAGCATATACGGTCAATTTCAAATATATCCACAGACAACTCCAATCTTGAACGGATAAATCGCTGGCAATCTGCCCTAAGAATGTTTGAAGAACGACCTGTTTTTGGGTTCGGACCAGGGACTTATCAGTTTGAATATGCACCTTTTCAACGTTCAGAGGAAAAAACCCTGATCAGCACAAATGCCGGAGATAAGGGCAATGCCCATAGCGAATATATTGGTCCCTTGGCCGAGGAAGGATTACCCGGGGCTTTACTGGTTCTGGGAATCCTGACTATCATGCTCATTACAGCGATGAGGGTATACAGGCAAAGTAATATTAAGGAAGTTAAAATGCTAAGCCTGACCGCCATGCTTGCATTGATCACTTATTTTCTTCATGGAACCATGAATAATTTTTTGGATACCGATAAAGCCTCTATCCCCGTTTGGGGTTTGATTGCCGTATTGGTTTCATTGGACCTCTACTCATTAAAACAAGATGCCCATGACAATGAAGCAACCTGACATTCATAATGCTATTTATTCTATAATTACAGGGTCTGGTCGATACATTCCGGAACGAGTATTTAAGAATGAAGATTTTCTTCATCATGAATTTTTTAATTCTTCAGGTGAGAAGATCATCAAAACCAATAAGGAGATTATTGATAAATTCAAACAGATCACAGAGATCGAGGAAAGAAGATATGTTGATGACAAATATGTTACTTCAGATATCGGCTTTTTTGCTGCCCGGGATGCGATAAAGTCGGCCGGAATCGATCAGGAAAGCCTGGATTATATTATCGTTGCGCATAATTTCGGGGATGTTAAAAAGAATAATCTCAAATCTGATCTCATTCCCAGTCTGGCTGCCAGAATCAAATTTAAGCTGGGGATTGAAAATCCTTTCACAGTCGCCTATGACCTGCCATTTGGATGTCCCGGCTGGCTGCAGGGAATCATACAGTCTGATTATTACCTGAAATCAGGAGATGCCCAAAAAGTACTGGTCATCGGTGCTGAAACTCTTTCACGCGTTTCGGATCCGCATGATATCGACAGCATGTTGTATTCCGATGGAGCCGGAGCCATTATTATGGAAGCCATTAAAAGCAAAACTCCAGTTGGAATTATCCATCATATCACCCGTTCGGATACTCTGATTCATGCCAACCTGTTACGAATGGAAAAATCTTATAATCCGGAATTTGGTGGCGATGAGATCTTTTTAAAGATGAATGGGCGGAAATTGTATGAGTATGCACTAAATACCGTTCCCCAGGTAGTAAAAGACTGTATTGATAAGGCAGAAATCCCGATTACGGCAATCAAAAAAGTGCTGATTCACCAGGCCAATGCAAAAATGGATGATGCCATCCTGCTGCGCCTTTTCAAACTTTATGGCATCGATAATATTCCCGGGAATATCATGCCAATGACTATTGCCAAACTGGGTAACAATTCGGTTGCTACCATTCCAATCCTTTTTGATTTATTGGTTAAGAGGGAAATAGCAGGCCATGAACTATCCAGTGGTGATTTCTGTGTTTTTGCTTCTGTCGGTGCAGGAATGAATGTGAATGCTATGGTTTACAGAATGCCCTAGTATTTTATTTTCAATTCTTTGGAGACTTCTCGCATAAATTCCGGGAGTTGTTTCAATGCGGCAATCTCCCGCCATTTCTTACGCACTTCTACCGCGGGCATACCGTAATATACTTTTCCTCCTTCCAGTGATCTTTCCGTTCCAGTCATGGCCATCAGCACGGCCTTTTTCCCGATCACCAGGTCTTTATTGATCAGGCAGTTTGCCCATATGATGACCTCATCCTCGATGCGGGATACTCCAGCAATAGCTGAATGAGCGCCAATCAGGCAGTTTTTCCCGATATAGGTGTCGTGTCCAACCTGCACATGGTTATCGAATTTGGTCCCGCTGCAAATTACGGTATCTCCAGAAACACCTTTGTCAATAGCAGTGAAAGCTCCAACTTCAATCCGGTCACCAAGGACAGTTCTTCCGCAGGATTCAAGTTTTTTCCAACCTTCAGGGCGACGCTGAAAATAAAAGGCATCGGCACCGATTACAGCATTGGAGTGAATGATTACATCATCTCCGATGACAGAATGATCATAAATGCTGGCATTTGCATGAATGATGCAATTTTTCCCGATTTTAACATGGTTGCCCACGAAAGCTCCGGGTTGAATCACAGTACCTTCACCGATCTCCGCACTGGAACTGACCATTGAGATGGCCTTCTCAAATGGCCTGAATTTCACAACCAGGGCCACATAAGCATCAAAGGGTTTGTCAAGGATCAACAGTGCTTTTCCTTCCGGACAAGCAACATCTTTGTTGATGAGAATCGTTGTGGCCTTTGAATTCAAGGCTTTTTCATAATATTTGGGATGATCAACGAAAGTAAGGTCACCTTCTTCGACCATATGAATTTCATTGATTCCGGTGACCGGAATATCCACATTACCGACCATCTTTGCACCAGTCAGCAGGGCGAGTTCGGAAAGTTTTAATGGAGCTATAAATTTCATGGTTTAAACTTTGACGCGTTCAGCATAAACCCCGGTTCGGGTATCAACTTTAATGGTTTCACCGGTGTCGATAAACAATGGGACTTTAACGATAGCACCGGTCTCAACGGTAGAGTCTTTTAGGGTGTTGGTAGCGGTATTTCCGCGAAGCCCAGGCTCGGTGTAGGTAACTTTAAGCACTACATAAGTAGGGAGTTCACAGGTGAGAGCAGTTTCAGTATCGGCGTGAAATAAAATCTCAACTTCCTGACCTTCCTTGAGAAATTGAGGTGCATCGATAAGTTCAGGCTGAATAAAAACCTGTTCAAATGTTTCCGTATGCATGAAGTGGTAGCCGGAATCATCCTTGAAAAGATACTGGTATTTTCTGCGCTCAACGCGGGCTACATCAATTCTGACACCGGAATCAAAGGTGTTAGCGATAACTCTTCCGGTTTTCAGGCTCTTCAGTTTTGTTCGTATAAATGCCGGTCCTTTGCCTGGTTTAACATGTTGAAATTCAACAATGGTATACAGATCATTGTTGAAATCAATGACCATGCCATTTCTGATATCTGCAGTTGTTGCCATGAGTAATTTTATCCTCTTAATTTGAAAGGGCTGCAAAATTAGTTAAAATTCTTGAATTAAATGTCTTATTTTTGCTGATGATTCCAATATTGCTATTGCAAGCTCCCGCGGATGAAACAACTGATAAAGAAAATCCTTGCTTCACTGAATATTTCCCTGACTCGAAATCAGCGTTATGATGCCTATACCCGGCTAATCCTTGAAACCTGTCTTGAACCAGGTTCACAGTGTATTGATATTGGTTGCCATAAAGGAGAAATCCTGGATCTGATGCTTAAGGGGGCTCCGGAAGGGAGGAAATTTGGATTTGAACCCATCCCTGAACTGTTTGAGAATCTGGCATTGAAATATCGGCATAATCCCCTGGTTACTATCTTGCCTGTCGCCCTTTATGACAGTAAGGGAAAAACCAGTTTCCAGCATGTTCTGAATGCACCGGCATACAGTGGCATCAGGCAACGAAAATACGATGGTAAGCAGGTTGAAATTGAACAAATAACAGTGGAAACCGATTTGCTGGATAGCCTTATCCCGGAAGATATGCTGATTGACCTGATCAAGATTGATGTTGAGGGTGCTGAATTTCAGGTAATGAGAGGAGGTGTGAGAACCATTCAACGGAGCCGTCCCATTATCATTTTCGAATTCGGAATGGGTGCTGCTGATTTTTATGGCTCGGAACCCCGCGAACTTTATCAATTTCTCACCACAGAATGCAAGCTGAGCGTTTCCACTCTGAAAGGATTTCTGGATCATACCCGACCTTTATCTGAGGCTGTATTTAAAAATTATTTCGAGAACGGCAAGGAATATTATTTTGTAGCACACCCTTGAAAGGATCAACGAATAACGAATGACAATTGACAATTTATCTGTCATCCGTCCTTTGTCGTCTGTCCTCCGTCATGCCTTATAATCTTCAATCCGGAGTTTTATTGAAACAAAAGGTGTTTCTGTCTGATATTGATTCGTACAGATGATCAATGTTCTGTCTCTTCTGAATTTCTCAACCAGCCGGAGGTACCATTCAATACTTGTCTGGTCCAGGTTCATGGTAGGTTCGTCAAGAAGCAATAAGGGGACATCACTCAGGAATGCAAGGATCAGTTTTACCCTTTGTTTCATTCCTGAGGAGAACTGGCGGATCTGCTTGCTCCTGACATCGGAAAATTCCAGCAAATCATTAACATTAGCCAGGGTATATCCAGGGATCACCTTCTTGAAGGAAAAATGAAATGACAACATTTCTTTCAGGGTAAATTCTTCGATGAGTTCCTGGCAGGGAGCAGCCATGGCCAGGTACCGAAAGATGTGCTTATCTGGGATGGAGTTTCCCTGATGAGAGTATATAATTTTGCCTTCGTTGGGGTAGATACTGCCGGAAATAAGCTGCAACAAGGTTGATTTACCCGATCCATTTCGCCCTAAAATGGCAGAGGCTGAAGAATCATCAAAGGTGAAACTGATTTTTCTGAATACCCACTCGGAATTAAATTTTTTACCAATATTTTCCAGGTGAATCTGCATTATTTTTCGCGCATTGAAATATACCCTCTCATGATTCCACGGCTGGAGTTGGAAATGAATGAGAGGATTTCATCGCGTTCAGGGGTGGCAGGGAAATCGGCTTCAATAATTTCAACAGCTTGGGTCACATTATACCCCTTCAGGTAGATCATCCGGTAAATATTCTGGATCTCAGTTATTTTCTCAGAAGTGAAACCCCGCCGGCGCATGCCGATAGAATTTAATCCAACATATGACATCGGTTCCCGGGCGGCTTTGGTATAAGGGGGGACATCTTTTCTGGCCACACCAAATCCTGCAATCATGGAATGTGCTCCAATATGGACAAACTGGTGGACTCCGACCATTCCCCCGATAAGGGCATAGTCGTCAACCACGATATGGCCGGCCAATGTCACGGAATTCGCCAGGATCACATTATTTCCGATCACGCAATCATGTGCAATATGAGCAGTGGCCATAATGAGGGTATTGTCGCCAATCACTGTTTCATAACTTGCTTTTGTTCCCCGGTTAATAGTCACGAATTCCCTGATGGTGACGTTATTCCCTATTTTGACAATGGTCTCTTCCCCGGAAAATTTCAGATCCTGCGGTATAGCTGAGATTACTGCTCCCGGAAAAATTTTACAATTTTTACCAATCCGGGCACCTTCCATAATGGTTACATTAGAACCTATCCAGGTGCCTTCTTCAATGACAACATTTTTATCGATCGAAACAAATGGTTCGATGACCACATTGTTGGCAACTTTGGCCTGGGGGTTAACGTAGGCTAAGGGTTGGTTCATAGATACTCTTTATTTACGTTGAATTTGTGCCATCATTTCTGCTTCCATTACCACCTTGTTACCAACATACGATTGACCTTTCATATGGATTAATCCGCGACGAACAGGACTTGCAAGCTGAGTGAAGAAAATGACGGTATCACCTGGGATAACTTTATGCCTGAATTTTACATTTTCTATTTTCAGGAACAGGGTATTATAATTCTGCGGGTCATCCACAGTACTTAACGCGAAAATCCCGCTGCTCTGTGCCATGGCTTCAATCAGAATCACTCCGGGAAGCACGGGTTCATCAGGGAAATGACCCACAAAAAATGATTCATTCATGGTAACATTTTTGACTCCGACAACATAATCATTGCCCATTTCCAAAATTTTATCGATAAAAAGGAATGGAGGGCGGTGCGGAAGAATTTGTTTGATCTGATTAATGTTGTACAAAGGAGTTTTATTCAGATCGAACCGATGGACGACCTCCGAACGCTTCTCCTTTTTCATTTGTTTTTTTATTAATCGTGCAAATTCAACATTTGATTGATGTCCGGGACGGGTTGCAATGATCTTTGCCTTTAGCGGCATTCCGACAAGCGCAAGATCTCCGATAACATCAAGTAGTTTATGTCTTGCCGGTTCATTGGAATACTGAAGTTCAAGGTTATTCAACATCCCCTTGTTTACCACCCTGATTTTGGGTTTATGAAAAAGATGAGTCAGGTGATCCAGCTCTTCATGGGAAACAGGCCGGTCAACAAACACTATGGCATTGCTGACATCTCCTCCGCGGATCAGGTTGTTGTTCAGTAAGTATTCCAATTCGTGAAGGAAAACAAAAGTCCGGCAATTGGCTATTTCGTCTTTAAACTGGGAGATATGATCAAGACGGGCATTTTGAGACTGAAGCACCCTGGATTCATAATCGATCATCACCGAAACATGAAATTCCTCCGCAGGAATAGCGATCATTTCAACTTTTTTTTCGGGATTGGTGTACACCACGTTGGATGTCAGTTCATAGTATTTCCGTAAGGCTTTTTGTTCCACAACACCTGCAGAAAGAAGTGCTTCAACATACAAGCGGGCGCTGCCATCAAGAATGGGTGTCTCAGATTGATTAAGTTCAACCAGGATATTGTCGATTTCCAAACCTGACAAAGAGGCAAGGACGTGTTCAATGGTATCTATCCGAACACCATCCTGCTCAATACTGGTACCTCGTGAAGTATCGACAACATTGTCGACATCTGCATCAACCAGCACATTGGAATTAATATCGGTTCTCCGGAATTTATATCCGTAGTTTTCAGGTGCTGGCTTAAAGGTAAGTATCACTTCATTACCTGTGTGGAGACCTACTCCTGAAATACTTACCGGGGATTTAATTGTTTGTTGTTTTTCACTCATTGTACTCAAGGTGGATTATTCTTCCTTTTTTATCATTTGTTTTTCCAGTCGGTAAATGATCCTGACCAGATCATCAAAATTCCGCCAGTGAATATAATTTTTCCGGGCTTTTTTTATGTCAATGGCCGGCGAACCCAGCACGGTCATTCCTTCCTGGGTAATGTTTCCTTCCACGCCCGACTGGGCTCCGATTTTAACATTATCAGCAATGGTAAGATGCCCAACGATACCTACCTGTCCTCCGATCATACAGTTCCTTCCGATTTTTGTCGATCCTGAAATTCCCGTCTGTGCTGCTATTACTGTATTTTCCCCGATCTCCACATTATGTGCAACCTGGATCAGATTATCGAGTTTTACTCCTTTACGGATGATGGTTGATCCCAGTGTGGCCCGGTCGATAGTTGTGTTTGATCCCACTTCAACATTATCTTCAAGGATTACATTTCCGGTCTGTGGAACTTTCTGAAAATTATTATCGCTCTGGGGAGCAAAACCAAAACCATCGGAACCGATGACAACGCCGGAATGCAGGGTGCAATTACTCCCGACCTCACAGTCACGGTATATTTTCACACCCGGATAAAGAATGGTATGATCTCCGATTTTTACCCTGTCTGCAATATACACCTGGGGATAGATCACCACATTGTTCCCAAGGACGGCATTCTCGCCGATAACAGAAAATTCAGCAATCGTCGGATTTTCACCTATAACAGCAGTCCCTGCAATCGATGTCTGGGCCGAGATTCCCTTTTTTATGCTCTCGGTCCGATTGAACATCTCCAATAGTTTTGCAAAAGCAGAATATGCATCTGCAACCTTGATAAGGGTCCCTGAAAAAGGCTGGGATGGAATGAAATCCTGGTTGATAACCACGATTGACGCTGCTGTAGTATACAGGTGATGAGCATACTTCATGTTGGCCAGGAAAGTCATGGTCCCTGGCTTACCCTCTTCAATCTTGGAAAGACCGGAAACTTTTACATCTGGATTTCCTTCAATGGAACCATAAAGGATTCCGGCAATCTGACTGGCAGTGAATTCCATTATCTTCTGGTTAAAAACTGCTGCAAGTTATCGATTTTTTTTCGCAGGGTAAAAAATAATTTTTAACTGATTGACTGACTGGGCGATATGTCTTTTGGGTAGCATAGCAGGAACTTGCTTACCGTTGTGGGTAGCACGGCTATATTCAACTGTTCCGATGCTTCTGAAATATCGAGAAGTTCATTGTTTTTTACCTTAATTTTAATTTTGTCGTGCAGGGGATTGTAAGCTTTATTCTGCACTTTATCGAGGGCGACAAAATACCCGGTTTCTTCTTGCTTCAGATTATACCGGATGGCAGTCTTAGCTCTGATGTCGTCAACATAAGCTGGATCAAATGCCGTATTTTGCAATTCAACCCGGAAGAGGCGACGGTTAAGCAGGTTTTTACATAAAGTTGAAAGAATGAGATCGGGATGATTTACCCATACTTTAATGGATGCTACAATATCGGAATCATCGAGTAGTGCGAAATTGTTCAGCCATGATGGATCAGTGAAAAAATCATTTTTTGTGATATTCTTCTCAAGGAACAATGAAAATGCCGGTGTAGAATATAGCATGAATCCGGATTCTCCTAGCTTCTTTGCTCTCCTAAGAATATGGATCAGCATCTGGTCGGCAGAAAGAACAGTTTTATGCAGGTAAACCTGCCAGTACATGAGGCGGCGGGCAATGATAAATTTTTCGATGCTGTAGATCCCTTTGTTTTCCACCACAAGTTCATCATTACAAACGGTCAGCATATTGATGATCCTGTCGGTGCTGATCGTGCCTTCTGCCACACCGGTAAAGAAACTATCGCGGGACAGATAATCAAGCCGGTCCATGTCCAGCTGACTTGAAACCAACTGGTGAAGGAATTTCTTAGGATACTGTCCGGTAAATATTCTGAGTGCAATATCAAGTTGCCCCTGCATTTGTTTGTTTAATTCCTCTATGAACAGGAAGGAGAGGTCTTCATGTGTAAGGTCAGGTACGATAACCTGCTCGAGGGTATGCGAAAATGGCCCATGGCCAATATCATGCAGAAGGATGGCAAGTCTTACCCCGAGTGCTTCCTCATTGGAAATATCAATCCCCTTTGACCTTAAAACCCCGATTGCCAGCCCCATCAGATGCATACTTCCCAGGGCATGCTGAAACCGGGTATGATGGGCGGAAGGGTATACATAATTCGTCAGACCCAATTGCTTGATCCTGCGGAGACGCTGAAAATACGGATGCTCCATGATATCAAATACCATTTCCCCGGGAATAGTAATGAAACCATATACCGGATCATTGATATTCTTGTGCTTGTTGGTAGTACCGAAATTCATTTAACTTTGTTAAAAGATGATAAAAAGCAAGGGACTAGACAATAAAAGCAATATTACAACATTTATATGTAAGAAAAAACAGATCAATGGATAAGGATAACATTTTATGGGTAGATGATGAGATCGATTTGCTGAAACCTCATATCATATTTTTAAGAGAAAAGGGATACGATGTCAGTACTTCCAACAATGGCCAGGAGGCACTGGAATTGCTGAAAAGTAAAAATTTTGATATCGTTTTCCTCGATGAGCAGATGCCTGGTATGTCGGGCATCGAAGTACTGATGAAAATCAAAAGCAGTTTCCCCGGACTCCCGGTGGTGATGATCACAAAAAGCGAAGAAGAGGCGATCATGGAGGATGCCATTGGTTCCAATATTGCAGATTATCTGATTAAACCGGTAAAACCAAACCAAATTTTACTTTCCCTGAAAAAAAATCTTGAAAATAAAAAAATCGTTAGCGAAAAAACCACTATTCAGTATCAGCAGGAATTCCGCAACATTGGGATGGAGATCAGCGCCCGTTTGAATTTTGATGAATGGGCAGAGATTTACAAAAAAATTACCTACTGGGAATTAAAACTCGGTCAATCCAGCGATGATGGGATGAATCAGGTACTTAAAATGCAGAAAGATGAGGCTAATCAGCTTTTCAGCAAGTACCTCGAACGAAACTATCAGGATTGGATACAGGGAAAAGGGAGTGAACGCCCCATTCAATCTCATAACCTGGTAAAGGAAAAGATCTTCCCATTGCTGGCTGATAATAAGCCTTTGTTTGTCATACTCATCGATAATCTGCGCTACGATCAATGGAAAGTGTTACAGCCAACCATGGAGGAATTTTTCAGGGTCGATTCAGAAGATATTTATTACAGTATTTTGCCCTCGGTTACTCAATATGCCAGAAATTCATTGTTTTCCGGATTATTACCAACGGAAATTGAGAAAAAGTACCCGAAATACTGGGTCAATGAGGAGGAAGAAGGACCAAAAAACAATTACGAGAGTGAATTACTGGGTGAATTGCTCAGACGGTACGGACAGAACATCAAATATTCCTATTATAAGGTGTTGAATCAGACATATGGAAAAAAGCTTGTCGAACTGATGCCTAACCTGATGGTTAATAAACTCAACTTTATCGTTTACAATTTTGTTGATATGCTTTCCCATGCCCGGACCGAGATGGAAATTATCAGGGAACTGGCTGATGATGAGAAGGCATACCGGTCATTGACTGTCAGTTGGTTTCAGCATTCACCACTGCTGGATATATTTAAGTTCCTGGCTGAAAAGGATGTTAATGTCGTGATTACCACCGATCATGGCTCCATCCGGGTGGGGAGTCCGGTCAAGGTGCTGGGCGACCGGAACACTAATTCCAACCTTCGCTATAAGACCGGGAAAGCCTTGAAATATGAACGAAATGAAGTGTTTGAAGTAAAAAATCCCGGGGATATATTTCTTCCCCGGGGTAATGTCAGTTCCTCCTTCGTATTTTGCAGGAAGGATGATTTCTTTGCATATCCGAATAATTATAACTACTACGTAAATTATTACAAAAATACTTTCCAGCATGGAGGAATTTCGATGGAGGAGATATTGATCCCATTCGTGACACTTAGAAGGAAATAGCGAAATGGCCAAATTTATTTGCAGGAGTGAAGGGGATTTGGTCAGGGCAGCGAAGGACATACTCGTGACTTATCCTGCTTCAAGGATTTTTGCTTTTTATGGTAAGATGGGTTCAGGCAAGACAACTTTCATCAAGGTACTTTGTCGGGAACTGGGAGTATCTGATCTCGTTCAAAGCCCATCGTTCTCAATCATCAACGAATATAAAACCCATTCAGGCGATGCTATATTCCATTTTGATTTTTTCCGTATAAAAAAAGTTGAAGAGGTTTTCGACATAGGTTATGAAGAATACCTTTACTCCGGTTCCTGGTGTTTCCTTGAATGGCCGGAACTGATCGGTGATCTCTTGCCCGAAGAATCTGTGAATATCCGGATCACAGAAGACCCCCAGACCAGCTTCCGCCACATTGAATTCTGATCCCCCCTGATCCCCCCTGTTCCCCTGTCACCTTGTTACTTTGTCACTCTGTTACCTTTTTTATTATCTTCGTATAAATTTTTTGACTTATGGAAGATCCCCGCTCTGATTATATCCGTATGTCGCCTGCCGAACGTTTGCTTCCCCAGGAAGAGATGCTGGAAGTAGCCCGTCAACGTAGCAGTCTGACCATCGGGGTTCCCAAAGAAATTTCGTTACAGGAAAACCGTATTTCTCTGGTTCCCGACGGAGTTGCCCTCCTATGCCGGAATGCTCATCAGGTTATTATCGAATCCGGTGCTGGTATCACTGCTCATTTTTCGGATCATGAATATGCAGAAGCCGGGGCACAAATTGTAGATTCTCCCCAGGATGTTTTCAAGGCGGATATTCTATTAAAAGTAGCCCCAACGACCAAGGCGGAAATTGAACTTTTGCATCCAAAGCAAACCCTGGTTTCCGCCATTCAGATTGCCATGCAATGCGAAGAATATTTCCGTGGACTAAGCTCGCGAAAAGTAACGGCTTTAGCTTTTGAACTTATCCGAGACAAGACTAATCAGCTGGCTGTTACCCGGGCCATGAGCGAAATTGCAGGGAGCACATCCATATTCATTGCCGCTGAATATTTGGCTGATAAGGAATATGGCAGGGGAAAGATGTTCGGGGGATTTACAGGAATAAATCCTTCGGAAGTAGTTATTATTGGTGCAGGAACTGTGGCCGAGTTTGCTGCCCGCTCAGCCATAGGACTGGGAGCATTGGTCAAGGTGTTTGATAATTCCATCTACAGGTTACGACGTCTGCAGAATAATCTCGGACAGAGGGTATTTACTTCCATTTTACATCCGAAAGTACTTACGGAATCAATGCGTACAGCCGATGTCGTGATCGGCGCCATACACTCCACCATGGGCAGAACACCTTGTATCATTAGCGGGGAAATGGTCAGGCAGATGAAAGAAGGATCGGTTGTGATCGATGTCAGCATTGACCAGGGCGGATGTTTTGAATCATCCAAACCTACCAGTCACAGCAACCCTGTTTTTAAAATGCATGGTGTAACCCATTACTGTGTTCCCAACATCCCATCCAAAGTTCCACATACCGCATCACAGGCACTGAATAATATCTTTGTCCCAATTATTCTTGATATCGGACAGCATGGAGGAATTGAGAATTTGCTCAAGCGCGATTATGGGGTACGTCAGGGAGTGTACATTTTTAACGGAATGAGTACGAACCTTTTTATCAGCCGCCAGTATAACCTGCCCTTTCAGGATATCGACCTGCTGATGGCAGCATTTCATTAATCCCTGGAATAAGAAGTATGAATTTATCCGGAAGGGTTATACGTGTTGACCATACCCGTCTTGTTTGCGGGGGATCCTGGATGCAGTTGGAAAAGTTCCTTACTGCAAATCGCTTTCTCAAGGGCAGAATCTTTATTCTGACAGATCAAAATACCAGACAATATTGCCTGCCTGTCTTGTTATCGCATCTTCAAGCGCTAAAATCTGCTGTGATCCTGGAAATCTCGGCCGGTGAAAATAGCAAAACACTCCAGCATGCTTCCTCCTTATGGCAGCAATTGTCTGACGGGCAGGCCGACCGGAAAACCTTGCTTATCAATCTGGGTGGAGGTGTCGTCACCGACCTGGGTGGCTTTATCGCAGCCGGCTATATGCGTGGAATACCCTATATTAATATTCCAACTTCCTTAATGGGACAAGTTGATGCAGCCATCGGAGGAAAAACAGCCATTAACCTTCAGGGAATAAAAAATCAGATTGGTTTTTTTTATTCTCCTCAGGCAGTTTTTGTATTTACAGAGTTTCTTCACTCCCTGAGCCCGGAACACCTTAAATCGGGTTTTTCAGAGATCCTGAAGACGGCCTTGGTAGGAGACCCTTCATTTTACCGGGGAATCACACGTCTTTCTATATTGCAATGGCAACAATTGCACCCAACCGATAAAAAATGGAAAGAAATAATTCAGAAAACCATGGTCATAAAAAACCGGATGGTCAGAAATGATTTCCTGGAAAAGAATCAAAGAAAAATCCTGAATTTCGGACATACTTTCGGTCATGCATTTGAAACTCTGTCATACCAGCACAGAGAGATACCACTTCTTCATGGCGAGGCTGTGGCCCGGGGAATGATTGCCGCATCATTCCTTTCATCAATAAAAACAGGGCTTAAGGAAGCTGACCGGGATATGATAATCAATTATATCATGGAGGGATTCTCCATCCGTAAACCTGGAATTGAGGATTTTTCCCTGCTCAGGGAGTTAATGTTGCATGATAAGAAAAATATGGATGGAAGAATCCGTTTCACATTACTGAAACAACCCGGTTCAGCTATCATTAACGTGCCGTGTGCAGAGGAAGATGTTTTTCAGGCTTACCAGTTATATATGAACCGATTGTCATGACATGGAATCCCTGATCATCAGCAAGAAAGATAAAATCCTGAAAGGAATTCTTGATCTCCCTGCCTCAAAAAGTTTAAGCAATCGTTTATTGATGATCAGGGCCTTATCGGATCAGGATTTTCCAATTGAAAACCTTTCGTTATCAGAGGACACCCGTTTGCTGGTTAAATTACTTGCCAATATCAAATCGGGTTGCAGGCAGAAGAAATATACAGAACTCGACACGGCAAATGCGGGAACAGTATTGCGGTTTCTGACTGCATACCTGGCATTTCAGCCTGGGAACTGGATACTCACAGGTTCTGAGAGAATGAAACAACGACCTGTTGGAGTACTCGTGGAAGCGCTAAAGATCCTGGGTGCAGATATTGAATACCTTGGTAAACTTGGCTTCCCTCCCTTGATTGTTCATGGTAAAGATTTAAAGGGACATGAAATCCGCATCAACCCGGGGATCAGCAGCCAATATATTTCTGCTCTCATGATGATTGCACCGAAGCTTCCCCGTGGACTTACCATACTGATGCAGGGAAATTCTGTTTCTACTCCCTATATTGAAATGACTGCAGGCCTGATGAAGTTTTTTGGTGCTGGTGTTACTTTCAACAAGGATTGTATTCATGTTGATCCGGGAATATACCATCCCCATCCTTTTACCGTGGAAGCTGATTGGTCGGCCGCTGCCTTCTGGTATGAACTGGCATCCATGGCCGATAATGTTGATCTTGAATTGAACGGACTCAGCAAAAACAGCCTGCAAGGTGATGCCATTTTATCCAGCATGTTTCAGAATTTTGGAGTACATACCATTTTTTACGAAAACAGTATTAAATTGAACAAAATAGAAAATAATACCAATGAGTATTTTTTCAATTTCAATGATTATCCCGATATTGCACCTGCAGTAATGACTACCTGCGCCATGCTTGGCCTTCATGGCCGTTTTGAAGGTTTAAAAAGCCTGAAGATCAAAGAAACTGATCGTTTACTGGCCCTGAAGAATGAATTTATTAAATTAGGTATCCTGATTGCAGTTTCCGATACTGACATACCCATACTGGAGATGAAAGCAAGCCAAGTTATACAGGGAACGGACTTGGTGTTTGAAACTTATGGAGATCACCGCATGGCCATGACCTTTGCCATGCTTGCCATAGCTACCGGTCCGGTTAAAATTATCAATCCCAGGGTGGTGAACAAATCCTATCCTTCTTTCTGGGAGCATTTGCAATTGGTTGGATTTGAAATCAAATAATTTCTTAATTTTGATTTTTATTTTAATAATTTTACTTCTTAACGCTCCCCACTCACCTAATTATGCTCGTCGATATTTTCATCCCCTGTTTTGTTGACCAGGTTTATCCGGAGACAGGTATGAATATGGTCAGGATCCTTGAAAAACTGGGTGTTGATGTACACTATAACGGAAACCAGACCTGCTGTGGACAGATGGCCTTTAACAGTGGTTTCTGGGATGATGCAAAAGAAATGGGAGAGAAATTCCTGAAAGACTTCTCAAACGATCGTCCTGTTGTCGGTCCTTCCGCATCCTGCATTGGCTTTGTCAGGAATTATTATCCCTGGCTGTTTCATAATACTGCATATCACCTTGAGTATAAACAACTGAAAAAAAATATTTTCGAGTTTACTGATTTCCTTGTAAACATTTTAAAGATCGAGGATGTGGGAGCCAGTTTTGCACATTCAGTTACCTATCATGATTCCTGTGCTGCTTTGCGTGAATACGGACTGACTGATGAACCCAGGAAGTTGCTGAAACAGGTTCGCGGGCTGGAACTCCGGGAAATGAAGGACAATGATGTCTGCTGTGGTTTTGGAGGCACTTTCTCCGTGAAATTTGAACCTGTTTCCACCGCCATGGCTGAGCAAAAAGTTAACAGGGCTCTTGAAACCGGGGCCGAATTCATTGTCTCCACTGATTCTTCCTGCCTGATGCATCAGCAGGCATACATCGACAAGCATAATCTTCCGATTCAGACCATGCACATCATTGATGTACTGGCATCCGGCTGGTAATTCTCAAAGATCATTATGTACGAAAAATATACTGAAATTATCGCTGCGGAAATGAATCTGGCAGCAAAATCTGTTCTGAATACAGTTATGCTGCTCGAAAGCGGAGCTACCATTCCTTTTATTGCACGTTACCGGAAAGAAATGACCGGAAGCATGGATGAAGTAGTTATCAGTAACATCCGTAACCGCCTGAATCAATTAAAAGAATTGGATACCCGTCGAGAAGTCATCATCAAATCCCTGACAGAACAGGAAAAACTGAGTCCTGAACTCGAAGCGGCAATTCAAGCGGCAGCGACGATGACCGAACTGGAAGATATTTACCTGCCTTACCGTCCAAAGCGGAAAACCCGGGCCAGTATGGCCAGAGAAAAGGGACTGGAACCCCTGGCAGAAATTATCTTTTCACAGAAATATGATGATGTTGAAGACAGAGCTGCTGAATTCATTGATGAAAAAAAAGGTGTGAAAAATTCCGGAGAAGCTATACAGGGTGCTTCTGACATCATTGCAGAATGGGTCAATGAGCATCTTTATGCACGGAAAAGGATGCGGAACCTTTTTCAGAGGGAGTCTGTATTCAGTGTAAAAGTCGTGAAAGGCAAAGAACTGGAAGGCGCCAATTACCAGGCCTATTTTAATCATCATGAACCTTTCTGGAAAGCACCTTCACACCGGGTTCTTGCCATTCTTCGCGGGGAAGCGGAAGGTTTCCTGCGCGCTTCCATCGATGTGGATGATCATAAGGCCCATGAAATTCTGGATAAAATTTTCATCAAAGGAAGAAATGCTTCTTCAACAATGGTAAAAAGTGCCATCGCTGATTCCTGTAAACGCTTGCTATTTCCATCCATGGAAACAGAACTGAGGCAATGGGCCAAAGAAAAAGCAGATGTGGAAGCCATCAGGGTATTTACAGAGAATCTTCGTCAATTATTGCTAGCCCCTCCACTTGGACAAAAAAACGTACTCGCCATTGATCCGGGTTTCCGTACCGGCTGCAAATTGGTTTGTCTTGACCGGCAGGGAAAACTGGTTCATAATGAGACTATCTTTCCTCATCCGCCACAAAATGAAGTTAAAGAGGCCATCCATAAAATCAAAAGTCTTGTCAATGCTTATAAGATAGAGGCCATTGCCATTGGTAACGGAACTGCAGGAAGAGAAACCGAGCGTTTAGTCCGCTCCATCCCTTTTGAAAAAGATATTCTTGCCCTCGTCGTCAATGAAAGCGGTGCTTCCGTATATTCCGCATCCCCGGTGGCCCGCAAGGAATTTCCCGATTATGATATCACTGTACGCGGGGCTGTTTCGATCGGCCGTCGTCTGATGGATCCCCTGGCAGAACTTGTTAAAATTGATCCCAAATCCATTGGTGTTGGGCAGTACCAGCATGATGTAGACCAGAATGCTTTGCAAAAAAGCCTTGAAGATACGGTAGTGAGCTGCGTCAATAAAGTTGGAGTAGAGGTCAATACAGCCAGTGAGGAATTGCTCACCTATGTTTCCGGCCTCGGTCCCGGACTGGCAAAAAATATCATAGACTACCGGAATGAACAAGGGCCATTTACATCCAGGACGGAATTTCGCAAAGTTGCCCGTTTTGGGGATAAAGCATTTGAGCAGTCAGCGGGATTTCTTCGAATCAGGGATGCAAGTCATCCCCTTGACCGGTCTGCCGTTCACCCGGAATCTTATCATGTTGTCGATCGTATGGCAAAAAAACTGAATTGTACGGTCAACGACCTGATAGAAAAGGCAGGATTGAGGATCCAGATTAAACTGGATGATTTCGTTGATGATAAAGTAGGAATGCCGACCTTACAGGATATCCTTCAGGAGCTGGCCAAGCCAGGTCGGGATCCCCGTCAGCAGTTTGAAATGTTTGAATTTGATAAAAATGTTCATTCCATGGATGATCTGAGAAAAGGGATGAGGTTGCCGGGAATCGTGACAAACATAACCAATTTTGGTGCTTTTGTAGATATCGGGGTACACCAGGATGGTCTTGTTCATATCAGCCAGATTGCCGACCGTTATGTTAAAGATCCCAACGATGTTCTAAAACTCAATCAGAAAGTCATGGTGGAAGTGACTGAAATTGATATCCTGAGAAAGAGGATTCAACTTACCATGAAGGGAATCAATACTAAGCGGGAGGAATAAACGTTATTCAGGATTGACAGTGTCCAACAACCAATGTCCAGCAACCAATGTATAATAAGCTTATAAAATTTTCACTTTTCCTGTTCTTCGGTTTTGTTTTTTCTGCAGAACTTAATGCCCAGCGCATTCTCGGACAATTTAGTGTGGGGATGAATCTTACCCAGGTCGATGGAGATGAATTTTATGGATTTCATAAAGTCGGACTCAATATTGGCCCTGGGGTACTGGTTCCATTCGGAAAGAATAAGAAATGGTCGGTGGGTATGGAGTTGCTATATTCACAGAAAGGGAGCCATCATTCGGGCAGCTCAGATACCACTACCTATAATCTAAAGATCGATTACCTTGAAATTCCCGTTTTGGTACATTTCACGGATAAAAAGGTAATTTCAGGCGGAGTGGGATTTTCTTATGGGCAACTCATCAACTATAAAGAGACTAAAAATTCATTTTTTGACAGTTTGTACACCTACCAGAACAGCATGTCGAATTTTGATATCAGTGTGATTGCAGACCTTCAGATCAGGTTGTGGAACAGACTATGGGCAAACCTGCGTTACCAGTATTCGGTAAAAAGTAATCATACTGTTTTGATCAAGGATTATACAAATACGAAAAACCAATATACCCGGGATCAGTATAATAATGTAATCACCTTACGACTCACCTGGGTTTTTAACCAGGAAGTGCCGAAAAAGGCTAAAAAAGTCACAGAAGACTGATAAAGAATTGGATTATGCTATTTCTCGGAGATGAAGAAAGCAGGAACTGGAACGAACTAGGTTTTCGGGTGGTAAGTTCCGGTGGTAAGCTTGTTCCCGTTGAGGGTTCAATTCGTCCGGGTCTGTTGCCAGCCTTTCATTATTATGTTGGAACTCTTCTTCTGTCGAAGAGCATGAATCAACCTGGTTGGGATTGGATCACTACCGGAATGGCCGGAGAGCAGGGTGGATTGTTTTCGAATGCATTTCTGGCAAGTTACCTGGGTAGAAATAACGGGAAATTAATGATCCCTGAAACAATCTTTGCTGACCCTGCTCCTTACATTCATTTTTCGGGAACTCCAGTATTGCTTGAGTCACGGGTCAGTTTTCGTGCCCATTGTGTGCACACGCTTCCTCAATATACCAGACCATTAAAGATCATGGATATTGGCTGTGGGCATGGCCAGGTGCTGGTTGATCTTTTACTTGAATTACGTAAATCAGGAAACATCGGAGCTGTCGGGGAAATTTTGCTGATCGACCCTTCGGAAGCGATGCTTAATATGGCCAGGGAGAATGTAGCACGGTCATTTCCCGAAGCTGTGGTCAGGATTTCGCAGACAAGAATTGAAGCACTATCCGATTCAATGGACGGGCACTATGACATTGCTCTTGCATCACTGGCTTATCACCATATGCCCTATGAGAGCAAGTTATTTCACCTTCGAAAGCTGAAGCACCATATTGGCTGTTTTATCCTCTTTGAACTGGATGCTAATAATGATTCTCCGGATATCTATTCTCCGGACCTTGCACTTTCGGTATATCAATCCTACGGGGCCATGATGGATTTCGTATTTGCCCATGATGCTCCGGTGGAACTGGCGATTTCAAGCATCGACAGGTTCTTGATGTCAGAAGCCATCTATTTTTTTACCGAGCCAAGAGGGAAACGAAGTGATTACCATATGCTGAGATCACAATGGCATCAGGTTTTTCACGAAGGCCTTGGAAAAAACTTCAGTTGCCTTTGCGATTCTACCTGCTTTGGCAATGAAAACATGGGATTATTTACTATGATATATGCTGATCTCAGAAAATCCGCTTAATCAGTCGAAGTTTATAGGTATACTGCTGAAGGTCGGCATTAAAGATCCCTTCATGGTCCAGGGAGTCGATTCTGACTTTTCCGGAAGCATGCAGTATCCTCGTCCGGTCGATAAGTAAGCCGACATGGGTAATATTTCCTTCTTCATTATCGAAAAAAGCCACATCCCCGGGCTCAGCTTCATCCAGTAAACTGACTACTTCGCCTTGCCCGGCCTGCTGAGAAGCATCACGCAGCATTTTTATTTTTCTTAGTTTAAATACCATTTGGATCAATCCGGAACAATCGATTCCGAAAGGAGTCCTTCCACCCCATAAATATGGAGCATGCAGGAATACCATGGCATCATGGACCATGGCCTGCTTTATATCATTGAGTTCCTGTGGAGATTCGATTTCTTCAAGTTCTGACACATTGCTGACCTGCCCATCGTAAACATAGCTTTGATCCTTGACGGAGAACCTGAACTCTTCAATCCCGGGAAGCGAACTTCCAATAACAATAGGGAAAACTGTTTTTTTTGTCTCGTTAGAAATCAGTTGAACAAGGTCAAGACTGCAGGGGGTTTCCATATTGGATAAGGCAATAAATCCTTCTTCATCCAAGGTCGAATGTTGCTTTTCTTCAATCCATCCTTCATAATCATCGTAGCTGAGTTTTATTTTCAGCCAGTTAGCATCTGTTTCAAGAACCCTGTAAAGTTCTCCGAAAAGAAGCTGAGTGACCATCTCTGTGCGGTGATTTGGTTCCAGCCGGACGGAAACAATACTATGCAGACAAATTCCAAATTCCATAAAAGAGAGTATTTAGTGAAGTATCAAAGATATTAAAAGTATTTGTCATCCGTCATGCATGATCCTGCAACTTATCTCATGTTTCATTTCTTTATCCCGTATTTCTTTCTTCAGATCTTTCAAGGCACATCCGCTAATTGAAGATGCACATCCATCGCAGTTATGTGTAGGCTTGATGAAAAAATTCCATAACCTGAAACCGGTAATAGACAAGGCAGTCAGAACAATGATTCCGGTAATCCAGTATTGCCAGTTCATGTCATGATAGGAATAGTAATCCGGTTTGATAAACCGCGAAAGAAACCAGCCAGGCCAGTACAGTCGTATATATAATTAGGAACAATGCCCACTTCCAGTGACCCGACTCCCGGTTTACAGTAGCTATAACTGCAACACATGGCATGTAGATCAGGATAAACAGCAAATAAGAAATGCCGACAAGAGGAGTAAATACTTTTTGTCCCTTTCCGGGTCCTTGATTGTAAGTTTCCGACCGGATCTGCGAACTCAGGCTGTTTTTCTTTCCTGTTTCCTGATAATGGTTGGTTCCATATAGTACACCCATGGTACTGACCACAACCTCCTTGGCGGCAGCGCCTGTAATCAGACTGACACCCATTCTCCAATCAAAACCAAGGGGCTGAATGATGGGTTCTATACTTCTTCCGATTTTACTGATATATGATTGTTGAAGCCTTTCCTCCGGACTTACCTTGCTGCCTGCCGGAAAATATTCAAATGCCCAGATCAGGATTACAGCGATCAGAATAATTCCACCCATTTTCCTCAGATATTGCTGTCCTTTTTCCCACATATGCCGCATGATAACTCTGAATGTTGGCATCCGGTAAGGGGGAAGTTCCATGACAAAGGGAGCCTCTTTGCTTCTAAATATTATTTTTTTAAAGACCAGGGATATAATCACAGCCAGTAATATTCCCGTTATGTAAAGACAAAAAATCACAAGACCAGCATGTTTTGGAAATATTGCTCCAGTGATCAGAATGTAAACGGGAAGCCTTGCACTGCATGACATAAACGGGTTGATCAGCATCGTGAGCAGGCGGTCATTTTTATCTTTCAGGGTCCGGGTAACCATAATGGCCGGTACGTTACACCCGAATCCCATGATGAGGGGGATAAAAGATTGTCCATGTAGTCCCATTTTATGCATTAGCTTATCCATGATGAAGGCTGCTCTGGCCATATATCCTGTATCTTCCATCAGGGAGATGAAAAGGAAAAGGATGAGGATATTGGGGAGAAAAATAATTACACTGCCAACTCCGTTAATAATTCCATCGATCAGAAGATCTCTCAGGGGACCTGATGGAATCATTTGGCTGATTTGTCCTCCAAACCATCCAACGAGCAGCTCGATCCAGGATTTTGGATATTCTCCCAGGGAAAAAGTTGCCTGAAACATCACGAAAAGAAAAAGCAAAAAAATTGGAAATCCAAGAATCCTGCTGGTCAGAAAACGGTCGATGCGTTCACTGTATGTCTTCTCCGTTCTCGAATTCTCATTGACTTTCATGGTCTCTTTCAAAGCTCCAGCAATGAAACCGTATTTGGCATCGGTGATCAGTGTTGCTGAATCTTCTTTAAAATTTGTTTCCAGTAAATGAATTTCCCTGGTGGCAATCTGCAGGATTAATTCGAAATTTTTCCGGTTTTTCATCCGGTCAATCGCTTCAACATCCTTTTCCAGTAATTTAATACTGAAATAACGTGAGGAAATCAAATCGGTCAGTTCGGCATCTTGCCTGATCACTTCCTGTATCTTGCTGATTGATTTCTCAATATCCTGGCCATAATGAATATGCACATGTCGAACCTGGGGGTCACGGTCTTCATAAACCTCAATAATACGATCAAACAAACTACTGATTCCTTCTCCCCTGGAACTCACTGTGGGAATAACGGGAATACCGAAAAGCTTACCAAGCGCATCGCAATCCAGCACAT
This sequence comes from Bacteroidales bacterium, assembly GCA_963662525.1. Lineage (GTDB taxonomy): Bacteria > Bacteroidota > Bacteroidia > Bacteroidales > FEN-979 > CAZSDU01. The sequence continues at coordinate 2,853,514 of OY759717.1, forward strand.
GTCCCTGCTTCCCAAATTCATCATACATGTTCAGGGCGATCACAACCCTGATGTCCATGTCGATCAGTTGGGTAGTAAGGTAAAGGTTGCGTTCCAGGTTGGAGGCATCCACGACATTCACCACAATATCCGGGAATTTATCAACAATATGCCGGCGTACAAATAGTTCCTCAGGTGAATAGGCGGAAAGGGAATAAGTCCCGGGAAGATCGGTAATGTTAAAAGTATAGCCACTCTGCAGGTACGTAGCCTCTTTGGATTCCACGGTGACACCGCTGAAATTCCCTACTCGTTCATGAGAACCAGAGGCGACATTGAAAAGTGTCGTTTTTCCGCAATTTGGGTTACCCACCAGGGCAATATCGATCGTTTTTTCTTTATCCCCTGAATTCTGAACGGGTATCACCTCCTGATATGTGCTATTAAAATCATTATTTAAGGTCAGGTTATTTGCTTCCTGAAAGATCTCACCTGGAGCAACGATCTCAATTAACCTGGCTTCACTCTGACGTAAGGAAACATTATATCCCATGATCTTGTACTCAATGGGATCCTGCATTGGGGCAGCCTTGATTACTGTTACTTTCTTTCCTTTGATGAATCCCATTTCAGTGATGCGCTTTCGAAAAGCACCACGCCCACGAATTTTCGTAATTATTCCGCTTTCACCCTGCTGAAGTCCAAGTAGAGTTGACAAATTAATTTAGATTAAATTAATGCAAATATACAAATCTTCAGGATATTTATGCAGGCTAAATAGATTTTAGGTAAAAAATTGTTTCTGGACCCAGGTTAAATAAAGCATCAAGGATGCTTAGGTTTGGAATAAATCCGAATTTTAAGGAAAATACCTGTTGATAAGCGGGTAATAGAGGAACATTTTTTTTTGAAACCAGGGATTCTCTTTGACTTTTACCTAATAATTCATCATAAGTATCGGTAACGCCAATTGAAGCTGGAATCTTCAACGCCTTAAAGACCGCTTGAATAATGCCGGAATTTAAATCAATGAGATATTCTTGCTTCTTCTCAAAAAATGGTATAAAATAATCCTGATAATAAAGAAAAAAAGGAGAGTTGCGATAAGCAGTCTCAATGGAACGCCAGTGGGCTTGCTGCCATGAGAGTGAATATGAAATCCGGATGTCCTTAGTCAATGTATGGTTGCCATTCACTTTGATTACCGGGACACTCAGGGTTTGAGGCCCGTTGGGACCATAGATGCAACAATGATTACGACAGGTCTGTTTCCGGTAAGTCTCCTGTAATTCAACCAAAAATTCCCCTGATTTTACTGCAGCAGAAATATATGCTATTGGTGGAAAATATGCAGTCGGGAGGACGATAGACATCTGATAAGGGTCTAGTTCGCCTGGCCTTCTTTCAGCAGAACGTCATTAATAGCCTGAATCAGACTGTCTTTCGGTAATGCGCCAACAGCCATCTGTGGTTGTTCATTCAGGGGAACAAAAAGCATTGAAGGAATGCTTCGGATGCCAAAAGCTCCGGCTAATTCCTGCTGATCTTCAGTATCGATTTTATAGATATTTATTTTACCATCGTATTCTTTGGCAAGTTCTTCAAGGATTGGGGCTACCATTTTGCAGGGGCCGCACCAATCAGCATAAAAATCTATCAGGCAAGGCAGTGTGCCTTCAAATTTCCATTCCTTGTTTTTTTCAAAATTGAAAACTCTTTCTAAAAAAGTTTCCTTTGTCAAATGTTCTACCATGTTTTATTTGTTTTTATTCTATTGTTTATAATTTTTTACTATTTCACTTTGAGCACATCATTAATAGTCTGGACAAAAGTAGGTTTTGGCAATGCTCCGACCGACATCTGCGGTTTTCCTGCCTTGGGGACAAACAGTACGGCAGGGATAGACCTGATGTTAAACAAACCTGCAAGTTCCTTTTGTTCATCAGTATTGACTTTATAAATTCTGATCTTACCTTTATATTCCCTGGCCAGTTCTTCCAAGATAGGAGTAACCATTTTGCAGGGACGGCACCAGTCGGCATAGAAGTCAATGATGCAAGGCAAATCTCCATTATACTTCCAATTGTCAGGATTTTTTTGATAATCCCAAACCAGTTTCTTGAATGCTTCTGCGTTAAGGTTGATCACTTTTCCTTCTTCTGGGGCTGAGGAAGGGTTGTTTTCTGAGGTTTTTTCATTATTTCCGGCATTATTACTGCAGGCTACAAAACTCAGAAATAAGAAAGCGGAAAAAAGATATGTGAATTTTCTCATGTCTGTTATTTTTAAATTCTCTGCAAAAATAAAACTTTTTTATTATAAAGCGCATAAATATCACTAATTTTTTTAATTTTGTAAAAAAATGTAATATGCAGTTTGTAATCCAGCAAATGGACATGGAAGCTTTTCTTTCCCAGTTTACCTCTGAGGATGAGTGCTTGAAATTCCTTGCCGGTGAGAAATGGAGGAATGGTTTTACCTGCCGGAAATGCGGGCATACTAATTATTGTAATGGAAAAACACCTTTTGCAAGGCGGTGTACACGTTGTAAACATGAAGAATCAGCACGTGCGCATACAGTTTTTCACCGTTGTCATATTCCCATTATAGAAGCTTTCAGGATTGTTTACCTTGTTTGCCATGATCCAAAGGTATCCACATACGAGTTATCTCGAAAAATAGAACTCCGGCAAATGACCTGCTGGAAATTAAAATCAAAGCTGCTGGAATGCCTTGAAAAAAGGGGAGAAATTGATATTCTTTATGAAAGGTAGCTTGACCTATCTGACCAGAATTTTTTTCAATACCACAGCTGTTTCGGAGATCAGCTTCAGAAAGTAAGTTCCAGGTCTGAGCCCTTCAATGTTAATTTCACGGGATATTCTCCCATCATTCAGGAAAATAGTGTTGTGAAGGATTTCTTTTCCCTGGATATCTGATAATTCAAGGTTAAGTTGATGGCAATTTAACCCCTGACCTGTGATCCTGAAAAAATTGCTGGCAGGGTTTGGATAAACCTGAATTCCTGAGAGATCATTTTTTTCCTCGCATCCCGCAGGAAAAGTATTGTATGATGCAGACCAGCCCTGATCGGTATAGGAGGGACTGGTATTAAAGATAACGAACATTTTGCCACTGGGCGAGGTTACAGGCCCGGGAAGGTTGCTGGAATAGTTACCTGAGATTTCCGTAAGCAGTTCCTCGGTTTCAAGATCATAGATTCTGACATTATCCTGGCCCGCTTCAGTATTGAATGAATTAAAATACAGTGTCACGTGGTCAGCGCCTTCCGGCTCAATTCTCCAGCGGCAGCTGCTATTGTTTTTATAATTAAAGTTCAAGCTGCCATCGTTGATCTCTCCTGATGATTCGGTCAGTTTGGTTGTTCCATTGCACCAGGATATCGATTCGGACACATAAGTGATGAACCATCCTGTTTTTTCTATATTGCTGTTGGAGGTAAAGGTAATAAGCGCTTTATTTCCGGAAACGTTCAGAGAGCCTGGAATATCATCTCCTGAAAATTCAGCGATCATCAGATCGCTTGTACTTGATCCCTGGTAGATTCTGAGAACATCCTGTCCGGCTTCGGTTTCGAATTTATTAAAAGTCAGGTTGATACCGGTGATAGAGTCGGAAAGGGATTGTGGCTCAATTAGCCAGCTGCAACTGGAGTTTCCACTATATGTTTTTAATGGACCGCTGCCATCCTCAATGGTTCCGCCGAGTGCATGCAGGATAGTCTGCCCGTTACAATAGTCCGGATAATTATAGGAAAGGGTATCCGGGTATAAATTCACCATAGCTCTTTGGCCGTTATTAAAATTATACCCACCAGGATTTAAGTTATTCAGGTAATAGTAACCGTTGGCAGATCCGCTCCATCCCCAATTGAAATGAAAATAATCGGTTCCCTGGTATCCATCCACATTGAAAGCATGTCCGCCGGACCCATAACCATCATAATACATGACTCTTTTATGATCGAGATTATCCCTGAGGATGGCAGGAAATTCATCGCCATTCGGAGGATATGCATCTCTTTCTTCAAGATGTGCATTGGGAGAATATTTAAAAATGTTGATCATGGAAGTCAAAGCATCCTCGCTGTATGCCCCTGAACCACCGGCGCCATACATCATGTCGACTGAGATTCCGGCTTGCCAGAGTAACATTGCCGTTGCTGTATCGTTAAAACAATTGCTGGAGAAGGAAAGGGGCATTTCATTCCATTGATAAACGGTATTTTGAAAATCAGCACATTGTTCGGGATAACCGCTGGGAACATAGCAGTGCTGGCCGTTTCCTGAATCCGGAAACCGGTAATAATACATCACCTGGCACATGGCTGTTGCTACACAACCTGCCCAAACATGCCCTCCTGATCCACCTGCATCTACCGGACATAATTTATTATAATGAGATCCCTGGTCCCAGGTTGAAAGCAGTAGCGGGCTTACTTCCCGCTCACCATGGTGGGTTTGTAAGGTAGCTGGATCGATTGTTGAAAGCCTCTGCCATTCCTGACTTATCTTCGTTGTTGCCGGAACTGCATTTTTTACGGCATATGCGATTTGCTTTGAATAACCTTCCATCCATGAGATAAACTGAGGAGCCTGGTCATCAGGCTGATAAGATCCTTCCGGAGAATACGCCAGAACCGGAGCTACAGCATCATCTGCCGAAACAATGATAAATCCAGTGCCGGTAAAATTGAATACGTAATACACTGGAATATTGTCATACCTGAGAGTGAAAGATTCTCCAGTTTTTATTGATGAATAATCGATGGCATTTCGCTGGCTGAGTTTTTCATAAAAAAAATTAATACCGATTCTTTGTGCGATTGTCAGATCGACATTTTTTGCAAGAACAATGCTTTCAAAAAGCAGGAATAAGAACGGAAGAAGCAGGATTTTTCTCATAATCAGGGTTTGTGGATGATAAGTTTTTTATGGATCAGGGTTTCATTGGTTTTTACTTGCATCAGATAGATTCCATTGGGAATATTTTTAACAGAAAAACCCGAATTGTTCCATCCGGTTTTTCCTTCAATTGTTTCAGACAATATTAACTTTCCCTCAAGGGAAGTCAGTGTGATGCCCAATAAAACAGTTTTATCCAGTTGAAATTTTAGATGAAGGTCTTCGGTTACCGGATTTGGGAATATGTTCAGATTTTTTATCTCATTTACTTCATGGATACCGACATGGGATCTTGGATATTCGAATTCCCATCCTTTGCCGGTAATACTATTGTTGGTTGAAAAAACAAGGAACATCTGACCGCTGGGAGAAGCAACTGAATCGGGAAGTTCATCGGGTGAGTAATGTCCTGATAGCACGACCAGGGTATCAAGTGTTGCCAGGTCATAGATACGAAGGTTGTCAAACACAGGTTCAGTATCGAATTTTTTAAAATAGATCGTAAGCGGACCTTCTTTTTGAGGTATAAGTTTCCACCTGCAGTTTGTATTGTTCAGGTAGTTGAAAGAGAAGCTGCCATCGGTAATCAAAGCTGTATCTTCAGTGATGGTTGTTGTACCATGGCACCAGAATGGCTTCTGTGAGGTGTAGGATGCTGAGAATCCAGGCCCAGCATGGCCGGCCATGGAGGTGAATTTGATCAGCATGGCATTTCCGGAGGACATGATTGGGGAAGGTAAGGTATCGCCAGAAAAACTACCCAGCAGTGGTGAGGCAAAGTTACTTCCATCATAAACGCTTACGGAATCATCTTCCATGGTATTTAAACGATGAAAAGTTAAAGTAATTCCGGAAATAGAGTCCTCTTCATTCTGCGGGTGGATCAGCCAGCTGCATTGGGTCAAGGGTTGATAATTTCCGATCGGTCCGCTCCCGTCTTCCAGGCTGCCAGCAGAAAAAGTCAAGTCTGTAAATCCTGAACAATAATGAGGATATTCATAATTCAGCGTATCAGGAAAGATATTGATAATGACTTCCTGGGCAAGATTAAAATTATTTCCTCCCGGAACCAGGTCATCGGTATAAAAATATCCATCGCTATTGCCGCTCCACCCGAAATTAAAATGAAAATAGGATGTATCCTGGTATCCATCGCAAACAAAGGCATGACCATTGACATCGGGTACCGACCATCCGGCGTAATAGAGTGGCATTTTACGGTCGAGGTGAGCAATTAATATACTATCCCAATCCAGGTGAGTGCTATCGCGGAATATATATTGAGTTTGAGGGGAATATTTAAAAAAAGTGCGTAAAGCATAAGCTGCTTTATGGTTGTACATTCCTGAACCATCCGGTCCATATTGCAGATCACAGGAAACGCCCAGGTGGAAAAGAAGTTCTGCCAAAGCAGGATTACTGCTATTGATGGAGGCAGGCATATTATTCCACTGATAGTATGTATTTCCGAAATCGGCAGTCAGGGTACCGTAAGGCGGATCTTCATAGGTATAGGAGCCTGTTCCACTTTCAGGCCAGCGGTAATAATTCATCACCTGGGCCATGGCTGTTGGCACGCAGCCTGCCCATGCATGTCCGCCAGGACCCCCGTTTGCATCAGGGCAATATTCATTATATGGGAACCCCTGATCCCAGTGGGTGTACAGCAAGGGATCCACAGTCCGGTTTTCCCTGGTTTTATGACAAGCAGCATCTGAAAGTAGCTGTTCCCAGGTTGCCGCAACAGAGGGTGAGGGTTTTATATTTTGCTGTCTTGCATAAACAATCTGATCCTCATATTGTTTCATCCAGGCAACAAACTGGGGTGCCTGAAAATAATCTTGGTATTTTCCGGAAAAAGAGTAAGCAAGTATGGGAATGACAGTATTTTCTGCGGAAATAATTACCCAACCATCGGGGACCATGTTAAGAATGTAATACAAGGGTAAATGGGCATCACTTTTTATAAAAATGTTTTCAATTTTTGCAGGAGAATGCCGGTTATAAAATTGGATGGCTGCCTGTTGTGCCAGTTCAGGAGAAACCGTGCCAGCAATACCGAACTGACTCAGGGTCCAAAGGATAATTCCGGAAAGAAGGCGATGTTGCATCCTTATTGAACAATAACCTTCCTGATGGTAGTGCCTTTGTCGCTGGTCAGCCTAAGCAGGAAAATTCCGCGGGAATATCCTGATATGTCAAGGCTTTTCGAATACTCCCCTTTAAAATAAGGAAGTACATCTGAGAAAAGTGTTACCCCTTTCAGGGAGATCAATTCGATTTTCAGCTGTTGGGATTGTTCAATATTGAAACTGATGTTAAGCTCGTCTGCAGCAGGATTCGGGAATACGCTGAGGTGAGTGAATGATTCGGATTCAGGAGTGCCGACGGTAATGGTATAACTGAGGTCCCATCCTGTTTCGCGTATGGTTTTATTGGTATTCCACATGATCATCATTTTTCCTGAAGGAGAAGTGATAGGATCTGGTAGAGATGCTGAATGGTCGCCGGAGATAGTTCCCAGGACGACAGCAGGAGGGCCAAGGTCGACAATCTGAAGTTTGTCATTCTCGGCTTCTGTATTAAATGCATGGAAAGCAAGGGTCACGGAAGTTGCGTTTGGAGGTAGTATTTTCCATTTGCAGGTTGTATTATTGCGGTAATCAAATCTTCCGCTTCCATCAGTGATATCACCACTGGGTTCTGTAAGGGTAAGATTCGGACTGCAGAAAGAAGCAGGGTTATTTGTGTAATTGGCTAAAAAGCCCTGGGCTGAGCCTGAACTTCCGCTGGTAAATGTGATGAACATTTTACTACTTGTTGTCGTAATTGCCGGAGGAACAGTGGATCCGGAATAGGTTCCAAGCAGTGGTGCAGTCGCATCTGCACCATTGTATATTTTTACTTCATCCCCTGTTTGGGTTTCAAACTTCAGGAAGTTCAGGGTAACGGACTGTATGCTGTCGTCGGGGCCAATGAGCCAGCTGCAGTTGGAATTGGGCTGGTAATTGGATACCGGACCGCTTCCGTCTTCAATGGTGCCATAATTATAGGTAATGACCTGTTTTGTTCCATTGCAGTATGTTGGATAAAGTGCAGGGTCGGGGTGGATATTCTTAACAGCTTGCTGATTCAGATTGAAAGTGAAGGAGCCTGGGTTAAGGCTGTTCAGATAATAATACCCGTCTGATTGTCCACCCCATCCCCAGTTAAAATGATAGTACTCGGAATACGTCCCATTGCCCTGATACCCATCGCAAACCCAGGCATGACCGCCACCGCCGGCGCTGGATGGCTCAAATCCTGCATATTGGATCGGACGTCCAGCATCAAGTTCACCCTTGAGCAGGGCAGCCCAGTTGGTACTGTTGTAACTACTCTTTTTTACATATTGGCTGGCAGCATATTTGAAATAGGTGGATAAAGCACCAGGGACATCTGAAATAGCGGCGCCGGATCCATCCACCCCGTAATTCATGTTAACGGAAATTCCGGTATGATAGGATAGCAAGGCAGCCGGGTAGCATTCATTGGAAGTGCCATTCGACATTCCATCCCAATCATATATTGTGTTGCCAAAATCCGCACAACATTGTTGTCCATGGTATACGTGAGTATCACAATGGCTGCCATTACCGGTATTTGGCCATCTCCAGTAGAGCATGATCTGCGAAATAGAAGTGGCAGTACAACCTACAGGAACTCTTCCATCATAAGACCCACCGCTGTCTTCATCAGTAGGGCATAAGGCGTTATAAGGGTAATCCTGGTTCCAGGTGCTCACCAGCAGGGGATCGACGGCGGTAACCACTTCTGGCTTGCGAAGTTCGCTGAAATTATTCTGAGTAAGGTATGACCAGCTTGTTTTTATATTTTCGTCAGCTTCAAAATTGTTCTGCCGGATCAGGTTGATCTCATCTTTATAATGGTTAATCCAGTTCACAAAGTTGGGTGATCTGAACTCCGTGGAATAAATGTTGGAAAATGAATACCCTAAAACCGGATGACAGGCATCTTCAGCAGAGATGATAATAAACCCGTTATTATTTATGGTAAAAACAAAGAATACAGGTTCTGTCCCGGATTTCTCCGTAAATTCTGAAGTTATGTTGATTGCGTTGTAGGGAACAGCATCACGGGTGTTGATTCTTTCAAAAAAGAAATTCTTTCCTGCGAGCCTGGCAACAGTTAATTCTACTTTCTTTGCGAAGGCCGAAAAACTGGTCAGGATAAGAAAACCAAGAAGGAGAATTGATATTTTTTTCATGGGAAAAATCATTTAATGTTAGGGTTCAGATTACAGTTTACAAATTTACATATAATATTATTATGTTTTGCGATACCAGATAGGCGATGCACGATTTTTAATATTTGTAATTTCGTGGGATCAATAATATCATTATGAAGATACTGATTAGAAATATAAAAAGCCTTGTATTGGTTGAGGAGAAACCCAGGCTATATGTTGCCGGTAAGGATATGGCATCGCTTACCTGTCTTGAAAATGCCTGGTTGTTGATTGAGGAAGGCTTGATCAAGGATTTTGGATCCCATTCCCTATCCCCTCCTCTTGAGGAGATTGGACAGGGGGTAGGGGTGACTATTATCGATGCCTCCGATCGCCTGGTTTTCCCTTCTTTTTGTGATTCTCATACCCATCTGGTTTATGCCGGAAGCCGTGAAATAGAGTACATCAATAAGATCAAAGGGCTGAGCTATGAAGAGATTGCCCGAAGAGGTGGTGGAATTTTAAATTCTGCCCGAAGATTGCATGAATCATCGGAAGAGGACCTGATCGAACAGGCACTTGTTCGTCTTCAGGAGATCGCCAGCCTGGGTACCGGGGCCGTGGAAATAAAAAGCGGCTATGGATTATCGGTGGAGGATGAATTAAAAATGCTTAGAATAATAAAAAAGCTCAAAGCGCTTTCTCCGCTGACGATTGTTCCTACATTTCTCGGAGCTCATGCGGTCCCTTCAGAATACAAAGGTCATCAGGTAGAATTTGTCGATATGGTGATCAACGAGATGATCCCGCAGGTTGCTCAGGAAGAACTGTCGGATTATATCGATGTATTCTGTGACCGTGGATTTTTTACTGTAGAAGATACTGACCGGATTCTGAATGCCGGGATGAAATATGGTTTACGCCCAAAAATTCATGCCAATGAACTGGACTACTCAGGAGGAATTCAAGTTGGTGTAAAATATAATGCTCTTTCAGTTGATCATCTGGAATATACCGGAGATGAAGAAATCGCCTGTTTGCTCGGTACGGAAACTATGCCCACCGTGCTTCCGGGTGCGGCCTTTTTCCTGGGGATGGAATATGCGCCTGTCAGGAAAATGATGGATGCCGGCTTGCCTATTGCCATGGCCAGCGATTTTAATCCGGGTTCCTCTCCCTCCGGAAATATGCAATTTATCCTCTCAATGGCTTGTATTAAATACCGCATGCTTCCCGAGGAAGCTATTCATGCCCTTACACTCAACGGGGCTTATGCCATGGGATTAAGTGAAACACATGGGAGTATTGCCCGTGGAAAGATAGCCAATTTGTTTATCACCAAACCCATTCCGGGCATTGAGTTTATGCCTTATGCCTATGGAAGCAATAAAGTGGAGACAATCATCCTAAATGGTGAAATCTGTCTGCCTGCAGCGAATTAGAGAAAAAATTATCTGACTATCTTTAGTGCTTCATCTGTTGCAGATAGCAATGGCTGGATACTGATCTCACTGCCAACAGCATTTTTCATCCAGAGTTGAGGGATGATACGTCCGGTCGAATAGATCCTTAATGCCTCATCAGCAAAATTCTTTCCTTTCATGAACTGGTCCAGCTGGAAATCGATGAGATGACCCACGGGATAATTCGAGAGATATAAAGGATTATCAATCATATGAGAGTAGATTGCCAGGATGGGACTGTCTTTTACTCCAAACACGGGAGCATAGTATTGATTCCATATTTCAATGGCAGTTTTAACCACGGTTTCTTTTAACTGTTCTTTGGTGGCTGTTGGATTTTCGTACAACCATTTCCATACGTTCATATCGAGCAGGGAAACGCCCATGATCTCATAGCTCATCCAAAAGTTATCAATGGCAGCGAGAGCTTCTTTTTTCGGATCATTGTCCTTAATGCCCAGAAGTTCCAGGTCGCGTTTCTGGAAAGTAAATGCAAAAGCTTCAGTAAATGCTGTATTTGGGACACCCTGCATCATGTAGTTATCCACGAAATACAGACTGATGGTTTGTTCAACATTATGGCCGAGTTCATGGATGGCGATGTTGTATCCTTTATAATCCATACCATTTTTGCCAATGCGTGTACGAAGATGTGCCTTATCTCCTTTCATCTGTGCACCCCAGGCATGGCCACTGCCACGGGCATTATCCACGGTGATATGGGAGGCAATTTCTTTGGCTTTTTCCGGCTTGAAACCAAGCTTTATCAGAATATTCGGGATATCAGCCTCTAAAGCCTGAGTATCCGGGTATTTTGCCCTGGTCGTTTTATCGAGCAGTTCCATGTTCATATTGCTTCGGGCTTTAAAGCCATCATACCAGATGTCGAAGGGTTGTAAAGGCCTTCCCAAACGTTTACCAATGAGATCACCAACTTGTTTGACTTCGGGAGAAGAACAGAAGGCGGTGAAAAGTTTTTCAACCTGTTCCCTGGGGATTTCCATTCCGGCATCAAATGCGCGCATGATATAGGTCGGATACATCGGAGTGTACTTATCCACGGCTTTCATGGCCTTGAAGTTATTTAACAGAAATTCATAACGTGTATTGGGCTCAGGGTTGGATGGAACCTCTTTTCCGTTTTTAAATATTTTATTAGCGTAAGGATCCCACTGAAAGTCAGGGTTATTGATGACGCTATCAGGAATTTCCTGGTGAATGATACGAAGCATTACTTCATAGATCATTTTTTGTTTCAGTAAGCCTTCGTCACCTTTATTGTAGTTTGCTTTCAGCTCGTCGCGGAGGTTCCAGTGGGAGATGAGCTTCATATCTTTGTCGAAATGAGTTTTACCCTGTCCGTCCAGCAGATTACCCATGTAAATATTGTAATTGGAAATGTAGTTATCAGATGCAGTCAATGCTTCAGCGACTTGTACATTAATTTCAGCAGGAACCCGGGCAGTAAACATATCTCCTAAACGGGCCTGAGCCCATTCTTTCCTTGACCAAGCGGGGCCTGATTTTTCTTTTTCTTTCAAGGAATACATGGGAAAATTCAGGGCTGTGATAAAAGCGATTTTATTATTGAAGAAATCATCGTTAAAGTGAGCGCCCGGCTCATAGGCCGCAAAGATCTCATCGATATCGAGTATTTCTCCGATCTGAAGGTGCATGGCACGTTTCAGGTCGAGGCTTACCATGTTAAAATGTCCGGAAAGGCTCTCGAAATTATTGGATAAGCGGGTAAACAACAAGTCCAGCTTAGCCGGATCAGCGATAAAGTTATTTTCACAGAATTTAGTAAAAATGCTATCTTTTCCGTCTTTTTCGGTCCAAAGTGATGCAATATGGTTGACTCCTTTTTCAATGCGGATCTTATTGCTTTCCCCGTATATGGAAGTCAGTTTTGAGATTACTGCATCTGATGTGGATTTGGAAATATACCGGATCGTCCTGTCCTGTACCTGATTATCTTTTTGTTTGCATTGTCCAAAGATAAGGGCAAATGGAAGAAGCAACCAAATCGTCTTTTTCATAAGGCTGGGTTTTTGGATTAAAAAAGCAAAAATAGCGAAATAGCGAAATGAAAAAAATATTCAGAATTAACTATTTTTGCAAAAATTAACCTGAAGACGAAAAGCCGGTTGGTCATTATGGCTATTTCCTTCTTCACTACCTTGCTATTGATTATGAAGCAACTGATCGAATGTGTTCCGAATTTCTCTGAAGGGGTTGATATGAGTGTGATCAAGACCATCACTGACGAAATTGAAAAGATTGAGGGTGTAAAACTTCTGGATGTTGATCCGGGAAAGGCTACCAACCGAACCGTTGTGACCTTTGTCGGCACTCCGGATGCAGTGGTAGAAGCTGCTTTTCATGCCATTAAAAAGGCAGCTGAAGTGATTGATATGAGTAAACATAAAGGAGAACACCCGCGTTTTGGCGGAACCGATGTTTGTCCCTTGGTACCGGTTTCCAACATCAGCATGGATGAAACGGTACAATATGCCCGGAAACTGGCGGAACGTGTTGGTACAGCCTTGGAAATACCGGTTTATTGTTACGAGAATGCTGCCTTTTCAGATGAAAGGCGCAACCTGGCCAATTGCCGTTCGGGGGAATATGAAGGATTGCAGAAAAAACTTGAAGATTCTCATTGGAAGCCTGATTTTGGCCCTGCCCGGTTTAATCCCCGCACAGGAGCAATTGCTATCGGAGCTCGAGATTTTCTGGTAGCCTATAATATCAATCTTAATACAACTTCTACCCGCAGGGCAAATGCCATAGCCTTTGATATCCGTGAGAAGGGAAGACCTGTCAGGGAGGGGAATCCCATCACAGGGAAAATTAAAAAGGATGAAAACGGAAATGAGATTTGGATTCCTGGTGCGCTGAAAGCCTGTAAAGCCATTGGCTGGTTCATAGAGGAATATGGTATTGCCCAGGTTTCCATTAACCTGACCAATATTAGTATTACCCCGGTCCATGTTGCTTTTGAAGAATCATGCCGGAGTGCGAGAGAACGCGGCCTCAGGGTCAGCGGTTCAGAACTGGTGGGACTTATTCCGTTGAAGGCAATGCTGGATGCCGGAAAATATTTTCTTCGGAAACAGCAACGTTCCGTGGGGGTTTCAGAAGAAGAACTGATCAAGATTGCGATAAAATCACTCGGGCTGGATGATCTTAAACCCTTTAATCCAGGGGAAAAAATCATTGAGTATTTACTTGATGATCCCAAAGAAAAGAAATTAGTTGACATGAGCTGCAGGGGTTTTGCCAATGAAACTGCATCGGAATCCCCTGCTCCCGGCGGAGGATCAGTTTCAGCCTATATAGCCTCCCTGGGAGTATCACTGGCCACAATGGTAGCCAACCTGTCTTCACATAAACCAGGTTGGGATGAGCGTTGGGAGGAGTTTTCCCATTGGGCGGAAAAAGGTCAGAAACTGAAGGATGAGTTGCTATTCCTGGTAGATGAGGATACCCGCTCCTTTAACCGGATCATGGATGCTTTCGGTTTGCCCAAAGGCAATGAAGAAGAAAAAGCGGCCCGTTCAGCTGCCATACAAGCGGCTACGAAGTATGCGATGGAAGTTCCGTTGAAGACCATGGAAAAAGCATATGAATCCCTGGAGATAATCAGGGCTATGGTGGAAACTGGAAACCCGAATTCTGTTACCGATGCCGGAGTGGGTGCGCTCTGTGCCCGCGCGGCAGTAATCGGTGCATACCTGAATGTGAAAGTCAATGGTTCCAGCCTGAAAGACAAAGTTTTTTTAGAGGGTATTCTGAAAAAAGCTGAAGAGATCGTTCTGAAAACAAAAACGGAGGAGGAAGCAATCCTTTCAGCCGTGAATACAAAGATTTCCTGATCCGGAATTTTAATTAACCCAGATTTTTCCCGTACTGATGCCATGGCAACCATTACAGTTACCAGTGGTTATAGGAAGAGGCATGTTTTTAAAAGCGCTGCCTGTTGCATTGATTACCTGTGGATAAACCGGTGAGGAAGGTATTACGGAAGCGGTAGTAAAGAAGTTTCCCAATCCGTCAACCTGGAGCGTAGCTTTCAGGTCCCCGGTACCACTAACTCCTGACCAAAGGTATATCATACCATTGGGATTCGCAGAAATCTCACCGGTTTGATAAACAGAGCCGGCCATGATCCATTTGTATTCACTGGCTGCGCCGCCTGAAGTATGACAGACCAAACAATCTGTGCCATTTTTATGGCTTCTGGTCTCATTATGTTTTGATTGCGTTGAGGTATCTTCATTGTTTTTCTTACATCCAAAGAAAACCATGCAACTCAACAGAATGAATCCCAGGGGAAAAAACAGTTTTTTCATAGTTATAGTATTAATATGTCTCATCCGGAAAAACAGGAAGTGTAAAAACAAAACGACTGCCCTTTCCCACCTGACTTTCAGCAAGGATGGAACCACCGTTTTTTTCAACAAACTCCTTACATAGCAATAGGCCCAGGCCTGTCCCCTTTTCTTTCTGAGTTCCTTCAGTTTTGAAATTCTCCCCCAATTTGAAAAGTTTCTGGATGTTTTCAGGACTGATACCAATTCCTGTGTCGCTGATTGCTATTTCCATCATTCCTCCGGCAATGGCAGCGCTGACCTTTACCTTCCCCCCTGGATGGGTGAATTTGATGGCATTATTCAGGAGATTTCTAAGGATGGTCAAAACAGCGTTCTTATCGGCAAATATTATAGCATCTGCAGGCACGTTTGTGTATAGATGGATTTGTTTATTATCAGCCACTGGTCTTAATAAAAGGAAGTTTTCAAGAACCAGGCGACTCAGGTTTAATTCTTCAGGAGTAAACCGAATTTTTCCGGTCTGGCTCCGTGACCAATCCAGAAGGTTTTCCAGGAGTTTAAAAGCCATCTTTGCGGCACCCTGAATATAAGCAATGTATTGCTTTCGCTCTTCATCAGGGAGCTCATCATAATCCTGCTGCAGGATATCTGCAAAACCAAGTATTCCGTTAAACGGGCTCTTCAAATCATGGGAGATGATTGACATGAATTTTTCACGGGTGGCATATAAGTCCCGGAGTTCATCCTGCATCTGTTTTTTTTCACGAAGATCTTCAATCAGTTTGTTGAACGCAATAGAAAAATCACCCAGGTAAACAACCTTCTGGTTATAATCGCCCCGGGCAATTTGCTGGGTTTGCCAGGTGAGATGACGAAGATTTGACTGAAGCTGTTTATAGTGGGATATAACATAATTATGATGTGGAGCTTCAATATCAAGGTTGCCTTCAGCGAGGGCATTGATAAAATTCGTTCCTTCCTGAAAATGTTGTATAAATTTCCGGAGGTTAAGAATCAAGTCACGGCAGCCTTTTTCTTCAATGACCAATGGGTCTATCTGTTCCAGAATACTTAATCCTCTTTCAGCTTTTCCTTCGAGAAGGTTAAGAAGTGTTTGGTTGACAGATTGTATCAGGACGTCTGCTGAATTATCCAAAGAGAAAAATTTATACCAGATCGACAGTAAACCGGCAGGTTCGTTCGCCTGTACCCCAACAATCAACTTCTTTTACACGGAAATTTTTTCCGGTATATGCGTTCAGGATTCCTGAAATAAATCCTTCATCATAATCACAGAAAGCTACTCCTGATATGGGTAGTCCGGAACAATCAAGATCTTCCGAAACGGTGAGAATAAATGACATTGTTTCCATTTCTGCTTTTTCCACACGAAGAATACCAATGCCAAAGCTAAGTAACTTTTCGGTCAAATCAGCAATAAAACCATTGAAATCGAGAGAAGTATTCACCATATTGTTGCAGAATTCCTTGCCGGCTTTATATCCGGCCTGAATAAAGATATCGTTGGTCCTTTCAGGTCCATATCTTTTATCCAGCACATCCCTCAGGGTATATTGCATCAAACGGTAAACTGAAACCTGGGTCGTGGGACCCAGGTTAGGGCGGCCTTCAGCAATATCACCCAGATCTTTCCATTCGAAATTGTATTTAACTTCTGTATCCATTGTTCTATTTTTTAGGAACCGTTTTAATCACCTGTTTGGTTTGCATTGGTTGTTGAGGTTGTGACAGCTGTTTTGTATCAGTTTTATTGATTGACTGTACAGGCTGCTTCGTCTGCATTTGCTGTTGTGGCTTCACTACCTGTTTTGATTCCACCTGTCTTGTTACCTGCGGGTCCAGCTTGGTCGGTACCTGGTCATTGACTTTTACCGGTGGAGTGGCCGGTTGTTGATCCCGGCTTTGTGTTTGTGGCTGTAATGCTTCACTGCTTCGCGATCCCTCGCGATTATCTCCTTTTTTTAGGAATTTCCCATTCTCATCGAAAATATACAGGTGTTTGTTTTTATTTACAATCACACCCACATAATAAGTTACCGTACCATTCGTCTCCACTTTAAAAGCTTTATATATCTGAGAACCAGGCAGATTCCCCAGGATAAAATCAGTGGTCGGCTGAGGGAGCTGAGAGGGTTTGATTTCAATATTTTTTTGAGCGGAAACCTGCATGAAAATAAAAAGTGAAAGCAGGAAAATAAAAAATTTTTTCATGGTTCTGGTTTTTTAATTATGCACGCAAAAAACAAAGATAATACCAAAACCTTTAAATAAAAAAGGTCAACAAAAATTGTATTGACCTTTTTGAACATTGGATGAGAAATTTTACTACTTTTCCGTTTCCTTGGCATTTAGTTTATTAATTTCAGTTTTTGCCGGTTGTTTTTTTGCTTCAGCAGGTTTGACATCTTTTTTATCCTGTGCCAACATGCTGAATTCGCTGATATTGGTGGTTCCCGGATTCAGAGGCTGGTCTTGGTTAATATCATGCATACCCATGTGATCTTTGGCAAACAAGTGACGGTAATGGAGAAACTCATCCTGGGAATGGTCGAACATGGATGTGTCGCCATTGATTTGAATTTTTCTTGGAGAAGATCAGACCCCCGATCAGATACTGTCAGGATATAGACCTGACCATCTTTTTCAAGAATTTTCTTTTGAAGGTTTTTAATATGCGTATAAATGAAATCAAAAGAATCAGCCATATCTATTTCATCACCCCATAAATGTTCATTATTGCCGCTTCATACAGGTCGATCTTTTCCCTGGCAAGTTCAAATGTGTTTGCAGTTTCACAGGTATATTTTTTCTGCTCCAGAAAGGTTTCAATCGATCTGGCCAGTTCTTTTTCATCTTCAATCACCAGGATTTTCACCTTAGAATGGCATAGATTATTTCATCCATGATAACATCGTTCTTGATAACTGCTTTCCGGTGAATTGCTTCTTGCCTGAAACCGGCTTTTTCAAGTACTCTCATTGAGATTTTATTTTTTTCGAAGATACCTGCATAAATCCGGATGATGGGCATATTTTTAAATGTCCACCTGACCAGGGTTTGTACAGCCTCTGTCATAATACCGTGGTTCCAGTATGCCTCACTCAGCCAATAGCCGATCTCAGCACTAAGCCTGTAAACATCATTTCCAGGGATGATCCCGATGCCGCCGACAGCCTTACCATCAATATCGATGGCAAAAAGAAAATTCTTTTCATCCTTCATTGAGTTTTGCAACCATTGCCTGGCATGTTCGGGGGTGTAAGGATAAGGAAATCCATCCCGGAGATTGCAGGCAATATCCGGATTGTTTGCGTGAAGCGCCAGGGATTCTGCATCCCCAGCCTGCCATGGACGTAAAACACATTTTGATAACCTGAATTCCACTATTTCACTATTCAATCTTTCACGCATCTCACGGGGAATGCATTTGCTTTTGAGCTTTCATAATAAGAGACCGATGGATTTGGCATATTGATCCCCCTGGCCAGGGGTTTTGATCCTGCCATGGTAGAAGTCCAGAACATGGAACCCTTGAGGTTGTCGGCAGCGGTAAAAGCCCAGGTGGTATTGAGGTAATACATTCCGTTGAGTAAAGCCAGGAATGATCCTAAAGGATCTTTGAGCGCTCCTGCAGCAATGCCGTTGCCCTGGCAGGCATCGATCAGATCCTGCCATTCCAGGGAGGTAGGCACATGCCAGCCCGGGGGGCAAACTCCCTTTGACCAACCCGGGGTACTTCCGTACTGCATGAGTTCATCCCATTGGAACAGGGAGCCGTAGGCAGAGCAGGAGTTGTCGTTGGGCGGACAATACCTTTCCACCGTGCAGTTGTCGGTTTGATTCAGGGCCGAAGCAATGCTGTTTCCCCAGTTCAGGTTTTTGATCATCCAGCAGGAGGTACGGCTGTTGGCAGTAATCTGGAAGGTAGGGTACTTGTTGGTAGCGGGATCGGTATTGCGGGGATCGGTAAAGGTGTTGTTCACGCATTGATAGTCGGCATTGGAACGGTACACGGTCATGGTCTGGACAGCGGAAGCCTGACAGGTGTTGATATCGGTATAGGTGAAAGAAATGCTGTGAGATCCCTCGCCCAGGGTGGAAGGATCCAGAACATTCCCGGCCACCAGGTTTCCATCGATGTAATACTTGCCACCGGCGCCCAGGGGTGTTCCGCCTTTGAGGACAAATGGTTTTGCGTTTTTAGTGGTGACAAGATCAAAGCAGGCAGGCAATGCCACTATGGGGAGTGAATTTACAGTAATGGTAGCGCTTCCCGACTGAAGCTGTGAACAGGAAGTTGAACTTCCGTCCTGCACGCGGATAAGGTTGTAGGTGAAGGTCCCCAGGGTGTTTGTCGGAGCAGCGACTGTTACGCTGCTTCCAGCAGTTGTAGTAACCACCTGATTGGGACCTCCATTGATGTTATAAGTAAAGGAATAAGGCGCAGTGGCTGACAAACCTGTAAAGGTGATCATAGGAGAGGGGGAATTCTGGCATACCGGAGTTGTTCCGGCAATGGTTGCCGTGGGCAAAGGATTCACTACCACGGTGGCGCTTCCCACCTGCGATTGTGAACAGGTGGTTGAACTTGCATCCTGCACGCTCACCAGGCTGTACACGAAGGTTCCTCCAGTCCCTGTTGGAACAATCACTGAAACGCTGTTTCCAACAGTAGTAGTAACCACCTGGTCGGCCCCGCCGTTGATCTTGTAGGTGAAGGTATAAGGAGCAGTGGCGTCAGCCCCGGTAAAGGTGATCAGCGGAGCCGCTGCATTCTGGCAAACCGCGGTTGTTCCTGCAATAGTTGCCGTGGGCAAAGGATTCACTACCACGGTGGCGCTTCCCACCTGCGATTGTGAACAGGTCGTGGAGCTTGCATCCTGCACGCTCACCAGGCTGTACACGAAAGTTCCCACAACTGCGGTGGGAGCGGCAACGGTAACACTGTTCCCGGCTGAAGTGGTAACCACCTGGTCGGCCCCGCCGTTGATCTTGTAGGTGAAGGTATAAGGAGCAGTGGCCTCAGCCCCTGTAAAGGTGATCAGCGGAGCCGCTGCATTCTGGCAAACTGAAGTAGTTCCTGAAATGGTAGCCGTGGGCAAAGGATTAACAGAAATGGTTGCGCTTCCCACCTGCGATTGTGAACAGGTCGTGGAACTTGCATCCTGCACGCTCACCAGGCTGTACACGAAAGTTCCCACAACTGCGGTGGGAGCGGCAACGGTAACGCTGTTCCCGGCTGAAGTGGTAACCACCTGGTCGGCCCCGCCGTTGATCTGGTAGGTGAAGGTATAGGGAGCAGTGGCGTCAGCCCCGGTAAATGTGATCAGCGGAGCCGCTGCATTCTGGCAAACTGAAGTCGATCCGGCAATGGTAGCCGTGGGCAAAGGATTAACAGAAATGGTTGCGCTTCCCACCTGAGATTGTGAACAGGTCGTGGAGCTTGCATCCTGCACGCTCACCAGGCTGTATACGAAGGTTCCCACAACTCCGGTAGGAGCGGCAACGGTAACGCTGTTCCCGGCTGAAGTGGTAACCACCTGGTCGGCCCCGCCGTTGATCTGATAGGTGAAGGTATATGGAGCAGTGGCCTCAGCCCCGGTAAATGTGATCAGCGGAGCCGCTGCATTCTGGCAAACTGAAGTCGACCCGGCAATGGTTGCCGTGGGCAAAGGATTAACAGAAATGGTTGCGCTTCCCACCTGCGATTGTGAACAGGTCGTGGAACTTGCATCCTGCACGCTCACCAGGCTGTATACGAAGGTTCCCACAACTGCGGTGGGAGCGGCAACGGTAACGCTGTTACCGGCCGAAGTGGTAACCACCTGGTCGGCCCCGCCATTGATCTTGTAAGTGAAGGTATAAGGAGCAGTAGCTGAAGCTCCTGTAAATGTGATCAGCGGAGCTGCTGCATTCTGGCAAACTGAAGTAGTTCCTGAAATGGTAGCCGTGGGCAAAGGATTAACAGAAATGGTTGCGTTTCCCACCTGCGATTGTGAACAGGTCGTGGAACTTGCATCCTGCACGCTCACCAGGCTGTATACGAAGGTTCCCACAACTCCGGTAGGAGCGGCAACTGTAACGCTGTTCCCGGCCGAAGTGGTAACCACCTGGTCGGCCCCGCCGTTGATCTTGTAAGTGAAGGTATAAGGAGCAGTGGCGTCAGCCCCGGTAAATGTGATCAGCGGAGCCGCTGCATTCTGGCAAACTGAAGTCGACCCGGCAATGGTTGCCGTGGGCAAAGGATTCACTACCACGGTGGCGTTTCCCACCTGCGATTGTGAACAGGTCGTGGAGCTTGCATCCTGCACGCTCACCAGGCTGTACACGAAGGTTCCCACAACTGCGGTGGGAGCGGCAACGGTAACGCTGTTCCCGGCCGAAGTGGTAACCACCTGGTCGGCCCCACCGTTGATTTTGTAAGTGAAGGTATAGGGAGCGGTGGCGTCAGCCCCGGTAAATGTGATCAGCGGAGCCGCTGCATTCTGGCAAACTGAAGTAGTTCCTGAGATGGTGGCAGTAGGCAAGGAGTTAACCTCTATTGTATTTTCAGCGGTATTGGAACATCCGTCTACATCGGTATATGTATAGGTGATGGTATGAGTTCCAGCTCCCGCCAGGGAAGGAATAAAGGTGCCGGAACTAACACCCGGGCCTGAATAAACGCCTCCTGATCCGGATGGCGTCCCCCCTGAGAGGGTGAAAGGAGCAGCATTAAGACAAACCGGTGGAAAAGGTGATAAGGTTACCGCCGGGAGATCCTTCACTGTAACAGATTGGGGAGCTGAGTTGGTGCAGTTGAAGGCATCCGTGTATTCATAGGAAAGATGTTTCAATCCCAGTCCTGCAAGGGCAGGATCAAAGAAATTCCCGGTAACTCCCGGGCCGGAATAGACACCACCCGGAGGGGTAGCCATATTGAGCAGAATTGGAGCTGTGTTGATACAAACCGTAGGAAGTTCAGGGAAAGTCACAACAGGTAATGCATGCACAAGTACTGAAGTGGAAGCATTGGCGGAAGCTGAGCAACCATCGGCGATGAGAACGGTATAATTATTATTCCCGACAGCCGGTGTAAACGTATGCGGATTCTCAATGGCCCCGTCATTCCATAAATAAAGATAGACCGGCTGACCTCCATCCGGAACTGCAGTTAAAGTAATGGATGATCCTTCACAAACAGCAGATTGAGGATTGATGCCGACAGTCAGGCTTTTATTGTTTTTAATTATCACAGTGTTTGTGCTGCTGGTACTACCACTGCAGGTTGTATTTGTTACCGTAAAAGTCACTGATTCATCCCCTTCAAGATCATTGCCATCCTGATAAGCGTAAATTGGAATCGTTGCCTGTGTTTCACCCGCAGGAATGGTTACGGATAGGGGAAATGATTGCCCGTTTGGGCTCCCGGGATTGGTTCCGTAATCAACATTTGTAGCGGTCGGTCCATCTGGGGTTGCTGAGCCTCCTAATTCAAAAGGAATTGTAAAATCCTCTTCCTTTGCACTGGCAATCTCAAAACTCACCGTGGCATTGCTGCAACCTTCAATGGCATTATCTCCCAGACTGGGAATACTGTATGAATTGTCGAAAGTTACATTGTTGCTTGAAAAACTATTCGCTTCCAGAAAGACCCCGGAATCTAAAATTCCATCGGAAGCATCGCCGATGGCAAACTTCATGTGATAGGTCTGATTACAGGTTAGTTCGTAGGTGGCAGTAAAAACGTAGGTGAAACGGTTATATGAGAAGTTGAATTTCATTCCATTCCACCAGGAATAGACTCCATTTCCATGATTGCCATTATCCGCAGCACAGATGTTAAAAATATTTACATAACTAGAGCTATTGGGTAGAAGTGCTATGTTTACCGCATCATTTTGAAAATTCAAGCCACCGGAGATATCCGGACCGCTTAGGAAAAGACCGAATGCATCATTGATGGAACTGCAGTATGTGTCAAATTCAATAGATGCAAATACATATTTAAAAGTCACCACTTCGGTTGCAGGAACAAAGTCAAATTCCAGAACAGATTTATCATGGATGCTATTATTGGCAAGAATAGCAAGATCGGGATCGCTTTCTGCAGGCTGATTAGCCCCTTGCATATCATCACTGGGATCATTCCCGCTAATGGATTTCTGGGTATAGCCTGTCGATAATAGTACTCCACCGCTAACCCCAAGTTGTGTCGTGGCAGAATTAGTGGTTGTAAATGAACCGATCTGATCCCTGTATGTGTTAGGAACACGGGTTAAACTGTTCAGTGGAGCAGATGAGCCATTAAATGTCGCATTTGATACGGTGACTCCAGTTCCAACCAGATAGGTCTGAACAAATTCAAGTGGGGTCATACTGATGTTAGCTCCATTGGTAACCGACAATTGGGCATAAAGGAGAGCAGGAAACAGATTCCCTGCCAGAAACAATAAAAAAATTAACTTCTTTTTCATTTTTTCACTATTTCACTATTCAATCTTTCACGCATCTCACGGGGAATGCATTTGCTTTTGAGCTTTCATAATAAGAGACCGATGGATTTGGCATATTGATCCCCCTGGCCAGGGGTTTTGATCCTGCCATGGTAGAAGTCCAGAACATGGAACCCTTGAGGTTGTCGGCAGCGGTAAAAGCCCAGGTGGTATTGAGGTAATACATTCCGTTGAGTAAAGCCAGGAATGATCCTAAAGGATCTTTGAGCGCTCCTGCAGCAATGCCGTTGCCCTGGCAGGCATCGATCAGATCCTGCCATTCCAGGGAGGTAGGCACATGCCAGCCCGGGGGGCAAACTCCCTTTGACCAACCCGGGGTACTTCCGTACTGCATGAGTTCATCCCATTGGAACAGGGAGCCGTAGGCAGAGCAGGAGTTGTCGTTGGGCGGACAATACCTTTCCACCGTGCAGTTGTCGGTTTGATTCAGGGCCGAAGCAATGCTGTTTCCCCAGTTCAGGTTTTTGATCATCCAGCAGGAGGTACGGCTGTTGGCAGTAATCTGGAAGGTAGGGTACTTGTTGGTAGCGGGATCGGTATTGCGGGGATCGGTAAAGGTGTTGTTCACGCATTGATAGTCGGCATTGGAACGGTACACGGTCATGGTCTGGACAGCGGAAGCCTGACAGGTGTTGATATCGGTATAGGTGAAAGAAATGCTGTGAGATCCCTCGCCCAGGGTGGAAGGATCCAGAACATTCCCGGCCACCAGGTTTCCATCGATGTAATACTTGCCACCGGCGCCCAGGGGTGTTCCGCCTTTGAGGACAAATGGTTTTGCGTTTTTAGTGGTGACAAGATCAAAGCAGGCAGGCAATGCCACTATGGGGAGTGAATTTACAGTAATGGTAGCGCTTCCCGACTGAAGCTGTGAACAGGAAGTTGAACTTCCGTCCTGCACGCGGATAAGGTTGTAGGTGAAGGTCCCCAGGGTGTTTGTCGGAGCAGCGACTGTTACGCTGCTTCCAGCAGTTGTAGTAACCACCTGATTGGGACCTCCATTGATGTTATAAGTAAAGGAATAAGGCGCAGTGGCTGACAAACCTGTAAAGGTGATCATAGGAGAGGGGGAATTCTGGCATACCGGAGTTGTTCCGGCAATGGTTGCCGTGGGCAAAGGATTCACTACCACGGTGGCGCTTCCCACCTGCGATTGTGAACAGGTGGTTGAACTTGCATCCTGCACGCTCACCAGGCTGTACACGAAGGTTCCTCCAGTCCCTGTTGGAACAATCACTGAAACGCTGTTTCCAACAGTAGTAGTAACCACCTGGTCGGCCCCGCCGTTGATCTTGTAGGTGAAGGTATAAGGAGCAGTGGCGTCAGCCCCGGTAAAGGTGATCAGCGGAGCCGCTGCATTCTGGCAAACCGCGGTTGTTCCTGCAATAGTTGCCGTGGGCAAAGGATTCACTACCACGGTGGCGCTTCCCACCTGCGATTGTGAACAGGTCGTGGAGCTTGCATCCTGCACGCTCACCAGGCTGTACACGAAAGTTCCCACAACTGCGGTGGGAGCGGCAACGGTAACACTGTTCCCGGCTGAAGTGGTAACCACCTGGTCGGCCCCGCCGTTGATCTTGTAGGTGAAGGTATAAGGAGCAGTGGCCTCAGCCCCTGTAAAGGTGATCAGCGGAGCCGCTGCATTCTGGCAAACTGAAGTAGTTCCTGAAATGGTAGCCGTGGGCAAAGGATTAACAGAAATGGTTGCGCTTCCCACCTGCGATTGTGAACAGGTCGTGGAACTTGCATCCTGCACGCTCACCAGGCTGTACACGAAAGTTCCCACAACTGCGGTGGGAGCGGCAACGGTAACGCTGTTCCCGGCTGAAGTGGTAACCACCTGGTCGGCCCCGCCGTTGATCTGGTAGGTGAAGGTATAGGGAGCAGTGGCGTCAGCCCCGGTAAATGTGATCAGCGGAGCCGCTGCATTCTGGCAAACTGAAGTCGATCCGGCAATGGTAGCCGTGGGCAAAGGATTAACAGAAATGGTTGCGCTTCCCACCTGAGATTGTGAACAGGTCGTGGAGCTTGCATCCTGCACGCTCACCAGGCTGTATACGAAGGTTCCCACAACTCCGGTAGGAGCGGCAACGGTAACGCTGTTCCCGGCTGAAGTGGTAACCACCTGGTCGGCCCCGCCGTTGATCTGATAGGTGAAGGTATAAGGAGCAGTGGCGTCAGCCCCGGTAAAGGTGATCAGCGGAGCCGCTGCATTCTGGCAAACTGAAGTCGACCCGGCAATGGTTGCCGTGGGCAAAGGATTCACTACCACGGTGGCGTTTCCCACCTGCGATTGTGAACAGGTCGTGGAACTTGCATCCTGCACGCTCACCAGGCTGTATACGAAGGTTCCCACAACTGCGGTGGGAGCGGCAACGGTAACGCTGTTACCGGCCGAAGTGGTAACCACCTGGTCGGCCCCGCCATTGATCTTGTAAGTGAAGGTATAAGGAGCAGTAGCTGAAGCTCCTGTAAATGTGATCAGCGGAGCTGCTGCATTCTGGCAAACTGAAGTAGTTCCTGAAATGGTAGCCGTGGGCAAAGGATTCACTACCACGGTAGCGCTTCCCACCTGCGATTGTGAACAGGTCGTGGAACTTGCATCCTGCACGCTCACCAGGCTGTACACGAAGGTTCCCACAACTGTCGTGGGAGCGGCAACAGTAACGCTGTTCCCGGCTGAAGTGGTAATCACCTGGTCGGCCCCGCCGTTGATCTTGTAAGTGAAGGTATAAGGAGCAGTGGCGTCAGCCCCGGTAAAGGTGATCAGCGGAGCTGCTGCATTCTGACAAACTGAAGTAGATCCGGCAATGGTTGCCGTAGGCGAAGGATTCACTACCACGGTGGCGTTTCCCACCTGCGATTGTGAGCAGGTCGTGGAACTTGCATCCTGCACGCTTACCAGGCTGTACACGAAGGTTCCCACAACTCCGGTAGGAGCGGCAACGGTAACGCTGTTCCCGGCTGAAGTGGTAACCACCTGGTCGGCCCCACCGTTGATTTTGTAAGTGAAGGTATAGGGAGCGGTGGCGTCAGCCCCGGTAAATGTGATCAGCGGAGCCGCTGCATTCTGGCAAACTGAAGTCGACCCGGCAATGGTGGCCGTGGGCAAAGGATTCACGTTTACATCATAGAGTAAAGAAGTTCCAGTACATGATTTATTATTTGTATAGCTAACTTTCACCCATTGAGAGCCGGTGGAAGTCCATTGAACAGTAAGAGAGTTGGTTCCTTGTCCTGAAATATAGTTTGCTCCTGAGGAGTATGTCCAGTTATAGTTAGTATTACCGGCAAGGGTTGTATAAGTTGTGCTTGGTTCAGAAATGCAGACACTTGTGTTGCCGGAAATGGGAGGGACAGGTCCAGGGTTAACAATAACCTCTTTTGATGTTGGAGGATTAGATGTACAGCCTCCGGGATCAGTATAATTTACAGTTATTGTCTGTGTTGTGGAAGTTGACCATTTCACAGTCAATGTATTGTCAGTTGTTCCACCACCACTCACCCAAGTAGCGCCGGGATATGTCCATAAATAATTCGATTTTCCAGTCTGTGTTGTAAATGTTGCTTCCTCTCCTACACAGACTTCTCCCACTCCACTAATAACAGGTGTTTCGAATAGATTGACGGTGACATTTTCTGTTCCAGGGGTAGCAACCGGACAACCTTCGTTTGATTTATAGGTCACACTTACAGTTTGTGATCCGACATTGTCCCATTTGATTTGTGCAGTATTGCCTGAAGTGCTTATTATCGTCCCGATATTGGCGGACCAGTTATAACCAATCCATCCAGGATCCGTGGTATATCCCCAGGTTGAACCTTGACAGACATTATTTAGCCCGGTAATAGTAGGATTTGGTGGTAATGGATTTACAGTCATAGGATGATCATCCCAGGCTGAACCATTATCACAAGTGCCAACTACTGCAAAATAAGTCGTTGCAGTTGCTGGATTGACTGTAATATCAGGGCCGTATCCTAAAAATGTCCCTCCCGGAGGTAAAGCATCTTTATACCATTTAATCCCGCTGGGGGCAAATCTTGTACCTTCGTTCACTGCCGTCCATACAGTATAATTTCTGCCAGTTGCTGTAAAAGCTATATCACCAACATCGTTAATAACACCCTGGGTTGCTCCTTCATTAGAACTCGGGCATTGGGGTTTTGACATGATGAAGTTCTCGATGATACTGCTTTGCTCATTCAAGACGATCATAAATGAGCCACGTGCAACAGGATCTCCTTGGCAATTAAATAATGGACAGTTCAGCCAATAAACGATAAGTTTCCTGTTGGGGTAAGATCCTGAGGTATAATAAAAAACACAATTTCCTGAGCCATTAGCACCAGGATACCAATCCTGCCAGGGAGCAAAAATACAATTTTTAGGAACTGCAGGATTAGGTGGATTTGGGGGAATCTCAGCCGCTACATATGTAGTCCAGCTATGAGTTGTCGGATCCGTAAAACCAATCCAGCCATTTGAACCAACATAGAATTTTGTATATTGCTGATTAAAAAAACAGAAAGTAAAGCCAATATCATAACCACTATGATCAGCTCCTGCTCCGCCTGCCCAGCAATCATCGTGGCCACTGGCTGTACAATGTGTAAAGTCAGGATCGATAGCAGTCCCTCCTGAAAAGTCGGGATGTTCTTCGTAGTCTATAATTTCGAAATTGTAACTCGTGGTTCCGAAACCTGACCCGCTGACGTCTGCATGAAGTACGGTTGATTGCCCGGCACAAATGGCATCAGCGCCGGTAATAGTTACAGTTTGATTGACTGCATGATATACAATCAACATAAATACAATGGTTGTAATTATTTTTTTGTCCATTATATAAGGATACTATAAACCCTGAATAGGTTGCATGCTCAACCTAACATTTTGAAGATGTAAAGGTAGGAATAATTTTAATCTTTCACACACCTGACCGGGAAAGCATTTGTTTTCGGGCTTTCGTAATTTGAAACTGAAGGGTTAGGGGTGTTGATCCCTCTTGCCAGGGGTTTTGTTCCGGCTATGGTAGAAGTCCAGAACATGGATGCTTTCATGTTATCCACAGCGGTAAAAGCCCAGGTGGTATTGAGGTAGTACATGCCGTTGAGCAGTGCGCGGAAGCCAGTTGCCGGGATGAGATCTTTGAGTGCTCCTGCAGCAATGCCGTTGCCCTGGTAGGCATCGATCAGATCCTGCCATTCCAGGGAGGTAGGCACATGCCATCCCGGGGGGCAAACTCCTTTTGACCAACCCGGGGTACTTCCGTACTGCATGAGTTCATCCCATTGGAACAGGGAGCCGTAAGCAGAGCAGGAGTTGTCGTTGGGCGGACAATACCTTTCCACCGTGCAGTTGTCGGTTTGATTCAGGGCTGAAGCGATGCTGTTTCCCCAGTTCAGGTTTTTGATCATCCAGCAGGTAGTTCGGCCATTGGCAGTGACCGGGTAGGTAGGGTACTTGTTGGTGGCTGGATCGGTATTGCGGGGGTCGGTAAAGGTGTTATTCACGCATTGATAGTCGGCATTGGAACGGTACACGGTTATGGTTTGAAAAGCAGAAGCCTGGCAGGTGTTGGCATCGGTATAGGTAAAAGAGATGCCATGACCTCCCTCTCCCAGGGTGGAAGGATCCAGAACATTCCCGGCCACCAGGTTTCCATCGATGTAATACTTGCCACCGGCGCCCAGGGGTGTTCCGCCTTTGAGAATAAAAGGCTTGGCATTGGTGGTTGTCACCAGATCAAAGCAGGCGGGTAAAGAAACAATGGGAAGGGAATTGACCTGAATGGATTTAACCGGAGACAGGGGGCCAAAGCCGCAGGTATTGGAACCTTTCACGGTCAGATCCCCGCTTGTAGCAGTAGCATTAAAGCTGATGGTCACTGAATTTCCATTGTTCACGATGGTAGCCCCGCTGCCGGAATAATTCCATACATAAGATTCTGCATTGAGAATGGCAGGAACGTTGTAAGCAACATTGTTCCATGTTTTACAAACTCCAGAAGGCCCATTGATGGCAGCAGCGGCAACCGGCCATGGATTGAGGGTGACGGTGTACTGGGGCGCCGGAGCCGAACAATTGGTCCCGCTATAATGAATGGTTTCGACTAGGTTAAGGTTTGCGGTTGGATTATTCCCCCATAACACACTCACCGTAGATCCGGTTTGTCCCCATTGAATAGTACCACCAAGAACGGTCCAGTCGTAAGTGTGACCAATAACAATTGGATTCACGGTATAATTCTGCTGGGATAAACCGCAGATGGGCGTTGGTCCGGTGATCACCGGACTGGGCAGGGCATTGACCGTAACCGGGTATAAGGTGGGTAGAGCGGCAGTACAACCGGTACCAATAACATAATTGATACTTATGTTATAAGTGGCAGGGCCCGACCATTTCACCTTGACAGTAGCATCGTGATCACCACCACCCGATAGTATCTGTCCGGCGGGTGGAATAATCCAGGTATAGGTTGTCGCCCCGGTCTCTGTAAAATAATCTGCAATATCGCCATCACAAACCGAAGCAGGACCGGTCACGGTAGGAGCAGGCAGGAGATTCACGATAATGGTAGCGCTTCCCGACTGGGGCTGCGAACAGGTGGTTGAACTTCCATCCTGCACGCTGATAAGGTTGTAGGTGAATGTTCCCAGAATATTTGTCGGAGCAGCCACAGTTACGCTGCTTCCAACAGTGGTAGAAACCACCTGGTTAGGTCCGCCATTAATATTATAGGTGAAAGTATAAGGAGCAGAGGCCGAAGCGCCGGTAAAGGTGATCAGGGGAGAAGCTAAGTTCTGACAAACCTGAGTCGATCCGGCAATGGTTGCCGTGGGCAAAGGATTCACTACCACGGTAGCGCTTCCTACCTGCGATTGTGAACAGGTCGTGGAACTTGCATCCTGCACGCTCACCAGGCTGTACACGAAAGTTCCCACCACTGCGGTGGGAGCGGCAACGGTAACGCTGTTCCCGGCCGAAGTGGTAATCACCTGGTCGGCCCCGCCGTTGATCTTGTAGGTGAAGGTATAGGGAGCAGTGGCCTCAGCTCCTGTAAAGGTGATCAGCGGAGCCACGGAGTTCTGGCAAACCGCGGTTGTTCCTGCAATAGTTGCCGTGGGCAGAGGATTCACTATCACGGTGGCGCTTCCCACCTGCGATTGTGAACAGGTCGTGGAACTTGCATCCTGCACGCTCACCAGGCTGTACACGAAGGTTCCCACAACTCCGGTAGGAGCGGCAACGGTAACGCTGTTCCCGGCTGAAGTGGTAACCACCTGGTCGGCCCCGCCGTTGATCTTGTATGTGAAGGTATAGGGAGCAGTGGCTGAAGCTCCGGTAAAGGTGATCAGCGGAGCCGCTGCATTCTGGCAAACAGAAGTAGTCCCTGAAATGGTTGCCGTGGGCAAAGGATTCACTACCACGGTAGCGCTTCCTACCTGCGATTGTGAACAGGTCGTGGAGCTTGCATCCTGCACGCTCACCAGGCTGTACACGAAAGTTCCCACAACCCCGGTGGGAGCGGCAACGGTAACGCTGTTCCCGGCTGAAGTGGTAACCACCTGGTCGGCCCCACCGTTGATCTTGTAGGTGAAGGTGTAAGGAGCAGTGGCGTCAGCCCCGGTAAAGGTGATCAGCGGAGCCACGGAGTTCTGGCAAACCGCGGTTGTTCCTGCAATAGTAGCAGTGGGCAAAGGATTCACAGAAATGGTTGCGCTTCCTGCCTGGGATTGTGAACAGGTCGTGGAGCTTGCATCCTGCACGCTCACCAGGCTGTACACGAAAGTTCCCACAACTGCGGTGGGAGCGGCAACGGTAACGCTGTTCCCGGCTGAAGTGGTAACCACCTGGTCGGCCCCGCCGTTGATCTTGTAGGTGAAGGTATAAGGAGCAGTGGCTGAAGCTCCGGTAAAGGTGATCAGCGGAGCCGCTGCATTCTGGCAAACAGAAGTAGTCCCTGAAATGGTTGCCGTGGGCAAAGGATTCACTACCACGGTAGCGCTTCCTACCTGCGATTGTGAACAGGTCGTGGAACTTGCATCCTGCACGCTCACCAGGCTGTACACGAAGGTTCCCACAACTGCGGTGGGAGCGGCAACGGTAACGCTGTTACCGGCCGAAGTGGTAACCACCTGGTCGGCCCCGCCATTGATCTTGTAGGTGAAGGTATAGGGAGCAGTAGCGTCAGCCCCGGTAAAGGTGATCAGCGGAGCCGTTGCATTCTGACAAACTGAAGTAGTCCCTGAAATGGTAGCAGTAGGCAAAGGATTCACTACCACGGTAGCGCTTCCCGACTGCGATTGTGAACAGGTCGTGGAACTTGCATCCTGCACGCTCACCAGGCTGTACACGAAGGTTCCCACAACTGCGGTGGGAGCGGCAACTGTAACGCTGTTCCCGGCCGAAGTGGTAACCACCTGGTCGGCCCCGCCGTTGATCTTGTAGGTGAAGGTATAAGGAGCAGTGGCTGAAGCTCCGGTAAAGGTGATCAGCGGAGCCGCTGCATTCTGGCAAACTGAAGTAGTTCCTGAAATGGTAGCCGTAGGCAAAGGATTCACTATCACGGTGGCGCTTCCCGACTGAGATTGTGAACAGGTCGTGGAGCTTGCATCCTGCACGCTCACCAGGCTGTACACGAAGGTTCCCACAACTGCGGTGGGAGCGGCAACGGTAACGCTGTTCCCGGCCGAAGTGGTAACCACCTGGTCGGTCCCGCCGTTGATCTTGTAGGTGAAGGTATAAGGAGCAGTGGCGTCAGCCCCGGTAAATGTGATCAGCGGAGCCGCTGCATTCTGACAAACTGAAGTAGTTCCTGAGATAGTAGCAGTAGGCAAGGGGTTCACAGTGACATTATAGGGGGTAGGGGTTTCGGCTGTACAACCGGTGGTTGGTTCAGTATAATTGACGTTGATATCATAATTTCCTACCGTATTCCAGGTCAGGGTAATAGTGTTGTCAGTAGTCGTTCCACCTGCTGTTTTTGTGGCTTCCGCAGGATAGGTCCAGAGGTAATTTGTTTTACTAGCCTGGGTAGTGTATACTTTTCCCGGAACTCCGAGACAAACAGGGCTTTCACCATTAAGAGTAGGTGTTGTAAGCGCATTGACGGTGATAGTTGCACTTCCGGGCTGAAGCTGATTACATGCAGCAGTGCTTCCTTCCCTGACACTGATGAGGTTATAAGTGAAAGTACCGGTAATATTGGTTGGGGCGGGTATTGTGACCGTATTCCCTGCCACTGTGGTGACAATCTGATCAGATCCGCCATTGATGTTATAGGTAAAGGTGTAAGGTTCTGTGGCGGCGCCACCGGTAAAGGTGATGAGTGGGGAAGGATAATTCTGGCAAACGGATGTCGTTCCCGAGATGGAGGCTGTAGGTAAAGGATTAATGCTGGCTGTAAAAGCAGTACGGCTGGTACTTATACAATTTGATGCATTATCGACAGCCTCTGCATAATAGGTAGTAGTTGCACTCAGAAAAGGAGTAACGAAAGGGTTTGATGAGGAAAGCAGGGATCCTCCGCTGGCTGCATCGTACCAGTCAATTCTGACATCCGGCACTGTATTTGCGGTTATCGTTACTTGTCCCGGGCCACATTGCAGAACTGTGGTTGACCCTGTCGGAGATGCAGGAATGGGAAAGGCATTAAGGACAAAATCGGCCCGTGGTGGATCACTTGCACAAAGAGAGGCTGGATTATATGCTTCAGCATAAATATGTGTAGTTCCGGTGGTACTCAGGGTTATGGTATAGGGAATACCGGAATTGCTGGTTGCCAGGGGTGCAGATCCTCCTGATGGCACATCCCACCAGCGGACGATTTCACCGGGTAATACGGTTGCTGAAACGTCAACATCCCCTATTCCACAGCGGTCCACAGGGGAAGTACCTACGGGAAGGGGTGGCATTGCTTCATGTGTGTTCGTGATCGTTGATGTACTTGTACTGGCCGAATACCACCAGGTATTGATCATTTTATCATGGCACTCAGTGCTTCCTGTACCCCAGACGTGGCATCCTGTAGTATCAAGGCCAACAATGGTTGGCTCACAACCGGCAGTGTTTTCAAAAACAGCCGGACAGGCAGTTCCACCGCTTAGTGACCGGTCATCCCAGAAAACTTTTGGACTACTTATATCCGGGTTGATTGGTCTGATCAGGGTCACAACAAATCCCTTATAGTTTTGTTCAATATCCCAAAGTGGTAAATTTGTCAATCCATTCACATAGGTTATTTCAATGGTGATCGGTGTGCCGTCAGGTACCATATTCCCCAATTTATCTTTTCCGTCCCAGGCAATAAAATTCCAACCTGCGTTGACGACTTTATATAATGAAACATCAGTGGCAGGGCTGCCAGGCAATACTATTTTTATTTGAACATTGCCTTTTTTATTGACATTGACCCAGATGTATTTTTTTCCGCTGCATTGAGGAAAATTTGGGTCGAAAGTGATATAAGGTGTCCCTACCATGCTGCCATATTCTCCATCAGGATAAGCTGTAATATCAGGGTTGTTCAGAAAAACCCGATAACGGGCGATTCCGGGGAATGAAGAAGTGGTATTTGAATTTTTTGATTTTCTGTCTTCGGCAAAATCCCCAGTGCTATCTACTCCATTTGGATTGCAGAACAGGGCACAGGCTCCGATATGGGCTTCTTTGAATTTAAGTTTTGTTACAATCCCGTCATCAGAAAAAACATAAAATCTTGGAGAGAAGTTCTGAATAGGGCTTAATGTTGCATAGAACTGCCATGCCTGGGAAAATACACGGCCATTGATTTTATCTTCTGGCAATGCAGGGTCGTTATTTCCGTTAACTACCTGGAAATCGAAGGGGTCAAACTGACAATTCGAATTATCGAAATCGATCGAATAATCGCCCAGAGCAGTAGGATCCGTAACTTTATAAACAATGGGGTCATACCCACCTATATCCTTGAATGGGCCAATGGTGGCCTGTTTAAAAAATTTTATCAATCCGGGTTGTGAGTTGGTCATAGTCGGACAGGTTCCTGACTTCACCACGGTTCCTGAAGGGTTCCTTAAGCGGTAAGTTATATTCCCCGTAGTTGTCTTAAGACCGAATAGTATTGTTTCATTTACATTATGAATATGAATATACAGCCGGTATCCTGCTGGAGGACGGCTATTTCCTGTACCTGTATGAGCAAATTGAGTATATCCACTGGTCATGACAAGGAGTGAACCATAGGTATTTGTGCTATCTGGCCTTACTTCCTTAGTTCCTTCTCCGAAAGCAAAGGAACTAACAAGAAAAACCTGAAGTAGCATTATATAAATAAAACGGGGGACAAAGGTTGATCTCATACAAGCAGTTTTTCAGTAATTGATTACGAAAAATCTGTTGTAAAAGTAATGAAAATTTATTAACCTAACATAACATATCAGAAATGAATTCAGTCTTTCACGCAACGAACCGGGTAGGCATTGGCTTTAGGGCTTTCATAATAAGAAACAGAAGGGTTAATGAAATTGATGCCACGGGCGATGGGTTTGCCTGTCGCCCAGGTGGATGTCCAGTACATGGCAGCTTTCAGGTTGTCAGTGGCGGTAAATGCCCAGATATCATTAAAATATAATATACCACTCAGTAAACCTTTAAATCCCCATGTATCTGCAAGGTCTTTCAGCGCTCCTCCGGCAATACCATTTCCCTGACTGGCATCGATGAGGTCCTGCCATTCCACCGAAGTGGGAACATGCCAGCCCGGCGGACACACGCCTTTCGTCCAGCCCGGGGTACTTCCGTATTGCATGAGTTCATCCCATTGGAAGAGGGATCCATATGTTGCGCAAGTATTATCATTGGGAGCGCAGTACCGTTCCAACTGACAATTGTCGGTTTGAGGCTGGGTAGAACTGATATTGCTTCCCCAATTAAGGTTTTTCAGCATCCAGCAGGTAGTCCTGCCATTGGCAGTCACCGTAGTGGTTGGATAATTTTTGGTAGAAGGATCAGTATTCCGGGGATCAGTAAAAGTATTGTGATAACAGGTATAATTCGCATTGGATTGTCCTACAGTAAGTATCTTTGAATCACTGGCTGTACAGGTATTTGCATCGGTGTATGTGAAAGAAACTGTATGGGTGGTAGCACTGAGTGTGGATGGATTAAGCACGGACCCGACAACCTCAGTTGTTCCATCAATATAATACTTACCACCACTGCCCAGGGGTGTTCCACCTCTGAGAAGGAAAGGCTTTGCGTTGACTGTGGTGACCAGGTCGAAGCAGGCTGAGAGCGTGACAACAGGCTTAGGATTCACGGTAATAACCTGAGATGAAAATGAAGTACAACCTTCCGTTGTCAAGCCATTCAGCTGAAGTGTGGGGTTTCCCGGTGTATTCCAGGTGATGCTGGCGACTGGAGCTGCTGTATTATCAATGGTCCCTGCTGTTTCCGGAATGATGCTCCAGGTATAGGTGCAGGCAGGTCCCGCTTGGACAGGGTAAAGATATTTCGTCGGATATTCCTGACAAACAGTAGTAGTACCGGTGAAAGTCGTTACAGGTAAAGGATTGACATGAACGGTAAACGGAGACGGCAGCCCAGGACAGGTTCCTGAAGTGGCAGTCAGGGAAGCAATAATGGAATAAGTAACGTTCTTTACACTCGTGGTTGTATTCCCGGGGATAAATGCAGGAATAGGGTTAGAGGTCCCCGATGCGGGAGGACAATTAGTAATCCCTGCATCGCAGGTATTCGTCCAGTTGTAGGCAGGGGTCAAACCAGTAACATTTGTTTGAAGGTTGATGGCCTGAGTTGCGAACCCGCTGCAAACACTCTGGGTCGTTGAAGGTGATCCCTGAACCAGGGTTGAAACAGCAGGTACAGGATTGAAATTCACTGTGAAATTTGTGGGTGATGAAGGGGAACAACCTGCAGCCGTTGGCATAATATGAAACACCACCGGTTCGAGTATATTCCCTGAATTAGTAAAGGCCTGGTTGATATTCCCCGGCGTGGCAGGCAGGGTTCCCGGGTTTGGAGTCAATGTTGCTCCATTTCCGCTGGCTGTCCAGCTGAATGTCGTATTCAGTTCGGTACCGGCAACATCTGAAGTCAATGCAACCTGAGCGCTTGAGCCTGAGCAAAGAGTAAATGTGCTTGCCGGCAGTGTCTTAACATTCGGAATAGGCTTAACTGTAATGGCCTGTATCGTGGGGGTGGCGGCTGTACAGTTATTTCCATTGGTATAAGATACCGTGACTTGCTGTGGCCCTACGGCATTCCAGGTAACAGTGAGTGTGTTGGTCCCTTGTCCTCCATTAATTGTTCCTCCGGAAGAAACAGTCCAGACATAGCTGCTCCCCATGCCGGCTTCGGTAGTATATACTTCCTGGGCTCCCTGGCAAACGCTGAAATTCATGGAACCGGTGATCAGGGGAACCGGGGTTGGCCTCACTGTAACGATGTGATGAACAGCATTCCCGATACATCCACCATTATTGGGGATGATGGCATAATCGGCAGAACCGGGTAGGCTGTTATCGGTCAGTGTCAGCTGGTTGGAAATGCCTGATCCTCCTCCGCCAGCAGGTATCGGAGATATGTTGGTACAAACAGGGAGATTCCAGGAAAATGTTGTGGTCGCAAAAGTTGATGAAAGAGCAATACTTGTGGTTTGGCCTGAGCAAAGAAATGAATTAGGTCCGGGAGTCGTTGTTGCATCAGGCAATGGGCTGACGGTCAATAGGAGGGTATATGGATTGTCGGGCTGGCAGGTGGTGATGCTGGGCATGATGTTGTAGGTGATGGTTCCTGAAGTAAGACCAGCAACGGATGGAGTGACGGTTATGGGATTTGTATTGAAAGTTCCAGCTGGAGGACAGGTGACTATTTCCGGCGAACAGCTGACGACAGACCAGGAGTATGTCACCTCGGGATCATAAGTGGAAGTCAGGGCAATGTTTTTCGTGATTCCGGAGCAGACGCTTTGTGTGAGTGAAGTTGTGAGATCTGGAATAGGATGTACGGTAATAGCCAGGGTTGAATATGGTCCCGGTGCACAACCACTGGCATTGGTTCCCCTGACCTGGATATTTCCTGAAGTGGCTGTACCTGAAAAGTTAACCGTGATGGAATTTGTCCCTCCACCGGAAGCAATGGAAGCGCCAGAGGGTAAAACCCATTCGTATCCTGTGGAATTGATTTCAGGGGCAACGGTAAAAAGCACACTGGAAGATCCCTGGCAAGCCTCTGTTGATCCGGTGATGTCACCAAGCGGACCCGGAGTTCTGACTGAGTTAAAAGGAGTAATATCTAAGGTGCTGTTGCTTAGGGTGTACCACCAGGTATTGATCGTATTTGCATTTCCGATGCAATAATTCCAAGAATGGCAACCTGATAAATCCGTGCATCCGGTATAGTTGGATCCGGCAGGAGGTGTACAACCTGTTATTTTCGTATCATCCCAGAAAACCGGTGGTTTACTTCCGGCCGGGGAGACCAGGTCAATAATATAGCCATTCCAGGTTGGATAGCTTCCTCCCATGTATTCCGCATCATACATGGGCAGGTTGGTCAGTCCGTTGACATACTGAAGGGAGACTGATATCGTGGTGCCATTGGGAACGGATGTACCGGATCCGTCTTTCCCATCCCAGGTGATCAGGTTGGTGGCCGGAGAAGCCCAGACATCAGTAGGGGGTAAGGACCTGGTCGTATATCCCCCGCTGAAATTCAGGGTAATTTTAACTGAACCATCTTTGTTAACGAAAACTGCAAATTTAACAGTACCATTGCAATTAATATCGGAGGCGCTCGCCGAAAGAAGTTCCCCCAGCACGCCTTCCGGGAAATCGGGAATGGTATGATCGGGAATATGGAGGAATACCCTGTATTGTGGATAAGTATGCCGTCCTGTAACTGATTTTCTGTCTTCTTCAATCACCCCGGAATTATAAACACCGGTTTTGTTACAGGAAACAGCAAAACGGTAAGGACTGATAGCGTTGAAATCTATCTGTGTGGTAATTCCATCATCCGTATATGGATACATGATCGCTTTCGACTGGTTGGTGGTCCCATCTGTGGTGAACTGCCAGGCTTTTGACCATACCCTGCCGGGAATTGCTACATTGGCGGCAGTGGCAACGGTAATATCAAAACATTCTAAAGTTTTACTTGTCCCTGTTGTGGTTGGAGGATCAGGAGAGGGATCAGGACCGGTAAAATTAAATTCAAGATAATAATGTCCACCCTCTGCCGGATTGAAAGTAAAAGGTTCATAGCCCAGGGGATTGATAGTATTGGGTCCGTACTGGGCCTGCGGCAATCCATTAATCCAGCCGGGTCCTGAACCGGGGACCTGTACATCTGAACCATCTGCCGGGTAAACAACTACCCCAGCGGCATTCTTAATTCTGAATCTGAAGTCGGTTGAAACTTCCGAGGATTTAGGCTGAAACCCGAAATAAACAATCTCTGTATTATCTTTCACTGTAAATTGCAGACGCTCGTTCTCCAGTGCACGGTACAAGGCAAAATCATTGTAATTTTCATTGGTCACATTTTTGTATTTCGACAAATGCAACTTCGTCGGGTTTGCAGCCGAAGGCATAATTTCATTGGTTCCTTCAGCCCATCCATGAAAATGAGGAAAAATAAAAAAACAAAAAAGAATAACAGGCAAAGGAGCGAAATGTGTTTTCATGCGGATGATTATGCCATGAAGTTTTTACGCAAAAAATTGCAATAAAGTTACTGAAAAACGAAATAATACAAAATATAAAATCAGTCTTTTACACATCTCAATGAAAAGGCGTTGGCTTTGCTTGCAGGATAAAGCGAAACGCTGGGATTAATATCATTTATCCCTCTTGCGAATGCATTGGAAACACTGCTTTCTGTTGAAGTCCAGAACATACCTGCCGGCAGGCCTGAATTTGTAAGGAAGGCCCAGGTATCATGATATAAATAAATTCCTTTTTTAAGTGCTTCAAAACCACGGGGAGTAAGGTAGAGATCACTTAGTCCGAATGCAGCCAGGCTGCTTCCCTGGTAAGCCAGTGTAAGCATAGTGTTCCATTCGGTGGCAGTCGGGACATGCCATCCGCCTGGACAAAGTCCCTGGGAGCCTTCGGTCGTTTCAAACCGCATAAGTTCATCCCATTGATAAATTCCCCCGTAGTTTTTACATTGGTCGTTTATCTCAGTGGATAGACATTGTTTTTCAACGATGCAATTGTCAGTCTGGTGTCGGTTATCAGGTATTTTCGCACCGATTCTAAGGTTCTCAGCCATCCAGCATTTTCCGGCTAAAAAAGAAGTATGATAAATTTCCCCGTCACGTTGATCCACAAGGTCCTGCCCGCAGGGGAAAATATTGCTGACTATGGTGAATGACTCGCTGGCAGATTTGGAACAAAGCAACGCGTTCTGATATGTATAGGTCAGGTTATGAATGCCAGATGAAAGCGTCGAAGGGGTGAGTATTCCGGATGGAATGGGAGTATTGTCAACTGAATAAAATCCAGTTGAGCCTAAGGGGAAACCACCTTTGAGTGTAAAAGGTTTGGCCGTCGTACTCATGAAGAGATTCATGCAGTTATCGAGGCGGGTGTCGGGCAGGGGTTTGATAATGACGGGATATGCAGTGGATACCGGCCCATTTCCGCATTGATTTATCCCGAATACAGTGAGGTTCCCACCGCTTGAATTAACGGCAAAATTAATATTAACAGGATTGACAGAGGGGTCAATGATACTTGCTCCGTTTCCGGAATAACTCCAGGAATAAGAAGTGGCATGGGTAATGGCAGGTACATTATAAGAATTTCCTGAGGTGCCATCACATATTGCTGCTGGACCGCTAATAAGGCCAGGAGATAAAGGCTTGGGGTTCAGTACGACCGGATAAACGTTAGCAGGGGCCTGGCATCCGAAGGTATTTGTCTCTGTCAGGTTGATGGAAGCCGGGCCGGTCGGGCCCCACAGAACCCTGATTTCATTGGGATTGGCAGTCGCCTGAAGGGCTCCCCCGTTCACATTCCAGGCATAGGCATGACCTGTCTGGAAAGGAGAGGAATAAACGCCCGGGGGATTCGACAGTTCACAAACTGGAGTAGGACCGCTGATGACTGGTATGGGATTTGGATTTACGGTCACCGGGTAGGGAGTGGGAAGGGAAGATGTACAACCAAAGTCATCGGTATAACTCACACTGACGTTCTGCAGTCCGCTGGTATTCCAGGTCATCGTAAGGCTCGATTCTGTTGTCCCTCCCCCGGCTGTTTTAGTACCGCCTGCTGAAAATGACCATTGATAGTTTGTTTTGCCTGTTTCGGTGGTATAAACTTTTCCTGGAATACCTGGGCAAACGGATGCCGGGCCCGAAAGTGACGGCACTGGCAATGGTTTGACATGAATATCCAGT
Source organism: Bacteroidales bacterium (assembly GCA_963662525.1). Taxonomy (GTDB): domain Bacteria; phylum Bacteroidota; class Bacteroidia; order Bacteroidales; family FEN-979; genus CAZSDU01. Next base: position 2,894,376 of record OY759717.1, read on the forward strand.
GATGTTGGGGCTAATGGTGTACATCCGAATACATCGGTCAAAGTCAATGTGAGTTGCTGAGTTGTTGCGCTGGTCCAATCAATGGTAATATCCTGTGTTCCCTGCCCTGTCATGTTTGTCCCTCCTGCAGTAACCGCCCACTGATAATTTGTTCCGTTTGGTTCTCCGTGATAAGGAATGGATACAGACCCGATGCAGGGTGTTAAAGGACCTGTGATCAGCGGAACCGGATATGGCCTTTCGGTAATTTCTACTGAGCCAGAACCGCTGCAGGTATTTCCGTCAGTCACAGTAACAGAATAAGTTCCCGGAGTACTTATATCGATGGTTGGTGTTGTTTCTCCGGTACTCCATAAGTAAGAAGTATAAGTTCCACCTGCACTCAAGGTAATCGTCTGCTGATGAGCCGGGCAAATGGCCCTGTCAGGTCCGGGGTTTGGGGTAGGAGCTGTATAATAGCTGATGACTACTTCATCGGTAAGAATGCAACTATGGTCATCTACTGTGACAGAATAGTTGCCAGGGGTACTGACTGTAATTGTCTGGGTGGTTGCACCGGTACTCCAGAGATATGAATTTCTGCCGGGTCCGGCATCCAGAACCCTTGAGTTTCCCGGGCAGATCCAGGAATCCGGACCCAGGTTCAGGTCGGTAAAATTGGAAAAATATCCATACCGGCATCCGCCAGTGCCTCCGTTTCCTGAAGCATTGATAATTCCAAGATGAAAGATGTCCGTGGAATTTGCAATGATATGAGGCGTGTTGGCTGAAAGCTGGCCTGTAGTATATTCGATCCGGGCATATACCATGCCTGCATAGCCCGGTACTGCAGAAAAAGCAGAAGCAGGAACCAGGCTTGCATCTCCATCGATCGTAAAACTGCCTTTGGCAGCATCTTTGGTGATAATAATCAATCCAAAATCATATAAGGTTGAACGCGTAAATGCAATCGCATCAGAGCCGGTACAATTGATCGGAGGAAGCAAAGCACCTCCCACTTCGCACCCATACCCGCTGACATGCAGAATATATACCGGTTGGGTTGTTTGAATATAACTCACAGGATTTGCTGAAGGTAAAGAAAAAGAAAATAATTGTGTCTTATTCAGATTCGCAACGGGTACCGGATTACCATCACGAAACACATCGGTATTATCATTGGTGGCCAGGATAAATACCCTGTCGTTGACTGCAGCGTTAAGATATCCTCTGACGGCCACATACTGTGTTCCAATAACGGAAACAGGAACAATCTGGTCTCCAACGAGATCATAACAGCCTTGGCCTTCAGCCTGAACTGAATCGTCTTTGAAAGTAATGGCAATGGGCTTGTCTGAAGTAACATGGGAGCCCATGAGGTGTTTTTCAGCTTCTGTCCATTTAGCTTGAGCTGAATAGGTTTGACCTTTATTTAAAACAATGGTATATGCTCCGTCATTCTTATCATGACCTATAACATCATTACTTGGGGTAATGGTTATAGTAGTATTATCTTCGGTGGCGACAATATCAAAAGCATTGTATGCTTGAGGTGACAATGGGGTATGATTATAAAAATAATTCTGGGAAGGAATATAGAAATCCGTGCCTAAGGCATTGTCACCCTTAAGCGTAAAGATATCCGTGTTATTGGTATAAGCTTCTTCATAATAAGCCGTGATGGGCTTTGTGGCAGTAATATTGATTCCGTATGGAAGAACTGTGTTCGCCGGTTTATTTTCGATAATGTCAATGCGGGAGGTTAAATCTTCTCTCCAGGTCCCATTGGCAGGAATATTTATTACAATGGGAGGGAAAGCGGCGGTGTTGGCCGGTTGCGTAATCGTTACAGTGGCAGCTTCACCAAATGAAGTTAAAAAAAGATATATCGGACGATCGCCATGTCCGGTAGTAACTTCCGGAGCTACAAACCAGAACTCGGTATTGGATTGTGCCTGAACAGCACCAGAAAGTAAAATGAAAAAGAAAAGGCAGTATATTTGCTTCATGGTGAAAGCAGTTTCAACAAAACTGTAAAGTTATGAAAAATCACTGTCACCCTAACAATAATTCAAAATTCTTCATTCTTAATTCTTCATTGTTTTATGCGTCAGGAAACGGATTATATCGGAAGCAGGGAATTGCCTGAAAATGTTTTATATGGTATCCATGCCCTGAGAGCAAGGGAAAATTTTCCTGACCATACCCCCTTCCCCTTGGAATGGTACAAAGCCATCGGACTGGTGAAAAAGGCTTGCTACCTGACGGTGGAGGCATATCAGAAGGCGGTGGAGAGAAAAAATGAGGATGCAGGATGCAGCCTGCCTGCCGGACAGGTAGGGATGCAGGATGCCATACAGGGAGCGCAGCGACCTTTATCCTGCATCTCTTATCTGATCAAAGCCGCCGAAGAAGTTTCGGCGGGAAAGTACTTTGATTCCTTCATAGTCCCAGCTATCTCAGGCGGTGCCGGAACCAGCATCAACATGAATGTCAACGAAATTATCACCAATGCCGCTCTCCTGAAGATGGGAAAAAAACCAGGGGATTATAAGGAAATAGACCCGCTTGAGCAGGCCAATATTTTTCAATCCACTAACGATGTTATCCCGACTGCCCTGAAACTGGCGGTGATGCAACAGCTGAACCTGCTTGAGAAAGCCATCAATGATGTCCGGTTTAAAGTGGAAGAACTGGAAGGCAAACACCGCAACGACCTGCGTATCGGTTATACCCAGATGCAGGAAGCAGTGCCGGCTTCCTTTGGGAAATTGTTCAGCAGTTACAGCGAGGCATTGTCGAGAGACTGGTGGCGGGTTTCAAAGTGCTTTGAACGGATTAAAATGGTTAATCTGGGCGGAAGCGCGATAGGAACCGGCATCGCCATCCCCCGGTTTTTTATCATGGAAGCCATCAATCAATTGCAGAAAATCAGCCATCTCCCGGTCACCCGTAGCGAAAATCTGTCCGACGCCACCAGCAACCTGGATGCTTTCGTGGAAGTACATGCCATCCTGAAAGCCCATGCCGTAAACCTCGAAAAAATGGTTTCCGACCTCCGCCTCCTCGCCTCCGACCTCTGTAATCCAACTCACCAACTCACCAACTCACCAACTCACCAACTCACCAGCTCACCAACTCACCAACTCACCATTCCCCAGGTCCAGGTTGGCAGTTCCATCATGCCGGGGAAAATCAATCCGGTGATTCCTGAATTTGTGATCAGCGCCGCCCACCGCATCTATGCCAACGATCAACTGATCACTTCCCTCTCAGCCCTGGGTTGCCTGGAGTTAAATGCCTACCTTCCGGTAATCGGCACAGCCATGCTTGAAAGCCTGCGGCTGCTCATCGCCTCTGATGAAACCCTGAAAAGAAATCTATTCGATGGCCTTTGGGTTAATACTTTCATGAGTCTGGAAAGACTATTTTACAGCCCTTCCATTACCACTGCCCTTGTTCCTTTTACCGGATATCATAAGGCCGCTGAACTGGCCAAACGGATGAAGGAAAAAGGGATCAGCATCCGGGAAGCAAACCTCGAAATGAAGATAATAAGTGAAGAAAAGTTAATGGAGATCCTTCAGCCTGAGAATTTGCTGAAGTTAGGATATAGCCTGAATGATCTTAAATAATATTATAATAGTTCAAGCATGATGTCAAAAGGACGCGACAATAAACCCCATATCGGCATTTTCGGCCGCAGGAACAATGGCAAGAGTTCCTTTATCAATGCCCTTACCGGCCAGGATACAGCCATCGTTTCGGAAGTTGCAGGGACCACAACGGATCCGGTGAAAAAATCCATTGAAATTCCCGGGATTGGCCCGGTCATCATGATTGACACTGCAGGAATAGATGATGTGGGTGAACTGGGGCAAAAACGCATGGCGAAAAGCAGGGAAATGCTTAAAATCATTGACCTTGCCATCCTTATCATCGCGCAGAACCAGTTTGATGACATTGAAACTTCACTGATCAGAGATTTTCAAAAACAAGACGTCCCATTTGTCCTGATCCATAATAAAACTGACCTGGAAAAAATTGATCCTGGTCTGGCAAGGGTAATACAGGAGAAATACGAAGTGCCCCTCACCGGATTTAGTGCTGTTCATCCGGTCAACCTGGAAGAAGTCGTGGATTGTATTCGCAAAACCATGCCCGGCTCAGCCTATCAGAAAGTCAGCCTGGTGGGCGACCTGATTTCCTATGGGGATGTCGTTTTGCTGATCACCCCCATTGATATTGAAGCCCCCGAGGGCCGGATGATCCTGCCTCAGGTGCAGGTGATCAGGGATGTGCTGGATCACGACGGGATAGCTGTGGTTTGCAAAGAACGGGAAGTCGATGCCTTCTTTAAAAAAATGAGCCCGAAACCGGCCCTGGTCATCACCGACAGCCAGGTATTTCCGAAAGCCGATGCAGCCATTCCCAAAGACATACCGCTCACCAGTTTCAGCATTGTGCTGGCGCGACAAAAAGGCGATTTTTCGGAATATATGAAAGGAACCCCGAAAATCAGTGAATTAATGAACGGTGACCGTATCCTGATCCTTGAATCCTGTACCCATCATGTATCCTGTGATGACATCGGCCGGGTGAAAATTCCCCGCTGGCTGAGTAATTTTACCGGGAAGAAACTGGATTTTGATGTTGTTACCGGATTAAGTACGATTGTCAGGCCCATTACCGACTATTCCCTGATCATTCAGTGCGGAGGATGCATGATCACCCGTAAGCAATTGATCAACCGCTTAAAACCCGCCATCGACGCCGGTATTCCCGTGACCAACTACGGCATGGCCATTGCCTGGGTGCATGGAATTTATGCCAGGGCCATGGAGCCCTTTATGGGACTGGGAAAGGCGGGGGAGGATTATCTTTAGAGGTAACAAAGTAACAAAGTAACAGAGTAACAGAGTGACAAATGCTCAGGGTTTTTGTTCCAGGTATTTGATTAATCCTGCAATTTGTGCCCTTATCCTGTTTGCTTTTCCGACCAATAGAAACATTTCTTGTCCTGTGATATACCGGAGTTTTTCTGCAATGATGATTTGCGTTTCCACTTCGGCAAGGCTACCAGTTCAATGCTGTCTTTCCAGGCATCCAGGTCTTTATGCGTTTTCATGATCAGGTTTTATCCTTAATCCGGAAAACTTAAAAAAGTAATATGAGACTCTGAGAAAATTATTAACAAAAAAAACAATCTCTTTCACCCAAGATCAAATCACTCACCCTGTCACTTTGTTACTTTGTTACTCTGTCACCCTATCCCCCTGTCACCCATCACCTTAATATTTAAAATTTAAATTAGATAATGCTTGAGCTCTTGCCATTGTGTATGCTAAAAGTGTAGGTCCATTTAGTGTTGAAGACCAAATATATGGGCTTGATGATGTTCCTTGTGGATCGCTTGTTGTTGTTTTTACTTTATAATACTCAGCAAAAACTATGCCGTCCGAATTTGTTGAGGTATTACCTGCATCGCCAAAGCTTGCTCTTAACTCACCATTTGGTGTATGTGTATTTTTGTACCAAACGCTGCTTTGTGGTGTGCTGTTAAAATAAAATATTTGTATGAATTGATCTTTTAAGTCAGCATTAGGATTTGACGTGCGTTGAACGTATGTTGTATTTGTTGGTGAGTTTACAGGAAAATCTACTTGATCTACAAATATTTGATCGCCAGTGTTTGGAATTGGGGACATGTTATCTGTCATCTCACTAAGAGTTTTCTGTCTATTAATTTGGGTAGTTGACATTGGAGTGTTATCTGTTTTGTTGTATGTTAGTCTGAATTTGTAGAATGGTTGGAATGCAGGATCAGGTGTTGGTATGTATCTATGAGTCATAAATCCTGCGCCAGGTCTACTAGTCATCATTTGGGTTACAACCGGAGAGTCCATTCTAATTGAGTCTCCTGGTGCGCCTGTTGGGTCTGGAACTTTTAGTGGAATAACGTAGTTGTAAATTGTTTGATCGTTTATTTTTGGATTGTTCATGTTTACAACGACTGGTTGCGCAGGTTGGTTCCATTCTTTTGGACTTTGGTATATATTTGAGTCTTGTATTGGTTGATGGATTACTCTGCCCATTAGTATGTTTAAGAATTTTTGATTGTTAACGTAGTTGACTGTGTCTAGTTCAAGTGTTGCGTTTGCGTTTGCTGTGTACAAGTCTTTGTGTATGATTATTTCGTTGTTAGCATTTGGCGTGTATGTCTTTATGCTATCAGCTCCGCTAACGTTTGGCCAATGTATTGTGAGTGTGATGTTCGCTGGATTTCCATTTACATCGTATGGTTTAATTGTTGTATTGATTGAAAATGTAGGCGTCATCCACAAGTCTTGGTTTCCAAGGTTCATTGTTGGGGTTACTTGTTCTGTTCGTCTTATTGTTGTGTGTCCTGGTTTTGAGTATTCGAAGATTACGTAGTTTGTTGCGTTTGTTGATTTTAAGTTTGTTTCTGTTTTTTCTTTATCGGAATTTGTAATATTGAATTGTTCATCTGTGTTTGTGACTATTGTTTTGAATGAGTGTGATTCTTTTCCATTTCTAATATTAACTATGTATTGACCGTTTTTTCCGCCGGTTATGTTTAGTGAGTTATATCCATTTTCTAAATCGATGTCTTTTGTAAATACAAGTCTACCATCTGTTCCTTCAACTGATGCAACGTAGTTTCCTGCGCTTGCTGTGTTTACTTCGATGTTTGCCTGGGTTGTGTAAGGGGTGGGGTATAGTTTGTCTTCCAGTCCGTGGTTTTTGATTTCGTTTAGAGCTGTTACGAAGTCGAATGTAAAATAACCAGAGATGTCTGAGTATGCGCTATCGAGTCTTTGGTGTGTGAGTGAATCTATTGCAACAATTTTTCCATTATTTAGAGGTATTGCTGTTGGTTTTTCAGTTATATATCCCTCAACTGTTATGTTTTCAAAAGGGTTGTCTTTTGGTGATCCCGGTGTACAAACATTCATTGCCAGGTTTTTCAAGGGAAGATGATCGATCGCAAATGTGGGAGAGGTTTGAATAAAAAACCAGAGAATAAACCCAAGAAAGAAATAGAAGAAATTTGCAGCTATTGTAATTTTTCGGGCAAGTCTCCGATTAATGGCATCATATTCAGGTTTAAAGTAAACATCAGTTCTATCCATGGAGAAAAGTTTTATAAGTAAAAGTATAAAAATGCACAAATGCACGAATGCACAAATGCACTTTGTTACTCTGTCACTTTGTTACTTTGTTACTTTGTTACTTTGTTGCCCTGTCACGGCACCGACAGTGCTACCGGAATCACCTTTCCATTCATGTACTTATGCCCGGAAATGGCAAAATCAGCAATAAAGCCGGCCATTTGCTGTGGGGTTAACGGAGCTTTCATGCCGGGAAAGGCTTTTCCGAACATCTCTGTCTGCACAGCGCCCAGGGCAAGGCAATTCACACTGATCTCCATCTCAGCCAATTCTTCTGCCAATACTTCTGTAAGGATGCTTACGGCACCTTTGCTGGAACTATAGGCGGAGAGCCCGGAAAACTTTTTACTTCCGCTTATGCCTCCCATGCTGCCGATATTGACAATATGCCCTCCTTTGTTCATCATGGGCAGTAGGGCCTGGGTCAGAAAGAAAAGGCTTTTGACATTCACATTATACACATCATCGAAATCAGCCGGTTCGATTTTCTGAAACGGCTTGTTGATCATCCGGCCGGCATTGTTGATCAGAATATCGCATTTATGAATGAAGGTTTCCAGGCGTTGAACGATGAAAGGATAAAATTCGAACTGGGTCAGATCGAATTCATACACGGTGACCCGGCTGTCGGTATGCAATTCCCTGCATTCCGCCATCAGTTCTTTCAGGGCTTTCCCATTCCTCGAAAGGGCTACGATATGATTCAGCTTATGCTTCGATAGCGTTTTCACCAATTCAAATCCTATTCCTCTGCTGGCTCCGGTTATAATGATATTCATTGTTTCAGATTTTAAGCAATAAAATTAATTAAAAAAGCAGGAAAACTGTGCAGGGAGAATAAACTTTCCTTAACTTTGTGACGAATTCTAAAAACCCGAAACCCATATGAGAAAATTTATTACTTTCTTTTTCGCATTCCTTCTGCTTGTGAATTTTACTTTTGCTCAGGAGGTATCCTTGAAAGCAACGGTTATTAAGCCGGTTTATTTTGATGTTTCACCGCCTTTGCGTGAATTAACGAAAAAGGTGGTCAAGGAAGATATGACCTGGAAGGACGGTTATGTAAAAAATCCTTCAATCAGTTTCAATCAAGGTCTGAAAGAAACCCAGGATTTTAACTCACTCGATCCTAATGTTCAGCGTGCATTTGGTTTGACCCAGGCAGAGGGCACCATTCAGAATTTTGAAGGTGTACCTTCCAACAATACCCTTGTGCCTCCGGATACAGACGGAGATGTTGGGCCCAATCATTATTTTTCTGTTGTAAATTGCCGTTTTTCTATTTATTCAAAGACAGGTACAAAATTACTCGGACCTACAAACAACAGCTCGGTCTTTCAGGGATTGCCCAACAACAGCAATGATGGAGATCCTGTAGTGCTTTATGATGAAATTGCCGACAGGTGGGTGTTCACCCAATTCTCACTTCCGAATTTTCCTAATGGACCTTTCTTCGAAATGGTGGCTGTTTCAAAGACCGGTGATCCCACAGGCGAATGGTACCGGTATCAATTCCAGTTCTCCTATATGCCCGACTATCCGAAATTATCTGTATGGCATGATGGGTATTATATGACTTCCAATCGCTTCTCATCAGGATCAACCCAGTCATTGGGAGTTGGTGTATATGCCATGGACCGGACAAAGATGATTGCCGGTGACCCTGACGCAACCATACAGGAATTTACCCTGGCAAACAATGGCCCCTGGGCAATGCTTCCTGCCGATTGCGATGGCCCTTTCCCCTCAGATACAACACCAGCCTACTTCATGTACACCAAACCCAGCAAAGCATACATCTACGAATTTAAAACCGACTGGACAACACCTGCAAACTCGACATTTGCAAAAAAAGTTGAGCTTCCTGTAAATTCCTATAATTCAAGTATGGGTGATGGTATCCCTCAGAAAGGAACAAGCATCAAACTTGATCCTATGACCAACAGCGGAAGGATAATGTACCGCCTGGCTTTCCGTAACATGGGTGACCATTTTGCCCTGGTTGCCAATGGCACTGCCAATACCGGTTCGTATATCGCCGGAATTCGCTGGTACGAATTCAGAAAGACCACCAATGCTCAATGGTCGGTTTATCAGCAGGGAATTTTTGCGCCGGATGAAAAATGCCGTTGGATGGGTGGCATTGCCATGGATTCAGCAGGTAATATTGCCATTGCTTATTCTGTTTCAAGCGCTGATATCAATCCCTCTATCCGCTACACAGGCAGAATGGCTACTGATCCATTAAATACCCTGACCATTGCCGAAGAATCCATTATCGAAGGTACCGGATCTCAGACCAACAACTGGCAATTGCCTAGTCGCTGGGGAGATTACAGCTCGCTCGTGGTTGACCCGGACCAGAGTACTTTCTGGTATACCCAGGAATATTATACCAATACCTCTCCCACCAACTGGAAAACCCGCATTGCTTCCTTTAGCTTTTTAGACTTACTTTCCTTGGATGTTACAGCCACCCCTAATCCGGTTTGTCTTGGCAGTTCTTCACAACTTGATGTAACCGCTACGGGAGGTTCCGGAACTTATACTTATAGCTGGACTTCAGATCCCCCTGGTTTTACTTCTGATCTGAAGAGCCCTTCAGTCAGCCCGACAGTTACTACTACCTATAACTGTCTGGTTAATGATGGCTCACAATCCAAAACCGGCTCTGTCGTCTTAGTGGTTAATACCACCCCGACCGTGAATGCCGGAGAAGATGATGTATATTGCTGGCATGTTCCGGCTTTTCCGGTGCTCGGATCGGCGTCAAATTATGATAGTGTTCAGTGGACAACCCCTGGAGATGGCCATTTTTATGATCCCGGAATGGCATCAACAATCTATTACCCCGGTTATCTGGATCATGTCAATGGATCCGTGACACTTACCCTTACTGCATATCCATTGGCTCCTTGTACTGAAGCCGTTGCCGATCTGGTTACTTTTATTTTTGATCCTTGTACCGGAATTCAGGAACAGGCATCAGATGTCCTTGGTGTTTCAATTCAACCAAACCCTGCTAGTTCAAATCTGATAATCAGCCTTTCGGGTTTGAAAAATAAAACCACGAACCTGAGTATCACTGACCTTAAAGGTCAGACTGTATTCCAGGAACAAATAGCCACTCCTGAAGCTACATTAACAAGGTCATTGGATATTACTAAATATGCCAGGGGAATTTATGTGATTAAGGTAGAATGTGGAAGCGAAATTAAAACTGATCGGCTGGTTGTTCAGTAAAGAGGAAATTGGGTTAATATCGTTCATAAAAATAGAATGGATTCTTCAGGGCAGGGTGTAATCCCCGACCGGCGGTAAAGTCCGCGACTCCGGAAATTCCGGATTGAGCCGATGAAACTTCGGCACCGACAGTGATAGTCTGGATGAAAGAAGAATACAATCAATTTGATTTAATTTTTTATTGTATCATACTTAGCCCTGGAGTATTGACTTCAGGGCTATTTTTTTTGTGTCGATGAACACGCTTGAGAAATATATGAGTAAGGCGATCAGCCTGGCCAGAAAAGGATCGGGATGGGTCAATCCCAATCCCATGGTTGGTGCTTTGGTGGTCAGGGACGGGCGCATTATCGGGGAAGGATTTCATGATCATTTCGGAAGTCCTCATGCCGAAGTGGAAGCCATTTCAAATTCCAGTGAACCTGTGGATGGGGCCATGCTTGTCGTTACCTTAGAGCCTTGTATACATCAGGGGAAAACTCCTCCCTGTGCTCACCTGATCGTGGAAAAGAGGATCAAAAAAGTGATCATCGGGATGGAAGATCCTAACCCTCTTGTGAATGGTGCTGGAATCGCCTACCTGAAGCAAAATGGTGTCGAAATTGAAACCGGCATACTTGAAACGGATTGCCGCAGGCTGAATGAGGTCTTTGTACATTTCATTACAACAGGTCTGCCTTTTGTACTGCTGAAATCGGCTATGACCCTGGATGGAAAAACAGCAACCGTTACCCATGCTTCCCGCTGGATTACCGGGGATCATTCAAGGAAACTCGTTCATAAGATCAGGCAGGAATACAGCGCCATTATGGTTGGCGCAGATACTGTTATATATGACGATCCCATGCTGAATACACGCCTTGACGGAAAAACTGGCAGGGACCCGGTTAAAGTGATTGCTGATAGTCATGCCAGGGTTCCATTGACTGCCAAGATATTTCAGTATAATCCTCAATTAACAATCATTGCCACTACTGTGCAGGCTTGCCCTGAAAAGAGAAAAAGCATAGAGCGCCTCGGCGCACAGGTGATGATCTGTCCGATGAAAAACAATAAATTGGATCTCATATACCTGATGCAGGCACTGGGAAAAATGGAAGTTGATTCGGTGCTTATCGAGGGAGGAAGTACCCTCGCATATGCTGCTTTGCAGGCGGGAATTGTGAATAAGGTCATGAGCTTTATTGCACCAAAAATACTTGGAGGATCTTTGGCACCGACACCTGTTGGTGGTTCCGGTATTGAATTGATGGAAGAGGCCATTCCATTGAAAGGAATGAAATTTAAAAAAATCGGACAAGACTTTTTAGTCGAAGCTTATCTGAAACCGGTTTAATACAAATACGATGTTTACAGGTATTATTGAGGAAATTGGACAAATAATTGTAATGCAGCAGGGAGTAAAATCTTCTCAAATGACGATTGCTGCCTCCCTGGTCATTGAAGATGTAAAAATTGGCGACAGCATCAGTGTCAACGGAATTTGCCTGACAGTGGTTACTTCTGATACTTCCGGCTTCACGGTGGAAATAATGCCGGAAACCATCCGGCGGACCAACCTGAAGTGCCTTTCTGCCGGGAGCAAAGTAAACCTGGAACGTGCCCTTCGCCTAAGTGACCGCCTGGGCGGTCATATGGTAAGCGGTCATATCGACGGGCTTGGAAAGATCCTACGTCGCTGGGAAGAGCTAAATGCCGTTTGGTACAGTATAGGTACGGATAATGATTTATTGCGGTATATTGTCGAAAAAGGATCGGTAGCCCTGGATGGTATTAGTCTCACAGTTGCATCCGTGAATCAGCGTTCCTTTGAAGTTTCTGTGATTCCTCATACACGGCAGGCGACCATAATACTTGAACGCAAGACCGGCGATCTGGTCAATATTGAGTGCGATATAATTGCGAAATATATCGATAAATTAAGTCAGATCAGGCAGACCGGATCGAAAATTGATATGAATTTTTTAGAAAAAAATGATTTCCTATACTAAAACCCATGAGTAATTTTCACTTTAATACGATTGAAGAAGCGATTGAGGATATTCGCAAAGGAAAGATGATTGTTGTGGTGGATGATGAGGATCGCGAGAATGAGGGGGATCTGGTCGTTGCTGCTGAGAAAATTACACCAGCCCTGATCAATTTCATGGCCAAGCACGGAGGAGGATTGATTTGTCTTCCGATTATTCGCGAACGGCTGGAAGAACTCAATATTGACCGTATGGTAGTTAAAAATACTGATCCGAACCGTACCGCCTTTACAGTATCGATTGATTCAGTGGAATGTACTACCGGAATTTCCGCACAAGAAAGGGCAATGACCGTGAAACGAATGCTGGATCCCTCAGCTAAGGTCAAGGATTTTACCCGGCCCGGACATATTTTTCCTATTGAGTACAAAGAGGGTGGGGTACTGGTCAGGGCAGGTCATACAGAAGCATCCGTTGACCTGGCAAAGATGGCTGGTTTGTTTCCTGCCGGGGTCATCTGTGAAATTATGAATGAAGATGGCTCGATGGCCAGGGTACCTCAATTGATGGATTATGTGGAGAAGCATCACCTGAAAATTATTACCATCGCGGCATTGATTGATTATCGACGTAAATCGGAAAAGCTCATTGAACTTGCCTCGGTGGTTGATATGCCGACAAAATATGGACAATTTGTCGCCTATAGTTATGTCAGTAAGATCTCCAACGAAAACCATGTCGCCCTTGTGAAAGGAGATGTTACAACAGCAGAGCCTGTATTGGTCCGTGTTCATTCAGAATGTCTGACCGGAGATGTCTTTGGATCCATGCGCTGCGATTGCGGTGATCAACTGGAATATGCCATGAAACGTATTGAAAAGGAGGGAAGGGGAATCTTACTCTACATGCGGCAGGAAGGACGCGGAATAGGTTTTGCCAATAAAATGAGGGCATACTCTTTACAGGATCAGGGAATGGATACCGTGGAAGCCAACCGGGCACTCGGCTTTGACGCCGACCTCAGGGATTATGGTACCGGCGCTGAGATCCTGGCTGACCTGGGTGTAAAAAAACTTAAATTGCTGACGAATAATCCCAAGAAGATCTCAGGAATTGAAGGCTTTGGACTGGAACTGGTTGAGCGCATTCCTATCCAGATCATGAATCATACCAGAAACTTAAAATACCTGAAAACCAAGAAGGAAAAACTTGGTCATATACTTAACTTTAAAGATGAATTATGAAAACAATAGAAGGAAAGCTCGACGCCAAAGGACTTAAATTTGGTATTGTTATTGCCCGCTTCAATGAATTTATCAGCGGTAAGCTGCTTGCCGGCTGTCTCGACGGATTAAAACGTCATGGGGCCGATGAGAAAAATATTGACGTGCTATGGTCACCGGGTTCTTTTGAAATTCCCTTACTGGCCAAAAAGATGGTTCAGGGTGGAAAATATCAGGCCGTGATCTGTTTGGGTGCTGTCATTCGTGGTGCCACACCTCATTTCGATTATGTAGCCGCTGAAGTCTCCAAAGGGGTGGCTCAGGTGGGACTTGAATCAGGTGTCCCCGTGATTTTTGGTGTACTTACCACCGATAACCTCGAACAAGCCATTGAAAGAGCCGGGACGAAAGGCGGTAACAAAGGATTTGATGCTGCCCTGGCTGCCATTGAGATGGCCAACCTGATGAAGGAATTATAGACATCAGAATTTGGACATTGGATATCTTCTATCCGTCAACCGTTTTACTTCTTAGTGATTACAAAGACGGTCCGACGGTTCTTTGCACGGCCTTCTTCGGTGTCGTTGGAAGCAACCGGCATGGACTTGCCAAATCCTTTAAAGGTAAGCCTGGAATCGGAAATTCCTTTTAAAACCAGGTAACTATAAACCGACTTTGCCCTCTCCGCGGATAGTTTTAGGTTTGAGACATCATTCCCGATGTTGTCAGTATGCCCCTGGATTTGAATGAAAATAATCGGATTTTCTGTTAAAAATTCAATCAATTGATCGAGGATAGCTTTGGATTCAATGGTGAGATCATAGGAGTTGAATGAAAAATAAATATCATTGATCCTGTATGATTTATTTAATTCGATGGGTTTGATTTCCATATCTACTTTGGCAGGCGATTTAAATATGGTATCGGCTTTGGCGATATATTTTGATTCATAAACGTATCCTTCTTTCTTTACTGTCATGATATAATCACTGGTAAAGGGAGCCACGGCGAAATAATTTCCGGTCATGGTATCCAGGGGAATCTCAGATATTTTCTTGGTCTCAATATTTTTCAGCTCAATCCTTGCTTTTATTGGTTCAGCAAGCGATTCAGCACTGACAGTTCCTTTGATAAAAAGAACTTTCTCCGGGCGGGCTCCTTCATAGAGTTCGAAGGAATACAGGTCCCATCCACCTTTTCCGTTAAATTTATTGGATGCGAAATACCCGTATTCACCTTCCGTGCTGACAAAAAATCCCAGCTCGTCTTCAGGCGAATTTATCGGATATCCAATATTCTTTGCCTTCATCCAGATACCATTATCACCCAGCCGGGAATAAAAAATATCGTATCCACCGATACCCATCCAGCCATCAGAAGAAAAATATAGTGACTTTCCATCAGGATGAATAAAGGGCGATTTTTCATGGCCTGCCGAGTTGATAGATGGTCCCAGATTCATGGGTGTTCCCCATTCCCCATGGTCTGATTTTATCGTCCGGTAAATATCGTAACCTCCGTAACCTCCGCTTCTGTCGCTGACGAAATACAGTGTTCGTCCATCAGCCGATATACTTGGCTGGGATTCCCACGACATACTCAGGTTGATTTTATTACTCACGCTCTTTATAGGAGTCCATTCTCCATTAACATTTTCAGAAATATAAATGTCGCAATTCAGGTATTTCTTGTCCTTATCGTACTTACAAACCGTATAAAATAAGGTGTTGTTATCAGCGGTTAGGGTAGCTCCTCCTTCATTGGCATTCATATTGAATGGTGGAGGCATTTCTTCTCCTTCAGTGAATCTGCCATCGCTGCCCCGGGTACTGAACATAAACTTTTCCAGGGATCTTGTATTTGAAACGACCGTATTTCTGTCAGATACTAATTTTATTTCCCGCGTGAAAAATGCCATCTCGTTGTCGGGCGACAAAATGGGAAGATATTCATTCTCTGCTGTAGAAATGCCTTCGACCACTTTCGGTTCGAATGGTACCGGGCTTTTCGTTATTTCCAGGTAAAATTTTGAATACCGGAGCAAGTCAGTGGCCCGGTTATAATCCTCATCAGTCTTAATCTTGTCAACATCCCTTAAAAACACCTCAAGGTTACTTACAGCCTGCCCGAAATTTTCCTGCCCGTAATAAATTTCGCCGAGATAATAATAAGCATAGAGATCGTATTCAGGGCATAACTCAATAACTTTCTTTAAGTTCTTTTCTGCCTCCTTAAGGTTGGGCTCGGATTTTTTGTAATTGATTAATCCCAGAACAAAGTATGCATCCACACAATCAGGCTCTGACTTCAGGACACTTTTCAGGGATGCTGCAGCCAGCGTATAATTTCCTTTTTTAAAGAATCCAAGCCCTTCCTGATAGGTTTTCTCGTTTTTTTTATTGAGGACCACCCTGCATGAATCCTGTCCTGAGATAAGGACATGAAAACAAAATAGAAAAACAAGCGAAAACAGCATGGATAAACGGATGTGCTGACTCAACATGGGAGATTTTTTTCAAAGGTATAATGATTTATTTTATCTTTACGCTTCCTTCATTCTTTATCTTATGAAATTAATCTTACGGTTCACATTGATCAGCATACTATCGACCTTCATGTTGCCGGTTGCTCATTGTCAAACTTCTCAGATCCCGAATGCTGATTTCGAGAACTGGGTGCAACATAGCGGTTATTCTGATCCTCAGTATTGGGATACACCAAACCTGGAATTGATGTCAATCCCGATATTTGGACAGACTGTTGTTTCGAAAAGTACAAGTCACGCATCCGGCAGCTTTTCCGCTAAACTGGAAACAAAGACGATTAGTATCCCCGGCTCCCCTGTGAATGTGCCTGGCGTTATTACCCTTGGAAAATTAACTATTGATATGCTTTCAGGTACATACTCAATTTCAGGCGGAGCTCCCATCCATGACCAACCAACACACCTTAAGGGTTTTTACAGGTTCTCACCGGTAGGTGGCGACAGCTGTGTTGTTGGAATTGCACTTTTCAAAACAATCGCCGGAAATCAGGATACCATTGCGCTGGGTTATTTTTCCAGTAAAGTGAGTGCGCCCGACTGGACACCTTTTTCTGCCTGGATCGAATATCTCGAGCAAACGGATCCGGATACTTTAAATATACTTGCTATTTCTACCGCTCAGTTCCTTAATATGCACAATGGAACGGTACTTTACCTTGACAACCTTAGCCTGGATTATACTTTGGGCATAGGTGAAGATAAAATCCCTGCTGATATCACGGTTTACCAGGATAAGGAAACGAGACGATTGCTTGTATTTACATCTTCCGGAATATCAGGCCCGGCTTCACTAATGCTTGTCAATCTTATGGGACAAAAAGTTTTTTCCCTTAATACTGCTTCTTTTGGTCAGGAGAAAACAGTGATTTCATATGATAAACTGAAACCGGGAGTATACATCCTCCAGGTATTGCAGGGACATAAAAATTATTGTCACAAGTTTTTTTTAAATCCTTAATCATGGATACAAGAAGGGTTAACGTGGGATTGATCCAGTGTTCCTCCTTTTCTGAAAAAAAGGATAACCTGGAAAAAACCATGATGAAAATCCGGGAAGCTGCTTCAAAGGGAGCCCGCATTATTTGCCTTCAGGAATTGTTTGCCTCCTTGTATTTCTGCTGGGAGGAAAATTATGACTATTTCGCCTTGGCAGAAACTGTCCCCGGCCCGACTACAGAGGTCCTGCAACAGCTTGCCAGGGAACTGGAGGTCGTTCTGGTTGCTTCTTTATTTGAAAAGAGGACAGGCGGGGTATACCATAATACGGTTGCCGTGATTGATGCTGATGGTAAGTACCTGGGGAGATACCGTAAGCATCATATTCCCGATGATCCCGGCTATTATGAAAAATTTTATTTTACTCCCGGAGATTCCGGGTATCAGGTTTTTGAAACCCGTTATGCCAAAATTGGCACCTTGATTTGCTGGGATCAATGGTATCCGGAAGCTGCCCGCATCACCAGTCTGCTTGGTGCGGAAATTTTGTTTTATCCGACAGCCATTGGCTGGGCGGTATCCCAAACAGAGGAACTTAACCATCAGCAATATCAGGCCTGGCAGATAGTACAGCGTGGACATGCCGTTGCAAACGGAATCTATGTAGTCAGTGTGAACCGAACAGGACAGGAGGGGGAAATGAAATTCTGGGGAGGGTCTTTTGTGGCAGGTCCTTTCGGGGAAATGCTTTTTCAGGCTGCCCATCATGAGGAAATAGTACATGTTGAAGAGCTTGACCTGAACAGGATTGAAGAGACACGAATACATTGGCCTTTTCTCCGCGACCGGAGGATCGATAGTTATGATCCTATTTTGAAAAGGTTTTTGGATGATAGGGTGACAAAGTAACAAAGTAACAAGGTGATGGGGCGAGATGAAAATAGGACTGAATTGACGCCAAAAGAACTGGGCTATCATTTTCCTGCAGAATGGGAACCTCATCGGGCTACCTGGTTAAGTTACCCGCATGGTAATTCTTATTCCTGGCCAGGAACATTAGACCGGATCTTTCCCTTATACCACCGTTTCATCCTTGAAATATCCAGGAATGAGCAGGTGTGTATCAATGTCAGGGATGAGGGTTTAAGGCAAAAAGTGATCAGGGATCTGGTTCAGCTGGGGATCAACATGGAGAAAATAACTTTGCTTATTCACCCTACCAATGATGCCTGGTGTCGCGATCATGGCCCTGCTTTCGTGGTGAAACCGGGTTTGGCGTCACCAAAAGCCATTGTCAGCTGGAAGTATAATGCCTGGGGTAATAAATATCCCCACGACCTGGATGAGCAGATTCCGTTACGTATTGGGGAATATCTTGATTTACCGGTTTTTTATCCCGGTATTGTCATGGAAGGAGGTGCTGTTGATTTCAATGGAAGGGGAACACTGCTGACTACAACCCAGTGTCTGCTTCATGAAAACCGGAACCCCGGGCTTTTTCAACATGAAATAGAAGAGTATTTACAGAATTTTTACGGTGTAGGACAGGTGCTCTGGCTGGAGGAGGGGATCGAAGGCGATGATACCAACGGACATATCGATGATATTACCAGGTTTTTCAGGGAAGATGCCGTTGTAACCATGGTTGAACCCAGACATTCTGATCTAAATCATGCCATTCTTGCTGAGAATCTGGCAAAATTAAAGTCCTTCCGTTTACTTAATGGGAAGCAGCTGGATATTGCCGAAATCCCTATGCCCAAACCGGTAATTTATGAAGATCAGCGCTTACCAGCTTCCTATGCCAATTTTTATATCGCAAATAAATCGGTCATCGTCCCAAATTTCCGTTGCAAGGAAGATGATCAGGCCATGCGTATCCTGGAGGAATGTTTTCCTGACCGCGAGATCATCGGCATTGATTCTGTAGAAATAATCTGGGGGCTTGGCTCATTTCACTGCCTTTCCCAGCAGGAACCGGAATAAGAAATTTCAGGGTCTCTTTACCTCGCTGCTCTTATCAAATGATCAGCCATGACCAGTGCAGCCATTGCTTCTACAATGGGCAAAGCTCGTGGTACGACACAGATATCATGGCGCCCTTTTCCTTCGATAATCGCTGGATTTCCTGATGTGTCTATGGTTTCCTGTCTCTTCATTAAAGTCGAAACAGGCTTGAATGCTACCCTGAAATAAATCTCCTGTCCGTTTGAGATGCCTCCCTGTATACCACCAGAATGATTTGTAAGCGTAGAGATTGTTTGTTTTTCAGAGATATAGCAATCATTATTTTCGGAGCCTTTCATGGCAGCTGACTGAAAACCTGAGCCATAATCAAAACCTTTCACAGCATTGATGCTTAGCATGGCTTTCGCCAGGTCGGCCTGAAGTTTGTCGAATACTGGTTCACCAAGGCCAGCGGGAACTCCGGAAATGGAACAGGATATAATCCCACCACAGGTATCTCCATCCTTCTTCAGTTGTTCCAAATAATCCCGGATATTTTGATCTGTGATCAGCGACTCGTACTCCGGGATCTGAAAGGGCCCAATCTGAACAAGGTGAGCAGCAATACAGATGTTTTTTGTTTGAAGGAAGAGTTTTGCCAATGCACCCCCAACAACTCTGGCCAGGGTTTCCCGAGCGGAAGCACGCCCACCGCCACGGTGGTCGCGGATGCCATATTTTTGCTGGTAAGTATAATCGGCATGGGATGGACGGAAAACATTTTTCAGATGAGCATAATCTTCAGGCCGCTGATCTATATTGTAAACAAGAAAAGCAATAGGAGCACCGGTTGATTTTCCTTCGAAAATTCCGGACAGAAATTCGGGCCGGTCTTCTTCCCGGCGGGAAGAGCCATATTCAAAATGACCGGGTCGACGACGGTTTAATTCTGACTGGATAAAAGCTTCATCGATCAGGACATTGGATGGAAATCCATCCAGCATACCTCCCACGGCTTTCCCATGCGACTCCCCAAAGGTAGTAAGAATCAATGCCTTGCCAAATGAATTTCCTGACATCTCACTGAAAGTATCTTGATCTTGTATCCCGCATCCTGGTATCAGGATATCTGCTGCTTCAATATCTTCAGCTTCGCTTCCATCACCTTAAGTTCACTCTTGGCCTTGTCGATCTTTTTTTCAAACTCTTCCTTAAGGATAATGGCATTCTTGGATTTTGCCAGGAAGCCGATGTTGTTTTCCCAGAGATTGATATCCTCTTTCATCTGGTTGATTTTTCCTAAAAGAACTTCTTTCTCACGGCTGATGAAGCGACGGGCCTGAGGATCATTTTTCATTGACTCAAAACGGGTCTGATAGTTGATCGTACTCATTTCAACTTCACTGATCTTCAGTTTGTCGAGTTGCTGGCTGATCAGGCCACGGAATTCGTTGTGCAGCCTGTCTTTTTCTTTCATGGGAATATGACCGATCTCCGTCCATTCACGCTGGAAATTCTTAAGAACCTCAAGATTGGCCGCTTTATCCTCTCCGAATTGGTATTCTTTCAGCCGGTTCATGAGATCAGTTTTCTTTTTTAAGTTTTCTTCTTCATGCCCCTGGATATTGGTGAAATATGCGGATTTGGCATTGAAAAATGCATCACAAGCCGCCCTGAAACGTTTCCATATCTTATCAGAATGTTTTTTTGGGACGGGTCCGATTTTTTTCCATTCGTTCTGCAGCCGGATCAGTTCATTGGTCGTTTTTTTCCAGTCATTATTCTGTTGAAGGGACTCAGCCTGCATACAAAGCTCCACTTTCAGATTGTAATTCTGAAGCTGCTGTTCTTTCAGCTTATCAAAGAATTCTTTTTTATTGGCAAAGAAAGTGTCGAGACTGGATTTAAACCGGGTCCAGATTTCGGTATTGACTTTCTGTGGAACCGGGCCAACACTTTTCCAGATCTTGAGTAGTTCATTGACCTTATTCGTATTATCTTGCCATTCCTTGATACTTTCATTTTTTAAAACTAAAACTGCCTCACCCTGCTCGCAGAGGGCAGTTTTGGTTTCAAGGTTTTTTTGCTGGTCCTGTTCAATGATTGAATAGTGTTCACGTCGGCGGTCATTGATTTTATCAGTGGTGTTTTTGAACCTTTCCCAAATCTCATCTTTTTTATCAGCGGGTACCGGACCGATTTCTTTCCATTCTTCGTGATATTTCTGAAGCTTTTTAAACGATTTTATTGCAGAGGTTTCGAGTAATAGTTCCTCTGTCTTCTCGCAAAGCGCAATTTTAGCTTCCAGGTTTTTCCTGAGGTCAAGGTCTTTCAGTTCCTTGTTAAGTTTTACTTTCTCAAAGAATTTCTCAACCAGGAAATGATAGTTTTGCCAGAGGTTGTTGATTTCAGTACGGGGTACCATGCCGACTTCTTTCCAGCGATCCTGTAGTGTTTTGAATTCGTCGTAAGTCCTTTTCAGGGTTTCCTCGGAACTGATCAGTAGTTTCAGCTCTTCAAGGATATGAAATTTTTTCTTCAGGTTTTCCAGCTTGACCTTTTCCTGTTCTTCGGTATACCGGGCTTTATTGGCTTTATAAATATTGAAGATCTCATTGAATTTAACATCCAGCTCATCTTCTTTCACAGCCTCAAGTTCTACCTTGGAAACGCCTTCTTCGGCAGCTTTTTCATATTGCTGCAGGTGTTCTTCTTTATTCTTTTTCAAAAAGGCAACCTTGATCAGCGCAATACGTGTTTTTATCGTATTGATATCCGTTTCACCTACTACTTTTTCAAGTAGCTCAACAAGTTCAGCACGACTGAAATGATCATATTCTTCAGTTATCTCTTCCGGATGTTCCTCGAGGTGATCCTCTGGATGTTCTTCGTTCTGAGCAGGCTCAGTCGGGGCTATTGTTTCGTTCAATTCCGCGGTTATAATAACGGCGTCAGCATTCTCCTCCTGAGGGGTGGCATTTTCCTGCTCAGGATTCTGATGGGTGTTTTCAGTATTTTCCATTCGTTAATAATCATCCTATAATTAATAATTGTTTTAGCGTCCGACTTTCGCCGGTTATGTTGAATCAAATGAAAGGCAAAGATAATAATTATTTCGCACCAGCGAATTTCATGGTATCGCCCTTTTATTGAAGATGATATATCCGAAATTAAAATTCAGGGTAAAGGAATCTGGAAGTTTATCATAATAGTTAACACCCAGGCTGACCGGACCGATCGGGCTATTGTAAACAATGGCTGTAGATGCCATATAAGCCCGGTCACTGAATTTTTTACCGTAATATGCTGTCTGCGTCATCGAGTTTTCGAGAATGGCCTGATAAGGCTGGAAAACATATCCTTCAAGCCGGTACTCTATCTTTTTGTAAATCCGGAGTACAACTTTTAGTCCGGCGGCTGCATAATTGTTCGCACGGAAAGCAGGCAGGAAAAAGGTCTGACTTTCGGGTAAAGGCTGAAATGCCGGAGCATAAAGCAAACTGGAAGTATAATTGGAGAAGAGTGGCTGGTTTGATATACTTCCTTCAGCATAGAATCCCAGCTTAATCGGACCAAGGGTCTGAAAATAATTATCGTAAATCAGGCTGAACCGGAACCAGTCATGGTAATTTACTATGGCGACCGGGTTTATCGCTGTTGATCCCGGGATCATACTTTCCTTTCCGTTGATATAGCATAACCATAATTTCAACCTTGCACCGGCACTGGCAAACTGTTTACGGTTAAGGCCGTTCAACTCAAAAGTCAGCGCGGGTGCCATGTAATTGAAACTGGTCTGGTCGGCCGTATCCGAACGCGAAAATAGGTTCGACTGGTAGTATTTATCAGTGGAGAAAGCATAGGTCATGCCAATTGAAACCTTACCTTTATTGGTAAAAGGCATACCGATTTGAAGATTCCCGAAATACTCCCTTTCAATGACATATGTTGGTGTTTTATCATCAAAGAAGAAAGTGGCATTTTTAAAATAGTTGAGATTATTGTAAGTGTAGTTAACTTCAATGAACCACGGGATCTTGGAGTTGAAATCTATCCTCGCATCTGCTTTGGCAGAAGTATAAAATCGCCCGAAATATCCATTGACCATAAAATGAAGGGCTTTTGTCCATAAGTATTTGTACCGGAATTCAAGAAATCCAATATTCGTCGTTCCCAGAGTGAAGTTCCCCCCGAACTGGGCTTCAAAATTCATGGATTTCTGGATGTCCAGGTAAAGGTCGAAATATCCGGTTCCAGGGTTGTATTTGGCCACCGGGTAAATATTTTTAATAAATCCCTCATCAATAAAGCGAAAATATTCAGGCCTAAGCTCTGACTCAGTTATTGCAGACCTGCCATGTTTGAGAATGTGTCTGATGTACTTTGACTGGATTTTATTCAATCCGGTTATATGAATGGAATCGAAACGGAGTTCAGGCTTACGGCTGTTAAAGACTTTCCTTTTTTCTGCCATCGACTCAGGAGAAATACTGTCGGAAACCAGTTTTCGGATTTCAGGAATTTTTCTTAAAGTCGCCTGGTAGCCACTATCGGCAAGTTCATCGGTATGCGTGAAATCAAGCATTCCATAAGAGGGAATCCGTGGGACAATCATTACTGAACGGGAAAATGGAATGGAGTCATTCTGACGCTCCATCAGCATAGCCAGTAACTGGGAAATGACATCATCACGCTCCGGTTTGTCATAACGTTGGGCAACACGGCTGCCGATGATTACATCAGGATGGAAATCATTTATGACCACATCAACAGGAAAATTATTATACATCCCTCCATCGAAGACCAGTTTATGGTTAATCACAATCGGTGAGAAAACCAGTGGAATGCTCATAGAACCCCTGACGGCAGTGCTCAGATCGCCATTCCGCAATATCATGGCTTCGGTGGAATCGATATCGGAGGCAACACAGCGAAAGGGTACCATCAGGTGATCAAAATCCCCTTGACATACTGCATTTGCCGGTGAAAACATTGTCATGAAACGATAATCAATTTCATGGGTTTTAATCAGCTGGGATGGAAGAATAGAACTGAGTTTCCTGCTAAAATTAAAGTTTGTGCTGATCCAGGAGGCATTGGGGTCTTCCTTCCTGTAAAAATAGATGTACTGCTCGTCGATTACCCCTGATGCCCATTGTTGGAATTCCTCGGAGTCCATGAGCTTTTCCATTTCGTCAGGGGTAAATCCGCTGGCATACATGCCAGCAATAATTGCACCAATGGAGGTGCCAGCGATGTATGATATGGGAACTTTTTGTTCTTCCAGCGCTCTGATCACACCGATATGAGCACCACCTTTACTTGCGCCTCCGGATAATACCAGAGCAACCCGCTGGCTGAATGAAGAATGAGGAATTAGGAAGGAGGAATGAAGCAATAATAAAAATAAAATATGCTTTGAGAATATTTTCATCTAAATAACCTCTCATTCCTAATTCCTCATTCCTAATTCCTCATTCTTCATTAATCTTGTCCATCGCCTGCTCCAGATCGCCGATGATGTCTTCAACATTCTCAATGCCAATGGAAAGACGAACCAGTTCATCACTGATCCCGCCTTCTTTTTTAGCGGCAGCAGATAATTTGGAATGGGTCATGGATGCCGGATGCTGGATGAGGGTTTCGATTCCACCCAGGGATACGGCAAGAACACAGAATTCGACGTTGTCCATAAGTTTGCGACCGGCATCGAGCCCTCCTTTCAAGCCAAAACTCATCATGGCACCAGGTCCTCTCATCAGCTTTTTACCGAGTTCATACTGTGGATGTGACTTTAACCCAGGATAGATTACCCAGGCGACTTTGGGATGTTTTTCCAGGTATTCGGCAACTTTCATGGCATTATCCTGGGCCCGATCGATACGGATACTCAGGGTTTTCATTCCGCGGCGGGCCAGGAAGGCCTGGTGAGGATCCATATTGCAGCCCATGTTGACCATTACCGGACGGATCTTTTTATAGTGCTCCTCTGTCTTTGTTACAATAACACCTCCGACAATGTCGGCATGGCCGTTCAGAAATTTGGTGAGGGAGTGAAGGACGATATCAGCACCCTGATCAAGCGGGTTTTGGAGATAAGGACTGCAGAAAGTATTGTCAACACATACGGGGATATTATGTGTCTTTGCCAGGGCGCAGATGGCAGGAATATCGGAAATGCCGATGGTAGGATTTGCCGGAGATTCAAGATAGATCAATGCAGTATTGGGCCGGATGGCAGCTTTTACCTGCTCCAGATCTGTGGTGTCGATATATGTCGATTCCACGCCAAACTTTGAAAAAATAGTTTCCATGACACCCCGGGCAGGACCATAGACAGCATTGTGACTAACGATGTGTTTTCCTGCTCCAAGGTATGCCATATAAACCGTTGTGACAGCGCCCATTCCTGAGGAACAGCCAATGCCGTCAAACCCGTTCTCCAGGGCAGCAATCGTTTTCTCCATGTCCCTGATCGTTGGATTACCGATCCGGGTATAGATATATCCGTCGCTTTCTCCGGCAAAACATTGCGCTCCGTCTTCTGCGCTCTTGAAAGCGAAAGTGGAAGTCTGATAAATGGGTGTGGTCACACTGCCCAGGGGATCTTTCATCCCGGTTCCGTGTACGAGTTTCGAGTTAAAACCTGATTCTTTTTTCATGATCGTGTGATGGTTATTTCGTTTTCTATTTTTTCGCTTAAATGTTTTTTAACAGCACAGAGAGAAGCTGTTTTAATGACGGCACTATCATACTGCTCCGGAAAATCAGCCGGAACATGGATCAGCATAATAAATTTTACGATCATTTTCTGAACAGAATCATAATGATAGTTCATGGTAATATGAATTCCTTCGGAAGAAATTCCGCGCTGATCACAAAAACCTTTGACATAAATCCCGGCACAGGTGCCCAGGGATGCCAGAAATAAACTGAATGGCGTGGGAGCACTGGCATTTCCTCCCGCATCAAGGGGCTGATCAGTATGAACGGTGTATCCCTCAATCTGTGCATCAACTTTTTTCCCTCCTGGAAATGTAATTTCTATCGGCATAATTTTTTTTTTGCAAAGTTACTAATCTTTTATTTCATCGAGAAAAAACCAGCTGAGATCGAAAATAGCAATATCGTTGCATATTTCTGGATATCTTTGGTTCTTTAATCGCTAATTTAAATCAATCCCCATGAAAAAAATCATTTTTACCTTGTTCGCCTTCTTATGCCTGGGTGGTCTTTTTGCCCAGAATGAGGCAAGACTTTTACGTTTTCCGGCCATTTTCGGAAACCAGATTGTGTTTACCTATGCCGGCGACCTCTATACGGTAAATAAGACCGGTGGAATGGCAAGAAAACTTACCAGTGATGAGAACGGTTTCGAAATGTTTGCCAGATTCTCACCCGATGGGAAAAATATCGCTTTTACCGGACAATATGACGGAAATACGGAAGTTTATCTGATCCCGGCTGAAGGTGGGATCCCCAAGCGTCTGACCTATACTGCCACCCTGGGCAGAGATGACATCTCCGATAGAATGGGCCCGAACAATATAGTGATGACCTGGAAAGATAACGAGACTATCGTCTTCCGTTCGCGGAAACAGACATTTAATGATTTTAAAGGTCAGCTCTTCTTGGCTCATGTCCAAGGGGGGTTACCAGAAGAACTTCCCCTTCCCTGCGGAGGATTTTGTTCTTATTCCCCGGATCAATCGAAACTGGCATATAACCGTGTTTTCCGCGAATTCCGCACCTGGAAGTATTATAAAGGTGGAATGGCAGACGATATCTGGATTTATGACTTTAAAACAAAACAAACAGAAAACCTGACCAATAGTATTACCCAGGATATGTTCCCCATGTGGACCGGGGATAAGATTTATTTTGTTTCTGAACGTGAACGTCCCACTAACTTGTATTGTTACGACTTGAAGACCAAAGCAACACGGAAAGTGACAGATTTTAAAGAATATGACATCAAGTTCCCTTCCCTGGGCGACAATGCCATTGTCTTCGAAAATGGAGGATTTATCTATGTTTTTGATCTTGCTTCAGAAAAAGCACAGAAAGTCAGCGTCAATATTTCCAACGATTTTATTACCGGCCGGAATTTGATGAAAGATGCCAGTAAATTCATTACTTCATTTTCTGTTGCCCCGGATGGCAAACGGATTGCCTTCGGTGCCCGGGGAGATATTTGGACAGTTCCTGCAAAAACCGGTATCACCAAAAACCTGACCTTGTCTCCGGGTGTCCATGACCGTGACGTGGCATGGTCGCCTGATGGAAAGTACATCGCGTATATTTCCGACCAGACGGGGGAAGATGAATTATACCTGGTTATGCAGGATGGCAGTGATCAGCCGGTTCAGATCACAAAAAACGCAGATACTTATAAATTCGGAATGATCTGGTCGCCCGACAGTAAAAAGCTTCTTTGGTCCGACAAGATGCTCAGGCTGCAATATGTTGATGTTGATACGAAAGATATCACCCTTGTTGACCAATCAAAAAGTTGGGAATTCAACGATTTTGCCTGGTCGCCGGATAGCAAATGGATTGCTTATACTTTCCCGAATCGCCGGACAGCCTCGCAGATCTATCTTTACGACCTGGCTTCAAAAACAAAAACTGCAGTTACCGATATGTGGTATGATGCAGGCGGAGCTGCCTTCAGCAACGATGGGAAGTATCTGGTTTTCACTTCCAGCAGAGATTTTAATCCTACCTATAGCTGGGTGGAATGGAACCATGTTTATACAGATATGAGCAAGGTTTATTTCATCACACTCGCGAAAAGTACCCCTAATCCTTTTGCTCCGGAAAATGATCAGGTAGCGGTTAAGAAGGATGAAAAACCGGAAACAGAGGCCAAGGATGTTAAAAAAGACAGTAAAAAAGAGGAAAAGAAAGAGAGCGATGCAAAAGCTGATATTCCTATGAAAGTTGATCTTGATGGCATCATGGATCGCATCATGGCTTTACCCATCGAGGCTGGCACTTATTATAATATCAATGCTGTGACTGATAATATTTATTATATCAAAGGAGGTAAAAATGGCGCCCATCCTTCAATCATGTTATTTAATTTAAAAGATAAGAAGGAGAGTAGCTTGGGAGATTATGGCAATTATGAAATTTCCGCTGATCATAAGAAAATGCTGATCGCAGGTGGTGGAAAATATGGTGTCATCGATCTTCCGAAAGGCGGAAAGATTGATGTGAAAGATTGGGCGGATCTGTCGAATATGAAATTGATGATCGATCTGAAAGCTGAATGGAGCCAGATTTATAATGAATCCTGGCGTCAGATGAAGTATTTTTTGTATGCTCCGAATATGCAAGGGGCCAACTGGCCTGCCATTCAGAAAAAATATGCTGTATTGTTGCCTTATATCAATCATAGAAATGATCTGAATTATATCATCGGTGAAATGATCGGAGAAATCAGCATCGGCCATTCCTATGTCGGATCCGGTGACAAACCCGAACCAAAACGGATAAAAATGGGTTTGCTGGGTGCAAAAATCAGCCGCGATCCTTCCGGATATTATAAGATTGATAAAATCCTGAAAGGCGAAAATTGGAATGACGAGGTACGATCGCCCTTGACAGAACTGGGTATTGATGTCAAAGAAGGTGAGTTTATCACCGCCATTAACGGCAGATCGACAAAATCGATGAACGATATCAATGAATCCTTGGTGAATACTGCCGGGCAGCAGGTTGAACTCACTGTTAACGCAGCAGCTTCTGAAAACGGTGGACGTAAATCAATTGTTGTTCCCACTGATGATGAGGCCAACCTATATTATTTTACCTGGGTACAGGATAATATCCGTAAAGTAAATGAAGCAACCAACGGAGAAGTTGGATATATTCATATACCTGATATGAGCCCGGCGGGCTTGAATGAATTTGTTAAGCATTTCTACCCTCAGCTTGCTAAAAGAGCGCTGATCATTGATGACCGTGGCAACGGTGGGGGAAACGTATCTCCCATGATCATTGAACGTCTGAATCGTGAAATGACCATGATCAACATGGCCCGCAATACAGAAGCGAATCCCGGTCGCCTGGAAATGCAATGGGGGCCAAAATGTGTCCTGATCGACAACTATTCTGCCTCCGATGGAGACTTATTCCCTTATCAGTTTAAAAAACTCAAGATCGGCAAGGCCATAGGTAAAAGAACCTGGGGAGGGGTTGTCGGTATCCGTGGAACCTTGCCATTTATCGATGGAGGTTCCATGATGCGTCCGGAGTTTGCACCCTATAGTACAGATGGGAAGGAATGGATTATTGAAGGACATGGCGTGGATCCTGATATCGAAATTGACAACGATCCGGCTAAGGAATATGCCGGGGAAGACCAGCAACTGAATAAAGCAATAGAAGTCATGAAAGAGGAATTGAAAAACTGGCCGAAAGAACTGCCGGCCATGCCTCCTTTCCCGGATAAAACGAAGTAAAAAAAAAGAGGCTGTCAGATTCTGACAGCCTCTTTTTTTTAGAATTATCATTATTTACCTGTCACCGAAAGGGTAGTTTCAACGGTAAAGGATCTGCCATCTTCAACAACAGAACCGACAAAAGTAAACCGCCATGTTCCCAATTGTTTAGCATAGGCATCGGGGAAAGTGATGCCTTCATTTTTAACCCAGATATCACCACCTGCAGTATAGGTGTATTCATTTAATAAAGGATCTTTGATCATCACCTTGGTCAGGCGCACATCATCGGTGGAGCAATAACCAATAAATTCCAAGAAATCTCCGGAAGGAATTCCAGTAACAACAAAGGTAGGATCAGGCTTTGGATCTTCTTTTTTCTTACAACTGGAGGTAAATAAAACGGCACCCATAAGAAGGAAACCGATCAGTAAAAGCGTTTTGTTTGTTTTCATTGCGTAAGGATTTAGTGTTGTTTTTATACAAAAATAACTAATTTTTATTAATTGTCAAGATTATTTCATGCATCCAGTTTTTCATAAACAGAATTTCTGCTTAGAAATTCGGGGATGATCTGTTTCATTTTTTTGACCACTTCTTCATTGGTCCGCCCTGGGATCATCTCATTCAGTTCCCGGATTTCGCGCTTAACTTCTTCCAGTTGATAGGTTCTTACTTTGGCGATCATGATCAGGGGGTGATGGGTAGGCAAATTGTTTTCCTCTTTATTCAGCAATTCTTCATACAATTTTTCACCCGGTCTCAGACCAATATATTTTATCTGAATATCCCGGTCAGGTACAAAACCTGAAAGCTGTATCATTCTTTTTGCAAGGTCCAGGATTTTTACTGCCTGCCCCATATCGAAAATAAATATTTCACCACCCTGGCCGATGGCACCTGCTTCAAGCACCAGCTGGCAGGCTTCAGGTATAGTCATGAAAAACCTGCTCATCTCTGGATGAGTAAGGGTCAGTGGCCCTCCTTTTTCGATTTGGCTGCGGAAAAGCGGGATGACAGATCCGTTGGAGCCCAGGACATTGCCGAAGCGGGTGGTAATATAGCGGGTTCTGTTTTTCTGATTGAGCGCTTGGGTATAAATTTCTGCAAGTCGTTTTGAGGCTCCCATAACACTGGTGGGGTTAACTGCCTTATCGGTTGAAATCATGATGAATTTATTCACACCAAATTCAAGGGCAAGATCTGCAACAATCTGGGTGCCCCTGACATTGGTCAGAATGGATTCAGGCACATTGCTTTCCATCATGGGCACATGCTTGTAAGCCGCAGCGTGATATATGATGTCAGGAGGGAAGGATTCGAAGATCTTCCGCATCCTGGATTCATTGCATATGTCACAAAGAATAAATTCAACGCCTGAACCGGGATATTCATCCAGGTAATCCAGCTCAAGCTGATGCAGGGGTGTTTCAGCCTGGTCAATCAAAATCAGTCGTTTTGGAGAAAAACGGGAAACCTGTTGAACTATTTCACTGCCGATAGACCCGGAAGCACCGGTTATCATGATTACTTTTCCATTCAGTTCTCGGGAGATACTTTGCTCGTCCAGCTTGATTTCATCCCTTTCAAGCAAATCCTCGATATTGATCTTTTTTATCTGATTGAAATTCAATTCTCCGTTGATCCATTTGATCATCGGAGGTACGGTCAATACTTTGGTTTTATAGGAAAGGCATTTATCTACCAGCAATTGTTTTTTAACGGTATCAAAATGCTGTACAGAAAGGATTAACTGGGCAATTGACATGCTTGAAAGCAATTCATCAAGTCTGTCAGGCGAAAGGATATCTAAACCTTCTAGTTTTTTCCCGACCTTATTCGGATCATCATCAAGAAAGGCAACTATTTTATATTTTGTCCCCGCATCCCTGTCTAACGCTCTTTTAGCCGTGATACCAGCCTCACCGGCACCAAAAATAATGACTTTCACACGGGTGCGCTCAGGGAACTGGAATTCCATATAAGCAACCTTCACGATTAGCCGGAAAATAATCATTCCAAAAGAGGTGGCCAGAAAATCTATGATGATGATCGAAAAAGGGATAAAAAATTCCCGGTGAAAGATGAAATGGGTGACCATGTTGGTAAGAACAAAAATACTGCTTCCAATAAATACTGTTATCAATACCCGCCATGCGTCGCCTGTGCTGGTGTATCTCAGAATCCCTGCATAAGAGCGTGTAATGAAAAAGCTTACCGCGCGAATGCAGGCCATGAACGCCAGGGTATGTGGTAAGGCTATGATCCACCTCTCCTGGAATGAAAAATCGAACCGGATCAAATAAGTCAGGACGATTGACGAGATTGCAATAAGAAGGTCGATGATAAAAATCAGCCAGCGGGGAGTATTTTGCCAGGTTATTAACATGCACCAAAATTAAGAATAAAATATTCCTAATTTTGTAACGTTTAGAAATTGTAACAATGATCTTATGAAAAATACAGCTTTTACTAAATTTCACGAGGCTATGGGTGCCAAGATGGTACCTTTTGCCGGCTATTACATGCCATTACAATATGAAGGTGTAAATGCCGAACACGAAACCGTTAGAAACGGAATCGGAGTATTTGATGTTTCACATATGGGCGAATTCTGGGTGAAAGGCCCGAATGCACTCGATTTTGTACAATGGGTCACTTCTAATGATGCATCCAAGCTGGTCGAAGGAAAGGTGCAATATTCCTGTTTTCCCAATGGGGCTGGTGGAATTGTGGATGACCTTCTGGTTTATAAGATCAATGATGAAACTTACCTGCTCGTTGTGAATGCCGCTAATATAGATAAAGATTGGGCATGGTGCAATAAGCAGAATAAAATGGGGGCAACGCTTTATAATGCTTCCGATGAGATTTCACAGCTTGCGATTCAGGGTCCGCTGGCACTGAAAGCAATGCAGAAGTTGACCGACACTCCGGTCATGGATATGGAATATTATACTTTTAAGAAGCTTACTTTCGCCGGAGTTAAGGATGTTATTTTTGCTACCACCGGCTATACCGGATCCGGCGGCTGCGAAATCTATATGTCCAATGAAGATGCACCGAAAATCTGGGAAGCAGTGTTTGAAGTCGGTAAGGAATTCGGCATTAAACCCATCGGCCTGGCTGCCCGTGATACCCTCCGTCTTGAAATGGGATATTGCCTTTATGGCAATGATATTAATGATACCACTTCTCCTATTGAAGCAGGTCTTGGCTGGATTACCAAATTTACGGATTCCAAGGAATTTATCGACAAAGCATACCTGCTGAAGCAGAAACAGGATGGAACTTCGAAAAGATTGGTGGGCTTTGAGATGGTCGATAAAGGAATTCCCCGTCATGAGTATGAAATTACTGATGCTGCCGGAAATAAAATCGGTGAAGTCACTTCCGGAACCATGGGGCCGACGGTAAAAATCCCCATTGGAATGGGCTATGTACCTGCCGCCTTGTCGAAGGAAGGTGGCGAGATTTATATTAGAATCAGGGAAAAAGTATTAAAAGCAAAAGTTGTCAGATTCCCTTTCTATAAAGTGAAATAAATGGAATCAACATTAATTTAATTCAATAATTATGTCGGAAATAGTAAAAAAAATCAGGGAAATGAACTGGCGCCATATGATGGTCCTATTGATGATCGTCATGATTGCCGCTGGTTCCGAAAGTTGTAAAACAACAGGGAAATTATCAAAAAAAGAGCGGAAAGCGCAGATCGAGGCTGCGAAACAACAGCTTCAGACAATCATTAATGGCACTTCTACGCTTTCTTTCCCTGATCAATCCAAACTGGTCAGTAATATTAAGTCGAAAAATTATAAGGATACTGAATTGGATAAAATGATTTCGCAGGCCGAAGAAGTAGTGAAAGCCGGATTACTTGAACTGAAAAGGAATGAAGCACAGAAGGTCGACAGGATGCGGGCGGCTTTGCTGGATATGATTCTCAATCCCAATAACCTGACTGCCGACCAGCTAGAAGATGCACTCAATGCACTCAAAGCGGAAGGAATCAGTCCTGAACTTTCTGACCTGGTTGCCAGAGTGGAGAAAAAAATCAAGGATATGCGAAGTTCCCCTGCAAATTTGCCGCTTAAAACACAGTTGTGGAACGGTTTTCAGAGCATTGCCGATGCGGCAAAGTCAGGGAATCTGACCCAGGCTGACAATGCGATAAAAAATATGCTGCAGTACTTCAGTTCATCCGATGCTCCAGTTCTGATCATCATCAGCAAGGAAGATGGTATCGTTGATTATGATAAACCAACTACCATTGGGCGTTATCTCCAATTTATCAAGGACCAGAAATCCAACAGGAATGCCATTGAGGCCATGCAAATGGATGGTAATGGAAAAATTAAAGAACTAGATCTTATTAAAAAATAAAGAAAATGAAGAAAATATTGTCAGTTCTCATTTTATTGACGCTCCTGGCTTCTTCCGCAGTGAAAGCCCAGGATAACTTATCTCCGCAGCGTAAGCAGGCCATCGACAGCCTGGCACTGGAGAAAGTTCGCGACCTGAGTAAGTACATCAGCATTATTGGTGACAAAAAAACTGCCTGGTCAGAGGCACAACGTGTCATTGAAAGGGCTGCTGAATTATTCATGGAAAACAGTGAGATCGGCGTTTCATCACTTAGCCGGCAGGATGTCAATTACTATAAAGTCAGGGAATATTTCGACCGCCTGATGCAACTGAATTATGATAAAGTCACCATCGACTGGTACAAAATCCAGTATGTGAGTGATCTTGAACGTCAGCCGGATGGAACCTATGTAGGGGTAATAACCATCTATCAGCGATTCCAGGCCTTTGACAAGGAGAAAGGACTGGTATATGAGGATACCACGAAGAAAGATATCACTATCTATGTTAAACGTAAAGAAACCCAGATCGGTGGACGACTTATCGGTTTCTGGGATGTCATGCTGGGAGATATCCGTGTGAAAGAAACATCCAAATAATTAAAATGAGAATTGAGGAATTAGGAATGTGGAATGAAGTGAGGAAAGTAATCCTGGTAATTGTAATCCTGTTTCCTCTGTTTGGTTTAAGTCAGGGATCGATTGGTTCATTCAATGGGGATGAAACCGTGTTTTATGCCCAGACCAAGCAAATGAACCAGTTTTTCCGCCGCTTCAACGGGGAAGAAGATGTGAAGGGTAAAGCTTATTACCCGGGTGATCCATTTTACCGTGATGCCAAAGCAAGAAAAAAGTATCTGAATATACTGTTTGATAATACAAGTTCTCTGATCTCAGGGGATACCAAGTTCGTTTTTATTGAGGATGTTCTCAATAAGAAGAAACCTTTTTACCTTGATTTTCACGGGAAAGGATGGTATGCCGAAGTCGATGCTTCCTTCATGTATAAAAAGGAAAAAGTCAATCTTTTGCTTTATCTTGAACTGGAAAAGCAAAACGGAGGCTACAAATGGGTTCTTTCCAATGTTTATCTCGGGAAATTCGAATCCTGGTTTACCCATGTTAATGATACCACCAACCTGAAATATTTTATACATCCCATGAGTCATGAAGTGGATTTTATGAACCTGCATAAAATTTTCAGAGAACCTGAGAAGATGGATTATTACCTCGAACAAAATTATAAACCAGATATGCTTGCCCTTTTCGTCATGGAAGTGAAAGATGAGAATCTGAAATTTGTATCTATCAATAATGTCAAATTTCATTTCTTCCAGGTTCCTGATTGGTATTTCGAAGTATCCTATTTCAATCGTAATGATGTAAACTCGGGCTGGCTTATATCCAATATGCTAAGGGTAACCCCCCGGGAAAAGGAAGACCTGATCAGTCATTACACCCATGTTAAATAACCGAGAATGAAGAAAATATATATTCTTTTATTTATCCTCATGCTGGTTTCGCCAGGTTATGGGTGGACACAGAAAAAACCTGCTCCTAAAAAGCCAGCAACACAAAAGAAAGCACCCCCGAAAAAGACAACAACAACCCAAACAATTAAAGCCAAAGCAGGATCAATCCCTGCCGATAAAATTGAAGCATATAAAGAACAGGTAACCCCCATGATTCGTTTTTTCTCAAGTACGCTTAATTTCCTTGCAGATAAACGAAACCCTGTGAAAGAAAAGCAAACGGTCATCACTGAAAGCTACCTGAAATTTACCTGGGATCCGGAAGTTCAGGTTGAAGACGACCTCGACGACAACAGGCTGGTTCCGTTATATAAAGATATGCCTGCTTATCTCAGCGACGTGGATTTCTTCTTCAAAAGGGCAAAATTTCAATATGAGGTGCAGGATGTAAGTGTCCAGACCAATGAAACCGGACAAACTTATTTCCGTGTCACCGCCAACCGAAACCTTTCCGGAATTACCGTTAACGGAGATTCTGTCAACTCAAATAAGGTCAGGTATATCGAGATCAATTACGATGAAAGTAAGCAGCAACTGATGATCGTCAGCATTTACACCACGAAACTCAATGAAAAAGATGATTTGAGACGATGGTGGAACAACCTCTCTGATGGATGGAAGACAATTCTGGGGAAAGATATGTTTGTAGGAAACAACATCGCCATGCCGCAGGTCGATACCTTCAACGATACGGTTGCCAATATTGAAGGCGCAAAAACAATGATTGATGGCAATCAGTTTTATCAGAATCTGAGTCGGATCATTAATAGCACTGATCTCGATCTTTCCGGTAACGTTGCCATTGCTGATCTGGAACCCCTGAGCAAGCTTTCTGCTCTGCAGCAGGTAGATCTTTCCGGAACTCCGGTCAGCGACCTGATGCCCCTGCATAATACCAACAACCTTGAGGTGTTGGATATCTCGGGAACCTCAGTAAATACCCTGGAACCCCTTCGCTATTGCACGCATTTGAAAAGTTTACGGATAAAAAGCACACAGGTTCAGGATGTTTCCTTACTCTCGACTTTTTCATCTCTGGAAAACCTTGATCTGAGCCGGACAATGGTGACCTCCCTGGCCCCGATCAGTGCTAATATTTCCTTAAAGGATCTTCGGTTCAGCAACACCAGTGTAAGTGATCTGAGTCCGCTGTCAGGATTGACCAATCTTTCCCTGCTCAAATTTTCTTCCACTCCGGTTAGTAATCTTGATGCATTGCGAAATTTGGATAACCTCCAGGTACTTGTTTGCGACAGTACCCGGATCAGTAATCTGGAACCTTTGGATAAAATCTCTTTACAGAGGGTTTATTGCAACAATACCAAGATCACCCGATCGGCGGCTTTGAATTTTATTAAAAATCATCCCGGCACCGCATTGATTTATGCTACAGCCGAATTGACTAAATGGTGGAACGGAATGACAAAAGACTGGCAAAACATCTTTCATTTTTACCTGAAAATGGAAAATATTCCTACTACTGAGCAACTGCACCAGCTTGTCTTACTCGATAGCATCAACATCAGCGGAAGAATGGCGGTTACTTCACTTGCTCCACTCAACCAGCTGATCATGCTTCGCACCCTCCAATGCCAGAGCTCCGGAATAACCGATTTTGAACCCCTCAGGAATCTTTCAGAATTGAAATCACTGAATGCAGCAAATACTGCGGTTGCTAATGTGACACCGCTTTCGGGACTTACTGCCCTGGAAACCCTGACTATGGATAATACACAGCTGGCTGACTTGAACCCTTTGTACGGTTTAAAGAATCTGAAATTTGTGTATGCCGATAATACGAAGGTGAATGAAATGGAAGGTAATCAGTTCATGAATAACAATCCTGCCTGCATCCTGATTTTCCAGACTTTTGAAAATACTTCCTGGTGGAAGTCCCTGAGTTCAGTATGGCAGGATGTTATGTTACAACAAATAAACGTAAAGGGAATCCCGGATAAGATAATGTTACAGCAAATCGCGGGTCTTGAAAAACTCACGATAACCGAAAATTTTCAGATCAGCGATATCAGCCCGGCCACCCACCTGTCCCGGTTAAAGGAATTGCAATTCAGCGGAACGACGATCAGTTCACTCGAACCTGTGAGCAGGATGCAAAAGCTGCAGGCCTTGAGAATACCCAAAAATCCCGTAATTGACCTCACTCCCGTAGCCGGTTTATCTCAACTGAAAGAATTGGATTTTTCCAATACACAAGTCGATAACCTGGAACCCATTCAACAGATGACTCAGCTGGAAATCCTTAAATTCAGCGGAACTCCCGTGAAAACCCTGAAGTATCTGCAAAAATTGAATTTCCTGAAGGTGCTTGAATTTTATAACACCAAGATCAGCAGCCTGGATGTTCTGGAACCCATGAGGTCCTTGCAATCACTGAAGATTTTTAATACCAAGATTTCTGAAAAGAAAGTGGAAAAATTTAAGATTTCTCATCCTGGTTGTGAAGTTGTTTATTATTGATTATCATGCCAGATTCCTTATCCTGTCAGCATAATATTGAGGTTTGTTTTTCGCCAAAATTATTTCCGGAGATTCTTACCCGGGAAAATTATATCGTGGTTCTCACAGATATCTTACGGGCCACTACTTCCATTTGTGCGGCTTTCGAAAATGGAGTAGCCAGGATAATACCTGTAGCCACGCTTGAAGAAGCAAGAAAAATGAAAGTGCAGGGATTCCTCGTGGCTTCAGAGCAGGACGGGAAAAAGCTTGATTTTGCTGATTTCGGTAATTCAGCTTTTCATTTCACGGAGGAAAACATAGGTGGTAAAACCCTGGTTTACTGTACCACTAATGGAACCAGGGCACTTGAAGTAGCCAGGGAGGCCGAAAAGATTGCCATCGGAGCATTCATCAACATTTCCGCATTGTCATCCTGGCTTCAGACTCAGGGTAAAAATGTAGTCATTCTCTGTTCCGGATGGAAAAATAAATTCTGCCTGGAAGATGCCCTTTTTGCCGGTGCACTGGTAGAAAGACTTCTCGAAAATCCGGGATTCGGAACCCTTTGTGATTCCGCTCATGCGGCTCTTGATCTCTGGGAAATCGCTAAGAATGATCTTCCTGGCTATATTCAGAAAGCTGCTCACCGTAAACGCTTGCAGAAACTGGGACTGGATGATGTCATCCCGTATTCTTTCCAATGCGATCTGACCCGCGTGGTTCCGGTATTTGAAGGAAAAGAAATTGTCAATGTCAATATTACCCAATAGTAAAATGATCACCTTATGAAAATCAATCGATTGTTAGCCATTATGAGCATTTCAACAGTTATTATGTCCTGCGTAGGCGGACAGGAAAAGGACGAAAAGGATTTTAAATTCCTGACGGAACAGTTTGCAGATGCTAAAATCCTGCGTTACCAGGTTCCTGGTTTTGAACAGCTTACACTGAACCAGAAAAAGCTGATTTATTTTCTCAGCCAGGCTGCTTTATGCGGACGGGATATCACATATGATCAGAATTATAAGCATAACCTGCTGGTTAGG
Organism: Bacteroidales bacterium; assembly: GCA_963662525.1. GTDB lineage: Bacteria > Bacteroidota > Bacteroidia > Bacteroidales > FEN-979 > CAZSDU01. The sequence goes on from OY759717.1 coordinate 2,933,265, forward strand.
ACCACCCTGGAAGGGATATACAATAATTTCCACGGCGATACAACTTCAGCAGAATATAAGAACTTCCTGGTTTATTTAAAGCGGGTTTGGTTCTCAAATGGAATTCACCATCATTATTCCACCGATAAATTCCTTCCTGAATTTTCAAAGGAATATTTTGCCAGTCTGGTGAAAGCAGTAAAACCTGAAAATTTACCATTGGTTAAAAACCAGACTGCCGATCAGTTTCTGACAGAAATCACGCCTATCATGTTTGATCCTGCCATTGCTCCCAAACGGGTCAGTCAGGATGCCGGCAAAGATCTTCTGCAGGCTTCTGCTGCCAATTTTTATGAAGGTGTTACCCAGAAAGAAGCAGAGGATTATTATTCCAAACTAAAAGCATTCGATAAAAAAGCCGGAAATGATACCCTCATCTCATATGGCCTGAATTCTAAAGTTGTGAAAGAAAACGGACAGGTCGTTGAGAAAACATATAGAATCGGAGGGCTTTATTCCCCATCTATTGAAAAAATCGTTTACTGGCTTGAAAAAGCTATGCCCTATACAGAAACCCCTGAACAAAAGGCAGCCCTTGAGAAGCTGATTACCTATTACCAGACCGGTGATCTGAAAACCTGGGATGAATACAATATCCTTTGGGTAAAAGACCTTAATTCATTGGTGGATGTGGTAAATGGCTTTATTGAAGTCTATGGAGATCCCCTGGCCTTGAAAGCAAACTGGGAATCGGTAGTGAATTTTAAAAATGTGGAGGCTACCAAGCGAACCGAAATTATCAGCCAGAATGCCTTATATTTCGAGACCAATTCACCTACAGATCCAAAATTCAAGAAAAAGGAAGTCAAAGGTGTAACTGCCAAAGTGATCACTGTTGCCCAACTTGGAGGCGAATGTGATCCGACTACTCCCATTGGTATTAATCTGCCGAATGCTAACTGGATACGCAAGGAATTTGGTTCCAAGTCGGTGACCATGGATAATATCACTTACGCTTATGATAAGGCTGCCGAAGGAAATGGCTTCCTGGAAGAATTTGCCTATTCAAAAGAAGAAATAGATAATTATAAAAAATATGGGTCCCTGGCCGGTAATCTGACTACCGACCTGCATGAATGCCTTGGACATGGTTCAGGAAAACTTTTACCGGGTATTGGTGCCGATGCTCTGAAAAATTATCATTCAGCCATCGAAGAATCACGGGCCGACTTATTCGCATTGTATTACATCTCGGATCCCAAAATGATCAGCCTTGGCCTTGTTCCGGATGCCAATGTGAGTAAAGCAGAATATGATAACTATATCCGCAACGGGATGATGACACAACTGGTTCGCATTCTGCCCGGGAAAAATATTGAGCAGGCTCATATGCGCGATCGTGCTCTCATTTCCCATTGGGTTTACGAAAAAGGAAAAGATAAGAATATCGTTGAAAAAGTTTCCCGTGACGGTAAAACTTACTTTAAAATCAATGATTACGATGGATTGCGGGTTCTCTTCGGACAGTTGCTCAAGGAAATTCAGCGGATCACTTCGGAAGGCGATTACAAAGCTGCCAAAGACATGGTTGAAAATTATGGAGTAAAAGTAGATCAATCTCTTCATCAGGAAGTGCTGGAGCGTTATAAAAAGCTGAATATTGCTCCCTATGCAGGATTTATTAATCCGATATTCACTCCTGAAATTCAGAATGATACTATATCCGACATCACGATTTCGTATCCGGATGATTTTGCAACACAGATGCTGGATTATTCAAAGAATTTCTCATTTTTACCAGTCAGATAGTCTGATGCAGAAAATTGATTGGTATAGGATTTTCTGGGCATTCACGCTGATCATCCTTGTTTCATGGCAGAGCCGGCCACCGGAGAAGAATTTCCGTTCCCCGGTCAACTATGCTTTTTCATTGGCAGGCTCCTTTGGTGAAATCCGGCAGAATCACTTTCACTCGGGAATTGATATCCGTACCGATGGGGTGCAGGGGAAACCGGTTTATGCCGTTGCTGATGGCTACGTGGCCAGGATCAATGTTTCTTCAGGAGGATTCGGCAAAGCCTTGTACCTGGCTCATCCTAATGGTTATACGACTGTTTACGGACATTTGAAATCGTATGCCGGAAATATCGGTTCTTGGGTCAGGACACAACAGTATAGACAAGAATCATTCGCCATTGACATGGAAGTACCCCAGGGATTGCTGAAAGTGAAAAAAGGTGATATTGTCGCTTATTCCGGCAATTCCGGTAGTTCCGGGGGACCACACCTGCACTTTGAGATCCGGGATTCAAAGACGCAGGAAACCATTGATCCCCTGGAATTCGGTTTAAAACCGGCGGATGCAACGCCACCACAAATCACCTTTATAAAGATCTATCCCTATGATGGCAACAGCATGGTGAACCGGAATAACCAGGCTTTGCTTCTCCCTGTGACTGGAAAGGATGGAAGTTTTTTCCTGAAATTATCAGATACGCTCACGGTATCGGGGAATATTTTTTTCGGGATAGAAACCAGTGATCATGCAGGCAGTTCAGGGTTCCGTACAGGAGTTCCTTTCATTCAGCTGAGTGTGGATGGTGTTCCGGTTTATGCACATAACCTTGACCGCTTTCTCTTTTCTGAAACCCGTTATGTGAATATTCTCATGGATTATCCTGCCTACATCCAGAATAAAAGGAAGATCCAACGCTCGTATATCGCTCCCAACAATAAACTCAGTATATACGGACAGGTAGTGAACCGGGGAATCATCAATTTTACCGACAGAAAAATCCATAAAATCCAATATACGGTTAAGGATGTTTTTGGCAATTCAACTAAATTATCTTTTTCTGTTCAAAGTATTCCTCCAGGCGCTTCAGGGATAAAACCAAAGATGAGGAGTACCCGGTTTGTTCAACAATTTAACTGTAAGGAGGATAACTCCTTTGAAGAAGCCGGAATTCGATTTAAAATTCCGGATGGGTCATTGTATGAAGACCTGGATTTTGAATATTCGGTAAGCCCGCTGACGCTGGGAACTTTTTCCATGGTACATCATTTACAAAACCAGTTCACCCCTCTGCATACTTTTTGTACCCTGTCGATAAAACCGGTCAACCTTCCGAAATCATTGTCTTCGAAAGCGATGATTGTAAAAATGGATGCGGGAAACCGCTTCTACAGCAAGGGTGGAAAGTTGGAGAACGGATATATTACTGCCCAGATCCGTGACTTCGGAAATTATGCGATCATGGTGGATACGATTGCTCCTGTGATTCGCCCGGTGAATATTTTTCCAAATAAAAAAGTAGCTAAACAATCCTCCATTGCCATCAAGATTTCTGATAACCTGTCGGGGATTAGAACTTACCGCGGAACTTTGAATGGGAAATGGATACTGATGGATTTCGATGAAAAAAACAGGTTGCTTACCTATTGTTTCGATGAGCATATCCATCCCGGTAAAAATCTTTTCCTACTGATCGTAACCGATGCAGTTGGAAATTCTGCCAGGTATGAAGCAAGTCTTCTCCGGTAAAATTTTCTTTCTATATTTGTATGATGCAAGAAACCATCCTCATTCTGGATTTCGGTTCCCAGTATACCCAGCTGATTGCACGCAGGGTCAGGGAACTCAATGTGTACTGCGAAATCCATCCATTCAATAAAATTCCACTCATTCACAGCGGAATCAAAGGGGTTATCCTTTCCGGAAGTCCTTATTCGGTCAGAGATGCAGGTTCCCCTGTGCCTGACCTTGCCGGAATCAGGGGGAAACTTCCCTTACTGGGTATATGCTATGGCGCCCAGTTCCTGGCACAATCCTCCGGAGGAGAAGTAATGCCTTCGGAAATAAGGGAATACGGCAGGGCTAACTTATCGTTCATCAATACATCCAGTGAACTCCTTAGGGGTATGACACCGGGAACTCAGGTCTGGATGTCGCATGGAGATACCATTCTCCGGATGCCAGAAAAGTTCATGGTAATTGCCAGTACAACCGAAGTTCAGTATGCGGGATTCGTGATTGAAGGAGAGAAGACTTTTGGCATTCAGTTCCATCCGGAAGTTTATCATACCACGGAAGGTTCCATACTGCTGAAAAATTTCGTGGTCGGTTGTTGTGGTTGCAGTCAATCCTGGACCCCGGAATCTTTTATTGAAACCACAGTAAAGGAACTTCAGTCAAAGCTCGGTCAGGATAAGGTAGTCCTTGGATTATCCGGGGGAGTAGATTCATCCGTAGCTGCTATGCTGCTGCATAGAGCCATTGGGAAACATCTTTATTGCATTTTCGTCGACAACGGTTTATTGCGGAAGAATGAATTCCGGAAAGTTATTGAACGCTATAAAAGCCTTGACCTGAATATTATCGGGGTGGATGCTTGTGATCGTTTTCTGGATGCCCTGAAAGGTGTGAGCGATCCGGAAAAGAAAAGGAAAATCATCGGAAAGACTTTTATTGATGTTTTCGAAGAAGAAGCTTTGAAAATAAAAAACATTCGCTGGCTCGCACAGGGTACGATTTACCCGGATGTTATCGAATCGCATTCCGTAAAAGGACCTTCCGCAACCATTAAATCCCATCATAATGTCGGAGGCTTACCGGAGCACCTGAACCTGAAGATCGTGGAACCCCTGAACAGTCTTTTTAAAGACGAAGTCCGAAAAGTTGGGCGTACCCTTGGACTGGATCCCGGCTTTGTTAACCGTCACCCTTTTCCCGGACCCGGACTGGCTGTAAGAATTTTAAGTGATATCGACCGCGAAAAAGTAAGGTTGCTCCAGGAAGTGGATGATGTGTTCATCAACGGCCTCCGTACTCATGATTTGTACGAAAAAGTCTGGCAGGCCTTTGCAGTCTTGTTGCCTGTTCAATCTGTCGGCGTTATGGGAGATGAACGGACTTACGAAAATGTAGTGGCGCTGAGGGCAGTGACATCCACCGATGGCATGACCGCCGACTGGGCGCATCTGCCTTATGATTTTCTGGCCAGGGTGAGCAATGATATCATCAATAAAGTGAAAGGTGTAAACAGGGTGGTTTACGACATCAGCTCAAAACCACCGGCTACTATCGAATGGGAATAAAATTCATTGCACTATGCGAAAAAGTATCCTGTTTATTGTAATGGCAGCCCTTTTCTTTATGGCTGTTTCGGGATTTACACAATCCACCCAGGATCAGTTGAAACAAATAAGGTCAACAATCATTGAAAAAGCGGACGGCCGGGAATTCTACATTCACACAGTTAAACGGGGTCAAACTCTGTACATGATTTCTAAGGCTTACGGTGTTGATATCAATGAGGTGATCAAAGAAAATCCCCAGGTCAAAGAAGGCATAAAAGCTGATCAGAAAATCCGTATTCCTATTGAAAAGCAGAAATCCTCGATGGATCAGCTGTTGACTGAACCAGTTCCTGAAAAAAAAGTGTTGACCCCAGGTCATAAGCCACCAGTAGCAAAGATGGATACCCTTCCACATGCAAAGCAAGCATTATCCCACTTAAAGGATACGGTAAAAACAAAATCTGTCTATAAGGTAGCATTGATGCTTCCGTTGTACCTGAGTGAAGTGGATGCGATAGATCCTGAGGCCATGCCAGCGAATCCTAATGAGGCTTATAAATCCCTGCAATTCATTCAGTTTTATGAAGGATTCCGATTGGCGCTTGATTCGCTTGAGAAGGCCGGTCTGAAGCTGAAACTTTATGTTTACGATGTTGCTAAAGACACGGTTGCAACCAAACAAATGTTGGCAAAGCCGGAATTGAAAAACATGAATCTGATCATTGGTATGCTCTATCAGCGAAATTTTCAGCTCGTGGCCGATTATGCCGAAAAGAATAATATTAATATCGTCAATCCAATTACTGAACGCAGTGAACTTGTTAAAGGAAATCCCAGGGTTTTCAAAGTCAATCCTGCCAGGTCTGCACAGCCTACCCAACTGGCAAACTATCTTGAAAAGTCTTTTTCTGATGCCAGAATTCTGATTCTCCGCGATGGTCAATATAAAGAGAAAGAAGCTTCAGAACAGCTGAAAAGGGAATGTCTGGAGCGGAAGTTAAATGTTGCTTTTGTTGAAGGATTAAGCGCAACGGTTAATTCATTTCTCAGGGAAAAAGAAAATGTTGTGATCGCTTATACGAACAGTACTTCATATATCCTTGAATTGACCCGTCGTATGTATGAACTTAGAAATGAATTCTCCCTTACCCTGGTGGGTTTGCCTTTATGGGGTAAAATTGAAGGATTGGAAACGGAGTACATGGTAGGTTTGCACACCCATATCATGGCCCCATATTTTATTGATTACCAAAATCAAGAGGTGAGAAGATTTGTTGGGAAATTCCAGGAAATGTATAAAACTGATCCAGATCCCCTCGCTTTTCAGGGTTATGATATTGCACAGTATTTTTTGACTGCTTTATGGAAATCCGGAACAAATTTTCAAGCGTATCTTCCTCCTGCATCAAATAAATATTTGCAGACGGCCTTTGAGTTTAAAGGTTCTTCCGGAAATGGTTTTGAGAACCAGCACTGGGAAATTTATAAATTTGATAACTACACAAGGACCAGGGTCAACTGATCAGGATATTCCTGCAGGGATTGCCAGAAGCGGGATATTAGTGGCAAATAGATTTTTCTTTGTAATATTACGGGTAAATATCATGTAGAATAATCCACGTTTATGTGGTTGGAAGGCGATAAGATCAATCTGGTTGTCGGATACGAACTGATCAATCACCTTTTGATTATCATCTTCATAAACCACCATCTCAAACCTGATCAGGTTTTGTTTTTCTTCTTGTGCAAACTTTCCCTGTAAAGCTTTCATCTGGTTATACTCATCTTTAACTTTCGATTTATTCAGGAAATGGATCACAGATAGTTGAATGTCATATGCTTTAAAAAGTTCGAGAATGACCGGAATAATTACTGAATTTGTTTCATTAAGATCTGCAGCAAACATAATGTTCCTAAACCCCCTGAATGTCTTTATCTCAGGAAGGGTTAATACAGGAACCCGGGCATGATCGATGATGAAAGTGGAAACTTTCCCCCATATATTGATATTATTGCCCTTTCCACGTGTTCCCATGATTACCATGTCGGGATGATATTCCTTACAAACGATCTTTAATTCATGCTCAATTTCTCCGGCTACCAACGATGTGGTAAGGGTAATATTGGTGATGTTCTCTTTTAAAATCTGGGATTCCAGCTTTTCCTGCAATTCTTTCATATTCCTTTCTGCCTGGTGAAAGATCTCCTTCATCAATTCTTCATTGTAGATGGTACTCATGTCGAGGGTGTCCGGAAAGCTTGTATCGGCAAGGATAATTTGATCAAAGAAAGTATGAAAAATATGAATTTCAGCACTGTAAACTTTTGCCAGCTCCATGGCATATTTACAGGTAATTTCAGTATGTCCGGAAAAATCAACAGGGACGAGAATTTTTTTCATGGGAATATGGTTATTGTTGATTTCGAAGGATAGATTAAGACAAAGGTAACAATTTCAATAAGGTTTTACAATTTTTTTGATTTGAGTAAGATCCGGCAAGAATTTCTTGCCTTGCCAACATCATTTCTTCTGTGAATTCAAGGGGGAAAAGCTCCATTATTTTATTTCTGAAGGATACAGGGTTATTGGCCACTTCACATAAAATTTCAAGGTTCGTTCCTGCCAGCATGGCCGGATTTACCAGGCAGAACCTTCCGTTAAAAAGGGCATGGAGCAGCTTCAGTTTTAATCCGGTAGACTGAAAAGTGACCATGATATTGACCTGGGCATTCCTGATCAGGTTGAACATTTCTTCATCCGTAGGATTTGGAATGATCCTGACATTTGTTTTTTTTAAGGCTATCTGCTGCAGGCTTTCTGGTGGATTCATGCCTGCAATAATGAGTTCAGGCAGGGTGTCATCCATCACATCACGGATGAGGAATTCGGCGGCAAGCAGGTTCTCGGGCACGCTTAAATTACCCTGGTAAAGAAGATATCTTCCTTTGCCGGTCAGATTACCGACATTTTCTTCTCGGTGAAAACTGGGAAGGCAGGTGATGGCCTGATCCGGGAAATGACGGCGGAGGTATTCTGTGTCTTCTTCAGAAACGGTAAGCATCAGACTCGCATGCTTTAAAACAGATTGAAAAAACTTCAGTCGCTTGCTTTCAGCATAAAAGAACATTTTTTTCCAGATTTTTTTTTCTGCCTTAAATAAATGAAAATAGTAATGATGTTCAATATTGCTTTCACGGTATATTTTGAAACGGTTTTCCAGCCTTTTATCATCCAGGTAATAGCAACTGTGCAAACCTTCAAAAAGGATGGAATAGTTGTCTTGTTGCAGGTTATTTAATAGTGCTGCCGACCGGCGACCGGCAACAATGTAAGGCTTTTTACTAAAAATCGCCCGGATTCCTGTATCCCGCCGGTAATAATGGACGGTATGACAATGTTTTTCCAGTTCTGCGGCTGGTTTCCGATGATATTCAAAACAATGCAGGTGAACTTTTATCCCGGCGGCGGAAAGCGCCCTGATCTTATAGAACACATCAATAACTCCTCCATAGGTTGCCGGATAGGGGATGTCGAATGAAATGATATGAAGATGCTGTTCTGCCAACGGATCAGGATAAAATATTAAAAATTTTCTTTTCTTCATTCTCCCAGCACAGATCTGAGGCTGCCTGTTGGAGGTTTTGCCGGTATAACGCCATTTTATCCGGATTATTCAGCATGGTATCAATTTTTTCAGCCAGGTATTCCGGGTCATGGCGCTCAATATATTCACCAATCTGATACATGTCAACAATGGTCTTCATTTCCGGGAAAGGAGAAACAAGAACCGGCACCTGGGCCTGTATATAATCCAGTAATTTATTCGGCAGACAGTAATGATAATTCACACTGACATCTTTTTCAATGGAAAGTCCCAGATCAGCCATCAGGGTAATGGTATGCAGTTCCTGAAAGGGGATCTGACCGAGGAACCTGACTTTTTCCGTCAATCCCTGCAGAACCGAAAATCCTCTCAGCCTGTCATAAATATCGCCGGTTCCGGCAATGAGCAGGACCGCATCAGTTCTCAGGTATTCCATAGCCAGGATCATTTCTTCCAATCCCCTGTCAATATTGATGGCTCCCTGGTAAAGGATCACTTTCAGATCAGGCCCGATATTAAATTCGGATTTATTTCTGGCTACTGCTTGCGTTTTCCGGAAAGGAACATTCCTGATCACTGTTATTTTATTTCCGTATTCTTTGCTGTAAATATCTGCCACCGACTGATTGACTGCTAAAACGGTTTTTAATCCTGGAAAAATCGTGTCTTCAATGAATTTCCATACGGCAGTAACGGATTTCCTTCCGTTAAGTTCTGGCATTCCACGGAAATATTCATGGCAATCGTGAATATGTCGATGGATGCCGGGCTGGATCCGGGAGCAAAGACAAGCGAGATAAGTAGCAGGAAGAGTATCCAGGTCATTTGAAACAAGAAGTGAAAATCTTTGGAAAAGTAAAAAGAAAAACAAACGGATATTATATTCAGCATAAAACCATGGTCCCTTATCAAACAGAAACTGCATCTGGTGCATGCGATAAGAGCGGGGAGTGAGTGCTTTACTGTCTCTTCTTTGCCTCCCAACCAGCAAAACATCGTATCCGGCTTTAATCAGGGTCATACAGGTACGATCCACCCTTTGGTCGGTAGTAAGATCATTGGTTACCGATACGATTGCCCTTTTCATTGCAACAAAAATAACCTTTTTCAAGCGATGTTTGAATCATTTGTCTATTTTTGAATTTTACTTTTCCCATGCATCTCGAACAAAACATTCCACTCAGATTACTACATACTTTCGGGTTTAATGTCAAGACAAGATATTTTGTTGAAGCCAAGACCATTGACGATATCCGATCACTACTGAACTACCGTTCCATGATCAGGATGCCGGTCCTTATCCTGGGAGGAGGGAGCAATCTGATCTTTACCAAAGATTTTGAAGGTATCATCATCCGGATAAACACAAAAGGAATTACAGTCAGGGATTGCGGGGATAAACATGTACTGGTAACAGCTCAGGCAGGAGAAACTTGGGATGCATTCGTTCAGTATTGTGTTGGCAACGGATGGGCGGGATTGGAGAATTTATCACTAATTCCTGGGACGGCGGGTGCTGCACCAATTCAGAATATCGGTGCTTATGGCGTTGAAGTTAAGGATTTCCTGGAATCCGTTCGCTTTGTTGAGATTGACAGCGGGAAGGAACATACTTTCAACGGGGCAGAATGCCATTTTGCATACCGCGATAGTATTTTTAAACAGGAGTTGAAAGGTAAAATCATCATTACCGACGTTTGTTTTAAACTTCTTAAAACGCATCCAGCTCCTGAATCACCATATCTGCATCTGGATTATGGTGATATTCACCATGAGCTATGGCAAATGGGGATCGCTGAACCCGGCATCAGTGATGTTCGTGAAGCCGTGTGCAGGATCAGGAGGAGGAAATTACCAGATCCGGCTTTACAAGGTAATGCGGGTAGTTTCTTTAAAAATCCGGTTATTGAAAAGACAAGACTGGAGAAACTGAATCAGCATTACCCCTCCATGCCGTCTTTCCAGTCAGAAAATATGATTAAAGTTCCTGCAGCCTGGCTCATCAGTGAATGTGGCTGGAAAGGATTCAGGGCAGGAGATGCAGGTGTTCATCATGAACAGCCCCTGGTGCTGGTTAACTACGGACAAGCCAATGGCATGCAAATCATGGAATTGGCCCAAAAGATAATAGCATCAGTATACGAAAGATTTCGAATTACCTTAGAACCGGAGGTAAATATATTTTAGTCTATTTCGATCCCGAGGTCCAGATCATATTCTGAAAATACCCATTATCAATAATTACTGAATCACCCTCGCTTGATTTCAATACACCTGAGTAGGTTCCTTGTCCCCAGCCCCCCTGGCCTTGCCAGACAGAGAAGATTACCTGGTAGGAGGCTCCCCATGTCTGATCATAGCGAATTCCTGCAGAGCTAAAGTAATAGCAAGAGAAACGGCGTTCACCTGTTTGATAAACATGTCCGACAATAGGATCACCAGGGATACCGAATTTAATGGATTCTGCATTGGGTTCACTACTGGAGGAGAAACTACAACAAAAAGTTGAAGAGGAACAAAAGTCTTTGGAGAATTTTGTGTGATGTGTGAATTTTTTCTGAACGCCGTTCAGTGTAAAAGTAGTGTAAGGCTCAGGATCAGGATTCACGGGTTTCTTTTTACAGGAGAAGGCCACGAACATTAAGGCACAGCAGAACAATAAAGTAAACTTTTTCATAGACTTTTTTTTATTGAGAATTTATTCAACTCAGTTAATCATGATCTTTGTTGCACCATTATATAACACACCTTCAATAGAAAGCAGGTAAATGCCGGAAGAAATTTGGTATGTATTTAAAGCAGTGTTAAAGTTAATACTATTTTCTCCCTTCTCACCACATCCGCTATATATTAATTTTTGCGAACCCCCATTCATCCCGATTAATTTGACCATGATACGATCTTTTTCTGGTAAATAGAAATGAAGAACGGAATTTGCAGAAACCGGGTTTGGTATTACCGAGACATTTATTTTTCCTTTTTCTCCCGGAGAGAGAATTCCGGTCATGATCTCATCCAGACTGGCTCTATAAGCAGACAAACCATAGGTGCCGGCCACAAGGGTGCGGCTCGGGATATGAATCTTCAAAGCACAAACAGGGACAGCCGGCAAATCGTTCCATATCCATGACCAGGTTTGTCCGCTATTGGTTGTACCATATAATCCTGCATCTGTTGCGACAACGATTCTTTCAGGAATGTCAGGGTCAAGCGCTATATCATTCACAGGGAATTCAGGAAGATTCCCGCTGATATCTGTCCATGTCTGTCCCAGGTTGGTCGATTTAAAAACATGAGGCAGGGATTCATCCCAGCGAAAACCGGAGAGGGTAGCATAAATAGTCTGTACATCAAATGGATCTGTTGCAACATGGGTAATCCAGCGATTGGGTAATCCAGCGGTAATATCCTGCCAGTTTGCTCCGTCGCTGGTGGAAATATGCACCTTTCCATCACCGCTGCCGGCAAGTATTATAGACGGATTTAATTTCGAAATGGCAATGGTTGTCAGGGTATAAAAATAATCGTTGTATCCATGAGTAAGATCTCCGCTAATGGCTTGCCATGAGCTTCCATAGTCTGTTGATTTCCACATTCTGTAGGTTCCGAAATACAGAATGGAAGGGTCTTCCGGATGCATGGCAAGAGGAGCAGACCAGTTGACTCTATCGCCCGACATGGGTCCTGAAATATACTCCATACTGAAACCACCGTTCAGTGTGCGGTATAGATTCCCCCACTGATATTCTGCATAAAAGATATCTGAATTGGTGTAATCAACCAGAGTATACATGCCATCACCACCCAGGACCGGATACCAGTCGCTGGTTCCTCCATTGACGGTGCGGATGGAGTTATTGTCCTGGGTCCCCCCAAAAATTCTTTGAGGGAGTTGGTAATCAATGTCGATGGCGTAAAACTGTGTGAGCGGAAGATTGTTGATCTTTGTCCAGGTATTACCATAAGTATCACTAAAGTATAATCCACCATCATTCCCTTCAATGATTCGATTGCTTTCACTGAAGATCATTGCATGGTGGTCTACATGGATATCGTAATTATTGATTTCTCCCCAGGTATTTCCTCCGTCATCAGTGCGAAAAACATATACCCCCATGACGAACACCTGGTCAGGATTCAACGGATTTACCCTGATCTGGCCGAAGTACCATCCGAAATTACTGCTCATACCATACAAATTTCCGTCATTGGTGCGGGTCCATGTTTGACCATCGTTGACAGTTTTATAAACCCCGACTTCGCTATTTGCCATGTCGTAAAAAGCATAAACAACGTTGGGACTGGATTTTGCAATATCAATTCCGATCCGGCCGACATTGGTTCCTTTGGGAAGCCCAGTGGTTAATTCAGTCCAGGTGGTTCCCCCATCAGTACTTTTCCATATCCCTGAAGATTGACCAAAAGACCGGCGGTAAGTCAATCCTCTTGAACGTTCCCACATGGCAGCGTAAAGAATCTGGGGATCCGAAGGATGCTGCACCAGATCGATCGCGGAGGTTGAATCGTTGATAAAGAGCACCCTTTCCCAGCTTTGTCCTCCGTTAAGACTTCTGTATATTCCCCTTTCGTCATTGGCAGTGAAAAGATTGCCACAGGCAGCAGCGAAAACTTTGTCGGAATTGGAATAATCCACGATTACCCGTCCAATGTACGCGGAATGGTCCAGTCCCATGTGTTGCCAGGTCTGACCGGCATCCATGGATTTATAAATCCCATTGCCCAGAAAACTGAAACTGGATGAATTCGCTTCTCCTGTTCCGCAATAAATCACCTGATTATCCTGAGGATCGATAGCAATGTCGCCCACGGAAACAACCGGAACCCCGCCAAAAAGGTTGGTCCATGTATTCCCGGCATCCGTGGTTTTCAGAATTCCACCAGTAGCAGCACCAATATAAATAGTGTTGGCGTCACCTGCCGGACTTTCGATATCTGTGATCCGTCCGCCAATGTTGTCGGGTCCGGCAAAAACCCATGGATTATTCCGGCTATCTGCATCTTTTATCATTTTATTGGTCTGGTTCACAGCCGAAATGTAAGCCGTTGGATTTATCCTTCCAAAGGGATAGGCACGCTGCATGGCCATCCAGTCGTTGGGTTCCAGTTTTGGTTTGATCCATGGACTTTTTGCTGATTTATTTTCTGGAATTGAATGGGAATGCCCGATATAAACAGTCAGCACAAATGCAAAAATTCCGGCTACAATTATGGATATAAGTAAAATTTTATTTTTCATATTTTTTCTTTAGGCTGTATTTAATGCTCCGATAAGTTCTTTAACAGATGCAATTTCATGCCTTTGTAGGTATGCTTCAATGCCTTCAATAATTTTTATGGATACTCCGGGATCAATAAAATTGGCCGTCCCAACCTGGATAGCCGAAGCTCCGGCAAGCATGAATTCGATGGCATCTGTGGCATTCATGATACCACCAAGACCAATGATCGGAATTTTCACGGTTTGGAATACCTGCCAGACCATTCGAAGGGCCACCGGCTTGATGGCCGGGCCTGATAATCCACCGGTGAGGGTAGATAAAACCGGTTTCCTCTTCTCCGCATCAATGGCTATCCCCAGCAGGGTATTGATCAGTGTGATGACATCGGCACCACCATCCTCAACAGCTTTGGCCATTTCAGTGATGCTGGTGACATTGGGCGAAAGCTTAACCATCAGCACCTTCCTATAGACTTTTCTGACTGCTGCAGTAACTTCTGTCGATACGGCCGGAACGGTTCCAAAGGCCATGCCTCCCAACTTGACATTGGGACAAGAAATATTTAATTCAATGGCGGGAATATTCTCCAATTCGTTGATGCGTTCGGCAACTTCCACATATTCTTCCAAAGTTGAACCTGAAACATTGACAATGATGTGAGTATTATAATCTTTGATCCTTGGATAAATCTCCTTACAGAAATGATCCACTCCTTTATTCTGCAGACCAACGGAGTTCAACATCCCTGATGGTGTTTCTGCCATTCTCGGATAAGCGTTACCATCGCGGTTTTTCCCTGTCACTGCCTTGACAAAGATTCCTCCCAGCTTCCCGGTATCAATAAAATCCAGGAATTCATCCCCATAACCGAAGGTGCCCGAAGCAGTGGTTACAGGATTCTTAAAGGTAAGACCGGCGATATTGACGGATAGATCAGACATCAGGTGACAAAGTAACAAAGTGACAAAGTAACAAAGTAAAATTTTTTCATTTCCAGTTCAGGTGTTTCGTATTAAATACCGGTCCTTCCATGCAGACCCGTTCATTGCCTTTGTCGGTGGGAGTTACACAGCATAGGCAAACGCCAAATCCGCAGGCCATCATGTTTTCGAGTGAGACTTCACAATCAATATGATGGATTTTTGCGATCCGGGAAATGGCTTTCATCATGGGGTCAGGTCCACAGCAGAAGATCTTTTTATAGGGAAGGCTTTCTTTCTGAAAAATGGAATGATCCGTCACCAGCCCTTTTTCGCCTTCGGTGCCATCATCTGTAATGATCCTTACTTTTCCGTATTTCGAATATGTTTCTATTTCAGAAACTTCTTCTTTTGTTTTGAATCCCAGCAATATATCGGGTTCAATGCCGTGATCATGCAGTGTTTGAGCCAGGTAAAGCAGGGGAGCCACACCACAGCCTCCGCCTACCAGCAGGACTTTCTTTTGCTCAGGAATCGTGAAATAGTTTCCGAGGGGAAAGATGAGGTTCAGGGCGTCGTTTGCCTGGAGAAGGCTCAGATGGCGTGTTCCTTCACCCTTGATCTGGATCATAAGGCTGATCGTATTATTAGCATAATCAACCGAATGAATGGATAAGGGACGGCGGAGGAAAGTGGAAGGAGAATTTTCCACCAGTACCTGAACAAATTGCCCCGGAAATATTTCGGGAAGTATTTCCGGGGCAAGAAGTTCAAGAATGAAATGCCTTTTATTTAAATGATTGTTCCGTGTTACTTGAAAATCCTGAACAAACTTTTTAGCAGGCATGAAAATTTTAATTAATTGCCGAGGCGGGTTTGGATTTCGTGGATAACTTCTTTGTATTTGCGCAACACACGATCCCATTCTTTGAATAATTCATCACTTTTTACACTGGTCTGAGCGGTGTTGGCATATTCACTCACCAGTTTGATTTTATAGGTTAAAGGATCTGTTGAGCCGAGTTTCACAATCATACGGGTGCGGATAGTGCGCTGTTTGAAAGTTTGGGCTGTCCAGGCAGTACGTAAATAACCGGTCTCACGGTCGGTTACCTCAACAACGTCAAAATAAGTTGTGATGATCTGGCTGAGTAATTTCCAGGCCTCAATTTCGGTTTTTGAAGTTTTTATTTCTATGTCAAGGTTCGCAATGTCAGTAGCTTCAGAAGCATCATATGCATCATCTTTCTCCAATTGCATATAGTATGTCTTTGGAGGAGGTGTGAAGTTGGGTTTATTGCAGAATTCAATTATACCTGTCAGGAATGCCGATTTTTCAACTTTAACGGTAACGCAGGCATAGGCCGGGATTATGATCTCCATTTGGCCACTGCCCATCAGTTTGCCATCAACAAAGATTTTTGCATCCGCTTCAGAGGAGCTGAACCTAACGACTTTTTTTCCGGCGAAGGAATTTATACTTATAGCCATAACGGCTATTACCATAAGGCTGATTTTTAGAATTGTTTTCATAAGTTTTTTTTCGATTACGAATATAAGAAAATTACTCCGTTTTTTTTACTTTTTTTGAGGCAGCCGGGGTTTTTACAGCTTTCTTTGGTTTGGGTTTTATTTCTTCTTGAGCCGGTGTTTCTTGAGTTTTTTCTTCTTCTTCTTTTTCTTCTTTTTTTTTCGTGAAATCAATCAGCTTATGCTCCAGCAGCAAGTTGTACCAGCTGATCATTTTTTTTATATCAGACACATATACCCGGTCGGGATCGAAATCGGGAATCATTTCTCCGAAAAACTTTTTCAGGACCGGATTATCAGATTTCGCATCGATGGCTGGTTTCCCTTCAAGTTTAGTAAAAAAAGCCTTAAACACATCTTTCAGGGGCATGTCTTCACCCTGGGTAAATACACTGATCTCTTCCAGTGAACTGATCTTTTCATGTCCGAAAGCTGGAAAGCGTTTCTGGTCCAGTAAAGATTCTACGATTACCGCGTTTTTCACGTTGGAAACCACTTTAAATAATCCACTTTTCCCTGAAATTGACAAGATTTTACTTAAATCCATAAATGAAAAATTTTAAACAAAATTAATAAAAAAACAGGCAGATGTTTATTTTTTCAGAAACAAGTACTTGCAAAAAATCATGAAATGCATTTATAATTCCTGTATTCCCCGGGTCTCCATCCAGTCTTACTCTCCAAATAATGCAATATCCGTGAAATCAGCGAAAACTTTTTTTCTGAAGGATCAAAGGAAAATTGCCAGCTTTGCTTTTGTATCCTTTCCTGCATTACCAGGGGATGAGATTCCTGAAACCTGGCCAGGGAATCGATGCCGGAATAGTCGAAATCCCCGGTTTTTGGAATATTTTTCTCCATCCAGCGTTCATTATGCCAGTAACGGTTGAAAGATTCCTGTTTGGCTTGCTGGAGTTGGGGTGGTTTAACCCACCCATAGTGATAGACTGCTCCACCGGAATACCTGACCCTTAATTTCCTGTTGTCTTTACGGAAACCCTGGGCATCCTGATAGGAGCGTATCCTATGATCATTTCTGATAATCCTTACTTCTTTCCGGTACCATTGGCGGGAATCGCCATAATAACCATACGATCCGTAGAAATGAAGGTAATCAAAAAGAAGTCCTTCCACTTCGATATCCTTTTCATGTTTTTGCATGGCTTGAAAAATGACATCATGATATTTCTCATGGATGACCTCATCGGCTTGGAGGTAGAAAGCCCATGTTGCTTCAGGAGAAATGGCATTCATGGCTTTATTTGTCTCCTCGGAAAGAACAAATCCTCCAACCCGCTTTGAATCATCCCAAATGGTATCAAGGATTTTAATTTTCGGAGAGCCGATGGATGTAATCAGATCGCGTGTATTGTCATCTGACCTGCCCACGGCAACGATAAATTCGTTGCATAAGGGAAGAATCGAGCGGATGGATTCGACGACCGGGTAATCGTACCGGATAGCATTTCTTACGAAGGTGAAACCGCTGACAAACAACTTTATAGAATTAGGAGTTAGGAGTTACCAATATCTTTAAAACGAAATGATGCCTGTGTAATTGTGGGGCGTGATCTGCTTCAGTTCATGCTTCACTTTGTCGGAGATCTTCAGTCCATCAATAAATGCATGGATCGTTTTCTGATTGATTCCGCTTTGGCCACGAGTCAATTCTTTCAAGGATTCATAAGGATTCGGATATTGTTCCCTGCGGAGGATGGTCTGGATGGCTTCTGATACAATAGCCCAGTTATCCTCGAGATCATTTTTTAGTTTTGGTTCATTCAGGATCAATTTATCCAGACCTTTCAGTAAGGATTTGTAGGCTATCATCGAATGGGCCAGGGGCATTCCAGAATTCCTGATAACCGTAGAATCAGTCAGGTCGCGTTGCAGCCGGGATACCGGCAATTTGGCTGATAAAAACTCAGCCATGGCATTGGCAATGCCTAGATTTCCTTCAGAATTCTCAAAATCGATGGGATTCACTTTATGAGGCATGGTGGATGAACCGGTTTCACCCTTTTTAACTTTCTGTTTGAAATATTCCATCGAAATATATGACCAGATGTCCCTGTTCAAATCAATCAATATGGTGTTGATCCGTTTGATGTTATCGAAAAATGCAGCCAGATTATCGTAATGCTCTATCTGGGTTGTTGTCCTGCAGCGTTCAAGTCCCAGCGTTTTAACAACAAACTGATTGGCAAAGCGGTTCCAATCAATTTCAGGATAAGCTACGTGATGCGCGTTAAAATTTCCCGTGGCCCCGCCAAACTTTGCTGAAAAGGGAATGGTTTCAAGTAAAGCCATTTGCTGTGCCAGGCGCTCAACAAAGACATATAATTCTTTTCCAACCGTGGTGGGTGATGCTGGCTGACCGTGTGTTCTTGAAAGCATGGGGATCGTTTTCCATGCGAGACTTTTCTGATATAGGGATTGAACAACATTAACCAACAGGGGTTCGATGAGATCCTGAAAAGCGTCCCTGAGCGCCAATGGGAATGCGGTGTTGTTGATGTCCTGAGAGGTAAGGCCAAAATGAATAAATTCCCTGAAATCCTCAAGATGCAATATCCCGAATTTTTCTTTCAGAAAATACTCTATCGCTTTGACATCATGATTGGTCTCTTTTTCAATTACTTTGACCCGCGCTGCATCATCTTCATTGAAATTGTCATAAATCCTGCGGAGCTTCAGAAAGCATTTTTTATCGATTTTTTTCAGCTGGGGAAGTGGGATTTTACATAAGGCAATAAAATATTCAACTTCTACCAGCACCCGGTAACGGATAATGGCAGCTTCAGAAAAATACGAGGAAAGAGGCTCCGTGGAGTTACGGTATCGGCCGTCGATCGGGGAAATAGCGGTTAATGCATTATCCATAGGGTCGTATAATAACTTATGATGAACAAAGATAGTGAAACCCTTCGAAAATGTCTTCCCTTTTTTTCTTTTTGGCACAAACCCTAATGCGCAAACAGCCCGCCGATTGGGATGCAAGTTTTACCGTTGTGAGTGATTCGATGGCAGACTATCGGACAATAGCTTTGGCATAGGTATTTGAATAAGCGGCAAAAAATCCGATTCCTCCATTGTTGATATTGCCTTTAACATTGGCCGGAGGGCCGCTGAAGAAAGGAATATTAAATCCTGCCTGCCGCACCTGATCAATAAAATTGAAATATTCTCCGGTGATGCCCGACATCTGCAGCATGATGGTATCGCCAGGGTATATGGTCTCCCATTTGTGGGCATTATTCAGGTAAACCACATCCACCCCGTTCATGTAGCTTCCATTATAGAATTTATCATCCGAGATAACTTTCTTATTCAGTGTATCGGTGAGCAGTATCCCGTTACGATACAGGTTGAATAAATAGAAATTGACCTCATCGCCAGGTTCCTGGGCCCATAGTTTTATGGTCCAGAAGCCTTCTTTTCCCCAATCCGCATGAAATTCGGCCCGGATCGAATCGAGATGCGTCACAGTCCTCAGGTCACAGCTGGCTTCAAATGCTGACTGTCCCGAGATCTCTTCAAGAAGTTCAATCTTCAGGGTGTAATTTTTTTTC
This sequence comes from Bacteroidales bacterium, assembly GCA_963662525.1. Classification (GTDB taxonomy): domain Bacteria; phylum Bacteroidota; class Bacteroidia; order Bacteroidales; family FEN-979; genus CAZSDU01. Next base: position 2,953,190 of record OY759717.1, read on the forward strand.
AGCTGACCGGCGAAAAGAGAGTCCGTTTCATATACCCCGGTTTCTCCTTCTGAAGTTTCATGCAAGGGATAGAAATTGCTGCCATCTGTCAGCACGACATGGGCATTGGTGACCCTGGGCATGGGTTCGTTAAAAAAGTAATCTGCTGATTTTGTAAGGGTTACCCGATAGGGGCTGGTATCATTGGCAATATTTCCATCCACGACCAGCCGTGTATAGGTTTCATCCAGCTTTACATTGATTTTTTCGGTGCAGGCAACAGCCAGGATGCCAAGCAGTATAAGGGTGATTATTTTGTTAATCATTGTTAAAATGGAAATTAAAAGTTAACGATGGGATGATCCCGAATAAATATACATTCTCCGCTGAGGTCAGGTTAGGATCGACATTATCCTGAACAAAATTGATCGACCAGGTATTATGACGGTTGTAAACATTATAGATGGAAAGGTTCAGATCCCAGGTAAATTTCCTTCCTGGTTTTGGTTTGCTGTAAAATGTAGCTGAAATATCCAGTCGGTGATAATCCGGGTAACGATAAGCATTTCTGTCGGAATAAATGGGAATGATGTTTCCCCCGATTTCCGCCCTGCCTGTTGGGAAGGTCACCGGGGCTCCGGTGGCATATATCCAATTGGCGGAGATGGCCCAGCGTTTACTGATATTATAATTCAGAACGACGGAAACATTATTGGGTTTGTCATATGGAGCAGGATAGGGATTTCCGTTATTAATCTCCGGAACCGGTATCTGCCTGAATGATCTGGAATAGGTATAGCTTATCCATCCGCTGAACTTTTCTTCATTTAAACGGACGAGGAACTCAATGCCATATGACCACCCTTTCCCTGTTCTTACCTGCCCTTCCAACTTACTGTTCAGCGATAGCTGTGCAAAATCAACGAAATCGACGACATTCTGCATCCATTTATAATAGGCTTCCACCGACACTTCAATTGTATTCCGCCTGAAATTCCGGAAATATCCCAGGGCGATCTGATCTGCAATCTGGGGCTTTATATTCGGACTTGCAGGGAACCATATATCCAGAGGATTCCCGACCGTGGAATTCTGAGCGAGTTGCAAATACTGGTATGTACGGGCATAACTGGCTTTGATGGAAGATTTTTCATTGAAATCGTATAGCAATCCCAGACGGGGTTCAAGCCCCGCGTAAGTATGATATAGTACTCCGGGTTTATAGATGGTAGAATCGGTGGCGACATAGGATGAATTATAATGAAAAAGGGTTCCTGGACCGACATTCTGGAACATGGAGAACCGCAATCCGTATTTGGCAATAAAATGTTTGCCAATATGCTGTTCATTACTCGCGTAAACTGCGGTTTCTACTGCATAGTTATTGGGAACCTTGATGTCAGTGGCCACGGACTGATCCCCGACACCCCTGGTATGCCCGGGGTTGATCATGTGATAGATCACATTGGCCCCGAATTTAATGGTGTTGTTGGTGTTCATGTAATAGCTGAAATCGCCTTTTAACCCGAGATCCCGAAGGAAAGATGTCCATTCAAAGGAAAAGGATTCTCCTGCAGGAGTACCCAGGAAGTAGCGGTAGTTCCCATACAAGAGGGTGAAGTTGGAAAATAATTTTTTCGAAAAAAGATGATTCCACCTCAGGGTCGCGGTTTCGTTACCCCATCTCATACCAGCAAAGCCGTTTTTAAAAACATCGCGACCAAAATAACCGGACAGGAATACCTGGTTGTTATCATCAATGCGGTAGTTTATCTTGGCATTCAAATCGTAAAAATACAGGCGGTTATTCTGAAGCGCCTTATTGGACGATAACGGCAGGAAAATATCCGCATAAGTGCGCCTTCCGGAAACAATAAACGAACAGCGGTCCTTGATGATCGGGCCTTCAATGGTTAGCCTGCTCGCGATCAACCCAATCCCTCCATTTACTTCAAATTTCTTCGAATTCCCTTCATTCATGCGGATATCCAGCACCGATGCCAGCCTTCCGCCATAATTTGCAGGGATATCGCCTTTATAGAGCTTCACATCCTTGATGGCATCGTTATTGAATACAGAGAAAAAACCCATAAGGTGCGATGCATTATAGACTGTTGCCTCATCCAGTAAAATAAGATTCTGATCGGGAGAACCACCCCTGACGCTGAAGCCGCTTGAACCTTCCCCGGCCGATGATACCCCGGGCAACATCTGGATTGCCTTGATGATGTCCACTTCTCCGAATAATGCCGGGATACGTTGAATAGTTTTAATATCCATTTTAAAGGTACTCATCTCCGGACGCACAACATTGGCATCGCTTTTTTCACTTTTTATTTCAACCACATCCAGGGTATGCTGTTTAACCTGGAGTTCAACATTCCATTTGACATTTTGTGTCAGGTCAATTTTTCTGGTTTCCGTGGCATAACCAATATAGGAAATGGAAAGGCTGTATTTACCAGGATTCAGGGAGACAGAATAATTGCCATAAACATCTGTCACCGTTCCTGTTTTCAGTTCATCAATGTATATCGTTGCACCAACAAGGCTTTCTCCATTGGTTTTATCGGAAATGACTCCGCTGATAGTCAGTTTCTTTGTTTTTTCGACATGTTTCTGAGCAGAAGCAGGCAGAAATAAGAAACATAGTATAATTCCTGTGATAAGGATAATAGGTATTCTCATTTTTACAATTTGATAAGGGCAAATTATTTCCGGATAATTTTGAATTCTCCGTTTTCTTTTAGTTTAATGATGCGTGAAGGTCTTAGCGCAGGCGAATAGTTTTGCTGGTACTTCACAATATAATCAACATTTCTGGTGATGTCCGCCGAAATATCCTTAAATGAAAGGGGCGTCTTTTCTCCCGAAACATTGGCTGAGGTTGATACGATGGGTTTTCCGAAAAGTGCTATCAGCTGTTTACAAAATACATCACGAACGATCCGGATGGCGATAGAATTGTCTTCGGCAACCACATTTTTTGCCAGGTTCCTGGCATTCGGGTAAATAATGGTCAGCGGAGTATCCACACTTTTCATCAGGTCCCAGGCAATTTCCGGAATGTTGCCGGCATAATGGTGTAATTTATCTGGATCATCCAATAAAACAATCAGGCTCTTCGTTTCCATTCTTTTTTTCAGCAGGTAGATTTTTCCCACAGCCCTGTCATTTGTGGCATCACATCCTATGCCCCATAAAGTATCAGTCGGATTCAGGATCGTCCCCCCGGCCTTCAGTACTTCCACACATGCATTGATTTCTTGTATCATGGAATTCAAAATGATCCTTTATTTTTAAGATAACGTTAAATATTCATGGATTGATATATAATCAGCATCTTTTCAGCAAGAGACTTTCCGGAATTTTTTGTGCGCAATTAAAATGTCCTTCAGGACAATGTTTCAGGCCATGCAAGCCGCAAGGCCGGCAGGTAATGTTTTCAGGGATTTCTGCTACAAACGAATCTTCAGAAAGGGGACCGAACCCAAAATGGGGTACAGTGGAACAATATACGACAGTTACCGGTGCGTTCAATGCCGATGCCAGATGCATGGGGGCTGAATCATTGGTGAAGTTCATCCTGGCATCTCTCATTAAGGCGGCTGATTCCAGTAAACTTAAGCTGCCGGAAAGATCCTGTGTGTTCCCAGAACCTGATAATTCAATGATGTGTTGGCATAAATTTTTATCACCGGAAGCACCCAGCAGGTAAACCGGCCGGCCAGCCGGCATATTTTTGATCAGTTCAGCCCACCTTTCGGCCGGGTATTGCTTGGTAAACCAAAGTGAAGCCGGGGAAATGGTATAATAGGAGGCGATTTTGAAACGGGAAACCATCTGAAAATCACTCTCAGATGGGTACAAGGCTGGTTTAACCTGCCCCGGGCCGGCAAGTGATTCAATCAGGGAAAGATTCCGTTCAATTTCATGCATGTTTTCCCTGATAATATGCGGAATTCTTCTGGTAAAAAGGAAAGAAAGCGGGTTTTTATCGAAGCCTATCTTCATTCCGGCTCCTGAAAAGGCAGTCATCAGGCCGGTTAACAGGAACCTTTGAAGATTAACCACCAGGTCATATTTGGCGAACCAAACCTGGTGCATAAGTTTGTCGAAGTTCAACAGCGATCTAGTCTGTTTATCCCAGGTCAGCGTTTCATGCAGGTATGGATGAGCCTTGAAAAGTTCCTCCATGCCTTTTTTGACCAGAATATCAATGTCAGCAGAGGGAAAAGAAGCATGCAGTTTTTCCAGTACCGGTGTAGCCAGAATAACATCCCCAATGGACGCGGTTTGTATGACCAGGATCTTGTTCATCATACGGGTACGTCAAATTCCCGCAGGGCCTGGTTAAGGGAGGTTTTTAAATCGGTGCTTGCTTTTCGCTTTCCGATGATCAGGGCACAGGGGACATGGAATTCACCGGCTGGAAATTGTTTTTTAACAGTACCGGGTATGACCACAGAACGGGAGGGAACCATGCCTTTATATTCCACTATTTCGTGTGATGAAACATCCAGTATTCGTGTGGAAGCGGTCAATACAACATTGGCTCCGAGAACGGCCTCCTGTTCTATCCTTACTCCTTCCACAATAATGCATCTTGAACCAATAAAACAATGATCTTCGATAATAACCGGGGCAGCCTGTACCGGTTCGAGGACGCCACCAATCCCAACACCGCCACTGAGATGGACCTGCTTCCCGATCTGGGCGCATGAGCCTACTGTGGCCCAGGTATCTACCATGGTGCCACTATCCACATAAGCACCAATATTAATATAGGATGGCATCAGGACGACACCCGGTGCAATATATGCTCCGAAACGGGCAACAGCAGGAGGGACAACGCGGACCCCGAGTTTATCGTAACCACTTTTTAAGGGAATTTTATCGTAAAACTGAAAGGGTCCGACCTCGGTCATTTCCAGTTTCTGTATTGGAAAATACAGAATGACTGCTTTTTTAATCCATTCCCATACCACCCAGTTCTGATTGGTTTGTTCAGCAATACGTATTTTTCCCTGATCCAATAAATGGATAACCTCCCTGACAGTCTCCTGTACGTTCGAGTCCTTCAGGAGTTTACGATCCTCCCATGCAGCATTAATAATGTTTTCTATACCCTTCATCCCTAATTATCCTGTTACTCTGTCACTCTGTTACTCTGTTACTCTGTCACCTTGCCAATTTTCCCCTTCAAAATTAGTTAAAAATTCAAATCTTCGTAACTTTGCCCCGATTTTGAATGTATGGGAAGGATACTCGCGATTGATTACGGGCAGAAAAGGGTAGGATTAGCTGTGACCGATGAGTTGAAACTCATTGCTAACGCTCTGACAACAGTAAGGACAATGGACCTGTTCCCTTATCTTGTGTCCTATGTACGGGATCACCAGGTGGAGTGTTTCGTGGTGGGAGAGCCAAGACAAATGAATAACATAGCCTCTGAATCTTCCGTATTTATTGAACCTTTTGTGAAGAAATTGCGCAAAACATTTCCTGATATTCGGATGGAACGGGTTGATGAACGATTCACTTCGCTGATGGCCAGTCGCGCGATCAGGGAAGCAGGCTTGAAAAAAAAAGACCGTCAGAATAAAGCCCTGGTCGATGCTGTCAGTGCAACCCTGATCCTCCAGTCATACATGGAAAAAATCAGCAACTCCTCAATCGTAAATCGTAAATCGTAAATCGAAATGGTTTTACCCGTCGTAGCCTATGGACATCCCGTCTTGAAGAAAGTTGCCGAGGATATTCCTCCTGATTATCCCCAGTTAAAAGAATTTATCATCGATATGTTTGACAGCATGTATGTTGCTGATGGCGTTGGTCTCGCTGCTCCCCAGGTGAACCGTTCAATCCGTTTATTCGTGATTGATGCTTCAGGGTATGCTGAAAAATTTCCGGAAGCCAATGGGTTTAAAAAAGTGTTCATCAACGCCAGAATTTATCAGGAAGAAGGGGAAGAAATTGCATTCAATGAAGGATGTCTGAGCTTTCCCGGGTTAAGGGAAGATATCATTCGGAAACCGGTCATTTACATCAGGTACCGGGATGAAAATTTTGAGGAAAAGGACGAAAAGTACGAGGGCGTTCTGGCTCGTATCATTCAACATGAATATGATCATACCGAAGGTATCGTTTTTGTCGATCGTATATCCTCATTGCGTAAAATGCTGCTGAACCGGAGATTATCCGATATCTCCAAAGGGGAAGTTGAAGTGGAATATAAAATGATATTCCCGGCCAGGAGAAAAGGCCGGAGATAAACCCCGAATTCTTTAATCTCAAACAAACTGTCCATGAATAAGTCAAACTTTTTTTTATTTGTCGGAATATTATTTTTCTTTTTTGGCTGTGGCCCTTCCCGTGAAAAATCAGTTAAAGCAATCATGAACCTGGATAAGCAGCTTTTTTCATCCGAAGCGGTGAGTTTTAATCGCGCCAAAGCTGACAGCCTGCTGGTCTTATACGATGTTTTCATCAAGGATCATCCAAAGGATTCCCTGAGGCCGGGGTTCCTCTTTAAGGCTGCTAACCTGGCTATGAACCTGAACAATGGCAATAAGGCGATTGCTTATTTCGACCAGTATATCAAAGACTATCCTGACGGTCAGAAAGTACCTATCGGTATGTTCTTTAAGGCCTTTATATATGAGAACATGTTGAAAAATATCGATAAGGCCAGAGAAGCCTATCTGCAGTTTATCGAACGTTTTCCCAATAATGAATTTGCTGATGATGCGCAGATGGCGCTTCAGAATCTCGGAAAATCACCGGATCAGATGGTCAGGGAGTTTGAAGCAAAGCGTAAAGCAGATAGTCTGGCCAATGCTAAGCAAATAAAAGGCAAGGCTAAGAGAAAGTAATTTATTGAAATAATTCTTCCAGGATGGTTGAAAGGGCTGAAGGCGAAACTTCCCCGATGATCTCGCCATCCACGCTGTAAGAGATTTGACCGCGTTCTTCCGACACGATAATGGCAACAGCATCAGATTTTTCAGTGACTCCGGCAGCAGATCGGTGACGCAGGCCGAATTTAGCGGGTATGGTGGATTTGTTGGAAACAGGTAAAATGCAGCGGGCTGCCCTGATTTTATCCCCGACAATAATTACTGCCCCATCATGCAGGGGACTGTTTTTAAAGAATATTGTTTCAAGCAGCGTTTCGGAAATTTTGGCATCAACGATCTGGCCGGTTTGTACGTAATGGGACAATTCACTTTGACGAGCAATTACGATCAGCGCTCCGGTCCGTGTTTCAGCCATCTTTTGACAGGCTTTCACGATTTTATTCACATCCAGATTCACCGGGTTGTTGATTTTAAATTTCCAGAATAGAAAGCGCTTCCGCTGATTTTTTATTATCCGGGTATTTCCAACCATCAGCAGGAATTGCCTGATCTCGGGTTGAAATACCACGATGAGAGCAATTACTCCCACGCTGATAAACTGTCCGAGGATCTCGCTGAGCAGTTGCATCTGGAGTGCCTTGACTACCTTCCAGATAAGGTATACGGCAATAATACCAATAAAAATCCGGATTGCTGCTGTCCCTTTCACAAGATTGTAAATCTCGTAAAGTAAAATGGCAAAAAGGATTATATCGATAAAATCGACAATACGCAAACTGAAAAGGCCTGTCACTAGCATTCTGCAAAAGTAAGATAATTTACCAAGCTGACAGCTTCCATGGCTTCTTTCACGTCATGAACACGGAGTATATCGGCACCTTTGAGCAATGAGATGGTATGGAGTACTGTGCTGGCATTTAATGCAGCTGCAGGTTTGATATTTAGTGCCCGAGTGATCATCGATTTGCGTGAAAGTCCTACAGCCAAAGGATATCCAAGAGTTTTAAAGGAATCAAGCCGTGACAGCAGGGAGAAATTATGTTCCAAGGTTTTTCCGAAGCCGAATCCGGGATCTATAATGATTTCAAGAATCCCAGAATTCCGGGCCATGCTGGTTTGCTGCTCAAAGAAATAGCTTACTTCGGCCACGACATCAGAATATTCAGGATTTTGCTGCATGTTGCCGGGTGTGCCTTTCATATGCATGAGGATATAGGGGACTTTCAGGGCAGCAACGGTTTCCAGCATCCCGGGGTCAAATCTACCCCCATAAATATCATTGATCATGTCAGCTCCGTGTTCCACCATTGCCCGGGCGATCAAGGGGCGGTAGGTATCCACCGACAGCAAAATACCCGGGAAGTGATGACGAATAGCCTTGATAGCGGGAAGCAGGCGTTCCAATTCCCCTGTCTGGCAAATCTCTATGGCTCCCGGACGGGTGGAAACCGCCCCGAGATCAATGATTGCAGCTCCTTCATCAAGCATTTGTTCCACCCTCTTCAACTGAGAATCCAGGCTAAGGTAATGTCCCCCATCATAAAATGAATCGGGAGTCAGGTTCAGAATGCCCATGATGGCTGGTAGTTTCAGGTTCAGCATTACGATTATCAGTTTTCAGTAGATTGTCGTGCCCGGGGTTGATGACAAATGTAGGAAATGTATGATAAAGTATGAGCCAGGGTTATCGTATTTTTTTTTAATTTCGCTTCAGCAAATCGAATAATCGTTTTATGGGTTCTGATACGAAAACTAAAGGACAATTTGAGGGTATAATTCAGATCTGCAGGGAAATTTTCCTGACTAAAATGAAGGATTATGGAACTGCCTGGAGAATACTCAGAACTCCTTCTCTTACTGATCAGATCTATATTAAAGCGCAGCGAATCAGAAGCATTGATGATAAAGGCAATCAGAAAATAGAGGAAGGAATCCGTCCTGAATTTATCGGTATCGTGAACTATTCCGTGATTGCCCTGATCCAGTTGGAACTGGGAACGGAAAAAACCCTTAACCTTTCTATGGATGAAGGAACCGCATTATATGATAAATACATCAATGCTGCCCGCGACTTGATGCTGAATAAGAATCATGATTACGATGAAGCATGGAGAAACATGCGCCTGAGTTCACTTACCGATATTATTCTGATGAAAATACTGAGAATAAAACAGATCGAAGATAACCAGGGCATAACATTTATTTCGGAAGGGGTAGATGCCAATTATTACGACATGATTAACTATGCCATCTTTGCTTTGATTAAAATGGAATATGAGAATTAGCAGAACTGTTTTTCGTATCCTTGTCGGACTGGTCTTTATCTTTTCCGGCTTTGTGAAAGGGATAGACCCCCTGGGAACAGTATATCGCATGGATGATTACTTCCAGGCGTTCAATCTTGTCTGGGCCATGCCTTTCTCCCTTTACCTGACCATCTTTTTATGTGTTCTCGAATTTTCAATCGGCGTTAGTCTGCTGTTTAATCTCTGGATTCGTAAAACAGCATGGATTTTACTGCCAATGATGACTTTTTTTACTATCCTGACATTTTTTGATGCAGTATTTAACCTGGTACCCGATTGCGGTTGTTTTGGTGATGCAATAAAATTGACCAATGTCCAGACTTTCATGAAGAACCTTCTCCTGATGGCTTTGGTCATTCCTGTTTTTTTCTGGAAAAATAAATATAGAAGTGCGCTACCTCTATTCGCTGAGATCATTATCCTTTTTCTGACGCTGGTTTCTTATGCAGGTATAAGTATTTATTGCTATAATCATTTGCCGTTGATCGACTTCATGGTCTGGAAAACTGGAAAAAATGTAAATCAAACCACGACTTTACCTGTAAAATTCTATGTGACCTATAAAAACCGCCATACAGGTGAAGAAAAAGAATTCATAGCTCCTGATTATCCCTGGAATGATAGTATATGGTTATCCAACTGGATTTTTAAAAGCCAGCGTGTGGAAGACCCGAACCGTAATCAGGGGAATATCCTGAGGGTAGAAGATGAACATGGTAACATTATCACTTCCAGTATACTTGAAAATCCATCCTTCCAGTTTATTATCGTAGCCTACGACTTGGCAAAGGCTGATCCTGTTGGCTTTCTGAAAATACTCCCTTTCTATAAAAGTGTTTTGAATGACGGCTACTCTTTTATCTGCCTCACCAGTACCTTACCCTCGGAAGTTAAAAAATTCAGGATTGCCAATGGTACTGCATTTGAATACTATTACGCTGATGATGTGGTACTTAAAACAATGGTAAGAGCCAATCCGGGATTAATTTTACTAAAAAATGGCGTTGTCCTTGCCAAATGGCATTATCATGATTTCCCGTCTTACGATGAGGTTCGACGGAATTATTTGGAGAAATAAAGCGGGACACAGCTCATGGGTAATTTCATTATCAAGCGGCTTGGGTACGGCATTCTGGTACTTTTCGGGGTAGTAGTGGTTGTTTTTTTTCTCTTCAACATTCTGCCTGGAGATCCGGCAAGGATGATGCTTGGACAAAGAGCTGACATCGCTTCCGTTGAAGCCATCAACAAAGATCTGGGTCTGGATAAACCACTCCCTGTCCAGTTCCTCAATTATCTTAACGATCTCTCTCCTCTTTCTTTTCACAATGCCACCTCTGCAGAAAGCTACTGGTATCTGGATCACAGGAAATATGGAGGTACAGTGACACTGTTAACTGCAGGCAGTTACTCACTGGTATTAAAAGAACCTTACCTGAGGCAATCCTATCAGTCGAAAAGGAATGTTTCAGAGATCCTTGCAGAAGGTTTTATCAATACCATTATCCTTGCTCTGGTCTCGATGGCTTTTGCCATTGTTGCAGGGATTGGCATCGGTATTGTTTGTGCCATTAAGAAGAATAGCATTATTGATAAAGTATCCCTGGTGTTTTCCGTACTTGGGATGTCTTTACCTTCTTTTTTTGCTGCTATCCTTAATGCCTGGATATTTGCTTTTGTTCTGGCTGGAATTACCGGGCTTAACATGTCGGGAAGTCTTTATTCGGTGGATGATTTCGGTAGGTTTGAGTACATCGACTTTAAAAACCTTATCCTCCCGGCCCTGACCCTTGGTTTGCGCCCACTGGCTGTCATTGTTGTACTCACCAGGAACTCTCTGCTGGATGTATTATCACAGGATTATATCCGCACTGCCAGAGCCAAAGGACTAAGCAAATCAAGGATAATCATGAAGCATGCCTTGAAAAATGCCATGAATCCGGTAGTGACAGCTATTTCCGGCTGGATGGCTTCCTTATTGGCCGGAGCAGTTTTCGTTGAGTTTGTTTTCGACTGGAAAGGCATTGGGGTAGTCATTGTTAATGCCCTGGATAAGTATGATTTTCCGGTGATCATGGGAGCAGTTCTTTTTGTGTCCATCATCCTGATTGTGATCAATATCCTGGTGGATATTCTCTATGGTTTGCTTGATCCCAGGATCAGAATACAATGAAAAGTGTAAAGTGAAAAGTGTAAAATGATTAATTAATAAGAAAAATATGAGAAAACAGATAGTTGCCGGTAACTGGAAAATGAATAAGACCTTTACGGAGGCGGAGGAATTGATCACGCTTATTGCCGATGCCCTGGATGAAACAGAACTGATCAACACTGAGGTGGTAATCTGTCCTCCTTCACCTTATCTTGAACTGGCAACTGATATTGCCCAGGATTCTGATTTCAAGGTGGGCGCACAGAATGTTTACCCAAGTGAGTCGGGGGCCTTCACCGGTGAAATCAGTCCGGTCATGCTGAAAGCCCTGGAGGTGGATTATTGCATTATCGGACATTCAGAACGCAGGAAATATTTCAATGAGAGTCATGCTTTTCTTGCTGAAAAGGTAGATGCTTTGTTAAAGCAGCAGATCATTCCAATCTTTTGTTGTGGAGAATTACTCCCGGAGCGGGAAGCAGGATTTCATTTCGAGATCGTCAGGAAGCAATTGATGGAATCTCTTTTTCACCTTGACGAGCATGCTATTAAAAACCTTGTTATTGCTTACGAACCTGTTTGGGCCATTGGTACCGGAGTGAATGCAACTCCAGGGCAGGCGCAGGAAATGCATGCATTTATCAGGAATTTGATCCGGGAAAGATACGGAAGAGAACTGGCTGAAAACATCTCCCTCCTCTATGGAGGAAGCTGTAATGCCCAGAATGCCCGCGAGCTATTCAGTCAGACTGATGTTGATGGAGGTTTGATCGGAGGAGCTTCCCTGAAAGCGGAGGAGTTTATGCAAATCGTCTGCTCGTTTTGATATGGATTACCAGGCATTAATCATTGATATGAAAAGCGGGGAAACCCGCGATATCCTGATGGCTGAATTGTCGGAATTGGGATTCGACAGTTTTACGGAAGATGAGCTGGTACTTCAGGCATTTATTCCCTTTCCTGATTTTCATGAAGATGATGTGAATTCCTGTCTTGAAAAATGGAAACGGAAATCCGGATTCGGGTTTCGCCTAGAAAGGATCAGGGAGCAAAACTGGAATGCCATCTGGGAAAGTGAATATGAACCTGTAATTGTTGCAGGAAAATGCATGATCCGGGCGCCTTTTCATCAACCGCTTCTGGGAATAGCATATGACCTTGTGATAGAACCCAGGATGTCGTTCGGAACTGCTCATCATGAAACTACATTCCTTATGCTGGATGCTCTCATGAATGAGAACCTGAATGGGAAGCGCATACTTGATCAGGGTTGTGGAACCGCCGTGCTTGCTATACTTTCCTGGAAAATGGGGGCCTTGGCTGTGGATGCCATTGATCCTGATCAATGGGCTTATGATAACGCCCTGGATAATGTGATGAAAAATAATGCAGATGGAATCCGCGTTATTCAGGGAGATGCGAAAAGCATCCCGGCAACTGATTATAATTTCATCCTGGCTAATATCAACAGGAACATTTTATTGCAGGATATGGAAATTTATGCCTCTTGCCTGGCACGGGAAGGGGTGCTTTTCTTAAGTGGTTTTTATGATAAGGATTTGCCCGCTATCCGGGAACAAGCTCAGAAATATGGTCTTCGTTTTCATCAGTCATCATCAAAGAATCACTGGATTTGTGTGAAATTTTTAAAATAATGAAAAGAATCAGAATTTCACTGTGGTTGATATTCCTGGGTGGGCTTTTCTGTTTAACAACACATACAGCCCGGGGACAGAAATCAGTCCGTATTACCGGTGATTCTACAAAGTTCATCGGGGAATTGAATACCATTTTTTTTAACCTGAGTGACAATGAGAAAAAACTGATTGCTCCCATTATGGAGGCTTTCGTTATGAAATGGAATGCTGAGCAGTTTCTGCCGTATCAGAAAAAGGCTATTTATTTTCTTTGCAATGAAATGCTGAAAAAAAGAATCCGTGCTTATCCTGATTTCTTTCATTATATCAATACCCTGAATATTTTTATCGACTCACACCAACCGGAAGCCTATTTCATTCCCTGGTCAGAGGCATTAGTAAAACTTATTGCTGAAAAAAACAGCCGTGCTTTTCTTGGATTTCTTGAATCAACCATGGCTCTTTTTGATGAAAATCTTGTCTATAAATCTTCTTCCACACGTTGGAAGGTGAAATCTTCTCAATTCAGGATAGGTTTTGATTCTGTCCCTTTCATTGAATTTCCGAAAACCGACTTGGTTTGCTATGCCAATGATGACAGCCTTAATATCTATGATACCAAAGGCCGATATCATCCGCTTACAACCTCTTGGATGGGAGAAGGAGGGAAAGCCGATTGGAGAAGGGCAGGTCTGGATCCTTTGAAAGTTTATGCTACTTTCAGGGAATATGAGATACAAATGCGTTTCTCCAAATTCACTGCTGATTCTGTTGGGTTTTTTCATAAAAAGTATTTTTCCTCACCTCTTCTTGGTATATATACCGATAAAGTCCTGGCCGATGTAACCGAAGAAAAAGCATCTTATCCTCGTTTTGCCTCCTATGATAAATTGATCGGAATTCAGAATATTTTTCAACAAATTGATTACCTGGGCGGGTTTGCCGTTGAGGGTTCCCGGGTGATTGGCGCTGGCGATAAAGTAAGGGATGCATACTTATTTATTAAAAAAGATGGAAAACTTTTTGTCACCGCCAAGGCGAATACATTCATCATCCGGCCCGACAGGATAAACTCTTCAAAAGCATCCATCACTATTTATTACGAAAACGACTCCATTTACCATCCTGGTCTGCAAATGAAATACCTGGATGAAACCAAGGAACTTTCCTTTTCCAAAGATGAACGCATGGCTACCATATGTCCTTGGTTTGACTCCTATCATAAGATCGAAATTTATTGTGAAGCACTCTACTGGAAGCTGGGAGATCCGCGCATCAGTTTTGAAATGATGAAAGGGCCGAGCAAGAATAGTAAAGCAGTATTTGAATCCAGCAGCTTCTATTCCCTTCACCGGTACGAAAAACTGCAGGGAATAGATGAAATAAACCCCTTGAATCTCATCAAACGCTATGCTGAAAAAATTAAATCCAGAGAATTTACGCTCGCGGAGCTTACAGATTTTATGAATAAACCCCGGGAACAAGTGGAATCTCAATTGCTTTCTCTGGCGAACCGCGGGTTTCTGGTGTACGATTATGATGATAAGATTGCCCGGATCAAGGATAAGCTGTTTGATTATGTCAATGCGAAAAACGGGAAAGCGGATTATGATGTGATCTATTTCAACTCAGATGTTACCGGAACCGCCAATGGAGTACTTGGTCTCGACAGTTTTGATTTAAGGATTCAGGGTGTCCCCAGCATAACGATAAGCGATTCACAGCAAGTGCATATCTATCCTAAAAACCAGACTATCATTCTCAGAAAAGACAGGGATTTTAAGTTCAGTGGCAAGATAGAAGCTGGTTTATTTGACCTGTATACCCGCGATTGCTCCTTCCAATATGATAAATTTAAAATAGATCTTCCGAATGTAGATTCTCTTGTTTTTTATGTAAAAAGCAAAACCTGGGATCCGAAAACCGGAACTTACCCCCTGGTTAAGGTCAGGACTGCCATTACCGGTCTGAGCGGTGACCTGCTGATCGATGATCCTAAGAATAAATCAGGATTGAAATCCCCCCCCGAATACCCCATTTTCAATAACCGGAACAATGCCTATGTTTTCTGGGATAAAGGATATATTCAGAAAGGAGTTTATCGAAAGGAAAAGTTCTTTTTTGAAGTTTATCCTTTTACCATTCACAGCCTTGATGTTGTTTCCACCGATAGTCTGAGATTTAACGGTTTCCTCAGTTCTGCAGGTATTTTTCCGAAAATCGAAGAACCGTTAAAGGTAAGACCAGACTACTCCCTGGGCCTGGAAAAAACAACCGATACCCTGGGGTTAATGGCCTATGGAGATAAAGGTATTTTTATTTCAAGAGTTGACCTGAGCGACAGGGGATTACGCGGGGACGGGATTTTAAAATACTTGAATTCAACAACCCTTTCCAATGATTTTCTTTTCCTTCCTGATTCTATGAAGACCATGGCCCGCTGCTTTGATACCAGGGAAGAAACAGGAGCCGTGGAGTATCCCCTGGTCCATGGCGATTCTGTCCGTCAGTTCTGGCTGCCATACAAGGATTCTCTGATCATCTCAAGCATAAAGAAGGAAATGGAAATGTATAATGTGCAATCGACCTTCGCTGGAAATTTATCGCTTACTCCCCGGGAGTTGACCGGGGATGGTACAGTGAAAATTAAAGATGCGGAAATGGATTCCAGGCAATTCAGATTTAAAAGCCGGACTTTCGATGCTCTGATTGCCAACTTCCGCATTAAAGCTTATAATCTTGAGGATCTGACGATTTCTACCAGGAATTATCAGACCCATTTCGATTTCGATAAGAGAAGGGGAGAATTCCGTTCCAATATCGGCATTTCAAAGATGGAATTTCCGTTCAATAAGTATATCTGTTCGATGGACCGTTTCGACTGGCTCATCGACAATGAAGAGATTCAGCTGACTAATGAACAAAGTAAAAGGAGTGTGGCAGATTCCTTGAGCCTCAGGCAATTAATTGATGTAGGATACACGGGTTCTGAATTTATATCCGTCCACCCGCTCCAGGATTCCCTTCGTTTTTTTGCTGCAAAAGCAAGGTATAACCTGCGTACCAATGTAATAAAGGCTGAGGAAGTCAGGATTATAAAAGTAGCAGATGCAGCCATTTATCCGGATTCGGGCAAGGTGCTGATCCTGAAAGATGCCCAGATGCAGACCCTGCGAAGGGCAATTGTCATCGCTAATGTTCAGTCCCGCTTTCATCAGTTTTATAATGCTGACATTTCCGTTGGATCGAGGAGAAAATATACCGGTCGAGGTGATTATGACTATGTGGAGCGCTCAGGGGAAAGGAACAAAGTATACTTTCATAAAATCTATGTGGATACTTCAGGACAGACTGTTGCCACGGGAGTGGTACCGGATACGGCAAACTTTATATTGAGCCCCGAGTTCGCTTTCACCGGTGATGTTTTGCTGCATGCCGGGAACAAGAACCTGAACTTCGAAGGTGGATTCCGTCCGGTAACTGATTGTATTAAAGGGAAGTCGGCCTGGGTGAAATTCAGCAGTCCGGTCGATCCTCAGCATGTTCAGATCCCGTTATTGATGCCATTGAAAAGCATCACCGGGGATGGGCTTGACCTTTCCATGGTTTTTTCCAATACCGAAGGGCGGATTTATCCTGCTTTTTTCATACATAAGAATAGTTTCAGTGATTCTGTCATGTCAGCCGGCAATGGTTCCATTGAATACTATCCTACTACCACTGAATTTCGCATTGCCCGTCCCGAAAAACTTGCTAATCCTGCCGAAGCAGGGGACTACATGGCCCTGAATACAACCACCTGTATGATGAGAAGTGAAGGTAGGATTAACCTTGGTATGAACCCCAAAGCAGTAAAAATGGAAACTTATGGCATGATGGATTATTTTATTATTCCTGATTCCACTCGCATCCATATATGCATTGCATTAAACTTCCCTTTCTCGGAAAATGCACTTCAGAAATTCACAGGTCAGCTCGAATCGATTAACCTCAGTGGTTTATCAGTTGGGAGGACACCCTATGCAACAGCCATGGAGAATCTCCTGGAGAAAAAGGTAAATGACCAGTTGAAGACTGAAATGGATCTGATCGGAAAGTTTAAAAAATTTCCGGAACAACTGATCCGTACCTTATTCCTAGCAGATGTCTGGCTGCATTATGATACCCTGACCAAATCCTATGTTTCATACGGACCCATAGGGATTGCCAACATCAATAAGAACCAGGTTAACCGGTATGTCAATGGCCTGATTGAGCTTTCCAAAAAACGCAATGGTGATGAATTTACTTTTTATTTTGAACTCACCAAAGAGGATTGGTATTTCTTCAATCTCCGCAATAATATCCTACAGGCGATTTCTTCCAACCTGGAATTTAACGATCTCATTACTGATGCTCAGAAATCAAAAGCAGAGCAGAACAGGGTGGATAAAGAGGCCAAGGGTTTCCGTTATACTATTTCAACGGATCGCAAAAAAAGAGATTTTTTACGAAAATTTGAAAAACCTGAATGATGACAGCGATTTATATCTGTCTGGCCGTATTACTGGCCTACCTTATCGGTTCAATTCCGTCCGCCATCTGGATCGGGAAAATCTTTCATGGCATTGATATCAGGGAGCATGGAAGCGGAAATGCCGGAGCCACAAATGTGATCAGGGTTTTAGGATATAAAGCCGGGATTCCGGTTTTACTTTTTGACGTATTTAAAGGATGGGCCGCAGTTCAGCTTTCTTTTCTTTTTCCCTCGGGATTGGTCAATCCGGAAACCCTGGTTTATATCAGGATAAGCTTGTCCCTGGCTGCAGTCCTGGGACATATTTTCCCGGTATATGCCGGATTTCGGGGAGGGAAAGGTGTCGGAACCATTGCGGGCGCTGCTATTGCCTTATATCCTCTAGCTTTACTTGTTGTTCTCGGTGTTTTTATTCTGGTTCTTGCCATCAGCCGTTATGTTTCTCTTTCTTCGATTCTTGCGGGTCTGTCATTCCCGCTTGCCGTGATTTTTCTCACCTCCCAACGCAATCCGGGAATGATCGGTCTGTCATTGGTGGTTGCGATCTTCATCCCCTTGACACATAGAAAGAATATTAAACGCCTGATTCAGGGTAAAGAGAATAAATTTGATTTCCGGAAAAAGAAAAAAGATAATGCTTAAATTAAAACGATTTTAAATAATATTGTCAAAACAGATTTTATATTGTATATTTGAACAAATTTTTTACCAAATAGCACTGCCATGAAATTCATCATCTCTAGCTCATTGTTACTGAAAAACCTTCAGTCAATACTGGGTGTTATCAATGCCAACAATACCCTTCCTATCCTGGACGATTTTCTATTCGAACTTAAGGAAGATGCCCTCACTATAACCTCCTCTGATCTGGAAACCACGATGAGTGTAACGGTGAAACCCGAACGTGCTGAGGAAACAGGATCCATTGCCATTCCAGCGAAAATTCTTGTTGATACCCTGAAAACTTTTGCGGAAATTCCCGTATCCTTCAGTATTAATCCTACAACTCTGGTGATTGAGATCTCCGCTGGAGAAGGTAAATATAAGCTGTCTGGCCACAAAAGTGATGAGTACCCCCGCACTCCCTCCCTGGAGGAAACTACAGCCATTCAGCTCGATTCTTCCATGCTTGCCCATGCCGTTAATAAAACACTTTTCGCTACGGGTAATGACGAACTCCGCCTGGTTCTTTCTGGTGTTTTCTGCGAACTCTCTCCGGATGATGTTACATTTGTTGCTACCGATGCTCATAAACTTGTCCGTTATAAAAGAAGTGATATCCAGAGCAAAGATTCTACCTCTTTCATTCTACCGAAAAAGCCCCTTAACCTCCTGAAAAATATCATGTCAGGCCAGGATATCCCGGTGAAAATAGAATACAATAAAACCAATGCGTTTTTTTCCTTCAACAATGTTCACCTGATCTGCCGGCTGATCGATGGGAAATATCCCAATTATGAGGCGGTGATTCCCAAGGAAAATCCGAATAAGTTAACCATCGACAGACATGCTTTGTTAAACACCATTAAACGTGTTTCTATTTTCGCCAATCAATCTACTCATCAGATACGGTTTAAAGTATCTGGTCAGGAACTGGTTTTGTCGGCCGAAGATATTGATTTTTCCAATGAAGCCAAGGAGCGCCTTAATTGTTCCTATGAAGGAGAAGATTTGGAAATTGGATTCAATTCGAAATTCCTCGTAGAGATGTTAAGTAATATCGAAACCGATGAAGTACGGCTGGAAATGTCAGCCTCAAATAAAGCAGGAATTCTTACCCCTGTCAATAATGAAAACAAGGCAGAAGACATTCTGATGCTTGTTATGCCGGTTATGCTTAATAAATAATGATCTTTTTTAATCAGAGTTATAACCAATATTAAAACCATGAAAACAAGAACATTTCTTTTTTTATCCTTAATAGCAGTCACCTCCTTTTCTTTTTTTTCATCCTGTAATAAAGTGAAGGAACTGGCTTCATTTGATGTCACCTATAATCTTCCTGATATCAGTTTCAGGTATACTCCGGTCACCCTGAAATCAGGAGAAGTTCTGCTGTATTCCGGAAGCTACAGCATTAATCTTGATAGTTTATTAACTGCCCATGGATATTCCAAGGGACTGATTGAAACTACTGAATTTTCATATCTCTCCATTACGATCACTCAACCGCCTGAAGCAAATTTTAACTGGCTGCATACAGCTTCTGTCGTTGTTTCACAGAATTCCAGTTTCGACCCTTTTTCAGTGATTGGTACAGTGACCAATGACACTACAGCCGCTTCGAAAACGATCGTGCTCTCCCTGAATAATGTAAATATCAGGCCATACCTTAATACGGCTCAATTCTATTTCCAGGTTCTGGCTGAAACAAATGGCCCTGTCCCCTATGAATGGATAGATATGTACATTGATTCACAACTGCAACTAACGATAAATCCAATATAAAAAAAGAGCGCAACCTAAGGTTGCGCTCTTTTTTTTGCATTCAAAAGAAAGAACTAATCTTTTCTTACATTGATTGCTTTTTTCCCTCTTTTGTCTTCAGTGATGTCAAAAGAGACCTGGTCATTTTCCCTGACCTTATCAACCAGACCGCTTACATGAACAAAAATGTCCTGTTGGCTTTCATCATCCACGATGAATCCAAATCCTTTTCTCTCATTGAAAAACTTTACTTTACCTGTTGACATAATAGTACTAATTAATAAATTAAAACTGAGACGAAATTACAATTTTTTTAGCAATAAAAAAAATTGAGAGTTTTTTTTAACTTTACAAAAAAATCCAAAGCATGAAAGAACTTTCTCTCACTCTCGACAACCTTAATGAGGCTTTTCCACCCGAGTTTTCTGAAGAACAGATTGCTAAAGCAAAGACCTTATTCCTGAAAAAATTATCGGAGAAGGCACATTGTTATTATTCGGGAAAAATTCAGACGGTTCCTAAGGCTCCGGTGATCGGGTTCAACTGGTTTAATGTATGGTATACCCCTGGGGTTTCCAAGGTTTCCACAAATATCAGGGACAATAATGATTGTTCATTTGATTTGACCAACAGGGGTAACCTGGTGGCAGTTGTCAGTGATTCTACCCGTGTGCTTGGAGACGGAGATTGTACTCCTTCCGGAGGATTGGGGGTAATGGAAGGGAAAGCTTTTTTGATGAAATACCTTGGAGGAGTTGATGCAGTTGCACTTTGCGTAGACAGCCGGGATGAAAATGGAAAAAACGATCCCGACAGGATCATTCAGTTTGTAAAAATGTGTCAGCCAAGTTTCGGAGCTATCAACCTGGAGGATATTTCTCAACCAAACTGTTTTAAAGTACTGGATGTGCTCAGGGAGGAATGTGATATTCCGGTATGGCACGATGATGCCCAGGGTACAGCCTGTGTTACACTGGCCGGCCTGATCAATGCACTTAAACTGGCTGAAAAAAAAATCGAGGATGTCAGGATAGTCTTGCATGGGGCAGGAGCATCCAATACGACCATCGCCCGTCTCCTGATCACTGATGGTGCAGACCCGGCCAAGATAGCCATGTTTGACACCCGCGGAGGATTGCATAGCGATCGTCTTGATATTCAGACTGATAAGCGTTTTTACCGTAAATGGGAATTATGTGAGATGACCAATCCAGGGAAATTGAATACCATGGAGGAAGCCATGAAAGGGGCTGATGTTCTCATTTCATTGTCCACCCCCGGACCATATGTGATCAAGCAGGAATGGATCCGCAGTATGGCTGAAAAATCAATTGTATTTGCCTGTGCCAATCCGGTTCCTGAAATCTATCCTTATGCTGCCAAGGAAGCCGGTGCTTATATCGTGGCCACTGGTCGCGGTGACTTTCCCAACCAGGTCAATAACTCTATTGGTTTCCCGGGGATTCTGAAAGGAGCATTAATGGTTCGTGCCAGGAAAATCACCGACACGATGGCTATAGCCGCTGCCCATTCACTGGCCAGTTATGCTGAAAGAAGAGGAATATCGGTAGATAATATAGTTCCGAATATGGAAGAAGCCGCCGTATTTCCTCATGAAGCTGCCGATGTCGCCATGCAGGCTATAAAGGATGGTGTTGCCAGAATTCAGATGAGCTGGGATGAGGCTTTTGCAAAATCCAAGAAGGAAATTGAGCATGCCCGCTGCCTGACCCGTTCCCTGATGGATAAAGGTTTTATTGAAATGCCTCCGGTAGAAATGATCCGGGGAGCATTGAGTTGGGCAATAGAACAGGTTAAATAGATAGACGGATCAACCTGACTCCATGATGAAAAACCTTCATCTCAAAGTGATCTCTCACTTTTCCAAGATCTTTTTGTGACCATAAATCTCGCATGTTCCATACTCCTTTGAGAGGAATATCGTTCATCTCAAAGGGGACAAAGAGGTCTTTTTCTGTGAGGTTGAATAAACCTGCAGCAATGCTTCCATCTTTCATTGGTTTAATCCAGATTTCATAACCTTCTCCTTTCCTGATCCGGTAGGCTTGCTTTCCCAATGGATCCTGGTTGACTTCCAAGACTTCATCGTTGGTCAGCAGGTTCAGGGTAAATGGATCAAGCTGGCTGAGATCACAGCCAATCAGTAATGGGGAAGCAAGCAGACACCATAATGAAATATGGGTATATTGTTCATTTGCAGAAAGTCGTGTATAATGCAGAGAGGGACCCCAGCCAACCCAGCCGACGACCAGCATATCCGGATCATTCCAATGCCCCGGCGCTGCATAGGGTGAACACTTGTCCTGACTGAAACCAATGGCTGACATGCTTTCCCATGAATCCTCAATATCACCTGTTGTCCTCCATGAATTTCCATCTACCTCCGCACCCCAGGTCCAGACATCGCCCATTCCATATTGACAAAGACTGTAATGTATATCCCGTTTTGCTTTCCGCAATGCCCGTTCCATTATTTTATAAGGTTTTTGCAAATCTGCAAGGGAAGGAGGCCTGGCTGCAATGTTCCCGTAAGAACACCAGTCGTACTTCAAATAATCAACACCCCAGGAAGCATAAGCCCGGGCATCCTCTTCCTCAAATTTATAGCTTCCTTCGTACCCGCCACAAGTTTTAGGCCCCGGTGAAGAATAGATACCAACCTTTAACCCGAGACCATGCACATAATCACATAATCCTTTCATGTTCGGGAATTTGGCATTGGGTAGAATATTTCCTTTTTCATCATGCTTATCTTCCCATCCGTCATCAAGGTTGATATAGGTCCAGCCATGATCAATCAGCCCGCTGCTCTTTATGGATTCAGCCGATTGCCTGACTTTTACGTCACTCACACTGAGCCCCCAGCAGTTCCAGCTGTTCCAACCAAGGGGAGGGGTCAGGGATAATTGTTTCCCTGCAATGATTTTCAGCTCCTGCTCAGCTACCCCCAATGTGTTTTCCACTTTAAGTTTAACGGAATATTCTCCTTGTTTTCTGATATGTCCCGTAATTATACCAGTTTGTTCATCGATACTGAGTCCATCAGGTAAATCCCTGGCAATATAATGCAGGGGAGGAATACCTGTGGCTGCTACTTTGAAAAGAAAAGGTGAGCCTGGCCTGACTCCAAATACTCTGGCTCCGTTGATCTGGGGTTCTTTGGCTGCTTTGGGCGTGAGAATGTAGGGGATCTCGATTTCACCTTTTACTGGTAAGCCAGATTGGCTTTCCACGAAAGTGATATATGCAATACCCGGTTTTGAAATATCTGTCAGGAAACGAAATTCAAATGTACTCTTGCTGTTTTTAGGTAAAATAACGGCCGTATCCATGGAATATACCAGGAACTGGTTATTGAGTTCCCTGACTTCCAGTTTCAGTTTTCCGTTGAAATCGGTTTTTACTGAAAGGTTCCTGATTTCATACTGTCGACTAACCATTGTGTCACCATAAAAGTTAAACGCATGGTTGCTATAATTGAATTGAATGTAATCCTGAAGACCAACCATGGATATGAGATAAGGCTTGTCGAATAAGCCACCGGCACCATCCTGATCAAAAACCCGGATGGCAATGACATTTTCTTTATCCCAGAGGATCCGCGGATCGCTTACAGCAAGTACATATCGCCTGGGAACATCCCATTTACCCTGAGTTTTAATAAAATTATCCCTTGCTGCAGATTTCCGGGGAAGAGTCATCGCGTTTTCGCCGATCAATTCCCCATTCAGGAAAACCTGGTCGCAATCATCGATTTTTCCTAACCTGAATTGAAGACTGTCTTTTATATATGCCAAATCTTTCAGGGATGATGGAATATGAACCTTGATCCTGTACCATGCATAGCCGTCGTATCCTTTATATCCCTGCCTCTCCCATATTTCATTGGGCAGGATTATTTCCCAGGCTGAATCGTTCAGCTCAGGTTTTGCCCAGTTTATATCATCCCCGGTATGAAATTTCCAGGGTAGATTGAGATCGACCATGTCCTGATTTGATTGCCGGTTACAGGAAATCAATAATATCATCAACAGGACCATGAGAATACCATATTTTTTCATAGATCGCATGCATTTAATTTTATTCAAATATAGAAAAAGCATCCATTTGTTTGGTGTCATAAATGTAAATTCCGGCATATTATGTAACTTTGTACCTTTAATAAGCAGAATGAAAGCTTTTCAGAAAATCAGTATTCTTCTCCTGACGGTTATTTTTTTATTCGGAACGATTGGCATTACGATATACCAGCATACCTGTTCGGGTAAACCAGGCAAAGAAATAGTGATCTACCCTGAATTTTTCAGCAAACATGCTGACTGCTGTTGCACAGAAACCGGATTCTCTGCAAATCCAATCCGTCATAGTTGTAAACACCAATCCATCTCAAGTAGTGAATGTTGCCGGAATATTTCACTTTTTCTGAATGCTTCCATTATTTCACTTCCTGTGGATTTAAGCCAACCAGAAATCTTTCTTCCGGTATCCATGATCCTTGCAGGATACGTTGCTGCATCTGAAATTCATCCTGCCTTCCATGATCAATATTTTATCAGGGTTTCTGAATCACCTCCATTAAGCGGCCAGAAACGTATCCTTCTTTTTCATCAATCCAGGACAGAGTCTCCTTCCGATCATTTAAGTTAATCGTTATCTGACGATACAACACACCTGCTTCCAGCCCTTGAAGAGAAGGGAAAAGGGGAGAGGTCTGATTTACATTCATTGTTGTTACTCATACTTTTAACTTAATTCGATGAAATATTCAAAAATTGTAATATCTTTCATGGTCTTTGTCATCATACTGTTTACAGAAAATTCTGTAAGGGCGCAGAAAGTTACCGGATTTATCTATGAACGTCTTCCCGGGATCTCAAAATCTCCGCTTACAGGTGTTAATATTTACTGGCTGGGAAGCACCCGGGGCACTTTTTCCGATGAAAAAGGTCATTTCCAGATCAGCTTTAGGGATGTCGGAGATAAACAACTGGTCGTCAGTCTGCTTGGATATGGAAAAGATACGATCACGGTTAGTCATGAAAGATCCGGGATCGAAATAGAGATGATCCCTGATAAACTGGATTTGAAAGAAGTAGAGATTCATGGGAAACAGAATAATTCCTACATTTCCAGGTTAAGAACCCAGCAAACCCAGTTTATCAATACCGGTGAGCTTCAGCGTGCCGCCTGTTGCAATCTGGCTGAAAGTTTTGAAACGAATGCTTCCGTGGATGTTTCTTATTCGGATGCTGTTTCAGGAGCCAGGCAGATCCAGCTTCTTGGCCTTTCCGGCGTATACAGTCAGATCATGACTGAAAATGTTCCTTTGATACGCGGGCTTGCAACACCTTTCGGGTTGAGCTATATTCCCGGTTCATGGATGGAATCCATTCAGATCGCTAAAGGAACTTCTTCCGTGGTTCAGGGGTATGAATCCATTACCGGTCAGATCAATGTGGAATATAAAAAGCCTGAATCGGCTGAGAAATTCTTTGTGAATGTATATGGAAACAGCAATTTGCGTTTTGAAGCCAATGCTGATGGTGCTGTACGGATCAATGACCGGCTCAGCACTTCATTGATGGTTCATGCTGCGGCTTCACAGTACAAATTCGACAGGAATAGCGATGGGTTCATGGATATACCAAAGATCACCACCATCACGGCCATGAATCGTTGGGATTATCTTATTCCCAATAAATGGGTTTCCAGATTTGGATATAAATTCCTGTATGAAGAGCGAAACGGCGGCCAGATGCTGTTTGATAAAAGCAAATGGAATACCGATACAAACGGGATTACCGATGATACCAAGAAATATGGAATCAGTGTCAAAACAAACCGGCTTGAAGCATTCTGGAAGAACGGGATCTTTATCGGAGACGGAGGGAAATCGAGCCTGGGAATTATTCTTTCCGGGATCAACCATCAGCAGGATGCCTATTACGGGATCAATCTGTATCATGGCCATGAGCAGAATTTTAACGCCAATGTGCTTTTTAATACTTCTTTTCATAGTAATATGCACAGGATATCTGCCGGAGCAAGTTATTTTATCGATGATTACAGCGAGAATTTTATTCAGACCCGGCTGGTGTACCGGTATCAGACGCTGCCTGCGGATTCAACGCCGACCGATGCAGACCTCTTTACCCTAGTGGATGATTCAACGTTGACCTACCTGACTGACAGAAATGAATGGGATGCAGGAGTATTTTTTGAATATACTTTTGAGATCCATGAAAAGTTTGCTTTTATTGCCGGTATCCGTGGTGATTACAACAGTCGTTTTGGTTATTATTTTACTCCGCGTCTTCATATCCGGGCTAACCCTTCGAAAACTACGACGATCCGTGCTTCCATTGGTAAAGGGTACCGTTCTCCCAATCTTCTGGCTGAGAACAGTGCGGTTTTTGTAAGCCAGCGTGTCCTCTGGCTGGCACCCGATCTGGGCAATGAGGAAGCCTGGAACTATGGACTGAATTTTACCTGGAATTTCAGATTATTCGGCGAAAAAGCCGAATTTTCGATCGATGCTTACCGTACGGATTTTATTCACCAGACCATAGCCGATCAGGATAGTCTGCCGACAGCCCTTTTCTTCTATAACCTGGATGGAAAGTCTTATGCCAACAGCATTCAGGGGCAGCTGGTATTCTCACCGCTGGAACGATTCGTGATTACAGCCGCATTTCGCTGGAATGATGTGAAAGTGACGGAAGGAGGTGTACTCCGTCAAAAGGCGATGGTAAACCAGTACAAGGGATTACTTTCACTGGCTTATGCGACAAAGTTCGATAAATGGAAATTCGACCTGACAGGGCAGCTCAACGGGCCGGCCAGACTTCCTGATACACGGAAAATGCCGCTTAATTTGCAAAGACCATCCTATTCCCCGGTCTGGATTAATATTCTGGCCCAGATCACCAAAAAATTTAAAAATTTTGATATATATCTTGGTGGTGAAAACCTGACCAACTTCCGTCAAATGGATCCGATTTCCGAATACCGGAAACCTTATCATACTCATTTCGATGCTTCCATGGCCTGGGGGCCGGTCGTCGGAATAACGGTATATGCGGGAATAAGGTTGACAATCAAATAGAAAAAAGCCAGGGTCATTTTATCATTAACCTTCAGATTAAAAATTGTATGCATATGAAAATCAAAAATCTTGTCTTCAGTTTAATTTTTCTAATGTCTTTGATAGTGTTTACAACTCCTGTTTTTCCCCAGGAAAAAATGACCGACACTATAAGAATTCAGACTTCTGCTATTTGTGGGATGTGTAAAGACCGCATTGAAACTGGGATGGCATTTGAAAAGGGAGTTAAAGATATAAGTCTCGATGCAGAGACTAAAATCGCTACCATCACCTATAATGCACGTAAAACAACTCCGGATCTCTTAAGAAAAGCGATCTCAAAACTGGGATATGACGCAGATTCATTAGCTGCTGACCCGGTGGCTTATAAAAAACTTCCGGCCTGCTGTAAAAAAAATGCTCCGAAACATTGATCAGGATGGTGTATAATCCCGGTGCAATTGAACTGAGATTGATTTCAGTGTCATTAGTCGATAGATCCAAACGATTGATTGAAAAACGACACCTTCGTTTCCGACACAGTATCCGTTTTGAGCATCCCTGAAGGAAATAAAATCAAATATCTTCTGTTTTTGTAAATCTTCAGTTGATTACAGAGCTGATGAGTCTGGTCAGGTTGTCTCTGGAGAATGGTTTGGGCAGATAATGCGAGCAACCTCTGGCAAGGATACGCTCCTGGTCACCATACAGGGTGTAACCAGTAACCGCGATGATGGGGATTTTCTCATATCCGGCTATGGTACGGATTATTTCTGTGGCCTCTAATCCGTCCATTCCTTCTCCCAGGTTAATATCCATTAAGATGGCTTTGTATTGTTTTTCCTTAACCTTTTGAATGGCTGTTTCAGCATCCGGTGCATGATCGGTCATACAAATGGTTTTAAGGTAAACCAACAATAGTTCTTTATTCAGTTCATTGTCTTCAACTACAAGTACATGAGGCATTCCATCATATTTGTTCTTGATGTCAGGAAGGAGGACAGGCTCAGTAGCTGCAGTATCCTGAGGAGTAAGCCATGTTGAGTCGGGATTTTTCCGGAATGGCAACCTGATTGTAAAAGCAGATCCGGAATTGACATGACTTTTTATATTAATATCTCCGCCCAGGATTTCAATTATTTTTTTTACAATCGTCAATCCCAGTCCACAGCCTTCGAATTTCCGTCCCATTCCTTCACTAACCTGACGGAAAGCATCAAAAATTATCGTAAAATTTTCAGGATTGATTCCGATGCCAGTATCCTTTACGGTAACTTCAAGGAAGGCTGAAGGAAATTCTCCGGTCAGTTCAACCCTTATCTCAATGCTTCCTTCGCCTGTATATTTAATCGCATTATCAACCAGATTGATCAGCGATTCTCCAAGCAACTGCTGGTCTGAATAACAAGATAATCCCGGCTCAACCTGTATGTTGAGGGCCAGGTTTTTCTCTAAAGCCTTTTCC
Source organism: Bacteroidales bacterium (assembly GCA_963662525.1). Lineage (GTDB taxonomy): Bacteria > Bacteroidota > Bacteroidia > Bacteroidales > FEN-979 > CAZSDU01. The sequence goes on from OY759717.1 coordinate 2,981,637, forward strand.
CGAAAGGGAATTAAAAGTTCAGTCAGAAATTTTTCCAGATTAAAGAATGAAAATTTGGGTTGAAGACCTGAGTTAAGTTGTGCGAGCCACATAATTGAATCGAGGGTTTTCATTAATCTTTGGCCGGCACCATAAATATTTTGTGCATTTTTTTGAATATAGGGCGCTTCCGATTCTGATTCAATAACCTGGGCAAATCCAAGAATGCCGTTCAGCGGTGTCCGGAATTCGTGGCTCAGGCTGGCCAGGAGGTTTGATTTGAGTTTATCCGATTGTTCAGCCTGCTCTTTGGCAATCCTTAATTCCTCCAGTATGTCTTTTCTTTGACGGCGAAGTTCAGCCTCAGATAACTCCCTTTTTATCGCGGGCCCCAGCCTGCCAATATGGTCTTTCATGATATAGTCATGGGCGCCGGCTTTCATCATGTTCACAGCGATTTCTTCACCAACAGTCCCTGAAAGGAGGATGAATGGGATTTCAAGTCCTTTCTGCTTGAAAATTTCAAGCGCCTCTGACCCGGTAAAAGAGGGCAGGCGGTAATCGCAAATGATCAGATCCCAGTTCTGACTATCCAATGCTTTGTTTAGTTCTGCTTCATTCTGAATACGAAGGAAAGAGGTCTGATATCCTTCTTTTTCTAATAGATGAACCAACAGATGGGCATCATCTTCATTATCTTCAATTAATAAAAGGCGGAGCTCCTTTTCCATAAGCCGGTTTAAATGACAGGAGGAATTTCATTCAGCAACAGCCAGTATAAACCAAGTTGCTGAACGGAATCAATGAATTTATTAAAATCTACAGGTTTCCGTATATAACTGTTGGCGCCATTTCTATAGCTGTCAGCCAGATCCTGTTCTTCAATCGAAGAAGTGAGTATGACAACCGGGGTGATCCTGGTCTTTGGGTTATTTCTGATTTCTCTCAGCACTTCGATTCCATCTATCTTTGGAAGTTTCAGGTCGAGCAGAATAACCGCGGGCATGATCTGGGGATCACGCTCAGCATATGTGCCACGGCAGAAAATATAATCAAGTGCAGAGGCACCGTCGTTGACTACTTCTACCGGATTTTTTAAATTACTTTTCTGGAAAGCCCGCAGGGTGAGATCAACATCATCGGGATTGTCCTCAACCAATAAAATGATCCTGTTACTCATCATGTGTTGTTTTATGCGTTAAAGATAAATCATTTAAGTTTGTTTGTCAATATCAGGGAGCTTAAAATAGAAGCAGGTCTTTTCTCCTATCACTGATTCAGCCCTGATGCTTCCTTTATGCCTTTGGATGATACGGTGAACAATGGTAAGTCCAATTCCGGTCCCGGGAAATTCTTCCAGGGTATGAAGACGCTGGAAAACACCAAAAAGCTTTCCTGCATATTTCATGTCGAAACCAGCCCCGTTGTCACAGATAAATAGTTCCCGGGTTTGATCCTGGCCGGTTTCTGTAATTCCGAAATGAATGCAGGGATTTTCTGTTTTTCCGGAAAATTTAAAGGCATTACTGAGCAGGTTTTCCATGGCAATCCTGATCAGTGCCGAATCCGCCTTCACCTTAATTCCGGGAGTGATCTTCATCTGGTAGGGTATGGATGGGTACTCAGAGAGCATGTCTTTACCTATTGATCTGACCATTTCCGACAGGTCCACGGTTTCATATCTCATGACCTGCCTGCTGATCCTGGAAAGCCGGAGCAGATCATCAATAAGATGAGCCATTTTCTGGCTGGCAGCGCGTATCCTGTTAAGATAATTTTTTCCCTGTTCATTCAGCAAGGCTGCATAATCTTCCAGTATCGCCTGACTGAAGCCATCGAGGCTGCGCAGCGGCGCCCTGAGATCATGCGATACGGAATAGCTGAAACTTTCCAGCTCCTTGTTGGCAATTTCAAGGTCAGCAGTCCGGTTAGCAACACGTTGTTCCAGTTCCAGGTTGAGTTGCCTGATTTCTTCCTGGATTTTTCTTGATTCCGTGATATCCTCAAAAAGTACGGCAAATTGTTTTTTTGCCGGACTGAATGCCATGATACGGTAGTACTTGCCAAGGCTGGTGTTGAATTGTTCAAAAGTGATGGGTTCTCCTGATAAAGCAACATGCCCGTAACGGTCAATCCATTCTTTTTCCAGATCCGGCAGCACCTCGGTTACATTTCTGCCAATGATTTCATTGGCTTTAAGTCCGGTGATTTTTTCAAATGCCGGATTGATATCGAGAAAACGGTAGTCCACTACTTCTCCGGCATCATCGCAAACCACATCATGCAAAGCAAATCCTTCCACCATGCTGGTAAACAACATACGATAACGCTTCTCGCTTTTTACCAGGGCTGATTGCGCATTTTTCTGGGCAGTGAGATCCTGGAAAAAACCCAAAGTCGCCGGTCCGTCGCTCAGTTGTATCAGGGTTACATTCGCGTAAAAAGGGAACGAGGTCCCATCTTTTCTTAAACCCTTCATCTCAAAATCATTCCTGACCCTATATTTGTTCTCTCTTTTCTGGTTCTGTTCCATGGTTTCCTGCCTGAAATCAGGATGGATGAAGTTGGTCAGCTTTGTCCCTGTGATTTCATCAGGGTTGGAATAACCAAATAACCTGGCATATGATTTATTGGCATAGATATGTATTCCTTTTCTTGCGATGCCAATACCAATGGGAGCGTTTTCTGTTACAGAACGAAAGCGGTTCTCACTTTCCAATATTGCCGTTTGCGCCTGCTTCCTTTCCGTAATATCACGGATAATGGATTGAAAAAAAGTTTTATTTTCAATGGAGATAGTCCGGGAGCTGATTTCGATGGGAAAGATGATCCCGTCTTTTTTCTGTTGCGCAGACTCAAAAACAAGACCCTGCTTCAGCATAATTTCCTGCATCCTGTTATCCAGGATTTCACTGAACCCGGGAGCAGCCAGTTGATCGATTTTCATTCCCATCAATTCCTCCTTGGAATAACCATAGGTCAGTACCGCTTTCTCGTTACAATCAACGATCTGATGATCCCGTCCGACAAGCAGAATGATATCATTGGCATATTTTAGCAGGTATTCATAATGTTTCGAGAGTACTTCTTTTTGTAATTCCAGCTCATACAATGATTTGAACTTATCTTTTTTTCTCTGATTCATGATCAGCATCAGGATGAACCCGATGATCAGAATCAGGAAGGAGGCGATAATAAGGGTTGTAATTGTCCAGAATTTCATGGGCTGAAGAATTTCTGGAAGATCTGTCTTATTTACCATAAACCATGGAGCACCCTCAATGTGCTTGATAAAGGCAATGACCTGTACATCCCGGTAATCTTTTCCCTGCACGATTCCTTCCATTCCACGGGCAGCCATGGCTGCAGGGAGATCAGGGTCAGTGATCGGGAATTTCAATGTTAATGCGGTCCCTTTTCTATGCCTTAAATCATTCAAATAAATAACACTGTCCTGCTGCTTTTTTATCAGCAGTGTTTCTGAGGATTTGCTGGATGAAGGCCAGGATTGAAGCAGGGGGTATAAAAAACTGTTGGGATCCACCCTGAGCAGGATCATCGCTCTGGGACCTGACGGATCACCTTTGAATCTGTAAACCGGGACATAAAAATCTATATGGATGCCTTTATGCCTGTCGCAATAATAAAAGTCGCTGAAATAATAGTTCTTTTTCCTGAAGGATTTTTGTACCACAGCCTGCGACTGGCACCCCAATAAATTTTTCGATTCATTTATACTGAAATAAATTCTTCCGGATGCATCAACCAGCATGATATCCTGATAACCGTATTCAAGGTAAAAAGGATTGAAATGATCATTAACAGCAGCTTTTAAGCGGAAATCTTCGGGTTTGTCCAGGAAATGATTTAATTCTTCAGGGAGATGAGGGCTCTCTTTTAACACACTAGCATCCCCGGTTCTTTCTTTCAGCCAGTTCCGGATCTCATCGGATTTATATTTACCGATTGCCTGAAGGTTTTTCTCTGCAGATAGTATTAATGACTTCCTGGCATTATGCAGGACAATTGCCGCAATAATGCAAATGAGAATAATCAGGAACAGATACACTCCCCAGTAGATCCATTGGACCCGGTTTTTTAACGATGGGGCTGGCATAACACAATTGTTTTGATAAAGATACGACATTAAGTAGAAATTAATATTAAAAAATTCTGATAAAGGGAAATTTTCAATTAGAAAAAGTACATTTGTTTACTTTTTTTAATCATCCTCTTACCAGGAAACACCAAAGCGTTAAGATGACTTCCAGAGAAACTGCCTTCCAGCAAATTCAATCCCTGGTAATCCGGTTTGAAGAGCAACACGACTCCTATCGCACTTCTGACTATAATGAAACCCTCACACGCCGCGATTTCATTGATCCTTTCTTTAAAGCGCTTGGATGGGACATCGACAACTCCCAGGGCTATGCCGAAGCCTACCGCGAAGTAATCCACGAGGATAAAGTGAATGTTGGCGGGGCGACCAAGGCCCCCGACTATTCGTTCCGCCTGCCCGGGGGGAAAAGGCTTTTCTTTGTTGAAGCCAAGAAACCCAGCATCGACATCAAAAATGCCATTCAGCCGGCCTACCAGGTACGGCGTTATGGATGGAGCGCGAAACTGCCGGTTTCGATCGTCACCGACTTTGAAGAGTTCGCCGTGTATGATTGCACCCGAAAGCCATCACCCAATGATAACGCCGCGGTATCACGAATTCGTTACCTTACCTGGAAGGATTACCTGACAGAATTTGATTTCCTTTGGGATACCTTCAGCAAGGAGAAGGTGCTGAAAGGCAGTTTCGACAAATTCGTGCAGAGCGATACCGCTAAAAAGGGTACGGCAACCGTTGACAAGGAGTTCCTGCTCTCCCTGGACGAATGGCGGAAAACCCTGGCCGTGGCTATCTGCAAATCGAATGCAAACCTGGGAGATGAAGAGATCAATTTTGCCGTACAGGGCACCCTCAACAGGTTGATCTTTCTGCGGATTGCCGAGGACCGAAGCATAGAATCCTACGGAAACCTGAAATCGGTGATCGATAAAACCGATACCTACGGAAAACTGCTTGAGCTTTTTTTCAGGGCCGACGAGAAGTACAATTCAGGAATCTTTGATCTGCGAAAGGATACGATCACCCCGTACATGAAAATCGATTCCAGGGCGATCAGCGGAATCCTTTCCGAACTCTACTATCCTGTTTGTCCCTATGAGTTTTCGGTGTTGTCGGTGGAGATCCTGGGATCGGCTTATGAGCAGTTCTTAGGCAAAGTGATCCGTGTCACAGAGGGTCATCATGTGAAAATCGAGGAAAAACCCGAGGTGCGTAAAGCCGGCGGGGTTTACTACACACCGCAATACATCGTCGATTATATCGTAAAGCAAACGGTTGGTGCAAAAATCGACCGCAAGTCCCCCGCTGAAATCGCCGGAATCCGCATCCTTGACCCGGCCTGCGGAAGCGGCAGCTTTTTGTTGGGCGCCTACCAGTATCTGCTCGACCATTACCGTACATGGTATGCAGCCCATCAACTTCCGGCACGCGGCCGTAAGGAGCAGTCCCTCACCCCCGATGGCTTTCTCACCACCGCTGAGAAAAAGAAAATCCTCACCACCCACATCTTCGGCGTGGATATCGATACGAATGCCGTGGAGGTGACCAAATTAAGCCTTTTGCTGAAGTGCCTCGAAGGTGAAACCCTGGCCTCCATCCGGCAGCAGTTCTCGCTCTGGAATGAACGGGTGCTGCCCAGTCTCGACGACAACATCCGCAGCGGGAACAGCCTTATCGGCCTCGATTTTTATGACCTCGAACTCGATTTCGGCGAACCGAAAAAGATCAAACCCTTTAGCTGGGAAAAGAACTTCCCCGCGGTATTTGCGCAGGGCGGCTTCGACGTGGTGATCGGGAACCCGCCTTATGTGCGGCAGGAATTGTTGGGCGACCAGAAAAACTATTTCCGTCAGCGTTACAAAGTTTATCATGGCGTAGCCGATCTTTATACTTATTTCTTTGAGCGGGGCTACGGCTTACTTCACGAGCAGGGCCTGTTCGGCATCATCGTGGCCAACAAATGGATGCGGGCTGCCTACGGTGAACCCCTGCGTAGATGGCTGAAAACACAAAACATCAAACAGATCGTCGATTTCGGCGACCTGCAGGTATTCCCGGGCGCCACTACCTATCCCTGTATCTTCATCAGCGGGAAAGGTACGGTTGAAAGCGACCTCAATGTAACCGTGATGAAAACCCTGGCCTTTGATTCGCTTGCCGGTTATGTGGCCGGACACCAGATCAGCATCGGCCAGTCGTCGCTCGACGATGCCGGTTGGAACCTCGGATCGGAAAACGAACAGGCGCTGTTAGCCAAGATCAGGACAGCAGGAATTCCATTGGGCGAATATGTGAAAGGGAAGATCTATCGTGGCGTATTGACCGGTCTCAACGAAGCCTTCGTGATCGACGTCGCCACCCGCGAGCGGCTCATTGCCGAAGATCCCCGCAGCGCCGAAGTGATCAAGCCCTTCCTTGCCGGGAGGGATATCAAACGCTACCAGGAGCCGAAAAGTGATAAATTCCTGATCTTCACAAAAAGAGGAATTGACATCAACGCCTTTCCTGCCGTCAAGAACCATTTGCTTCAGTTTAAAAAGCAACTGATGCCTAAACCCAAAGATTTTACTGGCGACAAATGGCCCGGCCGTAAACCCGGCAGCTACAAATGGTATGAAATCCAGGATGCAGTGGATTATTATGAGGAATTTGAGAAGCCGAAGATCATTTATCCAAACATTCTCAGTAAACCTGAATTTACTTTTGATGAAAATAATTGGTATACAAATCAAAAGTGCTTTATAATTTCACTCGTTGATAAATATCTGTTGGGTATTTTAAACAGTAAATTGAATTTCTATCTTTTTGAGCAATATCTTCCAAAATTACGGGGTGGGTTTTACGAGCCGAGTTATATCTTTTTAAAGACATTTCCAATAGTTCGACCTGATTTATCAAACCCTTCCTCAGCCTCTCTCCACGCTTCCATCATCACCAACGTCAACCTGATGCTGCGGTTAAACATAGAGCTGGAGGCGGCCATGCTGCCTGATCAGAAGGAGCATCTCAAGGCGCGGATTGGTCATACCGACGACAAGATCAACCGGATGGTGTATCAGCTATACGGTTTAACAGAGGAGGAGATTAAAATTGTTGAAAACTTCCGGTGAAAAGCGTATTACCTTTTGGCTGGAAAAGCGATTAAGCAGGAAAAGGAGGAATGACCCATGAGTAGCATAAAATTATTTGAAAGTAAAAAGATTCGTTCGGTATGGAATGAAAAGGATGAGAAATGGTATTTTGTTGTATCTGATGTAATCAAGGTATTAACCGAGTCACCAAACCCGACCGATTATATTAAAAAACTCAGGAAACGTGATCCTGAACTTGCCAAAGGGTGGGGACAAATTGTCCCCCCCCTTTCAGTTCCAACATCAGGGGGTCGCCAAATGTTAAACTGTGCCAATGCAGAAAATCTTTTTAGGATCATACAATCGGTACCATCACCCAAAGCGGAACCCTTTAAACGCTGGCTTGCCAGGGTTGGTTATGAACGTTTAGAAGAGATCGACAACCCTGAACTTTCAACACAACGAACCCGGGACTTATATAAAGCCAAAGGTTATCCTGATGACTGGATCGAAAAACGAATGCGCAGCATTGCAATCAGGGAAGAGCTGACAGGCGAATGGAGCAACCATGGCATCCGAAAGCAAATGGAATATGCCATTCTCACTACTGAAATTTCGAAAGCGACGTTTGGATTGACTCCAACTGAGTATAAAAACCTGAAAGGATTGAAACGCGAAAACCTCCGGGATCATATGAACGATCTGGAACTGATCTTTTCCATGCTTGGTGAAGCATCCACAACCGAAATCGTGAAAACCCAACACCCTGAAGGGTTTGAGGAGAACCGGGAAGTTGCCCACGAAGGTGGGAAAATTGCCGGAGATGCCCGGAAAGCCCTGGAAAAAAAGACCGGTAAGAAAATTGTGTCGAAGCAGAACTGGCTGCCTCCGAAACAGGATTCCTGATTGTTGAAAACTTCCGTTGAAAAGCATATAACCTTTTACCATGCAAACCGGTTAAGCAGGAAGGCATGAACTGGTGACAAATTGGCGCCGGTTCTCAGTTCCTCCATCATTTTATGGCATGGGTTCCTACAGATGAACAGGCAGGCAAAAATGGATTGATTAAAAATTATTTAATTTTGGAGGAAGAGAGATAATGAATATACACCATGGATCTTGTTTTGCAATCATCCTTCGATGTTACCACGGCCGACTGTGACATGAATGCCCGATTACGTCTGGGCGGGCTCGTGAACTACCTGGTACTCGCTGCCATCAGTTCAGCCGATACCTTGGGCTTCGGCTATGCCGGACTGAAAACCCAACAGCTGTTCTGGGTTCTCAGCCGGATGAGCCTGGAAATATACAAGCCCTTGAAATGGTACGACAAAGCCATGGTGGAAACCTGGCCAAAGGATGTGGATGGCATACATTATCTGCGTGATTTTGTTGTAAGAAACCAGCATGACGAAATTGCTGCCAGATGCACTTCCGGATGGCTGGCCATAGATACGCTATCAAAGCGTCCCAGGAAAGTGCAGGAGGATTATTCTTATATTTTCAACCGGATGAAAGACAGGCATGCGCTTGAACAAAGACCGGACAAACTGCCCTCTGCCGACCAGGGAATTTCCCGTGACATCAGTCCCACCTGGTTCGACCTGGATGTAAACAGGCATGTAACTTCCAGCCGTTATATAGACTGGATGATGGATACGCTGCCACTGGATTATCATCTGGAACATTATCCTACGCGGCTTTCAGTCAATTTTCTGAAGGAAACCATGTACGGGGAGGAGATTCGTCTGATCCGATCAGACCAGGCCGGAAATTCATTCCTTTTCAGCGGAAGAAATATGCCGGATGAGAAGGAGAAATTCCGCGGAAGAATTGAGTTTTAATCAGCATATCATTGACTGTTTGCAATACTTAAATTTCAGTAACTTTGCTTTCATGTCGCAATAATGAGAATACCTTTACAAAGTATGGAAGATGAATCATGGTTACCCGGGCTTGAAGAACCAATGGGGGAGTACCTGAAATCTGACAGGTACAGGAAATTATCTGCCGGTATTGTTTTTTCCGACTTCAAAGGTCAGGAAGAGGCCAATTATGTCTTCTGGCGTCATCTTACTCCCTTGCAGAGAATAGAATTACATACCATCATGGTCAGTTCTTTATATGCAGATTTGCTTAAAGAAAATGTCAGGAATCAGGTTTTTGATATTGTTTATACCGAAAAATCAATATGAATGTTTTTAATGAATTCCATCAAAGGTTTTTATTTGAATTATTGAGAGATAATGTAGATTTTATAGTTGTTGGAGGATATTCAGTTGTTTTCCATGGATATATCAGAACGACTGGAGATATGGATTTGTGGATTCGTCCCACTAACGAGAATAAATTGAAATTACTATCTGTCATTTCCCGATTTGGAATTTCTGAAACGTCGTTTGAGCTATTAAAAACAAAAGATTTCACAGAAACACTGGTCTTTCATTTTAACAACCCACCTGAAAAGGTTGAGTTTCTTACACGAATCTCCGGGCTGAATTTTGATAAGGCAGTCAAATCTTGTGACTTTCTGGTAATTGATGAATTTCATATTCCCTTTCTTCGGTATGATGATTTGATAATAAATAAGTTATCGACAGGGAGGTTGAAAGACCTGGCAGATGTTGAAGAGTTGAAAAAGATTCATTGCAACAAATAAATTTTTCTCACCCTGCTACTTTGTCACTTTGTTACTTTGTCACCAACCCTTCGCCTATGTTCATAGAAAACAGATCCCGCCAGATTGCCCTCATTATCAGCGCCTCCCTGGCTGGTTTCATGGCCTTGCTCGACGGGAATATCGTGAATATCTCCCTGCCATACATCGCCCGGTATTTCCATGTGGGAACCGGTTCGGTTTTACAGATCATCCTTGTTTACATGGTGGTTATGGCAGGGACCATGATCATTTTCGGTAAACTGGCGGATCAGTATGGGGTGAAAAAAATATTTATTGCTGGTTTTATCATATTCACCCTGAGTTCACTGGCATGCGGATTTGCGGATTCCCTGACGTACCTGGTCATTGCCCGGGCCATTCAGGCCACGGGGGCTTCCATGCTTTATGCCACGGGCATCTCACTGATCTCCCGTTTTATTCCTGCCGAACACCGGGGGTGGGCTTTTGGGATTTTCTCACCCATGGTTTCCCTGGGGTTGCTGGTGGGTAATCCCCTGGGGGGATTGATCACCGGTTTGCTTGATTGGCACTGGATATTCCTGATCAACGTTCCGGTGGGTGTCTTTGCCGTTATTCTGGCCTGGAAAGCCATTCCCGGAGAAAAAATCCAAAAGGAAAATGTAACACACAAACCTTTTGACATGATCGGGGCATTACTCAGTTTTTTCGGATTGGCCTTGCTTGTCTTCTCTTTGAACCAGGCCCGAAAAGCCGGGTGGACCAGCCCTGTCATTCTTGGTGGTCTCGCTTTTTCATTACTTTTAATTGTTCTTTTTATCCTTCAGGAAAAGCGGGCAAAAGACCCGATTCTCGACCTTCAGATTTTCAAACAACGTAAATTCTCGACAGGTATGCTTGTCTCCCTCACAGGTTATGGATTGATGGCCGGGAGCGGAGTGCTGATGCCATTCCTGCTTACTTATTTGCTCCATATCAATGTGGAACATGCCGGTTTTATCCTGATGACGTTTGCCGTAATTTTCAGCGTTATAAGCCCGGTAGCAGGAAACCTCTCCGACCATATGTCAAAAACCAGGCTGATGCTATGGGGTATGTCAATGGCCTTTGCCGGTTCCCTGCTTTTCGTTTTTTTAATGCCCGTGATGCAGCTTTGGATCGTATTCCTTTTTCTCGTTATACAGGGAATATCCTATGCCTTTTTCATCACCCCCAACAATAATTTTATCATGTCGGTGGCTGATCCCGACAGACAGTCAATTTCATCCAGCGTCTTTAAACTTTCCACGAACCTGGGTCAGATGACAGGAATTATCCTGATGGAGTTTTTCTTTGCATTTGCCATGCCAGAAGGTTTTGCTCCTGATGCCGGGCATGCTGCCTCCCTTACTCCGTCTGCCTTGTCTTCCGGTTTCCAGTGGGCCTATGCCGGAGGTGCAGGATTATGCCTGATTGCCCTTATTCTTTCAGCCACCCTGAAAGACCATAACATCGGATTCACTACTCAGGATTCACCTGTCTGAACAGCCACCGGAACATTTTCTTTTCCGAATACGCGGCATCCCAGCTATTATGATTCGCGTCAGGGTATAAGGTTAACTTTGGATGTCCTCCTGCTTTTCGAATGGCCAGAATCATGTCGGAGGAACGGGATGGGAGAACTATATCGTCTTTGGCTCCATGGAACGCCCATACCGGGGTATTACTTAAAAACGGGGCACGGGATGTGTCTCCGCCACCACAAACCGGAACGGCAGCAGCAAAAAATGAGGGATAGCGGCAGATCAGGTCCCAGGTGCCGAAACCACCCATGGAAAGCCCGGTTATATAAATTCTTTTCGGATCGATGGGTTGCTTACCGCTCAGTTCGAGGATCAGATACATGACGTTCTGAAGAGGAGCAGAGATGGAGTCGGGCTGATGGTGGCTGGCAGCCCTGAAATCAACTTCTACCCAGCGTTCCCCTTCAGGACACTGGGGGGCAAGTACAAAACAGGGATACTTCTTCTGATTCCCGGGCAACGTGAAGTTCCTGACTCCATTCGACAACTGCTTTTCATTGTCGTTTCCTCTTTCACCCGAACCATGAAGAAAGACTACCAGGGGATAGGTTTTATTTCCCTGTAACACAGGTCTGAATAAGCGGTAAGGCAATGATTCTCCGGTAGCTGCAGCAAATATATATTTTCCGAAAACCTGATCGCCGGGGATTTGAGCCTTTATTCCGGTCGAAAGCCAAACACCACAAGGTAACAACAACATCATTATTTTTTTTCTCATTGCTTATCCTGATTGGGGTAAGGAGAACATGAACGTACTTCCTTTTCCTTCTTCACTTTCAATCATCATCTTTCCTCCATGTTTTTCGATAAACTCTTTACAGATAATCAGGCCGAGGCCGGTGCTGGGTTCCCCCTCCGTGCCCGGCCGGTTGGTATTCTGATCCATCCAGAAAAGATGGCTTTTGATTTCCTTCGACATTCCGATCCCTGTATCGGTAATCTGAAAAGAAACAGATCTGTCAGGATTTCTAAGGACATTGATATCAATGCGTCCCCCTTTATCGGTGTACTTCACGGCATTGGAAGCCAGGTTACGCAGAATAATCTGAATCATGTGCAGATCGGCAAAAATTTCCAGATTCTCCGGAATATCAAAGTTAATTTCAACTCCTTTTTTATGGGCCGTCTCCCTGACAGATTCAAGGGATTCTGCCAATGCAGGAAGCAGTGAAAACGATACTGGGGTATAAGTGGTGATGCCCCGCTGCAAGCGCGACCATTCGAGAAGATTGTTGAGCAGGTTATAAAGGCTGTTTGCCGATTTTCGCATGCTTAATGCCATCTTCTGAATCTGATCGAGGGTCATGGCTGGTAACTCATCAGCCATGATTTGTGTAAACCCCAGGAAGGTGTTAAATGGGTTACGCAGATCATGAGCGAGGATGGAAAAGAATTTGTCTTTTTCGGCATTGATACGCCGCTGGTTTTCTTCGCTTTTTTTCAGCGCTTCCTCTGCCTTTTTACGGATGGTAATATCCTGGCCTTGTGCAATGGTAGCAATTGGAACCTGTCCGTCGGATGTAAATATAGTGGCGGAATTCCACAGTACTGTTTTAAGGGAACCGTCACGATGCCGGATCTTGATCTCCACGGTTTCCCAATGCTCACCGCTAAGGGTTTTATGTATCAGTGCCATGGAATCTTCAACAAGTTCGGAGGGGAATAAGAGTTCGAGTGATTTCCCAAAGACTTCCTGCTCTGTATAGCCGGTAATGAATTCAAACGCATGATTAAACCGGGTAATCCTGAATTCCGGATCCCAGACAATTATGGGAGCATTGGCATAATTGATCAGATTTTCTAAGTAGGCATTGGTTTCACGGAGTAAATCCTTGGCCTGTTTTTGTTCCGTGATCTCATTATAAATAATGGCCACGCCATAACCTTCCAGGGGAATCGGAGCTGCAGAAACATTGATCCAGGTAGCCTGGCTTTCACCTTTTACAATTCCCATTTCAATATTTTCCACCGGCTGTTGTTCCTGCTGAGCACGAACACTGGCAAATTCCGAGGAAGGCATGGGAGTGCCATCCGTCCGGATGATACGCCAATCCTTTCCGCCGATCGTCCGTTGTTTTTGTTCGTCCTCGGAAAGTCCCAATAGCTTGTCAGCCTGATGGTTTGATTCAATGATTTTTCCGTTGGAATCTGAAATGGTGATGCCGACAGGGAAAGAATCAAACAGCACCTTGTACTTTGCCAGGCTTACCTGAAGTTCCTTTTCAGATTGCTTCCTGGTGGAAATATCTTCAAAAATAGTGACAAAACTGTTGATAAACGGACGGTAAACAGAAATGGAAAAATATTTTTTCAGCGGGAGGAAATAGGTTTCAAAGATGATTGACTCTCCCGTCATGGCTACCTTTGCATAGATATCAAGGTATGGTGGTATGCTTACCTGGTAAGCCTCCCTGCTCGTTTTACCGATAACATCCTTCCCGGGCAGGCCGAGGATCTTCTCAAAGGATGGATTTATTTCAAGGATAATATAATCCAACGGTACCTCATGCTCATCGAAAATAAGTCTGTGAAGTGCTACCCCCTGAGGAATATTTATAAAAATACTCCGGAATTTTTCTTCACTTTCCTTAATGTTTTTCAGAAAATCATCCTGGTTCTGGTCCATGCCGGTATTCATTATGACATGTAAATATAATAAGACTTTATACCATTGCAATACATAGCCAAAAATATTAAACCTAAAAAAAACGGTTGCTCCAATGAAGGAACAACCGTTTTCTGGATCTGTCGGTTAAGGCTTACTTTTTCTTAACGGCAACTTTCTTTGCTGCAGGTTTCTTAGCAGCAGGTTTGATGGTTGCGTTTCCTTTCTTCTGTTTGATCACAGCCTGGGCAGCAGCCAAACGGGCAATGGGAACGCGGAAAGGAGAACAGCTGACATAATTGAATCCCAGTGAATGGCAGAATTCAACGGAAGCAGGTTCACCACCATGTTCGCCGCAGATACCGATTTTCAAGTCTTTGCGGGTCGATCGGCCTTTTTCAACAGCGATTTTCATCAACTGGCCAACGCCATCGAAATCGATCACCTGGAAGGGATCCACCGGGAGGATCTTTTGTTCCACGTATTCGGGAACAAATCCGCCGATATCATCGCGTGAAAAACCGAAGGTCATCTGGGTAAGGTCGTTGGTTCCGAAAGAGAAGAACTGGGCAGTCTGTGCAATTTTATCTGCAGTCAGGGCGGCACGCGGGATCTCGATCATGGTTCCGACCATGTGTGGAATTTCCTTCATCTTGAACTTTTTGCAGACTTCGGCATAGATCTCATCAATGATCACATACTGGTGCTTGAGTTCCTTTTCGGTACAGGTAACCGGGATCATGATCTCGGGGAATACCTTTTTCTTGGCTTTCAGCAATTCGGCTGTGGCTTCAAAGATGGCACGTACCTGCATTTCGGTGATTTCAGGATAGGTGATACCCAGGCGGACACCGCGGTGTCCCATCATCGGGTTGGTTTCATGCAGGGCATCTGCACGACGGTCGAATTCCTCCTTGGAGATCTTCAGACTGTCGGCAATCTTTTTACGTGCTTCTTCCTGTTGTGGTATGAATTCATGCAGGGGAGGATCCAGGGTACGGATGGTAACCGGATATCCGTCCATGGCTGCCAGGGTCTGCTTGATGTCTTCCTTAACAAAAGGATAGAGTTCGTTCAGGGCTTTGCGACGCTCTTCCTCCGTTTTTGAAGCGATCATTTTACGGAGCAGGAAGAGGGGCTTCTCAGCATTCTTACCATAGAACATATGCTCGGTACGGAAAAGTCCGATACCTTCAGCTCCGAATGCGCGTGCTTTGGCTGCATCTTCAGGAGTATCGGCATTGGTGCGGATCTTCATGGTCCGTACAGCATCGCAGAGTTTCATAAAGGCCTGAAAATCGGGATTCTCTTCAGCGGCCTTGATCATCGGGATCTGACCGTTGTAGATATACCCCTTTGATCCGTTCAGGGATATATAATCACCTTCTTTCAGGGTCAGATCACCTACTTTCATGGTCTTTTTGGAAGCTTCAATTTTCAGGGTGCCGGCTCCGACGATGCAGCATTTTCCCCAGCCACGTGCCACTAATGCGGCATGTGAGGTCATACCGCCACGGGCAGTAAGGATGGCCTGCGCGGAACGCATACCTTCAATATCTTCCGGATTGGTTTCTTCACGGACAAGGATCACCGTCTTGCCTTTCTTTGCCCAGGCAACAGCTTCTTCCGAAGTAAACACGATCTGTCCGGTTGCGCCGCCGGGACCAGCGGGCAGACCCTTAGCCACCGGTTTGGTAGTTTTTTCTGCTTTCGGATCGAGGATAGGGTGAAGCAGTTCATCAAGCTGTGATGGTTCTACCCGGGAAACAGCTTCTTCCTTTGTGATCAGCTTTTCATTGAACATGTCAACAGCCATCTTCACGGCTGCAGGACCATTGCGTTTTCCGACACGGCATTGCAACATATACAGTTTCCCATCCTGGATGGTGAACTCAATGTCGAGCATATTGCGGTAATGCTTTTCGAGTGAACGCTCTATTTTATGAAGGGCTTTGTAAACAACCGGCATGGCTGTTTCCAACGATTCCAGCTTCATGGTATGCTCGTTCTTGCCAATCTCGTTGATGGGATTCGGGGTACGGATACCGGCAACCACATCTTCTCCCTGGGCATTGGCTAACCATTCACCATAAAAATAATTTTCACCGGTAGCAGGGTTACGGGTAAAGGCAACACCAGTAGCTGAGGTATCACCCATGTTGCCGAATACCATCGACTGAACATTCACAGCAGTTCCCCACTCATCAGGAATGTTTTCAAAACGACGGTAGGAAATAGCGCGTTTGCCGTTCCAACTGGAGAAAACTGCACCGACAGCGCCCCAGAGTTGTTCCATGGGATCTTCAGGGAAAGGTTTCCCTAGTGCTTTTTTTACCACTTTTTTGTAAATATCGATCAGGATTTTCAGATCTTCCGTTGTCAGCTGGGTGTCGCTGAAATAGCCTTTGGATTCTTTCATTTTATGAAGTTCCCTCTCCAGCTGAACGCGAACGCCCATGCCTTCTTTGGGTTCAATTCCGGCAGCTTTTTCCATCACTACATCAGAATACATCTGGATGAGACGGCGCTGTGAATCATAAACAAAACGGGGATTTTTGGTCTTTTTAATTAGACCTTCCCGGGTGATATCATTCAATCCAACATTAAGTACCGTTTCCATCATGCCTGGCATAGAGGCCCGGGCACCGGAACGAACGGATACAAGGAGGGGATTATTTTTGTCGCCAAAGATGGCGCCCATTTCTTTTTCGGTTCTTTTCAGGCTGTCAGCAACCTGTTTTTTCAGTTCCTTCGGATAGTTTTTTTTGTTCTGCTGGTAGTAGGTACACACTTCAGTAGTGATCGTGAAGCCGGCAGGTACGGGAAGTCCGATGTTCACCATTTCAGCAAGGTTGGCGCCTTTGCCACCCAGCAGGTTCTTCATATCGGCTTTTCCTTCGGCTTTTTTACCGCCAAAAAAGTACACATACTTTTTTTCTTTAGCTTGATTTGCCATGATTTACAATGTTTAGTTAGCGTAAAATTTAAGCCTGCAAAATTACAAGAAATTTTGCCACGAGCAATTATTCATGTATTAATTTTTAATAGGTCAACTTTCCGATGTTTCCCATATTCCAGAGAATCCATTCTTGGCGACCCCTGAGGTATGATGTTGGGTTGGCAGCATCCCACTTTCGGGGATTCGGAAGAATGGCCGCAAGCAGGGCTGATTCGCCGCGGGAAAGTTGTGATGCCGGTCGGTTGAAAAAACTCCTGGAAGCGGCTTCAGCTCCATATATTCCTTTGCCCATCTCGATCACATTGAGGTATACCTCCATAATGCGTTTTTTGCTCCAGACCAGCTCAATCAGGAAAGTAAAATATACCTCAAGTCCTTTCCTTACCCATGACCGCTGGGGCCAGAGAAAAACATTTTTTGCTGTTTGCTGTGAAATGGTACTGGCTCCCCTGATTTTATTTCCATGCTTCAGATCATTGTACTCCTTCGCTTTTTCAATGGCCTCAAAATCAAAACCATGGTGCTCGAGAAAACGGTTATCTTCAGAGGCGACAACCGCGAGCTGAAGGTTCTGAGATATCTTATCCAGAGAAACCCAGTCTTTCTTTAATTTCATGGCTTCCCCGGAGCCCGACTGCTCCGACAAACGGATAAGCATCAGTGGTGTGATGGGCGGATTGAGGAATTTATACAAGAGTACAGAAAAAATACTCGACAGGAAAAAAGCCAGGAGCAAATAAAACGTCCAGCGAAAAAATGTTTTCCAGAATCTTTTCATGGAAAATAATTCTGGTTAATTTGATCTGCCCTGCAGGTATTCATTGAGTTCTTCAATGGAAGATTCAAATTTGAAGGCATCATTTAACAGGTAATAGTTGCCGATATCGTAGGTATAACGGTAAGCATATTTGGCATAATCAAGCCGTGTGGTTTCAAACATGAAAAGCATCATGATTTCTTTTACTTCGGAAGCAAAAAGACAATTTGAAGCAGTGACCTGTTTCGCAATAGTCAGTTTGCTGTCCTCCAATGATTTGGTTGAAATTGTCTCTTTCACCTTTCTGAAATCCAGGTCAGTGAGGGGATGAGGGCATCCCACAGGTCCGTTGTAACCCGGCATGACATAGATGGGTTTCCCTTTTACCGAATGATCTTCCGTTTGTACACTGCCCTGCGTTGATATGGTCGTCGTTTGAACCGTAGTGGTTGCAGTGGTGGAATAACCGGGTACATTGATGGTGGTTGACGTTACCTGTGTTTGCTGGTTCCCTGTTGGCATGGGTGGCTCAGCCGAAAAAACAATGACATGACGATCGGGTGGGGGAGGAAGTTTTTCAGCCAATGAAACCTGGTTCAGGAACCTGATCACATATTCCCCTTTATTGTTTTTTTTAATGTTATATGTTGTTTCTGTCCCCTGCGAAAAATACAGTGTCTTATCGATGGGAGGGATGTTCTTGTCTTCAAAGATGATTTTTACCTTATAGGATGGAGCGGGAAGATCGGCGACCATGATATTGGTTTCCGGACTGTCGTTCTGCCGGATCCCGTTTAATACCAGGGTAAACCGTTCCCCTTGCTCAGAGAAAAAAATGAGGTTGGTGAATTGAGCATTAGTCTTTACCGGAGAAGTAAGGTAAAGAAAAAAGAAGAAAAACCAGAACAGGTGTTTTTTCATAGACTTTCTTGTTTTAATCGCTTGATATTACCCTGCAAATGTAAGATTTTTTCATAATTTTGCACTTTCTCTTCTAAACTCCCCTGACTATGAGCAACTTTATTGGTATCCGTCATGAAGATAAATACACCAGCGAACGCAGGGCTCCCCTGACACCAAAACATGTTGAACGGCTGGTAAAGCACAAGAAACTTGACATCATTGTACAGACTTCAGAACGCCGGATCTTTCATGATGACGAATACATCAGGGCAGGAGCGAAAATCGCGAAAGACCTTAAGAAATGTTCCGTTATATTCGGTGTGAAAGAGATGCCGGAATCTTTTTTTGAAGAAGAAAAGACCTATGTGTTTTTTTCTCATGTAATCAAAGGACAACCCTATAATATGCCCATGCTGAAACGCATGATGGAACTAAAATGCAACCTGATTGAGTACGAAAGGGTGATAGACGAACAGGGAAAACGACTGATTTTTTTCGGAAGGTATGCCGGTATGGCAGGCATGATCAATTCTCTCTGGGCTTTAGGCCTTCGCCTGAAGGATCAGGGCTTTACCACTAATCTTACCCGCCTGAAACAGGCACATCAGTACCATTCCCTGAAAGAAGCCAAGGATGATATATCCGGCATCGGTCAGATCATTGCAGAAAATGGCATCACGCATGAGTTAAGACCCTATGTTATCGGTTTTACCGGCTATGGCAATGTTTCCCAGGGCGCTCAGGAGATCTGCGGCTTACTTCCGGTGAAGGAGATCTCCCCGGAAAAACTGATCGAACTCAGCCGCAGGAAGAAAAGTCCGGACAACATTATTTATAAAGTGATCTTCAAGGAAGAGGATATGGTGGAACATATCAGCGGAGAGGAATTCGATCTCCAGGACTATTATGCCAACCCTCAGAATTACAGAAGTAAATTCGAACAATATGTGCCGCATCTGTCGATGTTGATCAATTGCGTTTATTGGGATAAACGTTATCCCCGGCTGATTACCAGGGATTATCTAAAAAAACTATATGCTAAGGGACTTCCTAAACTTAAAGTGATCGGCGATATCAGCTGCGATGTGGAAGGCTCCATCGAATGTACCCTGAAACCTGCCATCATAGAAGAACCACTTTATGTATATAACCACTTGAATGGTGATATTTCCATGGGACATAAAGGCGATGGAATGCTGATCATGGCTGTTGACATTCTGCCCGCCGAACTTCCCCGTGATGCTTCTGAAGGCTTTGGCGATGTGCTGGTAAACTTCGTGAAACCCATAGCCGATGCCGATTTTGATGAAGCCTTTGAAGATCTGGACCTGCCCAGGGCCATCAAAAAGGGTTTGATTCTCCACAAGGGGGAACTTACTACCGACTATAAATATCTCGAAGAATTCCTGAATCATTGAAATATGAAAAAAGTTCTCATTCTCGGCTCCGGACTTGTTGCACGTCCCATCATACAACATCTCCTGAATAAAAACTACAGATTGACCGTCGCATCCAACACCCCGGATCGCTCCGATATCATGATCAACAAGCATCCCAATGGAAAATCGCTTTTCTGGGAAGCAACGGATGAAGGATCACTGGATCGGATGGTGGCTGAACATGATCTCACGGTGAGCATTTTACCTTACGTTTTTCATGTAATGGTGGCTCGCTATTGCCTGAAGCATGCGAAAAACATGGTAACAACTTCTTATGTTAAGCCTGAAATGAAGGCATTGCATGAAGAAGCCCTTCAGAAAGGGGTGATTTTATTGAATGAATGCGGACTTGATCCTGGCATTGACCATATGTCGGCCATGCGTATCATCGACAAAGTGCATAAAAATGGCGGAGCCATCCTTGAGTTTTACTCCATCTGTGGCGCCCTTCCTGCACCCGAAGCTGCAGATAATCCCTTTAAATATAAGTTTTCCTGGAGTCCCAAAGGGGTCGTCATGGCAGGAAATAATGATGCCATATACCTGAGGCACGGTCAGGTGGTCAGCATACCGACTGCTGATTTGTTTAAAGATCCTTTTCAGGTTGTTTTTCCGGGTGTCGGAGAAATGGAAGTGTATCCGAACCGCGACTCCCTGGCCTATAAAGAAATCTATGGTATCCCGGAAGCCCGGACCATGTTTCGCGGAACCTTCCGGTATAAAGGCTGGTGTGAAACACTCGATGCTATCAAAGCACTGAACCTGATCAGCAACGAAAAAATTGATATGACAGGGATGAGTTATGCCGACCTGATGAATCGTCAGATACAGGATACAGGATACAGAATACAGGATCATCCGTATGCCTTTGAAGCGCTTCAATGGCTGGGACTTTATGATAATTCACCGATGAACCGGACCCTCGATTCAACCTTCGAGGTGACCTCGGATCTGATGATAGCAAAAATGGAGCTAGGACAAACAGAACGCGATATGGTGGCCATGCAGCATACTTTCCTGGCTGCCTATTCTGATGGTCGCAAGGAAGTGATACGTTCCAGGATGCTTGATTATGGTACGCTCGCCACCGATACTTCCATCGCCCGCACTGTTGCTCTGCCAGCAGCCATCGCGGTTGAAATGATATTGCTGGGAGAAATTAAGGTCAAGGGCGTTCATATCCCTGTCATACCGGAAATATACCATCCCATCCTTGATCAGCTTGAAAAGCTGGATATCAGGATGGTAGAGGAGTTCGGATTACCTGTATCAGAAAATATTCAATAAATGGATATATCCGCTATTTTTATTGTTATCATCATTGGCATTTTTATCTACGCCATCTTCAGTATGTCAAAGCGGAAACCATCCGGCACAGGTCCTGATATAACAGGACAGGGACAAAATACCGGGAGTCGGACTGCTCATACTGGTAAGGGTTTCCGTTATAGTAAATGGGTGGGGGGAGGCCTTGGCTGGGTCTTTGGAGGTCCGATCGGCGCAATTCTCGGAATCGCCCTTGGTTCCATGCTCGATGGGATGAATACCGGTAAATATGCTTATCAGGGAAGCCGCCGGGGAGATTTTGCCATGAGTTTGCTGGTCCTTTCAGCTGCCATCATGAATGCGGATAAAAAAGTGGTACGCGCTGAACTCGATTATGTGCGGAATTTCTTTATTTCCCAGTTCGGGGAAGAAGAAGGATCCAGGCTTATTCTAATGCTGAAAGAAATCCTAAAGCAGGAGATCAATGTTCAGGAGGTGAGCATGCAGGTGGGACAGTACATGGAATATCCCGTGAAACTGCAGATGCTGCATTATCTCTTTGGCATAGCTGCCGCGGATGGCATGTATCACCAGGATGAAATAGAAATGATTGAATCCGTTTCGGGATACATGGGTATTTCATCAGCGGATTTTATTTCAGTGAAAGCCATGTTTGCCAAAGATCCGGGCTGGGCTTATGACGTACTCGAAATTACTTCAGGGGCAACCGATGACGAAGTGAAAAAAGCCTACCGCGAAATGGCTAAGAAACATCATCCCGATAAAATGGCCAACCTCGGTGATGATATCAAACGGGCTGCTACCGAAAAATTTCAGAAAATCAATGCAGCCTACGAAGAAATTAAAAAACAAAGGGGAATCAGTTGAGCTCTTCAAACGAAAGATCCAACAACTCATAATTCTCCCATCCCCTGAAATCAAAATGCCACCATTCACTGGGGAAAACACTGAATCCGTATTTATTCATCACTTGTATCAGCAGGTCACGGTTCTCTTTCGCTTTTAGTGGTAGATCTGAATAAAAGGCACCGGCTTTTACCGAAAAATCATCGAATGGGGTTGGCATCTCCAAATCCTTTTCTGTTTTCAGATCAACAAGACCGACATCTACCGCGCAACCCCGGTTGTGCCTTGAACCCTTCCACGGGGCTGCAACAAATAGCGAATCTTTAGTGATTTTCCAAAAAAGCAAGGTGGCAGCATAGGGCCGGTAGGCATCATAGACCTTCAGTCCAATGCCTTTTTTACCGAGTTCTTTCTGCGCTTCTTGTAAAGCCTGTGAAGCTGATTCTCTGAGGAAAGCCCTGGGGCTGGTATAGACTTTTTTATGAGTAAAATTATTACTCGTTGCATACCGGATATCGAGTTTAATTCCGTCAACAGTTTTTTCCAGATCAACCAGCCTCTTCAGGCTGTCACGCTGGATGGACTCCTTATAGCCTTCCACTGTGGCGATGATCTTTAACCCGTAAGGATTTTCTTTATTATCCTGTGCCTTAGCAGTTCCGCATAGCAGAAGCAGGATAAACAGACAAGATATTTTGATATTTGGTGTAAAGCCCATATTTTCGTTGTTTCTTAGGTCAAAGTTCTGAAAACGCGCTGATATATCCTACTGCTATGACAAATCTTCTTTTCACATCTGAAAAACTGGGTCCGCTGACCCTGAGAAACCGTACTATCCGCTCTGCTGCCTTTGAAGGGATGAGCCCAAACCACTTCGTTTCAGAGGATCTGATCAATTACCATCGCGAGGTGGCCGCCGGGGAGATCGGAATGACAACGGTTGCTTATGCTGCCGTTTCACAAAGCGGGCTTTCTTTTGACCATCAGCTCTGGTTGAGGAAAGAGGCGATTCCGGGATTAAAGCATCTGACGGATGCCGTGCATAAGGAAGGGGCAGCCGCAGCAATCCAGATTGGCCATTGCGGATTGATGGCGAAAAAGTCGGTATCCGGTGGACTTTGCCTGTCACCTTCGGGAGGTTTTAACCTTTTTGGTCCTACCTGGTCGAAAGCAATGAATCAAATAGAGATCCGGCAAGTGATCATTGATTTTGGAAAGGCTGTTAATCTGGCGCGTGAAGCAGGTTTTGATGCGGTGGAAGTGCATGCCGGACATGGCTATCTCATCAGCCAGTTTCTCTCGCCTTATACCAACAAGCGAAAAGACTCCTATGGCGGAACCTTTGAGAACCGTTCAAGGTTCATGGTTGAAGTAATAAGGGAGGTGATGAAGGCAGCCGGAAAAGATTTAAGCGTGGTCGTCAAGATGAACCTGAGGGACGGATTCAGGGGAGGAATGGAGATTGAAGAGTCAACCCGGGTTGCAGAAATTCTGGAGAAGGAAGGTGTTCATGGATTGGTATTAAGCGGAGGGTTTGTATGCCGTGCCCCGATGTACGTGATGCGTGGCAGGATGCCGTTGATGGTAATGACCCATTTTATGAAAGAAAAATGGATGAAACCCGGGGTGCGTTTATTCGGAAATATACTGATGAAGCCCGAACCTTTCAGTGAAGGATATTTTCTGGATGATGCGCTGAAAATCAGAAATGCAGTGAAAATTCCCTGTATTTATGTCGGTGGGATGATTTCCCGCCAGGGAATTGAAAGAGTATTATCAGAAGGATTTGAATTTGTTCAGATGGCCCGGGCTTTGATCCATGATCCGGCTTTCATCCGGAAATTAAAAACCGGGGAACTAACGTCCTCAGGTTGTAATCATGCCAATTACTGCATTGCGGTGATGTATTCAGGTAAAATGGCTTGCTATCAGCATCAGCAGGATCTTCCCAAAAAGTGGCTTAAATCGCTTGAGCCCTGATTCATTCCTTATGCATTGACTGAATAAATACAAAGAATGATGAAAATGAAACTGAACCTTACATTTCTGATTGCCTTTTATCTTTCAATAAATATTCTGCCGGCTGTATATTCTCAGCAGGAACAGGAAACTGATAGTCTTGTCTTGCAAAAACTTGAACAGTGGAAGGACCTTAAATTCGGTTTGCTGATGCATTGGGGAACTTATTCGCAATGGGGAATCGTGGAATCCTGGTCGCTCTGCAGTGAAGATGAGCCCTGGTGCACGCGCAAAATAAAAAGTTATGTGGATTACTGCAAAACCTATGAAAATCTGAAATTCACCTTTAATCCGACGAAGTTCGACCCTGAAAAGTGGGCCACTGCAGCGAAATATGCAGGGATGAAATACGTGATATTTACGACAAAACATCATGATGGATTTTGCATGTTCGATACCAGACAAACGGATTACAGGATCACCAGCAAGGATTGCCCGTTTCATACAAATCCAAAAGCGAATGTTGCCAGGGAGGTTTTCGATGCTTTCCGCGGTCAGGGTTTCTGGACCGGAGCCTATTTTTCAAAACCCGATTGGCATTCGAATGATTATTGGGCGGAGGAATGGGCTACCCCGGACCGCAATGTCAACTACAGTCTTAAAAAGTATCCGGAACGCTGGAAGAGATTCTGTGATTATACGTATAAGCAAATTGAGGAACTGACTACGGAGTATGGAAGAATGGATATTTTATGGCTGGATGGAGGATGGGTCAGTGTTCAGAATGGCCAGGATATTAATATGCCTGTCATTGCGGCAATGGCCCGCGGAAACCAACCAGGGATCATCATTGTTGACCGGGCGGTAGGAGGGAAATACGAGAATTACCAAACCCCGGAGCAGGAGATCCCGGAAAAACCATTGACTTATCCATGGGAAACCTGCATGACGATGGCTATCTCCTGGTCGTATGTTCCTGACGATATTTATAAACCTGCGAACAAGATCATTCATATGCTGGCTGATGTTGTTTGTAAAGGGGGTAATTACCTGCTGAACATTGGCACTGCACCTGATGGTACTTTGTCCGATACTGCCTATGCCAGGCTGCGTGAGATAGGAGACTGGATGAAAATCAATGGAGAAGCTATCTATAATTCCAGGCCGTTTACTCTTCCGAAATATAAGAACATTTGTTTTACTTCAAATCCTGATGGCTCAATATATTGTATTTATCTGGTTAACCCTGATGAAAAATTGATGCCTCCGGGAGTATTCATTGATGGGATAAAGCTTTCTAAAAAGTCATCCATCCGGCTGCTTGGAAGCCAGTTCGGATTAAAATGGGAAAGAGAAGGAACAGGTTTTCGCATCATCATCCCAGCAAGTCTGCAGAAAAAACCACCCTGCAGGAATGCCTGGGTTTTTAAAATTAAACCAAATCGCTGAAGGCCTGATTTTTTCGGCCTGGTTTATTTCTCGGATGGATTTTTTTAATCGTGAAACCTCCATGTGATTCCGAATTTAAATGCGCCATCCGGCATTGGATAATGGGGAACGGTATAATAGGAGTATCCCATAAAACTGGCGTTGAAGTGGGAATACATGATGAAAAAGCGGGCCCTTTGAATTTTCAGGTTAATAAATACATCCATATATAGGTAATTCCCTATTTCTTTTTTATCCTGAAGATAAAAGGAACGGGTAGCCGGCATATATGCATTGGCATAATACGATGAATTATAGTAAAAGCTGAGTCCTGGCTGCAGGAGTGCTGCTCCTTTGAAAAGGGGCTGGGAATAATAAACATTCAGGTTTCCCATCAAGGCCGGTAAGCGTAAAACGCTTGTTCCCTGTATGGTCTGGTATGCCAGTTGTGCCTTGATTTTAAAACGCCATAGATCAATTTCACCGTTAAGGTAAGCATAAATATAACCGAATTGATCCGTGAACTGTCTGGGTGAGGCAGACGTATCCAGGTAAACATAATTATTGATGCGGCTGATGGTTAATCCTGCATCGATAAATTTCCAGTTATAATTAAATCCCCCGGAAATGAGTCCCTGCTGTCTCCAGGCAGTATCCCATTTGAAGTTATTGCCCAGTAAATGTTCGTAAAACCATTCAGGTTTTTGCAGTGCATAATTACCAAGCAGGGTAATGGTGCCTATATTTTTCTTCGATTTGCCCAGGATGGTGGTAAGACGAACCCTGAGGCTCATATCTCCTTCATTATAATCACCGAATACGAAATCTCCCCGCACTTCCAGCCTGAGACTTTCAAATGGTTGAAAAGAAAAGTTGGCAGTTGGTATAAACTGCTGGAAGAAGTATTTTTTTTCATGAAATGACACTTCGATATATTGTTGTCTGATTCCTGCTTCGAGTTGAATGACGCGATATTTTTTTTCTTTATTGAAACTGGGATTGCTCCAGAATATCTCGTTGACTATTTTCATGATTGCAATGGAGTCACGGGTCTGTATGGTATCGAGAAAAATATTTTCGTAGAATCCGCTGTTGGGCTGGGCATCTATATAATTCTGGATCTGACGGTTATACTGAAAACTATAGGTGATTCTTCCAAGTTCAAATTGCTTTCTGGAAAGCTGGGTTGAATCTTGTTCTTTTCTATTATGCCGGGTCAGGTCGAAATAATGTTTCATGTAAAAACCGGTTTCTTTTACCCTGTTCTGGGCTTTCTGCAAATTAACGGAGATTGTGGACCGGTTAGATTCGACATTTTTTTCAAACAGACTATCGTATTGCAGGCCTCCGTTCTCATAGTTGCGCAAACGGTTAAAGAGGAAGTTCGCAATGACTCCATAGCGTTTGTTTTTAGTGAAGAATTGCGTAGTCAGTACGAAATTGATATGGTTGGTTTTTTGTCGCTGGTAAGCACCTGGTGAACTGGCTACCCTAAAGTCGAAACCAAGATTAAGGCTTTTATACAAATTACGGCTGAAAATGGCATGAAAGTTCTGTTCTTTTTTTGCCCCCTGAACATAAGTTAGTTCGGTAAATGTTTTAAAGACTTTATAATACTTAACACTATCATTCTGATAAAGGTAGGCATCGGAAGTATGGATCCCATAATCAAAGCCGCTTTTTAATGGGATAATCGGCAGCATAAGGTTACGATAATTTTGTCCGGTATTTCCCAGGCTGGAGGAGAAATGGTCGCGTCGGTACAGTAAGTCATAGTTCTGAAATCCAGCCAGGGCTGTATCGTTTGATTTCAAGTTGAGCAGGCCATATCTCTCAAAGTTATTATAGAAGAAAGAGACGTAGGTAGAGTCTTTTTTTGGTTTAACGATGACAGAATCATCAGGCGCAGCAGAAAATCCTGAAGAAGCAAGGAGTAGGAGGGGGAGTAGAAAAAGGGAAAAGTTTGGTCTTGACATTCTGTCGTTCATGAATCAGCAGCAAAAGTAAGAAAAAAGACCATCCGACCGGAATGAGGGAAAGGTTCAAAAAAAAATCCCGGTCTTAAGAAAGACCGGGATTAGAAAAGATCGGCAACGACATACTCTACCACAAAAACTGCAGTACCATCTGCGCAAGTGGGCTTAACGACTCTGTTCGGAAAGGGAAGAGGTGATCACCACTGCTATAGTCACCGTAAGATCTTAAATATCATTATGACATATAAGAGAAAGAAAATACAACAATACATCAGAAGACTGATACTTAGAAGAAAGTTTACGGGTAATTAGTACTGCTCGGCTTTGACATTACTGCCTTTAGACCTGCAGCCTATCAACGTCGTGGTCTACGACGACCCTTAAAGGAAACCTCATCTTGGGCTGAGTTTCGCGCTTAGATGCTTTCAGCGCTTATCTCATCCAGACGTAGCTACTCTGCGATGCAGCTGGCGCCACAACAGATGCACTAGCGGTCTGTCCAACTCGGTCCTCTCGTACTAGAGTCAGGTGCCCTCAAGTTTCCAACGCCCACAACAGATAGGGACCGAACTGTCTCGCGACGTTCTGAACCCAGCTCACGTGCCACTTTAATCGGCGAACAGCCGAACCCTTGGGACCTTCTTCAGCCCCAGGATGTGACGAGCCGACATCGAGGTGCCAAACCACCGCGTCGATATGAGCTCTTGGCGGTGATCAGCCTGTTATCCCCGGAGTACCTTTTATCCTTTGAGCGATGGCCCTTCCATACGGAACCACCGGATCACTATATCCCAGTTTCCTGCCTGTTCGACTTGTTGGTCTCACAGTCAAGCACCCTTATGCTATTGCACTCTACGCATGGTTACCAAGCATGCTGAGGGTACCTTTGAAAGCCTCCGTTACGCTTTTGGAGGCGACCACCCCAGTCAAACTACCCACCATACACTGTTCCCCTTGCGGGGTTAGGCGCCAGATAAACAAAGGCTGGTATTTCAAGGTTGATTCCACGACTCCTAGCGAAGCCGCTTCAACATCTCCCAGCTATCCTACACATTGTTTATCCAGAGTCAATGTAAAGTTATAGTGAAGGTTCACGGGGTCTTTCCGTCCCGTTGCGGGTATCCGGCATCTTCACCGGAACTACAATTTCACCGAGCTCACAGCTGAGACAGTGCCCAGATCGTTACACCATTCGTGCAGGTCGGAACTTACCCGACAAGGAATTTCGCTACCTTAGGACCGTTATAGTTACGGCCGCCGTTTACTGGGGCTTCAATTCAAAGCTTCGGATTGCTCCTAACCTCTCCTCTTAACCTTCCAGCACCGGGCAGGTGTCAGGCCATATACATCATCTTACAATTTAGCATAGCCATGTGTTTTTGATAAACAGTCGCCTGGGCCATTTCTCTGCGGCCACGATTGCTCGTGGCGTCCTTTATCCCGAAGTTACAGGACTAATTTGCCTAGTTCCTTAGCTGTGATTCACTCGAGCACCTTTGGATACTCTCCTCGACCACCTGTGTCGGTTTCCGGTACGGGTAGCAACTACCTGAAGCATAGAGGTTTTTCTTGGAAGTCTGATTACGGTCATTATCCGATTGTCCGAAGACTCACGGTACTATCGGGTTTCAGCACATTTGGTGGATTTACCTGCCAAACGTATACCTACGCCCTTCAACGTACTATTCCGTCAGTACGCAGACCTGTCACTACTTCGTCACCCCGTAGCAGTAATTGCTAGTAAAGGAATATTAACCTTTCTTCCATCGGTATCTCCTTTCGGATTAACCTTAGGGCCCGACTAACCCTGATCCGATTAGCGTTGATCAGGAAACCTTGGTCTTTCGGTGTGCAGGTTTTTCACCTGCATTATCGTTACTTATGCCTACATTTTCTTTTCCAGCCGCTCCAGCATACTTTACAGTACACCTTCGCTGCAACTGGAATGCTCCCCTACGATTCTGACTTGCGTCAGAATCCATAGCTTCGGTATTATGCTTAATGCCCGATTATCATCCACGCCCGATCGCTCGACTAGTGAGCTGTTACGCACTCTTTAAATGAATGGCTGCTTCCAAGCCAACATCCTAGCTGTCAATGCAATCAGACTTCGTTAGATCAACTTAGCATAAATTTGGGGACCTTAGCTGATGGTCTGGGTTATTTCCCTCTCGGCACAGGACATTAGCACCCTATGCCTCACTCCCGGATATATGTCATAGTATTCGGAGTTTGTCAGGATTTGGTAGGCGGTGAAGCCCCCTAGTCCTATCAGTAGCTCTACCTCTATGACACTCACTCCGAGGCTGCCCCTAAAGGCATTTCGGGGAGTACGAGCTATCTCTCAGTTTGATTAGCCTTTCACCCCTACCCACAGTTCATCCAAGCACTTTTCAACGTAAACTAGTTCGGTCCTCCATCCCCTGTTACGGGGACTTCAACCTGACCATGGGTAGATCACAAAGTTTCGCGTCTACCCCCACTAACTGAACGCCCTATTCAGACTTGCTTTCGCTTCGGCTCCTCCCGTTTACGGGATTAACCTTGCTAGTGAGGAGTAACTCGTAGGCTCATTATGCAAAAGGCACGCCGTCATCCCTTACGGGACTCCGACCGGTTGTAGGCGCACGGTTTCAGGTTCTATTTCACTCTTCTGTTCGAAGTACTTTTCACCTTTCCCTCACGGTACTGGTTCACTATCGGTCTCTCATTAGTATTTAGCCTTGCCAGATGGTGCTGGCTGGTTCCCGCAGGATTTCTCCGGTCCCGCGGTACTCAGGATACAGCTAGGTAGTAAATCTGTTTCGTGTACAGGACTATCACCCTCTATGGTATAACTTTCCAGAAATCTTCCACTACAAATTTACAGTCCACATTGCTGTCCTACAACCCCAGACTTGCCGTAACAAATCTGGTTTGGGCTGTTCCCCGTTCGCTCGCCACTACTTGGGGAATCACTATTGTTTTATTTTCCTCCGGCTACTTAGATGTTTCAGTTCACCGGGTTAGCTCCATACATTACTGTATAGTTTCCTGTCTTCAACAGGAAGGGTTGCCCCATTCGGAAATCTCCGGATCGAAGGTAGTTTGCACCTCCCCGAAGCTTATCGCAGCTTACCACGTCCTTCTTCGCCTATGAGAGCCAAGGCATTCACCGTACGCCCTTAATTACTTTCTTTCTAATCTACAAATTCTCATGTTAACACACAAATTAATGTGTACTAACAAAATTTTAGGATACAGTATTAATCTCTCGACTAATCATTGTATTTTCTTTCAATATGTCAAAGAACGTTGGGTTTTCAGAAAACCGAGTAAAAAGGGTAAAAGAATACACACTTTAAACTTTCAGTTTCCATCCCCTGGTGGAGAATAAGGGAGTCGAACCCTTGACCCCTAGCTTGCAAAGCTAGTGCTCTGGCCAGCTGAGCTAATTCCCCAAATCGATTCATGTAGTCCCGCGCAGATTTGAACTGCGGACCCCTACATTATCAGTGTAGTGCTCTAACCAACTGAGCTACGGGACTATATAATTACGAATTACGAATTACGAATTACGAATTAAGACGTAAAATTTGTTCGTTAATCCTTTGCTGTAAAGTAGGAACACTTCCTGAGCTCGGTTTGGGTTCTTTTCTTAATTTAAGGTCAAGAAAAGAAGTAAGGTTGAGTAGCAAATATCATCCTGATTCCGATTTCTCGGGATCGGGAAATAGTAAACCTTCTCTAGAAAGGAGGTATTCCAGCCACACCTTCCGGTACGGCTACCTTGTTACGACTTAGCCCCAGTCATTGGTTTTACCCTAGGACGCTCCTTGCGGTCACGTACTTTAGGTACCCCCAACTCCCATGGCTTGACGGGCGGTGTGTACAAGGCCCGGGAACGTATTCACCGTATCATTGCTGATATACGATTACTAGCGAATCCAACTTCACGAAGTCGAGTTGCAGACTTCGATCCGAACTGAGACCGGTTTTAGAGATTGGCATCCTGTCACCAGGTAGCTGCCCTTTGTACCGGCCATTGTAGCACGTGTGTAGCCCTGGACGTAAGGGCCGTGCTGATTTGACGTCATCCCCACCTTCCTCACTACTTGCGTAGGCAGTTTCACTAGAGTTCCCAGCATTACCTGATGGCAACTAGCGATAGGGGTTGCGCTCGTTATGGGACTTAACCCGACACCTCACGGCACGAGCTGACGACAACCATGCAGCACCTCGCTGGCCGCCCCGAAGGGAAATGCCGTTTCCGGCACGGTCGTCCAGCGTTCTAGCCCAGGTAAGGTTCCTCGCGTATCATCGAATTAAACCACATGCTCCTCCGCTTGTGCGGGCCCCCGTCAATTCCTTTGAGTTTCAACCTTGCGGCCGTACTCCCCAGGTGGATCACTTAATGCTTTCGCTTAGACGCTGACAGTGTATCGCCAACATCGAGTGATCATCGTTTACGGCGTGGACTACCAGGGTATCTAATCCTGTTTGATCCCCACGCTTTCGTGCCTGAGCGTCAGTTACAATTTAGTGAGCTGCCTTCGCGATCGGTGTTCTGTGTCATATCTAAGCATTTCACCGCTACATGACACATTCCGCCCACTTCAAGTGTACTCAAGAACGACAGTATCAATGGCAGTTTCTCAGTTGAGCCGAGAGATTTCACCACTGACTTATCATTCCGCCTGCGCACCCTTTAAACCCAATGAATCCGGATAACGCTTGCATCCTCCGTATTACCGCGGCTGCTGGCACGGAGTTAGCCGATGCTTATTCTTACGGTACCATCAGCCCTGGTTCACGACCAGGGGTTTTTTCCCGTACAAAAGCAGTTTACAACCCGTAGGGCTGTCATCCTGCACGCGGCATGGCTGGTTCAGGCTTGCGCCCATTGACCAATATTCCTTACTGCTGCCTCCCGTAGGAGTCTGGTCCGTGTCTCAGTACCAGTGTGGGGGTGAATCCTCTCAGAACCCCTAGACATCGCAGCCTTGGTGAGCCGTTACCTCGCCAACTAGCTAATGTCGCGCATGCTCATCTAAAACCGCCGGAGCTTTAATTATAATGAGATGCCTCATCATAATATTATGGGGTATTAATCCCGATTTCTCGGGGCTATCCCCCAGTTAAAGGTAGATTGCATACGTGTTACGCACCCGTGCGCCACTCGTCATCAAGTATTGCTACTCATGTTACCGTTCGACTTGCATGTATTAGGCCTGCCGCTAGCGTTAATCCTGAGCCAGGATCAAACTCTCCATTGTAAAAGGAAAATTTAATACTGTATTAGGCTTAACTATTACCAAAAAAGAAATTAACAGAGTTAATTTTCTGGGATATTTGCTACTCTTCTTACTTCAATCTTTCAAAGAACTTTATTCCGTCCCCTTTCGGGTAGATTTTTCAAAAACGGACTGCAAAATTACAACTTAATTTCTTTTCTCCAAACTTTTTTTCTAATTTCTCTAAAAAAGTTTTCTACATGCTTACATATCCTTTTGACAGGGACTTGTACGCTGAATTCTGCAATTTGTTTCATCAAAGAACGTCGAAACGGGAGTGCAAAGGTAAAAACATTTTTTTCTCATCCTACAAATATTTTTAGTTTTATTTAATATTTCTTTCTTTTCATCGTTAAAACAATAAAAACTAATTCTTTACATTCTTATTTTTTTTTATGTATATTTGCAGTTCTACTAAAATAATATATCAACAAGGAAATGAAACGTTGCCCGGCCATAATAATTTTCATTACCGGATTCTTTTTATTGACCGGAATCCTTGCTTCTGCCCAGGATAGCATTCCAAGCCTTTCTGCCAAACCTAAAAAACCAAATACCTTCTGGAGAAGAATCTCGGTGGGTGGAAACCTTGGATTTCAACTGGGAAGCGTTACAGGCATCACCATTTCACCGGAAATACGTTGTCGTACCATTGACCAGCTTTATGTGGGAACCAGAATCATTTACCAGTATTTTAAATACAAGAATTACTTCTATGACAATGATACCAAGGAATTTCTAAGCTATGAATCCAGTGTATATGGTGGGGGAATTTACCTGAGGTATTACCTGCGTAGTCTTTTTAGCAATTTTTTTGGAAATTTTTATGCGCATGTGGAATATGAGTATATGGCATATATACGACCTTATATCTTCGCCCAGGGTGGTCATATTTTTGATCCATATGGGAATTCATTCGTCCCGGGAAACCAGGTTGTAGAAATAAACAGCATTTTCGTGGGTGGAGGTTACAGCCAGCCAATTGGGAACCGGGTATCCCTCGACCTGATGATTCTGTTTAACCTGAACGATTCTTATAACTCTCCCTATTCAAACCCGATCTTCAGATTAGGAGTCGGAGTCGGTTTGTAAAACAATTTATTGTTCCGGCACATTTTTCAGCACATCCAGCGTCAGCTCCCAGAACTTGACTGCCGAAGGAATCTCCAGGCGCTCATCCGGAGAGTGCGCTCCCTTTATGGTGGGACCAAAGGAAACCATATCCATACCCGGATATATTGCTCCGACCAGTCCGCATTCCAGCCCTGCATGAATAGCGAGTACCTGAGGTTCCTGATGAAACAGACGACGGTATGAATCAACGGTGATCCTGAGAATTTCAGAATCCGGATTCGGTTTCCAGCCGGGATAACCCGATGAATGTTCAACATTAGCTCCTGCCAATTGAAATACACTGCCAACCATATCAGCAATATCTTTCTTGGAAGATTCAACGGAACTTCGCTGACTGGTGGTAAAGAGAATTTTTCCTTCTTTTATCTTGACAGAAGCAAGATTGGTAGATGTTTCCACGAAATTTGGGATCTCCCTCGACATGGCGATGACTCCGTGCGGACAGGCATAAAGTGCATCCAGCACCTTTTCCTGAAATCCTGACTCCATCACTTGTCCGGGTATTTCTGCTTTCTCTATGCTGAACCGGAGATCAGGTTCTGTGACATGAAGTTCGTCAACCAGAATATTATGAAAATTATTGGCATTGTCTATGAAACCATCTGAAAGTACAGAAGGCACGATAACAATAGCAAAACCTTCACGAGCTAAAGCATTACGAAGGTTTCCTGCATCCATGGATGCCACCCTTACCTTGAAATCTTTCGCCGTATTCCACAGAAAACGGTTAAGAATTTTCACTGCATTCCCAAGTCCTTTATGAATATCATCACCCGAATGCCCTCCTTTCAGTCCTGTAATACTGACTTTAAAGGCGACATGATCTGTCGGTACACCTTCAGTTTTCAGGTCAAGGGTAGCCACTGTATCCTTACCTCCTGCACATCCAATAAACAACTGACCTTCGTCTTCTGAATCAAGGTTGATCAGGATTCTCCCTTTAAGTTGATCGGCAGTCAGGGCAAATGCCCCGGTCAGTCCGGTTTCTTCATCCACCGTGAATAATGCTTCAAGCGCAGGATGTGGGATGTCTGTGGCTTCGAGAATAGCCATCGAGGCTGCAATCCCAATGCCATCATCAGCACCCAGGGTGGTTCCTTCTGCCTTAACCCAGTCACCATCAATCCAAGGCTTGATCGGATCTTTGTCAAAATCGAATAGGGTATCCGAGTTTTTTTCACATACCATATCCATGTGAGATTGAAGGATAACGGCTTTCCTGTTTTCATAACCAGGGGTTGCTGGTTTGCGGATCAGCACATTCCCCGTGCTGTCAAGATCACATTCCAAGTTGTATCTGAATGCAAATTCTTTCAGGTAACCGGCAATCTTTTCTTCTTTTTTAGAAGGACGGGGTACCTGGCAGATTTCAAGGAAATAATGCCACATGCGTCCTGGTTCTAATTTTTTTATTTCGTGGTTCATCTTGATTGATTTTCCAATGAATAATTCTTTTCGTCATGCAAAAATATCTATTTTCCGTTTCCACAGATTTTTATTTTGTTACCTTTACCCTGAAAAATATCAATCATTACCACGGTGCGGATCAGATTACCTAAGCTTTTACGATTCAGTGTACTGGCTTTCCGGTACAGTCTTTTTTTCCTTTTAGCGATCATGATGATCTTTTTGACCGCTTTCGGGTACAGCTATGGATACTCCATTAAACTTCTGGTGGAAAGTTCAGAAAAGGATGCGACAATACTGACCAAGCAAACTATTGTTCAATTCGAAAATGTGCTGCAGCCCGTTGAAATTGTACCCCAGACCCTGGTCAATGCACTGGAAAGTCCCAATGTAAGTTATTCGGATATCCAGCGGATTTCAAGAGATTTCGTGTTGCGCGACCCGGTTGTTTTTGGCAGTTGCCTTGCTTTTGAGCCCTACGCATTTGAAAAGGATAAATATTGGTATGCACCCTATGTTTTTGAGAAACCCAACGGGATCAGGTATAAGTTCCTTAGTGGGCCGGCGTATGATTATTTTAAACAGGATTGGTACCGCTTGCCTAAGTTGTTGGGTCATCCTGTTTGGACTGAACCCTACTTTGATAAAGGGGGAGGAGATACCCTGATGTGCACTTACTCAGTCCCGATGTACAAACCGGTTGATGGAAAACGGGTTTTTATCGGGGTACTAACCATGGATATTTCTCTTGCTTCATTTGAAAAAATTGTAAACGGTATTAAGGTTTATAAAACAGGTTATGGGGTTCTGGTTTCCCGCATGGGTAAGATCATTGCTTCGCCAATACCCCGTTTTGCCAATAAAAATATTTTGGATATCGCACATGCCTCCAGGGGAAGGCAAACACTTGCTGCCATTACAGAGATGCTCAAGGGGAAAAGTGAATTTGTAAGTATGGATGGGCTGGAATCAAAACATCATCCGAGTTATTTATCCTATGCTCCCCTTTCTTCAACAGGTTGGTCATTTGGTGTTGTATTCCCTGAAGCAGAACTTACCGATGACCTGATACAATTCTTGAAAAAGATGGTGCGGATCTTTGGCTGGAGTATTCTTGCCCTTTTAATTGCCACTATTCTGATAACAAGAAAACTTACCAGTCCGATTATTAAGCTTCTGGATGCCACAAAGAAAATCGGGCATGGTGATTTTAATGCAAAGATCCCCATCAAAAAATCAAAGAATGAAATTGCCCAGCTAAGTAATTCATTTTCTGTTATGCAGGATGAATTGACTACTTATATCAGGGACCTGCAGGATACCACAACAGCCAAGGAAAAAATCGAAAGTGAACTCAACATTGCTCATTCCATCCAGATGGGTATGTTGCCTTGTTCATTCCCGGATCGTTCAGACGTGGATTTATATGCAATGCTTGAATCTGCAAAAGCAGTAGGGGGAGATTTGTACGACTTCTTTTTTCTTGATCAGGATCACCTGGTTATCGCGATTGGGGATGTTTCAGGAAAAGGTGTTCCCGCTGCACTTTTCATGACAGTCATGCGAACGTTATTCCGTTCCAATATTTCTCTGGAACTTTCTATTCATGAAGCGATCCGTCAGATTAATATCGATCTCTGCAGGGATAATCAGAATCAGATGTTTGTCACCTTTTGGGCAGGGATTATCGACCTTAGATCAGGTGCCATAGAATTTTGTAATGCCGGCCATAATAATCCCCTGATCATCAGCGTAAACGGTGAGGTTCATAAGATTCAGCAGGTCAATGGAATACCGCTGGGGATCAATGAAACAGCCATGTTTACTGCGCAGCACTTATCCCTTTTAACCGGAGAAACCCTGGTTCTGTATACCGATGGTGTTACCGAGGCCATGAATACATCTGAAGACTTCTTCGGAGAAAAAAAACTGATCCAGACCATTGCTCATCCGGGACGACTGGATGCACAGGGTATCAGCGATCATCTCTTGCAAAAAATAAAATACTTTTCCGCCGGCGCTGAGCAAGCGGACGATATTACCTTACTGGTTCTCTGTTATAGTAATCCCCAGGGGAAAAATAGCATTCCCATGAAGAAAAAAA
The DNA here is from genome assembly GCA_963662525.1 of Bacteroidales bacterium. Taxonomy (GTDB): domain Bacteria; phylum Bacteroidota; class Bacteroidia; order Bacteroidales; family FEN-979; genus CAZSDU01. The sequence continues at coordinate 3,019,081 of OY759717.1, forward strand.
CACTTTTACTTTGGAATCAGCTTACTGAACTTGAAAAAATTGTGCAGTTTCTGGAAGAAGTTTCGGAGGAATGGAGTATTCCCCCTAAAACAAGTATGGAAGTCAATCTGGTTATCGAGGAATTGTTCACCAATATTGTCTTTTATGCCTTCGACGACGGACAGGAGCATCGTATCGAATTGGATATAGAAATGCCGGAACCGAATCTGATTCGCCTGGTACTTAAGGATGAGGGCAAACCTTTTAACCTGTTAGAAAAATCGGCGGATGAAGTTGTGAACCAATCCATTGAGGAAAGGAAAATCGGTGGATTAGGAATTCATTTTGTTAAGGAAATGATGAGTAAAGTTGAGTACGAGCGAAAAAACAATGAGAATATTGTAATTTTAACCAAGAAATATTAATTCAAATAATATTAGCGATATGGAACTTAATGAACAAAAGACTGAGAAATGCATGATCGTTAGCATCAACGGCCGACTTGATACGACGAATTATAGTATTTTGGAAAAGAAACTCATGGACATGATCGAAAAGCATGAAGATAGAATTCTGATCGAATGTTCCAATATGGATTATGTCAGCAGCAGCGGTCTGAGAATTTTACTGATGGCATTGAAAAAGATAACCCTGGCAAGAGGAAAATTCGTGCTTTGCAGTCTACAGGATAATATCCGTGAGATCTTCGAGATTTCGGGTTTCACGAATATATTTGAGATATATGCCAATAAGGAAGATGCACTGAAAGTATTTTAGTGGCTCAGTATATTCATTATAAGGATCCCAACAGTGAAGAGATGATCAGGATGCTGGAAAGCATACCCAGATGTCCGGGGACCTGCTTTTTTATGGATATCAACCGTTCGACGGATATGAAATATCGGGGCGGACTGACTGATTGGGGACGAAAGCTCAACAATACCTTTAACAATTTGCTTTACGCAAATCATTTTCAAAATAGCATTGTTAAAGGAATTGGAGATGAAATGATGTTATTTATTACAGATGAAGAATTAAAAAGGAAAGAATCAAACAATACTTATTTTTCACTACTGGAAGATATTTATGCTTCACTTTTTTTAATCCGTCATCATCCCAACCCTGATCTTTTCCTGAATTGCAAAGTGGCTATACATTATTGTACCGAAGTCCACAATATTACTTTTTTCGAAGGGGCAAATGATTATTATGGCAGTGATATTGACCTTACCGCCCGTTTAATGACGAAAGGCATTGAAAACCGGATCGTGCTGAGTGAAAAATTCTATACCAAAGTTAAAAATGATCTGATTGACCTGGGTATGCCATCGGGAACCGGATGTCTGGAATGGGTTTCCGACCGCTTTATCGAAAATTTCAAAGGAGTGCCTACCAGTACGGAATTCAGGGTCATAGATATTCAATGAAGAATTAGGAATGAATTGGTAATAAGAGATGATCGTATATTTAGTTTTATTTGTGACAGTTATAGCCAGTGGTTCGCTGATCTTTTTTTTCAAATCAGATGATCCGCGCATACTTAAATTTTTATTGGCTTTCAGTGGCGCTTTTCTGATCGGAATCACTTTTCTGAAACTGATTCCTGAGGTATTTGCTGTTCCTACTGTGTTTACAGGACTCTTTGTTCTTCTTGGTTTCTTGTTGCAGCTGTTTCTGGAATTGATCACGGAAGGTGCCGAACACGGACATAAGCATGCTCATTCGGACAATGAACGGGTTTCCCCTTTTTTATTGCTCCTCGGACTTTGCATCCATTCTTTTCTGGAAGGTATGCCCCTCGTGGGGAGTTTCAATATAGCTTTGCAGCATTCCCTGGTACTGGGTATTGTTGTGCATAACATCCCGATTTCACTTACACTTATGAGCCTTTTCCTGCATTATGGTTGTTCTAAACCCAAGGCTTTTATCTACCTGGGCATTTTTGCCCTGATGACTCCCCTGGGTTCGGTTTTTAGCAATGTCCTTGATGCCACTTTTACTAATTCACTGAACCTGTATTTTAATTATGCACTGGCAGTTGTCATCGGGATTTTCCTGCATGTTTCCACCTCCATCTTATTTGAAACGGAAGAGAATCACCGGTATAACCTTCAGAAATTCCTAACGGTAATTATAGGATTAGTCGTAGCATTTGGAATTTCTTTATTGTAATTGCAGAATTCTTTGTCAGAAAGAAAATTATCCTTAATTTTGCACTCCCAATTCCTAATTCTTCATTTGTAATTTGTAATTGGTTATGCCCAGGTGGTGAAATTGGTAGACACGCTACTTTGAGGGGGTAGTGTCCTTAGGATGTGCAAGTTCGAGTCTTGTCCTGGGCACCGGAAAGTAAAAAAAGACCGCTAACTTTAAGTTATCAGGTCTTTTTTTTTGAATATAATTAGTAAAAGACCGGGCAATCGAGAGGATCGGAGTTGCCTCGTGATCTTCCGGCAGGTCCGAAACTTCGGCTGCCACCAAAAATGGATAGCTTATCAAATTCAAGAACCAGGCTGATTTCATGGGCGCCCCCGGTACCCATCATAGCTCCGGAGACAGGAATATCGTAACTGTATAAAAACTTGGCACTGAAATTTTCTGAAAACATATACCGAAACCCTGCCAGAACCACAATAGCATTTGAAGGCGTTCCTGAAAGCGTTCCTTTATACCATCCCCCAAGGTAAATATTGTATTTCAACAGGGTTAGCCCTGCCTGAAGGGTATTGAGTTTGCTCTGGCTGATGAAAAGAATTCCCGGATTTATCTTCAAGGGGTCACCACCTCCATGTGAAGAAATACCGGAAGATGATAATTCTCCTGTTGCAATAATCAAATCAGCATGTGCAATCCATTTCCTTGGAAGTGGTGAAGAGCCTGTAGTAAGAAATGATTCATCGGGTTGGAAAATATGATCGACCGAAAAGCCAAAGGTGCTATTCAGGCTGTTATTTTCATTGGCATATTGCAGGACGCCCCCAGCCGCAAAGTCAGGATAAACTTTTTTATTGGCATCCGGTGCAATGAACTCAGATTGATATATGTTGCCGTATCTTTCATCAAACTGATCCGTGAAAACGAAATCATCCCAGTTGACCGTTTTTTGCCTGACACTTGCCTTAATTCCAACCTGGCTGACGAGGAATCCGGTTATCGGGATACGGACACCGAGGTTTAGTGCAACTTCCAGATTATGTATAAAACCTACTCCTTCGTTATCTGAATTTACCATTAAACCTATCCCACCGGAGCCAGGAAGGTTACGATCACCAAGATCTGCGGAAAAAAAGTAAGCCTTGTAATCAGTTGGCAGGTTGGGCCATTGATCCCTGAAGTTAAATCTTACCCTCAAGCCTGTTCCGATCCCTGTAAGGGCTGGGTTGTAACTGGTAGGCATGCTGAAATACTGCGAGAATATGGGATCCTGACCAGATGCCTGAATGAATAAACAAGTATTGCATAGGATCAGGCATGCCGTGATGAGGAATTTATTTTTCATGATTTTCCCTTTCCATTACCTGATCAGCGTTACATTTCCCATTGTTGATGCCGTGCCTTTCCCGATACTGGATCCTTCCCATGGTTTCCCATCTTTAAAGGTGGCATTGATTTTCCACAAATAGCTCCCCTGTGGCATCAGTTCTCCATTAAAGGTGCCATCCCAACCTTCAACGGGTCTTCCCTTATCATCCAAGGTCATGGACTCCCATAATTGATGGCCGGCTATGTCGAAAACCTGAACATGATATTGCTCAAGGTTAAGTCCTATGGGTTTAAACAATCTGACTTTATAAATGACATTAGTCGGAGAAAATGCATTAGGGACAAAGAGATTATGGAACATGAATTCATAATCAAAAATAGTAGTGTCGGAACAGTTATTCGAGGCCCAGGAAACTAAACGGATCGTATATAAACCGTCAGTCTGGTAAGTTACGATTGGGTTTTCCTGAGTAGAATGTGAGCCATTTCCAAAATCCCAGGAATAGTTAACCGCGTTTTCTGAATTATTGTTGAGGCGAATTTTACCTGTCATGTCATCGATATTTTCCTCAATGGTAAAAGCGCTCAATGGAGATTCAAGAACATCCACACTTTTTGTGAGGGTGTCGGAACATCCTGTTTGATCTTTTATTTTAAGGAAAACAGCGTATTGTCCCGCTGAAGCATAGGTATGAATTGGATCCTGAATAATAACCGTATCACGAGGGTTCAAAGGATCATGAAATGCCCACTGCCATGATTCAATGATGGTATCTCCCGGGATAGAATTATCGGTAAAGAACACATGATCACGGGAACAGGCTACTGATTGAGAAAAATCCGCTTTGGGTAAATGGTTTACCCTTGCGTCTTTTCTTATGGTATCCGCACAGCCAATCCTATTGCCAACGATGAGCATCGCATGATATTTGCCTGCAGAAGAATAAAGATGGTCAGGGTTAATCAGGGTACTGGTATCTCCGGGAGCAGGCATTGTCTCTCCAAATCGCCAGAAAGTGCTTGTGATGGAGACTCCGTTACTATCAGAAAGATTGATGAACCGGCTGGTATCGCCAAAACAAACAGGTATAACGCTGAATGCGGCTGTTGGTGATGTCTTCACGAAAACCAAATGGCGTGAGGTGTCGCGAATGGAAACTCCTTCATTGGTAGAAGTCACAACAAGAATGATCTCATATTCACCCGGATTCTCATAAGTATGACTGAGTGTGGATGTGTAGTTCTGATAGCTTGTATCCCTGCCGTCGCCAAAAAACCATTGCCAGTCATTTATCAGGCTGACCGGTGCCGAGCTGTCGAATAGTGAAACTGGCTGACGGGTGCACTTCTGGGTATCCATCTCCGAAAAGGTAGCAGCGATGCATGAAACCAGGATCGGCCTGGAATAAATGTTCCTGCATCCATGGGCATTGATAGCTGTCAGACTGACGTTATAATTTCCAAACCCGGTGTAAGGATGAGAAACAGTGGTCAGGAATGGAGGAGTTTCAGTTAAGGTGCTTCCATCCCCGAATTGCCATATCAGTGTATCAACGGTAACTCCGCTTCCGGTCGAACGATTATGGAAAAGGGCGATGGTATCGCAGTAAGGTATTGTATCAAAAATAAAATCAGCGATGGGACCAGGATGCACTATTACTTCTTTATAAATACTATCATAGCAATTATTGATATTATATGCCAATAATTTTACAATATAGGTGCCAGGGCTGGAATACTGATGAGTCGGAGCGTATAAGGTCGAAGAATTGTAAGTTCCGCTGCCAGGTTCCCCGAAATTCCATTTCAGATCATGCAGGGTGTCTCCATGGGCCAGATTCTGAGGAATGAATTGTGTTGGTGTGCCTACACAAACTGCATCTGCCATGAAAGTGTAGTTAAACCCAGGGTTCACATATACATCCTTAACGAGGGTATCGGTGCATCCATTGGCATCAGTTATTATCAGTGTCACAGAATAAATGGTATCCGTTTGCGGGAATGTATACGCCGGATTTGCGGCTGTTGAATAAGATCCATTCTCGAAAATCCACAGCCATCCGGTCACCGGAACTCCTGCTGTGATGGAATGGTCGGAGAAAGTAACCCGCCCCTTGGGACAAAATGTGCTGAAGGAAGAGAAATCCGCTTCAGGGCGAGGATAGATGATAACAGGAACCTCCAGGCTATCAGAGCAACCCACGGTATTTTTCACCTTCAGTTTTACAATAAAGGTTCCCGGGCTGGAATAGACATGTGTGGGGTTTTTAAGATTGGAAGTATCTCCGTCACCAAAATCCCAATGCCATTGGTAGATGGAACCTACGTTCGTCCACGATTCATCCTGGAAGGATACCATCGAGCTTACACAATGCCCCGTATAGCTGAATAAGGCGTGAGGAGATTCATAAACCAGGACATACTGAGTAGTATCTCCCTGGCAATTCATGGAATTTGTTACATTCAGGCTGACATTATAGCTTCCTGACTCCTGGTATGTATGGGTAGGGTTTTTTTCATTTGATGTTGATCCATCGCCAAAATCCCAGTTCCAGGTGAGCAGGGTCCCTGAATTTGCAACGGAGAGGTCGGTGAAATGCGTAACACTTCCTTTGCAGACAGTATCTGCAGAAAATGCGACTGACGGGATTCCATTAATGTCGATCGTTTTCTCTATGGTATCGCTGCAATTATTTACATTCCTGATTATCAGCTGTACAGTATAACTGCCGGAAAGCTGATAGACGTGGGTTGGATTTTTTAAACTGGAAGTGTTGTTTACTCCTGAGGCCGGATCTCCGAAATTCCAGTTCCAGGCAATAATCTGGGTTCCTCCGTTCGGTTGTGAAAGATCCTGGAATGAAATCGGAGAACCATTGCAACGGTTGCTGGAATAATCGAAGTTAGCCAGTGGAGAAGCTCCGACTGTAACGGTATGGCTTGAAGTAGCCCAGCAGCTATCGCTTGATTGAACCGAAAGGCTGGCCATGAAATTTCCGGGGTTAGTATAGATATGTGTGGTGTTCTGTGGATCGGGAAACAAAATTGTCTGAGAATTTCCATCTCCAAAATTCCAGATCCATTTGACAAGGTAACCATTCAGGGCAAAACTCAGGTCGGAGAAACTCACGGCGGAACCGGAACAATTCCCAATAGAATTGCTGAATCCGGCCATCGGAGCAGGAGAAACAATGACCTGCTGACTCACGGAATGTGTGCACCCTCCCGTATTTGTAACCGTGAGGGTCGCCAGATGATTTCCTGAAGCAGAATATAAATGATCTGGATTCTGAATATGGGAATGAGCAGAACCATCTCCGAAATCCCAGTCCCACGAAGTAATAATACCGGCGTTGGCAACCGACTCATCGGTAAATTGTGTGGAGGTGCCCAAGCAGATGGTATCGGCTGTGAAAATCGCCTGTGGTCGAGCCTTCACGGTAATGGTTTTTATCGAAGAACTATCGCATCCATTGGCCGTCGATACAATGAGTTCCACCAGGTAATCCGCTGCTGTACTAAAGAGGTGAACAGGGTTTTTCAGATGTGAGATGTTATTTGTTCCTGAACCGGGATCTCCGAAGTTCCATAGCCATTCAGTAATCACACCACCGCCATTGGATTGGGAAAGATCGGTGAATGCAATGAACTCATTTGCACAGGGATTTCCATAATCAAAATTAGCAATCGGTGAAGGATCAATGTTGATTGGGCGAATTTTTGTGGAAGTACATTGCTGGTTATTGGTTACAGTTAACGTTATTGTATATGGTCCGGGAATCAGGTAGGTGTGCTGAACATTGGGATTATCCGGATAATTTATGGTTATGCTTTGTCCATCTCCAAAGTCCCAGTGCCATTGCACCAGGTAAGTATTCGATGGTGAATAGGAATGATCAGTAAACGAAATCATATCACCATCACATACAGGGGCAGAATTTGAAAATAATGCTGTTGGCAGATGTCCGATAACAACCTGGTGGGTTAATATTTTAATACAACCGTTAAGATTGGTCGCCGTTAAAGTTACCTGATAAGTATCTGCATACGGATACAAATGTGTGGGTTCAACAGGGGAATTAAAGGTTTCCGTAATTCCATCACCATAATTCCATACCCATTGCGCCACATTAACTACATCCGGCCCCTGTAGATGGAATTGAGTCAGTATCCCTTCACAGGTCGGATCACTCGTAAAATCAACAACGGGTTTTAAAAGAATTACAACTTCAACATTATCCTGGAAAAGGGTCTGGCAGGAGGTAGATGGTCGTACCGCAAGAACTGTGTAGGTTCCAGGCGCAGTTCTCATTCCGAAACTAATGGGTGCATTGTTGCCGGTCATTGGCATTCCGGAAGGAATTCCTTCAAGCAGCAACTGGTAACTGACTCCTGTTTGAGAATTTTCAAGTCCGATTTCAACTCCTGTTCCTCCTTCGCAATACCCCCCGTTATTTGTCGCTGTCATTTGATACTCCAATGGATTCGGTAGCGCAAGGACAGTCAGGGAGGATGTTCCGAAACTGCCTGTACAATAAAGGTCTTCCACCTCCACCAGAGAATAAGTTGTTGTTATTGTGGGATAAACAGTAGTAGTATAGGGAGAAACGGGAATATTGCTGACGGGATAATTTTGCGTTCCATCAGAATAGGTTATCGACCAGGGTGGAGTCCCGGTCAGGTTAAAAGACAGGGTTACTGGCAATCCTTCGCAAACCGTAGCAGGACCTGTAATGGAAGCTGTCGGAGGAGTTCTGAGATCTATCCTGACATTATCTGTTGATAACTGGGACTGACATTCCAATTGTCCATTTACGGTCAGGTTAAGGATGACATAACCAGCAGTAATATCTGCAGGGCCAGGAGTATATAAAGGGTTCAGTATGGTTTCCTGGTCAAAATTTCCATTTCCATTTGTCGTCCACAGAATAGAGGAATAGTTTGTCGCAGAACCGTTCAACTGAATGGCAACGTATGGGCAGGACAGCATATCATTTCCTGCAGAAACCATTGGCATGGGTTGAAAATCAAGGACCATTTGATCTGATTTTGTTTGAAGAATACAGGTATTCGTCCCATAGGCCATAAGCGTAAGGGTCGCGTTCCCATTCAGCAGATCTGCCGGGCCGGGATCATAGGTTCCGATCAGGGAAATTGGATTACTGAAAATCCCATCGCCTGAGGAGGACCAGGAAAGGGTACTGTAGTTTTGAGCTGAACCGTTTAAATTAAATACCTGGTTTGCACATATGGTTGCATCCGTTCCGGCATTAACACTGGCAAGTTTGTCAATATGAAGAACCAATTGATCTTCATCTGTCATGGATGAACATTCAGTAATACCATAGGCTGTTAATGTCAGAATGACGCTGCCATTCTGTATGTCCAATGGCCCAGGCGTATAGATAGCTGTAAGTAACGCGGCATTGTCAAAAGCCCCATCTCCACCTGTACTCCAAAGGAATGACCCAGCATGAAGAACATTACCGGATACCTGATAGTTCAGGTTTTCGCATACGGTAGCATCATTGCCAGCGTTTGCAACCGGCAATGGAATTATAGTCAGGGCCATTAAATCAGTTGAAAGCTCATTTTGACAAGGGTCAATTCCAACTGCAGTTAAAATCAAATTCACCATTCCTGTCAATTTATCATTCGGACCTGGTGTATATACCGGATTGAGTATGTCAGCATGATCGAATTGTCCGTCGCCTGAACTCGCCCAGGATACTGATGACTGGAATTGGGCTGACCCGGTTAAAGATAAAAGTTCTGATGCACATATAATGGCATCTGGTCCTGCATTACTGATAGGTTTAGATTGAAAAGTAACAATCATAGATGCCTGTGCTGTGGCATAGGAGCAGGCCGGTGTTCCGTGTGCAGTCAATGTGAGGGTCACAGTCCCCGCCAGCAAATCCAGCGTCCCGGGGGTGTAAACAGGGTCAAGTATGCCTGCATCAGAAAATGTCCCATCTCCCGATTGTGTCCAAAGTAAGGTGGAATAATTAAATGCTTCCGCCTGAAGGGGGATTGGATAGGAGGTGCAGCTTATCAGATTTGGTGTGAGATTCACTATCGGGCCTGCAGAAATATTGACTACCCCAGTCATTGAACTTATGCAGTTTGTCGTTGCATTGGTTGCCAGGATTGCATAATCTCCTTCAGTTTGTGGACCAAAAATAAGCGGTGATCCTGTTCCTGGCAAAGGAGTGCCAATGGGGCTGCCATTTTTCATCAGTTGATAGGTCGTTCCGTTTTCTGACCCCGACAAACCAATGATGGTGGGTGAACAATTTGCACCAGCAGGAGTAATATTAAATGCCAGTGGCAAAGGCAGAATTGTCACATTACCTGACATAATATGGTCACAAAGCGAAAGTAAATTAACGCCACGGATCGTATATATGCCGTTCAGAAATTGAGCGCCGAATTGTAGTATCGTTCCTGATCCCGAGAGGGTTTGAACAACAATACCATCCCTTAATAATTCATAGGTGACCCCTGTTTCTGAGCCATTTAAAATAAGCTCTGTGCCCGCACACTGAGGACCCTGAGGTTGCATGCTGTAAATTGTCGGTCTGGGATATAAATCCGTGGCCCCGTTCATAGTTGCTGCACAGTTTGTCGTTCCATAAACGGCTTCGACCGTGTAATTTCCCGGATCATTCTGGATACCAAAAGTAATTGCATCCCCGGTTCCGGGAATGGGTCCGGCCACAATCTGCCATCCATCCCTGAATAAGGAATAATTTACTCCTGGTTCTGAATCGTCTAATCCTATAGGCATTCCGGCGCAGCTAATACCATTCGGGAGAATATTAAACAGTGAGGGCGATTCAAAGATGGTCAGATGTCCATCCATCTGAGATTCGCAGAGTGTGGACGGGACCACCGCAGTAATAGTATAAGTTCCTGAAGTATAATAAGTGCCAAATACCAGTGGTTGTCCATTCCCGGTAAGTGTATTAAGCACAACTGACCCATTATAGATTAAACGGTAGATGATCCCGCCTTCAGACCCGTTCAGCCGGACGAGTGCCCCTGAACATGTTTCTTCATTTGGAATGATCGTATATACGACAGGTGGAATTTCGATGGTCGCACTGCCGTCCATCCATGAATAGCAATTGGTCGAAGTATTGAATGCAATCACCCGATATATACCTGGTAAAGTTTGTGGCCCGAAATCAAGTGCGGCTCCAGTACCGCTTATGGGTGTTCCGACATTGATGATGTCATTTCGTCGCAATTGATAAAGGATCCCCGCTTCCGATGAAGAAAGGATAACTGAAGTGCCAGGACAGATAATTCCCGGAGGATTGACAGTATAAATCTGAGGGGCTGGAAGAATAATCGTCGTCCCTGTCATTAATGTCTGGCAGTTTGTCGTTGCATTCACTGCGATAATCGTATAGGTTCCGGGAGTATACTGCTGGCCGAAGCTTAACAATTCTGTTACTCCTGTTCCTGGGACGACTACAACAGTTGTTGTTCCGCGCCGCAATTCATAATTTATACCCAGTTGAGAACCGTTCAGGAAAATTTCTATGCCAGGACAAGTATTCCCTGAAGGAACGATTTGATAAGCAACTGGTAAAGGATATTCCACGACTACTGCATCGCCACTCATCATCTCTTCAACCCCGGTGGAAATGTTTATTCCTTTTATGGTATATGTTCCTGCTGTTTCAATCAGGCCGAATGAAAGTATATTTCCGGTACCCAGCAAAAATCCTGCATAATCACCATTATGTAACAGTTCATAACGTATTCCTATTTCAGATCCACTTAACCCGATTTCAACTCCGGGTTGTCCATAGCAACGTTGTCCTCCCCCGATTACATTAAATACTGTTGGAAGAGGGTTGACAATGACTGTAGCACTTCCCTGCATTTCAACTGCACACGATGTCAGAGGATTTATACCCTGAACTACATAGGTACCCTCCAATGTTTGATTTCCGAAGGTAATTTCATTCCCTGTGCCAGGAATGCCTGGGAGAGGAGTAATATATACCGGACCAAGCATCAGCCGATAATTGATTCCAGCCTGTGACCCGGAAAGACCAATGGGGACACCAACGCCACCTTGAGGATAAGAACCCCCACCAGTTACTGAGAATAAGGTGGGTAAGGGTAAAATAATGACGTTGACACTGCCGTTCATGGTGCTTTGACAATCAGTTGATGTATTGGTAGCTATTACAGTATAATTGAAAGCAGCAGTATGCAACCCGAATGAAATAGCACTCCCGGTTCCTGAAACGGGGGGGCCAAATGGTAAGCCTCCACGGTAAAGCTGGTAATTTATTCCACTCTGGGAATTATTCAGACCTATTTCAACACCCGATTCACCGGCACAGTAAGAACCGCCTCCAGTTAGATTGTAAATCGCAGGTAAAGGGTTAACAGTAACAACTGCAGTTGAAGAAACCATATTATAACCATCACTGACTTCAACGATATAATCAGTGTTCACGATAGGATTTGCGATTGGATTTTGAATCGATGATAAAAACCCCGGTGGATTTGAGGTCCAGGAATAATTATAGGTTTCTGATCCTCCGGAAACAACAGCATTTAATTGTATCGTTGTTCCATTGTTGCATATAACATCAGGAATAGCGCTGGTCGTAACGCTTAAAGGATCTCCATTCAGAAAAACCCACATATTATCTGAACTGTTACAGCCCTTTTGATCGGTCACCGTAAATGTAAATTCTGTGTTTGCATATAAATTTTTTGTTGCAGGATTTTGCAGACCTGTTTGACCAGTTGCGATACTGCTTGCCGGAGACCAAAGATAAATAAAGGGAGGAGTGCCGCTTAAAGCGACACCTGAAAGGGTTGTATTGGTGCCATAAGCAATACTCTTATCAGGACCTGCAATGGAGGTTGGTACGGGATTTCTGACAACACTGACTGTACCGGTCATATTTTCCTGGCAGCCAGTAATGGTATTGGTTGCCCTGACTGAATAAGTGCCTTCCGTAGTAAAATCCCCAAAATCCAATGCTGAACCAGTGCCGGGAACTGCGGTCCCTACAGAGCTTATTCCCCTATATAATTGGTAGTCTACATTGAGTTGAGAATTAAAAAGTCCGACAGGGACACCAATTCCACCGCTGCAATATTCCCCTCCACCTGTCACCTGATACGCAAGAGGTAATAGGTTTACAGTCACCGTTACTGAGCCAGTTGCCGAAGTATATCCATCATTGACTGAAACCGTGTAGACCGTTGTCACCACCGGAGTTGCATCAGGTGTTGCAGAAGGAGAACCAAATCCGATAGGGACTGATGACCAGGTGAAATTATATGTTCCTGAACCACCACTGGCATTGGCATTCAAGTGGGTTGTTTGTCCGACACATAGGGTCTGAGGTAATGCAGTAGGTAAAACAGTCAGGCAAGTTCCGGTAATATTAATTTGAACAGCATCAGATTTCTGACATCCGCCATCATCAATGATGGTCAGGGTGAATATTTGTGAGCTGTTAAGGTTTTTTGTGGTTGGGGTCAGAATATTTGCCGGGCCTTCTATCATGCTTGCCGGGGTCCAGGAAATGCTTGAGATTCCCCCGGTTCCGGGAGTTGCACTACCATTTAGCATGGTACTGGTTCCGCAGTTAATCGTTTGATCAATGCCTGCTGAAACAATGGGTGTTGGTTTAACTGTTACGATCAGGTTTGATGCATCGCCAGTACAGGAAGTCGGGCTGGGACCGGTCGGAATTAACACATAAGTTACGTCGACAGGGGATGTTGTCAGATTGACCAGGGTCTCATTTATTGTAAATCCGACTCCACTGGCAGGGGAATTAAAAATACCAGGAACTGCTGCCCTGCTCCAGGTGAAACTTGACCCAGGAACATTGCTGGTAATGGTATACGTATAAGGTGAATTACTACAAACGTTACCAGTTAGCATACTGTTAATCGTAGGTTTTGGGTGAACATAAATAAAATAGTCTTTAGGAGTGGCTGGGCAGGCACCAAGATTTCCACTGGGAATAATATGATAGGTCACGGTTCCGGTGGAGGTTGTTGAATTTGTGATGGTTTGTACAGGAATGGTGCTCGTCCCTGACATTGTCACGCCAGTCATGGAGGCGGGAGTGATGTCTGTGACAGTCCAGGTAAAATCGGTTCCCATAACATTGGACATCAAGGTAACCAGGGTAGAGGATTGTTCGGAACAGATATCCTGAAACATAGGATTATTGGTGACTGTTGGCGAAGGATTTACCAGGACTGTATATTGGGTTTCCGATCCCGTACAATCAGTAGTTCCCGGGCCGTGAGGGAAAATATGGTAGGTTACATAAGCAGGATCAACAAGGGTGCTGGCTATGGTCTGTACAGGAATATCTCCGTTCCCGGATGGCTGAAATCCAGAAATTCCTGCAGGAGCTGTTGCTGTCCATAGGAAACTTGTTCCGCTTACTCCTGAAGTAAGATGTACCAGTGTCGTGGTCCCTCCGGAACATATTGTTTGAGAAAGATCAGTGTTGGTTACACTTGGGATGGGATTAACTGTGACTACCAGATTTATGGAATTTCCGATACAATTGGTTGGTGGAGGTCCGGTCGGTGTTATTACATATGTTACTTCACCGGGTGAGGTGCCTCCAGGATCAAGATTGAGGGTGTGTGTTATTGGTCCTGATCCGCTGGCGGAAAATCCCGTAACATTCACACCAGGAGAAGTAACGGATGCAGTCCAGTTATAAGTAGAAGTGGGAACATTGCTTGCCCAGGGAGTATAGTTCAGGCTTGAGCCGGTACAAGTTGACAGTGCAGTAGGACTGCTCATTACCGGGATCGGGTCGACAATAATTTGAACGGCATTACTGCTTCCTGCAAAGCAGGGGGGGAAGTTGCGCTTCTGATGAACCATGTTGTTTGATAAAGTGTCCCAGGCTGGTAGTCGATCGTATTGGTTCCTGGTATGCCAGTGTAAGGGCCAATCGCAGCAATAGTGCTATATCCCCAAGTATAAGTGTAGGTTCCTGGCCCCCCGCCACCGGAAGGAAGCGACACAGAAGTAAGCTGGGCAGGCGCAGTACCAGCACAGATTCTTTGATCGTCCTGAATGATTCCGCCGTTAATAATGTCATCAACGAGAACGGTAACACTTTGGGTGGCAGGACATCCGCTTATCGGATGTGTCCCAACCAGGCTAAAAACCGTTTGGGATGTCAGCATGACATTCCCTGTGGGATTTGTGTTTGATCCAAAAAGAGAGGGTGGCGACATCCAAAGCCAGGAGGAATTGGAAGGATTCGCGGTAACTGTCATACTGATGGATTGCTGGGCACATATATGGGGAGGAATAACACTTGGTGTAATCGTAAAAACAGGCTGCAATTTGTGGGATACGGTTACAGTAACAGAAGGTTGCGCACATCCCGAGGTGATCAAATGATAAGTTCCTACTTCTTTAGCCCAATAATGATATAAAGTAGAATCTACGATTAGAACGCCATTCTGATACCATTGGTATGATACTCCGGAACTTGGGGTGGCATTCATCTGTGCTGCCTGACCAGGACACAGACTTACGGTAAAGCCTATGGTATTATCACCGGTAATTTCAACATTGGCGCCTCTGGGAATGAGTGTCAGGGTAGGAGGACATTGCCCGTAACTTAAAAAACCTGAAAAAAGAATGAGAAAAGCAGCTGAAACAATGAATAAATATTTTTTCATAACCGAATATTTTACGCCGGAAGAAGACCCGCCTGAAGAAAGCAATCACACCATAATAGAGAGTTGTTATGTTGTAGTTGTTTCAAAGGTATAGAATATTGTTTTAATAAAAAAACATTAAGGCAGTATGGACAAGATTCAGTCGTTGATTTTCTTGACCAAACTTTTTATTTATTGCTTTTTTTGTCTTAATATGCAAAATATTTTTACCTTTGCACCCCTGTCTGCGAAGCAGTTTTTTGCTTTGAATTGCCCGGATGGCGGAATTGGTAGACGCGCTAGTTTCAGGGACTAGTGTCCGTACGGATGTGCAGGTTCGAGTCCTGTTCCGGGCACAGTTAATAAATTATAAAAGCCTGCTGGTCTGTGACTAGCAGGCTTTTATTTGGCCTCTGGGAGTCCTTAGCAGAAAAAATTGATTATCTTTGCAGGAGTATAAACTTCCTGGATTCATCCCCTTCAGGGGCATGATTGGGAAGGGTCATTAAAAGATGGATTTATTTGAAGGATTTATTGAATAATGCAACAAAATGCTTACTGGTACAAACAAAATTCTCTGCATTTAGTTTCTGGAATTACCAGGATGTTTGCCAGATTGTAGGGGCAAAATATCCCGCCGCTCCCCTTGGATTACTCACTGTAGCAGCACTTTTTCCCCAGCATTGGACCTTCAGGCTGATCGACGAAAATGTCGAGCCCCTGCTGGATGAACATTTTCTCTGGGCCGATATCGTTTGCACTGGTGGCATGCTTCCACAACAAGACAGCATGCTGTCATTCATCAGGAGGGCACATCAATTAAACCGTCCAGTTGTCGTTGGTGGTCCCGATCCTACTTCCCAGCCTGAACTATATAAAGAAGCAGATTTTCTCGTACTGGGTGAAGGAGAAGTGACCATTCCTTTTTTTCTCGAAGACCTGAAAAAGGGCGCCCGCTCAGGAAAGTACAGTTCGGCGGAGAAAGCAGATATGCAGAAAGCGGTGGTACCCCGCTATGACCTCATCAAATTCAGAAATTACATCATGATAGGCCTGCAGTTTATCCGGGGATGTCCCTTTAACTGCGAATTCTGCGATATCATCGAATTATATGGCCGGATTCCACGCTATAAAACGAATGCTCAGGTCATCAGCGAACTTCAGTCGCTTTACGACCTGGGTTACCGCGGACATATCGACATGGTAGATGATAATTTCATCGGAAATAAGAAGAAAGTAAAAGAACTTCTCAGGGAAATCAGGATCTGGACCCAGAAACATAAATATCCGTTCTATTTTACCACCGAGGCTTCCGTTAATCTTGCCGATGATGATGAATTGCTTCAGCTGATGAAGGACGTGGATTTTCGTTATGTTTTCCTGGGTATTGAAACCCCTGAGAACGAGACTCTGACACTCAATCAAAAGAACCAGAATGTAAACAAACCGGTTGAAGAAGCCGTCGGAAAGATCCTTTCCTATGGAATGGTAAGCAACGGGGGATATATCATTGGTTTCGATAGTGAAAGCGCACAGATTGCTGATAACATGATTGCTTCAATACGGGAATCAGGAATCTGTATGGCCATGATCGGTTTGCTTTATGCCTTACCCAATACACAGCTTACACGAAGGCTGGATAAAGAAGGAAGGCTGTTCAATATTTCCTCCCGGACGGTCAGCGCTACCGATATCGATCAGATGACCAGCGGACTTAACTTTGTGACAAAGATTCCTCGCACACAAGTATTTTCCAATTATATCAAAGTCATCGATTCTGTTTTTGATCCAAAAAATTATTACCGGCGGGTGGTTTATACCGGCTTAAATATCAAAGCGAAATACCGGCATAAACCGGATTTTAAAACCTGGCTTGTATATATGCGATCTTTTCTGAGGGTTTGCAGGGAAGCCGGCTTTTCTTCCGCCACGGGACTGTATTACTGGAAAATGTTTTTTACCGTGATCTTCAGAAATCCCACGGGAATTGAAGCTGCCGTCAACCTTGCAGCCATGTTCATCCACTTTCAGAAACAAAAAGCCTACATCATTTCAGTAACAGAGAAGCTGGTTGCCGACATTGAAAAGACCGGAGAAGAAGCGTTTAATCTGAAAATGACCGGGTTTTAATGAAAGTCGCCATTATCGGTGCAGGGGTTTCGGGAATAACCGCTGGTTGTTACCTGCAGATGAATGGTTTTCAGACCGAGATATTCGAACAGCATAGCAATGCCGGTGGACTTTGCACCAGTTGGTACAGAAGCGGATTTACCTTCGAAAGCGGGTTTCAGTGGTTACTCGGATCCGCTGCCGGGAGTCCGTTTTATCAGCTCTGGTCGGAATTGCTTGAAATGGAGTCTATCCTGTTTTTTCAGCATGAAGTCAGGATGGAGATAGAAGTAAAAACCAACAGCGATAAACATGGAAGTAAAGTTTTTCATCTGTATACTGATATGCAGAAACTTGAAAACTACCTGCTGGAAATTGCACCTGAAGATAAACGACCAATCCGCCATCTGATTAAGCGAATGAGGAGGATTCAATCGCATGAGATCCCTCCTGTAATTAAAGTGAATCCTCAGACCCTGACTTTTTTTCAAAAGTTTCGTTTTATCCGTTACCTCCCTTTGCTTTTATTCATGAACCGGATAAAGAAGGAAACCAATTTATCTTTTGCATCCCGGCTTCGCAACCCGTTTCTCAAAGAGGCTTTCGAGTTGTTGTTCGATGGTGAATGCCTGCCCCTGATGATCATTACCCTGCCGCTGGCATTCAATGATCTGAAAGGAACAGCTTATCCCATTGGCGGAGCTGCAAAATTCGTTGAAAAACTGCGGGAAAGATATCAGGAATCAGGGGGGGTAATCCGTTTCAATTCACCGGTAAAAAAGATCTGCACAAAAGGTGCGTACGCTTCAGGATTGCTGCTTGAAAACGGGGAAGAAATTCAGGCAGATATTGTGCTTTCAGCAGCCGATTGGGAGTTTACCATGTTCCATGCCCTGGAGGGTAAATATGTGGATAAAACCATGCTGGAAATGAGGGAATTGAAGCGCCTACAATTGTTTTACTCGGTTTTCATGGTATCCTTGGGTGTTTCCAGGACATTTGATGATGCCCCTCATTTTTTACGTTTCCCACTCGAAAAGGAATTGCTGTCTCCCGATGGAACCTCATATGCCATCATGGAAAGCCATATCTATAATTATGATCCCACCCTGGCACCCAATGGCAAAACGGTGGTCGTCGCTAATCTTTCCACACGGAATGCTGAATACTGGATTCAGCTGAGGCAAAACGACAGGGATGCCTATAACCGCATAAAAAATGAATTTGCTGCAGCCATCATCAGTATCCTGGATCAGAAATTGGGAAACATAACAGCATTTGTGGAGGTAACCGATGTTGCCACTCCTGCCACCTTTCAACGCTATACGAAAAATCGTCAGGGTTCTACACAGGGCTGGATGCCGGGTAAGAACCTTGTTGCGCAGACTCCGATAACTAGTACACTGAAAGGTCTGAAAAATTTCTATTACTCCAGTCACTGGTCACAGCCGGGAGGGGGACTACCGGTTGCCATCAAGTCAGCCCGCGATACGGTGCAGCTTATCTGCCACGACCTGAAAATTCCGTTTAAAATATAAAGCAAGACTGTAAAGAAACAAATGTAATAATTTTATTTTGCTGGCTTTGTATAAATCTGGGTGGCATTACGGTAACCAGCAATGTTTTTATACCAGTCGGGGAAAGAAGAACCACCTGATTCTGCCCAACTACCAAAGTTCAGATAACCGTTGATCACCGGCACAAGTTCCCAGGTATAGTCAAATCTTTCGGGCAGATTGACAGCCCAGGGCAGGTTGCTTTTTGTTTTATAATACCTTCCGATGGCTGGCTGTGAATCATCATCTCCAGTTCCGAAATACTCAGGGTTTGCCAGGGAGGTTGGCAGACGGTCAGGCATATGGACTTCCATACCGCGGTTCTTGTCTTTGATCAGAAATGGATTGTATGGTGCAGTGCCGACATCAGCTGGGTCCATCGCATTGGTAAATCTGATGTGCATTTTCAGGGTATCAGAAACCCCGTAAGGAACATCCTTCATGGTATTAAAGTATGAACCACTTATACGGTGGATCACGTTTTCGGCGTTATCAAAAGCGATTACGACAGCTTTTTCCTGGTTATTTTCAATCCCGCTGGCAGCAAGGTTGATGTAAGTCTCTTTGAGTGAATATCCCGTGACAGATTCTACCGTTGCCGGATCGACACCATCGAACTGGAATCCAAAACCATTTTGTAAAGTAGCTCCGACAGCCCTTACGTAAAAGGTAGGGAAGATTTCTACAATTTTATTCTGTCCGTTACTGATTACCTTGAAAGAATAATCGATCACCAGGTCGTTCATGTCGTAATCACCACGACCTGGCCAAAGATCTTCAAATCCAAGGGATCCGAAATGATCTTTTGATGGATAGTAATTAGTATAGGCACGTATTGGATCAGATGGAAACTCATCCAGGTCATCGGGAACTCCGTCTCCGTCATTGTCGGGAGGAACAGGCTGACCGATACCCTCGGGGTTACAGCTTGAGACAGGAATATAATTCTTTGCGCCGGCTATGGTTTTCAAGGTAGCACCATTGATGAAGTTGGCAGAAGTGCTGCCGCTAAGTAATCCATTGGTAGTAGCCAGTTCAATCGGGCCATCGAATTTTTTTGAGGCATCCAGAAGACTTGCAAGGCCGGTAACTTTAACGGAACTGGTACCGCCTTGCCCCAGGATGTTTCGTTCCATGACAAAGGTATTGGCCGACATCATCGATTGGTTCTGCAACGTCACCAAACTCGTATATTGAAATAGATGCAGTTCAAGGTCACTTCTCAGGTAACCATTATTCATCAGGAAGGTAGCTCCAAAGATATGTATATTGTCATGGCCGATCATCTGACAATTATTGACAATGGTCCCGTTAGGTCCATCAGCCTTATTAAGATGGAGGTATTTATTCACTTCAATGATCCCGTCATTCGTCAGGGCGGCATTGACCTTGAACCAGCCCTGGGCATTGAAATACCCGCTGTTGGCCAATTTTCCTCCGGTTCCGCCAAGCGTTGCGTTTCCTTTTAATATCATATTTCCATAATTCTGAACTTCACCATTGAAGGAAAATGGAGCCTGAAATGTAAAATCATTGGAATAATTGATAATCTTGGAGTTTATAGCCATATAAACACCCCGGATGGATGCATGACCGGTTTGATAAACGGTAAGCGTCGACGTACTGCTCATGTAAAGCGAATCAATGGTCAATGTTCCTCCTGAAGTAACAATGATGTTACAGCCTGCCGTATTGACCTTGAGCAGACTCAAAGTTGCCGTTCCGCATACCCTGAGTGTGGCTGCAGAAGCCCCGCTCGTGACCGTGCCAGAATAGGTTCCGGTAACACAATATATTTTCCCTCCACTGATGGTTGTAGACCCGCTTCCTGACAATGTCACTGTGCAACCACTGTTGCAGTCGGGCTCTGCCATGTTGTTATAATTTTTATAAGGGGATTTGGATGGTTGAAAAGTATATTGAATATTGGTTTCTACATTAACTGCAACGATCTGAGACATGCCGCCACCGGTTGTCAGTTCAAGATATAGCTGCTTCAGCGCTGTCGGAATTCGAAGGGCAGTGGTCATGGGGAAATGATAACCTGCAGACCCGGAGATCAGGAGATTTCCTTTTTCAAGCGGATTGCCATCATAGATTTTAATCCTGGCCAGTGAACCGATCTGATCAGGCAGGTCGACCGAGACCGAAAGATTTACTTCATGCGTTGTTTCCCATCTGAAGCCAGCCGGGACTTTGAGGTCGTCCATGGTCTTATGTGGGTTAGGATCCGGTTGAGGGTCCTTATGACATGAAGGAAGTACAAGAATTAAGGATGCTGCCATCAACATCAGCATGAATGGGATTTGCTTCGGAGTGGTAGTTTTCATCTTCATTTGTTTTCAAGAAGTGACAAATATACAATTAATTGATATCTGATTCCATCATCAATTTGTATTCGTAGGTATTTGATCCTGAAACGTGGTTTAATACTTTGTTACTGGATAAATCAGTCGGTGGTCATATCACAGCTCATTAGATTCATGAAAATCATTTATCTTTGTAATATGTCAGAAAAAACAAAACCGGTATTTAATAAACGGATTTTCTGGGACGTGAATTTCGAAAGCCTGGACTATGACCTTCTTGCCAGTTTTGTGATTGAACGGGTGTTCGAGCGGGGAGATGTGGATGATATCCGGCAATGCCGACGCTATTACAGCGATGAAAAAGTGACACAGGTATTGCTGAATGCTAAGTTTCTCCCACTTCATACCATTCATTTTGCCAGTGCTGTCATTGATAAACCATTGAATGAATTCAGATGTTACATACTGAGACAGTTGAACCCCGGACTCTTTCCTTATTGAATCGGCTGATGGCCTTGCCATCGCTTCAATCGTTTTCGCTTATCGGCGGAACTGCATTAGCGCTTCGGTATGGTCATCGCAGTTCCTTGGATTTGGATTTATTTTATCATGAAAAATTTGATCAGCAATATTTAGTAGGGGAATTAGAAGCAGTGTTCGGTAATAAATTTGTTTACAAACAACAACATACACAGTTTGGCATTTTTTGTTTTATTGAAGAGATTAAAGTTGATTTTGTTTGTTATCCCCATCTTCCGATACGTGACATAGAAATAGCAGATAAAATCAGATTTTATAGCGATGCTGATATTTCTGCAATGAAAGTTCAGGCCATTCTTGGCAGGGCAAAGAAAAAAGACTTTTGGGATTTATTTGAATTATTGCATCATTATTCATTAGAGCAAATTGGAGACTGGCACAAACAAAAGTATCCCAGCCAGATGCTGTCAATCAGCATTCCCCATGCCATTACATATTTTATGGATGCTGAAGGAACCGAGGAACCGGTGAGTTTCAAAAACCAGACCTGGGAACAGGTGAAAAAGGGAATTCAGCAGGCAGTAAGAGATTACCTGAAATAAAAAAGTTAAGTATGACAAACATGAAATTTGATTTTGATGATATTCTGATCAGCCCGGCTGTTCTGAGTTCGGTTAATTCCCGGAAAACAGTTAAAATTTTGGATGAAAACGGAATGCTGCCTTTGTTTACGGCTCCCATGGATACTGTGACGGATATTGCTCACCGGAAAATATTTGCAGATAACCTTATTTATTCTATCATCCCAAGAACAGAAACAAGGAATTTCGAAAAACAGGATATTGCCTTAGCCAATGGGTGGGTGGCTTTGAGTCTGGACCAGGTAGAAAATATTTTCGGTGGACTTGAAAAAGCGGAATCCGGCTCTCAGTTTAATATCTGTATCGATATTGCCAACGGTCATATGAAAAGATTGCTTGAGGCGGTCAGGAAGATCAAGGAAAAATATGGGAACCAACTGATTATCATGGTGGGTAATGTGGCCAATCCGGAAACATTTTTTGAATTATCAGCTGCGTGTGCTGATTATGTCAGGGTGGGCATAGGAAATGGATCAGGATGCAGCACTTCTGTACATACAGGCATAGGATATCCCCTGGCCTCGCTGATTCATGATATTTATACCAGGAAAAATCAGCGGGAAGGTGAATTCGCAAAAATTGTAGCGGATGGAGGGATTAAAAAATATGCAGATATCATCAAGGCTTTGGCGCTTGGAGCCGATTATGTAATGTGTGGTGGCCTTTTTAATAAAGCCCTGGAATCAGCTGGACATACTTACGCTGCAAATAAAAAATTTGAAGGATATACCGTTCCCGGTGATCAGGTTGACCAGTATAGCGAAGAAGTAGGGACGGCATTTAAAATGGGTTCCCTGTTTTACAAGAAATTCAGGGGTATGAGTACCAAGGAAGTGCAGGCTCACCTGGGTAATGAAATCCGTTCATCCGAAGGTGTGACCAGGATGATCCAGGTGGAATATACCCTGGCGGGATGGGTCGATAATTTCAAGGATTATTTATCCTCTGCCATGTCGTATACGGATAGTAAGGATCTCAATGAGTTTATCGGTAAACCGGAATGGCAGCTTATCACCCAAAATAGTCTCAATCGCTTCAATAAGTAGAAACTGCCTGGTAAAGGCAGAAATTATCTTTGCTATATACTGGAGTATAGGACGAATGCAGGATGTTATCCAGTTTCCTGAAGAACCAGTTCTCTTCCGGATTATATTGTCCCAGGATATAGATATAATTGACCTTTAAACTTTCCCGGCCTTTAATCAGTTCAAAATTGATATAATGAGCGGTATCGGAAAGGTTGCCGATATAATAATTGGGTTTGGCCGATTTATTCCATTTGACAGGGAAATAGCCTGTTTCACATTCATAATTATAAACCATCAGGATGGGTTTATCGATGGCCAGGTAATCTACAAAATGTCCGGTAAACCAGTTGTCCATGACATAGATCGGCAGTACCAGGCTGTTGGGAGGGATGAACTCTGCTGCCTTATTGGATGCTTTAACCATTTGATCGAACTCCTTCAGAATAGGTTTGTTGAATTCTATCATGATTACATTGATTACTATGGCAATGGCCGCTGCCAGAATACCTGCCCATTTCGGCAATGGGAGAATGGAAATCCAGAGGATGACTAACAGAAAAAAAAGAAAACCCAGCCGGAGGTTGGTATAGCTGGCAGTCCCATAGGCATCAGGAAGAATGAAATAGAGGAACAGCAGAATAATCACGGAGGGTAGAAGCCATTGACTATTGGTATTCGATGACCCTGCTTGTGATTTGAACTGCCGGAATACCAGGATCAGCAGGCCGGAAATAACCAGACCAACCAGAAGGCAAAAGAAAATAAGAGTAAACGATCCTTCCTTATATGCATTAAATGAAATCAGTGGACGAATCTGGTAGAGGAACTCCAGGAGCTGGGCTTTGGGTAAAAACGATATGTTTCTTGTTCCTGGCCGTGAAATGAAAAAATATACAAATAAAAGCAATGGGATAATGGATGCCAGTACTATGGTGATCACTTGCCTGAAGAAATCCCGAATGACCGCAGGCCTTGTAGTTTTATTATTCAAAAAGCCGGAGAAGTTGCGGGCAATGATTTGGATCGCAACTAGGATCAATAGAATGCCGAAAACTACGATATGCGAAAAATAGGTGATAAAAATGAAGCATACCAGTATTAAAAAATCCTTCAATCCCTTCATATTATCTTGCTTCAGTAGCCAGTAACGCAGGGTGATCATCAGAAATAATACCCCGATACAAAAGTTGAAAAATCCGAAGAAAAGAAACATGGAATGAGTAAATGGAAAGATCAGATAACTGATGGAAATATTTTCAGGTTTCAGTATCTTCATCAGGCCTCGGAAAGCAAAAGGGATACCTATTAGTAGGCCTGCGATGATGATCTTTTCTGCCAGAAATGCCGGAATAACCAGTCCCAGAATGGCCAGCAGGAGATGGGAAGTCCAGTTCGGCACCGGTTCAGGGTTGATTTGGAAAAATTGTCGGAAAAGTTCATTGTGATAGATCACTATCTGGTTAATGATATTGGCATTACTGAGATGGGAAGCGCCATCTAAACTGGGGAAAAATTTTGTTGAAATAAACGGGACGAGGTTGGCCAGGGTGATGAATGTAAAAAACAACAATTCAATTTTAGGCCAGTATTCTTTTTTTATAGTCATTGAGGGTCGCGTTGGTAAAGCAGAAAATCTCTGATCAATGGTATGTCTCCGGCATCGATGCCATTGGCGCAAAGGTAAGGAACATCTTCTTCAAAAGCCGACATCAGGTCACCGGGACTCATGGAAAGATTGCTCATGCTATTCCGGTAATAAGCCAGGGCTTGTTTACGGTTCCCCAGACAGAGTTCAACATGTCCGGCATTCATCAGGTCATAAGATGAGGGACTTTCGATGGTCGACAGGAGTTCAGTATATGCTTCCTGAGCCTGATCCAGTTTCCCCATCAGAAAATGGCAGTAAGCGATAGGGCGGAGAAGCTTCATGTTTCCGGGTTTGAAAAAGATAAGCTTGGAATAATATTGCAGGGCCTGCTCAAAGTCCTTAAGGTTCATATAGCATTGAGCGATCTGGGTAGAAAGAAGATCATCGGGTTGCAGGTTTGAAGCTTCCTGGAAGAAGCCAATGGCAGCATGGTAATCTTTTAACTTCATGCTGCACCAGGCAAGTTTTTTTAATACCCAGAGGTGGTCTGTGTCAAATAGTTCAGCCATTTTATAAAATTCAATGGCTTTTTTGTAACGCCCAAGTTTCTGGTAGGAATAGGCGATCTTTTCATAATATTCCCCTTTTGGTGGTGGAATAGCCAGCAATGATTCATACCCTGTGATGGCTTTTAAATAATGTTCCTTATCGAAATAGAATGTGGCCAGTTTCTCAGTAAACCCTTTCTGTTCAAAAAACTGCCGATAGAAGAAAGAAGTATTAAATGAGGTATTCAGTTGGAACACATCTTCGAATTCGTTTTTTGAGGGATACAATTTAAAGAACCGGTAAAGATCCTGAATGTATTGTATGAAAACCGCATTGGATTGCAGTGTCTGGTCCAGCAATTGTACTTCGGCAGCCATTTCCTTCATCTGTGCAAATTCAGCTTCAAAATTGGCAACGATCATACTGTGCTGCTGGGCTGGCATGGCCTGAAAGTTCAAAGCGAAAGAGTACTTGTCGGAGTTGCATAAATAAAATGCTTTTTCGAGACTTTCAATCAGTTGAAGGTTGATTTCCTTACGGCTGATTATAGATTTATTGATATCAGGATGATCCCGGTAAAAAGGGACAAACCAGTTGCTCATGCGGTAAAAGAAATCAAATCGTTTTAAAAGCTGGAAAGTACTCATAAACACATCTACTCCTTCCATCTGCATTTTCGAGAATTTCTCTATTTTTTCCAGTAATCCGGGAAATTCGTCGACCAATCCTTTCCATTTTGGGTTAATCCCTTCCGGGTCATCATCATCTTCGATCTCGCCTAATTGAAGCTTATCATCAATAAGGGGCATCATTTTCTCTATGTCGGGCAGTACTTCTTCTTCAAATTCCCGGGTGATTTTCTCGGTTTCCCTGGCCTGCAGAAGTTGCATCAGTATTAACTCCACATCTGTTTTAATATTTTCGACCTCCTCGAGGCCTTTCAGCTTATCTATCAGATCAGGATAGAAAAGGAGTCGCCGGTCATACACCATTAAACTAAGGATAATTCCGGTGATGGCGCGCTGATAGACCTGATCTTCATGTGATTCAACAAATTCAATCAGAAGTATGATCTTCATGGGATCAAAATACTTTAACAAGCTTAATGTAAGAGCGCTGATAAACAGACTTTTATCATACCATTTAATATTCTCAGCTTGATTAATCTTCCGGATAAAGACGAGATGACAATCCTTAACTTTTTCAATAAGCCAGATCAGTCTAAATACAGTATCTGCTTTTTCTATATTATCTATTTCCAACCAGGGATCATCCTTGAATTCATTGGACAGTTGGGTTTTCTCCAGATATCTTAATAGATGATCATGTTCGGTCAAAGAACTTCTCACCTCATCTGCCATGGCAAGAATGGAGGCGCATAAATTGCTCAGGATGGAGGATTGTTGGGGATCTTTATATCCGTCGTAGGCATACCGGAGAAGGGTCTGATAATTATCTGAAAGTGTTTCAAGCTGGTAATAAAAATCTGTTTTAGTACTGACCCTGATAAACTGGGTCAACTCATCCAGAGCAAGTTTGATCCTTTGGTTAAAGAGGTGCTCACAGATCCGGTTGTATTGCTGATTAATTTCATTTTGTGTCATAACTCAAAATCTTACCCCGGTTGTAAATATGAGAGACTGAAGGTTTTCGCTGGTATTATCATGAAATACGTAATTTCCCTTGTTGGATTCCATGTATCTGTACTCGAATCGTAAGTAGCCTATTTTGACGGGTTTATATTCAAACTGAATAGTCAGACCGTTCATCAGTAATCCGCGTTTTGTACCATTAATAGTATAGACTCCGGTAAGGAAACCCGAAGGATCATTCAGAAATTCATAACGGGCTCCCAGGCTGAGATGATCATTTATCATGTACTTTGCCTGCAAAAAGCCGGAAAACATGGAGGCGATTTTATTGGTGTCAGGAGGTAACTGGGAGTTTGTCTGGGCAGCATAATCAAATTGCCCGACAAGCGAAATCTGTTTGATAGGATTATAGGTAACAATTAAGTTGTTATATAAAATGTTATTATTGATCTGGGCGTTTTTCAAAGCCTGGTTACCAAAGAAATTATTATACGTGATATTGAGATTCTTCAATAAGTCATAGGAGAGGAAAATCATTCCAGCCATATGGGTGTTTTTACCATAGGCAACAGAATAAGGATTTCCAAACATAAGCCCTCCGTATAGTTTTTTCGAAAACTGATAGGACAGTTTTACTCCCAATACGCTCCCCGGTTCAAAATATCCCCCGATCGTAACCGTGCTTATCTGGTTAATGACAGGCCAGGAAGATTCATAGCCGACTGGGTTGAAAATATATCCGAAATCCAGCCAGAGGTTTTTTACCAGCAGGAAACCGAAATTAGCTTGTCGCAAATTTTTAATAAACTGGGCATTCGGGGCAGCCAGCAGGTTAGGCGCATCCCCATATTGAATAGCCAGTTTTCCCCTGACTTTTTCGGCATTATAATAGATTTCAATGGCAGCAAGATTCAGCCGGATCTGGTTTGGAACCGGGCAGTTGGCCGAAAACGGAACGACACTGGAAGTATCGCCCTTGCTGTTGAGTATCATATTGTAATACACATCAATGTAGAAGCCAAAGGTGAAATTTTTTAATTTGTTAAATATTTTAGCTTTAACTTCATCGGTAAGGCTATCGGCCTTACTCTGCCCAAAGATGCCTGCATTACTGAATAAAAGAAACCCGATCAGCAGACTTGAGAAGGATTTTAATTTTATGCTTTTCGTCATTTCGCTCCACCAGTTTATTACTATTTCCAGCCTCCACCCAGGGCTGTGTAAAGACCCACAATGGAGGTAAGCTCATTGCTTTGTGCCATGGAAAGATTAAGTTGGGCGGAGAATAGCAGTGTCTGTGCCTGGATCACATCCAGATAACTGGCATAACCAGCATTATACAATTGATTGGAAAGGTCGAAAGCAGTTTGTGCGGCATCAACTGTTTTCTGCTGGCTATCAACGATTTCCTTCTGCTTCTTCACCTCAAGCAAGGCGTCAGAAACTTCTCTGACAGAATTATTTATCGTTTGAAGATAGGTAAATAATATTTCCTGTTTGTATGCCTGTGCCTTTTTTACGCCGGCACGCAGTTGTCCTCCGCCAAAAATTGGTGCAATAAGATTCGCCAGGGCATTAAAGGCCAGTGTAGTGGGATTGAATATTGCACCAATATTCCCTGAGATACTCAGTGTAGGGTACATCATGGCACGGGCTACTCCGATGTTTGCATTGGCTGCAATCAGGGTTTGTTCCGAAAGGATGATATCGGGCCGGCGGAGGAGGAGGGAGGAAGTAATTCCGGGTGTGTTTATTTCCGGTGGGTTGATCTGGTCAAGCATAGGTCTGCCCCTTGGTATTGCATGAGGAGATTCTCCCAGTAAGGTACTCAGGTAATTTTCTTCCTGACCGATCTGCATGTCCAGTTTCGGAACTTCTGTCTGGGCTAATGCCAGTTCAGCCTGTGCCTGCGCTACCACCAATCCTGAGGCTGTTCCAGCGATAAGTTTTGCCTGAACAAGGCTAAGGGATTTTTGTCTTATCGAAATGTTTTCCTGAATAATCCTGAGCTCGTTATCGTATTCCAGGAGATTGAAATAACTATTTACAATATTGTAAATCAGCATGATGCGTACAGATTGCTGGTAGGCAACCTGTCCGAAGAGGTTGGCGCGTGCCGCCTCCTTCGATCTGCGAAGTTTTCCCCAAAGATCAATTTCCCAACTAATCCCGGCCATGGCTGAATAGGATGTATTTCCCGGGGTACCAGGTTCCTGGTAAGCTGCCTGGGCCTGTGCAGAGATCTGAGGCCATTGTTTGCCCCGTTCGATCTTGAAACTGGCCTTGGCTTGCTCGATCCGTGAAAAAGCGATCTGGATATCGAAGTTATTCTGCAAGCCGGTTTTCACAAGTCTCTGAAGAACTGTGTCCTTAAAAAGTTTTACCCATTCAATGTTGGCAAGGCAGGCAGTGTCTTTATTCTCTGCAAAGCGGAAAAGGCTATCAGTTGCGACAACTGGCCGTTTATAGTTCGGCCCGACCTTACAGCCAAAGAACAGAAATACCGGTAGTAAAAGAAACAGGTAAGTGAGTTTGAAATATTTTAGGACCATATTTGTTTACGATTTACGCTTGCCTGACGGCAGGCAGGATTTACAATTTCAGATTTTATTTGTTTTCCTATTTCACTGCTTCACTGCTTTTTTTCTTCATCCGGTTCTCAAGTTTCTGAAAAGCCACATACAGCGACGGTACCACCATGACACCGCAAATTGTTGCCATAAGCATTCCTCCGAAGACTGATGTGCCCAGTGCATGGCGGCTGGCTGCGCCGGCTCCGGCAGCAGTCATCAAGGGAACAACACCCAGAATGAAAGCAAAGGAGGTCATCAGGATAGGCCGGAAACGCAGTTTGGCTCCCTCCCTGGCCGCATCGATCAGGGGCATCCCTCCATCGTGTTTAAGCTTGGCAAATTCTACAATAAGGATGGCATTTTTCGCTACCAGGCCGATGAGCATGATCAAACCGATCTGTGCATAGATATTATTCTGTAATCCCCTGGCCCACTGTAATCCGAATGCTCCGAAAACTCCAAAGGGAATGGCCATCAGTACCGGAATAGGTAAAAGCCAGCTCTCATACTTTGCTGCCAGCAGGAAATAAACAAATACAAAACAAAGTGTGAAAATATAGGGCGCTTGTCCGCCTGAGGCTATCTCTTCCCTCGTCATTCCCGAATATTCATAACCAAAGCCATAGGGCAGGGTTTTCGCTGCTACCTCCTTCACCGCTTCAATTCCCTGTCCGGTTGATCCGTTGGGCGGAATGCCCAGGGTAAAATCGGCAGAACTGTATAGGTTAAAACGCTTGACTACATCAGGACCCTGGGTTGGTTCAATGCTGACCAATGTCCCCAAGGGAACCATGGCATCGAAATTACTTTTCACATATATCTTACTGATATCTTCCTTATTGGCTCTGTAAATAGCATCAGCCTGAACGATTACCCGGTATGATTTCCCAAACTTGTTGAAATCATTGACATAATAACTGCCAAAGAGGTATTGAAGAGTTTGGTAAATGCTGTTGATAGGAACACCCATGGTTTTCGCTTTTTCCTTATCTACGGTAAGTTTTAGCTGGGGAATATCGGTACGGAATGAAGAAAAGGAATTGGAAAACTCTTTCCGTTTGGATGCTTCAAAATAAAAACCCTTGGTTACCTCGGTCAGTTTTTCAAGACCGGCACCTGATCTGTCTTCCAGTTGTAGCTCAAGTCCGCCGGTTTTTCCCAGACCGGAAATGGCGGGGGCATTGAAAGCCATACAAACACCTCCCGCAATATGGTTAAACTGAGCCTGGACACGCTGTATGATCTGCTCGGCATGCAATGAATCAACTCCTCTTTCATTCCAGTTCTTCAGTTTTACAAAGGCCATCCCGTTCGTAGTGCTTACTGAATTGTCAAGAATACTGTACCCGGGAATGGTAGTATAGGATTCCACTCCTTCTGTCCTGGCCAGGATGGCTTCAACCTGACGCATGACAGCATCAGTCTTCTGCAGGGAATAAGCTTTGGGTGTCGAAATATTGATAAAAAAGTAACCCTGATCCTCCGAGGGTAAAAAACCGCTGGGCAGGAATTTCATGACAAAAACACATAAGACACAGATTAAAACCAGAAACATGACCGGGCGAGAAAGATGATGGGTGAAATTTTCCACGATCCTGATATATCCATGGGTGGTTTTTTCAAATCCTTTGTCAAATCCTTTAAAGAACTTGCCAATCAAACCCTTTTTCTCTTTTTTAGGTTTCAACAGTATGACACAGAGTGGAGGAGTGAGGGTCAAAGCCAGAAGTGCAGAGATCAGGATGGATGAAATCAGGGTCAGGGCAAACTGCTTATACATCACCCCTGTGGTTCCGCCAAGAAATGAAACAGGTATAAATACGGCACAAAGAACCATGGTGATGGTAAGGATTGCTCCCGTGATCTCATGCATGGTATGTCTTGTGGCTTCAAGCGGGGTAAGTCCCTCCGCATCGATCTTTTCCTGGACCGCCTCCAGTACAACAATGGCATCATCAACAACAATTCCGATAGCCAGTACCAAGGCAAAGAGGGTGAGCATATTGATGGAAAATCCGAGGAAGGCAAATGCTGCAAGGGCTCCAACCAGAGAGACAGGCACAGTGATGGCGGGGATAAGGGTTGCCCTCCAGTCCTGCAGGAAAATAAATACGACGATAAAAACCAGTATGAAGGCCTCGAAAAGGGTTTTGATAACCTCCTCAATAGAGGCTGAAACAAATTCAACGGTGTCAAGCCCTTTCTGAAAAGTGATGCCTTCAGGGAACTCTTTGGCCAATTCATTCATCGTGGCATCACATTCATTTCTTACCGCAACGGCATTAGAACCGGGTGACTGGTAAACGGCAATGGCAGGGGCGCTTTTCCCGTTGAATCTTCCATTGGCGTCATAAGTCTTCATGCCAAGTTCAATCCTGGCAATGTCTTTCATCCTTACCAGGGATCCGTCTTTATTCGATTTCACGATAATGTCGGCAAACTGTTTTTCATCGACAAGACGTCCCTGTACCCTTAGCATGATCGACATTTCCTGCCCTTTGGCTGCCGGATTCTTACCGAGCTGTCCTGCCGCAGCCTGCACATTCTGATCTTTGATGGCGGATTGTACATCCTGGACGGTAATTCCATATCCTGCCATCCTTTCCGGATTAAGCCATAAGCGCATGGCGTAATCATCTCCGCCAAAAAGGTTCACATCACCCACACCGTTGATCCTTTTCAGAACATTAACAATATTAATATTAAGGTAATTGGCAAGAAATTTTGTGTCATAAGCGGTATCGCTTGAAACCAGGGAATACAGCAATAAGATACTGGGCGATTTCTTCATTACCGTTACCCCTCCTTGCACAACTTCAGGAGGAAGAACGTTCATGGCGCGCTGGGTACGGTTCTGTACATTTACCGTAGCCATATCCGGATCAGTGCCTACAGAAAAATAGACGGTAATATTACAGGAACCGTCATTGGCACACTGAGAGGTCATGTAGGTCATATTATCTACCCCATTGATCTGTTCCTCCAGTGGAACTGAAACTGTTTTCTGAACATCCTCTGCATTGGCTCCCGGGTAATAGGCTGTCACCTGGATGGTTGGTGGAACAACATTGGGATACTGGGATATGGGCAGGGTAAACATGCTCAATAGCCCAACCATGGCAATGAGTATCGCAATTACCGAGGATAGGATCGGACGGGTAATAAAGGACTGCAACATAATTTACGATTTACGCCAGCCTACCGGCAGGCAGGATTTACGATTTACAATTTTTCGCTGTTCTGCTATTTTTTTTCAAGCATCTCAGGAACTCTCAGGGTGTCAGGAACCATCACTGGTTTTATCTGCATGCCTTCCTGGAATTTCTGAAATCCTTCGAGCATGATACGATCGCCGATCTTAAGGCCATCTCCAACAATAAATGTACTGCCAATGGATCTGCCCAGGATGACAGGTACCCGGGTTACCTTGTTTTCCTTGTCAACCAGGAAAGCAAAGTTCTTTCCCTGGATCTGGGTAGTAGCTGCCTGGGGGATAAGAATGCCGTTTTCCTCTTCAAAAAGGATGAGGGTAATATTGGCAAAATTTCCCGGTTTCAATAAACCGTCAGGATTTTTGAAAACGGCCCTTAAAGCAATGGTACCTGTGGCCGAGTTGATGTCGCGATCGATGAAATCAATTTCTCCGGCATGATCATAGATCATTTTATCGGAGAGGGTAAGATATACTTTGAAAACATTCTTTGAATCAGTGATTTCTGTTTTATGTTTCTCCCAGTAACGCATGATCTTCAGGTAATCATTTTCGTTCAGCTGGAAGTTGACATAGATCGGATCTATGGCCGAAACAGTCGACAGCAATGTCGATTCACCTTTCCCCACGAGGTTTCCCGGCCTGACATTGCAGGCTCCGATATAACCGGTGATAGGTGATTCCATGATGGTATAAGAAAGGTTAAGTTTGGCTGTTTCCAGGTTGGCTTTTGAACTTGCCACCGAGGCGCGATCCTGCAATTCAGTGGTAACTGCTTTGTCATAATCGTTCTGACTAATGGCATTGGTTGATAGCAATGGTTTCAGGCGAGCAACATCGAGTTTGGCCTTTTCCCATGCAGCAATCTTGTTCTCCAGATCGGCTTCCGCATAATTCTTACTGTTGATGTATTCGTTTTGTTCGATGGTGAACAAACGCTGACCTTTCTTGACAACAGATCCTTCTTTGAAGGACCAGTTTTGCAAATATCCCGCAACCCGGGCACGGATCTCGATAGTCGGGATTCCAACTGCCTGTCCTACCATTTCGAGGTATATAGGAACTTTCGTGCCTTTGATCTCCATCACTTTCAGAGGAGGTGGCACCATGGCCTGTTTCTTTTTCGACTTGCAGGCAGTGTTTAACATACATGATATTCCAAGCATCATGACAAGGAGAAAAACTTTCTGAACCATTGGTTTATTCATAAAATTGCCGATTATGAGTAAGTGGAATAATAATTTTTCTTTCAAATATAAAAATAAAATCTTATAAAAATCAAATGATTATTTTTGCCGGAACATATCTTTTTATACTAATTATGATTCTGCAATCACGCAAATTTCTGATACTCTATATCTTTTTACAATTATCCGGTTCTTTTTTATTTGCCCAGGAAATTATTTTTAGTACCGCTGTGAATCATTTCTGTAAAATCACATTTCAACCCCCTAAGAATACAGTTTTTGCGTATGATAATGAGATCCTGCGGGAAATTGCCAAGGATATCCTGAAGGAACCCGGGAGAGTTAAAATTCAGGCGAATTTCACTATAAATCTGAAAATTACTCAAAGACAGGGTAAAAATCAATTGTACATTTCTTATTCGAATCCGTTTATTACCGGAGATACCCGATACCGGAAATTTTTGCTTTCGGATGTTTTGCTCCCTTCCTTGATACACCTGAAAGTTTTTTGGGTAAAAAAAAATAATCCATCCAATGTATCCATAACCACTTTCCATGAAAAGATTGGGAATCAGGACGAAAATCTTATCCTTTCAGGTTGTATTCCTGACTTTGACCCTGCTTCAGATACAATATATGCTGGTGAGATTGCCTTACATTACGATTCCCTCGACTTGCTCAGGTTCAATACCCGGATTGGCTTAATCAACGATTATTATGCCAGCCGGGCACTCCTTGATTCTCTTGATTCATTTCAGTATGTTATCAATGTTGAAGATGCAGATAAGATACCGCTCAGCTTTATCCAGGTTCTGGAATCCGATAAAATTCTTTATCTTATTATGGAAAGAAACTTTCCGGATCAACTTTTAAGTCAGAATGAAGATCATTTAAATCTGATGAAAAAATTTTCGTCCCGATACCGGGCAGGACGTTCTATCCATTTTACTTTTTTCGACCTATTGCTGGCTTCAGGCGCCATTTTCTGGAAAGGCAATATATCCGAATATGCCGATTATTTCACCCAACGCATATTGTCTTATATACGCCGGGCACAATTGCTGGGAGAGTTTCAGGGCAATATATACCAGGATTACCTTGATCACTGGTTTTTATCCAATGCTTTTCAGGATGACAAACAAACCACTGAAACCATCCTGGCCAAAATGTATCCTGATGCTGGTCGTGATACATTGGTTGCATTTGCAGCAAAACAGGTTTACCAATCATACTTGCGCTTATCATCCCAACTCATGGATCATGGACAGTATGCAGAGGCCAGGGCCTTACTGGAACATGCCGGTAAATTCAGAATGAGGATTCCTTTTTCTATCCATACTTCTGAAGCAGAAAGAATTCAACAGGAAGCTGCACGAGGTGTGTACCATTCTTTCCTGGGCATTGTCTCGGGATGCATCGAATTGAAGAAACCTGAGATGGCCTCAAAATATCTTGAAAAGGCCTATGAATACAGAAAAATGTATGCTGATCTTCTGCCGGATGATTCGCTTTACCTCAAGGTTTCAATGGATCTGCTTTTATTCAGGTTAAACAGTCCTGATCGACTGATACAGGATATGAGGATCAGGGAATTATTTTACTGCCCTGAATGATTTTCCCACTCTCCTTGATCGAACTTGATTCAAACCGGTAGAAATAGAGACCGGAAAATGTTTCACCGGTGGAATTTCCCCTGCCATCCCAATCCAGGATATGCTGACCTGCATTCAGGCTCGTCCGGCAAATTTTTGCGACTGCTTGTCCATAGATATTATAGATAGTCAGATCAACCAATTCGGTGGCAGGCAGTACAAATTTAAAATGAACGATTCCCGAGGATGGGTTCGGATAAACGTTTACTTCATTTTTCGACTGAATATTTCCAGGAGAATCAGCAATACCGGTAAATAATGGCTTTGGCAGACGAACCGAAGTATAAAGCCTGTATTCTCCAGCTTTTAACGGTAAAGGATCAGCAGCATTAACTATGTTGAGTGAATCGCCGGAATAAAATTCATACCACATACCTGTTTGGGTGAAATTGGGAACCACCTGCTGGCCGATAATGTCATAATTTCCTAAAATAGTTACATCCATACTGGTATGCCTCAGGTATATCCGCTTCACGGCAGAAGTAACATCCAAAGTAAAATCCGTGGTACTGAATACCGGCTGATTCTTCTTCAATCCGATCAGGGCGGCAAAAACCTGTTCAGTATAATGTCTTCTCCACTGGTTATAATAATCCCAGCGGATCGGCTTGGGTGCAAGGCGTGAATCGGAAGTGCCTGATGGGTAATTGATCGAATAATCATATCCGAGCTCTTCAAACTGCCACAGCATTTTTGGGCCGGGTATTGAGAAGAAAAAGTTGGCGTTCAGTTCCATCCTCTTTAACGCCGTATTGGTATCCTTCGGATTATAGGCAGGCTGGGTTGCATTCCCATAAGTGATGGTTTTAAACATGTTTCTTTCTTCGTCATGACTTTCCATGTAGGCAATGAGGTTGGGCTGAGCCCATCCTCGTTTTTGATAAGAGGCCCAGGACAGATCGGATTTAGTGCCCGTGTTATACCCCATGGCACCCTCAGCGTAAGAACCATTCATGTTTCCCCAGAGCATCATATTGTTTGCTGATAAAACTGTTTCTTCTGAATTGTCGGCGAAATGTTCAAGAATAACATATGCATCTGGTTTTACCGCATGGATGACATCGGCGTAATTCTTCAGAATGTTGATCCGGCTGGCATCATACTGTCCCCAAAGGCTCACATTGTCCGGGTAAGAATTTTTTTGTGTGAATCCCTTGGAGAGATCAAAACGATAACCATCCACATGAAATTCCTGAATCCAGTATCTGACCAGTCGTTCCATGTATGTTTTTGTATCGCTTGATTCATGGTTGAAATCATAACCGACATTATAAGGATGTTTTGGAATCTGATTGAACCAGGGATTATCTGGGGATGGTCTTTGCCCGCTGGCATCCCAGTAAAGTTGCACCAGGGGAGATTGTCCGAAATGATGATTACACACGATATCTAAAATAACCGCGATCCCTTTGGCATGAGCGGCATCAATAAATTCTTTCAGACCGTTTTTAGTGCCATAATATTTATCCACGGCAAAGGAAAAATCAGGATTATAGCCCCAGCTGATGTTCCCCTCAAATTCCATGACCGGCATCAGTTCAATGGCATTAACTCCAAGATTTTTCAGGTAATCAAGGGTATCGATCAGGGAAGGGTAATCATGTTTCGCGGTAAAATCTCTGATCAGTAATTCATAGATCACCAGGTCAGTCACAGCCGGAGGGACAAATGAAGCGGTACTCCAGGGATAGGGATCCTGGCCGGTCTGCAGGTAAGTGGCCACGCCACTGGCCTTTCCGCTGGGGTAAGGCAATAATCCGGGATAGGTGGATGGACTGATATACACATCATTCCAATCACTGACCTTGTCGGCATAGGGATCGCCAATCTGGATATTGCCATCCACCAGGTATTGAAAAATATACTCCTGCTTTGGAATCAGGTTATCAATCTGAAGCCAGTATCTTTCTCCATCGGGAGTCAGGTTCATATAATAGCCGGAATCAACCTTCCAGTCATTAAAATCGCCAAGTACAAAGGCGTTATTTTTTTTCGGTGCATAAAGGCATAAAACAACGGAATGCCCGTTCAGATAATTAATCCCGTCGATGGTACCTGAAGGAAGCGCTGCAATATGCGGAGAAGGGATTATGGTATATGAAAAGGAGTCTGCTGCATAAGCGGTATCATTTTCAGCTAAAATTTTGACCCAGCGTTTAACCCAGTTTTGCCCGAAATTATCAGCCAGGATGGTATCGGTGATATATTGTCCTGCAACAGTCTTAATGGGCGTACTATGAATGATAATTTTAAGCGAATCTGCCAGGGGACTGATTGCCGAAACGATGATGGTATCTGATTGATGAAGATAAAGCTCTTTGGATGCCGGAAGGATGATATTGACGCTGGTTTTTGATGGGTAAACATCAGCAAAAATATCTCCTCCATCTGCATTGCGTCCCACTTTGCTGCCATCTGAATTACGAAATACAAATGCCATTCTTAAAATGCTCTCGGAGGATGGCACTGCATAATAGCTTCGGATACCGGGTTTAATCTTCAGTTGATACAGGTTGTTTCCCAGTGGCGTCAGCATTGCTTTTGGCAGGTTTTCTGACCACCCGGCCACCACATATTTCCAATCCGTCGGACTGGTGCTCAGGTTGGTAATGACTCCGGTATGCGCATAAATAGGGGGAGGAACATCTTTTAATTCGGCATTTCCCAGGGCAGCATTAAAAATTATAGTCACCGAATCTGAATCAACCGGAAATACGGGAGAAGTCGTGATCACCTGGGCTTTAAGAAATCCTGAAGTACAAACAATCGCGGAGCATAAAAGGACAGGTCGGAATAATTTCTTTACCTTGATCATACATTTTTATTTGTAACAAATTTACGTATTAATCAGACTCATTCCTGTGTTTGCCGTAAAAGAACCAATGTATTTCCGCATAAATTATTGTCAAAATTAGCTTGGTATTAATTTTTTATTATTTTTACACTGTGATTAATAGTTTAGTTGATCAATTAACAGAATGTTTAACCTTTAGAAATTAACTCTATGAAGAAACGAGTACTTTGGTTGCGTTTTCTGTTTCTTTTAGTCGCCCTTGCATTTGCATCGGTGATTTATGCACAGGAAGTAACTGTGAATGGGAAAGTGACAGATGCTGCAGACGGCAGTTCAATACCCGGGGTTACCATAGTGGTCAAGAATACCACAAGGGGTACCGTGACGGATATTGATGGGAATTATACAATTAAAGTAAGTCCGGGAGACATCCTGGTTTTTTCTTATGTTGGCTATCAGTCTCAGGAGAAAACCTTTGCCGGAGAAAAAAAGATCAATGTAGTGCTTGCAACGGCGGTTAGCAGCCTGAATGAAGTAGTGGTGATCGGATACGGAAGCGTAAAAAAATCAGATGCTACAGGATCCGTTACGGCAATAGACAAAAAAAGTTTTAACCAGGGAAATATTTCTTCTCCCCAACAGCTGATTATCGGAAAAATCCCCGGGGTTCAGGTAACCACCCTTGGTGGTGCTCCTGGTGGAGATGCTGTTATCCGGATCCGGGGCGGTTCTTCTCTTAACGCATCTAACGATCCATTGGTCGTCATTGATGGAGTACCTGTTGACAACACGGCAACCGCAGGGGCCAGGGGAAGTCTGAGTATGATCAATCCCGACGATATTGATACCTATACCGTATTGAAAGATGCCTCGGCAACAGCCATCTACGGATCACGTGCATCCAATGGGGTTATTATCATCACTACTAAAAAAGGAGTTCCGGGTTCAAAGAAATTTGGAGTGGAATATTCAGGTAATGTTTCCGTTGCAACCGTTCCCCGCACCATCAACGTTCTTGGTGCCGATGAATTCCGCAGCCTGGTGAAAGAGCGTTATGCCGGAAATGATGCCGTTCTGAATTTACTGGATTCCGTTCATAGTACAAACTGGCAGAATGAAATTTTCAGGTCTGCCATCAGTACCGATCATAACCTGGCCTTTACCGGTGCTATAAGTACGATGCCTTACCGTGTTTCGGTCGGCTATATGTACCAGGATGGTATCCTGAAAACCGATAATATGAGCAGAACATCCGTTGGATTGAACCTGAATCCTACTTTCTTTAAGAATTATCTCAAGGTCAATTTAAATGCAAAATATCTCTATGAAAAGAACCATTTTGCAGATAACGGAGCCATCGGGGCCGCCATTGCTTTTGATCCTACCAAGCCAGTGGATGAGTATCGCGACCTTGGAAAGCATTTTTATGGTGGTTATTGGGCCTGGCTTCAGCCGGGTGATACCACTCCGGTCGGACAGGCTACTGCAAACCCCGTAGCTTTGCTGCAACTGAGAGATGATAATTCAAAAGTCAACCGCTTCCTGGGTAACCTGCAGCTTGATTATAAACTTCATTTCTTTCCCGACTTGCGGGCGGTGTTAAACCTCGGAATTGACTACTCTAAAAGTAAAGGTACGGTATATGTTCCTGAATATGCCAGTTGGGCATACTCCAATAAAGGAACTGACAATACCTATGGTCAGACAAAAAACAACAAGGTTCTCGACTTTTATTTGAACTATGTGAAAGAGGTGAAATCCATCAAAAGCAAATTTGATGTCATGGTCGGTTATTCCTGGCAGCATTTTTATTTTGAAGCCAACAATCACAACAGCAATGTGCCTCATGATTCTTTACGTACCAATGATGTGACTGCCAAAAGAGAGTATTACCTGGTATCTTTCTACGGACGTTTGAATTACACCCTTTTTAACCGGTATTTACTTACCGTTACGGTACGTGATGACGGTTCTTCGAAATTTTCCAAGAGTACCCGTTGGGGTCTGTTCCCCTCCGCTGCCCTGGCCTGGAAAATCAATGATGAGGTTTTCCTGAGAAATTCCAAAGTGATATCTCAGCTGAAATTAAGAGTCGGCTGGGGAAAGACCGGACAGCAGGATCTTGGCGACAACTGGTATCCATCTCTGGCAACTTATACTTCCAGCGATCAGTACGCACAATACCAATTCGGCAATGTATTTTATTATACACTCCGCGCCAATGCATACGATGCCGGACTGAAATGGGAAACGACTACAACGACCAACTTCGGACTTGATTTTGGATTCATTAACGACAGGATCACCGGATCAGTGGATTATTATATCCGGAAAACATCCGATATGTTATGCTATGTTCCTGTACCCGCCGGGACCAATCTTTCCAATTATGTATGGACCAACATCGGTGACATGCAGAACAAAGGCTGGGAATTCAACCTTGGTTTAAAACCGATTGTTACCAAAGACTGGAAATGGGATTTCAACTTCAATGCCACCATCAACAAAAATGAGATCACCAAACTTACGATGTATGATGATACTACCTATGCCGGGATCCCTGTTGGAGGGATCAGCGGTGGTGTTGGAAATACCGTTCAGATCCAGAGCGTTGGTTATGCCATGAACTCTTTTTATGTTTTCCAGCAGGTATATGACGTCAATGGAAAACCCATTGAAGGCATGTATGTTGACAGGAATAATGACGGTAAAATTACCGATGCCGACCGTTACCATTATAAGAGTGCAAATGCCACCTCAACTTATGGAGTTTCAACTACTTTAGCTTATAAAAAAGTGAGCCTTTCAGCGGCTGGTCATGCAGCAGTTGGTAACTATGTGTATAATAACATTTCCTCAAACCGGGGAGTATATTCAAACCTATATCGTCCGGAAGGCCCCTATCTGAGTAATGTTACATCCGATGTTTTTGATGTTAATTTCACAAACTTTCAATACCTGTCGGATTATTATGTACAGAATGCCTCCTACTTTAAACTCGATTACCTGACGATTGCTTATGATTTTGGTAATCTGATCAAAAACACCGCTAACCTGCGCCTCTCCTTTACCGTGAATAATGTATTCACCATCACCAATTACAAAGGACTCGATCCCGAGGTGAACCTTGGTTCAACGGTGGGTATCGACAATAATATGTATCCCCGGTCAAGGGTGTTTGTTTTGGGTGTAAATCTTTCATTCTAACGCTAAAAATTTATAAAAATGAAACGAATATATAAGATAACATTCATGGTTCTGGCAACAACCTTGTTTTTCTCCTCCTGTGTCAAGGATCTGGATACGTTGCCGATTGACCCGCGCGATATGACTCCCAACAATGTTTATACTTCTGCTGCTGGTTATAAACAGGTCCTGGCTAAAGTTTATGCTGGCTTGGCAGTGACAGGACAGCAAGGTGCTGCCGGAAATAATGATATCAGTGGTATTGATGAAGGATTTAGCCAATATCTTCGTATGTATTGGTACCATCAGGAATTATCTACCGATGAAGCAGTAGTTTCCTGGAATGATAACTCTATCAGGGATTTTCATTCACAGACCTGGGGCTCGGGAGGTCAATTTATTGGAGCCATGTACTACAGGATTTTCTTCGAGATAACACAGTGTAATGAGTTTATCCGTGAATCTTCAGAAAGTAAGCTCAATGAGCGCGGAATCAGTGATGCCGACAGACTTGAAATTGCAAAATACCGTTCAGAAGCCCGCTTTATGAGAGCTCTCAGCTACTATCATGCCCTGGATCTTTTTGGGAATGTTCCTTTTGTTACGGAAGAAGATGCCCCTGGTAAATTCTTCCCGAAACAAATCAAACGCGATGCCCTCTTTGCTTATATTGAATCAGAGCTCCTTGCCATCGAGCCATTGGTCGCCGCTGCCAGAACGAATGAATATGGCAGGGCAGATCAGGGAGCCGTATGGACCTTACTGGCAAAACTTTACCTGAATGCAGAGGTTTACACGGGTCAGAATAAGTACACGGAATGTATCACTTATTGCAATAAAGTGATCAATGCCGGCTATGTTTTGTCACCGGAATATAATCACCTTTTTCTGGCCGATAATTATTTCAACCCCGAAGTTATTTTCAGCATCAACTTCGATGGGCTGAAGACCCGCACCTGGGGTGGAACAACATTTATCATCAGCGCAGCAGTTGGCGGAAGTATGGTTCCTGCCGATTTTGGACTCAACAGCGGATGGGGTGGTACCCGTACTACAAGTGCACTTGTTC
The DNA here is from genome assembly GCA_963662525.1 of Bacteroidales bacterium. GTDB lineage: Bacteria > Bacteroidota > Bacteroidia > Bacteroidales > FEN-979 > CAZSDU01. The sequence continues at coordinate 3,061,761 of OY759717.1, forward strand.
TTAAATTTGATACGATCAAGGATCATCGTGCCATGTTCTGGACCGACGAGCAGCACCTTGAAATCAATGATGTTGGCATGTTTAATGATGGTTATGCCATCACAAAATTCAGGAATGTGACCAGTACAGGAGCTGCCGGCTCAGATCTGACCTATTGCGATACAGATTTTCCATTATTCCGGCTGGCTGATGTCAACCTGATGTATGCTGAAGCAGTGTTAAGAGGAGGCGGAGGCGGAGATGCAGGAACGGCATTAATCTATGTTAATGACATCAGGACGAGGGCATATGGCAATGAAAGTGGTAATATTTCTGCGGCTCAGCTGACCCTGAATTTTATCCTGGATGAAAGAGCCCGTGAATTATACTGGGAAGGACACAGAAGAACTGACCTGATCCGTTATGGCAGTTTTAGTCAGAGTACCTATGTATGGCCCTGGAAAGGCGGTGTTAAGGAAGGCATTTCAACTGCTGCCACTTATAATCTTTATCCCTTGCCATCCTCGGATGTCTCAGCGAATGCTAACCTGGTACAAAATCCTGGATATTAATATATAAAACCAAGATACAATGAAAAAGATAACAATATTAATTTTGGCAATTGGTTTAATCGGCCTGTTTTCCTGTAAAAAAGATGAAACACAAGCTGTGTTGACCAATTACAATGCTGCCCAATTACTCACTCCACCGCCATCCTCAGCTTATGTCCTGACCAAGGTAAGAGCTGACTCCGTGATGGCTGTATTTACATGGACAGCAGCTACCTACGATCCTTCAAACCTGGTTCCTCCGGTATATTCTATCGAAATGGATACGATTGGAAATGATTTCGGATCTCCTAAAGTGATTTTTAACGGGGCCGGACTGACCATGTCTATCACAGAAGGTGCGATGAATTCACATGTGCTGGGAACTTTTAAAGGAGTTCCCGATAGTGTCGGGATGTTTGAGTTCAGAGTTAAAACCCAGCTTTCAGGAACCGGCGAAGCAGCAACCAAATATTCTGACCCGATAATTATGGCAATCACTCCTTACAATGATGTGGTGGTTTTGTCGCCAATTTATTTACTTGGAGATGGTACTTCTGCAGGATGGGATAATACCAAGGCATTGGAAATGACTCATATCGGAGATAGCGGGAAATATGTAATCGTTGAGCATTTGCTGGCAACAAAAATGATCAAGTTCATTGCCGGCCTGGGTGCCTGGGCTCCCCAATGGGGAACGGATGCCAGCGGAACACCGACCAATGGCAATCTGGTTTACCGCCCGGACGAATCCGTACCGGATCCTCTTGCTATTCCGACTGCAGATGTTGAAGGCGATTATTGGATCATGGCCGATACAGCAAACCTGCTATACGAAGTTTCCCTGACCTCTTCTGAATTATTCCTCGTAGGTAGTGCAACTACTGCCGGCTGGACACCTGCCAATGGTATCGCGTTTACCAAGGTTTCTCCGGGTATCTTTACACTTACCACCACCCTGACTGCCGGCGGAATGAAATTACTGGAAACGACTACCGGATGGGCTCCGCAATGGGGTACTGATGCTACCGGTACCGGTGATGGCGGCCCACTGTTCTACAGACTAACAGAGAGTGTTCCTGATCCGGCTGAAATTCCTTCACCCGGGGCAGGTACCTATACCATCAATGTCAACCTGGCTACCAAGACTTATACCATAGTTTCGAAATAGCGCCTTTGGGTTGCGATTATTAAATTCATTATTGACTATGGAAGCCGTCTCTCAAGGACGGCTTCTTTTTTCTATCAATAAATGAAATTGTTCGTATTTTTATTTTCAAATTGAAAGGAGAAATATGAGAATAAAGATCGTTCTTCCCCTGCTTATCCTGCTTATGACCGGCTTCACAGTCCAAGGCCAGTTGCTCCTGGGCCGTCAGAAAATTTGTTTTGACCAGGACTGGAAATTTCACTTCGGACATGCCGCTGACCCGGTTAAGGATTTTAATTTCGGGCTTGCCAATATCTTTTCAAAATCAGGAAAGGCAGAAACTACAGCCATTGATCCCAGATTCAATGATCAGGATTGGAGGACCCTTTCTTTACCTCATGACTGGGCTGTGGAACTGCCATTCATCAATTCCCCCGATTTTGATGTGCAGTCCCACGGATATAAACCGGTAGGCGGACATTTCCCTGAATCCAGCATAGGCTGGTACAGGAAGCACTTTACTGTGAATAAAGCGGATTCAGGACAAAGGTTTGCCCTTCAGTTCGATGGCGTTTTCCGGGACGCGAAATTCTGGCTTAACGGATTTTACCTGGGAACCAATGAAAGCGGGTATATCGGAATTTCATTCGACATAACGGATTATCTCAGTTTCGACCGGGATAATGTGGTGGTCGTCAGGGTGGATGCCTCGCAATATGAAGGATGGTTTTATGAAGGGGCGGGAATATACCGTCATGTCTGGCTCCACCGTTTTGACAATTTACATGTTATTGAAAACAGTTTTTTTATTTCTTCTGAGGTGAAAGAAAAACGGGGAGATGTTAAAGTAGAAGCGAACATTGAAAATAGCAGTCTGGAATTAGCTGAATTTTCGCTTGTCTGCCATATTACCGACCGGAATAATAAAATTATTGCAAGTTCTTCTGAACAATCCTTCAAACTGGAAGCAGGTAAGAATATAATTGTAAAAAATCTGCTGGAACTGAATGAGCCTGTATTGTGGTCACCGGATAATCCTTATCTCTACAAAGCTTTTTTAGTGGTGAAATCAAAGGGCATTGTACACGACAGCCTTGCTGTTCGTTTTGGTGTCAGGACCCTTGCATTTGATGCTGAAAAGGGCTTCTTTCTGAATGGCAGTAATATCAAAATTAAAGGAGCTTGCTGCCACCAGGATCATGCAGGGGTCGGCTCAGCCATGCCGGATTACCTTCAGTATTACAGGGTAAGATTACTGAAGGAAATGGGTGTGAATGCCTATCGTACCAGTCATAATGCTCCCGCTCCTGAATTGCTCGATGCCTGCGACAGCCTGGGAATGCTGGTCCTGGACGAACAGCGCTTGCTAAACAGCAGCCCGGAATATTTGAGTCAGTTTGATCGTCTCATCTGCCGTGACCGTAATCACCCCTCTGTTTTCCTCTGGTCGATCGGGAATGAGGAAGGATACATACAAACCAACGGGATTGGCAAACGGATTGCTCAATCCTTAATCAACCGTCAGAAAGAACTTGATCCGACCCGAACCAGCACATATGGCGCCGATCTGCCGAATTATTACACCGGGATTAATGAAGTGATACCAATCAGGGGATTCAATTACCGCCAGTTCGCCGTGGCCGATTATCATAAAGCCCATCCTGATCAGCCAATCATCGGCACTGAGATGGGAAGTACTGTTACCACAAGGGGTATATACGAAAAAGATACCATCAGGTGCTATCTGCCCGATCAGGATATCACAGCTCCCTGGTGGGCTAGTAAAGCAGAAGAATGGTGGTCATTATGTGCCAATCAGCCCTGGTTCATGGGCGGCTTCATCTGGACCGGATTCGATTACAGGGGGGAACCAACACCATTCCAATGGCCAAACATCAATTCCCATTTCGGGATCATGGATATGTGCGGCTTCCCGAAAAATATTTATTATTATTATCAATCCTGGTGGACAGATAAAGATGTTTTGCATATTTCTCCCCACTGGAACTGGAAAGGAAGTGAGGGGCGAAATATCCCTGTCTGGATCAACAGCAATGCCGATCGTGTAGAACTGTTTCTTAACGGGAAAAGCCTGGGAGAAAAAGAAATGCCCCGGAATGGTCACCTGGAGTGGAGCGTCAAGTATGAACCTGGAATCCTTAAAGCCGTTGCACAGAAAAACGGTAAGAAATTTTCATCTTCTGTGGAAACTACAGATCAGCCTTTCAGGGTGATAGCCGTTCCGGATCAAATGTCGCTTCTCTCTGATGGGAAGGATGCAAGCGTGATCAATATCCATGTGGTTGATCGTCTCGGCCGTGAGGTTCCTGATGCCGGTAACCTGATACAATTTTCTGTGAAGGGAGATGCGAAAATTATTGGTACGGGCAATGGCGATCCCAGTAGTCATGAACCCGACAAATGCCTGGAAAACCAATGTCAGCGGAAACTCTTTAACGGAAAATGCCAGGTGATTCTTCAGGCAGGCAGAACAGCAGGTATTGTTAATTTTGAAGCAAAATCGGAAGGACTAATTCCCGGTATTGAAAAACTTATTTTATCTCGTAAATAAAATACTGCCAGGGTGAAAGTTTGACTTTTTCTCCTTTCTTCCAGTCTTTGGCGTTGCCCGAAAATACGTCGGTATATTTTCCTGTAAAATCATTCCCGGCCAGATCTGTCGTGATTTCTTTCGGGGATAAATTCAGGATGACAAATAGCTGCCGTCCCTCTTTTTTTCTCAGGAAAGCATATACTTCCTTGTCGTTGGAAGTAGTTACCTTGATAAATTCCCCGCCTTCAGAGCCAGCTGCCAGTAGCTTATCATTCTTTTTAAGATGGGTGAGTTTGGTAAAAAACGACTCCAGGGGGTAATTTCCCCAGGGAATGGTGTCTTTGTCGAAGAATTTCAGTCTTTTTTTCAGGGATGCTTCCTGTCCGGAATATACCAATGGAATTCCTGGGAAGGTGAAAGTAAGTACCGTGAAAGCTTTGACACCATCGCCCATTCGTTCATATTCCGTGCCATTCCAGGAATTTTCATCATGGTTGGTAATGAAACGCATACGGAAGGCATCGGGTGAATATTGCTTTTTCTCTGCTGCCAACAAGGAATCTATCTTATCCGCGGTCTGAGTGCCCTTGGCAATTTTGTTCATCAGATGAAAAAGTCCCCAGGAATAGGATGCATCAAAGAAACCGGAATCGTGAATTTTAGGCGTTTCCTCTTCTGCCAGCATAAACAAAGGTTTTATTTTCTGAATTTCAGGAATGGCCTGATACCAGAAATCAACAGGCAGCATTCCGGCAACATCACAACGGTATCCGTCAATACCGGTTTCTTTTACCCAGAATGCCAGGGCCTCTGTCATATATTTCCTGAGCCCGGGATTCGAATAATCCAGCGCTGCCACATCTGTCCAATCCGGAACAGGAGGAACAATGTTCCCATTGCTATCTTTTTTATACCAGTCCGGATGTTCAGAGATCAGCTTATTATCCCAGGATGTATGATTTGCAACCCAGTCAATGATCACTTTCATCCCCAGTTCATGCACTTTTTTTACCAGATCTTTGAAATCCTGCAATGTGCCGTATTCAGGGTTCACTGCAAGGTAATCGCGGACGGAATAATAACTTCCGAGACTTCCTTTACGGTTTTTCTCACCCAGCGGATTGACCGGCATAAGCCATAAAATATCCACACCCATCTTTTTAAGCCGGGGTAATTCCTGTGTGAACGATTTAAATGTGCCCTGGGGAGTGTATTGACGGATATTTACTTCATAAATGGTAGCTTGGCGGCTCCACGCAACATGATCACCCGCACAGGTATTCATTTTCGCCGTCTTCTGGCTGAAAGCAGCCATGGTCATCATGACAAGAATGGCCAGAAATATAAGTTTTTTCATTATTCTCAATGTTATCAGTTCTTGATAATTTCGAAAGAATTACCTGCAAGAACAAGATTGATTTTTCCATTTTCAACTTTCAGTTTGGATCCGAAATGGTTGGTGAAAACAGCTTTCCCGAAACGTTCAGGAATATCGAATTCAATGGTTCTGGCCGATTTATCTTTGTTAAATACTACGATCACTGCTTTATCGAAATAGGAGCGCAGGTAAATAAATATTTTTTCCGAAACTTTAAGTGTGGTAAAATCACCAAATGTCAGTGCAAGGCTCTCATTCCTCAGTTTCGTTAAACGGGAAGTGACTGATTTTAAATATTGCTCGTGTATATTCAGGCTGTCGAACTTCATCATTCTGCGGTTGTCTGGATCCCCTCCGCCTGCCATTCCGAATTCATCTCCGTAATAAATAATGGGAATGCCGGGAATAGTCATGTTGAATGCCATCAGACAGGCAAGTTTACGATACCCCAGGGTATCTTTCACCTCAATGTCGCGTTCCCATCCGGCTTTTTTATCATCTTCCGAAAAACTGATGGCCCCGGAAGCAAAAGAGATAAACCTGGACAGGTCCTGGTTCCCGGTGATATTTCCCATGACGGAATGTTCACCGAAATAGTTAAAGCTCTGTTGCAGGGAATAATCCAGGTCTTTCAGGGAGGAATTGTCTCTGGCAAAGGCGGTGCGTGCATCAAAATAAAGGTTGAAATCAAATTGTGCATCCAGCATGCCCGGGTTGATATAGGAACGGATCAGGTCACGACTCCCGAAGGTTTCGCCGATCTGATAAACCGGGCGGTTTTCCTTCTGAATGATCTGTTCTTTTAATTTTTTCGTCAGGGTCCTCCAGTAAATTTCAGGAACATGCTTGGTGGCATCATGACGGAACCCATCTAACTGGTATTCCTGGATAAGATAAAGGGATGAATCTGAAATCAGGTTATAAACTTCTGGTTTGGACAGGTCAAGGGTAGGAAGAAATTCATCAAACCAGGTGGTCAGCCTTTGTTCTTCCCATAAACGGATGTTTTTCTTTTTATCGGGCAGAATTAATGGAGTTGCCCAGTCGGGATGTTGTTTGATCAAATAACACTCCTGGTGCACATGATTGGAAACATAATCCAGGATAACATTCATCTTTTTGTCGTGCGCTTCACTTACCAGTTTTTTAAACGCATCAGGCGTTCCAAAACGGGTATCGACAGTAGTGAGGGTCATTGGCCAATAACCATGATATCCCGAAAATTTCCGGTGAGGAGCGGGATATTCTGCCCAGGCATTCAGGGGATTTTGTGTCAACGGAGATATCCACAAAGTATTCACACCAAGCGCGGAAAAATAACCATCTTCAATTTTTTCTGTAATGCCTGCCAGATCTCCACCCTGGAAATTTGCTTTCCAGTCGACATCCTTATCCTTCAGGGGAGCATCATTCTTCTTATCACCATCCTTAAAGCGATCGATCATCAGGAAATACATGATCATGGATTCTTTGTCGTTCCGGGTAAGATCACCAGGATCTTTAATAACCATGCCATTACGTAATGGAACAAGAATCTGGTTGGAAATACCACTGTTGTTATAAGCCCATACGCGGATATAGGAACGGTCGTACTGCCTGGCTTTTCTGGGTACGGTAATATGTATTCCTGCGGTATCGGTTTGAACAAATTTTTCAGGAAGCAGATAATTCTGCCAAAGGATATAAATTTCTTTTGGCTTATTATTTATGTTGAGGGTGATTTTATTGTCCTCAGCGGCCACTGTCCACAATTCCGGTGCTCCTGCCGGATGGATGGATCCTGCCGTTAACAATGAATTGTATCCGCCAATATTATTGTCGGCCCTGTCAGGGTTATTCGGATCCAGCATCTGCTTTCCGTCAGCTACCAGCAGGTACTGGTATTTTCCCGGAAAAACGAACAAATCAGTCTGCCAGGTATCATCTTTATGGATCAACCAGGTTTTACCGGCATTCCAGTCGTTCATCTCACCCCTCATCTGTACGGATTTATATTTCTTTCCTTTGGGATCGAAAGTAAAGTGAACCCAGATTTTCGGTGACTTTTCAAGGATTATGGTATAGGAAAAACCATCTGCCCATACCGTCATCAGGGAGAGTTTCGGGAAATTCTTTTCCGCAGGGCTGATGATCATTTGTGTGGAATCAGGTATGATCCTGAAATCAAGTCTTTCATCCATAAAAACAGAATCGATGGCTTTGGGATTGTTAAAGTAATCCTGCAGCATGATTACGGTGGAATCCGGCTGTAAGATAACCGTTGCGGCTATCCCGCTGATCAATGATTCTTTCGGGGTCAGCAGATCGTCATTTTTGCCGCAACCCTGAAGCAGAACTGCCAGGGCTGTAAACGCAAAAAACAGGTGTTTGATGGGTTGATTCATAATAATTTTATTTTATAATGGTCATTTTTTTTGTAATGGCATATCCCTCCGACTTAAGCGTGTAAAAATAGTTGCCGGAAGGGTAATTATGATTGATAAAAGTGTAGGATTGAGTTTCCGAAGCTACTGGATACAACATATGACTTTCTAGTATCCTTCCGGTATGATCGGAAAAACAAAGCTCTGCCGCGGTCACCGAATTCGCTGTAAAGATGATGGAAGTATGGTCCCGGAAAGGATTAGGACAGTTTTGCCTGAGATCGAAAGGAGGTCTGTTAAAGTTATCATTGATCCCGCTTGAATAAGGGAAAAATTGGATCAGGGGCAGGCGGAGATGTCCTTTCCAGTTGCCCCAGCTATGTCCTTCATTCCATGTGTAAAATGCATAGGGATATTGTTTCACTTCCAGAATATTTTTTAAATTATTGACCAGTGGGATGAGTTCCTCTATATCGTAATTGCCGATATCAAGGTAAAATTCAAGATCGAGTTTGGAAGAACTTTGAAGGGTTCCTGATATAGCAGGGATGACATTGCTGGATTGAGCGGCTATCTTTCCAAATTTTCCTGGATATTTTGCACCGATATACAGGGCAATATTCCCCCCGTTTGAAGCTCCGGCCATGGCACGTTGATGGGGATCCATGCTGATCCTGTATTTCTGCTCCATGACAGGCATAAGCTCATCAACGATAAAACTGGTGAACTTGTCAATTTTATTGCCGGCATATTCAGCAGTACGGTCAACGGGTGGTACAAAGATGCCGATTACCGGAACAATCAGGTGTTGTGCAATGAGATAATCCAGGATATTATTGGCGTTGGCCAGACTGATATATTCCAGTCCGTCGTGAAAAAGCATGACAGGGTAATCATTACCCTGAGAACTGTAAGCAGGTGGAAGATAAACTTTGACAGAACGCGTATCTCCGAGGGCTGAGCTGTGAAATGTAGTATCTTTTATCGTTCCGTGAGGGATATTGCTATAGAAAGAAATCTCAGGCGGAACAATATAAGAAGGCATGCGCAATTCTGAATTGGGGCCGAATCCACCGTTACAGGTATTTGGATTTTTGGGATCCAGGATCCAGGACGATCCATTTATAACATATTTGTAGTCCAATCGCGCATCTGCAGGGTAAATGGCAGAATAATACCAGAAATTTGTGCCGGCGATGTGGATCATATCCAGCTGAGGATTCCAGAATGTAGCATCTCCTGCTATCTGAATACTGTTGGCACTGCCCTGATAAATAAAATGAACCAATGTGTCAGATTCTGCAAATGGAATGGGATGTCCGGCATTCATGAAACTATCGGCTACAGCCTGCCTTCCTGTTTCCGGCAGGCTGTTTAACCGGGTAATGAAATCATTAAAGGTTTGAGCGCTGACGGGATGCAGAAACAGCATCGCTGCCAGGATATAAAAGTACTTTTTCATCTATTTTCTTTTTTCACTTACCAATAACCAGAGTGCTGCTGAGATGGCCAGTGAGGCTCCGCTGATAATGAATGTAATTCCCTTATCCGGTGCATTCTTGATGACAGTGCCGATGACAGAGCTGGCAATAAGCTGGGGAAGTACGACAGAAAGGTTGAATATTCCCATGAAAAACCCCATTCTGCTTTTATCGACTTTTTCCGACATGATGGCAAAAGGCAGACTTACAACGGCTGCCCAGCCGAGGGTCAGCACACACATCATGGTGTATAGTAAAAGAGCGCTGTCGGCCCATAAAACGATGCCGAAATAGCCTAAGGCCATGATGCCTACCATGATTGACTGGGTTTTAACCCTTCCGATTTTTTTACTCATCGGCTCCAGCAGAAATGCCGGCCATATGGCTCCCACCGCATTGAGTATGAAAAACGACCAGCCTATCATCTGACCCAGCCTTGCATTCCTGTCGGCCAATGAGCTGCCTGGCAATGCAGGAATTTTCTGCTCAAGAAATGCAAACATATATACAAACATGGTTTGGATACCCAGCCAGGAAAACCCATGTGCGAAATACAACTTGAATAATTCCACCCATTGGGTTTCCGTTTTGATAATGTTACCCTTTTCATCTTCTGACTTTTTCAGCTCTCTTGGTTCCTGGATAAACAATAAGGGACCAATGGAGAAGACGAGGACGATCACTACCCCTGAATAAATTAAGAAGTAGTTGCCAAGTAAAGCGCCCATCAGGTAGGCACCGCTCCCGAACAGGTTAGAAATCGATTGCATCCAGGTATATCCTTTAGTCCGCGGCTGTCCGTCTGGAGTGACATCGGCAATGATCGAACGCGTCGGGTTGAAGCTGATATTGATGGAAAGATCAAGGGTCAGGGCTACAGTAATGGCTACAGCCATTAAACTGGCAATCCCAAAGAAATTACTGATTTTATCAATGTTGGGTAAGGCGAAGATCATCAATGCCGCAAGTATCCCTCCGATAATAATAAAGGGTCTTCGCCTGCCTCCCCAAAACCATACTTTATCACTGATCATGCCGATGATCGGCTGGCCCAGTATCCCGGCAATGGGCCCTGCAGCCCATACAATGCCGATCTGGTCAATTTCGAGATTGTATTTTGTTCGTAGAATCCAGCTCAGTACAGCGATCTGGATGGACAAGGCAAATCCCATGGCAGTAGAAGGCAAGCCCAGGATTATATAAAAAATGTTTGAAAGTTTTTTTTGAATAGCCAGCATAACCAATGATTTACGATTGACGGTTTATCTTATATCCCTGCCTGTCCGGCAGGCAGGCTGCATCTTGTATCATTTTTCAAGTTCAATAATCACGGCGGATTTTGCCGGAACAGTGATTGCTGAAAGATCACTTATTGATTGTCCGCTAATTAATTCATGTCCTGATTTATATTTTCCCAGGAATTCATTAAACCGGGATGTTTCAATAGTTTTCGCCTCTTTTTCATTGTTATTAAAGGCGATCATGATTGTTTCTTTCTCGTTGTAGCGGAAATAAACATAAATCCCGTCTTTGGGAATGAAATGTTTTAATTTTCCGGTATGTATAACTTCTTTATTTTTTCTCCAGTTCAGCAGTCTCGACAGGTATAAGTACATATCCTCCTGAACCTCCGTACGGCCTGAGGCATCAAATGCATTCTGACCATCTTCCTGCCATCCGCCGGGAAAATCTTTCCGCTTATTGCCATCTCCTTTATCCGCTCCTGTACTCAGTAAAATTTCGCTGCCATAAAATAATTGAGGAATTCCGCGGGTAGTTAAAATGAATGCCATGGCCATCTTGAGTTTCCTGACATCATCTTTCTGGGTGTCAAGATAACGGTTCACATCATGGTTTTCTGCAAACAGCATGATATGGGATGGATCTTTATACATGAAATCCTGCGATAAAATCTCATATAAACGTACAATGCCCGTATTCCATCCGTCTTCCTCCGAAAAACCCATGCGGAGGGCGTCGTACATCGGGAAATCCATGACGGTGGGCAGATATGAATTGTACCTGTCCTTATTGGAAGCATCTTTCTGCCAGTATGCCACACTGCCCGGATAAGTCACCCAACACTCTCCGACTATATTGAAATCTGGATATTCGTCAAGTACACGTTTGCCCCATTCAGCCATCATGTCTTTGAAAGGATAGGGATGTGTATCCTGACGAATGCCATCGAGCCCTGCATATTCTATCCACCAGATGCTGTTTTGAATCAGGTAATCAGCGAGAAATGGGTTATGCTGATTCAGGTCAGGCATGGTTTTATCAAACCAGCCCTTGACGAATTGTATGCTGTCGAAAGCTGAAGCATACGGATCCGTTGAAGTACCGGCACGATAGTTTGAGCGGGTGAATTCCGGCCATTGATTCAGCCAGTCAGGAGAAGGGAGGTCCTTGATCCACCAGTGTTCGCTTCCGCAATGATTCCAGACCATATCCTGAATGAGCTTCATTCCTTTTTTATGCAGGGAATCGGAAAGCCTCAAATAATCTTCATTTGTCCCGAATCGGGAATCGACTTTGTAATAATCGGTTGCTGAATATCCATGATAGGAATATTTCGCCATATTGTTTTCAAGCAATGGAGTACACCAGATGGCAGTCGCACCCAGATCATGAATATACCCGAGATGATCTGTGATCCCTTTAAGATCACCTCCATGTCTTCCATCCGTAAAGGGGCGGTTAACTGTTTCCAGCATTCCGGGCTGATTGTCGTTGGAAGGGTCGCCGTTGGCAAACCGGTCGGGGACAATCAGGTAAATGACATCTGCGGTAGTAAAGCTCTTTCTTTTTGCTGATCCCTTCTTTCTTGTTTTAAATTCGTACAGGTATTTTGCGATAATCTTATCCTTTGCCTTGAATAACAAGGTTGCGATACCAGCTTTTGCTCCCGGGCTGATCATCAGATCCACAAATATATAATTTGGATTTTTAACTTTATGGATCTTCTTTATGGTGATACCCGGCAGGTCAATGGAGATGGTTGCAGCAGAAATATTTTTTCCGTAAATCATCAACTGAAGCTCGGGATTTTTGAAACCAGTCCACCAAAAAGGCGGTTCAACTTTTTGCAAGCTTATTTCCTGAGCCGCAAGCTGCAATGATATCAGAAGAATGACGATACTGAAAATAAGAGATCTCATGCTGGATGGTTTTTTATTTAACTTTTCTTTTTTGATTTTTTTGCCCGGCCATAAATTTCAGTCATTTTTGCCAGATCATCGGCCAGTTGATCACTTAAATCACTGGCCTGTGCTCTCCATTTCCAGTTATTCTGAGTGGTTCCGGGCAGGTTCATCCGGGCCTGTGAATCCAGCCCCAGTAAATCCTGCATTGGCACAATGGAGGTATTGGCAACAGAAGCCCAGGCCAGACGCACAAACGACCAGTGGATATCTTGCTCGCCGGTATTCAGGTAGTCCAATACCAACTGACGATCTTCCTTTGTCGCTCTCTTGAACCATCCAACGACGGTATCATTGTCGTGGGTTCCTGTATATACCAGGCAGTTTTTTATATAATTATGCGGCAGGTAGTCATTGGCTTCTGATGAATCAAAGGCAAATTCAAGGATTTTCATCCCGGGTAGTTTAAATCTGTCGCGCAATTCTTCAACATCGGGTGTCATGACTCCAAGATCTTCGGCAATGATGGGAAGATCACCGAAAGCAGCCAGAAGAGCATGGAAAAAATCATGACCGGGACCTGGTATCCATGATCCCTTGATGGCTGTTTTTTCTCCATAGGGTACTGCCCAATAGCCTGCAAACCCCCTGAAATGATCAATCCTGATAATATCGAAAAGGAATAAATTGGTACGGATGCGGTCAATCCACCATTGATAGCCTGTGTTTTTCAGAACATCCCAACGAAAAAGCGGATTTCCCCACAACTGTCCGGTTTCACTGAAATAGTCAGGGGGTACCCCACCGACACGGATCGGGTTGCGGTGTTCATCGAATTCAAAAATTTCAGGATTGGCCCAGGCATCGGCACTGTCAAGGGCCACATAAAGGGGAATGTCGCCAATAATATGAACTTTTTTCTTATGGGCGTATTCTTTAACATCCATCCATTGTTTAAAGAAAAGATACTGCAGAAATTTATGAAATTCAACCCTGGTCAACAGCAGCGAATGATAATGCTGAACTGCTCCTTCCTCTTTTCTCTTGATTGGTTCTTCCCATTGATACCAGGGCCGTTGATGAAAATGTTCCTTGATTGCACGGAAAAGAGCATAATCATTCAACCATTTGGCTTGATCCTTGAGGAAATTCCGGAAACGGAGTTTCTCCACCTGGTCGGAATTTTCCTGGAAATTGGAAAATGCCTTTTCTAGCAGTGGTGCCCTGGCCAACTGTACGGCATCAAAATCGACCTGATTATCCTTGAATTCAGGCATTGACTCCAGGTCTTCCCTGGTGATCAGATGCTGTTTAATCAGTAAATCAAGGTCGACAAGATTGGGGTTTCCGGCATGCGATGAAAAACATTGATATGGGGAGTCAGCAAAGCCAGTTGGTCCGAGAGGTAGAATTTGCCAGAATTTCTGTCGAGACTTCACCAGGAAGTCGATAAATGTAAAAGCACTCTGGCCAAGAGTTCCGATGCCGTATTTTCCAGGTAGGGAAGTGGGGTGGAGTAAAATTCCACTGGCTCTTTCTTTCAACATAATTAAAATTTAAAAAATGTATAGTAAGTTATTTATTGATTTTATATTGGTCAAGAAGGAATGTCCCCAAAAATGCTGATCGTTCAGCAGGTTCAGATGGATTCGAAATTTTTAGCAGTATCATTTGGTCGCCTGTATTACAGGCTCTCAAGTCTGATACAAGCTTCAGCGCATAAACGCATTGCTTATCGTTATCTGCAGAAGCAGTGACCAGTATTGCCGGATAGACCTGCTTTTTCAGGCTTTGATCAGGAAGGAGGGGCATGTTGCTTTCCGGGCAGACATGATGCATTATTACTGCCTTGAAAATTTCCGGATGCCGGTTCAAAACATTTTGCATTATTGTATTGCTTTCACCACTTCCAATACCTGTAATCAGTCCTGGGGAGCATAGCTTTTCTTGGATGAGGAATTCCGCGCACTGAAGGTAATCGTCAGCGGCATTTCCTTGTCGAACACAAGCCTGTGCGATGTAAAAGCCACGGTCGAGAAGGCTCAGGTAGACAGTATTGAATCTGACGGTATTGGTCGATGGCTCCACCAGATCAACCGATAATAACAAAGGATTGCTGCCATCAACATTACCCAATCCCGTTTTATATAGTAAGGTAATGGGAATTTTTGCGCCATCAGAAGCATTGGCCCATAAAATTTCTGAACTATAATCCTGTTTTACGAATTTCTTAATACCAGCCTTTTTTTGTGCACTAAGTCTTCCGGTTTTAAGGTTAAATTCATAAAAAGTCAAAGGACTTAGCAGGCTGTTGTACTTCAGCAGGATTTTTTCATTTTCAGGATCAAAATGCATGAGTTTTAAATTACCTTCCGGCTCTTTAAACCGGATAGCCCCTTCATCATTTTTATCCCGGTTATAAATTCTGATTCCGACGCCTGGTCTGTATTTCTCCAGAAGAAAAATATATTTTTCATCCAGCAGGGTAAAATCCTCCAGATAAATGCTATCCCTGTTGGGCACTACAGGCAACCAGTATTTCTCTTCAGGATGACTTACCATGGCTTGCATTAATTTCCGGTTGGAAGCATTTTTGTTGGTGATGATCCAGAAAATATCTGAGCCAAAATGTTCAATCTGGTAGGTGAACCCGGTATCCCTGGCTTGTATCAGGAATGGTTTGTAGCTACTCAGATCAGCAGGAAGAAACCGGGTTTCGGATGTGTTTCCATTGCTGCTGGTAATGAAGAAGTAACGGTTTGATGACGACAGCTTAAGCTCAACATGAAAACCTTGACCGGTTTCTTCATAAACCACTTTATCCTGAGCTGGATCACCAGGTTCTTTATGGGCAAAGACCTGATTTTTGTCGTTAATATAAAGGCTGTATTTCCCATCGGAGGAGGCAGCTTTTTTAAGATTCTCCGATGGGGGGGCTGAATCAGGGATCAACAGGGGATCTTTACGTGAAGTCATCTCACTGTTTATAATATCAAAGAGATCCTGGTGGATGATTTGATATGCAGCAGTATATTGATTCTCTGATTCCATGCTCTCTGTAGCGGGAGGAGCAGGCATCTTATGCTTACATGAAAAAGCCGCAATAAGAACAATACACAAAAAATAAACTCTTAAAGCCCATAATTTTAAAAATTTTTCATTTTTCATTTTTCACTTTTCACTTTTCACTTTTTCTTGTTATTCAACTTTCTTTTCCTTGATGAACATCGCACTGATTGCTCCAAGCAGCATGCTTATTCCTGCCATTACAAGGCAGAGTATTGGATTATCTGCAAAGAAATATTTAAGAATCAGTCCGCTCGTAATTCCGCTTACAATTTGTGGAATGGTAATCGACATATTGAATAATCCCATGTAAACTCCCATTTTTTTTGGTGGAACTGAACTTGCAAGCATGGCATAAGGCATGGCCAGGATACTTCCCCAGGCAATTCCAATGCCGATCATCGGAATGATGAGTAAATGAGGATCACTGATTACCAGGAAGGATAATAAGGAAATACCGCCGATACCAAGGGCGATGGCATGAGTAATTTTTTTTGAAAGTCGCCGGGCAACAACAGGAAGCAACAGGGCAATAATGGCTGAAACACCGTTGTAAATACCAAAAAGTATTCCGACCCAGTCGCCGGCGTTCTGAAAAACGGAGGTATTCGCATCTGATGTACCATAAAACTTTAAAGCAACTGCCGGAGTTGTGTATACCCACATCGAAAATAAAGCAAACCATGAAAAAAATTGAACCAGCAACAACTTAATCATGATTGGTGGAATGAAAAACTTCCCGGTTTTTTCTCTTTCACTTTGAGCTTGCTGCTCTGGCGGATACTCGGAAGTAGTGAAAACGGTCCACAAAATAGCCGAGAACAATACAAATGCGCCGATATAAAAGGAATAGGTGACGTTATCCGGGACAAGCCCGTCAGCGCTGGCAGTATTTGATATTCCTACCCAGTTGCCCAGTATATAGGGGAGCCAGGATCCGATAATAGCACCGATACCAATAAGTAAAGTCTGTACAGAAAACCCAAGGGTATGTTGTTTTTCAGGCAGTTTATCAGCAACCAATGCGCGGAATGGTTCCATGGAAATATTGATGGAAGCATCCATGATCATCAGCAAGCCTCCGCCAATAAACATGGGGGCAATGAAAGAAGCCAGGTGAGGGGCATTGGGCATGAGTACCAGGGCGATACTTGTTAAAAATGCACCTGCCAGGAAATAGGGTCTGCGTCTGCCTAATCTGCACCATGTTTTATCGCTGAAATATCCGACGATTGGCTGTATGATCATACCTGTAATTGGAGCCACCAGCCAGAACCAACTCAGTTGATGCACATCGGCCCCAAAAGTCAGTAAAATACGGGAAGCATTCCCGTTCTGCAAAGCAAAACCGAATTGTATCCCGAGAAATCCGAAACTCATATTCCAGATCTGCCAGAATTTCAGAATTGGCTTTTCCTTCATGGTTTTGACATTTTTTAACTTCCTTGCTTCAAAAGTAAGAACTTTCTAGTATTTTTATACACCAAATTTAACCCCATGGACCGAAATCTTTTATTGATCAGCAACTCTACCAATGCAGGAGAAGAATATCTTGCCTGGCCCCGGCCGCATATCAAAGCTTTTCTTGAAAAATTTAATGTTTCCAAAGTGCTCTTTATCCCTTATGCTGGGGTGAATCTCAGCCATTCAGGCCTTGATGCCTCCTTTAATATCTATGAAGATCGCGTCAGGACGGTTTTTCATGATCTCGGATTTGAACTGGATTCGGTTCATCGTATGTCAGATCAGATTCAATCAGTAATTCATGCTGAGGCCATTGTAGTTGGAGGTGGTAATACTTTTCACCTGGTTAAAATGCTTCATGAAACAGGATTGATGACCGCTATCCGGGAAAGGACTTTGTCCGGAATTCCCTATATTGGCTGGAGTGCAGGCGCAAATGTTGCCTGCCCGACCATGAGAACCACCAATGATATGCCTATCAGTGAACCTCCTTCCTTGAATTGTTTAAACCTGATTCCATTTCAGATCAACCCTCACTACCTCGATGCAAATCCTTCCGGACATGCTGGAGAAACCAGAGAACAACGTATTCAGGAATTCCTGACAGTTAACCGGGAGGTGACAGTTGCCGGATTACGTGAAGGTTGCCTGTTTAAAATTGAAGGAGAGAAAATCCAGATGCAGGGAAACCGTTCGTTACGGATTTTTCGATTCGGAAAAGAACCCCTGGAACTGAGTCAGGAAGAAAATTGTGTTTTCCTTTTACATTAAAGCTTGACAAACTTTACCATGCCGCTTTCCTTGTTCCTTCCATTGGCTTTAAGGATGTAAAATCCTGACGGTAAATTACTGACATCGATCCGGGTTTTCTTTTGATGGATGCCCGTGATGCTTTTTATTTTACTGCCATTATAACCAAATAGCTCAATGCTTATCAGCTCATTGATGGATTCTACTTCGAGATAATCTGTCGTTGGATTCGGATATACAAGGGCAAACAACTTGCCCGTTTCAGTTATTCCGACCGTCCCTGCTTTACAGGGAGTGATAACCCTGACAGCTTTGCCAATGGCTGAATCTCCTGAAGCTGCTACCGGTGTAACCTCAAAAACCAGCCATTTTCCTATATCCGTAGTGTCAATGGTATAAGTTATATGCCAGGCGCTGTCGATTGGAATCAGGTTGATTCCCAGAGAGTCAGAACTCTGATACCATTTGTACAAGGAAATTCCCTCAGGAATCCCGTTAACGTTTTCATAGGAGTAATAACCAGAAAGTACTTGTTTTTGTATGATCTCGCCTTGTATTCCCACATTATAAACCCAGGGTGGCGTCGGGATTTCGGGATTGTTATCATTATACCAGCAGATAAAAATATTCGGATTACCCCCGATGGTATCATGAAATTCATAATTTCTGTTGGGTTTCCCAAAGAGTTCTGCTGTATTCCAGTTCCCGTTAATCCTGAATTTAAATTCCAGCGGGCTGCCCTGAATTAAAGAGGAATCAAGAAAAAGGGTTGTTGTATACATGGAATCATTGGCCAGGTCAAAAAGGACATCTCCTCCTTCCCAGTTATTGAAACTACCAGCCACATCCAGAAAATCTGAATTTTCATCGAAATGACCAGCTTGAATAAAATATTTCATATTGCAATTGAAAGTCATTGGCAACTTTGCAGGGTTTATATTATTAAAGTCATGGATGATCATGTTGGCTCCTTCCCTCACAAGCAGCATCCTGTTTGGTTGATTGATAAGTTCGAGTCCGCTGGAATCCCCATTGATGCGGAATTTGTATTCCTGCACGCTAAAAGGATCAGAAGAATAGGTGATGGAATAGAAATAATTAATGGTGTCTGTCCTTTGCATGGCAGGTGAACCTTGCCAGTCGTTCATTGTACCGAGGATAAAAACCTGGTCATTGACAGGGTCAAACTTGCCACTTTCGACCTGGATGCCCATGTTAACCTCATAGCGTGTTGAATTCATGACTTCGTTATTCCACCAGTCACTCAGATTGATATAGCCGGGAACAGCCGTAACCGTTCTGTTTACCGTTTCCCACACGGTATCATTGATTCTGTATTTATAATGGTAGGTGATCCCTGAATCCAGGCCGGTATTAATGCTGCCGGAATATTTATAGTCTTCACCGGGGACCAGTCTCAGGGCGGGAACATCCTGGTCGAGTATCACATCCACGACACCGGAATCAGGACGAAATACACTGTCCCGGATTGCTTTACTCATATTGACGACAAAGTTAAATCCGAAAACAGTATCGGTCTGTATTGCAGATTTGAAAGATTGAGCCTGAATCTGTAAACCAATGAACAGGAGGAAAAAAAATCCAGTTGTTCTGAGGTAATAGGAAGGAGTGTTAGACTTCATGATATATCGTTAATTCAATTGTCGGTATGCAAAGATAAGAAATATTGAGTGTCATTGGAACCGCTCTAAAACGATGGCAGTCCTGTTTGTATTGTAGATTTTCAAATGATGACTTCGGTTTTCAGGTTCGAAAAGCGAAGTATAGGTAAGCGACTCATCTATTCTACCATGTCCGCCGAATTCATAATTATCGGAATTTAAGATAATCCTGTAGTCACCGGGTTCTGCAACCACGAAATCATAATCAGGGATTGAGTTGCCGACATGGAAATTGAAAACAAAAACCAGACTGTTTCTTTCAAAGATAAGGGTTTTATTCGACTCATCAATATGAAGCAACTCACTGAATGGACTGGAAAAGAGTTTATTTTCTGTGACAAGTCTGAGCATTTTTTTATCAAAAGAGGCCAGGAGGTGAAATCTCAGATCATGGTTTTCAAGCAGTGACCATTGTCGCCTGGCATAATGGTAACTCCAGTTGTTTCCTTCTCTTGGGAAGTCAATCCAGTCGGGGTGACCGAACTCATTACCCATAAAATTAAGGTATGCCTGTCCTCCCAGGGCCAGGGTGACAAGACGAATCATTTTATGCAGGGCAATTCCCCGGTCGACGCCATAGCTTTGATCTTTTTTACTCATTTTAAAGTAGATTTCGCTTTGCATCAATCGGAAGGCAATAGTCTGATCACCGACCAAGGCCTGGTCATGGGATTCGCAATAGGCAACAGTACCTATACCAGGTAAACGGTTGGTCAGTACACTCCATAGTTCATGAATATCCCAATCTTCATCTTTCTTTTCTTTTAAAATTTTAATCCAGTAATCCGGAATTGCCATGGCTAAGCGGTAGTCGAATCCAAAGCCACCCTCCCTGACTGGTCTGCAAATCCCAGGCATACCACTAACATCTTCTGCAATTGTAACAGCCTGAGCCTGTATTTTATGAACCAGGGTATTTGCCAGTTGAAGATATGTCAGGGCATCCCATTCTACCCCTTGCTTGAAGTAGCCATCCAGATCCCAGGTTTCCCGGTATCCGTGATCGAAATACATCATTGAAGTGACTCCATCGAACCGGAAACCATCGAAATGATATTCCTGCATCCAGAATTTAATATTCGATAAAAGGAATTGGATCACTTCCTTTTTTCCATAATTAAAACATTTGGAATCCCAATGCGGATGATTACCTCTTGGAGCCGGGTGAAAATACTGGTCATCTGAACCATCGAACTCATTTAATCCCTCCAGGGTGTTTTTGGCAGAATGGGAGTGAACCAGATCCATGATCACGGCGATTCCTTGTTCGTGTGCTTTTCTGATGAGGTATTTCAGGTCTTCAGGGGTCCCAAAACGGGAAGATACAGCAAAAAAGTTAGTAACATGATAGCCAAAGGATCCGTAATAAGGATGCTCCGCAATGGCCATCAATTGAATCGTATTATAACCTGAATTTTTAATATATGGAATGAGATAATCGGCGAATTCGAGAAATGAACCTACGGCTCCTTTTTCCTGGGCCATACCAACATGGCATTCATAGATCAGCAGTTCTTCAAGCTGCCCAATATTGAAACGATCGCCTTCCCAGTCAAATTTACGCGGAGGAGCCCAATGCTGTCCTGAGAAATCCAGACTGGCCGTGTCCTGAATGACCCGGTGGATATAAGCAGGTATTCGTTCATGCCAACCACGGTCAGAATGAACCATGACTTTAACTCTGCTCTGGTGAGTAAAAAGTTCACGATAATGCTGATCGTCCAGAAATATCTCCCATATCCCGTTTTTTTCACGTTTCATGCGATGGGAATATCTTTGCCAATGATTAAAATCACCAAAAAGATAAAGATCCTGGGCATTTGGCGCCCATTCCCTGTATGTCCAACCTTTCCGTTTACGGTCATAATGAAAACCAAGATACTGAAATGCATTGGCAAATTGAATCAAGCTCCCATGGGTAGATTCAATCTCCTGCAGGGTGTCCCTGTAGCGGTCATAACGGTCCTGGATTTCATTTTCGGCAGGTTCCAGCCAGGAGTCATTCCTGACCATGGCAAGCCTGAGTTTCTTCTTGATTTTCATTGGGCTGGTTTAGTGAGGAACCCTCTCTACAAATATAAATATAATAGTGGCTTAATCTTATTAACAATGTAATTGATTTTCTACTAATTTTGGAATTGATTTTCTACGCATTTCATTTATGAAAGGCAAACCATCCCGATCCAGTACACCCTGGTTGCTGCTTATTTTATTTGCGATCATGAGTTTTTTCATACTCATCGCAGGTCATTTTTATTTACAAAAAGAAACAGCCGGCATGAAAGCAGAAAAGTATAAGTTTCTTTCAGCCATTTCTGCATTTAAAGTGAATGAAATCCAGCGATGGATAAATGAACGCCATGCCGAAGGTGTATTTTTTGCCTCCAGCCCTATATTTATTGAATTGGTTTGCAAAATGGCGATACATCCTGAAGATACTTTCATCAGGAAACAATTGGAAGGTTGGATATTGCCCATTAAAAAAAATCATGAATACACTGGCATCGCGGTTTTGGATTCCAAAGGACGAAAGTTGATTCAATTCTGTGATTCCCTTTGCTTCTTTTCAGATGATGAAATAATTCCGCAAGTTACTGGCTTACAGAACCAGGCCTATATATTATCTGAATTGACCCGGGATACAAGTTCAGGGATCAATTACATCGATTTAATGGTGCCTTTGAAAAAAAAAGGCCGGAACATTGCCTTCGTTATCTTTCGTATTGATCCTGATAAATTTTTGTTCCCTCTCATTGCTTTCTGGCCCATCGAAAGTATTTCCGTTGAAAACCTCCTGGTCAGACCTGACAAGGTGGGTTATGTTTGCCTGAATAAAGAAATTACTCCTGTCGGTGAAATGATGAATGCAATTCCTTTAAACGGAACGCTGGCTATGCTGGAAACCAAAGATTATAGAGGAGTTGACGTCCTTGCTGATGTTAAACCTGTTCCTGGAACTTCATGGAAACTGATCTCGAAAATTGATCTGAATGAAATTTCCAGGCCGGTTCAGAAAAGGGCATGGAATTTCATTATTTATCTGATAACCTTTTTGGCTGTTATCATTATTAGCGCACTATTGATATGGAAGAATCAGCAGTTGCACTATTATCGCTCCCAATACGAATTACAGAGTCAAAGTGCCAAAGCTGAGGAGCGGATTCGCTTCATGAATGCTTTGCTTGAGGAGGTTAATGATGCGATCATCACGTTTGACAAGGATCTGATGATTCAAAGCTGGAATAAAGGTGCTGAAAAAATATATGGCTGGAAGGCAGAAGAAGTTGTCGGAAAATTCGGAGGAGGATCGCTTCGTGTTGATTTCCCAGGAGCCTCCAGGGAAATAATCTTTAATGCCCTGGAAAAAAAGGGATTCTGGAAGGGTGAAGTAATGCATAAACGGAAGGATGGCACAACGGCCTATTTGCTATGCTCCACCTCTCAGTTAAAGGACGAAGATGGGAATATCCTGGGTATTATAAGCATAAATAAAGATATCTCAGAAGTTGTTCAATCTGAGAAAGTCAAAAATGCCGTGTACCGGATCTCTGAACTTGCTCATGCTGCAAAAGATATTGATGAATTGTATGCCTCCATTCATATCGTCATCGGGGAACTCATGGATGCCAGGAATCTATATATAGCCATGGTCGCCGACGACAATAGTTCTCTTGAATATCCCTATTTTGTTGATGAGCTGGACACGGTGCCTTCCAAAGGTCCGATGGGCAATGGCTTGACGGAATATGTACTCCGGACAGGGAAACCCATGCTGGCAAAACCGGAAGACGTTCAGTATTTTGCAGATCGGGGAATCATTGAAATTGTCGGTACTCCATCCATCGACTGGCTGGGCATACCCCTTCATATCGAAAAAGAAACAATCGGAGTGCTGGCTATCCAGAGCTATTCTCCGAAAATAAGATTCGGCGAAAGGGAAAAGGATATCCTGACCTTTGTTTCTGAACAGATAGCTCTTTCGATTCAAAGGAAGAAAATTCAACAGGAACTGATAGAGGCCAAACAAAAGGCAGAGGTCTCAAGCAAACTCGCATCTTCTCTTCTTGCCAATATGAATCATGAACTTCGTACCCCAATGAATGGGATACTGGGATTTGCTGAAATTTTAATGAATGAGCTGAAAGAACCCGATTCTATTCAGAAAGCGGAAAATATCTTTCTTTCCGGGCGAAGGTTGATGGATACCCTTGATGCTATAATGGATCTATCGTTTCTTGAATCAGATAACATAACCCGGAAATTCAAACCGGTATCAGTGGCAAAAGCACTCAAATCAGTATTAATATCCTATGAGACTCCGATAAAACGGAAAGGTCTTTTTCTTGAACTTGAAGTCCCATCAGACATACAGATATTGGGTGATGATCATTTGTTTTCACACTTGCTCAGAAATTTAATTGATAATGCTGTAAAATACACGGAAAATGGCGGGATCAAGATCGATGCACAGAAAATCCTGGTGAACGAGAAACCAATGATTTCCATTTCCATTAGTGATACGGGAATTGGCATCTCGGAAGAAAATCATGCCATAATATTTCATGCATTCCGCCAGGTGAGCGAAGGCTATGGCCGGCAATTTGAAGGAAGCGGTCTGGGTCTTTCCATTTCCAAAAAGATACTTACCCTGATGAACGGGACAATCAGCCTGAAAAGCAAGATTGGAATAGGCTCTGTCTTTACTATTTCTATTCCTTCAGTTGCTGAATTGATCCGGGGGGAGGCTCCCTCCAGAGAAGCACCGAAGCCTGTTTTCAAAACTGGATCAGGAAAACAACTCCCCGATGTATTGCTGGTGGAAGATAATATTATCAACCTTCAGTTACTGATGGTTTATATCAAGGATTTTTGTAATGTTTATTCTGCCCTTGACGGGAAGTCCGCGATTGAGCTGTCACATCAGCATCAATTCGATGCTATTCTGATGGATATTAACCTGGGACCAGGAATGGATGGCATCCAGACTATGTTAGAAATCCGGAAACGCCCGGATTACACAAAAATTCCTATTATTGCCGTGACCGGTTATGCTTCAATCGGCGACAGAGACCGTTTATTAACTATCGGATTTAATGAATACCTCCCGAAACCATTTGACCGGGAAAGAGTTTCCGACCTTGTCCAGGATCTTTTTTCAGGAACCTGATGATGAAAAGATAACAACTAGGGCAATGACGGTAATCACAATAGGCACTATTGCAAGTACTGTTTTACGGTCACGGGAAATATTGGCATTCATCATGTCAATTTGCCTCAAACAACCTGTGTCACCGGGCTTGTATTGCAATGCTGCCTTATATTCCTCCCTTGCAGAACGAAAAAGATCAATCTTGATAAAGTGTGATGCTCTTTCCGTATGCTCCCTGAACTTCAATTCCTCGTGGGTGAGGTTTTCATTATGCACTTCGTGATGAGTCATGGTTATCAGATTTAATGAAATTTATATGAGATACCGACGCCAAGTAATTCTTTGAACTGTGTCCTCGGTCCTGCTTCGGAGGTGGAGGTTGTTTTAATCATCACATCATTATCATAAATTACCTGGGTGGAAATCGAGGTGGCAAGCCATTTGTTGACTTTCAGGGTGAGGAGGAGGCTCCAGTTTACATCAATATTGCCAAAATCTTTCAGGTAATCCGTAAAAAGTTCCAGGGTGGTTGATAGATTGATGTTCTTGGCCAGGTCTTTGTTCAGGTCAGTCCTGAGATAGGGGCCGAATTCCCCCCGCATACTTTTCCCCTTATTCACGCCAAATGAGCCGGCATTGGCCAGTGCTGTATCAAGAACAAAGGTAAAACGGCCGGAGGCAGGCGATAAGTATAGATAAAACCATTTAACCGGAGCATAGGTGATGCCTATTCCGGCAATCAGGTAGCCAGGAGCCATGAATTTGGAAATCACGGTACTGTCGTCTGGATAATTATACCCTGCCGTGAATTGGGTTTTGAAATTTGCTAAAAACGTCAGGTACCATTTCTTGTTTTTATGGATCTCAAATCCGTAGGCTGTGGTTAATTCAATTTTATCATTGTTTTTTGTATAACGGGCATCTTTTCCGGTACCCAGAAATTGAAATCCATAACCCAAATCGATGGTGTTCCCCCAGGCATGCTTGCCTTTCTTGTAATTGGCCTTAACATTTAAAAATGCATTAATCCCGATAGAATTTTCTCCTCCGGCTGCCCAATTTGAGAATGCAGCCTGGGAAATAGCCAGATTTCCGCTTCCGCTGATATACCAGGGCGATTTAGCAGTATCTGCCGGAGCTCCGGCAATGGCTTCCTCTTTTGCTTTAGCTACTTTCTGAATATCCTGGGCGAAAACAGAAACAGAAAAAATGAATGATAACAATATAAAAGTATATTTCTTCATAGGATGATGCTTTATTAGATTATTTGTTTATTCCACGTTCTTTTTCAGGAGATCCCTTATTTCCGTGAGCAATTCCTGGTCTTTGGTCGGAGGAGGATCAGGTGTTACAGCCTCTGCCTCTTTTTTCTTGCTCAGTTTATTCATACCCTTGATCAGCATAAAGATGGCAAAAGCAACGATCATGAAATCAACAATAGTCTGAATAAAATTACCGATTTTTAGGCTGACTGCTTCTTTCACAACTTTTCCCGTGGCATCCATTTCTGGGCCTCTCATGATGATGGCAATATCTTTGAAATCGATACCGCCTACAAGCAGACCTATGGGTGGCATGATGACATCGCTGACAAGGGAAGAAATGATTTTTCCGAAAGCAGCACCGATAATGATACCGACTGCCAGGTCAATCACATTGCCACGCATGGCAAATTCCTTAAACTCTTTAAAAATTTTCATATTAAAGTGTTTTATTAGCAGGCAAAAATATAAATATTACCGAAATAAGCAAAAAGATTGAAATCATGAAGGATTTTAAAAAATGCTATATTTACAATCAAAAATTACATCCATGAAAAAATTTAATTTTCTACAGACTGTTTTAATAGTACCGATAATTCTTATTTCTGTTTTTTTTCAGTTTGCTTGCAGCAAGAAAATCGATGTACAAAAAATTCCGACTGTTACAACAAATGTTATAACAGGTATTACTGAAAGCACTGCCATATCCGGCGGAAATATTACTTCTGATGGTGGTGCATCTATAATGAGTAGGGGAGTCTGCTGGGGTACTATTCAAGATCCAGATACTTCCTCTTATCATACAAGTGACGGAACCGGAACTGGTGAGTTTGTGAGTAATCTAATTGATCTTTCTCCAAGCACTAGTTATTATATACGTGCTTATGCCATGAATACCGCTGGAATCGCTTATGGTCCAGCATTGACTTTTTCGACCCTGGCTCCACAGTTTACTTGTGGAAACCCGATTACTTTTGATGGAAAATTATACCATACGGTGCTAATTAATGAACAATGCTGGTTTCGGGAAAACCTTAATGTCGGGACTCGCATTAATGGCAGTACAAATCAAACCGATAATGGAATTCTTGAAAAACATTGTTACAATGACGAGGAAATTAATTGTGATTTCTATGGTGGTCTTTACCAATGGAATGAAATGATGCAATATTCCAGCACTCATGCTCAAGGAATATGTCCGGTTGGCTGGCATATACCAACTGACCTGGACTGGGTTGCACTTTCCGAATCCCTTGGAGGAGATAGTCTTTCCGGTGGAGAACTGAAGATGACAGGATCAGATTTTTGGGCCTTGCCCAATACAGGTGCCACAAATAACAGTGGGTTTTCTGCCGTTGCAGCAGGAAATCATAGTCTTGAAGGTTTTAACTATCTTATGCAATATGCTTTTTTATGGTCTTCTTCATTAGATAATTCTCTTTCTTCCTATGCATGGAGTCGTTCACTTTACTATACGAGCAGAGAAACATACCGGGGTGTTGGATATACAGAGAATAGCTTCTCAGTGCGTTGCATGAAGGATATTCTGCCCAAAGGCAAATGAAAGGTATTTATCTCTTGTGTTTTTCTGTTACAGAGGAAAAAAGAGAAGAGGGTGTCTCAAATTTTTGAGACACCCTCTTCTCTTTAATTAAAAAAAATCTATTGAATAACAATTTTTCGTGTGGTGACAGTTCCGTCAGTAACAAGTTTTAAGATATAGATTCCTGGATTTAGCATGCTAACATCAAATTGGATACTGCTTGAATTCACTTCTTTTTCAAGCATTGCCTTACCAGTAGTATTAAGTATCCAAACATGGTTGATGCTATAATCGGATTCAATATTTAAAACGTTTGTAGTTGGGTTTGGATAGATATTATAAGTAATAGCGTTCTGAGCATCTGATCCTGTATAACCAGATTTTTTACCGTCCAAAATGATTTTAAAGTTACCGCTCCAGACAAATGTTGCAGGATTAGTATGGCTGGAAATTTTTATTTTATAGTCACCAGGACCATTGAGGATAGTCCATGCTTCTGTTCCATCGCTTGGCGTTCCGGTTGCAGGATTGACAATCCAGTCAACATCAACTCCGGCAGCCGTATAGAGTTCAATATCCACGTTTTCTGAAAGGTTGTCCCACCAGGTAATATTCTGGGTTGAACCTGTTACCCATTCAACTCCCACTGCGGGATTCCAGATGGTAATCATGCCATTTGGATTAGCATCAGTAATTGAAAAAATCCCAGAAATAACGAAAGTAGAAGGATAATCAACACTGGAGATTTTGATTTTGTAAGTGCCTGGAGTATAACCGGTCAGATTCCAGGAATAGGTACCTGTGCTTGGTACTGATGGGGCGATAGTCCAAACGGGAACATCACTGGTATTTAGTAATTCAATTTTTACATTCCCCGAAACATTATCCATCCAGGTAATTTCTTGGATTGATCCTGTAGCCCATTGCACTCCGAGCGCAGGATTATAAATAGTAATGTACTGGGAAGGATTGGAAGCAACGATTTTGAAATTACCGCTCCAGACAAATGTTGCAGGATTAGTATGGCTGGAAATTTTTATTTTATAGTCACCAGGACCATTGAGGATAGTCCATGCTTCTGTTCCATCGCTTGGCGTTCCGGTTGCAGGATTGACAATCCAGTTAACATCAGCTCCGGCAGCCGTATAGAGTTCAATATCCACGTTTTCTGAAAGGTTGTCCCACCAGGTAATATTCTGGGTTGAACCTGTTACCCATTCAACTCCCACTGCGGGATTCCAGATGGTAATCATGCCATTTGGATTAGCATCAGTAATTGAAAAAATCCCAGAAATAACGAAAGTAGAAGGATAATCAACACTGGAGATTTTGATTTTGTAAGTGCCTGGAGTATAACCGGTCAGATTCCAGGAATAGGTACCTGTGCTTGGTACTGATGGGGCGATAGTCCAAACGGGAACATCACTGGTATTTAGTAATTCAATTTTTACATTCCCCGAAACATTATCCATCCAGGTAATTTCTTGGATTGATCCTGTAGCCCATTGCACTCCGAGCGCAGGATTATAAATAGTAATGTACTGGGAAGGATTGGAAGCAACGATTTTGAAATTACCGCTCCAGACAAATGTTGCAGGATTAGTATGGCTGGAAATTTTTATTTTATAGTCACCAGGACCATTGAGGATAGTCCATGCTTCTGTTCCATCGCTTGGCGTTCCGGTTGCAGGATTGACAATCCAGTCAACATCAACTCCGGCAGCCGTATAGAGTTCAATATCCACGTTTTCTGAAAGGTTGTCCCACCAGGTAATATTCTGGGTTGAACCTGTTACCCATTCAACTCCCACTGCGGGATTCCAGATGGTAATCATGCCATTTGGATTAGCATCAGTAATTGAAAAAATCCCAGAAATAACGAAAGTAGAAGGATAATCAACACTGGAGATTTTGATTTTGTAAGTGCCTGGAGTATAACCGGTCAGATTCCAGGAATAGGTACCTGTGCTTGGTACTGATGGGGCGATAGTCCAAACGGGAACATCACTGGTATTTAGTAATTCAATTTTTACATTCCCCGAAACATTATCCATCCAGGTAATTTCTTGGATTGATCCTGTAGCCCATTGCACTCCGAGCGCAGGATTATAAATAGTAATGTACTGGGAAGGATTGGAAGCAACGATTTTGAAATTACCGCTCCAGACAAATGTTGCAGGATTAGTATGGCTGGAAATTTTTATTTTATAGTCACCAGGACCATTGAGGATAGTCCATGCTTCTGTTCCATCGCTTGGCGTTCCGGTTGCAGGATTGACAATCCAGTTAACATCAGCTCCGGCAGCCGTATAGAGTTCAATATCCACGTTTTCTGAAAGGTTGTCCCACCAGGTAATATTCTGGGTTGAACCTGTTACCCATTCAACTCCAACAGCCGGATTAAAAACATTAATCAAACTGCTTGGATCTGAACCAATAATAGAAAATATACCTGATGTGGCAGTGGTAGCAGGATTATAAGTGCTAGTAATTTTTATTTTATAACTACCGGGAGTGTAACCCGTCAGGTTCCAGGTGTAAGTACCGGTGCTTGGGGTTGAAGCTGTGATAGTCCATACAACGACATCACTGGTATTCAATAACTCAATTTTCACTGGTTGTGTTATATCATCATACCATGTAATATCTTGAGTTGATCCGGTTACCCAGTTAACTCCGACTGCTGGATTCCAAATAGTAATTATCCCCGCAGAAAGATTAGTTAAAGATGAAAGGGCAGTGACTAATAAAAAAACAAGAAAAATCCTTTTTTTCTTATTTGTCAGACGTATGGCCATGGTAAAATTTTTCATATTCCTTTTTTCTTTTTTCCTATGTTACAAAAATAATCCAAATTTTTATAAAAACAAGAACATGTGCCCAATTAATTAGTAAGTGTTGCCTTTTTGCTGGTAAGTGTTGCTTTTTTTTTGGAAATCGTCACAAAAGCACATATGGCATGGCCCGGTATATGAGGCCGAAAGATTCGTAAGTGTATTTTTTTATCCCTGAATTGTGACCAGTTTATTTTTCTATGGCGATTAAAATGGCCAATGTAAATTATTGCAGAATCAGCTTTGCATTTCTTGAATAATTCCCTGATTTAACTTTCAGCAGATACATCCCTTTTTGCAGTCCGGATAGGTCAAGGCTCCGGGATGGAGGCAAGGGTTGGCAAAGTATATTAATCCCGCTGATGGTTGAAATGTCAATCTCCGGTTCGTTTATATTTTTCGGCAACTGCAATGATATTTTCCCGGAACTCGGGTTCGGATAAATGATTAAAACGTCAGCTGGCCTCTGATCAGGTAATCCGGCTCCGGGACTTACCGTTACGTCTAAGGGTGATGAAACACTTCCGTTTCCGATATCATTATGTCCTTTGACAGTCAGGGTAAGCACGCCCAGGAATTCCGGATTCAGATCCAGTTCCGCATTTGCTGAAGAGGATGCAATGGTTCCTGCATCAGCCGGAACAATTTCCCAGATGTAGGAGGTCGCATTTGTAATGGCAGGAGTAGTGTAAGGCACATGCTGTTGTCCTTTGACTAGGGTCTGAGATCCGGTGATAGATGTTGCCGGGTAGGGGCGGGGAGAAGAAGTGACCAATTGATTGGTATGGGTCCAGGAATGATCAGAACTGCTGACAACCCAGGAATAATCTGCGATTTTCAGGCCCTCTCCATACCATGGATTCATGTAATAAAGATCATTACTATTCGTGAGGCCATGTCCGACAAGAAAGTGGCCGCCGCCTGATGTCCATCCCCAGCGAATGATAAACGGACGGTTATTCACGATCTCCGTTGTGATGGTTGTTTTACTCAGGTAGCTGCTTACGCCATTATTCTGAATGGATGCAAAATGAATCAGGATATCCTGGATGCTTCCGGGGTATCCCCAGTTATAATTCCAGTAATTACAACCCAGGTTGGGATAGCTGCAGCAATTCACGGGGCCGAAATCATGCCAGGTGGCAACCGTACGGGTGTATTCAGCAATGTCACATTGGGCGGTAGGAGTTCCAAAATAATCCAGCGTGCAGGAACTTACTCCGGCCCAGCACCATTGTGTCTGTTCCTGTATCACTTCCTGGACATTCAGTACCTGGGCATGCAGAGGAATATTAGCTGTGATGATCAATAAAGATGACAGCAGGAGGCTAATTCTTTTCATAGCATAAACAATTATCGGTTCATTTTATTTACAGACAGGGATTCGCGAATCATTCCAGAAACTTCTGAAAGTGTCCACTGCTTATCGGTTTTAACATTAAGGCCATCGAG
The DNA here is from genome assembly GCA_963662525.1 of Bacteroidales bacterium. Taxonomy (GTDB): domain Bacteria; phylum Bacteroidota; class Bacteroidia; order Bacteroidales; family FEN-979; genus CAZSDU01. The sequence goes on from OY759717.1 coordinate 3,093,559, forward strand.
ATTAAGACAGGCTGAATGCAGGGGGATGAGGTAAATTTTTTCTGGCATCGAAACCGGATCATCATAAAAGAGGAAGTCGGATTGGATCTGGTAAACCCGGAATATTTTCAGTTTACCTGATTGTTTTCCGGAGACTTTTTTTTCGTAAGATCCTATTTCCCTTGCCAGGACACTGGCGCCGATATCCACAATCTTCCATTCACCATTATTTTGGATAATAGTAACCAGGGCGCGGTTTTCCTGATCAACGGTAACAGGGATTCTCCATTCCGTTGAAGATTTCAGGAAAAATGCAGGATTTGGTTGAGTGAAAAATTCCTCACTCAGGGTAAAGACAGGGTAAGGTGTTCCAAGTCTTGCCCTGGAAAACTCATCCCGGTTTTGAAAACCATAAAGCATTTCATTTCCTGCCGGAATTTTTTGCAGCCAGGACGAAAGGTCTTTGCTGACTGCCGGGATCATGTTTTGCGTTGATAAATCCTGGGAATATACATTCAGGACAGAGATGAGAATCAACAGAATCATGCTTAGTCTTTTCATGGGGTTAAGAATTGAATACGTATAAAAAAATGCAAGATAAGAAAAAGTAAAATTTGCTTGACATTTTCGAGGGAAATATTTATATTAGCCATTTCTTTAACACCTCTTTATTATTCTCTTCCTTATTGCTATAACCTTTCTCTGACCTTCCTCTGACCTTCCTCTAACCTCCCTTTAACCATCGGCTAATTATATATACTAAAGCGCCGCATCCCAGGTCTATGACAGCCAGGGAAGGGAAAAGGATACAAATATTAATATTTCTTATATTTGTCTTTCTGGAAAATCAACATTTATGCCAATGATTGAAATGGCTAAATACATACTATCCCAAAAAAGGAATAAAACTTGAAGTTTACGACGTGTCGCTTAAGAAATACATTGAGTATAATCACAAAGGAATAGTAAAATAATATGAAGATTAATAGTTTAATTATTTGGTTATTTGTCTTCTTTTGGAGTTTTTCAAGTTGTAAGGCAAATCAGAGAAATGAGCTTAATATGCTAACAGTAAAGGATACGCAAATAAACGAGGCGATTAAAGCACTTTTAATAGAGGAATCTGATTACAGGAATCTTAAAAAAAGTGCTATTCTCATTAAAATAGAAAAGTTGGAAATTGGTTATGAAATACGAATGGGGGTTTTATACAAGGAAACTATAAGTTCGTATTTGTCAGGTAAAAAGGATAAGCCGTTGGGTTTATTTGAGTTTGATGGAATAACCGTTGCGGTATTTGGAGAAGAAGAAAGTTTGTTCTTTGAAAAGACCAGCAATATACAAAGTTTTCCCTTTTTAGAGGCTAAGCCAGAATTGAATGTTAAAGAAGGGGAAATTCCACCACCACCAGTAATTTATGAGCCCATTGTTTGGGTTTACACTTATGAAAACGGGAAACTCAAACTAACAGATAAAGGCAGATTTACATTACTGATATAATTTAGAAGCCCGGGAAGTTCGGGATTAAACAGCCCCTATCCCCAACCCTTCCCCCACACGGGGGAAGGGGGAAGAAAGAAGGAAAAGGAGGAAGGGAAAAGGAAAATGAATAAAGAGATGAGTTTAGATTGGATGAATAAAAATGCAGTAATAACAAATAAACTTAGCCCGTATGGCTAAATTGAAAGGAGCGGAGGAGTATCCGTTTTATTTTGGAGCGACAGCGGAGACATTAAGACTGGCAGGAAATCTACGGCATACTATGACCAGATCGGAAGAATTGCTTTGGCAAGAACTCAGAAAGAAAAAGCTGGATGGGTTTCGGTTTCGCAGGCAACATCCCGTGAAGGACTTTATCGTGGATTTTTTTTGCTATGAAGCAATGTTGGTTATCGAAATTGACGGATCTGTTCATCTTGATCCGACCCAAGCAGAGCGAGATATTGAAAGGACCCGGGTAATCAATCAACTTGGTCTGAAAGTAATCCGATTTACCAATGAAGAAGTTGAAAGCCATATTAGCCAGGTTATCTCTTTGATTAAAAAAGAATTAAATGTTCAGGCATTATCATAAAATGCAAATCGTTTATTGTAATCCAAACATAAGTCCTTTTCGAAGATCTCCCCTCCCCCGGGTGGGGGAGGCCGGGAGGGGGCTGTTCGGCAAGGAACTTCAGCCTGATTATGGTTTACAGTGGTATGATTACGGGGCCAGGATGTATGATCCCCAAATCGGGAGGTGGCACTCATTGGACGCATTGGCAGAAAAAAGCAGGAGATGGAGTTCTTATACCTATGGTCTTGATAACCCGATTAGGTATATCGATCCTGATGGCCGAGAAAGTTTTCTCTTTGATGATGAAGAGTATTACCTTGATACTGGCGAATTACCTGTTGATGAAAATATAAAGGAATCGGGAGAAACAGAATCAGATAAGGAGGAAGATAGCAAGGATGGGGAGGAGGATAAAAATAAAAAAAACATGAATACTGTTAAAAATTGTGTCGGAGAACCCGAGGTAGTAATTAAATCTAAGGTGCGTTTTGAAGCACCATTGGTTTCGGTAGAGGGTTATACTACAAAAACAAAAGGGAATTCTCCAGTTGTGACTGTTTTAGATGCAAAAACTGGAAAAATTGAAAGCGTTACTACAAAAACTCCTATTGGTGAAATTAATGTTGGGAAGGATGGCTCTATGACATTGGGTAACGGTGTCTTAGCTATTGGAGCTACAACTGATTTAAGGGGTATAATAAGTATAAATATACCGACCTCAAGTAATTCTTCAATGGGAACAACTATTATTTTAGATAAATACCTTACAGGATCCCTTTTATTTGTGGGCGCAGCAATCATCATGACACCGAGTATCGTTACTAGATTACCTATACTATCACCTGCTTTTTAATTCAAACAAAGAAAACCTTGAATAAGACATTAAAAATAATATTATTAAGCGTAGTTGCAATAATAATCTGCATTTATGGAATTGATTTATTTATGATTATCAAATACAAACACTCTTGTAATTTTCAAACATATAAACGGTTTACATGGATATTTAATGATTCTGTGAAAAACGACCTTGATACAAATATCTGTTATAGCTATGTTAAACAACGGGATGTTTATAATAATTATCATTATAAAGGTATTTATAATATAATAGTATGGGAATTTAAAGACTTAAATATTTCAGAATTTGAAAAATTATCTATCAACCAAAATGTCAACTTAGATAATGTGGGATTCAAGTATAATGAAGTATTAAATTCAAAGAGCGATTTAGAAATTAATATTAAATTAGGGTTTGCTTTTTATAATACTTTAAAAGTGAACTTAGATAAAAACTCGAAAATTGAAAGAAATATTGAATCATCTAATTATAAAGGGTTTTATGGTATAATTAATAAAATGTCGTTTAGCACTGAAAAAGGTGAGCCACAAATACTTTTTAATTATGTTAATAAGAGGACTCCGACAGTTTTTTTATTCTATAAGGGCCAAAGAATGGTTTATGTGGTTATTATTAATTCCGAAAAATCATTTGATGAAAAAATAATTAATATTCTGAATCTTGAGTAGACCTTTGAAGATTTCTAATCTCTTTTGGGGTTAGTTCCTCGCCGCTTGCTTGACGACTATTCAAAGGGAATTAATTGTATGAAATCATCAAATTACATATATATGCCTATTGAAACAGTGAAATCAATAAAACTGAATTCAACTTCAAATGAACTTGTAACAGAAGGTGAATTGAATTTATTTAAAGTTGACAATAGTTATAATTTTTACTTGGATAAAACGCAGAAATTGGAAACAAGTATTGGTTTGTCATCTTTCTCACTCTCTTCGATTTCCAATAGTGGAATTTTTCAAAATAACAGCAACTACCATGACGACTATTTTTTTGATTCTTACGATAATTATTATAACCTTCTACAATACCACAAGCAAGATGATAATAATATAAGTACAATCTGGGGCTACGATAATACATATCCGATTATTAAAGCCGAGAATGTCAATGATGAGGATTTGAATACTGCAGTAAACTCAAGCACAAATGATATTACAGCACTGCTTAACACAATAATGGATCTCATAACAACTGGCCAGAAAAACGCATGGACTTCTTTTAATACTAATTTGAGAAACCATATCTTACTCCGTAATGCACGGGTTACAACCTATACATATAAACCCTTGGTTGGTATAACATCTTCCACCGATCCTGCAGGAATTGCAACTTATTATGAGTATGATCCCTTTGGACGATTATCAGTTATCAGGGACGCAGAAAGCAAAATCATCAAAAAATACGATTACCATTATGCCGGCCAGGAAGGAAAAAAGTGATAATCACTTTTAAAAGGTTACCAACGAAATATTGAACATAATTTTAACCGGCATTCCTGATTGGAGAATTAGGGAGTTATCGAGAAGGTTGTGATCCCGGCGCGATTCGAACGCGCGACCCACAGCTTAGAAGGCTGTTGCTCTATCCAACTGAGCTACGGGACCTGAAAAGGCATGCAAAAATAGCAATTATTAAGTTTTTAACAAAACAACTTCGGTTAACATGGAAATCTTAAATTTGCAGAAATAAGAAAATCCGCCTCTGGTCAATGAAATACCAGGAAGAATCTTATTTCTAAGTTTTGATTTATGAGAATTTTACGAGATAAAACTGCTGCCCTGGTCATCGATTTCCAGGAGAGGTTATTCCCTTTTATTCATGACCATGAGCGATTATTGAAAAACGTTCCTACCCTGCTTGAGGGATTTAAAATACTCAAAGTTCCTGTTTTTGTAACTGAACAATATGTAAAAGGTCTGGGACCTACGGTTCAGCCCATTGCTGCTGTTTTAGATGGGATTGTCCGGATCGAGAAAGCCACCTTCAGCTGTTGCGATGAACCGAAGTTCATGCTTGAGCTTGCTTCTTTGGCCATGGAAAATGTCATCATTTTAGGAATAGAAAGTCATGTTTGCGTGTTGCAGACGGTTATCGACCTGATCGGCAATGGCTACCACCCGGTTGTTGTGGAAGATTGTATTTCTTCACGTAAAGAAAGCGATAAACAAATCGCCCTGGAGCGGATGCGGCAGGAAGGAGCCTTTATCACAACCTATGAATCTATTCTTTTTGAGCTGCTCCGGTCCTCGGGAACAGAAGAGTTTAAGGCGATTTCAAAACTTATAAAGTAATTTAAAAATTTGAGGATTTGAAGATCGAAAAAGTATATAATTATCGCCTCGTATCTATTGTCTGATGTCTGATGTCGAAATAACCAACGGAGAAAATCCCGAACTTGAATCAGGAACCCTGGCCGAAACGATTCACCTGAAGGGGATGTATCAAAGCTGGTTCCTTGATTATGCCTCCTATGTGATCCTGGAAAGGGCCGTGCCTGAAATGATTGATGGGTTAAAGCCTGTTCAGCGCCGGATTCTGCATTCCATGAAGGATCTTGATGACGGCAGGTACAACAAGGTGGCCAACATCATCGGTCATACCATGAAATATCATCCCCATGGGGATGCATCCATCGGAGATGCGCTGGTACAGCTCGGACAGAAAGACCTGCTCATAGATGCCCAGGGGAACTGGGGTAATATTCTTACCGGCGATAGTGCTGCAGCTCCCAGATACATTGAAGCGCGTTTATCGAAATTCGCTCTCGAAGTAATGTTCAATGCCAAGACTACGGTTTGGAAATCTTCCTATGATGGAAGAAACAAAGAACCTGTTGCTCTACCTGCAAAATTTCCACTGCTGCTGGCACAAGGGGTGGAGGGTATTGCCGTGGGACTGGCCTCCAAGATTCTTCCCCACAACTTTCTCGAGTTGATAGATGCCTCAATAAAAATTCTTCAGGAAAAAGAATTTGAGATTTTCCCGGATTTTCTTACCGGCGGTATGGCCGATGTTTCCCGTTACAATGACGGGATAAGAGGAGGAAAAATCAGGCTTCGGGCAAAAATTACCCAGTTTGATAAAAAGACCCTTGTCATTACCGAGATCCCTTATGGAACCACGACAGGTTCAATTATTGATTCTATCCTTGCAGCCAATGATAAGGGAAAGATCAAGATCCGCAAGATCGATGATAATACCGCCGAACATGTCGAAGTAATGATTTACTTGGCGCCCGGTGTCTCACCGGATACTACCATAGATGCCTTGTATGCTTTTACGGAATGTGAGGTATCTATTTCTCCGAATTCCTGCGTAATCGAAGGGGGTAAGCCAAAATTCCTGGGAGTTACCGAAATATTAAAAATAAATACCCGACATACGGTTGATTTGCTTCGTATGGAGCTGAACATCCGCATGGAAGAATTGAAAGACAGTCTGCATTATGCTTCTCTTGAAAAAATATTTATCGAAAATGAAATTTACGAGGGTATTAAAAAATGCAAGACAACAGAGGAAATTGATTCTGCCATCAGGAAAGGCCTGAAACCCTTTCTCAAACAACTCGTCAGGCCATTGGGTGATGAGGATGTACATCGTTTACGTAAAATACCCATTGAGCGAATTTCGAGATTTAACTCCGATAAGGCCAATGATATAATCCTTGGCATTCATATGGAAATGGAGGAGGTTCAGAACCATTTATCCCACCTGATCGATTTTACCATCGAATATTTCAGGCAGATCAGGAAAAAATACGGGAAGGGTCGCGAAAGGAGAACAGAGCTCAGGAATTTCGATACCATTGAAGCCGTTAAAGTAGCTGCAGCCAATGAGAAATTATATGTAAACCGGGAGGAAGGTTTTGCCGGAACAGGTTTGAAGAAAGATGAATTTGTTTGTGAATGTTCTGATATCGATGATATTATTGTTTTTCGTGACGATGGTACATTCCTGGTAACCAAGGTTACAGATAAGGTTTTCGTGGGGCAGAACATCATACACATCAATGTCTTTTCAAAAAATGATAATCGTACTGTTTATAACCTGATTTACCGGGATGGTAAAAACGGAAAGATCATGGTTAAACGGTTTAGCGTGCTGGGCGTTACAAGAGATAAGGAATATGAAGTGACCAAAGGAACCAAGGATTCCAAGGTGCTTTATTTTTCAGCTAATCCTAATGGAGAAGCCGAAATGGTCAGGGTCGATTTGCGTCCTAAACCACGGCTTAAAAAAACAAGTTTTGATTTTGATTTTGCTGAGATTGCTATCAAGGGACGTAACTCCATGGGTAATACCCTGACCAAATATCCCGTAAAAAAGATCGAAAAACGACAGGAAGGAATTTCAACCCTGGGATCTTTAAATATCTGGTATGACGAAACTGTGCAACGCCTCAATACCGATAATCGCGGTGTTTTGCTTGGTGCATTTTCAGGCGCTGATCGCATCCTGACTTTAATGCAATCCGGGCATTACCGCCTGACTTCCTTCGACCTTTCCACTCATTTTGATGAGGAGATGATAAGGATAGAAAAGTATGACGAAAATAAGGTTTATACATTGGTATACCTGGAGAATCAAACAAAACTTCATTATATCAAACGGTTTAAACCGGAGCCAAGCGAGAAAAAAATTGAATTTTTGGAAGAGGGAAATTCTCTTATCCTTTTCACCGATCATTCCAGTCCAAAGCTCGACATCTTGTTTGATATGAAACAAAAGGCCAAAGGGTCCGATCATGAGGAAATTGAGGTAACGGAATTTATCGGCATTAAAGGATATAAGGCAAAAGGAAAGCGACTAACGAGTTATCCCGTGAAGAAGATTGCCTGGATTCAAACTGAAGAAGAAGCCGTTGAAAATCGTGAACCGGGCATTATTGCGACTCCGGAGCCTGAAATTCCTGTCAAGGCGGAGGATACCGGCGATGCGGTTCAGATGGAGTTGCCGTTGTAAATAGCAAAATGTGTAATTATATGTTGGATAATAAGGTTTTAAAGGTTTCAGAAGATGTCAGTTGGATTGGAGTGATGGACCGTGACATTGTGACTTTTGATGTAGTGATGGAGACCAAATTCGGGACCACTTACAATGCTTATTTTATCAATGCCGGGAAAAAGGCAGTTGTGGAAACTGTTAAGGAGAAATTCTGGGATACATATCTCGCAAAGCTGAAGCAGGTTGTTGATCCGGCTGAACTGGACTATATCATTCTCAACCATACAGAGCCCGATCATTCAGGCTGTCTTGCCCGTTTATTAAAAATTGCACCCAAAGCCATGGTTATTGGCAGCGGAAATGCTATCAGGTACCTGAATGATTTGTTGGGCTTCTCATTTCCTCACCGGATCGTTAAAGACGGTCAGGTGATCGACCTGGGAAATAAGAAACTTAAGGTGATCGGCGCCGCCAACCTTCACTGGCCGGATTCCATGATGACTTATCTACAGGAAGACAAGCTTTTATTTACCTGTGATATTTTTGGTGAGCATTATTGCCATGAAGGTATTTTCGATGATCAGGTTCCTGATTTTGAGGATGCATTCCGGTATTATTACGATGTCATCATGAAGCCTTTCAGCAAATTTATGCTACAGGCCATTGACCGGGTACGCCACCTGGAAATAAATGCAATTTGCACCGGACATGGAGCGATCCTTCGCACGCATTGGAAGAAATACATGGATCTTACCGAAAAATATGCCCGTGAGGCCGTCGGGAATCCGAAACCACACCGGGTACTGATCGCTTATGTTTCAGCCTATCACAATACAGCTGTTATTGCTGAGAAAATTGCCGAGGGCATTCGTCTTAACTCGAATATAGAGGTCGATCTTTGTGACATTGAAAAATTGGATATGGCGGTTCTCGAGCAAAAAATTATTCAGGCGTCATCCATTATGATAGGATGTCCGACTTTCAACCAGAACATCCTGCTTCCCGTTTATCAGTTATTTGCCCTGATCAATCCCATCAGGGACAGGAATAAACTGGCTGCATCCTTCGGATCATATGGTTGGAGCGGAGAAGGAGCTAAAATTATGACTTCTGCTATGCAAAACCTTAAATTGAAGATTTTTGATGAAGGACTGATGGTGAAATTTACTCCGCATGATGAAAATCTCCAGAGGTGTATCGATTATGGATTTCATTTCGGTCAACATATGCTGGCCAATGACCCACTTATAATGGAAAATAATAAATAAAGGGAATCAAAGTTATACAAAGGCTAATGATTAAACTCGCCATGAAATCCGGATTCGCTTCTTGTTTTCTTCAGATATTCATATCAATGTCCTTGCTGATGATGACATCCTGTGTGCCTGAGCGAAAACTCGCCATGCAGTTTGCCGAGAATCCTGAGGGGATTGATCTTCTGGTTTTTTCACCGGATTATTTTTTAAAATATAATCATAAAGGAGAATCTGTTCCTGGTTTTGATTCACTGGATGATACCAGGCAGGATTCGGCACTCTGGGCGAGCAGTCGCTTTGTTCAGTTTTTAAGTGATTCCGTGTTACTTGAGAATTATGTCAACGGGTTTGTCGGCGAGCTGAGAATCCTTGGTTTCAACGTATACCTGCCAAGTTCAATAGATTCATTTATGACTGACAAGCCCCAGTCATATGTTATCAATATTGCCCAGTTGCAGCTTGATGAATATACTTATCCGCTGGAAGATGAAGAGGCGGTTGAGGATACCGTTTATTATAAAAAGTTTGATCTCAATGCCATGGATTTTTGCAGCTGGTTTGAGCTTAGTAAGGTAAATGCCCCGAAGTCACAAAAAACCATGTTATATTCTGCCCACACTGCATTCGATTCCTTCGATGGTAGTTTTATCGTAGATCCATGGACCAGGGATGTCAGGTATAAGTATCGAATAGATACCCTGGAAGTACAGGATATTTATGATATGGCGACCTACCTCGGGAAGAAACATGCCAGTTATCTTTTCGATTTTTTCATGAACCATTATGTAGCAGCACACCTGCCTGAAGGGGCGAACATGTATTATTACTATCACTACAACCGCAACCGCCGGTATGTAACTCCGGTTGAAGATGATCGCTTTGAAATCCTCGGAACAAAATAATGTTTACCTGCTTCTGGCATAGGGTATGGCTGATTGATCGGAAAAATCTTTCTGTAAATATTTAAGATAACCTGAAATTGCGATCATGGCTGCATTATCGGTGGAGTATGACAAAGGTGGAATGAAAATATTCCATCCGGCTTTTTCACCGGCTGATTTCAAAGCCTGACGTAATCCGGAATTGGCAGAAACTCCACCGGCAATCGCGATCTCACGAATTCCGGTAGCATCAGAAGCAGCTTTAATCTTCGACAACAGTATGCTGACAATAGTATGCTGAATGGAAGCGCATAAATCTGTTTTGTGCTGCTCAATGAAATCAGGATTTTCCTTCAGCCGGTCCCGGATGAAATATAAAATAGAAGTTTTTAATCCGCTGAAACTAAAATCGAGCCCGGGAATATTTGGCCTGGCAAAACGAAATCGTTCAGGATCCCCTTGACTTGCCAGTGTATCGATCATGGGACCGCCGGGATAAGGAAGTCCCATGATTTTCGCAGCTTTATCGAAAGCTTCTCCCGCTGCATCATCGATGGTTTGCCCGATAATTTCCATTTCGAAGTAATCCTGAACTTTAACGATCTGCGTATGCCCGCCCGAAACGGTCAGGCACAGGAAGGGGAAACCCGGGACAACATTGCTCAATTCGGGATTACGGATAAAATGAGCAAGAATATGTGCTTGCAGGTGATCAACTTCGATCAGGGGGATGTTCAGTCCCAGGGCCATTGACTTCGCAAATGAAATTCCAACCAGCAGAGATCCCAGAAGTCCTGGCCCTTTGGTAAAAGCTATGGCAGAAAGTTGATTTTTACTTATATTTGCTGATTGCAAGGCGGTTTCTATAACCGGGATAATATTTTGCTGGTGGGCACGTGAAGCCAATTCCGGAACTACTCCTCCGAAATTTTTATGGACCTCCTGCCCGGCAGTGATATTCGACCGGATAATGTCATTTTCAATAACTGCTGCTGCAGTATCATCGCATGATGATTCGATGCCGAGTATATAAACATGCATAAAGCAAAAATACCATAAAAAGGCTCGCAAAAATACTGTTTTATCCCACAGTGGTAATTTTTTCCTTACTGATTACCCTGTACTCGGTATTCCGGAGCTCAGGAACACAGACACTTATAGCACGTCTGGTTGCAGATCACTTTGCCAGGGCCATGAATACGGATATCCGTATCCGCAGCTTTGACATTTCTATACGGAATGGATTAATCATTGAAGATATTCTCATTAAAGATCATCAAGGGTCTGTCCTTCTTTCGGCCCATGAAATTGGCCTTCAGCCAGGCCGGTTCAGTATAAAAAAACGTCAGTTTAACATGCACAGGGTTCTCATTGAGGATGGAACCATTCAGCTATTGACCCATCAGGGTGATAGCGTACTGAATCTTCAGTTTTTTATCGATTATTTTGCCTCAAAGGAAGTAACGGCTAAAACTGACACTATACCTTCTCCGGGATGGAAAATATCAGTGTCGGATGTGATGCTGAAAAATACCCGCTTTCATTTTCAGGATGAAAATAGTCCGGGCCAATCCGTGGGCATGGATTATTCCAATATTGATGTATCCGGCATTAACCTTGACCTGACCGATATTAAATTTGTTGGAGATACCATTCATGCCAATATCCGTCACCTGGCTGCCAGAGAACGCTGTGGTTTTGTCTTGCGGTCAATGGCTGGCGAGTTTCAGGTCAGCCCGGTTTTTCTTAAGGCACATAACTTGAAAATTTTAACAGATCATTCTGATCTTGCTCTCACGTTCGACTTTTTATATAAAAGTTGGTCGGGTTTTAATGATTTTTTGAATGCTGTTACCATTCAGGCAAAAATTGAACCATCCTACCTTGATCTTCAGGATATTGGTTATTTCGCTCCGGAATTATTGGTCATGAAAGACCGCTGCCGCATTGCCGGGGACATTAAAGGTACGGTTAGTAATTTCAAAGCGAAGAATTTCAGGATTGCTTTCGGATTGAATACTTATTTTTATGGAAATATCAGCGCTCTCGGCCTTCCCAATGTCGAGGAAACATTTATTGACCTCAATATTAAATCGATGGAGACCAATAAAATGGATATCGAGTCATTTCTGATTCCTACTGCCGACAGGGTGATTGCCCTGCCTTCTATTTTGGAGAATATCGGGATTGTCGGGATCAGGGGAAATTTTACCGGATTTTACAATGACTTTGTTGCCAATGCTCATTTGCGAACAAATCTGGGAAATATCAATACTGACCTGACTTTAAGAAGACAGAAAGATTCTCCGTTACTTGGTTACAAAGGGCAGCTGGACGTTGGTCATTTTGATGTTGGTAAACTGATCAATAATCCGGCCAGCCTGGGCCGTATTACAGCCAGGGCAGATATAAACGGTAAGGGTTTAAGCCTTGAGACTGCTGATCTTTCGATGAATCTCCGCATTGATTCCGTGAGATTGCTGGACTATAATTATATCAATCTTGATTTAACTGGGATTCTTGCTGAGAAAAAGTTTACCGGAACCCTCGCCGTGAATGATCCCAACCTTGTTCTCCGTTTCAAGGGATTGGTCGACTTGAGGGACTCCTTACCGGATTTTGATTTTACTTCTGCCATTTATAAGGCAAAATTATTTGATCTTCACCTTTTCGAGCGCGATTCGATAATCAACATCTCCACGCGTCTGAAAGTTGATGCAACCGGCACCAACCTGGATAATCTTGAAGGTTCAATATTAGTGGATAGCTCGGTATATATGGAAGGTGATAAATTGATTACCATGGATCATTTGTCGCTAATTACCATGGGGGAGCAGTCCCATGGTAAGACATACCAGCTCCGTTCTGATTTTGTAGATGCTGATTTCAGTGGTGATTTTTATTTCCGGGACCTGATCCCATCCATGAATACTTTTATTAAAAACTACCTGGCGTCATTTACCCTGAAGGACTCGCTAATTGACCATCATCCCATAACTGATCAACGGATGATATACAGGATCAGGTTGAAAGACACCGATGAGGTATTGAACGTATTCCTCCCTTTTCTTCATGTGTCGGATAGTTCTTCACTCAGTGGCTTCTATGATGAAGAAAAAGGGAAAATGGTCATGAAAGGCGATGCCCCATCGGTGGTGTTATTTGGCCTGAGATTCTCAAGATGGTACCTGGATGCGGAATCCGTTAAAGATAATCTACATCTGGAGACCGGCTGTTCGACATTTCATCTGAATAATGAAAAGTCCGATGACTCATTGAAAATAAAACTTGATACTCTCGTACTTATTTCTGATATCTGTCATGACACCATTAAATGTGATATTTCCTGGATGGACGGAGGAAATAAGAGCGAGCTGGATGTTTTCGCGAGTTTCTTCAATAGTCCCAGAATTGATTTGAAAATCGGAAAATTCAATGTTTATGCAGGGTACAAATACTGGAAGATGGACCCAGATAATTATTTAATTCTTGATACTTCGCGTATCCTCATCAGGGATCTGGGCTTTACCAGTAATGATCAGTTCCTTAAAATCAATGGTAATATTTCCAGGCTAATGCAGGACACCCTCAGTATATCTTTCAATCAGGTTGATATTTCTGAACTGGATCGGTTATTCCTTCCGAAAACGCTGGATTTCGCGGGTATACTCAGCGGTCAGATCAAACTTCATGATCTCTACCGTAATTTCTCTGTTCTGGCTGATTTAGTGATCGACCGATTTAAATTCAATGGTGAATTATTGGGAGATGCTAACTTTTCGGTAAAATACAATACAGATGCAGCCCGGTTTGATGTAGATTCGAAAATTCTCTATACCGGTAATGCCGGGACAAATATCCCGTTTATTCTGAGTGGCAGTTATTACCTCGATAAAGCCAATCCCCACCTTGATTTTAACCTGGGATTGAAAAACCTGAATCTGCGGATGATCAGGCCATTTGTATCCAGTTTTATGTCGGGGGTAGACGGTTTAGCATCCGGGCAGGTGAAGATCCTGGGGTCATTTGAGAAGCCTGTTCTGAGCGGGCAGATAAAGTTGATGCGAACGGAGTTTAAAATTAATTACCTGAATGTTCCTTATACGTTAAGCGATGTTGTCAATATAGATTCAAATTCATTCCATTTCGACAAGATCGTGTTATTCGATTCCCTGGGAAACAAAGCAATTTTAAACGGAAAGATTACCCACCGGTATTTCAGCGATCTTAAACTCGCACTCAGGGTTGATGTGAATGACTTCAGCGCTTTCAACAACACCCGTGCCCAGAACAGCGTATTTTACGGGGTCGCAAGAGGTTCAGGAACGGTGCACATTGATGGACCTGTAGAAAATATTGTAATCCGGGTAAAAGCCCAAACCGGATCGAATACCCATTTGGTTATCCCGATTAGTATGACTGAATCGCTGGGTCAGAATGATTATATCATCTTTGTAATAAATGCTGCTGACTCGGCAAAGAACGTGGAAACCCTCAGGAAAAGCAATCCGGAAGGGATTACCCTGGATCTTGGTATCCAGGTGAATCCAAATGCAGAAGTAGAAGTGAACCTGCCCGATCAGTTAGGCAACCTTAAGGCAACAGGTACAGGAAATCTTCAAATGGACATGACCCCCACAACCCCGTTTACCTTATCCGGAATCTTTTTTCTTAAAAAGGGATCCTTCCTGTTTACCCTGCAAAATCTTCTCCGGCTCCCGATGTCGATCAAGGAAGGAAGCCAGATTTCCTGGACAGGCGATCCTGCTGATGCTAATATTTCAGTTTCCGCGGTATATAAAACAAAGGCGCCTTTAAAGGGATTGACTTCCGATCCTTCCCTGGAGGGGGTCAGGATCCCCGTTGAGTGTATTATCCGCCTGACCGGAAAGTTGATGAATCCGGATATTGCCTTTGGCATGAATCTTCCAAATGTAGAAGAAAATTTACGGACTCAGGTTTTTAGTATTATTGATACAAATAATTCTTCTGAAATGACACAACAAGTCGTTTACCTGATGGTAATGAATCAATTCAAACCGGTTGTATCATCTTC
Organism: Bacteroidales bacterium; assembly: GCA_963662525.1. Classification (GTDB taxonomy): domain Bacteria; phylum Bacteroidota; class Bacteroidia; order Bacteroidales; family FEN-979; genus CAZSDU01. The sequence continues at coordinate 3,108,596 of OY759717.1, forward strand.
CGGGCCTTCGGTTGATGTCGGCTCAACATCCATGTCGCTGGTTACAAATCAAATCAACAGCTGGCTTTCACAAATATCGCAGAATGTAAATGTTGGCGTAAACTACCGGCCGGCAACCTCCACCACCATGCAGGAATTTGATGTGGCATTATCCACCCAGTTATTCAACGACCGGCTACTAATTGATGGTACCTTTGGAATGAATTCTTATAACAGTCAATCCTATAAACAATCCAGTACGATTGTTGGCGATATTAATATTGAATATCTGCTGACTCAAAACCGACGCTGGCGGATACATGCCTTTAACCGTACCAATACCCTTACGATTTTAAATAATAATTCTCAGTATACGCAAGGAGTCGGAATTACCTATCAGCGGGATTTTACTAATTTCCGGGAAATATTCACATCCTCGAAGAAAAAGGAAAAGTGAGCAGGAATTTTACTGTTTTCAGATCGTCGGCTGGCTCCGGTAAAACATTTACCCTGGTCAGAGAGTACCTTCAAATCATTCTGCTTGAACCTTCAGATTTCAGACATATCCTCGCGATAACATTTACCAATAAAGCGGCTTCGGAAATGAAGGAAAGGGTACTTCATTCTTTACTCCAGCTATCACTGTTGCCTCATACAACTGATCCCAAGATCTGCAGTATCCTCTTGCCGCAACTTATTACCGGGACTGGTCTTGCAGAATCTGAAATTGGTGTGCGTGCAGCCCGGGTCCTGAAACTGATCCTGCATAATTATACTGATTTTGCCATCGGTACGATTGATGCTTTTTCCCATAGAATCATTCGGTCTTTTGCTCATGATTTCGGCTTGCCGGTGCAATTCAATGTGGAGCTTGATGCCACCGAACTAATAACAATCGCGGTTGATCTGTTGCTTGACAGGGTAGGGGAGGATGCTGACCTCACCCGCTTTCTCGTGAGGTTTCTGGAAGTAAGGATGGATGAGGAACGGGACTGGAACATTGATCGCATCCTGGTTAATTTTGCCAGGGCATTATTGGATGAAGAAGGACAGGAGAATATCAGAGCATTACGGTTACTGAGCCTTGAAGATTTTACCCGTATTTCGGAAAACAATCAAAAGAAGATCAATGGTTTCGAAAAATTGGTCCGTAAAATCGGAACGGATGCAATGGATCTTATCCTTGGTTACGAACTGGGTCCCGGAAGTTTCCACCAGGGAAATAAGGGGGTTTTTAAGTATTTTGAATATTTATCTGAAGGCAGATCCGACAAGTTTCAACCCAATTCATATGTGCTGAGAACTGTTTCCGAAGATAAATGGGCAAGTGGAAAGGCTACAACGATCGAAAAATCCCGGATTGAAACCATCAAACCTGATTTGGCCAGGTTACTCGAAGAAATCATACAGTTGCTGGATCAAAGCCAGGAGACTTATATGCTTCATAAACTCCTATCCAAAACTATATTTCCCCTGGCAGTCCTTAATGAGATTGACAAATCACTGATTGCCTTCAAGAAACAGCACAACCTGATTCATATTTCCGAATTTAACCTCCGGATTTCATCTGTTGTTATGAAGGAACCTGTTCCTTTTATTTATGAACGACTGGGTGAACGATACCGTCACCTGATGATTGATGAATTTCAGGACACTTCTCGCCTGCAGTGGCAGAATTTTATTCCTCTGATAGAAAATGCCCTTGCCGGGGGGTATTTCAACCTGGTGGTCGGAGACGGAAAACAAGCCATTTATCGCTGGAGAAATGGTGATGTAACTCAGTTTACACAACTCCCCATGCTGCAGGGAAGCGATCAAAATCTCGTATTACGCCAACGTCAGCAGGCCCTTGAAAATCATTTTAAAGAAGAAGTCCTTAAGGAGAATTTCCGCTCAAGGCGAGAGATTGTGGAATTCAATAATGGATTTTTCCGATTTCTGGAAACGGCGCTCGATGAATTGACCAGGAAAGTTTACCAGGGGCTGGAGCAGGAAGTATATCCCGGAAATACCGGAGGCTATATTCAAATTGGTTTCTTCCAGGGAAAAACGGAAACTGCGACCTTGGAATCATGGAATTTTCAGGAAATCCTTAGCATTGTTCATCAAGCATTACAGGATGGATATGACTTAAAAGACATGGCTATCCTCTGCCGAAAGAATGTTCAGGCGAGTAAACTGGCGAGAATGTTAATGGAAGCGGGTATAGATGTCATTTCTTCTGAATCATTGCTGCTGTCACAATCTCCGGATGTTAATTTCCTGGTTTCAATGATCAGATTCCTGTTTGAGCAAGAAAATCCAATCAACCAGGCTGAACTGGCTGGTTTTCTCATTCAATCCGGTCGTCTTCCCGGGATGGATTGGCCGGAAGTTCTAAACCGTATCATTTCCACCTCCCGGAATGGTGATGGTTTGATAAAACTCATGAAAGACCATGGCCTGGTTATTGAGAAAGAGGAATTACTTACTCTCCCTATTTATGATCTTTGTGAAACCCTGATCCGGATTTTTTCCTTTGACAGCCAGGTTAACCCTTACCTTCAGTTTTTTCTTGATGCCGTTCTGTCTTTTACTACCCGTGATGTTCATGGAATAACAGATTTTCTGGAGTGGTGGGAGGAAAAAAAATCAAGTCTTTCCGTGATAGTTCCTGAAGGGATTGATGCTATAAGGGTAATGACTATTCATAAATCGAAAGGATTGCAATTTCCGCTGGTCATATTTCCCTTTGCCATTGAAAGCAAACGCTTGACCCACGAATACCTTTGGGTGGATTTGCGTGATCACCAAATACAGGGATTAAATACCGCGTTGTTGAAGGTTGATAAGACCATGGAGAAAACTGCTTTCAGAAAGCAGTATCAGGAAGAAGATGAAAAATCAATGCTCGACCTTGTCAATCTGCTTTATGTTGTGATGACCCGACCTGAGGAGAGACTATATATTCTGACCTCAAAACCACCTGAAAAAACCTTGGATTTGAATTCAATCCCTGCATTTTTTACCGGATATCTTCAAGAAATGAACCTATGGTCGGATGAGGTTAATAATTACCAATTTGGCCGGCCTAAACTCCATGAGAACAAGCATATGAAGCGAAGGGAACCCCCGCTCTTGTTAAAATCTTTTATTTCAGAAGACTGGCGCAGGAAAATCAAGATCCGCAGCCGGGCTCCGGAGATATGGGATATGGAGAATCCCCTGGGAAAAATAAATTTCGGTAACCAGGTACATACTCTCTTATCGAAAATCCATACCCGGGCAGATATAGAAACCGCAATAAATGCCTCTGTTTCCCAGGGTTTAATTGGAAATGAAGATATTCAGTCTGTCATGCAAATGCTTAACGGGATGATGAGCCATCCTGAAATTGGGTTACTTTATTCAGATCAGGTAAAAGTGAAAACAGAACCTGAAATATTGCTTCCCGATGGTAGCGCTTTCCGTCCTGATCGCGTGGTCTTTATCAATGATCAGCCTGTCGTCGTGGAATTTAAAACCGGAAAAAAGGAGGAAAAGCATATCCGGCAAATTGAAAAATATGAAGACCTTCTGAAAGCAATGGGATATTCCGGCGTGAAGAAATATTTGGTATACTTGCATGAAGAGGTAGAGGTGATGGAAATCAGGTAGTGAAATGTTGAAACAGCGAAACAGCGAAATGGAGAAAATAGTTGAAGTCAGTGTCGTTGATGACATGAAAGCCTTATACCGGAAGGTGATTGGTTCGGAGGCAGAAGTTTTTTATGCACTTCCCGGATCAGGATCCAACAGGCAATATTTCCGGATCGGTAAACCCGGAACAACCATGATCGCTGCTTATAATGCTGACCTGAAAGAGAACAAGGCGTTTTTATCATTTTCCAGGTCTTTTCGGGAACAAGGGCTCCCTGTTCCTGAAATTCTGGCAGAAAGCTGCAATGGTTTTTATTACCTGATTCAGGATCTGGGCGATCTTACTTTATACGCTTTTCTGCAGGAACTAAGGAAGAAGAAGGAGAAGTTCCCTCAGGACGTACTGTCAGTTTATAAAAAGGTTTTAGCCTTGCTTCCCCGCTTCCAGGTATCCTCTGCTCCGGATTATTCCAATGCCTATCCCCGTTCAGCTTTTGATCGTCAATCAATGCTTTGGGATCTGAACTATTTTAAGTATTATTACCTGAAACTGGCAGGGATCCCATTTGACGAACAACAGCTTGAGGACGATTTTCGCGCTTTTACCTCTTTTTTACTGGAAGTACCTTCCGGATATTTTATGTATCGTGATTTTCAATCACGAAATATTATGCTTTGTAATGGCCAGCCATGGTTCATTGATTATCAGGGTGGTCGCAGAGGGGCCTTGCAATACGATGTAGCTTCATTGCTTTATGATGCCAAAGCAGATATTCCGGAGGGAGTCCGGACCGAATTGCTGGACTTTTATTTACACTCGCTGTCCTCGGTAATTTCCACGGATCGACAGGAGTTTCTTAGGTACTATCCCGGATTTGTTTTAATCCGTATTTTTCAGGCAATGGGTGCTTATGGTTTCCGGGGATATTACGAAAAGAAATCACATTTCTTACAGAGTATCCCGTTTGCATTAACTAACCTGTCTGCCATTGTCCACCATGATTTACTGAATGATTTTCCTGAGCTAAGAAGAGTCATCAACAGGATGATCCTTACTCCGTTTATGAAAAGTTCCAGGGAGGTTACAACATCAGGTTCAGTTAAACATGACCTGCATGTGTTCATTACCAGCTTCTCATTTAAACAGGGACCTCCGGCAGATCCTTCTCCGAATGGAGGAGGATTCGTATTTGATTGCCGTGCCCTCCCTAATCCGGGAAGAGATGAGGAGCTCAGGCAATTTAACGGTATGGATCAGCCTGTAATTGATTTTTTACAAAATGAACCAGCAGTGAATTCATTCCTTTCCGGCGTATTTTCCCTGCTTGATCAAAGTGTGGATAATTACCTTTTCCGGGGTTTTACACACCTGATGGTCAGTTTTGGATGTACCGGGGGACAGCACCGTTCTGTTTATTGTGCCGAGGCCCTGGCTAAACACCTGGGAGAACGGAATTTTCTGAAAATCGAAGTAAAGCATCTCGGATTAAATGAGTTTAACAGCATTGCCAAGTCATGAAAAGAAACCGATGAAAGCATTGATACTTGCTGCAGGACTTGGTACCCGGCTTCGCCCGATGACTGATAACATGCCAAAAGCATTGGTCATGGTCAAAGGAAAAACTTTGCTGGAGCATTCTTTTGATCATTTAAAAGCCAACGGGATCCGGGATGTTATTATCAATATCCATCATTTTCCAGGCATGATCAAGGAATTTCTTAAAATGCATGATAATTTCGGGCTTAATATTTCGATTTCAGATGAATCAGAAGAATTGCTAGAAACGGGTGGCGGATTAAAAAAGGCAGCTTGTTTTTTCAACGATGGAAAGCCTTTCCTTGTAAGAAATGCAGATATAATTGCTGATATTGACCTCACCGGTCTATACCTTTATCATATCCGGCATTCAGCACTTGCAACCCTGGCAGTGCGAAACAGGGAAACATCCCGGTACTTTCTGTTTGATGATCAGTTGTTTTTATCGGGTTGGGAAAATTTGAAAACGGGTGAACGTAAAATTACTCGTCAGGTTGAATCCTATGTCCCACTTGCCTTTAGCGGTATTCAGATCATTGACCCTGCATTATTTTCACTGATTACTGAAACAGGAAAATTCTCATTAACGGAACTTTATTTGCGACTTTCTGGCAGTTTTAAAATTGCCGGATACCTGGATGATCTGTCTTTCTGGATGGATGGTGGAAAATTAAACTGACTATATATAAGAACATGCCTTCCTTTCTAGAAAAAACTGCTCATTACCTCCTCGATCATTATCGTTCAGATTTATCAGAAATCTGTATTGTCTTGCCGAACCGGCGTGCAGGATTGTTTTTACGTAAATTTCTGGCTGCAGGTATTACGCAGCCAGTCTGGTCGCCGCTTGTTTTTTCCATTGAAGACTTTATGTCTTCTTTATCAGGTTTGAAAGAAATTGATCCTGTTTTCTTACTTGTTGAGCTGTTTGATATTCATCAAGCGATGGATAAGGAAAAATCCCAGCCATTTGATGAATTTCTCAACTGGGGTCCACAGTTGCTTGCTGATTTCAATGAAATAGACCGTTATCTTGCTGATGCAAAATACTTGTTTGCCTATCTGGATGAAATAAGGGCCATTAATCTATGGAATCTTGATAAAACACCACTTACGGAGTTTCAGCAAAACTACCTGAAGTTTTATCAATCGCTTTTTGGATATTATTCCCGCTTAACTGACAGACTGATGGCCAGGGGCGAAGGATATCAGGGACTTCTTTTTCGTCAAGCCTGCGTCCGGCTGGAAGCGAAAACAGTAGAAATACCCTGGAGGAAAATCATTTTCGTGGGATTTAATGCTCTTACAACGGCAGAAGAAAGGGCCATGAAATTTTTGCATCAGGAAGGGAAGGCTGATTTTCTTTGGGATGCCGATCATTATTACCTCGATCAGAAACAACAGGAAGCAGGAAGTTTTTTGCGCCGTTGGTTTTCTGCATGGCCGATGCAAGAAAAAAACTGGATTTCAGAAGATTACCTCCGGGATGAAAAAATTATCGAAATTATCGGGGTACCGGATGTTATCGGTCAGGTTAAGCTTTGTGGTGAACTGCTTCAGGAAACAGGGAGGGTATTGGATGAGCACACAGCTATCGTTTTACCCGACGAAAAACTATTATTACCCCTACTTAATTCATTTCCAGGTGAGGTCATGGAATTGAATGTAACCATGGGTCTTCCCCTTCAGCAAACCCCCATGGCTGACCTGCTGGATATCGTATTTCAAATGCATATACATGCATCTGGTAAGATGCAGAATAGCTCCGGCGGAAAAAGTTTTTATTACCGCGAAGTATTAAAAGTTCTTCAGCATCCTTATGTCCCCAGAATTGCTGGTCAATATATGCATGGAAATCATTTTGTTCTCGGGGATATGCAAACGCGCATTCGTTCCGGACGACAGGTTTTTATCTGTAAAGAGGATCTGTCAGGTGATGGTTTATTTGATGCAGGGGTTGAATTCATGGATTGTTTTTTCAGCCCATGGAAGGAACCTGATGATGCTATCAGGGATTTGCAAAAGATAGTGGATTTAGTCAAGGATACGGCAAAGGGAGCGACCAGCTTGGCGGTTGAAGGAGAATATGCTTTTGCATTTGCCAGAATCCTTCACCAGTTGAAAGAAATCGTTAATCAGTATCCCGCTTATTTTTCCTGGCCGACATTTTACAAATTTTTCAGGCAGCTCATAGACAGTACAGCCTTGCCATTTTATGGTGAACCATTAAAGGGAGTTCAGGTTATGGGGATGCTTGAAACGCGTACCCTCGATTTTGATCAGCTGATTATCCTGTCCTGCAATGAAGGATTGATTCCTTCAGGAAAAATGGCTCATTCCTTTATTCCATTCGATATTAAAAGGGAGTTTGGACTGCCAACCTATCAACATAAGGACGCAGTTTACGCTTATCATTTTTATCGTTTACTTCAACGGGCAAAAAAAGTCTGGCTGATCTATAGTACGGAAGCAGATCCGCTTGGTGGAGGAGAGCGGAGCCGCTTTATCCAGCAAATCTTCCACGAGCTTCCTGCTTATAACCCGAAGGTATTGATCAGAGAACGTTTTCTGAATTCTCCTTTACCCAAAGGAATAAAATTCCCTGCCATTATTATTCCTAAAAATGGGAATACCCTGGATATCCTGTTGAAGAAAGCCACAGACGGACTCTCTCCCACGGCACTTAACGCGTTCAGGAAATGTTCATTACGGTTCTATTTTTCTGAAATTTCCAGGTTAAAGGAGCCAGATGAGCTTGAGGATGAAATTGATGCCAAAGCACTAGGAAATACAGTTCATCAGGTGTTGTTTCAATTATTTGATCCAATTAAGAAGCAGGTTATCAGGATAACGGATCTTGAATCCATGTCAGGACAGGTGGAAAACATGGTGAAAGCGACTTTTAAGGACAAGTACAGTAATACCGCTCTTGCCGGTGGAAAAAACCTTTTACTCGTCAATGTGGCTTGTATTATGGTCAGGAATTTTCTGAAATCTGAAATTTCAAGATTAGAAACCTTGAAAGAATCTGGTTTGACGCTTACCATCACTATGCTGGAGCAATATCTGTATAGGTCAGTGTTTCTTGAATCCGGAGGAAAAATTCTGGAGGTCAAGATTAAAGGAGTGGTGGATCGCATCGAACGCATTGGTGATGAATCTTTTGTGCTCGATTATAAAACGGGAAATACAGATAGGAAAGAACTTTTAGTCAAATCCTGGGAAGACCTGCTTCACGACCCGGTTCTGGATAAGGGATTCCAGCTGATTACCTATGCATGGCTGTTATCGAAGGGTCCAAATCCCCAACCTGTCAAGGCAGGAATTATTTCCCTGAAAAAGCCTGGAACAGGGATCATGATGTTACAGACACCGGGCCATGGAGAAGCAAAACCTGCAGGCAAATCCGGAGAAACCGGAATGGTTGAATTTGAAGATATACTAAAAAACCTGATGACGGAAATGCTTGATATAAATGTTCCATTCCGTCCAACCGATGATGGTGATCTGTGTTTAAAATGTCCGTATATCGCTATTTGCGGACGTTAAGTTCATGTTCTGAAAACACGCAGGCCTCATAAGTATATATTTCCGCATCCTTCCAGCCATCCCAGCCAATTCCCGCCTTATCTCGGGCGCAATGACCGAGGAACTCCTCCTTGCTCCATCCTGTTTCGGTTGCTACCTGGGGCAGAAAGGTCCCGGCATTCCAATCTTTTTTAATGTAAATTCCGTGTCTGCCCAGTTCGATTTCATGAATGGATTTTATTTTTTGCATGGGAGTAAGGACGGAAATCTCAATTTCCAGTTTGTTGATCTCTCCAGGTGAAACCGGGTCGAAACGGTTATCCTGTGTTGCTGACGAAATGGTTAATTCCTGGATCAACAGGTAAAGCGGGATATCAGATGTAAAACGGCCGATACAACCGCGCAAATCTCCTTGTTTTTTTAAAGTGACAAAAGCCCCGGTATGCATTTTTAATTTTTCTGTAAATCCCGCAGTGTCGATGGAGGATCGTTTGCGTCCCGGGATAAAATCTCTCAATGTGTTTCTGGCAATCGTAAGGAGGGCAAGTTTTTCTTCATCATCCAGTTGAAACAGGTCTTTTGTCTTTGCATCCCATTTTAGGCTTTCTGCAATAACCGACCAGTATCCCACAACCTGTGATTTTTCTCCATATTTTGAATCCCCGGAATTCAGATATTGAATGGGTTTATACCTGATCAGTGCATTGTCGGAAGTGATGTAAAGCAAAGTCAGGGCAGAAGTCCATCCACAAATGCTGGTTGCCAGGTTGGGGATGTTTTTCTTTTTGTATTGACTGATCACATTCAACAGGCGTTGAGGGAGGTTAGATAGAATTGCGTCACAGGTGGCTTTATCGGCCGACCGGGCATCGGCATAAGAAGGGTAATGAGAAAAATCAGTACTGATTATAAACAGGTTTTTATCCGTAAAATATGGTTTTAGTGCAGCAGCAATTAGGTTACAGGTTTGATCCGACTGGGTTCCCAGGATGATCGGGACAATCCTGAAATCTGTTTTCATGTGGTACTGCAGAAAGGGGAGCTGCACTTCCAGACTATGTTCCTGGCGGTCGGCCTCCGGGTTGAAACAGAAAAGGGCTTTATTCTGGCTGATTATGTCATTGGCAAGTTCAATGTTGACTTTAACTTTCCCAAGTGGTGTGATATAATCACCCTGATTATAAATGGAAGCTCCAAAAAAACTTATCTGATGACTGGATGCAAGGATAAAGATATTATCATATTTCCGGTTGGGGTCAACCTGGTTATAGCTGCTGGCTGCCACGATTCCTGAAAATACATAACCGGCATGCGGAGCGATGACGGCCCTCACATCTCCGGAGTTACGGGGTGCTGCCTCAGCAAACATCTCTTTCAGCTTAGAGCGAAGCATTTCCGGATCGGAAGGATAAAACTGACCGGCCACAGCTGGTTTCCGGTCGATAAGAGCGGGATGTCCTTCCTGGGAAGAACATCCCTGGCTAAAATTGAATGTAAAACCCATAAGCAAGCCCCAAGTAAAAAGTTTCCGCATGGTTTTATTACCTTTGAACAAATTCAGCATAAAAGTACGAAATGCATACAAGAACTGCAATCCATGTTGCATTTTTTAGTTTGGGGTTCTTATCGATTTCTACCCAGATATACCTGATCAGGGAATTCCTTAATGTATCTCAGGGCAATGAAATGATCATGGGCATTGTTCTTTCCATGTGGATGCTGCTGACCGGATTCGGAGCATATTCTGTAAAATTTCTCAATCAGAAATGGTTCAGTTTTCGTATCAGTCTTTTATTTCTGATAGCGCTTTCTGCACTGCCGTCAATAATGCTCATCGCTCTTGATCTGATAAAAGCCGGATTTTTTCCCTATGGTAAGGTGATAAACCTATGGGAAATGATCATTCTGAGTGTCATTATTCTTTTTCCCTTCTGTTACATCAATGGATTTCTTTTTTCTGTTTTAAGTAAGCAAATAACGAAAACTCATCTGGTCACAGGCTTTTCAATAGAGTCGGCCGGAAGTATGGTGGCAGGAGTTCTGGTGAATTTCATTTTTCTCTGGATCTCAGATACCTGGCTGAGTATTACAATATTGACAACTTTAGCTTTTATTTTAATTTTGATCTATACCTTCCTGTTGAATAACAGATTGCATCTCATTCTTGTAATAGTTTTTTCAATAGTCTTCGTCGGATTGATTTCCTTTTTCGATTACCAGATGTTTTCCGGCAGTACCCGATATCCGAATCAGCATATTCTTGTCAACCGGGGAACTCCATATGGACAGGTAGTTATAACAGCACAGCAAGCTCAGCTTAACCTATATGAAAATGGAGTATTGCTTTGCTCTTCCAATAATGAAATTCTCAATGAAGAGAAGGTCCATTTTGCCATGATCCAGCATCCTGACCCGCGTAATATTCTGCAAATTTCAGGTGGCTTTTCCGGTTCAATAGCAGAGATTCTGAAATACCGACCTGAAAATGTTGATTATGTTGAATTGAATTCAGCGCTGATCCGAATCGCTTCCCTTTTTTCAAATGTATTTCAGGATGATCGTGTCCATATATATAATGCAGATGCCCGCCGGTTTATCCGCGAAACAAAACGAAAATATGATGTTGTACTGATCGATCTGCCTGCACCTTCAACACTTCAGCTAAACCGCTTCTATACGGATGAGTTTTTTTCAGCACTTAAGATGAAACTATATCCCGGTGCTGTGGTTTCGCTCAGCCTGCCGACCGGGAGTATCTATATCAGTCCACAGGCAGTGAAATTGAACTCGAGTTTATATCATACCTTAAAAAATAATTTCAAACAAGTGATGATCGTTCCAGCCGACAGAAATTATTTTTTGGGTTCTGATTCACTGCTCAGGATCAACATCCCTCATCTTATCTTGGAAAAAGAAATTTCAACGGTTTTTGTTAATCCTTTTTACCTGGATGAAAATGATCTTAGTGATCGATCTGATTTTATGCACAGTAAAATTTCTTCAACGGTATCCATTAATCATGATTTCCATCCGGTAACAATGGTGTACCAGCAACTCTGGTCATTCCGTATCATCTCAGAAAATAAAGGAATAATGATCATCCTGTCGCTGTTTATTATCCTGGTTATGCTGATCAGCCTTAATCCCGTGAGCGCTGGATTATTCGCCGGAGGATTTACGCTTGCTTCAATTGAAGTCATCCTGATTTTTTCCTTTCAGGTATTGTTTGGCTATATATTCCAGGTGATAGGAGTCATCATTATGCTTTTTATGTTGGGACTGGCAGCAGGTTCAAGAATATCAGTGTCATTTTTCCGTAATCATCTGCTGAGAAGCTATTTAATTTTGCAAATAATAACTTCGATCATTGCCCTTATGGTGCCAGTCCTGCTGGTCTGGTTCCAGATATCCATGATTTCAGACCTGTTTGTTCAGCTTACTGTAGCTTTAACCGCCTTCATTATTTCCTTCATCGTGGGCATGGAATATGGACTGGCAGCTGGTTTGACAAGATCATCAACGGAGATAACGGTGGCTTCGAATTATTCGGCTGATCTTTTTGGAGCTGCGGCCGGGGCTTTTCTTGTTACTGCTTTACTTTACCCCTTACTGGGCATGGTCCAGACCGGATTGGTTTTATTCTTGCTCAACGTGCTCTGTGCGATGAACCTTTTTTTCCGGCGCAGAAAATATTCTATGAGTTAATATTTCCTATTACATTGTGTTAACTTTGTGAGCCTTGTTTTATATTTATAAACATGGTGCATAAAAGTGCAGACTAAAATTTCAAAACGCGAGTTTATCCGGTACAGTCTGGCAGGCCTGGGAACTGCATTATTAGGAATCAGATCTTTGCCTGTCCTGGCCAATAAATTTATTTATATGGAACCACCTGTTAATACTCCTGTCGGAAGTTTGGGTAAGTTCAGTAAGGAATCCCCTTATTATATGTCAACCCCAAGGGGAGTCAAATGCATGATTTGTCCGAACTATTGCATCCTCAGGGAAGGACAGGAAAGCATATGTCGCACCCATGTGGCAAAAGATAATAAACTCTACACCATTGCTTATGGTAATCCATGTTCAGTGCATATTGATCCAATTGAAAAGAAACCCCTGTTTCATTTCCTGCCGGCATCAAAGAGTTTCTCAATTGCGACTGCCGGCTGTAACCTGGCTTGCCTGAATTGCCAGAACTGGGAAATATCTCAGGAAAGTCCGAGGAATACGCGAAATGAAGAATTATTTCCAGCACAGGTTATTTCCGAAGCTTCTGCCAATCATTGCCAATCGATTGCCTATACTTATGCTGAACCCATTGCATTTTATGAGTATGCTTTTGATACTGCCCGTCTGGCCAGGGAGAGGGGCATTAAAAACCTGATGATTTCCAATGGGTTCATCAACGCTGCACCAATGCGTGAGCTCGCCAGGTACCTGGATGCAGCCAATATCAATCTTAAATCATTCAGCGATGATATTTATTCCAGCTTGAATGGGGGAAGCCTCCAGCCTGTTTTGAACACCTTGAAAATACTCAAAGAAGAGGGTGTCTGGCTGGAGATCACCAACCTGATTGTTCCGGGTTGGACGGATAAAATGGACATGATCAGAGAAATGTGCGATTGGTTATATAAAAACGGATTCTCTGATTATCCCTTGCATTTCAGCCGTTTCTTTCCACTCTACAAGTTGACGAGCTTGCCTTATACTCCGGTATCTGTGCTCGAAAAAGCCAGGGAAATCGCTCTGAATGCCGGTTTAAAATATGTTTATATCGGAAATGTCCCGGGAAGTCCTGCGGAAAATACTATCTGCCCTGGCTGCAAAAAGGTAGTAATGGAAAGGAAAGGCTTTACTATCCTGGCCAACAACCTGAAAGCTGACCATTGTAAATTCTGCGGAACGAAGATTGCCGGAGTATGGAAATAGGTTATCGTCCAATATCCAGGTAAATAGGCAGGTGATCGGAGAATCCTCCGGTATGTTTCGGCCCTGTATAAGTTCGTTTCGGAGTATCGCCAAAAAATTTCTGATCTTCTTTGAGAAGGAATGAACCCTTATAAATATGGACGTCAGAATAGTCGGCTTTAAGATAATTGCTGCCCTGGAAAAGTGATCCAGATACGATGAATTGATCCAGGATGGCCCAGTTCCCCTGAAATTTATGCGTACCTTCTTTTTTCATTTTCGGGAACATCAGGTTGATCAGGTCTTGTCTGTCAATTCCTGAAGTATCGGTACGGGCGTGCAAAAAGGTGACGATACTCTGACAATCAGGCTCATCATTAAAGTCGCCCATGATCAGGACATTGGACATTGGACATTGGGAAAGTATAGAATCGGTAAGTTGATGAAGTACACCGGCTACGTAGTTTCTTCTTGGCTGTGAGGCAAGCATTCCTCCTCGTCTTGAAGGCCAGTGATTAATGAAAAGGACCAATGTGTCCTGATCAAATACAGTCCCCCTGACCATGAGGATCTCCCTGGTTTGAGCTGTGGTATCAAAGGGAAAACCTATCCGGATGCTCCGGCTTCCAATCAGTTTGAATTTATCCGGCCGGTAAAGCATAGCTACATCGACACCTCTCAGATCAGGTGATTCATGATGAATGATTTTATATTTGAACTTTGTTAACGGAGTCTCGTAAATCAACTTATTCAGCACATACCTGTTCTCAATTTCGCACATGCCGATAATGGCCGGTGGCTCCCAATGTCCAATGTCCAATAATGTCTTTGCAAGATGGTTGAGTTTCAGGCTAAACCTTGAATAAGTCCAGTGCTTCATACCTGATGAGGTAAATTCATCATCCAGCTTGGTCGTGTCATCATAAGGATCATACAGGTTTTCGACATTCCAGAAAACGATCCTGACATTTTGACTTCTTTTCTGGATTGAATCTAAATTGGCATACTTTTCGAGGTCAGAAGTACTCTGTCTTTTTGTCGGGATTTGAGATTTGGGGCCTGACAGGAAAAACATATAAAACATTAGTAATATCAAAGCTTTCATGGCATTATGTTCTAAATGGAAAAGGATTTACAATATATCTGCTTAATCCGGGAAGTGGCATAAAGGTAATATCCCGGACAAATTTTTTTTTAACTAATTTTTAACAGGAAGTTTAACAATAATTAACAGGGATTTGAAAATATTGATTTAACACCTTCGTTTGGAAACCAAGTATTATAAAAAACTAAGAAAACTATGAAAAGGATTTTTGGAATTTTTTTAATCGCGATCGCCGGTGGCGCTGTATCCTTAGGACTTTACAAGGCGTTTGAGAAGAAACCTTCCTACTACTATTACCGGCCGGAGACTGTACCCGTTCAGAAAGTCAGTTATAATGCCTCCGCCGCGTTTAACCAGCCGGATTTTGAGGCTGCCGCGGCCCTGTCGGTGCATGCTGTCGTTCATATCAAATCAGAGTTTCAGAAGAAAAGCATGGTATATGATGATTTTTTTGAGTTTTTTAACTTCGGGCCTCGTCAGGCACCGCGTGAATATATTTCTCCTTATTCGGCCATGGGCTCAGGGGTTATCATTTCGCCGGACGGATATATCGTAACCAATAATCATGTGGTTCAGGAAGCCACCAATGTAACGGTGACCCTGAACGATAAGCGTGTTTACAAGGCCAGGGTCATAGGAACAGATCCGAGTACCGACTTGGCTATTATTAAAATCGATGAGAAGGATTTGCCGTTTTTAACCTATGGAAACTCCGATGATGTGAAGATCGGAGAGTGGGTTCTTGCTGTAGGGAATCCTTTTAACCTTACATCAACGGTCACAGCCGGAATTGTTTCGGCTAAGGCAAGGGATATCAATATCCTGGGTTCCCAGGGAGCCATTGAATCCTTCATTCAGACGGATGCAGCCATTAATCCGGGTAACAGCGGTGGGGCCCTGGTGAACACCAGGGGAGAGCTCATCGGTA
The DNA here is from genome assembly GCA_963662525.1 of Bacteroidales bacterium. Classification (GTDB taxonomy): domain Bacteria; phylum Bacteroidota; class Bacteroidia; order Bacteroidales; family FEN-979; genus CAZSDU01. Next base: position 3,124,202 of record OY759717.1, read on the forward strand.
TCAATGCCGCGATTGCATCGGGTACCGGATTTTATACAGGGTATTCATTTGCCATTCCGGTAAATATTGTCAGGAAAGTAGTGGGTGATTTTATGAAATTCGGAAAGATACAACGGGCATACCTGGGATTGTATTACCGGGAAATTGATGAGCAACTGGCTAAGGATAAAGGAATTGCTGATTTCAGGGGCGTATATGTTGATGATGTGATTGCCGGCGGAGCTGCTGAAAAAGCCGGGATCCGGAGCGGAGATATCATTGTTCGGTTACAACAAAACCCTGTTAACGGAAAGTCGGAGTTAATGGAATTTGTCGGTCAGCATAACCCCGGGGATCAGGTCACCGTGACGGTTGTGCGTGAAGGTAAAGAATATGATCTTCCCCTGACATTTATCAGCGATGAAGTCAAAGCCAATATTGCTTACGACAGTAAAATAATTATCCATGGAGCTACGTTTGAGCCTTTAACAGCGGATGAAAAGAAAAAAATGAATCTGGATGGAGGATTTAAGATTACCCGCATTGAAAATGGGAAACTGAAATCAGCCGGGATCCAGACAGGTTTCATCCTGCTTTCGGTTGACCGTCAGCTGGTACGGTCAACGGCTGACCTTAAGGCTGCCCTTACAAACCGTGGCGGAGGTGTACTTATTGAAGGCATCTATACGAACGGCTTAAGAGCCTATTACGGAATCGGATTATGAGACAATTAAAAATATCAAAATCAATTACAAACCGCGAGACCGCTTCGCTTGATAAATATCTGGCTGATATCGGCAGGGAAGAATTGATCACGACGGATGAAGAAGTGCAGCTTGCTCAGCGGATCAGGGCTGGAGATCAGCTGGCATTGGAGAAACTTTGCAAAGCCAACCTTCGCTTCGTGGTATCCGTCGCAAAACAATACCAGAACCAGGGGCTTAGTTTGCCAGATCTGATCAATGAAGGAAATCTGGGATTGATCAAATCAGCGCACCGCTTTGACGAAACCCGGGGGTTCAAGTTTATTTCATATGCCGTTTGGTGGATCAGGCAATCAATCCTTCAGGCGCTGGCTGAACAGTCAAGAATTGTTCGTTTGCCCCTTAACCAGGTGGGTTCAATGAGTAAGATGTCGAAGGCTTCTGTCAGGCTTGAACAGCGATTTGAAAGGCCACCATCCATGGAAGAGTTGGCGGTTGAACTGGAAATTCCTGAACATAAGGTGGCTGAAACCCTGAGGATGTCGACCAGAACTGTTTCTATGGATGCACCCCTGGACCAGGATGAAGATATGAAACTTCTTGATGTCTTTGAGTCGGTGGATATATTGCCTACGGATGAATACCTTATCCGTGAATCCCTGGCCAGTGAGGTTCAGCGATCACTGGCGACCCTTACCGAGAAAGAAAGAGAGATCATCAATCTTTTTTATGGCATTGGCGTTCCTCATAGCTATACAATCGATGAAATAAGCTCCAAGATCGATCTGACGCGTGAAAGGGTCAGGCAGATCAAAGAAAAAGCGCTCCGTAGGCTGAAACATTCTTCACGCAGCAAACTGCTAAAAGCATATTTAGGTTGATTAACGGGTCTGTCATGTTAAGAATTCAGTCCTATTTTTTTTCGTATATTCCGAAAGGAATGATCAAACCGGCTGTCAGACCCCATCCGGGATTATATACCCCGACATCTTTCAACCTGCTCAAGTGATCGAAATATTTTGTATTGGTCAGGTTTTTTCCGGCAATGAAGATGGTCCAGACCTGGTTTTGAACCTTCAGTCGGGTACCGGCGGATGCATTGAGTATAAAATACCCGGATGAAGTTGTTTCAAACGTATCGATGCGGTTCTGAGCATAATTGATCTCAGCCCCGACGGAAAGATAGGGGCCCAGGAGTTTGCTTTTTTTTGACGTTTTAAAGGTCCACTTGATTTCATGTATGCTATGAAGAGCTGGAATATAGGGGAGAGGTATCCCTGTTGACTCGTTCGTTCCCATCACGTAATCGATGCTGTTATCAAAATGAAGGGCATCGACAGGATGAAAATCGATTTCGAATTCAAATCCTTTCAGGCTTGAATTTCCCTGTACATAACGATACACTTTTATGAGCTGTCCATCGTACCAGGTTTCTTCCCCGTTTATATTCCGCTGATAAATGTAATTGAAGATATAATTGTAGAATCCGCTGAAAGTGATGCTGATCCACCTGAGACTGGCGGATATTTCCCCGTCTATCTGGAAACTGTTTTCCGGTTTTAGTTCCGGATTCCCGATTTCATAGCGGAAGGTACCCGGGTGAACTCCGTTGGATCCTAATTCTGCAATATTTGGTGATCTGAACCCTGAACCAAGGTTAAATTTGAAATTAAAGACCCTGGAAGGTGCATAAGTGAAGCCGCTGGAACCACTGAAAGCGGAAAAGACAGAATGGAATCCCGGAAAAACGGTATCCATCTTCGGGGCAGAAGTATCGGGTGAAAGCAAATAAAGGGAATTCCCGGTGATCCATCTTACATCGTATCGCATTCCTGCATTCAGGGTCCATTTAGTCCAAGACTTCTTCAAATAAATAAATGTTCCGATATCCTGAAGGGTATAATCGGGAATGAGGTATTCTTCGCCTTTATTGGTATTTGTCTGGCTCATCCCGGAAGCTCCGCCCACGAGTTCAATTTCATGAGTAAACAGGTGCGTATATTTTACATCGTAGGTATATGTGTTTAAATGAAGGAATAAACCGGGATCATCCTTGCTTTCTTCAAATTCCCAGCGATTGTTGGTTTGGAAGCCAAGGTTGAAGCGGAGTTGACTGCTCCCGAAAATCAGATTGGTAACAGAGGTAAGTTTATAATGCTGAACATTCTGAAAAGGCAGTTCAGGTTTTCTTTTAATGGAGGAATCACTTGCCCCTTCCACCATGCCGATGTTGGCATCGTATTTACTGAAATGAAGGTGTGAAAACCCCCACTTCTTGTTCAATCCCAGCATGGCGCTGTAGTTCATCTCATTGAATCCGGAATTATAAACATATTCAGGGGGCGATTTATAGGCTCCGGCGTTTTTATAACTGCCCCTGGCCCTCCATAAAAAACCATTATGATTCCCTTCCATCATGAGTGAACTGTTGGTCATCATGTTGTTGGTAGCAAACTGACTGGCCATTTCCCCCCGAACTGAATTTTCTGGGGCATGAACGGGTTCAAGGATATTGATAACGCCACCCATGGCATCAGATCCGTAAAAGAGACTTGCCGGTCCTTTGAGTACTTCAATACGGTCGGCTGAAAACTGATCGATTTCAATGCCATGCTCATCTCCCCATTGTTGTCCTTCCTGTCGAACTCCTTCGTTGAGGGTGACGACATGGTTATAGCTCAGCCCGCGTATGACTGGCTTGGAAATATCTCCCCCGGTAGTGATTTCGGATAGTCCGGGAACATCTGCAATGGCATCGATGATGTTGGTGGAAGGAGTGGTGAGTATAGCATTTTTACTGATCGGGATGATGGATATACTGCTTCGGCTGTTGTCAGTTGATATTCCACTCCCGGTAATTACGACCTCCTGTGCTTCTATGACTGATTCAGAAAGCTGAAAATTCATCTCGGCAATATGGGTCAGATCAATTTGTGAAGTGATGGAACGATATCCCATAAAGCTGACCTGAATGAGCAGTTTACTTTTAGGGAGGTTTTTGATGTGATATAATCCATTTTTATCCGTCGCAACACCGGTTTTGAGGTCGGGGATAAATACTGTTGCTCCGGGTAAGGGCTCTGCCGTTTTTGCATCCGATATTTTTCCCTGTAATGTTACCTGAGCAACCATGGTTTGCAAAGAATTAATTGCGATCATTAACAGGCTTAATAAAATTATTTTTTTAATTTTCATAATTCAGAAATTTAATTAAAAATCACTCTTTCATGTTGAAAGGGTGGATAAAACCTCATGGCACAGGATGAAAATCAGGTGCAGATGAGGGTAATAAAGGAAAGATAAAATCTGATTTACGAAATGGGAGGTCCCCGGAGCTGATTGTAATAAATGATCGATTTCTGAACAGCTGTTGACGGAAATACCCGGACTTTGGTAATGCTAAAGAGAAAAGAATTAAGCCCGGACAAATGAGGAGCAGTGAAGAGAAATGCTTCCAGCTGTAATATCTTGCAATGGGTGTGCCTGGGTTCCAGGCTGGTTTTTAGCCCGGGATGGCAATGGGTATCATGATGCCCGTATAATTCATGAACCAGTTCTTTGGGAAACAGGATCAGGACAAAAACCAGGAAAAGAAACCCGGCGAGCTGATGCTGATATTTTGGTTTCAGGAGATTCATTTACAAACGTACTGTTCCATGGCTATTGTTTGATGAACTTTTTAAGCATGGTATTGCCATGGGCTTTCACGAAGATACAATATAAACCGGATGGCATTTGACCGATATTGATCGTCATGCTGTTGCCTGCAGTATTTCCAGATTGAATAACTTTCTTTCCCGTCATGTCATTGATGGTGATCTCTTCGATTTCTGCGGTGTTATTATAGCTCACGGTTATTTTATCGGTGGCTGGATTCGGATAAACGGCAAGAAGGCTTGATTCGCTTTCGATGACCGGGACTGAGGCCGGAGATTCCCTGTAATCGATGGCTACGGCATCAGTGGAAATACCCGTTGCATAGGAAGTAATGGAGTCTCCGGCGAGGTTTGTTACAAGGCAGGTGCCGGCAGTAAGGTAATCTCCGGTATTCACATATAAACGATTCATAACGGTATCCAGTACAGAGGAAGTGATATAACGGAAAAAGGCAGAGCCCGGATCAGGAACGATGGTTGTATCGGCTATTTGCAGGGTATTCAGATTGACTGATCCGATCCCGTAATTTAAGCCAAGGAAAAGCAGATCATTTTTTATTCCTGTACCAGTGCCGACATTCACATTGAAAACCGAATTTATGTAACTCTGGTTAGTGGGATCATATACAGTAATACTTCCTACGCCGGGTGTGGCATAGGGTGACTTGTTGACAGAAATAATTCTGTTTTTATAAGGATAGATCTGCATGATTCCGATGGCATCAGTACCGAAGTTGACTTCTTTCATAAGTGTCCATCCTGCAGTTTCGATCACGGCAAGTTTCCCTTCCGTCCCCATCCAGCCGCCATTTACCGCGACATAAACGGTATCATCAATGGCAGCAATTCCCCCGCAATCGCCGCTGATGCCTTCCACTCTTGCTATCAGGCTCAGGTCGGCCGTGTCAAGCACTTCAAGAAAATAAGTTGATATTGGATATTGTTTGGAAACAAGAAGTTTTCCATCCACCATGCAGAGTTTACTTAAACCGGAATCAGCAATGGCGGCCAAACGGGAGTAATCAGAGAGCTTGTACTTGACAATGGAATCCTGGCAGGCAAAATAGGCCATATTGTTCATGATAAGGATATCCTGGGAGGATTGCGTATAAATTGTGCTGAATTCATTCACTGATTGTGACAGCACATCAAATGCCTGGAGGCTGACAAAATCCTGGTAAGGGGGGGGATATTCAAATTTTCCACTGTTGGCTGTAAGGACTTGTTTGACCCATAAAATGTTTTGCCCGCAGGCGCATACCGAAATGTTCGCAGCAATGATTGCCGTTGCAATAACTGATTTCCAATTTTTCATAAGTTTGATGAATAAAAGATAAATATTCTTTGACTTCCCTTGCTTTTAACCCGAAAGCACAGGCTACTAAATATGGCAGGTCTTCTGGCTTACTTTTCCTGAAGGTCTTCAGAAAAAGGACCATAACAGTGTGATGCAAAAATAGGAAAAAATTGTTGTGGTACTTATTTTGCAAGGAAAATTTTTAGAATGCCTGGTTTAAACCGACATATATGCCATAATCGTGTCTTGAAACCGCGAAATTCATGCCCATGCGTATATTCCGTGAAGCAATCAGGGTCAGATATAAACCAACCCCTCCTGAGGGCAACCAGATAGATTGTCCAAAACTACTGATATCCTTGAAAATTTTTCCTGTTCCCATAAATCCGGTGATACAGATAAATTTCCATACATCGTATCTTAACTCAACCTGGGCATTCACTTCTGAACGGTTGACATATTTTCCCGGAGTATACCCCCTGTAACCATCACCTTTGCTGTAATCGGCCAGTTGGTAATAAGGCACATTTCCCCAACTGCCCTGAAAATAGATGCGCCAGGCAAGGATCAGTTTCTTTGATGAGGGCAGAAGACAATGATATCCGTTAATGAATGCATTGATCAGGAAGTAATCGTGATCTCCAAAAAGCAAGTGATTGGCCAGATGCAAATTAATGGTAGAGAAAAAGCCCTTTGACGACCAGAAGATATCGTCGCGACTGTCCCAGATAAAACTGGGGGACAGTTGACTCTCAATATGGTGACCGGTTTCAAGACCATCTTTTTTTTCTTCCGCTGCAGAAGATGAATCGTCCCTTTCCAGATCGACATTCAGGTAGGAATATTCAAGGCCAGCATAAAAATTTGAAAAAACCCTGCGATATCCGTTCAGCATGAATAAAAAAGTTTTCTGATTGATATACACATACTGATTGTTCTTGACTACAGCGGTATCTCTGCCGATCCCGAAAAATTTTGTTCTCAGATCCCCATATCCGATACTTGAAATCATCCTCCACTTATTCTCGTTGAAATAAAGGTTCTGACGGGCGGCTAAAAACCAGCTTCCGATTAAATCGAAATAAATTAAAGCAGAAGTGGAAGAGGGAGGGGAGAGGGTGTCTTTTTTATTCAGGTTATAGGTAAACATGGGCAGAATGGCAAAGCCGAGATTGCTTGAGGAATTGTAAGCAGGACCCGGAACAATGACAAAGTTCATGTTCTTATTCATTTTTTTCAGCACTGCTTCAATGATGACGATACTATCCCCGTCAATGATCTTTTGTTGAGCGGATAAAGTAATAACAGCGAAACATCCCAGTAAGCATAAAATAAACTTCCGGATCATCATTACATATTTAAAGGCCATAAAGTTAGTAAAGTCATTTATTTTTATTGATTGAATTTGGCTTTGGATTAAAATGTTATTAATTTTAGCCATAATTTATCTGGCACCCTCCATATGACAACCCCAGTATCGGTTAATGAGTTAAACAAATTGCTGTTTGAACAATCTCCTGATGGTATTTTTATTGATGATGGCACTGGATATTTCATTGATGTCAATACTACTTTATGCCAATGGCTTGGCTATTCAAGGAATGAATTCTTACAATTTCATATTTCTGATCTGGTGGGTAAAGAAACCTTGCAACATGATCCGCTGCAGCATGCCGTATTAAAAGTTGGAAAAACTGTAATCAAGGAAAGAAAGTTTATCTGTAAAAATGGAAATTTTATCCCGGTAGAACTTACTGCTCGCAGCATGCCTGATGGTCATATTCTCGTTCATGTCAGGGATATTTCCCTGCGACATGCTGCATACCTTGCTTTAAAAGAAAATGAGGAAAAATATCGTCAGATAGCTGAAAACACATCCGACGTCATCTGGATGATGGATATGCAGATGCATTATACTTATGTTAGTCCTTCTATTTTCAAGCAGAGAGGCTATACCCCTGAGGAATTTTTAACTCTGAAACCGGAAGAAATCTATACTGAAGAATCCTTAAAAATGGTATCGGAAATTTACCATGTTTATAGCGGAAAGGCCCTCCATGGGGAACTGAAAAGAGATTTTAACATGACGGTTGAACTGGAACACCGGTGTAAAAACGGTTCCACCAGGTTTTCGGAAGTAATGATGAATATCATTTTTGATCAGGAGCAAAGAGCTATCGGTATTCATGGAGTATCCCGGGAAATTTCTGACCGTAAACAGGCCGAAGAAAAAGTCAGGGAGGCAGAAGAGAGATTCCGGCTCGCCTTTCAAACGAGTCCTGATTCCATCAACATCAACCGGATGGAAGATGGCATATACATTGAGATAAATGAAGGTTTTACCAAACTATCCGGTTACACGGCAGAAGAGGTTATCGGGCGAACTTCCATTGAGATTAATATATGGGAGGATCCTTTAAAAAGGGATGAACTTGTTAAGCTTTTAAAAGAAAATAATGCGGTCAGGAACTTTGAAGCAAGGTTCCGGTTCAAGGATGGGGCAGTACGTACCGGACTTATGTCGGCTGCTATCATCCTGCTTAAGGGAGTTAAGCATATTATTTCCATCACCCGGGATATTGAAGAAATCAAGCAGGCAGAAACTGACCTCAAACAGGCGAAAGAAAAAGCCGAAGAAAGTTCAAGACTGAAAACCGCTTTTTTAAATAATATCTCCCATGAGATCAGAACCCCGATGAATGCTATTCTTGGATTTACAGATCTCCTGCAATCGGAAGAAAATACGGAAGAAGAAAAGGATCGCTATTTCGGAATCATCAATTCCAATTCCAGGCAATTGCTGAGTATTATTGATGATGTGCTTGAGATTTCCAGAATGGATAGTGGAAGAATACCAGTCAACCCGGTAACATTTTCATTGCACGAACTCATGGAAGATATTTACTTCTCCATGTCTGAAATGATCATTAAAAAGGATATCAGGCTGGTCTGTGATAATTGCAAGGAGATTATTTCTGATAAAATTTTCGCGGATCGAGAAAAGATACGGCAGGTGATCGTTGGATTGATCGAAAATTCAATTAAATATACCAGGAAGGGAGAGATAAATTTTGGTTATACATTAACCGGGATCAAGGCTGAGTTTTATGTGAGAGATACGGGGATTGGAATTGAAAAAACAGAATGTGAAAAAATCTTTGAACGGTTTTATCAGGTCCATCAAGGTAGGGGTCATGAAACACGGGGGACCGGTCTTGGTCTAAGCATTGCCAAAGGTCTGGTGGAAATGATGCAAGGAGAGATCAGGGTAGAATCTGAACCCGGACAGGGATCTGTTTTTACTTTTAATGTTCCATTGCTAAAGACACCTTATACTACTCCACGTATAAAGACCAATGAACAGGCATTTTCATTTTCCGATCTTATTATCCTGATTGCTGAGGATGAGGAGTTTAATTTTGAATTTCTGCAGATCCTGTTTTCCAGGAAGGTAAAAAAAATTGTATGGGCCAGGAATGGAGGAGAGGTTATGCCTTTGGTTGAAAAAGAACATCCTGACCTCATCCTCATGGATATCAAGATGCCGGTACTGAATGGTATTGATGCCACTATTCAATTAAAGAAAAAGTTTCCGAAATTGCCGGTAATAGCTTTAACTGCTTATACTCAGCCTGAAGATGAGAGAAATGCATTGCAGGCGGGTTGCGCTGCATTCGTATGCAAACCAGTCAGCCCCCATGAATTGCTTGAAACGATCAAGCGTATTCTTAACAGAAAGTTATTATTGAATCCTGATATTTCCTCTTAACCGTATATCTTTTGATGATGACCCGATCATCACGCTGAAAATACCTGTTTCGATGACCGGTTTCATATTTTTATCCAATATTTTAAACATTTCCGGACCGATAAAAAAGGCAACTTCTTTTTCTTCACCGGTTTCCAGGTGAATGCGCCTGAAGCCTTTCAGTTCCATTACAGGACGGGCAACCGTAGCCAGCTCATCATGGATATAAAGTTGACAGACTTCATCTCCTGCAATATTTCCGGTGTTTTTCACCTTGAACCGCACCATTGTCGAATCAGCCCGGGAAAGCAGATCGGGGCATAAACTGAGGTCGCGGTATTCAAAAGTCGTGTAGCTTAGCCCGTAGCCGAATGGGAACAAGGGCATTCCTGAAAGATCATTGTAATCATCGCCACGACCGGTGGGTTTATGATTATATACCAGCGGCAATTGTCCTTCGGATAATGGAAAAGTTACCGGAAGTCTTCCTGCCGGATTATACCGGCCAAAGAGAACCTCTGCCACTGCTTGACCTCCTGCTTCCCCAGGATACCAGACATCGGCAATCCCCCTGACTTGGTCAACCCAAGGGTTCATCGTTACCGCACTTCCACCAACAAGGAGGACGATAACCGGCTTGCCTGTTATTGCCATGGCATGGATAAGATCTTCCTGTAAGCCAGGTAATTTCAGGGAAGACCTGTCGCGGAATTCTCCCTCTTCAATGCCGGCAGCAAAAATCGCGATGTCAGATTCTCTAACCAGGTCAACAGCTTTTCTGATGGAATGGTTACTGGAGTCTGAGGTATTCGAAGTCCAGACCAGCTTGATTTTAGCATTTCCGGTATTCTCGTGATATTCAAGCTGGATATCGTATTCCCTGGCCTTTTCAAAATAAAAATCCACCAGATGAGTGCCAAATGACTTCTTTACCCAGTTATCGATCATTAACTTACCGTCAATATAAAGGCGATAGCCATCATTCCCTTCGATACCGATTTTAATATTTCCATTGTCACTATTTGCAATTTTTCCCTTCCAGCGGATGGAATACCAGTTGTTTGAAATTCCCTGGGCCGGCTCGTAAAGAGTACAACTGAAGTCAATATTGGCATCTTTCCGGCTTATTTTTGGGGCGCCATCGAGTGTTGTATTGTCAAAATATTCTGCCCAAAGTCCTGCTTGCTTTACCCCATTTTTATAGAAAAACAGGTTTTCTTCCGGTACGGTGGAAAATTCCCGGTGAATTCGTCCGCAGCCAGGGCTGTAGCTGACTTTCACGCCTTCGGGTGCAAGACTGCGAATTCCTTCGAAAATCGATATTTTTCGGTTCCCCGGACCGCTGTAACCTCCTGAACGCGATTCGATGGCATCGATACCAATAACTGCAATTGATTTAATATTGTTTCCAAGTGGCAGAACGTGGCTTTCGTTTTTCAGCAATACAATGGATTCCCTCGCTGCCTGCAATGCCAGGCTACGATGTTCCGAAGTTCCATTGAGCGTTTTTGCTTCCGATGGATCGACATACGGATTTTCGAAAAGACCGAGTTCAAACTTTGCGCACAGCACGCGGCTTACGGCGCTGTCAATCGCTCCCAGGCGAACTTTTCCTGATCCGAAGGGTTCATAAAACAAGGACATGTGATCGAATTCGGTTTGAAATATTACATCAAGTCCGTTTTCAATGGCCATTTTCCCGGATCCGCCATAGTCGGCTGAGGTGAAATGCAAAACATTGGCGCCTCCTACGGCACAGGCATCTGAAATTACAAATCCCCGGAAGCCCCATTCCTGCTTCAGTTTTTTATTCAACAACCAGTTATTGGCCGTACATGGACTGCCATCGAAAGAATTATATGCAGTCATCACCGATTGAGCACCTGCCTCATGGATTGCTGACCTGAAGGCAGGGAAGTAAATTTCCTCCATGATTCGCTCGTTGTAATGGATTGGATAGCTGTCGCGGCCGCCTTCACCAACATTTACTGCAAAGTGCTTGGGAGTGGCAATGATGCCGGCTTTTTCCATCCCTGAAATATAGGCTATGCCCATTTGTGAAACCAGGAATGGATCTTCCCCATAAGTTTCTTCGGTACGACCCCAGCGAACATCTCTGGCAATATTCAGAACGGGGGAGAGGACCTGACGGATGCCGCGGGAACGGGTTTCACGAGCAATAGCTTGTGCAATTTTGTGCATCAGATTGACATCAAAAGTAGCTGCAAGCCCGATGCTCTGGGGAAATATGGTGGCACCTTCCCGGATCAGCCCATGCAAGGCCTCATCGAATACGATGACGGGTATGCCAAGCCGGCTGTCTTCCCTGAAAAATTTCTGGATTTCATTAACTCTGGCAGCCATTTGTCCGGGAGAATCGAAGCTTGAATTTCCCCGGGATGACAGGCTGAGACCAAATATCCCTGCTTTTAATTTTTCTTTTCCTATGCTGAGATCACCTGGTATCATGAAAATCTGCCGGAACTTCTCTTCCATGGTCATTCTGTCCAGGAGATCTTTCACCCGGGTTTCAATTGGTAATGAGGAATCGCGGTAAGGAAGAACAGATTGTGCATTTCCTGCTCGTGGTAACAGGGGGAAAATGGCAATGATCATCATAATAACCATTGAAATCAGGTAGTCTGATCCAGTCTTGTTTTTTCGGTAATTCATCAGCGCTAATTAATTTTCCCTATGCAATCATATTCCGTTTCACTGCAAATATACAAATCGCTTTTCTTCATCTGCCTTTACGGTTAGGGATAATTCGGTAACTTTGCTTTCTCAAATCAAACTTCATTCTTGTCAAACATTCTTTCAACTCAAACGAACTTCCGCGATCTGGGCGGAATAAGAGCTGCCGATGGCCGGATGCTCAAATCCGGTTTGTTATTCCGAAGTGGTGATCTCTTTTCTGTTTCCGATGAAGATATCCGTAAACTTGAAAGTTTGGGATTAGCTATGATCATCGATCTCAGGGCGGGCAGGGAGATAGATCATCGTCCCGATAAGCGTATATCTACTGTTCATGAGATCATTCATATCGATATTCATGATGCTGCCCGTGATAAGGCCGAGCAGTTTCTTGCTGAAAACGATGCAGAAGGACTTGAGAACGTTCTGATTGGTGATTACCGGAGAATGGTCAGGGCGCATCAGGCAGATTTTAAAAAATTCCTGGATATCCTTGCCTTTACTGAAAACCTTCCGCTGCTATACCATTGTGCTGCCGGGAAAGACCGCACAGGCATGGCCACGGTATTTCTGCTTTATGCCCTTGGCGCTGATCCGGATGCCATCTGGAAGGACTATATGGAAACCAACATACGGACTGCTGCTTTTGTTGAAAAGGTCATTAAAAAGGTCAATGAAGCCGGTCAGAATGGAAGTATCCTCCGTCCGTTGCTGGAAGTCCGCAGGGAGTACCTGCAATCAGCCCTGGATGAAATGGATCTGCATTACGGAGGTCTGGACCATTATGTGAGGAATATCCTGGAAGCCAATGTGGACAGACTCAGGAAGAGATATCTGGAATAGACAGTTTTTCAATGATTCCCCGGTTGCCGTCAAGCCTGACCAGGTCGCCATCGTGAAGGAAGCGTTTGGCTCCCTTGGCCCCGACCACGGCAGGGATACCGTATTCACGGGCCACTACGGCGCCATGGGAGAGGGGACTGCCGATCTCCGTGATAAGTCCCGCGATAATGCTGAAATAGGGGGTCCAGCCGATGTCGGTGAAGGAGGCGACCATGATCTCTCCTTCAAGGAGTTGTTCTGCTTCGGCCAGGCTGTGGATAATGCGTGCTCTGCCTTCTACAACGCCGCTGCTGACGGGTGTTCCTTTTAACTGTCCTTCGTGGATCTCAATTTCTGCCTCCCGCTCCAGGGGTTCGGGAATTCCGTAGCTGATTTCTTCAAAAATAAGTTTGTCGAGTTCAGGCAATATGACCCTGCGTTTGTTGGCTTTTATTCTCCAGGTATGCTGCCTGTCGCGGATCAGCTGACCGATTTCTTCATGCGTCAGGAAAAATACCTGGTCGGTATCATCGAGCAGTCCGTCATTGACCAGTCTTTTTGCAAGCTGCTGATAGGCTTTCCTGACGGTACTGACCATTTTAATGGATAAGGCCTTTGAGATTTCGCGGTGTGCCACCGCTTTCCGTGCTGATGAAATCAGCGAACGCAGGATTACCCGTTTGAGCAAGGGGAGAGGCCGGAGTACCACACGGATTTCCTTTTTCAGATCATGCCGGAAATGCTTTACATCGCCCACCCTGACCTTTGTCTGGAGTGTCTGAATAAGCTGCTGTGGATTTTCCTCCCAGGTTTTCTCCCTGAGTTCCGATTCCCTGACACAACGGTGTCCATGCCGTTCAATAAAGGAGGCGAACTGTTTTACAATTTCACCGGGTCCTTCCTGCTGCAGCATTTTCAGGGCATCGGCAGGAGTAGCGGCAATAAACCGGTCCGCAAAAATTTTATCGCTGCGGATAAGCCTGGCAAAGCGTTCCAGCGATTTTACGGCATCGGCGCTTTCGATTTCCGGGATATCCAGAAGCAGCATGGTAGCCAGGTGATGATCAGATGCAGCGGGAAATCTTTTATCACCAGTCATGATACGCATGAAAGTCGAATACAGCGTACCGGATTGTGCGGAAGTCATGAGATGGTGCCCGAAGCCTATCCCAAGTTGAAACCGTGCATCTTCCAGACGTTGATGCACTTCCTCACAGGTTCCGCTGGTATTGATACGGAAACCGGATTCAAGTTCTTTCAGGTCCCTGAGGTGTTTCTTTGCCATGATGGTATTGCGCATCTGGCGTAAAAAGTTCAGTATACGAAGTGGAAGAACAACTTCGGGTTCAGCTCCGATGCCGGGAAATATTTTTCCACAGATGGCGAACTGTACGTCTTCTGGCGTATTCATCCAGGTATGTTTGGGATAGTCCATCATATTACTCATGTTGATGAACAAACGGTTATAGAACATCTGGATGTACCTGGGAGAGGTCCGGTCCTTTATTTTGAATGCCCCGGCCTTGTCGGCCAGCATGGTCATCCCGTAGTCGATGGCTTCGGCGCTCACGGAGTAAGTAAGCGGAGTGGCCACACCCGGCATCATTTCTCCGATATTGCCCAGGGTCCAGATGTCGCTGCTTTGGCCTGTTGCGGCATCGAATTCATTGTAATGCACTTCTTCGAGGGTAGTGATGGGCCTGACCTGCAGCCAATGCAGGATGCCGTCATGGTCGATGGCCCATTCAAGGTCAACCGGTTTTCCAAGATGTACTTCTGCTTTTTTTGTACCCTCGAGAATCTCCCTGAGCAGTTTTTCATTTAACAGATACCCGTTCTTACCTACTTCAGCAGGAATGTTTGACCCGCTGCGGAATAATTCGTAATGATGGGCATCTTTCATTCCGCTTACCAGTTCTTCACCCTGGCCTGCCACAGCGTTGACCAGGATCTTATCGCGGCGGTTATTGACCGGATTGGCTGAAAATACAACACCTGCCACCCTGGCGTCAACCATGTTCTGGAGGATAACAGAAATGCGCAGGTCGGCTTCAGCCACCAGCTTATCGGAATAGGACCTGACCCGAGTATTTTTGGATGCTTCGATACACTTATGGATGGCTGTTTTGATCTCCCCGAATGTTTTCAGGTTAAGGAAAGTTTCGAACTGGCCTGCAAAGGATGCTGCATTACCATCCTCGCTGACGGCGGAAGATCGCACAGCCTTGAGTCCTTCACCCAGCGATTGAAGATGCTTCAAGAGCTGGGCATCATCCAACTGTTCCATCCTGGGATGAATCAGTACAAAGGCATCCGGAACCTTCAGTCCGATTTTCCTGAGCATCTGCAAGCCTTTTGCTTTCCCTCCGACCGGCTCGTCTTTTATATCCTGGATAAATTTGATCAATCTCTGAAACGCTTAACAATCAATCCTCAAATCTCCAAATTCTCAAATCCCTGTATATTTATCAGCATGAAATCCGAATTCCACCATGCCCAGCCCGTCAACTCCATCGAATTTATAGGTTCCGATCCCTTCTTTCATCATATATTTTCCATCATGCAGGTAAGGGAATTCGCCATGACGCCAGAATTCCAGTTTATGGGTCTTACCACTGCGGGTATGGATTTCGACAAACCCATGGTCAGGAAGCAATTTCTCTTTGGAAACCGTTTCGAGATCCGTACATTCCACGATGGCGTCGGTTGATCCGTCGGGGGCTGTGATAAATCCGGCGGTGAGCCGACCCAGGAACTGCCATTTGATGGTGGTCACCGTCCAGTGGTAGCCGGTATCGGAGATTCCTGTGATCCAGTAATGCCGGTCCCAGGTGAGCCAGTTGCGCGATCCGAAGGAATGATCGCGGGATGCCCGCATATTGAGGTTAAAAGTCTGGTCGTCAAGCACGATAGATCCTTTAAAATTCCCGGTTTGTTCGTAATGGACCTGGTGGGTATCTTTCATGTTGTGAAAGAATTCCTTGCTCCATTTCTCAGCAGCAATGGCATCTGCGATCAGCCTTTGATCGGAACTCCTGGCGTAATCATAAATGGGATGCTCTCCGGTAAAAACCAGGTTCAGCTTGCAGAAATGAGATTTTCCTTCTTTGTCATGCACATTGCCATCATACATTACCCTCCAGATCTTCCCGATCTCGATGGGTTCATATTTTAAATTTCCCTGCTGGAATCCTTCTCCTTCTGTTCCGGGATCCAGGGTGAGTCCGAAATACCCTTGTCCTTTCAGGAAAAAATCAAACCAATATTCGTTCTTCCTTTTCGGACTGCGGAAAGCCATGCGGGTAATGAAAGCATTTCCTTCCTTGTCGCTGCCATAGAAATAGGAACTGTCGTTCGGGTAAGGCTGGGTCTGGTCCACATGTTTCTGTTCCAGGACATCCACTGGTAGTTGCACGCTTTTAATGCGTTTGACCATCTGCCTGGCGATTAGTTTTTTGATCATAAGTTAGAATTTAGCGTTGCAAACTTAAGAAATCATCCTGAAATAAGCGTACCTTTGCAAATTCTTTTCATATATAAGTATTTAAATTATTTGCATGCAAGAGATCAGGAATGTAGCCATTATTGCGCACGTTGACCATGGAAAGACCACCCTGGTTGATCGTATTTTATATCAGGTCAAGCTGTTCAGGGAGAATCAGGAAGTCAGGGAACTGATTCTCGACTCCAATGACCTGGAGCGGGAGAGGGGAATTACCATCCTGTCAAAAAATGTATCGGTCAGGTATAAAGGAATTAAAATTAATATTATCGATACTCCGGGTCACTCTGATTTTGGAGGGGAAGTGGAACGTGTGCTGAACATGGCTGATGGTGTGCTTATTCTGGTTGATGCATTTGAAGGGCCTATGCCGCAAACCCGTTTTGTATTGCAGAAGGCGCTGGAACTGGGAAAGAAGCCCATTGTAGTGATCAATAAGGTAGATAAACCCAATTGTTCTCCCGATGAAGTTCATGAAGCCATGTTCGAACTGATGTTCAGCCTGGATGCGAGTGAAGATCAGTTAAATTTTCCGACCGTTTACGGTTCTTCCAAACAGGGCTGGATGTCAGATGACTGGCGTAAGCCAACCAAGGATATCCATTACCTGCTGGACACCATTCTGGAACATATTCCGCCTCCGGTTCAGCTGCCAGGCACCTTACAATTGCAGATCAGCTCACTCGATTATTCTTCTTATGTAGGCCGTATCGCCGTTGGTCGTATCACCCGCGGGTCGATCAAGGCAGGAAACCAGGTTTCGCTGGTCAAGAATGATGGAACAATTCTGAAATCAACCATTAAAGAATTATATCTTTTTGAAGGCCTTGGAAAAGAAAAAGTGAAACGGGAAGTGGAAGCCGGAGAAATATGTGCTGTGCTGGGACCTGAAAATTTTGATATCGGCGACACCATTGCCGATTTCGAAAATCCGGAAGGGATGTCACGCATCACCGTGGATGAACCCACCATGAGCATGGTTTTCACCATCAATAATTCACCTTTTGCAGGCAGGGAGGGAACATTCGTGACTTCCAGGCACATCCGTGAAAGGCTTTTTCATGAGATTGAAAAAAACCTGGCGTTAAGGGTTGAAGAAACTGACAGTTCCGATAAATTCCTGGTTTTTGGCCGGGGAATCCTGCATCTCGCCATTCTGGTGGAAACCATGCGCAGGGAAGGATACGAATTCCAACTCGGGCAGCCTAAAGTGCTGATCAAAGAAATCGACGGACAAACTTGTGAACCGGTTGAATTGCTCAAGGTCCAGGTGCCTGAAGCGTTTTCGGGCAAGGTCATAGAGATTGTCACGCGCAGAAGGGGGGATATAATTCATATTGAAAATAAAAGGGACCGGGTAATCCTGGAATTCGAAATTCCGGCCCGTGGTTTGATCGGCTTGAGGAATCCGGTTCTTACTGCCACTGAAGGCGAAGCCGTCATGGCTCATCGGTTCAAGGCCTATGAAGCCTGGAAGGGAGAGATGCAGAGCCGGATCAACGGCTCCCTGATTGCCATGGAGACAGGAACGGCAATTACCTACAGTATTGATAAACTTCAGGATCGTGGAAAATTTTTCATTGAACCGGGAGAACCCATATATGCCGGACAGGTGGTGGGGGAAAGTACCCGGGGAGATGATATCGTGATCAACCTGACGAGGACCAAGAAGCTATCCAATGTGCGGGCAAGCGGTTCTGATGACAAGGCGGTGATCGTTCCCGCCATTAAATTTTCACTGGAAGAAGCCATGGAATATATTCAGGGCGATGAATATGTGGAAGTGACCCCGAAATCCATCAGATTAAGGAAGATCATCCTGGATGAGATTGAAAGAAAACGAAGCAGGAAATAGCTTTTTATCCCTGATCGGGAATTGTCCAATAGAAAGTGGCTCCGGATCCTTTTTCTCCTTCAGCCCAGATTCTCCCGCCATGCCGTTCAATAATTCTTTTCACTGTGGCTAATCCTACTCCTGTACCCTGAAATTCCTGGTTGGTATGTAGCCGCTGAAAAGGGGTAAATAACTTCTGAACATTGGCCATCTCAAACCCATCGCCATTATCTCTGACAAACAACACGGTTTCATTGTTTCGGATTTCCTGTCCAACTGAAATGCAGGGATCTGGTTTCTTCCCTGTATATTTCCACGCATTGCTCAGCAGGTTTTCCAAAACAATTTCGATAAGTCCTGGATCTGTTTTGACTCTCAAATCAGATTCAATTTCAACCTGAACCTTCCGCTCAGGTGAATTACGCTCAAATTTATTTATAATTGAATGGCAAATGGGGGCGATATCAATGGTCTGAATATCCAAATCAGCATGTGCTGACCTGGAGAAATTCAAGAGATCCTCTACCAGCCTGGCCATTGAATTCACAGATTTGTCAATAATCTTCAGGAAGTTTAAGGCGGGCTCATCCAGCACATTTGAATAATCATCTTCCAATACCTGGGCATAGCCCTTTATCAGGTGAAGCGGAGCACGGAGGTCATGAGACACAGTATGAGCGAATGATTCAAGTTCATGGTTGGCAGAAATAAGATCTTCATTGGCAGCTTCCAATTGTGCCTGGGTTTGTATCAATTCATCATTTCGTTGGATTGCTGCTTCATAAACCGAGAGTAATAGGTCTAAAATCTGCTTCTTTTCTGAATTAATAGCATATTTATTTCCTTTAAACATGATTTCTATGACCATTTCCGCCCCGCCTGACTGCCTGATATTCCGGTTGGCAAGGAGATATTGTATCCTGGACATCAGGTAGTTTTCTTCATAGGGTTTCGTAATGAAATTGTCAGCTCCGGCCTGTAAGCCTTTGATGATATCCAGAGGATCACGGAGAGAAGTCAGCAGAATGATAGGGATTTCCCGTAAAGCTGCGCTAGCTTTAACATTTGTGCAAAACTCATAACCATCCATTTCAGGCATCACGATATCGCTGATGATAAGGATGGGTTTAACCTCTTCCAGCCGCTTATATGCATCGCTACCATTGGAATATACTTCCACTTCGAAACCGTTTTCTTCCAGCAGAAACCTGAGTTTTTTTGCCTGAACACTGGAATCTTCCACAATCATTATTTTGTAGCTATCCGTTTTATTATGAAAAAATTGGCTCATGTTGTCGTTTTTTATGCATGCATATAATTATCTTGCAGATATTCGATGATTTGTTCCGGTGAAAGGACCAGGTTTGCTCCACCAATCCGGATGGCTTCCCCTGGCATTCCATGGACCAGGGAACTACCGGCATCCTGGGCAATGGTAATACTCCCGGCATCTTTCAGCATTTTCATTTCAGCGGCACCATCTTTTCCCATCCCGGAAAGAAGAATCGCCAGCACCCTGTTGCCATAAACTCTCAAGACAGAGCGAAAAAGGTAAGAAACAGAGGGTCGGATGCCCCGTTCTGAGGTTTCTTGCTTTAGCATGATTTTCCCGTCAGGACCTAGTCCTATGTGAAAATCTCCGGGAGGAAGATAGATGTTTCCTGCCTGAGGTTTGGTGCCATTGGTGGCAAGAATGACTCTTTTACCGCTGACTTCCTTAAGCCAAACTGCAAAACCTTCAGCAAAACCCGAGTCAATATGTTGGACAATAATTACAGGCATTGGAAAATCATTGGGCAATCCTTTTATAATTACCTGGAGAGCCTGTGGACCTCCTGCTGATGCACCTATAACCATGATCTGTTTCCCGGTAAGTTCCGGAAATTTTGAAGTTTCTGGCAATCGGGTCAGTATGGGAGAAATCTCTGCAGTCTTTAACACAGGGCGGGAATATCTTCTGATTACTTTAATTTCAGCCATCAGTTTAATCGTCTGAATAAACTTCCGGGAAGATTCCTGAAAGTCAGGTGATTCAGGCCCCGGTGGACGGGATAAGATTGTGACAGCTCCTGCTTCAACTGCTTTGAATGCCGTTGCAACTTCGGAAGTATTGTAAAATCCACTGACAATAACAACCGGAACAGGATAAAGCTGCATAATTTGCCTGGTGGTTTCAAACCCATCCATACCGGGCATATGAATGTCCATGGTAACTACATCAGGCCTGTCCCTTTTGACTATCTTTAGGGCTTCTTCTCCATTGTTTGCAGTACCAATGATTGTAATCTGGGGATCTTTCCTGAGAATTGTTGAAAGCAGACTCCGGATCAGGGAGGAGTCATCAACGACAAGAACATGAATTTTTTTAAGTTCCATTTCAGAGTAATCGTTTGATGACTTCAAGCAAATTACTTTGTTCAAAACTGCTTTTTACAATGTAGGCATTGGCGCCGCATTCCATCCCTCTTTGACGGTCATTTGGCGCATCCAGGGCAGTGACCAGGATAACCGGCAATTCTTCTATTTTTTTATCACTCCGGATTCTTGTTGTTAACTCAAACCCGTTCATCCTGGGCATTTCAATATCGGAAACTACCAGATCATACGACTCACCTTGCAGGAATTGGAATGCTTCCATACCATCTACAGCCGTTTTTACGAGATAGCCGGCTGATTCAAGGATATTGCGAAGCAGGGAACGTGCCGTGATTGAGTCTTCTGCTACAAGGACTGATTTTTTTTCCCCGGATTCAATTTCACTTCTGTCAGACTCCTGGGTAAGGGTCATATTTTTATTCATGGATTTTGCGGATTCCATGAGCTCTGCAACATTCAGGATGGGGACGATTTTTCCGTTCCCAAGTACTGTTGCCCCCGTTATATTCCGCACATGAATTAATTGAGATCCAAGCATTTTAACAATACCTTCCTGCTCATCTAGTATTTCATCCACGATAAAAGCCATTCGTCTCTGTCCCAGGTTGAGGATCAGGGTAAAAAACAAGGCCAGCTCACCGGCTTTTGGTTTTTTATAAGGCAGTCCAAGTATATCTCCCAATCTCAATAAAGCGATATTTTTCCCATTAAAAATAATAGTATCCTGGTTCTCAATTTTTTTTATTTCTGATGGAGTTATGCGGATGGCTTTTTCGATGGTATTGGTTGGAATAATCAGGTACTGCTCAGCTATGCGGATCAGGATCCCACGGAAAGTCTCAACCGTTAATGGAAGAATAATAATAAATACACTGCCAGATCCGGGTTTGGAATCAATACTGACACTTCCTCCAAGCCGGAATACTTTTTCGGCCACAATAGCCAGTCCCAGACCCCGTCCTGATAAATCCGTGATAAATGGACTGGTGGATAAACCGGAAAGAAAGATCAGATTAAATACTTCCTGGTCTGTCATATTATCTGCCACTTCCTGGCTGACTACCCCGTTTTTAAAGGCAGATTCCAGAACTCTTTCCCTGCTGATTCCTTTACCGTCATCCGAAATCTGCAGGCTGACCTCCCTGTTACCGGTTTGCTTAATCTCAAGGATCAGTGAGCCTTTTGGTGGTTTTCCTGATTTTCTTCTTATGTCCGGTGTTTCAATACCATGGTCGATAGAATTCCGGATGAGATGGATCAGCGGATCTTTGATTTCCTCTAGTATACGGCGATCGATTTCGGTTTCACCTCCATGGATGGTAAAATTGATTTCCTTTTTCTGCGAAGTGCTTAAATCCCTGACAAATTTCGGAAAAATATCAAGGATGGAAGAGAAGGGCAGCAGTAAAGTGTTTTTAATCCCCAGCGATAAATCATCGATGGTCCGGGTCATGATCCGGCTGAACTGATCCATCGGCTTTGCGACACGGTCAATTTCTTCCCGGATACTTTTCAGTTTTCCTTCTACCTGGCAGATATCGCCGCCTGTCTTCGGGTTTAATGTTATCCGCCGTATTTCTTTAATATAATGGGTCAGGGTGTTTTTTATGTTAATCAGTTCTTCTGTCTGAAGGAGAATTTCAGTCAATTTAGCTGTCGAGATGCGGACCGTTTCAGTTGCGACACTCTTTTCCTTCTGTGGCAGGTCCTGTGATATGATTTTTTCTGATTGAATTTTTTCTGAGTCAGCAGTATTCTGAATCTTTCCAGGTAGGGAACTTTTCTTATAAAAAAGCTCATTCAGGTCTTTCATGATTGCCACTTTCCGTTCGGCTTTAACCGTTTTATTCCCGGTGGCGCTATCTTCCAGCAACTGATCCAGGAGATCGACAGAAGCGTGCATTTTGTCGAAAAATGTTTTGGATATAGAGATTGTCTGGTTTTTCAGCAATGAGAATCCGGTTTCCATGGTTTGGCACAACCGCTCAATATCAGCAAGACTAACAGCCCTGGCTGCACCTTTAAGGCTGTGTGTTTCCCTGAAGATTAGTTCCACCAGGGATTGCATTTCCTTTTCAGCAAGACCTTTTTCCAGATCGAGCAGCCCTTTGATGATAGTCTGCTTATGCTCTGCCGCTTCGACCTTGAAATCAGCGAGGAGTTCTTTAAAAAACTCTTCCTGTTTCTTATTCATGGTATCGGATTAAATGTTGAACTTTTCTGCGATCTTTTTAAGGTTTTTTCCCAGCTCATTTAAAGTATTTGCAGCGATCTGGGTTTGTTTTGTCCCGATTACATTCTGTTCGCTGGCTTGTTTAATATTTTCCATAGCCGGCACGATCTGGTTCATTCCGGCCATTTGCTGCTGACTTGATGAAGAAATCTGAAGCGCTGACTCAGCGGCTTCATTAACACTTTCTGCAAGCATCCCTATAGCATCACCGCTTTGTTCAGCCAGTTTGCTTCCTGATTCAACAGCTTTAGCGCCTTGTTCAGTAGCCATTACTGCTTGTCCAACGGCCTTCTGTATATCGTTCAGGATTTCTTTGACCTGGTTTGTCGCTTGTTTTGATTGTTCAGCAAGGCTCCTGATTTCCTGGGCTACGATGGTAAAACCACGTCCCTGTTCTCCTGCTTTGGCAGCTTCGATGGCTGCATTGACCGCCAGAAGGTTGGACTGGTCTGAAATATCGTTCACAGAAGCTGTAATTTCACCAATCATCCGGCTTTGCTCTGATAACTTGACCACACTTTCAGAAACGAGTTCCATCTGATGATTGATCCGCATCATCCCTTCAATGGTTTCAGTTACCGAAACTTGTCCATTTTGTGCTGCTGTTGCTGCTTTCTGTGCATTTTCAAGCAAATTGCCGGCTTTTTGACTTGACAATTGCGCTGTTTGCCTGATTTCCTCTACTGTGGTGGTGGTTTCTGCAACTGCTGTGGCAGTTTCAGTAGCCCCTGTTGATACTTCAGTGGCAGTAGTTAAAATCTCATTGGCAGATGTTGTCAATACATTGATTCCATCGTTAATTTCTTTGCTTAATTGCCGGAACATTCTTATCATCCAGAACACCATGGTCAGGCAAGTTATCAAGGCAAATCCACCTAAAAGTATAATTATCAATTCAATACGAAATGCTAGTTGCTGTGAATTATGAACCGCCTGATTGACCATTTCTTTTTCTGTTTTACCCAGGCTATCAATAATTGTCCTGAATTTTTCATATAGTTCCTCCTGAATTCCCTTTCCCATCATTCTGGCTTCTTCTTTCTTGCCCTGGCTGATAAGGGTGATTTGCTCCTTACGGTTTTCCCTGTACGCTTCAAGAATAGTTTTGGCTTCATTAATTTTTTCAAAATTTTCAGGATATCTTTTAAAAAATTCGTATAATTTATTAAAAAGGATATCATTTTCGGTAGCTTTTGATTTAATGTTGAATTCAGACTGCTGTCTTAATTCGGCATTTTCGGTTAAAATCATTTCAAGGATCAGGGCTCGGTTCCGGTTCTGGTTAGCCTTGGTTTCCATGATTGTTTCAGTAATGTCAAAGGATTCAATAACCTTCTTTTGGGTTTGAATAATGTTTTTCAGGCTAACATATGCAGTGATGGTCACGGCAAGCATTAAGAAAACAATCAGGCCAAAGCCGGTAAATAGTCTTCTTCTGGTACTTCCTTTAGATGCTTTCATGCAATATCCTCCATTTTTTATGATTTGCTGATAAAATAATTCTCTCCTTATTGATTAACGATAATATGTTTACTCTTAATGAGTGTTCCTGTCTGAAGAATAATTAGTCCTTCAACGGTGATGCCCTGAATGAATTCTGTTCCGATTCCTGATAAAGTGTAAGGCGCCGGGTTAAGTGCGGAAATCGGTATGATTTCTGTTCCCCTTATTTCATCTGTCACAAGTCCGAAACGGATATCTTCATAATTGATCAGGATTACTTTATTAAATTCGGTAATACCATGTTCAGGCAGGTTGAAAATTTTTTTTGGATCCAGTACCGGAAAGATTTTCCCCCTGACATTAATGACTCCCATTATGAATGCCGGAGTTCCGGGAACCAATGTAAGTTCTTTCAGGGGAAGGACTTCCTGGATAAATAGAGTTTCAATTCCATACAGTTCCTTTGCCAGCAGGAATTTTACCACAAGCAAGGAATTCTTCTCACTGCCATTTTCAACAGCAGGGACAATTGATAAAGCCTTGGCCCGGCGATGAAGGATTTCCTCCTCCATGGCGGTGGTAAATTCAATATCCATAACTATTTATACTAATTTTTTATCAGCAAGTTACAAAAATCTATCATTCTGCCAGCAGTAATCCCTTCAGAATCATTCACAATTTCCTCATTAGGCATACTTTTTAATATTTCAATGACATTCCGGAAATGCCTGACAGCCATTTTCTGCTGGTTTTTTAATCGAGCCAGGTTGCCCATCTGGTAATGCGCCATGATATGATCGGGTTCAAGGTATATCAAACGTTTTAACATATTTTCAGCCAGTTGAAGTTCATCTGACTCCATCAGCATATGGGCATAAAAATAAAGGGCCTTTGTATTCATAGGTTCAGTGTCGATCAGGGGTTCCAGGCAAAGCCGGGCTTCTTTCAATTTCCCGTGGTTAGCAAATGATTTGGCAGTTTCCAGGGGTGAAGGTGGGGTTTTTTGTTCAGTGGGTTTTAAAGGCTGGGGATGTTCACTTTTCTGAAGAACACGGTTTTTTTTTCTATCCCTGACTGAAGGAGTATGTGAGGTAGAGAATTGGGGAGATGCTGAGGTGGTGAGTTGCAGGTTTGGTTTTTTCTCGGAAATTTTCTGATATACGATGGCATCCTGAAAATTAACCTGTTTGAATGGCTCGAAGTAAAGATTTGAAACTTCAACCGGGCTGGTAATCAGCCAACCGCCTTCAGCAATGGTATGGAAAAATTTCTGTCCGATGCGGATAGCCTGTTCCGGGGCAAAATACATAAGCACATTCCGGCAGAAAAGAATATCTATATTGTGATAGGGGGAAGAAGGTGAAGGGAAAATATCAGAGACCAGGTTGAGATAGTCAAATTTAACCATTTTTTGAATTTCTTCAGAAATCTGATAATCGCGATCTGACCGTTTAAAATATATTGGCAGAAATTCAGGTGGAGTTTCACGGAAAGACCATTTGGAATATTTTCCTGAAATTGCTTTTTCAAGAAACTTCCGGTTAAGGTCAGTGCCAAGAATGCTAATATTCCAGTCCTGGATGTCAGGCATGGATGTTTTCATTAGCAGGGCAATTGAGTAAGGTTCTTCCCCTGTGCAGCAACCTGCACTCCAGATGCGTATACTTTGGTCTTTTCCTTTTCTTTCATGAATAATGGCAGGGAGAATATTATTACGAAAAGCCTCTAATGCTGGTTTTTCCCTGAAAAAATAGGTTTCTCCTACTGTAAAATAACGGATGAAAATATCTGTATCATCCTGTGAAAGGATATTTTTTTCCAGGGCCTGAAGTAGAAAGTCAGGATCTTCAGGTAAACCAGCTTCATTTGCTGCTGCCATCAGGTTTTTTTGCAATTCTCTCCATCGTTCAGCCGGATAATTCAGACCAAATCTCTGGTTAAGGACAGAATTGAGACTTTGCAGGAGTTCTGATGGGAGTATTTTCATTAATCATTTTTCACTTTCAACAAAGCTTCATTTAATATTTTTTCGTCCTCAATTGGCAGGAATTTATCAATATCGTATATTAGTATTACATCATCTTCCCGCTTCAGAATACCCTCTATCTCCATCCCATTAATCACCGATTCGGCGCTTGAAAATTCACTTTCACAGGCATCCTCCATTCCCAAAACGGTATCTACTACCAGGATGATAGTTCTGCTGGACGTCTTTGCCAGAATGAACCGGTCATTGAGCCTGATCGGGCATTCAGGATAACCCATTCTTCTGCGGAGGTTGACAACCGGGATCATTTCTCCCCCTAGGTCAATCACCCCGTGAATAACCAGGGGTGCTTTTGGAATCGTTGTCACTGCTGCTGCGCGAAGAATACGGATGACAGAGGAGAGGGCAATGGCATATTTCTGCTCATTTAGCTGGAAAATAAGAATCTGAACGATAGTGTCCATGGTTTTAAATCAACAGGGGTTACTTTTGTTTGATTCCCAAAACTGCGAGTCCGCCTTCAGCAGTTTCTTTGTATATCCTGGGCAGGTCATGGCCGGTTTGCATCATCGCCTGTATCACTTTATCGAAACTTACCAGGTGGTGTCCATCAGATAATAAAGCATACATATTGGCATCAAGGGCGCGGGCTGCCCCGAATGCATTTCGCTCGATGCAGGGGATCTGAACCAGTCCGAATACCGGATC
The DNA here is from genome assembly GCA_963662525.1 of Bacteroidales bacterium. Taxonomy (GTDB): domain Bacteria; phylum Bacteroidota; class Bacteroidia; order Bacteroidales; family FEN-979; genus CAZSDU01. Next base: position 3,151,185 of record OY759717.1, read on the forward strand.
GCAGGTGAGTCCAAGGAAATGTTCCATGGCAATGCTTGCAGCATATTCAACCTGCCTTGGCGTGCCTCCGAACATTTGTTCTGCTGCTGCTGCTGCCATTGAGCTGGCGCTGCCAACTTCACCCTGGCATCCTACCTCAGCTCCTGAAATGGATGCATTGGTCTTGATCAGATTCCCTATCAAACCTGCAGTTGCGAGTCCCCGGAGAATTTTTTTCTCATTAAAATCATACTGTGTCTTCAGCAGATAAAGGACCGATGGAATTACCCCGCAGGAACCACAGGTAGGGGCAGTCACAATTTTTCCTCCTGCTGCATTCTCTTCTGCAACAGCCAGGGCAAATGCAAAAGTAAAAGCACGGCGCGACAGTGTTCCTTTGAAACTCCTTGCCTTGGTATAGTAAGAAGAAGCTTTCCGCGAGAGATTCAGCCGGCCCGGGAGCACACCTTCGGCTTCAATTCCGCGTTCAACCGCTTCCTGCATAACTTTCCATACTTCCGAGAGGTAATCCCAGAGATCAGGTTCCTCATGCATTTCCACGAATTCCCACAGGGTTCTTCCATGTTCTTCGCACCAGTGAAGAATCTCTGCCATCTTAGTCAGCTTATAGATCTTTTTTGAAGGATCTCTCCGGCCGGTATCGCTGATGTCACCACCACCAATGCTGTAGGTGGTCCACGCTGCCCTGACTTTTCCGGCATTATCAAGGGCTTCAAATTTCATTCCGTTGGAGTGTAAAGGCAGGAAAACCTCGGGTTCCCAAACAATTTCAGCCGGAACCGGAGCCAGCCCATCCTGTATGGCTTTATCGGTCATATGACCTTTGCCTGTAGCAGCAAGGCTGCCATATAGTATCACCCTGATTCTTTTGACCCCGGGATTTTGCTTTTTGAAAATTTCTGCAGCTTTTCTCGGACCCATGGTATGGCTGCTGGAGGGTCCGGATCCGATTTTATATATTTCCCTGATGGATTCCATTTAGCTTATGGGGTTCCGGGAAGTGTGAAGAAAAAGGTGGCTCCCTTACCAACCGCAGCTTCTGCCCAAATCTTTCCACCATGTCGATCAATGATACGGCGGCTGGTTGCCAGTCCGACTCCGGTACCCGGAAATTCATCCTGGGCATGGAGCCTTACAAAGGCAGTGAAGAGGTTTCCTGCCAGATAGGGGTTGAACCCCACCCCGTTATCTTTTACATAGATAATCGTTTGTTCGCCTTTTTTCATCTTACCAAAATGAATTTCAGGATGAGGAGTTTTTGATGTGTATTTCCAGGCATTCCCCATCAGGTTTTTCATCACGACCATCAGGAGACTGGAATCACCTTTGACGATAATGTTATCTTCGATGGTGACATGAATCTTACGGGAAGGATCATCCTGTCGTATCCATTCCATCACTTTTTGGGTAATCTGGGAAAGATCTACTTCCTTTTCCAGGAAATTAATATTCCCAGAACGGGAGAAATGAAGCAGGTCGTTGATCATTTCAGTCATGGAGTGAATGGTAGTCAGAATGGTATTCAGGTACGAATTATCTTCTTCGCTGAATTCCTCTTCATGATGCTGCTTGATCAATTGGGCGCTTACGCTGATATGGTTCAGCGGGGTACGGAGATCATGGGAAATGGTATAAGAGAAAGCTTCCAGATCGCGGTTGGCAGTTATCAGGTGCTCGTTTGACTGCTGCAGCTGTTGCTGTGCTTCCAGCAAGGCTTTGTTTTGTTCAATAGAAGTTTCGTAAACCGATAAAAGGAGATCAAGGATTTGTTTCCGTTCAGAATTAATGGCATACTTACTGCCCTTGAACATAATCTCCAGCACCATATCCGTATTACCTGCACTTCTTAATTCCCGGTTGGCCAGCAGGTAATTAACCCTTGAAAGAAGATATTTAGCTTCAAAAGGTTTTGTGATGAAATTATCGGCACCGACCTGTAATCCTTTGATAATATCCAGGGGATCCTGCAGGGAAGTCAGCAGGATCACCGGGATTTCATTCAAAGCCGGGGTTGATTTCAATTTTTCACAAAATTCATATCCGTCCATGCCAGGCATCATGACATCACTGATGATCAGCATGGGATGGTTTTCCATTGCTTCTTTGAAGGCTTCATCGCCTGATCCAAAAACTTTAACTTTATAACCGTGTTCTTTGATCAGGGATTTCACCATGGTCGCTTCGATATTGCTATCTTCCACGACCATGATGTATCCTTCTAATTCCCTGTGGCGGAAAAGATGACTCATGTTAACTCATTTTTATTACCAAATCGGCTAAACGGCAGGAGTAACCATATTCATTGTCGTACCAGGAAATGACTTTCACCAAGTTTCCACCCAACACTTTGGTCAATCCTGAATCGAAGATAGATGAATGCGTATTTCCGATGATGTCGCAGCTTACCAGGGGTTCATCAAGGTATTCCAGGATGCCTTTCATGGGGCCATTTGCAGCAGCTTTCATAGCAGCATGAATTTCTTCCTTGGTAACTTCCCTGCCCAGTTCGCAGGTAAGGTCAATCAAAGACCCATCTGGGGTAGGAACACGAACAGCAAAACCATCCATCTTTCCTTCCAATGCGGGAATCACCAGTCCGATGGCTTTGGCAGCACCCGTTTTTGTGGGGATGATGGAAACGGCAGCAGCCCTTGCCCTACGTAAATCCTTATGCGGAGCATCGAGAATGATCTGATCGTTGGTATAGGAATGGATGGTATTCATCAATCCTTTTTTAATTCCGAAATTATCATTCAGTACTTTAGCAATCGGAGCCAGGCAGTTGGTAGTACAGGAAGCATTTGAGATGAGCTTCATATCGGGTGTAAGGGTATTATCATTAACACCTAAAACTATGGTGGCATCAACATCTTCTTTGTTATCTGCAGGGACAGAAAGGAGAACTTTTTTTGCGCCTGCAGCAAGATGTTTGCTCATTTTTTCACGCGTACGGAAAATACCAGTACATTCCAGCACAATATCCACCCCAAGGGCACCCCAAGGCAAGTTAGCAGGATCTTTTTCTGCCATAACCTTTATCTTATTTCCGTTGACAACCAGGAAATCTCCCTCAACTAAAACCTCGCCGGGGAATTTTCCATGAACAGAATCATATTTCAATAAATGTGCTAGGGTTTTTGCATCGGTCAGGTCATTAAAAGCAACAACCTCAACCCCACTTTTCATTAACAAGGCCCGGAAGGTCAAACGTCCGATCCGACCGAAACCATTGATTCCAACTTTAATGTTTCCCATAATAGTAATGTTTTATTATAATTTTATAGTTCATATTAAACTTCAAAAATAGGGATTTCAGACAAGTCCGCAAAAACAATGGAAAAATAATTGAAGGAATATGAAAAATCAGTAGTTTTAAGCCATTAAATTCTCCTCCATGCAAAAAATATTTGTTGTTTCTGATGGCACCGGCCGCACTGCAGAGCAGGCATTGATGGCGGCCATGACACAATTTCCGAAAGCCAGTGTCGATATTATCATGAAACAGGAAGTGCGATCGGATGAACAGATAGAAGAGATTGTTAAGGAGGTGGTTGAAAATGAGGGATTTATTATTCATACCCTGGTTGCTGAATCGCTTCGGGAGACTATGCTGCGTACGAGCCGTATCCATAATATCGATGCCATTGACCTGATGGGGCCATTGTTATCCCGACTGACGCACCACCTCGCCAACCCGCCGACCGAAGAACCGGGTCTTTTTTTCCGGCTGAACAAAGAATATTTCAAGCGGATCGATTCCATGCAGTTTGCCTTTACCCATGATGACGGACAGCGGGCCTACGATTACGAAAGGGCTGAGATCGTGTTGGTCGGCGTTTCCAGGACCTTTAAAACGCCCCTGAGCATTTACCTTGCTTTTAAGGGATGGCTGGTGGCCAACTATCCTATAGTACCCGGTGTTGAAATTCCTGACGAACTGACTAAACTTCCTTATGGACATGTATTTGGATTGATGACCCAACCTCATGATCTTTCCTCATTACGCACGGTACGACAACAATATCTCGGGGGAAATACCGGGGATTATTCTTCCCTTGAACAAGTCAGGCGAGAGTTGAATTATGCCCAGAATCTTTTTAACAAGAGCGAATGGCCGGTCATCCAGGTGACCAACAAACCCATCGAGGAAATTGCCTCGGAAATTCTTGCCATCAAGCGGAGAATTAACCATTATTAAAAAAATAATTTTATCTTTGCTTACTTTGACAAAAAATTCTGACCTCCATGTCAAAGACAAAATACATTTTCGTAACAGGTGGTGTCTCTTCTTCCCTCGGAAAGGGCATTATCTCCTCTTCCATTGCTAAATTGCTGGTTGCACGCGGTTTTACCGTCACCATTCAGAAACTTGACCCCTATATCAACATTGACCCGGGAACGCTGAATCCCTATGAACATGGCGAATGTTTCGTGACTGAAGATGGCGCTGAAACCGATCTCGACCTCGGGCATTACGAAAGATTTTCGAATGTTCCCACTTCCCAGGCAAATAATGTTACAACCGGAGTGGTTTATCAGTCGGTCATTACCAAAGAACGCAAAGGAGAATACCTGGGGGAAACCGTTCAGGTAATCCCCCATATTACCGATGAGATCAAGTACCGGATTAAACTGCTGGCTAATCGGGGTGATTATGATTTTGTGATCACTGAGATCGGGGGAACTGTTGGCGATATTGAATCCCTGCCATTCATTGAAGCAGTGCGACAGATGCGCTGGGAATTGGGAAGGAACTGCGTGGTTGTTCATCTGACCCTTGTCCCTTATCTGGCAGCAGCAGGAGAACTGAAGACCAAACCAACACAACATTCTGTAAAGACATTGCTGGAATCCGGAGTACAGCCGGATATAATCGTCTGCAGAACCGAAAAGCATCTTACTGAAAGTCTGCGGAATAAAATTGGATTATTTTGCAATGTTTCCCCATCGTCTGTCATCGAATGCATTGACGTGGAAACGATTTATGATGTTCCCGTCCTCATGAGGGCGGAAAACCTGGATCTGGAGATACTGAAGAAGACAAAGATGCCCTGCGACGTTGAACCGGATTTGCGAGACTGGGAAAAATTCCTTTATACCCTAAAGCATCCGGCCAGCGAAGTCAGTATAGGTCTGGTCGGTAAGTATGTGGAACTGAAAGATGCCTATAAGTCCATCAATGAATCATTTATTCATGCCGGAGCTGCAAACGAGTGCAAAGTCAGGGTGAAAACTTTCCAATCAGAATTTCTTGATGATTCCAATGTGGCAGAAAAGCTTGGTAAAATGGACGGAATCCTGGTAGCGCCCGGGTTCGGGGAACGTGGTATTGAAGGAAAGATCAGCGCTATTCGCTTTGCCCGTGAAAATAAAATCCCTTTTTTCGGCATCTGCCTGGGAATGCAATGTGCCGTTATTGAATATGGAAGGAATGTATTGAATTTTCAGGGAGCTCATTCTACGGAGTTTAATAAGTTGACCCCGTATCCGGTGATAGATATGATGGAAATGCAGAAAAAGATATCCGGCCTTGGTGGCACCATGCGTCTTGGCGCATATCCCTGCAGGTTAAATCCGGATTCAAGGGTATTTGAAATTTATCAGCAGGAGAACATCACCGAACGTCACCGTCATCGGTATGAGTTCAATAATGAATATCTGAATGCCTTCCAGTTGAAGGGTTTTATTGCTGCCGGACGGAATGAAAAAGACAATCTTGTTGAGATTATGGAATTAAATGGACATCCCTGGTTTATCGGGGTTCAATTCCATCCTGAATATAAGAGCACTGTTGCCCGCCCTCATCCGCTTTTTGTAAGTTTTGTTAAAGCAGCTAAGGAATACGCTGCCGGATAAAGAGAATTTTTGTACTTTTGCACGCCAATTCCCCTTTCCATGAATAAAAATACCGTAATAGGCTTAGTGCTGATTTTTGCCATCTTCATTCTATACAGCTACCTGATGAGCCCTTCTCAGGAACAATTGCTTGAGCAGAAGCGTAAATCCGACTCAGTTTTCCTTACCAATAAAGCTCGTCGCGATTCCCTGATCATAGTTCAGGCAAGGGAACGTGCCATCGCGGCCGCCTTGGAAAAGCAAAAGATCATGGCCAGCGGAAAAGCCATAGATTCAGCGACGCTTCAACGCCTCACCATGAAAGATGAACTGGGCGTGTTTTCCAATGCATCCGTGGGAAAAGATTCCGTGATAATTCTTGAAAATGATGTTTTTAAAATTAAAGTATCCACGCTGGGTGGTAAGATATCCAATGTGGAATTGAAAAATTACCTTACTTGGGACAAGAGACCCATGACACTGATGGATAAAGACTCCCTGTCCTTTGGTCTTTCTTTCTTTTCCAATAACCGTATCATCCGGACCAATAATCTTTACTTCAAACCCTTTTGGCCGGATGGAGAAAACCAGGGCTCTTCACTGAAAGTGAGTGGAAAAGATTCGGTCCGATTTGGCATGCGACTTTTCGTTAATGCCTCCGACACTTCTTTTGACCCGGGAAAATATATAGAATTCATTTATACCCTGAAAGGGGATGAGTATATGATCGGGTATTCTGTCAATTTCGCCGGAATGGCAGAGGTGATGGATCCATCTACCAAATACCTCATCCTGAACTGGAATGATAATCTTAAAAGACAGGAAAAGTCAGTTAAGATGGAGCGTATGAATTCTACCCTTTATTATAAATATTTTGAAGATAAAGTGGATTATCTGTCAGAAACAAAGGATGAAGAGAAATACCTGAAAAATGAGCGAATCCAATGGCTTTCCTTTAAACAGCAATTTTTTACCAGCAGCCTGATTGCAGAGAATTTTTTCAGCGAACCCAGGTTGCGGACCCTGACATTGCCCGGAGGTAATCATTACCTGAAATCCATGTCGGCAGAAGTTGGAATTCCATTTATTCCCAAGGAGAATAAGCAGGTTTCTATGAGGTTGTATTTTGGCCCGAATAAATTCTATACCCTGAAAAAATACAACCTTGACCTGGAAAAGCAGATCCCGCTTGGCTGGGGATTTTTCCTGATGGCCTGGATCAATATTTATGCAGTCATCCCTGTATTTACCTTCTTCGGCAACTTTGGCTGGAATTATGGGATCATTATCCTGATCCTGACAATTCTGCTGAAAATCGTGTTGTTTCCGATTGCTTTTAAGACCTATAAGTCCTCTGCCAAGATGCGCGTGCTGAAACCCGATATTGATGAACTGACCAAAAAGTTTACCAAAAAGGAAGATGCCCTGAAAAAGCAGCAGGCTACCATGGAACTCTATAAAAAAGCCGGGGTTAACCCCATGGCTGGTTGCATACCGCTATTGCTTCAAATGCCTATTTTGATTGCCTTGTTCAGGTTCTTCCCTTCATCCATCGAACTGCGGCAGCAAAGTTTTCTCTGGGCCACCGACCTTTCTTCCTATGATTCTATCTGGACATTCCCTGGTGGTTTTACCATTCCATGGTATGGAGATCATGTCAGTTTGTTCGCCTTGCTGATGACCATCTCAAGCGTTTTCTATACCCGCATTAACGACCAGATGATGGGTTCTTCCCAGCAACAGATGCCGGGTATGAAAACCATGATGTATATGATGCCGGTCATGTTCCTGTTCTGGTTCAATGATTATTCCTCTGGTTTGAGCTATTATTACCTGCTTGCCAACCTGCTGACTTTTGCCCAGATCTATATTATCCGATCGACGATTGACGAGAAAAAACTGCATGCCCAGATCGAAGCCAACAAGAAAAAAACGGTGAAGAAATCAGGCTTTCAGAAACGCCTGGAAGATATGGCCAAGAAACGCGGATACCCCGTCAAGAAATAATTTGCTTCATGTATTTCAGGAATAACGCAAGTCCCTGCTGTTTCTTTGCATCAAGTTGGTAGGAAATATTTTTTTCCAGGTATGCCAGGCAATCCTCACAGGCAGGAAGTTTGTCCCTGAAAAACTCGAGGCTCTCTGCTTTGTGTCCAACTCCCCAGGCAAGCGATTCACGGAATGGGGAAATTACTTTTTCAGGTAACTTTTCGCGAGAAATCCATACCGCGAAAACAAAGGGTAATCCTGTATATTTCATCCATTCCTCTGCAAGATCATACACAAAGGGATAGTGATGCCGTAATTCAAATGTTTTATCACCAATAGCAACCAATGCCTCCATCGGATTCCCTGAGATCGCTTGTCCCTGTTGGAGATTGGTCCAGGAAGGATGAATATCCCAGTATTTTTCGGCCAGGACCTTCACAAGTTGAACCGAAGTGCGGGAATCAAAATCAAGATGGATCTGTTTAATTTGTTTTAAGGGAACCTGGGATAAAAGCAGAACCGTTTTAACCTGGCCTGTTGCACCGATACAGTAATCAGATATGAAATGGAGCTTTTTGAAATCAGTCAGTGCTCCCACGGGTACAAGGGAAATATCAACCATTCCTTTGCTGAGTTTTTCCGCACAAACAGATGGAATGTCAAGATCCAGCCTGAAGTCCTTCAGAAACCCGGATTTCATCAATCCATATACAAAAGGAAAAGTATTGAGATAAGAAACGGCGGATATTTTCAGTTCATCCATGGCTGGTTTTTCCGTGCAAAATTAATGGAAAATGCATTCTTTCCGATAGAAGTAAATTTCTTTATCTTTGCTACTTTCAACTTTGAGATTTATTGAACAGAGTTTTAACCATCGTGATTCTCTCTTTATTCCTGTTTAATTCAATGGGGTATTATATTGTTTTTGAATTGAATAAATACCTCGTAAAAAAAGAGATGCAATCCTTTCTGCAATCAAACAAGGATCCTTTAGTCGTATTGAAAATTTCCGATCCGGAATCTGATCCGGATTTTTCCAGGCCTGATGCACGGGAAATCATTTACCAGGGCAAATTATATGATGTAGTCAAAGAAATTAGAACAGCAAAGACGACCTGTTTCTACTGTCAACATGATGCCCGGGAAGAAATGCTGATCGCTGGATTTAAACGCATGGTAAAAAGTAAATTCAATCAGCATTTACTTGACCATGTTATTAAAATCGCCCTTGCCGGGACTGTATTGCATCTTCACCAATTGTTTGTACAGAAAGTTCATTATCCTGATTTTCTTATGGCACTCAGCTCTTCTGATTTTCCTCCTTTCAGTCCGCCGCCGGAAAGTTAATGAATTCATATCTGCTCCGGATGCCCGGGACTATCCCTTTTCTTTGAAAGAGAGGCAGAGCAGTATGCCCGTGAATGAAATTTACTTATTTTAAATTTGTTAATCCAAAAAAATAGTATCATGAAATATTGTTTATATACCACCTTTTTGATATTTTTCACTGCCTTTTCGGGTTATGGCCAGCAGGTCAAAGTTCTCGATAAATCAGACCTGCAGCCCATCGGGCAGGTGACAATTTCCAATGTGCAGAAAACCATCATGGCCGTTACAGATGCCAATGGAATGGCTGATCTTTCTGCCTTTTCCGATTCCGCTTTACTCCTTTTTTCTCATGTGGCTTTTCAGTCAGTGAACTTGAAAAAAGCAGCATTATCAGAAAAATCAATGAAGGTTTATTTAACTGAGAATATTATTAAGCTTGATGAGTTTGTTTTTTCTGCCAACCGCACTGAGGAAAAGAAGTCAGACCTTCCTTATAAAATTGAGGTTATCCAGGCTAAGGATATTCAGTTTGGCAATCCCCAAACTGCAGCTACCATGCTTGAACAAACCGGTAACGTTTTTGTTCAGCAAAGCCAGATGGGAGGTGGAAGTCCTGTATTGCGGGGCTATGAAGCCAATAAAGTACTCCTGGTTGTTGACGGAATACGTATGAATAATGCTATTTACCGTGCAGGCCACCTTCAGAGTGCCATAACAGTTGATCCTTTCGGACTTTCATCAACAGAAATCCTCTACGGGCCGGGGTCGACCATCTATGGCAGTGATGCATTGGGAGGGGTGATCAACTTCAGAACAAAAGACCCTGAACTTTCGACGAATGGAAAGTTTCAGGTCCACGGAAACCTGCTGGGCAGGTTTGCATCTGCCAACCTGGAAAAAACAGGTGGGATAAATCTTAATCTTGGCTGGAAGAAACTGGGGGTATTATTGAACTTTTCTTATAGCGATTTTGATGATCTTCGGGAGGGAAAAGTCCGTAACCCGGCTTATGGAACTTTTGGTGAGCGCTTGTATTATGCAGAACGGATCGATGGTAAAGATTCCACCCTGGCCAATGATAAGCCATGGATACAGAAACAATCAGGCTATTCTCAATATAATTTCCTGGGAAAAATACTCTTTCAGCCGGGAGTGCACAGTAAATATATGCTGAATTTCCAATATTCCAATTCAAGTAATATTCCACGTTACGACAGGCTTACGGAAATGAAAAATGACAGTACCATGAAATTTGCTGAATGGTATTATGGTCCGCAAACCCGGTTGCTGGCCTCACTGAAGGCTGAATATAACCTTAATGCGGTGATCTTTGACCATGCATCCATTATCCTGGCCTACCAGAATTCACATGAAGATCGCATACAGCGCGATTTTGGAAGCAAAAAAAAGAAATATAATCTGGAAACCATCGGGGTGATTTCGGTCAATGCGGATTTCGATAAGAAACTGGGCAGTAAGGACAATCTCAGGTATGGTTTAGAATTTCAATATAATGATGTCAGTTCCAAAGCACACAATGAAAATATTATAACCGGCGTAAATACCGATGACCGTGCTACGAGGTATCCTGATCAGAAGGCAAACATGATGTATATCTCTGCATACCTGTCGAATACCTGGAATATCAATAAGGTTCTTGCCTTTTCCCAGGGCGCCCGTTTTAACTATGTAACCCTCAATGCAGCCTATTCCGATACCATGGTGAAGATCATGAAAATTCCTTTTGACCCCAATATCAGCCAGAGAAATGCCGCGGTTAATGGTTATCTTGGTCTGGTTGCTACTCCCGGTTATGACTGGAAGTTTGCGCTTGTCGGTTCTACCGGATTCAGGGCTCCGAATATTGATGACCTGACGAAGCTGAATGTCGTGAACGGGCAGACCATTGTTGTCCCGAATCCGGACCTTAAGCCGGAATATGCTTATAATCTTGAAATCTCCGTGGCAAAAACCATCCTTGGGAAAGTTAGGCTGGAAGGTAGCGCCTTCTATAACTGGCTTCAGAATGCGATGGTGATAGAACCTTTTAAATACAATGGCATGGATTCTATAGAGATTGATGGAGAGAAATACCAGACCATGGCTCCAACCAATGCCGGAAGAGCATACATATGCGGAGTACAGGGTAGTTTGCTGGCCCAGGTTACCCGTTCATTCTCTATCGTCAGCAATCTGACTTATACCTATGGCTATAATGAAAGTGAAGGGGCCCCTCTCGATCATATTCCTCCGTTTTTTGGAATGACTTCTTTCCGTCTTGAACTTAAAAAATTCAAAGGTGATTTTTACGTGATGTATAATGGCTGGAAACGGATCAGTCAGTATAGTCCTGGAGGAGAGGATAATGAAGTTTATGCCACTCCTTATGGCATGCCTTCCTGGTACACCCTGAACCTGAAATTAAGCTACCAGATCGAAAGACATATCAACATTGAACTGGGGATGGAAAACATACTGGATGAGAATTATCGCAAATTTGCATCAGGAATCAGCAGCCCCGGTCGCAACATTATTGTTGCGCTCCGAGCTAATCTTTAATAAGTGCTTGTGGATGGATAGAACCTGTGGAATGACAAGCTGGGCTCCGTCATTGATGATTACAAAGTCGGCAAGCTCAGCTTTCACTGAATCATCCATCTGAAAATTCATTCGTTTTATTACGGAATTGCCATCAATCTGGTCGCGTTTTATAACCCTTTTGATGGCAATTTCTTTTGGACAGGAAACATGGATGATAAAATCATATTCCGCTGCCAATCCACTTTCAAACAGGATGGCTGCCTCCTGGATAAGATAAGGTTCTGATTTAAATCCCGTTACCCACTTAAGGAAATCTTGTCTGACCAAGGGATGCAGAACGGAATTCAATAGCTGCAGAGATTCTTCATTCGTAAAAACAATAGAAGCCAGCGATCTGCGGTTAATCTTGCCATCATTCGATAAAATGCTGTATCCGAAAATCTTGGTAAGTTTCTGAATCACTTTCTCTGAATCCAGAAATTTTTTTGACTCATCGTCAGCAGGGTATATTTTAATGCCCAGGGTCGAGAAAATACCTGCAATGGTACTTTTCCCACTTCCTATATTCCCGGTAAGTCCAACTTTCAACATGAATCAGTAAATGGTAGAGTTTCTTGGACGACGCCGGGTGAACTCGAAGAAAAGAGTATCAGGGGTGACAAAAAAAACTTCACTTGGGAAATTTGTCTCCGCGGCAATCTCTTTTCCGATAGGGTGTGTCAGCAATATTCCAACAATATGTGAATCGCGATATTTCACTTTAATATTTTGCAGGCTGACATCATGGTAACGTTTGGAAGGAAAAAGAAACTGCTCGGAGAAAAAGTCAAATCCCTGCAATTTAATTTTGATGGTAAGCGTACTATCGGAAGCACTCAAAATCTGGTAATTTGCAGGGACCTGAGTATAGTTTAACTGATAATCCAGGGTATAGTAATAATCTCTGGAAAGTCTTACCAAAGCCCAGATGAAACAGGATATTACCAGGCAGATGATAAATATGTAAAGCTGATGTCGGAATTTATCGCTTTTTCTCTTCCTGGCATTACCGATGAATTCAATGAATTCGGGCTTCACGGTAATGGTAATTGGTCAGTTTATTTGTTTTCGATGGTCTGGTTGCTGTCGAGAGCAATGGCCGATTTTTCAACGCGTAGTCTGACCTGGTTTTCAACTTCAATGGTCACAGTCGTTTCCTGGATTTCAACAATGCGTCCATGAATGCCACCAATGGTGATTACTTTCTGACCCTTCTCCAGCGACTCCCTGAATTTTTTTTGATCTTTCGACCGTTTCATCTGGGGACGGATAAAGAAGAAATAAAACACAACGATGATCAATAATAAAGGAAGGAAAGACCACCAGCCATTTTGCTGTCCACCCTGGCCCTGAGGAGCCATAAGCAGGATATTCAATAGATTTGTCATAATAATTTACGATTTACGATTAATAATTTAACTCACAAACTCACCAGCTCACCAACTCACCAGCTCACCAGCTCACCAACTATTTATTCCCTCCAGGTGCCGTAACCTGTGCCTTAATATTGAGTAAGGTAGTATTGGGCTGAGTATTGGCAACGACCAGGATATTTTTTGATTGAAAGCCCCTTTTACCCTGGCTGTTAAAGGCAATGCGGATCACACCTTCTTCGCCTGGCCGGATCGGTGTTTTCGGATAGGAGGGAACCGTACATCCGCAGGAAGTACTTACTTCCGCGATGATCATATCAGACTTTCCGGTATTTTTAAATTTAAAATTAAAAGCAACAGTTTCTCCTTCCAGAATTTTTCCAAAATCATGCTCCGTTTCTTCAAATTGAAAAACCGGGAGCAGGGTCTGATCTGTTTTTCCGTCAGCTGTATTCGGGTTATTGACAACATCGGTAGAAATATTTCCCTGTTCGCTGCCTGAACCGGAATGACAGGAATGTAATAGCATTCCGGCAAATATGGTGAGGAAAAGAAAAAATGATTTGACCCGCATTAATTGATTTCTTTTTTTACTGGGTACAAAAGTACGAAATTCCGATTAAATAAAATCCTAATTTTACAAGCTATGAGGATATATCTTGTCGGATATATGGCTTCCGGTAAATCAAGACTGGGTCAGGACCTGGCGGCTGGTCTTGAATATGAGTTTCTGGATCTGGATGATATATTTGAAGAGAGATTCCATATCAGTATTCTGGATTTTTTCGATAAATACGGTGAAACCCACTTCAGACAAATAGAACAGCGGTTATTGTTTGAAACGGTAAGTTTGAAAAATACAGTCATTGCCACAGGTGGCGGAACGCCTTGTTTTCTGGACAATATGTCCTTTATCAGGGATCACGGACTATCTGTTTATTTGTACTGGCCTGCGGAAGCCCTTGCAGAACGATTGATCCAGGTCAGAAAAAAGCGTCCCCTGATCAAAAACCTGGCCCCGGGTGAAATGGATGAATTTATTCAGAAACATTTAAAAGAGAGGGAGGTTTTCTATCGGCAGGCCGATATTCTCTTTGATATGAAGCAGAAAGATTTATTCAGCCTGATCAACCGGATAAGAATTCAGGAAAGTATCGACGACTCTTCTTTTTAGCAGTACAATATTTTCTACATGCTGGGTATGTGGAAACATGTCGACGGGCTGCGACAGTATCAATTCAAATTTTTCTGATAGGATAGACAGATCACGTGCCTGGGTTGCGGGATTACAACTGATATAAACAATTTTTTCCGGATATATTTCCAGCAAAGCCCTGATCACTTTTTCGTGCATCCCGGAGCGAGGTGGATCTGTAATTATAGTTTCAGGATGGCCGTTCCTGCTAACAAAATCAGGAGTCAGCAATTTCTCTGTCTCACCGGCAAAAAAACGGGTGTTGGTAATTCCGTTCAGTATAGCATTGGCTTGTGCATCTTCGATGGCCGAAGGCACCGACTCCAGTCCGATAACCTTTCCGACAATTGGAGCAATGTAATTGGCAATGGTTCCTGTGCCGGTATAGAGATCGTAAACCGTTTCTTTTCCTTGAAATCCGGCAAGTTCAGCCACTTTGCGGTAAAGATTCATCGCCTGGGTAGAATTTGTCTGGAAAAATGATAAGGGACCTATGCGAAATAGCAGATCTTTCCCACCTTCTTTAAATGCCGGTATTCTTTCTGTGATAAATGCCTGTCCTTTGAAAAGTACCGGCTGTAAATCACTGATTACATCATTTTTCTTGGGATTGATGACATAAAAGAGGGAAGTGATGGAAGGGAAGGCGGTAGCCAGTGCGGTCATTAAATCAGCAATAATTTTTTCATCATTCTCACGAAAAACCATGATCACCATCCATTCCCCCAATGTTGTGTTCCGAATGATCAGGTTACGCAGGAGTCCGGTCCAGTTGCGGACATCGTAGAAACTAAGCTGATGAAGTACCGCGTATTCCCTGATGAATAAGCGAATGGTATTGGTTGGTTCAGGCTGTAAAAAACATTGCTGAATATCGAGTACACGATCGAACAGGGTAGGGATGTGAAAACCCAGTGCATTCCGGTCTTCCTGTGAATCTTCTCCATCTTTCAGGGCTTCTGTAAACCAGCGGCGGTTGGAAAAAGTGTATTCAAGTTTGTTCCGGTATTCCTGTTGAAAAGGGGATGGAAGAATGGGTAATACCACGGCATCCTTGAATTTTCCGATCCGTTTCAGGCTTTCAGCGACCTGCTTGTGTTTGAAATATAACTGTTCATCATATTTCAGGTTTTGCCAACGGCATCCTCCGCAGATTCCAAAATGAAGGCAAAATGGCTTGCTGCGTTGATCAGAATAGGTATGAAATCTGATGACTTTTCCTTCACGGTAGGATCGTTTTCTTTTAACGACCTGAATATCCACTACATCTCCCGGAATAACATAAGGAAGGAAGATCACCAGTTCACCGACACGGGCAACGGCTTTTCCATCCGAGGCAATGTCAATGATCTCCACTTTTTCATAGACTGGAAGAGGCATATTTTTTCTGCTCATGATTTTTCAGGGTATTCAAGGGTTCTTTTCCTGAAATGATGGGAATCGCCCCATTCACCATATCCAATTTCATCTCCGGCCATGGCAATCCTGGCTTCCAGGCAATTCCTGCATTCGGAAGCTTCTTCATCAATACAGGGTTTGTTTTCGTATAACAGGTAGTTATTCCTGTATTTGACCGGTGTAAGGTTGGGCATAATGACATTGGCCCCTACCATCAGGGCTTTTTCCCTGCCCTGGGGGTCGATCGTTTGCATGGCCGTAGTGGCGGCAATGTTGATATCTTTCATCATAATCCTCAGGATGGCCACCATTTTCAATGAAAGTCGGAATCTTTCCTGAAGGGGCATAAGCAGATCTTTGAATTTGTATAAGGGGGTATCCTCATGTTCGATATATGGCCCCATGCCAACCATGTCAACATCAAAATCCTTAAAAAAAAGCAAATCATCGGCCATGTCAGCAATTGTCTGGAAAGGCAATCCGATCATCACACCGGTTCCAACCTGGAATCCCGTTTTTCTTAATGTATAAAGGGCTTCAACCCTTTTTCTGTAATCATGTTTCAGATTAACCGGATGCAGTTTTTTATATAATTCAGGATTGGATACTTCAATTCTGAGAAGATAACGGTGGGCACCGGCCTCGTACCAGCGGCGGTAGGTTTCTTCGGATTGTTCACCAAGAGAAAGTGTGACATGTAAATTTCCATTCGTGAATCGGTGAATTTCTTTTAATTGGCGTTCTATATCAGCGATAAACTTTTTTGTCGTCCGTTCCCCAGATTGAATTACAATGGAAGCATAATTGTTTTCAAAAGCAAATTTTGCTGCTTCATATACTTCTTCATCCGTAAGCTCATAACGGATATACCGCTTATTTCCTGCCCGTATTCCGCAGTAGTAGCAATTTTTTTTGCAATAATTGGAATATTCAATGAGCCCCCTGAAGTATACCTTTCTGCCAACGAATTTTGCCTTTGTTTCCTGGGCGGATTTAAATATATGGAGTGTATCTTCAGCATTTGCTTCAAGTAAAGCAAGGATATCGCGATGAGAAAAAAAATCTTTTTGTAAAATATTTTCAACAGACGTACTCATTTCAAAATAAAAGTTAATATATTAGCTAAAATAAACGTAACGACATTATAACACGGCAAAATTAGAAAAATACATGGAAGAATTCATTAAAACTGTTTTGATCGATGATGATAAATCCAGTATCCTAGCTTTAAAAACATTATTGGAGGGGCACTTCCCGAAAGTCAGAATACTGGGCAGTGGTAATACTGTCGCAGAAGGTGTTACCCTGATTGATGCGGTACGCCCTGAACTTGTTTTTTTAGACATCAATATGCCAGATGGCGAAGGGTTTGATGTAATCGAAAAGGTTGTTTTTCATAATTTTCAGGTAATCTTTATCACTGCCTTCGACAAATATGCCGTCAGGGCATTTGAATTTTCTGCCCTGCATTACCTCGTTAAACCAGTTACCCTGGATGGCATTAAATCCGCTATCGAAAGGTATAAGGAAACGAAAGATGAAAACATTGATAATAAACTGAGTATACTTAAAGATACCCTAAAAAATAAAAACGAGAAGATCATTATACCTTCCACTGACGGACTAAATATTGTTAAACTTGGTGACATCCTGAGACTTGAAGCAGATGATGTTTATACCATGTTTTATATGACTGATGGTAAGCGTTTCGTCGCATCCAAACCCCTGAATAATTATGAAAAAATTTTGGAGGACTTACCGTTTTCAAGGATTCACAGCAAGCACCTGATCAACCTCATGTATATCAAGCGTTATATCAAAGGTAAAGGGGGATCGGTAATCATGGAAGACAATACTGAAGTTGAGGTTTCTGTGCGTAAGAAAGCTGACTTTATTGAAAAGTTGAAAAATTTTGCCCGTTTTGTTTAAACATTAAACCGGATATGGAGGATATCTCCGTCTTCCACAATATAATTCTTTCCTTCTATTGCTAATTTACCGGCTTCCCGGCAGGCATGTTCGCTTTTTAAACGGATAAAATCATCATATTTCATCACTTCCGCCCGGATGAATCCTCTTTCCAGATCGCTGTGAATGACCCCTGCAGCCTGGGGTGCCGTCATGCCTTTCCGGATCGTCCATGCCCTGACCTCCTTAGGACCTGCAGTAAAGAAATTCTCCAGATCAAGCAGACGGAAAGCAGAACGCACGAGACGGTTTACCCCTGGTTCTTCCAATCCTGCATCGGAAAGAAAAGCCACGCGGTCGTCGGCAGATTCCAGTTCAGCTATATCAGATTCCAGTTTTCCTGCAATAACCAGCATTTCGGCGTCTTCAGCTTGAAGGATATCGGCCAAACGATTGCTGTATCCGTTTCCGCTTATGGCCGAGGGTTCATCCACATTACACACGTACATGACTGGCTTATCAGTGAGCAGGAAAAGATCTTCCACATGACGGCGGTCATCTGTTGTTACTGGAGCTGTTCGGGCCGACTGAAAAGATTCAAAATGATTTTTAAAGATGTGTAATACTTCAATGCACCTTTTGGCCTCTTTATCACCGGCTTTAAGTTGTTTTTCAGCCCTGATCAGTTTCTTCTCCACCGATTCCAGGTCTTTGATCTGCAATTCCAGATCCACGATTTCTTTATCTCTGACCGGATCAACAGAACCTTCTAAATGAGGCAACAAGGGGTCATCAAAGCAACGGATCACATGGATCAGGGCATCAACATTCCGGATATCCGAGAGGAATTTGTTTCCTTCCGTATGGCTTCCTCCCTTCGATAGTCCCGGAATATCTACCATTTCAATGGTGGTGGGTACAATCCTGGCTGATTTGATCAGCGCATCAATTTCATATAAGCGTGGATCGGGTACATTCATAATCCCCAGATTCGATTTTGAACTGGTATAGGCAGCCTGATGAACTTCCGCCCGGTTATTGGATATACAATTGAACAGGGTTGTCTTTCCTGAACCTGAAAGACCGATAATTCCGCATTTTAATGGCATATTGATTTTTTTAACAAAAGTTAACCAGGATGCGAAATTACATCATCCGGCTTTAATTTATTTATGTAAATTTGATAAAACAAAAATTATTTATGAAAACAAAAAATTTAAAAGGATTTTTCCTGATGGTTGTACTGGTCACCATGGTGATATCTGCCATTCAGGCCCAGCAGCTTGCCGCAGTGAAAAGTGGTAAACTATGGGGTTACATCGATCATTCCGGCAAATGGGTCGTGCAGCCTCAGTATTCTTCTGCTGATGTTTTCGCTGAGGGTTATGCAGCCGTGGAATCAAACAGTCTGTGGGGTTATATCGATAAAAAAGGGGATTGGTTCGTCAGTCCTCAATATAAACGGGCAGAACCATACAGTGAAGGCCTGTGCAGGGTAATTACTTCCGATGATAAAGCGGGAAAATGGATATATCTTGATAAATCAGGGAAACAGGCTTTTGCGGCTCATTTTGATAATTGTATGGACTTCAGTAACGGTCGCGCTGCTGCCCGCCAGGGTCCGATGTGGGGTTACATCGATCAGTCGGGTAAATTCGTCATTGAAAATAAATTTGAACATGCAGAAACATTCAGTGACGGCATTGCAAGGGTAAAGCTCGATAAAATCTATGGATTTATTGATGTGAATGGCAACTGGGTGCTTAAAACTGATTTTGAAAATATCCGTGACATGAAGGATGGCATTGCCCCTTGTAAAGGAAATAAAGGATGGGGATATTGTGATCGCAAAGGAAACATTGTTGTACCTGCCATCAATGAACATGCAGAAGCATTCTCTGAAGGGATGGGCAGAACCAGAAACCATGGTTTCTGGAGTTATTTTGATCAAGAAGGGAAACAGCTGATAGCATTTATGTACGATAACAGTAAGGATTTTTCTGAAGGTCTTGCTGCTGTTAAATCGGGTAAACGCTGGGGCTATATTGATAAAAGCGGCCATACGGTCATTGCAGAGCAGTTCGATGATGCCTTGTCATTCAGCCATGGCCTGGCTGCCGTAAAATCCGGATCATTATGGGGATATATTGATAAGACCGGAAAGACGGTAATTCCTTTTCAGTTTACTGATGCCCTGGGATTTTCAGAATAGACAGGGTTTTACCTTTGGCAATTAAAATTTTATTTTCTACCTTTGCACCCCATTTTCAAGGGGAGTGAAGATGGTAAGTACGTTCTTTATCAGGTTCTCCCGTAAAATAAACCCAATGTTAAACCCGGATGTGCTTTTTTGGCGCCTCCACAAAAAAAAAATGAATGACTCCTGAAGAAATTAATGTTAACAATGAATTGGAGCAGAGTGCCGAATTGAATGTTGAAAACACCCCTGCTGATCCTGAGGAAACCATTGCTGAACAAGCTGTAGCTGCTGATGTAACAGCTGATGCAACAGCTGATGTTGTTGCTGAAGTTGCTGCTGAAGAGCCGGTTGCTGAAGAGCCCATAGAAGAAAAAACAGTTGAAAAATCAAAAAGAGAAAAACCCAGCAGAGAAAGCCTGAAGGATTTTGATTGGGATTCTATCGGAAAAAAACATGAATTGTATTCCCAGGATGAAAGACGCAAACTGGAAGATGCCTACGACCAGACCTTGCGTGCCATCCAGGACCATGAGGTGATTGAAGGAACTGTTGTTACCATGACCAACCGTGAAGTTGTTGTAAATATCGGATTCAAATCCGATGGTGTTATCATGCTGAACGAATTCCGCTACAATCCTGACCTGAAAATCGGTGATAAAGTTGAAGTTTACGTGGAAAATCAGGAGGATACCACCGGACAATTACTTCTTTCCCATAAAAAAGCCCGGATCCTTAAATCATGGGAACGTATCAATGATGCATTTGAAAAACAGGAGATCATCAAAGGTTATGTAAAATCCCGCACAAAAGGTGGTCTGATCGTTGATATCTTTGGCATCGAGGCTTTCCTCCCGGGTTCACAGATAGATGTTAAACCCATCCGTGATTATGATGTATTTGTCGATAAAGTCATGGAATTCAAAGTGGTAAAGATAAATCACGAATATAAGAATGTGGTTGTTTCCCATAAAGCCCTGATTGAAGACGAACTTGAAGCCCAAAAGGCAGAAATTATCAAGAAACTTGAAAAGGGCCAAATCCTTGAAGGTACCGTTAAAAACATTACCAGCTATGGCGTGTTTGTTGACCTTGGCGGTGTTGACGGATTGATCCATATTACTGATCTTAGCTGGGGACGTATTAATCACCCGGAAGAAATCGTTAAACTGGATCAGAAAATCAAAGTGGTTATCCTCGATTTCGATGATAACAAGAAACGTATTGCTCTTGGTCTGAAACAACTTACCCCTCATCCATGGGATTCATTGGATCAGAATCTTAAGATTGGTGATAAAGTAAAAGGGAAAGTGGTAGTTATTGCCGATTACGGTGCATTCGTTGAGATCGCAACCGGAGTTGAAGGACTTATCCACGTTTCAGAAATGTCGTGGTCACAGCATCTCCGCACTGCACATGATTTCCTGAAGGTAGGACAGGAAGTGGAAGCCGTTATCCTTACCCTCGACCGTGAAGAACGTAAAATGTCGATGGGTATCAAACAACTCATTCCTGATCCATGGGCAAACATTAAAGAAAAATATCCTTTAAAATCCAAACATAACGCCATCGTACGCAACTTTACCAACTTTGGTATTTTCGTGGAATTGGAAGAAGGGGTTGATGGATTGATCCATATTTCCGATCTCAGCTGGTCGAAGAAAATCAAGCATCCTGCTGAATTTACGAAGATTGGGGAAAGTATTGAAGTTATGGTACTGGAT
This sequence comes from Bacteroidales bacterium, assembly GCA_963662525.1. Lineage (GTDB taxonomy): Bacteria > Bacteroidota > Bacteroidia > Bacteroidales > FEN-979 > CAZSDU01. Next base: position 3,172,713 of record OY759717.1, read on the forward strand.
GTGGATGTGGATAACCGTCGTCTCAGCCTGGGACATAAACAACTCGAAGAAAATCCATGGGATGTATTCGAAAGTTTGTTCTCTGTTGGTTCAGTGCATAAAGGAACCATCGTAAGCCTGAGTGATAAAGGCGCAATTGTTGCACTGCCATATGGTGTGGAAGGATTTGCTCCTCTGCGTCACATGACCAAGGAAGACGGAACCCAATGCAAGGAAGAGGAAGCATTGGATGTCAAGGTGATCGAATTTTCAAAGGAGAATAAAAAGATAATTCTTTCTCACAGTAAGATTTATCAGGATGTGCAGAATACAGAAAAGAACAAGGATTCCAAGCTCAGTCTGAAAAAAGAGAATGATACAAAGAAAGCCGTTAAGAAAATTAAGGATAACCTTGAAAAAACGACCTTAGGCGACATTGAGTCACTGGCCAATCTGAAAGCAGATATGGTGAAAGCTGAAGAAGAAGCAAAAAGTCCCAAGGAGGAATAGTCCCTATGACATTTTCTCTGACGGTGCTGGGTAGCAGTGCTGCAATCCCGGCCTATAACCGGAATCTGAGCGCTCATTTACTGAATGTAAATGAGCGCTTCTTTTTATTTGATTGCGGGGAAGGTACCCAGTTCCAGTTAAGGAAATATCATTATTCTTACCGCAAAATAAGCCATATACTGATCAGCCATCTTCATGGTGATCATTTCTTTGGCCTTATCGGATTACTGAATTCCATGCATCTGCTGGGCCGAAAAGAAGAGCTTCACCTGTATGCGGATGCCAGACTTCAGGAAATTCTCGACAATCAGATGGAGGCCTCAATGACCTGTTTGAATTTTCAGCTTATATTTCATTCACTGGTCATGGGTAAATATCAACTGTTGCTGGATGATGTGAAATTTTCCATTCACAGCTTCCCATTACGTCACAGTATTCCATGTTGCGGATTTGTGGTAAGAGAGAAGAAGCCACCAAGGAGGACCAAGACAGTTCGATCGTATGCCTATTGTAGCGATACAGTTTTTGATGAATCCATCGTGCAATATATCCAGCATGTTAGCCTGCTCTATCATGAAGCAACTTTCATGCAGAATATGGCGAATGCTGCAGCAGAGAAATTTCATTCCACAGCTATGGAAGCGGCTCTTATAGCTAAAAAGGCAGTTGCCGGAAAATTACTGCTTGGCCATTTCTCAGCCCGGTATGAGGATCTGACAGCTCTTCTTCAAGAAGCACGCAGTGTTTTTCCTGCAAGCTTTTTACCTGTGGAAGGAACCAAAATTGAGATAGGGATAATTGATAACGAAATAAATTGATAAACTTATTATTATGAAGAAAATATTTTTATTCATGTTGCTTACGGGTATTTTTATGGAAAGTTCATTGGCTCAGAATCCTTTTTTTACTGATTGGAATACCCCATTTCAGGTACCCCCCTTCGGAGAGATAACCAATGAGCATTATATGCCGGCATTTGCTGAGGCAATGAAACAACAGAAAGCAGAGATCGATGCTATTGTTGGACAAACTGCACTACCCACTTTTGAAAATACAGTTCTGCCTCTCGACCAGAGCGGATCCCTGCTGGAAAAGGTCAGCAGTGTTTTCTATGCTTTGAATTCTGCCAATACGAATGTTGAGATGCAGCGTATTGCCCGTGAAATTTCTCCACTCATGTCGCAACATATGGACGATATTAACCTGAATTCCGAATTGTTCAGGAAGATAAAGGCAGTATATGAACAGAAAGAAAAAATGAATCTGAATCCTGAACAGAAAAGACTTGTTGAGGAAACTTATAAGGGCTTTGTCAGGGGAGGTGCAAACCTGAATCCGGAACAACAGGCAAAACTACGGGAATTGAACAAGGAAATCGGTTTGCTGCAGCTTACCTTCGGACAGAATCTCCTTGCAGAGAACAACAGCTATAAACTCGTTATCGATAATCAAGCGGATCTGGCCGGATTACCCGATGGCGTTATTGCAACAGCAGCTGAAGTGGCTGACAACGACTCTGCCACAAAAGGTAAATGGGTATTTACACTGCATAACCCGAGCGTTATACCTTTTCTCCAATTTTCCGAGAAAAGAGTCCTGAGAGAAAAGATCTTCACAGCCTACATCAACCGCTGTAACCATGGCGATGATAAAGACAATAAAACACTGATCTCAAAGTTGGTTTCACTCAGGAAGGATAAGGCTAATCTTATGGGTTATCCTGATTATGCCAGTTTTGCATTGGAAGAGCGAATGGCAAAAAAGCCTGAAAATGTTTATCGCCTTCTCGACCAGATATGGACACCGGCACTTCAGATGGCTAAGAAAGAAGCTGCTGATATGCAGGACATGATGGATAAAGAAGGAGGTAAATTCAATCTCGAAGGCTGGGACTGGCGTTTTTACAGTGAGAAAATGATGAAGCATCGCTTTCAGCTTGATGAAGAATCTTTACGTCCCTATTTTAAACTTGAAAATGTCAGGGATGGGATCTTTTACGTTTCGAATAAATTATATGGTATTACTTTCACCGAGGTCAAGGATGCCCCAAAATATCATGGCGATGTGACCTTATACGAATGTAAGGATGCCGATGGTTCTCATTTAGGCGTACTATATCTCGATTTTTTCCCCAGAGAAAGTAAACGAGGAGGAGCATGGTGTGGTAGTTTTCGTTCCCAATCATACAAGGATGGCAAAAGGGTTCCGCCGGTCGTTACCATTGTCTGTAATTTTTCCATGCCCGGTGATGGCAAGCCCGCTTTGCTGACTCCGGATGAAGCTGAAACTTTCTTCCATGAATTCGGTCATGCGTTGAATGGCTTGTTCAGTAATGTTAAATACACCGGACTTGACCGCGTCCCCCGTGATTTTGTCGAACTTCCATCCCAGATTATGGAACATTGGGCTTTTCAACCGGAAGTGTTAAAGATTTATGCAAAGCATTACCAGACAGGCCTCGTTATACCTCAGTCCCTGGTGGATAAAATCGTGAAGAGCGGTAAATTCGGTCAGGGATTTAAAACGACAGAATACCTCGCTGCATCATACCTTGATATGGACTACCATACCGAAAAAAAACAGGAAAAGGAGGTTTCTGCCGCTGCTACTTTAACCGGAGTCGTGACCGCAATCGATATGCAATCTGCTTCACAACCGGGATTAAATATGGATGTTCCTGCATTTGAAGCAGCTTCCATGCAAAGGATAGGACTCATTCATCAGATACCTCCACGTTACCGTTCCACTTATTTTCAACATACGATGACAGGTGGTTATACCGCCGGGTATTACAGCTATATCTGGGCCGAAGTGCTTGATGCCGATGCATTTCAGGCCTTTAAAGAAAAGAAGAATATTTTTGATAAAGCAACAGCCGGCAAATTCCGCACTTGTATTCTGGAAAAAGGAAATACCAAGGATGCCATGGAATTGTATATTGATTTTCGAGGACATGAACCAGGCATCGAAGCTTTGCTGGAAAACAGGGGATTAAAATGAAAAAGGTAACAGAGTGACAAAGTGACAAAGTAACAAAGTAGAAATCTCACCTTATCACTCTGTCGCTCTGTCACTCTGTTACTCTGTCACTTCTAATAAGGCATCATACAAAATTTCAATGGGGTGGAAGGCAGTTCGGCCTGTTCCGTCTTTAATCTGATGACGGCAGGAGGTTCCAGGTGCTGCTATGATAACTTCAGCCTGGGATTTTCTGACTTCGGGGAATAAAACCAGTTCTCCTACCTTCATGGAAACGTCGTAATGTTCTTTTTCATAACCAAATGCTCCTGCCATACCACAACATCCTGATTTAATTTCTTCTACATGGTAGTTGACAGGAATTGAAAGCATCTTTCTGGTCGATTCCACACTTGCCAGCGCTTTCTGATGGCAATGTCCATGAAGTTTAATTTCCCTGGTTTCTGTCGTGAACAAATCCCGCATCCCGTATCCCGTATCCCGCATCCTGCGACTCACAACACTGGTCATAAACTCATCAAACAAAAGCGCATTCCCGGCTAGTTTTTTGGCGTCTTCTTTCAGGGATGCATCGACTAGTTCCGGATATTCATCACGGAAACTTAGGATGGCAGATGGTTCTATCCCGATCAAAGGAGAATGTTCACTGATCTTACCTTTCAGCATTCTGACATTGGCATTGGCCAGTTTTTTGGCCTTTCTGACCAATCCCTTTGACAGATAAGTGCGACCACTTTCAAAATGATCGGGTATGATTACCTGATAACCCAACACCTGTAACAATTTTATCGCTTTGATCCCAATTGCAACATCATTGAAATTGGTGAATTCGTCGGCAAAAAGAAAAACATGGGGGGCATCCGGCGCATTAACAGCATTATGATGTGCATTCCAGGCCCGGAGAGTGGTTGAGTAAAGCAAGGGAATATTCCGTTGGGGAGCGAATCTGAGGATTTTTTTCGAAATTCTGGAAAGAATTTCATTTTTTTGAAAGAAATTAAAGATTCCCGGAGCCATGCTTCCCAGTTTGTTCACTTTGGTTATATTGGCGATAAGCCAGGAACGGAAGGGAATACCATGGGCGTCATAATAATGCTGCAAAAATTCTGCCTTGAGTTTCGCGATGTCCACGTTTGACGGGCATTCAGATTTACAGGCCTTACAGGAAAGACACAGATCCATCACGGCATAAATCTCCTGATGATCGAAAGGATTTTCTTTGGGTGAATGGGTTAGAAATTCCCGTAGGATATTGGCCCTGGCTCTGGTCGTAGTATTTTCCTCTTTCATGGCCATGTAGGATGGACACATCCAGTGTCCGGTCAGCACCGTATTGCGGCAATCACCTGAACCATTGCATTGCTCCGCAGCCCGAAGTATGCCATGATTGCCTGAAAAATCAAAGACCGTGGGAATATCCCTTTCAGTTTGCCCGGGATCGAACCTCAGGCTGGTATTCATTTTAGGGGTATCGACAATCTTATTCGGGTTGAGAATATTTTCAGGATCCCAGGTCCTCTTGATCGCCTTCAGCAGTGCATAATTTTTCTCCCCGATCATCAGGGGGATAAATTCTCCCCTCAAACGGCCATCCCCATGTTCACCGCTGAGTGAACCTTTGAATTTTTTAACAAGCCTGGCTGTTTCCAGGGCAACTGTATGGAAGAGAGCTACATCAGCAGGATCTTTTAAATTTAAAACCGGTCTTAAGTGCAATTCCCCGGAACCAACATGGGCATAATAAACACAATTTAATCCCAAGCGGGTAATGATTTTATCAAATTCCAAAATGTATTCCGGCAACACTTCTGGATTGACTGCTGTATCTTCCGTTACCGGGACAGGTTTCCTGTCACCTGGATAATTAGATAGCACACCAAGACCAGCCTTTCTCAGTTCCCAGACCCTCTTTACATCGGGTGGGAATACAATGGGAAAATGATAACCAAGTCCGGCTGACCGCATTTCTTTTTCAAGATCTACAGCAATTTGCAGGATCTCCTCCCTGGTATCCCGCGCAAATTCAATGATCAGGATTGCTCCGGGATCTCCTTCAATGAAAAAACGATTTTTTCGCTGTGTAATATTATCACGGGTACAATCCATGATGGGTTTGTCCATCAATTCTACTGATCCGGGTCTATATTTCAAAGCGATCAGATTGGCTTTAAGGGATTCTCCGACGGTATGACAGTGAACGCAGATCAGCGCTTTCTCTTTAGGTGGCAGAGGGACCAGGTTTAATTTAATTTCTGTCATGAACATCAGGGTGCCCTCGGAACCTGCGATGAGTTTGGAAAAATTAAATGGAGGAACAGGTGAGTTGGTGAGTTGGTGAAAAGGAGAGGTTTCCAGAAGGAGGTCGATGGCATAGCCGGTGTTACGGCGGTGAAGGCTGTGATCGGGATACTCATTCCGGATTTCATGCTGGTTCTGAGGATCCCGGAGAATTTCCTCCATCTGCTTATAAATCCTATTTTCAAGTTTATCGCCGAGTGTCCGTTCATGAAATTCCTGGTTTGTCAGGTCCTTGAATTCCACTTCAGAACCATCGCTCAGGAAGCCTTTCAGCGATATCACATGGTCGCGTGTGCTACCGTAAAGGATGGAATGCGCTCCGCAGGAATTATTGCCGACCATTCCCCCGATCATGCAACGGCTTGAGGTGGAAGTTTCCGGTCCGAAGAATAAACCAAGAGGTTCCACCGCTTTATTCAATTCATCCAGGATCACTCCGGGCTGAACACGAACCCAATGCTCTTCCTGGTTGATTTCAAGGATTTCAGTAAGGTAACGGGATACATCCACGATCAGTCCTGAGCCGACTACCTGTCCGGCCAGGGAAGTCCCGGCAGTACGGGGAATAAGTGGAATATTATGTCGTCCGGCATAATCTATCAGGATCCGGATGTCATTGGCATTTTTCGGACGGGCAACACCCAGTGGAATTTCCCGGTATGCTGAAGCATCGGTGGCATAAAGCAGCCGGGATGTTTCATCAAAAAAAATATCTCCTTCAAGAAGATTCTTTAACTCATCCATCATTTCATTTTTTGCAGGAGATCAAAAAATATTTTATTTGATTGCTGGTCTTCAAATTCGCGTTGTTGCAATGCCCGGGATTTATCTTTAAACCCTTTGCCGATCGCAATTTCTAATTGAAACATCGCTGTCGTGGTATCATTATTCCGCATGCAAAGCATAGCCTGTAAATAATTCGGCTCAGGGTTTTGAGGATCCGACATTTCATAAATCCGGATCACTTTTTCTGCCATCTCGCGGTTGTCCTGATTCAGTGCAGCATTTGCATTGGAATAACAAAACAAGCTAAGGAAACCCAGCAGGCGTTGGTCTCTCCATACAACTTCCGGATCTTTTCCTTTTTTTATTTCTGTTACATAGGTCGATATTCTTGCTTTCCACCAGGCGATATCTTTCGAAAATAAAGCTCCCATTAACATTTGCTGCTCCGCTTCTTCGCTTTTAAGAATTTGTTCACGGTATTTCTGCTGCTTGATATAACCCGGATCATTCTTCAGCCCTGCTGCTTTTTTTTCAGGAAGGCTCAACTCGGGTTTACCTTCCTGGTTGAACCAAAGGATGGCATCATTGATATACGCTACAGGTGGCCATTCATGCAAACCTTCGAATGTGATCAGAAAATGTCTTACTGCTGACTGATCCAATGCCTGATTGAGTTGCAGCATCTCATTCAGGTTAAAATCACCCAGACCTGCAATTCCAAAAAACTCAAATTTGATCTCTGGCATGGGATTCAATCCGGGTAATCCTGCACCACAGGCTATCACACCCCGGATACCCGGATGCAGCATAGCCATCATACCGGCAACCCTGGCCCCGCCTGAAAATCCCATCAGATATATCCGGTTGGTGTCGATGGGATAAGTTGTACGGATGTCAGTCATCAGTGCCTGAAAGATTTTTTCGGTCATATCCCTGGTCTGCCCGTTCTTTGAGTCATTGGAAGCAGCAAGAATAAATCCAAATTGTTCTGACAATTCTTTGTAACGATTGACAGGGATTAATCCGGAAGAATGCGGGTCAAATGCCAGGATCAGGGGATACCGTTTCCCTGGATTAAAACCTTTGGGAATGTATATTGCATAGGTAATGGAGGGGTCAGAAGTACAGGTAACAGAACCATGTACCTGTCCGGGAATCTGGATTTCTCTGTGTTTGTCACGCTGCTTTCCCGTATTTAACTGACAGGACAGGATAAGTATTGTGAAAAGACAGAATAGTAGGATCTTTCCTGTTGCTTTCACTTTTTATAGAAATTGGTGGAATCGAAAATTTTATCGGCCGACTTAGCAATAAACCCGTTATACAGGTTCCCCTCTGCATCAGGATATCGTTTTGCAAATTCATAATAACAACCTGGAATCTCATAGTTGCCTTCGATGAATTCAACCCTTACCATACCTGCCTTGATGCTCGATTGTTCAAGTAATTCTTCCGGTGAACCCTGGATTTCACCGCCCGTGTCGTTGAGCATGAACCCATTGGCCTTTAAAAAAGTATTAACCTTCTGAACAGAATCGTATTTTTTCAGGTGGTTGACGCTTACAGTGAAATGATTCGCACAAAACCCGTTTACATAAAGCCATGCGGCGTATTCCGATTCCTGGCGGAGCTTTTCAAATACTTTATAAGAGGGGGTCCCGGACAGGTTCCCGGCGAAAATAAGCTCATCTGACCAGACAGAATCATTGGGAATGGAATTAACCCATCCTTTTACAATTTGCTGCAGATAATAACTGAATGACTCTACTAATAATTCGCTGATGAAAACCCTGGGGGCGTTTTTATCGGTTTTATGCTCAAAATGTTTGGCAAATAGTTTCTTTTGCTCAAAACGGTATTCGCCCATCAGTTTATAATTGTTTTTCAAAAAAACCAGGGATAACTGATCGATGCCAATGGCTGGATGCTGAAAGGTGCGAAAAGCAATATGGTCGTTCACAACAGTTTCACCTTCAGAGATAAACAGATCATAAACTTTTTTTGATAAGGGATTTTGGGTGGTATAATTGATCCAGAGTCTGTTAAAAATATTTTGAAGTTGCATTGTGTGGGTTTTGCTGTCAAAAATAAGGAAAAGATTATTCTGCATTTATATTAATTGTGCTTCAATTCAATGAAATGAATATCTTTGACATGAGTTTCTCAGGATTCAGCCTGAAAATTCTGATTTTGTGAAATCATTCTCTCCTTTTATATTTCCTTTAAAGCTGATGCTGATCGGAATAATCATTATGATTTCCACGGAAGATGCAGCGTCCCAGCATTACCTTACACGGACCTATACGGAAGCTGATGGTCTGCAGTCTTCCATGATATTTGATATAGTTCAGGATTCTTCGGGTTTAATCTGGATTGCCCGCAGATCCGGGATTTCTTCATACAACGGTCAGACATTCACCAACTATACTATCAGCGATGGCTTGAAGCCGGCGTCATACGTTCTGCTGAAAATTGATGAAAAGGGAGTTTTATGGGCAATGAATGATGCAGGGGATCTGGATATCTCAAAATATACCGGTAAAGAATGGAAGATCTTCTCTTATCGACAGGACTTTAAAATCCGTTATGGAATTAACTACCTGAGTTTCGATGTATGTTATTCAGATAATAAGCCGGTTTTTATTTTGGGATCTGAATTGGATGGGGTTTTCATCGGTAAAAATGGCGTCTGGAAACAGTTTAAAACGAATCAGGGACTCATGAATAATAGAATACACTCGGTAAGATGTTTAAATGGAGTGTTCTATATTGCCACTGACCAGGGACTGTCGCTTATCAGAGATCAGAAGATTGAAAATAATCCGCCAGTGTCAAAACAATTGCCCCGGGGGGCTATACTCGGGATGACGAGTAAAAAGGACAAGTTATGGTTGCTCGGAAGCAATTGGTTGGGTTATATCTCAGAAGGACAGTTTTATCCTGTTTCTGACCGGTTTAATCTCCCGGTTAATAGTTCCTGGAATCGATGCTTTTTATACGCCGATGATGAGGACAATGTTTTTTTTGGCAACCCTTATTATGTATTTTGTTATTCAGGACAAACAAAAAAAGTTGAATCCATTGAAAGCTCAAATGGATTGATTTCTAAAGGAGGTACTGCTGCCTTGGTGGATAGGGAGAAGAATATCTGGATTACCGGTTACAGGGGAATCACCAAGATCAGTTCCAGGAGATTTGCAAATTATGCCAAGGCAGATGGATTGCTTAGCAATGAAGTGACCTCGGCGCTGGAAATGAGTCCGGGACATTATGTTTTTGGTCATGATTGTGCCCTTTCATTTTTTGATGGGATCCGTTTTACCGGGCTTATTCTTGATCCCGGGAAGTTTACAGGAAATTATGATACCCGGATACTTGACCTGGATAAGGATATTTCGGGCAACCTCTGGTGCGCATCAAGTGGGCTGGGGTTGGCCAGACTTGACCAAAACAGAAAAGTAACCTGGTATAATGATAAAAATGGTCTGAAAGGGATTGCCAATACGGTTTTACAATTATCCAACGGAAAAATATTTGCAGGAACCTCTGCAGGTTTGTTTGAATTTTCCGGTAATGCGTTTCTTCCGGTAATACTGCCAAATCTTTCTCAGGTCGGTATCCGGAAAATATTTCCGGGTCCCGGAAATTCCATGTACCTGGCTACACTGGGACATGGATTGGTATTTTATAAAGAGGGCAGGGTATCAGTTTTCAAGCCAGTTGATAATGTCCTGGCATTAAATACCTACTCCTTTCTTACAGATAGCAGGAACCGTATATGGGTTGGCACTTCCGGGGGCTTATTCACAATTTCCGATACGGTATTGACCAAGGTCAGCGACAAAGGATTATGCATCAGCAGACCGGTATATAATATCCTTGAAGATCATTCCGGTTTGCTATGGTTTGGAACAGATAATGGTATTTTTCGCTGGGATGGCTCAAACCTTGATCATTTTACAACAAGAGATGGCTTATCCGGTCAGGAAATAAACCGGGATGCCTGTTTCCTGGATCATAATAACCATATATGGTGCGGAACCAATAATGGATTGACCGTTTATCGTCAGGAATTTGATTATGATCCGGAGAAAGTTCCCCCACCCAAAGTCAGGCTTCTCTCTGTGGTTGCAGGGTTGGATACCCTCGAACCTTCCCGGGATATCTTTCTTTCAAACGATCAGAATAACCTGACCTTTACTTTTAGTATAATCTCTTTCATTGACGAAAATCAGGTTTATTACAAATTTAAACTGGAGAATTTTGATACATCATGGTCTGATAATATCCATTATATCGATCATGAACTTCGTTTTAATAATCTTAGACCCGGGACGTACCGCCTTCAGTTTAAAGCCTGTAATGCACTCGGGATATGGAGCAATACCCTTCATTCCGGCACCATTAAAATCCTCCAGCCAATTTGGCTTCGATGGTGGTTTCTGCTGCTTTCTTTCGCTTTTTTGGCTGTCATTGCCGGATTTACCGGACGTTTCATCTTTATGGCAAGATATAATTCAAAACTGGAAAAGATGGTGGCAGTTCGTACGGCAGAACTTACTGAAAGCAATGCAGCCAAGGATAATTTCTTCTCCATTATTGCTCACGATCTGAAAAGCCCGTTTAATGTCATTCTGGGGATGCTTGATTTGCTGACAAGCGATTATAATGATTATTCAGAAGATGAACGAAAGAACATTCTTCTTAAACTGAAAAGTGCTTCTGTAAGAACCATCAACCTGCTTGAAAACCTGCTGACCTGGGCTCGTTCACAGAAAGGTCTGTTGCCTGTTATTCCTGAGGAGATCAAAGTCGTAGACCTGATCGACGAAAATCTGACCCTGATGGAATCTGCTGCACACGGTAAAAAGATTAACATGGTAAAAACCGGTGATGAGAACCTTACGGTCAGGGCTGACAGAAATATGATGAACACCATCATTCGTAACCTGATTTCGAATGCCATTAAATTTACTTATCCGGGAGGTAAGGTGGAGATTCACACGGCCAGGAAAGGGCCGGCAATTGTAGAAATATCAATTAAAGATGATGGATGCGGAATGTCGGCCAGGTCCCTGGGCAAGTTGTTTAAAATTGATACCAGGCTTGCAACCAAAGGAACAAGGGATGAAGTTGGGACAGGTCTCGGATTAATTCTATGCAAGGATTTCATTGAAAAAAATATGGGGACCATTCAGGTAATCAGTGAAGAAGGGAAGGGCAGTACCTTTACTTTTACACTTCCTTCGGAGAACAGTTTATAGGATTTAGAAAAGCCCTGTAATCATTTCCCCGAGACTGAGATTGGTAAAGTAGTCACTGATTATAAAAGGTTTCAGGACTTCTCTGATGGCATTTTCCTCGTGGCTGACTCCAGTCAGTGCATTTTCGATATCTTCAGTATCATACAGATTGAAATAATCACCGAAAATCCGGGCATGTAATATTATCCCGTTTTGCACATCTAGATCAAATTCAATGGTTCCGCTTTTCTCAGTTCGTAGGATTTTCTTGAAATTGTAATTGGGGGAATAACCGAAATTCCACTCCCAGGTACTGTACTTTTTTCTGACCAGTTCATTGATTTTCTCATGGTCTTCGCCAGATAGCTCGTAAAATCTGGCATCCGGATATTTTTCAACAATATGCTGCTGTATCGCTTCGGCAAATTGTAATACATCCATCCGGGTTTTCAGATGTTCACTGATATTAGTAACTCTGCTTCTTACTGATTTTACGGCTTTGTCGGTGAATTTTACCGGATCAACATTCAATGCTTTACTCAGGTCGGCCATTTGCGCTGAAAAAAGCAATGTGCCATGATGAAGTACTCTGTTTTTCCAAATGTGCTCTGCATTACCGGAAAATTTCTTACCATCTATTGTCAGGTCATTGCGGCCTTCAAACCGGGCATCAATACCCAGTTTTAGTAAAACCTCAAGAATGGGTTCCGTATATTTTCTAAAATCAATCAGACTTTCAGTTTTACCTGTCTGGATAAAAGTGAAATTCAGATTCCCCAGATCATGAAAGACGGCTCCTCCACCTGACAGACGACGGACAACCCTGATGTTCTGTTGCTTGATATAATCCACATTAATTTCTGCCAGAGTGTTCTGATGCTTTCCGACAATAATCGAAGGGGAATTTCGCCAAAGCATGAAGGAGTTTTCACTGAAATTTTTCAGAATGTATTCTTCCGTGGCAAGATTGAAATAGGGGTCAGTATTGTTTCTTTTGATAATCAGCATCCTTCACTTTTTTATGCAAAAATAGAGCATTCCTGCAAAAAAAAATGGAATAAATGTATCTTTGTTCCCCTCTATGGAAAGACTAGTCTACTATATTTTTCGGTTCTTTGTCTGGTTATTCTCACTGTTTTCATTCAGGCAACTATATGTTTTTTCAGATATTCTTTGTTTCTTTTTCTATAGAATTGTGCAGTACCGGAAGAAAGTTGTCATTGATAATCTGAGAAATTCATTTCCTGACAAAACAGAAGCTGAGATCAGTATTATTGCCACAGGTTTTTATAAACATCTCTTCGATGTGATTACGGAAAGCCTGAAAGCTTTCAGCATGACTGAAAAATCGGTGATCGACAGGTATCAGTTTATTAAATCTGATGAGCTGGAAGCATTATTTCTTAAAAATCAGTCTGCCATATGTGTTGCAGGACATTTCAACAATTGGGAATGGGCTGGAATTGCTGCCGGGAGCCAGCTTCAGCATAAACCAGTCGGATTCTATAAACCACTGACCAACAAGTTGACCGATGCCTATATCCAGAGAGTTAGGGCTCAGGGCAGGGCTGCCCTGGTTTCCATCACAAAAACGTCAGAAGCGTTTAAAGCCGATTATGGGGAACCTACTTTATTCTATATGGTTGCTGATCAAAGTCCGTCAAGTCCACGATTGGCTTACTGGATTAATTTTCTTAACCAGGACACAGCAGCGTTGCATGGACCTGAAAAATATGCCAGATTATATAATTATCCGGTATTTTATACTGATGTTCAGAAAATTAAAAGAGGATATTATACTGTTTCCTTCATCCCGCTGGAACTTGATCCATTGAAAACGAAAACAAGCGAAATTACAACCAGGTTCATGAACCTTCTGGAGGAAAAGATAAGGGAAAACCCTACTTCATATCTTTGGTCACACCGCCGCTGGAAACTCAAACGCCCAAACCCCCGCTAACTTCCCAGCTCACCAGCTCACCACCTCACCACCTCACCAACTCACCAACTCACCAACTCACAATAGTCCCCCGTTCCTGTAAATGGCCATCTGGGCATCATAGAATTTTTCGATGCTGGTTTTCATGTTATTCCTGAGGTTTGTCAATTCCCCGGATTCAAAATCAACCCTGACAACATCTCCATCCTGCAATTCAACTCGGGAGATCATTTCAGGTTTATAGGTCAGAATTGGCATGGCAGCATTGATGGCATTGCGCTCATAAATGGCGCCATAAGATTCGGCCAGGATACAGCTGATCCCTAAGGAAAGGAAGCAATCCACGGCCTGCTGTCGTGAACTGCCGGCTCCGAAATTTTTCTGGGTAATTACAATATCTCCGGCTTTGGCTTTTTTGGCAAAGTCTTCAAATCCTTTCAGGTTGTCGAAGGTATATTGTCCCATTTCCTTAATATCCGTAATGGTAAGATATCGATTGTGAAATATCATATCAGTGTCAATATCATCTTTTGGGATGATCCAAACGCTACCTTCCACAACGCTAGGTTTCTCCGATTTAACTTTTTCTTTGATGCTGGCTTTAAGTGCACCTGTTTTTCCGAATTCTGCCGGTGTTGCCGGAATATTTTCCGGTGTAGTAATCACTCCGGCAATGGCAGAAGCGGCAACAGTTGCAGGAGAAGCAAGGTAAACGAAACCTTTTCCTTGTTTACCCTCGAAGTTCCTGTTTCCGGTACTGATGGTCACCTCTCCGGGACCGTTCTGCCCAACCTGTCCCGCTGCACAACCGGCACAACCGGCATTGGAAACCATGGCTCCGGCATCCTTAAAAATTTTGATAAGACCCTCATTCATGGCCTGGTTCCAGATATCATCAGTGGCAGGAACTATTTTCAGGACAACACCCGGAGCAATTTTCTTTCCTTGCAATATGGTAGCTGCAATCCTGAGATCTTCAATGCGGCCATTGGTGCAACTTCCAATGAACCCTGAATCGATTTTCTGAGTTCTGACCTGCTCAATGGCAATATCATCATGCGGATGACCAGGTTTTGCAACCATGGGAACAAATTTTCCGAGGTCGATATCGAAGGTTTTTTCATAGTTGGCATCAGTATCGGCAATCATCTCAGGATAGTCCTTGCCTGATAATGATTTTAGCTCAGCAAGGAGAGAAGGAGAGGTGGGGAAAAGCAAAATGATAACACCCATTTCAGTACCCATGGATGCAATGGTAATGCGTTCTGCAAGGCTGAGTTTTTCTACTGCAGGACCATAGAATTCCACGGCATAGCCCAGCAGTTTGTTGGCGCCAAAAATAGAAAGCAGGTTCAGCACGATATCCTTGGCAGAAACGTGGGCTGGCCTGTCGCCGGTAAGGTTGATCCTGACGGAAGCCGGAACCTTGAACCAGACATATCCCTTGGCCCAGGCTGCAGCAATATCCTGGTCGCCCATACCCTGTCCGAACGAGGAAATCGCCCCCATGATGTTGGCATGCGAATCGGTCGAAACAAAAGTACTTCCGGGCCAGACAAGTCCGTTATCTATGGCAAGATGGGTCCCGATTCCGGAATCTACATCATAAACCCGGATATTGTTTTCACGGGCAAACAGACGGCAGTAATGCTGGTTAGCGGCATATTTCTGGTCTGATCCGCCGGGATTGCAATCAAAAGTGAAAATTGTTTTTGCGGGATCATCCACGCTGAGTCCGTTATCGAGCAGGTTTTTAACTACATTGGCGCCTCCGAAGTCACGGGCAGCGCGGGTATCAATGATCACATCCACGATATCACCCGGCTTGATGCTGGTTTGATTGCTATGCGCTGCAATTATTTTTTCAATGATATTCATTTGGTTATGTTTTAATTAGTGAATGCAGTCAATGCAAAAATATTTTAAATATATCATTTTTTTGCATTCTTTTCATTCCTTGCATTCCTGCATTCCTGCATTCTTGCATTCCTTGCATTTATTTCAATCTTTCCCTGAATGGTTCAAAGGTCATAAAATCAGCATGGTGAACGATATATGCTTCCACCGTCCGTTTCACCATATCTCCTTCGCCGGCATGGGTCGCAATGATATGGCATACGGCAGCAGGGACGCCGCATTGCTCAGCGAGCGAAACACCGGAAAATGGATGACGGAGATATTTACCGTACATTCCCTGTACCGACTTCCCGTCTTTCATTTCATATTCCAGCAATTTACCGACATCGGCAAGGATAGCACCGGCGATCAGGATATTCATGTTCACAGGCAAATCGTCTTTGAAAAATTCGTTCATTTTATTGCCTGCGTCCCGGGCTACATGCACCACGCACCTTTTATGCGACATAAACGAAACTTTCAGGTCGGGTCCGGCTAGCAGTGTAAAAGGGATTTTATTTAAATCATCTGCTGTAAGGACACTCCTTTCCAGTGCCAGTTCCCAGGTTCTGGCAGTTTTTTCCCGGAGATCAGGATCCACGATCCACATCAACTCCGGCCACAGGGCTTTAATTTCTTCGGTCATAAAACAGAGTTTGTGAGTTTGCTGATAATTGCATCACCCATTTGCTGGGTAGTGGCAGCTCCCTTGCTGAAAACCTCAGGAGTACCCGACAGTTTCATCATATCGTAAGTCTTGACCTTTCCTTCTTCAATCACATCGGCAACTGCTTTACTTATTTTGGCTGCAATGTCGTTTTCTCCCAGGTGTTCAAGCATCAGGACAGCAGAAAGGACCATCGCTGTAGGATTCACAATCGAAGGATTAAATTCTGCATATTTGGGTGCAGATCCATGGGTAGGCTCAAAAACGGCAATTTCCGGCCCGATGTTGGCGCTGCAGGCGAAACCCAGTCCGCCGATCAATCCGGCAAAACCATCTGAAACGATATCACCGAACATATTGCCGGCAACGATGACATTATAGATTTCTGGGTTTTTGGTGAGCCACATCATCTGGGCATCAATGTTGGTATCCTGTACTTTGATTCCGGGATATTCGTTCCTGGCCATTTCCTGGGCAACTTTAAGCATCATACCAGAAGTTTCACGGATAACATTGGGTTTTTCACAAACCGTTATAGCCCCGAAACCTTTAGTCTTGGCATATTCCAAAGCTGCTCTGACGATGCGGGAAGTATATTTTTTTGTAAAAATCCTTGTGGATACGGCAAGTTCCGGGCGAGGACACCAGGCAAAATTGTCTCTGAATTTTTTATGGGTCATAAGGGCATCATAAACCTGATCGGGAGGATTGGTCCACTCGACACCACCATATAAGCCTTCAGTATTCTGACGGAAGATCATGGTATCGATAATAGGCTCTTCGATCACACCTCCAAAACCGCGCCGGATAAAGTTCAGCGGATTGCCTTTAAATGTCTTGCAGGGACGCATGCAAATATCAAGGTCGTATTTTTGACGCATGGTAACAATAGGACTGTAATAGGTAAATCCTTTCCCTTTGAGTTCTGGAGTTAATTCTGCTTCGGTTTTATCCTTGGGTTTTGATGTGATGGCACCGAAAAGGCCAATTTTATGTTCTTCCAGCAGCTTTTGTGTTCGGACTGGAAAAGGATCACCTTCCTTACACCAGAATTCCCAGCCAATATCGCCGTGAACATAATCTGCCTTGAAACCTGCTGCATCCAGAACTCGGATAGCTTCATTCAGTACTACTTTCCCGATGCCATCTCCCGGCATCGTTACAATGGTTCTCTTTGCCATAAATTTGGATTTTATTTGAAGTTATTTTATCCACAATCGGGGCGTCAAAGATACAATACCTGCAGATATCCCCAAAACATGAGATGCAAATTTTTAAACGAATTTTCTCCTTCTATTCCTTACTTTTGCAAAAAAAAATATCGTTTACTTTGTTACTTTGTCGCCAATTGAAAAAGCATTTAACCCATCCCATCTTCAATCTTGTTTCTGAAGTCAGCAATGAACTTGGTGTACAGGCTTTTGTAATTGGTGGTTTTGTCCGCGATTTATTTCTGGACCGCGACAATAAACAGGATATCGATATCGTCGTGTTAGGCAGCGGAATTGATTTTGCCCATGAGGTTGCCCGTAAAACAGGCGTGGATACGCCGGTTAAATTTTTTCAGAATTTCGGCACTGCCATGCTTTCATATCATGGTTATAAAATTGAATTTGTTGGTGCCCGCAAGGAATCTTACCGCAGGAACTCCCGGAAACCCATTGTGGAAAACGGCTCACTTGAGGATGATCAGAATCGTCGCGATTTCACCATCAATGCCTTGGCTATTGATCTGAGCCCGGCAGGTTTCGGCACCTTGCTTGATCCTTTCCGGGGGCTTGCCGATCTGGAGAAGAAAATCATCCGGACTCCGCTTGAACCCGGGATCACCTTCTCAGATGATCCCCTGAGAATGATGCGGGCCATACGGTTTGCTTCACAATTGAACTTTTCCATTGAGTCTGGTTGTTATCAGGCGATACGCGATAATGCTGAAAGGATCACGATCGTTTCCCCGGAACGCATCGTGGATGAACTTAACCTGATCATTCTGTCATCAATTCCTTCCAGAGGTTTTATCATGCTGGATGAAACAGGTCTTCTTCCATTGATTTTTCCTGAATTCATGGAACTGAAGGGATCGGAAGTGATCGATGGTAAAGGACATAAGGATAATTTTTACCATACCCTGGCTGTACTTGATAATGTCGCCGCAAAAAGTGATAACCTCTGGCTCCGCTGGTCGGCAATTCTTCATGATATTGCGAAACCTCAGACCAAAAAATTTATCCCGGGTATTGGCTGGACTTTCCATACCCATGAATTCAAAGGATATAAAATGGTTCCGACCATTTTTAAAAAATTGAAACTTCCTTTGAATGAGAAGATGAAATTTGTTGCCAAAATGGTATTGCTTCATCTTCGCCCTATTGTTCTTTCTGAAGATGTGGTCACCGACTCGGCAGTCAGAAGGCTGCTTTTTGAAGCAGGAGATGATATTGATGACCTGATGCTGTTATGTGAAGCAGATATCACCTCAAAGAATCAGAATAAAGTGAAAAGGTTTCTTGAGAATTTTGAAATAGTCCGCCAAAAGCTTAAGGAAATTGAAGCAAAGGACCGTCTCAGAAACTGGCAACCTCCGGTGACCGGGGAGGTTATCATGAAGGCGTTCAGAATAAATCCGTCAAAGGAAGTCGGACTTATTAAAGACGCTATTACCGAAGCCATTCTGGAAGGCGAAATTCCCAATGAGTACGAAGCAGCCTACCAGCGAATGCTTCTGGAAGGGAAAAAATTGGGATTAGAACCTGCCCTTTCATAATTTTTTTTACTTTTGAATTCTTTAATAGCCCACACAAGCATGTTAGTTTACCGTTTTAGAATGACATCGGAAGATCATGAAAGTTTCATCAGGGAAATAGAAATTTTGCCGGGTCAGACTTTTCTTGATTTTCATACTATCATCATGGAATCTGCAGAATTGATTCATTGCCAGCGTGCTTCTTTTTTTCTGACCGATAAAATTTACAAAAAGCATCAGGAGATCACCCTGAAAACAGAAAAGCGGCAAATCAGGCAATATGATGACGATCTTGACCAGATCGTTAACGTGTCAGTGACTTTACCTTTGATGAAAGCTTCAAAGCTTAAAAACTATATTGAAGATCCCCATCAGAAGATGATTTATGAATTCCATGGTAAAGAGTTCTTTTCATTTCACATTGAATTATTTAAAATCGTTCAGTCCGATGGTTCCTTTAGCTTTCCACGGTGCAATAAACGGAATGGTGAACTACCCAGAAAAGCGGAAGTACCTGCCGTGTCGGTGGAAGAACCGGTGGTGGCGAAAGTTGTAATTCCTAAGATTATTATCCCAAAACCTGAATCACTGGCCAAATTGGATCATATCCAGGAAGATGAATCTGAAATTTTAGCGATAGAAAGCCAGTTAAGTGAATTGCAGGAGGAAGAAGAATCTCCCATTTTTGAAGCTCAGGAAGTATACGCGGAAAACGAGTCCGAAGGCCATTCCTATGAAGAGGAGGAACAGATGGAACATATCGAGGATTATGATGATATGGATAAGCTTGAAAGAAAATATTCAGGCTTCGATCATGATTCCGATGATTACTGATTTACCCTTATTGGTCGTTTTATCCGGCCCTACTGCTGTTGGTAAAACATCTGTGGCCATTCAACTGGCAAAGGCTCTTTCCGCAGAGATCATTTCTGCCGATTCCCGGCAATTTTTCAGGGAAATGACTATCGGAACAGCATGTCCATCTTTGGAACAATTATCTTCCGTTCCCCACCATTTCATTCAGCAACTTTCCATTCACGATAACTACAACATCGGTTTGTATGAAAAAGAAGTTCTGGCGAAACTTGATGTGATTTTTCAGAAGTCTAGATATGCTTTAATAGTTGGAGGATCAGGTTTATACATCAGGGCCGTATGCCATGGAACAGATCTGATGCCCGACAATGACCCGACGATCAGAACGGAACTTAAATTGCTTTTTGGGAAAGAAGGCATTCAGGCATTACAAAAAAAATTAAAGGTGCTTGATCCTGAATATTATGAAAAAGTTGACCGGGATAATCCGGTCCGGCTTATCCGGGCACTGGAAGTATGTATATCTTCAGGCTCAGCATATTCTTCACTGCGAAAAAACAAACCTGCTGCAAGAAAATTCAGGATCATCAAACTGGGATTAACATTACCCAGGGAGGAACTTTATCGCAGGATCAACTTCAGAACAGAAGAAATGATGGAGGCTGGCCTGCTTGATGAAGCCCGGGGACTTTATCCGCTTCGTCATTTAAATGCATTGAATACAGTAGGATATAAAGAATTATTCCAGTATTTTGATGGGGAAATATCCTTGCCTGCTGCGATTGAAATGATAAAACAGAATACCCGTCATTATGCCAAGAGACAGATGACCTGGATGAGAAAAGACCCTCAGATTAAATGGTTTTCGCCTGAACAGAAAGCGGACATATTTAAACTAATTAAGAATGAGGAATGAGGAATCTGGAATTGTTATGGAAAGAGATCAACCCGTCGATGGGGGATTTGTGGATTATCCCAGCTTTAATTCCTTTTGATTCTGCTGCTTCAACCAAAATACTCTTGTAATAATAAGCAATAGAACCTACAAAGCCGACTTTAAGCTCCCGGTAATTTTTATAGTGCTTTATCTGGGCATTAAAGAAGGCAAGAAAGGAATTTCTTACCAACTGGTAAATAAACGGATGCTGCTGCCTGGGGGCAAGAAACTCACTGAATCCGGCCAGAAACCTGTTGGGAGAAGGGCGGTTATAAAGCGAGTTCAGGATATCCTCCAGGGTTAACTGATATTTTTCTACGAATGCTTTTTCCAGATCTGAAGGCAATTCTTTCTTTAGATAATTTCCCAAAAATATTTTTCCCAGGTAGGAGCCAGCCCCCTCATCTCCGTATAGATAGCCAAGCGAATCCACTTTTGAATGACAGCTGATTCCATCATAATAACAAGCGTTGCATCCGGTGCCCAGAATACCGGCAATTCCCTGCGTTTGCCCGAACAATGATCTAGCGGCTCCGAGAATATCGTGACAGACTTGGATATCTGCTTTTCTGAAATAGATGGCCAGGGCATCACGAATAATGGAATTATTATTTTCTGTTGAACAGCCTGCTCCATAAAAATGAATTTCCCGGATATGGTCAGGGACAAGGAATGGCAGCAATTCAGCAATCAATATGGATTCGATGCTTTCGGAAGTATGGAAATATGGATTCAGACCAACAGTTTTAATCCTTTTTTTTTCATTGCCGTCTTCTGTCAACACCCAGGTGGTTTTAGTAGATCCGCTGTCTGCAATCAATTTCATAATCCTATTATTATATTAACTCTTCATTCCTGACTCCTTATTTAATTAATGCCGTCTCTTTGTTTTTCAGTCCCTTTGCTTCTTTCAGGTAAGCTTTTACAGTTCCGACAATGATCTTTGCTTCAATGTAGATAGGCACCTTGTTGGCATCATCAGTTACCCATACCAGCACATCTTCATCACCCCGGAAAATGGTACCTTCCACCATTTTTGCAGCAAATTTCGTACAGCGGTATTTCTTTCCATCTATGTTTTCAATGACTTCTTTCCCCAATGGACGGATATAGATGTTGTAGTAACCGTCATCGATAAGCACAGGGATCTGTTTTTTGAAATCTTTGGTAATATTAGGTAAATCAAGGGTACGGGTATAATAAACGGCTGAAAGCATGTCAAAACTGCAGGGTTTTATTCTGAGTGTATCCGATCTCTGAGGATTGCCGTTGGTTTTGGTATTGGAATAAACAACCTGAAGAGGTCTGTCGAATTTCATCGTATTCAGCAAGGTATATCCCCCTTCATAGATATAACGACGAAATTCAATGGAATGGAAAGTGTCAGGATCTACCCATGAATCATAATAGTCTCTGACTTTAAATAAAAAATCATAGGATTTAAATGTTTTCCCGGTACTTTTCAGGTGCCAGGTAGGCTTCCCAAGAAATATCTCTTTGGTGGCAGAAAAGGTTACCAGGCCGGCATCAACCCAAACCGGTCCCCAGTTGTATGAAACAGTATAGGAGATCTCCTCCCCGTCACCAAAGGCATCATTGGCAGTAAAGCATTGTGCATTTAAAGTTAAGGCAGGGATTAAGGCTGTAAATATCAGAAAATATCGAATCATGTATAGTGATTTCAGATCATGCCGTGCAATCCGGCTTGTTTTTATTCCATAGAAAGTATACCGGTATGCCAAGGATAACGATAAGAAACCCTGGCCAGGTATAAATCGGTTTAAAAATTAACAGGATCATCATGATCAGGGAAGCAAGAACAATATAAACTGCAGGAATGAATGGATACCCAAAGGCTTTGTAAGGCCTTTCCAGTTCAGGTTTATTTTTTCTCAGAACAAATATCCCGGAAATGGTTAGTACATAGAAGATCAGTACAGCAAAAACAACATAATCCAGCAATTGACCATACGTTCCGGAAAGGCATAATAAGCCGGCCCAGATGGCCTGAACAAAGAGCCCGTAAGCCGGAACTCCTTTGGAATTCAAATGCCCTGCTTTTTTGAAAAACAATCCGTCAACAGCCATGGAATAATAGACTCTGGCACCGGATAAAATCAGCCCATTGTTGCACCCGAAAGTTGAAATAACGATGAATACAGCCATGATGATGACGGCATAATTTCCGAACAGACCTGAAATGGCAGCAGTTCCGAGTCTGTCGTTCAGCGCGTATTGCATGCCGCGTGCCGTGATATCTCCACCCGTGGGTTCTCCCCTGAGCGGAAGTACGGTAAGGTAAACTACGTTGGCCAGTATATAAAGTAAAGTAACAAGAATGGTCCCGAAAGCCAGGCTCAGTGGAATATTTTTTCTTGGATTGATCACCTCGCCTGCAGTGAAAGTGATATTGTTCCAGGCATCCGAGGAAAACAAGGTCCCTACCATGGCCATACCCAAAGCCGCAATCAGTGCGAAACCGGAGATCGGGATGTCTTGTCCGCCCGGACCTTCTTGCATGGGTTGCCAGAATATTTTTTCATTGATGTTGATGGCGCCGGAATTGGTAGCAAAGCCAAGCCCGACAACAATGAACCCGACGACCAGTAAAACTTTTCCGGTGGTAAAGGCATTCTGAACCCGCTTCCCTTCCTGGATTCCCCTGGAGTTGATCCAGGTAAGGATGGCAATGGAGGCAATGGCCACGATCTGCACTGGCCCGAATTTGAAAAAGCCTGCTTTGAACCAGATCACATCCTCCGAAACCCAGGGCACCAATACCCCGAAAAATTTGGCAAAAGCCATGCCCACAGCGGCAATGGTGCCGGTCTGTATTACCAGGAACATGGTCCAGCCGAAAAGAAAGCCGATAAGCGGGTTATACGCTTCCTTAAGATATACATATTGTCCGCCGGCTTTCGGGAACATGGCAGCCAGTTCTCCATAGCTTAGCGCCGCACAGATGGTCAGAAACCCTGCAAGCAGCCAGGCAATCATCAGCCAGCCCGGGGAGCCCAGCTGACGGGAAACATCAGCACTGACAATGAAAATCCCCGAACCGATCATCGATCCGGCCACAATCGCCGTGGAATCGAATAAATTCAAACTTTTTTTAAAGGTTTGTTCCCTGTTCATGAAGCTCAGATTACAGATTACTGATCGCCCATCGCCTATCGCTATCGCCTATCGCTTTCCGACCCTGCAAGTTAAAAATATTTTTCAAATCAGTTTGGTAAGGTAATTAGGTAAAGTAAACGGGTCATCACACTCTTGTTCACTTTGAAGGCAGAAACAGTTTGCATATCCAGAACCAATATCTGTATGGCAATTTACTCCCCACGGGAAATACCGAGGAGTTGCAGGAATTTAAGGGGCAAAGTGTTCTGGTAGCGGGATCGAGATTTGAACTCGAGACCTCCGGGTTATGAATCCGACGCTCTAACCAACTGAGCTACCCCGCCAGGTTTGAAGGGTGCAAAGATATAAAAATTCCTATTCAGGAAGAATGCTGAAATACTACTTTTTTTATTCGTATTTTTTTTTATTTCTATGTTCATTCACAGTTTTATAAATTTTATTGTATATTTATCGAAAGTTCCAAATACAGAATCAGGTAATTAAAAAAAATACCTCATGAAAACATATACTTTAATATGGTTTTTGGTGTTGGGAATAGGTTTTCAGTTAATTCCCCATCGTATCATTCAGGCACAGGGATATGATTCCCTCTATCTGAATAATATCAATGCCTGTGTGAATGCCTCAGGGATTTTGTTTTTTAACTTTGAACGGGGTGAAGCAGGATTTGAGGTTCCTAAATTCAGCGGGAAGCATACAATCTTTAACTCCACGTTATGGATAGGAGGAGTGGATCAGTCCTCCAACCTGCATTTAGCTGCTGCAAGGTATGGACAAGGTCCGGTAATAGGTCCTGCTTTTACAAAATTTGATTTCTGGACGGGCCCGGTGATGGATTCATCAGCTTATTCCACGGTTCAGGATTCGGTTTGGAATTATATCTGGAATATTAAGAAAACAGAGATTGAATATCATAAAACACATTGGAATGATGCTGGGTACCAACCCATTCATGATATTCTGACCTGGCCAGGGAACGGGAATGTAAGCCTGGGACAATCCGCTCAGCTGGCACCTTATTTTGACAGGTCAAATGATGGGATCTATCAACCAATGGATGGGGATTACCCATTGATCAAGGGAGATCAGTCCCTGTTCTTTATTTTTAATGATGACCGGAATTTTCATGCAGAGACCGAAGGAGCCAGGATGAGAGTGGAAATTCACGGGATGTTATACGCATTTGACATTCCGGGAGATTCAGCTTTCAGAAATACAATTTTTTTGAATTATAAAATTTTCAATCGCTCGGAAAATAATTATACGAATTCCTATATTGGTATTTTCACTGATCTGGATATCGGATACGCGAATGATGATTATATAGGATGCGACGTTGAAAGAAGTATGTTCTATGGATACAATGGCACAGCAGTGGATGGTTCAGGACAACCGGGAGCTTATGGAGAAAATCCTCCTGTACAATCCGTCTCATTCATTGGCGGTCCGTTAAAGGATGCTGATGGCATTGACAATCCCAGATATGACGGGTATGGTAATCAATTATGTAATGAGAGTGTGAACGGGATTAATTTCGGAGATAGCATCATCGATAATGAACGCCTTGGTATGTCAAAATTCGTTTATTGCAACAATTCAAATGCAGGAGTTCCGAACTATATGACTGATCCGTTGTATGCTCCGGATTATTATAAATTTTTGCAGGGAATTTGGAAAGATGATACACAAATGATTTATGGAGGTAACGGACATTTATCTGCCGGCGGATATGGACCTGCCTGCAGCTTTATGTTCCCCGGAGAGTCGGATACCCTGAACTGGGGGACTGGCTGCGTTCTACCGAACGGGGATATCAACTGGACAGAGATCACTGCCGGAAATAATCCTTCTGATCGTCGTGGTGTAGGTTCAACCGGACCCTTCACTTTTCAGGCCGGCACAGCGCAGGAACTCGACCTGGCCTTTATCTTCGCACGTGATTACGGAAAGCAAAGCAATGCAGTTTCAATGGATAAGCTCAGAACTTTTTCAGATGAGGTGAGTCAGTCTTTTATTTCCAATATCCTCCCGAATGGGGGTTCATTCAGTGGTCTCAACAGAAAAACGGGACATCAGCAACTACCCTTGAAATTGTTCCCGAACCCGGCTTCAGATTTGGTCCATCTGCAGTTCGACCGCATCATGAATGAGCCTGTGAACCTCCGGATCTACAACGAAACCGGCTTACTGTTGCGCACAGAAACGCACAACCCCGGGGGACAGTCCATCACTTTGAATATAGCCGGGTTACCTTCCGGCTTGTACCTGATCCTCCTGGAAACCAAAGCCCAATCAGTAACGAAAAAAGTGTCGGTGATCAGATAAAGTCAGGTCGACTGAAATCAGGATTTCTTAATCCAGTTCATCCTCATCATGGGATGATCTTGGATACCTGGGTTTGTATTCACGGATGATATCGCAGTAACGATGATAAACATCATCCGCAATGGTCTCCCAATGACGGTATATTGATTTTCGCGCTCCCAAGCCGGC
Source organism: Bacteroidales bacterium (assembly GCA_963662525.1). Taxonomy (GTDB): domain Bacteria; phylum Bacteroidota; class Bacteroidia; order Bacteroidales; family FEN-979; genus CAZSDU01. The sequence continues at coordinate 3,199,077 of OY759717.1, forward strand.
AAGTCTGATTATTTCAGGATATTTCATCAACTCCGAGATCAGATTTGCCAATGCTTCAGAAGAATTATCAACAAGAAAACCATTTACTTTATCGGTGATTCCTTCAGAAGCTGAACTCCTTTTCACCAGGATCGAGGGTACATCAAAGGCTGCAGCTTCCTGCATTACCAAAGGGGAATTGTCATAGATGGAAGGAAAAACAAATAAATCGGCTAATGCATATATATATCGGAGTTCATCACGGTTGCTGATCAGACCGAGAAATTTAACCTGATCCTTCAGTCCTGATTGCCGGACCATCTTTTTCATTTCCCTGGATGCATATCCCTCACCCACGAAAACCATTTTGAAGGATTCATTCTTGCTTTTCAGAAGTGGTAAGGCTTCCAGTATCATTCTTACATTTTTCTCCCACCTGTGCTGCCCTACAAATAAAAGCACAAAGTCATTGGCATCAAACCCGGTTATTCCCAAACCCTTTTTTCTGAGTTTTATTTTCTTTGGCATAGAAGGGATCTCCATATCCGTCCCGTTGGGGATGATCTCAAATTTCCCTTTATATCCATATTCCCGAAGAGTTTCACCGGTGGCCTTGTTCGGCACCCAAACAACATTGGCGGTCAGATAGAAATCAAGCGTCAGGTTCATCAGGAAATCGACGAATAGATCGTTATTCAGTACTTTTTTAAAATCCTCTTTATATTTTGAATGAAATGTCGCCACCAGCGGAACATCGAGGCTCCTGGCTAATTTTTGCGCAAGTTGCCCGCTGATAAAAGGACTGTGTGCATGGAGAATGTCGAACCTGGTTTTTTTAAGCTTCTTTTTAAATTTAATATCAATCAGGGGTAATCCCACCCGGTACGGATTCATTCCCGGGATCAGAACTGATTTGAAACGGTGAACCTTGTAATCTTCCTCATCTTCGGTATCACCTACTCTGGGAGCAACCAGGGCAGTTTTTCCATATTTCTCATTGAGCCAGTGTGCATAATTATGTGCTGTCATCCCAACCCCATCCATAATGGGAAAGTAAGCATCTGTAAACTGACAAGTGGCAATTTTCATCATACCGTATTTTTATGCAAATATCGGTATCAGTATTTGAAAATTCCCGGAAGCAATGATTTGTTAATGAAGATTTAATACGGGAGAATCAGCCTATCCAAATGGTCTTCATATTGACGAACTCTCGGATGCCATAAAGTCCAAGCTCCCGGCCATAACCAGATTTATTGATACCGCCAAAGGGAAGTCGGGGATCGGATTTCGTCATTCCATTGACAAACATGGCCCCGGTATTGATCTTCCGGGCAATGGCCTCGCCACGATCCAGGTCGCGGGTCCAGACACAGCCTCCTAACCCGAATTCCGTATCATTGGCCACGGCAATGGCTTCCTCTTCACTGGCTACCCGGATCACTGCTACAACTGGCCCGAAGGTTTCCTGGCTGTATACGGCCATCCTTTTGGAAACATGATCCAGGATGGTGGGTTCAAAATAACAACCGGGGCGATCAGGACGCCGGCCACCTAAAATCAGCATTGCACCGGAAGCAATAGATTCCTTGACCTGCCTTTCAATATCATCAACCAGATCGGGACGTGCCAGCGGACTTACCTGGGTTAACGGATCCATAGGATCGCCGGTATTCAAGGCTTCCATCTTGCTTTTTAAACGATTGACAAATTCATCAGCCACTTGCTCCACGACAATGAATCTTTTAGCCGCTATACAGCTTTGGCCCTGGTTGATCATCCTGGCAGTAACGGCAGTATTGACAGCAGCTTCAAGATTTGCGTCTTCCAGCACGATGAAAGGATCTGACCCACCAAGTTCAAGCAAACTCTTTTTAATATGCTTACCAGCCAGAGAAGCCACCTGACTGCCGGCATATTCACTGCCGGTTAATGATACGGCTTTAACCAAAGGATGGGTGATTACCGGTTCAACCTGCGATGACGGGATCATCAGGGTACGGAACAGATTGGATGGAAATCCTGCTTCAATAAAAATATTTTCGATTGCCAGGGCACAGCCGGGGACATTGGAAGCATGTTTCAGTACTGCCGCATTGCCGGCCATCAGCGTGGGTGCGGCAAAGCGGAAAACTTGCCAGAAAGGAAAATTCCATGGCATTACAGCAAGGATTACTCCAATTGGCTGAAATGTAACAAAACTCTTACTTGCATCTGAAGGTATGATCTCTTCAGCCAGCATGCCGGCAGCCTTTTCTGCGTAGAAGTCGCATACCAGGGCACTTTTTTCAATCTCTGCCTGAGATTCTCTGAGGATCTTCCCCATTTCCATCGTCATCAGCTTCGCCCATTCATCCTTCCGGCTACGCAGTATTTGTGCCGCTTTCTGGAATAAATTTCCACGATATTCAAAGGAAGTCTCCTTCCATGAAAGCCAGGTCTGATGAACAGATTCAATGATCTGCCTGATTTCGTCACCAGAGTGCTCCGTATATTCACGGATCACCTGATTATTCAACGGATTAATGCTTCTCATAAAACATAGGATTAAGTCTATATTCTCATTTTTAACTCCTAATTCCTAACTCTTAATTCCTAATTTTTCTTTCAGGAAATATCCCGTATATGATCCCTTATCTTTTGCCAGTTCTTCCGGAGTACCTTCATAAACAAGGTTTCCTCCTGTATCTCCGCCTTCCTTTCCCAGGTCGATGACCCAGTCGGCACATTTGATGACTTCCGGATTATGCTCAATCACCAGGATTGTATGCCCATGAACAATCAGAGAATCAAAAGCTATCAGGAGTTTGTGTATGTCGTGAAAATGAAGTCCGGTAGTTGGTTCGTCAAAAATAAACAGGGTCGGTTTTTCACTGTTTCCCTTGGAAAGGAAGAAAGCCAGCTTGATACGCTGCGCTTCACCGCCTGAAAGGGTGGAGGATGACTGTCCCAGCCTGAGATATCCTAATCCCACATCCTGCAATGGTTTTAATTTCGCCAGTATGCGTTTTTCAGGTGCACTGGGTTTGAATTCAGGATTGAAAAATTCCATGGCTTCATCCACGGTCATATTCAGGATATCCACGATGTTTTTCTCCCGGTATTTTACATCCAGCACTTCTTCCTTAAAGCGGTGTCCTTTGCAGCTTTCACAGGGAAGAAAGAGATCAGCCATGAATTGCATTTCAATTTTTACTACTCCTTCGCCTTCACAATCTTCACAACGCCCGCCTTCAATATTGAAGGAAAAATACCCGGGCTTGTAACCCCTTACTTTGGCTAATTGTTGCTCGGAATAGAGATTTCTTATTTCATCGAAAGCCTTGATATAAGTAGCAGGATTCGACCTGGAAGAACGTCCGATCGGGTTCTGGTCAACCATTTCCACGGCTCCGATACGGTTGATATCGCCATCAAGCCGATCGAATTTACCTGTCTTTTCCCCATATCCACCGTACATCTTCTTCAGGGCAGGGTAGAGGATGCGTTTCACCAGGGAAGTCTTTCCCGATCCGCTTACACCGGTGATCACCGTAAAAACATGCAAAGGAATTTTTACTGTAATATTTTTCAGGTTGTTTTCCCTGGCCCCTTTGATTTCAATGAATTCCTTCCATTGGCGCCTGCTGGCGGGCAACTCAATTTTCAGGTGATGGTTCAGGTACTGACCGGTCAGGCTAACCTTATCCTGCATCAGGGCTTCAAAATTCCCCTGGAACATGATTTCACCTCCGTGGCTGCCTGCCAGCGGACCGATATCAATCACCTGGTCGGCTGCCTTGATGATCTCCTCTTCATGCTCTACCACGATAACGGTGTTCCCTACATCACGAAGTCGCAGCAGAACCTTGATGAGCCGCTGGGTATCGCGGGGATGAAGTCCGATGCTGGGTTCATCCAGGATATACATGGATCCGACCAGGCTGCTGCCAAGGGCGGTGGAAAGGTTGATGCGCTGTGATTCCCCTCCTGAAAGCGAGGATGATAAGCGGTTCAGGTTCAGATACCCGAGTCCAACATCATTCAACACTTCCAGGCGGTTATTGATCTCGATCAGCAGTCTGCGGCTTAAAATCTTTTCGTACTCATTCAGTTCAAGCCGGCTGAAAAATGAGGTCAGTTCAGTTACCGGCATCAGGACCAGTTCGCTGATGGACCTGCCATTGATCCTTACATAATTCGCATCCTTGCGTAAACGGGTTCCCTTGCATTCCGGGCAAACGGTCTTTCCCCTGTACCGAGACATCATTACCCGGTACTGGATCTTGTAATTCTGGGTTTCAATATATTCGAAAAACTTGTTCAGGCCTTTGAAATATTTGTTTCCTGTCCAAAGCAAGTCTTTCTGTAACTGGGTGAGTTCAAAGAATGGTTTGTGTATAGGGAAATCAAATTTATAGGCATTGAGCAGCAGTTCCTGCTTCCATTCTCCCATCTTTTCACCTTTCCAGCAGGCAACGGCTTCATCATAAACGGAAAGGCTTTTATTGGGGATCACCAGGTCTTCGTCGATGCCAATCACACTACCGAATCCTTCACAGGCTTTACAAGCTCCGTAAGGGTTGTTGAAGCTGAACAGGTTTTCTGATGGTTCTTCAAAAATGATACCGTCTGCTTCAAATTTATTGGAAAATGTCCTTCTGATTTTTGCTCCTGAAACCATCTCCACCATGCAACTGCCATGACTTTCAAAGAATGCTGTTTGAACAGAATCGGCAATCCTTCCGGGGAGATCTTCATCGGCATGCTGAACCGCAAAACGGTCAACAAGGATAAAAAACTGACTGAATGCCGGAAGCTTTTCATGTTCCAGATCCTCAAGCTGAAGCAATTGCTCGTCCATCATCACCCGCGAAAACCCCTGCTGCAGCAATACCTGGCATTTCTGCTCCAGGTTACCGTTCATCAGTTTCAGATCAAGGGGAGCAAAAATGCTGACCCGGGAATCTTCAGCCAGTTCCATAATGGCATCCACGACATCGGTTACGCTGTCGCGCCTGACCTGGTCGCCGGAAACCGGTGAAATGGTTTTCCCGATACGGGCAAAAAGCAGCTTCAGGTACTCATATATTTCTGTGGATGTTCCCACCGTGGATCTTGGGTTCAGGGTGTTGACCCGCTGTTCTATGGCAATGGCAGGGGCAATCCCTGAGATGCTGTCAACTTCCGGTTTGCTCATCCTTCCCAGGAATTGCCGGGCATAAGCGCTCAGGCTTTCCACATAGCGCCGTTGTCCTTCGGCATACAAGGTATCGAAAGCCAGGGATGATTTTCCTGAACCTGACAAACCGGTAATGACCACGAATTTGTTGCGTGGTATAGACAGGTTTATATTTTTAAGATTATTGACCCGGGCGCCTTTGATGATGATGAAATCCCTCGGATCCGGCGTATTTACATTCGTCATATGCTTTGTGAGACCTGCAAAAACAGCAAAATTATAAAGAAAACTTGCTTTTTTGTTTTTTTTATTTACATTTGTGCAACCAAAGTGGGGTAAAAACGTACTAATCTATTAACAGCGCAACATTTTTTATTCCTTGCGCATAACACATAGGAGGGACACTATAGGCTGATATCTACTCTTTTTGACTAAAAAAAGGAGACCCAATGCAAGCCCAAGTCATGACAGACCAGGAGCTGATTGGCAGGTATCTAGCCGGTCATCAATCCGCCCTCGAGAAACTCATTCATCGTCACAAGAACCGTGTTTTCGCCTATATCCTTATGGTTGTTAAGGATAAAGATCTCGCAGAAGACCTGTTCCAGGACACTTTCATCAAGGTGATCAATACTTTCCGATCCGGCCAGTATAAGGAAGAAGGGAAATTCATACAATGGGTCATGCGGATTGCCCATAACCTGATCATCGATTATTTCCGCAAGGCAAAAAGAATTCCCATCATCGACAATCACGACGATTACGATATCTTCGATAAAGTCAGGATCCCGGTGGAATCGGTCGAGGAAATGCTGATCACGGAACAGATCCACAAGGATGTGAAAAAGCTCATCGAATATCTTCCCGAAGAACAGAAGGAAGTTTTGGTGATGCGTCATTATGGTGACATGAGTTTTAAAGACATCGCCGAAGTGACCAATGTGAGCATCAATACTGCCTTGGGCCGAATGCGCTATGCCCTCATCAATCTTCGCAAACTGGTCAAGGAGAATAATGTGATCCTGTCGGTGTAGGTAGCAAATCAGCTAAACAGCGAAATTATTTTTCAACTGTTAAAATATTGGGAAATATATCCCGTTTCATAAGTATGAATAATATTTCAAACCAATATTATGCCTATGAAGCGAGCTGCTACTATTTATTCTTTGATTTCAAAGGAAAATGTAAATTCTTCTGATAACAGGAGGAAAAGAAATGAAACCGGTCCCAGTGCATCGGTAATAAGGAACATCCTGAATTATTCAAAAGCACTCTCTGTGCTGCACACAAAAGATGCCGGAATTATTCACCTGGTGATGAACTAAAAAAAGGCGGCCGAGAGGCTGCCTTTTTATTTTACTTTCTTTCTTCCTTGATGCGGGCTTTCTTACCCTGTAATCCACGGAGGTAGAAAATACGGGCCCTTCTTACAACGCCATGTTTGTTGACTTCGATCTTTTCAATAAAGGGAGAAGTAATGGGGAATATTCTTTCTACACCGATATTGCCGGAAATTTTCCTGACGGTGAAAGTTTCATTCATTCCTTTTCCGGAACGCTGTAAAACAACACCCTGGAAAGTCTGAATACGCTCTTTGTTCCCTTCCTTGATTTTATAATGGATGGTCACGGTATCTCCTGCTTTGAACTGAGGAAATTCATTCTTAACGATCAGGGTTTCCTCAACAAAGTTGATAATCTCTCCTTTATTCATGGCTTTCAATAATTAAACGGGTTTGCACTAAAAAGGCTGCAAATTTACAAATTATTTAAACAAAATAAAACTTTCCGGGAAAATTTATCTAATCGGCCCGGCAGGCTTATTTCAGAAGATCAGGCCGGCGTTCACGGGTGCGCTCGAGGGATTGCTCCAGTCTCCATTTCGCAATTTCCTTGTCATTCCCCGACAGGAGGACATCCGGAACCTTATAACCCCTGAAATCAGCCGGACGGGTGTAAGCTGGTGGCGATAATAAACCATCCTGGTATGAATCCGACAGCGCTGAGGTTTCATCGTTCAGCACACCGGGGATCAGACGCACGATCGTATCAGTAAGCACAACAGCAGCCATTTCGCCACCTGAAAGAACATAATTGCCAATGGAAATTTCCCTGGTGATAAAATGTTTCCGGATCCGTTCATCAATGCCTTTGTAATGCCCGCAGAGAAAGATCATATTCTGATTTAACGAAAGCTGGTTGGCCAAATGCTGATCCAGTAATTCCCCGTCAGGGCTCAGATAAATGATCTCATTATAAACGGATTTTGATTGCAGGTCTTCGATACAATTGACCACCGGTTCAGGCATCATCACCATCCCGGCTCCTCCGCCATAGGGATAATCGTCCACATTTTTATGCTTTCCCTTCGACCAGTTACGGATATTCAACAGATTGATCTGAACCAGTCCCTTTTCGGCAGCCCTTTTTATAATGGAATGACGGAAAGGCCCATCAAACATCTCCGGAAACAAGGTTAAAATATCAATCTGCATCTTTTAACGTTTAATTGATTAATGCAAGAATGCAGGAATGCATCAAATTAAAATTTCAAGTCCGTCATAGGCCAGCTGGATGAAATCCGGCAGTTTTAGGTTAACTTCTTCATGTAAACCGACAAAATGGCTCAGATGTGTCAGGTAAGCTGCTTCTGGTCTTAGTTCTGACAGAATCTGCACAGCCTCGCTCACGGAGAAATGGGATACATGCTTGGAATTTCTCAGGGCATTCAGAACAATCACCCTGGAACCCCTGATCTTTTCCATTTCTTCCGGAGGGATATAACTGGCATCGGTAATATAGGTAAAGTCGCCTATCCTGAAGCCCATGACGGGCAGCTTTTCATGCATCACTAGGATGGGTATGAATTCAACTCCCTGTATACTGAAAGGAGCTTCCGTAATGGGATGGATGGTTAGCTGTGGTGCACCAAAATAGCGGCTTTCCGAGAAAATGTAGGGAAATTCAATGCGTATGGCTTCCATTACCCTTTCTGTGCCGTAAATATCAATTTTTTTGTTCAGAACATAATTAAAGGCACGCACATCATCAAGTCCGGCAATATGATCGCGGTGCTCATGGGTGAATATGACCGCATCGAGGTTGGCCACATTTTCCCGCAGCATCTGTATCCTGAAATCCGGACCGCAGTCAATGACGAATGTCTTTCCATTCACCTCGATCATAATGGAGGTGCGTAATCTTTTGTCGTGTTGGTCTGTGGAAGTACATACCGGGCAATCACAGGTGATCACCGGTACGCCGATGGAGGTGCCTGTGCCGAGAAAAGTAATGCGAAGCTGGTTATGGATAAATTCTTTCATCAGAAAATCAGCTCGTCAACCTGTGCTTTATCCGCCATGAGTTGCTTTTTTAATTCTTCTATTGTCCCGAGTACTTTCTCTTCCCGGATTCTCTTATGAAAAAGAATAGTCACTACCTGTCCTTCAATATTTCCGTAGTTTTCGAACAAATGCGTTTCAACCAGGGTGTCCAGTGGATTCGTTTCGTTTTTACGGATGAAACACATTCCTCTTGAAAAGCTGTCTTCTCCTATCACGGTAACTGCATATACTCCGTTTGGAGGTACCAGTTTGCAATCTTCCTCGATTTTTACCGAGTAGCAGGGAAATCCTATTTCCTCAAGGATGGGAGGACTTTTTGATACCGGTCCTTTGATGATATACTGATGATCGAGATAAGCATTAGCTTTCTGGATATTCCCATCCTGTAAGGCTTTCCTGATCTTTGTGGAACTGACCGATTCATTCTGGATATCCTGTTCGGGAATCTCTTCCACTTCAAATCCGTATTCATAGCCCAGCTTTCTGAGGGCATCATAATCCCCTTCGCGGTTGTGGCCAAAATGGTGGTTGAATCCGATGACTATTTTTTTCGCATGGAGCTTGCTAATCAGGATATTTCGGATAAAATCGACTGAAGTGATCTTGGAAAATTCAAGGGTAAAGGTCACAATGATGAGGTTATCCAGGCCGGCTTTTTCGAGCAGCTCAATTTTTTCCCGCTGGGAATTGATCAGAAAAAGGCCTTTGCCTGCAGTTTCAGGATATAAAACTTTTCTGGGATGGGGATGAAACGTGATCAAGACAGTTTCTCCATCGATTTCATTGGCGATTTTTTTTAATCTTTGCAGGATGACCTTATGGCCGATATGAACTCCGTCGAATGATCCAGTGGTGATCACTGCATTCCGGATTTCACCTGCCTGGTCGAAATCATGAAATATTTTCACAGTATTAACTTTCTACTTAAATCGTTCGTCGTTTTTCTTGGCAAAAAATGCCACTTTCTCCAGGGAAGTTATCATATCATATTCTTCCAGGTAAACATAAGGAGGAACATTGAGTGGTTTTGGGGTATAATTCAGAATTCCTTTAATACCAGACAACACCATGGTTTCAGCGATTTCCGGGGCCTGTTCAGTGGGAACAGTGATAATTCCGATGGAAATATTGTTTTGTCTGATGATATCAGCCATCTGGTTCATATGATAACAGGGTACTCCATCATAAACCCGGTTGATTTTTTCAGGGTTAATATCGAAAGCAGCAATGATGCTGAGTTTCGATCTTTTTCCTTTGAAATAGCTGATCATGGCCTTCCCCAGGTTCCCCAAGCCGACAACAGCTACCCTTTGTCCTTTTTCTGAATCAATGATCTTACCGATGAGTTCTATCAGTTCCTTGATATCATAACCCTTTCGCAGGTTTCCGGAGTACCCGATCAGCATCAGGTCCCTTCTCACTTGAACCGGAGTAATATGAAGCATCTGCGCAATTTCATGGGAAAATACATGGGTTTTTTCCTTGGAAAGGATCATTAGCAATGCACGACGGTACTGGCTTAACCTTTCAACGGTCTTATGCGGTAAATTCTTTATGAACATGGTTTGTCGATTGGAAGTCTGAGTTTAAATGTGCTGCCCTGATCCGGAATACTGGTCACTTCAATAATTCCTGAATAATTATCGATTAATTTCTTTACGATGGAAAGACCTAATCCGGTTCCGGTTATATTTTTAGTTTTTTCATTTTTTATTCTGACAAAATCATCGAAAATCTTTTCAAGATCAGCCGCACTCATTCCGATTCCGGAATCGACAACAGTAATTTCGATGCAACCTTCATTTTCCTGAGCAGTGCAATCCACGGTTCCACCATCCTTATTATATTTAATGGCATTGGAAATAAGATTGTTGAAGATAATTTCCAGTTCATCTGCATCAGCTTTGATCATCAACTGTTCAGGTCCATGAAGAGTCATTTTCACTTCCCGTTGAATGGAGTAGGGACGCATGGTGTCCATGGCGGTTCTGATTACCTGGATCAATTCAACGTCCGTGATATTTCTTTTATTTTTTCCGGATTCAACTTTTGTGAGGTCTAGGAGATCGAGGATAAGTGTACGCATCCCTTTAATCCTGTCAAGGGAACGGTCGATCATGACATCATAATCATCCAGGTTGTTTCCCTGCTGTCTTTCCCTGATCATTTTAAGGTAACCTTCGATAGCATTAAGAGGGGCTTTTAACTCATGGCTGAGAACCGATAAAAAGGTAAAGCGGATCTGTTTCCCGGTATCCTGCAACTTGGTGGTCATCTTTTTCAGAAAGACCCGTTTGGTGATATTTTCGATAGAGGATTTTAATTCCTGGGGAGTAAAGGGTTTCGGGATGAAATCATAGGCTCCATCACTGGTGGCTTTTACTGCCAGTTCCAGGGATGCATAGGAAGTAATCATGACAACTATAATGTTTTTTTGCTTCTTCTTAATATATTCTAGGACTTCTACTCCCTGGATTCCGGGGAGTTTATTGTCAAGAAGAAGAATATCCGGAATATCATTTTCAATGATTTCTATCCCGGCTTCACCGGTAGAAGCTTCAAGAACTTCAAAATCGAAGGCTTCATCCATGAAAGGATAATCGACTCTGAAGTTTCTTAAAATACGGCTTACTCCGCTTCGGATGCCGGGTTCATCATCAACGACGAGTATTTTCAGTGTTGGCATGGTCAGTATTTCACCCCAAATTTAGTGGAAAATAAGCAATTTATCAATTTCCGCCTTCAATAGTTCAGAACGTATTCCTTTATCAAGGAAACAATCGGCTTTGATCCATTTCCGGTTGTTCTCATCGTTGATATCGAAACTGATACCGGTTTCGGCAGCCACTCCCGTCGCAATAATGATGGGAACATCGGGATATTTCTTTTTCATTTTATAGCATAAGATGAAGCCGCTGTCCTCATTTTCCATCATCAGGTCAAGAATAGCAAGATCTGGTTTTGTTTTCTCAATCAGTGCTTCTGCCTCTTTCTGACCTTCAGCAGTAATGGTTTTAAATCCGAACTTTTCCACTTTCAACTTCAATTGAAAAAGATAATCCTGATCGTCATCCACGATCAGAATAGTTATGTTCCCAGGCTTCATATTCGATTAATAATTAATAATTAATAATTTCTTTTACCAACTCACCAACTCACTAACTCACCAACTCACCAACTCTTTACTTCCCTCTCGGAATGGTAACCCTGAACGTTGTTCCTGTTGTTCCTGCAGTTGGATCATTATTGGAGTCAACATGGATCTTGCCTTTGTGCATTTTAACAATTCCATAGATCAAAGCCAATCCAAGTCCGGTTCCCTTTCCCATTTCTTTCGTTGTAAAAAACGGAGTAAAAATTCTATCCATATTTGCTTTAGATATTCCCGTTCCTGTATCTGTAACCAAAAAGATTATTTCGCTTTCATTACCCTCTACACTCACTTTCAGGTTTCCGCCTGCAGGCATAGCCTCGATGGCATTTTTTTCCAGGTTAGTCATAACCTGCATCATCTGATCAATATCGAGGCATGCCATAGGATCCGCAATATTCGGCTCAAATGTAAAGCTGACATTTTCAGGTTTTATAATAGAATTGAGGCTGTGTGCGGCAAATTTGACCACATCCGTTTCCGACAGGTTGACCTGGTTTTTTCTGGCAAAGTTCAATAATCCGCTGACGATTTTCTTACAACGGTCAGCTTGCTCCACGATGAGTTTGAGATCCTCTTTAACTGCATCGTCTTCCTTTGCCTCGTCCATCAGAATATTACTGTACATAGTGATAACGCCAAGCGGATTATTCAGTTCATGGGCAATACCGGCAGAAAGTTGACCCATATGGGCTAGTTTTTCGGACTGTTTCAAGGCGGCTTTTGCTTTGGCCAGCTTCTCATTGGAAATATTCAGGCTGCTGATGGAATCATGAAGTTTCTCAATGGCGAAAGGAAGACACATTTCTGTTTCAGCAAGACCATTCACGATGGCACTGGCATGATCGACACATGTATCGTATCCGCAGGCACCACAATTCAGATGATCCTTTGCGGTAAACTTTCCCATGGCATGAAGTGCTTCCAGGACTTCCTCGTTGGTGGGTGGTGCCAGCCGTCGGTCTTCAGGTGTGAAATGCTGGGATAAGTCAATGTCACTGAATTCATTCATTTCCTTATCCCACAATTCCTTATTGATATTCCTGAGTTTATTATATGCATATTTTCCAATAGCAGCGCTCCGTGAGAACCTTTTCCCTCCGGGGGATGTTCCGGGTCCCATGATGCAACCTTCACAGCATAATAACATCAGGTTCTTATCTTTGATCAACCCGTCTTCATATTCTTTAATAGCTTCTTTGTAATTGATCCGTCCTTCAGCAACAATGACATGTTCTTCAGGGATGGTTTCTGCTCCATTGGCGGTATGATATAAACCCCTGCTGATTGGGAAGATCGCTCCTTTTCCTGAATATGGAGGATCAAAATCAGAGGGTTCAACCTCATTAGGATGAATGTTCATATCCTGGAACATCTCACGAAGTTCAACAAAGGTAAGTACTTCATCAACCTCAAGGGTTTCGGCTTTTTTTGCAAAACATGGGCCAACGAAAACTATTTTAGTCTCTTTGCCATATTTTTTACGCAGTATTCTTGTCATGGCAACCATGGGAGATGCAATCGGGGCAAGATTTTCGACGAGTTCGGAGTGGTAATGCCGGATAAAATAAACAATGGCTGGACAATCAGATGAGATTATCCCAACCCCATCATTTGATTTGATTTTTTTTTCATATTCCCTGGCAACGACATCCGCACCAAATGAGACTTCGGTGACAAAATCAAAGCCAAGTCGACGCAGCATCCCGACTAAAACCCGGTGATTTTCTATTTCCGTGAACTCAGCAGGAAAACTTGGGGCTATACAAACGGCAATTTTTTTATCCGACTGTAAAAGAATTTTAACCTCTTCCGTTGAACGTAATGGATATTTTGCGCCCTGGCTGCAGACTTTAACACAATTTCCACAACCAATACAGCGGTCGTTGATAACCTCAGCCTGGCCATTGATAATTTTTATGGCTTTAACCGGACATTCCCTGAGACAGGTATAGCAAACCCGGCACCTGTCCTTCAGTGTAAAAACCAATTGCCTGTGATAAGAATGACTCATTAACTTGTTTGTTTTATGCGCGAAATATGCAGAAGTTCATGGTTCCGTTCACTTCCCTGCTTTCCAAGGAATTTTTCATAGATATCAGCCAAAACAGGATTTTTATGAGCAACCTTAATCATTTCTTCTTCATCCATGTCATAAAGTGCTTTCATGCGACTTTTTAGACTTTTCTCATCGCTTCCGATACGCTGACCGCCACCATTTATACAACCAAAAGGACAAGCCATCACTTCGATCAGATGAATATCATCTCTTCCTGACTCAATTTCGGAAAGCAAGCTTTTAATATTTGCAAGGCCGCTGACAGCCACGACATTGATAAGCTGTTTCCCGATTTTTATTTTAGCTTCTTTTTTTGTTTTTAATCCCCGCAAATCCTGAATTTTCAAAGGGCTGAGTTCCTGGCCAGTCATCATGAAATGAAGAGTGCGGAGAATCCCTTCCGAGGCTCCGCCCGAGATGCCAAAGAGTTTTCCTGCAGAACTGCACATGCTGAAAGCAGTATCGGTGGGTTCCGGCTCTATATTATTGAAATCAATACCAAGTAAATGAAAAAGTTTGACCAGTTCGCGGGTAGTCAGAACAGCATCCACCGCATGTGTTTTGTCATCTTTCAACAAGCCAATGGAGGCTTCATGTTTTTTTGCTGTACAGGGCATAACGGAAACGACAAAAACATTTTCAGGAGCATGACCTGCCGAACGGGAAATATAGTTTTTAATCATATTGCCCATCATTTGTTGAGGCGATCTTGCAGTGGAAAGGTGAGGTAGAAGTTCAGGACGAAGATCTTCAATATATTTCACCCATGAAGGACAACAAGCTGTGAAAAGCGGAAGTTTTCCATTTTTGTTTAAACGTTCCATAAGTTCAGTAGCCATCTCATTGATGTTTATATCAGCGGAGAAAGCAGTATCAAAGACCTGACGGAAACCAATTTTTTTCAAGGCTGTCCTGAGCAGGTTGATAATATCTTTGTTAGCCCTGATGCCAAGGTCTTCAGCCATAGAAGCCGGAACTGTCGGGGAAAACTGGATGACATTGTGTAAGGATGGATTGTTCAGCGCTTCTATCACTGTATGAATGCTTGATCTCTCGGTAAGTGCGGCAGTTGGACAAACCATAATGCATTGTCCGCATTTTACGCAGGTCAGCGAATTCAAACCTTTATTATAAGTAGTCCCGATTCTGCTGTTGCTTCCTCTTCCCATAACATCAATGGCGGAGACACCGATCAATTCATCACAGACTCTCATACACCGGCCGCATAAAATACACTTTGCGGGATCCCTCTCAATGCTGGTACAGGCTTTATCGATTTTTACCGTTGGGGGTTTAGCATGATATTTTCTTTCCCTGATATTGAGTTCAACAGCCAATGACTGGAGTTCACAATTTCCGCTTCTTTCACAATAAAGACAATCATCAGGATGATTGGCCAGCAATAATTCCACGATGGTTTTACGGGCTTTCATGACCCGTGGAGAATGAGTGCGGATTTTCATCCATTCTTCTACATTATGTGAACAGGCAGGTACAAGTCCGGGTAAACCATCTACTTCCACAATACACATCCGGCATGCACCGGTAGGAGTAAAGCTGCTCATATTGCATAATGTGGGGACTTTGATTCCGTTACGCTGTAAAACTGTCAGAATGGTCTCCCCGCGTTTGGCAGATAAAGTTTGATCGTTAATTTCAATATTGAAGAGCATGCTGGTGTTTATTTGATATATATAGCATTGAATTTACACAGGTCGAAACAGATGCCGCAGCCTGTACACTTTGCCTCCACAATAAAATGAGGCATCTTAATGCTTCCGATGATGGCATTTTCCGGACACTTTTTCTGACAGACATTACATCCGTTACAGGCATCCGGTTCGATATAGAAGGTTCTCAGGTCATGGCAGACACCTGCTACACAACGGCGATCGAAAATATGCTCTTCAAATTCTTCCCGAAACCATTTTAATGAACTAAGGACCGGGTTAGGGGCGTTTTGTCCAAGTCCACATAAGGAAGTATCCCGGATAACTTCAGCTAGATTCTCTAGCTGTACGACTCCTTTGAAACGTTCCAGCGTTTCGTGGGTGAATTCTTCTTTTGGTCGGCGGGTAATGGCATCGAGAATATCCAGCATACGCTTTGTCCCTTCTCGGCATGGGATGCACTTGCCACAACTTTCTTTCTGTAAAAATTCCATAAAATATTTTGACAGGCTAACCATGCAGACTGATTCATCAAGAACAATTAAGCCTCCAGGGCCAATGGTTGCACCTATTTCCTGAAGTGATTCGTACCCCATCTCTGTTTCCATATCCTTAGCGGGAATACAAACACCCGATGGACCGCCCAGCTGAACTGCTTTTAATGGCTTGCCATTCCGGATACCTCCGGCAATTTTAAAAACGATATCTGAGAGGGTGATCCCCATGGATATTTCAATAAATCCGGAATGAACAGCCATCCCTGAGACTGATAAAATTTTCGTTCCTTTACTTTCTTTGTTTCCAATCGCTTTAAACCATGATGGTCCATTCTCCAGGATTAACGGGATATTGGCAAGTGTTTCAACATTGTTGACAATGGTTGGCTGACCCATGAATCCGGATTCTGCCGGGTAAGGCGGTTTTGATTTGGGTATGCCGCGCCTGCCTTCCAGGCTGGCAATCAGGGCTGTTTCTTCACCGCAAACAAAGGCACCTGCCCCTTGACGGAGTTGGATCGAAAGATTAAATCCACTTCCGAATATATTCTCTCCCAGAAATCCATAATCCTTTGCCTGAAGAATGGCTCTTTCTAGGATCCCTAGTGGGTGGGTGTGAATGGATCGAACATAAATAAAGGCTGTACTTGCACCTATTGCATATGCGGCAATTGCAATTCCTTCCAATACCCGGTGAGGATCAGATTCAATGATTGCCCGGTCCATAAAGGCTCCGGGATCACTTTCATCGGCATTGCAAATCAAATATTTCTTGTCACTGGCAGTACCGAGGGCTACCTTCCATTTCCTGCCGGTATTGTACCCTCCACCTGCTCTTCCCCGGAGCTCACTCTGCTCAACTATCTCGCAGACCTTGTCGGCAGTGTAATTCAAGACTGTTTTGTACAGGGAACGATAACCTCCCCAGGCCAGATAATCATTAATATTATCGGGCGAAATAATACCCGCATACCTCAGAATATTCCTATGTTGCAAGGCAAAGTAGGGGAGCTGGTCTATATAAGGGAGGTTGGCCCAATCCTCATGATGTTTGCATCTGTATTGTCCGAGTACGGAATCTTCCGGAATAGCCCGGTGAAATATGGAATGAAGCAGGTCTTCCACTTTATCAGCGGTTGCATGATGAAATGAAACCCTTGACTTTCCTGGTAGTTGCACATCAAGTAATGGCTCAGCTGAACAGAATCCGGTACATCCGACCGATATCAGTTCGGCCTCAATTTTATTATCCGACAGAAAATTTTCAACGGCTTCCCGGGTCTGTAATGCGCCAGATATTACACCACATGTAGCGGTTCCGATATAAATGATCGGCCGCTCAATCTTCTCTCGACGTAATAACATCAAACGGTCTTCAGTGTGTTTATCTAAAATGCCTGAGTAATTCTTCAGAACTTTATCTGTCAGAAATCCTTTGATATCAGAGGTGCTATTTGAGGGCATGTTATACCGTTTTTTCTTTGATTGACCGGATGATTTTTGTGAGTTTTTCGGTATTCACCCGTGTATAATATTGTTCATTTACCTTGATAACAGGCCCGTGATCACAGGCTCCCATACAACTCACCACCTCGATGCTAAACTTTTTGTCACGGCTTGTATTCCCAGCTTTTACCTTTAAATGTTTTTCAAGTTCCTTCAGTAATGCAGTTGAGCCATGCAAATGACAGGCTGTCCCTTGGCAAACCTGGACATGATATCGCCCGGGCCGTCCATGGCGGAATTGATCATAAAAAGCAGCTACGGAATAAATTTTATTCAAAGGAAGACCCAGGTAAGCAGATACCATTTCCAAGGTGTCATCCGTCAAAAACCCTTGTTCCTTCTGTATGTCCTGTAATATCGGTAGCAAACCCTCATGTTTGTTCGGGGGATACTTTTCCAGGATCTGGCTAGTTGTTATCTCCATAATATCTAAGGAATCAATTATTCTTACAAATATACTAAAAGAATTTTTATTTTGAATGTTTTACCTGTGAAAAAATTAGCATTGTGAATAAATAAACAAATATTTGTTTGCATTTCTTTATGAAAAAATATTTCATTATCTATACAACTCTGCTTACTAATTAGTATTTTTGGCCCATAGCCATGACTATGGAAAGCATACCCCTTCTCCGGATTACTCACGACCTCTGTATCAAATGCTATTCCTGTGTGCGCATATGTCCGGTAAAGGCCATCCGGGTAGATGTTAAAACAGAACTTCCTTCCATTATACCAGAACGATGTATCGGTTGCGGCAGTTGCTACAGAGCCTGTTCACCTTCAGCCATTTTCTATCGTAGCTCCATTGAAGATACCAAAGCATTACTTGCTTCAGGAAAACCCATTGCAGCCATTTGTGATCCCACTATTTCCGGCGAATTTCGCGATATTACAGATTACCGCAAATTTGTTGAAATGATCAAACAACTTGGTTTTGCTTATGTCAGTGAAGTTTCATTCGGCGTTGATCTTGTTGCAAGAAAGTACAAAGAGCTTTTCGATAATTTCAAAGGAAAATTCCATATCAGTGCCAATTGTCCTGCATTAGTTTTCTTTATTGAAAAATTTTATCCTCACTTGATTCCCAACCTCGTTCCTGTCGTTTCCCCCATGGCCGCTACCGCAAAAGTGTTGCGACACAAGTATGGAGAGGATCTGGGAATTGTTTTTATCGGCCCTTGCATAGCGACAAAAAATGAAGCCCTGACCTATTCCGGTGATGCAAAAATAGATTCCGTCCTGACTTTTGTTGAACTTAGGGAATTATTTACTCAACTTAATATCCGGGAAAGCCAGGTTGAATTTGCCGAATTTGATCCTCCACTTGGTTATAAAGGTTCCTTGTATCCGATTAGTAACGGGATTATTCAGTCGGTGGATATCAACGAAGATTTGCTCACAGGGAACGTTATTACTACGGAGGGAAAAAATAATATGGTCGATGCCGTGAAAGAATTTGATTCCCGTATCGACATGATCAAACGACATTTTAATATTTTTTATGATGAGGGCTGCCTGATGGGACCAGGAACCTCTCCCGCAGGAGAGAAATTCCTGCGCATGACGCTTGTGACAGATTATGCCAATAAACGTCTTGGATCCTTTGATAAAAAAAACTGGAATGCCGATATTGCTTCTTTCGCTAGTCTCGATCTTTCACGGCAATTTATTCCTGACGACCAGAGGTTACAGGTACCCTCAGATGAAAAGATTGAGGAAGTTTTAAAGATGATCAACAGGGAAGGTCAACTTCACAATGAAATTGGTTGCGAAGCTTGTGGGTACACCAATTGCAGAGAACTGGCTGTTGCTATTGCCCAGGGACTCGCAACTACCGAAATGTGTCATGTTTTCAGTGGCCGGAACCGGCAAGAGTATATTCAGACTTTGCGATCAACCAACGAAAAACTGGCCAAAACAAAAGCTGCCCTGAAAGAGTCGGAAGAAAAAGCGAAACAAGAGCAGGAAACTCAGAAAGAATCATCGGAAATCATCTCTTCGATGTTGCAGAAACTGGTTTCGGGAGTTGTCATCGTGGATGAACATCTGAGAATTATTCAGTCAAATAAAGCCTTTATCCGTATCCTAGGGGAGGAAGCTTCCCTGGTGGATGAAGTGATCCCCGGTTTGGTGGGAGCTAACCTGAAATCCTTACTTCCGGTTCCTTTTTATAAAATGTTCTCCTATGTGCTTTCTTCCGATGAAAATATTGAAAATAAAGATGTGAATTACCAGGAAAATAAATTAAGCGTTTCCATATTTCCTATCCGGAGTCAGAAATTTGTTGGTGCAATACTCAGGGATATGTATGTCCCTGAGGTCCGAAAGGAGCAAATTATCAACCGGCTTACTGAAGTGATTGATGAAAACTTCGATATGGTTCAGAAAATCGCTTACCTGCTTGGTGAAGGAGCTGCAAAAACTGAACAGATGCTCAATTCTATCATTGAATCTCACAGAAATCCTCAAAAAAAATAATTTACTGTTGAACCCCTGCCTGACGGCAGTCAGGATTTACGATTCTAGATTTTTTTGCTCCTATGGATGAAAAGTTTTTTATCGAAGTGACCTGCCAACAGAAAAATCATGGTGAAGCAAGGATATGCGGCGATGTCTTTATTTCACGTAGGATCAAGGAAGAAGGAAGGATCATTGTCGTTCTGTCAGATGGTATGGGGCATGGGATAAAAGCCAATATGCTGGGAACTCTTACGGCCACTCTGGCTGTTAATTTCACTCAGGAACATAAAAGTGTCCAGAAGATTACTGAGATAATCATGAATACTTTGCCGGTCGACAGTGTGAAACATATGAACTATTCCACTTTTACTATTGTTGAGATAGATGTGGAAGGAGATGTACGTATTCTTGAATATGAGAATCCAAGAACACTTATTTTGAGCGGGGCCCGCCTGCATGAACCTCTTTGGAATTGCGTAGTTCTGGAAGGGGATAGACATGCCGGGAAGGAGGTTTTAACCTGTACATTCCGTCCCCAGAAGGAAGACCGCATCGTTTTTTGTTCTGATGGTGTTACTCAATCAGGTCTTGGAAGTGACAAATATCCTACCGGTTGGGGAATGATCAACCTGGAAAAATATGTTCTGGATACCATCCATGAAGAACATGATATTTCTGCTGTAAAGCTGGCTACACAGGTTGTCAATAAAGCCAACCTGAATGATAATTTTCACCCCCTGGATGATATCAGCTGTGGGGTTATTTATTTCAGGGAACCTCGCAAATTGATGATATGTTCAGGTCCTCCCCAGAATCCGGAAAATGATATATTCTTTTGTGGTCTGTTGAAGCAATTCGAAGGAAAAAAAATAATTTCCGGGGCTACCACCGCAGATATGGTTGCGCGTGAATGGAATGAAACAATAAAGGATAGCAATGTGATACTTGACCCGGAATTGCCGCCTGTTTCGCATATGAATGGCATAGAGCTGATTACAGAAGGTATCCTTACCCTGAGCAAGGTCAGTGAATTATTGAAAAAATATAACCAGAATTACAAGCTGGGAAAAGGACCTGCTGATGAGATCGTTAAATTCATCTTGGAGTGTGATGAGATTCATTTTCTTGTCGGAACAAATATCAATACAGCGCATCAGGATCCAACCTTGCCTGTCGAACTGGAACTCCGTCGCACCGTCGTCCACCGCATTACACGTACCCTGGAAGAAAAATTCCTGAAAGAAGTTACGATGAGGTTTTATTAATTAATAGTCAAGGATATATGCAAAAAAATAACATTCTTGTCGGCTTTTTTCTGCTGGGCATTATGGTATGCCATGGGCAGAACTATTTTAGAAGCGGTATATTCCTGCATCATTCCACAGGAGCATGCATTTGGGGTCCAAATGGAAGCAGTACCAGTGTCCCCAATGAAATGGATGTCTATAATACGATCCATGGATATACCGGTCCTCATGCAGTGACAATGAATGAGGAGTGGTGGGCACCCGGCGACAATGAATGGGCGACCCAGCATGCTTTCTTTGACGATCCCAGCCCGGTTTCAGGCATTGGATATTACCTGCCAGGGAATAAAATAATCGTTATTAAAACTTGTTTCCCGGCTTCAGCCATGAGTGGCGCAGGGCAGTCTTCCGATACGCTTAATCCTGGAATGAAAACTGTTTATAACTACAAGTGGCACTGGCGTCATATCGTCAGTGTAATGAACCAGCATCGTGAAAATTTCTTTGTCATCTGGACAAATGCACCCCTGGAATCTGCTTCAACAAATGCTGCTGAAGCAGCGTTTTCTAAGTGGTTTTGCATTTGGGCCAAAGATACTCTTGCTACGGGCCTGGATCCGGATTTTGGTGCTTTCCCTCCCAATGTTTACGTTTTTGATTTCTTCCGGAAGCTCACTGGCCCGGATGGGATAATGCGTTCAATATATGCAGCCGGACCCGGCGATTCTCATCCGAATGCTGCGGCCACAGCACTGGTAGCTCCTCTGTTCGTTACTGAAATATTTAGTGCTTCAATTGCCTATGAAGCGACATCATCTATTCAACCTGGGGAAAATAACAAGGATAAAAAAATTTCCATATATCCTAATCCATGTCAGGATGAAACGTATATATGTTTTTCACTGCCTGATTTTCAAAAGGTGGATATATCCCTTTTCGACCAATCAGGGAAAATGCTTGCTAAGATTATCGATGGATATATCTCTAAAGGGACTCATATACATACAGTCGCTCTGGGAATGCTGAATCAAGGTGTTTACCGCCTTGTCTATACCCATGGTATGGTGGTTGAAACAGCTACTTTGGCCATTGTGAGGTAATCCGGTAATCATGAAAAAAGCCCGTAGGATTTTCACCCTACAGGCTTTGTCATTGAGTATTAACCAAAAAACAAAACTAATTGCTGTACTCAGCAACAATATCCTGAACACCCTCTGGGGATACACGTCCATAAACTTTTTCGCCAACCAATACAACAGGTGCCAGGCCACAGGCACCAACACAACGAAGGCAGCTCAAGGAGAATTTTCCGTCAGAGGTAGTTTCGCCAACCTGGATCTTAAGCTGCCGCTTGAATTCTTCCAGTACCTTTTCAGCTCCCCGCACATAACAGGCCGTACCCAGGCAGATTGAAATGGGATGCTCTCCTTTTGGAGTCATGGTGAAAAATGAGTAAAAGGTAACCACCCCATAAACATGAGCAACAGAAACCTTTAATTCATTGGCGATAACTTCCTGAACTTCTGCTGGAAGATATCCGAAAATGCTTTGAGCTTTATGAAGAACATTGATCAGTTCGCCCTTTTCATTGTGAAATGATTTGCAAACGTCTTTCAGTTCCTGAACTTTTCTATCTGATAATTTAATCTTTGCCATAATCAATTTTTTTCGCTATTTATTCTTCAATGAACACATTTGCACTCTTATCAAAATAATGCGTGTGTAAAAGGTGATGGGATTTTTCACTCAAAGGTTTTCCTAAGAATTCTTTATAAAGTTCAATGATGAAGGGATTCTCATGTGATTTGCGTATGGGCTTCCCGGCATCTTCCCTGTAAATAGCAGCAGCCCGCTGCTTTAAAATGGCTGAATCACCATGATGATAAGGCTGCCCGCCACCACCGATACATCCCCCCGGGCAGGCCATAATTTCTATCGCATGGAAGTGGCTTTTACCGGCTTGTATATCTTCCAGTAATTTGCGCGCATTTCCAAGTCCGTGAGCAATGCCGATATTGATCGGTAATCCGTTGAAATCAAGGGTAGCATGACGGATGTTTTCCATTCCACGCAATTCCTCGAATTCAACTTTTTCTAATTTTTTCCCGGTATATAATTCATAGGCTGTACGGCAGGCGGCTTCGATAACTCCACCCGTGTTTCCAAAGATGACTCCGGCACCGGTAGATTCACCCAGCGGATTATCGAATTCTTCTTCAGGCAAACTGTTAAAATCGATATTCGCCTGTTTGATCAGCTGAGCCAGTTCCCGGGTCGATAATGAATAATTGACATCCGGATCACCATTCACCTTGAATTCATCTCGTTGACATTCATATTTCTTGGCAAGGCAGGGCATAATGGAAACGACGATCATGTTCTTCCGGTCTATTCCCAGTTTTTTACCGAAATATTCCTTGGCGATGGGACCGAACATCTGCTGGGGCGATTTCGCTGTTGAAGGAATATCCATCATCTCCGGAAAATTATGTTCAAAGAAATTCACCCAGCCGGGGCAACAGGAGGTGAGTATGGGTAGTTTCACTTCCTTGTCACCCTTGAGGTAACGGGTAAGGCGGTCGAGTAATTCGCTTCCTTCTTCCATAATAGTCAGGTCGGCAGCAAAGTCGGTGTCGAACACATAGTCAAAACCTAGTCGTCTGAGTGCTGCGACCATCTTACCCGTTACAAGGGTGCCTGGCGCAAGGCCAAATTCTTCGCCCAGGGCTGCTCT
Source organism: Bacteroidales bacterium (assembly GCA_963662525.1). Taxonomy (GTDB): domain Bacteria; phylum Bacteroidota; class Bacteroidia; order Bacteroidales; family FEN-979; genus CAZSDU01. The sequence continues at coordinate 3,222,887 of OY759717.1, forward strand.
GACGGCAGGTGCTGTCTGAACAACAACTGTTTTTGCAGGGTCAGCAAGAGAATTGATCACATTCCGTGAGTGGTCAACTTCAGTCAGGGCACCGGTAGGACAAACAGATACACATTGTCCGCAATAAGTACAGGGAGATTTCTCCAGATTCATTTCGAATGCCGGAGCCACCACTGCCATAAACCCTCTGTTGACAGCAGAAAGCGCACCCACGGTTTGAACATCGTTACACATCATTTCACACCTGCGGCACATGATGCATTTATCAACATCCCGGATAATGGCAGGAGAGGTATCTTTCCGATAAGTGGACTGTGCACCCTGAAAAGGTATTTCACGTACACCGAGTTGCTGTGCCAGGCTCTGGAGCTCGCAATTTCCCGATTTGGCGCAGGTCAGACATTCAGCAGGATGATCAGAGAGGATGAGCTCAAGGACAGTTCTGCGTGCGTTTAATACCCGGATATTATGGGTGTTAACTTCCATACCCGGAGCAACAGCAGTAGCACAAGCCGGTGCAAGATTTCTCCGTCCTTTGATTTCAACAACACAAATGCGGCACCCACCGGGACGGTTCTCAATATCCATGTCTTTCAGTTGAAAGTAGCAGAGGGTAGGTATATCAATGCCAATTGTTTTGGCTGCTTTTAAAATCGTTGTATCTTTTTCGACTTCAACGGGTTTCCCGTCAATCGTCAGGTTAACCATTTCCATGTATTCCTCCTGTTATTTAATAAAAATCGCATTGAACTTACATTTTTCCATACAGGCTCCGCATTTGATACATTTTTCCTGATCAATAAAGTGAGCCTGCTTACGCTCACCTGTTATGGCATTAACCGGGCAATTCCGGGCACAGAGGGTACAACCTATACAGTTTTCAGGATTAATGATATACTGCATGAGTGATTTGCAGCTACCCGCACGGCACTTTTTATCAGTGACATGTTCCAGGTATTCATGGTAGAAGTTGTCGAGGGATGAAAGCACAGGATTTGGTGAAGTCTGTCCCAGTCCGCAAAGAGATGTGTCTTTAATGACATTGCTGAGATTCCTTAATTTATCAAGATCTTCAAGTACCCCATGTCCGCCTGTTATTTTTTCAAGCATTTCAAATAAGCGCTTATTCCCGATCCGGCAGGGTGAACATTTACCACAGGATTCTTCTACCGTAAATTCGAGGTAAAACTTGGCCATGGCGACCATACAGTCATCTTCATCCATCACGATCATTCCTCCGGAACCCATCATGGATCCGGCAGCAATAAGATTGTCGTAGTCAATGGGGGTGTCCAGGTGTTTTTCGGTCAGCATCCCACCTGAAGGGCCACCGGTTTGGACTGCTTTAAATTTCCTGTCATTTTTAATACCACCGCCGATTTCAAAGATGATCTCCCGGAGCGTAATGCCCATGGGAACTTCAATTAAACCGACATTATTGATTTTTCCGGCAAGTGCAAATACCTTTGTTCCTTTTGATCGCTCAGTTCCGATGCTGGAATACCAATCGGATCCTTTATTGATGATAACCGGGATGTTGGCATAAGTTTCCACATTGTTAACATTCGTTGGTTTGCCAAGATAGCCTGATTCTGAAGGGAATGGTGGTTTGAATGTCGGTTCACCGCGCAGTCCTTCCATCGAATGGATAAGGGCCGTTTCCTCACCGCAAACAAAAGCTCCTGCACCATAACGGATTTCTATATCGAAATTAAATCCGGTACCTAAAATATCTTTCCCAAGCAAACCAAATTCCCTGGCTTGTTTCATTGCGATTTTAAGACGCTCAACAGCCAGTGGATATTCAGCCCTGATGTAGATCAAACCTTTATCAGCACCAGTACAGTAGCCATTGATGGCCATGGCCTCAAGAACAGAATGGGGGTCACCTTCAAGAACCGAACGATCCATAAATGCACCGGGATCACCTTCGTCAGCATTGCATACAACATATTTCTGATTAGCTTGAACTTTACGGGTAATTTCCCATTTCAAGCCGGTAGGGAAACCTCCTCCTCCGCGGCCACGAAGACCCGACTTTTTTATTATTTCTATCGTTGCTTCTGGAGATAGTTCTGTCAATACCTTTCCCAATGCCTGATAGCCATCCCTGGCGATGTATTCATCAATATTTTCAGGATTGATGAAACCACAATTACGTAGGGCGATCCTTATTTGTTTCTTGTAAAAACCCATGTGTTTCGAATCACTGATATGCTCTTTGGTCTCAGGATTTTCATACAATAAACGATTGACTTTCCTACCCTTTATGATGTGCTCCTCCAAAATTTCATTGCAATCATCAGGAGTCACTTTTGTGTAAAAGGTGTTATCAGGCATCATTTTCACGATGGGGCCTTTTTCACAGAAACCAAAACATCCGGTTTTAATAACCTGAACCTCTGTTTCAAGTCCTTTTCCAGTAATTAATTCCTGAAATTTTTTCAGAATCTGCTCGCTTTGCGAGGCCTGACAAGCAGTGCCCCCACAAACCAGGATATGATATTTAATTTTTGCCATTTGATTATTCCCGGATTTTAATTTTTATCAATCGATTCGTAGTTCACAGGGATAATTCCATCCACTAATTCATTGTTCAGGATATATTTATCAATCAGCTTGCTCGCTTTTTTAACATCCACATACCCAAAGGTAATGGGTTCATTCCCTGGTTTGGTAATTTCAACAGTTGGTTCGGCGTAACAATATCCCATACAACCAGTTTGGGTGACAATGGCATCTATATTACGCTTGGCAAATTCTTCAATGAAAACCTCCATCACTTCTTTCGCTCCCGATGCAATACCACAGGTAGCCATGGCTACCTTAACCTGGATCCGCTTATCAGGATCATTGCTTTTTTCCCTTAAGTCAATTTTGGCAAGCAGACTTTCCTGCATCTTCTTTAAATCGGCCAATGATTTGATTTTTTCCATAAACAGTGTACTTGATTTATTTCACGATGTTAATTCCACATTAATATTTTTCAGATTATCTGCGATCATCTCTTTCAGGTATTGATATACCCTGAAATCATCGATGGGGATATCTCCAAGAGTTTCTTTAACCTCAGAAGTTAGATAATGATATTTTTTTCCATCTTTTATATGTAAATAACTAAAGGAAATGGAAGGGTTGGACGCAGATGTGAGAACAATGGCCCCCGGAATGTCGCCAAAGACCGGGCGGTCGATGTGATCAAGTTCGAAATTTGCCGTAATTCTGGTCCCTTTTCTTTCCTGACTTTTTATATCCAATGATCCGCCACAACGTTCCGCATTCTGCCTCAGCAGGGGAAGACCCAGTCCGACTTTCCTGGTAGTTCGGGTTGTGAAAAATGGATCCGTCACATGGTTTTTTATTTCTTCCGACATCCCGATGCCATTATCCGTAATGATAATTTTTAAAAGATTCTGATGTGTATCCTCATTTATTTCAAGCCCTATACTCGTTGCATCAGCCCGTATAGAATTTTGAAAAATATCAAGGATATGCATGGCCAAATCTTTCATTGCAAAATTGCGAAATTTTATTGTTATCTAGTTAATCCTGTTAATATTTTAACAATTTAATTCGTGATCATAATTTTATCACCTCTCTTTTCACCAAATAACCTTCTGATTTCCTTGAAACCAGGATGTTCTAATTCCAGAAGACTCAACCGGCTACCGATCTGATAAGGAAAATGTGCATCAGAGCCACTGATAATACAGTACCCGGAAAGTTCAGGATGTCGTCTGGTAAAATCCTCTTTATCGCAAAAAGGTGAGACCTCCAAGGCATCAACCTTCAGATCAGGTGGCAGGAACCCAAGCTGCCCGAATATACTGAAACGTTTTTTATCTATATGGGCCGGGATAAAAAGTCCGCTTAAGGAATGTACTTTTTCTTCGACCTGGTCTATATTCTGATCAATGGCAGAAATAAGAAGTCTTTCTTCTTGTAACACTACCATGTTTTCAGCATCAACTACTAACTGGTATCCAAATTTCCTGACATCATTTTTTACATCAGGTAAATGCTCATCAAGAAATTTCTGGAATTCGTTCAATAGTTCATCAGTTTCAAAAAAAGCCAGACAATGTACTTCTTCTTTTGTTGTCACTTCTGCACCTGTAATCACAGTAATCTGATTCCGTTCTCCCAACCGCCTTAACAAATGGCACTGAAGCGTGGAATTATGATCTGTTATACCAATTATATCCAGGTTCATTGCTTTTGCTTTTGCAATGATGACATCAGGGCTCATGTCCATGTCTCCACAGGGAGATAGTACAGTATGAATATGAAGATCAGCACTGAATTTTCTCATCGGTTATTCAACAGAGTGAAAATTTTTCCCGAAGTTTCAAATGTTTCTTCCTCTGTGCCAAGTACCGGAATGCCTTCTATGTTTCCCTGTTCCACCATCCCTGCTTCAGGTTTGTACCCTTTTACCAGGATGATGGCTGCAAGTTCTTTCAGGGATGCAATAGCCATCACGTTTTTATGGGTCTGAAGCGTAATCCATATTTTACCAGCATTGGCGTGTCCCATGACATCACTCAGCAGGTCAGATGAATAACCTCCGGTGATTTCACGGTTTAAGCCTTCTGCTCCGGCATAAATCTGAAATCCAAGAGTTGTAATTAGTTCTGAAACTTTCATCGGTAGTTTCCTTTTCTGTTAATTTATTTCATTGATTTCATCCTTCAGGCTATTCTTGTCGAGTTTATTATCGCTCCAAATTGACCTCATGATCCTGAAGGATTCCTGAATATCGAGCTTATCATTCTGTTCAAGAATTTTCTGAACGAAAATACACTGTTTAATACTGGCCTGGTTTTGAACGATATCTTCAGAAAGAGATTTACAGGAAGGCGAACCGCATATCCCACAATCAACCTGCGGTAATATACGGTTCAATTCGTATATCCTTTTCATTTTTATCATTGCTTCTGCCACATTATCATCGAGCTTTATGATGGAACGCGGAGGTATCTGGTTAATTCTCATATTTCCCATCAGGTATTCTGCCTCCTGATTCAATGCCTGAGAAGAAACAATAAGGTTTTTAGTCATGAATTGATCACATTTATTTGCTCGCTTCCTGAGTTTATCTACCGTAAGAAACCGGTTTCCAGGACATAAAATTCCGCCGGCACAGCTTTCATCGCATGCCCTTAGCTCGAGGAAATCAATACCATCGATCTCCTCGTTTTCCAGTTTTTCAAGAAATTCAATAACGTTATTGATTTCATCAATGGCAAGACTACGCCCCTGTTTCATTTGATCAGCCTCCCCATGGGTAAGACTCCAGCGAACCGATTTCCCTGAAAGAGGCGGGAGGGGAGTTGCGGAAGGGGTATTCTTTTTTTGCCTGAGAATTTTATAAATCTTGTTATACAAGAAATTCATGTTCAAAACCCCATCAATACCAGATTTTTCCTCTCCAACAGGGCTCTTTACCGCCATAATCTTTGCGGCGCAAGGGGTCACATAAAAAATTCCGATCCCGGCCGGATCGATCCCCTGATCAATTAGGGTTTTCCTTGCATAGAGCGCGGTGATATCAAGGGGTGCCTTGAGCAATATGATGTTCCCGACAAGGGTGGGAAATTTAACTTGTATCAAGCGAACAACAGCAGGGCAGTATGGTGAAATTAAAGGTTTGACCGCTGTACACTCCTGCATGTACTCAGTAAATCTGGCGGATAGAAATTCAACGCCTTCTTCCACCTCGAAAACATGGGTAAATCCTAATTCATAGACGGCATTCAGCACTTCTGCAGGAGTGATGCTGTCGGGAAACTGTCCGGTGAAAACCGATGGTATAAGAGCAATTCGAGTACTGAATTTGTAGATGTTTTCAAAATCATCTTGTTCAACAATGATGGCTCCCACCGGACATACCCTGTAACATTCGCCGCAATCCACACAGCGGTTGGCTTGTAACTGTGCCTTACCATGAACTACGCGTATAGCTTCTGTCGGACAAATATTCATACAATGTGAGCAGCCGATACAGAGATCCTCCCTGAATTTCAGCGCATGATTGAATTGTATGTTCTTTTCTCTGTCCATTATTTCGTTTGGAAATAGTTAATAATTTCCACATTGGTCCCTTTTCCGACTGCACTCGATATTTGAAGTTTATCGGAATTATTTTTTATGTTTGAAAGTCCCATTCCTGCACCGAACCCCATTTCCCTAACTGCTGGTGTTGCAGTGGAATAACCTATTTCCATGGCCTTTTTGATATCCGGAATTCCCGGACCCTCATCCTGTAACAAAATGGTTATTTTCTCCGTATCAATTTCTACTTTGATTGTTCCCTTGTAAGCATGAGCCACGATATTCACTTCGGCTTCGTATAATGCGATAACAATGCGCTTAATTATATTGCCATTCACATTGAGTTGTTTCAGCGTTTTTTTGACCTGGCTTGACGTAAGCCCTGCATTGGAGAAATTTCCGCCTTCTACTGAATATTCGAAGTGCATATATTTTGTTATTTTCAATAAACGGGTTTAATTCCAGAATTAAATAAAATTCCACTTGATTTGAACATCGAATAAGGACTTTGGATCAAAGTGATTTTATTTTCTTCAGCCAGTCTTATCATTTCTTCCGACACTGATTTATTCCTGACGAATATGATACAATTAATATCTGACATTTCAGCCGTACGAATGGTCTGAACATTTACGAGACCTGTAAGCAGCAAAAGATTATCAGTCCTGACAGTCAGCACATCACTCATGAGGTCTGATGCAAATGCTGTCTCCACTTCGTTATCGAGCTTGTCTTGTCCTGTAATAACCTGGCTATTCAATAATCTGACAATATCCGTGATTTTCATCGCTTACTCTTCTTCTAATAAAAAATTAATCAGATCAATCTGCCGGCAAAATTACGATACAAAAAAATATAAAACAAGCTTTTTATGTTAAATAATTCACAATGTTAATAAATTCACATAAAACAACTATATTTTCATATTAAATAATTGATAATTAATATTATATAAAATACAAATTAAGCTATTTTAAGTGAATAAAAAGAAAAAATACAAAGAGAAGTGGAGATTTACATGATAATAAGCCGAAATCCATTGCCATGGATATTCGCAATTTCGACAGAAGGATCGGCTTTAAGATATTTTCTGAGGCGGGCAATGAAGACATCCATGCTTCGTCCATTAAAATAGCTATCAGTTCCCCATATTTTTTCAAGCGCTTCTTTCCGGGTTAATATGCCGTCCTTGGCAATACAGAGCATACGAAGCAAGCTGGCTTCTTTAGGTGATAGTTGAAGTGTTTCACTTCCGGAATTCAGCGTCCGTAGCGCATAGTTGAAAATAAACTGACCGACCGGGTATTCTTTCCTGTCCGATTCATTTTCATCAGTCTGTGTATTTCTTTTTAAAATAGCCCTGAGTTTATATAACAGCACTTCAGAATCGAAGGGTTTGGTGATGTAATCGTCAGCCCCGGCCTGGAAACCTTCCAGCATATCTGATTTAAGTGTTTTTGCAGTGAGGAAAATAAATGGTACCTGACTGTTTGTTTTTTTAATTTCTTTCGCGAGCGTAAATCCATCCATTTCAGGCATCATAACGTCGAGGATACAAATATCCACCAACTCGTTTCTGAAGGCTGAAAGTCCTTGTTTCCCATCACTTTTCAGGATGACTTCAAAATCATTCAGCTCAAGATATGATTTTAAGATGGATCCGAAATTGGGATCATCTTCAACCAATAATATTCTGATTTTTTTAGTTATCACGTTCAACGTTTTATTGGTTTTTGAAGTAAAGCTAATGATTATTTCCGTTTCCCGCTTCCTGTGATTCTGAAATATACGGAAGGCCGATCTCAAAACGGCTTCCTTTCCCAATCTCACTGTTTAGACTTATTTCGCCTTTATGAGCCAGTATAATGGCTTTGACATAACTCAAGCCCAATCCGAAGCCTTTCACTTTATGGATATTTCCTGTGGATACCCTGAAAAATTTATCAAATATCTTATGTTGCGTATCCTGGCTCATTCCCATTCCTTTATCTTCAACTGAAAAGAAAAATTTCCCTGAGCGGTTATAGGTGGAGACCAATATTTCAGGATTGGCCGAAGAATATTTATTGGCATTATCCAGCAGGTTCATCATCACATTCCGCATATGATCCTCATCGGCCTCAACAATGGAATTGGCATCAGCGAACTGAAGGGTTAAACGGCCATTTCTTCTTTCGACCTGGAGCCTGAAATGCGCTACTGCATCTTCAATTAGTGAATGCATATCAATAATCGCGGTTTTCAATTTAAAATCACGACTATCAAGCAATGCCATTTGCAGTACCTGTTCCACACGGGCATTCATACGGTTATTCTCTTCTTTTATGATGCGTGTATAATTCCTTATTTTTTCAGGTTCCTCGATAACCCTAGAATTATTGATGGAATCCGCCGCGATTGAAATAGTGGCTATCGGAGTTTTAAACTCATGGGTCATATTATTGATAAAATCGGTCTTGATATCAGAAATCTTTTTCTGCCGTATCATAACAACAATACTGGCTCCGGATGAAAGGATAATGATCAGGGTGAATAAAACAGAACCAATCAGTAAAAGGGATAATGATTTAAATACATGTGATTTCTGACCCGGAAAATAAACCAGAAGCAGATCAGGTTTTTTAAAAAGATCATTTGGGAAAAGGGAAACCCGGTGTTCAGTTGAGATATTCTCTTTCTTAAAATTGACAGATTGAATCGGAAGTGGGTTACTGTCGTTGGAAGGAGTATAAACTGCAAAATCAAATGGCAGATCAATCCCTTTATCTGAGAAGGCACCTTCCAGTATGTTCTGAAGATTCTTCTTATTGATCCTTTGTTGTAAAGGAGCAGGCTGGGTTTCCAATTCAATGGCCATTTTTTTTATTACATTCTGAATAGTTTTCGCCTTATTATCAAGTTTCTGTATGTTTTTTTCAAGTGATTTCTTTTTTTTATTTTTATAGTCCGGATGTTGCAACGACATTTTTTCAGGCAGGGGTTCCCCGAAAGCTTGTAACTCAAAAGCCCTTTGATTCATTTCAAAGATAGAATCCATTTGTCGTAGCTGATCATCCCAGCTGAAATTAAACTCCAGTTCACCTATTTCGGGTATATTATTCCCGTATTCGACAGCATTAACAATTACTGAGTCTGACAGGGGAAGATCCTGCATGATCTGGAATTTGTATGAATATTGAATAGTTCCCGGGTTGGTATAAATGTAGTGTTTCTGGTGGGCATGAGCAGGTGTTTTTTTTTCAGGATAATAGCTTTCATTTAAGGCAAGCAGGGAATCAAGTTTATCTTTTAAACGGTGGTTCGTGTCTTTTGAAAAGGCCTGGACAATGGACAGGATGCTGTCGCCTTCGAAATTCCTGCTGATAAAGAACATGTTCTCTCTTGCTTCCAGACTATTTACTGCTTTTCCAAGTGCGTCATTAACACCACGATTAAACTGAGCTTCCTTGATCTGAAATGCATTCTGAATCCAAAGGAATTGAACAAAAATAATTCCTGTCAGAGAAATGCAAATGGATGCAATCAAAAAGTAGAGTAATTTTTTATTCATGAAACAAAAATAATTAAAGGAATTGACTGAAAGACAAGGATTAACTTTTCATTAACCATTTTTAACGCTTCCTTAACATATTAGTCTTAATGCATGCTGTAGTTTTGCTTTCGTTAAATTTAAAAACGGCGCCACATGAAAAAGTATTCGAGTTTAAAAAACGTAATCTTCCTACCGGGTCTTACTTTGATATTCATTCTTTCCTTTCTTGTTCATGGAATAGCACAGGATACAGTAAAAAAAGAATCAACAAAGACCATTACACTAAAAATCGTAACCGATGAGAATGGGAAAACCACCATCATCGATACGACATTTAATTCAGATTCCGGCATGGATTCTGAGCAGATGAAGGCACTGATCAATGAAATGAAAGATGTTCAGGTTGAAGTTGGCGACATGGACTTTAAATTTAATATGCCTTGTCCACCGGATATAATAATGCATCCGGAAGAATTTGCCGATTTCGATTGGAAAGAAATGGTTCCTGAAACTGAATTGAGGCATTTCCGTTTTAACCATGGTGGCCAGACTTTGTCGGATGTGCTAGGTGATATTCCAATGGAAAGGGTGAAAAGTTATTCTGTCAAAGAAAAGAAAGGATGGAAAAGAATTATTATTGATGTGAATGAGGCTTCATTTCCAGATCACAATAACGGGGTTATTGTCATAAGGAAAAAGGATTTTAGTGGAACTAAGAACCACGGCAAAAAAGCGGAGAGAAAAATTATTATCAGATCTGAGCAAACTGAAGAGCCACAAAAAACAGAAAGACCTGAACAAAATACACCGAAAATCTAATATTCTGACGTTCTTTATACCAATAGTTTTTGTTAGTAAATGCGCATGCTGCTGGGATTCCGGCAGCATTTTTTTTAAAAAAAAAGGCTGCCATCCGGGCAGCCTTTTGATGGGAGTTGTGATTTAGTACCTCTTACGAGGGGTATAGTGAGTATGGAGTAGTTCATGGGATTTATGTCCCAATGGTTTTTCGAGGAATTCTTTATAAATAGCAGCAATTTCTGGATTTTCATGGGATTTTCTGATGGTCATACCCATATCTTCCTGGTAAATAGCCATTTTCCGTTTAGACCGGATGTCGGGATTTGTTGGGATTGGTTGGCCACCACCACCGAGGCATCCGCCCGGGCAAGCCATGATTTCAATGAAATGGTAATTGGCTGTTCCATCTTTCACCTGCTGCATTACTTTTTTTGCGTTAGCCAAACCATTGGCAACAACACATTTCAGTTCCACACCTTCCAGGAAGCTCCATTCTGGTTTGGTTTTCTCAATTTTGATGGAGGCTTCTCTCACTTCACCTTCTGTACCTCTTACAGGAGTAATATTCAGTCCTTCGAAAGGCACTTCACGGCCGGTTACCAATTCATAAGCAGTTCTTAAAGCAGCTTCCATGACACCGCCGGTAGTTCCGAAGATGACAGCAGCGCCGGTGGATGAACCCATTATACTATCAAAATGTTCTTCAGGCAGGGCTTCGAAATCAAGGCCTGCTTGTTTGATCATGATCCCGAGTTCACGAGTAGTGAGTACAAAATCTACATCTTTATATCCACTGGAGCGCATTTCAGGACGATCAGCCTCGAATTTCTTGGCGGTACAAGGCATGATGGAAACAGAAACAATATTTTTCGGATCCAGGTTGCGTTTCTGGGCATAATATGTTTTTGCTAGAGCGCCGAACATTTGCTGGGGAGACTTGCAAGTTGACAGGTTGGGAAGGAATTCAGGGAAAGTATGCTCGAGGAATTTAATCCACCCGGGAGAGCAGGAAGTAGTCATTGGTAGAGCAATGGATGGATCTTTATCAACCAGGGCTTTTTTCAAACGGGTCAGCAATTCATGACCTTCTTCAATAATGGTCAGGTCGGCGGTGAAATCAGTATCCAGGATTGAACTGAATCCAAGACGTTTCAGTGCGGCAACCATTCTTCCGGTAACAATTTTTCCCGGAGGCATGCCTAAGGCTTCACCCAAGGCTATCCTGACGGCGGGAGCGGTCTGAACGACCACATGTTTGGTGGGGTCATAGATAGCATCCCATACCTGATCAATATAATTACGTTCGATCAATGCTCCAGTCGGACAACGGTTCACACATTGTCCACAATTGGTACAGACTACTTCAAAGAGCGGATGCTCAAAGAAAGTAGATATCTTCATTTTATCACCTTTATATGCAACACTTAAAGCGCTTACACTTTGAATTTCCTCACAGGTTCGTACACAACGTTGGCAGCGGATGCAGCGGCTGTCATCCTTGATAATAGCCGAGTTGAACATATCAATGGTGTATTTTTTATCCGGAACTAGATCAAGAAACATATGATCTCCGGTCAGCATCTGAGAAGCTAAACCCTGAAGTTCGCAATTCCCGTTTTTATAACATTTGGTGCAATCGGCATTATGTTCTGACAACAGGAGTTCGACAATATGTTTTCTTGCAAGGCGAACCTTCATACTGTTGGTATGAATCACCATACCTTCAGAAGCCGGCATGGCACAGGCTGCAGGCAGTGTTTTTGCTTTCTCTTGTTCCACAACGCAAACCCGGCAATTGCCGGCAACGCAAAGGTCTTCATGATAACATAAGGTAGGAATATGAATATTCAGTTTCCGTGCAGCCTCAAGGATGGTGGTACCTTCATCAACTTCAACATTGATGCCATCGATGGTTAAATTAACTTTCTTTGCCATATCTTTTTTTCAGATTATCTTGTTAATAATGGTTTAGTAAATCATTTCTTCTTTGAAATTGTTCACAATGGAAGAGAAGGAGTTGGCGACTGATTGACCAAGACCACACTTCGCTGTAATCTTCATACTTTCGCTGAGTTTCATCAATTGGTCGAGATAGACTGCTTTCTTTTCTCCTTTTTTGACAGCAACAATTCCTTTGCGAAGCTGCTGGCAACCAACACGGCAAGGGGTACACTGACCACAGGATTCTTCTTCAAAGAATTCGAGATAATTATGTAGAACATTATACATTGACCTTGAACTGTTGAAAAGCATCATGGAACCTCCGGTAGGGACACCTTCAAATCCGATGACTGTTTCCTTGAATTTTTTCCGGGGAACGCAGAAACCAGAAGCTCCTCCAACCTGAACAGCCTTAGTATCGCCATCTCCGAACTCATCAACAAAACGATCCAGCGACATTCCCAGTTCCAGTTCATAGATACCGGCAATAGGGGTGTCACCGGAAACTGAAAATACCTTTGATCCGCGGGAGTCGGTGGTTCCCAGTTTTTTATACTGATCAGGACCCAGACGCATAATCATCATAACATTAACGAAAGTTTCAACATTGTTAATGACTGTAGGTTTTTTCATGAAGCCTGAGGTAGTAGGATAGGGAGGTTTGTTCCTGGGTTCTCCACGGCTTCCTTCCATGGAATCAAAGAGAGCACTTTCCTCACCGCAAATATAAGCACCGGCTCCGAGGCGAATTTCAATAGTGAAATCATGTCCAAGATTCTTAGCATGTTCATGATAAATTTCAAGTTCTTTTGTTAATTCGGGAAGCAGGAACTTATATTCTCCACGCAGGTACATAAATCCTTTTTTTGCACCGATTACTTTACCACAGATTGCCATTCCGGAGAAAACTTTCCTGGGGACCCTGCTGAGAATTTCCCTGTCTTTGAATGTTCCGGGTTCTCCTTCATCTGCATTGCAGATCACATATTTTTCATCACCCGGTGTTTCAGCAGTGAATTTCCATTTCATGGCCGTTGGGAATCCTGCACCCCCTCTTCCGCGAAGTCCTGAATCAAGAAGGTCCTTTAAAATATCTTCATTGGTCTTTTTGAGGGTTTCTGCCAGGATTTTATATTTCAGGTTTGAATATTCGCCGAAAATGAGATCGACTCTTTTTAATGTAGCTTCTGACATGATATTGTCTCCTTTTTAATGTTAATATTATTTATTCATGTACTCACTGATGATCTCATGAATCCGCTCAGGCGTCAAACCGGAAAAAGGTTTTTCATTAATCAGCATAGCCGGACCTTCATGGCACCAACCCAGACAATTGGTTTCAAGTAAAGTGAACTTTTTATTGGGTGTTGTTTCACCGACTTTTATTTTCAGCATATCTTCAATGGTCTGAATGATCTGCTTCTTTCCATGCATATCGCAAGTAATCGTCTTACATACACGGATGATATATTTTCCCCGGGGCTCAGTATCCAGAAATGAATAAAAAGTGGCAGTACCATATACCTGGGCTGCAGAAAGGTCAAGTTCCTTTGCAATATCGGTCATGCAAGTATCCGACAGATAATTCTGCTTTTCGATAACCCCCTGTAGAATGGGAAGAAGACTTGTCCTGCTTCTGCCATGCTTATCAGCTAATTCTTTAATAAATTCTTTACATTCGGTCATAACTATTCATTTAAATAATTAAAATATGTTAGTTTCTACAGTAAAATCAGTACCTGTGAATCAATTAACAATCCATGGGCAAAATTATCATTTTCTTTTGTTATTTCTTTCACAATTCCCTGTTTTTTTGTACGGAGAAAGAAATTTATAGTTAGTCTAAATAATTCCGGCCATCCAGGCTGAGACTATTTAATTATTTTTGCCTTTGAAAAAAAGAAATTTTGTGGGTACTTTCCGATATTTTATAAAACTAGCATATAATGGGGCTTTATACCATGGCTGGCAGCGTCAGCCCAATGGAATATCAATCCAGCAGGCCCTGGAAGATGCTTTAACGATGATGTTGCGTCAAAAGGTAAGTCTTACGGGGGCAGGACGCACCGATGCCGGGGTCCATGCGATGAAATATTATGCTCATTTTGATCTGAAAAAAGAGATGTCATCTCCGGAACTGAAGAAACTTGTATTCAAACTCAATTCATTTCTTCCTGAGGATATAGCGATATATGATATTTATCCTGTTCCACCCCGCATTCATGCTCGTTTTACTGCTATTTCCAGGACATACCAATATTATATTTCTACTATAAAAAACCCATTCAGGCATGAATTCTCTCATTTTCTTTTCGGGAAGATTGACCTGGGTTTAATGAATCAGGGAGGAGCATTATTAAAGGAATTTTCTGATTTCACTTCATTCTCCAAAGTCGGTACTGACACGAATACCAATATCTGCCACGTAATTTCTGCATATTGGGAGATGTGCGGTCAGGAACTTGTTTTCACCATTACAGCCGATCGATTTTTAAGAAACATGGTCAGAGCGATTGTTGGCACTTTGCTGGAGTTGGGAACGGGAAAAATATCCCTGGAAGAAATGAGAAAAATCATTGAAAGCCGTGATCGATCCAATGCCGGGGATTCAGTTCCTGCTTGTGGTCTGTTCCTGATGAATATTGAATATCCATCGGATGCTTTTGCTATGTAGATCCATGTTTCCGCTTCAATACTCCGATGGCCGCCTGTTGTATGGCGGAGGACGTCATGTTAAATTTTTCCATCAATTCTTCAGGTTGTCCGGATTCCCCGAAACAATCGTTCATCCCGATAAAGCTCATGGGCACCGGGCAATGCCTCGCAAGGAGTTCTGCTATAGCCCCGCCTAAACCTCCGGCAATTTGGTGTTCCTCAGCTGTAATCGCAGCACCAGTTTCTCTTGCTGCCCTGATTACTGACTCATCATCCAGCGGTTTAATTGTATGAATATTGATTACCCTGGCTGTAATGCCTTTATACCTTAATTCGTCTGCAGCCAGTAAAGCTTCCCAAACCATATGACCTGTGGCGAAAATCGTCAAATCCATGCCAGGATGTAATTCCTGTGATTTTTCAATCCGGAATCCCATTCCCTCATGAGTGAAATCAGGTCTGGGTTCACGGCCAAAACGGATGTACACCGGACCTTTGCATTGTATCAAAGCAGCCTGAATGGCGAGTTTGGTCTGGGTAGCATCACAGGGTGAAAGGACGGTCATGTTTGGCAATACCCGCATGACTGCAATGTCCTCCAAGGCCTGGTGAGTAGCTCCATCAGGTCCTACAGAAACTCCTGCATGGGCTCCGCCAATAATTACATGTAAATTATTATAACAAACAGAAACACGTATCTGGTCGGTGGAACGCAAAGCAGAAAAAACCCCGTAGGTGGTGAAAACAGGGATCTTTCCCCCAAGGGCAAGTCCGGCTGCCACTGCCACACAATTTTGTTCAGCTATTCCAAGACTGATAAAACGATCAGGGAATTTTTCTGCGAAAAGATTTACCCCCACGGATGCAGTAATATCGGCACCCAAAGCAATGATGCGGGAATCAAGTTCTCCAGCCCTGAGCAAGCCTTCACCGAAACCGGCTTTGGTCGCCTTATTACCCCTGTTTGTTAACTTAATTGACATTTTTTAATCAATGGGCCAATTCACTTAAAAACCCTTCGACCTGCTCTTTTGAAGGTGCTTTTCCATGCCAGCGGTAATCCCCTTCAATGCTTTTTATTCCTTTGCCCATGATAGTATGGGCAATAACGGCCGAGGGTTTATTTTTATCTTTTGATGCTTTCCGGAAAGTTGGAAGAATTTCGTCGAAATTATGTCCGTCGCATGGAATCACTTTCCATCCGAATGAATTCCATTTTTTCGCGAGGGGTTCAATTTCCATTACGTTTTCAGTTCTTCCATCAATCTGCATGCCGTTCCGGTCGATGATTGCGGTCAGGTTCCCAAGCTTATGATGGGCGGCTGACATCACTGCTTCCCAGACTGATCCTTCCTGTAGTTCCCCATCGCCAAGGATACAATAAATCCTTCTGTCCGACTGATCCATTTTTCCAGCAAGGGCCAATCCTACTGCTACTCCCAGTCCCTGCCCGAGAGAACCTGCGGAAAGCTCTATTCCCGGCAATCCATGATCTCTTCCGGGATGTCCCTGGAGACGGCTTCCGAGTTTACGCAGGGTCATTAATTCTTCCAATGGAAAGTATCCCGCATGAGCCAGTGAGGAATAAAGTACCGGCGCCACATGACCGATCGATAAAATTAAACGGTCACGGTCAGGCCAGTCAGGTTTCTTAGGATCATGTCGCATGACATTAAAATATAAGGCGGTAAAAATATCTGCAAGTCCCAGGGAACCACCCAGGTGTCCTGAACCGGCTTTACTCAGGGACAGAATGACAGATTTACGGATTGCTGATGCAATATCTGCCAAAGATCCCGTATCCCTTACACAACTGACCATATTGATTAGCGCAGGTCCTGGATGTCAACTCCGGGGAATTTGCCAGGGTCGAAAGTGAAATCGGAATTGGTAACCGGAACATCAGTCTGGTAACGGGTTATCCTATAGGTGTAGGTACTGCCGTTTTTATCGAAAAGGGTGAAACTCTTTACCTGGGTTTTAGCTTTGTCGATGCCCAGGATTGCCCGTAGGATATTTTTTTGTTTGTTCGGGATTAATTCAATTAACTCTGTATTGGCATCCTGTTTTTTATCCCTGATGATCTTTGATTTATAATTTTCGTTATAGGATGATAATAACTTGGATGGGGTCATGGAATCATCAGAATCTTCAAGGGAATTTACTTGTACTTCATTCGATTTTTCGATATAGGTCCAGATTGTTTTACCATCGCAATAAATGATACGACCAGCGGCCTTCATCTTGTATTTATTTCCTGAAAGCAACAGAGATCCGGTCTTTTCCTCATTGATTTTTGCTTTCTCATTATACATGGAATAAGTAAATTCCGCTTTGATTGATTTTGAAGCTTTTGTTTTAGCACTTAATTCATCAAGCAAAGTACTTGCTTTCTGATCTTTATTTTGTCCAAAACTCAGAAGGGCAGATAAAAGAATGATAAGTGAAAATAATTTTCTCATAATGTTCAAATATTATTAAATTTCTCCAAGTTCATTTAAATGTTGTTCCAGTGATGCCAGGTCTTTAAACCGGACTTCCCTGGCCTTGCTGCCTTCAAATGGGCCGACAATTCCGGCAGCTTCGAGTTGATCGATAATTCTTCCGGCCCGGTTATAACCCAGTTTCAGTTTGCGTTGAATAAGAGAAGTGGAACCATGCTGATGTTGAATCACCAACCTTGCCGCTTCATTAAAAAACTCGTCTTTCTGATCCGGGTCAAATTCCTTGTTAGGACCTCCTTCTTCATCATAATACTCCGGCAAGGCAAAAGCTGACGGATATCCACGCTGAGAGCCGATGAATTCGGTAACCTTGTCAATCTCCGGTGTATCAACAAAAGCACATTGGATCCGGATCAGGTCGCTTCCTGTGGATAGCAGCATATCTCCACGGCCGATTAGCTGGTCAGCTCCGGAGGAATCGAGAATGGTGCGGCTGTCTATTTTTGATATTACACGGAAAGCAATTCTGGCAGGGAAATTTGCCTTGATCGTTCCGGTTATGATATTGACGGATGGACGTTGGGTAGCAATAATCAGGTGGATTCCGGTTGCCCTGGCTAATTGGGCCAGACGGGTAAGCGGGGTTTCAATTTCCCTGCCGGCTGTCATGATCAGGTCAGCAAATTCATCAATCACCAGCACGATATAAGGAAGGAATTTATGTCCCTCATTGGGATTCAATTTCCGCGAGAAGAATTTTTCGTTATACTCCTTGATATTTCTGACCTGGGCATCCCGAAGCAGATCGTAACGGCTGTCCATCTCAATATTCAGAGAATTCAATGTACGGATGACCTTTTTGGTATCGGTAATGATCGCTTCTTCCGAATCGGGAAGTTTTGCCAGATAATGCCGCTCTATCTTACTGTATAGTGTAAGTTCGACTTTTTTCGGATCGATCAGTACGAATTTAACTTGGGAGGGGTGTTTTTTATAAAGAAGTGAGGTGATGATTGTATTCAATCCGACAGATTTTCCCTGTCCGGTTGCCCCGGCCATTAAAAGATGGGGCATTTTGGCAAGATCGGCAATAAAAGTTTCATTTGAGATGGTTTTACCCATAACAAAAGGCAATTCAAAGGAAGTGGATTTGAATTTTTCAGAGGCAAGCAAGGATTTGATTGAAACTATTTCCGGATGCTGATTAGGCACTTCAATACCGATGGTTCCTTTTCCGGGAATGGGGGCTATGATTCGGATTCCTAGAGCGGCAAGGCTGAGGGCTATATCATCTTCCAGGTTTTTGATGCGCGAAATTCGCACGCCGGCTTCCGGTACAATCTCATATAGGGTCACAGCAGGTCCGATAGTTGCTTTGATCTTCTGGATCCGGATATCATAATTACCCAGTGTCTGTACGATTTTATCCTTATTGGCTTCCAGTTCTTCCTTCCTTACATTCACTGCATCTAATCCGCCATAGTCATTTAACAGATCGAGCGGAGGGAATTTATATCCTGACAGATCGAGGGTGGGATCATATTTAGTATCCAGCGTCTGATGTCCGATGATCTCTTTTTCTGATTCTGTATCATCTTCTTTGGGTTGTTCAATCAGGAGTTCAATGCCTGAGGGTCCTGCGATCGGATCTGGCTCGGATTTGGGTAAGTCCAGATCAAATTCGTTAGTAAGTGGAGCGGTATTGTCAGTATAGGTATTGAAAGAAATATCTTTTTCCGGTTCAGGCATAATTTCTTCGATCGGAATTTCGATTTTTTTACCTGATTTAAACCATCGGAAAGGTATGTTAAAAGCCAGGATCAGAAAACTCAGAAAAGCAAATCCCAGCAATAATCCGAGGCCTGATGTTCCGATAAATTCCGCTCCCCAGAGATTCATCTGGAAACCATATATTCCACTTAGCAAATCATTGTCAGGAATCAGAAGTCCTAAGAAAACAGGTGTCCAGAGAATTCCAAAAAAGCAATATTCCATTGTTTTCCATGCAGGAAAGATAGTGATCCCAAAGAACAATTTCATACCTGAATTGAAGAGTAGAACTATAAAAAGAAAGGAAGCAATCCCGAACCATTTGGAGATGAAAAGGTAGGCCATAAGAGCCCCCATTTTACCCATCCAGTTTTCAACGGGAAATTTATTGTCAAAGAGATGATCAAAAGAAAAATGCTTGAAAACGGTATCTGTATAACTATAATCGGCTTTCCAGGTCTGGATATAAGAACTAAATGAAAATAATAGGTAAATGGCCAGGAGTAGAAAGAACAATCCAACTACTCTTAAACGTTGTTCACGTTTAGCTAATTCCTCTTCAGTCGGGATTCTTTTTTCTTTTTTAGATTTTTCTGCTTTCGCTTTCCTGGGCTTTTTTACTTTCTTTTCAGGGATGTCAGCGACAGGAATCTGCAGATCTTCTTCAATCTGATCCTCTTTAAAGGTGTTTGTTTTTAAAGGGATATTGTACTTTGCCATGGATATTTATTCCATTCCTCCAAATTTATTCTTTAATTCCTCAGGGGTGGTAAACACATAATCTGCCGGTACATCAAATTCTTTCCCTGAGATGCTTTTCTTTTCAACCGCGGTAGCTGTAAATTTCATCATAAACTGAGGCGTTTTCATAGAGAACTCTAATAAAATTCCATCAATATCTTTGTACAGAGGGTTGTCGAAATTGGCCTGTTTAGTACCTAAGTCACTGGTATAAAAAACCTCATAAGTGCTTTTTTTTCCGTTTTCATCAACTGTAATGGTGGCTTTCTTACAAGGATAACCTGCAATCATTTTAGTTTCATTTGAAAGTTCAATGCTGGGTTTAGGGGCCTTGGCAATTTCTTTTTCAATCTCTTCGGCCGAAGTTTTAACGGCGAATTTTTGACCTCCCATGTTGATGAGGCCGATTTTTGATTTACCAATATAATCTGTTATCTCTGTCTGGTTCCCCATTCCGGTTGCGATTTCAGTTTTAGACTTTGATCCCTTGATAGTTACGGTAAGAATTTTCGGGAACATGGTCAGTTGGCTTTCAGTGAATTTACTACCCGGATAGGATATTTTAAATGTAACAACACCTTCGAATGGTTTTGAAGCGGAAGCCGGAGTTGTAGTAAAAAACAGGATAACAAACATGAAAATGCTTATGCTCAGAAATTTTTTCATCTTTTTATATTTAGCGTGTTATTAATTTTCTTCCTAAGGTTAGAGAACAAAAATAGTCTATTTTACGATTCTCATGAGTTTACTCCACCTGATTTTTCCATCGAACAATGATTTATTCGGATCAAGGGAAAGCCAGACAAAAACGGCTTTTCCGACGATATGATCTTCAGGCACAAATCCCCAGTAACGTGAATCTGCTGAATTATGACGGTTATCACCCATCATCCAGTAATAATTCAGTTTGAAGGTATATTGATTTGATTCTTTTCCATTGATATATATTTTCCCATCTCTGATATCAAGGTCATTCCCTTCGAAAACGTCGATAATACGCTTATAAAAACAAATATTTTGCAGGTTGATTGGAATGGTTATACCCTGCTTTGGTATCCATATAGGGCCGAAATTATCAACATTCCAGTGGTAGGTCGAATCAAAAGGGAATAGGTTGGGATCCCAACTTCCCTTCGGGACTATTTCAGGCTCAACAGAAATAACATTGCTGAATTGTTTAATTTTTTCGAGAGAATTTTCCGATAAAGTCAGTTCATAGGTTCCATTATTATCAGTAGCCACATTCTCAGTGATATCAAGTTTCTCCAGATTCCTGGTATTGAATGGGTCCCCATTTGTCTTAAGTAAATATTTATATTGCTTTTTACCTGGGTTCTGTTCAGGTTTTCCGTTGATAAATACCTTCTGGTCAATGATGTGTATAGTATCTCCCGGAATACCAATACAACGTTTGATGAAATTTTCACGTTTGTCGACGGGTCTGGTGATGATTTCACCGAAATTCGGTTTATCGGTCCAAACGGTCTCTCTTCCGAATTGCCTGACCAGCTGGTAATAGCTTGCATTGCTCTGGAATTTAGTCGATAATGTATCTCCATCCGGGTAATTGAAAACAACTACGTCCATATTTTTTACCTTGGCAAGTCCCGGGAAACGGTAGTATGGAAGTTTGATCCATTCAAGGTAGGACTTGATGGTTTCAGTGAGGGGTAAAGTATGGTGTACAAAAGGAAAGGAAAGGGGAGTATTGGGGACTTTCGGTCCATAGCTGAGTTTAGAAACAAAAAGATAATCACCCACCAGCAGGGTTTTTTCCATGGAAGAGGTCGGAATGGTGTATGCTTCAATAAGGAATATCCGGATGATACTGGCTGCAATAACAGCAAAAATGATAGCATCCACCCATTCACGGGTAGCAGATTTCTTTGGAGGAGTCTGTTTGTCAGGATCTGTATAATTTTCTGTTTTTGAGAAAGCCAGGTAAGGAAGATAAACAAAGGGGAATAGGACACCCAGTGCTTGCTGTCCCAATCCATATTTTTTAAAACATTTGCAGGTTTCCACGGTCATCAATAAAATAACAAATACATTGATGAAGGGGATAAGGAGAAATATATACCACCACAGTGGCTTCCTGATAATTTTTAACCAGATATATAAATTATAGAATGGGATAAGGACTTTCCATCCCTTTTCTCCGGATTTTTCAAAAATTCCCCAAAGGCCGATTATGCATAACAGGAAAAAAATAGCAGATAAAACGAGGTAGAGATTCATGCGATATAATTTATATGATTCCTATGAACGTGAAAATAATCAGATTCTTATCCTGCTTCAGACATTTTTTGTGATTCCAGAAAGTCTTTCATTTCAAAATATCCAGTTTTCCCGATCATCCATTCTGCAGCCATGATAGCACCCAAGGCAAATCCTTTCCGGCTTTTGGCATTATGCCTGATTTCGATGATATCTTCTTCAGATTCATACTTGACCTGGTGGAAACCGGGAACATCTTCGGTACGCAATGATTTTATCCCCACTTCACCCGGATTTTCGGAAAGCTCTTTCACCCATTTTTCCTTCCTTTCAATGATCCTGATGATGTCGTTCGCAAGAACAATAGCTGTGCCGCTTGGTGCATCCTGCTTATGGATATGATGGGTTTCTTCGATGGAGATTTCATAGCCTTCCCAACGGGTCATCAGCCGGGCAAGATGCCTGTTCAGGTCAAAGAACAGGTTAACCCCTATACTGAAATTGGTAGAATAAAATAAGCTGTGATGGTGTTCAACACAATTTTTGCGGATCTTAGCCTGCTCCTCGAGCCATCCGGTAGTTCCGGTAACAACAGGAACATTAGCATTAAAACACTGATAAATATTATCAACCACGGTGGAAGGTGTTGAAAACTCTATGGCAATGTCAGCGTTGGGGAGGAATTCTCCATGATTTTTCCAGTCTTCCTGGTTATTGATGATCAGTAGAATTTCATGTTCTCTTTTGATTGCCAGCTTTTCAATTTCCTGGCCCATTTTACCATATCCGATGAGAGCAATTTTCATAAAAAATAAGCGGATGAATATTAAGTTAAAAATGAAAGCTAATTTTAAGGCCGGTAGATGAGCGGCTTGTAAATCCAACCGGCTCGACCACAGGTTCTAGTTTGAAGGATAATTTATCGGTGATATTATATGTGTAAAGGTGAGCGTCGACAGCCGCATCCACAATGTTCAGCACATACCAGAGGGCCGAGATAAGACAGGAGATCTCAAGGTTCCTGCGGTAATATTCACGGGCCGACATGAGTTCTTCCAAGGTGTACCGGTTGACCAGATCTTTATAATTTCCTTCAGTATCGCCATTGTTTTTTTCGATGTAAGCACATTTATAATTTAAATATTCATCGGCATTAAAGACGATAAAATATGTCATAACTCCGATCCCCGCGTAAATGACCGGCACTTTCCAGTATTTTTTATTGTATATCTGTCCAAGTCCGGGAAGAAGGGCCGACATGATGGTAGCTTTTGTCGGGGAATGTTCTTTTTCCCTTGTTGAATCTGCTATTTCAAGGTCAAGTGCTTTGGTCTGGGAACGACCGCAGGTAGGAAGGATCGATGTAATCAGGAGAATAAAAATGAAAGGAATATGAACCTTCATTTAGGATTCAAATTTTGTGAGTATTCTGTCGAGATCTTCTTCAGAACTGAAAGAAATTATGATTTTGCCTGTGCCTTTGTAATTTACTTTCATCTCAACCTTGGCATCGAGAAGGAAATTGATTTTTTTTCTGGCCTCATCAAATTTTGGAGGAAGAATGGTGGATTCCTTCTCGTGTGCAGGTCGCTGTCTACTACGTTCCCTGACGGTTTCTTCCACTTGCCTGACCGACATTTTCTGTTCAAGAATCTGTTGGAGGATGATCAACTGTTCCTTTTCATCTTCAACATTGATGATGGCTCGTGCATGTCCCATGGAGATCAGATTATCTCTAACAGCAACCTGAATTTCTGTCGGCAGTTTAAGCAGCCTGATATAATTTGAGATAGTTGACCTGTCTTTTCCCACCTTAATGCTGAGTTCTTCTTGACGGATTTTACATTCTTCAAGCAGGCGCTGAAAGCTAATCGCAATTTCCAGTGGATTTAAATCTTCTCTTTGAATGTTTTCAACCAGTGCCATTTCAAGCATCTGCTCGTCATTGGCAATACGGATGTAGGCTGGTACGACACTTAACCCGGCGATTTTTGAAGCTTTTAAGCGACGTTCTCCGGCAATTAGCTGGAATTTATCATGTCCGAGTTTCCGTACCGTCAGTGGTTGAATAATTCCTTGTTGTTGTATAGACAAAGCTAATTCGGCAAGTTCTGATTCCCTGAAATGTTTCCTGGGTTGAAATGGGTTGGATTCGATCTGTTCAATCCTGATCTGGGCAACAGAGCCACTGGTATATTCACTGGAAATATCCCGCGTAGTAATATCGGTTTCCGGATTTTCAAGAAGGGCACTTAGTCCTCTTCCCAGAGCCTTTTTCTTACCATGTGCATCAGACATTGATCTCTTTTTCTTCGTTCTTTAATCTAGTGAGTTCATTATTCTGTAGTATTTCCCGGGCAAGATTCAGATAGTTGACAGCACCTGAACTGTTAATGTCGTGCATCATAATGGTTACCCCGAAACTTGGGGCCTCTCCGAGTTTAGTATTACGGTTGATGATGGTTTTGAAAACCATTTGCTGGAAATGGGTTTTAACTTCCTCCACAACCTGTTTCGCGAGATTCAGTCGGTTGTCGAACATGGTAAGCAGGATCCCTTCAATATCGAGTGCTGGATTTAGCCGGGACTGTACTATTTTAATGGTATTTAGAAGTTTTCCCAGACCTTCAAGCGCAAAGTATTCGCATTGGACAGGAATCATGACGGAATCGGCTGCAGTAAGTGCGTTGACTGTGATCAGTCCAAGGGACGGAGAACAGTCGATGATGATAAATTCATAATCATCCCTAACTTTACTAATCACTTTCCTCATCATTTTCTCCCGGTTGGGAAGAGAGATCATCTCAATTTCAGCCCCGACCAGATCAATATGTGCGGGTACCAGGTCAAGAAAGGGAGTGGTAGTATTCAGAATGATGTTCTTTGGTTCAACATCATCCATTATGCATTCGTAGATACTCGTTTTAATGTTGCGGGGATCGAATCCAACACCTGAGGTCGCATTGGCTTGAGGATCAGCATCGATGATCAACGTTTTATGCTCCAGTACTGCTAGACCGGCAGCAAGATTAATGGCTGTTGTGGTTTTCCCGACCCCGCCTTTTTGATTGGCAATTGCAATTACTTTCCCCATTGGTAAATCTTACGTTTGGCAAAGTTACATCTTAAAAAGAATCGGAAAGATAATGTTGAAAAGTTTTAAAAGAAACAAACCACCGGAAAGAATCCAGACCAGGCAGTTTTTACCAGTATTTATGACTGTTCCATGTCTGAACTGAGGTCTTCAAATTCGATATTGATATGTTTCTGACCGCCTTCCTTCTCTCCGAATTCCTCAGTAGTAACATTTTCAATAGCAGGCTGATCAGGGATTTTACCTGTTTTAATGAACTCAATGGTGTCGTTCAAACCATGATAAAATTTTTCAAAGTCTTCCTTATACAAAAAGAGTTTATGCTTTTCATAAAAAAACTTACCTTGTTCATTGTTAAAGCGCCTCTTGCTTTCAGTAATAGTCAGGTAATACTCCTCGCCAACTGTAGCTTTTACATCAAAAAAGTAAGTACGTTTGCCAGCCCTGATAGCGCGTGAGAAAATTTCTCCCCGGTCTCTTTCCTTGTTCTCAATATCTTCCATTGATGTATTGTAGATTTGTTAATGGTTCATCATGTTTCAACAAACGCAAAAATAAAATAAATATTTGAAAACAAAAGTTTATTTTAATTCCTTAGATTTGCAAACCACAAATATGCATCTTTCATTTATGTTCTTTATTATACATGGAGTATGTTAGGCAGAAGGCATTTCAGAATTAAAGTTCTTCAGGCATTGTATGCCTATTTTCAGGGGGGGGAGGCCCGTCTGGAAACTGCGGAGAAAAACCTGTTCCTGAGTATAAATAAGATCACCGAACTTTATTTTCTTCAACTTTCTTTTTTATTAGAAGTGATGCATTACTATCGTTTTCGGATGGAAGAGGCAAAAACAAAATTCATTCCTACGGATGAAGAATTAAACCCCAATACAAAACTTCTTAATAACAAATTACTGATCAGTCTGCAGGAAAATGAAAATCTTGCTGACAGAATAAGGCAATACAAGATTTCATGGACAGAAGAGCAGGAAATGGTTCGGAAAATCTTCCTTAAGATTAAAAACAGTAAGGATCATGCTGATTATCTGAGTTCAGAAACATCCTCTTTTGAGGAGGATCAGGAATATCTATACAGACTCTTCAGAAAGTTTATCGCTAAATCTGGCGACCTTCAATTCTATTGTGAAGACCGTAACCTTTTTTGGGCAGATGATTTTGAAGTCGCCGCGATCTTTGTACTGAAAACCTTGAAATTTCTGAATGAACCATTTGGCCCAAAGGATGAACTTTTATCCCTGCTGAAAAAAGACCAGGATGATGATCCGGCAGATGACCGCAATTTCATCCTTGAATTATTCAGAAAAACCCTCCTTCACAGTGAGGAGTTTGATCATTTGATAGAAACCCGCACCCGCAATTGGGAGTTGGAACGGATAGCACTGACGGATGTTATTCTTATTAAAATGGCTTTAACGGAATTCATGTATTTTACTCAGGTGCCTGTCAAAGTTACTATGAATGAGTACATTGAAATTTCAAAACAATTCAGCTCCGTAAAGAGCAAACTATTTATCAACGGTATTCTCGATAAGCTGGTCACAGATCTTGCCCAAGAAAACAAGATAAAAAAGACAGGCCGTGGCTTGATGACCTGACAAGCTATTTGTACCTTTTTATCTTATTGTTAAAATATAAATACTATTTGATCAAACCTGTCGTTAGAATAACATTCAACATTTGATTCTTGTGCGAAAATTTCTGTTTAAAATATTTCTTACATCCTCATTTTTCTTGATGATGTCCATGTATACCATGGCACAAAGCGGGGGATATAGCACCTATCGTTTCCTGAGTTTAACCAACTCAGCCAGGGTTGCTGGTCTCGGAGGTGATTTCCTGGCCATAAAAGATAATGATATTACCTTGACCCTTGCTAACCCTTCATTGATAACCCCGGAGATGAATAACAACCTCTCCCTGAGTTTCGTCAACTACTTTACTGGGCTTAATTACGGGTACCTGATGTTTTCACATACTTTCTCTAAAGTTGGCAGTTTTGTTGGTACTTTTCAATTTTTTGATTATGGCAAGTTCACTGAAACTGATGCAGCAGGAAATATCCTGGGAAATTTCACCGCTGCAGATTATGCATTAAGCATTGGTTGGGGGCGACAACTTAATCCTCATTTCTCAATCGGTGCCAATGGTAAACTGATCTATTCGCAGTTAGCCGACTATTATTCTTTTGGAATTGCCGTGGATGTTGCTGGAACATACACGACAAAGGATGATTTATTTACCGCTTCATTGATTGGAAGGAATATTGGTGCACAGATAGTCCCATATCGCACCGGTGAACGTGAACCTCTTCCTTTTGAGCTTCAGATCGGGCTTTCCCAAAGGTTAAGGCATATTCCTGTCAGATTTTCACAGTTGATTACGCATCTTGAAAGATGGGACTTATCATATACTGATCCCAGCGACCCAGCCAATACTCAGGACCCGATAACCGGGGAGACAAAGGAAAAATCCAGCATTGGTAAAATTGCGGATAACGTGATGCGTCATATTGTCCTTGGGGCAGAAGTAACCATCGCGAAAACTTTATCTCTCCGCCTTGGGTATAACTATCTTCGCCGCCAGGAGTTGAAACTGAATAATAGGGCTGGTTTAGCCGGTTTTTCAGCCGGAGTTGGACTTCGCATAAAAATGTTCAATATCAGTTATACCCGATCTACATTCCAGGCAGGAGGGAGCAATCCGAATTATATTACAGTTTCCGTCAACCTGCAGGAGTTTTCGAAAAAACAATGAAGGTAACCATTGATCCTCATTCGGGTTTCTGCTTTGGAGTGGTTTATGCCATTGAAGTAGCCGAGCGGGAATTGGCAAAATCACCTCAATTGTACTGCCTTGGAGATATTGTCCATAATAATATGGAAGTAAACCGCCTTCGTGAATTAGGACTTACAATTATTAACCATGAGGACCTGGGTGATTTGCATGATTGCAGGGTTCTGATTCGTGCCCATGGTGAACCACCATCAACTTACCAGGTGGCTTTACAAAACAATATTGAATTGATTGATGCTTCCTGCCCCATTGTTTTGCATCTTCAGAACGTTATTCAACAAGGGTTTCAGGAAATGAAAGGAAAGAATGGACAGATCGTGATATACGGGAAAGAAGGACATGCGGAAGTTAACGGATTAAAAGGGCAAACAAACGGTACTGCCATTATCGTGGGAAATGAAAGTGACCTGGACCAGATTGATTTTTCGCGGCCTATACGGTTGTATAGCCAGACCACAAAAAGTATTGAGGGATTCAATTATCTTGTTCAACTCATCGAAAAAAGAATGTTGGAGAATAATTCCGGGGAATCAGTCGATTTTGAATGGAATGACAGTATTTGCCGGCAGGTTTCTAATCGTTCAAGCTTGCTGAGTGATTTCGCTTCCCGCCATGAATCTATTGTCTTTGTAAGTGGAAAGAAAAGTTCAAACGGGATGATTCTCTACCAGGTTTGTAAAGATATTAACCCGAAAACTTATCTGGTTTCAAGTTCGGAAGATCTTCAGAAATTTTGGTTCCAGGGACTTTCTGATATCGGAGTATGCGGTGCCACTTCAACACCCAGATGGCTGATGGAAGAAGTCGGGAAAAAAATCCAACAAATCGGTGCCTGATATGTATCTGCATAAACTATCCATAGCCAATTTTAAAAATTACGGACAGGCGGATTTTGAATTTTCACCGAAGATCAACTGTTTCGTTGGTAATAATGGGGTTGGGAAAACCAATCTCCTTGATGCCATTCACTATTTGTCATTTTGCAAAAGTTACTTCAATCCGCTGGATATTCAGAATATCAGGCACGACAATGACTTCTTTGCCATTCATGGCACTTATTTTCGCCATCCGGATTTCCCGGAGCTTGTTCAGTGTATTCAGAAACGAAATCAAAAAAAGAAGTTTCTGATCAGCAAAAAAGAATATGAGCGTCTGGCCGATCATATCGGCAATTTTCCTCTGGTTATGATCTCTCCTTACGACAGTGATTTGATCAATGATGGTAGTGAAATGAGGCGCAAATATATAGATAGTGTCATCTCCCAGTTTGATAAAATCTACCTGGATGACCTGATCAATTATAATAAAGCGCTTTTTCAGCGGAATTCCTTGTTGAAAAATTTTGCCATAAACGGATTTTTTGATGAATCGGTCATTGAAAGCTGGAATGAACAACTGATTCAGAAAGGGGAAGTCATTTTCGGCAAGCGGAAGTCATTCCTAAATCAGTTTATCCCAATATTCAGGCATTATTTTCGATTGATCAGCGGCGGATCAGAGACTGTGGATATAAAATACCGGTCTCAGCTTACTGGAGGAGCATTCAGGGAAATAATGAACAATGCATTAGCCAAGGACAGAGCTGCTCAATACACAACCATGGGGATTCATAAAGATGATCTTGATTTGGAAATTGATGGTTTCCCGATTAAAAGATTCGGGTCACAGGGACAGCAAAAATCCTTTCTCATTTCCATAAAACTTGCCCAGTTTGAATATACCCGCAACATCAAGGGATTTGAGCCTTCCTTGCTTCTGGATGATGTTTTCGATAAACTGGATGATCTCCGGGTTAAGCAATTGATCAAACTTGTCAGCGAGAATAGCTTCGGCCAGGTTTTTATTACTGATACCAGCGAAGCCAGGATACGGACCATCTTCGATGCTATGGATATTGATCATAAAATATTTATCCTTCCGGTTTCCGCGGTATAAGTATGAATCATTACCTTTGCACCGATGTATCGCAGTCCACGTAAATCGGCCGAGCAACCACTGAAACTTGCCATAGAAGAATTCCTGAAAACGTTTCGGCTGGAAGATAAACTCAGCGAGACAAAAATTCTTCATTCCTGGGATCAGGTAGTAGGGGAGATGGTGGCAAAACATACACAAAGGATTTCTATTCGCAATAAAACATTATTTGTCAGGCTCGATTCAGCTGCCCTTCGAAATGAGTTGTTTTATTTGAGAGAAAAGATCATCCTGGCACTGAATAAAGAAGTAGGCAGGGTGGTTATTGAGGAATTGGTTTTTCAATAATGTAAGAATCAGTTTACTTGACCAGGCATGAAAGGACTTTTTCCCCTTCCAGGTAAGCTTCCATTTTATCTCCGATAAAAATAGGCCCTACGCCGGCCGGTGTTCCGGTGAAAATCAGATCCCCAGTACGCAGGGTCATGAATTGGGAGATATGGGAAATTATCGCATCAAAAGGGAAAAGCATCAGTCCTGAGTTGCCTTTCTGTATTGTCTTACCATTAATATCCAGGTGAAAATTAATATTTCCCATTTTCGGAAAATTTTTCTTAGGAAGGAATTTCCCCAGGGGAGCTGATTGGTCAAATCCTTTTGAAAGTGCCCATGGAAGCCCTTTTTGCTTGGCTATATCCTGTAGATCACGGGCAGTGAGATCAAAACCAAGGGTGATTTCATCGTAATAAGTATGTGCAAAATGGGTCTGAATGTTTTTTCCTACTTTACATATCTTAAGCACAAGTTCCACCTCGTGATGGATTTCCTTTGAAAACGATGGATAATAAAAAGGACGGTTCCTGATCAACAGGGAGGTATCTGGTTTCAGAAAAAAAACAGGGGCTGAAGGCATGGCACTGTTTAATTCTTTGATATGCTCTGTATAATTTCTGCCGATACAAATGATTTTCATACGTTCAGAATAAATCCAGTTTTACAGATTCGCTGTTAAATCCCCTGAGTTTTATTGTTGTTATAACTTTCTTTGTGGAAAGTGGAAACTCACTTTTCATGATCCAATCATAATAGGATGGTTCATCCCGGAACACCTGTGCGACCATTTTTCCTTTGTGCTTACCGAAGTTGAACACTTCCTGGTTTTTATCATTCCACACAATATGTCCTATTAGATCGACCCACTTGGTTGAAAATGAGAATTCGCTGAGTGACTTGATGTCGTTGATCACCGGTTCAACAAGATTTCCTTTCCTGTCCTTGATTGCCACATGCTCATATTTGTCAAGCTGGGCTTTGAGTATCTCATAAGTGGCGATGGTATCGGCTTCTGCACTATGTGCATTCACCAATTCCTTCCCGCAATAAAATTTATAAGCAGCAAAAAGATTGCGTGGTTCCATCTTATGAAAAATGTTCTGTACATCCACAAATCTCCTTCCTTTGAGGTCAAAGTCAACACCGGCACGGAGGAATTCCTCCACCAGTAAAGGAATGTCAAAATGGTTCGAATTATATCCTGCCAGGTCACAACCATCCAGGAATTGTGACAGCTCATTTGCTGCCATTTTAAAAGTTGGAGCGTCCTTCACATCCTCATCAGTAATTCCATGTATCGCTATGACTTCAGGAGGAATAGGCATTTCCGGGTTGATGCGCAGGGTTTTTATCTTCGTGCTACCATCCGCCTGCACTTTTAACAGGCAAATTTCCACAATGCGGTCGGTTGCTACTTTAATCCCTGTAGTTTCCAGGTCAAGAAAGGCCAGGGGACGGGTGAGTTTAAGTTCCATCAGATAGGTTGATTACTGTCAAATTTTTCCAGGTATTGTACGATCCGGTTTAAAAATTGTCCCCCCAGAGCTCCGTCGATAACCCGGTGGTCGTATGTGACTGAGATCATCATGACTGGACGTATCGCAATGCTGTCGCCCTCTTCATTTTCAATTACCACCGGTTTTTTCTTAATGGAACCAACAGCAATGATCGCGGTCTGAGGCTGGTTAATGATGGGTGTGCCCATGAGAGTGCCAAATGAGCCCAGATTGGTCAGGGAAATAGTTCCTCCGGAAATTTCATCCGGAACCAATTTATTTGTCCTTGCACGTTCCGCCAGGTCATTCACATTTTTTATAATGCCAAGCAGGCTTTTTTTGTGGGCATCCCTGATTACCGGAACGATCAGGTTGAAATTAGGGAGGGCAACAGCCATCCCCACATTGATATTATGATGAACAAGGATTTTAGTGCCGTCAACAGAAACATTGACCAGGGGAAAATCCCTTACAGCCTTTGCGATGGCTTCAATAAAGATGGGGGTATAGGTAAGTTTCTCCTTTTCCCGATTCTGGAAAATATCTTTATTTTTTTCCCTCCAGCGCACCACCTGCGACATATCTGCCTCCAAAAAGGAAGTGACATGTGCGGATGTCTGAACCGATTTCAGCATATGGCCGGAGATCAATTGCCGTATCCTGTCCATGTCGATGATCTGATCTTCACTTCCTATGGAAAAAGTAGTTGCAGGCATTGGCTGTATAGCCGGAGAAGATTTTTTGAAAGGTATGTCAGCGGATCTGGTTTTCAGATAATTCATCAGGTCCTGCTTGGTGAGGCGGTCATTTTTACCGCTACCGCTAATTAAATCCAGTTCCTGTACACTGATATGTTCCTGCTGGGCAATACTGCGAACAAGTGGTGAGTAGAATCGGTTTCCGGAGTGTTCTTCAGCAGGTTCAGCAACGATATGAGTTTTTTTCTCAACCTGCGACAGAATCTGAACAGGAGAGGGAGTGATTTCTTTTGCCGTTATTTCCCCTGAAGTTTCTATAACAGCAAAAGGTTTTCCAACTGCCACGATTTCTCCTTCCCTGACCAGCTTTTTTATCAGTTTGCCTGAAAATGGGGAAGGTATTTCTGAATCAACCTTATCGGTAGCAATTTCAACAATAGATTCCTCTTCATTGACCATTTCACCCTCCGATTTCAGCCAGCGGGTAATGGTAGCCTCAATGACACTTTCTCCAAGCTTTGGTATAATGATTTCAGATGATGCCATAGATAAAATTTGTTTTGATACAAGACAAAGGTAAGATTTTTCTAAGAACGGCCCAATTGACGAAAGCCCTTTAAGATGATATTCAGGTCATTGGTAAGTTTGTAATCCCTCGCATACAAGAGATTAAGTCGGGAAGTAGCTTCTTCCGGAACATTTTGGTTGCGGAAAGCATCAAGTGGGGTTAGAATTCCTTGTTTTATGGAAGGCAGTCTCTTCAAATCAGATTCGGAAAGGAAGGTATAGCCCACCCAGGATTTTACAGATAATAAAACTGAAAAAATATTTTTCAGCAGGCCGAATGGATTTTTAACGAGAAAAAGGGAAACAGGGTAGAATACCAAAAGAAAAACTGCCACTCCAACATCAAGAAGTCGTTTATTCCTGCTATTTGATTTTTTTGTAATAGCATTGATATCGATTACGTAAAGATCGCCTGAAGTATTGATGGAGTTGCTGCCGATGATAGAGAGGCTCTCGGGTGGTGCGATCTTGTAATCTACTTGGTCTTCTTTTAATTCAGACATTTTATCGATAATTACCTGGGCCGGAACATCTTTTGCACAGAAAATCACTTCATCAATTTTATGAATAGTGATTATCTCCTTGATTTGTCCCAGATGTCCGATAAAACCATTGACATTACTGCGGTGATGAAAATAACTGACCAGACCGATGAAAGCAGGATTGATGGCTGTTTTCTGGAGTAGATCAGAAACCCGCTCAGCTTCTTCCAGTTCACCAACAATGATGAACCTTTTATTGGTCTCTGAATTGATCCGAAAACCTTTAAATTTCAATAAGTGAAGAAGCATGCGGATGGCAACCATGGAAAGAATTCCCCAAACTGCGCCAAAAATGATGAGGGCCCGGGAAAACCTGTAGTGCTCGCTGAGGAGACTATATAAAACCAGAATGATCAGTGTTCCGGTCAGCATTCCCAAAATCAGTTTTCGAAGCCGTAAAGGCTTGTCATAACCTCCGTTGAAAAATACACAAAGCAGCCAGATGAGAATATATACTGGTACCGCAATCCAGATGAAGGCCTGGGGATAATGACCTCCATCCGGAAAGATAAATGTTCTTTCCCAATATCCTCTGATAAAATTTATCCCGCCAAAAATCAATAGTGCATCGAAAAGAGGGAGCATGATACGGGCTGCAAATCGATTCAAAATAGAAAAGAAGGCGCGAAGATAAATGGCAAAATTGATCATCAAAGAAAAAGACCGGGCATTTTCCCTGGAGTAATGCTTCTTTGCGAAGATGATCATGGCATTGTAAAACATGAAGACGTAATTGATGCTGCTTTTCTTCGTACTTTCTCCTTTATAATGGATAATACGGGTTTCAGGAAAATAGTAGTTCTTATATCCTGCCTGTGTTATCCGGTAGCTCAGATCGATATCTTCTCCATACATGAAGAATTCCTCATCAAGTAGACCGATCTCGTCAAGAACCTTTTTCCTCAGTAGCATAAATGCACCAGCAAGGATATCAATCTGATGAACTTTATCTTTATCCAGGTAGCCAAGATGGTATTTGCTGAATATTCTGGATTTAGGGAAGAGCGTAGAGAATCCAAAAATTTTAAAAAATGAAACAGAAGGCGATGGTAGTCCTCGTTTACTTTCAGGAAGGAATTTTCCTTTCCCGTCTATCATTTTAACTCCAAGACCACCCGCTTCAGGATGCTCATCCATAAACCTGATCACCTTTTGAAGGGTGTCGTCCTCGACAATCGTATCAGGATTGAGCAGAAGGACATATTCACCCCTGGATTTGCGGATGGCCTGGTTATTGGCTTTCGAAAATCCTTTATTATCCTTATTTTCGATCAGGTGAACCTCGGGGAATTTATCCTTTACCATTTTCAGGGAGCCATCCACCGAATTATTATCTACAACAAATACTTCCGACTCAAGGCCATGGATAGCTTTCTGAACAGAATGCAGGCATTGCTCCAGGAAGTATTTGACATTATAATTGACGATTACGATGGAAAGCTTCATGAATGCTTACAATGATTGGCTTGTAAAGATAAGATTTAACGGTTAATTTCAAAAACTAAAATGTGCCGGCTTCAATCATCTCGACCACACGCTCAATAGCCTGATCCTCTCCTTGAGGTTCATAGGTAGTCTTTAAATTATATCCAAACAAAGTCGCCAGCGTTTGCCAGATAAATGCTGAAAACCCACCACGCAGTTCTTTGACAATCTCATAGGAAGAATTACCTGTTTCCCTGTAAATTAATTTGATCAGAATTTTTCCCTGTGAAAATGTGAGATCACGGATATCCTTACCAAATTTTTCCTCCAGTTCTTTTTCGGCTTTTTTGATGAAAACTTTCCTTTCTTTTTCATCTTTCATCCCCTCCAGCACTTTCTTGTATTCATTCAGCTTAATGCCGGCAAGTTTTGCATAGGGATATACCTTCCTGATATTATATACGAGCTTATCATAACGTGCCGATTCTCTTTTCGATTCAAAACGCATTACCGGAAAAATAACAACGGCATTAACATCCAGTAAAGGGACAGTGTCACTTCCTATTATTTGTGCAGGAACCATGATTTTAGCAGTATCCTGAGCTGTAGTGACAGTAAAAAGAATGGAAGTAAGAAAAATGATCAGGATTCCTTTTTTCATTGATCAGCCCGCTAAATTGAAGGCATCAGGCAACTTTTAACCGGGCCATACCCGTTTTCTGGAATTTCTCTTCGACAAACGATCGGGTCACCTTCAGATGTTTTACAGAGCCCTTCGATGGCATGTCAAACATAGCATCCGTCATGATTCCTTCCAGAATTGAACGTAGCCCGCGGGCCCCTAATTTATATTCTACTGATTTGTCGACGATATAGTCCAATGCAGCTTCTTCGAAGCTCAGTTTGATATTATCCAGTTCAAATAGCTTGGTATATTGTTTTATCAGGGCGTTCTTGGGCTCTGTCAGGATACGCCTGAGTGAAACATGATCCAGGGCATGCATAAAGGTAACGATAGGAAGACGTCCGACAAGTTCAGGGATTAATCCAAAAGCTTTCAGGTCAACGGGGG
Source organism: Bacteroidales bacterium (assembly GCA_963662525.1). Lineage (GTDB taxonomy): Bacteria > Bacteroidota > Bacteroidia > Bacteroidales > FEN-979 > CAZSDU01. The sequence goes on from OY759717.1 coordinate 3,258,997, forward strand.
AGATATACTGGAGAATATTCTCCTTATCAATGTATTCCCTTTTTTTATCCACTTTATATCCGATCTTATTGGTTTGCAAACGGGAGGAAATTTTTTTATCAATCCCGTCGAATGCACCACCGGTAATAAAGAGGATGTTCTGAGTGTTGATCTGGATCAATTTTTGTTCCGGATGCTTGCGACCACCCTGAGGTGGGACATTTACGATTGAACCTTCAAGCATTTTAAGCAATGCCTGCTGTACTCCTTCTCCGCTGACATCTCTGGTGATAGAAGGATTATCTCCCTTTCTGGCAATTTTATCGATTTCATCAATAAAAACAATGCCACGTTCGGCGGCAGTCAGATTGTAGTCGGCAACCTGTAATAGCCGGGAAAGTATGCTTTCAACATCTTCACCCACGTAACCTGCTTCCGTAAGGGCTGTGGCATCAGCAATGCAGAAAGGAACATTCAGTAAGCGGGCAATAGTTCTGGCTAAAAGGGTTTTACCGGTACCGGTTTCACCCACAAGAATGATGTTTGATTTTTCAATTTCCACATCTTCTTCATTGGCAGTTTTTACATGAGCAATCCGCTTGTAGTGGTTGTAGACAGCAACGGAAATTATCCGCTTGGCTTCTTCCTGGCCAATGACATATTGATCAAGTGATTGTTTGATTTCTGCCGGTTTCAGCAGATTGAAATCAGGCAATTCTTTTTGTTTACCTGCCGAAAGTTCTTCTTCCAGAATGACCTGTGCTTGCTGAATACAACTGTCACAGATATGTGCGTTCATACCTGCAATCAACACCTTGGTTTCCTGTTTCCCGCGTCCGCAAAACGAACATTTTTCACCCGGCTTTGCCATCGTGTTGTTTAATTATCTTTTTTGGTACGGAGAAGGATTTCATCGATCATTCCATATTCTTTGGCTTCTTCTGATGTCATCCAGTAATCACGGTCGGCATCCTTGAGAATTCTTTTATAGAGTTGTCCGGAATGAAGTGAAATAATCTCGTAGAGTTCTTTTTTCAGTTTCTGAATTTCCCTGGTGGTTATTTCAATATCTGAAGCTTGTCCTTCTGCGCTTCCCATAGGCTGATGAATAAGGATGCGGGAATGACGCAGTGCCGTTCTTTTTCCTTTAGCTCCGGCACATAAAAGGATGGCGCCCATGGATGCTGCCATACCAGTACAGATGGTGGCAATATCCGGGCCTATATACTGCATGGTGTCGTAAATGCCTAATCCAGCATATACAGAGCCACCAGGGGTGTTCAGATAAATCTGTATATCCTTCCTGGAGTCCACCGATTCAAGGAATAATAGCTGGGCCTGTATGATATTGGCTACATAATCATCGATTGGAACACCCAGGAAAATTATGCGATCCATCATCAGACGAGAAAACACGTCCATGGTAGCGATGTTTAACTGTCGCTCCTCAATAATGGTCGGAGAAATGTAATTTCCGTACACAGATCTGTATTTTTCCAGGGTCAGGCTGCTGATTCCCCGGTGATGAACGGCATATTTAGAAAATTCATCCATTTTATCCTGTTTTTAATTATTCGTGGTTGTGATCGTGTTCATGGTCATGATCATGCTCGTGTTCGTGGTCATGAGGATGCTTGGCGGAGGCTTCTTTAATAAATTCCTCATAGCTGACCTGCCTGGTTTTCATGCCAAGCTTATCCTTGAATAATTCGAGCATCCTGGCATTGTATAATTGATCATTGATTCGTTGCACCTGTTCCTTGTTTTGCATGAAGGCATCAACAATGGAATCATATCTTTTCTGAACTTCAGGATCTGCATTTTCCTGATTCACTTGCCGTAACATAAAAGTGCGGATATAATTGCGGATATCTTCCTCCTTAACCTCAATATCGTTTTCCCGGATAATTTTATTTTCAATCAGCTGCCATTTCATGGATTCAGTAAAGGAAGAATAATTCTTCTCAATTTCCTCAACGGTGTATTTCCCTTCGTTATTTTCAAGGAGCCAGCGTTTCATAAAAGTATCCGGTAAACTGATTTCGGTTTGCTTAACCAGGGATTCCGTGGCCTCGTTGAAAAATAGCTTGTCAGTTTCAGCCGCGAATCCATTCCTTGCATCGTTTCTGACTTGTTCCCTGAAATCTTCTTCCGTCTGAATATCCAGGCCAGGATATACTTGATTAAAGAATTCAGTTGTGAGTTCGGCAGGTTCATTCACAGGAGGTTCTTCTGTGGGTTCAGCTGCTTCGTCAACCACAGGTTTCCCAAACCGTTTTCGTGTATCCTCAATATATTTGTCAATCATCTCCTCGCTGATAACGATCTCAAGGCGTTCCACTTCAAGATCCCTGGAAAGAGGAACAGTAAATGCCGGAGCCAATCCAAGATCAAAATAGAATTCAAAGGAAGTCTGGTTGTCAAAGTCGATGGAAGGATTTTTTTCCATATTCGGCAGCGGGTTGCCCAGAATATCAAGTTTTTCATCCCTGATATAATTCATCAGACTATCCGAAAGCAGTTTATTTACTTCTTCTGCAAGAATGGCTTTCCCGTACATTTTTTTTACCAAACCTGTTGGAACATGGCCCGGACGAAATCCCGGAATATTGGCCTTGCGTTTATAATCAGCAATGATTTTTTCTACTGCATCAGTATAATCTGATGGCCCGATTTCAACTTTAACGATCGCAGTGAGATCTCCTGTGTTTTCTCTGGTAATGTTCATGAATATTGAATATAGCAGTTAGTTTCGCCAGGGTAAAGCCAGGCACAAATAAATAGTGCGGATGAAGGGACTCGAACCCCCACGCCCGAGGGCACAAGATCCTAAGTCTTGCGCGGCTACCAATTACGCCACATCCGCCTCAGACCCCTTTACGGGAGTGCAAAGATACAGATTATTTCAGTGCGTTCAGCGCTGCTTCGTAATTAGGTTCCTCCGCAATCTCAGGGACTTGTTCAGAATAAATGATTATACCATTTTCATCGAGTACGAGAACAGCCCTTGAAAATAATCCTGCCAGTGGTCCGTCGATGATCAAAACACCATATATCTTACCAAAACTGTCATTTCTCAGTTCAGAAGCAGAGATTACGTTTTTTAACCCTTCCGTTGAGCAAAAACGAGCATGTGCAAACGGCAGGTCCTTTGAAATACAAAGTACGACGGTGTTCTCAAACTTTTCAGCGGCTGAATTAAATTTTCTTACCGATGCAGAGCAAACAGCAGTGTCCAGGCTGGGGAAAATATTCAGGACGACTTTCTTTCCGGCATAGTCTCGCAGCGAAAAATCAGATAAATCAGTCCGGGTCAATAAAAAATCAGGAGCTGGTTTTCCTGTTTCCGGCAAATTGCCAAATGTATGAATTGTGTTTCCTTTTAAAGTGATTTTTGCCATTTTTTAATTGATAATTAGTCTATGCAAAGGTAGTAATTTAAAATATTTTAACGAACCTTCCGTTAAAAACTTTGACAGAAAGGTATATTCCTTCGTCAAATTTTGTACCTTGAGTAAATGAGCCTGAAAAAGAAATGTTGTAAATACATTCTTTTACTTTATGTCCCACTTATTTTTCTGGACTTTTTGGCCAGAGGGCAGGACATGACCGGTGTCGTATTAGGTAATTATGCCGGGGTTAACAGCCTTCAGGTCAATCCCAGTGCTTTGCATAATTCAAAAACCTACCTGGATATACATTTTCTTGGCACCGATGTTTTCCTCCAGAATAATTTTCTTTATATCGATAAAAAGGATTATAAGTTTTCGAATTTTTTTAAAAGCGGTTATGAGTTTCCTACTCATGCAGAAGATTATGGAACAGAGGAAAGGGCATTTTATACTTATACCAACAAACGGGCAAAAAATATTTACCTGAATCTAAGGATCAATGGTCCGGGTGCCATGCTGATCTGGGGTGATCATGCCTTTGCCATTACTACCGCTGCCCGTCAGGTCACATCGATATACAAGGTGCCTTATGAACTGGCTAATTTTGGTTATCTTGGTCTGAACTACAAGCCACAGCAAAATATTAATTATCAAGACAATAAACCGTTTTCTATCACAGAAATGGCCTGGGCTGAGATCGGGCTGAGCTATGCCTACACTTTTTATGCCAGGGGATTAGATAAACTCTCTGCGGGAATTTCTGTTCGTCGCCTTTTTGGTATTGCCGGGGCTTATATGTTTTCGCGGCAATTGGATTATATCGTGATTGACGACTCAACCATGAATGTAAAAAATATGGATGCTGAAATGGGATTTGCGCTTCCCATGGACTATGGTAATGATCCAGCAGATGCCGGTACAACATTTAAAGGTGGTGGTTTTGGGTTTGATCTTGGTATCACTTACCATCGTTTGACAAAAAGCCACCAACGGGATTATTTCCCGACCTTATGCGCCCAGCGTTATGAGGATTATGACTACAGGATTGGTGTGGCGTTGATTGACATCGGTGCCATAAAATATAAAACCAATGCAAGAAAATACTTGATTGATAATCGTAGTTCTTATTGGAATAACCTGACCAGTTTTAAATATACTGACCTTAATCAACTGATGGATACCATTAGTTATAAATTTTATGGGAACAATGAAGAAGCCCTTGTGGATGAAAAATTCACCCTATGGTTGCCGACTGCCATGAGCTTTCAGTTTGATTATCATTTTCGTAAAAACTGGTATGTGAACGCCAGCCTTATCTATGGCTTCCCGCTAAGTCGCACGGCAGTCGGAAGACCTGCAGAGTTCACAATCACTCCGCGTTATGAATCTCGATGGTTTGAAGCCAGTTTGCCGGTTTCTTTATACGATTGGTACCTGACACGCATCGGGCTTGCCATCCGAGTCTATGGTTTCACCATTGGTACTGATAAACTGGGTGCATTTTTCAATCTGAATGACTTTACAGGTATGGATATTTATTTTTCCATCAAGTTGTTTTTTAATAAAGGACGTTGCAAAGGAACAAAGCAAACCCCTTGTGGGAACCTGGAATTTAATCTCTAAATATTCAAAATTCTGACGACCGAACATCGAGGGCGTCGCGCAGGGCATTACCGATCAGCATGAAGGCAAGAACAAGGAACATGATGGCCAAGCCCGGAAGTATGGCGAGATAGGCATAATCCAGTACAATATATCCGTAGTTTTCTTTGATTATAGCTCCCCAGGAAGGCACAGGTGGTTGCACTCCAAGTCCCAGGAAACTTAATCCAGCTTCCATCAAGATTGCAGAAGCAAAATTAGCTGCTGAAATTACAATGACAGCAGCCATGACGTTGGGTAAAATATGATGAAAAATAATACGGAAATCAGAAAATCCCAAAGCCCTTCCTGCTTCCACAAATTCTTTTTCGCGAAGACTCATTACTTGACCACGGACTACCCTGGCCACTTCCACCCACATGGTAAGGCCGACTGCGATGAATACCTGCCAGAATCCCTTGCCCAGGGCAAAAGTAATGGCAATAACCAGCAATAAAGTTGGGATGGACCATACAACATTGATAAACCAGAGAAGGATATTGTCAATCCAACCCCTGTAATACCCTCCGATGGCTCCGATAAAAATTCCCAGAATGAGGGAGATGATCACAGAGATGAATCCTACCGAAAGACTAATCCTTGTCCCAATGATCAATTCACTGAGGTAGTCTCTTCCAAACCGGTCGGTCCCCAGCCAATAGGTCCGATGTTCAACGCTGATAACATTATTTATCGAAATCCTTTTCCATGGAGCATTGGGGAAGGGAGGATCAGCATAGTCCTGATACAGTATTCCATCTCCTTTGTAGAGGTATGATTGAATCGGGATATAGCAAAAGCCGGATTTATCTCCACGGAACATAATGGATAAAAAATTGTTGGAAACTGGTTCCCGCTCAGTCCTGATTTTAAGCAGGGTTACTCTTGTTCCCGGTTTTTTTAACCCGAGTTCAAGGTGTTGTTCATTGGCAAAAGGGGTATTATCGGGAGTGATCAGATAGCCAAGGATCGCAATGAGTGTAGTCAGCCCAAGAAATACCAGGGAACTCATGCCCAGCTTATTTTTCTTAAACTTCTTCCAGGCTAAGGAAGAAAGCGATCCTGAGGAAATATATAGTCGTTTGCGGAAAAACAAAATTTAGGATTTACGATATTTGACAAAGTTAAATTTTTTTGTACTTTTGCCAACTCATTAAATGGTGGATGTAGCTCAGTCGGTTAGAGCGTCAGATTGTGGTTCTGAAAGTCGTGGGTTCGAATCCCATCTTCCACCCTGAAAAAAGCTGCCTCATGCCGGGACAGCTTTTTTACTTTATTTTACCTTTAAAATTTGATTGAAACTCTGGCCAGGAGTTTTTTAAATAGACATTTTCTCCGAAATAATGGATAACCGATTCAAATTCTTTGGCTGGCTGGTATCCCGAGACAACCGTGAGTCTCTGGCCTTTTTCGTTGAGGAAAACATAGGAAGGGTAAGACATGTTCCCGCGGAGCATTTCATTGGCAAGCTGATGGGTGTGTCGTTTACCTCCTTTCCCTGGGTTCACAAAAGTGACGCCATCTATAATCACAGTATCTTTCATTTCAGCATCCATTTTAACGCAATAAAAATGCTTCTGCATATATTCAGCGATTACAGGATTCGCGAAAGTTTCTGCATCCATCTTCCGGCACCAGCCACACCAGTCGGTATAAACATCCACCATCATCTTCTTTGGCTTCTTCTTATTCAATTCGTAGGCTTTCTCATAGGAATACCATTCAATCGGATTCTTCTTCTTCTCAACCACATCTTTCCCTGTCTGAGCAGAAGGAATATGAGCCTGGAATACCAGGAAGACAACCAAAAATAATCTTTGAAAATCTTTCATTATCTGATTCTTTCCATTTCCCGTTTAACCTCTTTTTGTTTCAGTGATTCACGCTTGTCATAAGCATGTTTACCCCTGGCCAGAGCAATGTTAAGTTTAGCAAGTCCTTTTTCATTGATAAAAAGCAGGATGGGTACAATAGTGAATCCACGGTCCTTGCTTTTAACCAGCAGTTTTTTTAGTTCCCTTTTTGTCAGTAATAATTTCCTGTCTCTTTTAGGCTCATGATTGTAATGTGAGCCCATCGTGTACTCGGCAATATGCATATTCCGAACAAAAAGTTCATTGCCGGTAAAAGTACAATATGCATCAACAATAGAAGCTTTCCCATCACGGATCGACTTGATTTCCGTTCCTGACAGTTGTATCCCTGCTGAATATTCCTGAACCAGAAAATATTCATGGGAAGCTCTTTTGTTCTTTATGTTGATCGTTTTTTCCATAAATCCCATGCAAGATTAGGATTTTTCCACCAATTTTAATGCAATTGTGGAAGAATTTCAGATTTTAATAATGATTCCTGCCAGGAAGTTGATTAAGGCTTGAGGAAAATACCCGCTTTCTTCATGGTATTGATTATCATAGTAATATTGGTAAACCCATGCATTGGTTTCATATTTCCGGCTAAACATATTATTGACCATGAGGTGTAAGCTGATTTCATTAAATGGTTTCAATTTCAGGGAATATGATGCCACAATGCCATGGATAAAATAGGGGTTAAGGGAACGCTCTTTACTGCTGGTATTGTCAATGAACTGCCTGCCGACATACTTTGAGAGCAAGGAAAATGAAAGGGAAGTTATCGGTGTATAGGTGATGTTGCTGCCTGCAAGGATATCAGGGGAGAAGGAAAGGTTCACCAGTCCTAAATCTTCCTTGATCTGACCCATAAATCCTGTCGAATCATAAGTGTCAACATAGGAAATGAAGTCTTTAATTTTATTCCGGCTCAGGGTAAAATTTACTGACCACTCTAGTTTTTTGAAAAAGCGAACACCTGCAGAAAGTTCAACTCCCATCCGGTAACTTCTGGGAACATTAACCATTATGGCTTCTCCGACATTATTGATCTCACCGGTCAGAACGAGCTGGTTATGATAATTCATGTAGTACATGTTCACGCTTCCTGAGAAGGAGGAGGACTTGAAATTGTAGCCAAGTTCGGTATCGTACAGGGTTTCAAACACCGGCATTCTGTCCGGGTCAGCATCTTTGTAGTTATTCCTGCTCGGTTCCCTGTTAGTCATGCCAAATGAAATGTAGGCCTGATGATGATCGTTGAAATCATAAAAAATCCCTCCCTTGGGGTTGAAGAAATTAAAAATATGTTTCTGATCCAGGGTTCTTTGATCGTCGAGGGTACCATTCATTGAATAATATACATACCTGTACTGGAGGTCCAGATAAAGGTTCAGCTTTTTAATCAACTGATAACTTATTTTTGTGAAAATATTAAAATCCTTTTTAAGACCGGTGTTGTAGTACCAGTTGCGGTTGTTATCCCCGTTGGAGGCATATTCCGACCATATGATCTTCCCGAAATGTCTTCCGTAATATCGGTTCCAGGCGCCACCGATGGTCACTTTCAGTTTATCAGGTATTTTATAATTACTGGAAAAAGTGATTCCGCAGAAGTCATTATCCATCATTTTCCGGTTTACAAGATCTGTGGTGGTAATGGTATCGGGACCAATAATGACATTATCAAGACCATACTCGGAAAATGTTTCTCCCTGTTTGTAATTTTCATAATATCCTTTTCCCTTTGTATAATGTATGGCCAAATTCAGATTCCAGTTTTTTATCAGGTTTTGAGAAAATATTGCCTGATAATGATCCTGTTGATAATTATCGGTCTGGTTGTTATAGTAAGCAATTTGTCCGTCTTTATTGATATATTCACCTGCAGGGTTGTATGTACGGTTTGTGCCCAGGGAATCTTTTGGAACCCCTTCCCATGCTTGGTAAGTTTTTTCAAAACCGGAACTCGCAATCAGTCGGAGGGTCGTATTTTTTCCATAATATCCGCCCGAAAGATAAAACGATTTAAGTTTCGAGTATGCCCGATCAATATATCCGTCAGAAGTAATATATGATAATCGCCCGTTAACACAGAATTTATTTGCCATCAGTCCTGTTCCGAATTTTAAGGTGGATTTGAATGTGCCGAAAGAGCCTCCGGTAAGGTCGAGTTCTCCATACGGATCCTGTTCCAATCCCGAGGTCTGGATATTGATGGTGCCGCCAAAAGCTCCCGCACCATTGGTGGATGTTCCGATACCTCTCTGGATCTGTATATGGTCGGCTGAGGCAGCAAGATCAGGAAGATCGACAAACCATACTCCCTGGGATTCTGCGTCATTCAAAGGAATTCCATTGATGGTGACATTGATGCGTGTCAGATCCGTGCCCCGGATACTGATCCCGGTATACCCAATGCCATTGCCGGCATCCGAGGTGGCAAGGGTTGAAGGTGAATTCTGTAAAAGGAAAGGAAGATCTTTTCCCAGGTTGACCCCCTGAATCTCACTGGCTGTAATGCTTGTAAAAGTACCTTGCGTTTTCTCCTGAGCCCTGGTAGCAATAATGTTCACTTCTTCGCCCAATAGAGGAGTCCCTTTCATCTCAATGGAAAGGATCGTATCCCGCCTGAGATAGAACTGCAGGTGTTGTGTTTTATAGCCAATAAATGAAACGTTTAACTTGTACAGGCCGGTTTTCTGATTTGATAGAACAAAAATGCCATTTTCATCGGTGAATGTTTGTGAAGCGTTTTCATTCAGATTGATGTGGGCTCCGGATAATGGTTGTTTGGTAATCTGGTCAGTGACTTTTCCGCTGATGGATACTTGTGCCTGAAGTCGATTGTTGCATAAAATAAAGCAATACAATGCTAAAAGCATAATGCTACTTAAATAATTGTGATGATTTTTCATGTTTTCTTTATTTGCCTACGCCGGCATTATCCGGATCAGGTTCATGGGGTATAATCTCAGCCTGTATTTTATGGCACCCCCTAAGGAGAAATATCAATGCAAAAATACAATTTTTTTATTTCACCATTTTCAAAGTTCCCTATTTTGCAGTTTTACTATTTATCATACTTTTGTATTATAACCCGGCTTCTATGAAATTACTGATTATTAATGGACCCAACCTCAATCTGCTTGGCACAAGAGAGCAGGAAATATATGGGAATCAGAAGTTTGAAATTTACTTAAAAAAAATGCGAAAGCACTTTCACCACACCGATCTTGAGTATTTTCAGAGTAATATTGAAGGAGAGATCATTGATGCATTGCATAAGGCTGGTTTTCTTTATGATGGTATCATCCTGAATGCAGGCGGCTATACCCATACTTCTGTTGCTATTGCAGATGCTGTAAAAGCTATTAAAGCGCCGGTGATCGAGGTTCATATTTCCAATACCTATGCCAGGGAACCGTTTCGTCATACTTCGTTTCTTGCCCCAAATGTTAGAGGTATTATCATTGGATTCGGGTATGAATCATACCGCTTGGCTATTGAGAGTTTTATCGGCCCCTCGATCTGAGATCAGTAGGAGAAAAACTTATTGGGGTTGAGTTGGGAGAACTTTCTTTTCCCTTTCAGGTAATAATCAATAACGATCGTTTTCTCATAAACAAGTTTCATGCTTCCCTGCTTCAGTAGTTTTCGTTTGCTTTTCGTTTTTTGGTAGGTTTGGTAGAAACTGAAATGAGCCTTTGAAACTGCCCAGAAATCTTTGAAGCCGGCCTGAATAAGGAATTTTACAGCAGCTACACCATCCAGGATCAACCTCACGGTAAAAACTTTTACCAGTCTGTCGTCTGGCAGGTTCTTATATAAAAGGTAAAAATTATTTCGGAAATTGAGGTAAGTCTTCCTCCATGAAATCTTTGGTAGGGTCCCACCACCGATATGAAATACGGTTGATGCAGGACAATACATGATCTTATATCCCATGTTTTTCAATCGCCAGCAAAAATCAATTTCTTCCATATGGGCAAAGAAATCTTCATCCAGTCCACCATATTCATGAAAAAGTGAGGCCCTGACAAACATACATGCCCCGGTAGCCCAGAAAATCTCAATCTGGTCATCATATTGTCCATGGTCTTCTTCAATACTCAGGAATATCCTGCCCCGGCAAAATGGATAGCCGTATTTATCGATAAAACCTCCGGCAGCACCGGCATATTCAAATTTCTTTGGTTCCAGGTACGACCTGATCTTAGGCTGGCAGGCTGCAATGAGTGGATCTGAATCCATCAGGCTGATCACCGGATTGATCCAGTTATCAGTGACTTCAATATCAGAATTTAACAGCACATAGTATTCTGCCTCCACCTGTTGCAAGGCGATATTGTAACCCTGGGCAAACCCGCCATTGCTGGGATTGCGGATGATCCTCACGCCGGGATAATTCAACTCGAGGAAGGTGACGGAATCGTCGGAGGAGGCATTATCAGCAACGATGATTTCAGCATCATTGTAGCTGTGTTGAATCAGGGTCGGAAGGAACTTTTCCAGGTACTTCCGGCCGTTCCAGTTCAGAATTACAACAGCAACACGCATCAGCTGAATATTTTGAAAAGTTTCATGCGGACAGTAACTATACTGCCGCCATCAATGGTGTAAATGTAAGAAAAAAAACTGATACCACTCACGAAAAGCGATGAACAATAGCCTGGTTAAAGGTTACTGGTAGGAAGATCCCAGGAACTGTTTTCAAACTCTCCCCAGGTATCAATGGTCTGAGTGTCATCTACATTTCCTGACGGATGAACCCTTTCACGGATGACCATTTTCCACCGGGCATTATACAATTCGCCGATGGCATCCGAATGCAGTATAGTGAAATCACTGGTCACCATATCCTGGGAATAGAAAACAAACCGCTTATTGCGCTGGCTGTTGTTGAGGGTATAATACTGCCAGATCTCATAAGGGTAGCTGCCGGGCTCATTGTTATGAATATCCCGGGCATTGGGTGGACCATATTGCAGGAATACCCTGCCACGATCGGTTACATATCCTTTTTTTACCGGTGTGCCGAAGTTTTCCTGCGCTATCTTCACCTGGAATTTATAGGCAAGCCATGCTGCTTCAGGAGTTCCTTTGCTTCTCACGGACCAGAAATTGTAAAAGTATTTTTGCAGCGTACTCAGGTCAGCCACTTTAATGGAATTTTTAATAAATGCCTTCTCCATTCCGGAAGCAATGGGGTAGGTAGAGTTGATAAATTCCTTCAGGGAGTCAATGTTGACAATTTTTTCAGCAAATGTATTTTGAATATTGGTTGTCAAAATATCAGTCATCGAAACTTTAGCAGACGGATTGGATCGCTGGATGAATAATTTTCTGGAACAGATCAGTTCATTTTTCTGATTTCTGGCTTCAACTACCAGATTGTAGTTTCCACTTGCCAGATTTTCGATACTGAATTCCGACAGTAAAACATTCACGTTTTTACTGGTCTCTTTTTTAATTTTTGCAAATTCATTGAGCCGGATATTACCCTCAAAAGTTTCAAGATAATATGAGAGGAGAAATTTCTGATCCGGTCCTATCGATTTATCGATGTCGTACAACTCGCAATAAAAGACCATTTTTGAATCCGTTTCAGGAAAAAAAGTAAACACATAAGGAACAAGGTCGTAACCGCTTTTTGAAAGCAGTCCCGGGTTGTCATTCTTTGTATATGATTTTACCAATTCAATACCTGATATAGATGCCTTGTCAGCCGGAAAGTTTACTTCAACACTTTGGACATAAGGAAGGGCTTTAGCGGTCTTGTTGTTATCTGAAAGCTGGATTTCAAAATCATAGATTCCGTTGGGAACAAGATAACGCTGTTGATCGATGAAGTTCAGATTGATGTTCGTGGTATCGCTGATCTCAGGACTGAGAAAAGTATATTTCTTAAATGCTTTGATCTGATCGCTCTGTTTGAAAGTCATCAGAACATTCACAGAAGCCTGATATTTGCCGTTTTCAAGCTGCGCATACCTAAGGCTGTTTCCTGCGAAAGAAAGGTAGGTTTCAATATAGGGCCCATCTGGTGAATTGAAAGTAGTATAAGTCAGGAAAGCCCATAGGTTACGGGCATTGAGGTTGAGGCCATTAAAAAGGAAAAACGCTAGGCTCAGAATCAGGGCTATTCTTTTCATATATAATGAATTTAAAAAAATCTATCTGCAAATGTATCCTAAAGTGGTTTAAAATGCAATAAAAATCGACCAATGCGATCATTTGTCAGGTATATCGCTGGTAAGGTATCAATGATACATGCTTTGTGTTTTCAGAAATTTTTGTACTTTTGCTCACGGAGAGATGGCAGAGTGGTCGATTGCGGCGGTCTTGAAAACCGTTGACCTGCAAGGGTCCGGGGGTTCGAATCCCTCTCTCTCCGCAAAATCCTTCAGGAGAGATGCCAGAGCGGTCGAATGGGGCGGTCTCGAAAACCGTTGACCCCCGTAAGGGGGTCCCAGGGTTCGAATCCCTGTCTCTCCGCAACCAGCCCAGAATAAATTTTCGCAACTTTATCACAGTTTGACCACACAAGTGCTAAAGGACACAGAAGAATTCTATCATGAAATCAATTTTTATGATCGATCCCCGCCGCATCCTGAAGCTGAACACCAAAGATGGAAAAATGGGTCCTGTGGTTTATTGGATGCAGCGCGATCAGCGGGTTCATGACAACTGGGCTTTGCTTTTCGCTCAGAACCTGGCCCAGCAGATGCAGCAGCCTTTAATCGTGGTATTCTGCCTGGTACCCGAATTCCTGGACGCAAGCAACGGACATTACCATTTTATGCTTTCCGGATTAAAGGCAGCGGAGCAGAATCTGGATTTGTTTGGGATCCCATTTATTTTACTGAAGGGAAATCCTCTGGAAGTTCTTCCGGAATTCATTGAAAAGACCGGGGCAGGCAGGATCATTACCGATTTTAATCCCTTGCGGAATACCATGAAATGGAAGCATGACCTCGCTTCATATATTGATATTCCGATGCTCGAAGTGGATGCTCACAATATCATTCCGGTCCGTTATATTTCCAAGAAACCGGAGTATGGTGCTCAATTCCTGAGAAGGAAGATAGAATTGCACCTCAGTGAATTCCTGGTGGAAATCCCGAAGTTGAAGAAACATACAATCCCGTTGACTAATCCGTATCCACCGAATAGCTGGATGGAAATTCTTTCTGATCAGAAAACCACGGGTCATAATATTATCTTTGAAGGATTCGTTTCCGGAGAGCATGCAGCACGATTAGCCATGGAAGATTTTATTCAAAACAGGCTTGATAATTATGATCACGACCGAAATGACCCTGTCCTGAACGCTCAATCGGATTTATCTCCTTATCTTCATTTCGGACAGATTTCAGCTCAGCGGATTGCTTTGGAAGTAAGGAAATCCCAGGCAGATGCCGGTTCGAAAAAAGCATTTCTGGAGGAACTCATTGTACGCCGGGAACTGGCTGATAATTTTTGTTTATATAATCCCAAGTACGATTCATTTGAAGGTTTTTCTTCCTGGGCAAAGGCAACGCTCAATAAGCATCGGGAAGATCCCAGGGAGTATCTCTATTCAACACAGCAGTTTGAATTAGCTGAAACACAGGATGAACTATGGAATGCCGCTCAAAAGGAAATGATCAAGACAGGCAAGATGCATGGCTTTATGCGCATGTACTGGGCAAAGAAAATCCTGGAATGGACAGCATCGCCTGAAGAAGCAATGACCCTTGCTATTTACCTGAACAATAAATATTCATTAGATGGAAGAGATCCGAATGGATATGCAGGAATCGCCTGGGCTATCGGTGGAACCCATGACCGTCCCTGGGGAGAGCGGAAAGTATTTGGAATGATCAGGTATATGAACTATCAGGGATGTAAAAGAAAGTTCAATATCCAGAAATACATCAGCAAAACGTTAAATCGTAAATCCTGAGTGCCTTCAGGCAGCCGGTAAGGTCAACGACCACCTGGTCTATTGTTTCAGGTATGAAGAGATGAATTTTGGGTTATAGGTTGGTATCTGGCAAGTACAGGAGATGGAAGAAAAATTAATTCAGTTCCATTATTCCTTCTAATTTTGTTATCATAAGCTTAAATACCATGATGAAAGAGATTCAAGCTCATTTATTGGACCTGGTGATGAGGGATAACGATTATGTCATCTTTCATGGAGATATGCCGCTATTGACTCCTGCCGGGCAAGAACTTTCGCATTCAAACCCCAGGGTTCTCAAACAGATTATTCTTGAATTATCACTGGATTATGATTCCCGTCTTTCAGCTTTCAGTGCCTATTCTTTGTTGTCTTTTCAGATTGATAATATTGCAACGGGAACCGATCCTTTCCTGGCTAAGTTTGAAGAACTTTCCAATCTGGATCCGTTTATACAGATGAAAACCGGACATAAAAAACAGTCACAGCTTTTTGATACAGGCAGGGTTCAGTGGGTATTAGAAAAACACCCTGCATTACTGAATGTTTTGTTTATGGGAGTTTCAGGTCTCGTGGATGCTTTAAACCGTTTTATTTCTGTTTCAGATCCTTCAGGTATTACTGACCTCGTCAGAAACAGATATAGTGCGATGAATGCAGCTGAGAAAACCATGATCAATGTTCTTTCTTCCCGGCATCATTCCGGGATCATGATGCCCATGCTTTTTGTAAGCCGTCAGATCAATGCCAGTGAATATGTGAATGGATTGTTCGCTTTATCTGTGCCTGAAGGTGAAAAGGATTTTTTTTCACTTTTTAAGGAATACCTGAGATCATCTCAGAATGCCCTGGATTATCTGGTTACTTTCAGTGAAAACAAAGCAGGAAATATTTCTGAAATTATTCTTGCCGGAGAAAGCAATGAACTTGAATTCAAATCAACCTTACGATGGGATATCAAAGCCGGAAAGACCAATCAGCAGGTTGAGCGGGCAGTGCTGAAAACGGTGTCGGGATTTCTAAACTCAGGAGGTGGAACTTTACTCATTGGTGTCAGAGATGATGGCTCCATTGAAGGAATAGAATCAGACCGTTTTCCGAATGAAGATAAATTCCTGTTACATTTCTGGACCTTGGTCAGAACAGCTTTTGGAAGGGACATAAGCCCTTACCTGAGAACCAGCCTTGAAAAAATTGAAAACAAAATGGTCTGCAAAGTCCGTTGTTTACGAAGTTCACGACCGGTTTTTCTGCGACAGCCGGGATTTGAAGAAGAGTTTTATATCCGTCTTGGTCCAAGCAGTGTAGCATTGGCTGTTAGCGAGGCATTGAAATATATTGCCGATCACTTTACGGAAAAATAATTTACCATTGGGGCATCAGGCCAAACCGGTCGTATGTACCCCAAAATGAATTTCCATAAGGTGAATAATACGGATTCACTCCCTTTGAATAACCAAACCCTGCCTGAATCTGGAAATGCTCTCCGACCTTGTAATTTATATCCATCCTTATGCCATGTGCACCATCATTTGAATAGGGCTGAAATGGTGAATATGGTAATGGGTCACCGGATACAGGAAATTCTTTGAAAGCAGACCCGCTAATACGGATATTATTATTCAGGAGATAGGTTCCGCTGACAAACAGTAGTGCTGAGGTGAAGTTTCCGCTACTGGTTGGTCCATTTGATTCTGAAAAAAATGGTCTGACACCAAAATAATTGGTAGTCACCAGGCTAATCCCACCCTGAAGCTGAAGACGCTTATTTACATCATAAGTAAAAGTTGGTGTGACAAATGTACTTAAGCCTGAGCCGTATCCGATCCAGGATGAAAACTGGCTGCCAAGAGAAAGATGAACGTTGAATTTTCGTGTCGCAAATGTTCTTCTTGCAGAATCCGTTGCAGGTTGCTGAGCAAACACCCGAGCAAAGGTCACAAAAACTACTATGATGAAAAGAAACTTTTTCATAATCTAGAAAAAGGTCATATTGTCCCTGGCGGTTATTTTTTCACAGTAATGACAACGAAGTTTCAGGTTGATTTTATCAATTACGGTAAATAATGTCGGAATGTCTTCGTGGTTAGTGATACAATTCGGGTTGAAACATTTCACGATTTTTTCCGCCTGGTCAGGAATTTCAACCTTTTTCTTTTCCGTGACCTGGAAATTCCTGATGACAATCAGTGTGGCAGTTGGGGCAACCAGGGCGATTTTATTGATCTCATCGCTCTTGAAGAACTTGTTATTGACTTTAATAATCCCTTTCTTACCCATTTTCCGGCTATCGAGGTTGGTCCCAATCAGTAGCTGATCCTGGTAAGCTGATAAATTCAATATTTTGATAACCTGAAACACACTCTTTGTCGGGATATGATCAATGACAGACCCGTTTTCAATAGCGGATACTTTCAATTCCTTTCGTAGATCTTCTTTTTCCATGATTTAATGATTATTAATTATTCAACAACTCCAAGAATGGAAGCCAACAGGGCCTGGCGGATAAAAACCCCGTTAAGGGCCTGGGTGAAATAGTAAGCTTTGGGATTATCGTCCACATCGGTTGTGATTTCATTGACCCTGGGTAAGGGATGAAGAATCTTCAGGTTCGGTTTTCCTTCATCCAGCATGGAATTGCGCAAAATATATGAATTTTTTACTTTTTCATACTCGATCGGATCTGAGAATCTTTCCTTTTGTATTCTGGTCATGTAAAGAATGTCAGCTTTGGGAATTACTTCCTGGAGGTCGGTATACTGATGATAATCCAGTTTCCGGTTTTTTATATGCATTTTCACTGAACTGGGCAGTTTAAGTTCCAGGGGTGAAACCAGGTGGAAAGTTGTATTGTAATTACATAAGGCCATCACGAGAGAATGAACTGTTCTGCCATATTTTAAATCCCCAACGAAGGCTATGTTCAGGTTCTCCAGCGTTCCCTGGGTTTTCCTGATGGAGTACATGTCAAGCAAGGTCTGGGTGGGATGCTGATTGGATCCGTCTCCGGCATTGATCACCGGGACTTTAGCCACTTCACTGGCAAATCTGGCGCTTCCTTCTTTAGGATGCCGCATCACGATGATATCTGAGTAATTGCTGACCGTTAGAATTGTATCACGCAGAGATTCACCCTTCTGAACACTCGTGCTGCTGGAATCGGAAAACCCAATCACCCTTGCGCCCAGTCGTGTTGCAGCACTTTCAAAACTTAGGCGGGTCCTTGTTGATGGTTCAAAAAAAAGCGTCGCAACAACAAAATCCTCCAGGATTCGCTGTTTGGGCCTTTTTTCAAAAGCTCCGGCCAGGTCAAGGATACGGGTATGCTCATCCCTGCTGAAGTCGTTGATGGATACTAAGCTTTTGTTTTTCATGGATACTTTCTTGTGTTGTGGTTATCAAAAGTAAAAAAAAATCCCGGTGAATACCGGGATTTTTATCATCATTTAATTTTATGTTTTTTGAGAAAATCAGCAAGGATCTCAGCCAGATCAGGCTTCCCGATTTCCTGCAGATCGTAATAGACACGGGTATTTGGCTTTTTAATCTTCACAAGGCGATTCAGGTCGATCGGTGTAGCGATGACTACAGAATCACATTGTACTTTATTAATGGTTGCTTCAAGGTCTTTCACTTGCTGAGCACCGTAACCCATGGCGGGTAATAAGGTTCCGATGTTCGGATAAATTTTAAAAGTCTCTGCAAGTTTTCCTACGACGAATGGCCTGGGATCTACCATTTCAGCTGCTCCATATTTCTGGGCTGCAACAATACCGGCACCGATCTTCATTTCACCATGGGTAAGGGTTGGTCCATCTTCAATGACCAGTACTTTTTTCCCACGGATAATGGATTCATCATCCACACGAATGGGAGAAGCACCATCTACTACAATGGCTTTGGGATTAATGCGCTGGATATTATCCCTTACGGCCTTGATGTTTTCCGGATATGCGGAATCAATTTTATTCAATACCACTACATCAGCAATGCGGATATTAACTTCACCCGGATAATAATTGACTTCTGCACCAGGACGATGGGGATCCGCAACGGTGACCATTAAATCTGGCTTGTAGAAGGGGAAGTCGTTATTTCCGCCATCCCATAGAATAATATCACATCCACCTGGATCTTTCTCTGCAGCTCTTAATATAGCCTCATAATCAACACCAGCATAGATAACGTTTCCACGGTCAACATGAGGTTCGTATTCTTCCATTTCTTCGATGGTACATTTGTGCTTTGCAAGGTCTTTGACACTAGCAAAGCGCTGAACTTTCTGGGCAACCAGGTCACCGTAAGGCATAGGGTGGCGCACAGCAACAACTTTCAAGCCTTTGGCCATCAGAATTTCAATGATCCTGCGGGAAGTCTGGCTTTTTCCGCAGCCGGTACGGGTGGCCCCAACAGCAATCACAGGCTTGGTGCTTTTAATCATGGTATCTTTTGGACCAATCAATAAAAAGTTGGCACCTGCTGCATTAACAATGGAGCTCATGTTCATCACCCTTTGATAGGGAACATCACTGTACGCAAAATTGCAAATGTCAACCTTATGTTTCTTTATCAGAGTAGGCAGCTCGGATTCTGCATAAATAGGAATTCCTTTGGGATATAATTTTCCGGCTAATGCTGCCGGGTACTTACGCCCATCAATATCAGGGATCTGAGCTGCTGTGAAAGCAACTACGTTAAAGTCGGCATTGTCGCGATAATACGTGTTGAAATTGTGAAAATCTCGACCGGCCGCACCGATGATGATTACATTTTTTTTCATTCTGACCTCGTTTTTTCGGGTTGTACAATATGGAGTTTTATATATCTTTCTGAAAGGAAACGCGTTTGCAAACCTACTTATTTTTTGAATATTAGCCAAATAAGAACAAAAAAAAATCCCTTACCTTTGTTTTGCAATTCATGGATAAATGATAGAAAAAAAAATACTTGAGGCTGCTGCAAAAGGGATCAAACAACTGTATCATCAGGAAATCGGTCCGGATAAAATTGGGATTGAAAAAACAAAAAAAAATATAAAGGGTGATTTTACACTTTTGATTTTTCCGTTTGCGAAATTTTCTCGGAAATCACCGGAAACTACAGCTCATGAAATCGGGGAATTTATCCTTGAATCCCTTTCGGAAATCAAAGAATACAACGTAATCAAAGGGTTTCTGAACATTTCCCTGAAAACGGATTTCTGGCTGGATTTCATCTCAGAAAACGCTTTCAGACAGGAGTATGGCTTTCATACCCTCAGGATGGATTCTCCTGTGCTCATTGAATATTCTTCACCCAATACCAATAAACCTTTGCATCTGGGGCACATCAGGAACAACTTACTTGGATTTTCCCTATCCGAAATTGCCAGGGCCAATGGCAGGAATGTGATAAAAATTAACCTCATCAATGACCGGGGGATCCATATTTGCAAATCCATGCTAGCTTACCAGAAATGGGGGGCAAATGAGACTCCGGATTCTTCAGGTTTAAAAGGTGATCACTTGGTTGGGAAATACTATGTGCTTTTTGATCAGCAAAATAAAATGGAAATTAAGGACCTGATGGAGAAAGGGCTGACCGAAGATGAAGCTGCAAAACAGGCTCCATTAATCCTTGAAGCCCAGGAAATTCTTAGAAAATGGGAAGCTAGAGACAAGGACATCATTCAATTGTGGAAGACCATGAATGCATGGGTTTACGAAGGGTTCAGGGAAACCTATCAGAGTCTTGGAGTCGATTTCGATAAAATTTATTACGAAAGTGAGACTTATCTTCTTGGAAAGAAACTTGTCATATCCGGATTGGAAAAGGGCGTTTTAGTTCGGAAAGAAGATGGCAGCATCTGGGCTGATCTCCGGGAGGATGGTCTGGATGAAAAACTATTGTTAAGGTCTGATGGAACCTCAGTCTATATGACCCAGGACCTGGGTTCTGCCCAACTGAGATATACCGAATACCATCCATCAGAGATGATCTATGTGGTTGGAAATGAGCAAAATTATCATTTTGATGTTCTTAAACGGGTATTAAAAAAATTGAATAAGGGTTATGCAGATCATATTTTTCATCTTTCCTATGGTATGGTTGAATTACCTCATGGAAAAATGAAATCCAGAGAAGGTACGGTAGTTGATGCTGATGACCTGATCGGTGAAATGATTGCAACAGCAGAAAGTACCACCCGGGAACTTGGGAAAGCCAATGAATTTACTGAAGATGAAGCAAAAAAATTATTCAGGGCGATCGGGCTGGGAGCCTTGAAATATTTTATTCTAAAAGTAGATCCGAAAAAAAATATGCTGTTCGACCCCGTGGAATCTATTGATTTTAATGGAAATACGGGCCCATTTATCCAATATACCTTCGCACGTATTCAATCTTTATTGAAAAAAGGCATGGATACAGGTTTCAGCTTTCAATCCTTTAAGGTTGATGATATATTCCTGCTTGATCAGGAAAAGAACCTGATTAAAATCATTTACCAGTTCCCTGCAATAATAAATGAAGCTTGGGCTGAACTAAGTCCTGCCGTTATCGCTAATTACTCTTATGAACTTGCCAAGGAGTACAATCAGTTTTATCAAGAGGTTCCCGTATTAAAAGAAGAGGAAGATAGGAAGATCATTTTCCGGCTTGCTCTTTCTTCATTTACTGGTCAGGTGATACAAAATGCGATGAAACTTCTTGGGATCGATGTTCCTGAAAAAATGTAATAAAAAAAGGGCATCCAGACAGGACACCCTTTCTTTTGATTCAAGGGAATGGTTAGTCTTTCACGAATTTAATATTGGATATTCCCTGGGGAGTCTGAACTTTAACAAAGTAAACTCCATTTTTCAAGGTGCTGACATCAATAGTTTTGCTATTGCAATTGATAACTGCTCTGCCACTGAAATCAGAAACGATTACATTGCTGATTGTGCTGTTTGTTACGATGTTCAGCATATCTTTTGTAGGATTCGGATAAACCATAACTCCGATTTTTCCCATTTCTTCAATACCAACACCATATACATCTAAGGCTACAGGAACATCATAAACAGGTGTAGCAGGGTCGTTGCTTAAGAACTTCAACCATGCTGCATACTGACCATGTTCCAGATCTGTGGCATCAAATGATACAATAACTGGCAGAAGACCTGCAGGAGTAACCGTTCCGGTCATCGGGTTGGCACTTAACCACTGTGGGATAGGATCGCCGGTGAGATTGGCGCGGATATTCCAGTTATAATCAAGGGTTGGGGCAATATGTGACCAGCCAACTCCGGTGCTTACGAAATCACCATTAGGATCAGCGGGACCTTCATCTGTTCCGGGAATATATACCCCAGCAGTCGTCTGGGTGAAATTGTATCCTACCCATAGGTCCCCACCGGTAACAATGACGGGATAAGTCAGGGTAACAATGTTCCAGTCAGCTTCAACAGGAGTGAATTCCTGCTCATATAATAACGGACCAGGTTCATAGGTGTTTCCCATATCATAGATTCTGATTTTCATCAGGTTGGAACCGGATGAATTCAGTTCGTTAACAAAAACTTCAACAGAAGTGATTTCCATACCGGCATAAGGCAGGGTCAAATTGTTCGGGAAACGTGCTGCAACGGTAACGGTAACGGGTACAGTATTCCAGCCAACTGCAGAGAATGGATCTCCGTCATAATGTAAGGTTGCATTGGCATCGGCAGGAGGAACGGGTGAACCACCGCCATTGGGAGTGGGATCAAGATTGGCCTTGGTCAATACCCTTTTTACGGGATATTCGATATTGGTTGATGAACTTACTGGGGCACTTTTCTTAGCGGCAAGATCATAAACGATGTTGACGTCGAAATTCAAATCGGCTGTACCAGTATTGGTGACCGAGAGGAAATCAGTTCCTGTGGTGCCATTCATCAGCAATTTGTAGAGTTCCAGTGGATCTGTACCAATAACAGGGTCATTACCAGCGCTGGTTTCAATCAGGGAAAAATCATCAACGTAGAAAAGGGGTACTTCAGATGTACCTGATTTTGCTCCTGCAAACAGGTCAACTCCTCCAAGTTGTTTGAGTCCGCCAACTTCGAGTGATTGATCACTGAAAGGCCAGGAATCAGCAAGAATACCATCAATGTAAAGAGTAATGAGGTCAGCATCCAGATCGATTTCCTGCTTGACTTCAAACCAGGTATCTTTAGGATAGGTTCCATCAATCTGGTCGCCAGAATGTAAAAGTTCATAAGTTCCAGCTGTACGGAAATAGATTTCAAATGCCCATTCCATACCGGGAGATTGATAATGCTGAATGTTGTAATAACCGCATTTGTTGGTTTCAATGTACATCCACCATTTCAGTTCATAGGCTCCTGAGACTTTATTGCCCAGTTTCAGAATACCATCGGTTGCTGTACCGCTTGTCACATCACAGACGCCGGCATTCGGAGCACTATGGCTGTAATTGTTTTTGATCTGAATATCTTCTCCGCTGCCAGGGAGGTCAGACCAGGTTGTCCACCAATCGGGGTTGTCAACAGCCAGAAAGCTGTCGGTTGCGTAAGTGTCGAGATTATCTTCATAAAGGGTGGTTTGAGAAAATACAAACCCTGTCCACATAAACAGTGAAACAAATAATAGTAAAATTTTCTTCATGGCGTTTTGTTTAGATGAGTAATGAATGTTTTTACAAACTTACAAAAAAAAATATAACCTGACCCAACTTTTATGAAAAAAAATCAAGGTTTTTTTCATCTTAGTAAATTCGTAATTTTGCAGAAATAATAATTATTTTAAATAGTATTCTATGTTTGAAGGCTTAAGTGACAAACTCGACAGAGCTTTTAAAGTCCTGAAAGGGCATGGTCATATTACGGAAATCAATGTGGCAGAAACCCTGAAGGACGTAAGGAAAGCATTGCTGGATGCGGATGTCAGTTTTAAAATTGCCAAGCAATTTACTGATCAGGTCAAGGAGAAGGCCCTGGGTCAGAATGTACTAACGGCTGTTTCCCCGGGTCAGTTAATGGTAAAAATCGTTCATGATGAACTTGTGGACCTGATGGGTATCGAAAAAACCGAAGTTAACCTGAAAGGAGATCCTGCGATCATGCTCATTGCTGGTTTGCAAGGCTCGGGTAAAACTACTTTTTCAGCTAAACTGGCTAACTTTCTTACAACAAAAAAAGGCAAGAAAGTACTGATGGTTGCATGCGATGTATACCGCCCTGCTGCCATTGAACAGTTGAAAGTGCTCGGACAGCAGATAGGTGTTGAAGTATTCACTGAAGAAGGAAGCGCCGACCCTGTAAAAATTGCCAGACATGCCATTCATGCTGCAAGGGATAAGGGCTGTCAGGTGGTCATTGTGGATACGGCCGGCCGTTTAGCCATTGATGAGGAAATGATGAATGAAATATCCAACATTAAAAAAGCGATAAATCCACAGGAAACCTTATTTGTTGTAGACTCCATGACTGGCCAGGACGCTGTGAATACAGCAAGGGCATTTAATGAAAGACTTGATTTCAACGGGGTTGTTTTGACAAAACTTGACGGTGACACCAGGGGAGGGGCTGCCCTAAGTATAAAATCAGTGGTCAATAAGCCAATCAAGTTTGTTGGGCTTGGAGAAAAAATGGATGCGATCGATGTTTTCTATCCTGAACGTATGGCTGATCGTATCCTGGGTATGGGTGATATTGTCTCACTGGTCGAAAAAGCCCAGGAACAATTTGATGAAGAAGAAGCGCAGAAACTGCAACGGAAGATCGCGAAAAATCAATTCGACTTCAATGATTTCCTTGCCCAGATAAAGCAAATTAAAAAGATGGGAAATGTGAAAGATCTTCTGGGTATGATACCAGGCATGGGAAAGGCAATCCGTAACCTTGATATCGACGATAACGCATTTAAAAGCATCGAAGCCATCATTTATGCAATGACTCCCGCCGAACGTTCCAATCCTGCCATCCTGAATGGCGGTCGCAGGAAACGCATTGCCATTGGGTCAGGTACTAATATCCAGGAGGTGAACAGATTGCTTAAACAATTTGAAGATACCCGGAAAATGATGAAAATGGTAACTGCAAACAAAGGAAGGAATATGGCAAATGTAATGAAGAATATGAAAAATATGAATTAATCCTATCTTATGAAATTACTTGACGGGAATCTGGTTTCCGGCCAGATAAAAACCGAAATTGCAATGGAAGTGAAAACAGAACGGATCGATAAGGGCCTCCCTGTTCCTCATATTGCAGCTGTTCTTGTGGGTGATGACCCTGCAAGCCAAACCTATGTGTCAGGAAAGGAGAAAGCCTGCAGGGAAGTGGGTTTTATTTCTTCTGTTTACAGGTACCCAAGCAATATCACTGAAAGCAAGTTATTGGAAGTGGTCGATTTTTTAAATGCTGATGATGAGATCGACGGTTTCATAGTTCAGCTGCCACTCCCAAAACATATTAATGAACAAAGAATCATTGAGCAAATCAACCCACTGAAAGACATTGATGGGTTTCATCCGGAAAACATTGGAAAGATGGTACTGGGCCTTCCATCTTATGTTTCAGCAACGCCATTGGGTATAATGACATTGCTGGAAAGGTACCAGATAGAAACAGAGGGTAAGCATTGCGTAGTCCTTGGCCGGAGCCATATCGTCGGAACACCCATAAGCATTCTGCTTTCCCGCAAGAATAATCCGGGCAATGCAACTGTAACCCTCTGCCATAGCTATACTAAAAATATAAAGGAATTGTCATCTGAAGCGGATATCCTGGTCGTGGCCATGGGAAAGCAGGGTATCGTCACTGCCGATATGGTAAAGAAGAATGCCATCGTTGTTGATGTGGGCATTCACAGGGTTCCTGCCACAGATACAAAATCCGGCTACCGCTTAAAAGGAGATGTTGATTTTGAGCATGTTTCAAGGAAGTGCAGCTATATCACTCCGGTTCCGGGAGGGATTGGACCTATGACTATCGCTTCTTTGCTGATGAACACGCTTAAAGCCTCGAAACGGAATATTTAATAGACTGAATTTGACAAGCCTTCAAGAATCTTTATTGGCTGATGGAATGGAACTTCCTCTCATGGAAGAGTTTTATTCAATACAGGGAGAAGGTCACAATACCGGTCAGGCTGCGTATTTTGCCAGGATAGGAGGCTGTGATGTAGGTTGCCATTGGTGCGATGTTAAAGAAGCATGGAATGCCAGG
The DNA here is from genome assembly GCA_963662525.1 of Bacteroidales bacterium. Classification (GTDB taxonomy): domain Bacteria; phylum Bacteroidota; class Bacteroidia; order Bacteroidales; family FEN-979; genus CAZSDU01. Next base: position 3,285,005 of record OY759717.1, read on the forward strand.
GTTTTTTCCCAGGTGAGAACTGACATCATCATTGAACATGCATCTTCATATCCTGCCAAAGCAATCGTTGTTACCGGCGGAGAACCCCTGATGTATAACCTGAACTACTTATGCCGGGGAATGCAGGAAAAGGGAGTCAGGTGCTTTCTGGAAACATCCGGCTCACATCCATTGAGTGGTTTCTGGGACTGGATATGCCTTTCCCCGAAAAAAGATTTTCCCCCTTTGCCTGCAATATATCATCAGGCCCATGAGTTAAAAGTAATTATTCATGAACCGGTTGATTTTAACTGGGCTGAAGAAAATGCCATTAGGGTCCATCAAAATTGCCTGTTATATCTGCAGCCAGAATGGAGTAGCAGACAGCTGATGATGCCAATGATAATTAATTATATCAAGGATCATCCGAAATGGAAAATTTCTCTTCAAAGCCATAAATTTATGCATATTCCATGAAAAACCCTCCCCGGTATTTATCGTTAGTCAGAAACCTGTGTTGTTTTATCCCGCTATTTATCTCCACCCTTGTTCCTGCCCAGCAGCCCGGACAATCGCTTTCAACTCAAAATAAAAAAGCAGGGAAGTTTTTCTTTGATGCCATTGATGCATTTAATATAAAGGATTTTGAGCAAGCATTAACATGTCTTGATAAAGCAATTAATGCTGACCCTTTATTCATTGAGGCATTCATATTGAAAGGGGATATAAAATCCGATCAGCTGCTTTTAAATGATGCGATTATCTCCTACCAGTCGGCGATTTCGGTAAACCCGGATTTTTCACCTAACCTATATACAATATTGGGGAACCTGGAATTAAAAACCGGTCAATACAAAGAAGCGAAACAGAATTTTTCAAAATTTCTGACTTTTACCAATATTCCGATTGTCAAACAGGAAAAAGCTTTCCGGGCAATTCAATCCTGCGATTTCGGTATACATGCTATGGAAAATCCTGTGCCATTTCATCCAGTCAATCTGGAAGACAGTATAAATACTCCAGAAGATGAATTCATCAATGCCATTACCGCGGATGATCAGAAAATTTATTTCACCCGCAAAGACAGACCCTATAAAGATCTCCCTAACCATTCGCAAATTTACGAGGAGAATTTTTATTGTGCCTCAAGAACCCAGGATTCACTGTGGAAACTGGCTGTGAATCTGGGCCCACCGATTAATACAAATGGAAATGAAGGAGCATTGACCCTCTCCCCGGATGGACAATTCCTGTTCTTCGCCGCTTGCAATCGTCCCGATGGCTTTGGAAGCTGTGATATTTATTGGTCAAAAAAATCAGGGAATCATTGGTCTGAACCTGTCAATCTTGGAGAAGTAGTGAATGGAAACGGCTGGGATTCACAACCTTCTTTTTCTTCGGATGGAAAAACCTTATATTTTGCCAGTAAACGAGCTGGGGGAAAAGGCAGTTCCGATATTTGGAAAACAATACTTCAGCCGGATGGCGAATGGAGCCAGCCACAAAACCTGGGTGATTCCATTAATTCGGTGATGGAAGAACAAACTCCGTTTATACATCCGGATGACCAGACCCTATATTTTGCCTCCAGGGGATTTCCGGGAATGGGTGGACTTGATCTTTACTACTCCAGAAAATCTCCTGATGGACAATGGCGGAAATCCATTAATATTGGCTACCCGATAAATACTGCTTCGGATGAGTTAGCGCTTGTAGTTAATGCCCAAGGAGATATTGCCTATATTTCATCGGATAAATTTGGAGGGAAAGGGAAACAGGATATTTATAGTTTCAGACTTTACCAGGAGGCTAGACCAAATCCCGTTACATATTTTAAAGGAATTGTTTATAATAAAGAGACAAAGCAACGACTGGAGGCCCATTTTGAGTTGACCGACCTAAGCACTGGAACAACCGTGGTTTGTTCTGATGCCGACCCCATCACCGGGGAGTTTTTCCTCATTCTCCCAACCCATAAGGAATATGCACTGAATGTTATCAAACCGGGTTTTCTGTTTTATTCTGATCATTTTTCACTGACAGGATATAATTCAGTCCTAAAACCATTTGAAAAAAATATCCCGCTACAGGAAATCAGGCTGGGAGAAACGGTAATTCTGAAAAACATCTTTTTTGATACCGATCAATATGTCCTTAAAGATGAATCTAAAACTGAGTTACATCGGCTAATCGATCTGCTTTTGAAAAACCCCCGCCTGCATATTGAAATTAGCGGACATACAGATAATGCTGGTACTCCTCAACACAATGATGAACTTTCCTTTAATAGAGCAAAAGCCGTTTTTAATTACCTGATTGGTCATGGAATTGCCCAATCCAGGCTTTCCTATGCTGGTTATGGACTTTCAAAACCTATGGATACCAACGAAACAGAACAGGGAAGGGCTAATAACCGGCGTACGGAGTTTAAAATCACGGGAAATTAAAAGGTTTGAAAAAAAAAACCTTACCTTTGCACCCCGAAAAAATCAGGGAATAATAATGATCACAATTACTTTACCCGATAATTCAGTTCGTCAGTATCCGGAAGGAGTCAGCGGACTCGAAATTGCGAAAAGCATCAGTGAAGGACTGGCACGTAATGTAGTGGCGGCTAAGGTCAACGATGAAGTCTGGGATGCCACCCGGCCCATCATGACAGATTCAAAAATAAAATTGTTGACCCTGGATGATCCTTCAGGCAAATCAACCTTATGGCATTCCTCAGCCCACCTGATGGCAGAAGCGATTGAACTCCTTTATCCCGGTGTTAAATTCGGTATAGGCCCGGATATTGAAAATGGATTTTATTATGATATTGACTTTGGCTCCTATACTATTTCTTCTGATGATTTTCCCAAAATTGAACAGAAGATGCTCGATTTAGCCAGGGGAAAGCAGCAATTTATCCGTAAAGAAGTAGCCAAAGCTGAGGCTCTGGATTATTTTACTAAAAAGGGAGATGAGTACAAGTTAGAGTTGATCAGGGACCTTCAGGATGGACAGATCACTTTTTATGAGTCCGGCCATTTTACGGATCTTTGCCGTGGACCTCATTTGCCAGATACCAGCTTGATCAAGGCGGTTAAATTGTTAAGTGTAGCCGGTGCATATTGGCGGGGAGATGAAACGAGAAAACAACTGACCCGCATTTACGGGATCACTTTTCCAAAGCAAAAAGAACTTCAGGATTATCTTTTATTTCTTGAGGAAGCTAAAAAAACGTGACCACCGCAAATTAGGAAAAGAACTTGAATTATTTACTTTTTCCCCAGAAAGTAGGTCTGGGATTACCCTTGTGGCTTCCCCGGGGCGCTCAGTTGCGCGAACGCCTTGAGATGTTCCTGAAAAAGGTTCAGAAAAAAGCAGGTTACCAGCAGGTCATCTGTCCACACATTGGAAATGTGGAATTATATAAAACCTCGGGGCATTATCAGAAATACGGAGAAAGTTCTTTCCGCCCGATTTCTACTCCAGTTCCTGGCGAGGAATTCTTCCTGAAACCGATGAACTGTCCCCACCATTGCGAGATTTATAATGCTTCTCCGCATTCCTATCGGGATCTTCCCTTACGCATCGCTGAGTTCGGAACCGTATACCGGTATGAACAAAGCGGGGAACTCCACGGCCTTACGAGGGTAAGGGGATTTACCCAGGATGATGCGCACATTTTCTGTACCCCAGAGCAAGTGAAGGATGAATTCAAAGGGGTAATGGATATTGTGATGTTAATTTTTAAGGCATTGAAATTCAATGACTTTATTGTTCAAATTTCCCTGCGCGATCCGAATAATAAAGAGAAGTACATTGGAAGCGATGAAAATTGGGAAAAATCGGAGCGTGCCATCCTCGAAGTGGCAGAGGAAAGAGGATTGACTACCGTGATAGAATTGGGTGAAGCTGCTTTCTATGGTCCTAAAATGGACTTCATGGTAAAAGATGCATTGGGCAGGAAATGGCAATTGGGAACCATTCAGGTTGATTATAATCTTCCGGAACGGTTTGAATTGGAATACATTGGCAGTGATAATCAAAAACATCGTCCGGTCATGATTCACCGGGCTCCCTTTGGCTCCATGGAACGATTTGTGGCTGTTTTACTTGAACATACTGCCGGAAATTTCCCCTTATGGCTTACTCCTGATCAGGTTATCATCCTGCCAATCAGTGAGAAATTTATTGATTACTCGAAAAAAGTTTGCCAATTGCTAAATAATTCCGATATTCGCACCCAAATTGACGAGCGGAACGAAAAGACAGGCAAGAAGATACGGGATGCCGAATTAATGAAGGTTCCATTTATGCTTATTGTCGGAGAAAGGGAAGAGAACGAAGGAACAGTTTCTGTGCGTAAACATGGGGCAGGAGATCTGGGTTCAAAAAAAATAGATGAGTTTATCGTTGATATTGCCCGGGAAGTACAATGCGAACTGGGAGATATATAATATAAGTATTCATTAATTATAGGAGGATATAACATAGTTACTCAATTTAACGGCCCGAGAAGATTCACTAAACCTGGCAAAAAAGAAGAACCATATAATATCAATGAATATATAAAATCACCTGTTGTGCGTGTTGTAGGTGAGAATATAACACCGGGTATTTACAATATCAGGGAAGCTCTGATATTGTCTGAAAATCTCGGTCTTGACCTGGTCGAAATATCTCCAACTGCTAACCCGCCGGTATGTAAAGTGATCGATTATAAAAAATTTCTTTACGAACTGAAGAAGAAACAGAAAGAGATGAAAGCCAAAACGGCTAAAATCATTGTAAAAGAAATCAGGCTGGGGCCAAATACCGATGATCATGATTTCAATTTTAAAATGAATCATGCGATAAAATTTCTGAAAGATGGAGCCAAGGTGAAGGTGGATGTTTTTTTTAAAGGCCGTTCCATCATTTATAAGGAACAGGGTGAATTAATCCTTCTGAAATTTGCCCAAGGCCTTGTCGATGTTGGAAAAATCGAACAATTGCCGCGGCTAGAAGGAAAGAGAATGATTATGATTATCGCACCCAAAAAATAATTCAATAACTCAATATTTCAATAATTCAATAAAAAGGTGACATGCCAAAAATGAAAACAAAATCCGGCGCCAAGAAAAGATTTGAGCTGACGGGTACCGGTAAAGTGAAGCGCAAACATGCTTACAAAAGCCATATTCTGACAAAGAAATCAACCAAACGGAAAAGGAATCTTACTTATTCCACCACTGTTGATAAAGCAGATCAGGCAAATGTAAAAGAAATGCTTCAGGGTTAATTCATTCATTGTTTAACTTACTTGCAGCTCCATAAGTTCCCGGAAATCGGGACGCTCAAGTAAAAAAAATTAAAATTATGCCAAGATCAGTAAATGCTGTTGCTTCAAGAGAGCGCAGGAAAAAAATTCTAAAAAGGGCCAAAGGCCAGTTCGGTAGAAGGAAGAATGTCCTCACCGTTGCAAAAAACTCCGTTGAAAAGGGACTGACTTATGCCTACCGTGACCGCCGTACGAAGAAAAGAAACTTTCGTGGATTATGGATAACCCGCATTAATGCTGGTGTTCGCGAACATGGATTATCTTACTCAGTATTCATGGGCAAATTAGCCGAAAATAATATAACCTTAAACCGGAAAACATTGGCCGACCTGGCAATGAACCATCCGGAGGCCTTTAAGGCCATTATCATAGAGATCAACAAATAAATACTTAAGGCTGTCGGATCGATAGCCTTTTTTTTTATTTCTGATTTTGAATCTTTGTATAATTCTCCAGGAAAGGAAGCACTTGCTCAGCGCTGAGCCGCTTGGCAATGATCTCTTTCCGCTCATTCAGTATGTAAATTACCGGGGTTGAAATAATATCATATTGCTCATGATAATCGCCCGTAAGGGTACGCGGGCCATTGACATTGATCCAGTTCATGTTTTTCTTCCTGATCGCATTTTTCCATTTGGTTAAAGAAGTATCGGAACATACAGCAAATAGCTCCAGACCGTATTGGGCTTTATTCTCATTATACAATTCCCTGAGTTTCGGTATCTCCTGCTCGCAATGACCACAATCTGGATCCCAGAATAATAGAATTAAGTATTTTGCTCTAATATTGGCCATGGAAACAAGTTGATTGCTGGTGTCCTGCATGATCATATTGGGGGACTGATGTCCAATCAAAATCGGGCGGAGACGATTGGCCTTTTTAATGATGTTCTCAAGCATAGTCTGATTTAACCAAGTGACTTCTCCTGTGATATAATATTTATCCACAAGATCAACAAATATCTTGTCAAAACCCATGATCTCAGAACTCTCGTAGTGGTATATCACAAACCCGATGATGTATCTGAATATTTCCTGGTTATGCTTTGATTTAATTATCATTGAATCTATGCACTGAATTATTGTATCCGGTTGCTGAATCAGTACCTGGTCAAAATATTTTTTAAGTTTATTATAAAAGACGGGTGTCCTTAATAAACGATCATCACTGAAATCAGTTCCGTCCCAAAAATGCATCTTGTATTCCTGGTAGGAAAAAGTTGTATCATTTTTGAAATCAGGCTCTTTCATGGCATTGATCAGAAATGCCAGAAATGAGGAGGGATATTTTTTTACAAGTTCCAGCTTGTATTCAATCATGGCTTTGGTGATTGCCTTGATTCTGGCAGAAATAGCCGCTGATGAGTCGTGCAGGTCCTGAAAGCTTTTTAATCTGTTTTGCAGGGATTGTATCAGGTCGAACTGCTGCTTATTGTATCGGAGATACTCATAAAATAGTTTGTTCTCTGGAGATGAAAGAATTGTCATCTTTTCCATGGGATAAGCCCGATCTGTTTCAATCCGGAATTTTTTATCGTTGTTGATGATGAAATCAAAATAATTTTTATCATTAATAACCAGGATATAAATTCCTTTCGGAAGATCTGCCCCTGCTTTAAAAATACAGCGTCCGGCTGCATCTACCTGAAGGGTATCCCTGATATAAGTTCCATTGCCATAATAATTAGCAATTAAGCAGGTAGTATCGGATAAACCCCTAATCCGGAAATTTACCTGATACCCATCCTGGGCTGATATAATAAATGAAGATAAAAGCAGAACAAATGACAGTGTTAATCGGGCAGATTTTATCATAGAAATATTTCATTTTGTATTTACAGGCTTGGTATAAGGCCGGAAGAAAAATTTTACGTAGAAGTATCCAATGGCTTCATTCATGGTTTCACGGAAACCTTTACTCGACTTCCACCAGTCTCCTGGACCATAATAAAAATTTTTCAGGGATATGATCCCGACCCTTATGGTATCCCCTAAGGCTTCCTGGAACATTTTCCGGCTCCTGGCACCATGAACACTCATGGTCATAAGGTTGATTGACTTTACATCAGGACGGTTTTTACTTAGCCATGATTTTAATTCAAGCGCAGAATTATAGGTGCGATCATTCCGTATCTCCTTGGTTCCTACCATTACAAGTTTGGTAGAATCAAAGCCTAATTTCAGAAGCGAAGCGCCGGCAAGTATGGCAGTATTATTATATTCAACAAGTAGATGTCCCCATTCCAGCGGCGTCCCGGTGGTGATTAAGAGTTGGTAATGATAATCATTGAATTCCTTGATGGCTGTTTCCATAACATCATCACTGATAAAGCCTTCCAGGACGAGAATATCCGTTTTTTCACGCTCAACTGGAGCAAGAATTTTATATAAGTTGGCAAAAAACAAAATATTGAGTAATAAAAAAATAGTCAGCAACAATAACCAGCCCCAGCGGGTTAATCCCCAGCGCTCCTTTTTACTGATAAGATGATAATTTTTCTTTTCCATGGAAAACGATCAATCAGGCAAATGCTCTTTTCTTAATAAATCATTGACTGTTTTCACCGGGTTAAAAGTCTCGATCGGAACTTCTACAAAGATGGTCAGCCATCCGGCCATGCTGCCATTCCATAATCCGGGCAGCTCTTGGGCTTTCAGATTTCTTCCTCCAATAGATTTGATTGAAATGAATCCGGTTTTTTCATCCATGAAATTTGAAAGTTCAAACTTGTTCCCATGATGGTCGCGGTAACTGCAAACAAGATCAACCGGATTGAAATGAGTAGCCGAGTTCCATATTGCTTTTTGTTGAGCATCTTTCAGATCGACCTGGGATGATTCAACAATCTGCAGGGAATGCTGGTTGTCATCATTTGTTACCCAGAAAGGTCCTCCGCCCGGTTCCCCTTCGTTTTTTACCATACCACAAACGCGTAAGGGGCGTGACAGTCTATTCACCAGGTATTTGATTTTCTCTTTATCAGTCAGATCATAAAATTCATCAGGGAAAGATAGCATCAGGTTCGTTTGAACAAATTGTTTTATTTCTTCAATGTCCATGGCTGAAACAGTTTCATTTTCAGCTTTTTTCAGGAAATCAAACAACTTTTCTCTAATCCATAAAAGAAAACCTCCGATCAGCTCTTTGTAGTTGAAGGTCTCATTTTTTAAACGGTCAGGAACAATGTTGTCAATATTTTTAATAAACACAAGATCTGCCTCAATTTCATTCAGATTTTCCAAAAGAGCACCATGGCCGCCTGGCCTGAACAGGAGAGTGCCTTCTGCATTTCTGAAAGGTTTATTGTCTTCATCAACAGCAAGAATATCTGTAGAGGGCTTTTGAACAGAAAACGAAATGCTAAAGGTTACATTGTACTTATTTTCATATTTTGTTTTCACCTGATGGAATAATTCAGTGAACCTTTCCTGGTGTTCCGGCGAAATAGTAAAATGAATCCTGGCTATCCTGTTCTTATCATACGTATAATTGGCGGCTTCAACCAGATGCTCTTCGGCAGAAGTTCTAGCTCCTCCAGGGTAGGAGTGGAATAGGATCAAAGCCTTGGGAAGATTGGCATAATTAAGGCCATTTTCATTCAGGATAAATTCAATCAAGGCATTGAAATCCTTATCAGCAATGAGTTTGTTAATGTCAATATTTTTTTCTTTTAGCAATTTATCCAGCGTACTATAAAATGCAAGTTTCGAAAGATTTATAAAAAAAAATTGTGCCGTTTCGCATCCTGCATCAGGGTCTGATCCGGAAAAACTGATTTTTCCCAGCCGATATTTTTCCTGAAATTCAAACAAATGTTTAAACATCCGGCTGGCTGCACCCGAAGCAGGGACGAACTTCACTACCGTCAGATCCGGCAGGGAGGTTTTGAAATAATCCTGAAAAAAAGAATTTTCTTTATCCCGAAACTTAAAAATACCATCACCGGGAATTGCAGGCTTGAAAAGCTTGATATATGGAAAACCAAGTTTAAAATTATTTATCTGTTTTTCAATAACATGAGGAGATATTCCCTTCTCTTCTATCTGCTTCAGATCCTGATTGGTCATCATAATGCAATTATTTATAATTTTAGACAAATTTATTTAAAAAATGAGAAAAATAGCTTTTCTGATATTATCCTCTCTTATTTCGACTATAATATCTGCCCAGGTTGCTCCTGATAAGTATTTTATCGGGTTTACGGATAAATCAAATTCGCCCTATTCCTTTGACCGTCCGTTGGAATTTCTATCTCCAAGGTCAGTCGAACGACGGCAGCGACTCATGATCAGTCTAGAGGAAAATGATTTACCCGTGATCGCTGAATATGTTTCTACTATTGCGAACCTTGGAGTTACCGTATTGAACCGTTCAAAATGGATGAATGGCATTACGATTTATACCAGTGATACTACTATCCTTGACTCCATTGCCAAACTCCCTTTTGTCCTCAATGTTGTAAGGAATCGTGATTTTTTATCACAGGAAAATCAAACGGGCGGAAAGGTCAATAAATTTGAATTGGAAGATAACGCAGTTCCCGGATACAGCGACCCGGTAAAGATGATATCATCTTTTACCGGCAAGGGTTACAACTATGGACAGTCCTATCGCCAGATTCATATGGTCAACGGTGATTTGTTGCACCAAATGGGTTATAGGGGAGAAGGAATGGAAATAGCAATCCTTGATGCCGGTTTCTTTCAGGTCAATTCTCTTCCTGCTTTTGATAGCCTATGGGATCATAGCCAGATACTCGGGACACGGGATTTTGTAATTCCGGGGAACGATGTCTTCCTTGAACATCCGCATGGAATGGAAGTATTATCAGTCATCGGTGGTAACCTTCCCGGACAACTTATTGGGACAGCTCCAAAGGCAGGTTTCTGGTTATTACGATCAGAAGATAATAATTCCGAGTACCTGATCGAAGAATACAATTGGGTTTCTGCAGCCGAATATGCTGATAGTGCAGGTGCTGATGTTATTAATTCTTCTCTTGGATATACTACTTTCAATGATCCTTCACAAGATCATACCTGTGCCGATATGGATGGAAACACAACAGTTGTCACCCGTGGAGCCAATATTGCCGGAAGTAAAGGGATGATCGTTGTTAACAGCGCTGGGAATTCAGGGGGATCCTCCTGGAAGTGCATGGGTGCACCCGCCGATGGGAACAGCGTACTCGGGATAGCAGCCGTTGATTCCCTTGGCCATTATGCAAGCTTTAGTTCAACAGGGGAAGTAAACACAAGGGTTAAACCAAATATTGCAGCCATGGGACAACAGACAGTTGTTTCAGGAACTAATGGTTATCCCATGCGTGCCAATGGCACTTCTTTTTCTTCCCCCATCATAGCAGGAATGGTCGCCTGTTTATGGCAGGCTTCTATCAATACCAATAATTACATTATTATGAGAGCCCTTGAAGTGAGTGCCAGTCAGTTTACCAACCCGGATTCACTTCTGGGATATGGAATTCCTGATTTAATTAAAGCATTGAATGTCATGAATATTAATAGAATTAATGAAACTAATGCTTTAAGTATATATCCCAACCCGTTTACCAGTGAGTTTACAATTGAATTTACTGCTGAAATGAATCAGAATCTGAAAATTATATTCATGGATCAATTGGGAAGGGAGTTGTTCTTAGTAACAGCTAATCGGTGTATTTCAGGAGTAAACAAAATCACAATCAAATGCCCTGAAAACATTAAACCAGGTTATTATTACCTGAAACTACAGGAAGAAAAGAAGAATGTATTTCTCAAATTGGCTAAAGTTTTATAGTCAATAAATCATTTTGTTAGCTTTGCCGAATAAACATATCCGCCAACTAAGTCGACTTGATAACCGATGGAGGATAAATAATCATTAAGCTCTTTCGGATCATAACGCGTTACGGTTGCTTCATAGTAGATCTGCGAGATTGATTTTGCTAGATCCGGAGTAATCGATTTTATTATCTCGTATTCAGCTCCTTCACAGTCAAGCTTAAGAATATCACACTTCCCGGCTTTCGTCATCGACAGGGCCTGATGAAGGTCAATTAAGTCGATTTCCACACTTCCAAAGCTCAATTCTTCAGGATAAATAGAATGAGCTCCTGAATTTTTTTTATGAATATATAAAAGCGAATGTCTTTTTTCACCCGCTAATCCCATCTGGAATGTCTTAATGTTTTTATAATTACTATTTAAAATATTGATGTTTAAAAAATCAAAATTTGGTTTAAATGGTTCAAAACAAAGAACTTCTGCCAATGGGAACCGTTGTTTAAAATGTATTGTCGATAGACCAATGTTAGCTCCGACATCCAGGATAGTGATCTCATCTTTACTGCTGGCCTGGAAATCGTAAACGTTGAATAGGAAAATTTCCCAATAAATATAGACACTCATAAAATCAGGACAAAAGAAGCTGCCTCCTTCTTTTAAACGAAGCCGGATTGGCTTTTTATAAAGTCCGGGAATGAGTTTAAAAAATACAGCGATGTAAAAGGAGAGGGGACTCTTTAAGACTGTCTTGTTTTTTTGATATACTTCTTTTGAAAAGACATAACCTTTTACCCAACTTACTTTCCATGATCCCATAGGAAGAAATATAAATACCAGTTTTCATCGATAAAGGTACAAATTATTTGATCAATCGTCATAATGTTTGATTTACAATTGTAACTTAAGACTATAATTTAAATGTATACAAATGTAAATTAATCAAATTATTAATACTTATAGTGTTGTATTTCATTTTATTACTTAAATTATATTAATTATTAGTTTAACTGAATTTTAAAGAATGTTTTTTTATTATATTATTGTAAACAAGCTTGTAAATTGTTTACCTTTGTATAAAAATCGGTCATGATTTCGAGAATTCAGGAGATTATGCAGGAAAAAAATTTATCCCCTTCTCAGTTTGCAGAGGAAATCGGAGTTCAGCGTTCAGGAATTTCTCATTTGCTTTCGGGGCGTAATAAACCAAGTCTTGAATTTATTATTAAAATTCTTACTAGGTTTCCTGATGTCAATGCTGCATGGTTACTATTTGGAAAATATCAGCAGGAAGAATCTGGCAGGCGTGCCAGTCAAAATGATACACCAAATAATCCTCCACTGGCTCCGGCTTCGATTAATGAGGGTTTATTCTCTGGCGTGCCTTTCACAGATAAGGTTCCTGTATGTAAACCGGAAAAAGTATTAGAAGGGAAGACAGTGTCAGAAAAAAGAATAGAAAAGATATTAGTCTTTTTTCAGGATAGAACTTTCAGAGAATATTTTCCGGAAGAAAAATAATCAGATTTTTTCAAAAACAGAAAAGAAAAAGCTACCCTCTCTTTCAGCACTTTCATCAGAATCAGATCCGTGTATTGCATTTTCGCCCAAATCTTTACCGTATATCTTCCTGATCGTTCCGGGGGCTGCTTTTGCAGGATCGGTTGCACCTATCAGTGTTCGGAAAGCGTTAACAGCATCATCTTTTTCAAGAATGGCAGCGATGATAGGTCCTGACGACATAAAACTAACCAGCCCATCGTAGAAAGGCTTTCCTTTATGCATTTCATAAAACATACCAGCTTGATCTTTTGATAGTTGTACTAATTTAAGGGCTTTGATTTTAAAGCCGGCATTTTCAATATGGGCAATAATTGGCCCGGAAAATCCGCTGCTGAAAGCAGAGGGTTTTATCATGGTGAAGGTTTTAATTCCATTCATAAGTCAGGTGTTTTAGAAGGCTGGCAAAAATAGTATTTAATTTTAAATTATCCGTATTTTTGTGGTGACTAAATAATTGGAAAAGAATTGAAAAATACTGATTTTCAAAAGATAAGAGATCTTTTAACCAAACCTTCTAGGATTCTGATAACGACACATACCAATCCCGACGGAGATGCCATAGGCTCCAGTCTTGCCTTATGCGCGTATCTAGCAAAAAAAAACCATCTGGTGAAGGTTCTTGTACCTGATCCTTTTCCAGAATTCTTAGCCTGGACTCCTGGTCAGGAGCATGTATTAATCTATAAGAAACAGCCTGATCAATGCCGGTCGGCCATCAATGAAGCTGGTATCATCATCTGTGTTGATTTTAATAATCTGGATCGGCTCAATGAAGCCGGTTTCTTGGTGAAGCAATCCAATGCAGTCAAAGTTCTTATCGATCACCATCTTTATCCTTCTCCTCATTTTGATTTGAAAATCTCATTATCTGAAACCTCTTCCACCTCGGAACTAATCTATGATTTTATTGTTAATTCCGGCGATCGTGACCTTCTTGATAAATCAATCGCCGAATGTATTTATACTGGAATCATTACAGATACAGGTTCATTCAGTTATGCCTGTAATTATATTAAAACCTACCTTATCGTAGCTGACTTGCATCATTTGGGTATTGATGGAGAGCAAATTCATCGGTTGATTTACGATACTTATTCCGAAAATCGTCTCAGGTTACTGGGATATTCAATAAGTGATAAACTGGTTGTACTGCCTGACTACCACACAGCCTACATCTCCTTGAATCAGGAAGAATTACAAAAGTTTGATTATCAGGTAGGAGACACTGAAGGTGTAGTAAATTATGCCCTCTCCATGAAGAATATTAATCTTGCAGCTTTATTTATGGAGAGGGAGGGTCAGGTAAAAATATCCTTCCGGTCGAAAGGGCATTTTTCGGTTGATGTACTGGCGAGAAACCATTTCCAAGGGGGCGGGCACAGCAATGCTTCCGGTGCGAACTGCAACACTTCACTGGAGCAAACGATTCAAATTTTTTTAGACCTGCTTCCTGGTCTGCAGGATCAGCTAAAATCAGTTTATTAACCATTGATGAACATGCGATTGCAAATCCTGACTATTCGGCTTATCCTCATAAGCCTTCTTCTTTATTCCTGCCAATCCAGCCCTCCTCCTGCAAACACGACTTCCCATCTACGCATGATGGACGATACCTTGCTAGATATGAATAAAAAAGTAGTTCAGGACGAAAGTCAATCAATTGAGGATTTTATTGCCAGATATCATTGGAATATGGAAGTCACATCAACGGGTTTACGGTATATGATCTATCAGCATGGTACTGGAGCAAAGGCATTTAAAGGCAGTCATGTAAAAATAAGTTATTCCATTAGGTTATTAACAGGCAGAGATTTGAATAATCCGGGAAAACAGCTTCTGAAAGAATTTCAACTCGGTCGCGGTATGGCTGAAAATGGTTTGGAAGAAGGCATTCTAAACCTAAGAATAGGTGACCATGCGAAATTTATTGTACCTTCGCACCTTGCTTTTGGACTGCTTGGGGACTTGAAAAATATTCCGGAAAGAGCTTCATTGGTATATGATCTGGAGTTACTTGAAGTGAAAAAAAATTCAGCTATTCCGTGATTTTTTTTCATGGGTTGAACAGTACCGGATTACATGAAAAATTTTATCATTTTTTTTTGCATCTGCCACATATTCGGTTCAAAAGATGTTGAAAAAAACAAGATTATATTAGTATTGTCGAATCAAGGACTTTGTATCTTGAGCTGGTCAAAAAAAGCAGGTAACTCAAATTAAATATTAACCCAATTGATTAAAAACTTAAGTATGAAAAGATTGTTTCTGAATTCGTTAGCCATTTTATTTCTGGTTGCATTTGCGTCTCTTGCATGTTCATCGAAGTATGCCGGGTATGATAAATCGGAATCGGGCTTGTATTACAAGCTATACAAAGTAAGCAAGGATACACTCAAACCGAAAATGGGGGATTGGGTTTCCCTGAATATGCGTTATGTTTATAAAGATTCCGTACTTTTTGACAGTAAAGCTGCCATGGGAAGTCCTGTTAGGTTCCAATTGCCTCCTTCTGATTTCAAAGGAGATATTTATGAAGGAATAAAAATGATGTCTGCCGGTGATAGCGCTTCCTTTATCATCAATGCAGATTCCCTGTTTTTTAAAACATTCCGCCAGAAGGCCAGGCCTGCATTCATTGATTCAAACAGCATCATTCATTTTTACATTACTTTATTGTCTGTTGATTCACCAAAAAGCATGATGAAAAAAGAAGAAGATGCTTTAATGAAATATATAGAGGACCAGAAAATTACCGTTGCTCCTTTAGCATCAGGCCTTTATTATATTGAAGAACTGGCCGGCAAAGGTGCAAGTATTGATTCAGGTTCCTGGGTGAAACTGAATTTTAAAGTTTCCCTGATTGATGGGAAGCAGATTTTTTCCTCAGCTGAGCGCGGTGAACCCATAAGATTCGAATATGGTAAACGTTTTGATACTCCCGGTATGGAAGAAGGGGTTAAGATGTTGAAAAAAGGAGGTAAGGCAAAACTCGTTGTTCCTTCCAAGATCGGATTTGGTGAAATGGGCCGAGGAGCAATTGTTCCACCTTATTCAACCTTGATCTATGAAATCGAAATCATTGATGTACAGTCAAAAGCTGAATATGAAAAAGAACAAGCTGAGTCAAAGAAAAAAGAACAAATAAAGCTGGAGACAAATAAAAAACAAGAATCTATGTTACGCGAAAAATATTTGAAGGAAAAAAACATCACGGTTAAACCGACCGCCAGTGGTCTGTACTATGTTGAAAAAGCAAAAGGAACCGGGGCTAAAGCTGTTGCCGGAAAAAAAGTTAAAGTGCATTATACTGGAACATTGCTCAATGGTACAAAATTTGACTCTTCCCGCGATCGAAATCAGCCATTTGAGTTTGAACTCGGTAAGGGCCAGGTGATCAAAGGCTGGGACGAAGGTGTTGCCTTAATGAACGTCGGTGGAAAAGCAACCCTGATCATCCCTTCATCTATTGGTTATGGAGAGCGTGATATGGGCACTATTCCTCCTTATTCGACCCTGGTGTTCGATGTGGAATTATTAGAAGTTAAATAATCCATAAACCCTGGAACATTTGAGAAAAATCATTTTTGCCTTGTGTCTTTTTATCCTTGGCACATCTGCCTCGGTGGTTGCATTAGTCCCTGATTTTACTGCCAATAAAGTTTGTTTTGGACAGGTAACCACCTTGTCAGATAATTCCTCACCGGCCGATAGTATTAAATTCCGCTTCTGGGACCTGAATGGGGATGGGTATTTTGGGGATGATACCGGAAGAGTTGTGAATTATATATTTCCATTTGCCGGTAACCATAGCGTTGGCTTAAAAGTGGTTACTTATTCAGGTTATGCCAAAGCAATTTTTAAATTTGTTCCTGTAACTTCAGTATCAGCTGCTTTTACATTTATTCCTAACTGTAATAATCAACCTGTCCAGTTTTTTGATCAGACCCAACTGATCTTGGATTCTATTCAGGTTTATACCTGGAATTTCGGTGATGGAAGCCTGCAAAGCCACGAACGAAATCCGGTCCATTATTATTCCATGGCCGGGGATTATATTGCGACATTCATTACCCTTTCTAAAACCGGCTGCGCTGATACGACTGAGCACACGGTTACTGTATCTCCTCTGCCGGAATATTCCTTGGTCTTTTCAGGGGATACCAGCTTTTTTGAAGGGGGGAGTGTAACTGCTACCGTTGAAGGCACAAATGATAGCATATTATGGTCCACAGAAGAAAAAACCAGTTCAATTGTAATTACAATTGAAGGTGATTATTGGGTCAGGGTATTTAAAAACACTTGCTACTCTCAAACAGATTTTCATATTACAGTCAAGCCATATGGTACCGACCCGGTTGTTACATCACTCTTCACGCCCAATGGTGATGGTTATAATGACCGTTGGGAGATACTTAATCTTAACAAAGTTGGTCCCTGTGTCGTAAATGTATATGACAGGTGGGGTGCTGAAGTATTCTCTCATAATGATTACCAGAATGATTGGAATGGTACCTATAAGGGCAAAAACCTGAGCAATGACACCTATTATTATTTTGTTCGTTGTTTTGATGGAAAATTATTTAAAGGGACAGTAAACATACTGAAATGAAACAAGCCTTCTACATATTTTTGATCGCTGTCGGCTTCTGTCCCAGTAGCTTTTCACAACCATTTCCGATTCTCGATAATTACCTTTTTAACCCAGTTTCCATTTCACCGGCTTTTACGGGAAAGGTTAACCTTTTTCAGGCATTTCTGACTTACCGTAACGAATGGGTGAATATTCCTGGCAGTCCCATCATTGGTGCTTTGAATGTTGATGGGGCTCTCAATAAAAATATGGGGCTTGGAGGAAATATCCAGATCAATAAGGCAGGGCCGCTTACAAATTTTTTAACGAATTTGAATTATGCCTATCATCTTCAGATCGCCAAGGAACATTTTTTAAGCTTTGGACTGAATATTTCCCTTTATCAGAATTCTATCAATCTTAATGATGTTATTGTAGGCAATCCAGTTGATCCCATGATACAAGGACAAGGGAAATTAACTGAAACTTATGTGAATGTCGGGGCAAGTCTGCTCTATTCCTGGAAAGATCTGAATATTTGTGTTGGGTTCCCTGTTTTATTCAACAATAAGTCGTTTTATAACCAGAATCAGTATGATCATGTTTTAAGCATGGATAGAAACTGGCTTTTTTACGCTAATTATACGGTTGATTTTAAATCGGACTGGAAACTTAAATTCGACCTGCTTTACCGTAATACACAGTATACTCCCTGGACAATAGAGTTCAGCACCCTGGTAAAATATCACGATAGTTATTGGCTTGGTGCTTTTTATAGAAAAAGCAATGTGATTGGGGTTACAGCTGGCCTTGCTATTGTCAATGCTTTAGTTATCAACTATAATTATGAGTTCTCCGGATCTGCTTTACTTGGCCAGAGTGCTGGGACACATGAGATTTCTTTGGGATACATGCTTAAGAGAAAAACGGTTTCTCTGCAAATTAAAGATTATAATACCAAATGAAAAGACCAAAGATTTTTAAACATTTAGTATTTCTTCTCCTGGTTTTTTTGAACCTTTTCACCTTGGCTCAAAGCAATGTCAAGAAAGGTGGGGTCTGTTTCAGGGTCGATGAGAATCCTTCACTGATTAAACTCCACCAGTATGATTCCCTCTTTTCCATTTACCAGCAGAATTTTTGTATGGCCATGACTTCATGGGTCTTTCCAATTACGCCCGCCTATGTAGATTCCCTG
The DNA here is from genome assembly GCA_963662525.1 of Bacteroidales bacterium. Classification (GTDB taxonomy): domain Bacteria; phylum Bacteroidota; class Bacteroidia; order Bacteroidales; family FEN-979; genus CAZSDU01. Next base: position 3,303,404 of record OY759717.1, read on the forward strand.
AAAATATGGATCAATAAAGGGCATGAGGTGATGGATAATACTCCAACACATCAAACCCAGTTTTTTAATCTAATTGATGTTGGGGAGGATACCCTGTATCTTAATAAACCTGGTGTTGATCATATCAATGCAGAGAAAGTCTGCTTAAGGATAAACAGTATTGATACGACCCAGCCACATAATGAAGGTCTGGTGGATGTTTCTGGAAACCTGGTCATCAGTCATAATCCAGGAGAATTTGCAGATCTTTCCGGCAATCCTTACTATTTTGCACTTTACCTGTCTATTCCTTATAATAATGTATATCTCTGGTATGATTTAAGGGCAAGTAACCCGGGTGATGTTGATTCTGTTTATATCAAGTCTTTTTGGGAGGAACCAGTTAGCCTGGCGGCTCAGACAGGCCTCAATTATCACAAATTAATGCCCCGGAACGTGATCATGGATCAAAATGCTGTACGTCTGCTGGGGAAAAGATCTCTAAAAATTTATTCTGATTTGGATATTCCGAGACCATATACCTGGATCCATCCATCTGGTCAGATGCCATGGATCAGTGCCTATGAGCTGAAGTGGAATATGGGTGATTCCTTAGAATATCGCCAGGGTTCAAATTATATCAATTATGCCAAGCTGTGTTATAACGAATATTCGCCTTATCAGATAGCTCCATTCTCAATGCAGGATGGCCTCTCTAATGAAACACAGGATCTACAGACATCCAAACACATCATTGCAGATGCCATTGCACAACATTACGTAAAAATAGATCTTGCAAGATTTAAAAATTCATATGGGGGATGGGATGCTTATCTTCAACGGACTGATAGTCTTTTGGACTGGTGTTTTACCAATAATATTCCGGTTAAGACTTATGCTCAGTGGAAGGCCCTGCTTTATGATAGTATTCCGAACAGGGTAACCAATATTTTCCCGGCATTGAATATCGACCTTGACCGGGATCTTTATCCTGATGGATATGATCAGAATCAAATTGTATCTAGTGTTTTTGATACGACAGATGGGGTCGAGGCCAGTGGATATAGATGTTTTACCATTAATGGATACGGATACATTTTTCAAATTAATGCATTGGCAGGGCTGGAATCCGGAATGAATAAATTTACTCTCTGGACAAAAGGACAGAACGATTCAGGCAGCTATGTAACTTTACGTTTCGAGTTTCCGGAACGGGGAATTTACCGGATTCTGGATTTTCCAGCAGATACGAATGTCTGGACTGAACATTTTCAGCTTTTTAATGTTCCGGATTCCGTATCTTTTATGACTGTTTATGGTATCCATTATGACGGAACTCCTGATACTATAAAAATAAGCGGGATGTCCATGAGATCAGCCGGTTTCCTAAAGCAGGTAAAATATCCACAGCAGATAAAACCTGCCAATGATGCCTTCTCTTCCATTCTACTTAATAATCTGGTTATTGATTCTCTGTATGCTCCATCCACCATCACCTGGACCGTTCAAAACCCGGGCGTGTTGAATCTTTCAGTATTACCTGGTAATATTCTTAAAATTCAGAAACCTGTTTCCTTTTGGGTGGGATCTGACTCTTCCTATCTGATTGCTCACAGCCCGGATGACATTGCTGATAGCTGTATGTTTTCTTTTAAATCAATACCAATTGAGGCTGGTTGCGGCGGAACTTTACCCATTACCCTGACTTTACTTGATACTCTTGATAATGATGTGATTACATGGACTTCAAGGCCGTTTGATCCTTCCATTAGTAATCCACACATTTACAATCCGACAGTAAATCCTTTGGAAACAACCATTTACACCGTCCAGGCCCGAAATCCAATAGGTGGAAATATATATTGGGACAGCATTGAAGTGAAGCGGTATGCCTATCCGAATCCCGGTTTACCTGCTGACACCAGTATTTGCAAACATCATGAACTTGAGCTCATAGCCTCAGGTGGAGTATCTTACTTATGGAGTACAGGGGATACAACCGAAAGTATTATCGTTTCTCCTCTGGAAACCCAACAATACACGGTTATCGTGACCAATGAATATAATTGTTCCGCGGGTGATACAGTAATAGTGACGGTTCTCCCAATACCGGATGCCGTCATTTTCGGAATTCAGCCAACGTATTGTCAGGATTATCCGCCTTTTACTATTCCTGGCTGGCCTCCGGGTGGGGTTTTTGGAGGCACCTCCGGAGTGGAAGGTGATACCCTGTTTCCAGCGCGTGCAACGCCGGGTATGAATCAAATCTGGTATACCGTTACCGATACCATCACAGGTTGCAGCAATACAGATACAGCTTATGTAACTATCTTCCCTCAACCTGTAATTACTCCCCTTCCTGATGCGGAACTTTGTGCAAACAATTCAATAACCCTGAATGCTGGCACAGGGTTTGACAATTATCTGTGGTCGACAGGGGAGAATACTCCAAGCATTGTCGTGGATTCAACAGGTCATGGTATCGGGCTTTCCACTATCTGGGTGTATGTGACATTGAATGGCTGTGTTGACCGGGATACATCTAATATTACATTCATTTTTTGTCCTGGTATTCCAGAATATGATTATAGAAAACTTTTTTCTATCTATCCCAATCCTGCATCCGAGGAAATTTGGATATCTTTAACTGATAAGGCAATCCTTCCTGTTTATTTGGATATTCTGGATTTGAACGGAGAAAGGACGAACTCAGTTATCCTGGGAAACAAAACCAATAAACTGGATATTTCTCAGTATTCAAAAGGTATATATATATTGAAAATCAGTAGTGGAGATGACACTTTTTACATCAGGATTCTCAGGAAGTAAGTCAATACTGATCATTAAACATCCAGGTTTTCAATCATTGAAATGAGTTCTTGAGGTCGGTATGGTTTGGCAAGATATTCATCCATTCCTGCTTTCAGACACTTATCACGGTCGGTTACCATTACATGCGCTGTTATAGCAACAATTTTAATCTTTTCATAGTTCTCGTTTTTTTCTGATCTTATTTTTTCCTCCCATTCCCTGATAACCCGGGTAGCTTCTATACCATCCATGATAGGCATGGCAATATCCATGAGAATCAAGTCAAATTTGCTTTTTTTGAATTTTTCAACTGCCACTTTCCCGTTTTCTGCTATTTCAACTTTATTCCCGGCCCGCTGGAGGCTTGTAACTGCGAATTTCTGATTCAGAATATTATCTTCAACCAATAATATTGACAGGGATCTTGCCTGATGAACCTTGGGTTTGTAGGCAAATCTATGGCTAATTATCATTTCTTCATCCCCCTTGGTTACTGCCAGGGTAAACCAGAAAGTAGAACCTTTTCCCTTTTTACTGATGACTCCTATTTTACCGTGCATCAGTTCTGTAAGATTCCTGGAAATGGATAAGCCTAGCCCTGTTCCTTCAAACTGTCGAACCAGGGAGTTCTCCAGTTGAGCATATTCATTGAAAAGATTCTCCTGCTCTTCCGGTGAAATCCCAATACCAGTATCAGTAACTTCAAATTTTAAAAGAATTGTATCAGAAAGTACAGTTCCTGGTTGTGTGAATTCATCAGGAATAAGTTCCTTTTTATTTAACAAATTCTCAGCATTTATCTCAATGGTTTCAACAGCAACAAAAACATTCCCTTCATTGGTGAATTTTATTGCATTATTGGTCAGGTTAATCAGGATTTGTTTTAAACGAACCGGATCTCCGATAATACAGGTGGGTACTGTTGATTGAATTTTCGAAAACAGTTCAATGCCTTTCCCTTTTGCCTTAAGCGATAATAATTTAATTACCTGATGGATTTCCTCATGGAGAAGAAAGGGCTTCTGTTCGATTTTTAACTGACCCGATTCGATTTTTGAAAGATCAAGGATGTCATTGATGATAGCCAGAAGGTTTTGACTTGAGATATGAATAATTTCAAGAAACTCTTTTTGTTCCTCGGTCAGGTTTGTCTGATTCAGAATATTATATATTCCAATGATACTATTCATCGGAGTTCTTATCTCATGGCTCATATTGGCCAGAAACATCGTCTTTGTTTTTATTGCTTCATCGGCTTTCTTTTTTGTTTCCTTTAACAGCCCTTCGAGATCCCTCACCTGTTTCTCAAGTTCTTTTATTGTATTTGCCTCATCCATAATTAGTATTTGTTCAGCTGGTTTTTAATAATTGAATATAGTTCCTGTTGATTGATAGGTTTCGCAATATAATCATCAAAACCAGATTCCAGTAATTTCTCTTTATCTCCTGTCATGGCATAGGCTGTTTGTGCGATAAACGGAATACTTTTATAAGCTTTCCATTTTTTACGAATTTCATGCATCAGCTTTATTCCATCCCAGGGTGGAGGTAAATTAATATCGAAAAGCATAATATCAAATATCTTGCCTTCCTTATTTGTCTGTTCAATAATTTTTAGTGTTTCGTCACCATTTACTGCGGTAATCACGTTTCCAAGAACTTTAGTCATTTCATACAACACGATTTTATTCATCAGGTCATCTTCAACAATAAATATTTCCAGGCCCTGTAAGGCTTTGAATTTCTGTTTCCTGGTGAGCTCAACTGAAGGTAAATCATCCTGAATGGTCTTTTCTGCTCGGAGATAAATGGTTACTGTGGTACCGGAACCTTTTGCCGACTCAATGTCAATCCGGCCCTGCATCAGGTCAATAAGGCTTTTGGCAAGAGGGAGTCCGAGTCCTCCGGATTGTGATTCCTTCGAAAAACCCGAACTTTCCTGTCTGAATGGATCAAACAAGGAAGGGATATATGAAGTATCAATGCCAATGCCTGAATCTTTAATCCGAATTGAAATTTCGTTTGTCTCTTTATTATAATCCGTCGTAACATTGACAAAACCTTTTTCCGTGTATTTGATGGCATTTTCAATGATTGAACCAACTACTTTAGTCAGGTTCTTTTCGTCAACCTTGGCATTTGGTACCTCATTACCGATGAAGTTAAGTTTTAACTTCTGCTCGTTAGCTTTAAAAATAAACAATTGTATGGCATTGGCAACAATAGGGGTAATATTGCATGACTGAAGCTTGATCTGCATGTCATTGGCTTCAATCTTGCTGATATCAATGATATTATTCAGCAAATGCAATAGGCGGTCGCCACTCTCAGAAATGGCACGGGCATATTCAAAAAGTTCCTTGTTTTCGAGGAGGGAGATTTCTGCTTCCAGTAAATTTGAAAATCCTATGATGTTATTCAGGGGAGTCCTGATTTCATGACTAATATTTGATAAGAATGCATTTTTAAGAAAATTTGCTTCTTCAGATTTTTTCAAAGCCTTTTTTATAGTAAGATCATTCTTCTCCTTGGCAACAAAATCCACTTTAAATGTATTTATCTGATCTTCAATGATGCTATCAATTTCATTACGCATTTTTACCAAGGCTGATTTTGATTCCTGAAGTTCCAGATCCTTGGCCTTAACCAGCGAAGAAAGAGATTTGTTCTTCCGGATATGGAAAACCAGCAGTCCGGAAAAGATGATTAAAAGGCAAGAAATGGTTATAATGGCAGTCAGCATCTTCAATTCAGATTATTTGTAGGCAACAAAGAGCTTTTCAGCAGGATTAACAGCAAATTTTTTCAGTTCTTCCTGAGTTTTATTTTCATAAGGACTATATGGCCTTACAGTGAATCCCGTATTTTCCAGACGGGTCTGATAATCCTGTCCATAAATTCTAACATGATCAAATTGACCGAATGCTTTTTCACGATCTTCAGGTTTGACAATGGCAGGGTCTTCATAAGTTGTTGTCAGAACGTTGGAAATAGGTACCTGAAGAATGGCCATTCCTCCTGGTTTCAGCACACGGTATAATTCCCTCATGGCCAGTTTATCATCTTCAATATGTTCGAGAACATGGTTACAGATGATCACGTCAAAGGCTTCATCATTATAGGGAATATTGGTAATATCGAGGAGATTGGTCTGGCGCTCATAGTAATAACCTTCGAGATATTTCACCCCTGCAATATAGGTCAGGTTTGGAAGGCCGTTCAGCAAGGCCCTGATACATCCTTCGGGTGCTACATGGAAAATCTTAAGCGGAGCAGTAAAGACATTAGTCTTATCATGAAGAAAGAGGTAAACGAGCCTGTCACGGTCAAGGGAATAGCAGCGCGGACAAACATCATTTTTCCTGTAACCTGCACCAATGACCTGTTTATCAAATAGAACAGGGATATTGGATCCTCCCGGAAGAAAAGCACGAAATGAATGATTGCAATAGGGGCAGTAAAATAAACCACCTTTATAATATATCGCTTTTGCTTTTTGAAGCCAACCCCTTAGCTTTCTTCCAAGCCAGAAAGGGACAATGTTTTTTATGTTGCTATTCATGGCAATTGAATTTATTGTAAAGTTAATGTAAAGTTGACCATATCGTTTTCATTTTATAGAAATAATTTTTTTAATAATAAAATCCTGGTTGGAGGAAATCCGCAGAAGGTAAAGACCTGCAGGCAGATTTAGGTCGCTGATCGTTTTTTTATATTCCCCTGGTCCCTGCAGGATACTTACAGGAGTATATAATGCTGATCCCTGTGAATCGCAGATGGAAATGGTGATCAATGATTTTTTTATGACGGTGTAAAAAACGTTTATAAAATTAGTAAAAGGGTTGGGATTAATCTTATTTAGGGCAACAAGGTGCTGATCATATTCAGGAATGCTCAATAATGAAGAATCATGACATTCAAAAGCGCCAATGTCGTTTAAAATGGCAAATGGCCTATTCCGGTTTAAAACATCCACAGATACCGGAAAATCTATCCATACGCCTTTGTTGACAGCTGGTGAGGAAGGCTTAAGATCAAAATTTTGAACTTCCGGAGCGATAAATTGTACAGGCGTATAATCCCTGCTTTTAAGGTTATTTATATCTGTAAACGGTATTGAAGAGGATATCGACCCTACATAAGATTTTTCACCTTCCGTAGGGTATCCCCCAGGATCCACAATAATGTTGTTGGTAATTAGGACAGGAGCACTATGATAATTTGCAATTCTTATACCAAATGTCTTGGGTGAAAGGATTGTATTGAAGGCAAAAGTAAAATCAGAACCGGGGATAGTCAGGTAATCACCGATATAGATCCCATGCTTCAAATATGGGGTGTAATTCTGATCAGGTAAAAATGATTTTCCTGGGTTGATGATCAGGTTATTGTATATTTTCTGACCTCCCAGTGAAAAGACATCAATTCCGTCTCCCTTGCCATCAATAATTTTATTATTGTAACAATCACATTTTGATCCGCCACCATTCAGTATTCCACTCATCTGATTCAGAGTCCCGGACTCGCTGTCATGATAAATCTGATTATCATGGATCGAGCATCCCGAATCAGCTGATGATACCTGGATGGCATCCCAGGCAGTGTATTCTACACGGTTATTATAAACCTTAACACCCTTTAATAAATGCGGGTATACGGTTGTATCCTTTCCATGGTATTGAATTATTTTCCCCAAATAAAAAGTATTTCCCAGGTAAAAGCCTTCCATTCCTGTATGGTGGATGTAGTTATCGTGAACAAGCAGATTCCGTAAGGTGTATTTTTCTCTGGTCGATGTAAACGTGGTATCGGGATCTGTTTTAGCAAACATACCAACGAGCAGGGTGTGGCTTACTTCTATACCTCTGACTTCGATGTCGGTACTTAACCCATCAACAGATATTCCAGCGCCATTGACCTGAGTAGCAAGAAAACCATAGCTGGTTCCTTCTGTCCCGAATCCTGAAAAAACAATATATGAACAGGAATCAATTTTAATCCCGTAATTATGACCGCTAACTATAACCTGACCACCTGAATTAAGAATAACGATGGGTGCGTTTGGTATTCCATGTAAATGCGAAAACCGTAAAAAAAGCTTTTGTCCTGCAAGTACGCATATGGTATCTCCAGGCCTTACACTACTTGCATTGTTTCTCCCATCAATTGTAGTTGTGGCAAGTGAAATAAGCAGTTTGCAATTATGCGATTGAGCTTGAGATGATGAAAGAAAACCAAGGCAGCATAGTATTGAAAGGATTAATCGGATCGGTTGATTCATTTTCTTTGGATTGAAGAATAATATTATCCTCTTTTTGCTCTTTCCCAATTCACGGATTGTTGTTTTTTTATATATCTGAAAAAACCCAGATAAACAGCCAAGTTCATGATGAAGAAGTAATAGGGGACATACAATAATTTTACCTTAATCTTTTTTTCCTCAAGATACCATCCCAGCAGTGCCGCAAAGTAAAATAGGATTTGTCCCCAGAAAAGCCAGGAATAAATATCGGAATAGTTGGAAAAACCAACTTGCAGGCATATTAAAAAATTACATATCAGTATGATGAGAAGGCCTAAAGGAGCTAAAGTCCAGCGAAGTACACGGTGAGAAAAATATTGAAATGAAAGAATCCCGAATTTAAAAGGGTTCAACAAGGGTAGAAGCCGCATAACAGATTGTATTCCTCCTGCTGAGATTCTGATTTTTCGCTTCAATTCCTCTTTTACATTGGCACTGGGATTTTCGATGGCATAGGCTTCAGGGTCGTATTGAATGGTATATCCCTGCATGGCAATTCTTAATGAGATGATAAAATCATCCAACAATGTATCTTTCTCAACTGCTTTGAAAAGTTCGGTACGCAGGGCAAATAACTCTCCTGCAGCGCCAACAACGGAATAAAGCTCTGCATCCCATTTCTTCAGGGTGGACTCGTATCTCCAGTAGATACCTTCTGTTGCTGCAGCAGAATCTTTCCTGAAAATTCTTTTTTCTCCGGAAACACAACCCACTTTGGGATCATGGAATAATTTGACGATGCGACGGATAGATTCCTTCCCAAGCATAGTATTTCCATCAGAAAAAATGACAAGCGGGGTTTTTACAAATTGCATGCCCCGGTTCATGGCTGCAATCTTTCCGGCTCTTTCAGGAAGGTGAAATACTTCTACTGCCGGGTAAGTATGCAGAATATCTGGAGTTCCGTCGTCAGAACCATCTGTAACCCAGACATGTCTGATTTTTTCTTTCGGATAGTCCAGAGAAAAGGAGTTTTGCATTTTGGCAGCGATGAACTCCTTTTCGTTGTATGCTGCAACAAACAAGGTCACCTCCGGCTCATACTCTTGGACGTAGACTTTCCTTTTCGTCATGAGTCTTTTTATTCTGACAAGGGAAAAAAGCAGGATTCCATATCCCAGGTAGGAATAAAAGATGATAAATAGAAACAACCAAAATAGAATAGCTAAGATGACCATGATTTACAATTAGTTATTACTTATTTTCTTTCCCAGATTTGTAATTCCGGATTATATTGTTTAATTAAACGAGCAGGGTTTCCTGCAACGATGGAATAAGGAGGTACATTTTTCGTCACAACACTTCCTGCAGCTACTACAGCATGTTTTCCAACCCTCACACCAGCAACAATGACTGCATTGGATCCGATCCAGACCTCATCTTCAATAAATATTTCTGCCATAGAAGTTTTTTGAAGACTGATCGGAAGGCTGATGTCTTCATAACCATGGTTCAAACCCGAAAGAACAATATTCTGGGCAAACATAATATCATTACCAATCGTAACGGGGCCGATTAAAACATTAGCAAGTCCAATCCTTGTTCTGTCGCCAATAATAACGTGTCCAACCCCATTGTTGACCGTTGCAAAATCTTCAATTGTCGAACTGTTTCCAATGCTGAAATCATTCCAGGGAAAGACATCCATGCGTGTCCTGCGCCGGATCAACGAACCTTTACCCTTATGGTGTTTAAAGGGATTTATTAGCATTTTAACCCAAAGACGGGGACGAGCTTGGCCCTTGGGTGTCATTAAATAGATAATACACTCCTTGAGTTTTGGATTCGATTTGATACGTTGCTTTAGTGACATCTTTATTATCGTTTTTTTGCAATGATCTTATTCATGACCTGGTATATCTCCCTGGCATTTGCTTCCCAGGTGTGTTCTCTGGCAAATGCTTCCCGTTTTTGCTGAAGGGCAGACGTGTTTTCAATCATGGCGAGATCGATCAGTTCGATATAATCCTCTTTCTCTCTGGCCAGATAAACATATTCCTCAAAAACCTGCATGGCTTCTGTAAAAGTTGCTACCACCGGCTTTCCCATGGCCAGATATTCATCAATCTTCCGAGGGTAATTGCCAACAGTAATGGAATTGATTGCCTGAGGATTAATAGCCACGTCAAAGCCCGCCAGATACCTGGGAAGCTCAGATTGGTTTTTCCTTCCCAAAAATATAATATTTGAAAGAGAGTGAAGCTTGCTTTGTTTGAATGAATCATCCTCCGGACCCACCAGAACAATGCTCCATTCAGGTCGTTGACTTGCAATGAAATAAATAAGATCGATATCCAGGCGTAAAGATACAAGGGCACCGATATATCCTATAATCGGTTTTTGAATCGTTGCAATATCCTCTGGTATTTCCTTGATTCTTACATTGTCAAATGCAGTAATATCACAACCCTGTCCGACATAGAAAGAATCAGGATTAAAACGGGATGCTGCTTTTTGAAGATAAGTGGAATTTGCTACTACGGCATCCGCCTTTTTCATCATGGCTCCTTCCATTCTTTTTCCATGTCTGTGAAAATATTGGGTGGCCACCATATTATCCCGGCTGTAATAGATAAACAAAGAAATATCAAGAAATTCCTGTAAATGAAAAACCCGGTAGAAATCGCTGTCGTTGAACCAGATAATATCTTTGAACCCGAGATGCTGAATGGCCTGTTTAATGGGTTTGACCAACCTGCGATTATTGATTTTATTAAGAAAATTAAAAACAGCAGTGCTGGGAATCTTATTGATCGATTCCAGAATAGTTGCAGGGTATAGGGTCCAGAGGGATTCTGTGAGTTGAACAAGCTCGGGTGATTGGCCATGAATTACTTCCAGTCTTTTCCGGACCCATGTCGATTTATTTTCTTTCCAGCGGGTAAGCCGGTCAAGTGGATAATTGATATAAAGGACACGGTTGTTTTTCGAAAACTCATCGGCCAGGTTCACGGCATTGCTTCCGAGTTTGAAGTCGATGCTCTGTAATCCGGTCATAAGTATATCACGGTTACAAATCATGTCATTTAAGTTTGAGTTTTAGTCTCGACTTTATCTATCTGAGCGTATATTTTCTCAGCGAAATTGGCCCATGAATGGCTTTTTGCTACCTCCATCCTGCGTTTTTCTTTTTCTGGGCTATTCTCTGAAATGGCTTTTTCGATCAGTGTAATATAATCTTCTTTTGTTGAAGCAAGGTAGGTATCCTCTTGGAAGTATCTCATAAAGGTTGTTTTTGTGGCAACAACTGGTTTTCCCATAGCCAGGTATTCATCTATTTTTAATGGATAATTGATATCTGTAATTGGGTTGACGATTTGAGGATTGAGCGCAACATCAAAGCTTTTCACATATGCTGGCAGTTGAGTTGGTTCTCTGGTGCCAAGGAAAATAACATTAGGAATTGAATGTAGCCTGCAATTTTTAAAATCCTGATCTTCCGGTCCAACTAGCACTAAATTCCATTCAGGACGATGCTCGGCGATATAGATCAGGAGTTCAATATCCAGGCGGATGGTCGTCAGATAACCTACATAACCTATTCTCGGGTGTGGAATATTGACAACATCATCAGGGATTTGCATTTTTCCCTCAGGATCAGAATAGAGAGATACATCGCAACCCTGGCCAATCATCAGTGAGTTTGGATTCGATAGCCGGGCATAGCCGGCAAAAAAATCGGAATTGGTCACAACAACATCAGATTTCTTAATGAGAATAGGCTCAAGGATTTTTCCATGCCGGGCATGATACGGTACGAGGGTAACAGCATCCCTCAATAGGTACACCTGTACTTTTGGCCTAAGAAGTTCTTTAAAATAGAATCCATTGATCATGGAATTATCATTGAAAAGAATGATATTCCTGAAATTCAGTTTTTCTATTGATTTACTAATCTGCTTTGCAAACCTTTTATCGTTGATTTTATTGAAATAGTTAAAAAGGAAATGGTTTTTAATCCAGTTAATGGATTCAAGTATTGTTCTGGGATACTGCACCCATAAATTTTCATTGTACTGAACCAGGTCAGCTTCTTTACGCTTCAGTACCCTTAAGGCTTTTTTAACTTCCTGAAGATCCCGGTGAAGAAGTTGCAAACTACGTTGCAAAGGAGGATTGACAAATAGTACCCGATTCTTTCTGGAGAATTCTAGGGCTGTATATTTAATGGTAGTTGCAATATGAAGGTCCCATGATTGCAGGCCAAAAACTACTATATCTCTTCCTTCTATCATGTTACAAGTATTAGTTACTTTTCCCGAGCTAAGTTTTGATATATTGAAAGCACATGCTCAGCCATTGCTCTCCATGAATAATTATTGGCATTCTTGAATCCCTTTTCCACCATATCTTTTCTCAGGGAATCATCATTCAGGATTATTTTTATTGCCTCAGTGATTTGTTCTGGTTGAAATGGATCGATATAATAAGCGGCATCACCGCCAACTTCAGGCATAGAGGATGTATTGGATGAAATGACAGGAACACCGCAGGCCATAGCTTCAAGCATTGGAATGCCAAAGCTTTCACGCAGGGAAGGATAAAGAAAAATAGTTGCCAGGGAATAAAGGGCAGGTAGTTCTGCATTTGGTACGTACCCGGTTAATTTAACCAGTGAAGTCAAATCCGGATCACCAATTTCTTGAATAAGACTGGCCAATTCTTTTTTATCATAATCCAGCATGACCAGCGGGATCTTTTTCTTTGAAGTCTGATTAAACAAGGATAAAGCTTTTAAGACACCTTTCGTATTCTTTTTCGGATCGGTGTTGCCAAAGAAAAAGAAAAACCTTTCAGGAAGATGATACTTCATCCTGATTTCATTGAGCAGATGAAGATCAGTAATTTGTTTGAAATGCTGACCAACACCATTATACACAGCCTTTAATTTTTTATCATCAATGTGAAAGAAAGATGCAATCCTTTGCTTTTCATATTCTGAAACAGTAATTACACATTGACTTCTTTTGATACACATCGGGACATTCCATCTTCTGTAAAGATTACCGAATTTCTGATAGGCAGAGAAACCCTTACGGAACAAGCTGAGTTTCTCCATATATATGATATCATGAACGGTTACAACCAGTGGGATGCTGCTATGGACAGGAGCGGTATTGCTTGTACAATGCAGAATTTCACATCCGGAAGCTGCTGCAGCCTTGGGAAGCAGGAATTGCTCCCAGATAGGGTAGAAAGAATCCTTCAGTTCAATAATTTTAAAATTGGACGTTTCTTTAAGGCAGGGATCTTCATCTTTTTTTACGAAAATGAAATATTCATTGATTTGATCTATTTCCTGGAGATTCCTGATCAATTCCAGGGCAACGATATCCATACCATGCTTCTTTTTCCGGAACAGGCGTTGTCCCTCAATACCGATTCTCATTCATTTTCGTTTTTAAGTGTTTCCGGATTTGTTTTATAGGCATGTTCAGTATGCAGAAATTTTTTATTTGCACCCCGCACGATGAGCGGTAAGATGAGCATGATGAAGAAAACTCTGGGAAGCCTTAGAACTGCTTTAAGGGTAGTCATGGAATAAAATTTAACCGGAATGGATAACAGGATAGCAAGTGCACAGGCTGAGAGTGAGATACCCCAGGCAAGTTTGAAGGGGGAAAATGGAAAAAATAAATATATCAGATTGATTATGAGTAGAATGCCTAATGTAACGACCCTTGGGGGAAGAGAGAATTGCAGGGCTTTATTAAAATACTGGATATTGAAATCGGAAAAAAGTCGTTGTATGGCTTTGATAAAATCCTGGCCGAAATAGTATAGTTGAGAAGATATCCATCTTTTTCGCTGTGTATAAAAAACCTGTGCATTCTGTACTTTTTCATCGAGGACATAGGCCTGATTCAGATAGGATATTTTTATCCGGTCGCGAAGCAATAATAGTTCAAGCTCTTTATCAAATCCACCAATAGCTTCAAGTTTTGGCATGTAATAGTGAAATACACGTGCATTAAAAGCCATTGCAGAACCGATCAATGCAGGGGCGAAACCAATGGCTGCATGACCTTTTCTGAAAATATGATTGTTGATCTCCTCACTGATGGCATCCAGTAAAGCGAATGAAGTATTTGTATTCTTTGCCATCCGGTGACACTGAACTACCTCTGCCACTGAATTAAAAGCATTGTTGACTTTTTTTAACAAATCTGGTTCAAGGTGATTATCGGCATCAAGGATAAGCACAATTTCAGTTTGTGTCGGGAGGAATTCCATGGCTTTTTGCAAAGATTTAACTTTTGTGCTGATCTCAAAGGAAACTTCCACGGTAATTACCGGAAATTTCTCCATGGCCTTTATGGTTTCAGTTTGAAAATGATCAGCAACCAGGATCACCTTGAAGCAATCTGTCGGATAATTTTGTTCCAGCGATTTTTGTATCGTTTCCCGGATGACAATATCTTCCTTAAAGCCAGGTATTATGATGGAAATGAAACGGTTCAAAGGATTGTCGTAAACCTTGTCCTTCCGATGAAATAATCCTGCCGTAGCAAAAAACAACAGATATAGTGATGTGCCTCCAAAATATGAAATGACAAGAATTTGTATTATATCCAGAATGTCGGCTAAAATGTCCATGGGAAAATCATTTTTCATTTAATGGGTCCAAAGTCGATGAAGTTGTATGGACAGTATGCCCGAACCCCTGTTTTGCTTTATATATGCGAAAAAGGGAAAGCAGCATAAAGAAAAAACCTTGAGGCAATGAAAATACTGCTTTCAGGGTCCCTAAATTATACAGCGGTTTGGGAATCGATATTAGCAGACTTAAAACACATAAGGATGTCAAACCAAACCATAGCCATAGAAAATACTGCTGCCGGAATACAAGTGAGAGCAAGGTCAGGATAAAAAGAAAGCCCAGAAGGAAAATTCTGGGGGGTAGCATTTGCTGAAAAATTTTATCGAAGAAATCCAGGTTTTTATTACGGAAAAGTTGAATAAGACTATTATGGAAATTTTCCCTGGCATAAATAAACTGGTTAGCCAGCCACCTGGTCCTTTGAGTAACGAAGGTCTTTGATTTCTGTACCTTTTCATCATAAACAATGGCATTCTCGCAATATTCAATGATGATATTATCTCGCAATAAGCTTATTTCCAATTCCTTATCCTCGCCAAATGAGTCGATGACTGCCATGTAATTCTTGAATACCTGATAATCAAAACCCATGCCTGATCCAATCAAGGCAGAGGATAAACCCAGGACCCTATGACCTTTTCTAAAAATATGATTATTAATTTCCTCACTCACCGAATCAAGGATAGCAAATGAGGTATTCCTGTTCTTAGCTTTCCGGTGTCCCTGTATGGCTATAAAACCGCGCGATAGGGCTTCATTGATATGAGAAATAAAATCGATTTCCATTATGTTATCCGCATCCAGAATAATCGCGGCATCATATTTTTTATCGATCTGTGACATTGCTTTATTAAGCGCCCTGGCCTTTGAACTTTTTTCAAATGAAACTTCTATCAACGTTATAGAAAGTTCCCGGAGTTTTTCAAGAGTCGAAGGCTGGAATGAATCTGCAATCACGATAACATCATAGTAGTCTTTAGGATAGTTCTGCTCCAGCGCATGCTTTGCAACATTTACAATGACCATATCTTCTTTATATCCTGGTATGAAAACGGCAAATGTTCTTCTGGCAGCTGATAGTGGTTTTTTTACATGGTAAGGAAACAAACCTGCTACTGAAAAGACGGCAAAGTAAAGTGTCCCGACCAGGAAATACGCGAAGATCACAATTTCCAATGCATATAAGACGTATATGATGATATCCATTTCAATTATTTTTTTGCTAAAGCCCAGACAGTGACCGGATAAGAAGATTCATTCTTCAATGAACCAAACCAGCCTCTTGGCGCCCAGTTTTTAAAATTGGCTTTCACGCATTCCCTGTTTCCCCAGGACCAGGTTTGGATTCCTTCCAAAGGGAATCCACATTCATGTAAGAAATATTTAATGCCTGTTTCGGTCCAGCGGGTACAATCATAAGGCATGGGATGGATTTTGATCAGGAAAGGAGTTGCAACAAGGAAATAACCTCCAGGTTTAACCATGTCGTAAACATTTTTTCCTGCGCGGTAGGGGTAAAGCAAATGTTCGAATACCTGGTCTGCAATAACAAGATCAAACTGTTTATCCAACTTATCAACACAAATGTCGAATTGAGGATAATTAAATTCCGTAAAACTCTTAAATGTTATATCCTGGAAAGTTCTACCGGCTGAAACTTCAAGTGCATCGATTTGCTCAGGATGTAGACTTTTAATCAGGTTAAAACACTCCCTGTACAGAACAGTCCTGGTCCAGTGTTTATAATCATATCCAATGGAAGAAAGCAGAGGTTTTAGCCGGTCTTTATTATCGTAAATTAATTTTCTGAGACTCATGTCGTTTCGTTTTATATTTGAAAGTTTAAAGATAGCATAAGATTTTTGATTTGACAAGACCTCCGATCAAGGAAATAAATTGTTTTTTATTCCATGATATATTAGATTTGCGTAAGAATTCAAGATTATGAGTAACCTACCCGAAAAAGACAACAAATACCAAAGAGCCATTTCCGGTTTTAAATTTATCAGAAATGTTAATATTCTCAGAACGTTAAGAGTTTTTTTTACAAGAAGGCATAAAGGAATTTGTCTCTTATATGGTAAAGCTACCTTTGAAGCTCATAAAACGGCAACGATGACAGTGACGAATGGGATATTTCAATTCAACCGTTCATGGACCAAAAAGAATCCTTTTCCTTCCATGCTTACCCTTGAGGAAAATGCCCGTTTGCAGGTTAATGGCGACTTCCGGATATTCTCTGGATCCCGGGTGCTGGTATGGGTAAATTCTACGTTGATTCTGGGAAGCGGGTATATAAACAATAACCTTATTTTATCCTGCTACGATAGAATCGAGATCGGTCATGACGTTGCAATTTCTGAGAATGTATGTATCCGTGATTCGGATAATCACGATATTTTAAATTCTGGCCATGTTAAAACACAAGCGGTGAAAATTGGCAATCATGTTTGGATTGGGACCAATGTCATTATTTTAAAAGGTGTTACCATTGGGGATGGTGCCGTGATTGCTGCCGGAGCTGTAGTGAATAAAGACATTCCACCCCATTGTCTTGCTGGAGGGATACCCGCTCGTATACTCAAAGAATCAGTTGAATGGGTATGATCCTATTCCATGGAATAAAAGATATTTCTAAAGGAAAGGATTATCATGCAATTGCCTGTTGAAAAGATTTTTAGTATGCCATCCTATGGCTCTTACATAGGAATAGAAGAATTTAATTTTTCCTCGAATCAAGAAAGAAAAAGCATTTTTCGGAATCGCTATCCCCAGTTGGTATAGAATTCCTAAAAGAAAGTCTTTCCCGATAATATTGCGTCTCATAAAAACAATTCGGTTCCGGTTGAGATAATAGATTTTCATCGGGTTCAATTTTCCGACGGAAATCGATTCCTTATGAAGTACCAATGAATTATGGATATAAAATATCTTATACCCTGCTCTTCTTATCCGATAGCTCCAGTCAGCTTCCTCGTAATACAGGAAAAACGTATAAGACATCATCCCGATTTCCTTGATTACCTGCATGGGCACCATCATGGCTGCGCCATGGGCATAGGCAGTTTCACGGTCTGTATTATATTGTCCTTTATCCCTTTCTCTGAATCCTATGGCAAAGCTTCTCATGGTTCGGGGATTGATCTCTGTAAAACCAGCATATTGTATGAGTGTAGGGTCATAGTAAAACCTGATTTTCGGACTTACTGCTCCCAGGCTTGGATTAGCCTGAAATTTCTGCACCAGGGGCTCTAAAAAACCTTTATCAACTACAGTATCATTATTCAAAAGCATAACATATTCTCCCTGGGCACGCATCAGTCCTAAATTATTGCCTCCTGCAAACCCGTAATTAATGGGGCTTTCATAGAGAATAATCCCGGGAAACCGTTGTTTGATTATTTTTGGATCATCTTCTTGTGAGAAATTATCGATAATAATAATCTCAATGTTGGGGTAGGTAATTTTTGTCAGAGACTCAATCATTTCACAAGTGACCTCTGACTGATTATAATTGACAGAAACAATAGAAACAAGAGGATATCTGTTTTTTATCATCTGAAATAATCAGGATAATCTGGGACTTTCGTGGACGCTTTTACTGAATATTGTTTTTATATGCCAGTTGATGGCTTTCAGGTAGGCTGTAAAAAGTTTTATCTGACCCTTGAATAAAAACAAGCCTGCATTTTTTGGGATGGCGATGAATATCTGGTAAAGGATTGAAATTGCTGCAACCCATCCTTTAATATTTCTTCTCAGGTACAGTATCCTGTTTCTGCTTAAGTAGTATATTTTCAGGGGACTCATTGAGCCTGTGGATATAGAATCTTTGTGATAAACCAGCGAATTATGTACATACCAGACTGTGTAACCGGCATCTTTAATCCTTTGTATCCAATCCAGTTCCTCGTAATACAGAAAAAAAATATCTGCCATCAGTCCGACTTTTCTTACTGCATCCATCGGTAACATCATGGCTGCACCAAAAGCATAGTTGGTAAGGGAATCTTTATCGTATTGCCCATGATCAATCTCATTAAAGCCGATACTGAAATGGCGTATGGTAAATGGATTGATGGTGGTAAACCCGGCAAACTGTATGATGTTGGGGTGGTAGAAGTAACGGATTTTGGGACTAACAACTCCGATATCAGGATCTTCTTCGAGCTTTTTTACCAGAGGCTCGAGGAAACCTGGCTCAACTTCAGTATCATTGTTGATTAATAAAAGATATTTGCCTTTAGCAACATGGATACCAAGATTATTGCCACCGGCAAAACCAAGGTTCAAATCACTTTTAATAAATATTACTTCTGGGTATTGCAGAGGAATCATAGATGGATCCTTGGTAGGCGAACCATTATCCACCACAATAATTTCAATGGAAGGGTAGGAGATATGTCGGAGAGATTCGATCAGGGCGCAGGTAACTTCAGGCTGGTCATAATTCACAGTGACCACAGATACCAAAGGTGAACCAGATATATTTTCCATCTACTTTAATCCTTTGAACTATCATTAGAATTGCCTGTGCCAGGAAAATCGTCAGGTTTTTTCATTCTATTTTTATGCTGAAGGTAACCCGCGATGAACCCGATTGGAGTAAAGAGGACAAATCCAATGACAATATAGACCATTACTCCTACCATAATTCTCTTCTCCGAATTTAATATTTGTTAGAGTCAACCGTTTCGTAATCTCCTTTTTGTTTGACAAAGTATTCCCTGACTCTTTTGAATTCCTTGACAACACGAATAGCAATGGCAGTAATAAACGGACCTTCGCGTTTCAGGGAGCGATCGATCATCCAGACCACTGATTTTTTTGATCTTTCAGGAACTACTTTACCAAATTTCGTCAATTGCCATGCCATATAACCATCTTCTCCTCTTTTAATAATGGTATTCCAGCCTCCTGTTTTATAGGCCAGTTCTCTGACCATCCCGAAACTATAGCCACAAACACTTAATTCAGGTCGTTTTATTCCGCGCAGCCGATGAACAAAGTATTTAACAAATTCATATATGGCAAATCCGATTCGCAATTTTTTAAGGGTTTCTTTGTAGAAAGAGGCCCTCCCGTATACAGCGGCAACTCCCGGTTCCTGCAGTTTACGGACCATGCAGTCAACCCAATCAGGTGGATAAATTGTATCTGCGTCTACGGTCAGGTAAAACTTTCCTTTGGCCAGATCCATGGCAGCCTGTCTGGCATTACCTACCCCCTTTTTTGTTTCGAGAACATATTTAATCCCGGATTTTTTAATTATTTCACTGGTCTTATCCTGGGAATTATTATCGGTGCAAATGATCTCCATTGGGAATGAACTCCGCTGATCCGCCAGGGATGAAATTGTTCTAAGAATATATTGTTCTTCATTGAAAGCGATGATTCCAACTGAAACAATGGGATCATTGCTTGTTAATTTTTCAACCTTTTTACGGATGGAATCATATAATGGCGCAGGAATTTCCTCAGCAGTTTTATAAGTAAACCAGTGAGCTCTTACCCATTTTGGAACAATAAGGCTGGGAAACATAAGGCGATTGGTTTAAGTGGGTTTAATTGCTTGATTTTTTTCTAATAGTTCGTATTTTTCATCCAACTGAGGTGCCATGAAAATATAGGCCATTGAAGCATAAACCATAAGTCCGGTTGGGAATTGGCCCAGAATGGCGTTACCGTAACTGGCCCAGATAACGCCAAAGAAACCGCAGAGCAAGGCCGCCTCCTTCGCGAGAAGTTCGCGGTTTTTTATCTGGTACATCACGATATAGGAACCTTTCCCTATGATATAGAATATAATAAACATATGGAGGAACAAGCCAACGATACCAACGTCAGCCCAGATCAGTACAAACCAGCTATCCGTAGCGATGTTGGCAAGAAAGGCATCAGGAGTATAGGCCAATGCCCTTGCCCCGGAATGACCTACACCTCCGCCAAATGGTCTGGTTTTCAAATATTCTTCAAAGAGCCGCTGATTGGCAATTCGAACCATATAGGAAGCATCATCTTCAGGAGTAAAGGCAGTTCGCATACGGTAAATCTGGTAGTTGCTGTTTCCAATGGTGGTGAAAGCGAAGAAAAGATATACCGGAAGTAAAATGGATGCTCCTATAATGATTGATTTAATATTTTTCCGAAGTATAAGGTAAAGCACCATACCCGCAAATGGGATAGAAATGGCACCACGGGTTCCGGAGGCCGACATGCCATAGAAACTTGCAGCCATAACAATGCCCCAGAAAACTTTTTTACGCATTTCTTTTTCATTCATCATAATAATCAGGGCAACAAGTCCTATATGTCCCTGAGCTGCACCAAACTGTCCTGCATCAGTATAAAATGAAAAAGCCCGCAGATTTCCCCAGATGACGTGGGTGACGGCTCCGCCTGCATCAAGCCATCTTTGTTCCCAGGGGTCGGGGCCAATATATAATTGCATGAATGCTTTCACCGACCCAAGAATGGAAAATATTCCCCATATTACAAGGAATTTATTGAGATGTTTTGGTTGGTTATAAATCAAGTAAATAAGGGGGATGACCATCATCATATAAAAGGCAATACCACGCATGGAAGAAAACCAGGCAGCTTTACTGATGGCTTCAGGGTTGAAAAGTTCCATTACAATGTAGATAAACCATATCACTGACATAATAACCAGATCATTATTAAGGACACGGATATTGATTTTATCTTCAAAGTAATGGAAGAATATAGCAATATAGATGGTGACCAAGGTAATGTCCATGACGGGACCGAGGGTTGCCGGTATATAGCGTGTTAACCCCATCAGGATAAAATTGAGTATAAATGCTATGGTGAGACCGATTTCCGGTTTAAATATGAGGCGGTTGAGGAAAAGGATAATAACTGGAAGAACCAGTAGTAATGATGCTACAGTAAATCCACCCAGGGCTATTACAAATCCAATCCCAATGGCAATTACCAGGATGGTGCCAAATATTACAGGCCTTTTAAGTTTATCAGGTCCCGTGGGATATAAAATTGGATTATTGCTCAAACTCTGCTCTTTTATTTTTTATTATTTGTTTTAGGCGGATGAAGTATGCTTTGTACAAATAAAAACCGTATTTAAAAATATTTAAAAATGAAATCTCAACTTCTTGCCGGAGGAAACGATAACCCACGATCAGTCCAATGCAGCTGAATATTACAGAGGCAAATGCAACAAAAAGTAAAATCGTAGTGACTTCCCATTCGGGGAAGAAGTAATGCAACCCGAAAACAGCGATCAGATCCCCGATAATATTTGCACCGGCCATCCAGACAATTTTATAGAAATTTTTCTGGGGTTTATTCAGACTGTCAAGTGCGACTCCAGTAAACCTGTCGAGGGGCAATAGCAATGAATAAATGATGAAGACGACAAGAATATTTGATATTCCATCAAGTGAACTTAGATATTGTGATCCCCCCAGCACCATGATGAATATTTTATTCAGAAATAGACTGATAAAGGCAATTACAATAAACAAATATACGATTGAACCTGTATAGGAATAATAAAGTTTTTTAAACTCATTGATATTGTTTTCAAGGCTTGCTTTAGATAGCTTTGGGAATGCTGTATTAGCAAAACTGATCAGCGGTATTTCAATAACATCAAGGTACTTGAGTGGAATTGCATAGAGGGCGACACCGGTTGGACCAAGAAAAGCACTAAAAGAAATAATAAAACTATCAGCCCCTTTCAATAAACTGCTTCCAATCCGTGTAAGCATTGAAAATTGTCCGTATGTCAGCAATGTCTTTGCCCTGTCTTTTGAAAAAAATCGGATATGCTCCCCTCCGGTCCATTTTTTGAAGAGACAGAAGAGGGATGTGAAGGTATGGGTGATAACATACATAATCACCACAAGGGTGGTGTCAATTTTCAAAAAGATATAAGCAAGCAGGATAACAATCAGAAATGATATCAGATTAAAGAACCTGAGCCAGAATATTTTTCCGAACTCAAGATCTGCCTGCAGGATCGACCAGGCATAATTCCAGGGCATTGATACCAGTGCATAAAGAGGGTACCAGTAACAGAAAATGTCATATCCGCTGGATGCCAGTGTTTTTGGGATGATCAGTATTAATATCCACAACAAAACAGAGATGATGACCAAAATAACAATTCCTAACACCCAGCTAGAACCAAGGTATGATTTTCTTTCCTCAGGATTAGGGGATGATAAATATCTTACGATAGCATCGCGGGTAAGTCCCCATCTGAGCATATCTACCAGGGCAGCGGGGGTTACAAATAGCACCCATTTCCCGAAATCAGCAATATTCAATATCCTTATCAGAATCATAAACGACAGCAACCCCATTACAGCAGAAGTGAAATTTGCCGCTAAGGAAAGAAAGTTGAGATCCTTGATAATTCTTAAAAAATATTTTTTCAATGATCAATGTTCAATACTATGAGTAATTCGTTTCTTGTTGACGAACAACACCTAAACAAGATTCTTCTCTCTGAATTGCAACATCAGTATCCTTTTCATGGTTCTGCGGAATTTTGATCTTTGTTTCGGCAGTTCACCCAAAATGGTATCGAGATAGATAAGCTCTACTCCATTTAACACGATATGGGCACTGTGCTTATTAATAGAAGTAAAAGATTTAAGGGCTGAAGCATCAGCAGATGTCCATGACCGGTTAGCGCGGGTGACAAGAAGTGAAAGGTCGAATTTCTGAACCAATTCCAGTGGGTAGGGGTTATTGATCAGTGAAGGTAATTCAACAAAAATATAATCATAGCTGCTGGAATCCAAATGTTCGAATCCTTTCAAAAGATCAGAAAAATCATTTATTTCAAAGAAGTTCTCCCTGATAACATACTGGATTTCATCATCAGTTGCAGGAATTAATTCTCCTGCATTGACATAGCCCTGGCTACCTGGTTGTTCTTTGATATAATTGAGGAAAAGCACATTTTCACCAAAAGATCTCATTTTCCGAGAGACTTCCCGGGCGATGGTTGTTTTACCTTCTGCATCACGTGTGCTGAATAAAAGGATCAGAACAGGCTTTTTGTTAATATTTTCAGCATTGTGAATCAGTGCCAGTTTAATATTCTGAACGATCATTTCCACCAGCCGGGGTAATATAAAACCAATATCTACTGCATAGATCTGCCTTGCGATCTGTGGATAAACGCCTGCCAGTTTGAGTTTTATAAATTTTTCAGCGCGCTCTGGAGTTTTTATTGTAGTATCAAAGAACTCCATGGCGATAAGTAAAGCAAGAATGAGAATGAAGCCAATCAGTCCGGCAATAATCACGAGTATCATTCCTTTACCGCGCAAAGCATGCAGGGGGTAAAATGGAGGATCGACGACTTTTAGGTTGGAAGTAAGTTCATCATCCTGCTGCCGGAGTTTTGCCATATTCAAGTCATGCAAAATCGTTAGAAATTCTTCTTCCGTGACCCCGATTAATCTCTCAATCCTTTTCATTTCCGCACCAAGTGGTGCAAACACCTCATATACCTGCCTGTAATAATTTTTCCGCTCTGCAAGAACTCTTAATGCAGCTTTGCTTTCTTCATAAGCGATAACATTGTTCAGCCAGGAAGCCAGCAATTCTTTAAGTGGTAGTCCTTCAACACTGTTATTGACCATATACAAACGGTCGATCTGCTCCTTAATGCCGTGTTTAAGGGTTTCAACACGGTCTTTAAGTTTAGCAAGCTGAATAATTGTGGCTGAATCATTTCCAAGATCAATTTCAATGTTGGCAATTTGCATGGTTGCATCGGAGAGTTCTGACCGCAATTTCAGGATGGCGCTGGTATTCAGTGAAAGTTTGGCATGAGATTCAAGCTTTCGTTCTATAATTTTAATAGCAGCATCAGAAGAAGCGTAAGCGATTTGCTTATTCTGATATGTTACATCCAGTTCTTCTTTTGTTGTAGCAATTACTTTTGTCTGTTCATAGTAGTTGATAATATTGTTTCTTTCGTTGAACAGGAGCAGATCGTTCTCTGCTTTTTGTAATCGGCGCATGGCATCTTCCAGTTGCCTTTTAAAGTATTGTATGACAGCATCGGTCTGATTCTGCTTTAATAACTTATAATTTCTGATGAACACTTTTGTTAAAAAGATAAGTGTCTGCTGGCAAATTCCCGGATCAGGACAAGTATAAGAAAGCTTAAGGAGATCACTGTTTTGAATGCGGGAAATGTTTACGCTGGAGAGTGCTCTGATACTATAAAACTTATCCGTTTCAGAATTCCATAACTGGTAGATAAAATTATAATCATTCTGGTGGCCATAGGCCAACAGCCGTTTTACAATCTTATCAAAAGTGGTTGTATCCGCGTTTGAACGGGTAATGGTTTTTATGGTATCCATGGAAGTATAATAATCTCTCATGGACGATGTGGTATCTCCGGTTCCGGCAGGTGATGGTTCTGGCTCATAACCATCCTGCTGGGGTGGAGGGGAGGCTTGAGGGACAGAAGTCTCTCCAACCATTAGTTTTTGTCCAACCTCAATGCTGTTATCACTTAAACGGTTATAGGTCATTAATTCATTTACGCTGATTCCATTTGATTTTGAAATGGAATACATGGTTTCACCACGCTTTACAACATGAAAATTTTTTCTGGGCTTTGAATTTTCAATTTTATTGCGAACTGACTCTGCGGTTGCAGTATATTCCTGTTCATCAGAAGGGGATTCCTCGAGTAATGAAGTCCCTTTTGAAGGAGGTCGATAATATCTTTTATCATTTCTTTTCTCTCTTTTCACCAGATCCAGGACATCCGGCGGAACTCTGGAGAGAAGTTCCTCGTAATTTTCCCTGGAGATATATCTTGGATCATAGTGATCGAGCAATAGGTGCTGTGCTAAAAGGCTCACTGAAACCTCCTCCAGTGTTTGCCTGGCACGTATCAGGTTCATCAGATTGTCGTACACGATCATTTTGGCCATCAGGTCACCGCTGGATTGCTGTTGAACAGAGTATCCTGATGTAATACCGGTATAAATGGTCGTTTCCGAGTAGTAGTTGGCCTGGCTTCGCCTTGTCACAAGATAGACAACCGCGGCGATGAGGAGTGGGACCAGGATCAACAACAGTAAATGCCGTTGAATTAACCTGATAAAATAGATTATCTTCATTATTCTATTTTGTTTATCACATTAAATTTTATTCCTGCTATTTCCTGTAAGATCATGTAGGCATTGTAAAATGCATTTCTGGCTTCTTCAAAGTCGGTGATAGCTTTCCTGTTCATTTCATTGATGTTTGCAAGCTCATAGAGGGTTGTCTGTCCATTGAGAAATTCTTTATCCCCCATTTCCTTCTGTAATGCATTGGTTGTTACATTATCATTGGCAATCTTTAATTTTTTCTGGGTAACCAGGAGTTGATTGTACTGAACAATAATCAGTTTACGTAATTCAAGGACTTCATTTTCTTTGACGGCCATTGCTTTTTCCACATCTTTGATGGCAGTTTTCACCCGGTTTCTACGGTCCCAAAGATCGTCGAGCGGGAGCCTGAAACTCATACTAAGTTGATAACGGTTATTATTCTGAAGAGAAAGAATGGTATTTGCATCACCCAGGTTTGTTTTATTGTTGGTTAATGCATCCCAAATATCCGTAGAAAGCATTCCGTCTGCATACAGGTTCTGCATCCAGTCGCGGCGTGCAGTTTTTACCCTGTATTTTGCCATGGCAACATCTGCATCCTTGACCCTTAGAAAAGGAGAATGAACCATGGCTGAATCAATCAGATCTTCCAGGGGTGGAATTCGTTGCATGATATCATCAATTAATGGATTAAAGGCCACAGTGGTATCCTTATCCTGATAATTCTGTCCGAAAGAGATGAAAGGGAAACAGAGATAAATAACCAAAATAATGCCTGTCAGTCTTGTTTTCATATTAATTGAATGATTATGCTATAATTCATTTAAACATTTTCTTTTTGTACGAGGGCAGCAAATGTTCTGAGGATGATCTTTATATCTCCCCAGAAAGTATTGTGTTCTGCATAATAATTATCCAAAGCAAATCTTTCTTCTTCTGACATAATTCCGCCCCGCCCTCTCTTTTCAACCTGCCATAATCCTGTTAGACCAGCAGGAGCGCGAAACCTGCGGCTCCATTTCTTCTTTGTAAGCGCTTCAGCTTCATTGAGTGGTAAGGGACGGTTCCCAACGATCGACATATCTCCCTTAAAGATATTAAATAATTGAGGGAGTTCATCAATACTGGTCATCCGGATAATTTTCCCGACTCTCGTTATCCGAGGATCATCTTTAATTTTAAGAAAAGCTTTTCGTGCATTTTTTCTGCGGTTGGCAAGACGTTCACAAATTTCTTCTCCATCGTAATAAACCAAGGGAGAACATGTTTTACCCTCTTTGAGTTTCGCACATTCCGTGCATTTTTCTTCAACAGACTCACTGATGTATTGGTTCAAATGCTCTACTTCCTTAAGTCTCCGGTCAGCATCAGGGTACATGGATCTGAATTTGTAAAAATCGAAAATTTTATAATTGGCACCAACCCGTTTTGAAATGTAGTAAACCCGGCCTTTTGATTCCAGCCGGATGGCCAAAATTGTCAGTAACATGAATGGAGAGAGGATGAGCAGTGCAAGGGATGCAAGCAGAAGGTCAAAAAGCCGTTTAGGGAAAGGGGTTTTATAGGGCATCATCTCTTCGTCATGGAAAGCTAAAGGAACAGGAATGTACTCTGCTTTAAACTTTTTTAATGACTGAATGCGGGAAAAAATAATGTCTGGCTTAATCGATTTATGGTAAAAATCGTCAATGCCCATGACCAGTGCTTCCTGCTTTAGGCTGTAATCGCGGAACAGGGAAAGAATGATAAACGGGGTCTTCTGATAGAATTTATTGAGTTTAAGCTTATAAAAGAAGGTCAGGCCATTGATACCAGGTAGAAGATATTCACATAGTATAGCGTCAATTTTCTTCTTTTCTTCATAAACATTTTCAAACCTGGTATCTTTATCCAGGTCAAAAAGACGGAAAGAGTTATCGGTGAGCCAGTAAATGGCAGCTAATCCATTTCCTTTCACCGTTAATTCAAATAACCCGCTATTCACAAACAGATCAATGGTTATCTGATCATTCCCAACGTACAGGACATTAAGTTTGTTGATTCCGGTTTCATCCATAAAGACCTAGCTACCCCTTCTTTGCGAATATTGTTCCTTAGATTCCAGTCGCCGTTTAATTCTGGCAATAAGTTCTTTCGGGTTAAAAGGTTTAAGCACGTAATCATCTGCTCCCATTTCAAAGCATTTGATTTTATCTGCACTTTCTTCTTTGCCTGAAAGCATAATTAATGGAATTTCTTCAAAGAACCCACTTTCGCGAATTCTTTTGATGAATTCAAATCCATTCAGCACCGGCATTTCAACATCACAAATAATGACATCCGGAAGATTTCCGGATTGAAGGTAAAACAATGCATCCATGCCATTGTTCATGGTGGTTACCTCAAAGTCTTTATTGAATGTATTTTCGATGATAAATCTGATACTCTTTTCATCATCAAGAGCGAGTATCTTTTTCTTCATGAATCACAATTTGGTAAGCAAATATATTCTAATTTGTATGAAATGCTAAAAATAGATATTAACAAAATTGGGAAAGTTATTGACTGAATTGCCTTTTTTTATTGGTTCTTTTAAGGCTTCGTCTCGAGCAGGTGTTGCAGGGCAATGAGTTCATCACGTAACTGGGCTGCTTCAATGAAATCCAGTGCCTTCACAGCATCTTCCATTCTTTTTCTGGTTTTCTGCAGGAGTTTCTGGAGTTTCTCTTTCGGCATATATTGTATTACCGGGTCTGCCGCAATATTAACGGTGTCTGTTTCGATATAAGTCAAGCTTGGGTTCTGTCTGGAATCTGCAACCGATGTCTGACCTAAAATGTCCTGTGTGCTTTTAATAATGGCTGTTGGAGTCAGGTTGTTGGCAAGATTATAGGCCATTTGTTTTTCTCTCCGGCGATTGGTTTCCGACATCATCCGTTTCATTGAATCGGTTAGTTTGTCTGCATACATGATCACCCTGCTATTCACGTTCCTGGCTGCCCTGCCGGCAGTTTGCGTAAGTGACCGCTCCGAACGTAAAAAACCTTCCTTATCAGCATCCAGAATCGCCACCAGGGAAACTTCTGGCAGATCCAGGCCTTCACGAAGCAGATTCACACCAATCAGAACATCAAATACTCCTAACCTCAGATCGCGCATAATTTCAACCCTTTCCAGCGTATCAACATCTGAATGGATATACCTGCATTTCATGTTCAGCCTGGAAAAATAACTGCTCAGCTCTTCCGCCATTCGTTTCGTCAGTGTGGTGACCAGTACACGTTCATTTAGGCGGGTCCGCTGATTTATTTCATCCAGCAGATCATCAATCTGATTCAGGCTGGGGCGTACTTCAACATAAGGATCCAGCAGACCCGTCGGTCTGATAACCTGTTCCACAACAACCCCTTCACATTTCTGCAATTCATAATCAGCAGGCGTTGCACTCACATAAATGACTTGTCCGACCACAGTCTCAAATTCATCAAATTTCAACGGACGATTGTCCATGGCTGATGGCAACCTGAAACCGTATTCAACCAGGGTTTGTTTCCTTGACCGGTCCCCTCCATACATAGCCCTGATCTGGGGCAGAGAGGCATGACTTTCATCGATGACCATTAAAAAATCATCAGGGAAATAATCCAGCAGGCAAAAAGGGCGGGAGCCTGGTGCGCGTCCGTCAAAATACCGGGAGTAATTCTCAATTCCTGAACAATATCCCAATTCCCTCATCATTTCAATATCATAGGTTACGCGATCTTCCAATCTCCTGGCTTCCATTTCCTTGTCGTTTTTACGGAAATATCCGACCTGACGGAAAAGATCATCCTGTATCTCAACCAGAGATTCCTTCATTTTTTCCTGGGAAGTCACAAAAATATTGGCAGGGTACACGGTCAGGATCTCCTGCAGCTCAAGCCGGCGTCCTGAAACCGGATCCAGGGATTCAATAGATTCAATCTCATCACCTAAAAAAATAATGCGGTAAGCTATATCCAGATATGCAGGAAAAATATCAACGGAATCTCCTTTTACCCTGAATTTACCTCGGGTTAATTCAATTTCTGACCGGGCATAAAGACTGTTCACAAAAAGCTGAAGCAGTCTGTTCCTGCTTAATTTCTGACCGGACTTGATCCGGATAACGTTCTGATTGAAATCATCCGGGTTTCCGATTCCATAAATGCATGAAACAGAGGCAACCACAATGATATCCCGTCGCCCGGATAGAAGGGAAGAAGATGCACTTAATCTGAGTTTTTCGATTTCCTCATTGATGGAAAGATCTTTTTCAATATAGGTATTTGTTACAGGGATATATGCTTCCGGCTGGTAATAATCATAATAGGAAACGAAGAACTCAACCGAGTTCTCAGGGAAAAACTGTTTGAACTCCCCGTACAATTGTGCTGCTAATGTCTTGTTATGACTCAAAACCAGGGTGGGCTTTTGAACCTGCTGAATGACGTTGGCAATGGTGAAAGTCTTTCCTGATCCGGTCACTCCAACAAGTACCTGGGAGGGATCCTTCCGCTGAATCCCTTCAACCAGTTGATGAATGGCCTCAGGCTGGTCGCCTGTTGGCTGGAATGCGGAGGTCAGCTTAAACTTCACTGAAGGGAGATTTAAAAATTAATAAATTGTGGCTGTGATAGGATAATGATCAGAAAGGTCAATATCAAATTTTTTATATTTCGTGGCTTTGAAAAAATCACTGTATAAAATATAATCAATCCTGAATGAAGGTAACTTCCCTGCATAAGTACTCCCCAGTATACCCTGACCTGCCTTTTTATAGGAATCGTTTAAAACGGAAGTCATTTGATGATAAGTATAGGAAGAAGGTGTATCGTTAAAGTCACCGCAAACAATAAGAGGATAGCGGCATTGCCTCATCTGGCTTAACAGGATATCAACCTGCCTGGATCGCTGGATAAATGCACGTTTAAGTTTCCAGGCCATTTTTCGTGATCCTTCTTTGATCCTCGGTGTGTTTACCTCCGGGTCTGTCAGCCTTGAATAAAAAGAATAGTCATCATCCCCAAAACGTATGGGTTCCAGATGAAGATTATAGACCCTCACAGTATCTGCATTAATGATGATATCGGTATAAATAGCGAAATTGCTTTGATCCTGAAGTCCAATGAAATCATGCCCGACAATAGGGTATCTCGAAAATGTTGCAATGGCATTGATTTTCTCTTTATCCCAGAATTCACGATAATTTTTAAAGAAATAATTCTCCAGGTTGATTGCCCTGGTAAACCGGGAAACGGTTTTTGCATAATTTTCACCCATTGCAAAGAACTCTTGAATACAGATAATATCAGCTTGCTGACTGGCAAGAAACTCCGTAACCTTGCTCCGGGTTTCAGAAGCACTCTGGGATTGAACATAACCATAAAGGCTATGAACATTGTAACTGATGATTTTCACCGGTTTTGCCGATGGAGGCATGGAATTAGACAAATGCAGCGGCAGAACAGATGTTAGTTGATTCCATCCTGCCAATATTGTGATCAGTGATAGAAAAATGAATCGTTTCCATAAGATCAGCCATATAAGGATGAAAAATAAATTGAAAATGAGGAAGATGGGATAGGCAAGTCCGAAAAAGGCAAAAATCCATTGACTGGAGGGACTGATATAGGCTGCAGTATAGGTAAGAATTAGCCCGATAACAAGCAATATATTAAGGATGAAAAGCGATTTGATGATTACTGATTTTACCTTTTTCTGTGCCACGGAGCCGGGTTATTTTTTTGTTGATGTTTTAAACAGGAACTCTTTTTCATCTTTGGAAAGACTGTCATATCCTCCTTTTGAGATCTTTTCCAGTATTTCGTCAATCCTATTCTGGTTTTCCTTTTTTCTGAGGTTATATTCTTCATCGGTAACAGGGCGCTGTGAATAACCTGAACCATAGGAAGATGGATTCTTTGACTGAAAAAAATCGCGGATACGATCGGTATTATTGCCGGGAACAAGCTGACTATATATCAAACCAAACAAAGCACCCCCGATATGGGCGATATGTCCGCCCGGATTTCCTGTCGGGATCATGAAAAAATCGAAAATAAATAATGCGATAGCCAGATAAATGATTTTCATCCTCCCCAGAAATAAAAGCTGGATGGTAAAGTTAGGGACATGAAATGAAATGGCGGTAACAATTGCCATTACAGAGGCTGAAGCTCCTATGGCGGTTGACAAGGGAAGCAGGGGAATGAAAACGGGAAACACATTAAATGCCAGGATGTAAACTGCTCCGCCGCTAAACCCTCCGAGAATATATACCCAGAAAAGCTGACGGCCGGAAAGATATTCCAGAAATATTTTTCCAAACCAGAAGAGCCAAAGCATATTAAACAGAACATGCCAGAAATCAATGTGCAAAAACATATAGGTGAATAGGGTCCATGGCTTCTCCAGGATGAAGGGAACAGAGGCAGGAAGTGCAAAATACCGGAGGATTATTGCCATGGCAAACCCGGAATCCGGTTGATTGAAAAGAAAAAAGATAACCCTGAATGCTTGGATTAAAACCCAGACGGCAACATTGCAAAGGATAAAAACGGATAAAACAGAACCTTGTCTGAAAAACTTGCTGATTTCCTTCAATAAGCCAGGTCGATGGCCGAAATTTTGGTCCATGGTTTTTTGTTAAATATTTGATTTCTTTCTCCAGTAAATGATGAGGAAAAAGCCAAAAATCATTCCTCCCAAATGGGCAAAATGGGCAACATTGTCACTTGGATTATTGGATAAGCCCGAAAATATTTCAATAGCACCATAAAAAATGACAATCCATTTTGCTTTAATGGGAAATAAAAACCAGATATAAACAAGCATATTGGGGAACATCATGCCAAATGCAAGTAAAATGCCGTAAACTGCTCCAGAAGCCCCGATTGTAGAGACATTCATCTGTAGTTGGATCAACTGGCTGATATACTCTGTTGATTGTTGCAGGAATAAAGGGTTTTTCGGTGATAGTGACCATTCTCCTATAAATGTTTTAACGGTTCCTTCAATTTCAAAATATTGAGGATAATATTGACGGACAAAGGCAATAAATCCATTCAGGGATGGATTGTGGCTATAGGTGGCAGCGGCGGTTTGAATGGATGAAATATCCATCCAGATAACAAAGGTTTGAACAGCTGCAGCTCCAATACCCGTGATCATATAATAAGATAAAAATCGCTTTGACCCCCATACATTTTCCAGTAAATAACCAAACATCCACAGAGCAAACATATTGTATATAATATGTTTAGAATCAGCATGTAAAAACATGTAAGTAACAAATTGGTATGGCCTGAAAAGTTCTGAGTCGAAATAATGAAGGCCCAGTATATCTACCAGGTTGATCCTGAAGGCGCTTTCAAACGAGATAGTAGCCAGAAAAAACAAACCGTTAATAATGAGTAAATTTTTAACTACCGGGGGTAACAAGCGAAATCCTGCTGGGTTATATTGATTAAACATTTGGTAAAATTAATTTTTAAATTTTTTCATTAACTCTTCAAAGGTGATCAGTATCATAGTAGGTTTACCATCGGGAGAGATATCTGGGACTTTACAGGCGAAAAGGTGTTCCACCATTAAATTCATTTCCTCCTGATGCAATTTTCTGCCCTTTTTAACAGAAAGTTTTCTGGAAAGGGCACGAATCAGATTAATTTTATCCGTAGTTCTGGGATATCGGGAATTTGTTTTCAGGGATTCCAGAACAGCTTCGAATAGTTCACCCGATGGAAGGTTTTTGCAATCGGCAGGAACGGCATGTATGACGAAGGTATTATTACCGAAATCGCGGATATCGAAACCGATTTCTTCAAAATGATTTTTCCACTCAGCCAGTAATTGTGCATCTTCATGTGTCAGGGTGATGGATTGCGGCAAAAGAATGTGCTGAGATCCTCCCGGAAAATGCTCCTGTTGATTCAATAAACGTTCATAAATAATTCTTTCATGCGCGTTCTGCTGATCGATAATTACCACGCCACTGGTGGTATGTGTAAGCAGGAATGAATTTTTTACCTGAATGACCCTGTCTGTATAAAATTGTTTATCACTGCTCCAGAACGAAGTAAGTGCTGATTCCATCTCTTTTTCGGAGAAATTTTTGGCTGAAGGCATTGTATTGAATGGCATCCGGGATTGGGGACTGGTTCTCTTTTCAAATGGATTATAATCCGGATTGATAGTGATAGATGGTGGGATAATAACATGATCCTTCGGGGGTGGAGGAATGATCATACTTTGTTCAACCTCAAAATCGAGGGTGGGTGACAGATTGAATTTTCCGATGGATTGTTTGATCGCAGCATGAAGAATGGCGTAAATACTTTTTATTTCAAGAAAATTGATTTCTGTCTTGGTTGGATGAATATTGACATCAATTGATTTAGGATCAACTTCAAGATATATGAAATAGGTTGGGAAGGTGTCGGCAGGGATTAACTCTTTGAATGCATTTTCAATGGCGTGATGCAGGTAGGGACTTTTCATGAACCTGCCATTGGTGAAGAAGTATTGTTCACCCCTTGTTTTTTTTGCGAACTCAGGTTTCCCGATGAATCCGGCAATATTCACCAGATCGGTTTGCTGGTCAACAGGTATCAATCGCTGGTTATAATTTACACCCAGTAGATTGACGATGCGTTGTTTCAAGTTGCTTGCAGGAAGCTGAAACAGGATTTTATCATGATTATAGAAAGAGAAGGAGAGGCCTGGGTTTACCAGGGCGATCCTGAAAAACTCTTCCAACAGGTACTTCAGTTCCAGGGTATTTGATTTTAAAAAATTCCGGCGGGCAGGAACATTGAAAAACAAATTTTTTACCGAGATTGATGTACCGTTCGAACAATTGACCGGTGACTGGTTTTTGAATTCCGAACCTTCAATTTCGATACAACTTCCGATTTCATCTTCAACTCTTTTTGTCTTCAGTTCAATCTGAGCTACAGAGGCGATGGATGCTAATGCTTCACCGCGGAAACCCAGGGTGCGGATGGTTAAAAGATCATTGGCTTGCTGGATCTTCGAAGTAGCATGTCTTTCAAAGCACATCCTGGCGTCTCTTTCCGACATTCCGCAGCCATTATCAATGACCTGGATCAATGCTTTACCCGCTTCCTTAATGATGAGTTTAACATCAGTGGCACCGGCATCAATGGTATTTTCAAGAAGTTCCTTGGCCGCTGAAGCAGGACGTTGAACTACTTCCCCTGCGGCAATCTGGTTGGCAACGGAATCCGGTAACAAGCGAATGAGATCACCCATAGCTGCAAAAGTACCCCTATTTTATGAATAATACATGGGCCTCTACCTGCCAAGACAAAGTAAGGGAGATAAAAAAAATATTGTTGCTCAAAGTTCTGCATCCTCCCGGAAAAAGGAAGGATGACTTGTTAAAATCTGGATCTATCCAGAACCGGAAACCTCATCTGCGCCAGATAAAAGGATCCGTAGAATACCGCACAGAAGAACATAGTTCCCAGGAGATCATTCATAAAGAAAGAAAATCCGTTGACCGTGTCCCGGAAAAAGACCAGACCTGCGATGTAACATTCCAGCAGGCCGGGAAATGTTTGTGGGTAAAACGGGCTGGCTAGCCAGGCGGAAAAGTTAGTTATCAGAAAAAAGATAACCGCTGAACTGAATGATGCCAGGACCAACGATCCCACATTGACCTTTTTCCGGATCAACATGCCGATGAGAACCGTAATGGCAAAACTGATGTAGACGGCAGGCATATTAGCATGCAGACCTAACACGAGATCGCTCAGAAACATCGTGGCGATTGGGATGGCAAAAGCATATTGCTTTTTGTCGAGATAGGTCCCTGCAAATAATGCCATGGCAGCAACAGGGGTAAAGTTTGGCCAGTGCGGCAGCAACCGCATAAGGGTTGCAGCAAGAATAACAGTGAGTACAACAATAAATCTAGGTGTAATAGATTTATATTTCATTAATATATCGAATTAGAATGATACAAAAATAGTAAATCATTTTAATTAATGTCAAGTATTTTACAAATTTGTTTGTTATTTTTGGTCTTTCCCGGCATATCTAACTCATAAGCAATATGAAAAATCAGATTATTTTTTTTCTTTGCCTTTTACTTCTCTTTTTTTATTCCTGTCATCCCATGAAAGAAAAAGCCGACCTAGTGATTTATAATGGAATAATATACACCCTGGATTCATTGAATTCCATGGCAGAAGCGATGGCTGTCAAAGATGGTAAAATCATTGCTGTCGGACATTCTTCGGAAATTATCGGGAAGTTTTATGCGAAACAAATGATTGACGCAAAGGAAAAACCAGTTTACCCGGGTTTTATCGATGCTCATTGTCACTTTTACGGTTTGGCTCTTAATCTTCAATACACCGATTTGACCGGAGCCAGGTCCTTTGATGAAGTTTTGTCACGCATTAAATCATTTCAGTCTGTACTCGGAGATGGATGGATTGTTGGACGTGGCTGGGATCAGAATCTGTGGAAAAAGAAAGAATTTCCCGACAGGAAATTATTGGACGAGGAATTTCCCGACAGGCCTGTCATGATCATTCGTATTGACGGGCACTCTGTCCTGGCAAATCAATTGGCTTTAGATAAGGCGGGAATAGGTATGAACAATAAGTTCAAACCGGGTGAAGTCGAAATAAAAAACGGAAGGCTTACTGGAATCCTGAGTGAAAAAGCTGCAGATCTTATGAGAAATACCGTTCCTGAGCCCGACGATAAAGGGAAAATGGATTTACTGAAAAATGCCCAGGAAATATGTTTCGGTTTAGGACTCACCGCAGTGAGCGATGCCGGATTGGAATATAAAATCGTGAAACTGATAGATTCGCTCCAGGCTCAGGGATTATTAAAAATCCACGTTTATGCTATGCTTAATCCCACTTCATCGAATTTCAGCGCATTTGTTTTGAAAGGACCTTACCTGACTAAAAAATTGACTGTCAGTTCGATTAAGTTATATGCTGATGGCAGTCTTGGAAGCAGGACTGCCCTTATGAAACAACCGTACAGCGATGCGGCCGGGATAACAGGAATTCTTGTAACCTCTCCGGATTCTATTAAAAAATACTGTCGGATAGCCCTGGCTAACGGTTATCAGGTGAATACCCATTGTATAGGTGATTCTGCCGTGAAGCTGGTTCTTGACATTTATGGATCATATCTGAAAGAAAAAAATGATCGTCGATGGAGAATTGAACATGCGCAGGTAGTGGATCCCGGCGACATGCATTTATTCGGAAGATATTCGGTAATACCTTCCGTGCAGGCCACACATGCCACTTCTGATATGTACTGGGCAGAAAAAAGGGTTGGGAAGGAAAGGATCAAAGGGGCTTATGCATACAAACAACTGATGCAGGAGAATGGATGGCTGGCAAACGGGACTGATTTCCCGATCGAACAGGTTTCTCCACTTCTCACATTTTATGCCGCCGTTTCAAGAAAAGACATGAAAGGAAATCCGGAAGATGGATTCCAGCCGGAAAATGGAATCAGCCGGGAGGAGGCCCTGAGGTCCATAACTATCTGGGCAGCAAAAGCAAATTTTGATGAGAAGATCACAGGAAGCCTGGAAGCCGGCAAGAGAGCTGATTTTGTTATTCTGGACAAAGACATTATGAAGATCCCGCTGGAAGAAATTCTTCTGGTAAAAGTGCTAAAAACGCTAATATTGGGAGAGGTTGTTGATGAAAAATAAAAAAAAGGCTGTCTGGTTATGACAGCCTACTGAAGAATAGAAAATCTTTTATTTGAGTTGTTTGCAAATTAATTTTGCAATTTGTTTTCCTGCAGTTTCATAACATTCGGCAATCCGTGCCCCAGGGTCATAAACTTCTTTGCTGACCGGAACTCCGCCAACACTCATACGCATATTTGATTTTGGTTTAGCATCATTCATTTCAATGGAAGCAAGGATTTTATCAGGGGAGGAGGTTGCAATAAGGTCAACAATCAGGTCGATTTGAGCAGATTTTGCAGCGCCCATTGCTACTGTTTCAACTCCCTGCTCAACAAAATTAGTACGAACAACCAAAGTATAATTGGCCGTGAGGTCTGTTTTGATTTCCATTCCGCATTCATCTGACTGCTTGTTGAAAGCTTCTTCGAATGCAGGTTCAAACCTGTCTTTTTTAGCAGATATCCATTTTGCAGCCCAATCATCTCCGCTGCCTGGCTTTTTATTGTTACGATCGGCTATGCCGGCATCGAGATATTCTTTTTCAGTTTTAAATTTTCCAACAGCAGTAGCAGAATAATCATAGGTGACATTGATTGTTTTCTGTCCGCTTAAATTTTTAATATCTCCTGATTTAATCTTTTGTGCATGCAGAGCATCAGTTGCCAGCATAAAACAAAAAGTCAATAATACTATACTTAATTTTTTCATGATCATCAAAGGTTTAATTATACATCTAATTTTATTTAGACAAAATTATAATAATTAATCTGAATAGTCAAGAAAAAAAAGAAGAAATTATCCGTTTTTCTCCCTGTTATCGATGAATTTTATTGGTTTTCTGCTGGTTTCAGGAAATTGAAATTTCTGAATAACAGCCTCAGATTCAAATTTAATCAGTGGTGCAACACGGAGTTTTGCCCGGAAGTGATCTTTGATATCTTTTTCTTTTTCTTCTCCCTGAACTTTGCTTCCGATATGAATCAGGATTTCATCGGTCCCGATCTGGTTTGTATAAACTTCAACAATATAATTCCGGATAAAATCAATATTGTCCAGGATATCGTATAGTGCCGGAGGGTAGAGGGTTGTTCCTTTATATTTGATCATTTGATTTTTTCGTCCCACAACAGGTCCAAGTCTCATGGTTGTACGACCACAGGAACAGGGTTCGGTGTAATGATGGCAAACATCCCCGGTTCTAAAGCGGAGCAGCGGCATCCCCTCCACGCCTATGGTTGTTATAGTCACTTC
Source organism: Bacteroidales bacterium (assembly GCA_963662525.1). GTDB lineage: Bacteria > Bacteroidota > Bacteroidia > Bacteroidales > FEN-979 > CAZSDU01. Next base: position 3,342,172 of record OY759717.1, read on the forward strand.
TCCCAGTTCTCCTTCCCTGACCGGATTACCCATATCATCGAGAAATTCTACGATGATCAGTTCAGGATGATGATGTCCACCACATCCTTGCTTGCATTCGGTAAAGGTTGTTCCCATTTCAGTTGAAGCATAGGTGGAAAACAACTGGATATCCCATTTTTCCCGGATCTTTCTTCCAAGTGTATTGAGCGACAGGTCGCTGTTTCTTAATGGTTCTCCGATACAGACTGCTTTTTTTATACTGCTTGCCTGATAATCGATATGATGAAGTTCGGCATATTCGATTACCTTCAAGATAAATGAGGGCACGGCGATAATGGCATTGGGCTTAACCCGTTGAATGGTATCCCATTGTAATTCAGGGATGCCATTGCCAACCCTGACAATACTGGCTCCCAGCATGCGGATTCCGAGAAAATAAGCAAGACCAGCCATGAAACGGCGATCCATGGTGGTCATTAACTGGTAGATATCACTTGAAGTTCCCCCTGCACAGGCGAATGAGAGTGCCTCGTTATAAGCCAGGCGATCGAGATCTTTATCGGTCATGGCAAAGGTGACCGGATCGCCAAGGGTACCCGAGGTCGTGATATAATCAATAATTTTTTCTTTTGGAACGCAGAGGAAATCGTCGTTCCTGTTTTGAAGATCTTCTTTTGTGGTGATGGGAAGGGCTTGTAAATCTTCAACAGTACGAATAGAAGATAGGTTGATCCGGTTATGGTTAAATAGATCCCTGTAAAACCCGGAATTCAAATTCAGGTATTGTAAAAGTTTTAAAAGTTTTTTGTTCTGAAACCGTTTGATTTCTCCCTCCGGAAGTCTTTCGATATCCGGATAGAAGTCAATGGGATTAGTCATGTTAAGACAGGTGATTTTTTAGAATTTCAATCCGATGAGAATCCTGATCGTGTTGTTTTCAATGAAGCGATCCGGATTTGATTTTTCAAAGGCGTTGAAGTTGGCTTTTCCGAAATTGTACTGGAAGGAAAACATCATGATAGAATAACGGATATTCATGCTCACTTCATTCTGAAATATATTTTGTCCCCATCCGTTCGTATTGCTATACACCATGTAGGCATTAATTTTATAAGAAAGGTCAACCATCAGGCGGTCAATGGGATTGATTGTAATGACCGGACCAAATTTCTGCCCGACATAATAATACCAGTATTTATATTTTTTTTCACTCACATTTGGGTCGGTGGTATTAAATGAAGTGGTCAGGAATGAAGCATCAATTCCGGCCCTGAGCATGTTATTGGCAAAGGCAGGTGCAATGTAAATGAGGTAGCCGAAATCCAATGCTCCCCCGATTTTTGCCGGGAGAAATGTGGAGATCTCAGTTACTCCATCAACTTTGGTAGCAACGGTCTGTCCTTCCGCGTATTTGCCCACCGCAAATACAGGACCCATCCTGAGATAAAAACCGCTTTTAATATTTTTCGGACGCAACTGTTGCTGATCCTGTGCTGTTAAATTGAGGGAGAAAAGTCCAATAAGGATTAAAGTGACCAGAATATTCTTTTTCATTTTTTCAGGTTTAATTAATCAAAGGTATAAAAAAATCAGGTATAGCTATAGTGATGCATATGGTGTTGCAATTTTTTTTGAATTATTTCCCGGGTTTCTTGGGAAAGTGAGAAAGAATTTTTTTCATATTCCTTGACTTCATGGAGAAACTGCCTGATTTTATCCTGAAGGTCTACGGTGAAGGGCAATTCAAATTTGCGATAAATTTCCTCCATTGTATTGAGGGTTTGGTAGTCAAGGTCTTCATATCTGATCAATAAATGTCTTTCAGGAGGAAGGGCTTGAAGATCATTTTCAAGTTTTGTCAGCATGTCGTCAAAAACAGTCAGAACCTCGTCGATGCCCGGGCGGTGAGCCAGGTTGTTCAGACAGTTTTGCTGCTGAACGATATCCCACATGTGAATGGTGGAGGGTACAACCTGGTATGGATGCCTGACAATATGAATGAACCTGGATTTGGGAAACAACCTTGAGAGTTCCGGAATACGCATCGAGTTAAACGGATTTTTGGAGATGATGGTTTTTCCAGTTTTAAATGAAAGCTTTTTAAAAAAGTAAACCAGGTTTTTCTCCCATGCTTTATGGTCGGCTTGTTCCGGAAGATATTGAGGATGATCAAGTAAAAAGTAGGTTCTGGATTTTGGAAAAATAATTCGTTCGAGGGGAGAACAACCGGTAATTCTGAAAATGGCATATTCATCTTCCTGGGGTTCATCCATGCCGAGTTTCACGTTATCCATCGGTCGTTTTCCCGAGATCACTTTTTTCAGCAAAGGCTTATAGTAGGCGTAGGAGATTAAAAAGCTATCAGGAATGGCAACCTGGAACAGCGTAGGAGAAGCAAGTCTGGAATCAAGATTCAGTAATTGATGCAGAAATGTTGATCCGGTGCGCCAATGGCCGACAATGAAAATCGGGTCTTCTGGAACCGCCATTTTTTGAATCGCATTCTGATAACGAATTTTTTCAATGAGAGCAAAAAAAGAAGACCAGACAGAACTTTGTATTAAAAACAATATACGTCCTATCGTGGTGGGTGATATTGTGACTCTATTTCTGATCAGGAGTTTGAAAAGTCGGGATATCTTTATTCCGGCAGTTAGGTATGATGTCTTCAAGGGTGATTTCTCTGTTAGGATTCTGTTTTTGCCTGTTCAGATGTCAAAAAGTTAGCTATACTATTGATTGAACGAATAATATTGCGGGCAAGATTCTGATCGCCGATGCGTACATTATATTTTCTTTGAATGGCCATGATTATTTCCAATGCATCAACAGAATCAAGGGTCAGGGCATTGGTCCCTCCGAACAGGGGTTCTTCTTCGTCGATATCATTAGGGTTGACATCCTGTATACTCAGGGTTTCCATGATGAGTAGTTTAATTTCAAGTTTCAAGTCCGGGCCAGGTATTGTTGTCATAATATAGCTTTATTAAGGTTGATGAAGAATTTTTCTTCGACATCGGCGCGATCTGCAATCATTGCACCCAAGGCTTTAAGTTTTTCAGGACCAAGATCGCGGTTTTTTCCGATTCTTGCAGCAAATAAGGAGATTTCACGCCAGCCATCCCCGATAATCATAAGTTCTTTTGATAACACTTTCAATTCAGGTTGATTGATTATTTCGGCAGCCTGTTGCAAAAAGGTTGCATACATAAAGCGGAAACCTGCGCCACCGGTACCCTGGTCTTCTAAAAGTATATTAATTTTCATGATCTCGTGCGAGAGGTGTTCGGTATCGCGCGCAAATTTTGGCCAATCCTCTATTTTTTTCGAAAACATGCGGATTCCTTTCACACCTAAAAAAGGCAGTGGGATCTTCAGCATGTTGAAGCAGGCTTTTTTTATCGCCTTTCTGATGGCTTTTTCATAGTCAATATTTTCCGGTAGAAAGGAAGGATAAAAAAGAAAACCCCTGGGCGACATACTTCCGCCTGCAAATCGGCCATTGTTAAGAGACTCCCGGGGAAGTTCGACCGGGTCAGGAAAATAGCTGTCGCTGATAATGTAGTTATCTCCCTCTTTCCCGATGATGACCAGGAAATGAACATTAATGTGAACCCTTTCCCAGGAAGGAACATAATCGAGATAGAAAAAATCCACCTGGCAGGCTACAGGTATGTTTTTTTCAAGCAATCCTTCCAGGGTCAGCTGACCTTTTATTGTATCCTTAAAAGAATGAGTATCGAATTTGACTCCCAGTCGTTTTTCGATATTGGTTCGCATCTGACCTGGTTTATTCCTGACAATGAAAGTCGGGAATGTAAAGGATTTCATCTTATGGAAGTATCCGAAGAAGATTCCGCTGGAGATCCCGAAAACCAAAGGTTCAGTGATTTTTAGTCCGGCATGGTTCAGCAGGGAAGTAATTGTTCCTGATTCGCAATGCGCAGCCATTTTATGGGTAAAACTTTCAATTCTCATTTTACAATTTTTCAGACTTCAATGTCCCCAGGTCTCTGATTTCCCTGGTGGTTACATTGAATACCAGGGCATAGTGGTCCATTTCCCGGGAGGTAATCCGGTGAAAATGACCGGATTTCAGATGACGTTTCACTTTCCATTTCCAGATGCCAGCCCTTGCAGCCAGTTCGGAAAGCGTCAAATCCTCCAGAATCATGAAATAATGAATGGGACTTATTTCATTTGATTGCACTCTTTTCAGTAAAGTTTTTTCAAGATTCCTACGTTTATAAAAAAAATCGTCAAGGTAATTGGCCGAAATATAGGAACCTGTCTGCATGGGGCCATATTGACCATCTTCCTTCTCAACGTAAAGAATCATTTGTTGCTCAGGACAATCGCTGATGCCGTCTTTTTCTTTCATGGTCAGGTTGGATTAAACCTCCTTATTTTCGTTTTGCAAAAATAACAATGCTGATCATCATTGCCAAACCGAAAAATGAAAGAAGCAGGATTGAATTCAGGATGATATCAGGGATACTTCCGTCCCTGATGAACAGGGTCAGGTAATTATCGATTCCCCAGCGGATAGGAGAAAGATGACTGATCCAGCGAATGGCTTCAGGCATTATATGTATAGGGAGGAAGGTTCCGCTGATGGTTCCAAGAAGAACGACCATGACAGATCCAAACATGGCAGCCTGGTTATGGGTTGTTGATAATGATCCAACGATGATTCCAAAACCGATGGCAGCGAGGGAGGCACAAATGGTGGCGATTAAAATTCCCGCGTAATGGTTGCCGATATCCAGGGCGGGCAGATCGAAAAATGCTGGAAATACCCATAAACCAACAAGGATCATCATAAGGAATTGGGTCAGGCATACAGCCAGGAATACGATTACTTTTGCTAAAAGAAGGGTCAAGAACGATACCGGTAAGGTTCCCAGCCGTTGACTGCTGCCTTCATTTTTTTCATTGATCAAACTTCCGCTCAATGGAATGACAATAAAAAACATGGCAAAAAGAATGAACCCTGGCACATTGTTCTGAATGGGAGTGGGGTTAATCTTTGATTTAGAACTCATGGCATAAGATTCACTGATTTCAGGAAGATTTTCCAAGGCTGATTTCATGATTTCCCTGGCGACTTGCTTGTTGTTTCCACTAATGATCATCAGCATCTCTTCCAGAGATTCTTTACTTTGCGCTGCCCTGATGAGGTATGTCAGCGATTGAACCAGTCCTTTTGTGTATGTGCTTTGCAACGCAGGGTCAACCCAAATGTGCATAGAGGAATCTCCGGGATACAAGATCAGACCCAGGGAATATTTTCCATTTGCAATAAGCATCTTCTGCGATTCCAGGGTTGAAATAGTATCCTGGCTGGCATCAACAAGGGTAAAAAAACCTGATTGCTGAATATTCGATCTGATTTCTCCGGAAAGCTCTGATTTCGAATGATCAATCAGCAGAATAAGGGCTTTGCCAACCTGACTTTTCATGGCTTTTTCCTGTGCCAGGGTAACCACCAGGATCAATAGTACAGGCATGACGAAAAGAATGGCAAGGCCCGGCAAATCACGAATAAGCAATAAAATTTCCTTGTTGATAGCGGCAATTAACTTTCGCATTGGTTATGCTTTTCGGGATAAGATTAATATACTCAGTGGACCAATGGTCGGAATCAAACGATCAAGCCGGAGTCCTGCTTTTTCGATGAGGGCGGAAAATTCGTTCCGCGTTCTTTCCTTTCCTCCCGCCATGATTCCAAGCATTTGTATGTCGAGTAGTTTGGAGATGGATGGTAAATTATTTTCAGGTACAACCATATCAATAATGTAAATCTTTGCCGCAGTAGGCATGGAATCCGAAATATTTTTTAAAATGGTCAGAAAATGCTCATCATCCCAGTTGTGAAGTATGTTTTTCAGAATATAAACATCTGCCGTAATATTCATTTTTTCAAAGAAGCTACCGTGTACGATCTCCGTGCGTGAGCTGATCCCGTGACTCTCCAGCATGGTCTGTGCTTTTTGCAGTGCTTCAGTCAAATCAAACAGAATTCCCTTCAAGTGAGGATACTTTTTCAGGATGTGCGATAAAAGGAAGCCTTCGCCTCCACCGATATCAGCCACTGTTTCAAATTTTGAGAAATCGCAGGAATTCAATATCAGCGGTAAACCCATATCAGATAGATTAGACATGGATTTATCAAATAGCTCATATTCTGCCGGATGTTCACTCAGGTAATCGTAGATAGGTTTTCCGTGCGCGTAGGTGAATGAGTCCTCTCCCGTTTTCACGGCATGAAACAGGTTTCCCATGGCCATCCAGTTCACAATACCGAGGTGATGAATAATGGTGTAACGCAATGAGCCATGACCATCCAGAAGGGCCCTTGAGACAGCATTTAAAGCAAAAACCTTATTTTTCTTCTCGCGGAATATTCCATGACTTGACAATGACCTCATGATGCGATATAAAGATGGAACATGTGCATCAACAGCACTTGCAATTTCATCGATGGATTTTGGACCGGATCGGAGGGTTTCAGCAATATTCAGTTTTGCTGCAACATGTAAAGAAGTCAACAGCCAGAAATACTGGAATTGTTCATATAGCACGACATTACCCGGAAATATTTTCTTGTTCAACATCAGCAAAGAAGTACGAAAGGCATTAATCATGTTGACCAGCCATACCGGAGGAATCGATTGATATTGATCTGTTTTTTTCATGAAACCATTATTTTTTTATTCATTCGACAGGCTTTGTAAATTTCCATCGTTTATGGGTCCAGAGGTAATAAGCTGGTTCAGCGGCAATACTTTTTTCCAGCTCCTTAAAATATCTTTCAGTTAATGACGGCCCGATCCCATTTTTTTCACGATTATCCATGAGCGGAATAAATGCTACGGTATAATGCCCCCTTTTAACTTTGACAATTTTTGCAAAAACAGCAACTCCTTTCATGGTCCGGGCTATGTTTTCAAGTCCACGGAAAAAGGTGATGGGCTGATTCAGGAATTCAATCCACTGTGCCTTATCATCCCATGGAGGACGTTGATCTGCCACCATTAACACGGATAGGGGTTTTCCTTTGGGTGATGAAATAATCTCTTTGTATAATCCGGGATAGGAAAGCAGATGCATACCGTATTTTTCCCTGATCCGGATCATAGCCTCCTCCACAAACCGGTTAGTCTGAGGTTTGTAAAGCGAAAAAGCCGGATATGATGTAATCATGGGCAGTGTGCAGAGCCATTCCCAGTTTCCATAATGAGCGGTAAGTATCAGGAGGTTATTTCCTTCATTCAAATACTGGTCAAGGAGTTCTCCGTTAAGGTATTTAAACCGTTTCCTGAAACTCTTTTTACCAAAACGAACAATGGCTCCGCTTTCCACGAAATAATCGGAAAGATGCCGGTAGAATTCCTTTTCTGTTTTTCTGACCTTGGTTTCATCGAAATCAGGGAAGGACCTGATGATATTCTGGTATACAACATCCCTGCGGTATCTAATGATATAATAAGTGATATAGAAGAAGCCATTCGCAATGAAATAATAAACCGGAACAGGCAGGATTTTCAGGAAGAAAAAGGCGGTTGAAACAAGGAATTTCATCTGTCAAATTTAACCTTTTTTGTATATTCAAAACTGGATTCTCCAGGTTCCCATGGGGAAGAAGCCCATGTTGAAATAATTCTTGATTTCCCCGGTCTTCGGATCAATGCGCTGCAGGTAGATATTGGTATAATTCGTGCGATACTGCAAATCAAGCTGAAATTCGATGTTGTAACCCGGAAGATTGCGTTTGATGCCAAACCTGAAAGCGAGTCTCTTATATTCCGGGAATCGCGGGTCATAGGCATTTCCCCAATCATAAACCGGTTCAGCATTTTGTATTGTTGCAGTTACATCATAAGGCACATAGGGATTTCCTCCTGCCCAGGTAGCTCTCAGTCCGAACGACATCACGCCCCATTTACGCTTTCCCATTACCAGTTCATATCCTGCCACTGCATTCAGGACGTAATTCACATTGAATGCCGAATTTCTTGTCGTATTGTCGTACCCTGAATAGGTAGAGTTAAACAGGGAGGAGGTGAATAAGAAGTAATAGTTCTTTTTAAGAAAGCGTTCAAATGTGAATTCTATCCCGTAATTCCTGCCGCTTCCCCTGTTGATCAAGCTGTCGGCATACCTGCGGTCGAGAAAAAATTCATGTCCCTGGTTGCTCAGGGTGTATTCCGGAATGGATTGTTTGGTTGGGATATCATACAAATACTGGTAGTAGATTTCTGTTTTAAACCGGAGGTTTTCCGTCAGCAGGTAGTTATAGCCTAATGCCAGCTGGAAGCTTTTCGTAAAGCCAAGATCCCTGTTTGTTTGCACGATCTCCCCACCGGGTCGGGTGGTCAGCAGGAAATACATCACCCTGGCTTGCATCTGGCTATACAGTCCGGCCCCGAAAGTAAGACTATGTTTCTTATTGATGATCCATTCAAAGCCCAGCCTGGGTTCCAGGGCCCAGGAGTGGTTGAGTGAAAGCCAGGATCCGTACAACCCGAGTGTTGCCATGATCCGGTTCGAGGGTTGAAACATCCATTGTCCGAAAGCACGGAGAAGATGCATGTTCTCCCTGGAATTTGTATTTATAATGAATTGCCCTTTGTACATCGAACTGTCGGCAAAGGTCATGTCGTAATAATCCCAGAAGATCCCGGCATCCAGGGAATGCCGGGCAGAAAATTTCTTATTGATTTCCGAAACAAATGAGTACTTGAATTCGGTGGAAAGTTCTCCGGCCCAGGGAGAGGGGGTAGTCACCACATTGGAGAAGGTATCTATTTTAGTATAGACTTTTGATCCGACTACATAGATGATATTCTTCCAGCGCAGGTCAGGCCTCAGAGCAATCTGATGGGTAATTCCGACCAGGCCGAGGTTGGAACCGTTGGAAAGGTCTTCCCCGTAATCGGGAAATGTCCACTTTGACTGATCCTTGCGGCTGTCGAAGAGTTCAATAAAGCTGATACCTCCCAATCCGGTCAGGGTAAAAGTACCGGCTTTTTTAGTCGGAATGGTGATTTTCAGATTCAGATCCTGATATTTCGGTATCACACCCAGGTTGATGTTGAACCATCCTAAAAACTGCAAGGGAGAATATCGGTAAGATACCATGTAGGATGCCGGGTGTTTTTTCGAGAAGGGTCCTTCTGCTCCGAATTCCAGTCCGTTCCATCCAAGCTGGAACCAGTATTCATGGTGTTCATTGTTTCCGTTACGCATGCGCAAATCAAAGATGCCGGCAAGGGTGTTGCCGTATTCGGCCGGGAAAGCCCCGGTCAGGAAGTCGGAATTCGAAAGCAGATTATTGTTCAGCACGGTCACGGGTCCACCGGTGGTTCCCACGGCAGCGAAATGATTGGGATTGGGGATTTCCATGCCATCGAGTCTCCATTGAAGTCCCATAGGCGAATTACCCCGGACAATGATATCGTTCCGGTTATCGATGCCCGAGGTCACCCCGGCGAAATTGGCAACCATGCGTGCCGGATCATTATAACTTCCGGGAAAGCGGAAGGTCTCGTCCACACTGAAAGAGCGCACACTCACCAGAGCCATCTTATTGATGGCATCATATTTCCGGTAATCTCCCCTGATCTCCACTTCGCCGGCCTGGGAAATCTGTTCCTTCAGCCTATAAGAAACCATGGTTTCCTTGCCGCTGTTTACAATCAGGGGATTGGTCAGCAAAGGGGAGTAGCCAACGAAAGAGATCCTGAGCTGGTATTGCCCGATGGGAATATGTTCCAGTTTGAAATGACCCAGCGTATCTGTGGTAGTTCCGATCAGCGGATCTGATCCTGATATTATGATGGTTGCTCCGGGTAAAGGCGACAGGGTTTGCTGATCGAGGATATTTCCTTTAATGGAAGAATAAAGAATTTTCTGAGCTGGCAGGCGATAGGCTAAAAGCGTCAGGATTATGGCTATGGTGAGCAGCCGTTTCATCCTTCCATCATGGCATCGACTTCCTCCCTGCTCAGGCGGGTCCATTTTGGCTGAATAAATTGTTCTCCATTCCATTCAAATCCAACCTGGTCGAAAGTTTCTTCATAGAATGCCAGTTTACTGCGGAGATCGGGAGTATGTTCGAGAAATATAAAGTTTTCAGGTTTTTCATGCAGGGAAAGCATGACTTGTGTGGCCAGGGGGGCACACCATTCGGTAACGGGTGTTCCTGGATTCTGGCGGTATATTTCAGTGGCAATGGCCAATGTTTTCAAATCTTTTCTGTGAATAACCTTTAACCCGCATCTGGAAGGGCTTTCCCATTGTCCCAGGTAGTCGAAGTAGCGGTCCATGTATTTGGTGAATTCGGGATTGGTCTCCATAATTATTTAGTGAAATGGTGCCATGGTGCCAAGGTGCAGTGGTGCAGAGGTGTCATGGGGCGGTGGTGTATTTGATTTTTTCAGGTAAATTACTGACTTTTTTTCCGAAGCTGAGGTCGATCAGATCGCGGCGGCGTGGCTGGTAGGTGCCATCGGAAACTTCCCGGGCCACCACTTTGCTGATGAGGTTGAACATTTTCATGGTCTGTGGTTCATCTTTATAGAAAGTATCCCAGGCATAGTTGTACAACTCGGTAAGTTTGTCGGCCGACATATGTTTGGGATGATACACTACTTTTCCTGCATTGTAATGATTCCAGTCGGTATCGAAGATACGGCCCTGTTTTAATAGATCGCTGTATGCTTTGGTATGAGGGAAAGGAGCCAGCACTGTAAATTCTGCCAGATCAAGGTCGATCTCGAGGAGAAAATCAACCAGGCGTTTGATATCGTCTTCAGTCTGGTTGTCCAGGCCTAAAAGGATGGTACCTTCCACGGCGATCCCGTAATCATGATATTGTTTGATCCTGTTTTTAATGTAATCGGAGGTATCGAACACAGCCTGGTAAACATACCATGCCCCGGCCTGGGCGGCAAGGTCAAGAACCTCATTCTTATCTTCTATGGTATGGCTTACCCATTTTTTCTTCAATGGGATCATAGCTTTGAAAAGCTCTTTTTCCCATTTTGTATCCAGGGCCAGGGAGTTGTCGACGATAAACAGGCGGCTGTTGTCCATCTGGCTGAGTTCTTCTACCACCCGGTTGATGGGGCGGGGGCGGAAGCCGCGTCCTCCCAGGTAACGGACGGCGCAGGGATAGCAATCGTAGATACAGCCACGGGAAGCATGGAACAGGTCAACCATGCGGAATCCTTTATGGTAATAGAGGTCCTTTTTAAGGATATCCCTTTTTGCCGGACCAATGAGATTCATGTCCGGTGGTTTATTCATGAAATTATAGATTTTTTTCAGATCATTCTTATGAAAATCATTCATGACCTCCTGAAGACGTCCTTCCACTTCACCCAGGAAGACTGAATCAGCATGCAGCATTGTTTCTTCGGCATGGAGCATGGTAGAAATGCCTCCGAAGATGACTTTCTTGCCCAGTTTCCGGTATTGATCTGCAATGGCCCATCCCCGTTTCACCTGGGTGGTGAGCATCATGGATATTCCAACAAAATCGGGACTGTCGTCGATGACCAGGTCTTCGACGTTTTCATCGGTAAATTCAATTTCCACGTTTTCAGGCAGGGCGGCAGCCATCACGATAGGTCCATGAGGAGGAAGGTTGAAAATAGTTTGTCCTTCGAGTTTTTCCCAGCGGGGGTATATCAATTTGAACTTCATCAGTTGGATTTGTTTAATTCAACAATGCATTCCGCCATCTGCTTAATGATCTTCTCCTTTTCTGATTTTTTCGGAATTTCTTTTTGGAGAGCCATCCTGAAACAGGCAATGGCATTCCGCCAATCTGTATTGTTTAGGTAATATTCGCCTGACAGACTGTAAACCTCAAAAAATTCAGGGTTTGAAGCAATAAAATCATTAAAAAAAGAGCGGTCCAGTTTAAGGGAGTTAACAGAAGCAATAGCCAGCAGCAGGCTGTCTTTCATAATCCGAAAGCGAAGAAAATGCTTATAATCTTCGGTTTTCAGGAAAGGATCCGGGGGAATAATCCGGCCGGGTTCTGTTATATCCGTTTTTTTTCGGAGCGCGGCAAAGTTATGAAAAATTTTACAGAGGTCATAACATACATATGAACCAATTTGCCAGGGATGGGTAGAAACCCAGACCAGACGCTGCTGAGGTTTGAAAATGACGGAATGATGTGCGATCATCTGGTTGATGGCTTTCTCATTTCCCCGGCCGATATCTCTGCCATCGAGTCCCTGCTGATCTCTGAGTATTTCAGCGGTTTTCAAGGCGTTTAACGGGAATTTTGATACAAGTTTTTGCATGACCCGCTGATACCGGTAAACAGAAGCATTATCCCGCATGTTCTCCATGTTCATGGGATCATGAAGAAATTTCTCCGACTGAAAATGGTTGGCACAGATAATAAAACTTCCGGCAGGTTCAAACAGAGAAATTCCGAAAGGAGTTTTTTCAATGATGGCAGCCCTGTTCTCATTTCCCGAACCGATCAGGATGGATTCAGAGACGAAAGTCTGTCGCTTTTGAGCAATAGCCAGGGCTTCTGATATCGTTTTTGCATACTGCAGGATCTCCCGGGCAACGATAGAAATCGGCGTTCTGGCTGAAAAAGGAATATCAGATTTGGCGGCATTGATCGTGACTGTTATTCCTTCGAGGTTCATTCCCGACACGGTTCCGATCATGCCCCCCCAGGTCACCATCATGAAAGGATATCCATGTTCTGGTTTTTCGAAACAAAGTATCTTGTTCTCAGAGAATTCATCTCCCATATAGAAATCGAAATTTCTCCCGATAATCAGGGAAGAATCTTCGGAAAGCTCATTCCAGGCGCCGAAGGAGGTACAACCTACCAGGCTTAGATCCTGTAAAGCATGCCCGATATCATGGGCTGAATGGTAATTCAGCATGCGCTGATAATTACTACCGATAAACGAAAATTCATTGCTGGCTGACAGGGAGATGCCATAGATCTCCAGTTTGTATTCATCCGGAATGTGCCTGTCGAGCTTGCGGTTGAACCAGTAGATAAAATATTTCAGAAAACGCTGGTAAAAACGGGAAGGAACCATCTTTTCAATCTGACTGACGAATGCTTTTTCCTGTTTCCGGATCAGTGTTTTTGCCAATTTTCCCTGGATGACGCCCCGATCGAAAGGTTTCCCTTCCACATACATTTCCCAGAGACCTGAATTGCTTTTTTTCAGCCAGCTTTGCCCGCAATGGTAAAAGTCGACATCCAGGGTATCTGTTTTCAAGGATTCAGCCGTGCGATCGGAAGGTTCAGGCGGATCGGTTTGAGTGAGAAAATAGAAAACTGTTCCGGTGACAAGCAGGAACAGCAGTATCCCGGAAAGAAATTTCAGCAGCCGTTTCACCCATTTCCTGCCCATCTCAGATCTTCCTGATTTTATTCATGAGAAATTCCAGTCCAAGTATTTCCCCGCAGGTAAGCAGGGCGCCGATGGTGACGCCCAGGGCGCCGTGCAGACTTATATTCTGACCGGTAAAATATAGTCTGGGAATCTTTGTCCTGGGTAATACGGTCGTGAGCAGGGTGTTGTTGCAATCCTTGGTGATGCCGTAGAGGGAACCCTCCGGCGTACCGGTATAATCGCGGTAAGTAAGCGGGGTGGAAGCTTCCGTGAATGCAATACAACGGCTGAATCCCGGGAATTTTTTCTCGACTAGCCGGATCAATCTTTCCGTCCGTTCTGCTTTAAAGGCAAGATAATCCTCACCTCTTTTGCTTTTTACCGTGTTTTCCCATTTTCTGACCTCATCAAATTGCATGTAGGTAAGAATGGTCACCGTCCTGGCGAAAGTGTCCCCGGGGTCATGCAGGGGGGTATACAGCAGGTAATTTTTCCGGCCAGCGATCATTCACTGAAGTCCGGGATGTCCATACCTGATCATTGGAGAAATAATGAATGTTTATGGTTCAGGTATGGAAAACTGTATGGTTTGAGCACGATGTTCAGAATGAAGGAAGAAACCGTGTTTTCAAGGTTCAGTATTCTTTGCTGGTATGACTTCTTCACCAGACCGGGAGCGAGGAATCGGATAGCAGATGCCGGATGGGTGTCGGAAATCAGGCTTGGGGAAGAAAATGAATCCCCGTCTTTAGTTCCGATCTGAAATTCCCTGCCTTCATGACTGACCAGGGTAACTTCTTTGCCGGTGATCACTTTTCCTCCCTGTTCCTGTATTCCCTGAATGAGGATATCGGCGATCTGCCTGCTTCCACCGGCCAGCCGCCAGGCGCTGGAGATAAAGGAATGGTCGATCAGTCCCGCGATATACAAGGGGGTTTTCCGCATATCTCCGGCATAAAGAAAATTATTTCCGGCAAGCACTCCTGATAATTTCGGGTCGGACGTCAGGGTAGTGAAGTAAGCGTAAGCATTCTGAGAACGCTGGATATTGCCGGGGTAAATTTCGGAGAATTCAAGGTTATAGAGGGGGAAGGATCTGCTGATCTTCTGAATCTGGCTGATAAAAGAGGTGATGGCATCTTTTTCGGCAGGGAAGCGGGGAGTGAGACAATCGATAAAATGGTTGAAGCCTTGTGCCAGGGGGAATTCTTCCCCGTCCAGGCTGATGCGGTCGAACCCATCCATATCCATCCGGTACAGGCTCAGCTTTCCGGTAAGGCCTGCATACTTCCAGTAACGGTGAAGTGTTTGTCCTTCTGCCATGCTTCCAATATAATGAATACCTGTATCGAAGGTATGACCATGGCGGGTAAAATTCTGGAGATTGCCTCCTGCCTGGGAGTGTTTTTCCAGGATTCCGACAGAGAGGCCTTCTTTGCTGAGGATATACCCGCATAACAGGCCGCCCAGGCCACTTCCGATGATGGTGACATCAAATTTGCTCATGGTTTTGCAAAGGTAGGAAAATTACCCACCCCCCCTGCCCCCCTCCCTATAAATAGGGAGGGGGGGGGAGGAACCCACCCCCTGGCCCCCTCACCCTCAGACCACCTCACCCCACGGCCCCCTCGCCTTCAGACCACCTCACCCCCCGGCCCCCTCTCCTTCAGACCACCTCACCCCCCGGCCCCCTCGCCTTCAGACCACCTCACCCCCCTGGCCCCCTCTCCTGAAGGAGAGGGGGAGGCGGTTGGGTTGGGGGGTGACAATCTGGCAGAAAAAAAGCCGGAATCGGGTGGATTTCCGGCTTTTTATCCTTCGCTTATCCTTCGCTTATCGTTCGCTTATCGTTCGCTCAAGGTATAGGGTAGGGAAGGGGAGGGATAGGCGTAAGGTTTTTAATGACACAGTGTCAGTATTAAACTTGCTGAACAGATTCGGTGAGGTGTCCCGGGACATCGCTTGCCCGGATCACGATTTTCTGACCCTGGGCAGATTCGCGGCTGGTGTTCGTGGTATAGATCCAGTCGAGTTTGTTTTCCTGGGGCACAGCCATACCATTTTCGAGCAAGGCGCCTTCAGTATCTTCGATTCTGACAGCCACCTCGGCCACCTGGAAATCGTCCACTGCCCTGATGCGGATGGTTGATCCTGCCTGTCCGTTATAGGCGCTCACATCGATTTCCTTGATTTTGGGAGCCTGGAGAAAGTCGGCCAGCGCCACATTGAAGGGTGAGGCGCCATCTTTGGTTTTAGCGGCATAAGGTTCAAGTTTTTCAGGATTGCTGATCACAGCCTGGGCATAGATCACTGCTTCCTGGAATTTCTGCTGCTGATTAAGCTGAGCCTCGGTAGGACCGTGGTGTGATTTGGTTGGTTTCGAGGAAAGATAGGTCTTTCCGTTTTTCTGCCTGAACACGATAATGTCTCCAAGCATGCCGCTGAGACCATGGGTCACAACGTTGTTTGAGAATGTTGCCATTTTTTAAAAAATTTAATTGTTAATAATTGATTTAATTATATGCTCTCTTGCAAGAATAGCCATAAGAAAAAATTAACCAGCTTAATGCAAAGAACAGGTTCACTGCATTAACCTAGTATAGATGACATGATGTTGTTATGAAAGGTTGCATGCAGGGTAAAAAATATTTTTTTTCAGATTCTGGCAGATAATATGAATATTGTTTAGATTTGTTAGATGATTAACCATATAACTACTAAGCGCAATACATAGTCTATCACCCCCATTTTGATACCTGAAACAGCATTTTTGGGAGTGTAAGCGCAATTGCGGTTAGCGAGACGTTAGCCACAAGCAAAAAAAACGACACACTTTGATTAATAGGAAATAATATGACAGAATTTTGGGAGACAAGTTTTAGAGATAGACAAGAAATGTGGGGCTGGGAACCAGCCGATTCTGCAATAGATACTTTAGGATTATTTAAAAATTACGGATTAAATAAAATCCTTATTCCTGGATTTGGATATGGTAGAAATGCTAAAATATTTGTTGAAGATGGTTTCAAGGTGACTGGAATCGAGATTTCTGAAACTGCCATTGATTTAGCACAAAAACACTATGGAGATAGTATAAAAGTATATCACGGTTCTGTGAGTTCAATGCCGTTTGACCAAGAATTGTATGATGGAATATTCAGTTATGGTTTAATCCATTTATTAAACGAAAAAGAACGAGGAAAACTGATTGATGATTGTTATAATCAACTAAAGACTAATGGATATATGGTTTTTGTGACAATTTCAAAAATGGATTTTAGATATAAACAGGGCATTGAAGTAAGCAAAGACACATTTGAACCATGGTCTGGATTAACATTGTATTTTTATGATTCCGATTCTATTAAATCGGATTTTGGCAATTATGGATTGATAGATGCCGAGGTAATTAATGAACCGAAAGAGGATAAGGCAGATAAACCCTCACAAAGATTTTGGTATATCATATGCAAAAAAGAAAATAAATAAAAGTGCCAGTGGCTAACGATCCAGCAAGCACAATGCTTTCGTACACCAGAATGCTAAGTCATTCCAAAACAACGCACTGTGCCTGCTGGTAAGCGTTATGGGCAAGGCTAAAAAACCAAGAACATGAAACTAAAAAAGATTGAAGACTATACTACAAGCCAATTTATCTTAGTCATTGCATTGATAATTTTATTGATACCTCCATTACTATCGCTTCCATCAATTTTTGAAATATTTAATTTCTCGAATAAGGGACAAATTGGAGATACTATCGGAGGAATAACCGCACCATTTATTAATGGATTAGCTGCAATATTAGTTTTTCTCGCTTTCAAAGCACAAATTGAGGCTAATAAAATTTTGGTAAACGCCAATAAAATATTACAGCAACAAGAAAATGCGAGAACAATTCTTGAACAAATAAAAATTATTCAAGATGATAAAATTAAAATCGAAGAAATTTTGGGTGCATTTAATGCTAGAATTGGACATCTACCTGAACCTGAGATACCTGGATTTATTAATTTGATCAATAAAACTACCTTTTTCACTGGAGAAATTAGGTTAGCCTATAATTTAATTATTGAATATGAAGGAGAAAAAGATTTCTTGTGGAAGAAACTATTTTATCTTTATGTAATTGTTTATAAGGACATATTCGATAGGCTTAGAATAGAAATACAAGCAACTGTCATCCATCATGATTATGAGTTTCATATAACTGAGTTACTGTTGTCAATAAACTTTTTAAATGAGAATATTGTTAATGTAAACAGATTTAGATAGCCCTGCCCATAACGAGTCGTCAACCGAGCAATGCGGGCGGGTTTCCGGAGGTTAGCATTCACCAAACCTACAAACGATAAAGGAAAGAAAAGATACAACAAGTAAAACCAGCACTAGCGGCTGCTGGCCAGGCGTTAGAGCGCATTAAAGTTTAATTCATTCGGCTCCTATGAAAAAAGAAATTATTATTATTCTTTTCCTGATGCCTATTATCATATATGGACAAAAAAACTTTGACCAATCTACACAGATCGGTTACTCATGGATAAATCTGGGAGATGAGGGATTCACAGCTGGAACCGCTGAATATATCAGTTTTGATTTCAGTCCTTCAGGAGAACCTTTTATTGCATACCGGGATTCAGCAAATCTCTATAAAGCTTCAGTCATGAAATTTGATGGAACTAACTGGGTTTACGTCGGTGCTCCAGGTTTTACACCTGGAGTGGCAATGTATATAAGCCTTGCCTTTGACCCAGCAAACGAAGAGCCATGTGTTGCATTTAATGATTTTGCAAATGCTGGCAAGGCAACCGTTAAAGAATTTGATGGGATAAATTGGGTTAACATTGGGAATGAAGGTTTTTCTGATGGTTATGCAGTCTTTACCTGCCTGGAATTCGATCCGGTGGATATGAAGCCCTATGTTGCATATATCGACCTTGATCACGAACAAAAACCTGCGGTAAAGAAATTTGACGGGATCAATTGGATCAATATAGGAAACACAGGATTCTCCGCCGGAATGACTGAATCTCTCAACCTGGCATTTAGCCAGACCAATGAGCCATATGTGGCTTTTGTTGATTATGCATACTCTTATAAAGTAACTGTAATGAAATATAATGGAATAGAATGGGTCAATATCGGTATACCAGGATTTTCTCCAAGTCCTGCCATGGAAGTATCACTTGCATTTGATCCAACTGATGGTAAGCCCTGTGTTGTATATGCAAACAGAGTAGACAATAGCAGGAAACTTTCCATGATGAAATTCAATGGTACCACATGGCAATTTAAAGGTAATGAGAATTTCTCAGGTGGATTAAGCCTGTCACCCAGTCTGGCGTTTTCTCCCTGTGATGGATCACCCTACATAGCATTTTCTGAGGTATCTGTCAATAATAATAACAAATCCACTGTTATGCGCTACGATGGAAATACCTGGGGATACGTCGGAATTAGCGGTTTCTCTTCAGGAGAATCGTTTTGGAACAAATTGGCCTTCAGTTCTTCTGGCCAACCTTATGTCGCCTTTGAGGACTACGGATATGAAAAAAAAGCCACTGTTATGTACTTTGATGCGCCGGTTGATATAATAAAGGAAAAATTGTTGAAATGCTCTGTTTATCCAAATCCATCTGAAACTTTTTTGACAATCGACCTTATCCAAACTCCAGGTTCTAAGACGACTATTGAAATTATAGATGTTAATGGGAATATGGTATTTAACACTACGATCCAAATAAATAATGCCGTAATTGATCTCAGGGATTATCCTTCAGGAGTTTATTTCCTAAGAATCACAAACTATGATTTGGTGAGTCATTATAGATTTTGTAAAATTTAACGCGCTCTAACGAACCGGCAGCCGACAATGTGAGCGGGTCTAGAAAGCGAGCATTCACCAAACCTGCAAATGATAAAGGAAGAGAAAAGAAACAACAAGTAAATCCCGCACTGCGGCTGCGGGCCGGCGTTAGCAACCATTCCCCAGATAGACCGGATCGCAATCGACTTTTAATAAGGTATGATTTCTCTCCAGTCTATTGATTTCGAAAGCTAACGACTGCTGCTTAGAAGGTAAAAAATGAGAACCAAAAAGTAGAAATAAGGAACACTGGATATCAATAACTTACTTGACGTTAGTCAGAATTAAAATACAAAATGAGAAAGAGCCTCCTATCAATTATTGTTCTTTTGCTTTATATTTCTGTTAATTCGCAGGATATTAATACAATAACCTTAGCTCAAGATACAATTCTTAAAAGAGAATTGGAATCAATTCGAATCAAGGATCAAGCATTACGCCTACTCTTACCTGAAATTGAAATAAAATTTGGCAAGGATTCTGAAGAAATGAAATATTTCTGGTCATTAATTCATAAACAGGATAGCATCAATGAAGCTGAAGTAATAGAAATAATCAAAGCAAATGGATGGTTGGGCGCCAATAGGGTTGGAAATATGGCAAATCAATCATTGTGGTTAGTGATTCAGCACGCTGCCTTAGAAACGCAAGAAAAATATTTACCAAAACTAAAAGAATCTGTTGAAAAAGGAGAATCCGATGGCTGGTATTTAGCTTTTTTGGAAGATAGGATTTTAATGAGAAAGGGTGAAAAACAGGTTTACGGATCACAAACACAATACAATACAATTACTGGGAAGTATCATATTTATCAAATAAGGGATGTGAACTCTGTCAACGAAAGAAGATTGGAAATTGGATTAGAGCCTATTGAGGAATATGCCACAAAAAATGGATATGTTTTTGACCAATGAAAAAAGCAATAACGGTAGCTAACGACTGCCGCATAGAAGGTGAAAAGTGAGAACTAAAAAGTAGAAATAAAGCACACTGGATATCAATAACTTACTTGACGTTTGTCAGAATTAAATTGAAAACAAACTTCGTGAATATTTGCATATCAGTAACTTTTAAGTTACCTTTGCCCAAAACTCATTGATTTGGAAAAGATTCGAACCATTGTTGCTTATAAAGATTATTTCGAAGAATTTCTTGTAAAACAACCTGTTAAGGTTCAGAACAAAATTTACAAGATTTTTGAAATAATTGAATATCAACAATATATTCCGACAAGGTATATTGAACACATAAAAGGAACTGAAGGTCTTTATGAAACAAAATTTTCACTTGGTTCTAACATTTGGAGAGTATTCTGTTTCTTTGACGAAGGTCGGTTAGTAATCCTGCTCAATGGGTTTCAAAAGAAAACGCAAAAGACACCAAAAACTGAAATTTCAATCGCCTTGAGACTCAAGGATGAATATTTCGAAGAAAAGCGAAAGGGAAAATTATGAAAAAGGAACATTCAAATCTTAAATCTTGGACAAAGATTAAGGATGACGTCTATGGTAAAAAAGGAACTCTCCGAAGGGATGAACTTGACCGGGAGATAGAAGCCTTTAAAATAGGATTATTAATCCGTCAAGCCAGAGAATCAAAGAAAATGACTCAGGAAGAACTTGGAAAAGTAATTTCAAAAAAAAGGAGCTATATATCTAGAGTTGAAAATGATGGGAGTAATATGAATTTAAAAACATTATATGATATTGTGGAGAAGGGACTAGGTGGTAAGGTGAACATTGCTATTGAAATTTAACACCCCCTAACATGCCAGCAGCCGCAAAAATGAAAGGAATGAAATTCAACTCATTCATTCTACCTTTTCTGCGGCTGCTGGCTATACGTTAGTGCATATTAATTTAAATAAAAACCAGATCATATGAAAAGAATAATTATTGGGATATTCATTTTGGTAAATTTTACCGGGCATTCACAAATTACCCTGGATTTTCAGTCACCTGTAACTATGATGGATTTTGTAAAATTGTCTAAGAGCAAGACTAAATACTTTGAATATAACTATGATAAGATTAATACTCAAAATGCATTTTCTTTATATAATCCTGATGGATCCCTATTTAAAACGATTCAAATGCCACCAAAACCTGATTCATCAGCGGAAATCCATATATTTTTGATTTCTGAATCTTTATTCGATAATGATTCATCAAACATTGAATATTTGGTTTATTATCAATGGGATAGTATTCGATTCGTTAGTGAATTTTATACGCAAGTGAAGGTTATAAGAGAGGATGGGAGTATTTTACTTGATGAAATGAATGCTAGCATCAAATATTATTATACCACATTTTATAATGAACAGAACACTGAATCTGGTCCCAAGTTATTACTTACCTATAGGTTTGCTATAGGAACTTATTATCAAACAAAAGTTTTTACCTTGCCCGGTCAGCCTATAAATAATATTGAAAATATCGGCAATAATTATGACAATATTGCTATTTATCCAAATCCAAATAATGGATCATTTATGATCAAAATCAATAAAAATGATAAGGAGTCAACCATTCTCGACCTTTATACATCAAATGGTAAGCTAATTAGCACATTTAAAACCAATAACGATGAGATCAATTTGAGCGATCTTGGATTACCTGATGGAATGTATTTTATAAATAATCGAAAATTAAACAAGAACATTTCAAAAAAGCTTGTAATAATAAATTAACAGGCACTAACGGGCTTGCAGCCGAAGCAATGCGGGCGGTTTCCCTGACTGCCAGCAGGCAGGTGCACTGCGGCTGCGGGGACGTTATAAGCGATTCCCCAGATAGACCGGATCGCAATCGACTTTTAATAAGGTATGATTTCTCTCCAGTCTATTGATTTCGAAAGCTAACGACTGCTGCATAGAAGGTAAAAAATGAGAACCAAAAAGTAGAAATAAAGCACACTGGATATCAATAACTTACTTGACGTTAGTCAGAATTAGTAAAATGAGACGACATACACAATTTTTTCTCTTAAGTATTCTAATGTTAACGGGCTCTGCTTGCAAAAAAGAAGAACCCAAGACACTGGATCCAACTGTCATATATTTTTTAACTCTAAAAGAAAAAACCATCATTGAACAGTTTTCTCATGGGACTCTGCATTTTATTGATACAACAGGAACTATTATTGAGTTTTCTTCAGATGGGATAAAAGATACAAAGACGTATAGTCCTTCTGAAGGCAGAAGAGGGGAACTTTTATCATTATACTATACATGTCAATCTGGATACCTTCCAACATTCAAAATAGGGTACCAATTAGAAGCAATCTCTGACACAACAAGCCAAATCTCAATTGTGAATATATCAGGTTGGTTGAATCAACCCAGTGAATTATCCTATTACGCTTCTTTCTTTGCTTTTAAAGTTGACCCTGCTAACCAGGATTCTCTATTCAGTTATATACCTAATTTCACATTTAATATATTTGATACAGTTCATCTTAGTACAGGTAATTTTTTTAATGTCTACTATTTAAAGGTGCCAAAAACATTTGGACTTGGACCATTAACGAATTATTGGTATTTTAATATAAATTATGGAATAATTGGTTTTGAAAATATTGATGGCCGGTTTTGGAGCCTTATTAAAAATTAACAGATGATAACAAGCCGGCAGCCAATCAATACGGGCAGGCAGGCGCACAACGGCTGCTGGCAAAGCGTCAGGTACTATAAAAATTAAAGTGATGTCAAATCGTTTACAAATAGTCTGTTTCTTTTCTCTTTTGATAATTTCAAGTTGTAACGATCCATCTTATAATCACCCATTGTCAACCAGTGAAAAAAAAGAAATTCTAAACAAAATTAAAACCATTGAAACAGATACATCTACTGTCCAATGGATAAAAAATCAGATACAAAAGGAAAAGGATTCATTAAAATTGAGGAATTTAAATGTGATGCTTTATTCCTATTATGATCAAAGAGAAGGGAAAGATTACTTTAAAATTAAAAATGTAATCCCAGATGAAAAAACAGCCTCAGAAGTAGCGTATATCTACTTTTGTAATTACTTTGGCACTGATATAATAAAGGAAGAATTACCGTTGCTTGTGACATCAATTGAGGATTATTGGCACGTTCAAGGGTCGTTTAACCATGGAAAAGGGTGGGTTGGAGGTGTTGCAGAAATTGCAATGATGAAACGCACTGGTAAAGTTATTTACCTAATTCACGAAAAATGAAAACATTATAGTAAGCGTTATGCACGATTCCCCAGATAGACCGGATCGCAATCGACTTTTAATAAGGTATGATTTCTCTCCAGTCTATTGATTTCGAAAGCTAACGACTGCTGCTGTAGAAGGTAAAAAATGAGAATTAAAAAGGAGAAATAAGGCACACAGGATATCAATAACTTACTTGACGTTAGTCAGAATAATTATAAATAGATGAACCGGTTCCTAATTATTATTTTATTTCTCATTCCTCTCGTTTCCTGTTCAAGAAAAAAGAATTCGGATAACGATAAGAAGTATTATTATGAGTTTTATTCTGTTCTAAATGAAATTACTAAAGAAAAATATCCTGATATCAAATTAATTGTAAATAAGACAAAATCTGTATTTAGAACCTCATACGGAAATTATCCTGCCCATAGGATTAGCGCTGAATGTCCGCCACCACCCCCACCTCCTGGCATAGTTTATTATAATGTATTCTCTTTCATGGTTTTTGTTGATGGAAACCAACTTGATTCTACAGATGCCCATTTCATGTACCAATCTATTGATTCTACAAAGTCATTTCTTCTCGATTCAACGAAAATAAATCTACATTTAATACCTCAATTGAGAATTATTGAAATATCCCAGAAAACCATTGGAGATTTAGCCGAAAGATATAAAGAGATTGAAAGAATATATGGGTCCAAATGTTTCCTTGAAGTTTCAACTCCAATATTTAATTCAAATTACACAAAAGTGTTACTGACTTTAGAATGCAATTGTGATACTGTTTTGGAAGAACCAAATAATCGTTTTATCTTAGAGAAAAAGGATGGTGAATGGAAGCAAGTTATTGGAGATGAGGTACTCATTCCTGAATAATTACTGCCCCCAACAGGCAGTCAACCAAAACAATGCTAACTTAACAACGCTTATTCGGGTTTTTCCTTTGCTTCGTTTGCCTGCTAAGCGTTAGGGCAAATAAATTTAATAAAAAACTTGCTTCATGTTAACATATTTGTTAACTTTGTGCCATGAAACGAAAGATTCAATTTTTTAGGCACTACTTCCTGGATTTCTACCTGAACTTAGAAGATAAGGATCAGGAGAAGGTTGAATATGTTTTTGACATTGTAAGAAATCTTCAAAGGATTCCAAAGAAATTTCTAAAGCACATTGAAGGAACGGATGGACTATTTGAAATTCGTATTGCTTCAAGTCAAAATGAATTCAGAATATTTTGCTTTTTTGATTCAGGAATGCTTGTCATATTATTGAGTGGCTTTAAGAAGAAGACACAGAAGACGCCAAGAAAGGAAATTGATCGGGCACTCAAACTAATGCATGAATATTTTACAGAAAAATTAAATAATGGAGGCAAAAATGAAAACAATAAAGGATGCTAAGACATTTGATGAGTTATTGGATATCAAATATGGCATAGTTGGTACAGCAAAAAGAGATGAATTTGATAACAAATCCAAAGCGTTTATGATTGGTGAATTAATTAAAGATGCCAGATTAAATGCTAAAATAACCCAAGAAGCCCTTGCTTTAAAAACTGGAACAAAGAAGAGTTATATTTCAAGAGTCGAGAATGGGAAAATTGATATTCAATTATCTACACTTTACAAGATTTTAGAAGAAGGATTAGGACGTCATGTGAATCTAACTTTGGCATAAGATAAATTTACTTGACCCTAACGAACTTGCACCCGCCACAAAACAAACAAAGGTTCCATTGAATAATTTCACCTTTGCAGCGGTTGAAAGAAGGCGTTAGCAACAATTCCCCAGATAGACCGGATCGCAATCGACTTTTAATAAGGTATGATTTCTCTCCAGTCTATTGATTTCGAAAGCTAACGACTGCCGCATAGAAGGTAAAAAATGAGAATTAAAAAGGAGAAATAAAGCACACAGGATATCAATAACTTACTTGACGTTAGTCAGAATTAAATAGTACAATCCAACAATATCGCTGCAACTTAATGCGAAATGAGAAATTCGAAAGTTTTTAAGAAGAAGCAAATTGCACCTTGTGGAATGAACTGTGGTACTTGTATCGCATTTTTAAGATCAAAGAATAATTGTCCTGGTTGCCGAGTGATTTCTGAAGATAAGGCTTTGTCCGTTAAAAAATGTACGGTCACAACTTGTGATCACCTCAATTCAACGAAATCTAAATTCTGCTTTGAATGTGAGAAATTTCCCTGCGCTCGCATTAAACAACTTGATAAACGATACAGAACCAAGTACCACACAAGCTTTATTGAAAACCTTCAAATGATTAAGGAAAATGGAATTGAGAATTTTTTAAGCTTTGAATCAAAAAGAAGAATTTGCGGGAATTGTGGATCTGTTCTTTGTGTCCATCGTCCTCATTGTCTTACTTGTATGAAAAATGTATATTAGAAACGTTATGCACGATTCCCCAGATAGACCGGATCGCAATCGACTTTTAATAAGGTATGATTTCTCTCCAGTCTATTGATTTCGAAAGCTAACGACTGCTGCTTAGAAGGTGAAAAATGAGAACCAAAAAGTAGAAATAAGGAACACTGGATATCAATAACATAATTGACGTTTGTCAGATTTAAGAAACCAAGTTAATGAAAATAATAGCAATAATATTTCTTATTTCTTTGTTGGGGCCCATCTCAATATCAGCATGGTCTCAAAATCCAAAATCTTATAAAATTGTTGTAATGACAATACGATATGAAGAAATGGATACGGAAACGCCGATGAGGATTGACTGTAATACATTTCCATATTATTTTGGTAATAGTTGTAAAATAATTTCCATTCGTGATAGTACATTTTTGCATAGCTTTTTAATGCAATTAAATTCAACAAAAGAAAGTCACAGTAACTATCAACCGGATGTGAGAATTCAAATAGGTCTGTTTTTTAATGATGGTATAACAAGAATGTTGTGTGTAGGAGGGGATTATAAAATATTAATCTATGATTCCAAAAAACTTGAATACAACAGTGATTTAATAAAACCAATACTAGATATTATTTCTGAACAGAAAACAAATAAATAATTTTTAGCCTCGCCCAATAAATAAGGCTTCGTGTGGTCGAGGAAAGAGATTCATTGGCAAGATGGACATTGGTCGGTGAATTGCTTTGTCTGGCCAGGTCGGCAAGATACCTGTTCTACTACCTCCTGCGAACGCAAACCGGCCGAGTAAATAAGCGTCAGCACAATGCGATGCTTGAGCAGAGCCGGTGCCTTAAATAATTCCTTCAATTCGCTCCGGTTTAAGATCACCGGTAGTTTAAATTCTTCTTTGAGTGAAGGCAGTAAAATCGCACGCTTATTTTGTCCAATCAGCCTGAAATAGTACCGTAAACCATAAACCGCATGTTTAAAACTGCTTCGTAACGACGTTTTCGCATTTGAAGCCAGCGCGGCAAGGTATTCGTTGATCTCTTCTTCCGTAAAACCTGTTGCTGGAGCATTTTGTAAACTTTTGCAAAGCCATCAACCGTTTGGGTGGCTTTCACGACAATCGTCGGTTCATTTTCTGAATTTGCGAATAACTATCCCACGTTAGTGGGATTTTGTTCAACAAGCCGGGGCATTTGGTTAGGTTAGGAAAGTTGATTGGATCTAATCTCTTTTGGGGGTTTATGTGTTGATAAAGGAAACAAAAATTTGTATCTTTGTAAGAAAAATTGACGACATTCATTCCTGTCTATCTTTTGCAGCTGATTACAAACACAGCCGACATAATAACTACTTTTCGTGAAAATATTGATTTAATTCAGGGATTTTTAACAGATCCTGAATATAAAAATATTGGTTGCCTGGAGATTTCAAGATCAACGAACAAGGCGTAACGAGCATGCACAAGGTGGTGCCATCCATATAAAAATGAATATGCACTATTAAAATCGGAGGTTGAAAATGCGATACAGACGATTAAAATTAAGTACCATACTCTTGTTAGGACTTGGACTGACAGGACTACAGGCACAAGAAAGCGGTAATGCCACGGGTGGTAATGCTATAGGTAGCGATGGTTCGGTGAGCTTTTCAGTTGGACAGGTTGTTTACACTACCTACACAGGAATAAATGGTTCGGTGGCAGAAGGTGTACAGCAACCTTACGAAATCTCGGTAGTAACAGCCATTGAAGAAGCCAAAGGCATAAAGCTTTCGGTTAAGGCTTTTCCTAATCCAACAACTGATTATCTTACATTGGAAGTGAAAGAATTTGAACTTTCTGCTTTACAATTTCATCTTTACGATACGAGGGGAAAGCTCTTGCAAAACGAAAAAATTACAGGTACCCAAACAAGCATTGTTATGAGCAATTTTTTACCTGCAACCTATTTTGTAAAAGTAAGTCAGGGAAACAAAGAATTAAAAACGTTTAAAATAATAAAAAATTAAGGAGGGCAAAACAATGAAAAGAATAGTTACCATTTCATCAGCCGTATTATTAACGGTAAGTGTATTTGCTCAGTCACCACAAAAAATGAGCTATCAGGCAGTAATTCGCAACAGTTCCAATGCCTTAGTAACAAACACCCCAGTAGGCATGCAACTTAGCATTTTGCAAGGCTCTCCAACAGGCACGGTAGTTTACGCCGAAACCCAAACACCAACCACCAATGCCAATGGTTTAGTAAGTATAGAAATTGGAAATGGAACAGTTGTAAGTGGTAATTTTACAACTATAGACTGGGGAAATGGGCCATATTTTTTTAAAACCGAAACAGACCCTGAAGGAGGTACAAGTTATACCATTACAGGAACAAGCCAATTGTTAAGTGTTCCTTATGCTTTGCATGCTAAAACGGCTGAATCTATTACCGGAGGAATTACCGAAACCGACCCACTGTGGACAGCAAGTCCTTCGTTTGGGATTACCAGCACAAATGTTTCAAACTGGAATACTGCTTATAGTTGGGGCAACCATGCCACAGCAGGTTATTTGACAAGTTTCACCGAAACCGACCCACTGTGGACAGCAAGTCCTTCGTTTGGAATTACCAGCACAAATGTTTCAAACTGGAACACTGCTTATAGTTGGGGCAACCATGCCACAGCAGGTTATCTGACAAGTTTCACCGAAACCGACCCACTGTGGACAGCAAGTCCTTCGTTTGGAATTACCAGCACAAATGTTTCAAACTGGAATACTGCTTATAGTTGGGGCAACCATGCCACAGCAGGTTATCTGACAAGTTTCACCGAAACCGACCCACTGTGGACAACAAGCCCTTCGTTTGGGATTACCAGCACAAATGTTTCAAACTGGAACACTGCTTATAGTTGGGGCAACCATGCCACAGCAGGTTATCTGACAAGTTTCACCGAAACCGACCCACTGTGGACAGCAAGCCCTTCGTTTGGGATTACCAGCACAAATGTTTCAAACTGGAACACTGCTTATAGTTGGGGCAACCATGCCGGTTTATACCGCCCTGTTGCGTGGGTTCCTGCATGGACAGAAGTGACAGGGAAGCCAACATTTGCAACTGTTGCCACAAGTGGAAGTTATTCTGATTTATCAAATAAACCAACCACCGATGGCTCCGAAACCAAAGTAACCGCTGGAACCAACATATCCATTTCAGGAGCAGGTACAACAGCAAGCCCGTATGTGGTAAATGCAACAGGAGCTACAACTTTAACTATTGGACAAAGCTACCAAGGTGGTATCATTTTTTGGTTAGATGCCACAGGGCAGCATGGCCTAATAGCAGCCACAGCCGACCAAAGCACAGGAATGCAATGGTATAATGGCACATTTAGATATACTGGCACCACAGGTGATGGATTGTATGCAGGTGCAATGAATACTACTATGATAGTAGCTACCCAAATGGCAGATACCGAAAATGGAAATTTTGCCGCAAAAGTTTGTGCCGATTATTCAGTTTATGTAAGTGGCGTAGTTTATGGCGATTGGTACTTGCCTTCAAAATACGAGCTAACTTTATTATATGCCCAAAAAGTTGCGGTTGGCGGTTTTGCTAATGCCTACTATTGGAGTTCCAACGAGTTAAATAACTATCGTGCGTATCTGCAAAACTTCAGCAATGGCGTACAATCCAACAGCGATAAGTACGCCACACTCTTTGTGCGTGCAATTCGAGCTTTTTAACAATTTGCCCCGTGAGATACGTATTTATGTGGAAGCTTGCAACTGACAAGATAAAGTACGGTTGCTAATTGATTATTGTCATTAAACCACAAAACCATGTACAAGCTAAGAAATATACATCCAGGTGAAATTTTACAGGAAGAATTTCTTTCCCCGATGGGTCTCACTGCATATCGCCTATCAATGGATTCTGCATCCCACAAACAAGAATCAGCTGCTGATAAGGGTTTTCTTTTTAGCCTAGGTTTTAACGGCACATGGTTTTGCAGGCAAAGCGTCTGACTGTCTAAAAACTCATCCCTTTTTAACATCAGATTGTTTGTAATAAATCTCTCCTTTCTTCTGTATTTACAGGTGTTTTCACAATATTTATTGTATGGATTACATACCTGCCTACCGTCAGGCAGGCAAGGAAAACCCCGATCACAGATTGTTCTCTTCAAATCTTCCCGGAAGAAAAAATAGAACCTGATAATCCGGCAAGGATTATCGATCTGTTTATAGATAGCTGTAATTTACAGGAGTTTGGTTTTGTTCACGCAAAACATGCAACAGAAGGAAGACCTCCGTACCACCCAGCTGACCTGTTGAAGCTATTTATCTATGGCTATCCGAACCGCATCCGTTCATCCCGTGCCCTGGAGAAAGAATGCAGGCGTAACCTTGAATTAATGTGGCTGGTCAAACAGCTTACGCCTGATCACAATACCATTGCCAATTTCAGAAAGGATAACCCCAAGGCCATTAAGCTTGTTTTTCGTAAGATGGTAACCTTATGCAAACGCCTTGACCTGATCGGGGGTAAAGTGATCGCTACCGATGGCACAAAGCTTCGTGCCCAGAACTCAAAAAAGAACAATTTCAATCAAAAGAAGATTGATGACCATTTGGCTTATATCGAAAACGAACTCCACGAATACCTTGATGCCCTCAATATAGCCGATACGGCTGAGACCCTGGGTCTGGATTCTGATATTGACAAAGAGCAGATACAACAGAAAATTGCACGCCTGAATGAGAAAAAGCTGCAGTATAAAAAACTTGAACGGCAACTAATTGAAACCGGACAGGAACAAATATCAACCAACGATCCCGACAGCAGAAAACTGGCTGTCCGTCAGAACATTCTTGAAGTATGCTATAACATTCAGACCTCTGTTGATGACAAGCATTACTTACCTATCGATTTTAAAACCACCAGCAATAATGATACCCATGCCTTGGCCGACAAAGGTTATCATACCGGTGAAGAAATCCGTAAATGCCATGAGATGGGAATAGAAACCCTGGTAGCCATTCCTAAAACTCCGATCTCCAGCCAGGCTCCTGATCCCGCTTACAACCAGGATAAATTTCACTACCACAAGGAAAACGATTTTTACCGTTGTCCCCAGGGACAAAAACTTACTTCCAATGGAAGTTGGTACACCAATCATCCATACAAGACCAAGCACTTTAAAACAAAGGCTTGCATGGGTTGTCCTGTTAAAGACCGCTGTACAACTTCAAAGGAGGGGAGGCTCATTGAACGCAACGAAAACATTGAATCCACACAGCGTAATAAAAAAGCCATTGAACAAAACCGGGAGCTCTACAAACGACGACAGGAAATTGTGGAACATCCCTTTGGTACAATAAAACGACAATGGGGCTTCGATTACACACTGATGTAAGAAAAAAAGAAAGTTGATGGGGATGTTGGGTTGATCTTTATTGCATACCTATTCACCAGACTTAAGACTATTCTGGGGTTAAAAGGCCTGATGGAGGCTATTACCCGTTTCTTTGAACATCATTTAACCCTTAAAACAGGTTTATTACCAATTTTAAGCGAAATCTCCGGATTTTACCCAAAAAATCCGAAAATCTTCCTTCATATCTATTTAAACAGAATATTTTTTAAATTACCAATTGTCAGCCAGCACTGCCTGGTTTTTAGACAGACTGGCGTTGGCAACAAGTGTAGAAAACCAGGGACACCAACAATTTAGATTTAAATATGAGTGAAACAAGAACGATACATTCTGAATACATATCAAGAATCAATAAGACATTTGATTATATTGAATCAAATATTGAGAAGCCAATGACACTTGAAGAATTGGCAACAGTAGCAAATTTTTCGAAATTTCATTTCAACAGAATTTTTCAGTCAATTGTAGGAGAAACCCCGTTTCAATTCATATTAAGAGTTAGACTTGAAAAAGCAGCAACGCTAATTCTAACCAATAAAAATGAGAGTATTTCAGAAATAGCTCATAAGTGTGGATTTTCAGATATTTCAATATTTTCCCGGAATTTTAAAAGTTATTTTCAAATTTCCGCCTCTCAATACAGATTAAATAAATCAAACAATAGCAATTTAAGTCAACAAGATAGCAATAGGCATCAAAGCGATGAGAAGCCAATCCAATATTTTTGTCCTGAATTAAAAACCATTAAATGGAGGACAAATATGAAGTTAAACAAAAGTGTGGAAGTCAAAGAACTTCCGAAAATGACAGTTGCTTACATCAGGCACATTGGCCCTTACAAAGGCGATGATAAACTATTCGAAAGAATTTGGAATAGATTATTTACCTGGGCGGGACCACGAGGTTTAATAGGCGGTAAAGACTTCAAATCGTTGATTATTTATCATGATGACCCCAATGTAACCATTGAAGACAAGCTTAGAATGAGTGTTTGCATTACTGTGCCTGCAGGAACGAAAGTGGATGGAGAAATAGGAAAAATGGAAATTGAGGCAGCTAAGTATGTAATTGCCAGATTTGAGCTTTCCGCCCAAGATTTTCAAGAAGCATGGGGCTGGGTTTACGGAGAGTGGTTTCCAGCAAGCGGCTACCAACCCGATGATAAACCTTGTTTTGAAATGTACCCCGAGGAGCCAAAAGATGGAAAATTTATTGTTGACATCTGTGTTCCTGTGAAACTAATGTAAAAAAAATTGAGAGCCTGCTTCAAAGCAGGTTCTCTTTTTAGAACTATCTAATTATGGGTTATTATATTGATTTAGAGAAAATAACAATTAAGGATTACCAAAACAAGTTGAAATTTTTGTACCTGCCACCAAGCAGAATGGTTCTTAAAGATAAATTGGTTGAACGATTTGGATATTTTGAATATCTTGGAATTAACAATGTCAAAGAATTGATTCAGATACTCAAAAATCAAGATAAGTTCACAGAATTATCAAAGGTTGATTGCTTATCAGGTGATTATTTGACTATTTTACTCAGAGAAATAAACAGTACTTTTCCAAAACCAAATAAATTAGCTGACTTTATTTGGATTTCGAAATATACCATTGACAAATTGGCAAAAATAGGCATTATAAATACCGAGAAATTATACGACAAAGTATTAACAAAAATTGACAGACAAAAACTTGCCGATTCAATGGGGGTAGCTTATACAGAAATTTTAGAATTAACAAAACTGACTGATTTGTCACGAATTAAATGGGTGGGAGTAACTTATGCCCAAATGCTTTACGATTTGGGATTAGATACAGTAGAGAAAGTCACAAAAGCTGACTCAGTTGATTTACATACAAGGCTTAACCAAAGGATAAAAGAGCATAATATCTTCAAAGGGGGTATAGGAATAAATGATGTGAAAATATTAGTAGAAACAGCGAATGAATTACCTTTAGAAATTGAATATTGAGAATTGGTCGGTGAATTGCTTTATCTGGCCAGGCCGGCAAGGTACCTGTTCTACAACAATGAATGATTTTTTTCTTAGTGCAACATGCATACAAAATCACAGCAGCGCCTGATTACCTATCGGCTTCCGTTTGTTCAATATCCCCATTGTCGAGCTGCAAGATTTCTTCATCCGTTGAAGGAATCTTTAGTAAATGACTAGGCAGGAAGGCAAAATTTGCAATTACGGTCGGGATAACTGCGCTACCGATGACTACTGCTACGATGTATGAATACTGGTTCTGGCTGATGATTCCGTTGGTCAATCCATACATGGCCGAAATCGTTCCGAAGGTTAATCCTGTTGACATTAGAAGGGTATAATACCAGCGCTCTTTTCTATCGCTGCGAAAGCTACTGATGACCGGAAATAGACCCATTTTCGGGATCACCTTTGATGCAAATAAAACTAAAATCAATAAAGGAGCTGTGATTAAGGCAGGAATTGAAACCAATGCACCTGCCCTGATAAAATAGATCGGGGTGAGAAACCCGATCGTCAGGGTCCTGAGTCGCCGTATAAAATGGTCATCCTTATTTAATGTTGTCGCCAGCACCATTCCCACAATGTAAGCTGGTAAAACCGCTTCGCTGCCGGCCCATAATGCCAGAGATCCCAGCAGGAAAAGGATAAACAGTACCCATTTCGTACGGATGGCGGCAGTTTTAAATGCGTACATCCGCATCATATACCGGGTTAAAGAGGGGAGGAAGATAAATGCTACCACGGTAACCACAATAAAGATGATGGTCCTGAAGCTAAATGGAGCGAATATCAATCCAAGGGCAATGACTGTTCCAAGATCATTCACAAAACAAGCTCCCAGGATTCCTTTCCCGAATTCAGTCTTGTTAAATCCGTACTCGAGCATGACGGCATAGACCACGGCCATTGAAGTCGTTGAAAGTGCTATTCCTGTCAATAGGCTTGCCCTGAGATTCCAATCCAGGATATATTTTGCAACAGTTGCCGCTCCTAAAAACGGCAATAAAAAACCAAGGATCCCTATGATCACGACTTCCTTCCGCTTCGACCTGAGTACGGCAGGCTCTATTTCGGTACCGGCCAGGAAAGTCAGCAAAATAGCCCCGGTTGATGCGACAAACCGGATCCATTCCTCATTGGTCTTCATGATATCCTGTGTGAAATAATGAGTAAAAATGTATCCTGCCAATGCACCCACGCATATTTCGATCAAGGCCATGGATATCTTTAAACGGTTTGCAAGGATGGTTGCCAGTACTGCGAGAAACAGCCATAATGTGGCAGTAAAAAAAATGTCAATCATAATTTAAATCAGGTTTAAGTTTTTGGAGTTTAATTATTATTTCCCGGGGTTCATCCTTCATTTCCAGATA
Source organism: Bacteroidales bacterium (assembly GCA_963662525.1). Taxonomy (GTDB): domain Bacteria; phylum Bacteroidota; class Bacteroidia; order Bacteroidales; family FEN-979; genus CAZSDU01. The sequence goes on from OY759717.1 coordinate 3,376,796, forward strand.
AGGTTTCTCAATGTCGGTTTTTGATCGGGATAATCCGTCGAATAGGTGGAAATCCCATTTCGGATATATTCTATCAGTCTTGTATGCTCCTCCGATGGAACCAGGTCGATCTTTGTTATGAGCAGTGCAAAACTTGCTTCGGTGAGCCACCGGGTCGTAACCTGCGTAGTCTCTTCCGAAATGCTTCCCATACCGGGGTTGTATTGTTCCGAGCAGAAACAGACCCGGGTTATCACGGAAGTGACAGGCAAAAAACCGGTAGGAATGACGGCTTCACCAAGAATGGAATTGATAAAGGAGCTTTTTCCTGCCTTGAATTGCCCCACCACGGCCACATCAATGAAGTCCGTTGCGGTTATAGTGCCCGCAATGCGTGTTAGTTCTTCGGATTTTTCAGGGAGGTTCAACTGCCCGTAGAACTGCTCAAGCCTTCTCAAGAAATGCTGAAAGCCTGGCATTTGTCAACACTTGAAGCATCGAAACAGGGCAAAAAAAATGGAGGCCTTTAAGCCTCCTTAGTGATCCGCCTGGGATTCGAACCCAGGACCCCCGCCTTAAAAGGGCGATGCTCTACCTGCTGAGCTAGCGAATCTACTTCTTAAATTTGAGGGTGCAAAAGTACGACAAAAATTAAAAATTAAAAATTAAAAATTAAAAAATTACCAAGTAATTGTCTTTCCATAACTAAATGAGGGATATATCCCCTTTGCCTTCTCTTACAACGACCATTTCTTCACCGGTGCAATCAATCATGGTGGAAGGAATATTGCCACAATGACCAGAGTCAATTACGATATCGACAAGCTTGTGAAACCTTTCATAAATTAACTCTGGATTAGTTTGATAATCAATAATTTCATCATCAGAATGGATGGAGGTTGTCATGATTGGATTACCCAGGAGTTCGACAATCTTTATGGGAACGTTGTGATCGGGAATACGAATACCCACTGTTTTCTTCCTGCTTTGAAAGAAATGAGGGACTTCATTGTTGGCATTCAGGATGAATGTAAAAGGTCCGGGTAATGCCCTGCGCATGACTTTGTATGTATGATTCAGGATGGGTTTTGAATAATTGGATAGTTCGCTGAGACTGCTGCAAATTATAGAAAAATTGGCTTTTTCCCGCTTGATTCCTTTGATCTGTGCCACCCGGTCAACCGCTTTGATCTGCCTGATATCACAGCCCAGACCATAAACCGTATCCGTTGGGTAAATAATAACTCCGCCCTGCCGCAGGCAATCTACGACTATCTTCAATTGCCGTTCACTGGGATTGTCGGGGTGAATCTTGAGGAGCATTTACAATTGACGATTTACGAATGAATTTACGATTTTAAAATTACGAATTTTTGATTAACTGGGTCACGTCTTTAACGGAGAGCGCTAAAGCAGCAATAAATCGTAAATCACAATATTCGTAAATAAAAAATGGGTAAGTTACTTATATCGCACCGCTCAACCATTTTACCCTTGCTTCCTTCCAGACCTGGGGGAGTTCGATGGGAGCTGGTCGTATAAGACTTACCCGTTGCAAAGTTAGAAAAATTCATGTTACGCCAAACTTCCCATCTTGTTTTTTTGTAAGTTTGCCTGAAACAATAAAAAAAACAAAGTATGGAAGAAAAACCACGTTCTGCCACGGTACATGGGATGTACTATGGACTTATTACCGGCATTGCCCTCGTAATTTTTTCTCTCATTTTATTTATTGCCGATCTCTACATGAACCGGTATGTATCATCCATCAGCTATCTGTTTCTGATTGCCGGGATGGTTTATGGTGCTTCGGAATACCGGAAAAAATACAGGAATGGTGTCATGACCTATAGTCAGGCTTTTTCAAGTTGTTTTATGATCGGATTATTTGCAGGAGTCGTTGCAGCGATCTATGCCTATATCTTTGCTCAATTTATCCATCCGGCTTTTGTACAGGAAATTCTTGAGCAATCCAGGGAGAAAATGATGACCCAGAATCCTAATATGTCGGAAGAACAGATGGAGGTTGCCATGCAGTGGACGTCCAAATTTACTACTCCGGTGATGATGATGGTATGGGGATTTGTAGCCTATGTCTTTATTTCAGCCATTATCAGCCTGATCGCCGCTATTTTTGTGAAGAAAGAAGAAGTGGTCTCGGTTTAAATTCTCTTTCATGGATATCTCTGTTGTTATACCTTTGCTGAACGAAGAAGAATCGCTTACTGAACTCACTGACTGGATTCGGCGGGTCATGCTGACCAATGCTTATTCCTATGAAATCATTTTTGTGGATGATGGAAGTAAAGATCATTCCTGGACTGTAATAGGGGAGATCAGGAAATCGGATCCTGCCGTGAAAGGTATAAAATTCAGGCGTAACTACGGAAAAGCTGCTGCTCTGAATGTCGGATTTCATGTTGCTTTGGGTGATGTGGTTTTTACCATGGATGCCGATCTTCAGGATAGTCCTGATGAGATACCGGAAATGTACCGTATGATCCGGGATCAGGGATTCGACCTTGTTTCAGGCTGGAAGAAAAAGCGTCATGACCCGGTTTCAAAAACCATTCCGACTAAATTCTATAACTGGTCGGCAAGAAGGGTGTCGGGAATCAAACTGCATGATTTTAATTGCGGACTCAAAGCCTATCGCAATACCGTGATCAAGAGTATTGAAGTGTATGGTGAGATGCACCGGTACATCCCTTTCCTGGCCAAATGGGCGGGGTTTACCCAAATCGGTGAAAAGATTGTACAACATCAGAAGCGGAAATTCGGGAAAACCAAGTATGGTCTCGACCGGTTTTATAAAGGCTATCTCGACTTGCTGACGATAACTTTTTCTTCCCGTTTTGGTAAACGCCCGATGCATTTTTTTGGTCTCTGGGGAACCCTGATATTCATGTTCGGCTTTTTCGTAGCGGGTTATCTTACCTATGCCAAGTTTTTTATGCTTGAATTTAAAATGACTGACCGGCCTTTGTTCTATTTTGGTCTATTGGCAATGGTTCTGGGAACCCAATTATTTGTCGCAGGTTTTCTGGGTGAACTGATTTCGCGTACTTCATCCGACCGCAATCAGTACCTGATTGAGCAACAGACAGGAATAGACAATTAGGCAAGCACTTACATTCGTTAATTATGGATATTTCACAACGTGTCCGCTTTCTGCAACAGGTAAACATCTTTTCTGAGTCTCCTGAAAATTTACTTTCTCAGATTTCGGAAAAGCTTGTTGAAATGGAAGTTGCTACAGGAAATCATATCGTTCTGAAGGGCGATTTGGGCGATTCCATGTACATTCTTATCCAGGGTAGGGCCAAAGTACATGATGGGAACCATGTATTTTCAATATTAAAAAAAGGAGATGTTTTCGGGAAATATTATCTCATTGATAAGAAGGAAAGATCAGCCACTGTGACTGCTTTGGAACAAACCAAACTGTTTTGTTTCCGGCAGGAACTTTTTTATGAAATAACCAGGAATGACAGCACCATTGTTAAAGGCATTCTTAAGGCGCTCGTCGGAAGACTCAGGGATATGAACTTGGCAGAAGAGCAAATGGTGGCACAGAATCAGGAAATTCTGCTTCAAAAGAATGAACTGGAAAAACAGAAAAAGGAATTATTGGAACTGAATGCAACCAAGGATAAGTTTTTTTCCATTATCGCCCATGACCTGCGCAGTCCTATTTCAACCCTGATATCTCTTTCGGAAGTACTCAAGATGGATATGGATGCTCTGGAACCTGAGCAGCAAAGAGAAATCCTTAACAGCCTTCATAATTTATCCATGAATTACCTGAAGCTTCTTGATAACCTTCTGCAATGGGCCAATATGCAATCCGGACGGTTGAATCCGGAGCCTGTCACTTTTTCTCTTCATAACCTCATGCTTGAAGTTGCAGACTTTTACAAGCCAAATGCATTGAGTAAAAACATCACGATTGAGGTGGTTGATTCAATAGAAATCAAGGGATATGCGGATAAGAATATGATCAGGACAGTTTTACGCAACCTTGTTTCCAATGCCATCAAGTACACAATGGGTGGGGGGAAGGTTAGTCTGACCTTGCATGACAGAGGATCCAGGGCCGAAGTCGGGGTAATTGACAGTGGCATTGGTATGTCGCCGGAAAAGCTGGCAACCCTTTTTCATCTTGACAAGGCACATTCTGCTAAGGGTACGGCCAACGAGCCGGGAACGGGACTTGGATTGATACTTTGCAAGGAATTTGTCGAAAAAAACGGGGGCAATTTCACCGTTCTCAGCGAACCAGGTTCCGGCAGTACCTTTATTTTTACTCTTCCTAAATCCTGATATACGTCGATGGAAGAATCTCTGAAAGTCGTTTTAATCGGTCCTGCATATCCTTTGCGCGGCGGGCTGGCTACCTTCAACGAACGCCTGATCAGGGAATACCTTAAACGCGGGAGCCAGGCTGAAATTTATACATTCAGTCTCCAGTATCCTGCCTTTCTTTTTCCCGGGAAAACACAGTTATCAACCGAAACCGCTCCGAAGGATATTTCAATCAGCATCAATGTTAATTCGGTCAATCCAATGAACTGGATTAAAATCGGATTGAAATTGAAAAAGCAACGTCCCGACCTGGTCATCGTGAAATACTGGATGCCATTTATGGCTCCCTGTTTCGGAACGATATGCAGGATCATTAAAGGGAACCGTCACAGCCGGATCATTTCCATCATTGATAATATCATCCCCCATGAAAGAAGACCCGGCGACCGGCTTCTTTCGGGTTATTGGGTTCGAACCGCTGACGGTTTTGTTACCATGTCGGAAGCAGTCTCAGCCGACCTGGATACTTTTAATAAAAACAAACCAAAGATTTTTTGTCCGCATCCGCTTTACGATAACTTCGGCGAAGCTATCCTTAAAGAAGTGGCCATGAAACAACTGCATCTTGATCCCGGATTCCGCTATGTACTATTCTTTGGATTCATCAGAGATTATAAAGGCCTGGATCTTTTACTGAAAGCATTCAATGACATTCGCTTGAAAGAAGCCTGCATCAAACTGCTGGTGGCCGGCGAATTTTATTGCGATTCCAAGCCCTATTATGATCTGATTGAAGAATATCACCTTCAGGACCTGGTAATCATGAGTAACGATTTTATTCCCGACAGCCAGGTGCTGAACTATTTCTGTGCCTCCGATCTGGTGGTTCAACCGTATAAAAATGCAAGCCAGAGTGGGGTCACACAAATTGCCTATCATTTCAATAAGCCCATGATCATCACCAATGTCGGGGGACTTGCCGAGTTTGTCCCGGACGGTAAGGTGGGTTATGTGGTTGAGCCTGAACCTGCTGAGATAGCGAATGCCATAATGAAATTTTTTGATGAAGGCCGGGAAGCAGAGTTTTCTGCCAATGCAGCTATGGAGAAAGAAAAATATTCCTGGGGCAGGATGATTGAAGCTATTGATAAACTGATGAATTATGATAATCCGAAGTAAAGCGCCTTTAAGACTGGGACTGGCCGGTGGCGGGACCGATGTGGCTCCATATTCTGAAATATTCGGAGGTGCTATTCTCAATGCCACCATCAGTATGTATGCCTGGGCCAGCATTCGACCTGGGACAGAGGGTAAGATCGTGTTGAATTCAATCGATAAAAAAGAAAAATACATTTTTGATTCTGTTCCTGAACTTATCATTGATGGCAATCTTGATCTTCATAAAGGAATCTATAACAGGGTAGTCAGGACTTACGGCGGAAAACCATTGTCATTCGAGCTTTCTACTTATGTGGATGCTCCCCCGGGATCAGGATTGGGCACTTCCTCCACCCTCGTTGTTGCCATCCTTGGCGCTTTTGCCGAATGGCTGAATCTCCCGATGGGTGATTATGATCTGGCCCATCTGGCTTATGAAATTGAAAGGGTTGACCTGAAAATGGCCGGAGGGAAGCAGGATCAGTATGCAGCTACCTTTGGAGGGGTGAATTTCATGGAATTTTCGAAGGAAGATAAGGTGATCGTGAATCCATTACGTATCCGCGATAAATACCTGGACGAATTATCCCATAATCTGATCCTGTATCATACGGAAACCAGCAGGTTGTCGTCGAAAATCATTGAACAGCAGACCCGGAATGTGCTTCAGAATAATGTCAAGTCAATTGAAGCCATGCACAAACTTAAAGAACAGGCTATCCGCATGAAGGAGGCCGTATTGATGGGAGAATTGGATAAAATCGGTGAAATTCTGGACTTTGGCTGGCAGTTTAAAAAAAACCTTGCGGAAGGAGTCAGCAATACTTTCATCGATGAAATCTATGAAACTGCCATGAATAATGGAGCCACGGGTGGTAAAATCTCCGGGGCAGGCGGCGGCGGTTTCATGTTTTTCTATTGCCCTGGCAATACCCGATCACAGGTCATTGAGTCGTTGAAAAAATTCGGAGGTCAGACTAAGCGTTATGAATTTACATCTAAAGGTTTATCTACATGGACGATATAGATGGTGAGATGGTGAGTTGGTGAGATGGTGAGTTGGTGAGTTAATAAATGAATTATATTTTAGAATGTGGCAGGATTGCTCCATCAGCAGCGAACTTTCAGCCCTGGCATGTGATCGTGTTGTACGTAAAACGCTTGAGCAGATCATTCATTGAAAAAAATTCTAATTATGCGAATAAAAACATCCATCAAACAGTCCATAGAAGTTAAGCAGAAAATCCTTGCCGATGCCGTGCTGCTTAAAACCATTGGAGATGTTGCTGAAACCTGCATCGAAGCCTTTTGTATCGGGAACAAAGTCCTGTTTTGCGGTAATGGCGGAAGTGCTGCAGATGCCCAGCACCTGGCAGCAGAGTTTTCAGGAAGGTTTTACTATGACCGTCCGCCCTTACCTTCGGAAGCATTGCATGTCAATACCTCCTTTCTTACTGCCGTGGCCAATGATTATTCTTTTGATGAGGTATATGCCAGATTGCTCAGGGGAATGGGCCAGCCGGGTGATGTCCTCATCGGGCTTTCAACATCCGGTAATTCAAAAAATATTATACGGGCTTTCGAAGTTGCCCATGAACTTGGGATTATCACTGTTGGGCTGACAGGTGAAAGCGGAGGGAAAATGAATAACCTTTGCGATTTCCTGATCAATGTTCCCTCCAAAGATACTCCCAGGATACAGGAATCCCATATCATGATCGGCCATATCATTTGTGAGATCGTGGAAACATCACTTTTCCCAAAAGAAGTCTGATGCTGGAGGCGATCATCCTGGCAGGTGGACTGGGTACTCGTTTACAAAAAGCGGTAAGCGATGTTCCAAAATCCATGGCTATGATTAACCACCGCCCTTTTCTTGAATATTTAATGGATTACCTGATCAGTCAGGGCATAGAGAAAGTTGTTCTCTCGGTAGGTTATAAGCGGGAATATATAATCAACCATTTCCATGATCAATATAAATCTCTTGCAGTTTCCTATGCCATGGAAGAAGAACCGCTGGGAACCGGTGGAGGTATCAGGCTGGCTTTCTGGAAAGTGGAAGCTCAACGCGCATTTGTGATGAATGGTGACAGTTTATTTCGCCTTGATTACCGTCAAATGCTTGCCGATCATTTTAAAAATAAGGCTGTAGCAACCTTGGCCATGAGAAAACTGCCAAATACCGGTCGTTACGGGAGGGTAACCCTGAACCGGAATAAACGAATTACCGGATTTGTTGAAAAAGATGTACAAGCAGGCCCCGGATATATCAATGGTGGGGTTTACATCCTTGAAAAGGCATTTCTGATGGAACCGGAATTCAGGGGTAAGTTTTCTATCGAAAAAGATTACTTTGAACGCTATTACCGGGAAGTCAGAATGTTTGGATTCCCATCTGCGGGATATTTTCTTGATATCGGTATACCAGAGGATTATAAGAAGGCACAGCATGACTTTACAGGATTTGAAGATTGATAGTACCTGGACCCTGTTTTTAGACAGGGATGGTGTGATCAACAAACGCATCGTGGATGGGTATGTGAAAACCTATGATCAATTTGAATTTTTGCCCGGAGTATTGGATGCCCTGACGATATTTCCCTCACATTTCAACAGGATCATAGTCGTGAGTAACCAGCAGGGAGTTGGCAAAGGCTTAATGACCATAGCCCAGTTAGATTCAGTTCATCAACAAATGCTGAAAATAATTATGGAAGCCGGAGGAAGGATCGACGGGATATACTTCAGTCCTTATCTTGAAAAAGAAGGTTCATTCTTTCGCAAACCAAATATCGGAATGGCCTTAAAAGCACGCAAAGAATTTCCCGGGACCCGCCTTCGAAAATCTATTATGGCCGGTGATTCCCTCTCTGATATGGTATTTGGCAAACGGGCCGGGATGAATACCGTGTTTTTATCCCCTGATCCCTCCCTGGCTAAAAAATATCCCCGTCTGATTGATTTCATATACCCCGACCTGATTTCCTTCGCCCATGCCTTATAATTTGACCACTTTCGACTCATCATTCACCAAAACAATTCTGACTTGAATCCTTCCATTATCTTTATCTGCTTCCTCGCATACACATTTCTGCTTTTTTTCATTACCTGGCTGACATCGCGGCGGGCAACAAACCGCTCGTTTTTTATCGGGAATAAAAATTCTCCCTGGTTTGTTGTGGCTTATGGAATGATCGGAGCCTCATTGTCGGGGGTAACTTTCATGTCGGTGCCCGGCTGGGTAGGGGCAACCCAGTTCTCCTACATGATGGTGGTGGTGGGTTACTTATTCGGTTATTTTGTGATTGCCACGGTATTAATGCCGCTATATTATAAATTGAACCTGACCTCTATATACTCCTATCTCGAAACCCGTTTCGGGTTCTGGACCTATAAAACCGGCGCTTTCTATTTTCTGCTTTCCCGTACGATCGGAGCCTCCTTCAGGATGTTTTTAGTCGTCAATGTATTGCAGGTTTTTGTGTTTGATGCATGGAATGTTCCGTTTAGTTTAACAGTACTGATATTTATTGTACTTATCCTGCTGTATACCTTAAAAGGCGGTATTAAAACCATCATCTGGACCGATACCGTGCAAACCACGTTTATGCTGCTTTCTCTTGTATTATCCATCTTTTTGATCATCCGTGAAATGGATACGGATTTCACTACCATGTTCAACACGGTCATGCATAGTTCATATTCCAAGATGGTATACACGGATTGGCATGACAAGCGCTTTATTATTAAACAATTGCTCAGTGGTGCATTCATTGCAATCGTGATGACAGGACTTGACCAGGAAATGATGCAGAAGAACCTGAGTTGCCGGACACTGAAAGATGCCCAGAAAAACATGTTTTCTTTCAGCATTTCATTGGTCTTCGCGAACTTCCTGTTCCTGTTTTTAGGTGCCATTTTATATCTTTTTGCCTCTTTCAAGGGAATTGAATTACCCGGGCGTTCCGACGATCTTTTTCCCATGATCGCCATCAGCCACCTGGGACCACTGGCAGGGGTCGTATTTTTGATTGGCTTGATTTCCGCTGCATACCCAAGCGCCGACGGAGCCCTTACCTCCCTGACTACCTCATTCAGCATCGATTTTCTCGGGATGAATAAAAGAACTGATCTTCCTGAAAAGAAAAAAGAGAAAATGAGATATTCTGTCCATATTGGTTTTGCAGTCCTTCTTCTAACGGTCATCATTATTTTCAGGGCCATCAATAATCAGGCTGTCATTGATAAACTCTTTACCGTGGCTGGATATACCTATGGTCCCTTGCTTGGACTATACGCTTTTGGCATGTTTACTCCATTCCAGGTGAAAGATAAATGGGTGCCGCTGGTAGCTGTCCTTTCACCAATCTTGTGCTATTTTATCAGTAATTATTCCCCGGTTCTGTTCAATGGCTACAAATTCGGATTTGAATTACTCATTGTAAACGGAATTATTACATTTGCAGGACTACTTATATTAAAACGATCCAAATGGACAACATCCGGTTCAAAGCACTAGAAATAGCCATGACCAGGCAAAGGAGACCGGTTGAGTTTCCGCGTGAAAAGGCATCTGAATATTTCGGTGAACTGACGTTCAACAAAGTGGCGATGCGGGAATACCTCACGGAAGAAGCTTATCAGCAGGTCATGAATTCTATCGAAAAAGGAGAAAAAATCGACCGGAAAATAGCTGATCAGGTAGCTGCCGGGATTAAATCCTGGGCCATCAATAAAGGGGCTACCCATTATACCCATTGGTTTCTCCCGCTCACAGGTTCAACGGCTGAAAAACATGATGCTTTCGTTGATCCCATTGAAGGAGGAAAGGGAATCGAAAAATTCAGGGGAAGTGAACTGAGCCAGCAGGAACCGGATGCTTCCAGTTTTCCAAGCGGTGGAATCCGCAGCACTTTCGAAGCCCGGGGATATACCGCCTGGGATCCAACATCACCTGCATTTATCATGGATAAGACCCTCTGTATCCCGACAGTTTTTGTATCCTATACCGGTGAGGCGCTCGATTTTAAAACACCTTTGCTGAAGGCACTCTATGCCATTGATAAAGCTGCAGTTGACGTTTGTCAGTATTTTGATAAGAATATTACCAAAGTATATGCCACCCTCGGATGGGAACAGGAATATTTTCTGGTGGATAATGCCTTGTACCAGTCAAGACCCGACCTGGTTCTTACCGGCAGAACCTTATTCGGCCATTCTTCGGCCAAAGATCAGCAGCTTGAAGATCATTATTTCGGAACCATTCCCCATCGTGTGATGGGTTTCATGCAGGAATTTGAACTTGAGGCTCACCGCCTGGGAATCCCCGTGAAAACAAGGCATAACGAAGTTGCACCTAACCAGTTTGAGTGTGCCCCGGTTTTTGAAGAGGCCAATCTTTCCGTTGACCATAACCAGCTTCTGATGCATCTGCTCGATAAAATTGCTCACCGCCATGATTTTTCCTTGTTGTTGCATGAAAAACCATACAGTGGGGTAAATGGTTCAGGGAAACATAATAACTGGTCGCTGGCCACCAATACCAAGGAAAACCTCCTCGCTCCCGGAAATACGCCGAAATCAAACCTCAGATTCCTGACTTTCCTGGTTAACATTATCAAAGCAGTTCACGACAATGCCGACCTGGTCAGGGCCATCATTGCTTCCCCCGGAAATGATCACAGGCTTGGCGCCAATGAAGCTCCACCGGCCATCATCTCGGTATTTATCGGCACCCAGCTAACCCATATGCTGGATGCCATGGAGAAATCATACAAGAACATTGTCATCAGTGCTGAAAATGAAAATAATCTGCTGAAGAACCTTCCGAAGATCCCCGAGATCCTGGTCGATAACACTGACCGAAACCGGACCTCACCCTTCGCCTTCACCGGTAATAAATTTGAATTCCGTGCCGTGGGTTCCTCCCAATCCTGTGCTCCTCCAATGATCACACTGAACATAGCTGTGGCAGATCAATTGAAGAGGTTCAAAAAAGATGTGGATGAACTGATGGCTAAAAAAGTAAAAAAAGAGTCAGCTATTTTCCAGGTACTGAAGCGCTATATCAGAGAATCAAAAAAGATTCGCTTCGAAGGAAACAATTACAGCCCCGAATGGCTGAAGGAAGCTGAAAAACGGGGACTTTCAAATTTCGCTACTACTCCTTCCGCTTTACAGGCATTGGTCTCAAAAAGGACCATTGATCTGTTTGAACGGAACAATGTACTAAGCAAGCGTGAGTTAATCGCCCGTCATGAGATCAGGCTGGAAAACTATACCAAGAAAATCCAGATTGAATCCCGGGTACTGGGTGATCTCGCCAGTAATCACATCATACCCATTGCCATCAAATACCAGAATACCCTGATCGAAAATGTCAAAGGGTTAAAACAGGTACTCGATTTGAAAACCTATGGGAAACTGTCTCAAAACCAGATGGAAATGATTACCGAGATCTCTGAACATATTGATAAGATCAAAACATATGTGAATGAAATGATTGAAGTGCGAAAAGAGGTCAACAGGATTCAGGAAACGGAAGAAAAAGCGTTTGCTTACTGTGAAAGAGTATTGCCCTATTTTGATAAGATCAGGAATCATGCAGATAAACTTGAGTTGCTGGTTGATGATGAATTCTGGCCTTTGTCTAAGTATCGTGAATTATTATTTATGAGATAGAACTTTATATTATGAAAAAGAATCTTTTCAATTTCTTGCTTTTGCAGCTGGTGTTCAGCCTGACAGCAGTTGCCCAGATCAATGTTGTTCACATTGACAATAATGCCATGCCCCAGACCCGGGAAGGCGTTTTTTATTCCCTGCCACGCACTGTTGTCAGGATTGATGTAAAAATCGACCGGATTGAAAATTACAAAGGTCCCTATGCCGATTATGCAGCCCGCTACTTGGGACTGAAAAATGTTATTTCGGCCAATTCTGTTGAATATAAGATCAGCGATATCTCTATTACTACTTACCCTGAACCCGATCCTGATCAGTATTATTTTGTGGAACTGGGCGAAAAAATTTCGAAAAACCAAACCGCAGGTTTACTCGAACTGAGCAGCTCTGGACTTATCCTGGGTTCCATTCCGGCATTTCATGATTCCTTGGCAAATGCAAATGTGAGGATGGGTAAGGATGAACCCTTATTAGGGAATGAGAAAGATGTATTCGGAGAATTATTCAAATATTATGCTGATGTCAGCGTATTTGAAAAAGTTGATACCATTATCCGGAAAATCAACATTGATACGATGACACTGGAAAGGCAATTTCTTAAAAGGACCATGGTGGAGAAATCTCCGGATCAGAAAGCCAAAGAAGCCTCCGACTTTATTACCAAGATCAAGGATAACCGCTTCAATCTTATCAGCGGGTATCAGGAAGTGAACTATAACAAGGAAACCCTGGAGTATATGGATACCCAGTTGAAGCAGATGGAAAAAGAATATGTGAAACTGTTTACCGGCATTAGTTTGCATAAAACACTTAATTTCAGTTATAAATATATCCCTTTGCCAAATCAGATCAACATGGAGATTCCCATATTTAAATTCTGGAAATCCAAGGGGGTCATTGACCTGGATGAACCGGGTGGCAAGGTAGTTACCATTAAAATCCAAAGGGTCGGGAATACGAATACCGTATCGGGATATCTTACCCGGGCAGAAAAAGAAACCAAGGAACATGGTTTTTATTATCGTATTCCTGAATTAGCCAGGGTTACAGTGAAGCTTGATGAAAACACCCAAGAAGAAACACAATGCCTGGTCAGCCAGTTGGGACTTGTTACATTCCTGCCTGCACACCAATGGAAAGTTCAGTTTCACGAATCAACCGGAGGCATAAAAGGCCTGGAGCTATAATAGAATTATAAATGAGGAATTAGGAATTAAGAATTAATTGCCTGATGAATCTTTATCAATTTCTGTAAAAGGTTTTCAAGGAGGTTTAATCGGAGCATATTGGCTCCATCGGATCTGGCATGGGCCGGATCTGGATGGGTTTCGATAAAAATGCCATCCGCTCCTACAGCAATAGCAGCTTTGGCCATGGTTTCGATAAGATCAGGCCTTCCACCGGTAACTCCTGCAGGTAAATTGGGCTGTTGCAGGGAATGTGTCACATCGACAATAACCGGCAACTGAAATTTTTTCATCCCAGGGATATTCCGGAAATCAACAATGAGATCCTGATAACCAAACATGTTACCTCGTTCGGTAAGCATTACCTGCTTATTTCCCGTTTCCTTTACCTTGTCTACCGCAAATTTCATGGAATCAGCGGATGAAAACTGACCTTTTTTTATGTTCACTGTTTTTCCAGTCCGGCCAGCTGCCGTCAGCAGATCGGTTTGCCTGCATAAAAATGCTGGAATCTGCAATACATCTACATAGGCGGAAGCAAATGCGGCTTCTTCTTCCGTATGAATGTCGGTCAATGTGGGAATATCATGCTTGATTCCGATTTCCCTGATCAATTCCAGGGCTTTCATGTTCCCGATGCCTGTAAAAGAATCGCTTTTGGTACGGTTTGCCTTTTTATAGGAAGCCTTGAAAATAAACGGGATTCCAAGTCCATCGGTGATTTTCTTAATATGAGATGCAATTTCAAAAGGCATCTTTTCATTTTCAACCACACAAGGCCCCGCAATCAGGAAAAAATTCCCCGATTCCCTGAACTTCAGATTTTTTAACTCCGGTATCATATTCAATTTTCCTTATTTTACTGTCTAATACTTGTATTTCCCCTTCCACAACGCCTTTAATCTGGCTCTTAATTCATTCTCCCTTGAATTATCCTGGGGGTCATAGAATTTTTGTCCTTTTATTTTATCAGGTAGAAACTCCTGTTCAACGAAATTATTATCAAAATCATGGGCATACAGATAATCTTTTCCATATCCAATTTTTTTCATCAGGTTGGTAGGAGAGTTCCTGAGGTGCAATGGGACAGGCTGGTCACCGGATTCTTTTATTGACTTGCTGGCTTTCCTGATGGCCAGGTAAGAAGCATTGCTTTTAACTGAACAGGCCAGGAAAATAGCAGTTTGGGAAAGGATCAGGTCGCTTTCGGGGTACCCGATAACATCCACCGCCTGGAAACAAGTATTCGCAAGCAGCAAGGCATTGGGATTCGCGTTGCCGATATCCTCCGATGCCAGAATCAGCATACGCCTGGCAATGAATTTTGGATCTTCTCCTGCCTGAACCATGCGGGCCAGCCAATATACAGCGGCATTGGGATCACTTCCCCGGATCGATTTGATAAATGCCGAAATGATGTCGTAATGCATTTCCCCCGTTTTATCATACATGGCGAGGTTCTGCTGAATGATGTTTAACGTTGTTTCATTGGTAATGACAACCCTGGTTTCCGAAGCTTCGGTCGATTGAACCAATAATTCCAGGGCATTCAACAACTTTCTGGCATCTCCCCCGGAAATCCTGAGCAACGCTTCAGTTTCCCGAAGTTCTATTTCTTTGGAATACGCGCTTTCGAGATATGCCTTCCCCTCATCCAGAAGCTTGAGCAGGTGATGTTCCTCCAGGGGTTTTAAAATATAGGTCTGGCAACGGGAGAGCAAGGGGGAGATAACTTCAAAGCTTGGATTCTCCGTAGTTGCACCAATAAAAGTGACGACTCCTTTTTCGACTGCTCCCAGCAATGCATCCTGCTGGGATTTGCTGAAACGGTGGATTTCATCAATAAATAAAAAGGGACTATCTCCGGCTTCTTTGGCCTTGCTGATCACTTCCCTGACTTCTTTTACACCTGAACTGACTGCACTCAGGGTATAAAAATCCCGCTTAAGTTGTTGTGAGATGATATATGCAAGGGTGGTTTTACCAACCCCTGGAGGTCCCCATAATATCATCGAAGGAACATTGCCGGATGCAATAGCCCTGGCTAATACCGCATCTTTCCCGATCAGGTGCTCCTGTCCCAGATAATCTTCAAGGGTAGCCGGACGAAGTTGCTCTGCAAGTGGAATCAACATTTATTTTAGGAATAGAAGGCCAAAGATACTTAAAAAACGTTAAAATTATTCTCATTGATATTCAGGCACTTAACCGAATTGTTAAAAAATGTTAAAAAAAAGTGATCAGAATATTTGGAGCGTATTATTCATTTGCTATATCTTTGCATCAGAATTTTAAAAAATCAATAGACAAATGAAAAAACTTGCAACAATTTTAGTTATCGGTGCTGTAGCTTTCATGTATTCATGTGGCCCAAGCGCAAAAGAAATGGAAGAAAAAAGAATTGCTGACTCTATCCGCGTTGCTGATTCATTAGCAATGGTACAGGCAGAACAGCAGAGAGTAGCTGACTCAATTGCAAAAGTTCAGGAAGAAAAGAGAATTGCTGACTCAATCGCACACCAGGATTCAGTTAAGAAATTCCCGAAATTATTCAAGAACAAGAAGTAATCAGTGCTCACTTGATTGATTGAAAAAGCCCCCTGGATTCCCGGGGGGCTTTTTATTTTATCACTATCAGCCTGTTAAAGGTTTTTAATTTCGCCGATCAGTTTCTGCAAGGTGGCTTTGGCATCGCCAAAAAGCATCCTTGATTTCGGCATAAAGAACAGGTTGTTCTCAATAGCTGCATATCCTTTGGCCATACTGCGTTTCATGATGATGGTATTTTTTGCTTCCCAGACTTTTATAACCGGCATGCCATAGATCGGACTTGAAGGATCTTCCTCTGCAGCCGGATTGACCACATCATTGGCGCCTACTACAATCACCACATCTGTATTATTCATTTCGTTATTGGCTTCTTCCATCTCCTGGAGCTTTTCATAAGCAACATCTGCTTCTGCCAGCAATACGTTCATATGACCTGGCATACGGCCGGCGACCGGGTGAATGCCATATTTTAATTCCACACCTTTGGAACCGAGCAGATTTTCCAGTTCATGACAGAGGTGTTGAGCTTGTGCGACCGCTAATCCATAGCCGGGAACAACCAGTACTTTCTGCGAATAGCTCAACAATACCGCGGCATCGCTGAGCGAAATTTCCTTTACCGTTTTATCCCCTGAAGATGCTGCTGCAGCAGAACTTCCGCCGAATGCCCCGATAATTACATTGAGCAAGGAGCGGTTCATGGCTTTACACATCAGGATAGTCAGAATGGTTCCTGATGATCCTACCAGGATCCCTCCTGTGAGCATGGCCTGGTTATTATAGAGAAATCCTCCCATGGCTGCTGCTACGCCGGTGAATGAATTCAGCAATGAAATAACCACCGGCATATCAGCTCCCCCGATAGGCATCACAAAGGTTACTCCGTAAATCAGGGCCAAAGCGGCCAGGGTATAAATCATCCAGTTTTCACCGGCAACGGGGGATTTAAACATGACAAAAATGACAAATCCTATCAGGATAACCAGAAAAGCAAGGTTAATGTATCTGAGTATCGGACTTTTGATATCTCCGATCCGTTCATCCAGTTTACCAAATGCGATCATACTTCCTGCAAAAGAAACACCACCGATCATCAATCCCAGGAGAATGGCGAGTGCTTCCCCGTTAAGCATAGTAGTGGCCTGATGACTGGCAAGCAGGGTTTGCATGCGCGGAAACTCCATCATTGATATAAGGGCGGCACATGCGCCTCCCATACCATTGAACAAAGAAACCATCTGGGGCATGGCGGTCATCTTCACTTTCTTTGCAGCAAACCAACCGGTAATGGTTCCTATGATGAGCGCTCCGAGAATCCAGCCGATATTGTGGATTCCCTGGAAACTGCCGTCTTCCAGTTTGGTTTTATGGAATAGTATAGTGAAAAGAATGGCCAATCCCATCCCCGCTGCTGCCCAAAGGTTTCCGCTTCTTGCAGAATCCGGGTGACTGAGTTTTTTAAGCCCCAGTATAAATAGTACGGAAGCAAGGATATATGAAATTTCAAGAATAGAGATATACGGGGAAAACTCAATGTTTTTTGTTAGTGTGATTATCGTTTCCATGGCGTTTCTTTATTTCTGAGTTTTCTTTTTCTTGAACATTTCCAGCATGCGGTCGGTCACAACGAATCCACCCACGACATTCAGGGTCCCTAAAATTACGGCGACAAATCCCAGGATCATTGACAATACATTATCAGCGTGACCCATGACGATAATCGCCCCGATAATTACGACACCATGGATGGCATTGGCTCCCGACATCAGCGGCGTATGCAGTACAGAAGGTACATGCGAAATAACTTCTATCCCTAAAAAGATAGACAGTATAATTATGAATATCGCTTCACGGTACTCCATGAAAAATGTTAATACTTCATTCATTGTCTGAATATTTATAGATTAATGATGGCGTTGATTCTCTCGTTAATTACTTCCTTGTTATGGGTGATGCAGGTACCTTTGATGAGGTCGTCATCCCAGTTCAGGTTAAATTCGCCCTTGGCACTGATCATCAGCTTGAGGAAATTGATCACATTTTTTCCGAACATTTTACTTGCATCTGTCGGGAGATCAACCGGAAAAAAGGAATTTCCGATAATCCTTATGCCCTGATGCACCACTGTTTCATTGTTCCTGGTCAGTTCGCAATTTCCACCGGTAGATGCAGCAATATCTATCACAACAGAGCCTGGTTTCATGGCTTCCACTGTTTCCTTTTTCAGTAGAACAGGAGCTTTTTTACCAGGAATCTGTGCCGTACAAATGACGACATCCGATTTTACGGCATGATCATGAACAGCAGCAGCCTGCTTCTTTTTATACTCCTCACTTTGTTCAACTGCATAGCCTCCGGCAGTTTTATCATCCAAGGCGCCTTCCACTTCCACGAACTTTCCTCCCAAACCCTGAACCTCTTCTTTCACTGCTGCCCGTACATCGAATACTTCTACAACAGCGCCGAGTTTACGCGAGGTGGCAAGGGCCTGTAATCCTGCCACCCCTGCCCCCAGAATAAGGACTTTGGCAGGGGTGATGGTTCCTGCAGCAGTCATAAACATGGGGAAAAATTTCGGAAGGCTGTTGGCAGCGGTCAGCACTGCTTTATACCCGGCTACGGTAGCCATGGAAGAAAGAATGTCCATGGCCTGAGCCCGGGAGGTCCGGGGAATCACATCCAGGCTGAAGCAGGTGATATTCGCGGCTGCAAGCGCTTTGACCACATCCAGGTTAAAGTAGGGATTGATAACCGCCAGTAAAATCTTCCCTTCTGAACACAGCGATAATTCCTTTCCGGTAAATGGATTGATCTTGATCAGCATGCCGGATTCCCTGATCACCTCTTCTTTTCCGGCAATCTTTGCCCCGGCAGTGATATAATCTGCATCAGCAGCATACGCACCGCTTCCGGCGCCTTCCTCAACAAACAGGCTGACGCCCATTTTTACAAGGGTAGAAACAGATTCAGGAAGAAGGGCAACCCGTTGTTCAGGTTTTTCTTCCTTGAGTATTCCAATGATCATAATATTTTTTTTTAAGTAAACGTACGATTTTAGTCTTTAAACCCGATGGAAAGATGGCTGCCATCACAAAAAGGCTTCTTCTTAGAGCCTCCGCAACGGCAGATAGCTGCAACTTCATTTTCGATCTTGATCTTTTTCTTATGAATATCACGTAGGATAAAATTCCCGGTAATTAATGCAGGACCGCCATTAAGAATCTGTACCCGGGCATATTTTGATTTTTTTCTGTCCTTTGAACTTACATTGGTAGTTACAAATTTATTACTCTTTGAATAGGTCAAAGCCCGGGAAGGACAACTGTCAACGGCTCTGATTATAGATTTACTATCTGATCCGTGAATATTAACCCAGGGTTTCTTTTTTGTATTAAAAACCTCCGGAAGGCCAATGATACAGTTGGCCGAATGAATACATAACTCTGGCCTCCAGTATACTGTTACTTCACCATTGGAATATGGCTTCACCGTCTCTTTGTCTTTTTTGAACGCTAATGATTCTGATTTGGTGACCTTATTTGACATACGATGGATCTTAAAATTTCCGTAAAGATAAAAATTATTAATTTTGGAACCGTCATTGATAAAAAAATCAATCGTCTTGAAGGAAAGAAAAATCAGAGAGGAGGAATATCTTCAGGATCCGGTAAGACAATTCAGGCTTTGGTTTGAAGAAGCAGAAAAGGCCAGGGTTCTTGAACACAATGCCATGGCACTGGCTACGGTAGATTCCAAAGGTCATCCTTCATTGCGGATGGTTCTTTTAAAAGGGTTTGACGAAAAAGGTTTCGTTTTTTTTACCCATTATGAAAGCCGGAAAGGCATACAATTATCATCCCATCCAAATGCAGCAATAACATTTCACTGGAAGGAACTGGAAAAACAGATCAGGATAGAGGGAAAAGTGAAAAGGGTCACCTCCCGAGAATCTGATGAATATTTTCATAGTCGCCCGTTTGAAAGCAGGATCAATGCATGTATATCCCCCCAGAGCTGCATTATCCCTGACCGCGATTTTCTTGAAGTCATGAGAGAATCTTTTATTCAGGATCTTCAGGGAAATTCACCTTCACGTCCGAAGAACTGGGGAGGGTACCGGCTTTCGCCTGTCATGATTGAGTTCTGGCAGGGGAGACCCCATCGGCTACACGACCGGATCAGATATACCTTATACGAAAAATCCTGGACCCATGTTCGTCTTGCTCCATAACTACTACAAATATACTCCCGGCAACAAAACCTGGATTATCTTCCTGCTTTTATTCATAGCTATTTTCTCCTGCAAAAAAAACTCGGTGGAGTTTCCTGAAATTTCGGGGCTTCAGAAAGTTGAGACTTTCGAAGGCGGTTTTCTTTATAAAACAAATTCAGGAAAATTTCACGTGATCAGCCTGAACGGCACTTACCGGCAAATGGGACGTCAATATGGATATTTGCTGCGTGGACTTATGGCTGATTATTATCAGGAGGTCGAACAAATTATGTTGGCTTCAGGTATTAGTACCGGACAGATGAATGCCTATTCAACCACATTTTATGCTCTGCAGCCATATCCCTTCAAACAGATTATTGATGGAATGTCGGAAAATTCAGGACTGGGTACTTTACGCCAGCATATCGTATGCAGCGCCATGAGCATGATGACTGAAGTATGGCCGGGATGCAGTGGTATTGAGGTCTGGAATGAATATTCATTAAACAGGAAAATGATTTGCGGGCGTAATTGGGATGCGCTGAAAGGAAGATTTGACCAACTTGGAAAATACCTGGTGGTGGTGGTGTATAATCCCGGTACATACGTACAAAGTGTGGCGGAGGTTAATTATGCCGGTTCCATGGCACCCCAGACCCTGATCAATGAAAAGGGTTTATACCTGGATTTGCATAGTTGCCTGTTATCAGATTCCAGTTTCTTACCAGGGAGGTTGCCGGCTGGTTATCTGCTTTTTTCGTTCCTGCTAAACAGTACGAATATGAGTGATATATCCAGGTTTTTCACTTCTACCCGTCCCGGGGTTTCGTTGCTTGTGAATGCTGCAAGTCCGACAGATTCCTATTGCTTTCAATGGCCGACCTATGGTCTGCAGCAAAGGGAACCCGATTCTGCCGGTCTGCTGGTTGCTACCAATCACTTTGTCAATTATCCAAGCGAATGGCCTGTCCTTCCCATTCCTGAAGATCCTGAAAAGGCCGCCTATACTGTGCAGCGATATCACAACCTGATCAATCTTGCCTGGCAAAATAAAGGCAACATCGATGCCGGAAAAATGATGAATATCATGGATGTCACTATTCCCAAGGGAGGAGCTACATTTCCGGATACAGAGAATAACTTTGCCACATTTTATCAGATCGTTACCGTGCCGGAGGAAATCGTATGGTACATTAAAGCAAGAAATTATTCCAACTGGGAAAAGATCCCCATAAAGGATTTATTCTATTAAAAAAGTTCCTGCATGGGTCAGCATACAGGAACTTAAACAGTACATGAGATGATCAGGCTTTGATCTTTTAAATCAGCGTAACCGTGAGTTTAATGCGAAAATGCTGATTATACGGGAACCGTACTTCCTTACAGTCAATTTTTGAAAATTGTTCCTTTACGCGTTCTGCAAAGACTCCATCATTCGACAGAACTTTCTTCACATCGATTTTCCCCTGTTCATCCACAACGAAAATAACATCTGCGGTACCTTCACAGCATTTTTTGAATTCATCCTGCGGAACTATAATTTTTTCGCTGATGATTTTATTCAGAGTTTCTGCATTATTGGTTAGGGGTCCTGCAGCAAAAGTGCTTTGAATTGAGATAAATCCTGCCAGAAAGGCAATACACACCAGGTTTAAAATATTTAAATTTTTCATGGCTATTTTTTTTAGAAGGTGATACAAAAATGTTACATATAACACAAAGGTATATCTGCAAGCAGATGAAAACAAAAGCATTCTTCCAGAGAAAAAGAATTATCGAAGAATATTTAATTTATACGGTTCAAACCGCCATGCCAAGTTTTTCTGCCTGAATTTTATCGCCGAAATGAATAATTTTCCGGTTAATCCAACCCATACCAGATCCGGAATACCAGTAGCGATAATATTTACCGGTAAATTCCAGTTGTTTGTCTATTTTTTTCATAGTAAACAGCTGATTTTTTTATTCTTCATTTTCATGGGCGCAGTTATGCACGGGAAGCCTTGGCGATGCAATTGTCAACATTAATTTTGGATCCGGATCCGCCACGCATGCAGGCCCATTGCCGACAGGAACAACAAACTATACTTATTCTTCTGCTGATTTTCCGATGGATGGCAGCTATACAGTTGAAAACTCCACTGCTGGTTCCGGCAGTATGTGGTGGTCGGCAACAGATCACACCGGCAACACCGGGGGGTATATGATGGTCGTCAACGCGAGTATCTCCAAAACTGATGGAACACTACTGAACAGTTATACTACCGGTCCGATTGCATTGCAATCAAGTTCGCTTTGGCGGCAATTTGGTTTTTATTTCACCACTCCTGCCAATGTTTCAAGCGTTACAATTGTCATGAGAAACAACAGCTCCGGTGGAGTTCCGGCAAATGATATAGCCCTGGATGATATTACTTTTCGTCCCTGCGGCCCGGAAGTTACCGTATGGATTTCCGTATGAAAGTTCAGACGCGGTAAATTGTTCTGTTGACTGGGGAGATGGTACGATGACCACATGCAGTTCAATTCAGCATGATTATATAGAACCCGGAACCTATACGGTGATGGAGATTGTTGAAAATTCCTCAGGTTGTCGTGATACTGCTTATGCGATGGTCTGAATGATGTATTTCAGCCCTTGCTTTTCGGGGTGTACGATTACATTTTTCGGGTATTTAACCGCTGGGGAGAGATGTTGTTTGAAACCGCTGATCCGGAAAAAGGCTGGGACGGCCGTTTCAATGGAGATAATTGTCCGGCAGGCATTTATGTTTATCATATCCTTTTCCTGGAGAAAGTATCAAACGATAATAAAAATATTCTGGTATTATTCTGGTTAGGATATTTCATGTGGTGTGATTTTCTCTCTTTTATTTAGTGCAATGATAATTTCTCTGATTCGTTTCCGGTTCATACATTGCATAAGAAATAATGAAAAATTTAAAATAATGGCGAAAAGAATTATAATAATTCCACTGCCATACTCCTTTTCATAGAAAAAATACCCGATAGCAGCACACAACAGGATAAGAAAAAAATGAACCATCTCATTGAAAAATAGCCATCTTTTTGTTATCAGTAATGAATTTTTATCAAAAGGGTGACCCACAAAGTATGATGGCATTTTTTCTCTTGGATTTACTTTAAGCACTGCCTTACCTATGGTAGCCATTATTAGTTTATTAAGCATTCGTATTCCTAATATTTCGAATACCCTGAGGTCTGTTTCTTTAATTCTACCTGGATTTTGTTTTTTTAAGCTCATTTTATAAAAATTTTTGATACAAATTTGATAAATAATCAACTATCACCGGCTTGTGATGTCATCTTGTTTCAATTCCACTTTGGTACGATTGATAGGTGTATTTAAACCGGTAAACCGTGCGTTCCGTGATTTCCAAATGTTCGGCAATTTGCGATAAGGTGTATCCGAAACCGGAGGATAACATCATTAAAAGGCGTAAAAGTCGTTCAATTCGGGGTTGATCAGCCATAAGCGACAATTGAAATTCAATTAACCGGTATTTAAAGCGCCGGAAAACCTGTTGGAAATCATCCGAAAGTTAAGAAGATATTTTGAAACGATTCATACGTTACCATAAATTTTACTTTACTGAATTTTTCATACAACCTTTTCCCGTTTCCGCTTGTCTGAACGGTATAAACATTAAAAAATGCAGCATTATGGCAAAACGCACAGACAATATAATCACAAGCGGACATACAGGCAGGTTCGGTAAATTCGTGTTTACCTCCAATGATATTGTCAGGAGCCGGCCTGATTTTTCAAAACGGGTGTTTTCGCCGGCACAAATCGCCCACTTTACCCAATGGGAACAGGCAATAGCATTCGGGCGCAGGGCTATCCGCGATCCCGAACTGAACGACTATTACGCGAAAAAAGCAGAACAAAAAAAAGGATTGGGCGCCTGGCACCTGGCCATAAAAAATTATTTCGAAATGCCGGGTATCTATTCTGTCCATATGGGAACCCGATGGAACCATGATCGTGTTGAATTGGAAATCTTAAGTCGTGGAATCTACAAATTAAAGGAATTGAAAATTACTTTTTCCAAGCCCGATGGCAGCATCCTGGAAGAAGGCCCGGCCGACCTCCCCGATGATGATTTATTTTGGTACTATCCTTTACAAAATGAAGTTTCAGCAACAATGGGTAACCTGATCACATTCAGTGGATGCAGCCTGCCCGGGCATATCTTCAGAAATACCATGACGATCAGGAACGATTTTCCCTTTGAAGCAATTGTCGAAAATGACAAAATTTCCCAAACTGCGAAGAAAAACCGGAAACTTAAAAGCCAGTTGAGAACCGATTGAAGGTAAAGTCATGAATAAGTCCTGAAGACCCCCTGTATGTTCCACGATAAGTCTTCGAATGTTTCATAAAGGTTTCCTGAAGCTTAATGAACCGTAAATCAGAAGAAGGTGAGAAGAAGGTCAGAGAAAGGTTAGAGAAAGCGGTATGTCATGCACCAGTGGGAGTACAATAATAATAAATTTCAAAGAAAAATGCAAGTATTTATTTATCTTTTTTTGAAATTTCGTTCAGATAACATATCTTTGTTTCGTTATTCTACGAAATACAAAATGATATGACCGCAAAAAAAAAATATTTTACCGAATCCCAGGAAAAAATGGCCCGGTATGCGAAGGCCATGGCACATCCGGCAAGGGTGTACATCCTTGACTTCCTTGCAGATAACATGGATAAATGCTGTTACAGCGGCGATATGGCCGAAGATATTCCGATTGCACGGTCAACCCTTTCGGAACATCTGAAGGCATTGAAAGAAGCCGGCCTCATACAGGGTGAGATCAATCCCCCTTATATCAAATATTGTATCAACAAATCCAACTGGGAAGAAGCCAGGGATATGTTTGAGGTGTTTTTTAGAAAATGAAGCTGATGTGATAATGTGCTGATGTGCTGATGTGATAATGTGCTGATGTGCTGATGTGATAATGTGCTGATGTGCTGATGTGCTGATGTGTTAATGTGTTGATGATTAATAGATACTATCTGAAATCGTAAATCAAATGATGGAAATTAAAATTTTAGGCCCCGGATGTGCCAAATGCAAAACCCTGGATAAACTCACCCGGGAAGTAGTGGAGAAAAACCAGATCAATGCCCATATAACCAAGGTGGAAGACATCATGGAAATCATGAAATATGGGGTGATGTCAACACCTGCCCTGGTCATAGACGAAAAGGTAGTGCTGAAGGGCCGTGTCCCTTCCGCCGATGAACTTAAACAATTATTAACCAAATAAACTCTCAGTTATGAAAAAGATCATTGGATTATTGTTTCTTCTTGCTATGGTAACTGGACATAATTCCTGTAATGCCAAAAACTCATCGGCTTCTGACGGATCACCATCGATTGGCGCAGGAAAAAACATTACCGTTTACTATTTCCATTTCACCCGGCGCTGCATGACCTGCAACAATGTGGAAAAGGTTTCAAAAGAGGCTGTTGAAACTCAGTTCGCTCCTCAGGTAAAGAGTGGTGAAATTACTTTCAAAAGCGTCAACCTTGACGAAAAAGACGGAGAAGCAATTGGGGCAAAATACAAAATCGAAGGTCAGACCCTCATCATCATTGCCGGCGATAAAAGAATTGATCTGACCGATAAGGGTTTTTTATACGCGAACAACAATCCGGAGAAGTTGAAAGAGGAAATAAAGAAAGCGGTGGATGGGATGATTAATTAATGTGTTGATGTGCTGATGTGCTGATGTGCTGATGTGCTAATGTGCTAATGTGCTGATGTGCTGATGTAATGTACACAAAGATAACCATTGAGAGCTTTGTGTTAATTATTGTGAACTTTGTGGTTAAATAACCTCATTTATAATTCATACAGGATTCTACAGAAAACTGCTAAAATTTAAACAGACTCTTAATTGATCATGTTTTTATGGAAAAAGAAAATATTATTCTGGATATTTCATTTGAATTTGCGTTGGAGATTATAATTTATTGTGAACTTTTGGAGGAAAAACATCGATTTGTAATTTCACATCAATTGCTAAAATCAGGAACATCAATAGGTGCAAATATTCGTGAAGCACAATCTGCAGAGAGTAAAATTGATTTCATACATAAGATAAAGATATCTTCAAAAGAAGCTGAAGAGACCGAGTATTGGCTACTTCTCTGCAAACACTCAAAATCCTATCCACCTCCGGATCACCTTCTTGATAAAATCATTGTCATCAAAAAGATCCTGTCAAAAATAATCTCTACCTCGAAAAGCTCCCCAAAATAATACACCATCAAAAATTATCACATCATCACATTATCACATCATCACATTAGCACATCAGCACATCAGCACATCAGCACATCAGCACATTATGCAATATCTCCAGACCATACTCGAAAACTCCCAGTATGCTGCTCTTACAGCCTTTATCCTGGGATTAATGACTGCCATCAGTCCATGCCCGCTGGCAACCAACATTTCGGCCATAGGGTTTATCAGTCGTGATCTTGAAAACCGCAGAAGGGTGTTTATCAAAGGTTTGGTTTACACCCTTGGACGTGCCATATCTTATACAGGTCTGGGGGTAATTCTGTTCTTTGGCGCCAGTAAAATGCATGTTACAATGCTCTTCCAGGGATGGGGTGAAAAATTGCTGGGACCTTTGCTGATCATCATCGGATTGCTGATGCTCGACTTTATCAAGATAAAATTTCCCGGATTCTCAGGTCTGACTGAAAGAATGGGAGAACACAGCAAACGCAGCTATTGGGGAACATTGTTGCTTGGAATGGTGTTTGCCATGGCATTTTGTCCATACAGTGGAGTGCTTTATTTCGCCATGCTGATCCCCATGACCATAACCAGCATCAGTGGTTTGTATTTACCCCTCGTTTTTGCCATTGCCACCGGGCTGCCGGTCATCATTTTTGCGTGGTTACTGGCATATGCAGTAGGTAACGTAGGGAAACTGTACAATCAGATTAAAACTTTTGAACTTTGGTTCCGGAGGGTGGTGGCAGTGTTATTTATCCTGGTAGGTATCTATTACATTGCTGTATTTTTTATTTAGCCATGGATGATTTTTTCAAAAATACTGGATTTGAAAGTGGGGGCATACTGAATCTGACGCCACGGCAAGCCAGGTCCCTTTGCCAAAAGGGAGCCATCCTCATCGATGTGCGCGAGGAATATATGAATCGATTCAAGATGCTCGATGTCCCTGAAACCATTTATTGTCCATTCAGCATCCTGGAGGAGACGTACATGCACCTGCCATTGGCGAAACCCATGATCTTTGTTGATTCTTCGGGAATACATAGTAAAGAGGCCGTGCAATTTTTAATGGAAAAAGGACTTGGATCGCTCATCGCTAACCTTGCCGGAGGCCTCGTGGAATGGGAGCGTGACGAGATGCCTTTGATTATTGATAAAAGTGAACAATTATCAGGTTCATGTATGTGCCAGCTAAGGCCACGGGGAAAGTGATGTGCTGATGTGCTAATGTGAAAATGTGAAAATGTGTTTATATGATGATGAAAAGAGATAGGTTTCTTCCTGTTTTACTGCTTGGGTTCTGGGTGTTGATTTATTTTAACCTCAAGGCCATTGCAGACTGGCTTGTTGATTTTGTTTTTCAATTGCCAGGGGGCAGCCATTTCACGGAAGCTCTACGGTTTTTCATCTTCGAAGTGCCAAAGGTTATGCTCTTGCTGGTTTTGATCATTTTTGTTGTGGGAATCATCCGTAGTTTCTTCACTGCCGAAAGAACCAGAAAAGCACTTGAAGGCAGGTCCTTGTTTGCAGGCAATGTGATGGCTTCCTTTCTGGGAATCGTTACACCGTTCTGCTCCTGTTCTGCCATCCCATTGTTTCTTGGTTTTGTTGAATCGGGTATCCCTTTGGGAGTGACATTTTCATTCCTGATTGCAGCACCTATGATCAATGAAGTGGCGGTGATCCTGCTGTTTGGAATGTTTGGTTGGAAAGTGGCAGCAATCTATATTGGTACCGGACTGGCGATTGCCATTACAGCCGGATGGGTAATCGGGCGACTCAAACTGGAAAAATTTGTTGAAAGCTGGGTATATGAAGTTAAAGCGGGTCATGCTGAAGGTGAGGAAGAAAAAATTGATCTTAATGACAGAATCAAAGCCGGTTACACTGCGGTAAAAGAAATCGTAGGCAAAGTCTGGATTTACATTATCATTGGCATTGCCGTCGGAGCAGCAGCACACGGATATGTTCCGGAGAGTTTTATGGCAAACCTGATGGGAAAATCAACCTGGTATTCGGTTCCCCTGTCTGTCCTGATTGGGATCCCTTTATACTCCAATGCGGCAGGAATCATTCCGATCGTGAGTGTGTTGATTGAAAAAGGCGTTCCCCTGGGTACTGCCCTTGCTTTTATGATGGCAGTTATCGGTTTGTCTCTGCCTGAAATGATCATCCTTAGAAAAGTTCTGACAATGAGATTACTTGCCACCTTTGTCGGGGTTGTTACCTTCGGGATTTTATTGGTAGGATATATATTTAACTTGGTTTTTTAAGACTTGAAATAGTGGATAAAGTATTTTGACGTATTATTGCGTTATATAAAATATAACGTATATTTGCGCCATAATATAATTAGCATATTAGCATGGCTTCCTCTAAATCAAATCTATTCAATCAGGAACTGAATACAATTTCAATTCTGTTTAAAGCCTTGTCGCACCCTGCCCGCCTGGCTATCCTTAAATACCTTACCGAAACCAAAGTTTGTATTACCGGGGATATTTCAGACGAACTCCCGCTAAGCCGTACGACGGTAAATCAGCACCTTACGGAGTTGAAGAAAGCAGGCTTAATCCAGGGAACCGTCGATGGGATAAAGGTAAATTACTGCCTGAATCTTAAAAATGTCAAGGAAATGGTATCCATGGCCAACAGCTTTTTTGATGAAATCAATAAAGCCTCAGAAAACGAATGCACCTAAATATTCACTTCATCAGCACATCAGCACATTAACCCATCAGCACATTAGCACATTAACACATCAGCACATCATGAAAATCCTGATTCTTTGTACCGGTAACTCCTGCCGGAGCCAGATGGCAGAAGGGTTCCTGAAATCCTTCGATCCGCGTCTTGACGTTTATTCAGCCGGAACGCACCCGGCTCCGCATGCCAACCCCAACGCGGTTGCCGCGATGAAAGAGGCCGGGATCGACATTTCGCAGAACAGGCCGAAAAATGTCGACCTGTTTGTCGCCGATCCTTTTGATTGGGTCATCACCGTTTGCGGCGGAGCGAAAGAGGTTTGCCCGGCCTTCACCGGGGATGTTAAAAACAGGCTTCATATCGGATTTGATGATCCGGCGGATGCGATAGGTACTCCCGATGAGGTGATGGCAGTTTACCGCAGGGTGAGGGATGAGATTAAAGAAGGATTTGAGGCATTTTATCTGGAAAAGATCAAATCTGCAATGGACCAGGAGGCAAATCAGCTTAAGGCGATTGTAAAAGAGAAATACGGCGCTATTGCCAATCAGAGCAAAGAACAGAACCAATCCTCCTGTTGTGGGACGACTGCCTGTTGTGGTGATGTAGATTATACCATTTTCAGTGAGGACTATTCAAAAAGCCAGGGGTATAATCCTGAGGCTGACCTTGGCCTTGGTTGCGGTATACCAACTGATTTCGCAAACATTAAAGAAGGCCATCATGTTCTTGACCTGGGTAGTGGCGCTGGAAATGATTGTTTTGTAGCAAGAGCTATCGTAGGTGATTCCGGGAAAGTAACCGGCTTGGATTTTACAGATGAGATGATTGAAAAAGCCCGGACCAACAACAAGAAACTCGGTTATTCAAACGTCGAATTTATAAAAGGTGATATCGAAGAGATGCCACTGGCAACTGAGCAGTTTGATGTAGTAGTCTCTAATTGTGTCCTCAATCTTGTACCAAATAAACAAAAAGCATTCTCCGAAATCAGCAGAGTGCTCAAAAAGGGAGGTCACTTTTGTGTTTCCGATGTGGTTATAAAGGGCAATTTGCCGGCCATGCTGAAGCAGGATGCTGAAATGTATGCCGGTTGCGTTTCCGGCGCCATTCAGATGGAAACATATCTTGGTATCATTGAAAAATTGGGCTTCTCGCATGTGACCATTCACAAGCATAAGGCCATCACCATTCCGGATGATGTTCTGACAAATTATCTTTCCGAACAGGAGTTGACCGAGTTTAAAAATCGAGGAACAGGGATATTCAGCATCACCATTTCTGCCAATAAATAATCATCACATCAGCACATTAACACATCAGCACATTAACACATCAGCACATTAACACATCAGCAACATGAAAACAAGATTAAAATTTTTAGACCGCTACCTCACCTTGTGGATTTTTCTTGCTATGGCCGTCGGCGTTTCCTGGGGCTGGCTTTTCCCGGGCATTGCTGACTTCTGGAATTCAATGTCTTCAGGCACGACAAACATACCCATTGCCATCGGACTTATTGTGATGATGTATCCGCCACTTGCTAAAGTTAAATATGAAGAGCTGGGTGATGTGTTTAAAAACACGAAAATACTTGGATTGTCGCTGGTGCAGAACTGGCTGATCGGCCCGGTGCTGATGTTTTTACTTGCAATCATCTTTTTGCAATTTAACATCGATTACATGTATGGTTTGATCCTGATCGGTCTGGCCCGTTGTATTGCCATGGTGATCGTGTGGAATGAGCTGGCAAAGGGTGATAATGAATATTGTGCCGGATTAGTTGCTTTCAATTCCATTTTCCAGGTGTTATTGTTTTCTGTTTACGCCTACCTGTTCATTGCTGTCTTCCCGGCCTGGTTTGGACTTCCGACCAACAGCGCCGTTGCAGCCATTACCATCAAACAGATTGCTGAGAGTGTGTTTATTTACCTTGGAATTCCTTTCCTGGCAGGATTTCTTACCCGTTTTATTCTGATCCGGGTGAAAAGCAAGGAATGGTATCATACAAAGTTTATCCCTAAAATAAGTCCGTTAACGCTGATCGCATTGTTATTCACGATCCTGGTCATGTTCTCCCTCAAGGGTGAATATATTGTGAAAATACCCTTGGATGTGATTCGAATAGCCATCCCATTGACGATTTATTTTATCATCATGTTCATTGTTTCCTTCTTCATGAGTAAGAGGGTAGGGGCCACCTATGAACAAGCGGCTACCCTTTCATTCACCGCAGCAAGCAATAACTTTGAACTGGCGATTGCAGTTGCTATTGCTGTTTTCGGCATTAATTCAGGGGAAGCTTTTGCAGCGGTAATCGGACCCTTGGTTGAAGTTCCGGTATTAATCGGGCTGGTTAATGTGGCGCTTAAATTTAAAGAAAAGTATTTTGCTAAAGAATGAGAATCAGTTAAGAAATGTCTAAAATGTGACTGATATTGATGCTCCGGCAGAAAATCTCCCAGAGGTAAACATTAGCAACCACTACTATTCACTTTCCTATGCAGAAAGTAACTCGTGTTTAAAATCAGGTAGTTATGGGAACGAAGTACAAATGGGGTACAAATAAAACCACAATTTTGATTATAAAATTACACTTGCTTCCTTTATATCAAGTCATAGTTTGATTATCCAAATCAAATCCAATCCATAGATGAAATAAAATTTTACAACAGAACGTAGGAAACAGGGCTGGCATTTTTTTGATTTTTTTGAAATATGAAGTGAAGTTAGTAGTTTTACAGAAATGAAACTTATATCCCTCATATATTTGATCCTTTTCCTGGGTCTAAACATTTCCCTTTTCTCTCAGGATGAAAAATCAAATTCCTGGCAACTTAAAGGGTACCTCGATGACCTGCAAATTACGCAGTTCAGTAAGATCGAAGATCCATGGACACTTGACAATCAAATTAACAACCGCTTGGATTTTACATGGAACCCGGGAAAGGTTTTTAGAATGGGAATTGGGATGCGCAACCGATTCCTGTTCGGACAATCGTTCACCGCCAACCCTGCATACAAAGGGTCTCTCTTTTCCGACGATGGCATGGTCAATATGACCTGGGATATTTATTCTGCGCAATCTTTTGCATTGGTGACGCAGTTTGACAGGGCATGGCTCTCATTTACCACCGGGAAGGTTCAGGTCACAGTTGGTCGCCAAAGGATCAACTGGGGTCAAGCCATTGTCTGGAACCCCAATGATATTTTCAATACCTACTCCTATTTCGATATTGATTATCCTGAAAGACCCGGAAGCGATGCCCTACGGTTACAGTACTATCCGTCTGCCACGGCTACGGTAGAGGTTGTCTCAAAATGGAACTACAAGGGAAAGATCACATTTGCCGGATTAGGACGTTTCAATGTTGGCGGATACGATATCCAGTTTCTGGGTGGGCTGGTTGATGACCAAGACTACGTGGTGGGTGCAGGTTGGTCCGGTAACATTTCGAAGGCTGCGTTCCGGGGAGAGATAAACTATTATCAGCCCAAAAAGAACTTTGCTGATACTTCCGGTGTTTTTCTCTGCACCCTTGGTTCCGACTACACCTTCTCAAACTCGCTTGCCCTTACTTTCCAGGTATTCTATAATCAGCTTCCATCTGGGTATCAGCCCGAAAATCTCCTGAGTATTTACCAGGCACCCGTTTCGCCAAAAATGCTATCCTTTACAGAATGGAACCTATTCCTGATGGGTTCTTACCCCATTACCCCGCTTTTTGATGCTTCCCTTGCGCTGATGTATTATCCTGACCTGAATGGTTATTTCATCGGGCCAACACTGAACTATAATGTCAAACAAAATATCGACCTGAGTCTGTTTATTCAGTATTTTAACGGTTGCTTTAAAAATACCGGACCGCTGCTGAATGAGGACCTTTATTTCCAATCTTTCCTTGGCGCTTGTAGACTGAAATGGACCTTTTAACCACTTTACGTATGATTAGAATCTGTTTATTTTTTTTCTTTACATGGTCATACATTTGGACCTACTCCCAGGACGCCAAAGAGATTGTTAAAAAAGCTGATGACCTCATGCAGGGGCTCACGAGTCAGAGCGAGATGGAAATGACAATTGTCCGGCCAACATGGCAACGCACCGTCACGTTCAAAAGCTGGGGCAAGGGACGTGAACGTTCCATGACACTCATTCTGGCTCCTGCAAAAGAAAGCGGACAGTCGTTTTTAAAAATAAATAATGATATGTGGAGTTGGAACCCAACGATTAATAGAATGATCAAACTGCCTCCATCGATGATGTCGCAAGGATGGATGGGGTCTGATTACACCAACGATGATATTCTCAAGGAGTCTTCAATCGTACTCGATTACAATCATAAAATTATCGGGAGCGAAATAATTTCGGGATATGATTGTTATAAAGTACAACTTGACCCAAAGGAAAAGGCAGCTGTTGTTTGGGGCAAAATCATCCTGTGGATAAGCAAGACAGAATACTATGAACTGAAAGCAACTTA
Source organism: Bacteroidales bacterium (assembly GCA_963662525.1). Lineage (GTDB taxonomy): Bacteria > Bacteroidota > Bacteroidia > Bacteroidales > FEN-979 > CAZSDU01. The sequence continues at coordinate 3,410,350 of OY759717.1, forward strand.
CTATGATGAGGATGGGAATCTCGTAAAAACACATAACCTTTCCGATGTGAAACTCATGCATGATCGCAAGATTCCAACACGGTTTGAAATCGTACCTGCAGATAAAATAACACAAAAGACAATTGTAAGGATTCTTTCAGCTCAGTTCAACATCCCGTTGCAGGATAATTTTTTTTCACAACAGCAAATGAAGTCGCTCAAATAGCTCAATGGAAGTTATCAAGATAGCATGGCGCAATTTATGGCGTAATAAACGCCGAACGCTGATCACAGCAGCATCGGTTTTCTTTGCAATCTGGTTTGCACTGATCATGCGTGCGTTCCAGCTTGGCAGTTACGAACTCATGGTGAATAATATTGTCCATGCCTATTCAGGTTATTTCCAGGTGCATGCCAAAGGTTATTGGGCAGACAAAGTGCTAAATAACGGTTTTATTATGTCTGCTAAACTCGAACATAGTTTGCAACAGATAGAAGGAATAGCCGGCTATGCTCCACGACTCGAGTCTTTTGCTTTGGCATCGTATGGAATGCAAACCAAGGGTATCATGGTAAGTGGTATAAACCCTGATGCAGAAAACAGACTTACATCGTTAAGAAGGAAAATGGTTGTCGGGCAATACCTTAGTCCGGATGATTCAGGAGCCCTGGTAAGTAAACGACTGGCCAGATACCTCAAGATTGGCGTTGGAGATACACTGGTAATTATAGGACAGGGATTTCATGGATCAAGCGCTGCGGGAATATTCCCTGTCAGGGGAATTGTCACCTTTCCTTCACCTGACCTCGATAGCCGATTGGTATTTATTAGTCTGCCTGCAGCCAGAACCTTCTTCAGTGCTGATGAAATGCTCACAACCATTGCTTTCAATGTGACAGACCCGGGAAGTTACATGGATGTCGCCGGAAAGTTAATCAACCACCTTGACACCGGGACATATGAAGTGATGACCTGGAATCAGATGATGCCGGAGATAGTTCAGCAAATAAAAGCCGACAGTGCCTCCGGTCTGATTATGCTTGGCATCCTGTATATGATCGTCGGATTCGGGATATTTGGTACCATGTTGATGATGTTGAATGAGCGCACCAGGGAGTTTGGAATGATGGTGGCCATTGGGATGCAAAAGAGCAAGCTCATGTTGGTAATGATCACTGAAACACTCTTCCTCGGCTTGCTTGGGATCATTTCCGGAGTGATGGCTGCCCTGCCTCTCATATATTATTTTCATATTCATCCCATACCCCTTACAGGGAATATGGCAGAATCAACAGCAAAGATGGGATTTGAACCCATAATGCCAACTGCCTGGGAAGCGTCTTACTTCATTGCGCAATCCCTGGTGGTTTTAACGATTATACTGATGGTGATGTTATTGCCGGTCATGCGGATCAGGAGGCTAAACATTATCAATGCAATTCGACATTAAGTTTAATATATGATCTGGAGCATTGCCTGGAAAAATATTTGGAGAAACAAGGTTCGCAGCCTGGTTGTGGTGATGGCGATCGCTTTCGGGTTATTGGGAGGAATATTCTCCTCTGCCGTCCTCAAAGGAACCAGTGACCAGAGAATGAGGGAGGCGGTGAGCCGTGAAACTTCACATCTTCAGATACATAGCCTGGCGTATACTGAAGACAACGAGGTGCAATATTTCATTGATGTCGACAGGGCAAAACTGGATGGTGTTCTGGATACTATCCGGGCAATAAAAGCATGGTCACCCAGGGTTAAATTTACGGCCATGGCAGGCAGTGCAAATACCGGTACCGGTGTGATGGTGGTTGGAATCGACCCTGAAAAGGAACAACGTGTCACTGATATCCACTCGCTTATCAGTGATTCAGCTGGCAGTTGGTTCTCAGGCTGCAGGGGGGTACCTGTGGTGGTTGGGCAAGCCCTGACTAAAAAATTAAAAGTCAGACTTCATTCCAAGATTGTGCTCACCTTCCAGGATATGCAGGGAAATCTCACCGGCGGCGCTTTCAGGATATGCGGCATTTACAAGACCAGCAACTCGGTGTTTGACGAAATGAACATTTTTGTTAATCGTGAGGATATCCTCCCCCTCCTGAATGCCAAACCCGGCACCTGTCACGAAATAGCTATTCGAATGAAGGATGCCGCCATGGTTGAGCAGACGCAGCAAATGTTAAAAAGCCTCTTTCCTTCGCTGCTTGTACAGAACTGGAAAGAGATTGATCCCATACTTGGTATGCTCAACGACTTTATGGACTTGTGGCTTTACCTTTTTATGGGCATCATTATGCTTGCACTTGGATTTGGTATAATCAATACAATGCTCATGGCCATCCTTGAACGCTCCAGGGAACTAGGTATGCTTACAGCCATCGGGATGAATAAGCGGCGGATATTTTTCCTGATTATGCTGGAGTCAGTGTTTTTATCGCTTACCGGAGGAACAATGGGGATAATAATGGGAACCCTTCTCACTTGGTACACCAACCATACAGGCATCAACCTTGGTTCTTTTGCAGAGGGATTTGAGAAAATTGGGTATAATTCAATGCTCTATCCTTCCTTGGATATTTTATTTTTTGTTAATCTGACACTGATGGTAATATTAACAGGAATACTGGCTTCGGTATACCCGGCCAGACGTGCCCTGAAATTGAGGCCTGCAGAGGCTATTCGTAATGATTAAATCGGAATTATGAGTGTAATCGCCATCGACAACCTGAAAAAAAGCTACCGCGATTCCGCGGTGGAAGTTCATGCACTAAACGGGATCAACCTCTCATTTGAGCAGAGCGAGTTCACCGCTATTGTTGGCCCATCCGGGTCAGGGAAAACAACCCTTTTAAATATGATAGGCGGACTTGACAAGCCAGACAGCGGTACCATCCTGATAGGGGAGAAAGACATCACCAAACTTGGCAGCTACGATTTGATCAATTTCAGACTGAATAATATAGGATTCGTTTTCCAGTCTTATAATCTGATTCCAGTATTAACTGCACTTGAGAATGTTGAATTCATTATGAATTTGCAGGGAATGCCTCGTGAAAAAAGACAGAATCGGGCAATTGAACTGCTCAAGGCGGTAGGATTGGGGGATCGCATTCACAGCCGGCCTTCGAAACTATCAGGAGGTCAGCAACAACGTGTAGCCGTTGCCAGGGCTCTGGCTTCACATCCCCGGTTTATCCTCGCAGATGAACCCACTGCCAACCTCGATTCAGCATCTACCCGTAATCTTCTGGAAATTATGGAAAAACTAAATCATGACGAGAAGGTCACCTTTATCTTTTCAACCCATGATCAGCGAGTCGTTGATAAAGCACATAGAGTCATTGTATTAGAGGACGGAATAGTAGTTAAAGACGAGTAGTACCTGGGTTGATCATTGGTCCGTCACCAACCGAAACCCCAAAACATTACTTTTATGCGTTGCACCCCGACCATATCGGTACGCTGACCGACACCGTTGAGCCATGTTCTTCCAGCTTCCTCCTCGTCCGATATGCAAATTTCCGTTTGATGGTCCTTTAGGATTAGTCTGGGGATCTATTGAGTATTGTGCAAGCCAGTCCTGGCACCATTCCCAGACATTTCCGTGCATATCGCACAAGCCCCATGCATTCGGCTGAAAACTGCCAACAGGTAAGGTTTTTCCACGCAATTCACCTTGCTTGAAGTTATTGTATGGATATGTGCCGTCATAATTGGCCTCCGAGGTCAATATATTTTCGCCAGTGTTAAATGGTGTGGTAGTACCGGCCCGACATGCATATTCCCATTCAGCCTCAGTTGGAAGCCTACAATTCATCCAATCTGCAAAAGCCTTTGCATCTGACCATGTAACATTGACTACAGGCCTATTGCCCCGTCCCCATCCGGCATCATTCGGTTTATGCCTTCCTGTGGCATCACAAAACATATCGTATTGATCAAATGTGATTTCAAATTTACTCATGCGAAAAGTGCTAATCGTTACGCTATGCTGTGTTTCTCCTGTTTCCCTGCCAAATTCATTGGCGGGGCTCCCCATGGTAAAAGTTCCAGCAGGTATGCTCACCCATTGGATATCAGGTTTTATTTGTGCCATGGCGTTTACTGCTAAAAAGAAAAGCAGAAAAACAATCGATGTTGTTTTCATATTTTTTTATTTATGGTCAAATTATAGTGATATATATTTTGGGGGTATCTGTTTGTTCGAGTTTACACCTTCAGTTCCAACAATTGTGCCTAATCAAATATATCCTTCTGATTAATAATTATCATCAGTTCCAATCGGCATATTCTTCAAATCTGAAGGTGGAATCCATCAAGTATGAAACTAACAGCCTTTGCACAAATAAAAATGTAAAGTATTCGCGCTATGACAGCAACTCCGAGTTTGCCTATTACCTTTTCAACAAGTGGTGCAAGTTTTAGAACTGGAAATACTGCCAGGTAAACAATTAATACGGTTGCCACAGTGAGTACTCTCCCACTGCTTTGTATCAACAGGATTGTGGTGAGAATGGTTCCGGGCCCGGCAAGGTATGGAAACCCCATCGGAAAAACTGCAATGGAATTGCCCACTGTGTCATGGATCTTATTTTGCCCGTTACCCAGGATGACCCCTCTTGCTGCCACAATGAAAACCAGGATACCACCAGCGATTTTGAAGGCCGAGTTACTGACTGAAAATACATTACGCAACATGATATCTCCAAATAGTGCAAATGCCAGTACTATTCCGCCCGCTGTAGCCACTGCTACCAGGTAGGTCCTTGCTCTTGTTGGTTTGTCCATTTCGCTTGTCAGATCTGCAAAAACAGGGAGGTTCCCTATGGCATTAACCATGGCAAACAACACCAAAAAATCATGAAACAAGTAGGAGACAGTTTCCATTTTACATTGGTTCTGAAACTACTTTTGTACGACCCATCCAATCAAGGTTTTCCAGTTTTCTAAAATGATCACTGAAAATCCGGTAATAGAATAATTCCTCTTTGGAATTCAAAGTCCAGCCATTGTTCAACAACCGTTCACTATTAAAATCCTTATCAGTAACTTTTTTATTTGCATAATCTGAAAACAGCGTATCAACACCGGCCCCTTCCCAAAATTTTGCCTTTGGCCGCCATAAAACACGGTCGGGGATCATTCCTTCCATTGCTTTGCGAAGTATCCATTTTTCGATGCCATTTTTTAATTTAAGGGAGGCAGGAATCCTGAGTGCAAAATCAACAAAACGAGCATCAGCGAATACGACATGGGCTGTTAACCCATGTGCGGCAGCGCAACGGTCAACACGTTGTAATGCGGTGTTGTGCAAACGACCAGTGATATCAATCAGTTCCTGATCAAGATCCTCCATCTTTATCGATTTAAGGTACTGATAGCCGGCGAATAATTCATCCCCCACTTCACCCGAAAAAGCTTCCCCGACATATCCAGAAGCACGATCTGCAACCAGGTAATTGATAATACTTGAGCGGACCAGCAAAGCATCGAACGATTCCAGGTGATAGATGACATGAGGTAAAACCCTAAGCATGTCCTTAAAATCAATAATCACCTCATGGTGTGTTGAACCAATATGACTAGCTACCTCTCTCGCGAATTCCAGATCAGGAGCATTCCGCAGTCCACCGGCGAAAGTGTGAAAATCTTTTACCCACGGTTTTGCCAAGGTGGCAATCGTGCTTGAATCCAGACCACCGGATAGCCAGGCACCCATGGTGTCCGAGTTTATTCTGCGGGTGATGGTCATTGTTAGTATATTGAGCAAATCAGAAGCAATTGCTTCCGGCTCGTTTTGAACGGGTGGCCTTTTTTTAGGGTTGAAGTCCATGTTTATCACGGAATCAGTTATGGTACAACCCGGTGGAAGTTCAGATATCCCTGCTGAGACTAACATTAGTGCTTTGACTTCAGAGGCAAAACAAAGAATCCCATTATTTGAGTACGCAAAATACATTGGCACAACCCCCAACTCATCTCTGCTAATCTGCCAGCGGTGATTCGGTTTGGCGACTTCAACTTTGTGACCAAATCCGGGACCGTCACTGAATATTCCTTTTCGCTGGTCTGCAAGAACCCTATTCTCTTCATCCTCTGTCCAAATCATTCCAATTGTGGCATCATTAAAATCAAAAATAGATTTCCCATGGTTACCTCGATGAGAAATGGCGTCAAGCATCCTGGTAACCAGTTTCTGTTGCCCTTCTTTTAAAATTCCTGCAATTCCTGACATAGTAGATTTTTTATTGTTGTTTGATCCTATTAAAAATTTTCAATGTTCTTGATTCTTCATCAATTGGATTTCCGGTTGATGAATCAATTGCATACCATGCACCTTGAACAAGGCCTGTTGAAATGTCCCCACATAGAAATGGGTTTCCTTTAAAATGAGGTGTATCCAATATCCCCTGGCTTATGGCACTGGCAATCACACGAGGGTCAGAGTAAGGGTCATCACAGTCTTCTCCCAGGAATTTAAAGCTTTCCAGTAATATTTTTGCTTCGTAAACCAGCTGCCCCTTTCGGGATAAAATATTCAAATCGGAAAACATATCAGGAAGTCCATCCTGGCAGTCACGCAAAACTCCATGGACGATCTGGCAGCTTTCAATTAGTTCACCGGGCAGGGTAACATGGTCTCCTTCACTATGTCCGACAACATGCAGAATATGCGGTTTCATGGCGAGGCTGATCAATGCAGATGCCGCCAATTGTCCCTTGGCATAGTTTGGCATGGGTGAAAAGTGAGCGATTCCTGCTCTTACTTCACGGAAAACTGTAAACGATTCATCTTCAAGTTCGCTGATCATTTCAAGTTTGGCCACCATTTTAGCAAGATCCATTGCCGGCTGGGTTCCAGGCGGGGTATTAAACATAAATTGCGAGATATAATTCCTGACTCCCATCTTCTTGGCATTATATGCGGCCAGGTAGGCCATTGCAACGGCAAGAGAATCATGAGCATCACGCAGGCTCCATTGATGTGATTCATTCACTTCGACCGGAATTTGGTGCTGTGCGTACCATCGCATTATACTTTGATTTTCCGCAATAGCATTCTCAAGAGTGCGATTTGACCTTCCGTCCAAAACACTATACCAGGTGAGCGGAATGGCAGCCCATGCATTATGAATTGTTTTGACACTCATTTCAGCCCATTTTTGCAAATCACGGGTACCGGCATAACAACGCAACAGTGGAAAATTCCCACATCTGGATGCTTCATAGAGGGCTGACATGTCTTCACTCTTACGGACAGGAACGCCACCAGCTCCAGTTTGGGAAGGGTCCATTTCTTTGGGTCTGAAAAAATGTTCCTGAGCATTCTGATCCGGACCAATCGAAATGACATCTAGAACACAGGCCAGGGATATTTCACGGATTCCCGCAATTGTCTCTTCCAGTGTTGGTCTTCCGAAATGGTGTCGAATTATCGGATACGGATAATTCTCCTTGATCCTTCCTAAAAGGTCATGTGAATAACTTTGTTTTCCGGCCAGATTTAAAGTGCCTTTCAAATAGGACCTGATTTCATCAATAGGCTCTGAGCCGTCAAACGTATGATCGAAAAGCATACTTTTTTTTGCTACAATAGCTACGGGAGAAGTTCCACCAAAGATTAATTTTGTTTTTTCAAGATCCTTAGGAGTGATCGATTTAGCCAACTCCTGAAACAGATTTCCGGCAACCTCGGGAGTGAGCCGATAGCTTAATGCCATGATGTCTGGTTTTTCACTGCGAATTGCTTCAATAATGCGCTTTATTGAAACTGCTGGTCCTAGCAACATGGTATGATACCCCTCGACCTCGGCAAGTTTTAAAAAGTGATAGAGCCCACCAATATGTACACAGGTTCCTATGGCCGCTCCAAGTATTTTTTTCATTTTGTATATTGTCTTTAACTATTTTTCTCCTATAGCGATAAGCCTTAATTCACGGAGAGTCATTCCAGATATCCCCAGGCGTTCAACTGTTCTTCCTGAGCCCAGGTAATCACGTTGGTTTAGTACGGAGGCAAGGTGGATCAGAGAGTCAATCGTTGGAGTAGGTACGTTAAACATATGTCCGACAGATGAAATAGGTACCAGACTATATGGAACATCTTCCTCAAGGTACCTCATTTTCAAGGTTTTTGGGGCAATGAGTTCACGATAGCCGGGATTTTTCCGCATCGCCTCAAAAAGGGTATCTCCCGCGGTACTGTAAGCCATATAAAACCATTGACGGGCACTGATGGCACGGATTCCCAGAGCTTCGGCCACAGCAATCCTTTCCTGGTCAACACCTTCGAGTACCCTGCATACCGATTCGGTCGCCCCCTCATGATAAAATTTAAAATCTATATCGTCCTCAATCCAACCAGAATTTAAAATACAAATTGCAGGGTGAAACACACTTCCGATATTGTCAAAGCTCGTTTTGAAAACATTGTCACCCGGCACAAATTGCGGATAAAACTGCCGCAACTTTGTAATCACACGAGGGATAAGGTGTGCACGAACCGAGGCAACCGGGATCGATTGTTTAATCCCGAAAATATGAGCCTGACCAGGTCCGACAATCCGGGAAGCATAAATAAAAGACTGTGCCTCCGAGACAATAACATCTGCTGTTACATTTTTTTCGATCAATACATGTTTGAATTCCAAAGCCCCCAGGGTACGACCGGGATGAAGTACGACAATCTGCCCATCCTGCAGGAATGGCGCCATCTGTTCAGCTATCCAGCGATGTGCAAGTGCAGGCACCACTACCATGATCATCTCCGCACCCTTTATTGCCTCCTCCATTGAATTCGTAACAACAGCAATCCTCCCAAAACCAGTAACTTCTCCCTGAACTTCAATTCCACCAGTAGATTTTACACCCCATATACGATCTTCACCCCGATTAAAAAGATGGACTGTATATCCCATGATGGCCAAATGTCCAGCCATAGCCAGGCCACCATGTCCGGCGCCAATGACTGCTATTGGATTTTGAGTGATACTGTTTTGGTTTGTTTCCATGCTGAGTGCTTTACGCTATAAAAGTTCATATTTTGAAAATTTCGACTTGTCAATTCGGACGAATACAGAGTACCGGAACTTTTGCATGATTTATTATTTGCTGTGTAAAGGGTCCAATGAAAAAATTAGTCAGATTAACATCAAGAGTCGCGGTTATTACGATAAGATCTGCACGGGTCTTTTCGGCCTTTGCTAGAATCCTTTCTGCATAGTCATTGCATTGATCAAAAAATACTTCAAATTTTACCTGATCCTGACGTAAGCGTTCTTCGAGCTGATCTCCAAGCCCGAAAATATTGTACATGTTATCAATCGGACCGTCAGTTGCAAGTCCAAGAATATAGAGTGTGGAATTATTTCTTTGAATGATTGGTCTGATGTAACTATATTTCTCCAATGCTTTGGGAACTAATCTTATAGGGAAAAGTATTTTTGTGAATGATATCCAATCTCCCTCCCCGGGAACAGTCATGACAGGAATCTTCGAATACTTAATTACCTTATAGGTAGTTGAACCAATAAAAAACCTTCTGAATCCGGATGTTCCGTGTGTACCAATAATAATCAGATCAGCATTCCTGTCCTGGGCTATTCGGCAGGTTTCAGCAGGGATGTCGCCTGATGTGGCTATTTCACTAACTTTAATATGATATTTTTTTCGCAGACTGTTACCAATCTGTTTTAACTTCTTTTTTGTAGAATCTTTCAGCTGTGGCAAGTAATTAAGAGTAAGATGATCGATCTCAGGTTGTGAATACAATACAACGTCTTCAATAACATGAAGCAGAATGAGTGTTGCATTTTGCCGTTGACATATAAATGAGGCTGTCTTAACCGCATTCTCCGCTAATTCGGTAAAATCTGTTGCGACCAGAATCTTTTTTAAAGGAGTTGTTTCCATGATTATTAATTTACAGAATCACATTGGTCAAAGAAATCCTAATTTTCTGATTTTCTTTATCAAAAAAACAGAATCTTCACCAGGATAAGTACTACAACTGTCATTACCCAGAATACGATAAACATCATTTCATTAAAAAATTTTGGCTTTTTCATAGTTCATTTTTTACTACACCATTATTAATAATAGAAGGACGATTGCTCCTAAAATGACCCAAAACATAAAAGACAATAGTTCTTTTGAGATGTGCGGTTCTCGAATTGTTCGATTAAATTTTAACCATTGCTAAAGTACGACTGGAGAACTTGAACCATCATTAGGAAGTCATTAGAAGTTAATTAGAATTTCATAAGGACCTTCATTCTTAATTAATGTGGTTAACTTTGTGTTAGCTAACACCAATATGGACTACACAAAGATTTTAATAATTGAGGACGAACAACGATTAGCAGATGTCCTGAAAAAGCAGTTTGAGCGTGAGGAATTTACAGTTGAAATAGCCTATGACGGTTATGTGGGTAAGCAAATGATTGAAGCCAATACTTATCATCTAATCATTTTAGATATCAATATTCCTCTTATCAATGGCTATGATTTGTGTAAAGAAATCAGGATCTCAAATAAGGACATTCCAATAATCATGCTTACGGCACTCGGCTCTCCCGACAATAAAGTCACGGGTTTTGATGCTGGTGCAGATGACTATGTTTTGAAACCATTCGATTTTCGTGAATTACTGGCTCGTGTAAATGTATTTCTCAGGCGTTCCGATAGATCGACAGGCACAGAAAAACTGGTTGTGGCAGATCTTGAATTGGATTTAAAGGCAATGACAGTTAACCGTGCCGGCCAACGGATAGACCTCACAGCTAAAGAGTTTGCATTATTGAAAATGTTCATCAGCAACAAAGGCAAAATTTTATCCCGGGAATTTATCATTGAAAAGGTCTGGGGCATTGATTTCGATCCAGGGACGAATGTCATTGATGTTTATGTCAATTATTTGCGCAAAAAAATCGATAAAAATTTCATGCCGAAACTGATACATACAAAGTTTGGATTCGGATTTTATTGCGATGAAAATGAAATCTGAGCCATGAATATTAAGACCAGGTTAGCATTTCAGTTCACCTTGATTATAGCAGGAATTCTTCTGTTATTTTCAACACTTGTGTATTATTTTTCCTATTCAACCCAACTGGATAAATTTAGGGAAAACCTCAATAACCGGGCTAAAAATACTGCGATTTTATTGCTTAATGTAGCTGAAGTGGATTCTACACTGTTGACGAAAATTCAACAATCAACCTTTTATTGGCAAAAAGAAGAAATAGCAGTGACTGATCCTGAAAATCATTTGATATATAAAATTAACCTTCACTATCTAAATGACATGACAATCAGGAAGAATATGACCAATGATAGCATCAGCCACTTTAAAATAGCTGAAAAAGATGGCGTGTGCTATAAATACGCATTTAAAAACCAAACTTTTCATGTTTTCGTAATGGCTTATGACAATTCAAGAAATGGGAACCTGAAAGATCTTAAGGGAATACTTATCTGGAGTACCATATTCAGTATTTGGATTGCTGTACTCCTGTCCTATCTTTTCTCAAAGAACGCTATTAAACCCATTTCAGTGATAATCAAACAGGTTAAAAAAATAAGTTATTCAGAATTGGACACCAGGCTTTCCGAAGGCAACAGAAAGGATGAAATTGCTCAACTGGCCATCACATTCAACGAAATGCTGAGAGAACTTGAAATTGCATTTAAAAACCAGTCGGATTTTGTTGCACACGCTTCCCATGAACTACGCACTCCCCTTACAATCATGATCAGTGAATCTGATTTTCTGTTAAGTCATGAACATAAGACTGAAGAATATAAAAAACATGTTTCAGGACTGGTAAACGACCTTAAAGAGCTTAACAGGCAATTGAATACATTGCTGGAAATAGCGCAAATAAATAAGGGGCAAGTTTTGCAATCCTCAGAAGTCAGAATTGACGAAATAATTTTCAGCGCTATCCAATCAGTAAAGGCAAACTACCCCAGACGAAAAATAATTCCGAAAATACAGTATCCAGAAAACGAAAAAGAATTGGTCGTCTATGGAAATTACGGGATGCTTGTCATAGCTTTGAGAAATCTCCTTGACAATGCTTGTAAATTCTCCCAGGATGACGTTACCGTTGACATAACCATGGTCAATGAGGTTGTTCAGGTCAACATTGTGGATAGAGGAATTGGCATTCCGCTTGACGAACTTGACAAAATATTTCAACCTTTTACCCGGGCTTCTAATGTAAAGTTCATTGGTGGATTCGGTATTGGCCTTTCATTGGTAGCCAAGATACTTGATCTTCATAATACTGTTGTCAGGGTTTACAGTACTATTGATGAGGGGACCCAGTTTGAATTACAGTTTAAAAAAATAAATTTCACAAATTCTTAGGCAAAGAACCCCGCCCTGAATAAGGAAGGCTGAGCGGTTGATCAGAACATAAGAATATAAGTAAAGGCGCCTGCAAGGTATCCCAAAAGCGCCAGAAAGGTAATCCGTTTAAAAAACCAGAAGAAGGTGATGCGTTCCATTCCCATGGCCGCCACTCCGGCTGCAGAACCAATGATCAGGATACTTCCCCCTGTTCCCGTTGCGTATGCAAGAAATTCCCAGAAGTAATGATCGGTAGGATACATTGTGAGCGGGTACATCCCTTGCAGGCCCGCCACCAGCGGAACATTATCTACAATGGCAGAAAGCATACCGATCACAAGGATTGTCGTATTCTGGTTCGGGATGCGTGTCATCAGGTATTCAGCCCAGGTGGAAAGGATGCCGGATGACTGCAAGGCTGAAATACTGAGGAGAATACCCAGAAAAAAGAGGATCGTAGAAGTGTTGATTTGCCGAAGGGCCTGAACCACGGAATAGGTGCTTTTTTCCCTCCCGTGCTTTCGCCGATGAACGATTTCTGTCAGCCCCCACATCAAACCAAGAGCAAGCAACATTCCAATAACAGGTGGCAGGTGGGTCAACGTTTTAAAAATTGGGACTAAGAGTAATACGAACATCCCGGAAAAAAAGACCAGGTGTTTTTCATACTGTGTGATATCGTTGAGCCCTGTTACGGCTTTTTTTTGAGGAACAACCGTGCCGGGTTTTAATAAAAATGTTGCGATTGTCAGTGGCAAGATCATACAAACGAGACTGGGAAGTAGAAGTTTAAGAATGATGTTCCCAGCCGTGATCTGATGCCCGATCCATAACATGGTTGTAGTAACATCGCCCATGGGCGACCAGGCTCCACCAGCATTGGCTGCTATGATGATGATTCCAGCGAAAAACCAGCGGTCGCGTTCATCACTGATCAATTTCCGGGTTAGAGAAACCATTACAATTGTTGTCGTTAGATTATCCAGCACAGCGGACAGAAAGAAGGTAATCAGGCTGATAGCCCATAGTAATAAACGTTTGTTACGGGTCAGGATCCTGTTGGTAAAAACGTCAAATCCATGGTGAGAATCGATTAATTCAACGATCGTCATTGCTCCCATCAGAAAAAAAAGAATCCCAGAAATATCTCCCATGTGCTCCCCGATGGCTTCTGTGACAGGTTCTTTTTCAAGACTGAATAAGATAAAAATGGTCCACGACAAAGCACCGGCAATCAAGGCGCTGGCAGCCTTATTTATTCGGATTTTATGTTCCGTGACAATGGCCAGATATCCCAGGATAAAAATGACCGTTAACAGAATATTGCTCATCAATAATTATTTCGCAACCACAATTTTAATCTTCTCACCTTTCATCCGTTCGCTTAACCATTTCTCAAGTCGTCGTATTTCATAGTTTTTAACCGATCTGTTGAATTTCAAATAGACCAGATTTACTGTGTCGGCTGATTTGGTTTTTGCCGTGCTCAGCAAGGCCCTGGTGAATGAAGTCTCCTGCACACCCGGAAACAGTGCCCTGATCTCCTTGAGGATTGTTCCGGACATATAAACCGACTGGTATTTTGACAGTTCCTTTTCAAGTAGGTCAATTTTTTGGTCCTTTGATAACAAGGCCTCCTGGTTTTTTAAATAGAGTTCTTCAATGATTTGAGATTTCATTTTGGTAATATCAGAAGAAGTTAACTCTTTCATCCCCTGGTTGATTTTTAGATTTACGTTGACCAGATGATAATCCTTGAGCTTTTTTCTTGCGTTTTCCAACAATTCCGTACTGACACCTTTACCAATATAAACCACTTTTATGGTTGTGGTCGCGGCATCAATTTTTTTCTCAATAATCGTATTTCCTTCAAAAATCATTTCTTTGGCAATAAACTTACTCGCATTGGTTTCAAAAACATTCCTGCGGATCATATAAACTGCAATGACAACACTCGGCACGAAGGTAACAATGACAATCAGCCATATCCAGAGCCTCATTCGGTGTCCGGTGCTCTCATCACGATATGTGTGCCTTGGAAAATGCAGAAATCTTACAATCAGGAAAGTAGCAAGGCAAATAAAGACAGAGTTTATGAAGAACAGATAGATAGCTCCCGCGAAAAAAAACATGTTTCCAACAGCCAGTCCATAGCCTGCGGTGCAAAGCGGTGGCATGAGTGCCGTGGCAATTGCGACACCCGGGATCACATTGCCCTTCTCTTTGCTTGTAGTGGCGACGATCCCTGCCAATCCACCGAATAGTGCTATGAATACGTCATAGACCGTCGGTGTTGTTCTTGCCAGCAATTCAGAATGTGCTTCGTTTAATGGGGAAAGTAAAAAATAAATTGTAGACGCGATCAGGCTTATTACAATGGCGATCAAATAATTATAAGCGGATAACCTGATTAACTTGAAGTTATTCGTACCTGCCCCCAGGCCGATTCCCATGATCGGTCCCATCAGTGGTGAAACCAGCATGGCACCGATGATGACTGCCGTTGAATTAACATTAAGGCCTATCGAAGCAATGATGATGGCGAACATCAATACCCAGAGGTTGGTTCCCCGGAAATAAATGTTTCTCGAAATAGCCGCAATGACCTCCCCGTATTCCTCAGTATTTTTTTCGAGATTAAAACGGTCCCTAAAAAAATTAATGATAAAGGCATTGAATTTCATATTATCCAGGTATTTGCATCCAACAAAGTTAACGTTAATGGTTGTATTTATTGTTAATTTTTGCAATTGGGAAGCTCACCTCTCGGGCATTCTGATGATAAAAGGGGGATACTGCAAATAATTCTCTATTTTTGGAAACGGCAATTCATTGTCTGATGGTTCTTGATCAAATAACAAATCAACTTAGGTATTTCAAGCAAAAATACATTGGGAATAATACCTACATGGTGCTGGCAAGCATTGTAGTGGGTATAGCATCGGGATTGGCAGCCGTACTGTTGAAATATTTTGTCCGGTTTACCCACAATCTTTCAGACCTTCTGCTGTCGTTGTCGAATAATACCTTAATTTATATTGTATCTCCACTGGCCGGAATTCTATTGACCTTGTTGATTATCAAACTGCTTTTCAAAGGAAACCTTGAAAAAGGACTTGGCAGTATCATATTTTCTATTGCGAAGCGCTCAGGCAAAGTAGAGCCATCAAAAATGTATTCTCATATGCTTACGAGCGGAATTACCATTGGTTTTGGTGGATCGGCCGGGCTGGAGGCGCCTATTGTGATAACAGGTTCTGCCATCGGTTCAAACATCGCTGGGTTACTCGGTTTTGGCTATAAAGAGAGAACTCTTCTTTTGGCTTGTGGAGCCGCTTCAGGTATTGCTGCTGTCTTTAACAGTCCTATTGCTGGGGTTATTTTTGCTTTTGAGGTACTACTGGCCGACATCTCCATTCCACTTTTTATTCCATTACTGATTTCAACAGCAACGGCAACAATACTATCGAAATTTTTATTGAAGGGGCAACTTTTCTACCTTGTTACAAATGACTGGTATTACAATGCTATTCCTTTTTACATACTTCTAGGCATATTGTGTGGTTTCATTTCCGTTTATATGACACGGGTGACCTTGAATGTTGAAGGATTTTTTGAAAAGCGAAAAAGTATAATTCCAAAGGCCATTTTTGGAGGGTTGACACTTGGAATTCTTATCTATCTGTTTCCGCCATTGTTCGGAGAGGGATATAGTACGATTGAAACCTTGCTAAAAAGTGATCATTGGAATATTCTGAAAAATAGTATTTTTTCAATTTTACCAGCAAGTCCCTGGACTCTTATCTCATTTACAACTCTAATTGTCCTGCTGAAAATAGTGGCAACTTCTCTTACCCTGGGATCCGGTGGAAATGGAGGAATTTTCGCACCATCCCTTTTTACAGGAGGTCTTACCGGTTTTGGCACTGCTTTTCTCGTTAATTCATTGGGGTTCAGTCAGCTTCATGTTTCTAATTTCATTGCCGTCGGTATGGCAGGCATTATGAGTGGAGTTGTCCATGCTCCACTGACCGCAATCTTTCTTATTGCTGAAATTACTGGTGGGTATGTGCTTTTTGTTCCATTGATGATCGTTTCAGCTATATCGTTCTTTATCAGCCGGTATTTTGAACCCTACTCAATTTACACAAAGAATATGGTCAAGCGAGGGCAGTATTCCGCAGATGATAAAGACAGTAACATCTTCAAGCATATTCCACTGGATGATATTGTAGAGACCGAATTCATTGCGCTTAACCAGAATGATACGTTTAAGACCCTCATTGATGCCTTTACCCGGAGTAAAAGAAATGTTTTTCCGGTTGTTGATGATGATCAGAATTTTATAGGCATCATTCCTCTTGAGAATTTCAAGGAATTTATGTTCAAAACTGAATTGTACAGCGAACTGCGACTAGGGGACCTGACCTCCAAATCGGAACTGACGCTGGAAATCAGTGAAAGCATGGACGAAGCCATGATCAAGCTTGAAAGTTCAAACCTTTGGAACATTCCAGTTACAAATGAAGGAAAATACATCGGGTTTATTTCGCGAGCCAATATCCTCTCATTCTACAGGCGAATTCTCAAAAAATCATCTTCCCTCTTTTAATTTTATTGACGATCCTGATCGCCTCCTTGGTAACCCATTTTCTTTTCATGATGAAGGTAGAATATGTGTGAATGATGTAACTCTTTACAAAAGTTATGTAACACATATCGATCTCAACGATGCTAAGTTTGTAGCTTATTTGTAAAGTACAAGCATCTTGTGTGTTAACAGGCATAAAATCTATATGAAATGACACTTATAAGAAAAATCACCACAGCAATTACGGCAACCTTCTTCTTCACGGTTATGATGATAGCAAATGTTGCCTGTGATACGCAGCAGGGAATGATGCATGGCAACAATTAGATGGGGATGAACAATTGGAATTCGACACAAACTCTAACCATATTAGGTATTGTATGCGTGGTCGGATTAATCCTGTGGTTTGCAATCTCCAAAAGGAGAAAGTAATCCAAATTAAAATCTAACTACTTAAAAATATGAAGAGAGAGAAATTAGAAAAACTTGCTTTTGAGAACAGCAGCCCCTGTGTTACCATTTCAATGAACACTCACCGGACATCTCCCGATAATCTGGAAGATATTGTCTTATTAAAAAATCTTTTAAATGAGGCACATGATCGGGTGGTTGATGAATATGGTAAACGTCAGGTTACTGATTTGCTGGAAAAAATTGATACTCTTGAAAAGGAAATCGATGTTAATTTTAATCTGGACAGTTTGCACATATTTCTTTCAAATTCAACAAAGGAAATAGTGCGATCATCATGGCCTGTTTTGCACAATGCAGTTCATATTTCAGGGAACTTTGCAGTAAAGCCATTAATAAAAGACTTTAACAGGACAGTAGATTACCTTATTCTTGTATTGTCTCAGTCGGATGTTCCGATATTTCATGCCGTTAATGATGGTATTGCCGACGAAATAAAAAATGATGATTTCCCTTTTGCAAAAACTCCTCATGTCTTAGCCGACAAGGATAAATTACGCGATGGGAAAAAGGGTGAAAATATGGTACGTGAGTATTTCAATAAAATTGACAAAGCCGTGGTGAGAGTGCATAATAGAACTGATATGAAATGTGTTGTGATTGGCACAGAAGACAATTACAGCCGTTTGATGCAGGTTGCAGACAAACCTTCAATTTACCTAGGGTGCGCCAGTATAAATTATGATAATACAGCAAATCATACGATCGCAAATGATGCATGGCAGATTGTTAAAGAATTTCAAAAGCAAACCAGGACTAACGCAATCAAAGAAATGCAGGAAGCTGCGGGCCAGGGAAAGGTCATTACCGATTTATCCGAAATATTGAGAGCGGTAAAAGAGGGTAGAGGCGATTTACTAATAACACACGATGATTATCATCAAGCTGTAGTAATGACAGGAAATTATACCTTCGATTTAGTGAACGATGTCACACTACCGGGAGCAATAGATGATATATCGAGTGACCTTGCATGGGAAGTAATTTCTAAAAAGGGCCGTGCAATTTATACAACACAGGAAGAATTCAAATCATTAGGTGATATTGCTCTCAAAGTGAGGTATTAAGAGACAAATATGGTCCCTTTGAAATAAATATGATCGGACCATATTTTATCTGTTAAAAGTGATAGATCAACGTTGCTCCAATCCCCTTGCGACCATAAAAAAAGCGTTTAGGCCTAAGCCTGAACGCCGAAATCTCAGATTTTGACCGAAGGTCAGAACTTGATTTTGCCTTCCACATCAGAGATGCTTGCATCGAATGATGACCTGAGAAAATCAATACCATAGACCTTACTTTCCCACGCAGAAAGTAACTCGTGCTTAATATCAGGCAGTTATGAGTTCGAGGTACAAATGGGGTACAAAAAATGACATAAAAATCATTAAAAATGGATGCTTTATCTGAACCGTTTTGAATCTACCGTATGAACCTGGGGTTCGGGGAAATACCCGTTCCGTTTGTACAACCTGAGCAGGAAATCAAGATTATCCGGAACAAGCCGTGCCTTCTTTTCGCCGGGGAATAAAAGGTACTTCCTGAATCCATACTGATCGAGAGTGAAATTAACAAATCCGCAACTGCAATCATTGGCCATTAACAGGTGCATGGGTAGCGCAGGGTCAATACTGCCTTTGTAAAGTTTGTTGTTTTCATCCGGGATTACCGGACACATATGTGTTAAGAATTCAATACCGGCTTCCTTATTGAAAAACACGAGACAGTCATCGTTTGATCGCTCCCGGATTGCAGGTGGGATCTCCTGAGGAAGGAAGGGAGGGATCTTTTCATCACCAGGCTGGTTGAGTTTCTTTCTCATCTCAAAATTCCATTGAAGCATGAAATCGCGAATGAAATTGTTGGCTTCAAAGAAGGAATTAAAAAAGGCGACAGGCTGACTTTGGTTAAATTTCAGAAAAAGATCGTATTGGTCATCTATGGTCTTTTTCCATTCATCATTCTGATCACTGAAAAGGGATGCAGATATCAGGCTTTTATCCGCTTTGAAAAAATCCTTTTCCTTGCCCCAAACCGCCATCATGCCGGAGAACCACCATTCTCCCATCCATTTTACAAATCCTATGGTGACAACTGTTCCCGGTAATATATGCGGGTCCATATCTTCCAGTGACTTCCGGGTGATAGCTATCCTTCTCCCCGTGGGCGGATGTTCAAAGTGGATATGTCCACTGCTCTTACCGGTATAAACCAGGTTTCCGCTTCGTTTTCTACCTATGTCTCTTAATGGCCTGTACAATGCATGCTGCCGGCCAAGAATCTCAGCATACCATTCATGTCCTTTATACGCCAACAGATGGGTGTTTTCCGACAGCGTTATCCCATCTTTAAGTTCATTTAACAAGGAAACCTTTTTTGGGAACGGCCAATCCTTGTATTTCTCTATGATACTTTTACTGCGGGAGATAAGCAAATCCGTCATGAAGTGGAACAGGTAAGCACTGGTTAGTAACCACTGTATTCGGTAACGTACTGCGTAAAAATCGTTCGTCTCTTCAGGGATCATGATGAACTCCCTGAGTGCTGTGTTCTCGACCGCAAATTCATACTGCTCCTCAAAAATCGCAAAAACCTTTTCTGTCATCAGTAGAATTTCCGGCGCATCCGGATTCATAATACATCCGTTTTGCTCTCCGGTTTCAGGATCTTGTTTACAAGTGAGGTAGTACCATATCAGGACAGCCACATCAGCGAAATTTATCTCCTCTTCAAAATAGTCATCCGTAAGGTCGTAAAAGGGAAGCCGCTTCTCGTACAACCGCTCGTGCTCGTTCCTGAATGCACGCCACAAACCCAGGTCCGAGATGACATCCTCAAAATAGGAGACCAGGAAAGCTGCCAGTTCGGTCAGGGCAATATGATCGAAAGTGTCAAATAGCACCTTGAACGATTTTCCCTTGAGAATTTCACGTACCCGGATACAAATCCCGATATAATAATGATCAATACTTGTCTCCTTCGTATATGGATGGTAAGCCATCCATGCCTGAGATGCACTTTTATTTGATGTTTCCATTAGTAATCTTTCGTTTCGCATCACAATTTAAAATCCAGGAATTCCCAGGAATGAAGCATTCCCCAGGCGGTTTTAATAGATTCATCTCCGCCATATATCACATGGGCGTTATCAGGTGAATTCCCGGAATAATGATTCCATTTTTCAAGATTCAGGAAAAAATCCCGGTTCCAGGTTTTTGACGATTTAATTTCAACAGGAATAAGACCGTCAGCATGTTCTATGATAAGATCGACCTCCATCCCGCGATGATCTCTCCAGAAATAGATATTGGATGCCTTCCCCTGGTTGTAGCGTTGTTTTAAAAACTCAGAAAGGATCAGATTCTCAAAGAGAGATCCCTTTAAATAATGGTTGGTTAATTGGCTTACATTTTCTATTCTAAGCAGAGAACAGCATAACCCGGTATCATAAAAATAGAGTTTTGGTCTTTTGACCAGCCGTTTACTGAAATTACTATGGTGTGGTTGAAGCAGGAATAAGATATAACTGGCTTCCAGGACAGAAATCCATGCTTTGACAGTATTATAGCTGATGCCACAATCATTTGCCAGCGAAGTATAGTCCAGCAGTTGGCCCACTCTTCCGGCGCACATTCCAAGGAAACGGACGAAAAGATTCAGATCATGGATATTCTGCAATGACCGCACATCGCGTTCAAGGTAAGTCTGGATATAATTTGGATAGAAGTCGGGCGGATCTATCTTTTTGTCATAAAGCCTTGGGAAAAACCCATGAAAGATATTTGCTTCGTAAGAAGGTAACAATTGATCAGCCTGACTGAGTTCCCTGAAAGAGAAGGGGAGTAGGCGGAAAATCGCTGTCCTGCCAGCCAGCGACTGGGAAATCCTATCATGAAGCAAAAAGCTTTGCGAGCCTGACAGGATGAACTGCCCTGTTTTTCCGCTCTCATCGACAATGCCCTGGATATAGGAGAAAAGTTCAGGTACTAACTGAGCCTCATCAATAATGCCACCATTCGCATATTGCTGTAAAAAACCTTTGGGATCCTGAATGGCAAACATTCTTGTTTCAGGATTTTCAAGGGAGGAGTAAAACATATCTCCGAAAAGGTTTCTTAAGAGGGTTGTTTTTCCGGATTGCCTGGGTCCGGTCACTGTTATAACAGGAAACTTTTCAGACAAATCAAGAATCTTTTGGCTTATTTCGCGCTTTATCATGGTATAACTTTATTAATCTTGTACAAAATTGCAAAATAAATTCTAAATTGTACAAACCTATTGAAATATTTTTAATGGTTTTATCTACATTGATCAATGTGGAAATCCAGAACCCTTGACCGCTGACTCCCGATTTTGAGTAACCATATCAACCTGATGGTTTTAATTGCTAAGGAGGGGTCAGTTTGCGTTGGCCTTAATTGGTTTAAACGAGGATATAATTTCTATAAATGACTGATATACAATCTATTTGCCCACGCAGAAAGTAACTCGTGTTTAGGATCAAGTAGATAGAAGTTCGAGGTACAAATAAGGTACAAATAAAATCATAATTAACCAATAATTGATTTCGTTTACAATCTTGTTTAAAGTTACGAAGTAACAAAATTTTCTGAGGAGATTTCACAACTCGGAATCATTGGAATGGGGGAGAGCTTCAGCATAGAGATACCCATAAATCAAATTGCTGCGTCTTAGTAATAGTCATTCACAGAATTGGGCCGAATCCAATTATCTTTGCTACCAGGTTACTCAACCGTGCAGATGGAAAACAAAAAGCTTTATACGGGTATCGTCCTTGCCGGTGGAAAAGGTATTCGGCTTGGCATGGATAAAGGTTTGATCGAGTTGAATGGAAGGAAGCTGATCGAATATGCAATCGAAATCCTTTCCCCGTTTTGCAATGAAATTATTATCAGTTCCAATAATCCGGAATACAGAATACTCCCCGCCCGAATTGTTCCAGACCTCGCTGCAGGTAATGGGCCGATGATGGGGATATACTCATCCCTCAAAGCTTCTCCGACAACTGCGAACCTCATTCTTGCCGTTGACAACATCTTTGTCACCAGGGCATTCTTTCGGTACCTGTTATCTTTGAATTTGTCGGCATATCACGTTGCTGTACCGTATGTCCAGAATGAGTATTTTGAGCCTCTCGTGGGATATTATTCGACGAAATGCATCACGGTGATGGAACAGATGATGCAGGAGCACAATTATAAACTTCCTGATCTTTTTTCAAAGATACCGGTCAATAAGCTGCTGGTCGAAGGGGATTTCCCTGATTTTAAGCAGAACTATTTTCAAAGCCTGAACAACCCGGAGGATCTTGCAATGTTGAAGGGATTACATCCCTGTCGTCCCTGAGCAGTTCCCACCGGTGATTTGCAATCTCAAGGAACAGGGATGGATCCAACATCTCAGGACTTGAGGAATAAACGATGCGGTCACATATGTTGCGAATGGCCTCCTTTCCTGGTACTACTGTATCATTCTCATGCTGAACAAAAAGCATTACGGCCGGTTTTATTAACCTGCCAAGCCCGCCGGACTCACAGATAATCAACGATTCTTCACTGCACAGACCATATATGAACCTAAAGGCGTCCAAGAGTTGCATGTCACGGGCTTCTATGTAAAAAACCTTGCCTGCGCCAGCTTCAAGGAACCTGCCACTATCTTTGGCCGATATTTCCTTTTCTTCCCATATGGTATAGTTTACTGAACTTTGAATCAAATTTTTTGAGTTGGTATCCCCATGGCTGTGTGCTGAAATTTTTATGGCAACAAGATCATGATTCTTCTTCCATAGGCTGATAATATTGCAGGCAAGCATTGTCTTGCCCCGTTCTCTGCCAGATCCTGTGATCAACAGCACATTTGGAAAAACAATATTTACCGAGCATGAGGTATTGGGGTCCATATTAATTAATTGCTTATAAGTTTGATGCTGGCGAGCAGTAAAACACCGGCCAAAAAATATTTGAGCGTTGAGACTGGCAGGTGCCGGCTTCCGATATTGGAGCCGGCAAGTCCTCCGGCTACCGCCACCATGGCAAACAGGATTATTACTGTCGATACCCTGAACCCGGAAATTGTCAACCCGATGAGACCGGATATGGAATTGACAACAATAAAGGCTGCCGATAAAAAAGCAGTTTCTTTAATAGTCGCCCAGCGCATTAAAATTAAAATCGGGGACAGAATGATACCACCACCAATTCCAATCATCCCTGAAAAAAAACCGATGGTGGCACCTGTCAAAAATGCAGCTGGAAAAGAAACCCTGCGGATGCTGTATTCATTATCCCTGAGCGTAAGCAGCATTCGGACAATTCCGATAATTAGTACCACCCCCAGTAAAACTTTATACAAACCAACATCAGCCGTGATCATTGCGCCAAAAAACGCTGAAGGGACTGAACCCAGGATGAAGGGATACAATTTCCGGATGTTGAATTTCCCTGCTCCATAATAACTGATAAATGCGATTCCTGCAACCATGGTATTTAGAATCAGTGCTGAAGCCCTCATTTCGGCAGGAGCGAATCCAAAAAGCGTCATCAATGCAAGGTATCCGCTGGCCCCGCCATGGCCGACCGATGAATAGAAAAATGCTACCAGGCCAATGGCACCTAAAAATAAAAATTCATTCATTTAAGGTCTCCTTTCCAATTCAGACTCGTGTGTCCTCGGGAGGCAAGGCTGTTTCCGGCCAAACCCATCGGCTTCATTTTCATGAGAAATCCTTTAGAAAATGAGGCTCGGAGCAGAATTTATAATGCGTTAAATTAAAAAATGTTTTAACAGGTTATTTAAAATCAAAATAAATAATCAAATACCTAATTGCTGAATTGCAAATTTAAGAAAAAATATTCTATGTTTGCAATCACTAACTTGGTTTAAAATCCGCACGATATGGTTTTTATGCAAAGGGTTTCGATGACGATTGTATTCTGTCTGGTTACTTTTTATGCATCGTCTCAGGATGGTGCTGATCTGTTTAAACGAACCTGTTCTCCCTGCCATTCCATAGGGGGAGGGCGGTTGGTTGGTCCAGACCTGGCAGGGGTTACCAAAAAAGCAGATAAGGTTTGGCTGACGAAGTTTATAAAGAATTCGGCTGATCTGATTAAAAGTGGTGATCCTGCCGCAGTCGCTATTGGAAAGGAATACAATAATCTGCTGATGCCACCCTTTATTGGAAATGAAAATGAAGTGTCCGCGATTATCAACTTCATCGATTCTAAAGGAGGTTCGGCACAATCTGCTGCGGCTGACACATTTTTAAATGCAGCTTCTGTGGAAAATGTCATGCGTGGGAAAGCACTTTTTGCAGGAAATCTGCCTTTTAAAAATGCTGGTTCTTCCTGCATCACCTGTCATTCTGTTCACGATGTTGCCGGGATCGGCGGAAGTCTGGCAAAAAGTCTGAATCTGTCGTACTTCATGTTAAAAGGACAAGGTATCAAAGCCATGTTGCAGTCACCTCCTTTTCCAGCCATGACCAACACCTATGCAACGCATCCGCTGAATGACCAGGAAATATACGACCTCGCCGCTTATCTGAAAAACATTTCTCAAACACTGGTAAAAGGCCAGGCAACCCGGTCAACATTCCCTTTCCTGTTATTAGGAATCGGGGGCTGGTGCCTGTTCATGTTATTACTGTTTGGACTATGGCGATTGAGAAAACGTTTAAGTGTGAATCACGCAATATTTGCACGTCAGATGGCGACCGAAAAATAATGTAATCAACCCAATATTATACCGATGAGCTGGATTACCGATCTTATATCTCCGAAAACCCGCAAGTGGGAGGAGTTTTACAGGAACCGTTTTGCACATGACAAAGTAGTAAGAAGCACCCATGGGGTTAATTGTACCGGAGGATGCAGCTGGAATGTGCATGTGAAAAACGGCATTGTTGTATGGGAAACTCAGGCGGTTGATTATCCTTTACTTGAAAGTAGTTTACCTCCCTATGAGCCTCGCGGATGCCAGCGTGGGATATCATTTTCATGGTACTTGTATTCTCCTTTGCGGGTAAAATATCCACTTGTCAGGGGCAAACTGATTGACCTGTTTCGCGAGGAAAAGGCAAAGACTGGAGATGCATTCAAAGCTTGGGAGAATATTCAGTTGGACCCTGTAAAACGAAAAGCTTATCAGGAGGCTAGGGGAAAAGGTGGATTCCGCAGAATTCACTGGGATGAAGCCCTGGAGATGATCGGCGCTGCCAACATTTTCACCACAAAGAAATATGGTCCCGACCGGATCGTCGGTTTTTCACCGATCCCGGCCATGTCGATGATCAGTTATGCTGCCGGTTCCCGCTTTCTGCAGCTGATGGGAGGGGTAAACCTCAGCTTTTATGACTGGTATTGTGACCTTCCAAATGCATTTCCCGAGGTGTGGGGCGAACAGACCGACGTGGCCGAAAGTGCCGACTGGTACAATGCCAAGTTCATTGCCTGCATGGGGTCAAACCTTGGAATGACCCGCACACCGGACGTTCATTTCTTTTCTGAATCACGGCATAACGGTACTAAAACGGTCGTTTTTTCGCCCGATTTCAACATGGTTGCCAAATATTCTGATCAATGGATCGCTATCAATGCCGGGCAGGACGGTGCATTCTGGATGGCGGTGACGCATGTATTGCTGAAGGAATACCATGTGGATAAGCAGGTTCCTTTTTTCATTGATTACATTAAGCGATACACAGATTCACCTTACCTGGTTGAACTGGAAGAAACTGACGGCAAACTGGTCCCCGGGCGACTCTTGCGGGCCGGTTCGGTCGATAAGTTCAAAGATGTTGAAAATGGGGAATGGAAGTTCCTCAATTTAGATGAGGCCAACAGCAACCTGGTTTGTCCGGGCGGAAGTGTGGGTCATCGCTGGGGAACTGTCGACGGCAAATGGAACATGAAATCTGAGGATGCTGAAACAGGCGATGCATTTGATCCCTTGCTGAGCCTGATCAGCCACAGGGATGAAGTGGCCATGGTGGAATTCACCGATTTTGCTTTCAACTTGCAGAATGAACGCGGTGTACCTGTAAAATATATCGAAACAGTTCCTGGTAAAAGGGCCGTGGTGACAACAGTGTATGACCTGCTGATGGCCCAGTTTGGAATTGACCGTGGTCTTGGTGGTCATTATCCGCATGATTACGATGATGACAAAGGAGCTTTTACACCTGCATGGCAGGAAATATTTACCGGCATCGGCCGCAACACAGTGTTGCAGTTTGCCCGCGAATGGGGCAGAACAGCCGAAGCAACCAATGGAAAGTGCATGATCATCATTGGCGCCGGAGTCAATCACTGGTATCATCAGAATCTGATTTACCGTGCCGGGATCACTGCCTTGCTGATGACCGGTTGCGTTGGGCGTAACGGCGGTGGAATCAACCATTATGTCGGCCAGGAAAAACTGGCGCCGGTGGATTCATGGAGTTCGATCATGTCGGCCCGCGACTGGAACCCAACGGCACGGTTGCAGCAGGCCCCGATCTGGCATTACATGAACTCCGACCAGTACCGGTACGACGGAAATCAATCCAAGTACAATGCATCCCTGAAAAATGATCTTACTGAGCAACACACAGCTGATTTAATTGTGAAATCGGTAAGAAATGGGTGGATGCCTTATTATCCACAGTTTGATCGCAATAATTTCGAAATCGTCGAGGCTGCTGTTGCCTCCGGGGCGAAATCCGATGATGAAATAAAGACCTGGATCATTGAAAAATTGAAAAGCAAAGAACTTGCCTATTCCGTAACCGATCCCGATGCCGAAATCAATTTTCCGCGTGTCTGGTTCATATGGCGCGGCAATGCGATCATGTCGAGTGCGAAGGGCCATGAGTATTTTCTGAAACATTACCTGGGAACACACCACAATTCCATTGCCGAAGAGGTGGCCAAAGGACAGTTGAATGACGTCAATTGGATGGAAAATGCACCTACAGGCAAAATGGATCTGATCGTGGATCTCAATTTCAGGATGGATACCAGTGCCCTTTATTCAGATATCGTTTTGCCATCTGCCTCTTGGTACGAAAAGGCTGATCTGAACAGCACTGACATGCATTCCTTTATTCATCCTCTTTCTGCTGCCATTCCTCCGGTATGGGAATCTCGCAGTGACTGGGCCATCTTCAGGTCTATTGCAAAAATCACCAGTGAAATCGCCTCAATTCACTTAAACAAGCCGATGATGGATGTGGTAAATACACCATTGGCTCATGATTCATCTGCCGAGATCGCACAACCTTTTATCAGAGACTGGGCGAAAGGTGAATGCGAAGCTATTCCCGGAAAGACCATGCACAACATGGTGATGGTAGAGCGCGATTATACTAAACTATATGACAAGTTCTGCAGCCTGGGCCCCAACATGAAAACCGGTCCTATCGGTGCGCATGGCAATTCATTTGTTGCCGGAGATGTTTACGATATGCTGGCGGCTGACAAAGACCATCTTCATCTCACAGGAGAGACCTTCTATCCATCATTGGAGCACGATGAAGAGGCCATCAATGCCATTCTCCGCATGTCGTCGCTGACAAATGGTGAACTTAGTTTCAGGGCTTATCAGAATGCTGAGAAGAAAACCGGGCTGAAACTAACCGATCTGGCCGAAGGCAGCCGTGATGTGAGGATTACCTATGCCGACCTTCAGGCTCAGCCCCGGCGGTACAATAATTCACCCATCTGGTCAGGGTTGCTGGACAAAGGTCGCGCATATGCAGCTTACACCTATAATGTGGAACGACTGGTTCCGTGGAGAACTCTTACGGGAAGACAGCATTTGTATCTTGATCATGAAGGATATATCAAATTCGGTGAAAACCTTCCGACTTACAAGCCCTCACCAAAACCTGAAGTCTATGGGGAGTTAAGAAAAACCCTGGTTGGCAAAGATGCCATGGTGCTCAATTATCTGACTCCGCACGGCAAATGGCATATTCATTCTACTTATGGTGATAATTTGCGAATGCTTACGCTGGGCAGGGGCATGGTTCCGGTTTGGCTAAGCGAAGAGGATGCTGCAGAACTTGGCATAAAGGACAACGATTGGGTTGAAATCTATAACGATAACGGAGTTTACAGCGCAAGGGCCTGCGTAAGTGCACGCATTCCCCGGGGACTGTGCTTTGTTTATCATTCGCCTGAGCGAACATACTCTAAACCAAAGTCACAGGTCAGGGGTAACCGTCGTTCCGGCGGGCACAACAGCCTTACCCGTGTTCATCTGAAACCAAATAATCTTGTCGGTGGATATGGACAATTCACTTACCATTTCAATTACTGGGGACCGGTTGGGGTGAACCGTGATACGTTTGTTGTTATTAGGAAAATGGATAAGGTTGAATTTTAATTTACCATGAACGTTTCACGAGGGTAAAGTTATGATTGACAAGGTGATGCAGAAAATGATTAAATACTTCGGACAAGATGTTCGACGAATAAACCATGCGCTTAAAGTTTATTGTTTTGCCGGTTGCATCGCCCGGGGTGAAACCCTGATTGCGCAGGAGGTATTCATTGTTGATCTGGCCGCCCTTCTTCACGATATTGGAATCAAACAAGCTGAGAAGAAGTACCATTCAAACAGTGGACATTATCAGGAGATAGAAGGTCCCGCAATTGCCCGGAAAATTCTTTCTGAACTTGATCTGGATAATGAAACCATTGAAAGAGTCTGTTTCATCATAGGCCATCACCATTCATATCAGAAAATCGACGGCTTGGATTTTCAGGTTGTAGTTGAGGCAGATTTCTTGGTCAATATTCATGGGGATGCGATGGAGAAGAATACCATTGAACAGATCCGGACACAATATTTCAAGACTTCGTCGGGCATCTCAATGATTGAAAGTATGTATTTGTAAATACTGAAAATATGGACATAAGATCCCAAATTTCAATGGTATTCCACCTCGATAAATGCATCGGGTGTCACACCTGTTCCATCGCCTGTAAGAATATTTGGACCGACCGGAAAGGTGCTGAATATATGTGGTGGAACAATGTCGAGACCAAGCCGGGAACCGGTTATCCGAACAAATGGGAGGATCAGTCAGTATATAAAGGAGGCTGGACAAAATCGGATGATGAACTCCGGCTCAAAGGGATGGACCGAAAGTCGACCATGGCCAATATCTTTCACAATCCACACATGCCCGTGATGGATGATTATTACGAGCCTTGGACATATGATTATGCCAATCTGTTTGAAGCTCCTGCAGGTGATGATCAGCCAACTGCTAGACCTATTTCTCTCGTAACTGGTGAACCCATTGATATTAAAACTGGCCCAAACTGGGATGATGATCTTGGCGGTTCTCCTGACTATGCAAGACAGGATGTGAACATGCATGATCTGACTCCGGCAGAAAAGGAGGCTATGTTTCAGCTTGAACGTATGACCATGTTCTACCTGCCACGCATTTGCAATCATTGCCTGAATGCGGCTTGTGTGGCAGCCTGCCCTTCAGGAGCAATTTATAAACGTGGTGAAGATGGGATTGTACTCATCAATCAAAACAAATGCCGCTCCTGGCGTATGTGCGTATCCGCTTGTCCCTATAAAAAAAGCTATTACAACTGGAACAATGGCAAGTCGGAAAAATGCCTGTTGTGTTATCCAAGGCTGGAAACCGGTCAGGCCCCGGCCTGCATGCATACCTGCGTAGGAAGAATCCGTTATCTTGGTGTGTTGCTTTACGATTCCGACCGCATCAGGGAGATCGCCTCCTGTGATGAAAAGGATCTTGTGGCCAAACAGCTGGAAATTTACCTCGATCCTTTTGATGAGAAGGTCCGGCAGGCTGCCCGCGAAAATGGCGTTGCAGAAAGTACACTGGACTCGGCCAGGAAATCTCCTGTCTGGAAATTTGTGAAGGAATGGGGCATCGCCCTGCCCCTGCATCCCGAATACCGCACATTGTCTAATCTCTTCTATGTTCCACCTTTACTTCCAGCAATTGCGGACACATCCACCGGATCGTACGAAACAACGAGTGCTTCGCTCTGGGGAGGAATTGAAAGCAGCAGGGTTCCAATGCAATATATGGCCAACCTTTTTACTGCCGGGGATACGGAAAAGATCAGGGAGGTATTGAAAAAATTGATGGCTGTGAGGATTCA
Source organism: Bacteroidales bacterium (assembly GCA_963662525.1). GTDB lineage: Bacteria > Bacteroidota > Bacteroidia > Bacteroidales > FEN-979 > CAZSDU01. The sequence goes on from OY759717.1 coordinate 3,440,904, forward strand.
CCGGCGCGGGGTTACTGTAGGTGACCTCCATGAAGATGAGTGTAAGCAAGCCTTTGCAGAAACAGGGCTTACCGCCGATGTGGCTGATGCCATATTTCGCCTGACTTCACTGCCAAAGTTCGGCGAACGGTTTGTGATCCCCGCAGCTCATCGTGAAGAGGCCACGGAATTATTGGAAAACACCGCAGATATCAAAGGGAATACCGGTTTTGGAACCCTCAATACACCACAAAGAATTTAATCATCATGGTTCAACGATTACAGAAATACAGCATCCTTGCCGGTTTGTTCGACTATCCTGATCAGAAAACAGATGATTTGATTCGACTCACAAACGACCTTCTGCATGCTAACAATCCTGCGGCAACCACTACTTTTCTGCAGTTTCAGCAAACCATCCTTGGGATGGATTTGCATAGCAGGGAGGAGTACTTCATCAACACTTTTGAAGTGGAAGCATTAATTTCTATGGACCTTGGGTATATCCTGTTCGGAGAAGACTACAAGAGGGGGAATTTCCTGGCCATGATGCAACAGGAACAAATATCAGCTGATAACGACTTGGGCAGTGAACTGGCCGATCATCTTCCAAATGTAATGCGCTTGCTTCCTTTGATGTCAGAACAGGAGGTTGCTGAAGAACTCGCTTACAGCATTATACTCCCGGCCATCAGGGAGATATTGAAAAAATTTGAAAATACAGATAATGTCTATCAATATGCTTTTGAAACGGTTTTGAAAGTAATGGAAACGGATTTCTCAGGGTTGCCTTATGAAACTTACCAGGTGAAACCGGATGTCCAGGGTTGTGCAGGTGATGAATATGCCTGCGGAGCAGACTTCTTGCATGAAATTGGCAAACAAAAATTTTAATCCCATGAGCGACATTTTCCTACTCATCGCATTGCCTTATACAGCCCTGATCGTTATGCCGGTCGGTTCTGTTTATGTATATGGAACACAGGCTTACAAAGTAACCTCCCTGTCGACGCAGTTCCTCGAAAGCAGGGATCTCTTCTTCGGAGGGTTGTTTATGCATTGGGGAATTATAGCCTTGTTCTTTGGCCACCTGATCGCATTTCTGTTCCCTGCATCAGTCATTGCCTGGAATGGCAACCCTGTGAGACTTGTCATTCTTGAATCTGCAGCGCTAATCTTTGGCATATCCTTCTTCTCAGGAGTAATGATTCTTGTTTTCCGGCGCCTTCGGATTAAACGCCTTCATCGGGCCACCACCGACATGGATATTGTGGTTTTTATTGTGCTGCTTACCCAGGCTGTGACCGGAATTTGGATTGCCTTGACGTATCGATGGGGCTCAGCCTGGTTTGCAGCAGTCCTCACTCCCTATATCCGTTCATTATTCTTGATGAATCCTGATCTGGCAGCGGTTTCAGCTTTGCCCCTGATCATTAAAATTCATATTTCAACCGCATTTCTGCTCATCGGACTGATCCCTTTCAGCAGGTTCATGCATTTCCTTGTCTTTCCCGTAAAATATTTCTGGCGGCCATTCCAGGTGGTGATCTGGAACCGCGACCGGAAACTGATGAGAAACTCAACAGCAATTACACCAGAAGTGAAATCTAGGAATAACTGATATTAGTCAGGAAAGTAAATACAAACCAACCATTTAAATTTATCGATAATGCAACATATAGTCACACCAAAATCTCACAGGATGTTGTTCTTCAACACACTGGCCTTTACCGTTTGCTTCGCAGTTTGGACATTTAACGGCGTGATGGTCACCTTCCTCGTTGACAACGGGCTATACAATTTCACCCTTGTGCAGGTGGGCTGGTTGATCGGGATCCCAGTGCTTACGGGATCAATTTTCAGACTTCCAATGGGCATCTTAACCGATAAATATGGAGGTAAATGGGTATTCGGACTGTTGCTGCTTTTCTGTGCCATTCCGATGTATCTCTTTTCATTGGCTGATAGTTTTTGGGGCTTTATGGCATGCAGTTTTGGATTTGGCATGGCCGGAACCGGATTTGCAGTGGGCATCGCCAATACTTCGGTATGGTACCCAAAAGAGTGGCAGGGGAGGGCATTGGGAATCTTCGGAGTTGGCAATGCCGGTGCAGCCGTGACTACCCTCCTGGCGCCTTCGCTTTTGAATTATTTTACCGGCGGAAATGCAATGGATCATTGGAGGATTCTACCGGTCATCTATGCCTCTTCCCTTGTGATCATGGCGGTTTTATTTCTTCTCTTCACTGAAAATAAAAAACATCATGTGCAGGGACAAACAATGAAGGAATTGCTCCAGCCTTTGAAAAGTGTGATGGTCTGGCGTTTCGGCCTCTACTACTTCCTGGTTTTCGGCGGATTTGTCGCTATTTCCCAATGGCTGGTTCCCTATTTCGTCAATGTCTATGCTACTTCACTGGTGATGGCAGGTTTACTGGCTTCGTTGTTCAGCCTGCCTTCGGGTGTGATCCGTGCCCTGGGAGGATGGATGGCCGACATGTGGGGTGCGCGCAGCGTCATGCTTTGGGTGTTCGGCATCTCTATCGCAACCTGTTTCCTTTTGATGGTGCCCAGGATGGAGATTTTTTCGCCAGGGAAGGCAATCACTGCTGCAAAAAAAGGTACTGTCAGTTTTGTGTCCGACTCCCTGATAAAAGTCGATGGAATTTCTTATCCGGTCATCCATAAGCACGAAACAGTTGCAAACCTTGATGAATCAGGGTTGCTGATATTACCAACAAAAGATTCGTGGCAGAAACCTGCTGTTAAGGAAGGTGACCAGGTAAAAAAGAAACAAATGCTTGCCAGGGGAATTACCAAGATTTACTTCCAGGCCAACATGTGGATCTTTGCGATCCTTGTATTTGTTGTGGGTATTGCCTGGGGAATTGGCAAAGCCGGAGTTTATCGGTTCATTCCCGATTACTTCCCAAACCAGGTTGGCGTCGTGGGAGGCATGGTAGGGGTGATTGGCGGCTTAGGCGGTTTTTTCTTTCCAATCATCTTTGGATATCTACTTGAGTGGACCGGCTTATGGACCAGCTCCTGGATGTTACTGTTCATCATTTCTGTGATTTGCCTGTGGTGGATGCGCACCATTATATCCAGGATGATGAGCAGGGCAGCGCCTGAATTTTCCTTACGTGTTGATCACAAACCGCAAAGCAAATACGAAACACATTGATATGAAATCAAACACTATTGAACACTGGAATCCGGAAGACCTGAGTTTCTGGGAAAAAACCGGAAAGAAAATTGCCAATCGCAACTTATGGATTTCGATCCCGGCATTGCTGCTGGCATTCTCGGTCTGGATGATGTGGAGCATCATCATCGTGCAGATGGAACGGCTCGGATTCAGGTTCAGCAGCGATCCCGCTGTCAACAAAGCCATGCTTTATTCTTTGCCCGCCATTGCCGGGCTTGCCGGTGCCACGCTGCGCATCCCCAACTCCTTTCTCATTGCCATCGGAGGCGGGCGGAATGTGATCTTTATCAATACCCTGTTACTGTTGATCCCGTCTATTGGGGCAGGGATTGCCTTGCAGGATATGCAGACTCCCTATTTGATGTTCGCTTTTCTTGCTGCAACGTCAGGTTTTGGTGGCGGAAATTTTGCATCTTCCATGTCGAACATCAACCATTTCTTTCCGAAAAAGATGGCAGGAATTGCACTTGGTTTGAATGCCGGCCTTGGAAACCTTGGAGTCAGTCTGATGCAATGGCTTTTACCTGTGACCATGGGTTTTGCCTTATTCGGTGCATTGGGAGGAGATGGGATGCCAAACCCGAATCCATCTGGAGTACAAGGGGCCGGTACACTTGTATTCATACACAATTGCGGTTGGACATGGGTGCCCCTGCTCATTATAGTCATCATTGCTGTCTGGTTTGGAATGAACAACCTCAAATCAGGATCCCCTTACTTGAAATCAGACCTTCAAGGAATATTACGATCACTGTACCTGGTTTTTCTGGGGGTGGTGGCCACTGCTCTCGGGATTTACCTGCTGATTTTTCTGAAACTAAGCATGTGGATCGTCTTACCTGTGACCATCATCGTTACGCTTGCATTGTTGAAATTCCTTGCCCCCGGAGAGATCAAGGGTAGCCTGGATAACCAGTTCAAGATTTTCAGCAACAAGCACAATTGGATCATGACCATACTGTATGTTATGACCTTCGGATCTTTTATTGGTTTTGCCGGAGCCTTCCCAAAGCTAATCCAGGATGTTTTCGGGTATCTTCCCAATGGAGATGTCAACCCCAATGCGCCCAATCCAATGGCCTGGGCCTGGATCGGGCCGTTCCTTGGGGCTGTGATCCGTCCTGTGGGTGGCTGGCTTTCTGATAAAATCAACAGTGGGTCGAAAGTCACCCAATGGTCAACTTTGCTTCAAATCGTGGCCGCTTCCGGGGTTGCTTATTTTATCATCCAAGCCCGGCAAAATTCATTGCCTGAAGCTTACTGGTTGCCATTCTTTATTTCATTCCTGCTTCTTTTTATCGGTGCCGGACTTGGCAATGGATCAACATTCAGGAGCATCCCGTATATATTCAGCAAGGAACTTGCCGGACCTGTACTTGGATGGACCTCTGCAATTGCAGCGTATGGGGCGTTCATTATCCCGAAAGTTTTTGGTCAGCAAATTCAGCATAAAACACCAGAGTATGCCATGTATGGCTTTACTGTTTATTACATTCTTTGCCTTGTTTTGAACTGGTGGTATTACGACCGAAAAAACTCAGGGATAAAATGTTGAACAATATGGATTACAAGGAGAATTATGATAAAGTGGTGTCCGACCTCCTTCGGCCCATTTATATAACACGGTCATTTAAAAGATGGTTTGCATTCCTGGTTGTTGGTTTGGCCATCAGCATATTCGCCTATTCACTTCAGATAAGGCTGGGATTGGGTGTTACGGGATTGCGCGACATCACGACATGGGGAATGTATATCAGTAATTTTGTGTTTTTTGTTGCCACCAGCCTTGTGGGAATGCTCATTACTGCAGTACTCGGTTTGCTTGGCATTAAGTGGGCTGCACCGCTTTCCCGTATTGCAGAGATCATTGCCCTGGCATTCGCAGCGGTGGCCGGTTTGGTGATCATCATCGACATGGGGCGGCCCGATCGCCTGCTGAATGTCTTCATCTACGGTCGTTTTCAATCGCCCATTCTTTGGGATTTAACGGTCGTCATAACTTATACTGTAATAAGTGCACTGTTGCTCTATCTTCCCTTAATCCCCGACCTGAAGATATGCTCTGAAAGGCTGGAGAAAGGACATCCACTGCAAAGAAAGCTATACCAAATCCTTTCGCTCGGTTGGAGTGATCATCCTGAACAGGTTAAAATCATTCAACGTGGAATCCGGCTCCTATCCATCCTGATCATTCCAATTGCACTTGCGATCCACACGGTCACATCATGGCTCTTTGCTGTGACCATGCGCCCAGGATGGGACAGTTCCATCTTCGGCCCTTATTTTGTGACCGGTGCCTTTGTCTCGGGAACCGCTGCTGTAATCCTGGCGATGTATTTCTTCAGAAGAAACTACCACCTGAAAGCATATATTACAGATTTTCACTTTGATAAGATGGCCAAACTCCTGGTACTTGTGTCATTGGTTTACCTTTATTTTAATATCAATGAGTTCCTGGTCCCGGGATATAAATTAAAGCGGGCTGATGCTGTGCACCTGCATGCGTTGTTCAGCGGACACTATGCCTGGATGTTTTGGGGGACACAAATTTTTGGATTGATCCTGCCAATCATCCTCCTGGTGTTCAGATTCTTTCGCAAACCGGCAAATGCCTTTGTCATTGCCTTGTTTGTGCTTGCAGGCTCCTGGTTAAAGCGTTATCTCATTGTTGTTCCCACCATGGAACATCCATTTCTTCCCGTACAACACCTGCCACTGTCATTTGTTGTATATACACCAACACTCATAGAGATAACTATCACCATGGGAACCATTTTTCTTGCATTGATCATCATCACCGTTTTATCCAAGTTCCTTCCAATCATCCCAATCTGGGAGATGGTACACAGCGGGGAACAAAATAAAAGGGAATAAGGTTTTTCATACTTTTGCAGTTCAAGTATATACAGGATAACTGATGTCTGAACCCAAATACTCCGACCGTCAATTGCAAATTATCAATGCAGCCATCAAACTGATGGGGGAGGGAGGGATCCAGATGCTTACGACCAAAAACCTCGCGCTTGAAGTTGCTGTGTCTGAGCCTGCCCTATACAGGCATTTTTCTAGTAAAGCTAATCTGATCTTGCAGGTGCTCGAATACCTTAAATCGAGGATTATCTACAGGCTTACCTGTATAGTTGACTCCGATAATACCCCAGTTGAAAAATTGAGGGAGTTGGTAACAAGGCAATTCCAGGCTTTTGTCAGCCGGCCTGAAATCGTGGTCGTGCTGCTGTCTGAGGGGTTATACCAAAACAACAAAGAACTCTCTTCCATTGTCTTTTCGATCATGCAGGAATCATCATCATTTTACTTGCAAATTATAAAGGACGGTCAGGAGTCTGGTGATTTTCGCAGCGATGTGCCTGCCGAACGAATCGCTTTTATGATCATGGGCAGTATGCGGTTTTGCGTGATCCAATGGCATCTGTCTGGCAATTCTTACGATCTGGTCCCCAAAGGTGAAGACTTGCTTAGCACCTTTTTTACCCTTCTGACAGCGAATTCTCGCTAACGATCGGATGATCTTTCATTCATGCTGGTCCCCATATATTTCCTTTGGGAGACATCCTTTTACAAGAAATTACTAAATAATTAAAAAATAAAGTTAGTATTCGCTAACTTTATTTATATTTGCAATGTAGTATTTATTTACCTAATTACTCTTGAAAGGAAATTTATTCAGAACTTGTATTTTAAAAATAAACTTAACAACATTCAACCATGAAACATTTGATTAAATCCGCAGTAATTGCAGGCACATTGGTTACCCTGATGATCTCAGGATGTAGTAAAACAAGCGAAGTCGTTCCTGAAACCACAACCCCTACAGCGACAGCACCCACCATTACATTCAGTGATGGTTATGGCGCATTGGCTGCTGTACGTTCGGTTTCCTATACAACTGTTGCCGGCATGACCATTCCCCTTGAAGTGAATACGGCTGTTGCCGCCTTTACAACCACCATGGGTGGGAGTACATTTGTCGATGGCGGAACCGTGACGCTCAATACCAAAGGTCTGACAAAATCAACAAACAATGCATATGTATATCAAAATCTCACCGATCCCTTAACTTTCAGCGCACTGGCATGGAATGTAACTGGTTCCGCGTCTGTACCTGCCATCAGTTATACCGATGATCGGCCCATACCTGACTATACAGGATTCAGTACACTTCCCGCCACCATTACCAAAACAGCCGGTGCGACCATTTCTCTGGGCAGTGCCGTGTCAAATGCCGATTCAATTTATGTCACAGTCACCGATTACAACAATCACAGGATCTTTAAAAGACTTGGCGGAAACGCCGGCGAATGTGTGATCAGTTCTTCCGAACTCGCAGCCTTCACCGCTGGTCAGGGAATGGTTCAGGTTTGTCCATGGAATTTAAAAGCAGAAGACATCAGCGGAAAAAGATTCTATTTTATCATCGAATCTGCCTTTACAAAACAGGGAATAACAATTAATTAAATCGTAAAATATAACCATTTGTCTGACTTTTTATGAAAACAGTATGTTATATTGATGTGCCGGAGAAGGAAAACGGCCATGGAGTATCGGTTCGTAAATTGCATGAAAACGAACATGTTATGGTTGCCCATATCAAATTGAATCCGGGTGAAAAGGTCAACCCTCATAGCACGCCGGTTGATGTGTTCTTTTATATTCTTGAAGGGGTTTGTACCGTTGAAATCGGCACGGAACGTCAACAGGTTTCAAAAGATACCCTTGTTGAAAGTCCGGCCAGGACACAACACGCTTTATACAATGAAAGTGCGCAAGTGACCAGGATTATGGTCGTTAAAACGCCACGGCCAGGAAATAAATAATCGTCAAATCATTGAATAATTAAAATCAGTTATGAAAGCAACAGAACATCTAAAGGTTGAGCACGAATCGGTACTAAAAATGATTGAAATACTGGAAGCAATTGCACAGAAACTCGATAAAGGCGAGAATATCTGGGCCAGCGATCTTGAAGCAGCATTGGATTTTTTACGGGTTTTCGTTGACAAATGCCATCATGGCAAGGAGGAAAACATTCTGTTTCCGAAGTTGGTGGAAATTGGCATTCCGAACGAAGGCGGGCCTGTTGGCATGATGTTGCGTGAACATGTGATTGGTCGAGGATACATTGCCGGATTTGCAGAGGGTACTGAGAAATATAAGTCCGGAGACAAGAAGGCCATTGCAGACATCATCGAAAATATCAGGGGATACGGTGAATTGCTGACATCCCACATCTTCAAAGAGAACAACGTTCTCTATAAAATGGCCGACATGCACCTTACCGCTCAACAGCAAACTGAACTCCTGGCCAATTTTGAAATGCTCGAAGATGAAGTCATCGGTAGGGGGAAACATGAAGAATATCACAAATTGCTGGAAAGATTGGAGCAGCAATATCTTTCATGATCTATCGCGCGATTATAAATACTGTACGAACTTGGTAAGAATAGACCCAACCAATTTATTGATCATATTATGGAAAAAAATAATCTGGAATCGAGGAAAATAGGGGAGATTGTCACCGACAATTTCAAAACAGCCGAAATCTTTAAAAAGCATGGAATTGATTTCTGTTGTGGTGGAAATTCTTCTTTAAAACAGGCCTGCTCCGAAAAAAATATTGATATTGATGTATTGTTGGAGGAACTGTCGGAGCTTGTGGGACAGCCTCCAGATGCTGCGCACAATTTCAAGGAATGGAATCTTGGTTTTCTATGTGATTACATCGTGAATACCCATCATCAGACAGTCACGAAGCTGTTGCCCCAGGCATTGGCCTACACCCGAAAAATAGCTGATGTTCATGGCTCGCATCACCCTGAGTTACTTCAGATCGCGACTTTGTTTTTACAAATAAATGACGAACTTTTACCGCATCTGAAAAACGAAGAAGAGCTATTATTCCCGGCCATTAAAGATGCGCTCAATACCGGGTCCTCGCAATCAAAAGAAACCATAAAATCGGAAATAGCCCGGATGAGTAAAGAACATGAGTTTGCCGGAAATGCGATGGACAAAATTAATAAACTAAGCTCAGGTTACACGCTTCCACAGGATGCCTGCAACTCCTACATGGTTGCGTTTAAGCTGCTGGAACAATTTGAAGATGACCTGCATATCCACGTTCATCTCGAAAATAATATCGTGTATCCCCGGGCATTACTGCTGTAATAGGTGTCAAAATATTACCATTTTTGAATTTGCCAATTTGAGAGGTATTATTTCCTTTTTGGCTCAACTCCGAAGGTGAATCCTGCTTTAACCCTTTCGATCAATTCCGGTAAAATATCCTGGTATTCACCAACAATGCCAAAATCGGCATGGTGAAAAATAGGCGCCTTGGGATTGTGGTCGATGGCAATGATCTTTTCTGATTCTTTCATTCCGGCAACATGCTGGATTGCCCCGGAAATGCCAATGGCAATATATACTTTAGGACGAAGTGTCTTGCCGGTTTGTCCTACCTGGCGTGCATATTCCGCGACACCTTCGTCGACAACCGGACGGCTGCTCGTCCATTCGGCATTTACGCCCTGCATGACCAATGCGTCGGCAAGTGCTTTTACCAAACCTAAACCGTCGTTTGTGGTTCCCCTGCCTCCTGAAACGATGACGTCAGCCTCGAAGAGATTAGCCAATCCGCCTTCTCCTCTTTCCGTTTTCAGAATTTCAACAATAAAATCCTTATCTGTAAGAACAGGGCCAAAACTTGAAATGATGCCTGTTCTGCCCGCAACTACTTTGGGTACTTCGAACGTGCCGGCTCGGGCTGTTGATATCTGCGGACAAACAAAACCAAGAATCGTTGCAAGTTTACTTTCACCATACGTTGGCCTGCGTGATTCCAGGATGGGGGTATAGATCACTTTCTCTTTTTTATCAACGTACTCCCCAATTTCGAGGCCTGTGCAATCTGCGGTAACTCCGCTATCGGTTTTCATCCCAATCCTGGGAGCCAGTTCCCGTCCGGAAGTGGTTGCCGCAAAAAGCGCAATTTCAGGTTTTCTTTCCCGGATGATTTGGGCAAAAATGGATGAAAATGGCAGAACGAGATATTCTTCCAGTTTATCGTTTTCCACCAGGATAACTTCGTCAGAACCATGTTCAATAAGGGTTTGAGCAAAAGGCCGTATATTCTTTCCAATGATGACCGTTATGACTTTCGTGTCGTGACCTAACTGGGTGGCCAGGTTCCTTGCAGGAGTTAACAACTCAAGCGAAGGCCTTGAGATCTTTCCATTGGTCACTTCGGCCCAGGTGAAAATTCCCCGGGCTCCTTCCCGTGGGTCCTTTTCGGGGAAATCCGTTCGTTCCACCTCTTTTTTATCTTGCAGCTCTTTTTTAACCAAAACGTTACCGCCTTTTTTAAAGTTGGCGATCATACTATCAACCAGGGATGCTTCATTATGCCCCTGTGACATAATTATCGGCGGGCGTTCACTTACAATGTTAACAACTTTGGAAACGATGGTCGGTGATCCGTTAAGGCCAATTTTCTCAGTTCCCAACCCGATGTCGGCAATTCCAAAGGTCGTGATCTTCAGTGCACGTGCCCTGACAGCTCCGCTTAAGGATGGCTTGCGGGGAGGAATTCCGGTCGGAGTCAGCGATATAACACAAGGCATGGGCAGTTTCAGCATCTGGTATCCGCCTTCTATGATCCTTTTCGCAATTACATTGCCTGCGGTATCAGCATTCACTCGCTCTACAAATGTGGCCTGGGGAATTCCTATACGTTCGGCTACCTGTGATGGAACATGTGCAGTATCTCCATCACTTGTTTGCCGACCGGCTAAAATTATAAAAGGATCCTTCGAATCTTTGGTGAATCCCAGGTGCTTCAGCATGGTAGCGATCGCGAGACCGGTAGCATAGGTATCACTGCCACCTAATTTACGATCCGACAGAAGGTATGCTTCGTCATAACCCATTGAAATAGCTGTACGGAGCGATGCCTCAAATGAACCCGGCCCCATTGAACATACGATCAACCTGGCATCGGGATATTGCTTCCTCAGTTGCAACCCCGCTTCAAGTCCGAACGAACAGTCAATATTAATGATCGATTTTGCCTTCGTCCGGTCCATTAGCCCGTCTTCACCCATCCGCATTTCGCTGGGCACTGGAACTTGTTTTATCAAACTTATTATAGTCAATCCCATTGTCAAATTATCTTTTCACAATTACATATTTTGAAATTCAGGACCATTGCCGCCATTTGGCACCACCCAGGTAATTCCTTTTCCCTGGGATTTGATATCGCAGGTCTTGCAATGCATGCAATTCTCAGCATGGATACGAAGCTCTCTCTTGCCTGCTTTGTTCGTATGGATCTCATACACTTCCGACGAACAAAAAAATTGCTCAGCTGCCTCGTATTGCGCTATGTTTACTGCGTCAAAGTTCTCCTGATCGTTTATTTGAAGATGCACAACCTGTTGCTCATCATGGTGAACTCCTGAATAATAGATATCTGTTGCTTTATCGAATGTTAGCATTTTATCGAATTCCAGTTGTCCTTTAAACCTTTCCTTAAATGGCTTCGCCGTAAGTTCAGTGAGTTTCAGCGTAGTGTCAGAATCGGGATGAGATCTAAGCCTGCCAAAGAATCCTGCGCCACCCGTGATCAGTTGCATGCCAAATTGAATTCCTCCTAAAATCAAGCCTTTTGCAAATCCCTGTCTGAAATTTCTGACCGGGTACAATTCTTTGCGAATCCAACTTTTATTTATCAGGACCTCATATTGCTGAAGACTCTTTTCAGAAGTGTCGTTGTTTGCCAATGCAACGGCAGCGGTCTGTGCAGCAAGCATTCCTGATTTGATGGCAAGGTGAACACCTTTTAAGGCCGGCATCGCAAGCATACCGGCGCTGTCGCCCACGATCATGGCATTATCTACATACAATTTAGGGATGGCATAATATCCTCCTTCGGGCAGGGTCTTGGCGCCATATTCCACTATTTTGCCCCCTTTCAGGATGTTAGAGACAAACGGCGTGGTTTTCCATACCTGCATGGCATCGTGTGTATCAAAAGTCGGGTCTTTATAATCCAGCCCGACAACCAGGCCAACAGCAACTTTATCATCGTTTAAACCATATATAAATCCACCGCCAAACTCATCAAAATTGAGCGGATATCCCATGGTGTGGTAAATCTCGCCGGGGGCAATTCTTCCTTTTGGTACGGACCATAATTCTTTGCATCCCAGCGAGTAAACCTGTTCGTTTTTGCCTTGGTTAAGGTCGAACTTGCTGATCAGCATTTTGGCAAGGCTGCCCCGAGTTCCTTCAGCAAAAATGGTGATCCTGGCTTCAACCCTTGTCCCCGGCTGAAAGTTCTCTAGCTGATGTCCGTGATGGTCTATCCCGGTATCCTTGGTTTTTGCTCCGATTACTTTCCCGTCATTATACAAAATCTCATCAACAGCAAAGCCGGTATATATTTCCACTCCCTTTTCTTCAGCTTTTGCCGCTAAGTATTTACAAAGTTGGCCAAGCGAAGCTGAGTAATTGCCGATGTTATTCATATAGGGTATGTGAAACGGAAACTTGATGCTGCCGTTTTTGGTTAGCCATACCGTTCTGTCCTTAACCACTTTAGCATTGAATGGAATCTCTGCTATATCCACTTCAGGCAATAGTTCCCTGAAAACTGCAGGTTTAATCACTGCGCCCGACAATATATGACTACCGATAGAACTTCCTTTTTCGATCAGTAAAATTCTATGCCTCTGTTCTGTCCGTTTAAATATATCTGCTAAATGAATCGCTGTGGCCAAACCTGATGGCCCACCACCGATAATTAACACGTCTGTTGATACCTTATCAATAACACTCATTTAATGGCCTCCAGGTTAATAGTTCTTTTATGAAATGTTGACTGGATATTATTTGTTGAAAAATAATTCTTTCGTATATCCCCTGAGAATTCCGTGCAAAATTACTATTATATACGCATTGACGTACCTTATTTCATAAATGTTTTATCATTTATGATACCGCAGACAAAAGTGGACAATAACAGAATTATTTAGTAAGGTTGGACTACAGTAAATCTACTTATAGAAGTTCGCCAGGAATAAAATCCAGCGGTATAATTATATTATATATGCTGAAATACAACCACTTAAAAAATATATTACAAAATACTTGCATTATTGAATTAATTACCATTATATTTGCAGAGTGAATATTCACACACTTTCTTTTAGTTAAAGGAATATAACAAGTAAACTTAAATCAGAATGACAACGGAATTATCAGAAAGACAATTAGAAATAGTAGAAGCGGCCGGTAGAATACTTACTTCATCCGGTGTGAGTGGGCTGACTATAAAAAATTTGGCGAAGGAAATGAAATTTTCAGAAAGTGCTATTTACCGTCATTTTACGAGCAAAGAGGAAATTATCATTGCAATGCTTACCTTTTTGGCTGAAAGCATTGACCAACGGTTGTCCAATATTATCGGTTCATCAGATCCAAAAGATAAATTTATAGCCATGTTCCGGGAACAATTCCGGTTCTTTGATTTACATCCACACTTTGTTGTAGCCGTATTTTCCGATGGCCTGATGGAAGAGACTCAACGGATCAATGATGCCATACTTAACCTTATAAATGTCAAAATGAAACATTTGATGCCAGTCATCATGGAAGGACAGCAAAAAGGTATTTATACAAATGCCCTGACTGCTGAAGAACTGACACATATCATAATGGGGGCCTTCAAACTTCAAATGTTTAAATGGAGAATCGCAAATTTTCAATTCGATATCATACGGATTGGAGAAAACATGATTCAATCGATTCTTACACTTATTAAAAGTAAATAAATATGAAAAGGGTTTTGCAATATTCAGTAGCAATAGTCTTGGCAGCGTTTGGGCTACTTACTTTATATTTAAGCAGTTCTGTAATATTTGATTTATTTGATGTTAGAACAAAGGAAGGCCATTATATCTTATTTGTGGTATGGGCAAATTTCGTCAGTAGTTTACTATATCTTCTTGCAGCCTGGGGATTCTTTAAAAGCAAACAATGGACTGCCTTGCCTTTAGGTATTTCAGCAATATTTCTCAGCGCTGCCTTTTTAGGATTACTTTTTTACATCAATGCTGGTGGTATTTACGAAGTAAAAACAATTGGCGCAATGATATTCAGAATAACGCTAACCCTGGTCTTTACCATACTTGCGTATTTCAGTAGAAGTAATTCTGAAAGAAGTGGACCAATGATGGTTTAAAAGGAAGTTTGATTTTTTTTCATTATTAATGTTAGTGAATGCTTACTATCAAAAGAATTATGGACTTGAAAAACACAGATATGGTTGAAGCAGCTGGCAGGATCATTAACCGATCTGGAACAGATGCTTTATCAATTGAAGAATTGTCTCTCGAGATGGGGGTAGACCAATATCAACTTTCACCTTATTTCAAGAAAAATGACGACATCCTCATTATGGTTTTACAAAGCCTGGAAAAGGATATCAAACAGTTGGTTTCAGATTCCATGTTATTGAATGACGCATCTGAAAAGGAACTTGAAAACCTGTTTGGAACACTGAATAACTTATTCGGCCAGAAACCTTTTTACTTATCCATTATTTTTTCCACAGAGTTACCGGAAAGGATTCCCGCAATTCAGGAAATTATGTTGAGAATAAAATCAATCGCGAAAATGTACCTTATCCAAGTCATCAATCACGGGAAGAACGAAAAGGTGCATAAAACAAAACAAACAACCATGTCATTGGCAACTAACATTATAGACAGCTTTCGCCTGTTCATGAACGAACAGCGGGTTATTGACAAAATGGTTCGGGACATTGAGATATTAAAGAATACAAAAGACTAGCAGTATGATAACACGAATTTAATAAAAAAATTTAACCTATTATGTTGGTAAATATTCACAAACAAAAAATAATTCTACTGTTGTTCCTTACAGTAGTGGCAGTTAGGCCGGCACAAAGCCAGGTATGGACCTTGCAACAGTGCATTGATACCGCCCTGGTAAACAATAAGAATTTGCAAATAAGCCGGAATTCAATGGAGGTTGGTGAACAGAAGCACCAGGAGGCCCGGGCAAACCTGATTCCCAAAATAAATGTCAATGCCGACTACCGCTACTACGCCAACCTTCCTTACCAGTTTATGCCCTTATCGGCATTCGGAGGGCCCGATGGGCAGTTTAAGGAGGTGCAATTTGGTGTTCCGCATAACATCAATGCCAATTTGCAACTGACGTTATCGGTATATAACCCAATGGTTTATGGCGCCATACAGACAACAAGGATCGGATCGGAAATCAGCGGATTGCAGGTTCAGAAAACAACTGAACAGGTCTTTTTTGAAATATCCAACTTGTACTATAATGCACAGATTTTGAATAGTCAGCGTGCATTCATCGACAGCAATCTTACAAATAATCGAAAATTGCTGACGAATCTGCAATTGTTGAAAGAACAATTGCTTGCAAGAGGCACTGATGTAAGCAAGGTGCAGTTGCAGATTTACCAGCTGACCAATCAGGGTGAAATAATAGCTAACAAATACGACCAGGTGCTCAATGCCTTGAAATTCACCATGGGTATCTCCGGGGAACGACCCATTCACATTGAACCTCTCTCAATATATTATCCTGAAAACAAAGAATATAGAAACGCTTCAACAATTGACATCCGTATTTCAAAAACACAATCGAGGTTGTTGGTCAGTGAACTCAGGACGTTGAAAAATTCACGGTTACCCTCTCTGTCGCTATATGGCACTTATGGAACCGCCGGCTATGGATATGACAAACAACCAAATGAGTTTTTAAAATTTTATCCCATCGGATATGCAGGCCTTCAGCTAACCTATCCCTTGTTTAATGGAACGATCACCCAGCGGAAAATAAATCAGAAGAAACTTGAAGTTAAGAACAGTGAACTCCAGCAGAGCTTAATAAAGGAACAAACCAATATGCAGATTGATAATGCCCGGCAGCAAAGGATGGTAGCACAACATTCACTGGAAACCACCCTCTCACAAATAGCGCTGGGTCAATCTGTTTACGGGCAAACAATTTTGCAACAAGCACAAGGCACGGCAGGTCTGCCGGATGTTCTGCTGGCTGACAATGCCTTGCGCGAAGCCCAGCAAAATTATCTGACTGCGGTAGTTGAGTATCTGAAGGCAGATCTGGAATTAAAGAAATTAACAGGCAACATTTTAAATAAATAAGCAATGAAAAAAGCACTTTATATCATCATACCAGTCATGCTGTTGGCCCTCGTCGTCATTCGTTTAATGACCAATAAAGAAACAGCCCGCAAACAAGTTTATACCTATAACAAAGAGGAAGCCGTCAATGTACAGGCCGACACCTTGCATTTGGAGGAATTTGATGTTGATTATTCGTTTTCCGGCACTTTTGAACCAAACAAGGAAACAAAACTCAGCGCTGAAATCCAGGGCAAAATTAATGCAGTGCTTGTGGATGCAGGAAGCAACGTTAGGAAAGGGCAGCCCTTATTGCAACTGGATAATTCATTGCTAAAGCTGCAACTTCAGTCAGTCGAAGTTCAAATTGAAGGCCTGGAGGCTGATGTGAAGCGCTATACGATCCTCACAAAGGCTGATGCCGTTCAGGGGGTGCTCCTTGAGAAAGCTGAACTTGGTCTGAAATCTGCCCGGGTTCAAAAAAGCACTTTGATGGAGCAAATCAGTAAAACGACCATCACCGCGCCATTTGATGGGATCGTGACGGCAAAACTGACCGAGGTTGGGGCATTTGCAGCCCCGGGTATCCCGCTACTTCAGATTACAGACATCGCTCAACTGAAATTTACGATAACGGTTCCCGAAGCGGATCTACACCTGTTCAATACCAATACCACGTATAATGTTGTGGCGGATGCTTTTCCTGAGGTCGTTCTTTCGGGAAAGGCAACCCTGATCGGAAGCAGGGCAAATGTTGCCAACAGTTTCCCGGTGCAGTTCGCCATTAAAAACACACCGGAATTAACAATCAAGGCCGGTATGTTTGGCAGCATGATTTTAGCAGAAACGAAAGGTGGTAAACGCATGATCATTGCGGCTTCTGCTATTGTCGGGTCATCTGTTCACCCGCAGCTTTACCTGGTTGAAAACGGGAAAGCCATACTTAAAAATATTTCCGTCTCATCCCGAACAAAAAACAAAGTTGTGGTGAGCACCGGATTATCAGAAGGCGACGTAATGATCACCGGAGGGTTCATCAACCTTTTTGACGGTGCCAATGTTAACGTTAAATAAATCAGTGAGCCATGAATATCACACAAATATCAATCAACCGTCCTTCGCTGATCATTGTACTTTTCAGTGTACTGACCCTGGCCGGATTTATCGGTTATAAGAATTTGAGCTACGAGCTGATGCCCGATTTTAATCAGCCGGTTGTCGTAATTAAAACCATGTATCCTGGGGCGGAACCCCCGGAAGTTGAAACTTCAGTTTCGCGCAAAATTGAAGATGCACTCTCCAACCTCGAAGGAGTGGACTATCTGGTAACCAAGTCACTGCCCAATGCATCCATCATTATCGTTAACCTGAAGTACGGTACGGACCTGGGTAAAACCATGCAGGATGCCCAGCGCTACATCGATAACATCCGCAAAGATCTGCCCTCGGATATCCAGAGTCCCGTCATGAGCAAAGTCTCCCCCAATGATTTACCGGTTATGTCGGTGAGCGCTGCCAGTAATTTGCAGGGACCAGAATTTTATCAAAAAATGAAAGATGAATTCCTTCCGCAGATTCAGCAATTAAAGGGGGTGGCAGAAATCACCCTTTTGGGAGGTGAAGAGCGGGAGATTGAGGTAAAGGTCAACCAGGAAAAATTAAAATTATATAAAATCTCCCTTTCCCAGGTCACTGACGCCATTAACCGTTCTGGACTGGATTTACCTGCCGGGAAAGTTCAAACGACCACCGAAAATAATTCTGTCAGGTTAACCGGCAAATTCGCCACCATCGATGACATTAAAAATGTGCAGGTGGCAATGCCCGTTCCGGGAAGTCCTGTTTATGTGAAAGATGTAGCAACCGTTACGGATGGAATCAAGGAAATCACCTCCATCAGCCGGTATAATGGAAAGAACGGGATCGGGTTGCTCATTAAAAAACAAGGCGATGCCAATGCAGTGGACGTTTCAAAGCTGGTCCGGGAAAAGTTCACATCCATTGAAAAACAATATACCAATGCCGGAGTACAATTTGTGATTGCCGATGACAGCACAGATAAAACGATCGCGGCGGTCGACTCAGTTGTTTTTGATCTGTTTCTGGCGGTGATCCTGGTGTCACTGGTCATGCTGTTGTTTTTGAGAAGCTTCAGGAATTCTCTGATTGTTATGATTGCAATTCCAACCTCCCTGGTTACTGCTTTTGCCGTGATGTGGATTTTGGGTTATACGCTCAATCTGATGACGCTACTGGCCATGTCCCTGATCATAGGCATCCTGGTCGATGATGCCACGGTGGTACTGGAGAACATCCAGCGTCACCTGGATATGAAAAAGGAAAAACGTGCCGCTGCTTTGGACGGCCGGATGGAAATCGGATTTTCTGCATTATCCATCACCCTGGTAGATGTTGTCGTGTTCCTGCCCATTTTGTTCCTGCAGGTGTTTGTGGCCGACATGCTCAAACAATTTTCAATTGTGGTGGTCACTTCAACACTCACCAGCTTACTGGTTGGCTTTACCCTGACACCCTGGATGGCTTCCAGAATTGGTAAATCCGAGGACTTAAAACCCACCAACTTTTTCAATCGTTTTTTGCTTTGGTTTGAATCCAATCTTCAGAATTTCATCTCATGGTATGGTAAACAACTGGCATGGGTACTCTCGCATAAGCTCATCTTCGCAGGAATTGTGCTTTTACTGTTTGCATTTACCGGCGTGATGTTCAAACAAGGCATCATTGGCAAGGAACTCATCGCAACCGGCGATCAGGGTAAATTCCGGCTGAACCTGGAATTTGACAAATCAACCTCTGTTCAGCAAAACAACATCCTGTCGCGGCAAATTGAAGACTTCATGCTGCAGCAACCTGAAGTGGCGACTGTATTCAGTAACATCGGCGGGCCAGGTACCGGTATTGGCAGTTTGGGCGTTGGTGCATCCAACAAAACAGAATTTACCATCCAGTTAAAACCTGCAAGCGAACGAAACAACCGCCCAACGGAAGAGTTCATGAAACAGTCGCGTGCAGCGCTTCAAAAGCAATTCCCGGGGATCAACTACTCCATGGCCGCACTGGGGTTGATTCCACGTACAGCCCCTATAGAATTGACCGTGAGTGGAAGTGATCCCGCCCTGGTCATGAAAACCGGCGCTGCATTAAAATCCGTAGTTGAAAAAAT
Organism: Bacteroidales bacterium; assembly: GCA_963662525.1. GTDB lineage: Bacteria > Bacteroidota > Bacteroidia > Bacteroidales > FEN-979 > CAZSDU01. The sequence goes on from OY759717.1 coordinate 3,460,495, forward strand.
CCCCGGAGCCGATAATGTCCGTTTATCTGTAGAGGAAGGAAGTCCGGAATATAAAATCATTCCTGACAAAGATAAACTGCAACGCTTTGGATTAACGACGGCCTATGTGGGAATGAACATCAGAAGCGCCTTTACAGGCAACGACGATGCGACGTTAACCGAAAACGGGACGGAATATCCTGTAAGAATCCGGCTGGATGATTTCAACCGTGAAAATTTTGAAGACGTCAACATGCTTACCATTGTGAACCCGATGGGCATACCCATTGAGGTAAAGCAATTTGCAGCAGTAGTGCAGGACAACTCCCCATCTTTACTGGAAAGAAAAGACCGGCAACCGGCAGTAACACTCACTGCGGAAGCTTTGGGCCGGCCATCGGGAACCGTGGCCGATGATGTGGTGGCCTACCTTAAAAAGAATCCTCTGCCTGCAGGCGTTGAGATGACATGGGGAAGCGACATTAAAAGACAGAATGATAGCTTCGGGGCACTGGGATCGGTATTGATGATTTCGTTTCTGCTTATCTATTTGATCCTTGTGGCTCTGTACGATAGTTTCATCTACCCGTTTGTTGTGTTGTTTTCCATCCCGGTGGCTGTAATCGGGGCTTTTCTCGCATTGAACCTGACCATGAGCAACCTGAGCCTGTTTTCACTGCTCGGGCTGATCATGCTGATGGGGCTGGTGGCAAAAAATGCCATCCTGATCGTGGACTTTACCAACCAGTTGAAAGCGCAGGGTAAAAGTGTCAGAGAAGCATTGATCATGGCCGGCAAGGAGCGTATGCGGCCCATTTTAATGACCACCCTTTCGATGGTGATCGGGATGTTGCCGATCGCGCTTGCAAAAGGAACTGCCAGTGAATGGAAAAACGGACTGGCCTGGGTCATCATCGGAGGATTACTTTCTTCACTAATCCTGACGGTTTACCTGGTTCCGGTGGTGTATTATGCCGTTGACAGTTTGAAAGAAAAATTAACCAAAAAGACAAAATAAAATGAGAAATTTCCATAAAATCCTGCTGGGTTGTTTGGCGGTCTGCATGTTTACTGCCTTTAACAATAACCATGAATCAGCATTTTCTCTGAAGGTAGAAGTAAAAGGATTGCAAAATTCTAAAGGAAGCGTTCAATATGCTTTATACAATACACCGGGATCCATTCCTGATGAAACGTTTAAAAAGTCCTTCCGGATACTCACAGGAACGATCACCAAAGGATCTTCCCAGGTCACTTTTAAAAATCTTCCTCCTGGCATTTATGCCGTGAATATCCTGCATGATGAAAACAACAACGGTAAAATTGATAAAGGGTTGATTCTTCCAAAAGAAGGCATCGGGTTTTCAAATTATCAATCCATTGGTATGAGAAACAGACCCGATTTTTCAAAGGCTGGTTTTGAAATAAAGGCAGATACATCAATTAGCGTGAAAGTGATTTACATGTAATTATTTAATTGTCTAAGGGTAAGCAAGACAGGGTTATTGAAATATGAAACTGATAAGGAAAAATATAAGGATGTTCGAATTATTGTAAAAAAGGAAAATCATGAAAAACAAAGTGAAAAAGTGTGAGGGAAAGCTTGGCATTTTATTGCCCGGACTGGGAGCTGTGGCTACCACCATGATCACCGGTGTTTATGCGGTAAGAAAAGGAATCGGATTACCGATTGGTTCTTACACACAGATAGGAAATATCAGGTTGGGAAAAAGAACCGAAAATCGCAATCCTAAAGTCAGGGATTTTGTCCCACTTGCGAGCCTTGACGACATTGTATTCGGGGGATGGGACATCTTCGAAGACAATGCTTATGAAGCGGCCTCGAATGCCGGTGTAATCGACCAGCAACTACTTGATAAGCTGAAACCAGAGCTTTCTGCCATTCTGCCTATGAAAGCTGTTTTTGATAAAAAATTCGTTCACAACCTTGATGGGAAAAATGTAAAATCGGCGCTCACCAAGATGGATCTGGCGAATGCATTGATCCTGGACATGGAGGAGTTCAGGGTGAAGAATGATTGTTCAAGGCTGGTCATGGTTTGGTGTGCATCTACCGAAATTTATCTGGAGGTGAGTGATGTCCATCAATCACTGGAGGCTTTTGAAGTAGGATTGCGTAGCAACCATCCTCAGATTGCTCCCAGTATGATTTATGCCTATGCTGCCATCAAATCAGGGATTCCATTTGCCAATGGAGCGCCAAACCTTTCGTGCGATTTTCCGGCCATGGTCGAACTGGCCGGAGACACCAATACCCCAATAGGAGGAAAAGATTTTAAAACAGGCCAGACGCTGATGAAGACCATCATTGCACCAGGTCTGAAGGCCAGGAACATCGGCGTAGATGGGTGGTTTTCAACCAATATTCTTGGAAATCGTGATGGCGAAGTGCTGGATGATCCCGAAAGTTTTAAAACAAAAGAAGTTTCAAAGCTTGGAAGCCTGAGCAATATCTTTGAGCCTGAACTCAACCCTGATCTTTACAGCAATATCTATCACAAGATTCGAATCAACTATTATCCGCCTCGTGGCGACAATAAAGAGAGTTGGGATAACATCGACATTTTCGGATGGCTGGGTTATAAGATGCAAATCAAGATCAATTTCCTTTGCCGCGATTCAATTCTGGCAGCGCCGATTGTACTTGATCTCGCGCTCCTGATCGATCTTGCAAAGCGTACCGGGATGTCGGGTATCCAGGAATGGTTGTCTTTCTTTTTCAAATCTCCACAGTCTGCACCCGGTTTAGTTCCAATACATGATTTATTCAGGCAATTGATGAAGTTGGAAAACACCCTGCGCCATATGCAGGGCGAAAGTCTTATCACACACCTTGGGCTCGATTACTATGAAAAGTAGCACGTTGCCAGTATGGAAGCTGATCGTTTCCGGATTTGGTTTGGGGTTTATTCCTATTGCCCCGGGAACTATGGGCGCCCTCGGCGCCCTGGTTCCCGCAACCCTGATTCTCCGTTACGCACCGAATCCTAATCTGATACTGGGAAGCCTCGTGCTGGTCTTTACGATCATGGGGATAATTGGCTCAAATAAACTTCAACATCAATGGGGGAAAGATCCATCCCGCATTGTGGTAGATGAAATGGTTGGGATGTGGATCAGCCTGTTGTGGATTGGAGGGGGATGGATTCCGATGATATCAGCATTTATCCTCTTCAGGTTCTTTGATATCGTAAAACCATTGGGGATCCATAAAACAGAACAACTCCCGGGAGGTATAGGGGTTATGGCCGACGATATCCTGGCAGGGATTTATGCAAATCTGCTGCTGCAAATTGCATTCAGAATAATTCCGGGTTTGATATGACAAAGCAAACGCTGACCAAATTCCTCAGGGCCCAGATATCCTCACTGATCTCTACAATTGTAGATTTTGGAGTTACGATTTTTTTGAAGGAAATATTCGGAGTGTGGTACCTGTTCAGCACATCGGTTGGATCAATCCTTGGCGGGATGACAAACTTTTCAATTGGACGACAATGGGTTTTTAAGGCGGCAGGATGGTCCACGGGATCACAGGCCGTGCGCTATCTGCTTGTATGGGGAGGCAACATTTTCCTGAATATCGGCGGGATGTGGCTATTGACAAGCATAGGGAATTTTAACTATATGAATTCGAAAATTTTTACCACAGTATTTGTAGGAATCTTTTTCAACTATTTGTTGCAAAACACATATGTTTTCAAATTCAATCATGAAAGCCGGAAAACAGCATCTATATAACTTCTGTTTACTAATGGTGATGTTCTTCCCGTTTTCTGGTGAAGCACAAATTACCGGTGTAGTTATTGTCAAAGGAAGAATAACCAATGCTGTTACCAATGAACCGTTACCGTTTGTAAATGTTGTTTTTGTAAAAACCAACACCGGGACTGTCACAGATATCGACGGGAATTTCATCATTACAGGGAAAAAGTATTCCAATAAGATCCAAATTTCCTGTATGGGATTCGAAACTGTTGAATTACCATTTCTTCCCGGGCAACCCCAACCAATTAACATTCATTTGAAACCCCGGACCCAACAACTGAGTGAGGTTGTGGTGAAACCAACTAAAAGCCGCTATAGGAACAAAGATAATCCTGCCGTTGCCCTAATCGGCCAGGTTATAGCACACAAGGATGGAAACCGTAAGGAAAAACTGTACGCCTACAGTTATGAAAAATATGAAAAAACTCAATTCGCCCTAAGCAACCTCACCGAGAAATTCAAAAACCGCAAGGTTCTCAAGAAATTCAAATTCATTTTCAACAATGTTGACACAACAAAACTCAAGGGAAAAGAGATCCTGCCTTTATTCCTGAAGGAGACCCTCTCTGATTATTACTTTCAGAGATCGCCGGAGGCAAGCCGTGAGGTGATTAAGGCAAATAAAATGGTGACTTTCGAAGGATACCTCAATAATAAGGGAATGACAGAGTACATCAAATATATGTACCAGGATATCAATATCTATGATAATGACATTGCCTTTCTGACCAACAATTTTTTAAGTCCGATCGCTTCCAGCGCTCCTTCGTTTTACCGTTTTTTTATCATGGATACCGTTCTGGTTGACAGCATTCGTTGCTATAAAATGCTGTTTGCCCCCCGGAATAAAACCGACCTGTTGTTCCAGGGATTTCTTTTCATCACAGCAGACAGCAATTATGCAGTAAAAAAAATTGAAATTTCAATACCATCGGAAATAAACCTGAACTGGGCGAAAGAGGTTAAAATCGTCCAGAATTTTTCAAATATCGGAAATGCCTGCTGGATGTTGACAAACGACATGATTGGCATCGATTTCGGACTGACAAAGGACAAACTTGGAATTTATGGAGAGCGTGCTGTTTCCTACAGGGATATCCTGTTAGACCTGCCAATTTCTGATACAATTATTCAACATGATAACATAGTTGAGCTCGACAGTTCCAACTGGCGCGACGCAACCTATTGGGCGCTTCACCGGCATGATTCACTAACGAAGACCGAGAGTGGCACTTATGCAATGATCGACAGCGTAAAGCAGTTGCCGGTGTTTAAAAACGTTATGAACATCACCATGCTGCTTGTTGCCGGATACAGAAATCTCGGGTATTTTGAGATAGGTCCAGTCAACACGTTTTACAGTTATAACCCGGTTGAAGGTTACCGTCTGCGTGTTGGCGGGCGGACCACTGATAAGTTCAGCAAGCGTGTCAACCTGGAAACTTACGTTGCTTATGGGTTTACTGACCAAAAAGTCAAATATTATCTGGGATCCACCTTTTCACTGACAAAGCGGTCGATATTTGAGTTCCCGGTAAAATCCCTCAGGGTGAGCATCCAGGATGAAACAAAAATCCCGGGGCAGGAGCTCCAATTCGTTCAGGAGGATAATTTCCTGCTCTCTTTCAAGCGTGGTGTCAACAACAAACTCTTTTACAACAAAACTTTCCGGCTCGAGCATCTCAACGAATTTAAAAACCATTTTTCATTCAATATCGCATACCAGTTCTTGCGCCAGCGGCCGGGCGGGGACCTCTATTTCAATAGCGTTGATTACCTTCAGCATACCAATGACCCCGACTATATCGATATTTCTGAAGTCGCGGTGACGCTGAGGTACGCACCGAATGAACACTTCTACCAGGGAAAACAATACCGCATCCCCATGGCAAACAAGTACCCAGTAACACAACTTCAGCTGACCTACGGTTCAAAATTTCTGCAAAATGATTACGATTACCTAAATGTAAAACTCAGTGTAAGCAAACGCTTTTATCTTTCGGTACTGGGCTATACTGATGTCATTTTGGAGGGAGGGAAGATATTCGGTAAGGTTCCCTATCCATTGCTTTTCATACACCGGGCCAACCAGACCTACTCGTACCAGATTGCCTCCTATAACCTGATGAACTTCCTGGAATTTGTCAGCGATGAATATGTATCCCTGAACATAGACCATTGCTTCAACGGATTTTTCTTCAACAAGATACCACTGATAAAAAAGCTTAAGTGGAGGGAATTTGTTGCGGCCAAGGTCCTTTTTGGGCGGCTGACAACTTTAAACAATCCCAGTGACAATCCTGACCTCTTCCGTTTTCCGGTTGATCCTTTCGGATTACCCGGAGAAACTTCCGGGACTCCGGTAACTTTTGCCCTCAATGAAGGACCCTATGTAGAGGTGAGCGCCGGGATCGGAAACATACTGAAGTTATTCAGGGTTGAATTTGTTAATCGGCTGACTTATCTCGATCATCCCTTTGTGTCAAACTTCGGCATCAGGGTCAGATTTAAATTTGATTTCTAAAAGCAAATAGCGATGAAAACAAAAGCACAGTTATTGATTTACAGGCTGATCCAGCCACTGGTAAAAATTCTTATCAGGATGCGGGTCACCCCCAACATGATCACGACCATCGGGTTTATACTCAACATCCTTGCGGCCATCGTGATGGTCTATGGCGCCGACCATGGTGTCAAAGGCGACCTTACCCCACTGGGATGGGGCGGGGCGCTGATCCTCTTTGCCGGATTTTTCGACATCCTCGACGGCCGCCTTGCCCGTGAAGGCAAGATGGAAACCCCGTATGGAGCCCTGTACGATTCTGTGCTCGATCGTTACAGCGAACTGGTGATGTTTTTGGGGATATGTTATTTCCTTGTGGCCCATCATTATTTCCTGGGGTCGCTGTTTGGCTTTATCGCCCTCATTGGCTCAATGATGGTGAGCTATATAAGGGCACGGTCGGAAGGTATCGGCGTGCAATGCAAGGGTGGTTTAATGCAGCGGCCGGAACGCATTGTCATAATCGGGGCTTCAGCCTTGGTTTGCGGAATTGTTTCCTACTGGTCGGGTGGCAATCAAAAGACCTTTGCTCCCTGGTTCTCCTTTGCCATCATTGAGACCATCTCCATATTTATCTACCCATTGGTAGCCGTTGCTGTGCTTTCAAACATGACAGCCGTTCACCGGCTGATCCACAGCAAACATCAACTTGAAAAAGAACCTAAACCACCTGTCTGCCATGAAAACGAAATTCCTGATTCTGCTCCTTTGGGTTGGCTGCACCATGCCTAGCCTTGCGGAGAATGACGGCACCGGTAACCCAGCTGAAGACGGCAAATATCCTGTGCCTCTACTCAATGAAAAATTGCTGTTTTATGTCCAGCGCACCCATAACCGGAACACGGTGATTTATGAACTGAACTACCAGGCTGACGGAAACATTGATAAAAAGGAACCACTGCATCCGATGTGGATTCGCTATGAGGAAGGGGGAGGACGCAAAGATCTCTCCTTCATCCAGAACAGGGTTTACGGGTTGAATGTGAAGCAACTGGATAAAGATACCTGGCTGATGCAATTCAGATCGTACAATAAGCGGGTCATCTATCTGAGGAGGAACGAAAAGAACAATACTTTCAGGGCAATGATCAATATCAATGGCAAAATAGCAAATCTGACCAGTCTCTTTATCTGCTCAGTAACCAATTCAATGGGAATTCCGTCATCAGCGAAATACATTGATATCAGCGGAACTGATCCGGTTACAGGAGCAGTTGTGCTGGAAAGGGTAATTCCATAATCCGGCATAATGAAAAATAAAATTATGCTGCTAACAAGGAATCTGCCTGGAGGAGCAGCCGCACTGGCGGCTGCATCGGTCGGCTACCTGCTCGTCATGTTTTTTTTGACCGGATTGAGACCCGAACACTGGGCCATCATCCTGATCTTTAACATCCTTTTCTTTGCGGGGAAAGGAACGCGCAAGTTTATCCTTGGCTTTGCCATTTTCATTGTTTTCGCCATGTTCTATGATGGTATGCGGGCCTTCCCAAATTACTTATATCACACGGTTGACATTGCACCATTATACCACCTTGAAAAACAATTATTTGGAATAGAGACGCAATCAGGCAGATTAACGCCCAATGAATTTTTCGCGGCCAATCACAATATACTGGCCGATTTAATGAGTGGGTTTTTCTATATCAATTGGATGCCCGTTCCACTTGCGTTTGCAGTTTACCTATACTTTACCAACCGTAAGTTGTTTTTGCATTTCTCCTTGACCTTCTTTCTTGTGAACTTGTTGGGGTTCATTATCTACTACGTTCATCCTGCTGCGCCACCCTGGTATGTAAGCCAATATGGCTTTGTGCTAAACCTTCATACCCCGGGCAGCGCGGCCGGATTAGCACGGTTTGACCAACTAATCCATATGCATGTTTTCGACTCAATCTATACCAAGAATTCAAATGTTTTCGCTGCAATACCATCGCTGCACTGCGCTTACCCGGTTATCGTGCTTTACTATGGAATAAAAGCCGGATGTGTACGCGCAAATTGGTTCTTCGGTCTGTTCATGGTGGGTATCTGGGTTTCAGCCATATATTCAGGCCATCACTATACTATTGATGTGATCCTTGGAATTTTTTGCGCACTGAACGGGATCTTTTTTTATGAAGTCATCTTCATGAACCAACCGAAATATAAAAACTTTATCATCAAGTATTTGCGAATAATAGAAAGTTGACAAAAACAAACGTTAGTTTTTTATTGTAACATACAGGTCGTTTAATGACAACAGAGGAAAAAATTCTGGATGCCAGCAATTTCATATTTCTTCAATATGGATATCATGGTACAACAATTCAAAAAATTGCAAAGAGGGCAGAAGTTGGCAAGTCAATGGTACATTACTACTTTCGCTCGAAGGATAATTTATATAGGTTGGCCATAAAGAATGTGATAGATTTACTGTTAAATTCAGATGAAGCCGATGCTGCAATCAATGTAACTTCTGCAAACTTAATGTGGTTAATAGCAACTGAGCTTCATAATAATAAAGTTATTTTCCTTCAAATTATTGATAAATTATATCCCCAGGACATGTCAAGAATTATAAACATGTTTGACAGAATTTCAGGCAATGTTTGCAAACAACTTGACATGAATATCAAATGATAGTTGAGTCTTTCTTTTTTACTTCTTAAATTTATTGTGAAATGTTTCACATGATAATAAATTCATTATTTTCGCATTCCAGTAATTACTACCAAAAGGTATCATATTATGATTCTCAAGAAGACCACTGAATATGCCCTTAGCGTCCTTGCCTTTATGGCGACCAGGAATGAAGAGATGTATCCGGCTGAATACCTTTATGATGAACTTAAAATTCCCAGACACTACTTGCGCCGCTTGTTGACTGATCTGACAAAAAAAGGATTTATCGTCAGTTCACGTGGACGGAATGGCGGGTTCATCTTTGCCAGAGAATTGGCAACAATCAACTTTATCCAGGTGATCGAAGCAATGGAAGGCCCGGAAGCTATGAACACATGCCTGCTGGGTTTCACGGCATGCATTCTTGATCATCCTTGTGCCATGCATGATCTGTGGACTGAGGCACGTTCAAATATGATCGAAACGCTCACAAAAACATCATTTGTTGACCTTAAGGATAAATATCAGCGAGATATAGAGACGCAAACCACATAGAACGTAACACGCCACAAAACCAATAAGAAGCATTATCACTTTTAATCAATTTCATTCACTAAAAACATCAATTATGATCGACTCAACTGTTGTGTTAAACGGCCAGACGCTGGCCTACACATGTTATTGTCTTGCTATCCTGCTCGTTATGGGATGGTTCGGCTACAAAATTACCCGGCCTGGTAAGGATAACAAGATCGCGAATGCGCTTTTTTATTCATTCACCGCGATGTTAGTGGTGCTGGGTGTCTCCCTGCATATCGTAACCTTCAACACCATTCCTTGGGCACCCATGGATTTGAACCGTGCTGAGATCAAGGCCGATAAGCTTTTTAATATTACCATTGAGAAGCACAAATTCACCCTGCCAGAGCCAACGTTAAACATCAATTGCAACGAGAAGGTTCTCTTTTCTGTCCTTTCCCACGACCTAACCTATGGCTTCGGACTTTTTCGCCAGGACAATTCAATGATGTTCCAGATGCAGGTCGTCCCCGGCCATGCAAATGACATCCTGTGGGTATTCGACAAACCGGGGACTTATACGATCCGATCTACGGAATATTCCGGCCCTGATGGTTGGAACATCGTCCTGAAGGATGCAGTTGTAGTATCCTGCAATACAACGGCAAACAATTAATCAACCGGTTATAAACTATAAAAACACATCAATATGAACTTTTTACAAACATTAATGAAGGGTGAACAATCCTTGTTCAAACCAGACAGCCTAACCCCAATGCAAAAGCTTACACTCCGGTTTGTTGTGGTAGGGCTGGTCTATTATGCCTTTGCCGTTATTGAAGGAATGATCATGCGTATTTATGAAATTCAGCCAATTCCGCAGATTTCAACAAACCAGTTTTTCGCCATCATGACCGCCCATCCATTGGTTGGTATTTTCGGTTCTACCTATTCCATCGTATTCGGGGCCTTCCTGTTTCTGGTCCCTTTCCTGATGAAAAAACCATTGTGGAGTATCAAACTTGGAAACTGGAACATGTGGCTCATCGCCATCGGGACCTTCATGTTTTGGTTCTCGGGATTTTTAACCCATTATGCTCCATTATATACCTTATATTGGCCATTACCAGTTGATTTCACGCAATTCAGCGTTGTGGGTGGTATCTTTTTTATCCTCGGAATAGCACTGGTAATGCTCGGAACAGTATTTTTCGTTATCAATATTTTCGCCACCATTACTTATACCCCGGAAGGATGGGATAAACAACCAAGTGGTGCTTTGATTGCATCAGCACTCGGCGTAAGCGGGCTGAAAAACCTTTTTTCCAAAAACAAGAAGGAACACCTTGTTTCACTCCCAGTTGCTGCAATTGCCAGGGGTACCGTAGATGTTGCTCTGAATGCAGGAATTATCCTTTTCACCGGAGTGCTCATCCTGGTTTACATGGTATTTAATCTGTTCGGCTTGAGTCTTAAAGATACAGCTATTGATGCCCTGTTATACAAAAATTGGTTCTGGTGGGGGCTTGACCTGGTAGCTGACGGTCTGGTGCTGATTTTTGTCGCCGGAACCTGGTACCTGCTTGCAACACTGATCACCGGGAAAAAACTTTTCATGGAAAACATTGCCCGTACAGCCTTGCTGGTTGAATTGGTGGTTTCATGGACTGTTTGGTCACATCATCTCCTTTCGGATCAGGCGCAGCCAGGGTTCTTAAAAGTACTCTCCGGTGAAATGGTTACTGCATTGGAACTGATCACCCAGGGATTGGCTTTCTTTATCACCCTTGCCACATTGTGGAGCGCTCGTCCATTGAAGATGACCAACCCGCTGAAATTCCTGCTGGGTGGATTACTTGGATTTGCACTTGCTGTCCCAGCCGGGATTATGCAAGCCGATATCGGTTTGAACAGGATTCTACACAACACTCAATGGGTCATCGGCCCCCATGTACATGTTGCCATTCTAGTTGGATTGGCCATGACCCTTTACTCGGCAATCTACTTCCTTTTCCCGATCCTTACCAATGGTGCCCAACTGTTCAGCCAGAAACTGGCAAACTTTCACTTCTGGTGCCAGCTTATCGGCGGTATTGGAATGGGAGCATTCATGGGAATGGCCGGATTGCATGGAATGCTTCGCCGTTCCCTGTATGTAAATGGTGAATTCAACACATATATGGTGTTGGCAGGATTGTCAGGTGCGCTATTGTTGGTTGGTTTCCTGGCCTTTTTCTATAATATCGTAATGAGTCTGGGCATCAACGGGGTGATTGGCATCTTTATGCCATCCAGACTCAAAACCAAAGATTTGTTGCCGACAAATGCATAGCTCATTTCCAGGTTAAAAAAAAAGCTGCCTCACGATAACCGGGGTGGCTTTTTTTTTGCGGTAATTTCGGTTAAAATGTCAGCGTTTTGTCACTATCCAGCGTCCATTGGACCAATTCTTTCATGGTACTGAGTTCGGTGCCATCAATAAGCGACAGATCCTTCATTCCTCTGGCTTCTGCACAGGAACCACAGATTTTAACTTTTCCACCTTTCAATAGCACCGATTTAATCATCCTTTCAATATTATAATAACCCTGGGGCGTGTTTTGGTTGGGCAATGCAGCAGTTGCAGCATCGGCCATCAGAAAAATACGGACTTCAGCGGTTTCATCTTCTTTCTGGATGGTCATTGCCATGCGCAGCGCATTGTAGGCTTTCTCCGTGCCGTAAGGGGCGTCGTTGATGATAAACAGGATTTTCATGGGGGAGTAGTTGTTAAAATGTTATAACCTTATTGGACCACTTTATGATGTCATACATGTCCTGCATGGTCGACAAAGGGCACATTTCTGAACCCTCCTTTTTACGGATGGTAAGGCATGTCCCACATGCAAAAATCTTCCCGCCATTTTCAACAAACCTTTTAATCTGGTCGGTTACCTTAAATTTGTCGGTATTCAACGACTCGCATTCAACCCCTTTTGCCAATAAAAAAACTTTAACCGAATCTCCCTCACCAATCGCAAAATTTCCAAACCTGAACGCATTCCAGACCGTTTCAGGGTCATTGGAATAAATGACCATTCCAATTTTCATCTTTGTATCCGGAATTGATTCTTTAATTGAAACTGGCGTTGTTTGGCTAATTCCTATGAAAGGAAGAAGATAGAGCAGGAAAAAAATAATCTGTTTCATGATTTCGTTTGTTTAAATGTGCGGTTACAAAGGTATGTTTTATCAAATCGTTATACATCTAAACAAAGTCTATTTGCATTTACGACCAATAAAAAAAGCGTTCAGGCCTTAGCCTGAACGCCGAAATTTCAGATTTGACCGAAGGTCAGAACTTGATTTTGCCTTCTACATCAGCGATGCTTGCATCGAATGATGCCCTGAGAAAATCAATGACTTTTTTGATGCCAGGGGTGAAACTGGTGGTGAAGACATTACCGTCTGAGTCATTCAGCCGCATAGAGCAGTTGAAATCATTGGATGCCGTCTGGAACCTTTCCAGTTCGCTGCGGGTCTGGACCAACTTCGCCCTTTTTTCGATGACCAGTTGGAGGTTTTCGACCTTGAGGATCTTCTCCATCAGGGTCATTTCCTTGACCGGTTCAGGAGCAGGAACAACGGGTTTTTCAGGTTCGACCTTCAAGAGCGGCTTTTGCTCCTCGGTTTTGTTCTCTTCAGGGTTGAGAACCGTTTTTGCAGCTGCAAGAACTGCGTTTTCTTCCTTGGATGCTCCGCCGTTGGTCGGCTTCAGTACTGGTGCTGTAATCTTTGTCATTGTGTTTCGCTGCTGCCTTGCAGACTTTTTTAGGCATCTGGCTCGCCGGGGTTTAAGAAAAAATTTATGCCACCGGGAACAAACGGAGTGAAAATTTTAAGCAAGAGTTCAGGTCATGATTTTATGCAATAAAATCTGAATGAACCCCAAGGGTGACGGTGCCAGAAGGCGGTCACTCTTAGCGAAAAAGATTTTCACGAGTTTAACTTTGCTGCAAATTTTGAGTAATAGTGGGTTGGCTTTTGCTTGCTTTTTATAAAAGCTGCCCGGAAGGGATTTCTTTTTTGGCAGGGTTTCTTCTTTGTCCTGGTCTCAAAGAAAAAAGCCTGATTCGCGAACAAAAAAAAGACTGCCGGAAGGGCAGCCTTTATCAGGGTTTCTGTGTTTGATCAGAAGGGAATTTCTTCTGATGGCGTTTCTTTGGAAACCTTCTTTGAAGTATTGCGTTTCTTTTTGGGAGTTTCAGTAGGCTTTACCGGTTCGTTAACTTCCGATTCTTCCAGGCGGTTTACATAGGCTGTGTAGTCATGTCCGAATTGATCGGGGCTTTTCAGTTTTGCGATTTCAAGGGAGATGTAGTCTTCATCCTTGTATTTGTGTGAGAACTTTACAAGGTCTTCGATTTTGAAGTTGATCTTAATGATTTCAAGGCCTTCGATTTTCTTTCCTTTTCCGATGTAGTTTTTTACGAAATTTTTCATGGCTGTGATTTTTAAGTGAAATTTATATGCAAGTGTAATTAAGACCATGGAGGGGCACTCAAGTAGGAACTGGAATACCGAACACCTGAAGGATATGCCGGGAAAATTCTTGAATGAGTAGCACTTTCACCCTGGAATGGGATAATAGCTTAGCATAGGAATTAAACAAAGACCACAGTCATCAGATATCTGTAATTGAATCCGGGAAAAGAAAATCAGTTGGCCTGAATGATCAAAGGAAAAAATACCGAATGGTTCCACCACGAGATGATAGTTATCCCGAAAACGCATAACCCCTGGCAAATTAATAACTACACATGTTGACGAGCATGAAAAAAGCCGCTGCGGTTTCCCGCAGCAGCTTAAGAATTTGAATTACCGGTACTGACTGTTGTAACGCTCTTCATCTTCAAAGGAAGCCAAAGAATTTCGGTAGTCAGCCTCATCACATTTCAGATGCCCGGCATGTTTGCCATTTGGCCAGTAGATGATTTGTTCGCCTTTTTTGATGGGTTTGCCGCAGGTATGACATTTACTTGCGAAGTGGGCTTTGATCTGGCGTGGATCTCCGGAATAACTGTTAAAATTGTTCATGGGTTTTGGTTTTAGTGTAAATGAAAAAAGCCACCCAGGTTACCAGGGATGGCTCTATTGAATGAATGGTTTAGTTAAAAGGGGGAATCTTCCAGGACAGGCTCAAGGACCGGAACTTCGCTGGTCACTTCGGCTGTGGTTTTTTCTACTGAAACAGAATAGGAAGAGTCAATGCCCAGGATATGATCGGCAGCCTTCTCAGCCCTGGCAGCAGCCCACATAACCCATTTCTGATTGTCACGCAATGCCGATGCCCATCCCCTGATGTAAGCGGCTGAGTTGCGGATATCCGGGTCAAGATGAGCGATGCCGGCAAGGAATGATGAACAAAGTTCAGCAACCAGTTCCTCTTTGGAATATGGGATATCGCCAAAGCTGTTTGACATTCCGTCATATCGGTTGAGTCTTTTAGGGTGGCCGGTCGAGTGACCGAGCTCATGGTAAAGCACCCTGTAGAAGGCTGAAGAGCTTGTGAAATATTTCCTGTCCGGAACTGAGATCAGATCGGCAACCGGGGCATAGTAAGCGCGGTCATCTTTGTCGGAAAAAATGATTTCCGGCCTGCCAGCGTAGCATTCGATGATTGATTCAGCCTCCAGGTGTTCCTCGTTGACCTTTTCGTCAACCAGGCTTTGAAGCTGTGCGATCTTATGCTTACCCTGTTCATCAAAGTCTGCCTGTTCGGAGTTGAAGACATGGTAAAACCTCAGAAGGAATGTTTTCTTTGTAAGGCCGGTGACTTCATCCTGTTCCAAGCCGGTCTTCCAGAAAACGACGATGGTGGATTTTTCACCCTTGCGAACCTGACCGCCGTTGGAGCGAATCTGCTGGAATGTGCCATAAACCCGGCTCTTGTAAGGATCGGAGGAAAGCACCAGGCGATTGATGCCCCGGTAATAATGGCCATTCATGCTGACCGGCGAAGGGACCTGCCAGAGCTTCATCCAGCTTCCGGCTGTTTCGAGATTGGCAATGATCTTTTCGGTAATGGCTGCGTAGATCTGTGAGTTGTTCATGATATCTGCCCGTGCCCTCGGGTCTTATTTAGGTTTCTGGCCCACCTGGTTAAATTGAAATTTATGCCCAAGTGTATACCGAGAAAAATAAATAATGTCAAGGGTGTAGGTCAGATTGACTACCAATCTGAATACACTCGAAGAGCGACGGTTCCATCAGGAGGTCGCCCTTTACAGTTTTATAGCTGAAAGCGGATTTTTCGCAGGTAACTTTGCGGAAATTTCGAGTTTAATAAAGTGCGGTGGCCAATGTCTTCTTTTTTGCTACTTTTTTCTTTGCCGCGATTGAAAAGAAAAAAGTTGCCCGGCTTACACGTTCCTAGTTTTTCCTGCCATTTCTCCTACCTGAAAGTTTTTTCCAAATACCACGGAGCATTTGAACTTCTCCTTCTGAAAAGCAAAGTTGTTTAATGAGGAGTTCTTGGTCAACTATGTCCAGAACTTCTTCAATTTTTCGTTGACGAATTAAATCATCAATTTTTTTGAAGTCAATCGTATGGTCTTTCAAAAGAGGCAAAGGAATTTCTTCAATTTCTGTTGGCTCAAATGTCAGAACACCGCCACCATAACTTCTCCCAGTAATTTCAGAAAAAGCAAAAGTTAGTGAATTCAGATAGGAAAGTGCAATTATTTCAGGGTTTATTTCTGTCTTAAAGCGAACCCTGTGAATTGTATCTGTTGAAGATGCATTCGTCTGGTTGATGATTAGTTTGGGGTAATCACCAACCTGCCGCAAAACGAAAGCATCAGGAGACCACAATGAAGGTGTAATATACCATTGTTTGCGAATCCTGCATTTATAGCCGGATTGAAAATCCATTTCTTCGCCATAGGCTATATAATCACGACATGCTTTGGGCAGCGAATCGTAATCTTTCTTGGGTGGTAAAAAAAGGTGAACAGGACAATTATCATCAGAATTTTTTTCAAAATCCATATCCGTATAAACAATACCCTTAAAATGATTGGACTTGCTGACAACTTTTGATGTATGTGATTTGAGTTTCCATTTAGAAACGATTTCTTTACTAAGCATAAAGAAATCGTTTCGCCCTGTAACAATTCCAACATCAACCTCCATTATATCAGAGCATGTTTTTATCTTTTTTTCGGATTTAATTTTCCGCAATAAATGGATTTCATCATCGTTCAAGAAATATTTTGTCCATTTTTCCGTGGTGTGGTCAAGCGTTTTAACCTGTGTTTTTTGAACATTTTCAATCTCAACCGCATTCAAATCACTAAGATTATTCATCTCAAGAACTCGTATTCCTTTGTTAATTGTGACATCCTTTTCACAAAGTAGTAAAATAATTTCTTGCTGAATATCAGCAAAAACAAGTTTCTTAAATGTCACTATTGTAATCCTGGAAAAAAACTTTGAAAGAAACACTCTTGTTTCGGCAGCGTATTTGACCTGAAACAGTTCAGCAGGTATTACCATCGCTAACTTTCCATGACGGTTCAACTTACTAGCAGAGATTACTAAAAATGGAACCCAAATATTTGTGAGTTTATTTGGATGTAAGTTCAATTCTTCCATCATCTTAAAAGCAACATCACGATGTTCTTCTGGAAAATTCTGATAACGAATGAATGGTGGGTTGCCAACAACTACATCAAAATGTGCTTCTCCATTTGTTTTGGATATGTAATTAAAAAAATCTGCATTGAGGATCGTAGTTGAATTTAATCCATATTTTCCTGCTCTCTCCTTTGATTTATCGGCCTCTTCTTCTATAAGTTCTATCCCTTTTATTAGCCCAAACAACTTGTTGGAAGGAACTCCTAACTCTATAAATCTGCGAATAGCAGATTCAATGAATATTCCATCCCCACAACTTGGTTCTAAAACTTTTTGAGTTGGCTTTGTAATAGCCCAAGTACATATGAAATCTGCAATTGCTTGAGGTGTGTAATAGCCGCCTCGAAGTTTAATAGAATTTATATTTTCAATTGTTTCTATTGCCATTTAATCCTCTAGTAATTCGTTAGTTAATACTTCATCATTAAGCACATAATTCATTTCTTCTTGCGATATTCCATAAAGAAAATTAATTTGGGAAATAAGTGATTTGAAAAGTAAATCCATTTTATGTTGCATTACTTTTTTCTTTGAAGTAATATAAATTCCATTATAGGTTGCTTTTGTATCAATAAGCTTCTTTACTGTCTTTACGATTTCATCATGGAGCTTTTTTTCAGCAGGTTTTGTAAAATCAATTTGTCTGATGGGTAAGTTTTCAATAAACTGTTTACCGTGTGAATAGTATGCTCCACGGAACTCACTTGCACCTGATTTAACCATGGCTTCAAATAATGGGTGTGCCAAAATTCCTAAGATGTAATGAAGAGAATAATTGGAATTGGAAAACAGTGAATAATAAGGGCCATTTCCTCCCCCGGTAAATTGCAAATTGTTTTCATCGAATACATACCCTGGTTTTGTAGATAATACAGTCCAAATCAACTTCTTTGTGTTATGAAATCTTGCTAAACTTTGAGATCTCCCGTATTGGTACCACTTAGGAGCTTTGCTTCCATTGATGCTTCGCTTGGAAAGCTCTGCTTTGAAGTTATTCAAATAGACCCAAGCAAGAGGGAATTTCTCATGAAAAAACGCCTCTGAATAAACATCCGCTTTGTCAGATAGAATAGTATATGGAAAAATGATTTGAGCATTTGGCCTGACTGTGTCAAACAAACTAAATGAATAATCATACAAACACGGTTTACAGATTGCTTTCTCTACTTCATATTCAGTATTTCGGTGGTTAAACCGATAAGTTGTTTCTGTTTCTGAGCTTGGCTGAAAAATGTAAATCTTATCGGCACTTGTTTGTAATCCAACTGCTATTTCAGCAATTGAATGAAGTCGAATAGTGTTAGCACTGATAATTTTATCAAAAATGGTTTGGGACGCTTTGGAAAGAAATATCCAGGGTTGTCCTGTAAATGATGATGAACTGTAAGTGTCGAATTCGATAGAACCAGCAGATAGTTCAATTGCGATTCTATTTATGCGTTTGAAAAAAAATTGCTCTCTTTTCTTCTTGTCGAGGATCAGAATTGCTGTATATGTGCTACGGTTCGGAAAAACTTGGGTAACTCCAAAATGAATGATTTTAAAAATTGAAGATTGATCAGTAATGAATGTACGAAGGGATTTGCCTCCCTTAATAATAAAAAATTTATGAGGAACAATGTACCCCAGCACTCCATTTTCATTGAGCAAGCTAATTGCCTTTTGAATAAAGAGATAATATTTGTCAAACGTTTCTGTACCCGCAACAGTGTAACCTGAAATATTACTCTGAAAGAATTTTATTTCTTCGGCCGAAAACTTCATTATGTTTTGAATCCTGACATAAGGTGGGTTTCCAACAATCGCATCAAAACCATTGTTTTGTTCTAAGAATTTAAACTCTTCCTTCCAGTTGAACGGTTTAAGCTTAAAAAGCAATTCATCGTTGTCAATTGCTTCTGGTTGAAACTGAAAATATGAATCATCAACAAGGGAATTGCCACATTTGATATTTTCATCAAGACTTGGTAATACCCTTTGTTTGTATCTATCAAGATAGTTGGTTATTGATCCTGAATTTTCTCCTTCTAAAAGTTTCAACAGTAAACTGAACTTGCTTACCTCAACCGCATATGGATTAATGTCAACACCAAAAATATTGGAAACAAGGATTTGATGTTTAGCTTTTAATGTAAGTTGATAAGAGCCATCAAAAAGTCGGTAAATTAATTCAGCATCATTCACCCCGGACGCTACAAATAGCAGGGTGATTTTCTCAAAGAGGTAATCATAGACAGAAATAAGGAAAGTCCCTGATCCACAACAAATATCAGCTAACTTTAAATGCTGAATTTGCTCAAGAGTTTTCCCTTCAAATAAGGGTGCAAGTGTTTCTTTAACAATGTTTTGAACTATTAAATTTGGGGTTGGCACCACACCACTTGATGCTGCAACTTCTGGTTCTTCAACGATTGAAATTTGCGTTTCGTTTACAATTGAAATCTTGCTCCCTAAATATCGTTCGTATATTTGGCTAAGGATATTAGGGTCAACAACGGAAAAGTTATAAGGACTTTGCGGATAATAGAGTTGGTTGAAAATATCGATAAGAATCCCGGAATTGAGTTTGATTTTTAAGGAAAAAATATCTTCAATAAAATCAAAAAGTCCAGAATTGTACTTTTTATCAGATTTTATGAAAACCTGTTTGAGTTCATCATAGCTTGCTATATGTTTAAGAGTTTCAAATTTCTCTATCTCTCTGTCTTCGCAAATTCTTAAAAACACTATCCGATTAAGCAAGCGCTGAATCAAAAAATTAATATCCTCATTGTTGAACCCTTTATTGTTTGCGATAATATCATTTGCCAAACTCTGTCGCCAGCTTTCAATTTGTTTGAGAAAATAATCATCGAAAGGGGTTGTTTCCTTTTTTGTTACTTCAAAATATTCATCAATAATTCCTGAGGATACAGAATGAAATGATAGGAGTTGATATAGCGCATCAAAATTGGTAATAAAATGAGTGTAGTGAAAGGATTGATACCTTGCAACATTTGCATGATCTTCAGCATTTGGTTTGTGCCTACAATCATAAATTAATAATTCCTCAAAGTTGGTTAGAACTGAAATATCAAGATTAGCATTCCAACCATATCTCCGAATCTGAAATGCAGGCCTATTGTTATTGTTAATGTCAATGGAAACCTTCTTAGCTTCAATGAATAATTTTCTTATACCTTGAATCCTAAGTGTGTAATCCGGATTCTTTTTGGTAATAGAATCTTCTTCTTCTACATCGATACTTTCTTCTTGAATAACGTCACGTAGGAATTGAGATTTGGTTTCCTCATTATCCACATCCCAACCAAAGGTTTTTAAGAGTGGGTTCAGAAAATCCACCCTCAATTGTGCTTCACTGTATCTAGGAGTTTTATAAATGGCATACTCCTTTTCAAAAGCATCAATAAGCGTCTTTAGTTGCTCAAAACTTTCCTGCTTTGTTTTTGTTACTTTATATGCCATTAGTAATTACAGTTTGATTTTCTGAAATACTTAATTTTTTCTTCGGCTACTTTCAAAGCATCAATTCCGAGTTCCTCATCTTGCAATTCAAACACAATTTTGTCACTAAGAAATAGTACAAGTAGTTCATTCTTATCATACTTGTA
This sequence comes from Bacteroidales bacterium, assembly GCA_963662525.1. Lineage (GTDB taxonomy): Bacteria > Bacteroidota > Bacteroidia > Bacteroidales > FEN-979 > CAZSDU01. The sequence goes on from OY759717.1 coordinate 3,481,237, forward strand.
AGTGTTTGCTAGCTTCAAAACTACATCTTTGGTTAATTTTCTTTCACCTCGTTCCATTTTGCTCAAAATAGCAACATCAATATCAAGCAATGCAGCCACCTTACGAAGTGGCAGTTTGTTTTGCTCTCTAAGATGTCGTAACTTTTCTCCTACAGTGGCTATGGTTGTTGACATTATATCTATTGACAGAAAGTGTCAAAAATATCAATTATTTCCCATTAGATTCTACGATATTCTGAAAACTTTTCAACAATCGCATAAGAGTTGTTAAAATTTACGTTTGATATTGTATATTAAATACATATAGCATTCCGTTCATCTTCATTTTGATTAAAATACCAACATAATTTTAAAAAAAATGTGTAAAAGCCCCGGTTTCCCGGGGCCAAAACGCTACACGGCACCCTCATCGGCAAATGAATAAAACCGGTTATCCCCGATGATAATGTGATCCAGTACCGCAATATCAAGCAACGTGCCGCTGTCTTTGATCTTCTTGGTGATCTTGATATCGGCTTCGCTGGGTGTTACAGTCCCCGAGGGGTGGTTGTGTCCGAGAATTATAGAGGTGGCATGTTGCTCAAGACAAATCTGGAAGATCTTTTTTGGATCCACGACAGTCCCGGAAATACCACCTTCGGAAATCTTAACTTTCCTGATGACCCGGTTTGCCCGGTTCAGCAATAAGAGCCAAAACTCTTCATAGGTAAGGTCGCCCATAAGGGAGTTGAATATATCAAAGGCATCCTGGCTTCGGGAAATCTTGTTCCGGACGATCACATCTGATTCATTCTTTCGGCGGGCCAGGGAAAACATGGCAGCGATCTTCAGCGCTGATTTTTTGCCAATGCCTTTGATCTTCTGCAGGTCGGAAATGCTGCACTTCCAGAATTCGGTGAGGTTGTTCCCGCAGGATGACAGCATGTATTTGGCAATGTCCAGGGAGTTGTCGCCGGAGATGCCGGTACCGATGATAATACTCAAGAGCTCGGCATCCGATAAACTGCTGGTGCCCTTCATCAGGAGTTTCTTTCCCGGGATGTCATCCTCTGCCCAGTAACGCATGGGAATTCTGTTTTCGTAAGGTTCGCCGCTTTCCTGGGCAAGTTCCGGTTTTCTGTCTGACTTTTTCATAGATAGAATAGTTTTAAGCAGCGCTTATGGCCGCGGTGAGTGAATGAAATTTGCGGTGGAGAAATGCGGAGAGAAAATTTTAAGCAAACATTCAGGTCAGCATTGTTGTGCAACAAGAATCTGAATGAACCTGGAAGGCGACAGTTCCCATAGGAGGTCGTGTTTAGCGAAACAATATTTTCACGAGCATAACTTTGTGAATTTCGATTTGCTGCCGCCGATGGTTTTGCAACTTTTACAAAAAGTCGCCCGAAAAGTACAATTGCAGTTATGTGAATGGATTGCCGGAGTGCCTGTTCTGATATCACGGGGAGGTACGACCATAAAAAAAGAGCAGACAGTTACATTTTGTAACCATCTGCTCTGTGATTAATTTTTTCCAGAGAATTGCTTCTGAAATTCTTTAAATTCCCAGTCGTAGAGGGCCGACTGTTCTTCGGTCATCTCTTCTGAAAAGCCTGGGTAGTAAATGTTTTCAATGTGTTGGACAAACATTTCTTCGATGGATTGTCTCTGAGTTTCTTTTGCAAGTGCAGTCATGGTAGTGAGTTTTAGATTGTGGATACTTGAAATTTTCTGACCGCGAAGCGTTAAACCGGATCGATTGGATAATGTCCAGGGTGTTGGTCAGATTGACTGCCAATCTGAATACACTGAAAGCGACCGTTTCTTGTCGCCCTTGACAGTTCCAAGTTTACAGCGCCTTAACAGCTGGAAGACCTGTCGATGTAGGTAGCTTTATAAGGATTTCAAGTATTATATTGTGTGGGTGGGATTTTGCTCTTTCTTTTGCTTCTTTTCTTTGAGCGGACACAAGAAAAGAAGTCAATTTTTGTCGTTTTGCAAAAATATTTTGTCAACCTGCTGATATTCAAAAATAAAGGGGTTTATTTCACACTTTTATTTTGCAAAATCTCCACGAAGTGCCCGCCACGCCCTATCGGGAAGTGCAATTGCACTAACGCAACGATAGGGATATGTGAATTGATTCTGAATATTTTAGGATTCAAAATGTAGCTTACTGTCAAACGGTTTGCTCCCCTTGCCGATGAATTTCTTTAAAAAAAATCACATGCAATTCTTAACTATCCTGAACGGCAAACAATTTTTAAAAGACAACTGCGGCAAAAATCCCGGGTTACTGTTTCCATTTGGCTGGTTGGACCCATTTTTTTCCCGGAAATGAAAATTTGATAGGGATTTTGATAAAAAAAAGCTCCCCCAATCCGCCGTAAAAATAACTGCAATGCAAAGTCGGAAAAAGCCGGATTGCACCTCATAAGACTCAATGGCAACAAGGCTTTTCGCAGAAAAATACAAGGCAGGAAGATGGTTTCTTTTGCTTCATTTCTTGCCATCCGCACAAAGAAAAGAAGTCCGGCGAAATAGCTTTTATCAAAAATATTTTGTCATCTAATTGATTATGATAATTTTAAGGGTAAAAAAAACCATTAAAATTATCAAATCCTCACAGAGTGCACGCCCCGCCCTATCGGAAAATGCAATTGCACTTTTTCGTTTTTTTAGGATTATATGAATTGACTTTGTTTGTATAAGTTCAGGTAATCAGTTAGTTAATGAATGTGCTCCCCTACAAACCAATGGCATTCCAATAAAAATAGGGGAGGCCTTGGATCATTAACCCGGAATCAGGATGATCCCCTATCATTGATTATTGGCATCTACTAAATTCGTATGAAAAAAATGAAGGGAATGGTAGGGAACCTGGAACGAGTTTATCGGACTCCGCTGTTCATCAAAAAATCATTGAAGTCTTTATGAGTTGGATAAAGGACCGGCGCCCAATCTTTGACTTGCATATCGCTGTTAACAATCTTTTGAGTTGCCGCTATCCCAGCCGGATCATTATCCAGGAACAGGTTTACTTCCCTGGCCTGTTCCAATTCAGAATCGATCCGGGGTAAAAATGATAATGAATTTAACACAATCGTTTGGTACCTGGGGATCTTATTAAAATAGGTGCAGCAGGATAAAAAATCCATGAATCCCTCAAACACATTTAAAATGGAATTATCGGCGCCAGGGATGGTAGTGAAGTATTTTGGACTCGAACCTGTTTTAAAGAAAGCGTTTCTCAATTCATAACCGTCTTTATCGTTTTTAAATGCCAGGGCGAAGTACTTCCTATCGTGGACGGTATAAAAGGCTTCTTTCAGAAACAGTTGGGCAAATGGAAGTGCAATTGCACGTGATTTCAGATATTGAATCAACACCGGATTGTTCAACGGTTGTATACGATCAATCTTAATTTTGCCCGATTCATCAGTAGGGCAGGACTGAATATAATTTACAGGGGAGAAGGAATTTCCACCAATAAGATCAATGGTTTCCCTGAAGCTTGTATGGTGCAATTTCATAACCAGGTCTATTAAATTGCCTCCTTCACCACTCCCGAAATCGTACCAGACATTTCTGGATAGATGAACTTTAAAGCTGGGAGTCTTCTCCTGGCGCATAGGACTGATGAACCATGCATTTCCATACTGGATTTTGATGGGCTTGTGTCCGTTCTTTTTCAGGTAGTCCATTAAATGAGTTTTCCTCGCCTCTGAGATATTCACTGAGATATTATTTTTCACTATATTCGACTGTTATTCTGATGATTAAAAAAAATAGAACATTTTTATCTTATTGAAGTAGTTGGCAACTACACTTACTATCTTACTACATCCATTAACACATGAAGCTGTGTAGTAGGTTGTAGTAGGATTCAATGAAACACTTACTACAATGAAAACCCTTGATAATATTGATAAACAACATAATGTAGTAAGTGTAGTAAGTGAATATTAAACATTTTGTTCCTTAATAAAATAGCCATAAACCGGAAACGCGTTTCCCGGGACTCTTTTAGAACCCTTCGGAAAACCCAGCTGAACAAGCGCTTTTCCAACTTTTTCAACACTTCTCAACTCCGCTCTGCGGTCTGACATGGAGTACAGATAATCCCTTATTTCACTGGCAGTTCTGAAGGCATCATTGTCGAAATCGGTTCCGGGAGTCAGATATTTTTGGATGTATTCGTACTCTACGCTATTTTGCTGGAACTGCTGATTCCTGGTTTCATTCTCCCTTATTTCTTCTCGTGTCAGCTGAAATTTGAAACCACTCTTGTAAAGGGAGTATGCCTGGCTCCAAACCAGGTCTATCGGGATATCATAATAGGCAAAGTTGATTTTCTCAATCTCAAAACACAGCCACCTTACGCTCCCCGTAGTATCGGTGAGGAATGTATCTTCATTCGTTGATCCGACAAATGAAGCCCTGCGGGGATCGGTTTGCGCTTTCCGTGCAAAAGGATGACGAACCCTTACACTGTCTTTGGAAAAAAGGCTTTTCAGCTGATTAAGCTCGAATTTAGTACGGGAACTTAGTTCATCCAGGTTGATAATGATGTTTTCACACAGGCTGATCAACCCGTCTTTGTCTCCTGGAAGTGACTCCGTATAATAATTGTGGAGAGCCGGTGGACAAAAGTACCGGCAGTAGGTGCTTTTACCGGTATGCTGTACGTGTCCCACCAGGATAAAGGCATGTTTATTAAATGACCGGTCATCGATGGCACAGGAGATCATGCGCACAAACATCTTTTTTAAATGGTGGTCAAATTGCTCCTGATCAATAGCTTTCACATGTTTGGCCAGTGCATCGATATAGTCCCTGTCACCGGGATTCCAGGCAGGCAGCCCTGCCAGGTAATGTTTAAATGGATTGTAAGTCTCAACAAACTCCGAATTGAGCAACGCGCAAAGGTTTCCAAACGAAATCCGGTAACCATTTGTCAGTAGTTGGATGAAGAGATTGTTCTCATTGAGCACTTTATAATCCGGTTCCCCCTTTTTACGTCCTTCGACAACGCCGGTGATTTCGTTAAACCGAAGGTCATACCAGTCCTTAAGCGCTTCCTGAACCTCTACAATCGCCAGAGGTTTTCTATTTTCGGAAGTCGTTTCTTCCGTGTTCTTTTGTTTTTTCATCCGAGAGGTTATTTGCCCGGGCAATCAACACTGGTTGATATACCTGGCACATGAATATATTCTGTGAATTGAAAACGTCTAGGGATGTTTGGTTAAAAGGATCTCCGATTCTTTTTTACAGAAATATAGGCGTCAGCAACGGCCTCAATCTCGGAATTGGTCTTTTTTCTGCCGGATTTGATCCATCCGGTGAGCTCCTGGTGGGAAAAATACAAGCGGTTGCCTCGTTTACAAACGGGAACTTCTTTCCGTTGTACCAAACCATAAACGGTAGGGACCGACAAATGGAGGATTGCAGCAGCCTGCTTGATTGTTAATAATTGGTCGGCTTCGGGTAGGGGAGAGTTACTTTTTGAAAGTAACAGCTGTTCAATGATTACCAGTTTATCAAATAACTGGCTTACAGCTTCGGGTAATTTTTCAAATGTCATTTCCATTGCGTACATGTTTAATTTGTGAAACATGCAGCAATGTTACCGGGACGGTTAGCAGGGTTACAATATGGTTGGGAGCAACATGGTCAAAACCCGGTTAAGATTTTATATTTTGCAGATAAGATAGGTTCCCGTCGCTTTTTCGAGTATGATGTTCAGAACTGGCTTTTGACACTTATCTTTTCTGGTTGACATGATTTCGCTCAGATAAGGCAGTGTGTATGTTTTCAGTTTATTCCGGTAACGGTATGAAAAATTAATGCTAATCCAGTATTCAAGCTCCTTCTTCTGGCAACCTCTGATGATATCGCAATCGTATAATTGTTTGAAGGCATCCGCCAGTCGGTTTCCGGAGCCAAGGAATAACAAAGGTTTAGGAGCATTTTCGCCGCCGTTCAGCAGTGCATAAAACTCAATTTGATCTTCCGGTGAAAAAAAATCCCGGAGGATCTCATAAATTTCAGATATCGATTCGTTAACAAAGATAGGTTTGATCACTGGCATGGCAGGTTCCCGTTGCTTTGTTGTTGGTATATTTATGTCTGCCAGCTCTTCGCGTTCCCTTATTGGACTAAGGTTGATCGTTTCCAGGATGAAAAAACGATCATTGCAAATTTCCAGGAATGGGATGTTATACAGAATGCAATAGTCCTGGATTACCACGAAAAGTAATGAAAAGAGATAATGGGCCCTTACCTCTGAAATTCCCAGATCATCTGATACATCCTGCCCTTTGTACCAAATAGGATAATATAGTTCATCGATATCGAGACGTACGGGTTCAATATCTTCAAATTTTTTAGGTATAACGATTACCCTGTCGAGTTCATCGATGTAAAACATGATTAGATCCTTCTTCTCTTGGAATGTCGATTTAGTTAACAGATTTAACCCAAGCTCCCTCCTGAATGGCTCGACAAATTCTTCATGCAGGTTGGTATCCATCCCGGCAAGTACTTCTATTTTTTGTGGGTCGTTGTCCTGTTGAAATGAAAGAATATTCAGGCATTTATCCAATGCATTGGTTTCCATAAGGATTTTGGGATATATAGTGGGTACGGAAAGCTAAAACTTTAATACTATTTTGTCTGCGGCATCACGTTTGGCCTGGTTTATAATCTTGGTATAAACCTGGGTCGTTCTCGGATCCCGGTGTCCAAGCATTTTTGAAACAGTGTAAAAATCTGTTCCATTGCTTAGCTGCAATGTTGCGTAGGTATGCCTGAAACAATGAAATGTTATATTCTTTGTGATCCCTGCAGACCCGATCCATTGGGCTAAATGTTTATTGGAATAAGCAGAATAGGTAAGCCCATTAAAAACTTTTTGATTTGGCTCTTTGCGCTCCCCCATCAGGTTATAAGCTTGTTCAGAGATTGGCATCATTTCTACGCCATTTGTCTTTTGCTGGGTGAATTGGATAAAGTACCCGTTACCCTTGATAAATTCCACTTCCCCCCATGTAAGCTTTGCAATATCCCCAAATCGGAATCCGGTGAGTGCAGAGAATAAGGCTGCATTTTTTAAAAGAGGGTTAAGACAATCCTTCTGTATCAGGTTATTCAATTCTTCCAGGGTTAAGAAGTTCCGATGGGTTTCAGCTTCCTTTATTCGATCTATCCTGGCATTTAAATTATAGCGGAGAAATCCATCTTTGTGCGCCTGTTTAAGCGTTGCTTTAAATTTGTTGAAATAAGAAAAGGCTGAATTCTGAGAAAGTTTGACTTTTTCGCTTCGGTTACTGTAGGTATTGCAGAGGTAATCCTTAAAATCATTGCAGAATTTTTCATCGAGATCAACAAATTTTAATTTTCCGCCGGTGAATTTTTCAAGGTAATGATAAGCCGAAACCCAGTTATCATGGTTGGAGGCCTTCCTTTTTTCCTTTAGTTCACAGAAATATTCTAAAAAGGAGGTATTCTCCATTTCCCTGATCTTTAACTGGGCCTTCTCGTAACCGGTGTATATTTCCGGCTTATTCAGTTGATTATCCCTTTTCTGCCTGATCTGTTCAGCAATCTGAAGGGTTTCCTCATTATGTTTCTTATCAATCGGGTTCAGCCTGATTTTTTTTGGTTCACCCTTCTTTCCCACAAGAGGGATCAATCGCTTCTTTTCCTTGCCATTTTTATCAAGGTACATTTGTTCTTCAGTCTCATTTTCATTGAACAGGAATAGGTTCAGGAACTCCCTTCGGGTGGGTTTGTCCGTTTCAGGATGGAGGATCGGGGGATAAAAATCGAGGTACAGACTTTGCCTGTTTTCTGATATATTCTTAAATCTTAGCTTTACCTTGGTAACCATATATATTATTATGTCAGTATATTATCAATCATTTTTTTCGGAACATAAGCGAACCAGCCTTTTTTTATTTTCGGAATATTATTTCGTTTTATCAGATTTTGTAAAGTTGTTTCGGATACTCCGTATTTGTCCTGGACTTCTTTAAGGGTGTAACAATCGTCAATTTCGTAGTGCAATGGTTCGGGGTTATTATCTGCCTGCTGTATGATGGGAGTGGGCTGCTCGAAAAGTTTATCCAAATCGCAGCGCCTGACAATAGTTTTTTTCTTTAAGATATTTACAGCTTGCAATTTCCCAGTATTAATAAGGTTATAAACGGTTTGTCTTGAAGATCCTATCAGTTTGGCCACATGTCGGACACTGAGGAATTCTTGAACCTTAAGTTCTTCAATTGGTTTTGTTTTAATCTGCAGGGTCTCTTTATTGCTCGTCTCTACCTTTGTAGCTCGTTGCCGTGCTTTATATGCACGTTTTGAGCAATTATCACCGCAATATTGAGTGACAGTAGTTCTGGCCGTAAATTCTTTTCCACAAAATTGACAAATCCGTTGTACCTTAATATTTGTGCTCATTTTGCATGTAAATGTATAATTGTGTTTAAAAGTGTCAAGTTAATTCTCCATTTAATGGTTGGAGGTACAAATATTCTCTGCTATTTTATTTGAGGTACAACAAAGGTACAAAAATATACCGAACGGATCACTAACGGTACGCAAAAGATATTAACAATAATAATGAAAAAAGCCCATATTTACTGGGCTTTACGTTACTTATACAGTTTTGGTTATGTGTTCGTTTTGTGCCGGTTACTTTCCCACGCAGAACCGGCTGAAAATAGATCCAAGGATCTCTTCTGTTGTGATTTCTCCGGTGATTTCACCCAGCTGATATAAGGCGCTCCTGATATCGCTGGTTAACAGATCAGCGCTCAGCCCGGATTGAAGTCCTTTCAGAACCTCCTCAAGTGCTTTATCGGTAGCCGTAAGAGCTTCATAATGTCGGGTATTCGACACGATGGTCTGTTCGCCCGATCCTGATTTCTTAATGCTGCCCTGCAAACTTTCAGCAATCATGTGGATATTCTCTTTCCTTTTGGCTGAAACGAAAATGGTTTCATAATCCACAAAATCAATAAATCCCTTGGGCAATTTCTTCAATTTATCCGCTTTATTACCAATCAGAATAAGATGTTTATCCTTGTTTTCCGGCAGATCAATGAATCCTGACAGCGAATTTCTGACCTCTTCAAACGAGTCGGAAGTGGCATCAAAGACATATAATATGATACTTGCTTCAGCCACTTTCTGCCAGGTACGCTCTATTCCCATGACTTCAATCGTATCGTCCGAGGCCCTTAATCCTGCGGTATCGATAAAGCGGAAACTTAATCCTCCCATAACAATGGTATCTTCTATTGAATCGCGGGTAGTTCCGGGAATTTCCGACACGATCGCTTTCTCTTCATTCAGGATGGCATTCAGTAAAGTGGATTTTCCGACATTGGGTTTCCCTATAATAGCTACCGGAATGCCGTTTTTTATGACATTTCCCAGCGAAAAGGATTGTATCAGGGATGATAATTCTGCTTTAAGCTCATGAAGCAATCTCAGGAAATCCTTTCTGTCGGCAAATTCAATATTCTCCTCGCTGAAATCCAGCTCCAGTTCAATAAGCGAAGTAAAACCAATCAATTGATCTCTAAGCTTCCTGATTTTCCCGGAATATCCACCCCGCATTTGTTTGATAGCCAAATCATGTGATGAATGCGATTGGGCTGCGATCAGGTCCGCCACAGCTTCAGCCTGCGAAAGATCAAACTTCCCGTTTAAAAATGCCCTTAAAGTAAATTCCCCTGGCCTGGCCTGACGTATCCCTTCTTCAATCAGCATCTCCAGAATTTTTTGCTGGATAAACAGGGAGCCATGGCAGGAAATTTCTATCACGTCTTCTCCGGTATATGAATGTGGAGCTATGAAAAGACTGATCAGTACTTCATCAATGATGTCATCTCCTTTTCCGATCAAACCATGATGAATAGTATGCGTTGGAGCTTCAGCCAGTTTTATTTTTTTTGACCCTGTTCTGAATAACCGGTTGCAGATGGCGATTGCCGAAGGACCGGAAATCCGGATAACGGCGATAGCCCCTGCTCCCGGAGCCGTTGACAAAGCGCAAATGGTGTCCTGGTCGAAATGGATTGACATATAGATTTTTTATATACTGAACAAAATTATCAAATAAAATCACAAAACAATTTATCTTTGAACATGAATCATGAGCTGCTGCTTTGATTCATGAAAAATGAAATCGTAAATCGTAAATCATCAATCGTCATGAGTATTCTTGTTGACCATAATTCGAAGGTAATCGTTCAGGGTATCACTGGCCACGAGGGTTCCTTTCATACCGAACAGATGATAGAATACGGAACCCGGGTAGTAGGTGGTGTTACACCGGGTAAAGGCGGCCAAATGCATCTTGGAGTACCGGTTTTTAATACTGTATCGGATGCCGTGAAATCTACCGGCGCGGATGTATCTGTTATTTTCGTCCCTCCGCCTTTGGCAGCGGATGCCATCCTGGAAGCAGCCGATGGTGGAATCAAAGTAATCGTTTGCATTACAGAAGGTATCCCGGTTAGAGATATGATTTCAGTTAAAGAATATCTCCGCTGTCATGGAGTCCGGATGATTGGTCCCAATTGTCCGGGTATTATAACGCCACCTGATACAAAAATTGGAATTATGCCGGGATTCATACATCAACCGGGAAAAATCGGGATCGTTTCCCGTTCGGGGACCTTATCATATGAAGCCGTGGATCAGATTACCAAGGTTGGTATGGGACAATCAACCATGATCGGGGTAGGAGGGGATCCTATTCCCGGAACCAGCATCGTGGATGCCATACAACTGTTTATGGCTGACCCTGACACCGAGGCCATCGTCATGATCGGCGAGATCGGAGGCAATATGGAAACAGACGCAGGATACTGGATACAACAATATGGGACTAAGCCGGTAGTATGCTTTATTGCCGGGGCCACTGCGCCAAAAGGACGCACCATGGGGCATGCCGGAGCCATCATCGGGGGAAAATCAGATACTGCTGAAGCTAAAAAAACAATTCTTCGTCAATGCGGGGTGCATGTGGTCGATTCTCCGGCCGACATCGGATCAACGATGCTTGAAGTACTCAAAGGCGCCTAGATCAGGAGCGCTGCCCCTGTCAATACCTTTAATATCAAATGGAACTCCCATGGGGATTCCTTTGTCGATGGCTGGTGAAATGCTGTCAATCTCAAAATTATCATGCTCAATATCTACAAACTTTGGATCCTGGTTCACCAGGCATTCAATATATCGTAACGGGTCTGCAGTGTTTTTCAAGGTACGGATCAGGCAGTGATCAAAAGTAAATTCAAAGGCGACGGAGGGATCTGAATCCATTCCTGTTTCTTCGGCCTCTGAACCCGCAATGATTGTATTTCCAAAGAAAGCTTTCGTTAAAGGATTGGGTTTTTTATTGCCCAGGGTATCGTAAGTGAAATTACTGAGGTATATCGAGGGGGACATCCTCACTGAACTCGTCCAGAAATTGCCCACGGTGAGCTGACGGAAATCATAGCTTCCTCCATTAATCACATCAACAGCAGCGCCACCACAATTGGTGATCACACAATTGGTCGATTCAATGTAGGTGCCATAAGCCAGAAGACCATCCGAGGTCATATTCTGAATGACCGTATTGTCCAGTCTTAATGTCGGTTGGTACGAACTTCCGATGGAATCAACAAATACGCCAAGTGTGCCGTTTTTTATGATGGCATAATTGAAATTATTGTCTTTGCTGCCGCTCTCCAGTTGTATGCCTTCCCATTGCCCGGGTAAGTCCCGGTAAAAAGGATCAAGCCGGTCGCCCTGGAAACGCACGGGATGATCAAGGTTTCCGGCCAGGGTCAGTGAGGCACCGTAAGATACAGAAAGGCATGACTTCTGATGAAAGTAAACTTTTGTTCCCGGCATCAGGGTGAGCGTTGAACCGGTGTCGATACGCAAAGACCCATAAATAACATGGGCCCTCAGGCTATCCCAGACCTGGTTTCCTTGAAGTATCTGATTCCGGTAAAAATTAGCATTCTGACCCCAGGCAAGAAGCTGAACTTTCTGCTGGTTGCCATTGGTCATGAACATGATTGAGTCGGTAACAGCAAAGGGATTACCCTGGTTATCAGGATCAACCGTTACCCTCACAAAAATATAAATGCTGTCTTTGCCTGGCAATTCGACATTTTGTGCAAAATCGGTAGAAATCCCGTCGATATTCAGCTTGTACACTGATGCTAAGCCTCCGGCAAGCTGAATGGAAGAAATTAGCACTTTGTTTGTATTTTCATTATGGACGATGAGTTTCTGGGTAATCGATCCAACTGTTGTAAAAACAGTATCGAAATAAACCGTATCAGTGGAGAAAGTAAGTTTCAGGCCGGAACTGGTATCAATTTTATCATTTTTCTTACAGGAAAAAAACAGCAACAATAAGGCTGCCAAAATAAAAAAAGTAGTTCTCCTGGTTATGGTGTTATTCATATGCAATATTTTACTGCTCAAAGTTAAATTAAAACCTATAATCAAACTAACGTAAAAAGACAGGAAAATTGTAATTTTGCAAACCAATTTTTTATGGTTATCTTTGAAAATTAAGGTAAAATATCAATCATGAGTTATATCAATTTTGATAAATCCCAATTGGTTAACCTGGGTTACTCCCTGCATCGTGAATTGTTGCGGTCAAACCGTGCAGGCTCCTATGCCAGTTCCACCATCATCAATTGTAATACGCGGAAGTATCATGGTATGCTGGTTACCCCTCAGCCCGGCATAGATCATGGAAATCATGTATTGCTTTCCTCATTGGATGAAACCGTGATTCAACGGGATGCCGAGTTCAACCTGGGAATTCATAAATATCCTGGAAACCAGTATACACCCAAAGGGCATAAGTATGTTCGTGACTTTGTCACTGAACCTATTCCCAAGCTCACTTATAGGGTAGGAGGCGTCATTCTTACCAAGGAAATGATCTTTACTACCCGTGAAGACCGGATGATCATCAAATATACCCTGGAAGAAGCCCACTCTCCGACAAAAATCCGTTTGCGTCCTTTTCTTGCTTTCCGGAATGTTCATACGCTGACCAGGGAAAATATTTTTGCCGATAAAAAATATGATGAAGTTACTGGTGGCATCAAAGTAAGAATGTACCATGGATACACTGATCTTTTTATGCAACTTTCTTGTAAAAATGAATATACCCATGTTCCTGACTGGTATTATAATGTTGAATACCAGGAGGAGATGGAAAGGGGATACGAGTATCAGGAAGATCTTTATGTTCCCGGTTTTTTCGAGTTCGATATCAAAAAGGGTGAAAGCGTTTATTTCTCCGCCGGCACAAAGGATCTGAATCCCGTTTCCATGAAACGGGCTTTCAATGCCGAACTTGGCAAACGGATTCCACGTGATAATTTTGAGAACTGCCTCATCAATGCAGCCCAGCAATTCATCGTTAAACGCGGTACGCGTACCGAAGTGATTGCCGGCTTTCCATGGCTAGGCAAATCCGGGAGGGATGCTTTCATCTCACTTCCTGGTCTTACCCTGTTGAATGGTGACTATAAGACCTGCAAAGCGATCATCGACACCATGGTTAGTGATATGCATGGTCCTTTGTTCCCAAATACATGTTCAGGAAGCGGATTGGTATTCAGCACTGCAGATACTTCATTATGGTTTTTCTGGACCCTGCAGCAATATTTTCATTTTACCAAACCAAAACCTCAGATATGGAAGGATTATGGGAAAAAGATGAAACTTATCCTTGAAGCATACAAGGATGGAACGGAATTGAACATCCATATGGAATCCAGTGGATTATTATATGCTGGAGTTCCCGGCAAAGCAGTTACATGGATGGATGCAGTGGCACATGGAAAGCCGGTGACTCCCCGCATCGGGCTAACTGTTGAAATCAATGCTTTATGGTATAATGCCGTTTGTTTTGCCCTCGAACTTGCTTCAGCAGCAGGAGATAAATCCTTTGTAAAAAGATGGACTCCAATTGCAGAACAAATACCGGTTTCCTTCTTCAATACATTCTGGAGTGAAGAAAGGAAATATCTGGCCGATTATGTTGATGGAGATTACAAGGACTGGACCGTGAGACCCAATATGCTGTTTGTCGCTTCCCTTCCATATTCACCAGTTAGTGAAGAAATCCGGAAAGATGTGATAAGCAGGGTGAAACAGGAGCTCCTAACCCCGAGAGGAATTCGAACCCTGACACCTAAAAGTCCTGTTTATAAAGGAAGTTATACGGGGGATACGGTTGACCGTGACCTTGCCTACCATCAGGGCACTGTCTGGCCATGGCTGCTTGGACATTTTGCCGACGGTTACCTGAAAATTCACGGGAAAAGCGGACTTTCGCTGATTAAGGGAATTTTTGAAGGCTTTGAACCTGTTTTAACAGAATATGGCATCGGAACCATTTCGGAAATTTGTGACGGAGATCCTCCCTTTACACCCAGGGGAGCTATTTCACATGCCGGAAGTGTGGCTGAAATCTTAAGGATCGGCTGGCTCATCAAGCAGTATGAAAATCCGAATAAAAAAATAGTAAATCCTGCCTGCCGGTAGGCGGGCGTAAATCGTAAATCAAGATGCGTGTCTTAATGTTTGGTTGGGAATTTCCACCTCATATCACGGGAGGCCTTGGTACCGCTTGTTTTGGCCTTACCAAAGGACTTGTCAAGCATGGGGTGGAGGTGATCTTTGTTGTTCCTCGGGCATTTGGTGATGAAACTAAGGAAGGTTTCCGTCTCATCAATGCCAGCGATATTGTCATTGATTTTAATGAATCACAAAACCAGGAACATTGGAATAAAATCAAATTCATGGAAATCGGATCTAACCTGATCCCTTATGTTGGTCCGGAAGAATTTGAACAAATGGTGCTGAAAGGAGTACTTGAGAAAACAACACTCTCTCAAACAGTTTTTTCAAAACAATTCAGGTTTTCCGGTAAGTATGGCCCGAATCTTATGGAAGAAGTTTCCAGATATGCCCTGATTGCTTCTTCAGTTGCTGAGAACCAGACTTTTGACGTCATTCATGCGCACGACTGGCTGACTTATCCCGCTGGTATTGCTGCAAAATATATAAGCGGAAAGCCCCTGGTTGTTCATGTTCATGCTACTGAGTTTGATCGGTCCGGTGAAAATGTGAATCAGAATGTGTACGATATCGAGCGCAAAGGAATGGAGGAAGCTGACCTGGTGATCACGGTGAGTAACCTTACACGCCAGATCGTGATCGATAAATATGGAATTCCGGCTGAAAAAGTTATCACAGTTCATAATGCCGTTGAACCGGTTGACCGTCCGGATATGGAAGGAGTTCAAAAGCATGTGAAGGAAAAAGTGGTCACGTTTCTTGGGCGGGTTACATACCAGAAAGGGCCTGATTATTTCGTGGAAGCAGCTCATAAAGTTTTAAAAAAGGACAATAATGTCCGTTTTGTCATGGCTGGCTCAGGGGATTTGCTGAATCGTATGGTAAGGCGTGTGGCTCAATTGAAGATCAGTACGAAATTTCATTTCACCGGATTCCTTGCCGGACCGGAAGTTGACCGGATGTTTGCCATGAGCGATGTATATGTCATGCCATCCGTTTCAGAGCCTTTTGGTATTTCCCCGCTGGAAGCCATGCGCTCAAATGTGCCCGTAGTAATTTCTAAACAATCCGGGGTGGCTGAGGTACTTAAGCATGCCCTGAAAGTTGATTTCTGGGATATCGATGCACTTTCTGATGCCATATACGGAATTCTTCATTATGATGGTCTTCGCCAGATGTTCCTGAAATACGGGAAAGAAGAAGTTGACAATCTCAAATGGGAGAATGCAGCTTTTCATGTTTTACAAGTTTATAATCAAGCTTTACTTAAATAATACCTGCTTTATGCGATCTATTTGTCTTTATTTTCAGGTTCATCAGCCTTTTCGCTTAAGGACTTACCGGTTTTTTAATATTGGTCAGGATCATCAGTATTATGATGACTACCAGAACCGTCATATTATCCGCCGGGTGGCTGAACAATGCTATCTGCCCGCCAATAAAATGATGCTTGACCTGATCCGTGAGTTTGGTTCGACCTTCAAGGTGAGCTATTCAATTTCCGGTTCAGCCCTCGATCAGATGATGCAATATACCCCAGAGGTCATTAGAAGCTTTCAAGATCTGGCAAAAACCGGTTGTGTGGAATTTATTGCTGAGACATATACTCATTCCCTGGCTGCATTAAGTAACCAGGATGAATTCGTCAGGCAGGTGGAATTGCATCGTGCAAAGATAGAATCATTGTTTGGCCAGCGCCCGACCACCTTCCGTAATACTGAGATGATTTATTCAGATCATATCGGTGAAATGGTTGCCGACATGGGGTTTCATACGATGCTGACAGAAGGAGCCAAACACATTTTAGGATGGAAAAGTCCGAACTTCCTTTATTGTAACGCGATCAACCCCAAACTTAAATTACTTTTACGCAATTTCCGCCTGAGCGATGATATCACGTTCCGTTTCAGTAATACCAATTGGTCGGAGTGGCCACTTACTGCTGAGAAATTAGTAAAATGGCTGAATTCGATAGAAGCTAATGAGGAAGTAGTGAATATCTTTCTTGATTATGAAACCATCGGCGAACACCAATGGAAAGAAACAGGGATCTTTGAATTTTTCAAACATCTTCCTGATAAGGTGTTTTCCAAATCCGGATTCACTTTCCATACTCCTGAGGAATTATATCAGACACTGCAAACCGTTGCAGCTATTTCTGTTCCTTATCCAATTTCCTGGGCTGATGAAGAAAGAGACCTGACCGCCTGGCTGGGCAATGAACTTCAGGATGAAGCCTTTGCCAAATTATATTCCTACCAGGAGAAAGTTAAAAAATGCAAGGATCCCGAGATTCTCAGGGATTGGGGGTATCTTCAAACCAGCAACCATTTTTATTATATGTGCACCAAATGGTTCTCAGCCGGTGAAGTACATAAGTATTTTAATCCCTACGGATCTCCCTATGAAGCATTCATTAATTATATGAATGTTCTTTCCGATTTTATGATCCGCGTCGACGAGACCTTGGTTGCCGAATCTGCAGAAAAACAGAAGGTGAAAATAACAAGCAGAAAGACGGAAACTGAGAAGAGAAGCAAAACTTCAAAGCCTGCCAAACCTAAGAAAAAAGAAGAAGTATTTACAAAACTCAATTTTGAAGATATCATTCAGCTTACCGATAAAAAAGTCAAGGACCTGATCAAGAAGGTTGATCTTGAAACCATCTCCTATGCCATGAAAGGAGCAGATAAGGAACTTAAGGCAAAAGTTGAGAAAAACCTTGGTGTCCGGGCTATGAAGACCTATCAGGAGATGATGAAAAAACTGAAGGGCCTGACAACCACTGAGGTGAATAAATACCGTAAGCAAATTGTTAAGGAAATTAATAACCTGACGAAGTAAACATGGTTACAAAAGATAAGCTTATCCATATTCCCGATTATTTGTTTGAAACCAGTTGGGAAGTTTGCAATGAAGGAAAGGGTATTCATACTGTTCTTTCAACCAAAGCCGCAATTTTATCAGGGGAGTTCAAGGATAATTACCTGCTGATTGGCCCGGATGTCTGGAAAGAAACCCATCAGAACCCGGAGTTTATTGAGGATAAATTTCTCTATAAATCATGGAGGGAGAAAGCCGAGTTTGAAGGTTTGAGGATTAAAATAGGTCGTTGGAATATCGATGGAAAGCCCATTGTTATATTGATTGATTTTACTCCATTCTTTTCAGAGAAAGATAAAATATTTGCCCACTTCTGGGAAAGATATGCTCTTGATTCCCTTACCGGTGGCTGGGACTATGTGGAGCCTGCCTTATTTGGCTATGCTTCGGGAAAAATAATTGAAAGTTTTTATAACTTCAATTTATCCCATCATGATAAAATTATTGCCCAATTTCATGATTGGATGACCGGAACGGGGGTGCTCTACGTGAAAGAAAATGTACCCCAGGCGGGAACTGTATTCACTGCCCATGGAACCGTTCTTGGCCGTTGTATTGCCGGACATGGACTGCCATTGTATAAGAACCTCGAGAACTTCAATAGCGATTCAATCTCCAAGCAGTTTGGTCTGGTCTCAAAGCATTCGCTGGAGCGGCTGGCTGCTGAAGAAGCAGATGTCTTAACAACAGTCAGTGAATTATCTAATAACGAATGTCGTCAATTTCTTGGTAAAGAGGTTGATATACTGACCCCGAATGGATTTGATGATTCCTTTGTGCCGGTCAAGGATGAGTATTTTGAGAAACGTGCAACTTCCCGGAAAAAACTTTTTGAAGTGGCTGAAGGTTTGCTTGGGCAACAGCTCTCAAGGAGTAGCATTCTCATCATTAACAGCGGCCGTTACGAATTCCATAACAAAGGGATCGACCTGTTCATAGATGCTATGGGTAAACTGAATCAACAACCAAAATTACAGGAAACCATCATCGCCTTTATTGCCGTCCCTGCATATCAGGTCGGGCCAAGGAAAGAATTGATCGAAAGAATTAATAAAAAAGAATTTTTTCAGCCTTTGAAGGAAGAATATCTGACTCATGGACTCCATGAACCTGAAAATGATTTGATTCTGAAAAGGATAAAGGAGAACAAATTGCTCAACAGCCTTGACGATAAGGTTAAAATTATTTTTGTACCCGCATTTCTTAATGGAGATGATGGTGTTTTCAATCTGAAATATTATGACTTTCTGATTGGTTTTGATGGCTCAATATTTCCTTCTTATTATGAGCCCTGGGGATATACTCCGCTGGAAAGTCTTGCATTCCATATCCCAACCATCACTACTTCCCTTTCCGGTTTTGGACAATGGGTAAGAACTTTATATCCTGCAGTTAAAGATTGTACGGCAGTGATTGAAAGGAACGATGATAATGATCAGGAGGTCGTTGAAGAAATGGTCAAACACATACTCCAATGCAGCCTGAAGACCGAAAAGGAAATCATTAAAATTCGGATTAAAGCTTTCGAGATATCCCGCTCAGCCTTATGGGAAAATCAAATCGACCATTATAAACAGGCCTATTCTCTAGCCCTGGAGCAAACGGGGACACGTACTGAACTATTCGCCGGCAAACAGGCTCAGGTGCAAACACAGACCTATAGGACCATTCTGGAAAATAAACCGGAATGGAAAAAAGTACTGATCCAGCAAAAAATTCCTGATAACCTGGCCAGCCTGGAAAGACTGGCAAAAAATTTATGGTGGTCGTGGAATTATGAAGGCAGCGAACTTTTTGAAATGATTCATAAAGAAAGATGGTTCCAACTGAAATTCAATCCGATTGCTTTACTGGAATCCCTTACATACCAAGAATTACAGGATCTGAGCGCCAATGAGAAAGTGGTGAATAAGCTGAAAAGGGTAACGGCCAAATTTGATGCCTATATGGCTAAAGGAGCAGAAAAACCTCAGGATATGGTCGCTTATTTCAGCATGGAATATGGCCTGCATGATACCGTGAAGATTTTCTCCGGTGGATTGGGACTCTTGGCCGGAGATTACCTTAAGGAAGCCAGTGATTCTAATTTCAATATCGTTGCTGTTGGTCTTTTATATCGCTATGGCTATTTTCAGCAAACTTTATCCCTTTTTGGCGATCAGATTGCAGTCTATACTCCCCAGAAATTTACCCATCTTCCTTTAATTCCGATCAGGGATCAGCAGGGAAACTGGTTAAAAGTAACCTTTGCGTTACCCGGTCGTACGATGTATGCGAAAATCTGGAGGGTGGATGTTGGCCGGGTTCCATTATTTCTGATGGATACCGATATTGAAGAAAACCTTGAAAACGACCGAAGCATCACTCATCAGTTGTACGGTGGCGATCTTGAAAACAGATTACGACAGGAACTGCTGCTTGGAATAGGGGGTATCCGAATGCTGGACGCCATGGATATTAAACCAAATATTTATCATTCCAATGAAGGTCATTCTGCCTTTATCGGTCTGGAACGGCTTCGGAAATTGATACAGAACGAAAAACTGACTTATCCTCAGGCTATTGAAGTTGTCCGCTCTTCTACATTATTCACAACCCATACCCCGGTTCCTGCCGGGCATGACACTTTCCCAGAAGAATTACTCAGAACTTACCTCTCTCATTATCCTGATCACCTGAATATCAAGTGGGACCAATTCGTGAACCTGGGTCGTATGCTGGATAATGATCCTCATGAAAAATTCTCAATGAGTGTTCTGGCTGCTAAACTTTCCCAGGAAATTAATGGGGTAAGCAGAATTCACGGGGCAGTCACAAAGGAGATGTTTGCAAAATTATATACCGGGTATTATCCGCAGGAACTTCATATCGGATATGTTACCAATGGCGTACATTATCCCACCTGGACGGCAAAATCATGGCAGCAATTGTACCAGAAAGAATTTGGCGAAGAATTTTTAAGTGACCAGTCAAACCCAAAATACTGGAAACGGATTCATGATGTAGATGATGAGATTATCTGGAAAACAAAACTCAAGCAAAAAGACCAGCTCAACGATTTTCTTCTTCAAAGGATCTTTGAAGATATGACGGTCAGACATGAGAACCCGAAGCTTATTTTTAAAATTCGTGAAGCAGCCCGGCCTGAAGCGCTTACCATTGGATTTGCACGCAGATTTGCTACTTATAAAAGGGCCCATCTGTTATTTAGTAATCTTGATCGTTTATCAAAAATTGTAAACAATAAAGAGAACCCCGTGAGGTTCCTTTTTGCCGGGAAAGCGCATCCGAATGATAAGGCAGGTCAGGACTTGATCAAACGAATATTTGAAATATCCCACCAGCCGGATTTCCTGGGGAAGATCCTTTTTATTGAAAATTATGATATCGAACTGGCCAAATACCTCATTCGCGGTGTCGACATCTGGCTGAATACGCCTACACGACCACTTGAAGCGTCTGGAACCAGCGGAGAAAAAGCAGTAATGAACGGTGTCGTTAACTTCAGCGTTCTTGATGGATGGTGGGCTGAAGGGTATCAACCCAATGCTGGCTGGGCGTTAAAGGAAGAATCTACCTATGATAATCCGCAATTCCAGGATGACCTGGATGCAGAAACCATATATTCAATTCTGGAGGAAGAAATTGTTCCCATGTATTATGACGTAAATGCAAGAAAAGTTCCCGTAAAATGGGTTTCTTACATTAAAAATACCATTTCTGAAATTGCTCCTCATTTTACCATGAAACGCCAGTTGGACGATTATATTCGCCAGTACTATACAAAGCTGTTCAAACGGTCAAAGATCATGGCTGGGAAAAATTACGAAATGTCTCGGCACATTGCCAGCTGGAAACGCAAAGTACTCCGGGGATGGGATAACATTGAAGTCATTTCTGTAAAAGTTCCCGATTCCAACCAGAAACCACTATCCTTGGGCGAATCGTTCAAATCAGAGATCATCCTTGATTTGAACGAATTATCGGGTGCTGATGTTGGAATAGAGGTCCTATTTGGAAAAAAAGTGAATGATGAAGTAAAAGAACCTATTATGATCGAAGAGATGACGATGTTGAAATCAGAGAAAAATATCGTTTCTTTTGGTTGTGACATTCCTATCAACCAGGCTGGGGTATATGATTTTGTTTTCCGACTCTTTCCTAAAAGTCCATTACTCCCTCATCGGCAAGACTTTAACCTGGTTAAATGGATATAGTATAATTTTTTTACATTTACATGTGGATATTTTAATATGTCAATGTGAACTAAAATTTTATTAGAAAAATTTTACTTCTTTTAATCCTGGGGATTGCCTTACCAAACTTCCTGGTTATCCTTATTTTTCACAGGAAATTCATCAAAAACATGGTGAATTTATTAATTCAGGAACCACTAATGCCTGTCATGGATCGCCCCTTGCTATTCAGCCAACAGATGCAAACCATCCCCGCGATAATTACCAGAATCTCTCATTGCAGGGATTTTCTGGTCCATTAAAAAAATGCGAAGATGGAGAAAAGTATTGCGAAAAAATTGCAGTAATTAAGTAATATAATATTTAAGTACTTCTTAATCAATAGAATGGGCTCAGGTTATGACTGTGCCCATTTTGTTTTTAGCGCCTGTTTAAAATCTTTCTATCTTTGGCGAAAATTAACCCGATAATCATGAAACTGTTGACAGGAAAAACAGCCCTGATAACCGGTGCGAACCGGGGAATTGGACGAAGTATTGCCTTGAAATTTGCAGAACATGGAGCAAATGTTGCATTTTCGGATATTGCTTACGATGCTAATTCAAAAAGTCTGGAAAAGGAACTTGAAAGCTTTGGAGTCAAAGCAAAAGGCTATGCTTCAGATGCCAGTTCATTTTCAAGTAGTGAACAACTCGTTAATGATGTTGTGAACGATTTTATCACCCTGGATGTGCTCGTCAATAATGCCGGCATAACCCGCGATAATCTTTTACTGAGAATGACTGAATCTGATTGGGATCTGGTCATGAATGTCAACCTTAAATCCGTTTTTAACCTTACAAAAGCCGTCCAGAGATATATGATAAAACAAAGGTTTGGCTCAATAATAAATATGAGTTCCATCGTGGGCGTTGAGGGAAATGGCGGACAATCCAATTATTCGGCGTCAAAAGCCGGGATTATTGGTTTTTCGAAATCAGTAGCCCAGGAGTTGGGATCACGAAATATCCGCTGCAATGCCATCGCTCCTGGTTTTATTGATACAGAAATGACTGCGAAGCTTCCCCAGGAGTACAAAGATAAATGGGCCGATGACATCCCCATGAAGAGGGCTGGAACACCGGATGATGTGGCAAATCTTGCCTTGTTCCTTGCTTCCGATCTGAGTTCATATATCACCGGACAAGTTATTACTGTTTGCGGAGGACTGCATACCTGATCAATCACTGAACCTTGACGCTGGTATTTGAATACCCTTTCTGGCTTGTACTTCTTTGTCTCCTACTGGGAGCAGCAGGATCCTTTTTTCTATATTATTTCGGGAACCCACCTGATGTATCACGTGGATTGAAGTATTTCCTGGTGATACTTCGTTTTACTTCCATATTCCTGATATCATTTCTACTGCTTTCACCACTCCTGCGCCAGAACCTGGAGACCATTGAGAAACCGCTTATCATTCTTGGCATCGATAATTCTGAATCTATTGTCTTGACCAAGGATTCCGGATTTTACAGGAATACTTTTTCCGGACAGGTCAGAACGCTGATCGAAAGGCTAAATAAAGACTATGAGGTTAAAGCATTTTCCCTGGGTGAAGAAGTGAAACCGTACTCCGGTTTATCCTATAACCAGAAACAAACCGACTTATCCACTTTTTTCAGAGAAATAGAAGACCGGTTCATGAATCGTAATGTTGGAGCAATAATTCTGGCTTCAGATGGCATTTATAATAAAGGAACAGATCCTTTTTATGCATCTGAAAAACTTCCTTTCAGTATTTATTGTATTCCAATGGGAGATACGGTTCAGCATCAGGATATACTGTTGAAAAAAGCAGAATGCAATAGTACTGTTTTTATCGGAGACCGGTTTCCGCTTGAAATATATTATTCGGCCTATTTTTGTCAGGGAAAAAAAACTCAACTTAGTGTTTCTCACAAAGGGAAAGTTCTTTTTACCAAAGAGATTCTACCAGTAAATGAGGAAATGAATGCCGATGAGAAAATATATCTTGATGCAAATGAAGCAGGGCAGCAGGTTTATGATATCCGGATCATTCCTGTGGAAGGAGAGGTGAGTACCCTGAATAATTTTCAGCGAATCAGTATCCAGGTGCTGAATTCACGGGAAAAGATAGCTATTCTGTATAATGCTCCACATCCCGACGTGACGGCAATAGAGCAGGCATTAATGAAAACAGGCCGATATGAAATATCGGTTTCTCCCTTTGATGTATTTTCAGAATCTCCTGAAAAATTCAGCCTTCTCATCTTACACATGGTGCCATCCATACAGCATGTGACTGACCTGGATCCAATACTAAAGCCAGACATTCCAGCCTTGTTCATTTTGGGGACCCAGACGGACCTGAGTGCTTTTAATAAAATAAATACAGGCTTGATCATCAGTGCAGTTAAAAGTAATTTCACTGAAGCTCAACCTGTCTGGAATGATGTTTTCTCATTATTTACCCTTGATCACCAGGTTTCTTCTGCCTTTTCAATTTACCCTCCATTGATGAGCCCATTGGGAAGTTATCAGTACAACCCGCTGATTGATGTGCTTTGTTACCAGCAAATCGGTTCTGTAAGCACCCGTATACCGCAGATCATGTTCACTACACAGAATAACCGGAAAACAGGCATTATTGCAGGTGAAAACATATGGAAATGGAGAATCGCGGAATTTGTAGCCCGTTCGAACCATGATGCATTTGATGAACTGATCAATAAAATGGTTCAGCTCCTTTCTGTCAAGGCAGATAAAAGTTTTTTTCGGGTGAAAGTTAATGATCCGGTAAGAGAAAATGAAGGTGTTAAGTTTGTTGCGGAAGTATATAACGACTCCTATGAACTCATCAATGATCCGGATGTAAATATTGTAATAACGGATTCCGGTCAGAGAATATATCCCTTTTTGTTCAATAAAACAGAGAGGGCATATCAGCTCCATGCCGGCATCTTTCCACTCGGAACATATAAATACAATGCCAGTGTTAAATTTGGTAATAAGCAATATCGGGAATCAGGTACTTTTATTGTCATGCCTGTAAACAATGAGGCTATCAATCTTGTCGCCAATCATCAGATTTTATACATGATTTCATCTGCTCATGAAGGAAGTCTCATCTTACCGGCCAAACTTGAAACCATACAAGATATTTTAAAATCCAGAGAGGATATTCATTCCGTTACTGATATTCAGAAGCGTTTTACAGACCTGATCGGTAATCCATGGCTGCTGGCGGCATTACTTATTTTGCTCTCAGCAGAATGGATAATAAGAAAAAGAAGTGGACTATAAGTCTCTTTTATTCATTGTCCAAAACACAATTCCTATCATAATAGCGGCGTATAACAAGGGGATAGAGATAGAAACAAGGCTTACACTACTTTGTAATTCCAGCCCCATCACTTTCTTTAATACTGAAATTTCAGGATATTCAGTTACTCTTAAAACTGCATTTACCGGAAGATAGGTTGATATGGTATTTTTAAATACGATAGGACTTTTCAGAAAATAATACAGTATAGGTTCAGCAATCATTGAATATAAAGTAAATAAGGCAATGGAGAGCCCGGTATTACGAAGCAGGAACCCAAAGAAAAAGGCATATATCATGTAGCAGAGAATACTGATAAAAAAGCCGAACATAAATGGAATTCCTTTTGAAAAGAAGAAAATTTCATTGGCTCCCGAATGAGATAAACCAATAATAAAAGCACCAATCGTAAGAGAAACCACCATAATCAACGACATCAATAAAATAAACTGAAGTTTGGAAAGAAGAAATTCCGCCTTACTCATGCCGTTGATGATGTTCTGCCTGATGGTTTTATAAGTGAATTCATTGGTGATTAAAATAATTATTACGATGGCGGGAAAGATCAATACATATCGGATTGACGCGAAAAAAGCGAAATTCTGCCAAACATCAGGAAAAAAATAAATCGTGATATGCGGCAAGGGGATTGGCAGATGCTTATTCATATTATCTACCATATTATTGACCATAAACTCAGCCATTAAAATACCGCTGGTCAGAAAAATAAAGTACAATCCGAAAAGGATCCAGAATACTTTATAGGTCAGGATCTTCTTAAATTCAATTTTCAGTAGTTTGATCATTGGTTCTCTTGTAATAGTTCCAGAAAATGTTGTTCCAGGCTTCGTTTACGTTCTGAAAGGTGAAATAGGGTTATCCCGTTTTGATGGCAGAAGCTGTTTATTTCCCCGGGATTTACATGTTTGCTGAAATAGACCTGGAAAAAGTCTCCCAGATGGTTCAACGACTTGAAACCGGGATACTGCTTGAGGAGCATTTCAAGTTTTTCCATATCATCTCCAGCAATTTCGAATGAATCTGAGATTGCAAGGACCTCACTCACCGTACCGGCATAAAGCTTTTTCCCTTTCTGTAGCACAGCAACATGGCTGCATATTTTCTGAACCTCATCAAGTAAATGAGAGGCAATAATTATTGTAATACCCTCGGAAGCAACCTGTAGTATAAGATCTCTGATCTGTGCAATTCCCTGTGGGTCTAAACCATTGGTGGGCTCATCCAATATTAATACTTCGGGATTTCCAAGCAGGGCAGATGCAATAGCCAGCCTTTGCTTCATGCCGAATGAAAATGTTTTAAACTTCGAATGTTTGCGTTGAATAAGACCGGTGATGGTAAGGACCCTGTCGATATCGTCGTAACCAAGGTCTTTAATATCAGCCACGATCTGCAGGTTCTTTTCAGCATCCAGGTATGGAAAAAAGTTTGGACTTTCTATGACTGATCCGATATGTTTACGGCTTTCCTTGGAAGGTGGTTCCCCAAACCAGGTAAAACTACCCTGGTCGGCATACAGAAGTTCCAGGATGATACTTAAGGTGGTTGTTTTTCCACTTCCATTTGGTCCCAGGATTCCATATACCTGTCCTCTGTTTACTTCGATGGAAAGCTCATTCACGGCTTGAATTTTACCATACCGTTTTGAAATTCCGTTAATTGTAAGTACTGTTTCCAAAATCTGTCGGGAATAAATTAATGCTGAATTAACTTTAAGACGATAAATTTTAATTTGAGTTACATGCCATAGTATATTAAAAAAATGGCAGGATGCTTATTCAGATCAGGGTGAACCTTTCTCCATTCCTTTATAGATTTTGTTTTAATCCATTCACTTTCCAGTGAAAGATCAACGGCAATGCATAGCTGCGTATCTTCCCTGCAGGTTTCTAACAGGCTTTGAAAGAGATTTAGATTTCTGTATGGTGTTTCAATAAATAACTGTGTCTGATTTTTATCCATTGAATTTTTTTCCAGTTCACGAATTTTATTTATCCGTTGTCTTTTATCCACAGGAAGATACCCGTGAAATGTAAAATTTTGTCCATTGAATCCTGATGCCATTAAAGCCAGGTAAATAGAAGATGGACCGGTGAGGGGAATTACCTGGATCCCTTTTTGGTGGGCCAGGGCGACAATGAGGTTGCCGGGATCTGCCACACAGGGAATTCCTGCTTCAGAGAGTAGTCCGGTATCATTTCCTTCCAGGGCAGGACTGATATACATGGTAAGATCATTTTCATGGTAGTGCTCATTGAAGACCATGAACATCCCATCATTCAAATCCTTTTCAATACCGGCTTTTTTAAGAAATCTCCGGGCTGTCCTGCGCTCTTCAACAATAAAATATTCCAGTCTGCATATGATCTCCAGGTTCTTCGTAGGCATCACCTGTTCAATTGGGCTTGGCCCAAGAGGAGTTGGAATAAGATATAATTTTCCTTTATTCATGATCTAGCCAGGGTAAGGAATCGAGGTCAACATTGCCCCCTGAGAGAATAATTCCGACCTTCTTTTTCCGGATATCCAGTTTTTTTTCAAGAAGTGCAGCAAAAGGAACAGCAGAGGAGGTTTCAATAAGAATCTTCATTCGTTCCCAGATAAACCGCATGGCTTCTATAATACTAATTTCAGAGACGGTAACGATATCGCTGACATGTTCTAAAATAATCGGAAAAGTGAGGTCTCCAAGTGAAGTTCGTAGTCCATCTGCAATGGTATCAGGATTAACAGAAGGGACAAATTGTTTTTTAATGAAAGATTGTCTCGCATCATCTGCCTTGGCTGGCTCGGCAGCAATAACCCTGGTCATGGGAGAAAAATAAAAGGCAGCAAGGCTGGTACCGCTTAGTAATCCACCACCACCAACTGGTGTAAGAATGATATCTAGTGCATCAATTTCTTCTATCAGTTCTTGTGCCGCTGTGGCTTGCCCGGCTATGATGGCATAATGATTATAGGGGTGAATTTCAATGGTGCCTGTTTCCTTGATGACCATTTCCAGGGTTTCTTCTCTGGAGGCCAGATTTGGCTCGCAAAAAGTGATTATCCCTCCGTAGTCTTTTACTGCAGCAATCTTGATTTTTGAGGAGTTCGATGGCATAACAATATGGGCCCTGGTATTTACCAGGGAGGCTGCCCAGGATAAAGCCTGGGCGTGATTTCCAGAAGAATGTGTCGCAACCCCTTGTTGCAATGCATCCTGGTTAAGGGAAAGAACAGCATTGGAGGCTCCTCTTGCCTTAAATGCCCCGACTTTCTGAAAATTTTCACATTTAAAAAACACCTTGGCATCAAATAATCGGTCGATGGTGGATGAAGTAATAACCGGTGTACGCTTGATAAATGGTCTGATCCGGTCAGCTGCTTGGAGGATAACCGATGCCTCCGGATATATTGGGGTATTTTGGCTCATAGATTTTGTTTGCGAATCATTTTTTAAGCAATACTTTCACAAACTGTGTCAAGCAGCCTGAAAACATGCTTAAAAGCAGCAATATTATCGTACCAGTCAGGAATGGGCTTGTTGGTTGATGTAAAAACAGTAAGTGACCGGCAAATATTTCCAGTACCCACAAAAAGAATTTTTTTCAAAGCCTCAATGGAGATTTTACAACTTGATACGTTTATCCAATTCTTCAACAAACTGCCGGAATTGTTTATCAGTTTCAACAAGATTATTGACTGTCCTGCAGGCATGAAGCACGGTTGCATGATCTTTATTCCCGCAATGTAATCCAATGCTGGCCAGGGAGGCTTTGGTATGCTTTTTCGAAAAATACATGGAAAGCTGACGTGCCTGAACAATTTCCCTTTTACGGGTCTTTGAATGGATCATTTCCACCGGAATATTGAAATAATCACAAACCACTTTTTGGATATAATCGATCGAAATTTCGCGAGAGGTATTTTTTACGAATTTATCGATCATCTGCTTGGCTAATTCCAGCGTTATGGTTTTTTTATTCAACGATGACTGGGCAAGCAACGAAATCAAGGCTCCTTCCAGTTCTCTGATATTGGTATTTATGCAGTAAGCGAGATATTCCACAACTTCCGGTGGAATCTGAATTCCATCATTATATAATTTCTTATGAAGTATGGCTATTCTGGTTTCCAGGTCAGGAACCTGAAGATCTGCAGATAATCCCCATTTGAAACGGGATAATAGCCTGGGTTCAATCCCTTTCATTTCAACCGGTGGTTTATCGGCTGTCAGCACAATCTGGTTGCTTTTTTGATGAAGGTGATTAAAAATATGGAAGAAAACATCCTGGGTCTTTTCTTTTCCTGCAAGATTGTGAATATCATCGATGATCAACACATCAATCATTTGGTAAAAATGAATGAAATCATTCTGATTGTTGTTTTTGACCGAATCGATAAACTGATTGGTAAACTGGTCAGCAGTGACATAAAGCACAGTTTTTTCTGGAAAAGTACTTTTTACCTGAAGACCGATGGAATGGGAAAGATGAGTCTTACCCAAACCGGTATGGCTATATATAAGTAATGGGTTAAAGGCAGTCTTTCCCGGATTATTGGCAACGGCAAACCCGGCCGAGCGTGCAAGCCGGTTGCAATCGCCCTCAATAAAATTATCAAAAGAATAACTTTCAATCAACTGAGAGTTAACTTTAATTTTCTTGAGCCCCGGTATGATAAATGGATTGGGTATCTCTTTGGATGCTCCTCTGTTCAGATCGATAGGCATGGAAACAGGGGGATTAGCGGTTGCTTTCTTTTCACCAGTTGGTATGTTAACGGTATAGGGACCTTGATCCTGGTCAGAATTATCAACGATAATGGAATATTCTAACCGGCCTTCAGACCCAAGTTCTTTTTTTATTGTCTTTTTAAGTAAGGCAATATAATGTTCTTCCAGCCATTCATAGAAAAACTGACTCGGAACTTGTATCGTTAATACCTGCTCTTTAAGTTTTACAGGCTGGATTGGAAGAAACCAGGTTTTAAAACTTTGATAGTTGATATTATCTTTGATGACTTTGAGGCAATTTTCCCAAACTTCGATTGCTTTTTTTTCCATTAACAGAATTACCTTGAAAAATTTATGAGTTTAATTTTTAAAAATATGATTATCAAGGTTTTGGTTTATGTCCGCAAGCCATAAATCCGGGCCAAAAGGAATGCTTGATTTAATTAACAAATTTTAGAAAAAAAAGTTTATAAAAAAAATATTTTCTTCTTGATTTATAAGAAAAAATCATTACGAAAACTCAGGTTGACCTCATGAATTAATACATATACCGAGCTTATTTCTCAATATGTCAGAGTATTGCTACTCATCACCTTGGTGCCTATGCTCATTATATGGAATTAATTTAAATTACATCAGTGCTATCTTTCAAAGAGTTAGCAAAATCAGGTGTTTTGATATTATTAAGCAGACTAATTATAAATGCTAAATCTGCAACAAACTTATTCATTCATGCTGATAATGAGACCTGTAATTCTTACCAATTTGCTTTTTATCATCTCATGCTGACTTTTTCGGACAGAGAAATTAATACGGCACTGCTCTTCAGAGGACTGAATACTTATTTTTGCATCCTCTTCTTTCAGTATCCTCATGACTTCATTCATTGAAGTGTAAGGGAAATGAATCTGATAATGGAAAGTGATAAATTTAATGATGAACTGGGCCTGATTAAGTGATTCCTTGGCGGCAGTTCGATAAGCCTTGATCAGTCCAGGGATACCTAATTTCTTTCCTCCAAAATACCGGATTACGACAATCAGGATATCTGTCAAATTATTTGAGAGAATTTGTCCATAAATGGGTTTGCCTGCAGATCCTGAAGGCTCTCCATCATCATTGGTCCGATAGGCTGGAGTTTCATGCCCAATCCTGTAAGCATAACAAAAATGATTGGCATCATAAAATTCCTTTCTGAGGAATTCCAGCTTTTCCTTGATCTCGGCTTCATCGATTACCGGGATGGCATAAGCAAGAAATTTACTTGATTTCTCACGATAAGTCCCTCTTGATTCTCCGGCAATCGATAAATAGGAGTCCGTTGCATTCATCTTGTCAGCTAAATTACTTTTATTTTTAATTTAGATGGTTTGAAATGCCTATGAAAACTGTGAAAAATATTATTGATGACTATAAAGCCAAACTGAATGGTAGCTATGGAGAAAGGGAAGTGATGCAATTTGTTTATATCCTCTTCAACGAATATCTTTCATGGTCAAAGACACAGGTTAACTATGCCTGGAATGAAGAGATCCCTGAAAACCATCTCATTCTTTTTAATACTGCCCTGGCTGAGTTGGTGAAAAATAAACCCATACAGTACATTTTAGGAAAGACCTGGTTTAATAAACATGAATATGTGGTCTCATCCAATGTCTTAATCCCAAGACCTGAAACAGAAGAATTATGTCAGCTGATCCAAAATGAAAATATCCATCGCCAGTATCAGGAGTTTTCAATCCTCGATATCGGTACTGGATCCGGAATCATAGCTATTGACCTGAAACTTAGATTTCCTTATGCTAAGGTCAAAGCTGTTGATATCTCGACTCAGGCTTTATCCATAGCCCGGAGAAATGCTGAAAAAAATAATTGTATCATTGATTTTCAGTATTTCGACATACTTGCTCAGCCCCCTGCTTCAGGTTCTGAAAAAATCGACCTTATCGTCAGTAATCCGCCTTATGTCCTGGAATCGGAACGGAGCTTGATGCATCCCAATGTTTTTTGTTTCGAACCATCACAGGCCTTGTTTGTCCCGGATAATAATCCATTGATTTTCTACACTGCTATCACAGCCTTTGCACTAACAAATTTATCAAGACCTGGGAACCTGTACTTTGAAATAAATGAAAGGTTTGGAAAAGAATTACGTTCATTTCTTCTTGGCAAAGGCTTTGAAAAAATTGAGGTGATCAAAGATATTCATGGGAAAGACCGTTTCATTAAAGCAGATCTAAAGCCAGCCCTGGATGATACTTCTTATTGGTATGCAGAAAAAGCCTGATTATTTCAGGATTGATTTAACTTCATCATAAGTCATAAAAATGTCGGTAAAACCAAATGAATATGGAGCCAGTTCATAATGATTATAAAAGAACCCAAAACCATTGTTGGTTACATAAAAATTGTCATTGGGTTTAACTTCATCAACAAAATAACCTGATTCAGTAAGTTTTTGTTCTACGGATAAACCAAGTGATTGCTTCAGTTTATTGGTGAGAAGCATAGATAACTCGTTATTTGAGCTAGGCTTCATGATATCGTCAAGGCGAATGGTTTTTCCTTTTTTTAAATCAACCGAATAGAAATCATGCGTTTCAAGTCCATGTGCACCACCTGTAAATGCATATGAAATCACATAAAATGTAAGCAGATTCTGATCATTATTCAGGATATGCATATACTTTGACAGTTCCCAGTTGAAACATGCTCCATCAGGATTATCCTTAAAAATCGATTCATTACTGTTGATATAATTTTCAAAGAAAACATCTTTCATTTCTGTAATCATGATTTCAGGTGCAGCAGATGGGGCATTTTTTCCAAAAAAACACCGCTCCATTATTCTTCTGAGGGAATCTGAAAGAAGGATATCACTGGATTCGCCAGGAAGCAGTAACACCAGTTCAATTTTGGCTTGGGGTGATTTGGGTTTATTGACCAGCTTTTTTACTGCTATATCCCGGAAAAGATTAAACTGCACTGAGCCTTCAGGATATTTCTCGATCAGGTTGAATGGGTATTTTTTCGCTTTGCTTGTTTCCCAAGTTCCGCTAATCATATTGCTATTTAGAAATTTTCCCAAAATCACTGGACCATTTTTGGAGAATGCCTCTATTAATCTGAATCCATTGTTGACACTCATTTTTCCAGAAAGGGGTTGACTGCTTCCATAAAATTTTCTGTATTCATTTTGCTTAAACGAGGTGAAATGATAAGTGTAATCTCCATATAAACTGTCATTTAACCTCACTAAATCCATAGTTACCTGAATATCTTCACCAAGGGTTCCGATAAAATGGAAATAGCTTTGACGGGGAATGATAACCTGAGCAACAACAGATAAATGAATAATAAGTGCAAGGAAAAACAATCGAAAATTTTTACTCATGGTAAGGATTATTGGTTATATTATCTGGTTCCAAAAATAATAGTCCCGATGCGCACCATGGTACTGCCTTCCTGGATAGCAAGTTGATAATCACCCGACATTCCCATGGAAATTTCACAAAAGGACTCATCTTCTCGAAAATATTTTTCTTTAAGTTCTATAAAACAGCACTTCAATTTTTTAAATTCGGTTTTTATCAGATAAGTATCATTTGTAAATGAGGCCATACCCATAATGCCTGCAAGGCAGATGTGGCGCATTGGCTGAAATTCAGGAGATTCCAGTATTTCGATGGCTTTCTGCATATCCAATCCGAATTTGGTTTCCTCGGTGGCAATATGGAATTGAAGTAAACAATGAATTACACGGTTTGATTTTTTACCTTCCTTATTGATTTCCTGTAAAAGTTTAAGGCTGTCAACACTATGGATCATATGAATAAAAGGCGCAATATACTTTACTTTATTGGTTTGTAAATGCCCCAGGAAATGCCATTCAATTTCTTTTGAAAGAAGAGGTTGTTTTAACACAAGTTCCTGAACCTTATTCTCACCAAATCTCCTTTGACCTGCATCAAATGCAGTCCGGATCTCCTCAGCCGATTTGTATTTGGAAACAGCAATGATTTTTATTTCATCACTTACTTCCTCTTTAATCCTGCGTATATTATTAGCAATGCCCATGCTTAAAGCCAGATACGATCTGGCAAATTTACACATTGTAATCTAATCCTGTATGCTGTACCTTTGCAGTTTTCCGAATTTATGAAAAGAATTCTAAATGCCTTCACAAGGCAACTCATATTCTGGATACTGTTTTTTAACCTAACCCGCCTGATCTTTATTATATATTACCTGAAGATCATTCTGGTTGAGAAGATCCATTTTTGGGAAATCATCGGTGTTTTCTGGCATGCCTTTAAACTCGACCTGGCAACATCCTGTTATCTAATGATCATCCCGTTTTTTCTCTTGGTTTTCCAGACATTCTATAACAGTAAATGGCTGTCTTTTCTGAATAGGGCCTATGCTGCTCTGATTATTGTTGTATATAGTCTGACAACAGCAGGGGAGATGGGCATATATGCAGAATGGAAGACCAAGCTGACTTATAAGGTAGTCAAGTATCTCAGCAATCCTGCCGAAATTTATAACTCAGCTGAAACGGGAACTTTTTTCTTATTGCTTTTTTTCTTTTTTCTTATTTCCACTATTGGAATATGGGTCTATTTCCGGTTCATTTCAATGCCCTTTCCTGAAAGAAAAATATCCTGGTGGTCACAACTCCTTTTTATCCTTTTCATGCCAATACTTCTTTTCCTTGGAATGCGGGGTGGAATTCAGCAAATACCAATCAATCAAAGCGAATCCTACTACTCAGACCACAATATTTTAAATATTTCAGCTGTCAATAATCTTTTTAACCTTTATATCAGCATTTTCGAAAACCTTCAGAATTTCAATCATAATCCTTACGTGTTTTTTGAAGCCACAAAAGCGAAGGAGACCGTTGATAAACTATATGAGATACCCAAAGATACTACCATCTCCATACTGAAAACGCACCGACCGAACATCGTTCTGCTGATACTGGAAAGCTGGTCAGCCGACCTGATTGAATCTCTTGGAGGAATGCCTGGAATTACTCCTGAATTCATGGAACTGGAGAAGAATGGTATTTTATTCGACCAGATTTATGCATCGGGCTCTCGTTCTGAGCAGGGGATGGCTTCACTTTTCAGTGGTTTCCCCGCACATCCGATCAGTTCTATAACAGTTCAACCCGACAAATTTGTTAAACTTCCCAGCATAATTAAAGTTCTTGAAAAACAAGGCTATTCCACTTCTTTTTATTTTGGAGGACAATTAATTTATGGAAATATTAAAAGCTATATGATCTATAATGGATTTGATCAGATCATGGAAGGTGATGACTTCCCCCAGACTTTACCACAGGGAAAACTTGGGATACATGATGAGTTTACCCTGGATTATATGCTCCATGACCTGGGCAATAAAAAGCAACCCTTCTTTTCCTCACTATTTACGCTAAGTACACATTCTCCCTGGGACCAGCCATTCCATAAACCCTTAAACTGGGGTGATAATGAACAGGAATATATTAATGCAGCCTACTATACTGATCATGCCCTCGGAGAGTTCTTTAAAAAAGCAAAATTACAGCCATGGTTTGATCAGACTTTATTTGTCATTGTTGCTGATCATAGTCATAACTCATACCGGAACTGGCATCCCGCTTCCCGGGAATACCATAAAATTCCACTTTTATTTTATGGGAATGTAATTCGGGATGAGTTTAAGGGTAGTGTATGGCATAAACTGGGAAACCAGCATGACCTGGCATGTACCTTGCTTTCACAGATGAACCTGCCTGCAGGCTTATTTCATTTTAGCAAAAATCTTTTTAATCCGTATACTGCTGAGTTTGCATATTTCTCAACTGATGACGGATTGGGCTGGATACGTCCCAATGCATATTTTACCTATGATAAAGGACCTGATTTTTATTATTGGTGGACAGATCCGAAAACTCCGGACAGTATAAAAAACGAAGGGAAAGCGTATCTTCAGGTCGTCTTTGGTGAGTATATGAAAGATTGATCGCCTGACTTCTCTAATCAAGCAGGTGAACGACCAGTCCGGATCTAAGTTTAGGTTCAAACCAGGTAGTTTTAGGTGGCATGATATTCCCTGAATCAGCGATATCAATAAGCTGTTTCATTGAAACTGGATAAAGGGCAAAAGCTGCCTTCATTTCACCACTATTGACCCGCTTAACTAACTCACCCAGACCACGAATTCCGCCAACAAAATCAATTCTATTGGAAGTTCTGAGATCTTTGATATTTAAAATCTGGTCAAGCACAAGTCGCGAAAGAATTGTTACATCCAAAACCCCGATGGGATCCTTATCATTGTATGTTCCGGATTTTGCCGTCAGAGAGTACCATTTCTCATCAAGGAACATGCTGAAATTGTGAAGCTTGTCAGGTTTATAGATATCAGAACCTTTATACTCAATATCGAAAAACTGCTTTAGATTATTCAGGAAATCATCTGATGACAAACCATTAAGGTCTTTAACCACCCGGTTGTAGTCGATAATTGACAATTGGTTATCGGGAAAATGAACAGCAAGGAAATAGTTGTATTCCTCTTTTCCATGATGATCAGGGTTGTTGTTCTTTTTTTCGTTACCCACAAGAGCAGCAGCAGCTGTTCTATGGTGCCCGTCGGCAACATAAGTGAAAGGAATCTGGGAAAACAGTCTGACAATTTTTCCAACGATGGATTCATCACGGATTACCCAGAAATGATGACCAACCCCATCATTAGCAACGAAATCATATTCAGGCTGATTGTCTTTGACAAAATCTGCGACGATGAGATCGATTTCAGGAACAGCAGGATAGGTAAAAAACACGGGTTCCATATTTGCATTGGTGATCCGAACGTGCTTCATCCGGTCTTCTTCCTTGTCTTTCCTGGTCAACTCGTGTTTCTTGATGATTCCCTTCATGTAATCATCAACACCGGCACACCCAACAAGACCATACTGGGTTTTCCCGTTCATTGTCTGGGCATAGATATAAAGCAAATCATCAGTATCCTTGACCAACCATCCGTTTGTTTGAAACCGATCAAAATTTTCACGGGCCTTATCATAAACGGCCTGAGAATGAACATCTGTATCGGAAGGCAGGTCAATTTCGGGCTTAATTATATGCAGGAGAGAATAAGGGTTCCCTTTAGATTCTTCTCTTGCTTCTTCTGAGTTTAGGACGTCGTAAGGTCTGGAGGCCAGTTCTTTCGCAATTGCCTTTGGTGGCCTTAGGCCTTTGAATGGTTTTAAAATAGCCATGTGAGATAATAGTTCTAAGTTAAATAATAATGCAAATTAAGAAATGTCAGATATCGTCCTCATCCTCATCATGCTCACCGGGTTTAACACTGCGTTGCAGGGAACCTATCAACGCACCGATCATTTTTGTCATCTCCATCAAGTGATTTTTCGAATCATCATAAGCGCCTGGACTGATAAAGTTCTGATTTTTTGCGATGGTCGAGATGACCACACACTCCCTGACGGAACTTTTTGCCATTTTTAAATAATACACGAATTGACTTTTATTTCTGGAAGAGCCTTCTGCAATGTTCAATGCTATGCCATTGGCCGATGCCAGGAATTTTTCAAAAAATGATTTTGTGAATGGATCATTATTCGAATTCTTGGTCATAGAATAAACCCAATTAACGTACTCAAGGGCCTTATGGTAGATTCTCAGGTCTTCAAATCTGAAGAATGTAGTCGGTCTTTCGTGTTCGTTTTCCATGGTTTTACTGGCAATTAATGATGAGTTTCTTAAGTATAACGGTCTGATTGTTTACTTGTTTACCTGGAAAGTTTTATCGTTATTTTTTAAAAAATTAACAATTTGCCTTGCAGCAGCAATACCGGCATTAATATTGGCTTCTTCGGTTTGAGCCCCCATTTTTTTGGGAGTACAGAAATACTTTGCTTTATAATCAGATTCTATTGCTGCCTTGTTTGTAGGTTCAACATCAGTAAGGTAAGCAAAGTCTTTTCTCTCTTGGAACATCTTTAATAAATCTGCTTCGTTTATAACTTCTGCCCTCGCTGTATTCACAAGACAAGCAGGAGCAGGCATTTTAAAAAGAAGATCGAAATTGATGGATTGTTTGGTTTGACTGTTTGCCGGAATGTGAAGTGAGATATAATTACAATTAGAGTAAAGTTCTTCGACATTGGCAACCGCTTTTACACCATCTTTTTCTATATCCGTTTTGGATATAAATGGATCAAAAGCATATACTTCCATACCAAATCCTTGAGCAATACGAGCAACATTCTTTCCAACGAAACCATAGGCATGAATGCCAAGCTTTTTACCCAGAAGTTCAGATCCTGATTTGCCATTGAAAAAATTACGCGCATAAAAAACCATCATCCCCATGGCCAGTTCAGCAACTGCATTTGAATTCTGACCTGGTGTATTCATGGCAACAACGCCTTTGGATGTTGCTGCAGCCAAATCGATATTATCATATCCGGCTCCGGCACGGACAATGATCTTAAGTTTGTTCCCTGCATCAATTACGGCCTTATCAGCCTTATCACTTCGAATAATTACAGCATCAACATCCACGATGGCTTTAATAAAATCTTCCTGACTTGTGTAACTTTCCAGCATAACAAGCTCAAAGCCTGCTTCCTCAACCACTCTTTTAATCCCTTTCACGGCAATTGGAGCAAAAGGTTTATCTGTGGCAATCAATACTTTTGTCATATTACTTTTTCTATTATGCGTTTAACTTCTCAAATTCATGCATGGCATCTATCAGGGCCTGAATACTCTCAATGGGCAGAGCATTATAGGTGGAAGCACGGAAGCCGCCTACTGAGCGATGGCCCTTAATACCAATCATTCCCCTGGGTTTTGTGAATTCCATGAAGGCTTCTTCCTTTTCTTTGTATTTATCCTTCATGACAAAGCATATATTCATCAGTGAACGGCTATCTTTTTCAACAGTGCCAATAAACATCTTGCTGGTATCGATAGCATCATAAAGAAGATTTGCTTTTTTGATATTCATCTCTTCCATCACTTTTACACCACCCAGGGCTTTGATCCAGCGTAAAGTTTCCATACAGGTAAATATGGCAAATACCGGGGGTGTATTGTACAGTGAAGGTTCTTTGAGATGGGTTGCATAATTCAGCATCGTTGGAATTTTACGCTCAACTTTTCCAAGCAGTTCTTCCTTGATGATGACAAAGGTCACACCTGCAGGACCAAGATTTTTTTGTGCTCCGCCATAGATCATTGAATATTTAGAAACATCAACCGGACGGCTGAGAATATCTGATGACATGT
This sequence comes from Bacteroidales bacterium, assembly GCA_963662525.1. GTDB lineage: Bacteria > Bacteroidota > Bacteroidia > Bacteroidales > FEN-979 > CAZSDU01. The sequence goes on from OY759717.1 coordinate 3,520,294, forward strand.
CAGCAATCAGAGGGATGGAGCAATCCATATCGTACCTGAGTTCTGAGCCATAAATCGTATTGTTGGTCGTGATATGGAAGTAGTCAGCATCAGTTGGAACCGTGTAATTTTTGGGGATATAATTGAAATTCTTGTCTTTGGAAGAAGCTACTACATTAACTTCACCAAAAAATTTGGCTTCCTTGATTGCTTTTTCAGCCCAAACACCTGTTTCCAGATAGGCAGCCTTCTTGTTTAGGAAGTTGTAAGGTATCATGCAAAATTGCATACTGGCACCCCCGCCAAGGAAAATAACCTGATAACCAGCTGGGATGTTGAGAAGTTCTTTGAACAAGGCCATTGTTTCATCAAGAATGGCCTGAAAATCTTTGCTGCGATGTGAGATCTCAAGCAGGGATAAACCGATGCCGTTCAGGTCCAGTACAGCCTTTGCTGAATTTTCTACGGCAATGCGAGGGAGAATAGAGGGCCCAGCATTAAAATTGTGCTTCTTCATGGTATGAATGTTTAAAATTATTGGTTCGATAGAGTTAGATATTCAAATTGCAATATTAATAAAACAAAGTAAATGAAATTAATTGGAATTTCAAAACAATAAAAAAAATGAAGCATGACCATTGAGATCAGTGTTTGTTTCTGGCTTCTATGTCGGTAACAAAGACCCATTTCCCGTTTTCAAATTTAAAACCATCTACCTGGTCTGAGGAGGGTACATGGAATTGATAATGACCTTCGAGATGGTTGTCAAGGGGAGCCAGATGGTCAAATACTATCATCCTTGTTTTTTTTGACTCTTTTTCAAATTGCCTGATTTTTGCATCCCATTTTGGTGAGGAGGTTTGTCCTTGTTCTTCATATCTCAGCACCATGGACGATGAAGCCGAAAAGCTAAAGATAATCCTGGTATCTATTTGGCCCTTTGAATAGCCACTGAAGACTGGTGCTCCGAAATTAAAATTCCCCTTACTGTCTATGGTTAGTACATCTATTATTTTTTGGGTGATTTGGGTATTCTCCCCATGCCATCCGAGCAGAATATAAGCCTTGTTTTTATTCTCTGTATCAAAGGGAATTATTTTATAGTATAAAGCTCCATACCAGTTATTGCAATCCAGAACCTGTTGTTGAGGATTATCCAAAGAATCAGAGCGATCTGTCAGATTATAAACAAAGCGGTTCCTGTCGCTGTTTTTCTTAACCTGTATGATTCCGTAATATCTTTGGCTTCCATCAGAAAACGGAATATTCCAGCTCAATAACCTGAATGCTTTGTCAGGGGAAGTCAACCGTCCGATCCAAATTAATGAGTCAAAAGGGTAAGATACTGAACCAGGAAGTTCTGATGCTATTAACATTGATGACAGAAATCTTGAACCCATGAGTTTCTTTTGATCATCATTTTTTTCAAGTCTGATTTCATTTTGAAGTCTCTGTAAGGAATCCTCAGCCTCCGAAAGGGAATGAAAATTCTGAGCATTTACGGTATGAATGAGTACCAGTATGCAATTGACTAGAAAAACTGCGCCTAGAGTGCATTTTGACATGAATAATAAGTTTACCGAAAAACGTAAATATACTTTGTTTATTTTTAAACCTGTATTTTTGCAGAAATTCGATAAAATGATATTGGAAAAACGGATTGAATCGTTGGTCAAATTGGGTGAGGTACTGAGAGAATTTCCTGAAAATGCTGATGATAAATGTATGTCATTACTATTAGCGGCTTCACGGATTGCAGAATCGGAAAATCCATGGTTTACTTCCGACAATATCAAAACTGCCCTTGTAGCTATCGGAGAGACCCTCCTGCCTTCAAAAATAGAAAAGTGGCTTGCTCCTTATAAAATAAATCTGTCAGAACAAAGATTACCAGGGGAAGTCGCAGTTGTGATGGCCGGCAACATACCCGCTGTCGGGTTTCACGATTTTCTTAGTGTTCTCATCAGTGGTCACCGAATCATCGCAAAGCTCTCCAGTCAGGATCAGAGACTATTACCAGCGATGGCAGAAATACTACTTGGTTTTAATCGGGAATGGAAATATCAGATCAATTTTACCTTGGGAAAGTTGCCTTATTTCCAGGCAATTGTCGTTACGGGAAACAATACAACATTCCGTTATTTTGAATACTACTTTCGTAACCATCCACACCTGATCCGTCACAACCGAAATTCAATTTCCATTCTCAATGGAAGTGAAACACGGGCTCAACTGGCCGGCCTTGCCGATGATATAATGATGTATTTTGGCCTGGGTTGTCGTAATGTTTCGAAGCTCTTCGTGCCCCGTAATTATGATTTTACAGGATTGATTGCGGCACTCGAATCATTCCGAAAACAATGTGATCATTCAAAATACTGGAACAATTATGAATATCATAAATCTATCTTTCTTATAAATAAAACTTCATTTCATGATACCGGCTTCCTTTTACTGATTCCCTCACAAAACATTTATTCACAAATTGGGGTCGTCAATTTTGAGGAATATACAGATATTCAACAGTTGGCGAGTAGCATTCAACAGCAGAAGGAATTCATTCAATGTATTGTTTATGCCGGTAAACCATTGTTGAACAGTATTCAGCCTGGTACAAGCCAACATCCTGAATTATGGGATTATGCCGATGATATAGATACTATGGCTTTTTTGCAACATTGTAATTTCAATTGAAATATTTTTGGAATTCAATTATTTTTACTATTTTTGCAGGCTCAAATAAAAAAAACTTGTTATTGCATGAAAAAAGATATTCATCCGAGGGATTATAGAATGGTTGTGTTTAAAGATATGTCCAACGAATATTCTTTCCTCTCCAAATCAACTGTGAAAACCAAGGAAACCGTTGTTTGGGAAGACGGTCTTGAATACCCCTTGATTAAACTCGAAATCTCTCACACATCGCATCCTTTTTATACAGGTAAAATGAAATTGGTTGATACTGCTGGTCGTGTTGACAAATTCAAAACAAGGTACCAAAAACATATCGACAAGAAAGCTGGGAATTAATAATTGTCCCTCTGACAATAAAATCTACCCCCGTTTTCTGAAATGGGGGTTTTTTTATATATAGAAATTTATAATTTTGTACTCAGTATTACGTTTGCTTTTTTATCCTAACACAGGCGCAACATGAATTATATACTTTTTGATGAAAGTATTGTTCGGACGAATCTGCTGCCCCTTACATTTATGCGGCCGGTTGCTGACATTCGCATTGGTATTCTGACCATCCGTGAGAAGTGGGAAAAATACCTCAATGCAAAGACTTCGACACTTACAGATCCTTATCTCTCAAAAAAATACCCTATTTTAAAGGAAAAAGCAAATATCCTGATCAACGGGTCTGTCTGTCCTACTGACGAGATTGTTTTTGTTATAAAAAACTTGAAACCGAATCAGACCGTCGTTTTTAATGATACCATTATCGCCCTTCACGTAACTGAGGATGAATTGGAAAGCATTGGAGATCCTTCCTCAGAAGGGATTGAGGAAATTGCCGTTACTGAAGCCCCTTTGAAAATTAATCACACATGGGAAATTTTTTCGAAAAACGGGAATGCACTTGCTGATGATTTTCATCTTCTAACCAAAGGCCGTAAATCACAAAGCCTTAGTAAAACAAATCGGGTATTTGGTGAAGAAAACATTTTTATTGAAAAAGGAGCAAAAATAGAGTGTGCTGTCATAAATGCTACAACAGGTCCGGTATACATTGGCAAGAATGCTGAAATAATGGAAGGTAGTCTGATCAGGGGCCCTTTTGCGTTATGCGATCATGCACAAATTAAAATGGCAGCCAAAATTTATGGTCCAACAACCATCGGACCCTATTGCCGTGTAGGAGGAGAAGTAAATAATTCTGTTTTATTCGGGTTTTCAAATAAAGCTCATGATGGTTTTCTCGGCCATTCTGTCATAGCTGAATGGTGTAACATTGGAGCTGACACCAATACATCAAACCTTAAAAATACATATGATACCGTGAGGCTATGGAGCTATGGGAAGCAGACCTTTATTAATACCCATCTTCAATTCTGCGGATTGATTATGGGAGACCACTCCAAATGTGCTATCAATACAATGTTTAATACCGGCACAGTAGTAGGTGTTAATGCCAATGTTTTCGGTTCTGGGTTTCAGCGCAATTTTATTCCATCCTTCACCTGGGGAGGTACTTCCGGCCATTCAAATTATACCCTGAAAAAAGCCATCGAGGTAGCTGAAATCGTATATAAACGCAGACACATATCATTCGATCAGGAGGAAGTAGACCTACTTAGTAGCGTCTATCAACTCACACTGAAGAATAAACACTTATAGTAACGGATTACTGAAATCCTGGCACATTACTTGTCTTATCTGAACCTTTGGATCAACCGATCCGGTTTCCTGACAATTTGACCTGAACTAATATGGAGCATACTTTCGAAAATAAATTTTTTGCTTTATCTGATCTAATGGATTCCGATGCTGAGTTTATCCCCCTTTTATCCTCGGAAGATGAGGAGGCGATGAATTCAGAACAGGTACCTGAAATACTTCCGATATTACCTCTTCGGAATACCGTTCTTTTTCCTGGTGTTGTTATTCCCATTACCGTTGGCCGTGATAAATCAATTAAACTCATCCGCGATTATTATAAAGGGGATAAGATAATCGGCGTTGTATCCCAGAAAGATCCATCTATTGAAGATCCCGAATTTATTGATCTGAATACTGTGGGAACCGTTGCCTATATCATAAAAATTTTACAAATGCCTGACGGCAGTAATACTGCCATAATTCAGGGTAAACGAAGATTTACCATCCTTGAACAAGTACAGACGGAACCATATTTTCTGGCCAGCGTTCATGCGTTCGACAACCTGAAGTTGGATGGACCACAAAGCAAAGAATTTAATGCACTAATTGCTAGCCTGAAAGACCTTGCTGTTCAAATAGTGAATAAATCGCCAAACATTCCATCAGAAGCAGCTTTTGCAATAAAAAATATTGAGAGCCCTTCCTTCCTGGTCCATTTTATTTCATCAAACCTTACCATTGATCTATCGGATAAACAGAAATTGCTGGAAATACCTGATGTCGCCGAAAGGGCGCAACTGGTCCTGACATACCTGACCAAAGAATTACAGATCATTGATCTGAAACAACAAATTCAGAACAAGGTTAAAACCGATCTTGATAAGCAGCAAAGGGATTATTTCCTGCATCAACAGTTGAAAACCATTCAAGAGGAATTGGGTGGAAGTCCGAATGCTCAGGAAGTAAGTACTTTAAAGGAGCAGGCAAAAACCAAGAAATGGTCCCAAGAAGTGGCTGAAATATTTGAAAAAGAGAGCAACAAACTTCAGCGAATGCATCCAGCTGCAGCTGAATACTCGATTCAGGTTAATTATCTCGAAACCCTTGTTCAGCTTCCCTGGAACGAATTTTCCACTGATAACCTTGACCTGGATCATGCTAAAGTTGTTCTTGATGAAGATCATTACGGGTTGGAAAAAGTGAAGGAAAGAATCATTGAATACCTTGCTGTTATTGCCTTAAAGCGAGATTTAAAATCACCCATCCTATGTCTGGTTGGCCCACCGGGAGTCGGAAAAACATCCCTGGGAAAATCAATTGCACGTGCTTTGGAAAGGAAATATACCAGAATGTCTCTTGGCGGTTTAAGAGATGAATCTGAACTAAGAGGACACCGGAAAACCTATATTGGTGCCATGCCTGGCAGAATAATACAAAGTCTGAAAAAAGTTAAAACATCAAACCCCGTATTTGTTCTAGATGAAATTGATAAAGTTGCAGGAATGAATATAAATGGGGATCCTCAGGCTGCTTTACTTGAGGTTCTAGATCCGGAACAGAACAATGCATTTTATGACAATTTCCTTGAAATGGACTTTGATCTTTCACGGATCATGTTCATTGCCACCGCAAATACACTGAGTACAATTCATCCGGCATTACGTGACCGAATGGAAATTATTGATATACCAGGGTATTTATTGGAAGAAAAATTAGAAATTGCCAAACGACACCTTATTCCAAAGCAGATCAGAGAACATGGTTTAAAGAAAAGCCAGGTCGTATTCAAGCAGGAAATAGTTCAGAAAATTATCGAGGATTATACAAGAGAATCCGGTGTCAGAGGATTAGAAAAATCCATTGCAAAAATTTTACGCTATAAGGCTAAGTCCATTGTGATTCATGAAAAATTTAACCGGACACTGGCCTTTACGGATATTTCAAAAGTGATGGGTATCCCGTTTTTCCAGGCTGAGAAATTCATCAATAATGAGATTGCTGGTGTTGTGACCGGATTGGCGTGGACCTCAGTAGGAGGAGAGATATTGTTTGTTGAAGTAAGCCTGAGTAAGGGAAAAGGTGAACTTGCTCTCACTGGCAACCTGGGCGATGTCATGAAAGAATCAGCAACCATCGCATTGGCATACCTGAAAGCACATGCTTCCTTTTTTCAGATTGATCCGGATGTGTTTGGGAAATGGAATATTCATATTCACATCCCTGAGGGGGCAACTCCAAAAGATGGTCCTTCTGCGGGCATTACTATATTTACTGCACTTGCTTCTGCTTTTACCCAGAGAAAAGTTCCAATTCGCATGGCTATGACAGGGGAAATTACCCTGCGTGGTAAGGTGCTGCCTGTCGGAGGGATAAAAGAAAAGATCCTTGCAGCAAAAAGAGCTGATATTTCAACCATTGTCCTTTCCAAAGAAAATAAGAAAGACATAGAGGATATTAAAGCAGATTATATCAAAGGTTTGAATTTTCAGTATATTGAGGAGCTAAAAGAGATCAATGAATATGCCCTTCTCCGGGAACAGGTAATGAATCCTTTATTGATCGTTTAACCTAAGCGTTCTTGATTGTTTTAATAAGATCTTATCCAGTGGATCAAAACTCAGGGATATGGGTTGCCTTGAAAAACGAAACACATATTCCTGAACACGCTTTTCATTCGTGATGGGGAATAAACTATCGGCGGAATTTTCGAATTGTATTGATATTTCCACTGGCATTCTGAATATTCCTGCCTTTTTCTGAGTCTGCTTGACAGATAATTTAATTTCCCATCCTTTCTTTTTGGTGTTAATGATCCGGTAACTATTCTCGTAAATGGGATGATTAGGAGCAAATATCCACTCTTTGAAATACCAGCTGAGGTCTTCTCCAGCGATGAGGTTTGCAGTATTGATGAAATCCTGCGTTGTAGCATTGTCATACATTAGCCGGACATCCGTTGCATAATGAAAAAGGATTTTAAAAAAAACAGAATCACCAACTATTTCACGTAACTGATGAAGCACACAGGCCCCTTTATTGTATGATATGGATACGTTATAAAGCTCATCAGGAGAAGGACTCTGTTTATCCCATTTCGGATTGTAAACCGACCATCCGGGATTATCTTCAAGGTATTCACCGGCCAGGGTGCGGAGGTGATTTTTAAATACCCCGCTTCCTTTCGAATGTTCTATCCAGAGGGCAGTGGCATAAGTGGCAAACGATTCATTGAGCCATACTTCTGCCCAGGTTTTACAGGTAATCAGATCGCCAAACCACTGATGGGAGAATTCATGCGCAATCAACTCCTGGTTGCTCAGCCCCCCTTGCATCAGATTGATCATGCTTTGGTTTTCCATTCCTCCCCAGGGAAATGCACCATTCAGGGTCGCAAAACCTATTTTTTCAAAAGGGTATCTGCCGAACTTTTCAGAGTAAAAATCAGTTAATGGATGTATGATCTTATTAAATAAATTGAGGTTTTCCCCTGAATTGAAAAATATTTGTATGGGTACACTATCTCCTGAATAAGATGCTGGATGATAATATGAATGTTCAATTGAGAAATTTACTTTTGATGTTAAAGTAATTAAATAAGTTGAAATTGGTAAATTACTCTCCCAGTGATAAAACAAAGTATCAGCGATAAATGAAGAGCTGATAAGCATTCCATTAGAACCTAACCGGACTCCTGAAGGAACTTTTGCAACCAAACTCCAGCTTGCTTTATCTGAGGGCCGGTCCATGCAAGGAAACCATCTCCGGGCTCCTTCTGGAGGACAATCAGTGAAAACAAAGCCATCGGTGGCGTAAAATGCTTTATCTTGGACATCTCTATGCTGATAATAGATCTGTATTTGGATATGTTCACCTTTATTATAATCTTGGTCAAGTTGAATGGTAAGTGTGTCATTTAAATGGGTGTAGCTCACACCAGCCATGCCAACAGAATCAATCACCAGGGAGGTATTTACTGCATTCAGCTTGACCCTATTTAATATGGAACCACTTTTAATGGTAAGGATTTCACTCGCTCTGAAATTTTTGGGAAAAGGAGCTTTATAACAATGGTAAAGGTCAATTTCAAGAGAGTAGCGCTGAACATTAAATAATGAATGATCATCAGAAGCAGAAAATTCTGCCTGGGCATAACCGAGTTGGCTTATACAGAGTAACAGCAAGCCTGAAATTAACTGCCGACAGGCTGAATGATGGAATTTCATACCACCTAATGGGAAATAACCATTTTCCGGATATAAGTATTCCCTTCAATTATTACCTGGTAGTAGTATAATCCAGGAGGGAAAGTGGTACAATCCAAATCTAGATTATAAATGCCGGCTTCCCTGAACGCATTCAAGGGTGTATATATCACTTTGCCGTCAATATTTATAATCTCAATTTTAACCTTTGAAGGTTTGTTTAAGGTATATGATATTTGTGTTTTTGTATCAACAGGGTTTGGATAGTTCTGGGAAATATATTCCGACTGAGGTCCCATCCCATAAACTCCAACAATGGTATTTGCTGTTTTTAATACAATGCCTTTATTTGGATCAAAGAATACAAGAACAGGCTGTTTGTTGAAAATCCAGGTGAATTGCTGAAAATTAACGTCATTCATCACCCTGAATGTAGTATCGCTTAGGTCGTTAAACTTGATTTTTATTTCCACCGGCATTTTAAAAAATGAGGGACTTGTTTGTGTTTGTTCAATGAAAAAATTGATTTGCCATTGGCTATTTCCAAGATCATTGATATTATAGGAATTATGATAAGCAGGATGATTAGGTTCGTAAATCCATTCATTGAAGAACCATTCGTAATCATCATTTGTCACTTCATTAACTTTCGTCAGAAAATCATTGATAGTTGCGGATTGATATTTCAGTTCAGGATCTGAACAATAAGCGTGAAGGGAAGCAAAGAACAATGAATCGCCCAGAACGTAACGAAGCTGATGAAGAACACAGGCTCCCTTTTCATAGGTAATCTGATAATTAAAAAGAATATTCGCATCAGGGGTGTTTGTTGCCCATGATGGTACCGAAATTGCCCATCCGGGATTATAAGATAAATAATCTGATGCGTAAGCGTTAATGGTGGCTTTATAGGAGGAATAGCCTCCATAACTTTCATACCAGAAAGCCTCGCTCCAGGTCGCAAATCCTTCATTCAGCCATATATCGGCCCAGGTTGCACAGGTTATCATATCTCCAAACCATTGATGGGCGTATTCATGAGCGACTAATCCTTCCTGCCATCCGTTCGGACGGAGACTTGTTAAGGTCTGGTTCTCCATGCCTCCCCATCCAAATTGGCTGTTCAGCGTTGCAAAACCATTTTTCTGAAATGGATGCTCGCAGTATTTTTCTGAAAACCAGTTTGTTATGGGTGTCATCATGTTTTCAATCGCACCCGGATTTTCACCAGGGTTAAAGTAAAAACGGATAGGAATACTATCATCTGGATTATTCAGCTTATGCCAGTATACAATATCTAAATTATAGTTAACTCTTGATGTTATAACCATGAGATAGGTAGCAATATTTTCATTGCTAACCCAATGATAAATCAGCGTATCTCCGTTTCCTGACAGGATGGAATCGGCTAAAATACCATTGGATCCAAGTTTAACGCTGGAAGGCACTTTTGCAAATAATTCCATGGTGGCTTTATCGGAGGGCTTGTCCCAGCATGGAAACCATTTTCGCGCTCCTTCAGGCTCAGAATCTGTGAAAACGAATCCTCCGTTCGTATAGAAGGCATTGTCGTTAACATTTTTATGGGTATAACAAATTTTAACCGACACGATTTCTCCCGGATTGTAAGAACGGTCGAGGATAATCGTAAGCAAGTTTCCGGTATGGGTAAAGGAAACCCCGGCCATCCTGACCGAATCAATAGTCAATGAGGTATTGACCGCATCAAGATGGATGGAACTGAGCACAGAATCAACGCTGAAGGTAATAATGTTGGTTCCCTTAAAATCATTAGGAAAAGACCCTAAATAGCAGGCGTATAAATCCAGGGTTAATGAATAATGAAGTACATTATAACTATGTGGTGCAACACTTTCCTGCCAGCCAGGTTTGTCAGGCAAAAAAGCAGTCATGGATTTACGCTGGGAACACTCTTTTGATCCGTAATCTGAAAGTTCAGATTGAGCAAAACCGATAGAAATTCCTGAGATAAAAACTAAAAACGCGAGTGCATGGGTCTTCATATTGTGATCATTTTCTCTGCAAAAGTAGGAAAAATCTGTTAGGGTAGTTCCCTGTATCTTCCAGATGTTGTAAAAACTGGTATTTTTGTAATACCTATGCGGATGAATTTCTTATTTATTTTTTTCCTTTTTCTCTGTTTTACCTCATGTAGAACTGACTCCGAAAATGAGTTAAAAACCGTTTTCAGGTATAATGAACCTGCAAATATAACTACTCTTGATCCCGCCTTTGCCAGAGACCAATCAACCATATGGGCTACCAATCAGTTGTTCAATGGCTTGGTTCAATTAAACGACCACTTGGAGGTACTTCCATGTATCGCAAAATCATGGATTATTTCTGAGGATGGCTTGCTTTATAAATTTTTCCTCCGTACTGATGTATTTTTCCATGATAGTCCCTGTTTTAAAAATGGAAAAGGCAGGAATGTCAAGGCTTCTGATTTCAAATACAGCTTTGATCGTATTTTAGATGAAAAGACGGCTTCTCCCGGCTTATGGATATTTAGCAACGTTGATGATAAAAGAAAGGAAGATGCTTTTGATGTTATTAATGATTCCATATTTACCATCCGGTTGAAAGAAGCATTTCCGCCTTTTCTGGGGCTTCTGACAATGCAATATTGCTCGGTGATCCCGCAGGAAGCCGTATTATATTTCGGATCAGATTTCAGATGTAACCCCGTCGGAACCGGCCCATTTGCCTTCAAGATGTGGAAAGAAGGTGTTAAACTGATCCTGTTGAAAAATAGTAAATATTTTGAATCTGAAGAAGGAGTTAAACTCCCATACCTTGATGCCGTATCCATATCTTTTGTTGCTGATAAACAATCGGCTTTTCTCGAGTTTAGCAAGGGAAAACTCGATTTTATGTCAGGGATTGATCCAACATATAAAGATGAATTACTTACAAAACAAGGTAAGTTAAAGGTGAAATACTCTTCCCAGATGCATTTGATTTCTCAACCATACCTGAACACTGAATACCTTGGTTTTATGATGGACACCTTGAATCCCATGATGAAAACCAGTCCCTTGAAAATGAAAAAAATTCGTCAGGCAATTAATCTTTCATTTGACCGCTCAAAGATGATACGCTATCTCAGAAATGGAATCGGAACTCCTGGCGTTAACGGAATTATTCCAGAGGGACTGCCTTCATTTGATTCAGGCAGGGTATTTTATTCATACAATCCTCAGCAAGCACTTCGTTTATTGGAAGAAGCGGGTTTCCCTCATGGCAGAGGACTGACACCCATTTCGCTTACTTCTACTCCTGATTATCTTGATATTTGCAAATATATCCAGTCCCAGGCGGGTGATCTTGGAATAGAAATAAATATTGAAGTCAGTCCTGCTGCTGCAGTGAAAGAAATGAAAGCACAGGCAAAACTACCTTTTTTTAGGGCGTCATGGATAGCTGATTACCCTGATGCAGAGAATTATTTATCGATGTTCTATAGCAAAAACTTCTGTCCCAAGGGGCCAAATTATACCCGTTTTTCTGATTTAAAATATGATGAGCTTTTTCAGCGATCCTTATCAACCCTTGATGATTCTCTGAGGCTATACTTATACCGCGAAATGGAAAAGATACTTATGGAAAAATCTCCTGTTGTCGTTCTATATTATGACAGGGTGTTGAGATTTGTTAGGAATAATATTGATGGAATCGGCAGTAATCCTATGAACCTGCTGACCCTAAAACGGGTAAGAAAATTATAGGTTGATTTTCAGTCCATCATAAGCCAACTGAATGTTTTCAGGCAAACCTGAATTTACCTCTTCGGATTTTCCCATTTGGTGACTGATATGGGTGATATAACCCCGATCAGGGTTAATTTCTTGCATAATGGTGATAGCTTGATCTAAATTGAAATGAGAATAATGCTTTTCTTTTCTCAATGCATTTAAAACTAAAACTTTTGTTCCTAACATCTTTCTTTTCTCTTTTTCAGGGATCATCACGGCATCAGTAAGGTAGGTGAAGTCATTAATTCTGAAGCCATAAACAAATTGGTTACCATTGTAATGAAGCGCTTTAATGGGTATAATCTCTATATCCTGAATGGTGAATTTTTTATTTCCAAATAAGATGAGGTTGATTTCCGGTACACCGGGGTATGGGTACTCTTCAAAAGCATAGGAAAATTCATGCTTTATAATTCTATACGATTGCTTGCTAACATAAACATCTGAAGGTCTCTTTAAAACATAGTTGAATGCCCGCATATCATCCAGCCCTCCGATATGGTCTTTGTGTCCATGGGTAACCAGTATTGCATCAACGGAATGTATCTTTTCTCTCAGCATCTGCTGCCTGAAATCCGGTCCGCAATCAACTACGAATTTTTTTTTCTGAATATCTATTAATATGGATGATCTGAGCCTTGTATCCTTTGCATCTAAAGATGAACACACGGCACAATCGCAGGCAATTACAGGTACTCCTTGTGAAGTTCCGGTGCCAAGAAAAGTAATTTCCATGCGGCTTTGGGATTTTTCCCAAAATTATGTATTTCATACGACTTTCTATTGACATAAATCGTAACTTTGCATAAAAATTCAACCTAACAAAAAATTTTGATGTTTGGTAGTCTTCGCAAGCGAATGGGAATTTGCTCCTTTAAAAAGGAAAGATCCCATATTGAAATACAGCGGCGCATGACTAATCTTCAGGATGCCCGGCGCATTGGTATTTTATATATGCTGGAAGATGTGCCTGATTATGAAAGGGTTTCAGAATTTGTCACTGAATTACAGCATGAACACAAGGAAGTCAAGGCACTTGGGTTTGTGAAAAATAAAAACCTGATTTCCAGGTTTCTTCCAAAACTCTCTTTTGATTTTTTCTCAACCAAAGACCTTACCTGGTTTTATAAACCAGTGCATACAACCGTCAGGGATTTCATTGAAATTGAATTTGATATTCTGATCGACTTGAGTCTTCAGGATTGCTTTCCACTGAAGTACATCAGCGGGCTATCCAAATCATTTTGTAAAGTTGGAAGGTTTTCCGAAGAAAATTCATCGTATTATGATTTTATGATTGATTCTAAATCTTCTACCAGTTTTAAAGAATTTTTGGGATATGTAAAACACTATTTATCGATAATTAACTGTGATGCAAAAAGTATTCAATAAATTCATTGGGACTGGTGTTGCCGTTGTTACTCCTTTTAAAAAATCAGGGGCCATTGATTTCGATGCCTTCAAGAATATCCTGAACCATGTTATCTCCGGCCATGTTGAATTTATTGTTGTCCTTGGTACTACCGGAGAAGCCTCGACACTTTCCAAACATGAAAAGAAAGCCCTGATTGAATTTTCAGTCGAAACAATAAACAAACGGGTTGCACTTGTTGTTGGCATTGGCGGGAATTCAACATCCGAAGTTGTATTGAATATCCATGGTACTCCCTTTAAAGGTATTGATGCTGTTCTTTCCGTTTGTCCGTATTATAATAAGCCGCAGCAGGAGGGTATCTTCCAGCACTTTAAAACCATTGCTGAATCCAGTCCGGTTCCGGTTATTCTATATACCGTCCCTGGACGAACAAGCAGCAATATCAGTGCATCTACAACCCTTAAACTGGCAAAAGAAGTTCCAAATATTATCGGGATCAAAGAAGCTTCCGGAAACCTTGATCAGATTTACCAGGTGCTGAAAAACAAACCAGAGAATTTTCTTGTGCTCTCTGGTGATGATGGCTTAACGCTACCACTTATTGCAGCCGGTGCAAATGGAGTTATTTCAGTTGTTGCAAATGCTTTTCCAAAAGAATTCTCAGAGATGGTTAGAAGGGGAATCAAGGGTGACTTCGTTGAAGCCAGGAAAATACATTATTTACTGCTTGATTTTATTAATTCTCTCTTTCTTGACGGAAGTCCCTCAGGAATTAAAGCAGCACTGGAAATCATGGGACTTTGCCAGAACCTGGTTCGCTTGCCACTCGTACCTGTCAATAAAGAAGTTCATTCACAGATCAGTTCCCTGATCAATAATCTTAAGTGATAAATGAAACGATTTTATTTTGTATTACTCGTTATAGGCTTTTTCTTACATAGTGGGATTTTGTTCTCACAAAAAAATGATCAAAAATCAGTTGACAGTATTTTCAGAGTTTGGGGAGAAATATATTTCAAATTCAAGGTAGAAAATAAAATTCAGGTCGATTCGCTGACTTCTTTGATATCTATTGATAATTATAAGGATAAGGAGGTATCTGCTTATGCCAGCCGTGATCAGTTTAAAGAGTTTCAGTTAAAAAATATTCCATATACTATTTTGCCAAACCCCGGCGGTTTGCTCAAGGAGTCTGAAATTAATCCTGAACCAACCAGTATGAATAAGAGATTGGTTCCTTTGTGGAACTTTTATCCTAAATACCAGCAATATCTTGATACTATGCTATATTTTGCAACCGCCTACCCTGAAATTTGCCGGCTTGATACCATTGGTACTTCTGTTTTAGGACGAAAAATTTTAGCCTTGAAAATCAGTGATTCCGTCAATTTTTCAAATGGAGAACCTGAATTCCTTTATACTTCTTCAATACATGGTGATGAAACTACTGGCTATATTCTGATGTTGCATTTAGCCGATTCATTGCTTCAAGGGTATGGAGTAAGTTCACGAATTACCAATATCGTTAACAATACTGAAATATACATCAATCCAATGGCAAACCCGGATGGAATGTACCGTAATGGTACAACCCTAACGAATCCGATCCGCGAAAATTATAATGGTTATGATTTAAACCGCAATTTTCCTGACCCGGGATTTGCGAATACCGGAGCAAAACAACCGGAGACTCTTGCTTTTATGGATTATGCTGACCGGCATCATTTTGTTATGAGTGCTAATTTTCATGGAGGTGCCGAAGTTTTTAATTACCCCTGGGACAGATGGTACAGGCTCACTGCGGATGACGATTGGTGGCAATTTACAGGCAGAGAATATGCAGATACTATTCATAAATATAGTCCATCTGGATATTTTACCATGGAAAATAATGGTGTTACAAATGGCGCTGCCTGGTATACAATGGTTGGTGGCCGGCAGGATTACATGAATTTCTTTGAGCATTGCCGGGAAGTAACAATCGAACTATCTTATACTAAATTTCTGCCTGCGTCTAAACTTATCGCACATTGGAATTATAATTATCATTCTCTGTTGAACTTCCTGGAGCAAGTGAACTATGGTTTTCAGGGTACGATTACAGATACGGTAACAGGGGAAAGGCTTCAGGCAAAGGTTTTTATTCTAAATCACGATCTGTATAATGATAGTTCCTTTGTATACTCAAAACTGCCTTCTGGCTTCTATGCCAGACCAATTCATGCCGGGATTTATGATGTTACTTTTTCTGCTCCAGGATATTTTTCGAAAACCATTACAGGTGTCAATATTATCAATTATAACACTTTGCACTTGGATGTCCAGCTCAGACCCTTGACATTTGATATTAACGAAAAAACGGTTCGTGCTTCATTTGTATTTCCTAATCCCAGCCCGGGTCAATTCGGAATACTATTGCCTCTGAAATCTTTAGGAGAATGGCAAGTGGGTATTTTTGATATTACCGGAAAGAAGGTTTATAATAAAAAACTGTATGCTGATCGGGCCAATTCTTTATTCCAGATAGATTTGTGTCACCTGCCATCGGGATTATATATGATTCTTTTAGACAATGATGGCCAGGTTTTTCAGGATAAAGTAGTGATACAAAAATAATTTGAACCTGAACGAAGAATTGAGCTGACTAAATTTTTATTCCAATTCCAAGTCCAATCCGGAAGACAATCAGCAAGGCAAACATGCTGATTAAATATTTCACAATAATTCTGACTTTTCTTGGCTCCTCATCAAAAAAAAGATCCTGCAATCTGATACTTCTCAATAAAACCGGTATTATCAGGAAGAGCATTGAGGCATTAAGTAAAATTTCAAAAAGCGTGATCTTAGGTATTTTAATCAAGATGATTATAATATTCCCAATTACCATTGGCAAAATGAACTGGGCAAGAATGAATCTCATCCTGTTGTTTTTACTTAATAAATTGAAATAACTGTTCCCTGAATAAAGAAAATACCTGGTCAGTAAATATCCCAAGGTAAAGAGACATAAAAAGGCAAAAAGGCAAAGGATCATCTTTCCTGTATCCATCACAAAAAGGTACATAATAACGTAGCCAAAACCTTCATCTAATAACACACCGACAAAAACTTCACCAAAAAAGTGTAAAATGAAATGGCAGAAAGCCCAGAGTACAAAAAGCCTGAGTAAACCAGTTTCAGCTGCAACATTTAGGTAAAGGATCAGCAGAAGAAGTGAAAAAAAAATGGAGAACAAAGGAGCAGTGCTGAATACGGCAATCACCGCATCAGATGTCCAATCATAACCTCTGATCAGGTAATCAACATCATAATAGTATATTATGGAACTGATTTTAAATGCGGATGCTGAAGTGGCCGTGATAAGGTGTGTTAAAAAATAAACCAGAAGATAAGTGATCAGGAATACAGAAAGCGAATTTATTCCTATTGCGATATATGTTCTTTTTGGGAAATCGATATGCTGAAAAGAATTATTCTTATTCATAATGGGCACAGTAGAAAGAGCACCTATTCGCCATAGGTACCTGAGCTTCCTGTAAGTGCGGTAAGTTTGTTGGCAGAAGGTGATTTCAGATTGAATTTCCGATTTCTCAGAAACATATGAAGTACTCTTCTTTTTTGTATTTCGATTAATAATGAAACGGGTTCTGCGATATATCCTGTAGATTTGCTCTCTGGTGGAAAGCGGCTCTCTTTCCATAAATCTACTAATAAATATCTGCGACATTTGGTATTATTCCTGAAGAATATTTTCCATCGTCTAGTTTTTTTCGTACTTCAGAAAAAGCATCAATCGTATAAGTGACATCCTCCAGAGTATGGGATGCTGTTGGAATAAGACGAAGCATAATCACTCCCTTGGGAACAACGGGATAAATAACCATGGAACAAAAAACACCATAATTCTCCCTTAGATCAGCAACGATCTGAGTGGCTTCACTTAATCCTCCTTTCAGAAATACAGGAGTCACTGGTGATTGGGTGCGTCCGATGTCAAATCCTTTATCTCTAAGCCCATTCTGTAAAGCATGAACAATTGTCCACAGTTTATCTTTTAGTTCAGGATGGTTACGAATTAATTCAAGCCGTTTCAGAGAACCAATAACCATGGGCATTGGTAAGGATTTGGCGAACACCTGTGAGCGCATATTAAAAGTCAGCGCTTTGATGATCGGTTTCTCACTGGCAACAAATGCGCCGATTCCTGCCATGGCTTTGGCAAAAGTGCCGAAATAAACATCCACTCCATCAACAACACCCTGTTCTTCCGAGGTCCCGGCACCATATTTACCCATAGTTCCAAAACCATGAGCATCATCAACGAGCAGACGAAAGCCATATTTATCTTTAAATTGAAGAATGCCACTCAGGTTACCCAGGTCTCCAGGCATCCCAAAAACACCTTCTGTTATCACGAGGATTCCTCCACCAGTTTGATCGGCTAATTTACGTGCCCGCTTAAGCTGCTGCTCAAACTTATCAAGATCGTTATGGGGAAAAACAAATCGTTTTCCCATATGCATACGGAGACCATCAAGAATGCATGCATGTGATTCCGAGTCGTAAACCACAACATCATGCCGGTCGAGCAGTGAATCAATAATTGAAACCATGCCCATATAACCAAAATTTAGAAGGTAGGCTGATTCCTTGTGCTCAAAGGCTGCAAGCTCTCTTTCAAGTTGCTCGTGATAATTTGTTTGGCCCGACATCATTCTGGCTCCCATGGGCGATGCTAATCCATATTGTGCAGATGCCTCAGCATCAATTTTCCTGACTTCAGGGTGATTGGCAAGTCCCAGATAGTTATTTAAACTCCATACCAAAACTGGTTTTCCTCTGAAAAACATACGGTTTGAAATCTCCCCCTCCAGTTTAGGAAAGAAATAGTAACCATATCCGAAATCTGCTAGTTGGCCAAGAGGCCCCATATTTTGCACTACTTTTTGAAAAATATCCACAGTAAATAAGAATTAGTTGATTGTTACGTTAAGAGTATGTATTGCTTCCGCCAGCAAAATTACCAAAATTTCAATGAAAAGTTGTACCTTTGCACTATGAAAAAATCAATTGCCTCCATTGTCTTCTTTCTCTTCCTTGTAGGCCTTTCCTCATGCGGCTTTCAGAAGCTTGTTAAAAGTGGCTCGGTTGATGAAAAATATGAGGCCGCCATGAAATATTATAATGATAAGGATTATTCCAGGGCACTTCAACTGTTCGATCAATTGGCTGGAGTAATGAGGGCAACAGATAAATCAGAAAAAATATATTATTCCTATGCTTATTGCTATTACAACCAAAAAGATTACACCCTGGCTGCTTATTACTTTAAGCGATATTCAAATAATTTCCCAAACTCAGCACTTGCTGAAGAATGTTTGTTTATGAGTGCTTATTGCAATTATCTCAGTTCCCCTGAATATAGCCTGGACCAAACGATCACTTATGAGGCTATCAAAGACCTTCAGTTCTTTACAAATATTTATCCGACGAGTAAAAGAGTATCGGAATGCAATGATTTAATAGACAAACTCAGGGAGAAACTTGAAAAAAAGGATTACCACATTGCTAAAATGTACTACCGAATGGATGATTATGCTGCAGCCATCCAAGCATTTAACAATATATTAAAGGAATATCCCGGAACCCCAAAGAAGGAAGATATCCTTTTTTTAATTTTCAAATCCTATCATAAATTTGCAAAAGAAAGTGTTGAAGAAAAGAAAAAGGAGCGTCATCAAAAAACAATTAATGCTTACCAGGAGTTTGTTGCTCAATTTCCTCAAAGTCAGTTCTTAGGAGAGATAAATGGATTAAAGGAAAAGTCCAGGAAAGAACTTGATATGATTTATCTGAGAGATCAGAAGAAAATAGAACAAAATCAAAATACCAAACTATAATAATTAATGATCATGGATTATAAGAAAATCAAAGCTGATGTTCATGCTGTAACCCGTAATATTGAGGATTTTACAAAGGGAACCAATAATGTGTATGAAACGGTTGCTGTTCTGTCAAAAAGAGCAAATCAAATCGGTTTGGAAATGAAGGAAGAACTAAATCAGAAAATTTCTGAATTTGCCACCACTACAGATAATCTGGAAGAAGTTTTTGAAAACAGAGAACAAATTGAAATTGCAAAATACTATGAACACCTTCCCAAGCCAACATTGATTGCAATACATGAATACCTTAATGATGAAGTTTATTTCAGGAATCCACACAAGGAAAAAGCAGAAGATTTTTAATACCCAATCGTAATAGCTATGTTGAAGGGTAAAAAAATCGTAATCGGAATTTCTGGTAGCATTGCTGCCTATAAAATTCCTTTTTTAATCAGATTACTTGTTAAAGAAGGTGCAGAAGTTAAGGTAATCATGACACCAGTCGCTAAAAATTTTGTAACCCCACTTACTCTTTCAACTCTTTCACTCAATTCAGTGATTGTTGAACCATTCAATCCCGAAAATGGGATCTGGAATAATCATGTTGAATTAGGTCAATGGGCTGATCTCATTCTTTTTGCTCCGGTAACTGCTAATTCCCTGGGAAAAATGGTACAGGGCATTGCGGACAATTTTGTCATAACTGCCTATTTGTCAGCAAAATGTCCTGTTTTTATTGCTCCCGCCATGGATTTAGATATGTATCAACATCCTACAACCCAACGAAATATTGAGTTACTGAAATCATTTGGGAATATAATCATTGAACCTCAAACAGGCGAATTGGCAAGCGGTCTTTCCGGACCAGGGCGTCTTGCAGAACCGGAGAAAATTCTGCAAGTTTTATTAGCCCATTTTAATAACAAACAGGATTTAATTAAAAAAAAAATTCTAATAACGGCAGGACCAACTTACGAAAAGATTGATCCAGTGCGTTTTATTGGAAATTTTTCCTCTGGAAAAATGGGATTTTCCCTGGCAGAAAATGCTGCTTCCCGAGGAGCAGAGGTTGTTTTAATAACAGGTCCGACTCAATTATCAACAAAGCATTCTGGTATCCTAAGAATAGATGTTGAATCAACAGAAGAAATGTATAAGTCATGCATGCGTGAATCAAAACATGCTGATGTTATTATTATGTCAGCTGCTGTCGCAGATTATACAGTTCAAAAAGCAAGCACTGGAAAAATAAAAAAGAATAAGGATGGTTTAAATCTTAACCTGATCCCAACTCCCGATATCCTTTTAAAACTGGGACGGCAAAAAAGCAAAAACCAGATTGTTGTTGGGTTTGCCCTGGAAACAGAGAATGGGATTCAAAATGCTAAAAAAAAACTAAATGAAAAAAATCTTGATCTCATTGTATTGAATTTGCTGAATGAGGAGGGAACTGGTTTTAATACCCCCACCAATAAAATTACAATTATTGATAAAAAGGGAGTAATTAATCAGGGAGTTTTAAAGTCAAAACAAGATGTTGCCTCCGACATCCTTGATGCAGTCTTAAGTTTTAAATAGATTTACTAATTCGGACTGATATGAATAGAAACTGGAGTGCTCTTGTCTTTTTTTTATTCTTTTTCTGCAATCTTCAAGCTCAGGAGTTTGACTGTTCAGTAAATGTTACTGCCCCTCAGCTTGAAGGAACTGATAAAAAGATTTTTGAAACTTTACAGAATGCTATTTATGAATTCATGAATAACCATAAATGGTCCACATATAATATCAAGGCAGAAGAAAAAATAGAATGTACAATGTTATTGACTGTCAATGAACGACTTGGATCCGATGAATTCAGGGCAAATCTCAACGTTGTTGTGCGACGGCCTATTTTAAGCACTGCCTACAATTCAATTTTACTGAACTATATTGACAAGGGAGTGCAATTCAGATACGTCGAATATCAGCCTTTGGATTATTCCGATGGCAGCTTTTCTTCTAACCTGACTTCTTTATTAGCCTATTATTCATATGTTTTCCTTGGATTATATTTTGATTCTTTCTCGCCGAACGGGGGAGACCCCTTCTTGGGAAAAGCACAGGATGTTGTTAATGCAGCTCAAAACGCTCAGGAACCTGGTTGGAAAGCATACGAAAATGATAAAAACAGGTACTGGCTTTTAAATGGATATATGAATCCTGCAAATTCAGGATTAAGAGATTTTAATTATACCTTCCATCGTCTTGGTCTGGACCAGATGTATGAAAAGGTTGACCAGGGCAGAAATAGTGTGACAGAGAGTTTAAACTTCCTGCAAAAAGTCTATAATGCGAAACCAGGGTTATATTCATTACAGCTAATATTTGATGCAAAACGGGATGAGTTCGTGAATATCTATTCCGATCAGCGGGTTCCACCTTTGGAAAAGACCAATATTACTAATATATTAAAAGAAATTGATCCGGCAAATAGCTCCAAATATCAAGCAATTCTTGAAGCAAAATAGGACAACTTTTTGATATGCTCCTTAAACTTTACATTGAAAATTATGCATTGATCAGGCAACTTGAGATTGATTTCTCTCAGGGATTTTCTGTTATCACAGGCGAAACTGGAGCTGGTAAATCAATTATTCTCGGTGCTCTTGCACTCATCCTTGGCCAACGATCTGATAGTAATGTTCTGCTGAATAAATCACAAAAATGCATAATTGAAGGAACATTCAACATTGAAAATTACTGTCTTGATGAATTCTTTTTCACTCATGACCTTGATAAAGATGATAAAACAATACTTCGCCGTGAAATCAATCCACTGGGTAAATCAAGAGCATTTATTAATGATAGCCCAGTCAATCTTTCATTGTTGAAAGATTTTGGCGACAGGCTTGTAAATATTCACTCGCAAAATTCCATCATTACACTTAATGATTCAAATTTCCAACTTGCTGTTCTTGATAGCTATGCTGGACAGCTAGATAAATTAATGAAATTCAGATCCGGCTTCCAAGAACTTTCTTTTTACAAAAAAGAGCTTGAATTGTTGCAGGATCAGGATAAAAAAGCCAGAGAGGAAAAAGACTATTTCCATTTTTTAATCAATGAATTTTATCGGATTGACCTAAAGAAGGGTGAGCAGGAAGAATTGGAAGAAAAATTTCAGGTATTAACACATGCTGAGGAAATTAAATCTAATTTATTTAAATCCAGTGAGTTAATAAGTCATGGGGAAGTAAATATTCTTTCTCAACTCACAGACGTTATTCATAATGTGAATTCTGTTTCCAAATTCCACCAAGATATTGCAGAATTGTTGGAAAGATTAAAAATTAACTTGATTGACATCAAGGATATAGTGAGTGGAATTGAAAAAATCGGGGATCAGATTTCCATTGACCCTGACGAATTTGAATCCATAGCCCAAAGACTTGACCAGATTTATCAATTGCAAAAAAAGCATAAGGTAACTTCAATTGATGAACTTATAAATATTCAGTATAATATTGAATGTAAATTAATTGAATCTGATAATCTGGAGGAAAAGATTAATCAGACTAAAAACTCAATACTGGGTAAGTCCGAAAAGCTTGTTTTTGAAGCGGAAGGTTTGAGCAAGACAAGATGCAAAGTAATTCCGGCATTTGAAAAAGAAATTGTGCGACTTTCAGCGCTACTGGGACTACCAAATGCTATTTTTAAAGTTGATAACTTCAGGCAGTTTGAATTATCTAAAGACGGATTGGATAAAATCCGGTTTCTGTTCAGTGCAAATAAAGGGATTGAACCAGCTGATATATCGAAAATAGCTTCAGGTGGGGAATTATCTAGACTGATGTTAATCATTAAATCAATGGTTAGTCAAAAAAAACTTCTCCCTACAATAATATTCGATGAAATTGATAATGGAGTTTCAGGAGAAGTTGCAGGCAAAGTTGGTGATATTTTAAGAAAAATGGCAGAAAATATGCAGGTCATTGCTATTACTCATCTTCCACAAATTGCGGGGAAAGGGGAAAGCCATTTTAAAGTATATAAAACAGAAGAACAAGATTATACAACGTCTTATATTAAGCGATTATCGAATTCTGAAAGAATTGAGGAAATTGCTAAAATGTTAAGCAATGATAAAGTTTCTTCTGCAGCAATTCAAACGGCTAAAGAGCTGTTAATTAATTAATTTATAATTCTATTTCAATTATTAATTTAAGAAAACAGATTGATGGCGTATAATTTACTTACAGGTAAGAAAGGAATCATCTTTGGTGCATTGGATGAAAAATCGATTGCATGGAAAACGGCAATCAGAGCGCATGAAGAGGGAGCAATTTTTACTCTTTCCAATACTCCGGTTGCTTTACGATTCGGTGATATCCATGACCTTTCAAAACAATGCAATGCTGAAATAATTCCTGCCGACGCTACTAGTGTTAAAGACCTGGAAAATGTTTTTTTACGATCGATGGATATCTTAGGAGGTAAAGTTGATTTTGTGCTGCATTCTATAGGTATGTCTTTAAACGTAAGAAAGCACAGGGAATATGACGACCTGGATTATGACTACTTTTTAAAGACAATTGACATTTCTGCACTTTCATTTCATAAAATGCTACAAATTGCCAAGAAACTAGATGCCATCAATGAATGGGGATCAGTTTTGGCTTTTTCATACATCGCTGCACAACGAACTCTTTATGGTTACAACGACATGGCAGATGCTAAATCCTTGCTGGAATCTATTGCCAGAAGCTTCGGATATATATATGGGCGTGAGAAGAAAATCAGGGTAAATACGATTTCTCAATCACCCACCCGGACAACTGCAGGAAGCGGAATAAAAGGAATTGACGGACTGATTGATTTTACGGAACGCATGTCACCCTTAGGGAATGCCACTGCTGAAGAATGTGCTGATTTCGCCATTGTTTTGCTGTCTGATCTGAGTCGCAAAATAACAATGCAGAACCTCTTCCATGATGGAGGATTTTCAAGCATGGCCATGAGTCTCAAGGCAATGACCCAGTATAATAAATGCCTTGATGAAGAAGATTGATTACAGTCAATTTGACAGTCTTTTTTTCTTTTATCTTTGCAACCCAATAATTTTATTTAAAAACACAACTTACTTTAATGAAAATATTAGTTTGTATCAGTAATGTACCAGATACCACTACCAGGGTCAAGTTCGTCAATGATAATAAAATGCTTGATGTTAACGGTATACAATGGGTGATCAATCCCTGGGATGAGTTATCACTAACCAGGGCATTGGAATTAAAAGACAAAGCCTCTGCTAATATACAGTCGGTAACTGTTGCTCATGTTGGACTAATGTCCGCCGAACCTACCATCAGAAAAGCATTGGCAATTGGTGCAGATGATGCTATCCGTGTGAATGCCAGTCCTCTCGATGCATTTTATGTGGCAGCACAACTTGCAGAAGTCATTAAATCAAATTCTTATAATATTATTTTCTGTGGTATTGAATCAAGCGACTTCAATGGCTCAAATGTTGGGGGAATGCTTGCTGAGTTTCTTGCTTACCCATCTGTATCATCCGTTTCAAATTTTGATATTGAGGGTAGTGAAGTCAGAATCACCCGGGAGATAGATGGAGGTAAAGAAATAATTAGCCTCCCTACTCCTTTGGTTGCGATTGTGCAGAAGGGAATTGCAAAAGAACCCAGAATCGCTGCCATGAGAGGGATTATGATGGCAAGAACAAAACACATCCAAGTAGTTGAGCCTGTTCCTGTTGATTCTTTGACTGAGATCGTTTCTTTTGAGATACCCAAACCTAGGGCATCATGTAAATTCATTGATCCTGAAAATCCTAAGCAATTAATTGAATTGCTTCAAACTGAGGCTAAAGTTATTTAATTTGAATTTAATAAAGAACTCATTATGGCAGTTTTAATATTTGTTGAGAATTGGGATGGCAAGTTTAAAAAACTTTCATTTGAATTGGTTTCCTATGCTTCGAAGGTTGCAGCGATGCTGAATACTACTACCATTGCATTATCCGTTGGAAAAGTTGATTTTTCTGAATTGGAAAAACTAGCCAGGTATGGAGCAAAGAAGATCATTACAGTAAATAATGAAATCTATAATACCTTCGATACCCAGGCGTTCACATCACTGATCTCAGAAGTGGTCAAGAAAGAATCAGTTTCCATTTTAATTCTTTCTAATAATAATAAAGGGAAAGCTTTAGCTCCGAGATTATCAGTGGTTTTGAAAGCAGGTATTGGTTCAGGCGTGAGCAAACTTCCACTCAGTATTGACCCTTTTATCGTATTCAAAAAAGTATTCTCTGGAAATGCATACGCTCAGGTTCTAATAAAATCAGATTTTAAAATCCTCACACTGGCTCAAAATTCATTTGAAGTGATAGAAACCGAACCGGAGGCTCTTTTTGAAGAGATTGATATTCCTGTATCTGGCAATATTCTCAAGACCAATATCCAAGAAGTTTATAAGCAAACTGGGAAAATTCTATTGACTGATGCAGATATTGTTGTGTCAGGTGGCCGGGGAATGAAAACTCCAGACAATTGGGGCCCAATTGAAGAACTCTCTGGCCTGCTTGGTGCCGCAACTGCCTGTTCACGTCCGGTTTCGGATGAAGGTTGGCGTCCTCATGAAGAACATACCGGCCAAACTGGGAAGATTATTGCCCCTAATCTGTATTTTGCTATTGGCATTTCTGGAGCTACACAGCATCTTGCTGGCATTAGCTCCTCGAAATATATTGTGGCCATTAATTCAGATAAAGATGCTCCGATTTTTCAGGCAGCCCAATATGGTATCGTGGGAGATGCTTCAAAAATTTTACCCAAACTGGTTGAGGCTGTAAAAGAAGTAAAAATGAAATAATCCCACACTATGGCTAAACAGATATGGTTCTCAATTGCGCTCATGCTGACCATGGGTGTTTTCGGGTATTCCATAAATAGACTTATCAATTTTTTCCGTTTTACTCGCCCTGCTTTTCCTGTAAGAAACTTTGGAAAAAGATTCAGAATAATGATGGAAGTGGCATTTGGACAGACAAAGATATTTAGAAGACCTGTAATCGGCATTTTTCATGCTTTGGTATTTTGGGGGTTTTGTGTAATCCTTTTTGGCAGTATCGAAATGATTATTGATGGTTTATG
This sequence comes from Bacteroidales bacterium, assembly GCA_963662525.1. Classification (GTDB taxonomy): domain Bacteria; phylum Bacteroidota; class Bacteroidia; order Bacteroidales; family FEN-979; genus CAZSDU01. The sequence continues at coordinate 3,546,991 of OY759717.1, forward strand.
GGGTAAAGAAAAGGCATTAAGTAGTCTGGGTTTGATTTACAATATAATTGTTGCTTCCGGCGATATCTTTGGATTATTGGTGGCGATTTCAATACTAATTTTCCTTTTTCGAAGATTATTTCTTCATATCAGCAGGTTTGAAGGTATTGAGATGAAACCCTTATCTCACCAGGATGCGAATTTGGCCCTCTCCATGATCCTATTGCTTATGATTTCACTCCTGGGAATGAATATTTCCTATATCAGGATGAGTGAAGAATCAGGTCAGATAACCGGATGCTATCCTGTTAGCAGTTTTTTATCACTCATTTTTAAGGGACTTCCTTCAGAACAAATAGCTGTTTTTTATGAAATATTCTGGTGGATGCATATTTTACTGATTTTTATTTTTGCAAATATGCTTCCCTATTCAAAGCATTTTCATGTTTTTATGTCTGTCCCTAATGTTTTCCTTTCAAGGCTTGAGCCTTTGGGGAAACTGACAAATATGGAAAGTGTTACGCGTGAAGTTAATTTGATGCTGAATCCTGATTCTGCAATGAATGCTTCCGATTTTCCGGCTGAAGTCGGACGTTTTGGTGTGAAGGATGCCGAAGATATTTCCTGGAAAAACTATTTTGATGCCTTATCATGTACCGAATGTGGAAGATGTACCACAGTTTGCCCTGCAAATATTACGGGGAAAAAGCTCAGCCCAAGAAAGATCATGATGGATGTAAGGGCCAGAATGAAAGAAAAAGGCCCGGGCATGTTGAATAGCGGTAGATTGTTCGATGACCATAAATCACTGGTAACAGATTATATAACAGAGGAAGAATTATGGGCATGCACTACCTGTAACGCTTGTGCCAAAGAATGTCCCATAAATATAAATCATCCCAGTTTGATTATCGATATGCGACGCTTTCTGGTGATGGAAAGGGGCTCGGCACCGGGTGGTTTGAAATCGATTTTCAGTAATATCGAAAACAATGGTGCACCCTGGCAATACTCACCTGATGACAGGCTGTTATGGGCACAGGATCTTTTCATAAAAATACATAAATAAGAGATAATTGCAATGCTGAAGACTAGAAAACTTGAAGTGCCCGTAATGGCTGATTTGTTTTCCAGGGATGAAAAACCTGAGTATTTGTTTTGGGTAGGTTGTGCAGGAGCATTCGATGATAGGTATAAAAAAGTCGTTGCAGCTTTTGTGAAAATTTTATCATTTTTGAATGTTAGCTATGCCGTGTTAGGCAAAGAAGAATCATGTTCTGGCGATCCTGCCCGCCGCGCCGGAAACGAGATGCTTTTTCAAATGCAGGCATTACAGAATATCACATTATTTAAATCATATGATATCCGGAAAATTATAACCATATGCCCACACTGTTATAATGTTTTTAAAAATGAATATCCTGACCTGGGGGCTGAATTTCAAGTTGAAAATTATCTTCAGTTTCTTGAAAAATATATCGATACTGGTTTTCTGAACCTTGAAAACACATCCTTTGCTGAAACTATGATTACCTTTCATGACCCTTGCTATCTAGGAAGGGCCAATGATATTTATCAGGCTCCCAGATTCATTCTGAAAAATCTCTCTCATCA